>NZ_JAFCLN010000023.1 GCF_018129385.1 Bradyrhizobium lablabi
CTCACGCGTTGCCCACAGGGTCCACGGCCTCAACAACAACAGACCAGAACGAAACCCGAATTGTGTTACCTATGTCGTCGGTCTGAACTGTTACCTATGTCGCCGGTTGCTCAGCGCCGGGCGGGGGTAGCGCACGGCAGTGCGCGAAAAATGCAGCCATCCCGACGCTACGAGTGAAGCAAGGCATTTCTGCGCGCTGCCGCGCGCAACCCCCGCCCGTCACATCGTTCGCTTCGCTCACGCTGTGCCACCCGCCCCACAAGGGGGCGGGATAAGATCAGACCGCCGCTGTCGTCACGCCGCCGTCGACGACGATGGTCTGGCCGGTCATGAAGGTGGAGGCATCGGAGGCGAGATAAGCCACGGCGCCGGCGATCTCGTCGGGCTCGCCGATGCGGCGCAAGGGCGTGGTGGCGCAGCGGCGCTTCAGGCGGTCTTCGTCCTCCCACAGCGCGCGGGCGAAATCGGTTTTCACCAGGCCCGGCGCCACGCAGTTGACCCGCACGCCCTTCGGGCCCCACTCGCCGGCGAGGCTGCGGCACAGCGCGAAATCGGCGGCTTTGGAAATGCCGTAGGCGCCGATCACGGTGGAGCCGCGCAATCCGCCGATCGAGGAGATGATGACGACGGAGCCCTTGCCGCGTTCGGCCATCTGCGGGATCGCCAGCGCGCAGAGCCAGATGTTGCTCTTCACGTTCGAACCCATGATCTTGTCGAAGGCCTCGTCCTTGATGTCGAGCAACGGGCCGTAATAGGGGTTCACCGCCGCGTTGCAGACGAGGATGTCGATCTTGCCGTAATGCTTTGTGGTGCCTGATATCAGCGCCTTCACCTCGTCATGGCGCGAGATGTTGCAGGGGATGACATGGGCATCGCCGCCGGCCTTCTTGATGCCGTCGGCAACCTCGTGGCAGGCGTCGGCCTTGCGGCTGGAGATCACGACCTTGGCGCCGAGCTTGGCGAGCAGTTCCGCGGAGGAGCGGCCGATGCCGCGGCTGGAGCCGGTGACGACGGCCACTTGCCCGGTGAGATCGAACGGGGTGTTTTTCATTGTTGTTGCCTCCCTTCTTCCATTTACTCAGTCGTCATCGCCCGGCTCGACCGGGCGATCCAGTATTCCAGAGACGTTTTTGCTAGAGCCGAGAGACCGCGGCGTACTGGGTCCCCCGCCTTCGCGGAGGACGACAGTCATCGTGGGTCACACCAGCCCGCCCGCGTCGGTGACGCGGCGGAGGTGATAGTCGGTGTCGCCAAAGGTGTTTTCGATCATGGTCAGCCGCTTGAAGTAGTGGCCGATCTTGGCCTCCATGGTCATGCCGATGCCGCCGTGAAGCTGGATCGACTGCTGGCCAACGAATTTCAGCGATTTTCCGATCTGCACTTTTGCGGCGGCGATCGCCTTGGCGCGCTCCTTCGCGTCCTCGAATTCCGACGCCATGGTCGCGAACATCGACATGCTGCGGGCCTGCTCGACGGCAACGAACATGTCGGAGGCGCGGTGCTGTAGACTCTGGAAGGTGCCGATCGGCACGCCGAACTGTTTTCGCGTCTTGATGTATTCGACGGTTTCCTTGAGCGACTCGTCCATCAGGCCGACCGCCTCCGCACACAGCGCGCCGCGCGCGTCGTCGACCACGCGTTCGATCAGCGCCAGGCCATCCTCGGGATTGCCGATCGCTGCACTCCCGTCGACCTCGACGCCGGTGAAGGTGATGTCGGCGGCATGCAGGCCGTCCTGGGTCGGATAGGATTTTTTCGTGATGCCTTTTGCATCTGATGGCACCAGGAAGACGCCAACGCCCGATTTGTCGCGGCGGTCGCCCTTGGTGCGCGCGGTGACGATCAGCGCGTCCGCATTCTCGCCGTTGAGGACCACGAATTTTTCGCCGTCGATGACGTAAGCGTCGCCCTTCTTCTTCGCCGTGGTGGTGACGTCGTGCAGGTCGTAGCGCGAGTTCTTCTCGAGCTGGGCGAACGCAAAGGTCTTGCTGCCGTCGATGATGCCGGGCACATGCGCGGCCTTCTGCGCGTCCGAGCCGCCATGGCGCAGAAAACCGCCGGCGATAACGACGGTCGCCAGATACGGCTCCAGCACCAGCGCCTTGCCGAGCGCTTCCATCACGATCATGGTCTCGACGCCGCCGGCACCGAAGCCGCCATCGGCTTCCGCAAAGGGCAAGCCCAAGAGGCCCTGCTCGGCGAGCTTGCTCCACACGGCCTTGCTCCAGCCGCCCTTCTCTTTCATGTATTTCTTGCGGGCATCGAAGTCGTAGGAGTCGGTCAGCAGACCATCGACGCTATCTTTGAGAAGCCGCTGCTCCTCGGACAAATCAAAATCCATTTTACTTGCTCTCTCCAGAAACCATTGCGGGCAATACTGCTGCCCCACCTTCGGTCGTCGTCCCCGCGAAGGCGGGGATCCAGTAATCACCGGCGGTTCGTAAGCCACGACCGCCACGGCGTACTGGGTCCCCCGCCTGCGCGGGGGACGACAGCTACTGCGTGACGTCTACAGCCCCAGCACGGCCTTGGCGATGATGTTGCGCTGGATCTCGTTGGAGCCGCCGTAGATCGAGACCTTGCGGTTGTTGAAGTAGCTCGGCGCGATCTGCGCGGTCCACTCCATCGCTTCGTTGGAGCCGTCGTCACCATGGACGTCATAGGGCGCGGCGAACGGGCCGATCACTTCCATCAGAAGTTCGGTGGTGGTCTGCTGGATTTCCGAGCCCTTGATCTTGAGCACCGAGGACGCCGGGTTCGGCTTGCCCTTGCCGTGCTTGCTCTCGTCGGCGACGACGCGGAGCTGCGTCAGCTCGAGCGCCTTCAATTCGATCTCGCAGGCCGCCAGCTTTTCGCGGAAGGCCGGATCGAGCAGGATCGGCTTGCCGTTGGACTCGACCTTGGAAGCGAGGTCCTTGATGCGGCGGATGCGTTCCTTGGAGACGCCGACGCGGGCGATACCGGTGCGCTCATTGCCGAGCAGGAATTTTGCGTAGTCCCAGCCCTTGTTCTCCTCGCCGATCAGGTTCTCGTAGGGCACCTCGACGTCGTCGAAGAAGACCTCGTTGACCTCGTGGCCGCCGTCGATGGTCTGGATCGGGCGCACGGTGACGCCCTTGCTCTTCATCGAGAACACGATGAAGGAGATGCCGGTCTGCTTCTTCGCGGTGGGATCGGTGCGGCAGAGGCAGAAGATCATGTCGGCGTGCTGGGCGAGCGTCGTCCAGGTTTTCTGGCCGTTGATGATCCACTTGTCGCCCTTTCGCTCGGCTTTCGTCTTCAGCGAAGCGAGGTCCGAACCGGAGCCGGGCTCCGAAAAGCCCTGGCACCACCAGTCATCGACATTCGCAATGCGCGGCAGATATTCCTTCTTCTGCTTCTCATTGCCGAAGGTGTAGATGACCGGGCCGACCATGCTGACGCCGAAGGCGAGCGGCGCCGGCGCCGGATAGGACTGTAGCTCCTCGTTGAAGATGTAGTGCTGCACCGAGCTCCAGCCGGTGCCGCCATATTCCTTTGGCCAGTGCGAGACGCCCCAGCCCTTCTTGTTGAGAATGCGCCACCAGGTGATCATCTCGTCCTTGGACAGATGACGGCCCTCGACCAGCTTGCGCCGCGTCTCCGGCGGCACGTTGTCCCTGAAGAACTGACGCACTTCCTCACGAAACGCGATTTCTTCCTTGGTAAAAGCGAGATCCATCGGATCCTCCTTTGCTAACCTGAAGCGACTTTTGACTGAACAGCGGGCACCGACTGCGATTTGCGCAATTCGTGGCGCGACAACTTGCCGACCGGCGTGCGCGGCAATTCCTTTGCGAATTCCACCGCCACCGGCAGCTCGTGCTTGCCGAGCTTGCCGGTGAGGAACGCGCGCAGTTCATCGATGGTGAAGGGCGCAGCACCGGCACGCAGCGTGACAAAAGCCTTGGCCGCCTCGCCGCGGTAGTCGTCGGGAATGCCGATGACGAGGACTTCCTGCACCGACGGATGGGTGTAGATCGCCTGCTCGATCATCTGCGGATAGACGTTGAAGCCGCCGGAGATGATCATGTCCTTCTTGCGGTCGACCAGATAGAAGTAGCCGTCGGCATCGACGTAGCCGATATCGCCGGTGAGGAAGCGGTCGCCGACAAAAGCTTCCGCGGTTTCCTGCGGCTTGTTCCAGTAGCCTTTCGTGACATTCGGCCCGCGAATGCGGATCTCGCCGACCTCGCCGATCGGCATCACCTTCGTGGGATCATCGAGCGACACCACATCCATCTCGATGCCGGGCAGCATCAGGCCGATCGAGCCGGGCTTGTCCGGGCCTTCCTTGGGATGGGCGGTGCCGGGCGAGCAGGTCTCGGTCATCCCCCAGCCGCTCTTGAGCTTCATGCCGACGCGGCGCTCGAAGATCTTTGCCACTTCCACCGGCAGCGGCGCGCCGCCGGAGCCGCAGGAGACCAGCGACGACAGATCGCGCTTGTCGAGATCGGGCAGCGCGGCGATGGCGATCCACATGGTGGGCACGCCGGGGAAGTAGGTCGCGCGCTTGACCTCGATGTCGCGCATCACGGCTTCGACGTCGAATCGCTGGTGCAGCGAGATCAGGTGGCCACGGCGGATGCTGGACAGCAGCACGACCGTCAGCGCGTAGATGTGGAACAGCGGCAGCACGCAGATCACGCGCTCGATCGCGTTGCGCTCGGCGCGCGCGGGGGCGCCCCAGACGTCGTAAACCGAAACCGCCGCGGTCAGATTGCCGTGGCTGAGCATCGCGCCTTTGGGCAGGCCGGTGGTGCCGCCAGTATATTGCAGCAGCGCGACGTCTTCGACGTTGATCGCGGGCCAGGACGGCGGCTTCGTGACGCCGCTAATGAATTGCTTGTAAGTGATGACGGCGGGGCTTTGCGGCAGCGCGGTCTGCGGCGTGCCGACCTTGCCCCAGTCGTCGTCCTCGCAGACGATCAGCCGGTCGAGCAGGCCCTTGTCGAGGAATTTCAGCGCGGTCGGCAACAGCGCGGAGAGATTGCTGGTGACCAGCACACGCGCGCCGGAATCGGAAAGCTTGTGCGACAGCGCGATCTCGCCGTCGAGCGGCGACAGATGCACGATGCGCGCGCCGGCCTTCAGGGCGCCGAAGAAATTGACGGGATGGTCCGGCGTGTTGCCGAGGAACAGCGCGACGGATTTGTCCGTGCCGTAGCCGGCGCGAAGGAAGGCTGAGGCTGCGATCTCGACCTTGTCTTCCAGCTCGGCGTAGCTGATCGGCCGGTCGCGGAATTCAATCGCGGGACGGTCGCCGTATTCGGCGGCTGCGATTGCGAGCAAGTCAGGCAGCGTGCCGCGTTCGATCGGATCGTCCCAGCGGACGCCTCGCGGATAATATTGTTCGCCGGGATGGGTCATGTCGGATTTCAGCGCGGAGAAATGAAGTCGTCATTCCGGGGCTCGCGAAGCGAGAGCCCGGAATCCATAACCACGATCGGGAGTATGGATTCCGGGCCTGCGCCAAGCGGCGCATCCCGGAATGACGGGTGGTGAGAGCTCGGCATCAAGCCGCCTTAGACGGCGCAGCGAGCGAGGCGAACGTGCCGCCTTCGGCCGCGAGGCGCTTGAGCAGCGGGGCCGGCTCCAGCGAGGGATCGTTGGTCTCCTTGGCGTAGTAAGAAAGACGCTCAGCGATCTTCTTCAGGCCGACCTGGTCGGCCCAGAACATCGGGCCGCCGCGGTAGATCGGCCAGCCATAGCCATAGAGCCAGATCACGTCGATGTCGCTCGGACGCGCCGCGATGCCCTCTTCGAGGATGCGGGCGCCCTCGTTGATCATCGGGTACATCATGCGCTCGAGGATTTCATCGTCGCTGACAGCGCGGCGCTTCTTGCCGAGCTTCTGCAAGGTCTCGTCGATCAGCTTCTCGACATCGGGGTCGGGCAGCGGCGAGCGCGAGCCGCCTTCATACTTGTAGTAGCCCTTGCCGGTCTTCTGGCCGAAGCGGCCGGCTTCGCACAGCGCGTCCGCGATCTCCGACTTGATGCCGCGGTCCTTGCGCGAGCGCCAGCCGATATCAAGGCCGGCGAGGTCGCTCATTGCGAACGGCCCCATCGGCATGCCGAATTTTGTCACGACGGCGTCGACCTGCTGCGGCAGCGCGCCTTCGAACAGCAGCTTCTCCGACTGCTTGCCGCGCTGGGCCAGCATGCGGTTGCCGACAAAGCCGTCGCAGACGCCGACCACCGCCGGCACTTTTGCAATTTTGCGCGAGACGGCCACGGCGGTCGCCAGAGCATCCGGCGCGGTCTTGTCCGCACGCACGATCTCGCACAGCTTCATGACGTTGGCCGGAGAGAAGAAGTGCATGCCGAGCACGTCCTGCGGCCGTTTTGTCACTTTCGCGATCTCGTCGATGTTGAGATAGGAGGTGTTGCTCGCGAGCACGGCACCCGGCTTGGCGTGCTGGTCGAGCGCGCCGAACACTTCCTTCTTCACCGCCATGGTCTCGAACACGGCTTCGATCACCAGGTCAGCGTCCTTGACGTTCTCGAGGCCGACCTTGCCGTCGATCAGCGCCATGCGCTTGGCCGGCGCATCGGCCGGGATGCCGCCGCGCGCGGCGGTCGCTTCCCAGTTCTTCTGCATCACGCCCATGCCGCGCTTGAGCGCCTCCTCGCCGGTCTCGATCAGGGTGACCGGGATGCCGGCATTGGCAAAGGACATCGCGATGCCGCCGCCCATGGTGCCGGCGCCGATGATGGCGACGCGGTCGACCTTGCGCGGTTTTGTTCCCTCAGGCACGCCCGCGATCTTCGAGGCCTCGCGCTCGGAGAAGAAGGCATAGCGCTGCGCCTTCGACTGGTCGCTGGAGACGAGCTTCAGGAAGCCCTCGCGCTCCTTCTTCAGGCCTTCGTCGAACGGCAATTCGATCGCGGCGCGCACGGCGTCGGCCGCGGCGAACGGCGCTTCCAGGCCGCGCGCCTTCTTGGTCAGCGCGGCCACCGCATTGGTGAAGATCGAGATGTCGGCCTTGGCGGCGGCCAGCTTGCCGTCCTCGTCGCGCAGCTTGCGCAGCGGGCGGTTCTCGGCAATCAGCTTTCGCGCAAAGGCCTCGCCGCCGGAGGCCGGGCCTTCGATGATTTCCTCGATCAGGCCGGCCTTGAGCGCTTCGGAGGCGCTGATGGGATCGCCGGTAACGATCATCTTCACGGCAAGCTCGGGACCGACCGCGCGCGGCAGGCGCTGCGTGCCGCCCGCGCCGGGCAACAGGCCAAGCTTCACTTCGGGCAGGCCGAGACGCGCTTCCTTCACCGCCACGCGATAGTGGCATGCCAGCGCGACCTCGAGGCCGCCGCCGAGCGCGGTGCCGTGAATGGCGGCAACGATCGGCTTCGGCGAGTTCTCCATCAGCGTCAGCACCTCGGCGAGGCCGGGCGGCTTCGGCGGCTTGCCGAATTCGGTGATGTCGGCGCCGGCAATGAAGGTGCGGCCGCCGCAGGTCAGCACGATGGCCTTGATTGAGGAATCGGCGATCGCCTCCTTCATGCAATCGAAAATGCCGCCGCGCACGGCAGCGCTCAGCGCATTCACGGGAGGACTGTCCACCGTGACGATGCCGATGACGTCATGACGTTCGAGCTTGACCACTGCGTTCACGAGACTCTCCCTGAATCTTGTTCTTGGTTACTTGTGTTGAGTAGCTGCATCACGCCCGCGAATTGCGTTCAGAAGCTACGCTGGAAGCCAATTTCGCACTGCGAAACTAAATTCCACATCTTGACACGGAGGGTTATTTTGAAGCACGTGCCTTGTCAACGAGAAGCAAGAAGTCGAGGGGAATGAAGCGTCCAGCCAAAAAAGTGGCGACCGATCGCAGCTTTGTCGTTGCGCTTTCGCGCGGCCTCGATGTGTTGCGCGCATTCCATGCCAATGACGGGCTTTTGGGAAATCAGGAGCTTGCGGCCCGTACCAAGCTTCCCAAGCCAACCATTTCGCGGCTGACCTACACGTTGACCAAGCTGGGATACCTTACACCTGTCCCCCGCTTCGAAAAGTATCAGCTTGCGCCGTCAGCCATGGCGCTCGGGTATGCGGCGCTGGCCAATCTCGGCGTCCGGCATCTGTCGGAAGCCTATCGCGAAGAGGTGATGCGCGAGACCGGCGGCGCGGTGGCCGTCGGCGCCCGCGATCGCCTCAGCATGATCTATTTCGGCCAGAGCCGTAACGGGCTGACGCTCGGCGTGCAGCTCGACGTCGGTTCGAGGATACCGATCGCGACCACGGCCATGGGCCGCGCCTATATCTGGGCGCTGCCGCCGGATGAGCGCACTGCCCTGCTGCGTGAACTGCGCGATCATTACGGCAGCCGCTGGCCAAAAATCCGCGACGGCATCGAACGCTCCGGTGAAACGGTTGCGCGCTATGGCTTCGCCATCTCTGCGGGTGAATGGCAGGACGATGTTGCCGCCGTCGGCGTTGCCCTGAAGCTGAACGACGGAACCGGCACCTATGCCTTCAATTGCGGCGCGCCGGCATTCCGCTTCACGGAAGACCGACTGATGAACGACATTGGACCTCGTATGGTCGCGATGGTAAGGAACATCGAAGCGGCGCTGGGTGGCAGCATGTCGCTCACCAAAAAAGAAGAAATCAGCAAGAAGGGAAGAGGAGGGAAATCGCGTGTTGTCGAGGGGATCAGATAGCCGTCGCGTCAGCGGCCGGCGAATTCATTCGCGAGGTCGCGCGAGCCCGCTTCGGTCGGTTGCTGCGAAATGACGCAGGCACAGCTCGCGCAGGGCAATGCTCCCCTGCTCGCGGTTCGCGACGTCAGCGTCGTGTTCGGCGGCATCGTCGCGCTGAATGGCGTATCCTTCGACATGCACAAGGGCGCCATCCTCGGCCTGATCGGGCCGAACGGCGCCGGCAAGACGACGCTGTTCAATTGCCTGTCGCGACTTTATCAGCCGAGCTCGGGCGACATCCTGATGGAAGGCGCCAGCATCCTGACGCGGCCGCCGCATCGCATCGCCGAGATCGGAATCGGCCGCACCTTCCAGAACGTCGCGCTGTTCCCCAACCTCTCGGTGCTCGACAACGTCCGTGTCGGCTGCCATGCGCGCTCCTCCAGCGACATCATCTCCGACTCGATCAGGCTCGCCTGGGTTCGCCGCGGCGAGGCCGAGATCAACAAGAAGGTCCACGAGATCCTCGCTTATCTCGATCTCGAGGACGTCGCGCACACCGTGGTGTCCGGATTGCCGTTCGGCACCCAGAAGCGCGTCGAACTGGCGCGCGCCCTGGCCGCCGATCCAAAAATCCTGCTGCTCGACGAGCCCGCCGGCGGCCTCAACCACGAGGAAGTCTATGTGCTCGGCGACCTGATCAAGCGCATCAGGGATCAGCGGCACATGACCGTGCTGCTGGTGGAGCATCACATGGGCCTCGTGATGTCGATTGCCGACCACGTCGTTGCGCTCAATTTCGGCCGCAAGCTGGCCGAGGGGACGCCGGCCCAGGTCCAGGCTGACCCTGACGTCATCAAGGCGTATCTGGGGAGCAAGGACCAATGACCGCGATGCTCAACGTCAAGGACCTGCGGGCCTATTACGGCCAGGTGCAGGCCCTGCACGGCCTGTCCTTTGCCCTCAACGAAGGCAGCCTCACCACGCTGCTCGGGGCCAACGGCGCCGGCAAGACCACCACGCTGCGGGCGATCTGCAACATGGTGCGCTCGACCGGCGCGATCGAGTTCGAAGGCAAGGCGCTCTCCGGCAAGTCGACCGAAAACATCGTTCGCCTCGGCATTGCTCATGTCCCGCAAGGCCGCGGTACCTTCACCACCATGACGGTGGAGGAAAACCTCCAGCTCGGGGCCATCACCCGCACCGACAAGAAGAACATCGTCGACGACATCGAACGGATGTACGCGCATTTTCCGGTGCTGAAGGAGCGTTACACCCAGCAGGCCGGCACGCTGTCGGGCGGCGAGCAGCAGATGCTGGCGGTGGCGCGCGCGCTGATGCTGCGGCCGCGGCTGATGCTGCTGGACGAGCCGTCATTCGGCCTCGCGCCGCTGATCGTGCGCGACTTGTTCAAGATCCTCGGCAAGATCAACCGTGAGGAAAAGGTCACCATTCTGGTGGTGGAGCAGAACGCGCAGCTCGCGCTGGAACTGGCCGACCAGGCCTATGTGATAGAAACCGGAAAGATCGTGATGTCGGGCAACGCGAAGGAAATCGCGAGCAACGAAGACGTCCGCAAATCCTATCTGGGTTACTGAGGAGCCGGGACGATGGAACTATTTACCAACCAGGTCCTGGCCGGCATCGCCACCGGCGCGATCTATGCCTGCATGGCGCTGGCGGTCGTCATGATCTACCAGGCCATCGACCATCTGAATTTCGCCCAGGGCGAAATGGCGATGTTCTCGACCTTCATCTCCTGGCAATTGATGCAGTGGGGCATACCCTATTGGTGGGCGTTCCTGCTCACGCTGATCATCTCCTTTGCCGGCGGCATCCTGATCGAACGGCTGCTGTTCAAGCCGCTCGCCAAGGCGCCGGTGCTGACCAACGTCGCCGGCTTCATCGCGCTGTTCGCCATCGTCAATTCGGTGGCCGGCCTCACCTGGGACTTCACCATCAAGCAGTACCCGACGCCGTTCGGGTCCTCGCCCTTCCTCGGCAGCCAACTGATTTCGACCCACCAGGCCGGCATGATCGGCGTCACGGTCGGGCTGCTGATCGCGCTGTATCTGTTCTTCCAGTTCACGCGGATCGGCCTTGCAATGCGCGCGGCCGCCGCGCTGCCGGAATCGGCGCGGCTGGTCGGCGTCAACACCTCCTGGATGATCGCGCTCGGCTGGGGCATGGCGTCGGCGATCGGCGCGATCGCCGGCATCCTGATCGCCCCGGTCGTGTTCCTGGAGCCGAACATGATGGGCGGCGTGCTGATCTACGGCTTCGCCGCGGCCGTGCTCGGCGGCCTGACCTCGCCGCTCGGCGCCGTGCTCGGCGGCTTCCTGGTCGGCGTCTTCGAGAACCTCGCCGGAACCTACATTCCCGGTGTCGGTAACGAGTTGAAGCTGCCGATCGCGCTTGCGCTGATCATCACCGTATTGGTTGTCAAACCCGCCGGACTCATGGGCCGGCCCATCGTGAAGCGAGTTTGATCATGAGCGCTGCAACAGAAGACGCCGTAACGGAAGCGCCGGCCGTCGAGGCCGTTCCGAAGCGCGCCATGACGCTGGGCCTCGGCACCTCGCTCGCGGTGCTGGCAGCGCTGGTCATCGCCCCGCTGTTCGTCAAGAACTTCATCATCTTCCAGATGACGATGCTCCTGATCTACGCCCTTGCGGTGCTCGCGCTGAACATTCTGACCGGCGGGAGCGGCCAGTTCTCGCTCGGCCAGAGCGCGTTCTACGCGGTCGGCGCCTATACGTCGGCGATCCTGATGGAACATGTCGGCATGAACTATGCGCTGACGCTGCCGATCGCAGGCATCATCTGCTTTGCCTTCGGCTTCGTGTTCGGCCAGCCGGCATTGCGCCTTTCCGGCGTCTACCTTGCGCTTGCGACCTTCGCGCTGGCGGTCGCCATGCCGCAACTGCTCAAGCTCGGCTTCTTCGAGCACTGGACCGGCGGCGTGCAGGGGCTGGTGGTGACCAAGCCCGATGCGCCGTTCGGCCTGAAAATGTCGCAGGACATGTGGCTGTATTACTTCACGCTGGCGATCTCGATCGGCATCTACGTGGCCTCGGTCAATTTGCTGCGCTCGCGCTCGGGCCGTGCCTTCATGGCGATCCGCGATAACGAGATCGCCGCTTCCGCCATGGGCGTCAATGTCGCGCTCTACAAGACGCTGGCGTTCGGCGTTTCCGCAGGGATCACCGGCATCGCCGGCGGCCTTGGCGCCATTGCCGTGCAGTTCGTGGCGCCCGACGGCTACACCATCACGCTCGCCATTTCGCTGTTCCTCGGCATGGTGGTGGGCGGCGTGGGCTGGCTGCCGGGATCGATCGTAGGATCCGCGTTCATCATCTTCGTGCCTAACATCGCCGAGAGCATCTCCAAGGGCCTCTCCGGCGCCGTGTTCGGCGTACT
Source organism: Bradyrhizobium lablabi (assembly GCF_018129385.1). Lineage (GTDB taxonomy): Bacteria > Pseudomonadota > Alphaproteobacteria > Rhizobiales > Xanthobacteraceae > Bradyrhizobium > Bradyrhizobium lablabi_C. The sequence continues at coordinate 12,076 of NZ_JAFCLN010000023.1, forward strand.
GCTGTTCATCGTGATCTTCCTCGTGCCGCATGGCGCAAGGCAAGTAGCCATCGTTGCCCAGCAACTGATCGGCAAACTCAGGAAGGGCTAGGCATGATCCGGAAAAGTGGAGACCGGTTTTCCCTGCGACAAACGCAAAGCGTTTGCGCGGAGATCATGCTTGAGAAATAGGCCGGAAGCGAGATGACGAAAGTCATCTCGCTCTGGAAGCCCGGAGCAAGAAGAAGCAAGAACGACCCAAGACAAAGACCAAAAAACTCGAAGGAGAAACTATGCTTTCTACAAGACTGTCCACCGCCGCGTTTGCGGCGGTGATCGCGTTTGCCGCTTCCGGCAGCGCCCTCGCCCAGAAAAAATACGACACCGGCGCGACTGACACCGAGATCAAGATCGGCAACATCATGCCCTACAGCGGCCCTGCTTCCGCCTACGGCGTGATCGGCAAGACCGAAGAAGCCTATTTCAAGATGATCAACGCCAACGGCGGCATCAACGGGCGCAAGATCAACTTCGTCACCTATGACGATGGCTACAGCCCGCCGAAGGCGGTCGAGCAGGTGCGCAAGCTGGTCGAAAGCGATGAGGTGCTCGTCGTCTTCAATCCACTCGGCACGCCCTCCAACACGGCGATCCAGAAGTACCTCAACGCCAAGAAGGTGCCGCAACTGTTCGTCGCCACCGGCGCCACCAAGTGGAACGACCCGAAGGGCTTTCCGTGGACCATGGGCTGGCAGCCGAGCTATCAGAGCGAAGCCCAGATCTACGCAAAGTATCTGATCAAGGAAAAGCCGAACGCGAAGGTCGCGATCCTCTACCAGAACGACGATTTCGGTAAGGACTATCTCAAGGGACTGAAGGATGGCTTTGGCGCCAAGGCGTCGATGATCGTCGCGGAAGAAAGCTATGAGACCTCCGAGCCGACGATCGACAGCCACATCGTCAAGCTCAAGGCGACGGGCGCCGATACCTTCATCAACATCGCCACGCCGAAATTCGCGGCGCAGGCGATCAAGAAGATCGCCGAGATCGACTGGAAGCCGCTTCATCTGCTCACCAACGTCTCGGCTTCGGTCGGCGGCGTGATGAAGCCGGCAGGCTATGAGAACTCGCAAGGCATCATCTCGGCGGCCTACGCCAAGGACGGCGCCGATCCGCAGTGGGACAATGATCCCGGGATGAAGAAATTCCTGGCCTTCCTCGAGAAGCATCATCCCGAAGGCAACAAGATCGACGGCTCCGTGGTCTATGGCTACGGCGCAGCGCAGACGCTGGCGAAGGTGCTCGAGATGTGCGGCGACAACCTGACCCGCGAGAACGTCATGAAACAGGCCGCCAGCCTGAAGGATTTTGAGCCCGACACGCTGCTGCCGGGCGTCAAGATCAACACTTCGGCAAGCGACTTCGCCCCGATCTCGCAACTGCAACTGATGCGGTTCAAGGGCGAGAAGTGGGAGCTGTTCGGCGAGATCATGAGCGGCGACGTCAGCAACTAACCGCGGAACCGACGCTGGTTAATATTCCGCCGCGCGGGTAACCATCCGGGACGGCATTGACTAAAAAACGAGCCCCTGCGACTTCCGTCGCAGGGGCTTTTTGTTGCTGGCAAAGGGGGAAAGGTATTCAATGCGGGCAAGCGCCGGCAAGTGCGCCATCAACAAGAAAGGACACATCAACCGCCATCAGGGAGAGACACGAATGCCCGTTCTCAATTTGCGGCTGGGAGCCATTTCGGCTGCCCTCGCATTACTTGCTATCAGCAGCACATCGGCGCTTGCCCAGAAGAAATACGACACCGGCGCGACCGATACCGAAATCAAGATCGGCAACATCATGCCCTACAGCGGACCGGCTTCCGCCTACGGCGTGATCGGCAAGACCGAGGAAGCCTACTTCCGGAAAATCAACGCCGAAGGCGGCATCAACGGCCGCAAGATCAACTTCGTGTCCTATGACGACGCCTACTCGCCGCCGAAGACGGTGGAGCAGGCGCGCAAACTGGTCGAGAGCGACGAGGTCCTCCTCATCTTCAACTCGCTCGGCACGCCGCCGAACTCGGCGATCCAGAAATACATGAACCAGAAGAAGGTGCCGCAGCTATTCGTCGCCACCGGCGCCACCAAGTGGAACGATCCGAAGGAATTTCCCTGGACGATGGGCTGGCAGCCCAACTACCAGAGCGAAAGCCAGATCTACGCCAAATACATCCTGAAGAACTATCCAAACGGCAAGATCGCGATCCTCTACCAGAACGACGACTACGGCAAAGACTACGTCAAGGGGCTGAAGGACGGCCTCGGCTCCAAGGCCGCCTCGATGATCGTGATCGAGGACAGCTATGAAGTATCGGAGCCGACCATCGACACCCACATCGTCAAGCTGAAGGCCTCCGGCGCCGACATCTTCTTCAACGTCACCACGCCGAAATTCGCGGCGCAGGCGATCAAGAAGAACATGGAGATCGGCTGGAAGCCGGTGCACTTCCTCAACAACGTCTCGGCCTCGATCGGCAGCGTGATGAAGCCGGCCGGATTCGAGAATGGACAAGGGATCATCTCCTCCGCCTACCTGAAGGATCCGACCGATCCGCAGTGGAAGGATGATGCCGCGATGAAGGCCTGGAATGAGTTCCTGGACAAATACTACCCCGAAGCCAACCGCGCCGACGGCTCGGTGATGTACGCCTACATCGTGGCCCAGGGCCTCGAGCACGTGCTGAAGGCCTGCGGCGACGATCTGACGCGCGCGAACGTGATGAAGCAGGCGGCCAACATCAAGAATTTCGAGCCGCGCGGTCTGTTGCCGGGCGTCAAGGTCAATACCTCGGCTACCGACTTTGCGCCGCTTTCGCAGCTCCAGCTCATGCGCTTCAAGGGCGAGACCTGGGAGCTGTTCGGCGAGGTCCTGAGCGGTGACGTCGGCGGCTAGCCGCCCCCCCTAGTCCAAAAGACGCAGCCCCCCGCGCTGACGGCGCGGGGGGCTTTTATTGTGATGTTCCGGCCGAAATGGTAGGTACAGGACGCCAACAAGAGCCGTGCAACGGCCGGGCATACTTTGCAGCAAATTTAAAAGGGAGAGAGACGGAATGTCCGCTACCAAAAGACTCGCGGTGCTTTCTGCCGCATTCGCCGTGATCGCCGCTTCATCGAGCGGCGCGCTGGCGCAAAAAAAATACGATACGGGCGCCAGCGATACCGAAATCAAGATCGGCAATATCATGCCCTACAGCGGACCCGCGTCCGCCTACGGCGTGATCGGCAAGACCGAGGCCGCCTATTTCAACAAGATCAACGCCGAGGGCGGCATCAACGGCCGCAAGATCAACTTCATCAGCTATGACGACGGCTACTCGCCGCCCAAGACCGTGGAGCAGGCGCGCAAGCTGGTCGAGAGCGACGAAGTGCTGCTGGTCTTCAATCCGCTCGGCACGCCGCCGAACACGGCGATCCAGAAATACATGAACTCGAAGAAGGTGCCGCAGCTGTTCGTCGCCACCGGCGCCACCAAGTGGAACGATCCGAAGGATTTCCCCTGGACCATGGGCTGGCAGCCCAACTACCAGAGCGAGACCCAGATCTACGCCAAATACATCCTGAAGAATTTTCCGAACGCGAAGATCGGCGTGCTCTACCAGAACGACGACTACGGCAAGGATTATTTGAAGGGCCTGAAGGACGGCCTCGGCAGCAAGACCTCGATGATCGTGCTCGAGGAGAGCTATGAAGTCTCCGAACCGACCATCGACAGCCATATCGTCAAGCTGAAGTCGACCGGCGCCGATGTGTTCGTGAACATCACGACGCCGAAGTTTGCGGCGCAGGCCATCAAGAAGAACGCGGAAATCGGCTGGAAGCCGGTGCACTTCCTCAACAACGTATCGGCTTCCGTCGGCGCGGTGATGAAGCCGGCGGGCTTCGAGAACGCCCAGGACATCATTTCCTCGGCCTACCTCAAGGATCCGACCGATTCGCAGTGGAAGAACGATGCCGGGATGAAGGCCTGGAACGAGTTCCTGGACAAATACTACCCTGAAGCCAACCGCTCCGATGGCGGCGTGATGTTCGGCTACACCGTCGCTCAGGGCCTGGTGCAGGTGCTCAAGCAGTGCGGCGACAACCTGACCCGCGAGAACGTGATGAAACAGGCGGCGAGCATCAAGGATCTCCAGCTCGGCGGCCTGTTGCCCGGCGTCAAGGTCAACACGTCGGCGACCGACTTCGCGCCGATCTCGCAGGTGCAGCTCATGAAGTTCAAGGGCGACACCTGGGAGCTGTTCGGTGAAATCATGAGCGGCGACGTCGGCGGTTGATCGCCAAATCGTATCGCTTGATAGGCAAGCTAAAGACCTCCGCGGGGCGATCTCCCGCGGGGTTTTCTTTTGAGCAGAATGGATGGATAACCGTTTTCCTGTCCGCTCCAACCCAGATTCAGCAATGACCGACAAACGCCCTCTCCTGCGCGCGATCTTCGACGCCGCCGTGGCCGAAGCACATCCCGATGTCGTGCTGGCCCGGCATTTGCGCCCGGTGCCGAAGGGACGGGTGATCTGCCTCGCCGCCGGCAAGGGCGCCGCCGCACTCGCCGCCGCCGCGGAGCGGCATTATCTCGACACGCTTGGGCTGGAGCCGTCGCGCCTCTCGGGCATCGCCACCACAAGGCACGGCCATGGCGTGCCGACGCGGCGAATCCGGGTGGTGGAAGCCGGCCATCCCGTGCCGGATGAGGCCGGATTGAAGGGCGCGGCCGATACGCTGGCGCTGGCGCAGGAAGCGACGTCGGATGATCTCCTGCTGGTACTGATCTCGGGCGGCGGCTCCGCCAACTGGATCGCTCCCGTCGATGGCGTGTCGTTCGCACAGAAGCAGCAGGTGAACCGTGCGCTGCTGCGCTCGGGCGCGCCGATCGGCGAGATGAACGTGGTGCGCAAACATCTGTCGCGGATCAAGGGCGGCCGGCTGGCACGCGCCGGCCAGCGCGCCGCCGGGATCGTGACACTCGCGATCTCGGACGTGCCGCATGACGACCCCTCGGCCATCGCATCCGGTCCGACGGTACCCGATCCGACCACGCTGGCCGACGCGCGCGCCATCGTTGCGAAATACAATCTCACCGTCGACGACGCTGTTCGCCGCGCACTCGACAACCCCGCGAATGAGAGCTGCAAGCCCGGCGACGCCGCCTTTGCACGCACGACGTTCGAGCTGATCGCAAAGCCGAAGGCCTCGCTGGAAGCCGCGGCGAAAGTCGCCAGCGATGCCGGCTATGAGGTGATCGCGCTCGGCGCCGACCTCGAAGGCGAGGCGCGCGATGTCGCCGCCGAACACGCGAAAATGGCGCTGAAGGCGCGCCGCGAGGGCAAGCGCATGGCCATCCTGTCCGGCGGCGAATTGACGGTGACCGTGCGCGGCAACGGCCGTGGCGGCCCGAACCAGGAATATGCACTGGCGCTCGCCGACCTGCTCAAGGATACAGCCGGCATCGCGGCACTGGCCGGCGACACCGATGGCGCCGACGGCGGCGCGGGCAGCGCCAGCGATCCTGCGGGAGCCATGATCGACGCTGCGACATTTGCCAGGATGAAGTCGCTCGGCCTCGACGCAAGATCCTATCTCGAGAACAACGACGCCACCGGCTTCTTTTCGCAAACTGGCGATCTGCTACAGACCGGCCCCACGCTCACGAACGTCAACGATATCAGGGCGATCCTGGTCGACTAGCGCCGGCTGCGGCTTGCCTCGCCCCTAAAAATTAACTTTCTGTTGAGGGCGTTCCAAGGAACTGCCGCAAATGGCGGCAGCCCAAGGGCGCCGTTCACCTCATCCGGCCTTTAATCGGCGGCTGCTCGAAGAAGCAGCTCCGCCAGAATCGCGGATGAGGAAACGCTGATGACGGAATCCGGGAAAGCTGTCACCGCTTCTGCGCCTGCCGATCCAGGCCGGCTGCTCGAGGAAGCCATCAACAACCTGTCGCTCGGCGTGGTCATTTTCGACCACAACCGCGAAGTGCTGTTCTGCAACAAGCGCTACATGCAGATGTACGGACTCACCCCCGAACAGGTGAAGCCGGGCACGCCGACCAGCGAACTGATCCGGCACCGCCTCAAGCTCGGCCTCAAGATCCGGACGACGCCGGAAGATTACATCCGCGAGCGCGTCGGGCGCGACATCGCGCTCGACACCACGGTGCAGGAATTCACCGACGGCCGCATCATCGCCTACACGGTTCGTCCGATGCCCGATGGCGGCGGGATTGCGACCCATGAGGACGTTACCGAGCGCGAAGCGCTGCACGCCCGCCTCAAGCAGCAATATGAGCTGGTCAGAGAGCAGGAAGAGGCCTTGCGGAGCCGCAACTTCCAGTTCGACACCGCGATCAACAATATGTCGCAGGGCCTGTGCTTCTTCGACGCCGCCCACAAGCTGATCGTATGCAACGACCGCTTCATCGACATGTACGACATTCCGCCCGGCCGCGTCGGACCCGGCACGCCGCTCACCGAGATCGTCGATCTGCGGTATGAGGCAGGCAGCTTTCCGGCGATGTCGCGCGAGGAATATTTGCGCTGGCGCACCAATGTTGCGGTTTCCAACGAGCCCAAGGACAGCATCGTCGAGCTGATGAACGGGCGGACCTTCAAGATCCGCCACCGGCCGATGCCCGATCACGGATGGGTCGCCACCCATGAAGACATCACCGAGCAGCGCCGGGCCGAGGTCAAGATCGAACACATGGCGCACCACGATTCGCTGACCGATCTCGCCAACCGCGTGCTGCTCAACGAGCGGCTGGAGCAGGCGTTGGGCCGCTTCCAGGGCCGGCAGATGGTGGCGGTGCATCATCTCGACCTCGATCAGTTCAAGGCCGTGAACGACACATTCGGCCATCACGCCGGCGACAAGCTGCTGAAGATCGTCGCGGACCGCCTGCGCGGCCTCGTGCGGGAGACCGACACCATCGCGCGGATGGGCGGCGACGAGTTCGTTATCGTCCAGGCGCCGATCGCCGATCCCAATGAGGCCACCTCGCTCGCGCAACAGATCATCGAATGGGTGTGCGAGCCCTACGACATCGACGGCCATCAGGCCTGCGTCGGCACCAGCATCGGCATCGCGGTCAGCCCCGGCGACGGCGAGACGCCGGAGAAGCTGCTGCGCAACGCGGATCTGGCGCTCTACCGCGCCAAGGCCGACGGCCGCGGCACCTTCCATTTCTTCGAGCCGGGAATGGACGAGCAGATGCAGACCCGCCGCATCATGGAGCAGGACCTGCGCAAGGCGCTGCCGGCGGGCGAATTCGAGCTCTATTACCAGCCGGTGGTGAATCTTCAGAGCAGCGAGATCAGCGGCTTCGAGGCGCTGATCCGGTGGAATCATCCCGAGCGCGGACAGGTCGCGCCCGCGACCTTCATTCCGCTCGCCGAGGAGATCGGCTTCATCGTGCCGCTGGGCGAATGGGTCATCCGCCAGGCATGCCTCACGGCGGCGCAATGGCCGGAGCATCTGCACGTCGCCGTCAACATTTCCGCAGCGCAGTTCCGCGGCACCAGCCTCACGTCCGTCATCGTCAATGCGCTGGCGGCTTCAGGCCTGCACCCGACGCGGCTGGAGATCGAGATCACCGAGAGCGTGCTGCTGCACGATCGCGAGGCGACGCTTGCCGTGCTTCATCAATTGCGCACGCTCGGCATCCGCATTGCGATGGACGATTTCGGCACCGGCTATTCCTCGCTGACGTATTTGCAGAGCTTTCCGTTCGACAAGATCAAGATCGACCGCTCGTTCGTGAAGGACATCACCGAAAACACCGGTTCGCTCTATATCGTGCGCGCGGTCGCCGCGCTCGCGAACGGCATGGGCATGGCGGCGACCGCCGAAGGCGTCGAGACCACCGAACAGCTTGCCAGGATCGCGGCCGAAGGCTGTACCGAGATGCAGGGCTATCTGTTCTCCAAGCCGCTTCCCGTCGGCGAGATCGAGCGGCTGTTCCTGCCGAAGCGCGAGAAGCCGGCCGCGCCGGGGCGCCCTCAAGTGGCGTGAACGGGCAGACCCTCATGGTGAGGAGCGCGTCTTCGCGCGTCTCGAACCATGAGAGCCCCAATCCCGTTGCCGCCATCCTTCGAGACGCCGCGCGATGCGCGGCTCCTCAGGATGAGGTCGGAGGGTGACTCAAAATTCCCGCGCGATCTTTGCCAGCATCTCCAGCAGCGCGAGGCGGTTCGCGGGACCGAGCAATTCATCAAGCCGCGCTTCGTGCTTGGTCGCGACCAGCTTTTTGGCGCGCGCCAGCACCGCCCTGCCCTTGTCGGTCAGCACCAGGATATGCGAGCGGCGGTCGTTGGTCGAACGCATCCGCGCGCAGAGGTCGCGGCTCTCGAGGCCATCCAGCATCGCGACGAAATTCGGGCGCAGGATGCCGAGCGTATTGGCGATCTCGGTCTGGTTGCGGCCCGGATTTTTGTCGAGCAGCAGGAGGACGGAAAACTGCGCCGGCGTGAGCTGTAGCGGCGCGACGCAGCGCAGGAAATCCTCGAACACCTTGAGCTGCGCGCGCTTGAGCGAATAGCCGAGCAGCTCGGCCAGTTCGCCCATCTGCAAGGGGCCGCCGCCCTCGCCCGCGCCGTCCGCCCCGTCCTTGCGCGCCGGCCGGGGCGGCTTGGCGGCATCCAGGGTAGCGGTCTTGGAAACAGTCATCGCTCGAAGCTCGCAATCCCGCTAGAAATGGGCCGGGCGCCGGCCGGCCTTGCGATTATATTCGATAATTGTTATCCACTATATCAAATTCCGGCGGCTTTCAACCGCCGAGATCGCCGCCTGAAGGTTGCGATCGGTTCGACGCGTGAGGGGGAGCGCCGGTTTTGAATACGACGATCATGCTGTTCCTGATCCAGGACGGCATCACCAATGGCGCGATCTACGCGCTGCTGGGCCTTGCGCTGGTGCTGGTATTCGCGGTCACCCGCGTCATCCTGATTCCGCAGGGCGAATTCGTCACCTATGGCGCGCTGAGCTATGCGATGCTGGCGACCGGCAACGTGCCCGGCACGGTGTGGCTCGCGGTTGCGATGGGCGTCGTCGCCTGCGGCCTTGACCTGTTCGCGATGCGCCGCGCGCTGCATGTGAAGAAGATCGGACGCACCGTCGCGATCAACATCGCCCTGCCGCTGGCCATCCTGGCGCTGACGTATTCGCTCGCCAGCGCGAAGACGCCGATCGCCGTCAATCTCGTGCTGGCGCTGCTGATCGTCGCCACCATCGGGCTGTCGCTCTACCGCATCGCCTTCCAGCCGCTGGCGCACACTTCCGTGCTGGTTCTGCTGATCGCATCCGTCGGCTGCCATCTGGCGCTGCAAGGTCTCGGCCTCGTGTTCTTCGGCGCCGAAGGCCTGCGGGGACCTGCGCTCTCGACGGCGGCGTTCACCGTCGGGCCGCTGCGCTTCACCGGCCAGAACATCGCAGTCTACGGCGTCACCATCGCCTTCATGGTCGCGCTGTGGCTGTTCTTCGGCACCACGCTGATGGGCAAGGCGTTGCGCGCCACCGCGATCAACCGGCTCGGCGCGCGCCTTGTCGGCATCCGCACCACGCTGTCGGGCCAAATCGCCTTCCTGCTCGCCGCCGTGATCGGCGCGATCTCGGGCATCCTGATCGTGCCGATCACCACGCTCTATTACGACACCGGCTTCCTGATCGGCCTCAAGGGCTTTATCGCCGCCATCATCGGCGGCCTCGTCAGCTATCCGCTCACGGCCGTCGCGGCGCTGATCGTCGGCACGGTGGAAGCGTTCTCCTCGTTCTATGCCTCGAACTTCAAGGAGGTCATCGTCTTCTTCCTGATCATCCCCGTTCTGGTGCTGCGATCGCTTGCGGCGCCCGAGGTCGAGGAGGAGAAGGACTGACGCATGACCAACCGCTGGCCCCTCCTCGTCTTTGCACTCGTCATGGCTGTCATCCCGCTGATCCCGGGCATGCCGCCGTTCTGGATCGTGCTGCTCGACAATATCGGCCTCGCCGCTTTGGTGGCGATGGGGCTGGTGCTGCTCACCGGCGTCGGCGGCCTCACCTCGTTCGGCCAGGCGGCGTTTTGCGGCTTTGGCGCCTACACCACCGCCGTGCTGACGGTGAGCTACGGCTTTTCGCCGTGGGTCACGCTGCCGCTCTCGCTGCTGGTCAGCGGCATCGCCGCCGTGATCCTCGGCATCATCACGGTGCGGCTGTCCGGCCACTATCTGCCGCTCGGCACCATCGCCTGGGGCATCGGGCTCTATTATCTCTTCAGCAAGCTGGAATTTCTGGGCCGCAATGACGGCATCTCCGGCATCCCGCCGCTGTCGATCGGCACGTTCAGGATGCTCGACCCCGGCACGATCTATTACGCGATCTGGCTCGCGGTGCTGATCTCGGCTGTGCTGACCATGAACCTGCTGGACTCCCGCACCGGCCGCGCCATCCGCGCGCTGCGCCGCGGGCATATCGCGGCGGAGGCGTTTGGCGTGCAGACACCGCGCGCCAAGCTTCTCGTGTTCATCTATGCCGCTGTTCTCGCCGGGCTCTCCGGGTGGCTCTATGCGCATTTCCAGCGCGCGGCCACGCCGACGCCGTTCGGCGCGCAGGCCGGCATCGAATATCTCTTCATCGCCGTCGTCGGCGGCGCCGGCTACGTCTGGGGCGCGGTGCTGGGCGCCGGCATCGTCGTGATCCTCAAGGAGATATTGCAGAGCTATCTGCCCCTCATCTTCGGCGGCCAGAGCCAGCTCGAGACCATCGTGTTCGGCATGTTGCTGGTGGTGCTGCTGCAATTGGCGCCGACCGGCGTGTGGCCCTGGCTGATGTCCCGATTGCCGTTCAGACTCAGCCGCAAGCATCCCGACACGGCGCCGACCCTGCCGGCGCGCGAGCGCTTGGCGACGGCGCCCTCAGTGCTGTTGCACATCGAGAAAGCGCGCAAGCAGTTCGGCGGCGTGATCGCGGTCAACGACGTCAGCTTCGACGTGCAGGCGCGCGAGATCGTGGCGCTGATCGGCCCCAACGGCGCCGGCAAGAGCACGACGTTCAATTTGATCACGGGCGTGCTGACCGCGACCGGCGGCAGCATCTCGGTGCTCGACCAAAACATCGACAACGCGCCGCCGCAGGAAGTCGTCAAGCTCGGCGTCAGCAGGACTTTTCAGCACGTCAAGCTGGTGCCCGATATGACCGTGCTGGAGAACGTCGCGATCGGCGCGCATCTGCGCGGGTCTTCCGGCGCGGTCTCTAGCATGCTCCGGCTCGACCGATCAGATGAAGCACGACTGCTCGCGGAAGCCGCACGCCAGATCGAGCGCGTCGGCCTCGGCGATCAGATCGACCAGCTCGCGGGCTCGCTCTCGCTCGGCCAGCAGCGCATCGTCGAGATCGCGCGTGCCCTCTGCGCCGATCCGGTGCTGCTGCTGCTCGACGAGCCGGCCGCCGGCCTGCGGCACATGGAGAAGCAGCGTCTCGCCGCATTGCTGCGCCAGCTCCGCGACGGCGGCATGTCGGTGCTGCTGGTCGAGCACGACATGGGATTTGTGATGGATCTCGCCGACCGCGTTGTGGTGCTCGACTTCGGCACCAAGATCGCCGAAGGCGTGCCGGACGCGATCAAGAGCAATCCCGACGTGATCAAGGCCTATCTCGGAGTGAGCGCATGAGCGCGCTGTTGCAGGTCAGCGACGTGCATATCGCCTATGGCAAGGTCGAGGCGGTGCGCGGTGTCTCGCTCGAGGTCGGCGACAACGAGATCGTCACCATCATCGGCGCCAACGGCGCCGGCAAGACCACGCTGCTCAATGCCATCATGGGCGTCCTGCCGCTGAAGGGCCTGACGGCCTTTGCCGGCGCGGACATGGCGCTGCTCGATATCGAGGATCGCGTCGCCGCGGGCCTCAGCCTGGTGCCGGAGCATCGCGAGCTGTTCGCCACCATGAATGTCGAGGACAACCTCCAGCTCGGCGCCTTCCGGACGGCAAAGGCGGCGGTCGCGCAATCCTTCGAACGCGTCTACACGCTGTTTCCGCGCCTGAAGGAGCGGCGCAAGCAATTGGCCGGCACGCTCTCCGGCGGCGAGCAGCAGATGCTGGCGATGGGCCGCGCGCTGATGGGCGCACCGCGGCTTCTGATGCTCGACGAGCCGAGCCTTGGTCTCGCGCCGATCATCGTCGCCGACATTTTTCGCACCATCGGCGAACTGCGCGCCGCAGGCGTCTCGGTGCTGCTGGTGGAGCAGAACGCACAGGCCGCGCTGAAGATCGCCGACCGCGCCTATGTGATGGAGCTCGGCGAGTTCGTGCTGAGCGGCCCGGCCAGCGAGATCGCGACCAACCAGCGCGTGGCTGCGAGCTATCTCGGATTCGCGCGCGAGGGCGAGAGTGCCATCTGAAACACCGCTGACGGCGATGGACTGTCACCCGACTCCGCTTCGGATCTAACGATACGAAGCGATCCTCCTCCAGCCTTACGGTTCAATGGCCCAAAATAACGCATTGAACACGACTGCTAGCGCTATCGCGATTACGAACGCGCCCACGAATACCTGAAAACTGTTGCGATTGTAGGCCGCCAATAGGAAAGAGCCGCCTAGAAACCGCCCGAGGCGAAGGTTTTCGCCATGTCTAATCGTCGCCACGACCATCCTAATGAGGGTCAAAGCGCACACTAGCCACGCACAAACTATTGCAACGCCAATGACCGTTTCCATGGGTGCAATATTAACCGGGGGTCTGCAAACCAAACTAAAGGCGTAGGGTGGGCAAAGGCGCTCTTGCGCCGTGCCCACCACCTTCGTCGCATCGAGCAGAGTTGGTGGGCACGCTTCGCTTTGCCCACCCTACGCATACTCGGCAACTAGTCGCTCTTCACCATCACGTACTTTCCGTTCTTCACGGTCAGCAGGATGCGCGAGCGGTCGTCGAGGCCGTAGCGGTCCTTTTCGGTGAAGTTGTAGACGCCCTGGCTGGCGGCGATGTCGCGTTCGGTCATCAGCGCCTGGCGGATGGCTTCGCGGAATTCCGGCGTGCCCGGTTTGCCCTTCTTGAGCGCAACCGGGATGACGCGTTCCAGCACCAGGAAGGCGTCGTAGGAATGGCCGGCGAACTGGCTGCGGCTGTTGGCGCCGTGCTTGGCTTCATAGGCCTTGTTGAGCGCGAGGCCCGGCTTCTTGGTCAGCGCGCTGTCGGGCTGGTCCTCGGGATCCATCACGGGACCTGAGGCCATGAACACGCCCTCCGCCGCCGGACCGGCGATACGGATAAAGTCCATGCTGGCGGCGCCGTGGGTCTGGTAGATCAGGCCCTTGTAGCCGCGCTCGCGCAGCGTGGTCTGCGGCAGCGCCGCGGCGGTGCCGGAGGCGCCGATGAGGATCGCGTCGGGATTGGCGGCGATCAGTTTCAGCACCTGGCCTGCGACCGACGTATCCGGACGGGCAAAGCGCTCCTCGGTGGCCACGGTCATGCCCATCGGCACGCCCTGCGCCTTGAAGTCGTTGAACCAGAGATCGCCGTAGGAATCGGAATAGCCGATATAGCCGACGGTTTTGACATTGTTCTTCTTCATGTGCTCGTAGATCACCTTGCCCATGATCGGAATCGGCTGCGGCATCGATACCGACCATTTTGCGCGCTCCGGCGTGATCGGGAACGGCGCCAGGCCAAAGTGCGGGATGCCGGCTTCGTTGGCGACGTTCGACACCGCAACCGTCGGGGGCGTGGTCGACGAACCCATGATGATGTCGGCCTTGGACTCCGTCACGAAACGCCGCGCATTGTTGGTGGCATTGGTCGGATCGCCGCCGTCATCGAGCGTGATGATCTTGAGCGGCACGCCGCCGATTTCCTTGGCGACGAATTCGAGCGAGTTGCGCTCGGGAATGCCAAGCGCCGCGGCCGGGCCCGTGGTGGTGACGGTGATGCCGATGACAATCTCATTGGCCTGTGCGAACGCTTGCGATCCCGGCACGGCCAGGGCCATCAGCGCGACGGCCGACAGAAGGGTCTTCCTCATTCATTCCTCCCTTGGTGTTTTATCGTTCAATCAAAAAATGCAGGCTCTTTCAGCCCCTTCTTTAGGTCATGCGGGTCAGCCCCGCATGAATTTCTCAACAATCTCCGGCGGCATCGGCGCCGATTTCAGCTTGTCGGGATCGTCAGGATGACGGCCGACCAGCACACGCGTCTCCCACGCTTCGATCGCCAAGGCTTCGTCCTTGAGCACCTTGTGCGTGACCTCAAAACTCGAGCGCTTGAAGCTTTCGATCCGGCTCTCGATGGTGATCCAGTCGCCATGGGTCGAGGGGATGTAGAATTTTGCCCGCGTATCGACCATGGGAATGCCGACCAGCCCGTATTTGTGGACGAGGTCCTGCTTGGAATAGCCGGCCGCCTCGAACATGATCGACGTGGAATCGTCGAACATCGCAAAATAGCGCGGGTAGTAGACGATGTTGGCGGGGTCGCAATCGCCCCACTGGATCTGCACGCCGCGCCGATGGACGAACATGCCTGTACCTCAGCGCGGCGCCATGCGGAGCGCGGCATCGAGCCGCACCACTTCGCCGTTCAGATAGGGATTGTCGACCATGTGCAGGGCGAGCGAGGCGAATTCGTCGGCCTGGCCGAGCCGGTGCGGGAACGGGATCGAGGCGGCGAGCGAGTCCTGCGCTTCCTGCGGCAGGCCGGCGAGCAACGGCGTCAGGAACAGGCCCGGCGCGATGGTGAGCACGCGGATGCCGAACTGCGCAAGCTCACGTGCGATCGGCAGCGTCATGGCGACGATGCCGCCCTTGGATGCCGAATAGGCGGCTTGCCCGATCTGCCCGTCATAGGCGGCAACGGAGGCGGTGTTGATCACGACGCCACGCTCGCCGGTCGCAAGCGGCTCGAGCTTCGACATGCCCGCGGTCGCGAGCCGCAGCATGTTGAAGGTACCGATGAGGTTGACCTGGATCACCTTGTTGAAGTCGGCAAGGCCCATCGGTCCTTCGCGGCCGATCACGCGCTTGGCGACGCCGATGCCGGCGCAATTCACCAGCACACGCGCGGGGCCGTGGGCCTTTGCCGCCTGCACCACCGCGGCTTCCGCCGAGGCGGCATCGGCAACGTCACAGACGATGGCAACGCCGCCGATTTCGGCGGCGACAGTCTCGGCCAGCTTGCCATTGAGATCGCACACGGCGACCTTGGCGCCCTGCGCCGCCAGCCGCCGCGCAGTCGCCGCCCCGAGCCCCGATGCCCCGCCGGTGACGATGGCCGCTTGATCCTTCAACTGCATGGTTCTCTCTCCCAAAAATCCCGTTCAGTTCAGCGCGATGATTTGCGCCGAGGGCACCGGTGCGTAGATCGTTTCAATCAAGGCGGCGCGATGCTCTAGCACCGCACGCTGGTTGATCGAGCCCTTGTCGGTGACTTCGCCGCGATCGATCGACAGTGGCGTATCGAGCAGCACGGCGCGGGTGATGCGGGTCGAGGAGCCGGTGGCGGTAGCGAGGAATTTGGCGAAGCGCTCGCGGAAGGCGGCGCGAACCTGCGGATCGGCCGCGGCGGTCCCGATATTGTCAGACGCAAGCGCCGGATTGACCAGGCGGCAACCGTCGAGATCGAGCACGACCAGCGCCGAGAGCTCATCGCGGTTGATGCCGGCGATGACGACATCACGCACCAGCGGCGCGCAGGCCGCAACGAAGCGCGCCCGCAACGGGCCGACGCTGACCCAGGTGCCGCTGGCGAGCTTGAAATCTTCCGCGATGCGGCCGTCGAAATCGAAGCCGGCATCGAAATCGTCGGGATTGGCGGGCTTCAAGGCATCGCCGAACTTGTAAAAACCCTCCTCGTCGAAGGCAGCGGCGGTCAATTCCGGCTGGCGCCAGTAGCCCGGCGTGACGTTCGGCCCCCTGGCGCGGACCTCGATCTTGCCGTTGTTCGGCAAGAGCTTTGCGTCGTTGCCCGAAACGGGCAAGCCGACGTGGCCGGAACGGCTGGTGTCGGGGCGGACCGACATGAAAAACGGCGAGGTTTCGGTGGCGCCGAGCCCGGTCAGCATCGGCACGCGGAAGCCGGTTTCGGCAACCGCGAGTTCATCGAGGCTGTTCCAGATGTAGGGTGAGAGTGCCGCACCGGAAAAAAACATCGCGTGCAGCCGGCCAAAGAATTTTGCCCGCAGCGCGTTGTCGTCGCGCAGGTAAGGCAGCAGCGATTCATAGCCCTTGGGCACATTGAAATAGACCGTTGGGGATATCTCGCGCAGGTTTCTCACGGTCTGCTCGATGCCGCCGGGCATCGGCTTGCCCTCGTCGAGATACATCGAGCCGCCGTTGAACAGCGTCAGCCCGACATTGTGGTTGCCGCCAAAGGTGTGATTCCACGGCAGCCAGTCGACGATCACGGGCGGCTCATCCTTCAGGAAGGCCAGCGTCTCGCGCAGCATCACCTGATTGGCGCAGATCATGCGCTGGGTGTTGATGACGGCCTTTGGATTGCCGGTCGAACCCGAGGTGAGCAGGAATTTGGCGATCGTATCCGGGCCGATCGCCTCATGCGCGGCGTCGAGGCGCGGATGGTCGCCCGCCGCCATGAGGTCCGACAGTTTCGTCACGTCGCGCCCGGGCAGGCTGCCGCGCGACGCCGCGATCTCGGTGTCCTGGGGAATATTGGCGGCCAGCGCATCGGCGAATTTGTTGGCGTCGTCGACGAAGACGAGGCCCGGCGTCAGCAGCTTGATGACGAAGCCGAGCTTGCCATGGTCCTTCGATATCAGCGAATAGGCCGGCGAGACCGGGCAGAACGGGATGCCCGCATAGAGCGCGCCGAACGCGATCAGCGCGTGATCGATCGAATTGCCGGAGAGAATGACGATCGGCCGTTCCGCCGAAAGTCCGCGCGCGAGCAGCGCGGAGGCGATGCGCCGGCTGGAGTCGAGCAATTGCGCGTAAGTGATTTCGCGCCAACCGCCGGCGGCGTTGCGCTCGGCCATGAACACGCGGCCCGGTTCGGCCTTCGCCCAATGATGCAGGCGATCGGTGAGACGGACGGGATAATCCGCGAGCGGCTGCTTCGGGCGCAGATAGATGGTGCCGTCGTCGCGACGCTCGACATTGACGGCGGGATCGCCGAACGAGATCGCGCGCAACGGATGCGCGCTGCCGCCCTTGTCGACCGTGTTTGGCCTCGCGCTCATGTCGGCTTCACCTTGGCGGTCTTGCGGTCGAGGAAGGCGCGGATGCGCTGCTTGGCTTCCTTGTCGCTCTGCGCCACCGTCGCCATCAGCGATTCCATCAACAGGCCGGTCTGCGGATTAGCCTCCGCGATCATCGGCAGCGCCTGCAACACCGCGAAATTGGTCAGCGGCGCATTGGCCGCGACGCGTTCGGCCAGCTCCATCGCCTTCGGCAGCGCGCCGCCGGCCTCGGTGAGGTACTGCGAGAAACCGTAGGACGAACCCTCGGTGGCGGTGTAGACCCGGCCGGTCAGCATCATGTCCACCATTCGCGGCACGCCGATCAGGCGCGGCAGCCGCACCGATCCGCCGCCGCCGACGAAGATACCACGCTGGCCCTCGGGCAGTGCGAAATAGGCGCTAGGCTCGGCGACGCGGATATGCGCGGCGCAGGCGAGCTCCAGCCCGCCCCCGATCACCGCGCCCTTCAGCGCGGCGATCACCGGCACGCGGCTGTACTGGATGCGATCGAACACGCGGTGCCACATCTGCGAATGACGCAAGCCTTCGGTGGCGTCCTGCTCGGTCAGTTCGGACAGGTCGAGGCCGGAAGAAAAATGATCGCCGAGGCCGTGGATGACCACCGCCCCGATACCGTCGGGGAGGTTTGCAAAGCAATCGCCGATCGCCAGGATGATGCCGTCATTGAGCGCATTGCGCTTGGCCGGACGGTTGAGCCCCACGCTCAGCACCGCGCCTTTTTGCTCGACCTTCAACAGTTCGGATTGGCCTGCGCTGGCGGCAGGGACGGCGTTTCCCATGGGTATTATTGCTTCCTGATCAGAATAGTTATGTTTTATAACGAATAGGGAGGGAGTCAATAAGGGGACCCTCTCAAATGTCGTCATTGCGAGGAGCGAAGCGACGAAGCAATCCAGAGCTGCACGCGTGGCCCTGGATTGCTTCGCTTCGCTCGCAAATGACGATGGAGAACACACCAGCGGCTCGTTCCCCGGACGCAGTGCAGCGCGCCGCGTTTGCGGCGTGGTGCACTGCGTCCGGTATCCATGCGTGTGGCACTAGGTCCCGGCTCTGCGGAGCAGCGCGAAGAGCGCTGCACCGCGTCCGGGACACGAGAACTCACAACACCTGATGCACGTCGATGACGACGCGATCGGCGTGGCGAGCGGCGGACGCGACAAAAATGTATTCCATCAGCCAGCGGTATTTCTCGGCGCCGGTCTCGAACTTCGGCACGGTGCGGAAATAGATCAGCTTTGGATCGACCGGCTCGCCGCGCCTGAGCCTTTGCAGGAGGTCGACCGGGCCGAAGCGGATGCCCTTGTTCTCGACATAGACGATCGCGCCGTCGTCGGTCTCGAAGGCGTATTTGGCCTCTAAATCGATCAGCTCGTTGGGGCGGATGATCTGGAAATCGGCGCCGAACGGCAGCACCTTGCCGTTGACCTTCTCGCCCCTCACCTCGCCGCCGATGATCGGGATGATGCGGCGGACGCCGTGGCCGATGTCGCCGGCGGTGGTCACCTCGGCGATGCGGGCGGTGATCGTGAAGACGTATTTCGTTTCGATCTGCGGCGACATGACGAGTCCTAAAGTGTGAGCATGATCTTGCCCGAAAACCGGTTCCCACTTTTCGGGATCATGCTCAATGCGCCATCATGCGCGCCGGCAGCCACAAGGCCAGCATCGGGAAGGCGATCAGGATCACCAGGCGGATCAGGTCGGTCACCACGAACGGGATCACGCCGCGGAAGATGGTGGTGAACGAGACATCCTTCACCACGCTCTTGATGACGAAGACATTCATGCCGACCGGCGGATGGATCAGGCCGAGTTCGACCGTCATGACGATGATGACGCCGAACCAGATCGGGTCGAAGCCGAGATGCATGATGACGGGAAAGATGATCGGCACGGTGAGGATGATCATCGCCATCGCGTCCATCAGGCAGCCGAGCACGAGGTACATCACCATGATCAGCGCGAGGATGCCGTAGGGCCCGAGGCCAAGACCGGTGAGCAGCTCGGTGACCTTTTGCGGGGTCTGCGTCACCGTCAGGAAGTAGCCGAAAATCAGCGCGCCGATCAGCACGGTGAAGACGGCGGCTGCGGTACGGGTGGCCTGTAGCAGCGAGGCCAGGATCTTTTCCTTGTCGAGACGGCCGGTGAGCACGCCGATCAGGAATGCGCCTGACGCGCCGACGCCGCCGGCTTCGGTCGGCGTAAAGCGCGGCAGGAACGGCAAACCATAGAGGCCGCCGATGACGAAGATGAACAGCAGCACCGGCGCCCAGATGCTCTTGAGGCCCGCAAAGCGCTCGCGCCAGGGCAGCGGCGTGCCGCGTGGCAGAAAGTCGGGCTTGTACCAGCCGATCAGCGCGATGGTGAGCATGTACATGCTCATCGCGAGCAGGCCTGGAATGATGCCAGCAATGAAAAGCTTTCCGATGTCCTGCTCGGTGATAATGCCGTAGACCGCAAGTACCGTAGACGGCGGCAGCATGGCGCCCAGCGTGCCGCCGGCCGCGATCACGCCGGTCGCAAAGGACTGCGGATAGCCGAAGCGGCGCATTTCCGGATAGGCCACCGCGGAGAAGGTCGCGGCGGTCGCAACCGACGAGCCGCAGATCGCGGCGAAGCCGCCGCAGGCGCCGACGGTGGCAATGCCGAGGCCGCCTCTAAGATGGCCGACAAATCCGTTGGCAGCGCGGAACAGCTCGCGGCTCATGCCGGAATTGGACACGAAAGTGCCCATCAGCAAAAACATCGGGATGACGCCGAAGGTGTAGTCGGTCACCGTGCGCATCGAGGTCTGGCCGACCAGTTTCAGCGCCGGGGTGAAGCCGGTGAGGTAGCCGAAACCGCAGACGCCGACGAGGCCCATCGCCATGCCGACGGGCACGCGCAGCAGCATCAAGGCAAACAGCGCGACAAATCCGATAACCGCGACCGCGTCGGTGCTCATCGCCCTACTCCACGGCCTTCACTTTGGGTTCTTCCTGCATCTCCTCGGGGTGGAAGATCAGGCGATAGGTGCGGATCGCGATCAGCAACACGGCGGCGAAATCGCCCGCCCAGGCCAGCGCAAAGAACGGCCAGGTCGGCATGTGCATGTCGAAGGTGAGCACGTTGTCGTTGTAGGTGCCGCGCACCTTGTCGAACAAGGTCCAGGTCTGCACCGCCACCACGAACAGCAGCACCAGGGTGGCGAACACGTCGATCATGCGCTTGTAGCGCGGGCCGACATTGGCCCAGACGAGATCAACGGTGATGTGGCCACCGCGATAGGAGGTGGCGGCAATGCCCCAGAAGATCAGGATGCCGAGCAGCATGCGGCCGATGTCGAAGGAATCGGGAATGTTGTAGCTGAGCGTGTTGCGCAGGATCACCGCCAGGAAGATGTTGAGCGCGACGATGCCGACAAAGGCCGCCGCGATCCATTCGATGGTGTCGATGAACCGGTCCATCCACGCGCGAGACATGTTGGGGAATTCCTGTAGCGGTGAGTTGAATCGGTATGGCTCGGGATTCGGTTTAACCTCTCCCGCTTGCGGGGGAGGTCGGCGCGTAGCGCCGGGTGGGGGCTCTATCCACGCGGGCAGTCTGACTCGCGGCGACACCCCCACCCCGCTCTTACTCAAGTACGGCGGCCGTAGGCCGCCTCTGCCTCCCCCACAAGAGCGGGAGAGGGGGACGAAGCAGCGGTGCGTCCCTTACTCCGCCAGCGCGTTGTGCTTCTTGAGCGCCGCGCGCAGGTCGGCCATCGCCGGGTCGGGATCGACACCGGTCTTCTTGACGCCCTCGCCCCAGGTCTTGACCAGCGGCTCGGACGCCTTCTTCCACAGCGCGATCTGCTCGGGCGTGAGCTTGTAGACCTCGTGGCTGGATTCGGCCTTGATCTTGGCGATGCCGGCGTCCTCCATCTTGCCCCAGTGCTCGCCGACGCGGCCGGCAGCTTCCGTGTTGCAATTGTTGTCGATCGCCTTCTTCTGCTTGTCGGACATCGCGTTGTACTTGTCCTTGTTGATCACGAAGGCGAAGGTCGTGGTGTAGAGCGGCGCCTCCATGTCGTATTTCGTCACCTTGTCGATGCCGAACAGCAGCAGCGAACCCCAGGGGAAGGTGACGGCATCGGCGACGCCGCGCTCGATGATGTCGCGCACTTCAGGCGCCGAGGACTGCACATTGGTGCCGCCAAGCGATGTGACGAAGTTGGCCATGGTGGCGTGCGCCGGGCGGATCTTCATGCCCTTGATGTCCTCGGGAACCACGATCTTCTTGGTCCGCGAATGGAACGACGACGGCGAATGCACGAAGGCGAGGCAGAACTTGACGTCCTTCATCTCCTTCTCGGCATATTTGCGATACCACTCGTCGAGGCCCATCGAGCCGCCCTTGGCGTCCGACATCAGGAAGGGCATCTCGCCCGCGCCGATGATCGGGAAGCGGCCGGGCTGGTAGCCGGGATTGACGTAGGTGACGTCGGCAATGCCGTCGCGCGCCATGTCGTAATGGTCGAACGCCTTGCCGAGCTGCTGGGCCGGAAACACCTTCGACTTGATGGTGCCGCCGGAATCCTTCTCGACCGCGGCTGCCCAATCTTCCAGCGACTTTTGCAGGGGATGCGACGCCGGCACCCAGTGCGAGATTTTCAGGTCGAAGGTTTTTTCCTGCGCCATCGCAGGCGTGACGCTGGCGGCGAGCAGCAGCGCCAGGAACGTTTTCCTCATGGACGTCGTCTCCCTTGATTGTGGAGCGGGCGTTGGCCGCCCGGCCTCTCGTTAGTTAACATGTTATATAATCGGCATGTCTTTTCAAGCCGGGTGTGGCCAGCCTCCATCTGCGATACATCCGCCGCGCAGACTTGCTGCGACGCGGAAGTGAAAAAGACTGGACGGCCTCACCCTTTGTGCCGATTGTTATATGATGTAATCATCATTACAAGCCTGCGACATTTCGACGGGCGAACCACCGCCACACAAGGAAACGCGCATTGCGGACACAAGTCGTCATCATCGGTGCCGGTCCGGCCGGATTGTTGCTAGGGCAACTACTGCATCTTTACGGCATCGACAACATCATTCTCGAGCGCCAGACGGGCGAGTATGTGCTTGGCCGCATCCGCGCGGGGCTGCTGGAGGAAGGCACCGTGTCGCTGCTCGACAAGGTCGGCGCAGGCGCCCGCGCCCGTCGCGAGGGGCTGGTGCATCATGGCGTGGAACTCGCCTTCGGCGGCGCGCGGCATCGCATCGACATGCACGGGGCGACCGGCAAGACCGTAATGATCTACGGCCAGACCGAGGTGACGCTCGATTTGATGAACGCGCGGAAGGCTTCGGGGCAGATCTCGGTCTATCAGGCCGCCGATGTCACGCCACTCGATTTCGATACCGACCGCCCGCGCGTGACCTACGTGAAAGACGGCGTCACCCACGAGATCGCCTGCGATTTCATCGCCGGCTGCGACGGCTTTCATGGCGTCAGCCGGGCCAGTGTCAAGCCATCGGCGATCCAGACCTTTGAGCGGGTCTATCCGTTCGGCTGGCTCGGCATTTTGTCGGAGACGCCGCCGGTCTCGCCGGAGCTGATCTATGTCAACCACGCGCGCGGCTTTGCGCTCTGCACCATGCGCTCGCACACCCGCAGCCGCTATTACCTGCAATGCCCGCTCGACGACGACATCAGGAACTGGCCGGACGAGCGGTTCTGGGACGAGTTGAAGCAGCGGATCGACCGGAAGGCGGTGGACAATCTCGTCACCGGTCCCTCGATCGAAAAGAGCATCGCGCCGCTGCGCAGCTTCGTCGCCGAGCCGATGCGGTTCGGCCGCATGTTCCTGGCGGGTGACGCCGCCCATATCGTGCCGCCGACCGGGGCCAAGGGATTGAATCTCGCGGCCAGCGACGTGCATTACCTCTCCGGCGCGTTGCGCGAATATTACGACGAGAAGTCATCCGCAGGGATCGACGGCTATTCGGCGAAGGCCTTGAGCCGGGTATGGAAGGCGGTGCGCTTCTCCTGGTGGATGACCTCGATGCTGCACAAGTTTCCGGACGAGGGCGAATTCGGCGCGCGGATCCAGTTGGCTGAGCTGAACTATCTGGTGGGGTCGAAGGCCGCATCGGCTTCGCTGTCGGAGAATTATGTGGGGCTGCCGTTCTAGCCCCGCTCTCTCCCCGTCATTGCGAGGAGCCCGCGACAAAATTGCGAAGCAATTTTGCGCTCGAGCGACGAAGCAATCCAGCTTCGTTGCCGCGGCGAAGAAAGCTGGATTGCGTCGCTTCGCTCGCAATGACGATTTCAATAGCTCGTCGTCTCAGAGCGTGACGGAGGCCTATGCCTCCGGCTTGATCTGGAAATTGCGGGTGGTGGCGAGCACCGTCCCACACAGCGTCTCTTCCTCGCCGGAAACGGTATAGATGTCGGCCGCGCCGACCGAGTTGGTGCGCCCGGCCTGTAGCACGCGGCCCTTGGCGCGCAGCCGTTCGCCCCTGGCGGCGCCGGTCATCTTCACGGTGAAATCGATCGTGGCGAGCGCCCAGCCGCGCGGCAGCAGCGACAAGCAGGAGATGACCGCCGCGACGTCGCCGGCCATGCCGACGATGGACGCCGGAAACTGCCCGGGCGGGCCGGAGAGGCGCTTGTCGAACGGCAGTTCGATCGTCACCTCACCAGGTTCGATCGAAACCATGCGGATGGCGTACTCCCGCACGAATTCCAGCCCCGCGGAAAAGGCGTCGATCTCGGCCCTGCTCAGCCGGTCCTGCGCATCCATGGACTCGCCTCCCCCGTCTCATTCGACCAAGCCGCTGCACTTGCGCCGTCCTCCGCGAGGACGACCGCAAATGATCTCGCGACATCCTCGATCGGCTTCGCGCTGCATTCAATGGCGGCCGCTTCAAACAGGCGCTGCAAGAACGTTTAAAACTTTGTAGGCGGTGCAGCCGTCACAAACTTCGCGTTGAATGCGCTGGCACGACGTAACGATCCGAGGTTCGCATGACGCTGACCGACGCTTTGCTCTCCACCGGTATCCCCGCCGGCTTCGAACCGCACTTCAAGAAAAGCCCCGTCACCGATCCGTGGGAGCCGCTCTATTCCAGGTTTCTCGACAAGGCCGTGCATATGGGGCTGCGGCTTGCGAAGGCGCACACCAATTCCCGCGGGCTCATCCATGGCGGGCTGATCGCTGCCCTCTCGGACAACGCGATGGGCTACAGCTGCGCGCAGGCCATGGGATGGGACACCGGCAAGTCGCTGGTGACGGTCAATCTGTCAGTCGATTTCATCGGCAGCGCGAGTATCGGGCAATGGCTCTCGATTGAGCCCGAGGTGATCAAGACCGGCAGCACGATCTGTTTTGCACAGAGCCTGATCAAGGCCGACGGCGTCGTGATAGCGCGCGCCAACGGCACGTTCCGCGTGGTGCCGAAGAAGGAGGCGGTGAGCTGAGGCCCCTATCCATCGTCATGCCCGGGCTTGTCCCGGGCATCCACGTCTTTCTCGCCGTGCGAAAGCAAGACGTGGATGGCCGGGACAGGCCCGGCCATGACAGCAACTCCAGCTACCGAGCGAAATTCCAATCGGCTTCCTCGACGACGAGATCGATGAAGGCGCGCACCTTGGCGGACAGCAGCCGCGACGTCGGGTAGACGATGTGGATCGGCAGCGCCGGCGCCTCGAACTTTTGCAGCACGATCCTCAACGCGCCTCGGCGGATGCCGTCCGCTGCCTGGTAGGCCAGCACCCGCGTCAGCCCGCCGTCCTGCTCGGCATACTGGATGGCGGCATCAGCGCTGTTGCTGATAAACCGCGGCGTGACATCGAGCCGAAATTCGCTTGCGCCCTCCACGAAGCGCCAGTCGCCGCTGGCTGATGCGCCGCCAAACTGGATGGTCTGGTGATCGGCGATCTCGGCCGGAATCTTCGGCTCGCCGTGACGCCTGAGATAGGCGGGCGAGGCCACCACGATCCGCCGCATCTCGCCGACATGCCGCGCCACCAGCGTGGAGTCCGCGAGGATACCGATCCGGACCGCGAGATCGACGCCGTCCTCGACCAGGTTGACGACGCGGTCCTCCAGCCTCAGCTCGGCTGACACCTCCGGATGGCGCTTGAGATACGCCGAGACGGCCGGGCTGACGTGAAGACGGCCAAAGCCCGACGGCGCCGAGATCACCAGCCGGCCGCTGGGTTTTGACCGCTCGCTCTCCGCCGCGCCTTCGGCTTCCTCCACATCGGCGAGGATCCGCCTGACGCGCTCCAGATAGCGCGAGCCGGCGTCGGTCAGCGTGACGGAGCGCGTGGTCCGCTGCAACAGGCGCACGCCGAGGCGCTCCTCCAGTGCCGCGATCAGACGCGTCACTGCCGGCGGCGATAGTTTTAGCTTGCGCGCGGCCGGCGCAAAGCCGTGGAGGTCGGCCACGGCGACGAAGGCCTGCATGGCGTCGAGGCGATCCATGCCGTTATTTCAATATTTGAAATAGTGAAGTGTCAATCGATATGATTGTTCAAATTTATGAAGCACCTAGATTTCCGGTCGAGGGCGAGAGCGCAGCGGCGCTCACCCGCCCGAGGGAGACTTCCGATGTCCGATACTCACACCTATTCCAGCGACGTGGCCTTCACCCCCGCCGTCAAGGCGATCCAGACCCGCAAGGGTTCGCGCGAGGGCTACGCTGGTGTCGAAGCGCGCGGCGGCTGGCGCACCGAGATTGACGAGAACCTTGCAGCGTTCCTGGGCGAGGCCAACAGCTTTTATTTTGCCACCGCGACCGCGGACGGGCAGCCTTACATCCAGCACCGCGGCGGGCCGAAGGGTTTCATCAAGATTTTGGACAAGAACACGATCGCCTTCGCCGACTATGCCGGTAACCGGCAATACATCACCCAGGGAAACCTGTCGGAGAACCCGAAGGCGTATATCTTCGTGATGGATTACGCACATCGCCGGCGCGTGAAGCTGTGGGGCGAAGCGCGCGTGGTCGAGGACGATCCGGCGCTGACGCAATCGCTGATGCCGCAGGGTTATCGCGCGCGGCCGGAGCAGGTGATTTTGTTCAAGATCGCCGCGTGGGACACCAACTGTCCGCAGCACATTCCGCAAAAGTTCGATGCGGCCGATGTCGCGGCAGCACTTGCCGCTCGCGACGAAAGGATCGCCGAGCTCGAGGCGGAACTGGCTGCGCTGAAAGGGCAGCCAATCCCGGTGATTTGAATCAGGCGGCCACCGCCTGCTGCATCGGTTTCCAGGCGAAGTCCGGGTAATATTGCAGCATCAGGCGGTCGACATAGGCGACGAGGTTCTGGAAATGCTCGGCGCGCTCGCGCAGTTTTGAGTCGAAGAACGGCGTCAAGATGCCGGCCAGCGCGCCGAAGGCGGTGGCGTCGGTGCCGCAGGGCACCTCGCCCATCAGATAGGGCTTGTCGCCAAGTTGCACCGACAAGGCGAACAGCGAGCGGACCGCGAGATCGACATCCTCGTCCGGCGCGTGGCGGCCGAGGCCGCTGAGCAGATAGTTTTCGGCCACGCGGAATTGCGCGTCCTCGCACAGCTTTTCGCGCTTGTGCTCGGGCATCGCTTCGAAGAAATGCGCCGGTCCCTTGGCAAAATTCACCGGATCGACCCAGCGCGCCCCGACCAGCGCCCAATAGACATGGTGCTCGATCATCCGCTCGAACGCCCAGGCCTGCGCGCGCTGCTGGAGATTGAGCGGCGCATCGAAATCGAAGCCGTATTTGCCCTCGATATGGGCGCGGATGAAGGTGGAATCGGCGATCGTCTCCGCCTCGTCCACGATATAGGGCATCTGCCCCTTGGGAGAGCTCGGCGGCATCGCTTTTTCCTTCCGATAGGCAACGCCCGCCATCTTCAACTGAACCTCGGTCTTGGTGACAAAGGGGCTGATCTCCGGCAGGCCGAAGCCGGCGCCAAAGCCGTAAAGCGTAATCATTTCAAGCTCCGATCTCGCTGAACTGGTTTGAAGGCTAGTGGCGCCCTGCTGCCAACGGTGTGGCAGCAGCCTGCCTCGGGCTGTTTCCGGCCAGCCGGCCGATCCGCCGTCGCCCGAGGGCCCAGGCGGCGGCAAAAGAACTGAGCGCCAGCGAGATAAGCGCCCAGCGCAGGTCGCCGGAACCGACATGAAGGGCGATCAGGCGTTCCAACGCCCAGGTTTGAACGCGCCAAAGCGGCTGGTAATTTCCAACTTCACAGAGAATCATCATGGACAAGCTTCCTTCGATTGAAGTGTTGTCCAAGAGATAGCCGCCCCCTGCTGCCAACATCGTGTCAGCATCGGCATCACGGCTTCGAGAAAGAGAATTGCGATGCGCCGCGCCGACCGTCTGTTCCAGATCATCCAGGTGCTCCGGCGCACCCGAAAGCCGCTGACCGCGGATGCGATCGCGGCCGAGCTCGAGACCTCCAAGCGCACGATCTATCGCGACATCGCCACCCTGATCGGGCAGCGCGTGCCGATCCGCGGCGAAGCCGGCATGGGCTACATTCTGGAGAAGGGATTCGATCTGCCGCCGCTGATGCTGACGCCCGACGAGATCGAGGCCGCCGTGCTCGGCGCGCAATGGGTGGCGAGCAACGCCGACCCCGTGCTCGCGCGCGCGGCTGAAGACCTCAAGGCAAAGATCGCCGACACGGTGCCGGAACGCTTAAGGCCCTTCGTGCTGGAGCCCGCGAGCCGCGCCCGCCGCGCCTGGAACAAGGAGCCCGACCGCATCGACATGGTGCGCACGCGCACGCAAATCCACGAGGGCAAGAAGATCGCGCTGCGCTATCGCGACGAACACGGCCGCGACAGCGAGCGCACGATCTGGCCGATCGCGATCGGCTACCACGAGGCGGTGCGGCTGCTGGCGGCCTGGTGCGAGCTGCGCAAGGATTTTCGCAGCTTTCGTACCGACCGCGTGGTCGACGCGGACTATCTCGACGAGAAATATCCTGAGAGGCGCGACGTGCTTCGGGCGAAATGGCGGCAGAGCATGGTGTGGGAGCAGCCGAAAGAGCCGTGATATCCGCCGACGCCGGCTGGTCTGCGCCCGTCTTCCGCGCTAAACGACGGGCATGGGGAAGAACGAACCGGCCGCCGATGCCGAGCTGCTGTGCCAAAACTGCGGCGCCTGCTGTAGCTATTCGCAAAACTGGCCGCGCTTCAGCATCGAGGATGACGAGGCGCTGGCGCTGATCCCGGAACGATTCGTCAATGCGCGGCTATCAGGCATGCGCTGCGACGGCGACCGCTGCTCGGCGCTGTCGGGCAAGGTCGGCAGCGGCGTCCGCTGCGAGATTTATGCGGTGCGGCCGGAGGTCTGCCGTACGTGCATGCCGGGCGACGATGAGTGCAACATGGCGCGAGCGAGGTTCGGGCTGGCGGCGTTGGCGTGACCTATCCGCACGTCGTCCCGGCGAACGCCGGGACCCATACGCCGCAGCCTGTCTGCAGCGCGCTGGGGCTAATTGCCTTCGTAACAATCAAGAGCGGTGGTTATGGGTCCCGGCGTGCGCCGGGACGACGATGGAGAAAGCTTACGCCGTCACCGCCTCGATCTCGTCATCGAATTCATCCGCGATCGGCGCAAAGGTCGAAAGCGGCTTTGTCGAGAGCGTGATCGGCTTGCGATTGCCGTAGGAAGAGGAGGAAGACGCCGTGCGCGCCGCGGGTTCGCGCGACATGGCGTAGAGCGTCGAGCCGACGCGGCCGCCGAAGTGCACCAGCTCGCGCTCGGTGCAGCTTGCGGCGATCGAGAGCGCCAGCGCATGAAGATGGCTGCGGCGATAGCAGAACAGCGCCAGCATGGCGCGGACTTCCGGAGAGACGCTCTCGACCAGTCTTGGCAGGCCATGTTCGCTGGCGCGATACATCTCGCCAAGCAGCTCGTCCCGAACCGGGCAGAAATCGTTCTCAAATGCGTCGCGGCTTGAAAACATTGCAGTTCTCCCCCTATGCGGAAGATGCATTGCAATTCTCTAACGAAGGGTTAACCACGCATCCCAGTAGTCGCCCGGGGTGCTTGCGCGCTCTGCGCGAATCGGAGCGACCAATAAGGCGATCGATGCCGCAAGACTTCACCATCTCCGATCTGAGACAGCGCCCAGGCTTCTTCGATACGGTGGCGAACCGCATCTGGCAGGCGTGGTGGCAGCCGAACGGCTATCCGCTCGAATACATTTCGACCCGCCTGCGCGAGAACATGGAAGCCACGCCAATCCCGTTCGCACTGGTGGCGCATGAGGGCGGCAGATTTCTCGGCACCAGTTCGGTGATCTCGTCCGATCTCGAGGAACGGCCGCAGCTCTCGCCATGGGTTGCGGCGGTGTGGGTGGAGGGAGATGCGCGCCGGCGCGGCGTCGGCGCTGCACTGGTGAACCGTGCCGCGCAGGATTGCTTCGCGCTCGGGGTGGAGCGCACCTATCTCTGCGCGCGGCCGCCGATGACGCGCTTTTATGAAGCGCTGGGGTGGACCGTGATCGAACGCAATGTCGGTCCCCATCATCTCGGCGTGTTCGTCCGCGACAGGAATCCCGCAGGCCGCGCCGTCAGTTCTGCGCCATGAAGATCGACAGGACGAACCCGGTCAGGTGATGCAGCGCCTGGTCGACACCGATCAGCGACCAGAACCACGGATGCTCCTGATTGACGCCGAAATGCGAGGTGACGAATCCCTTGGCGCGATCGATTGTGATGTGAATGGCAAAATCGATGAAAGCCACGAACCAGAATCTCGGCGCGACGATCAGGATCAGCGGCAATGCAACCGCAAGGTGCACGAGGCAATGCGCGAGCAGCGGCAAGGCCCAGCCGGTCTTCTGGTCCTTGCCGATGGCCATCCAGGAATTTTGCAGAAAGAAGTCGGCGACGATGTGCTTGGCCGTCAGAAGCAGCATCCATCCAACCAGCGCGCCGACCGGGACCGTGGAAGACATCGTGGGTAGCAACAAAACTGACGCCCTCTGGGACTGGCGGGTGACGACGGAAAATAGTGTTTAGGCGTTCAGCGCAATTTTCTTCTCAAAGCCGGGCCAATCGCCCGGTATGGCTCATTTATGACATCTCCCGGGCCGGATTGCACCTCTGGACAAATCGAAAAACCTCAGGTGTGGCCTAACGGCGCGTTCTACCAGTAAGGTTACCCGCGAAGGCCCGATTTGCAATCGGCAGCCAGCCGGATATCATCCCGAGGCTGGAAAATTCTCGTTCTTTTTTAGGTATTTAGTTTCGCAAGGGGCCGATCGCCAATAGCCGGAAATGGCGCACCGATTGCCCCAGGCTTCAGGTCGAGAGCCATGAGCGCTGATATCCCGACGCCGGCGGTTGAAAAGCCTCGCAAGCAAAAGCGCGTCGTCAAAAGCAACAGCGCCCAGATTTTCCTGTTCGCCGTCCTGACCGTCATCCTGACCGCCGCAGTGGTCTGGGGCGTCCGCACCTGGCTGAAGAATACCGAGACGCTGGTGTTCGCGGTGGGCGATCCCACCAGCCCCGAGGCCCGCTTCGCGGCGCGGCTTGCGGCCGTTCTCAAGAACAACACATCGCGGCTACAGCTCAGGATCATGAACAACGCCGACAGCGCCAAGGCGCTCGCGCAGTTCGACCGCAGGCAAGCCAATCTTGCGGTGCTGCGCACCGACGCCAAGATTCCGGCGCATGCGCGCTCGCTCGCGGTGCTCGATCGCGACGTGGTGCTGCTGCTCAGCCCGGGGGCGAAGAAGATCAAGACGATCGCGGAATTGCGCAGGAAGAAGATCGCCGTCATGGCCGACAGTGACAGCGGCACTGCCCTCGTTCGCAACCTGCTCGAAGTCCCCGACAGCGCCAACGGAACTTCGCTGGTGCAGATGGCGCCGCCGGGCGCGAGTTTCGAGAAACTGTACGCGTCGGGCTTTGGCGCGGTCGTCGCCATCGTCCGCAGCTCCAGACTCGTGAGGGACAAAAGCTTTGAGCAAAATGCCAAGCGCGGCGTTTTCACGCTGAACGCGATCGACGCGGCCAAAGCGCTGGCGAGGCGCAATCCTGCGCTGTCGGAAGAGACGATTGCGGCCGGCACGCTCTCTTCCTCGCCGGCCATCCCCGAAGAGGACGTCGCGACCGTCGGCCTCGAATGGCTGCTGGTCGCCAATTCACGGCTGTCGGCGGTGACCGCCGGCGACCTGGCGCGGACGATCTACGAGAACAAGGCCGAGCTCGCGCTGCCGGATGGTTTTGCCTCCAAGATCGAGCCGGCCGATACCGACAAGGACGCCTTCATCGTCGCTCATCAGGGCGCAGCCCAATATCTGAACGACGACATCAAGTCGTTCATGGAGCGCTACAGCGATTTGCTGTACATCGGCCTCGCCGCGCTCGGCATCATCGGCTCGATCTGCGCCACGCTCTACACCAAGGTGACACGGGTCGCGCCGGAGAAGGCCAGCGAACTCGCAACCGCGCTGCTGGATCTCGGGGAAGAGATCCAGGATGCGAAAACCGTCGACGAACTCGATTGCCTGGAGGACGAGGTCGAAAAAATCCTCCGCAACGTGGTGATAGGGCTGCGCGACGGCACCATCAGCAGTCAGGGACTTGATACCTTCAAGCTCGGCTATCAGTTCGTGCGCGACGAGATCGGCCTGCGGCGCGAAAGCCTCAAGCGCCATGCCGCGCAGGCGAGTCACGGCTCACTTGACGACAATGTCGTGGTGGTGAAGACGGCGCAAAGCGCCTAGGCGCGCTACGCGACTGCGCAGAATCATTTCTCGCGCGTCAGCCAGGCATTCATGTCGGCCGCAAGTTGCAATTGCTCGATCCGCTTTGCAATCGCAGTGCGCATTTCGCCGTCGGGCACTTCCAATGCCTCGTTTTCGAGCCGCTGCCTGTATTCGGCCAGCCGCTGTTCGAATGTGTGTGGTTTAGATCGTTTTCGCATCGGGCAATGTCGGCGGTTGAAGCTCGGGGCTGTTGGCCCAGCGGTCGAGCTGTTCGATGACCTGCTCATGGCTCGGCCGACGCGGCTTGGGCGGCGTCGGCTCTTCTGAAAGCTTGCGGGGCAGCTTGACGTGGTCGGTCATGGCGTCCTCCTGGCCACGATCATGCGACTTTCAGCGGCACAGCGCAAGTCATAACTTATTGATTTTGCTTGATAAAATAGCTAAACTAGCACACCAGACGCAATTTGTGGAACCGGAGCGCGTGGCGTGAGTTAATGAGGCTACTCAGTTGAGTAAAACTACTCAAAACTCTCATTTGGGTAACGCACATGAGTGACACGCGTGCAGAACGGTTGCAGGTGATGCTGTCGCCCGAGGAACTGGCGGCGCTTGATGATTTCCGTTTCAAGCATCGGATGCCGACGCGAGCCGCCGCCGTCCGCGAACTGCTGAAGTTCGGGCTTCAGGCAGTCGGGATCGACGGCACGGCGGGTGTGAAATCCAGCGATTACGGAGTCTTCAGCCGGGGACCGGGCAGCCACACTCAAAACGGATCGGACACAGAACCGTAGAGCTGACTGCGCGAGAGGTTGGCCTCTATGCGAGAGGTTGGCCTCTATCCGGTATTCCCGTTGCCGGTATCATCGGGCACGGTACCGGCGCCGGGCGTCTTGTTGGCATCGGTGAGCTTTGGGTCACGCGTTGCCTCCCGCGAGACCGAATCCTTGTCTTTCCGATCCGTCTTGTGGACCGTCTGCGCGCGCTGCTTGTCTGCGGGCTGTTCCTGGCCCTTCTCGTCCTTCACGATGCCATGACCGGAATGTCGTCCCATCGATCTCTCCTCAAATCGCGCGCCGGCGCCCTGTGGATGATGCCCTGTGAATTCAGTGGATAATTTCGAGCGGCAGCCGGCACACTTCTGCACCATCGTCATTGGTGACGAGGATGGCGTAATATCGCTTGCGCAGCTCCGGCCGTTCGCCAAGCAGCCGCCGCGCAATGGCGTCGGCAGAGTCCATCGCCGCGATGTCGTCGGCGAGGTCGGCACCGCCCTGGTATGCAATGCCCTTCCAGTTGACGAGATCGAAATGATAGTGCGGCATCGCCGTGCCGTGACGAGGTGTCTCGTTCACGCTCCTGTGTCTTTGGAATAGGCGCGGAAGGACTATTTTGTTCCTCCTTCCGGAATTCGGCAGTCAAGAAACAACGAAACCCTGCGCGGGTTCCGCGAGGCAAAAAGCATCGAAATAGTTCACGACATCGGGAGGATACAGCGGTGGTCGAGGGCGATTTTGACCGATGGACTCTGGCGAACATGAACGCGGCGCTGGACGAGGTCTGTAGAAAAATGCCGCGCGGCGAAGAGCATGCGACCCGCAAGCGGATCGCGAAACAAATCATCAAATGCGCAAGATCAGGCAGGACGACGCTCGATGAGCTCACCGCCGCCGGGCAACTGGCAGCCAGCCGCGATCCAGCAGGTTTTCCGGAGCAAATAGCGCATCGCGAGTACCAGATCGCTCGCAGCGCCTGATTTTCCGTTGCTCGCCGGGCGCGATACCGGCTACTCCGCCGCGGCCTCCGCGCCGCCTCCGAGCGTTCGCGCCCGGATTTCCGCGATCTTGCGCTTCAGCGCGGCCTGGCGCGGGTCGGGCATAGCCGCAGCGCGGGCTTCCCGGATCGCGCCGGCGAGATCCGGCAAATTGAGCGCGCCGTCAAAGGTCGGCTTGGCCAGACCGTCGATGATCGCGTGCCAGTCCGCAAGGCCGTGGCGATATTCGCTGCTGTAGCCCTGCACCATGGTCGCGGTCTCGATGATCTCGCGCGCCGCGGCGGGCTGCTTGGTCAGCGCACGGTCGACCATATGCAGCCAGCGCTCGACCCAAAGCCGCTCCTTGCCGTAACGGATGGAGTAGCGGCGCCAGCGCCGCAGCGACGACTCCATCCGCAGGCGCAGGATGCCGAACCAGCTCTTGTTGTTGAAATGGACCGAGACCCGCTTGTGCGTCCATCCCAGCCAGTCCAGCAGGCCAAGGATCGGCTCGGCCACGACCGCGGGCAACACGTCGACCAGTTCGTCCAGCCGGAATTTCCTGATGTCGTTGGCGCGCGGCGTATCGGGGTCGGTTGCCAGCTCGATCAGCTTTTGCTGCGCGATGCGGATCGGATCTTCGTACGCCATGCGGATCGCCATCAGGCGCGCGATCTCGCCAAGCATGGCAGCGTCGACGCCGGGCTTTCCAATGAAGCGGCGCAGCCGGTAGACATAGACTCGGGCGTACGGCGTGCCCTGATACTCCGTCAGAAGGTGAATGGCTTCGCTGGCGACCGGAACGACCGCCTCGGGGAGGTTTTCGGGCAGGAACGCCGGACGATCGTCCTGTTCGCCGATGATGTCGGCGAACAGATAACGCATCGACTCCATGAAGTTCGAAAACGCACCCATGCTGCTGACGCTCATGCGGGTTTGGCAGCCGCCCTCGCCTGCTCCAGTTGCTGCTGTAGCGTATTGAGGTTCTCGAACAGCCGCGCGCTGGAGAGACGGAGGAAGTAGAAGCCGAACTCCGGATTTTGCACGTAGAGCTCCTCGACCTTGCTGTAGCTGACGGAAAGGATCAGGCCGGGTTCGACGCATTCCAGCGTCTGCGTGCGCATGTTCGACGGCGACAGCATGCCAAGCTCACCGACGATGGCGCCGACCGGAAGCTCGATGCCCGATTCCACCAGGCGGAAGCGGCCGCTGACGATGTAGAGCATGTCCTCGGCTTTCTCGTCCTTGTAGAACAGGACCTCGCCCGCCTTGTACTGGCGCTCGGTCATGAACGGCTTTAGCCATTCCATCGACAGGTCGCCGCTGACGGATTTTCGAACGTCACGGATCAGTTGCAGCATCTGGTGCAGCCGCCAGGAATTGAGCGACAGCATCACCAGTTGCACCGCGATGACCAGATAATTATGGGTCGGAATCGCGGTTCCGATCAGCGCCACATTGAAGAGGATTCCGAACACACGCAACGGGATCATCGTCTTCATCGTTGTGGAGGCAACCACGAAGATCGTCGCGAAAAGCGTGCCTGCCGTTCCCGCATGCTGTACCAG
Organism: Bradyrhizobium lablabi; assembly: GCF_018129385.1. Taxonomy (GTDB): domain Bacteria; phylum Pseudomonadota; class Alphaproteobacteria; order Rhizobiales; family Xanthobacteraceae; genus Bradyrhizobium; species Bradyrhizobium lablabi_C. The sequence continues at coordinate 47,269 of NZ_JAFCLN010000023.1, forward strand.
ATGAGACGTATCCATGGGAGCCAACCAGTCTTCCGGAGTAAGTCGTTTTGCGAATGCGTAAAGCGCGTGGCCGCCATCATAATCCGCGCGGCACCCCTCCGATATACGGACAATAGGCGACGATTTGTTTGGTTTTTCACACTCTCCGGTCAAAAATCGGGGCCTTATTGACCCCGCTGCGGACGGCCTGTCCCGGCGATGACGGACGGCCTCGCTGCACCGCCCCAAGACGCTCTCCCAGGCAGGGGCTCGCGAAAGCATGGCTCAGGCCGTGGCATCGTTGACGGCCTGCCCCGGCGCGGGCACCTTGCCGTATGCCCGGCATGGGCATTTCCCCCTCAAGGTTTCCGTGGAGAGGCACTGCCTCCCAATGCCAAGACCGATACCAAGACCGACGCTTCCATCCCTGTCACACTTCGTCGCCGCGACCGAAGGGCGAAACATGACCCGGCCGGCCTATGTCGCGGTTGCGGCGGGCACGTCGGCGATGGTCCTGCTCACGGTCGATCCGGCCTACGAGGCGGCGCATCGCTGGGCCGATGCGGCGCTGTGGGCTTGCCTTGCCTTCTTCCTGTTCGAATGGGCGGTGCGGCTGCGCCATGCCATCCGCGCCGAACGCGGCCTTGCCTATGGGTTGTCTTTCCGCGGCCTGGTCGATGCGGCGTCCGTCATCGCCATTCCACTCGCCCTTGCCTTCGGTGCCCATCCCAAATCAGCCTGGCTGTTTGGCGTGGTCTGGGTGCTGAAACTGGTTCAGGGCATTCCGGGATTGCGGCAGTTGCGCCGCGTCCTGGTGCTGGAATCCGGACCGCTGCTCAGCGTGCTGGTGATCTTTCTGATGGTGGTTTTTCTGGCCTCGGTCGCCGAATATTTCCTGGAGCGGGACGTTCAGCCGGCGACGTTCGGCAGCGTGCCGGCCGCGTTCTGGTGGGCGGTGGTGACGCTGACCACGACAGGCTATGGCGACGTGGTGCCCGTCACGCCGCTCGGGCGCATCATCGCCGCCATGGTGATGATCTCCGGTCTCGGCGTGTTCGGGCTCTGGACCGGCATTCTGGCGACCGGCTTTGCCGCGGAGACGCGGCGCGACAATTTCCTGAAGACCTGGGAAAGCGTGAGCAAGGTGCCGTTCTTCGCGGCGCTTGGTCCCGCCGCGATCGCCGATGTCACCAACATGCTGCGGACCATGGACCTGCCGGCGCGCACCATGATCATGCGCAAGGGCCAGCAAGGCGACTGCATGTATTTCATCGCCGCCGGCGAGGTCGAGGTCGACCTTCCAGGCGGCAAGAAAGTGCCGCTCGGCGAAGGCGCGTTCTTCGGCGAGATGGCGCTGGTCGGCAACACCACGCGCTCGGCCAACATCACGACGACGCGGGTATCGCGGCTCCTGGTGCTTGATCTCGTCGACTTCCGCCTGTTGATGGCACGGCATCCGGAACTGGCCGAGACCATCGATGCCGAGGCCAAACGGCGCATACAGGAAAACAAGTAAGGAGAATTTTCATGCTGGACACCGAGGGCGCCAGCGCGCCGCTGCTGGACATTTCCGGCGCCCGCGCCACCATCCGCCTCAACCGGCCGAGGCATCACAACCGGCTGGAGGCGGGCGACCTCGGCGTGCTGCTGGAACTGTTCGACCGGATCGAGGCCGATCCAACGTTGCGTGTGCTGGTGCTGACCGGCACCGGGCGCACCTTCTCGTCCGGCTACGATCTCGGTTCGGTCGCCGAGCGAGCGGTCAGCGCCAATGAACAGCAGAGCGCCGGGTCGGCCTTCGAGATCGTGGTCGATCGTCTCGAAGATCTCGGCGTGCCGACGATCTGCCGGCTCAACGGCGGCGTCTATGGTGGTTCGACCGACCTGGCGCTGGCCTGCGATTTCCGTATCGGCGTCGACACATCAGAGATGTTCATGCCGGCGGCGAGGCTCGGCCTGCATTATTACAAGAGCGGTATCCGCCGCTACGTGTCGCGGCTCGGCGTCGACAACGCCAAGATGCTGTTTCTGACGGCGCAGAAGATCGCCGCCCCCGAAATGCTGCGGATCGGCTACCTCACCGCGATGGTGCCGACGGAGGCGCTGGACGAGGAAGTCGACAGGCTCGCGGGTATCCTCGCCGGTAACGCCCCTCGCGCGATGGCCGGCATGAAGCGCGCCATCAACGAATTCGCCCGCGGCAAGCTGGACGAGGCCGCCGCCGACCAGCGCCATCGCGAGAGCATGCGCGGCGCCGAGATCAAGGAAGGCATCAAGGCCCGTGCCGAGAAGCGACCGCCGAAATTTTAGAGCATGATCCGGAAAAGTGGACACCGGTTTTCCCTCGCGACAAACGAAGCGTTTGCGCGGAGATCATGCTCAAACAAAAAGATAGAGCGGGATGACGATTCGAAGAAAAGTCATCCTGCGCTAGCGCGCGGTGCGTCAAAACGCCGGGACAGCGATTTGAGCTAGATCAATCAAGCCGGCGCTGCCGCTGCCTATTGTCGTCAGCAACAGGAGTGTACGATGGCCATCAAGGATATTCTCGTTGCGCTGACCAGCTATCCCGAACCTACCCAGGCGATCTCGGCAGCAAATGCCGTGTCGGTCGCGGCCGCGCTCGGCTCTCATCTTGCCGCGCTCTCGTTCGAGACCCGCGTGGAGGTGCCCGGCCATGTCATTTTCGTATCGGCGGTCGAAGGGATGATTGCCAACGAGACGGCCAGGAGCCGGGACAACGCACGCGATCTGCTCGCGGCGTTCGACGCGGCGGCCGAGAAGGCCGGCATCCTTCACGAGACCATCCTCGAGAAATGCATTCTGACTCGCGTGCCGGCCCTGCTTGTCGAGTATGCACGGCTGCGCGACCTCACGATCCTGCCTCTATCCTCCAGCAATCAGTGGGTTGCCGATGAGGTGATCTTCGGATCCGGGCGGCCGACGCTCATACTGCCGGACGGGCCGGCCAAGCGGCCGTTCGCGCTCGGCACGGTCGTGGTGGCCTGGGATTTCAGCCGCGCCGCCGCCCGCGCGGTCTCCGATGCCTTGCCAATCCTCGAACTCGCCAGGCAGGTCCGCCTCGTCACCGTCGTCAACGAGAAGGCGATCGACAGCAGCCGCTCGGGCGAAGAACTCGCAAAAAATCTCGCGCGCCACGGCATTAATATTGTGCTGGACAAGGAAGATGCCAAAGGCCGTCAGATCGGCGAAACCCTGCAAACCTATGCGGCTTCGCATGGCGCGGATTTGCTGGTGATGGGCGCTTACGGCCACTCCCGGCTCCGCGATTTCGTGTTGGGAGGCGCGACCAGGAGCCTGCTTGCACAGCCGACGCTGCCGATCCTGCTGTCGCACTGAACGGCTCCGGCGACGAACGTGATCGGAATCACGTTCGTTATGACGAGCGCTGCTAGATTCGACTCGCACCGTTTTGGTGCGATCAAACATTTGAGATTAGTGGATGAAACGTATCACCGCTTTTGTCGCCGCGCTTCTGGCCGTCGGTTCTGTTATCGCCGGCTCGGTCGCGCACGCACAAACCGCGTCTGATCCGAAGAGCCAACCGGGCAGCGGCCAGTGCCGGCTTTCGAACGGCCAGCGCTGCTAAGCCCCGGGGATAACGGCCGGCTGATGTTGAATTGAGCCGTACCGTTGAATACTTGCGGAAAACGCTCCACCTCGCGTGGGGCGTTTTTTCGTTGCCGTCTCACAACTCCTCATTCCGGGGCGTGCGAAGCACGAGCCCGGAATCCATAACTACGATCGTGAGTATGGATTCCGGGCCCGCGCCAAGAGGGCGCGTCCCGGAATGACGGGGAGAGAGTCTACTCGGCGAAAGTGACCGTGTCGGCGATGCTGGCCCGCGAGGTGCGGTAGCTGTTCACCTTGTGACCGTGGTCGGCATAGCCGAAGGAAATGCCGCAGACCACGCGGCGGTCATCGGGCAGGTTGAAGTGGCGGCGGATCAGGCTTGAATGCCGCGCCAGCGCGGCCTGCGGGATGGTGCCCAGACCAAGCGCCTGCGCCGCCAGCATGAAATTGCCGACATAGGCGCCGCAATCGACAGCGCCGTAGACGCCCAGCGGTTCATCGGTGTGGATGATGGCAACATGCGGCGCGCCGAAGAAATTGTAATTCTCCAGCGCCTGTTTTGCGTAGGCCGCCTTGTCGCCGCGCGCGATGCCGAGCGTGTTGTAGAGCTGAAAGCCGCTCTCGCGCCGGCGATCGAGATAGACGCCGAGATACTCGCGTGGCGGCGGGAAGTCGTGGCCCTGCTCGGCGCCCGAGGCGGCCTCCGTGTAGATCAGTTTGCGAAAGCGCTCCTTGGCCTCGCCGCTCGCGATGATCACCTGCCAGGGCTGGCTGTTGCACCAGGACGCCGTGCGCTGGGCCACCGTGAGAACATGCTCGATGGTCTCGCGCGGCACGGGCTGCGGCAGGAACGCGCGAACGGAATAGCGTTCGTTCAAAAGTTCTTCGAGCACGCCGATACGATCTTCGTTCACATAACGCGCTACGCGCGTCTTCGCCGCCGCATCCACCATGATCAGCGTCCCTTGGTCGGGATCTTGTTGTAGGGCACGTCCTTGTCGACTCGGATATCGCCGGGCAGACCCAGCACGCGTTCGGCGATGATGTTTCGCAAAATCTCGTCGGTGCCGCCGGCGATGCGCATCGACGGAGATGAGAGCAGCATCTGCTGGAACTGGCCGCTCGCGACTTCCTCGGATTGGCCGGACAGAACGCCGGCCGCGCCTTCGAGGTCCATCGCGTAGGTCGCGATGTCCTGTAGCATGGTGCCGGAGACCAACTTGCCGATGGAATTTTCCGGACCAGGCCGCTCGCCCTTCGACAGCGCCGAGATCGTGCGATAGCTGGTGTATTTGAGGCCGCTGGCCTTGACCGCCCAGCCTGCCAGCTTCGAACGCGTGGCGCGATCGTCGATCGCCGGGCCGTCCTCGGTCATAAAGTTGGAGCAGAACTCGAACATTTCGGGGAAGCCAGTGGCGAGCCGTGCGCCGATCGACATGCGCTCGTTCATCAGCGTGGTCAGCGAGACGTTCCAACCGTCGCCGACCGCACCGAGCCGCTGGCTGTCCGGAATCACGACGTCGGTGAAATAGACCTCGTTGAATTCCTGCATGCCGTTGGCCTGCTTGATCGGCCGTATCTCGACGCCCGGGCTCTTCATGCTCAGGAAGAACATGGTGAGCCCCTTGTGCTTCGGCACATTCGGATCGGTGCGCGCGATCAAAAGGCCATAGTCGGAATAATGCGCGCCCGAGGTCCAGATCTTCTGGCCGTTGACGACCCAGTTGTCGCCCTTCTTCTCCGCGCGGGTGCGCAGGCCCGCAACATCAGAGCCGGCGGACGGCTCGGAGAAGAGCTGGCACCAGATTTCCTCGCCGGAGGCCAGCTTCGGCAAGTACCGCCGCTTGGCTTCCTCAGTTCCGAACGCCATCACGGTGGGGCCGCACATGCCCTCGCCGATCTGGAACGGCTGCGTCAGCTTGCCGTAAACGCCCTCTTCCTGCTGCCAGATCACTTTTTCGATCGGGGTAGCGCCGCGGCCGCCATATTCCTTCGGCCAGTGCAGGCAGGCCCAGCCGCCTTCGGCCTTCTTCTTCTGCCAGGCTTTTCCAACCTCCACCATGTCGTGCTGGGCGAGGCGGATGCGGCCAAGCGAGGACTTTGAAAGCTCTTCCTCGAATTCCTTGGGCGCGTTGGCGGCGATCCACTTGCGGGCGGTGGCGCGGAATTCGGCCTCTTGCGGGGTGTCATCGAAATTCATGGCGTGTTCCTCTGCGTAGGGTGGGTTAGCCGAAGGCGCAACCCACCAATTCTGTCTGATCTCGGCGCAAAGATGGTGGGTTACGCTTCGCTAACCCACCCTACGATCTCTCAAGCTCTTCCCTTGGTCGGTATCTTGTTGAACGGCACGTCCTTGTCGACCCTGATGTCGCCGGGCAGCCCAAGCACGCGCTCGGCGATGATGTTGCGCATGATCTCGTCGGTGCCGCCCTCGACGCGGGTGCCGGGCGCGCGCAGCAGCATCGCCTGGAATTTTCCTGCGAGTTCTGCGTCTTCCGGACCGCTCAGCACGCCTGCCGCGCCCTGCAAGTCCAGCGCGAAGGTCGCGACGTCCTGGATCATCGATCCCGCCACCAGCTTGCCGATGGAATTTTCCGGACCCGGCCGCTCGCCCTTCGACAGCGCCGAGATCGTGCGCATGCTGGTGTACTTCAGCCCGCTCGCCTTCACCGCCCAGTTCGCCAGCTTGGAGCGCACGTCGCGGTCCTCGATGGCGGGGCCATCCTCCAGCATCAGATTGTTGCAGAACTCGAACAGCTCCGGAAAGCCGGTGGCAACGCCCGCACCGATCGACATGCGCTCGTTCATCAGCGTGGTGAGCGAGACGTTCCAGCCGTCATTGACGGCGCCGAGCCGCTGCGAGTCAGGGATGCGAACATCGGTGAAATAGACTTCGTTGAAGTCCGACTGGCCGCTCGCCTGCTTGATCGGCCGCACCTCGACGCCCGGGCTCTTCATGTCCAGGAAGAACATGGTGAGGCCCTTGTGCTTGGGCACGTTGGGATCGGTGCGGGTGAGCAAGATGCCGTAGTCGGAATAGTGCGCGCCTGAGGTCCAGATTTTCAGGCCGTTGATGATCCAGTCATCGCCCTCTTTTTCCGCGCGCGTGCGCAGACCTGCCACATCCGAGCCGCCGGCAGGTTCGGAGAACAACTGGCACCAGATCTTTTCGCCGGAGGCGAGCGGCGGCAGATGCTTGCGCTTCTGCTCCTCGCCGGCAAACGCCATCATGGTCGGACCGCACATGCCGTGGCCGATGATGAAGACGCGGGAGAGATTGCCGAACGGCCCCTCCTCCTGTTGCCAGATCACCCGCTCGATCGGCGAAGCGCCGCGGCCGCCATACTCCTTCGGCCAATGCAGGCAAGCCCAGCCGGCGTCGGCCTTCTTCTTCTGCCAGGCCTTTGCGGCCTCGAGCAGGTTGACGCCCTTGATCACGGTGCGGCCGAGCGAGGACTTTCGCAGGTCCTCTTCGTACTGCTTCGGCGCGTTCGCCGAGATCCACGCCTTGGCCTCGGCGCGGAACGCGGCTTCCTGCGGGGTGTCGTCGAAGTTCATGCTCGTCTCTTTTTTTCGTAGGGTGGGTTAGCCAAAGGCGTAACCCGCCAATTCTGTTTGACCTTGTTGCGAAGACGGTGGGTTACGCTTCGCTAACCCACCCTACGGACCCCTCAAGCCGCGTTCTTCTTGCGCATGCGGTCGATCAGCGCGTCTTCCCAATAGGACATGCTGCCGAGCGCCAGCGCGGTGGCGTTGGCGCGGCGGTAGTACATGTGGCAGTCGAACTCCCAGGTGAAACCCATGCCGCCGTGAACCTGGATGTTGTTCTTGGCACAATGCTGGAACGCCTGCGTCGCGCTGATGCGCGCGGCGGCGGCCGCTTCCGGCAATTCGCCGGCATTGGTCGAGAGCGCCCAGGCGCCGTAATAGCAATTGGAGCGCGCCAGCGTCGCCGAGACATACATGTCGGCGAGGATGTGTTTCACCGCCTGGAACGAACCGATCGGCCGCCCGAAGGCGATACGATCGAGCGCATAATCGCGGCCCATCTCCAGCGCGCGGTCGGCGCCGCCGACCTGCTCGAACGCCAGCAGCACCGCGGCGCGGTCGAGCACCTGCGTGAGGATGCTCCAGCCCTCGCCGGTGGCTCCAAGCGGCTCGGCCTTGGTGTTCGTGAAGGTGAGCTCGGCCTGACCGCGGGTCGGGTCGATGTTGGTCAATTCCTTGACCTCGACGCCGCCGGCCTTGAGATCGACCAGGAACAGCGAGATGTCCGACTCGCGCCCGCTCGATCCGGTGCGCGCGGCGACCACGGCAAAGTCTGCGATGGCGCCGTCAGCCACCGGCTTCTTGACGCCGCTGAGTGTTACGCCGGACGCAGCGAGCTTGATCGCCTTCGGCGACGGATTGCCTGATCCTTCGAACAGCGCCAGCGTGCCGATCGCCTCACCCGACGCGACCTTCGGCAGCCATTTTTGTTTCTGCGCGTCGCTGCCGGCGATCAGCAGCGCTTCAGCGGCGAGATAGACGGTGGAGGAGAACGGCACCGGCGCATTGGCGCGGCCCATTTCCTCGGCGATCACGCACAGCTCCAGATGGCCCGCGCCCGCGCCGCCGAACTCCTCGGGAATTGCAACGCCGAGAAAACCCATCTCGGCGAGGCCTTTCCAGAGCGCCTTGTCATAGGGCGCCTTGCCGTCGAGCACGACGCGGACGGCCTTCGGCGAGCATTGTTCGGACAGGAATTTGCGCGCAGCGTCGCGCATCTGCTTCTGGTCGTCGGAGAAATCGAAATTCATGGCGGGTTACCTTGTACTTGTCGTTATTCTTCCGTCATTCCGGGGCGTGCGAAGCACGAGCCCGGAATCCATAACCACGATCGGGAGTATGGATTCCGGGTCCGCGCCAAGTGGCGCGTCCCGGAATGACGAGTGGCGAGAGATTCGTCTTCATTGCAACACGATCACGTCGTTATCCGGTTTGGCAGCATAGAGCCGCTCGACCAGATCGGCGCGGCGGTCGAGGCCGGCGCGCTGGTTGATGTAGCCCTTGTCAGTGAGCTCGTTGCCGTCGATCGAGGGCGGCTCGGCCATCAGCATCGCGCGCGCGATGCGCATGCTGGTTCCCTTGCAGGCCGTGTTATGCGCTTCCAGCCCGCGCTTCAGACAGGCGATCACGTCGGGATGTTTTACGACGTCCTCGAACGTCGCATCCGGACTCCCGACGACCTGACGGCATGCGTGCAGGTTCGGCCAGGCCAATAGCCCGACGAATTCGCGGTCCTGTCCGGCCACCAGCGCGTCGTGCACCACCGGCGTTGCGGCGGCGATGGCGTCGGTGCGCAGCGAGCCGACATGCACGAAGGTGCCGGTCGTCAGCTTGAAATCCTCGACCACGCGCCCGGCGAAGATGATGCCCTGCAACGGATCGTTATCGTCGACAAAGATGCCGGCATCGCCGATGCAGTAAAAGCCTTCCTCATCGAACATCTTTTTCGTCAGCTCGGCCTGGCCGAAATAGCCCGGCGTGACGTTGATGCCGCGCAGGCGCAGCTCATATTTCGAACCGCAAGGTACCATCTTCAGTTCGACGCCGGGGAACGGCAGGCCTATCAGGCCTACGCGCTCGGTGTCCCAATAGGTTCCGGTGGAAGTCGGCGCGGTCTCGGTCGAGCCCCAGCCGGTGTAGAACACGATGCGCTCTCCGGTGGTTTTTACCGCCAGCGCCTGCATGCGATCGTAGAGATCATCAGGCAGCCGCGCGCCACCATAGGCCATCACGGTGAGGTTCTTGAAAAAACTGCGGCAGAGCGAATCGTCCTTTTCCATCGCAGCCGCCAGCGCGGCGTAGCCGGCCGGCACGTTGGCGTAGTAGGTCGGCGAGACCTCGTGCAAATTCCTGATGGTCTCGTCGAACTGGCCCGGCATCGGCCGGCCGTCGTCGATATAGAGCGTGCCGCCATCGACCAGGATCGGATGGAACGCGGCGTTGCCGCCCATGGTATGATTCCACGGCATCCAGTCCAGCATGGTCGCCACCGGGCCGTTCGGATCGCGCGGGCGGACCTGCATCATCATCGCCGCATTGGCGCACATCATCTCCTGCGTGTTGATGACGGCTTTTGGCATGCCGGTGGAGCCCGAGGTGAACAGCAGTTTTCCCACGGTGCCGGGCGTGATCCTTGCGATCGATTCCTCGACATCCTTCGTCACGGGCGTTGCTGCAAGATCGGCAAAGGACACGCTCTTGATGCCTTCACAGGGACGCACGACGTGCACCACGGTGACGCCGGTGAGATCGAGCGCTTTCAGCGCCTTCTCAAAGGTCGGGCCGTCCTGCGCCATCACGACGGCGGGCTTGATCAGATTGAACAGATATTTGAGTTTCGCGTGATCCTGGCTCATCAGCGAATAGGCCGGCGACACCGGTGCTGCCGGCAGGCGCGCCTGCATCGCGGCCTGCGTCATCAGCGCATGCTCGATTGAATTGCCCGACAGGATCGTGACCGGGCGGCCCTCTTCGATGCCGAGATTGAGCAGGCCCTGCGTCAGCGCATCGACGGTGCGCTTGGCTTCGCCATAGGAAACCTTGCGCCATTGCCGGTCGGGACCGCCGCGCTGCGCCAGCCAGATGCGCTCGGGCGCTTCCCTTGCCCATTTCGCGAGCGAAGCCGGAATATGCTTTTCGTAAGCCTGGAGCGGGATGCGCGACTTGAGGACGATGACGCCGTCCGGCCGGCGCTCGACGGCGATGTCGCGCTCCAGCCAGTCGATCTTGCGAAAGCCGGGCTTGTCGAGCACCGCGGCGGCATTCCCATCCATTTTGCGTCTCCCGGAATTCCTGTCCTTTGCGGATCTTGTTGTCAGCGCCTGATATAGACAGGCTTTCGTTTCTCAAGGAAGGCCCTGATGCCTTCGCCGAAATCTTCCGAGCGACTGCACAGCACCTGGTTGCGGTCTTCCATCGCGATCACGGCTTCGATCGAGCCGGCATCGACCGCCATGTTGAGGCACTCTTTCGACAGCCGAAGCCCGATCGGCGAGGCCGTCATCATCGCATCGACATAGGGTTCTGCGGCGGCATCGAGCGCCGCGGCATCTTCAACCAGTTCGGAGACGAGGCCGACCGCGAGCGCGCGCTCGGCGCCGATGAAGCGGCCGGTCAAGATCAGTTCGGAAGCGACCGACACGCCGACCAGACGTGGCAGGAAATAGCTGGTGCCGATGTCGCAGCCGCCAAGACCAAGCTTGATGAAGGCACAGTTCATCCGCGCGTTCTTCGTCGCAATGCGGATGTCGGCCGCGAGCGCCAGGGCAAAGCCGCCACCGGCCGCCGCACCCTGGACCAGCGCGACGATCGGCTGCGGACAGCGCCGCATCAGCATCACGATATCGGCGATGCGCCGCTGCGAGTCCAGCGACTCGGTGACACCAGGCGGCTCCTGCTGCCCGGCCCGCCGCTTCATGGCGTGCTTGAGATCAAGCCCGGCGCAGAAGGAGGCGCCGGCGCCTTTGAGCACGACGACTCGGGTGTCGCGGTTGCGCTGGAGGCCCTGGAAGTAGACGTTGAGCGCGTCGATCAGGGACGGATCGAGCGCGTTCAGGCTGTCCGGGCGATTGAGTGTCACCCAATCGACGCCGTCATGATGTTCGATCAGCAGCGGTTGAGTCACGAGGTACTCCTGCGCGTTCAGCAGATCGCGGTGCCAGTTGCTGCGCCCTCTCCCCTTGTGGGAGAGGGCATCGCCGGCAGTCGCCACGCATTCGCTTGGGTGAGGGGTCTGTTTCCGCGGAGACAACCCCTCATCCGTCGCCTCACTTCGTGAGGCGTCACCTTCTCCCGCATCCGCCTTCGCCCAAGGGCTTCGGCGGACAGGAGGGGAGAAGGAAGTTACCGCGGCGCCATGCGGATGGCGCCGTCGAGGCGGATGGTTTCGCCGTTCAGCATCGGGTTCTCGACAATATGAACCGCGAGATTGCCGTACTCGCTGGCATCGCCGAGACGCGCCGGATGCGGCACCTGGGCGCCCAGGCTCTTGCGGGCTTCTTCGTTCAGGCCCATCAGCAGCGGCGTCAGGAACAGGCCGGGCGCGATGGTATTGACGCGGATCTTGAGGGAAGCGAGGTCGCGCGCGGCCGGCAGCGTCAGGCCGACAACGCCGCCCTTTGAAGCCGAATAGGCGATCTGGCCGATCTGGCCTTCATAGGCCGCAACGGAGGCGGTGTTGATGGCGACGCCGCGCTCTTCACCGATCGGTGCCTCGGTGGCAAGGCGCTCGGCGAACAGGCGCAGCACGTTGAAGGTACCGATCAAATTGACGTTGATGATGCGGACGAATTTTTCCAGCGGATAGACGCCGTCCTTGCCGACGGTGCGCTGCGAGCCGCCGATGCCGGCGCAGTTCATCAGCACGCGGGCGATGCCGTGCGCGGCTTCGGCCTTGGCGATCGCGGCCTTGATCTGCTCCTCGCTGGTAACGTCGGCATGCAGGGCAACGCCCTTGACCTCGGCGGCGACCTTCTCGGCGTTCTCCTTGTTCTGGTCGATCACGCCGACCTTGGCGCCCTTGGCCGCCATGGCGCGCGCGGTCGCGGCGCCGAGACCGGAGCCACCGCCGGTGATGAGAACGGCAACGTCTTTCAACTGCATCGCAACTAACCTTTCCTTGGGTCGTTTCTTTTCTACTTTTTAAGCATGATCTGATCGGAAAACCGGTTTCCACTTTTCCGGATCATGCTCGCGACTTGGGTAACGGTGGACTCTATTCGGCAGCCATTGCCGCCTTGTCCGGCTTCAGAATGCCGCCGAAAATCAGCGCTTCCATGTGCTTGATGTATTCGCGGCAGACATCCTCGGTCACAGGGCCGACACCGATCGCACGCGACATCGCGTGGCGGCCGAAGAACAGGTGATCGCAGGCGCCGACCAGGCTGGTGTAGAACAGCACCGGATCGACCTTGCGGAATTCGCCGGCCTTGATGCCCTCGGCCAGCAGACGGCGCTGGAAATCCAGCAGCGGCGCCACAAAGAATTTCGAGACTTCGTCGGCTGCTTCCGCGCTGCTTTCGTGCAGCAAATAATGGATCAGCCGGTTCATGTAGGGGAACTGATAATAGGCGCGGATAATGCCGCCGATATGCAGGCGCAACTTCGCTGATGGTGTGATCTTCTGCGCCAGCAGATATTCGAGCTGCGACATCTCGGTGGCGGCATCGCGCGCCAAGAGCGCCATCAGCAGCCCGTCCTTGTTGCCGAAATGATATTTCACCAGCGCGGCGTTGACGCCCGACTTCTGCGCGATGTCCGACAGCGACACTTCGATCGAGGCGCGCTCAATCATCAGTTCGCTGGCGGCGACCAGCAGTTTTTCCGCGGTGGGATTTTTGCCGGTCTGAAGTCTGGTCGGTACGCTGGTATTCACTGCGGTCCTTGTTCCCGCTGATCTTGCGGGCCGCACATAAGCGCATGACCGGGCCGCACTCAAGAGTTAATTGATCGATTGACTAAGACCGGTCCGGCCCTTTAAATCCGGCCCAATTTCCAAAACAGCCATTCACAACAATCAGGGAGAACAGACATGGCCGAGGCCTATATCGTCGCCGCTGCACGCACCGCGGGCGGCCGCAAGGGGGGACGTCTCGCAGGCTGGCATCCGGCCGACCTTGCCGCCACCGTGCTGGACTCGCTGGTCGAGCGCTCCGGCGCCGATCCCGCGCAGATCGAGGACGTGATCATGGGCTGCGTCATGCAGGCGGGCGAGCAGTCCAACAACATCGCGCGCAACGCCATCATGGCCTCGAAACTTCCCGAGAGCGTGCCGGGCACCTCGATCGACCGCCAGTGCGGCTCCTCGCAACAGGCGCTGCACTTCGCGGCGCAGGCGGTGATGAGCGGCAGCATGGACATCGTGATCGCCGCCGGCGTGGAATCGATGACGCGCGTGCCGATGGGCCTCGCCTCGCAACTGCCGGCCAAGAACGGCTTTGGCCATTACAAGAGCCCCGGCATCGAGAAAAAGTATCCGAACATCGTGTTCAGCCAGTTCACCGGCGCGGAGATGATGGCGGAGAAATACGGGCTCTCCAAGGATGAGCTCGACGAATATTCCTACCAAAGCCATCAGCGCGCGATTGCGGCAACGCAGGCCGGCGCCTTCAAGAACGAGATCGTGCCGGTGCAGATCACCCGTGCCGACGGGACGACCGATACCCACCACATCGACGAAGGCATCCGCTTCGACGCCACCATCGAGGGCATCAAGGGCGTCAAGCTGATCGCCGAGAACGGCAAGCTCACCGCCGCCAGCGCCAGCCAGATCTGCGACGGCGCCTCCGGCGTGGTGGTGGTCAACGAGAGGGGTTTGAAGCAGCTCGGCGCCAAGCCGCTGGCGCGCATCCACCACATGACCATGATGGGCGGCGATCCCGTCATCATGCTCGACGCACCGCTGCATGCGACCGAGCGGGCGCTCAAGAAGGCCGGCATGAAGATCGACGACATCGACCTGTTCGAGGTCAACGAAGCTTTCGCCTCGGTGCCGACCGCGTGGTTGAAGACCACATGCGCCGATCCGGCCCGCCTCAACGTCAACGGCGGCGCGATCGCGCTCGGCCATCCGCTGGGCGGCTCCGGCACCAAGCTGATGACCACGCTGGTCAACGCGCTCCAGCAGCGGGACAAGCGCTACGGCCTGCAGACCATGTGCGAAGGCGGCGGCATGGCGAATGTGACTATCGTCGAGCGGCTGTAGGCGCGAACGACCTCACGCATCACAAATCACGACGGCATCACAAAGTAGCGTCCCGGCTTGAGCCGGGACGCATGACCACAGATTTGAGTGGTCATCGCGAGCTGAAATTTCGGCTCATTTCCACATTCGAACCGGTGGCCCGGATCGCGACCTCCTTGCGCAAATGCACGAGGCCGAAACCGGGCACCATGTTTTCTTGGCGAGTACTTATGACCCATCCGACCGTTCACGCCCGCACGCATCCGAACAAGATCGCCTACCAGATGGCGGGCACGGGCAAGGCCATCACCTATCGCGAGCTCGACGAGCTCTCGAACCAGGGCGCGCATCTGTTCCGCTCGCTCGGCCTGAAGGCCGGCGACCATATCGCGCTGCTGATGGAAAACCGCCTCGCTTTCATGGAGATTTGCTGGGCCGCGCAACGGAGCGGGCTCTACTACACCGCGATCAGCCGCTACCTGACGCAGGAAGAGATCGACTACATCGTGAAAGACTGCGGCGCCAAGATCTTTATCACCACGCCGAAGTGCTACGAGCAGGTCAAGGGCCTCGTCGGCCAGCCGAATGGCCCGCTGCTCTACATGATGGACGAGCCGGAGCCGGGTTTCCGTTCCTGGGACAAGGAAGCGGCCAAACAACCGACGACACCGATTGCGGACGAAGTCGCCGGCTATGACATGCTCTACTCCTCCGGCACCACCGGAAGGCCGAAGGGCATCAAAAAGGATTTTGAGGGCAAGCGCATCGATGAGCCCAATCAGTTCCTGAAGGTGCTCACCGCCGATATGTGCGGCATGAACGCCGACACTATTTATCTGTCGCCGGCGCCGCTGTATCACGCAGCTCCCTTGCGCTTCAACATGATGGTGACGATCCTTGGCGGCACCTCCGTCATCATGGAGCATTTCGACGCCGAGGAATTCCTGAAGCTGGTCGAGAAATACAAGGTGACGCAGTCGCAGCTCGTGCCGACGATGTTCGTGCGCATGCTGAAGCTGCCGGAGGACGTGCGCACCCGCTACGACGTCTCGACGCTGAAAGGCGCGATCCACGCCGCCGCGCCGTGTCCGGTCGACGTGAAAGCAAAGATGATCGAATGGTGGGGACCGATCCTGATCGAGTATTACGCCGGCTCCGAGGGCAACGGCGTCACAGTCTCGACCTCGCAGCAATGGCTGGAGCATCGCGGCACCGTCGGCCGCGCCGTGGTCGGCAAGGTCAAGATTCTGGACGAGAACGATGAGGAGCGGCCGGTCGGCGAGATCGGCACGGTCTATTTCGCCGATGCGCCGGTCTTCAGCTATCACAACGATCCCGACAAGACGAAGCGCGCCTATAACGGCAAGGGATGGTCGACGCTCGGCGACGTCGGCTATCTCGACAAGGATGGCTTCCTCTACCTCACCGACCGCAAGAGCTACATGATCATCTCCGGCGGCGTGAACATCTATCCGCAGGAGACCGAGGATGTGCTGATCACCCATCCCGCGGTGTCCGACGTCGCGGTGTTCGGCGTGCCGAACGAGGAGATGGGCGAAGAGGTGAAGGCGGTGGTGCAGCCGCACGATATGGCGAAGGCCGGCAGGGAGCTGGAGGCCGAATTGATCGTGTTCTGCCGAAAACATCTGTCGCCGATCAAATGCCCCAGGAGCATCGACTTCGAAGCCGAGCTGCCGCGCACGCCCACCGGCAAACTGGTGAAGCGGCATCTGCGCGATCGATATTGGCCGAAGACGGCGGTGAAGGCGTAACGCCGCCACGAGAAGGAACTACGTCGAAGCCGCCGGCGCGCAAGTGAGCGATGACGCCGCGCGCAAATTCAATTGGCCCTTCTGACCGCTGGCCGTCGTAATCCACTGGGCATCGATCTGCTGAAGATCCTTCGACAGCTTGCCGCGATGGCTGCCGCCGGTCTCGAATGCGCTGTTGCCCTCGGGCGCGAGTTCGAAAATCTCCACCTGCAAATCCGACAGGCGGACCAGCATGCGAACCTTGATCTTCGTCACCTGGCGGCCGACCTCATAGGAGCCGCATCCGAACGCTTCGGCAGCGCGGCCGTTCAGCGCCCGCACCGAGTCGAGGGTGATGACGACGTTCTGCACGGTGCTGTCGCCATCCCAGCGAAATTCGCCGAGATAGCCCCGCGGCATATCCCGGACCAGGTTTGGCTCGGCCGCGTGGACGACGGAAGCAAAGAGAAGACATGCAGCCGCGATCGCGATGCCGAGGCGCGAAAACAGGCGGTGAAAATTGGCGATATCCAGTCCACGCATGTGGAATGCATCCTTCAGATGGCGTTTCCATGCTTAGACGGTACCGGAGAGGTGGAGGTTCAAAGCGCTTCCTTCCCTTCTCCCCTTGTGGGAGAAGGGAAGAAAAGGAGCACCATGGCCTCTCTCCCCGACATCCCGCTCCCACCAACTATCCGCTCGCGCTATGTCGACGACATCAACGGCTTGCGCATGCATCTGCTGGAAGCCGGCTTTGAGACCAAGGGCCGGCCCTGTCTGCTTTTGCTGCACGGTTTTCCCGAACTCGCTTTTAGCTGGCGCAAGGTGATGCCGGCGCTTGCGGCCGCCGGGTATCACGTGATCGCGCCGGACCAGCGCGGTTATGGCCGCACCACCGGCTGGGATGCGAGCTACGACGGCGATCTCTCGCAATTCCGGATACCCAATCTGGTGCGCGATGTGCTCGGGCTGGTGGCGGCGTTCGGCTATCGCAGCGTCGATGCCGTGATCGGCCATGATTTCGGCTCGCCGGTCGCTTCCTGGTGCGCGCTGATCCGGCCCGACGTGTTTCGCGCTGTGGCGATGATGAGCGCGCCGTTTGGAGGAACGCCGTCACTGCCGTTCAATACGGCCGACGCTCCGGCAAAGCCCGCGCCGGACGATCCCGTGCATCGCGATCTCGCCGCGCTGCCGCGCCCCCGCAAGCATTATCAATGGTATTACTCGACGCGCGAGGCCAACGCCGACATGCACAGTGCGCCGCAGGGTGTGCACGATTTCCTGCGCGCCTACTACCATCACAAGAGCGCGGACTGGAAAGCCAACGCGCCCTATCCGCTGCAATCCTGGTCCGCCGGCGAGCTGGCAAAACTGCCGACCTACTACGTGATGGATCTCGCGGAAGACATGGCCGCGACGGTGGCGAAGGAGATGCCGTCGCCGGCCGAGATCGCCGCCAACCAATGGTTGCCCGACAGCGAGCTTGCCTTCTACAGCGCCGAATATCAGCGCACCGGATTCCAGGGCGGGCTGCAATGGTATCGCTGCGGCACGTCAGGCGCGTTCATTCCGGAATTGCAGACATGGTCGGGCCGCACCATCGACCAGCCTTCGTGCTTCATCTCCGGCAAGCAGGATTGGGGCACCTATCAGCGGCCGGGCGTATTCGAGGCGATGCAGACCAAGGCCTGCACCAACATGATCGGCTGCCACCTCGTCGACGGCGCCGGACATTGGGTGCAGCAGGAACAGCCGGAAGAAGTCAGCCGGCTGCTGCTGGCGTTTCTCCAATCGGCCCGCCCCGTCAGCTAGAGCCGCGGGCCGTCGACACGAAAATGCGAAAACAACCCCATGGACAGTAGCATCCGGGACGATTGACCCCGCGCGCGCCGCTGTCTATAACCAATTTAGAATCATTCTAAATTGCTGGATGGCCGGCCGTGAAGAACTTTGCCGATCTCAGCGAGCGCGAGGTGCTGGCGGTTGCGATCTCCTCGGAAGAGGAGGACAGCCGGATCTACATGACGTTCGCCGAGGACCTCGCCGAGCGGTATCCGGACACGGCGAAGATTTTCGAGGAGATGGCCGAGGAGGAGCGCGGCCATCGTCATCGCCTGCTGGAAATGTATGAGAAGCGCTTTGGCGCGCATCTGCCGCCGATCCGCCGCGAGGACGTCAAGGGTTTCCTGAAGCGCCGGCCGATCTGGCTCACCAAAAACCTGCCGCTCGACACCGTCCGCAAGGAGGTCGAGACGATGGAGCTGCAAGCCGAGCAGTTCTACAGCAAGGCCGCCGAGCAGGCCCAGGATGTCGGCGTGCGCCGCCTGCTGGGTGATCTTGCCGAGGAAGAAAAGCACCACGAAAATCTCGCGATCAAGCTCACCGGCGACATCCTCAAGCCCGACATACGCGCGGAGGAAGACCGGACGCGGCGGCGCATGTTCGTGCTGCAATATGTCCAGCCGGGCCTCGCCGGCTTGATGGACGGCTCGGTGTCGACGCTGGCGCCGCTGTTCGCTGCGGCGTTCGCCACGCACAACAACTGGCAGACCTTTCTGGTCGGCCTTGCCGCCTCGATCGGCGCCGGCATCAGCATGGGATTTGCCGAAGCGCTGTCCGACGACGGCTCGCTGACGGGGCGCGGCTCGCCCTGGCTGCGCGGCATCACCTGCGGCGCCATGACCGCGCTCGGCGGCCTCGGCCACACCCTGCCCTATCTGGTGCCGGACTCCTGGCCGAACGCGTTCTGGATCGCGACCGCGATTGCGAGCATCGTGGTGTTCTTCGAATTGTGGGCGATCGCCTTCATCCGCGCGAAATACATGGATACGCCGTTCCTACAGGCCGCCTACCAGATCGTGCTCGGCGGCGCCATTGTGCTCGGCGTCGGCATATTGATCGGCGGCGCGTAGCCGCTGACTCCTGCCGCCATGGTGCGAACCGCAATTGCGGTCAAGCGCAAACACGTACGAGTTTCTATCAACGCCGCATAGCGAAGGTTCGCGCGACGCATCGATGCGTGACGCATCTGTCTTGCGGCGGCGTCGCAAACTGAGCATCATTCAGGCAACGTATCCGGGGAGCACGCCTTTGGCCAAATCGCAATGGAGTTTCAAGACCGCCGTCGAATTGTCGGCAGCACTCGCGGCAAAGAAAGTGTCGGCCGTCGAACTGGCGCAGGACGCCATCGCCCGCATCGAGCGCCATGACCAGAAGATCAATGCGATCTGCGTGCGCGATTTCGACCGCGCCCTGGATGCTGCGCGCGCCGCCGATGCTGCGCTGGCGCGCGGCGAAGACAAGCCGCTGCTCGGCATCCCGCTGACGGTGAAGGAATCCTACAATATCGCGGGCCTGCCCACGACCTGGGGCATTCCGGAGCAGAAGAACTTCGTGCCGCCGGCCGATGCGCTGTCGATCACGCGGGTAAAGGACGCCGGCGGCGTCATCCTCGGCAAGACCAATGTGCCGCTCGGTCTCGCTGACTGGCAAAGCTACAACGACGTCTACGGCGTCACCAACAACCCCTACGATCTCGGCCGCACGCCCGGCGGCTCCTCCGGCGGATCGTCGGCGGCGCTGGCGGCGGGCTATGGCGCGCTGTCGCTCGGCTCCGACATCGGCGGCTCGCTGCGCGCGCCGGCGTTTCATTGCGGCGTCTATGCGCACAAGCCGAGCTACAACCTCGTGGCGGTGCGCGGCCACACGCCGCCGCCGTTTCCGCCGATCCCGATCGACCGCGACATGGCCGTGATCGGCCCGATGGCGCGCGGCGCCGCCGATCTGTCGCTGCTGCTCGAGGTGATGGCCGGGCCCGACCCGCTCGACGTGGGTGTGGGGTACAAGCTGGCGCTGCCGCCGCCGCGGCATGGCGCGCTCAAGGATTTTCGCGTGTTGGTAATCGACACCGATCCTGTCATGCCGACGGACGCCTCGATCCGCGGCACCATCGATGCGCTCGCCGCCAATCTCGCCAAGGCCGGCGTCAAGGTCGAGCGCGGCAGTCCGCTGCTGCCGGACTTTGCCGAGACGACGCGGCTCTATATGCGCAGGCTGATGTCGTTCCTCACGGCATTCTTCCCGCCCGACATCTATTCCAACATGCGAGCTGGAGCAGCGGCCTTGCCGCCGGGAGACCACAGTCTCGCCGCCGAGCGTCTACGCGGCGCGGCGCAGAGCCATCGCGACTGGGTGCTGGACGACGGCGCGCGCGCCCGGCTGCGCGCGCAGTGGCGCAAGCTGTTCGAGAGTTTCGATGCGGTGATCTGTCCGATCATGCCGATCCCGGCCTTCCCGCACGATCATTCGCCCGAGCAGGAAAAGCGCCGCATCAAGATCGACGGCAAGGAACATGTCTATCCGGATCAGTTGGCCTGGCCTGGCATTGCGACACTGCCGGGCCTGCCTTCCACGGCAATCCCCACGGGCTTTGCGCCGGACGGACTGCCGATCGGCGTGCAGATTTTGGGACCGTGGCTGGAGGACCGCACGCCGCTGAAACTGGCCGAACTCATCGAGCGCGAGTTCGGCGGCTTCGTGCCGCCGGAGATGTTTGACGATTGATGCTTCCGTCATTGCGAGCGAAGCGAAGCAATCCAGCTTTGCTGCAACAAGAAAGCTGGATTGCTTCGTCGCTTCGCTCCTCGCAATGACGAGGACACAAGGAGGATGACAATGAACAACGACATCGCAGAGCTGACAAAGCTCAACCACGACTACGTCGCGTCCGTGCAAAACTCCGACGTCATACGCTTCGACGAAATCCTCGCCGCGGACTTCTATTGCTCCAATCCCGACAAGTCCCTGGTCGACCGCGCCGCATTCCTCCAGCAGACGGCAAAGCCGGTCGCGATCAAGAACCTGAAGGCCGAAGACGTCAAAATCCGCATCCTCGGCGACTTCGCCATCATCCACGCGGCAACCAGCTACACCATGCCTGATGGACAGCAGGCTCACGGCCGCTACACCGATTGCTGGGCGAGGCAGAACGGCAAGTGGCTGGCGGTGTCGGCGCATGTGACGCGGTAGCCAAGCCCACCGCCGTCATGCCCCGCTTCAGGCGGGGCATCCAGTACGCCGTGTTGCCTATTGGAGTACACAATTCCGGCCGCGGCGTACTGGATCGCCCGGTCGAGCCGGGCGATGACGAGCTGAGTCACGCATCGAACATGATCACGCTGCGCAGCGTCTTGCCGGCTTTCATGTTGGCAAAGCCTTCGTTGATCTCGGACAGTTTGAGCTTGGCCGAGATCCAGTCTTCCAGGTGCAGCTTGCCGCGCATGTAGAATTCGACCAGGCGGGGCATGTCGACGCGGAAGTGGTTGGAGCCCATCGACGAGCCCTGGATGCGGCGCTCGCGCAGGAAATCAAAACCGTGCAGCTCGATCTTCTGGCCGAACGGGATCATGCCGACGATGGTCGCGGTGCCGCCGGGGGCGAGCATGCCAAAGCACTGCTCGGCGGTTTCCTTGCGGCCGAGCACCTCGAAGGAATGGTGCACGCCGCCGCCGGTGAGCTCGCGCACCTGCTGCACCACGTCGCCGCGGGCGGGATCGACGATGTCGGTGGCGCCGAGTTTTGTCGCGAGCTGCAATTTTACGGGATTGGTGTCGATCGCGATGATGCGGCCGGCGCCCGCGATCGCGGCGCCGTTGATCGCGGCCATGCCGACGCCGCCGCAGCCCACGACAGCCACAGTCTCGCCTGCTTGCACTTTTGCGGTGTTCACCACGGCGCCGTAGCCGGTGATGACGCCGCAGCCGATCAGCGCGGCAAGCTCCAGCGGCATGTCCTTGCGGATTTTGACGATGGCGTTTTCGTGCACCAGCATCTGCTCGGCAAAGGACGAAAGATTGAGGAACTGGTTCAGCTTCTCGGAGCGCGCCCAGGACAGGCGGTTGGACTGGCCCGGCAGCATCTTTACCGTGGTGTCGGTGCAGAGCACGGTGCGGCCGGTGGTGCAGTTGTCGCAGGTGCCGCAGAACACCGAAAGACACGTCACGACGTGATCGCCCGGTTTTACATAGCTGACGTCGGAGCCGACCTTTTCGACCACGCCGGCGGATTCATGGCCGAGCACGGCGGGCAGCGGATGCGGATAGAGGCCTTCCATGAAATGCAGGTCGGAGTGGCAAAGGCCGGCGACGCGGGTGCGGATCAGGACTTCACGCGGACCCGGATTGGGGACGCTGACGTCTTCGATCACCAGCGGCTTATTGATCTCTTGCAGAACGGCGGCCTTCATCGCGTACTTCTCCCATTGGATTTTCTGTTTTTTGAACGAGCGTGAGGGCAGCTTATGCTGCCGTCAGCAATTCGCCAACCTCGGCCATGCCGACGTCGCGGTCGCCGAGCAGATGGCCTGTGATCGCGCGCTGCGTGGGATTTTCCGTGAGCTGGAACGGATCGCTTGGCGACACTCGGTGATCGATCACCATGCGCGACAGCAGCAGGCGCCGCGCATCGCCGCGCATTTCGTGGATGCGGCCGCCTTCCCATGCCAAGGCTACCGCGCTTGCGACATGGTAGAGCAAGCTAGTGGCGCGCCGCGCATCGCCTTCATTGTCCACACGGCCGGCGACTTCGCGCGCAAAAGCGACGGCGCGATCGGTGAGATCGTGCAAACGGCTGCGCCAAGCCTGCGGCACATTGGTGCCGTCATCGAGCCGGGCGTGCAGGTCGGCGGCCAGCGCACTGTCGGCGCCGTGGCGGCCGACGGCGCGCTTGAGCGCATCGATCGCGACGATGTTGCCGGTGCCTTCCCAAATGGAGCCGAGATGCGCATCACGCAGCAGGCGTGCGGTGGCGAATTCCTCGATGTAGCCGATGCCGCCGCGCATCTCGAGCGCATCGCCGCAGACCTTTCGCGCATCGCGCGTGGCGCGATACTTTAGCGTCGGCGTCAGGATGCGCAGCAGCGCCGCGGCATCCTGGCTGCCGGCTTCGCCGCGATCGAGCGCGTCGGCGGTGAGAAAACTCATCGACAGCGCCTGCTCGGTCGGCAGCATGATCTTCATCAACTGCCGCCGCGCCAGCGGCAGATCGATGATGCGCTGGCCGAACACCACGCGGTTCTTTGCCACCATCATCGCGTCGTGATGTGCGCGGCGCATCAGCGCGGTGGATTTGACGCCGTTGGAGAGCCGCGAGGAATTGACCATCTCGGCCATCTGCACGAAGCCTCGGTCGAGTTTTCCCACGGCATAGGCAATCGCGCCTTCCAGCTTGATCTCGCCGGACGCCATCGAGCGGGTGCCGAGCTTGTCCTTTAGTCGGACGATCCGGTAGTGGTTTTGCGAGCCGTCGTCGAGGAAGCGCGGCATCAGGAACAGGCCGACGCCGCGCGTGCCCGGCCCTGCGCCTTCTGGGCGCGCCAGCAGCATCACCACCTTGGCATCCGCATTCGAGCAGAACCACTTTTCGCCATAGAGCCGCCAGTGGTCGCCTTCCTGCACCGCGCGCGTGGTCAGCGTGCCGACGTCGGAGCCGCCTTCCTTCTCCGTCATGAACTGGCCGCCCTGGGTCAGCTTGCTCATGTCGGTCTGCGTCAGCCCGTCCAAGTATTTTGCCTTCAGCGCCTCGCTGCCGAAATTCGCCAGCAACTTGCCGCAGCCGTCGGTGACGTTGATCGGGCAGCCCATGCCGAATTCGGTCTGGTTGAACAGAAAGGTGAAGGCGTGTTTGGCCACAACAGGATATTTATTCGGCCAGCCCATGATGCCCTTGCGCAGCGACAGCGCGTGAATGCCGAACTCGCCGAACGCGGCGTTCTCCAGTTCGCGATAGGCCGGATGATATTCGATCCACTGCACATCGCGGCCGAACTTGTCGCGCTGATGCAGCACCGGCGTGTGCCGGTCGGCGAGCCGCGCGCATTCGTCGAGATGGCCGCCGGCGAGTTCGCCGAGGCGATCGAGATGCGGTTCGATGTGGCGGAACAGCGATTCGGGCAGATGCAGCCGCAACAGATCCGTGAGCGCCGGATCGGCCCGGTAGAAATTCATGCCTGTGGTGTCGGGCGCGAGCAATCCCGGCTGGCCGCCAAAGGATGCGCGATCGTGATCGAGCTGCTGCATTTTTGGCCCTTGTCGTTTCCGCCGATTATTGGATGTTATGGATCATCTACCGATAACGCAGGCGGGCGGGCCGTCAACCGTCATCATCGGAGGAGGCCCCCGTGGCTGAGGGATACCGCTGGACCACCAAATGCCACGCCATGGCCCCGAACGCCGGCCTTGAGACCGCGGCGGGTTGCCTCACCGGAGCGGGCGCCTAGATAGGAACTCCCTGATATCGAGGAAGGCGCGCATGGCAACACCCACCTACAAGACGGCTCTCATCGTTGGCGTTGGCACGGGGCTCAGCGCCTCGCTGGCGCGACTGTTCTCCCGCGAAGGCATCCGTGTCGCGCTGGCCGCGCGCAAGATCGAAAAGCTCGGCGAGCTCTGCACGCAGACCGGCGCCAAGGCCTTTGCCTGCGATGCCACCAATGCCGAGGAGGTCGAGCGGTTGTTCGGCCTTGTCGAGCGCGAGATCGCCACGCCTGACATTGTCGTCTACAACGCCAGTGGCCGCTCGCGTGGTCCGTTTGTCGATCTGGTGCCGGCCGAGGTGGAGCAGGCGATTGCGGTCAGCGCCTTCGGCGGCTTCCTGGTCGCACAGCAGGCGGCAAAGCGCATGCTGCCGAGCAAGCACGGCGCGATCCTGTTCACCGGCGCCTCCGCCAGCGTGAAGGGCTATGCGCAATCGGCGCCGTTTGCGATGGGCAAGTTTGCACTGCGCGGGCTGGCGCAGAGCATGGCACGCGAATTGTCGCCGCAGGGCATTCATGTCGGGCATTTTGTGATCGACGGCGGCATCCGAAGCGCGGCTCGTGCCGAGCCGACTGATCGACCGGATTCCATGCTCGATCCCGATGCGATCGCCGAGAGCTACTGGCACATGCTACAACAGCCGCGCAGCGCCTGGACCTGGGAGATCGAATTGCGGCCGTGGGTGGAGAAGTTTTAGCAACCACCACCGTCATTGCGGGCCAACGGGTCGGCGCGAAGCGCCGCCCGATGATAAACTTCTCGAAGCAATCCAGCTTTGCCGCGAAAAAGAAAGAATGGATTGCTTCGTCGCTTCGCTCCTCGCAATGGCGGAAACAACAAAACAGGGGGAAACATGAGCACCGAAACCACCATCGACACCGGCACCGGCGAACTGCTCTGCGTCATCCGCGACCGCGTCGCGATCATCACGCTGAACCGGCCCGATGCCCGCAACTCGCTTTCCGACGAGCTCACCCCGGCGCTGCGCACCATGATCAAAACCTGCGGCGAGGATCCGCAAGTCGGCGCGCTGCTGCTCACCGGCGCGGGCAAGGCGTTCTGCTCCGGCGGCAACGTCAAGGGCATGGGCGCCCATCGCGACAAGAAGCGGCAGGAAATGTCGGACGCGGACAAGATCGCCGATCTACAGGAACGGCAGCGCCTGCTCACGGGCGCCCTGGTTTCGGTGCGCAAGCCGACCATCGCCGCCCTGCCCGGCCCAGCCGTCGGCGCCGGGCTTGCGCTGGCGATGGCCTGCGATATCCGCATCGCGGCGCAATCGGCATTTCTCGCGACTGGATATCTGAACGTCGCACTGAGCGGCGATTACGGCATCGCCTGGCTGCTCACGCGCCTCGTCGGCACCTCGCGCGCACGGGAACTGATGTTCACGAATGAGCGGGTGACCGCCGCGCGCTGCGAGGCGATCGGCCTCGTCAACCGCGTGGTGCCGGACGAGAAATTGCAGGAGGAAGCTTTTGCGCTCGCCAGGGGCGTGGCGGCGGGGCCGACGATTGCACTGCGCTACATGAAGGACAATCTGGACGAGGCGCTGATGTTCGATTTTGCCACCGCCAGGGATCATGAAGCGGAGCGGATGATCCGGTCGCAAAAGACCGCGGATCATCGCGAGGCGGTGCAGGCGTTCATCGACAAGCGCAAGCCGGTATTCGCGGGCAAATAAGCAGCGGCAACGGGATTATTCCCCTTCTCCCCGTTCTTACGGGGAGAAGGTCGGGATGAGGGGCTGCCTTAACAGCGGAACTCGCGGAGAGTCCCCCTCACCCGGATTGCATCTGCGATGCAATCCGACCCTCGGGTCAAGCCCGAGGGCAGGCTCTCTCCCCGCAGGCGGCCGCTTGCGGGGAGAGGTAAGAAGCACCACGCTGGCGCTCACTTCACCGGCTGCCGCACGAAATCGACGAAGGCGCGCAGCGCAGCGGGCAATTGCCGGCGGCTCGGATAGTACAAAAAGAACCCCGGATAGGCCGGGCACCAGTCGGCGAGCACACGCACCAGCTTTTGCTTCGCGATCAATTCCTCCACCTGCGCCTCAAACACGAAGGCGAGGCCGGTGCCGTCGAGCGCGGCGTGCACCATCAGATCCTGGTCGTTCAGCGTCAGCGGCCCCTCGACGTCGATCTCCACTTCCATGCCGCCGCGCTCGAATTCCCAGCGATAGACGGCGCCTGACGTGAAGCGATAGCGGATGCAGGGCATGCCCTTGAGGTCATGCGGCGTTACAGGCCGCTTGTGCTGCTCGAAGTAACCGGGCGAGCCCACCACCGCGAAGCGATGCCGCGGGCCGATCGGCACCGCGATCATGTCGGCAGCGAGGGTTTCGCCGAAGCGCACGCCGGCGTCGAAGCCGGCCGCGACCGTATCGATCAGCGCATCGTTGATGACGATCTCGACATTGACATCAGGGTATTCTTTCAGGAACCGCGTTACGATCGGCAGCAGCACGAGCTGCGTCGATTGCCGCGCGGCGTTGAAGCGCAAGGTGCCAGCGGGCTTGCCACGGAAGAGGTTGAGGTCCTCCAGCGCATCGTCGATGTCGCGGAAGGCCGGACTGATGCGCGAGAACAGCCGCTCGCCGGCTTCGGTCAGCGCGACGCTGCGGGTGGTGCGGTTGATCAGCCGCAGGTCCAGCCGCTCCTCGATATTGCGCAAGGCATGGCTGAGCGCGGAGGGCGAGACGCCGAGCTCGGTCGCCGCCGCGCGAAAACTTCGGTGGCGGGCGATGGCGAGGAAAGTCGCGAGGTCGGAGGGGTCGATACGCATTGATGAGAAATATTCACTAGCCTATCGAAAATATAGCAGATTATCTCATTTATCGCCAGCCGCTAGTTTCTGCCCATCAGGCCGGCGATATCGCCGGGCCATATCAGGAAAGGGCAAGAACATGCGTGTCTGGTTCATCACAGGAGCTTCCCGGGGTTTTGGCGCGCTGATCGCCGAGGCGGCGCTGGCCGCCGGCGACGCGGTGGTTGCGACCGCCCGCGATCCGCAGACGGTCACCGCGCGCCTCGGCTCGCACGAGCGGCTGCTGGCAACGCGCCTCGACGTCACCAGCGAGGCCGAGGCGCATGAGGCGGCGGGACAGGCGGTGAAAAAATTCGGCCGCATCGACATCCTCGTCAACAATGCCGGCTATGGCCTGCTCGGCGCGATCGAGGAAGCCAGCGCCGAGGAGACGCAGCGGCTGTTCAACACCAATGTGTTTGGCGTGCTCGGCGTCACCCGCGCCGTGCTGCCGCACATGCGCCGCCAGCGCTCGGGCCACATCATCAACGTCTCTTCGGTCGGCGGTTATGCCGGCTTCCCGGGCTGGGGCGTCTATGGCGCGACCAAATTCGCGGTCGAAGGCATCACCGAAGCGCTGGCCGGCGAAGTGGCGCCGCTCGGCATCAAGGTGACGGTGGTGGAGCCCGGCTTCTTCCGCACCGATTTCCTCGACGAGACCTCGCTCGCGCGCACGGCGCAGCATATCGAGGATTACAGCGAGACGGTCGGCAGGACCCGCGCGCATGCGGCCGACGTCAATCACGGCCAGCGCGGCGATCCGCGCAAGCTGGCGCAGGCCTTCATGCAGTTGGCCAACGCCAAAAATCCGCCGCTGCGGCTGCCGCTCGGCAGCGATACGCTGGAGCGGATCGAAGCCAAGAACGCCTTTGTGGCGAAGGAGATTGCCGCCTGGCGCACGGTCGCGACCTCGACCGACTTCACCGAACAGGCGGCGTAAAAAAAGCGGGCCCGGTGCTGTTGCCGCAGGACCGGGCCCGGAGCGTGATCCGGAAGGGAAGTCGGATCGTGCTCGAAAACAAAAAGACGGAGCGGGATGAAGATGGAGGCCTTCATCCCGCTCCAGTCGATCAACCCGCGACTACAGCGGGGGAGACATTTCGGGAGGCGGCGGCAAGCCTCCAGCTGGCGCAGGGAATGTCCTGCGGCGCGAGATCGATATGCTTTTCGAAGCGCACCAGCTTCCAGTCGCCGGGCGAATTGGCGAAGGCGTAGTCCGACTTGCGGGCCAGCGCGATCATCGAAGCGTTGGAGCGCAAGGTGTCGCCGAACAGCCGCTCCGCACCGAAGGCGGCTGCGCGGCATTCCAGATTCTTCAACAGCGCCTTGCCGATGCCATGGCCCTGCCAGCGGTCATCGACCGACAGGCCGAACTCGAAGCCCGAGGTCTCGAAATTGAAGGCGTATCGCGCCTCGCCGACGATGGTCTCGATGCCGTCGACCGCCATGGTGGCGATCACGCTGAACTGGTTGGCCTCGCCGACATGGATGAAGCGGTCGAGCAGGGTCGGCGGCAACTGGCTCATGGCGCCGAGAAAGCGGTTGTAGCGGGAGCGCGAGGTCAGGCCGCGAAAATAGCTCTGCAACTCGTCCGCATCGCGCGGCTCGACGAAGCGCACCGTGATGGCCTCGCCATCGCGCGAACGCAGCATATCGGAGTATTGCCTCAGATCGTCCAGACGCAGCGTGCTCATGGGGGCGCTCCCGAAGGAAATTGGCCGGCGCCCCTCTATGGAGGCGGCGCCGGCGGGTGGCGGCCTGATCAGGCCCGCCAGAACGGCTTGTCGGCTTCGTAGGCGATGTCGCTCCAGGAGCGGCCGATGTCGTGCAGCTCGCGCTCCGACCATTGGGAGAGCTCGCGGCGGGCGCGGTAGCGCTGATGCCAGACATGAAGGGTATCGAGGGCCTGCGAAAACAGGCCAGGTGCATGATGATTTATCATCGATTCGTGAGTGAAAGTGGACATGGAAAGCTCCTGCGGCTAATCTGTTGCCGTTAATATCTGCGCGAGACGGGCTTTCCACAAACGACACTTTGTACCGTTTCGGATGATATAAATTCATGAATTGGATGGCAGCAGATGACAGCAAGACTGCCTTCGCTGAACGGCTTGCGGGCCTTTGAGGCCGCCGCCCGCCACCTGAGCTTCACCCAGGCCGCCGCCGAGCTGAATGTCACGCAGACCGCGATCAGCCATCAGATCAAGCGGCTGGAGGAAGAGCTGGGCATCCGCCTGTTCATCCGCCAGAACCGGGCGCTGTCCCTGACCGCCGAAGCGAAAGAATACCTCCCGGGAATCCGGGCCGCGTTCAATGACTTGCGGCTGGCGACCGACCGCCTGCTGCGGCGGGATGACGATCATGTGTTGACGGTTTCAACGCTGGCCTCGCTGGCGGCGAAGTGGTTGCTGCCACGGCTGGCCGCCTTCCAGGGGGCTCATCCGGGCATCGACGTCCGCATCACGACCTCGACCGCGCTGGTCGATTTCAAGGACGGCAGCGTCGACGCCGCCATCCGTTACGGCCGCGGCCAGTGGCCGGGCCTGCGCGCCGACTGGCTGATGGCGGACCAGCTATTCCCGATTTGCAGCCCTGCCCTGCTGACCGGCAAAAGACCGCTGCGCAAGCCCGAGGACCTCGCCGATCACGTGCTGCTGCACACCAGCGCCGCCAATGACGACGACTGGCGGCTGTGGCTCACCGCGGCCGGCTTGCCGACCGATCTCTCCAAACAGCCCGGCATCACCTTCGACATGGTGTTCATGACCATTCAGGCCGCGATCGACGGCATCGGCGTCGCGATGGGCCGGACGTCCTACGTCAAGGACGACATTGCCAAGGGAAGCCTGGTGGTGCCGTTCGACATCACGCTGCCGGCCGATGCCGGCTTCTATCTGGTCTCGCCCGAGGGCCGGGCGGATTCGCCAAAACTTTCCGCATTCCGGAACTGGCTGGTCGCGACCGCGCAGAACAAGCCGGAAGCACTGGCCGAGCCTGTGCCCCCGAGGCGCCGCCAAGCGGGCTAGTTTCAGCAGAGCTGCCCGCCCCCTTGCGGGGTTGTGTCGCCCCTCCCCTGTGCCAAATTGTCGCAAGCAAACAAATCAATCCGCCGGTCGCGAACCGGGGGGAGAAACGGGAACGCCATGGCGCCACAGACCACAACAGACCTGCCGCAGATCAAATCGCGCATCGGCGCCATCCTGCGCGCCACCAGCGGCAACTTCCTCGAACAGTTCGATTTTTTCCTGTTCGGCTTCTACGCCAGCGCGATCGCCAAGGCGTTCTTTCCCTCGACCAACGAGACCGCGTCGCTGCTCAATACGTTCGGCGTGTTCTGGCTCGGCGCGCTGATGCGTCCCGTCGGCGCCATCGTGCTGGGGGCCTATATCGACCGCATCGGCCGCCGCCGCGGCCTGATCGTGACCCTGGCCATCATGGCGATCGGCACCGTCGTCATCGCCTTCTGCCCGAGCTACGCCACCATCGGCATTGCGGCGCCGATCATCGTGCTGCTCGGCCGCCTGCTCCAGGGCTTTTCCGCCGGCGTCGAGCTTGGCGGCGTGTCGGTCTACCTCGCGGAAATCTCCACGTCCGGCAATCGCGGCTTCTACACCTCGTTCCAGTCCTCCAGCCAGCAGGTCGCGATCTTCGTCGCCGCGATCGTCGGCTTCGTCCTGAGCGAGCTGATGCCCGCCGACGTCGTCTCTGCCTGGGGCTGGCGTATTCCCTTCTTCATCGGTTGCCTGATCATCCCCTTCATCTTCCTGCTGCGGCGGACGCTGGAAGAGACGCCGGCGTTCCTCGCCATGAAGAAGCACCCGACCGCGTCGGAAGTGTTTGCCTCGGCAGTGGCAAACTGGCGCATCGTCGTGCTCGGCATGATGATGGCGGTGCTGACCACCACGACGTTCTATTTCGTCACCGTCTACACGCCGACCTTCGGCAAGACCGTGCTGAAACTCTCCACGCAGGACGCCCTGCTGGTGACGCTGCTCGTCGCGGTCACCAACTTCATCTGGAATCCGGTTGGCGGCGCGGTCTCCGACCGCCTCGGCCGCAAGCCGGTGCTGCTCACCATCGCATGTCTGGCTTTGGTGACAGCCTATCCCGCGCTCAACTGGCTGATTGCCGCACCGACCTTCGGCAAGATGCTGGCGGTGGAAATGATGTTCTCGTTCTATTTCGGGGTCTATAGCGGCACCATGCTGGGCGCGCTGGTCGAGGTGGTGCCGGCCCATGTCCGCACCACCTGCTTCTCGCTCGCCTTTGCGCTGGCCGCCGCGCTGTTCGGCACCTTCACGCCCTTCGTCTCGACCTGGCTGATCGACAAGACCGGCGACAAGGCTTCTCCCGGCTATTGGCTGATGTGCGCCGCCTCGCTCGGCATCATCGCGGCGCTGGTCATCTACCGTGGCGGCAAGACCATCGCGGTGCAGAACGCCGTCACGGCCTGATATTCCGCGCGAGGAGACGCGCGGGCATGGCGCCTGCGCGCCGCCGCACGTTTGATTTCGGCGCGGATCAAGCTAACAAGACGCCATGGTTGATTTGACCCGCAAGTTCGACGTGCTGGTGATCGGCGGCGGCAACGCCGCGCTGTGTGCCGCCATCAGCGCCCGCCGCAGTGGGGCCTCCGTGCTGGTGCTGGAAGGCGCGCCAAAATTCTATCGCGGCGGCAATACGCGCCACACCCGCAACATGCGCTGCGCCCATGATGCCGCGACCGAAATTCTCACCGGTCCCTACACCGAGGAGGAATTCTGGGACGATCTCTTGCGCATCACCGGCGGGCAGACCGACGAAGAGCTCGCAAAATTCATGATCCGCGAGTCCAAGGACATTCTGGGCTGGATCGTGGAACAGGGTGTGCGCTGGCAGCCTTCGCTCGGCGGCACACTGAGTCTGGGCCGCACCAATTCGTTCTTCCTCGGCGGCGGCCGGGCGATGCTGAACGCGCTTTATCTCACCGCGGAAAAACTCGGCGTGGAGATCCGCTACGACGCCGAGGTCGGCGACCTCCATATCGAAGACGGCATGTTCTTGTCCGCCTCGCTGAAGCAGCCGAATGGCGGCGTCTCCGAAATTCGCGCCTCCGCGCTGGTCGCCGCCGCCGGCGGGTTTGAGGCCAATATCGAATGGCTCAGGGAATATTGGGGCGAGGCCGCCGATAATTTTCTGATCCGCGGCACGCCCTACAACCGCGGCTCGATCCTGAAGATGCTGCTGGCCAAGGGCGTGCAGGAGATCGGCGATCCCACCCAGTGCCATGCGGTGGCGATCGACGCCCGCGCGCCGAAATTCGACGGCGGCATCATCACCCGGCATGACTCCGTCGTGTTCGGCATCGTCGTCAACAAGCACGCCCAGCGCTTCTACGACGAGGGCGAGGACATCTGGCCAAAACGCTACGCGATCTGGGGCCGGCTAGTGGCGGCGCAGCCCGACCAGATCGCCTACATTATTTTCGATTCCAGCGTGGTTACCAGCTTCATGCCGACGCTGTTTCCGCCGATCGGCGCGCCGACGATTGCCGAGCTCGCCGGCAAACTCAGTCTCGATCCGGCGGCGCTTGAAAAGACCGTCGCTGATTTCAATGCCGCCGTGCAGCCCGGCACGTTCGATCACACCATTCTGGACGATTGCCGCACCGAGGGCATCACGCCGGCCAAGACTCACTGGGCGCGCAAGATCGATGCGCCGCCCTATCTCGCCTATCCCGTGCGGCCCGGCATCACCTTCACCTATCTCGGCACGCGCGTGAACAAGCAGGCGCGGATGGTGATGAAGGACGGCAAGCCCGCCGCCAACATGTTCGCGGCCGGCGAGATCATGGCGGGCAACGTGCTCGGCAAGGGCTACGCAGCCGGCATCGGCATGACCATCGGCAGCGTGTTCGGGCGCGTGGCGGGGCGGGAAGCGGCGAGAAATGCAAAGAACTGAGACGCCGCGCGCTCACTTCACCTCGCCCCGCTTGCGGGGAGAGGTCGGATTGCGAAGCAATCCGGGTGAGGGGGTACAGGTCCATCGACGTCCTGCACTCGCGGAGAGAGCCCCTCACCCCTGCCCTCTCCCCGCGAAGGGCGGGGAGAGGGAGAAGACAAGGAGAGGAAACATGTCGCGCACAGCCATTGCTTCCATCGCAGCCATCCTGATCACAGGCGCGGCCAACGCCGCCGAGCCGATCGCGCTTCGCGACATGGGCTCCTTCCATGTCGGCGGTCGCCTCGTGGAAATTTCCGGCAAGCCGGTGAAGGAAGTCACCTTCACGCCGGGCGGCGTGCCCGCAAAGGTCGATCCGAACGGCACCTATCAGGCCGAGCAGATGTATGTGCAGTATTTCCTGCCGGCCAACGAACGCGGCAAATATCCGCTCTTGATGTGGCACGGCGGCGGCCTCACCGGCGTCACCTATGAGACGACGCCGGACGGACGCGAAGGCTGGTTGAACTATTTCCTGCGCAAGGGCTGGGCGGTCTACAATTCCGACGCGGTCGAGCGCGGCCGCGCCGGCTGGGCGCAATACCCCGATATCTTCAAGAGCGAGCCGGTGTTTTTGACCACCGCCAATCCGTTCGAGCGCTTTCGCATCGGCGACGGGCCGAACTCCTACGATCCCGATCCGGCGAAACGGAAATTGATGCCGGGCAGCCAGTTCCCGAATGAAGGCTACGAGAATTTCGTCAAGCAGAACGTGCCGCGCTGGACCACGACGGACGATGCGATCATCGCCGCCTATATCGCGGAGATCGACCGCGTCGGGCCGAGCATCATCCTGTTCCACAGCCAGGCCGGGAGCTTCGGCTTCAAGGTCGCGCAGGCGCGCCCCGACAAGGTGAAGGCGCTGATCGCGGTCGAGCCGGCGGGCGTCGGCGATCCCGCCAAGGCCGATTTGCTCAAGAACATCCCGACCCTGATCATCTATGGCGACTACATCGAGCGCGACTCGCGCTGGCCGAAGATCCGCGCCACCGGCGTCGCGTTTGCCGACAGCATCAAAGCGGCCGGCGGCAGCGTCGATGTCGTCGACCTGCCGCAGGCCGGTATCAAGGGCAACTCGCACATGGTGATGATGGACAAGAACAATGCCGACGTCGCCCTGCTGATCCAGAAATGGCTCGAGGGCAAGGGATTGACGAAGTAGCGTCATGTACGGGACCCGAGAACCGCACTCTTCCACCTCGCCCCGCTTGCGGGGAGAGGTCGGATTGCGCAGCAATCCGGGTGAGGGGGACTCTCAGCGAATCGAACTCGTGGATAGAGCCCCTCACCCCGACCCTCTCCCCGCGAAGAGCGGGGAGAGGGAGAAGGCGACAGGAAATGCACGGAACTAGGATTCTGGATGAGACCGACCGTCTGATGACGGTCTGCAACTCCTGCCGTTATTGCGAGGGGCTGTGCGCGGTATTTCCGGCGATGGAGATGCGGCGCTCGTTCTCCGACGGCGACCTCAACTATCTTGCCAATCTCTGCCATTCCTGCGGCGCCTGCTACACCGACTGCCAGTTCTCGCCCCCGCATGAGTTCAACGTCAATGTGCCGCAGACGCTGGCGATCGCGCGCAACGATTCCTATGCGGCTTATGCCTGGCCGCGCGCCTTTGCCGGCACGTTCGCACGCAACGGCCTCGTCATCAGCCTGATCGCCGCGCTCAGCGTCGCCGCCTTCATCCTCGGCTTCGTTGTGGTTCACGATCCGAAAATCCTGTTCGGCGTGCACACCGGCCCGGGCGCGTTCTACAAGCTGATGCCGCACAACGCGATGGCCGCACTGTTCGGCGCCGCTTTCCTTTACTCGATCGTCGCGCTGATCATGGGCATCCGCGCCTTCTGGCGCGACATCGGCGAGCCCGTCGGCATGAAGACAGATGCGGCCTCGATCTGGCAGGCGATCCGCGATGCCAGCGAACTGCGCTATCTCGATGGCGGCGGCGTCGGCTGCTTCAACGAGGATGATCGTCCGACCGATCGCCGCAAGCTGTATCACCACTTCACGTTCTACGGCTTTGCGCTGTGCTTTGCCTCTACGTCAGTCGCGACGCTCTATCACTACCTTTTCGCGCGCGAGGCGCCATATCCCTGGTGGGATTTGCCGGTCGTGCTGGGGACGCTCGGCGGCATCGGGCTTTTGATCGGGCCGATCGGACTGCTCGCTGCGAAATGGAAGCGCGATCCGGTGCTCGCGGACGAGACGCGCTACGGCATGGACGTCGCGTTCATCGTCATGTTGTTTCTCACCAGCCTGACCGGCATGGCGCTGCTGATCCTGCGCGCGACGCCTGCGATGGGCCCGCTGCTGGCGCTGCATCTCGGCGTGGTGTTCGCGCTGTTCATCACCATGCCCTACGGAAAATTCGTGCACGGCATCTACCGCTTTGTCGCGCTGGTGCGCTACGCGCGCGAGCGGCGGATGATGGGGCATATCTAGCTGTTCGTCGTTTCGAGGCTCGCGGGCCCGGAATGTTGCGCCGGGTCGGCGCCGTGCAGGTTCGGACCCTTGGTGCCCGGCAGGATGCCGAGTTCGACGATGCCCCATAGCGCCGGCACAAGGCTTGCAAACATCAGGATCGAACCGGTCGACAAATCTCCGCTCCGGCCCGTTCTGGGGTCGTTGAAGAGGACAACGCTGAGGCCAACAGCGAACAGGGCCAAGGGGAGCACCCAGAAGACCAGCAGCCACCAGCCCTTCTTGTTGCGGTCGTGCAATCGCTTGGTACCCACGGCCAGTATTGGCCACAGGCTGAAGACCCATATGAATTGCGAGGTCAGGGCGAGGATCAGGACTGCCGCCTCTTCGCTGAGGAGAAACGGAGCGCAGGTCAGGACCAGCACCGCAGCGATGAGGCCGAGGATCGCCAGCCAATAGACGCGGCGGCCGATCCGGCCTTCGAAGCTGAAAAGCATCTTCTGCAGCTTCATCGCATTCTCGCCAAAAGAAACCTCAGTGGAAGATGCGCCCCGCGTCGATGACGACGGTCTGGCCGGTCATGGTCTCGGTGCGGCACATCGCGATCACCATGTCGGCGCAGTCGTCCTTGTCGGCGGCCTTTTTCAAGAGCGAGCTGGATGCGGAGCGCTCGATCTGCTCGGACCGGAGATTGGCTGTCGCGCGCGTGCCTTCCAGCAGGCCCGGCGCCACACAATTGACGAGCGTCTCGGGCGCCAGCGCTACCGCCATGCAACGCGTCAGATGAATCAGCCCCGCCTTCGACACGGCATAGGCGATGGAAGAGCCAGTCGGGCTGAGCCCCGCCACCGAAGCAATGTTGACGATGCGGCCTCGCCCCTGGGCCTTCATGACAGGAGCTACCGCCTTGGTCAGGCGCATCGGCCCCGTCAGGTTGACGGCCATGATCTTGCTCCAGACGTCCAGCGTCAGATTGTCGAGATCGCCGAAGGGGATTGAGACGTTGTAGGCGGCGTCATTGATCAGAACATCGAGGCGGCCAAAGGCCTTTTGCACCTCGCCCACCAGCCGATCCACGGCCGCGTCGTCGGTGATGTCACAGGCGAATGCCTGGGCGTTGACCTGATGACGCGACGTCAGTTCGCGAGCGACACTTTCTGCCTGGTCGCGGCTGCGCGCGTACATGACAGCTACATGTGCGCCCTCCTGCGCGAGCGCGTGGCAGATGCGCTGGCCCAGCCCGCCATTGCCGCCCGTCACCAGTGCAACTGCGCCCTTCAGGTCCATCGCTTCTCTCCCTCAACGCGCCATCACGAGCGGCGGGTGACGATACCGGTCGGCGTGGCAAAGCCTTCCAGCGTCTTGATCCGCTTCTCCAGCCACCAGCCATATTCGGGCGACCAGTCCTCGAAGCGCGAATTGATGCCGAGATCGTGCGCCCAATGGTGCGCGATGTTCGGATTGAACTGCGACTGGCGGCCGACCGCGATGAGATCGGCCTGCCCGTTCCTGAGGACGGCTTCCGCCTGCTGCGCTTCGAGAATGATGCCGACGGCCATGGTCGGAATATCGGCTTCTTTCCGAACGCGCTCCGCAAACGGCACCTGGAAGCCGAGGCTGCGCGGCACCTGCGCCGCGGTGGCGGCGCCGGCGATGCCGCCCGAGGAGCAGTCGATCACGTCAACGCCGCGCACCTTCAATTCGCGCGCAAAGGCGACGGTGTCGTCCATGTTCCAGCCTTCCTGGGTGCCGTCGACGGACGAGACGCGCAGGAACAGCGGCATCGTATCCGGCATTTCGCGGCGCACGGCTTCGACGATCTCGAGCGGCAGCCGCATGCGTCCGGCCCGGTCGCCGCCGTATTCGTCGTTGCGCGTGTTGGACACCGGCGACAGGAACGAGGCGAGCAGATAGCCATGCGCGGTGTGGATTTCGATGGTATCGAATCCGGCGGCGACGGCGTTCTTCGCGGCATTCGCCCAGGTGCCGACCATCGCCTTGCATTCGGCGGTGGTGAGTTGCCGCGGCGTCAACCAGCCCTTGGCGACCGGCTCGGCCGTCGGGCCGACGGGCTGCCATTGCCTCGCGCCGTCCTTCAGATTCTGCTCGGTCAGCGGTCCCATGCCCTGCATGGCGGTCTGCGACGACGACTTGCGGCCGCCATGGGCGAGCTGGATGCCGATCGCCGTGCCCTGACGCTTCATGAAGGCGATCAGCGGCTTGAAGCTTTCGACCTGCGCGTCGTTCCAAATGCCGAGGTCATGTTCATTGATGAGCCCGACTTCCTCGACGCCTGTCGCCTCGACAAAGACAAGGCCGAAACCGCCGAGCGCATAGCGGCCGAGATGCACAACGTGAAAGGTGCCGCAGGTATTGCCGGGGTCGCAACGGTAATGAACCATCGGCGGCACGACGAGGCGGTTCTTCAGCGTGAGGCCGCGAATCCTGAACGGCTCGAACAGCATCGGCCGCGGCGCCCTACCGCCGTTGAGTGATCCGTCATTCATTCGCAGCCACCCCTACAAATCCACCACCACGTAGTCGCTTTCCACGGAGACCTTGAGCGTCTCCGCGATGTACGGGCCTTTCACCACGCTCGCGCCCGGCTCGACATGCGCGGCATAGGCGCGCGCGCGAAAGCGTTTCGGGTCGCAGTAGGACTGCCCGGTGCGGATGTCGAACTCCCAGCCGTGCCAGGGGCAGCGGATGATTTCGCCGAGTTTTGTGTATTCGATCTCGCCGGGATCGCTGGACATTGCGAGCCCGATCAGCGGACCCTCGCACAGCGCAGCGCCCTGATGCGGGCAGCGGTTCAACAGGCCAAAGTACTCGCCCTTGACGTTGAACACCGCGATCGGCCGGCCGTCGATTTCGAGAAATTTTCGCGTCCCCGGCGGCAGTTCATCCACCGCCGCCACCACATGCCGCGCCACTAAATGACTCCGTAAACCTTCCGCGCGTTGTCGAGATAGAACGCCTGCTTGTTGGAATCGCTGACGCCGGCCGGCAGCACGCGTGACGGCTCGTCATAATCCCAATGCGGATAGTCGGTGGCGAACAACAGCTTGTCCCAGCCGATCCATTCGATCATCTGGAACAGGTGTTCGCGCCTTTCGGGATCTTCCATCGGCTGTGTCGTCCACCAGATGTGATCCTTGATATACTCGGACGGTTTGCGCTTGAGATGCGGCACTTCGCTGTGCAGCTTGTCAAAGACCTTGTCGAGCCGCCAGGCCAGCGACGGCGCCCAGCCGAAGCCGGCTTCGACCATCACCATGGTCAGTTTCGGAAACCGCTCGAACACGCCTTCCAACACGAGGCTGGCCAGCGCGGTCTGCTGGCATTGCGAGTGCCCGACCATTTCCTCGATGTAATAGCTTGGCCAGCCCGAAGCCGTGATCGGGTTGCCGCCGAAACCGAAGGCGTGCACGCCGATGGGCAAACCGGTCTCCTGCGCCGCCTCATAGATCGGCCAATAGCGGCGCTGGCCGAGCGGCTCGACATTGCGGCTGAGCAGCAGCACCTGCACGAAGTTCTTGTCGCCCGCGCGCTTGCGGATTTCCGCGGCCGCCGTCACGCCGTCTTCATTGGCGACGACGATAGAGCCTTTCAGGCGCTTGTCCTTGCTGGTCCATTTCTCGATCTGCCAGTCGTTGATGGCGGTGGCGAGCGCTGCGCCCAGATCATGATTGCGCTGGCCCTGCCCGGTTGCGCCAAGCGGGTTGAGCACGCCGAGCACGACATTGTTGGGATCGAGATGCTGCTTCTGCATGAACGACAGCGAGGAGCCCTGCGGCCCGCCCTCCGGCGGATACGCATCGCGGCGCGATGCGTTGGGCTGCGCCTTCGGATAGGGCGGTCCCTCCATCATGCCCTGATAGGCATGCACGGCATAGGTTTCGAGATGCGTGTGCCAGCGCTTTGCCAGATAAGGATACAACTCGTCCTTCGTCGCCCGCGCGGGATGGATATCGCAATCGGCGATCGCGGTCTTGATTGCCGTCGTCGACGCAGCTTCGGGACGGTCGCGCAGTTGCACGTTCATCGCGTCATCTCCTTCGTCGCCGGCTGGCTCAGGCGGCTGTATGTCGCCATTGGATTATCGATCATGATCTTGCGCACGAGATCGGGCGACAGCCCTTCAGGCAGCACCTCATCACCGTCGAACTGCCAATGCGGATAGTCTGTAGAGAATAAGATCAATTCGTCCGACTGCATATGGTCGAACAGGCGATTTAACACCTCGGGTTCCGGCGGCGCGTCGACCGGCTGTAGCGAGAAGCGGATGTTGCTGCGCACAATTTCCAGCGGCGCGCGGTCGACCCATGGCGTTTCCATCCGTACGCCGCGCCAGAATTTGTGCAGCCGCCAGAGGAACGCCGGCAGCCAGGTGAAGCCTGATTCGAGCATCACCATTTTGAGATTGGGATGCTTTGCGAATACTCCTTCGACGATCAGGCTGGTGAGCTGGGTCTGGAACGCCTGTGCCTGCGCGACATAATCCTCGATGTGATAGGAGCCCCAGCCAACCGAGGTCGGCGGGTTGTGATAGGCGCTGCCGGCGTGAATGCCGATCGGCAATCCGTGCTTCTCGGCAGCGGCATAGATCGGCCACAGCGCGCGTTTGCCGAGCGGCACGTCACCCATGACCAGCATCAGCACCTGCACGAAGCGCTTGTCCCCGGCGCAGCGTTCGATCTCGGCGACGGATTTTTCCACGCTCTGCGTCGGGATCACGATCGAGCCGCGCAGCCGCGTATCCTTCTCCAGCCATTCCTTGACCAGCCAGTCGTTGAGCGCGCGGCAAAATGCGTCCTGCATGTCCTCGGAAAATACCATCTGCACGCCGTAGAGCGGATTGCAGATGCCGTAGGCGACATCGAACCGATCGAGCGCCTCCTGCTGCATATCGGCAAGGCTCGAGCCGGGCTTGCCCTGCGCGGGCCGCCAGTCCGGCCGCGCGGAGATCGGCGAATTGGCCGGATAGGATT
Organism: Bradyrhizobium lablabi; assembly: GCF_018129385.1. Taxonomy (GTDB): domain Bacteria; phylum Pseudomonadota; class Alphaproteobacteria; order Rhizobiales; family Xanthobacteraceae; genus Bradyrhizobium; species Bradyrhizobium lablabi_C. Next base: position 87,832 of record NZ_JAFCLN010000023.1, read on the forward strand.
GCGAGACCAGATCGGTCATGCCTCGCGTCGTCACCTGGTCGCGCCAGTAATCGTTCATGTACGGCAAGAGGCTCGTCAAATGGGGCACGGCGGGATGCAGATCGCAATCCACGCCGCCCGCGACCGGCGACGTCATGGCCTAAGGTTTCCTCGCGCCGGCATTTTGTGCGGCCGGCTTCTGCATGGCATTCAAGCAGGCCCGCAAAGGACCCGCAACTCGGCAGCCATGCATTCCTGTGCTAGGGAATCGGCAGAACCGGCGGGAGAGGCTGATCCTTCATGAAAGAACTCGTTGCCATCGCGGAGCAGATCGCGGCCAGGCTGATCGAACGCAAACAGACGATCGCGGTTGCGGAATCTTCCGCCGGCGGGCTGATCTCGGCCGCGCTGCTCGCCGTGCCGGGCGCCTCCGCCTATTTCCTCGGCGGCGCCGTGGTCTATACGCGCGATGCGCGGCGGCTCTTGATGGAGATTGGCGATGCTGAGATGAAGGGCCTTCGCTCTTCCTCCGAGCCTTACGCGAAGCTGCTTGCCAATCAGATGCGCCGGCGCTTTTCCACGACATGGGGATTGTCGGAGACCGGCGCCGCAGGTCCCACCGGCAACCGCTACGGCGATGCCGCCGGCCATAGCTGCATGGCGGTGGCGGGGCCGAACGAGGCGGTGTTCACGCTGGAGACGGGCAGCGCCGACCGGCAGGCGAACATGCAGGTGTTTGCGAAGACGGCGCTGGAGCTATTGTTGAAGAATCTCTGAACAAATGTAGAGCGTCGTCCCGGCGAACGCCGGGACCCATACCGCGTTGTGCTATCGATTGGAAAAGGCCATCAGTACCGCCCGTAAGCCATCACGGCCGCGGCGTATGGGTCCCGGCGTTCGCCGGGACGACAGCGGTGGTGTTGCAGCAGTGTCGGCAAAGCCAACCGCTCACCGCTCCCTGAACGCGCGCATAAACTGGTCGCTGAAGGGCTTGAGCAAATACGAGAACATCGTGCGTTCGCCGGTCTGCACGAAGGCTTCCACCGGCATGCCCGGCACTAGTTTGACTTCGCCGAGACGGGCGACCTCCTCAGGCGTCATCGAGACACGGATGGTGTAGTACGTCTGCCCGGTGCGCTGGTCGGTGGTGACGTCGGCGGAGACGCGGCTGACCTTGCCGTTGAGTTCAGGCGTGGTGCGCTGGTTGAAGGCGGAGAAGCGCAGCAGCGTCTTCTGACCGATCTGGAGCTTGTCGATGTCCTGCGGATTGACCTTGGCCTCGACCGAGAGATCGTCGGCTTTCGGCACGATCATCATGATCGCATCGCCCGCGGTGATGACGCCGCCGACGGTGTGGACCGTCGATTGCAGCACAACGCCGTCCTGCGGCGCGCGGATGTCGATGCGGCGAAGCTGGTCTTCCGCGGTCACCTTGCGCTCGACGAATTCGCCGATCTTGTCGTTGGTCTCGCGCAGATCCTTGGAGACTTCGCTGACCACGTCCTTGTCGATCTGGATGATCTGCAATTCGGTCTCTGTAATCTTGCCTTTGGACTGGGCGCGCGAGGCGATGTATTGCCCGCGCTCGCCGTTCAGCCGCGCGGAGTCACGCTCAAGCTGGGTCAACCGCGATATCTGGATCAGCCTCTGTTCGTAGAGCTGGCGTACGCCGACCAGTTCCTTCTCGACCAGCGCGATTTCCTTGTCCTTGGCCCGCTCCTGCGCGGAGAGGCCCTCGATTTCCTCGTTGAGCTGGGCAACCCGCTCACGCAGCTGCGACTTCTGCCCGGCGCGGCCGGTGACGCGTACATCGAACAGCTTGGTCTCGCTCAACATCACGTCCTTGACGTCGGGATCGTTGGCGCGATCGGTCAGCATCGGCGGGAACGTAATCTTGTCGGAGCCGCGCTGTTCGGCCTCGAGCCGGGCGGCGCGTGCCCACAATCCGTTGAGGGTCTTCACCACGATCGCAAGGCTCGCCCGCACCACGGTCTCGTCCAGCCGCACGACGATATCGCCGGCCTTGACGGTATCGCCGTCGCGCACGCGCACCTCGCCGACCACGCCGCCGGTCGGGTGCTGCACCTTCTTGACGTTGGAATCGACCACGACCTGTCCCGGCGCGATCAACGCGCCCGATATCTGCACGGTGGAGGCCCAGGTGCCGAAACCACCGGCGAGGATTAGCACGACCACCAGGCCCGCGATCAGATGCACGCGGATCGAAGCCCGCGCGCCCGTTGGCTTTTCGCTCATGCTTTGGCCACTCCCGCTTCAGAGACGACCTTGATCGGCGCCGGCGCCGGTGTCGGCACGCGCTGTAGCACCTGGCCGAGCACCTGCTCCTTCGGACCGAACGCCTGCATGCGGCCGTCCTTCAGCACCAGGAGCTGGTCCACCGCCTCGATACCGACCGGCCGGTGCGCCACCACCACCACGATGGCGCCCCGCCCGCGCGCGCCGCGCACGGCGCGGGTAAGCGCCTCGTCGCCCTCGGAGTCCAGATTGGAGTTCGGCTCATCCAGCACGATCAGGAACGGGTTGCCGTAGAGCGCGCGCGCCAGCGCGACACGCTGCGCCTGGCCGGCGGAAAGGGCGCCGCCCCCCTCGCCGATCTGGGTGTCGTAGCCCTCGCGCATCTTGATGATCATGTCGTGCACGCCGGCTTCCTTGGCGGCGGTGATGATCGCTTCCGACTTCGCCTCGGGATCGAAGCGGCTGATATTTTGCGCGATCGTGCCGCCGAACAATTCGACGTCCTGTGGCAGGTAGCCGACATAGCGGCCGAGCACATCCGACGGCCATTGGTCGAGCGCCGCGCCGTCGAGCCGCACCTTGCCGCGCACCGGCTGCCAGACGCCGACCAGCGCCCGCACCATCGATGACTTTCCGGAGCCGCTCGGCCCGATCACGCCGAGGCCCGTGCCGGCTTCCAGCGCAAAACTGACGTCCTGCACGATCACGCGCTGGTCGCCCGGCGGCACCATGGTGATCGCCTCGACCGAGAGCCGCTTGACCGGGGCCTGAAGCAGGGTCTGCTCCTTCCGCTCCGGGATGGTTTCGAGCAGCTTGTTGAGGCGATGCCAGCTCTGGCGGGCGGCGACAAACCCCTTCCAGTGCGCGATCGCGAGATCCACCGGGGCGAGCGCCCGGGCGCTCAGGATCGAGCCGGCGATGATGATGCCGGCGGTCGCTTCCTGATGGATCACGAGGTAGGCGCCAACCGCGAGCACGGCCGATTGCAGCATCATGCGCAACACCTTGGCGATGGCGCCTAGGCCGCCGGTGACATCGCTGGCGGTCTGGTTGCCCGACAGATACTTCTCGTTGGCTTCCGTCCACCGCTTGGTCAGGCGGCCCGACATCCCCATCGCGACCAGCACCTCTGCATTGCGGCGGCTGGAGGTGGCAATGTCGTTGCGGCGTACGCCCAGCACCAGCGTGTCGCGGGCCGGCCGGCGCGACATGAATTCGGTGATCAGGGTCAGCGTCACCAGGATGATGGCGCCGATCAGGGCGGCCACGCCGATCATCCAATGGAACGCAAAGCAGATCACGAGATAGAACGGCAGCCAGGGTAGATCGAAGAACGCGCCCGGCCCCATGCTGCCGAGGAAGGAACGCACGGCGTCGAGATCGCGCAGCGGCTGCATGCCGTCGCTGCGGTTGCCCATCATCAGCGGCAGCCGCACGATGGTCTCGAACACCCGGGCGCTCATCGCCTCGTCGAGCGAGGTGCCGATCCGCCCGAGGATGCGGGCGCGCAGCATGTCCAGAATACCCTGCGCGATGTAGAGGCCGGCGCACAGGACGATGAGGCCGACCAGCGTCGGCACGCTGCGGCTCGGGATCACACGGTCGTAGACCTCGAGCATGAAGATCGATCCTGTCAAATACAGGATGTTGATCATGCAGCTCATGATGCCGACGCCGATGAAGGCGTTGCGGCATGAGCGCAGGGCTTCACCGAGTTCGGATCGCCCGGGAATGGCTGGCATAAAAAACGATCTCTTCAAAAAAGTGACGGTCGCGACTCCTGCCGTTTTACCGATCTTTGCAGGGATCGTCCATTTATGTCGCGTTAACCCTAAACGCCGGCAGGAAGCAACAGCCCCGGCAGGTCCGGACGGCCGGAATTTTACGGGACCGGAAGGTGGCGATGGCCGTTGCGGCCGGGGCGGCGGGAAACGGGAACCCGGATGTTGCAACGGCGTTAACAATGCATGACAAAGCCCGATATTTGGTACGTCACATTTAGTCAGGAAAATTCCCTGGACGGCGGTGCCCAGCGATCGACCCGGACCTTCAAATCCGAGATCGACGCCAAGTTGTTTGCGATGCAGATACTGGCGAAGGGCTGGACCGCCAGCGCCGGCACGCTCAATCCCTATCAGCCCAAGCAGATTGTCCCTCCCTCGCAGATCGAACGCTGGGCCGACCCCGGCCTCGGCGGCTAGCGCCGGATGACTTTTCTTAATCGTCACCCCGCTCTATCTTTTTGTTTGAGCATGATCTTTTCGGAAAACCGGTGTCCACTTTGCGCTAACGCGGCCCTCCGGGTCCGGATCATGCTTCTAGCGCCCGGCTTGATGGCAGCTCGCGCGGGGCCTGGGCGGACGCCCATCGCACGACCGGTGGCCTGGGCAGGACGACAATACTATTTCGTCAGCAGCGCAAACGCGCCGTTCCAGTCGTCTGGCGGCGGGGTTTCGATGTAGCTGCGGATGCGGGCTTCATAGAGATTATAGAGCAGCGACAGGGCCTGGCCGTCATCGCTCTTGCGGCCGCGCTCGATCGCGGCGAGCGCGCCTTCCCAGTCGCGCCTGCGGTAGCAGGCCAGCATCTCGATGGTGAGGTTGCGCAGGCGCTGGAAACGGCCGGATTGCGCGACGTCCTCGCGGCCGGCGATCGCATAGATCACTTCCGGCTCCTTCTTGCCCTTCACCATGATGAAGTCGAGCTCGAGGATCGCGAACTTGTCCTTGACCGCCATCGCGGTCTTGGAGCCGACGATGATCGGAAAGCCGTATTCCTTGGACTGCCCTTCGAGCCGCGAGGCCAGATTGACGCTGTCGCCCAGCACCGAATAGTCGAAGCGCACGTCGGAGCCCATATTGCCGACCACGCAGACGCCGGTGTTCAGGCCGACGCCGACATTGAGCGGGATATAGGCGTTACCGGCGTCCTTTGCTTCCTGCTCGCGGATCGCGTTGAGCTCGTCGATCCGCTCCAGCATGTCGATCGCCGCCTCGCAGGCGTTGATCTCATGCTGCTTGTCGTCGAGCGGCGCATTCCAGAACGCCATGATGGCGTCGCCCATGTATTTGTCGATGGTGCCCTTGCGCTCGAGGATCGCATTGGTGAGCGGCGTCAGGAAGCGGTTCATCAGCGAGGTGAGGCCCTGCGGATCGTTCTTGTAGGATTCCGAGATCGAGGTGAAGCCGCGGACGTCGGAGAACATGATGGTCATCTCGCGCTCCTCGCCGCCGAGCACCAGCTTTTCCGGCGACTGGGCGAGCTGCTCGACCAGCGCGGGCGAGATGTACTGGCCGAACGCCGAGCGGATCTGGCGCCGCTGCGCCTGCTCGCGCACGAAGCTCGCGAAGATCAGCGTGAGGTAGATCGCGGTGGTCGACATCAGCGGATAGGTGAAATCGACCAGCAGCTTGTGCTGGGTGTAGAAGAACCAAGCCGTGCCGGCCAGCGCGCTCGCAAACACCGCACCGACCGCCACCAGCGTGATCGGACCGAAATTCGGCGCAAAAGCGATGACGAGCAGGCCGAGCACGAGTGCGGCGAAGAATTCCACTGCCAATCCATAGTTCGGCTGCTGCACCACCGCGCCGGTCAGCGCGCTCTCCAGCATCTGGGCGTGGATCTCCACGCCTGGCATCGCGGGCGAGACCGGCGTGGTCTTGGTGTCGTTGAGCCCGATCGACGAGGTGCCGATCAGCACCAGCTTGCCGGCGATCCGGTCTTGCGGCACACGGTTGTCCAGCACATCGATGGCGGACACGTAAATCGAGGGATCGGCGCGCGCGTAGTGCACCCAGAGCTGGCCATTGGCGTCGGTCGGGATCCGGATGCTCTTCACGGCGATATACTGAATGCCGGCCTGGTCGGCCTTGATCAGGATTGTGCTTGAGCCGCTGGCCACCCGCAGCATCTCGAAGCTCAACGACGGCATCGTCACGCCCTGCGCCATCATGATCATCGGCACACGGCGGACAATGCCGTCGCGTTCGGGCTTGATGGTGAACAGGCCGCGTCCCGCAGCGGCCTGCTCCAGCACCTCGACATTCCGCAGCAGGCCGGGGAACTGAAGCATGAAGGGCTGCGGTTCGTCGCCCAGCATTGCAAGCCCGGTCAACGGCAGGTTCTTGTCAAGGGCGTGAACGTTGGGGCCACCGAATTCGCCGAGCACGACCCGCGACTGTCGAATGGCATCGGCAAAGATCTGATCATTGCTCGGCAGCGCCTTCAGTTTCTCGCGCGTGGCTTCGTCGAGATTGCGGAAATTGTCAGCGGCAATATCGGGATTGAGCCGGTCGGGCTCGGAGAAGATGACGTCGAAGCCGATCACGACCGCGCCGAGCCGCGTCAAATGGCTGACGATGTCGGCGATCTTGGTACGCGGCCACGGCCATTGCCCGAGCCGGGGATCGGCAAGGCTCTTCTCGTCGATGTCGACGATGGTGACCGGCCGGATGGTCTTCACCCGCGGCTCGATGAGCTGGAAGGTGTCGAAGGTGCGGACCCGGAGCTCCTCGACCGGCGCGGGGTCCCAGACCCTTGCGGCGGCAAAGCCGATCAGCAGCACGAGGCAGATCAGTCGGGCGTAGCCGAACCGCCGATTGAACCACCTCGGGATCGCTCTCAGCTTCATGCCGTCTGCATACCACACAGGCGCAGGTCACAGGCAATTTTTTGCATCGGGCCAGATGCGAAAATCCGTTCGGCTCGACATCGATCCGCCATGCGGACCGTCGTTTGCGGCGTCAGATCAGATGGAAGTTCGACGCATGCAGCTGGTCGACCGTGACGTTCTTCAAGATGATCGTGTCGTGAGCCGCATCGGTGATGATCGTATCGTGGCCGAGATTGGCCGGCGCCGCTGCGGCCAGGATGGCAGAAACGCTCGGGAACAGTGCCGAGCTGATATGGATGGTGTCGTTGGTCGTATCGAAATCCGCGATGGTGGCGCTGCCAAATCCCGGCTTGAACACGAAAGTATCGTGGCCGCCATTGCCGAAGACCGTGGTATCCCCCCCGACATTGTTGAAGGTGTCGTTGCCGGATGTGCCGTCGACGACCGGCAAGGTGGAAACGTTCGTATTGTTGTTGGCGCCCACCAGGGTGATCGTAAGCTGCTGGCTTCCGTTACTGCCATGCCCGTCGGTAACCTGCGCCGTGTAGTTGAGCTTGAGCACGTCGCCCGCATGCAGGAAATCGAGATTTGCGCCGTGCGGATCGTAGTTCCAGTGCAGAACGTCCGTCCCGCCGTCGCTTTGGACGCTGTCGAAGGAGATGTTCCCGGCCTTGATGAGGTCCGAAACGTCGACCCCGTTCGGCAGCGTCGTCGAATTATTGTAGAGAACGCTCGCGCTCGCCGTCACCGATCCCGTCAGCGTGTCACCAATGTCGGGATCATGAACGCTGAGCGTTCCGGACACCTCGCTCGCAAGCATGACATGAGGCGCCGCAACGGTGCCGGCCGAAATATTGTCGATTTCGAACGCGTTCGAATTGCCGGTGCCAAGCACGACCTTGTTGAAGTTGTGCAGGCTGACAAACTCGACATAGCCGTTCGAAGCGAACGAACCCTGATTTCCGTTCGCCAACAGCGGGCTGACGTCCGCTCCGGTATAGGAAGCAACCAGCGTCGACCCATCGTAGAACTTGATCGTGTTGTAGGAATCGATCGAGCCCCAATAGAGGGCAAACGCATTTTTCGGCGTCGTGAAGGTGATGGTCTCGGTCCCGCCCGCACCGATGCTCAGATATTTCGTGGTGTCCTGACTACCGGGCAACGGGCCCATGAACGGTGCAGCGGAGACCGAGGACGAGCCTTGCACGACGCCCGCGTTGCCGGAGCCATCGAACGTGGCGCCGAGATCCGAGCTCGTGAAATCGCCGCTGCCGGCCCCATTGTTGGATACCGAGCCGGCGGTCCTGCTGTTGAAGGTCTCGGTATTGAGACCGAGCGAATTGGTGTTCTGTCCTGCCGGCTCGATGGTGACGGAAACCGGATTGACGACCATCAAGCCGTGGGCCGAGGGATTTGTTTCGCCGACAATCGATGGCGCGTCGTTGATGCCGTCGATGGTGATCGTTTCAGTCTGATGCACGGTCGCGCCGTGCACGTCGGTAATGTCGTACGAGACCGTGATGACGGTCTGCTCGTTGTCCGCCAGATAATTGAACGCCGGATTGCTCGGGTCGATGGTGAGCGTACGGCCGTCGGCACCGAGAGAGATGCCTGACGGCGCCGCGGACGAAACGCCGCCGTTGTCGACTTGAAAGGACAGGTTCGTGACCGACAACGTTGCAGTCTCGCCGCGGTCGACATCCGAAGCGCCGGCAAGCAGGTCCCGGGTAAAGGCCGCATCGCCTTCGTGCGCACTATCCGTCAGCGCCGCGGCAACGACCGGCGCATCGTTGGTGCCGGTGATCGTGACGGTGAACGGCGTCGTCACCGAGGCAAGGCCGTCGTCGACGGTCGCGGTGTAGGTCAGCGTCAGCGTATCGTCTTCGGCAAGGAAATCGAGGGCGCTGTCGTCGATGCTGTAGGTCCAGGTCGCCGAGCCGTCATTGATGTTGGCCGGCGCCGGCGTGACGATCAGCGTCGCTTCCACGGCCGCCACCGCGGCCTGCTGGTCCGCTGTCAGCGTCACCGGGTTCTGTGAAACATCGGTGTAGGTGAAGGATGCGAAATCCGTGCTCGCGGCCGGGCGATCGGTCAGGTCGACGTCGCTGAAGGTAATCGCACCCCCGACGGTATCGATCGCCGAAGATCCGGTCATGTCCAGCAATTCCTGGAGCGACCCGTTGGTCGCTTCAATCGTCGGCGCATCGTTGCTGCCGGTGATGGTAATGTTGACGGCCTGTGTGACCACGCCGCCATGCAGATCGGCGATTTCGATCGTGTAGCTCAGGAATAATTGTTCGCCGTCGGCGAGATAGTCGAAATAATGATCATGGGCCGAGAAATCCCACCCCCGGGAGCCGGTTGCCCCGTTGCCGGAATCGGTGAAGGCGCCGAGCTTCAGCCACTCCAGCACGGTTGCCTCGTCCGGCGCGCCCGCATCGGCGCCCGTAATACTGACGCCGGTGATCTCGACCGAATGCGTGTCGGAGTGATCGACATCGGTGAATGTCACCGAACCCCAAGTGGTTTGCAGCGACGCCGAACCGTGGGTATCCGTCAGTTCATAGAGCGTGGCGTCCTGCTTGCCGCTGGTGATGACGGGCGTGTCGTTGGTGCCGGTGACCGTGATCGTCACCGGCATTGTGACGACGCCGCCATGATGATCGTCGACCTTGATCGTGTAGGTCAGCGTCAGTTGCTCGCCGTCGGCGAGATAGTCGAAATTCCGATCCTCAGCCTCGAAGGTCCAGGGCCGCGACCCGTTCAGACCATTGGCGGTATCGGTCAGCGTGCCCAGCGACAGCCAGCCCAGCACCGTTGGGTTGTCAGCAAGCCCCGACGTGATGCCGTCCGCGCTGACGCTCTCGATCGTCACAGAATGGATGTCGCTGAGGTCGACATCGGTGAAGCTGATGCTGCCGGTCACCGTGTCCATCGCGGTCGAACCGGTCGGGTTCGGCTGGCTCGCGTTCGAAGCTTCGGTGAACGCGCCGTCCGTGGTCGAGACGTCAGGCGTATCGTTGGTACCGGTGACCGTGATCGTCACCTCTTTGGTCACCACGCCGCCGTGATGATCGTCGACCTTGATCGTATAGGTCAGCGTCAATTGCTCGCCGTCGGCGAGATAATCGAAATTCTGATCCTCGGCCTCGAAGGTCCAGGGCCGCGACCCGTTCAGGCCATTGGCGGTATCGGTCAGCGTGCCCAGCGACAGCCAACCCAGCACCGTCGCGTTTGCGGCGAGGCCCGCCGTGACGCCGTCCGCGCTGACGCTCTCGATCGTCACCGAATGAGTGTCGCTGAGGTCGACATCGGCAAAACTGATGCTGCCGGTCACCGTATCCAGCGCAGCCGAGCCGGTGGGGTTCGGCTGGTTCGCGTTCGAGGCTTCGGTGAACGCGCCATCGGTCGTCGAAACATCAGGCGTGTCGTTGGTGCCGGTGACCGTGATCGTCACCTCTTTGGTCACCACGCCGCCATGGTGATCGTCGACCTTGATCGTATACGTGAGCGTCAATTGCTCGCCATCGGCGAGGTAATCAAAATTCCGATCCTGAGCCTGGAAAGTCCAGGGCCGCGACCCGTTCACGCCGCCCGTGGAATCGGTCAGCGTGCCCAGCGACAGCCAACCGAGCACCGTCGCGTTGTCAGCAAGGCCCGACGTGACGCCGTCCGCGCTGACGCTCTCGATTGTCACCGAATGAGTATCGCTGAGGTCGACATCGGTGAAGCTGATGCTGCCGGTCACCGTGTCCAGCGCGGTCGACCCGGTGGGGTTCGGCTGGCTCGTATTCGAGGCTTCGGTGAATGAGCCGTCCGTGGTGGATACTACTGGCGTGTCATTGGTGCCGGTGACGGTGACATGCAGCGGCTTTGTGACGACGCCGCCGTGATGGTCGTCGACTTCGATCGTGTAGGTCAGCGTCAACACTTCGCCATCGGCGAGATAGTCGAAATTGTTGTCCGGCGCCTTGAAGGTCCACGGGCGGGAGCCGGTCGCGCCGTTGGTGGAATCGACGAGCGTGCCCAGCGACAGCCAGCTCAGCACAGTGCCGTTGGCAGCGAGGCCCGACGTCACGCCCGACGCGGTGACGCTCAAGATCGTTACCGAATGCGTATCGGTGAGATCGGGATCGGTGAAGGTGATGGAGCCGGCGACCTGATCGTTTACGGTCGATCCCGTCGCTTCCACCAATTCGGTGAAAGCATTGTCGGTGGTATTCACCACCGGCAGATCGTTGGTGCCGCCAACCGCCACATCGGCGCCGTTCACCGATACCGTGATCGGCGTGGAGACGAATCCGCCGTGGCCGTCGTCGACGTGTGCGACATAGGTGAGGATCAGGGTCTCGCCTTCGGCAAGGAAGTCGAACTTGCTGTCGACGAGGCTGTAGACCCACGTTGCGGAGCCGTTGTTGCCGTTTCCGGCCGTCTGCGTGACGATGAGGTCGATATCGACCTCGCTGATCGCTGCTAGTTGTTCAGCCGTCAGCGTCGCGGTGACGTCGTTGCCGTTCTCGTCCAGATACTGGAACGAGCCGAACGAGGTAGTGACAACCGGCCGGTCGGTCAGGTCGACGTCGGTGAAGGTGACCGTACCCTGCGCGACGTTGACCGCGGTGTTGCCGGTGCCGATCCGCTCGGTGATGGAATCGCCCGAAGTTGCGATCGTCGGCACGTCGTTGGTGCCGGTGATTTTCACCGTGACCGGGATGGTCGCCGTGCCGCCATGGTGGTCGTCGACGGTGGCGGTGTAGGTCAGTATCAGCACTTCGTCGACGGCGAGGAAGTCGAATTTGGCGTCGGCGACGTCGTAGGACCAGTTCACCGAACCATTGTGCCCGTTGGTTGACGCCGGGGTCAGCGTCAGCACGGCCTGGACCGCCGCTATATCGGCCTGCTGCTCGCTCGTCAGCGCGTCCGTGACGTCGTTACCACTGCGGTCTTGATAGGTGTAGGAGGTGAACGCCGTGGTCACCGTCGGACGGTCGGTCAGGTCGACGTCCGCGAAGGTGATGGTGCCGCCGGCATGGTCGATCGCGCTGTTGGCCGTGCCGGGAAGCTCGGTGAAGCTGCCATGGGTGGTCGCGATGATCGGCGTGTCGTTGGTGCCGGTGATCGTGATCGTGAAGGAGCCGTACCCTCTTTCGTTGTTCAGCGGATAGTTGTTCGCGACCTCCGCGATGTAGGTCAGCACGAGCTGCTCGCCCTCGGCGAGGAAGTCGAGCGCACCGTCTTCGATGCTGTAGGTCCAGGTCGCTGTGCCGTCGTTCTTGCCGGCGGGATCCTGCGTTACGTGCAGCGGGATCGTAACCGCGCCAATCGCAGTGCGCTGCTCGTCCGTGAGCGTTGCCACGCTCTGGTGGTTCGCATCGCGATACACAAAGGAATTGAATTCGGTCTTGACCGTGGGGACGTCACCCACGTTGGGGTCGGTATAGCTGATACCGCCCGAGACGCCGTTGATCACCGAGCTCGCCTTGAGGCCGACCTTTTCGACGAACTCCCTGTCGAAGGTCGTAACCGAGGGCGGGCCGGGGATATGATCGCCTGCTCTGGGATTGGACGTCTGCGGTCCCTGGTTCGCGCCATTCGGGACGTAGGTCGAGAGCAGCGTCACAGGGACAAACTGGCCATTCGCCAACTGGATGAATTTGTTTTCCGGCACACCGATGTCGGAGAAACGGGTCGTCGTGTTCGGATTGGTCTCGGTGAATTTCAGCGCGAAGACCTTGTTGATGACGTCCTGCGCTTCCTGCGAAAGCTGCGCCGACGACAGGAAGGTGACAAGGCCCTGGCCGCTGACGGTGGTCTGCGTGCCCGCCTGGTTGACGGTCGCGATCGGCGACAGCGTGACCTTGTCGAGCAGCACATAGGAGCCGGTGGTGCCGTCGGGCTCGACCAGCACCTGGAAGCGGGCGGGCGGGGCGATGCCCGATCCCGGGATTTCGAAGTCGATCTCGACCAGCACCGCGGTGCCGCGGATACCCATGGTCGCGACCGGCGTGTCGACTTTCATGTCGCCGTGCTTGGCGGTCGCGCCGGCAACAAAGGAGATGGTGCCCTGCACCAGGCTGAGCAGCGAGGAGTTGCTCGACCCGTTGGGGTCGTAGACCATCTCGTTCAGCACCATCCTCGCGTTCGAGCCGAGGCCGAACACGCTGCCGTCGATGAAGGTGATGCCGAGCGTCGAATTGGATCCGGACTGGACCACGTCACCCTGGTTGACGGTGTCGCCGAGGTTGAGGACGATCGAGACGCCGTTGCGGACGACGGTCGCGTTGCCGGCCAGCTTGGTGACATGACCGATCACCTTCGCCGCGCTCGCGCTGCCGTCAGCGGTCTGCGCGTACTGCGCGTGACCTGCGAGCGCGCTGACGATGTCGCCGGTAAGGTGCGCGCCATCGGGCGAAGCCAACGCCGCGCGCTTGTCGCCCTTGAAGTACTCCGGGACGACCACTTCCTGGCCGTCCTTTGAAATCACGAGATCGAGACCGGCCTTCCTGTAGTCGCCGTTGAAGAGCAGGTGGGCGTCCTTGACGACGACGGAACCCGACGGCGCATGGCCCGATACCGAATCGACATGCGGTAACGCCTTCGGGTGCAGCCCGGCACCCGAAAGAGGTAGGCCAGCGTCGAATTTGTCGACAAAGTTCAAAAGGAACCCACCCTGCCCGGAAGGTTAATTTTCAATAAATACTCAAAAGGTTAAGCTTGCATATCATTGGGAGGTGCTTCGTGAAACCATCCATTGCTTGTGCAAGATGAACTGGCTGGGCCCGGACGCCCTGATTTCTTCTGCACAAACTGAGAATCAAAAGTATTCTGTGTTGTCTTCATAAGAATACTTCCCCCAATTGAGGCCAATGTAGCCCCCTTCATGCGTATTCATAGTATAAAAATCGAAATCTATACTTCGGTCAGCTTCACCGTAGTTCCACGGCGGCATAATGCGGCAATTTGCAAGTTGAAACTGTGATTTGGCTTACAGATCGCGTGTTGCTGCTGTGCATTAGCCATTTTTACGAGAAATCAAGGATAACAGTCCGTTAGCGGCTATTTGGACACACCCGAGCGGCAATCGATAAAATTTTCAGCAAGTCGGCGAGGCCGATTTCAGCCTGTTTCGCGCTTTTTCCCCGGTTTCCCGCCGCTTTAAGCCAATCAAAAGTTCCCCCGCGCATCCTCGCCCCTGCGAAACGATCCGGTCACGTGCGAGGCCCAAAGCGCCCGTCGATGCCCGGACATGGGGCGTTAGATGGGGCTTTTCGGGAAATTGCACGCATTGCGTGCGATCGTGCTCGCGTGCGGGTTGATTTGGCTGGGACCTGCGTCCAGCCTGCGGGCCGAGGTGCCGGATACGCCGGCGGCCGCCGAGACCGCGCATCAGCCGTTCGGCCTTCCGGCCTCGCCCCTGCCTGGCGGACGCTTGCTGCAAAAGTGGCTTGCCGTGCAAACCCGCCTCGACGACGAATTGGTGCAGCTTGCGCTATGCGACGGCGACCGCGACGGGTGCGTCTCGCCGGCCGCGCTAAAACTCCTCGCCATCGTCGATGCAGCGCGGGCGCGTGAAGGCCGCGCCCGGATCGGCGAGATCAACCGCGCGATCAACCTTGCGATCAAGTCGACCAGCGATCTGGCGCAATATGGCGAAATCGATGTCTGGACCTCGCCGCTCGTCACCTTCACCCGCGGCGCCGGCGATTGCGAGGATTACGCGATCGCCAAATTCGTGGCGCTGCGGCTTGCCGGCATCGCGCCGGACGACCTGCGGATCGTGATCGTGCACGATCCCATGCGCGGCGAGGACCACGCGATTGCAGCCGCAAAGCTCGACGGACGCTGGCTGACGCTCGACAACCGCCGCATGGCGATGGTCGAGGATGCCGACGCCAGGAATTACCGGCCGCTGTTCGTGATCGATCGCGACGGCGCCAAACGCTATGACGCCGTGCCGCTGCTCGCCGGCCTGCCGCGCCCCGCCCCGCCGGCCGTGCTCAGCATCGCCGCCGCCCCTGGCCCGGTCTCACAGGCATACTAGGCCAAACGCCGCGGCGCACAGCGCACAAGCCGGTTGACAAACATCCGGCTTGCAATTCCATTTTGAACCGGCCGGCAGAACGCCGGCTTGTTTTGCATCTGTTGGGGCAGGGAATCCGGATGCGCTTCACTGTGCTGGCGATCGCCGCCATCCAGCTCGGCTGGATGCAACCTGCTTGCGCGCAAGGCACGCAAGCAAGTGCCCCGCCGATTGCGGAGATGTTGCCGCTGTTTGCAAAAAATCGCTGTGCCGAAGTGAGGGATGCCGCCGAGCAATTGTTCTGCGGCGATCCCGATCTCAACCGGGCCGGCGCGCGGCTCGGCAGCGCCGTCGATGCCCGGCTGAACCGGATCGCCGATCGCCGGATGGCGATCGAAGAGAATGTGGAGTGGATCAGGAGCCGCAATTCGAGCTGCGGGATTTTCGTCCGGCAAGGCGTTGCGGTCGCGCCGGAAAACTTTTCGCGCGTGAAAGCGTGCCTGCTGAAGGTGACCGCGGACAGGATCGCGATTCTGGAGGATGCCAATTTCGATTGCCTTGCGACCAATACGACCGCGGGCCTGGTGATCTGTAGCGATCCGGCGCTTGCGATCGCAAATCGGGAAATCAACACGCTGTTCGTAGGATTGATCGGCAAGCTGAGGGAAGACGAGGTCAAGGGCGCGTTGACCGAATACGCCAGGTGGACCCGGATCCGCGACCGGCTGTGCGGCCTCGACGACAAGGACAATGTGCCGCTGGAAGAACTGGAGAGCACCGAGCCGTGCCTCGCCGATTACATGAAGCAGAAATCGGCAGAGCTCGCCGACGCCAAGGGCGATCC
Organism: Bradyrhizobium lablabi; assembly: GCF_018129385.1. GTDB lineage: Bacteria > Pseudomonadota > Alphaproteobacteria > Rhizobiales > Xanthobacteraceae > Bradyrhizobium > Bradyrhizobium lablabi_C. The sequence continues at coordinate 103,543 of NZ_JAFCLN010000023.1, forward strand.
CCGGAAAATCTTCGGCCGCGAAGTGCTCTCGCCCTCGCCTGATGCCGACGCGGTCGATCTCTGCGTCGGAAAAATCCATTCCACCAACACCTGCGAGAATTTCCTGCGGATCAGCCGCGTCAGCCAGCTCGACACCGAAGTGTCGGCGCAGGAAGCCATCGTTACCGCGGAGATCGAGATGAAGGTGCTGGCGCCGTTTGCGGTGTGCAGCCCGATCGCATCGAACTGCACCGGCACGTGCTGGGATCCGCAAACCGGCCAGCCGAAAGCGTCGACGACGGTCCGGCAAAACTTTCCGGAGCCGTCATTGATCGTCCGGCAGAACCTTGCCGTTGCCTACCGCGTCCGGATCGAGAAATCATTCGCGTTCAGGAAGTCGAAGAGCGGCGACTGGCAGTGCCACACGCAAGCGCTACGCCCGGTCGAATTCGGCCGCGCGCTGGAACGGCCGTAGCGGGTTGCGCGGCAAGTCAGCCGTTCCAGTTGACATCCAGCCCGATCGCCGCGTTCTCTTCCGGACTGGCCAGCCAATAGCCGTGGGCTTGAACGAGCTTGAAGAAGCGCTGAGCCTGCTCTTCGCCGGACGAACCCGCTTCCGGGATAGATATCTCTTGCAGGAATCCGGCCAGCTTGTTGGTGGTCACGCAGATCATCGTAGCGGCGGCTTGCGACGAGTTTCTCCATGCGTGCTTCATTCCGGCCCGCACATCGAATACATCGCCTGGCCCAAGCTGCTGCCACCGGTCTCCATTCAGGGCATCGAGCTTGCCCGACAGCATGTAAAACGTCTCCCGGTCGGCGTGGCTGTGCATCGGCACCACCGCCCCTGCGGGAAGCAGGGCTATCGCATATGGCCCATTGAGCGTGTGAGCGAGCCCGGCCTTCATGGTTCGAGACGCGCCGCAGGCGGCGCTCCTCACCATGAGGGTTCTAGGATTTTGCCACGAAACAAGACCTCATCCTGAGGAGCCCGCCAAAGGCGGGCGTCTCGAAGGATGGCCACAACGAAGTCGCCTCATCGAGTCCTCGCTCATATGCGATAGCCCTGCCGC
>NZ_JAFCLN010000024.1 GCF_018129385.1 Bradyrhizobium lablabi
AGAGCGCGATATAAGCCGTAAAGCCATTGCGCAGGGGATGTCGGAGTGTTCTCCGCTCACCTGTATGCTCGTGTGCATTTTTTTGTTGCGCAAGCAGCGCACACGGGACCGCGGGTGCAGCGCGCACCCGGCATTCCCTGCGCCCTCTGTTTTCAGAGGGACGACGAAGTTTTTGAAACTCGGACAATTCAGGTCGCGAGAATGCGCACCCATGTTTCCCCGTCATTGCGAGCGCAGCGAAGCAATCCAGCTTTCTTGTTGCGGCAACCGAAGCTGGATTGCTTCGTCGCTGGCGCTCCTCGCAATGACGGTAGAAATAGTCCGCTCGTCGCTCTCGCGCTACTCGTTCGCCCCCTCGATCGCCTCGATCACACCCTTCGTCACATCCGCCGTCCGCGCCTTGCCGCCGAGATCTGGCGTGTGCAGGCGCGGGTCGGCGGTGGCGCGCTCGATCGCCTTCATCAGGCGGCTGGCGGCGGCGCCTTCGCCGAGATGATCCAGCATCATCACCTGCGACCAGAACGTGCCGATCGGGTTGGCGATGCCCTTGCCCATGATGTCGAAGGCCGAGCCGTGGATCGGCTCGAACATCGAGGGAAACGCCCGCTCCGGATTGAGGTTGGCGGTCGGCGCAATGCCGAGCGAGCCGGCCAGCGCCGCGGCGAGGTCGGACAGGATGTCGGCGTGCAGATTGGTCGCCACCACCGTGTCGATCGATTGCGGCTTTGTCACCATGCGCATGGTCATGGCGTCGACCAGCATCTTGTCCCAGGTCACGTCGGGGAATTCCTTGGCGACGCTCACCGCGACCTCGTCCCACATCACCATCGCATGCCGCTGCGCGTTCGACTTGGTGACGACAGTCAGCAGTTTTCGCGGCCGCGAGCGGGCGAGCTTGAACGCAAAGCGCATGATGCGCTCGACGCCGGCGCGCGTGAACATGGCGACGTCGGTCGCCACCTCCAGCGGCGAACCCTGATGGGCGCGGCCGCCGACGCCCGCATATTCGCCTTCCGAATTCTCGCGCACGATCACCCAGTCGAGCTCGCCGCCATTGACGTGGCGCAGCGGCGAGGTGATGCCCGGCAGCACGCGGGTGGGGCGCACATTGGCGTATTGGTCGAACGGCTGGCAGATCGCGAGCCGCAGGCCCCACAGCGTGATGTGGTCGGGGATGTCAGGATGCCCGGCCGAGCCGAACAGGATCGCATCGTGCTTTTTGATCTGCTCGCGGCCGTCTTCCGGCATCATGCGGCCGTGCTTCTTGTAGTACTCGCCGCCCCAGTCGAAATGATCGACCTTGAAGGCGAAATTGCCGTCGCGCTTTGCAAGCGCTTGCAGCACCTCGACGCCCGCGCTGATCACCTCCGTGCCGATGCCGTCGCCCGGGATTGCCGCAATCGAATAGGTCTTCATCTTGTTTCCGTTGTTGTTGCGCCGGCCAGACCAGCGATCTTAGTTAGCTTTGACGCCCGACGCCTTGATCACCGTATCCCAGCGCTTCACTTCGGACGCAAGCTGCGACTTCAGCGCCTCAGGCGTTGCGAGATTTTGCGGCACGGGTTCGGCGCCGAGATCGGCGAAGCGCTGGATCACCTTGGGATCCTTAAGCGCGGCCTGGAGCGCGGCGACGAGCTTGTCGGTGGCCTCCTTCGGCAAGCCCTTCGGCGCCCACATCGCATGCCACGCGGAGATTTCGAAGCCGGGCAGGGCGCCGCTGTCGAGCGTCGGCAGGTCCGGCAGCGACGATACCTTCGTTTTGGTGGTGACGGCGTATCCCTGGATGCGCTTTTCCTTGATCTGGTTGGTGGTGTTGGTGGTCTGGTCGCACATGAAATCGAACTGGCCGCTGAGCAAATCGTTCATCGCCGGTCCCGTGCCGCGATAGCCGACGCCGACCATCTGCACGTTCATTTCCTTCATCAGCAGCAGCGCGCACAGATGCGAGGCCGATCCGATCCCTGCGTGACCATAAGTCACCTTGCCGGACTCGGCCTTGATCCAGGCGATCAGCTCCTTGACGTCTTTGGCGGCGACGCCGGTCTTGGTCACCAGCGACATCGGCGCATCGGTGATGCGTCCGATGGTGTCGAAATCATCTGTTACGTTGAATGTCAGGTTGTCGTAGAGCGCGGGAGCGGTCGCCATCGCGATGTGCCAGACCGCGACCGTATAGCCATCGGGCGCGGCCTTGGCGAGGCGGGTAAGGCCGATCGTGCCGCCGGCGCCGCCGACGTTCTCGACCACGATGGTTTGTCCGAGCGTGCGGCCCATGGATTCGGCGATCAGGCGCGCCACCGTATCGGTCGGCCCGCCCGCCGCCGCCGGCACCATCAGCGTGATCGACTTGTTCGGATAGGCGGACTGCGCCGCGGCGAATTGCGGCATGACGGCTACGGCAATCGCGGCTGCCAGCAGCGCGCGCAAGATAGAAACCATGGACTGCTCCCCTGACATCTTTCGATCGCGCCTTCATGGACGCGTGCCGCTTCAACGTAGAACGGCGTGCCCGTACTGGCAATCGCCGGGCGAACGTCGCCGTCATTGCGAGCGAAGCGAAGCAATCCATATTTCCGCTTGTCGCGCTATGGATTGCTTCGTCGCTGTCGCTCCTCGCAATGACGGGAAACCCCGCGCGTCATCTCACACCCGCCTATTGCGTCACGAGGCCGCAAACGGAGCAACTTGTTCGCCGCGATTGCGTTACCATCTGATGACCATGCCCGAAGATGACATCATTTCGCCCAACCGGACGCGCTCCGGCAAAACCTCCCGCGCCGATTTTCGCGGGGCGGAGGCGCGCGGCCCGGTCATCGACCAGGAGGGGCGGGAGATCCCGGTGGAGACGCTGCATCCGCACTCGGACGGTTTTCAGTTCGAGTTCGGAACCGCCAACCCGTTCGCCGAGCTCACGCGCGAGCAGCGGCTGGCGCGGCTGGAGGCGCTGGCCAAATTGCTCGATGTCGCCTTCATCGTGCCGGGCACCAAGATCCGCTACGGCATCGACGGGCTCATTGGCCTGATCCCCGTTGTCGGCGACATCATCACGACGGCGATTTCGCTGTGGCTGGTGCGCGAGGCCCGCGCGCTCGGCGCGCCCTGGTACATCACGACGCGGATGCTCGGCAATGTCGCGCTGGACGGCGTGGTGGGGCTGGTGCCGCTGGCGGGCGACGCCTTCGACGTCATGTTCCGCGCCAACGTCCGCAATGTGCGGCTGCTGCGCCGCTGGCTGGAAAAGCATCCGCAAGCATGAGCGAGCGCGGTGGCTTCGCCCTCTTCACCTCTCCCATCGGGAGAGGCGTAGGGCGCCTTTGGCGCCCGTCAAAAGCAAGGACGCCGAAGCAGAGCTTCGGCTTTGGCGCAGCGCCGGGTGAGGGGTTACGGTCTTCATTGGCGGGCGTTTGAACAAGCGCGCGCAAAAAAATAGGGCGGGAAAATCCCGCCCTGATTTCTGGAATGCGTGCCTGATCTCAGGCAGCGTCCTTTTCGCCGGCCGGGGCTTCCGCCTTGCGCGGGCGACGGGGCAGCGGGAAGGCCTCGCTCTCATAGAGCGTGCGGATGCCGTTCTGGTCGAACCGGGCTTCCTCGACCTGGAGATAGGCGCCGTTCAGCGAGTCCGCCGGCAATTCCTCGATCGCGTAGCGCACGGCTTCGGCCGCGGTGCCGAACCGGCGATAGTTGAAGCCGGCCCGCTTCTTCTTGCGGATGGCGGCGGGAAACAGTTCGGCGGAGGTATTGAAGTTAAACGGACGCATCGGACGCATGGTCGAAGACCTCTTTTCTTCTCTGGCGCAGGCGCGAGTGGGGGTTTGGGCAACGGCGGGTCACAACCGGGCAGCGCGCCGTGCACGTCTTTTCGACCCCTAATATAGGCCTATTTGACAGAAATGCGACCCCTTTAGCCGCGCATCGGACGTGATAATGAATCCGCGCATGGCTGTAATGTTAACGGAGAAAATCACGATATTTCAATGTCTTGTGCAGCTTAGAGCTTGCCCAGCAGAAGCAGGACGAGCAGCACGATCAGAATCACCCCGATCAGACCATTGGCGGAATGGCCGAAGCCATAGCCGGGCCCCCTGAACCGTCCGGAAAAGCCACCCAGCAGCAGGATGATCAGGAGGATGATGAGTATCGTTCCAAGCGTCATGGCACACTCCCCGTCACGCGGCAGCTCCGCGTCAATACGCCGCGCTCGGGGCCAGCAAAGCACAATCCGGGGCGGAAGTCGGGGAGAAATGAGGGGGCGTCATTCCGGGGCGCCGCGCAGCGGCGAGCCCGCGATGCATACCCAGGGGCCGGCGTTGGTGCGACCGGCCTCCAACCGATCCGCGTCATGGCCGGGCCTGTCCCGGCCATCCACGTCTTCCTTTGTGGTCGAGCCCAAAAATGCGCATGCCCGGGACAAGCCCGGGCATGACGAATGGAGAGAGTGGCCCGATCCTACTTCGGCTCAAGCTTCAGCGCCGCCGAATTGATGCAGTAGCGCAGCCCGGTCGGGCCGGGGCCGTCGTTGAAGACGTGACCGAGATGGCCGTCGCATTTCGAGCACAGCACCTCGGTGCGGATCATGCCGTGGCTGGTGTCGCGCTCCTCGTCGACATGGCTGTCCACTGCGGGCGCGGTAAAGCTCGGCCAGCCGCAGCCGGAATCGAACTTGGCATCGGACTCGAACAGTGTCTGGCCGCAGCCGGCGCAGGTATAGGTGCCCTTGCGGTGCTCATGCTCGTATTCGCCGGTGAAGGGACGCTCGGTCGCCTTCTCGCGCAGCACGGCATATTGCATCGGCGACAATTCCTTGCGCCACTCGGCTTCGCTCTTGTGGATTTTGTCGGTGGTGTCGGACATCATTCCTCCTGCGTATCTGGCCGTCATTGCGAGGAGCGAAGCGACGAAGCAATCCAGTGTGAGGGAGGCACTATGGATTGCTTCGCTTCGCTCGCAATGACGGTGGTGTCAATTGGTGGCCTTGGCGTTGCCCACCAGCGTCGGCTTCTCGATGTAATTATCCGCAAAGATCTTCTTCAACGCGTGGATCTTCGGGATGTCGTTGAACACAATATAGGGTTGGTTCGGGTGCAGCGTCAGATAGTCCTGATGATAGGCCTCGGCCGCGTAGAACACATCCAGCTTGTCCAGCTTGGTCGCGATCGGCTTCCTGTAGACCTTGGCCGCGTTGAGCTGGGCGATATAAGCCTCCGCCACCTTCTTCTGCTCGTCATTGGCAAAGAAGATCGCCGAGCGGTATTGCGTGCCGACGTCGGGGCCCTGGCGGTTGAGTTGGGTCGGATCGTGCACCACCGAGAAGAAGATCTGCAAGATCTTGCCGTAGGAAATCTTCTTCGGGTCGTATTTGATCTCGACCGCCTCGGCATGCCCCGTGTTGCCGCCCGAAACGAGGTCATAGCTCGCGCTCGCCTTGGTGCCGCCGGAGTAGCCGGACACGGCGCTCACCACGCCGGCCGTGTGCTGGTACACGCCCTGCACGCCCCAGAAGCAGCCGCCGGCGATGACCGCGGTCTGGATGCCGTCGGCCTCCTTGGCATCGATGGCCGGGGCCGGGATGATCACGGCCTCTTCGGCGGCGCGCGACGGCGCGATCGCAAGTGCGGCAATCGTCAGCGCGCCGATGGCGGCGGCGCAGAGCGACAGGCGGCTGAGCTGGCTGCGGAACATGGTTTCCTCGTGGGTCGGTGGCTGGGTGACAGTCTAGAGCGGAAGCCGCGGTTCGCAATCGCCGGGCGGTCCTTCCGGATATCTCAGGATACGCGCCGGCATGGCGTCTGTTACAAGGCGGCCGCCACACGAGTTCGTGAATAAAACCGGCCAAACCCAATACGTTGCCTTGTGAAGCAGCTCGCTTGACCCCCGCCGTCCGCCCTCCAACAATGAACCGCCTGCGCCCTCTCGCGACAACAAGTCATCCCCGGAGCGTTTCGCAAATGCTACGCGCCTGTTCCCTGCTGATCGCCCCGCTCTTCGTCGCCACATCCGCGCTCGCCGCCACGGAGGTCGAGACCTGCCGGGACAATCAGGCGGATGCCGCCATCAGGCTCACGGCCTGCAATGCCGTCATTGCGGACGATAAGGCCGCCGGCAGGCCAAAAGCGTTCGCCCACTGGTACGTCGCCGACTCCCTCCTGAAGAAGCGCGACTATGACGGCGCAGTCGCGCTGCTCAACAAGGGACTGGAGCTCGATCCGGACAGTGCGCTGGTGCTCAACGCGCGGGGCCTGGCCTACAGCAACAGGGGCGAGGAGGAGAAGGCGCTGGCCGACTACGACGCTGCCCTCCAGAAGCGCCCGAATTTTCCCAGCCCCCACAACAACCGTGGTCTGATCTACATGCGCCGCGGCGAGTTGCAGCGCGCCTATGACGAAATCATGATCGCGCTGTCGCTCAACAGCGGCACCAACCGCGCGCTCAACCTTTACAACCTGGGCCGCGTGCAGGCGCTTCGCAAGCAATACGATTCGGCGCTGGCGTACTTTGCAGAGGCCAAGCAGCTCACCCCGGAAGCGTGGCAGATCCCGAACTACCGCTGCACGGTCTATGCCGATATGGGCCGCCTCGACGAGGCGCTCGCCGACTGCAACGAGGTGCTGGCGCAGCATCCGAAATGGGCCGGACCGCTGGCCTGGCGCGGCAATGTCTATCGCCTGAAGGGCAATCTCGGCGCCGCGCTGAAGGACTATAACGATGCCATCAAGTTCAGCCCGAATTTCGTTCGCGCCTATGTCGGCCGCGCCCAGGTTCATGAGGCGCGCAAGGACATGGCGGCGGCGCGCGCCGATTATCGCTCTGCCGGCGCCGCGCTAACCAAGGTCGACGACTACGAGACCACGCAGGCGCGGGCCTTTGCCAGGGAACGGCTGGCGGCGCTGATCGCCGCGGACCCGTCGCTGCGCAATCAGGCAGCGGGGCCCGTGACCGCGCCGGGCGGCAAGGCTGCACCGCCTGCTGCCGCCACTACGCGCAAGGTCGCGCTCATCGTCGGCAACGGCGCTTACAAAAGCGTGCCAAGGCTCGACAACCCGCCGCGCGATGCCAAGCTGATCGCGGATACCTTGCGCGGCCTCGGCTTCCAGACCGTCACCCTTGCATCCGACCTCGACCGCGACCGCTTCTTCGCGGCGCTGCGCGACTTCGGCCGCGAGGCCGAAAGGTCGGATTGGGCCGTCGTGTATTTTGCCGGGCACGGCATGGAGATCGGCGGCGTGAATTACCTGATCCCGGTCGACGCAAAGCTCGCGGCCGATCGCGACGCGGAAAACCAGGCGGTGGCGCTGGAGCAGGTGATCGCCGCAGTCAGCGGCGCGCGCAAGCTGCGCCTCGTCATGCTCGATGCCTGCCGCGACAATCCATTCGAGCAGACCATGCAGCACACCATCGCGATGAAGCTGGTCGGCAAGGGCCTGTCCAACATCGAACCGGAAGCGGGCTTCATGGTGGTGTACGCCGCCAAGCACGGCGAGACCGCGCTTGACGGCGACGCCCTCAACAGTCCGTTCGCGACCGCGGTGGCGCGCGAGATCAAGGTGCCGAAGGTCGAGGTCCGCAGGCTGTTCGACATCGTCCGCGACGACGTCTGGAATGCGACCAACCGCCGGCAGCAGCCGTTCAGCTATGGCTCGCTGCCGGGCAGGGAGGACTTTTATTTTGTGGCGGGGAATTGACGCCTCGACCCTCATGGTGAGGAGCGCGGCACGCGCGTCTCGAACCATGAAGGCCCAGCTATCGCCCGCGGCCATCCTTCGAGACGCGGCTTACGCCGCTCCTCAGGATGAGGGCGGTGGGTGTTGCGCTACACCACGATACTCAGCCTTTTCGCCGCCCGCGTGATTCCCGTGTACAGCCACCGCGCGCGCGAATCCTGGAACGCGAAGCTCTCGTCGAACAGCACGACATCGTCCCATTGCGACCCCTGCGACTTGTGCACCGTCAGCACATAGCCGTAGTCGAACTCGTCATAGGGCTTTCGCTGTTCCCACGGGATCGCCTCAATGCCGCCCTCAAAACATTCGCCGCGCACCGAGACTTTTGTGACCTTGTGACCAAAATCCTCGTCCGGCGAGACGCGCATGGTGACGATCTTCGATTTTGACTGCGCGCGTGACTTCACCCGCCACAGGCCGCCGTTGAACAGCCCCTTCTTGCGGTTGTTGCGCAGGCAGACCAGCTTGTCGCCGGCCACCGGCAGTGGCTCCTCGATGTTCTGCTTCTGGCGGATGCGCATGTTGTAGGCGCGGCGGGTGTTGTTGCGGCCGACCAGCACCTGGTCGGTCTTCATCACCCTGTCAGGATCAAGCTCCTTGCGCGAGATCACGTCGCTTTCGCCGTAGCGTCCGATCTCGAGCGTGCGGCCCTCGCGGATATCCATCGACATCCGCACGATCGGGTTGTCCTGGGCCTGGCGGTGCACCTCGGTCAGCATCGCGTCGGGCTCGGAACCCGTGAAAAAACCGCCGCCGGCGATCGGCGGCAATTGCGCGGGGTCGCCCAGCACCAGCAGCGGACAATCGAACGACATCAGGTCGCGGCCGAGTTCGGCATCGACCATCGAGCATTCGTCGATCACGATCAGCTTGGCCTTCGAGGCCGGCGCGTCATCCCACAGCTCAAAAGTCGGCTGCTCGACGCCGGATTCGCGCGCGCGGTAGATCAGCGAGTGGATGGTGGAGGCGCCCTCGCAGCCCTTGTTGCGCATCACCAGCGCGGCCTTGCCGGTGAAGGCGGCAAACTTCACCTCGCCATCGACACCCTCGGCGATGTGCCGCGCCAGCGTGGTCTTGCCGGTTCCGGCATAGCCGAACAGGCGGAACACCGGCGGCGTACCGTTCCTGCCCGGCTTTGCGTCCAGCCAGTCGGCAACGGCTTTGAGCGCGGAATCCTGATGGGGCGTGAAGCTTGTCATGGCTTTTGGGCGAGGGGAGGCGCAGCCCGGCGGGCCGCGACTCAAGGCGCCCTCAACCTAACCATTGAAACCGCCCGCGCAAGCAGCACCAGGGCCTGCCACCCTACTGCCAGCCGGGGATACCGCGCATGTCGGGCAGTTGATGGGCAATGCCCTTGTGGCAATCGATACAGGTTTTTTCGCCGGTGAACAGGAAGCGCTGATGGGCGACGGATGCGCGCGGGGACTGCTTCGTGATGTCCATCGAATCCGCGCTGTGGCAGTTGCGGCATTCCAGCGAATCGTTGGCCTTGAAGCGCGCCCATTCGTGCAGTGCAAGTTCGAGGCGGTGGTCGACGAACTTGTCGCGGGTATCGATGCGGCCGAATATGTGTCCCCAGACCTCCTTCGAGGCCTGCATCTTGCGCGCGATCTTGTCGGTCCAGTTGTGCGGCACGTGGCAGTCCGGACAGGTCGCGCGGACGCCGGAGCGATTGGTGAAGTGAATGGTCGACTTCAACTCGGAAAACACGTTGTCGCGCATCTCGTGACAGCCGGTGCAGAATTTTTCCGTATTGGTGAGCTCCAGCGCGGTGTTGAAGCCGCCCCAGAAAATGACGCCGGCGACAAAACCCGCCATCACGAGCACGCCGAGTCCGAACACCGAACTTGGGCGGATCAGCACGCCCCAGAGTTCGACGATGAACTTCCAGACCCGAGCGAAGAAGCCCGGACGCTTTTCTGCGCCATCCGCCGTACTCATCGCCGTCCGCCCGGCGTTGCGCGGCTCAGCAAGGTATCGATATCGACGAAATCATTGCTGACCGGCGGGTTGGAGGTGCTTTGCGGCACATGGCACTCGGTGCAGAAGAAGCGCCGCGGCGAAATCGAGGCGAGGAACTGGCCGTCGCGATCCATGAAATGGGTGATCGAGACCATCGGGGCCTGCGATTCTCCGGTGCGCGCGCGGGCGTGGCAGGACAGGCATTTGTTGCCGTTGAGATCGATCTGATAGCCGTCGATCGAATGCGGGATCACCGGCGGCTGCTCGGGATAGTTGCGCACCTCCTTCTCGGCGGTGTTCTTGTTCGGCGCCATCGGCGGCGCCGGTCCCTCATCGTTGAGCGGGGCCGGGCCGCGCAGGCCGGAGTTGAGCGTTTGCGCGGCGAGCGTGCCTGCACCCGCGACCAGCGCGGCGGCGAGCAAGAGGATCGTGACTTTCCTCATCATGATCCCACCACCTTCTCGATGCGCACGGCGCATTTCTTGAAGTCGGTCTGGAGCGAGATCGGATCGGTGGCGTCGAGTGTCACCTTGTTGATCAGCTTGGACTCGTCGAACCAGGGCACGAACACGAGGCCCTTCGGCGGCCGGTCGCGGCCGCGGGTTTCCAGCCGCGCCCGGATGAAGCCGCGTCGCGAGATCACCTTCACTTCATCGCCGCGGCGAAGCTTTGCTTCCTGCGCGTCGTCGGGATGCATGAAGCACACCGCTTCCGGGAAGGCGCGATACAGCTCCGGCACACGCCTCGTCATGGTGCCGGAATGCCAGTGCTCCAGCACGCGCCCGGTCGACAGCCAGAACGGATATTCCTTGTCCGGCGATTCAGCCGCGGGCTCGAACGGCAGCGCGAAGATGCGCGCCTTGCCGTCGGGGAAGCCGTAGAACTGGTAGTTGGTGCCCTGCCTTACATAGGGGTCGCTGCCTTCCTTGAAACGCCAGCGTGTCTCCTGGCCGTTCACGACAGGCCAGCGCAGGCCGCGCTCGCGGTGATAGATATCGAACGGCGCAAGGTCGTGGCCGTGGCCGCGGCCGAACGAGGCGTATTCCTCGAACAGGCCCTTTTGCACGTAGAATCCGAACGCCTTGGCCTCGTCATTGGCATAGCCCGCCTCGATGTCGGACACCGGATATTTGTCGACCACGCCGTTTCTGTAGAGCACGTCGAACATGGTCTTGCCGCGATACTCGGGCTTCTTGGCCAAAAGCTCCTCCGGCCACACTTCCTCGATCTTGAAGCGCTTCGAGAATTCCATGAGCTGCCAGAGGTCGGAGCGCGACTCGCCGGGCGCTTTCACGAGCTGGTGCCAGAACTGGGTGCGCCGCTCGGCGTTGCCATACGCGCCTTCCTTTTCCACCCACATCGCAGCGGGCAGGATCAGATCGGCGGCCAGCGCCGTGACTGTCGGATAGGCGTCCGAGACCACGATGAAATTCTCGGGGTTGCGGAAGCCGGGAAGGGTTTCCTCGTTAATGTTGGCGCCGGCCTGAAGGTTGTTGTTGACCTGCACCCAGTAGGCATTGAGCTTGCCGTCGCGCAGCATCCGGCTTTGCAGCACGGCGTGGTAGCCGGGCTTGTCGGGAATGGTGCCTTCCGGCAACTGCCAGATCTTCTCGGCGATGTCGCGATGCGCCTTGTTGGCGACCAGCATGTCGGCGGGCAGGCGGTGCGAGAAGGTGCCGACCTCGCGGGCGGTGCCGCACGCAGAAGGCTGGCCGGTGAGCGAGAAGGGGCTGTTGCCGGCGGTTGCGATCTTTCCGGTCAACAGATGGATATTGTAGACGAGGTTGTTGCACCAGACGCCGCGAGTGTGCTGGTTGAAGCCCATGGTCCAGAAGCTGACCACCTTGGTCTTCGGATCGGCGTAAAGCTCGGCAAGCTCCCGGATGCGATTGAGCGGCACGCCGGACATCTCGGCGGCCTTCTCCAGCGTGTAGTCGGCGACGAATTTGGCGAATTCGTCATAGCTCATGTCGGTGGCGTCATTGGCCTTTGCCGCGCCGGTCGCCTTCTTCTCCAGCGGATGATCCGGACGCAGCCCGTAGCCGATGTCGGTCTGGCCGCGCTTGAAAACGGTATGCGCGTCGACGAACGCCTTGTTGACGCGTCCCGTCTTGATGATGTGGTTGGCGATGGCGTTGAGGATGTATAGGTCGGTCTGCGGCACAAACACCATGCCGATGTCGGCAAGGTCGAACGAGCGGTGCTCGAAGGTCGAGAGCACGGCAACGCGGACATGCGGCGCGGACAGCCGGCGGTCGGTCACCCGCGTCCACAGGATCGGGTGCATCTCTGCCATGTTGGAGCCCCACAGCACGAAGGCGTCGGTGGCTTCGATGTCGTCATAGCAGCCCGCCGGCTCGTCGATGCCGAAGGTGCGCATCATGCCGGCGACGGCGGAGGCCATGCAGTGGCGCGCGTTGGGATCGATGTTGTTGGAGCGGAAGCCGGCCTTGAGCAGCTTTGAGGCGGCATAGCCTTCCCAGATCGTCCACTGGCCGGAGCCGAACATGCCGACGCCGCTCGGTCCTCGCTTCTTCAGCGCGTCCTTGAATTTTTCGGCCATGATGTCGAAGGCTTCGTCCCAGCTCACCGGCGTGAACTCGCCGTTCTTGTCGTACTTGCCGCCGGTCTTGCGCAGCATCGGCTGCGTCAGGCGATCATGGCCGTACATGATCTTGGAGAGGAAATAGCCTTTGACGCAGTTGAGGCCGCGATTGACCTCGCTCTTGATGTCGCCATGGGTCGCGACGACGCGGTTGTCCTTGGTGGCGACGATGACGCTGCAACCGGTGCCGCAGAACCGGCACGGCGCCTTGTTCCATTCAAGCTCGGCGGCATTGCGCTCGGTGATGACGTTGGCTGCCAGCGCCGGGACCGGCATCCCGGCGGCCGTGGCGGCGATGGCGGCGGCCTCCAGCTTGAGCAGCTGTCGGCGGTCGAGTTTTGGTGAAGTCATGGCTGTTCTCCAACAGCAAGATTGGCTTAGGGCATATCCCTGCGAAAATCGGCTCCCGCATCCGCGGGATCAAACTCCTGCATCGGTGGCGTGGAATACGAGGGAGGCGGAATAGACGTCGGGCAGCAGCGTGATCGCGTTGAGCATCGCTCCGAGCGCCCCGGCGGTCGGCGCGTCGGCAACGACCACGAGCTTGCCCTTGGGATCGCGGCCGTAGATCTCGCAGCCGTCGAGCGCCAGGATCGCAGCCTCGACTTTGTCGAGCCGGTCCGGGCGGGCCTGCACCAGAATGCTCGCGATCTCGCCGCCCGGTGGGGCCACAACACGGTCGGGATTGATGATGCGGCCGGTGATCAGGGCACGGCGGTCGATGGCGGGTTGGGAAGGAGCCACGGTGTTTCTCCTTTGTCGCGATCAGTTCCTTGAGGGAGGGCCGGGCGGTCCGGCGACGATCTGGTAGATCCACACGGCCAGGCCGTAGCTGCCCACCGCCGCTACCGCGAGCGCTGGCATCATCACCGCAGTGAGGAACAGGAAGGCGAATATTTCCATTCGCCTGCGGCGCGAACGCGCGCTTGTCTCGTCGCCAGCGACAGACATGCAGTCTCTCTTTCAAGTAACGGGATACGACGGCGACGTTGCCGGTCGCAGTTGTATCAGCGAATTCTGCTACTCCACTTGATCTGGATCAAGTCTTTGATGAGAACGGGCTTTAGCCGCTTTGTTCCCTTTCGGGACAGATGCCCGCAAGGGTCGCAACCGCAAGGCCGCCGCATTTGAGGAGATTTCGGTTGAGGCCATCCTTCGAGACGCGCGCGATGCGCTCTCCTCAGGCTGAGGTCCTGATTTGCGGAGACATGCCGGACCCTCATGGTGAGGAGCCCGCAAAAGCGGCGTCTCGAACCATGCAGGCCGAGCACGTTCTCAGCCGTTTAAGCGCTCTATGCGATAGCCTTGGCCTCGGTCGGGCTGTGCGCCTTCTTTCGTGTGGCGAAATTTGGCTAGGCTGGACTTGAAACGACCCGGGAATAAACTGCTGCCAACAACAAAAGCGTCGGTCGCGGGAGAGACGTCATGAAATTCGGTATCTTCTATGAGCTGCAACTGCCACGCCCGTGGGAGGAGGGCGACGAGCACCGGCTTTACCAGAACGCGCTGACGCAGCTCGAGACCGCCGATCGCCTCGGCTATGACTATGCCTGGGTGGTGGAACACCACTTCCTTGAAGAATATTCGCACTCGCCTTCGCCGGAATCCTTCCTGGCCGCCGCCAGCCAGCGGACCAGGCAGATCAGGCTCGGACACGGCATCTTCCAGCTCACCACCAATCATCCGGCCCGCGTCGCCGAGCGCGTCGCAGTGCTCGATCTGCTCTCCAACGGCCGCGTCGAGTTCGGCATGGGCGAGAGCGCCTCCATTACCGAGCTGACGCCGTTCGGCCGCGACATGGAGAGCAAGCGCGAAGTCTTTGAGGAAGCCGTGCGGGCGATCTTCCCGATGTTCACCAGGGTCGGCACCGAGCATCATGGCAAGTACTTCGATATTCCCTTGCGCAACGTCGTGCCGAAGCCGCTGCAAAAGCCGCATCCGCCGCTGTGGATGGCCTGCTCGCAATTGCCGACCATCGAACGCGCGGGACAAAACGGCTTTGGCGCGCTCGGCTTCCAGTTCGTCAGCGCGGAAGCCGCCCATGCCTGGGTGCACGCCTATTACAACGCTATCACCAAGCGGCTGAAAAAACTCGCCGACTACGAGATCAACCCGAACATGGCGCTGGTGTCATTCTTCATGTGCGCCGAGACCGACGAGGAAGCGCGGCGGCGCGCCGACGGCGCCACCTTCTTCCAGTTCGCACTGCGCTATTATGGCCAGTCGCAGAACCGGCAGCGCCCGGCGCCCGGCACCGTCAACATGTGGGACGAATACAACAAGTGGAAGCGCGAGAACCCCGAAGCGCAGGAAGCCGCTTTACGCGGCGGCCTGATCGGCTCGCCTGAAACGCTGCGCAGGAAATTGCGGCGCTTCCGCACCTCGCATATCGACCAGGTCATCCTGCTCAACCAGGCCGGCAAGAACAGCCACGAGCACATCTGTGAATCGCTGGAGCTGTTCTCGAAGGAAGTGATGCCGGAATTCAGGCACGACCCCGAACACGAGGCCTGGAAGAAGGGTGTGCTCGACGGGTCGATCAAGCTCGAGGAGATCGATACCGACGCGTTCACTGACCGCTATGGCAAGCTTGCGGTCAATGTTGCGCCCGTCGCGAAGGCCGCGGCGGGGTAACGAGGGTGCCGGACGTTCGCGTGCTCAGTCCCGCTTTGGCGTCCAGATTTTTGCGTTACCGGCGCTGACCTTGACCGGCAGCAGTCCCTCGCCAAAGAACGCATCGGCAATCCGCTGCTGCTCGGAAAGCCCGGACGGCGTCACCGCGCCGACGCCGTAGGAGCGGTGGCTGTTGGCTTCTTCCACCGTCGCGGTATCGATGCCCCAGAGGCCTGCGAGCAGGGCGGCGGCATCCTTCGGGTTTGCCTTCACCCATTTGCCGGTTTCCTCCAGCTTTCGGAAGATCGCGTTGAGGACGTCGCCGCGGCGATCGGCGAAAGCCGCCGACGACAGATAATAGCGCTTGTAACTGGCAAGGCCGTTGCTGCCGTCGGAAAGAATGCGGGTGCCGGATTGGCGCTGCGCGCTGGTCAGGAACGGGTCCCAGGCGACCCAGGCATCGACATTGCCGCCAATGAACGCGGTGCGGCCATCGGCCGGCGTCAGATAGGCAGGCGAGATATCCTTGAAGCTGAGACCGGCCTTGGCGAGCGCGGCAAGCAGCAGGAAGTGACTGCCGGCGCCCTTGGTCACCGCGACCTTCTTGCCCTTCAGATCGGCGATCGTCTTGATCGGCGATTCCGCGCCGACCAGGATGGCCTGCGCCGATGGTGAGGCGGATTCTTCCGCGACGTAGGCAAGCTTGGCGCCGGCAGCCTGCGCGAACAACGGCACGGTATCGGCAACGTCGGCGCCGAAATCGATGTTGCCGGTATTGATCGCCTCCAGCAGCGGCAGGCCGCTGGTGAACTCATGCCAGGAGATGCGAACACCGAGCGGCGCGAGCGCCTTCTCCAATTCGCCATTGGTCTTCAGGATCGCCGTCAGCGTCGAGGATTTCTGGTAGCCGAGGCGAATGGTCTCGGATGGCGGCGTTTGCGCAATCGCTGAAGAACACGCGATGGTGACGGAAGCGAGAATTGCGGCGAGCGATTTGATGGGAGTGTGCATGGAATATGTTTCTGCCTGACGCTATCTGAAGTTTCGATCAGGCTAAGGCGCAGGCGATCGCAGTCAATAGAATCGCCATTCGTTGTCGCTCGCGGTTAAGCATGGCGCTGCTGCGCCAGGCGAAAATTGCAGACGAAAATTCCAGGCGTCTTGTTTCGTTTTTCAAATTGCAGGCATTCATGCGGATCGAGTTCCGCTGCTCATTTATTGATTAACGAAACCGGACAGAGCGACGCTCAAGAAGAATGCTTCGCCGAAAGATCGCGATCCGGCAATAAACCCATCGCCGCGAACGAGATGGGCAGTGTCGTCATTGCTATTTTTGCAGAGCACTCGACACATTTCCGAAGCCACACCATCATCCTGAGATCGCGCGTTTGCGTTGCACGCGAACGTGATCGTCAGGAGAACGTAATGAAGCGTCGTGACTTCCTCAAACTCTCTCTCGTGGCCGCGGCTGCCGGCGGAGTATCGTCTCGCGCGGGCGCGCAATCGGGTTTGAAGGAAATTCGTATCGGCTACCAGAAAACCGGCGTGCTGGTTATCACGCGCCAACAGGGGATTCTGGAAAAAAAGTTTGCCGCGAGGCAAATCGGCATCAAGTGGATCGAATTCACCTCGGGCCCGCCGTTGCTGGAGGCGATGAGCACAGGCAGCGTTGATCTCGGTTCGGTCGGCGATACGCCGCCGATCTTCGCGCAAGCCGCCAATGCCAATGTTCTCTATGTCGCGGGATCGCGGATCACCAACGGGCAGGGCATCCTCGTTCCTGTAAACTCGGCCATCCGCACCATCGCCGACCTGAAGGGCAAGCGCGTCGGATTCACCAAGGGCTCGAGCGCGCACAACGTCGTGATCGCGACGCTGGAAAAGGCCGGTCTCATCTATGCCGACATCACGCCGGTCTACCTGACGCCGCCCGATGCGGTGCCGGCATTTGCCAATGGCAGCATCGATGCCTGGGCGGTCTGGGATCCGTATTTCGCGATCGGAGAAAAGCGCCAGAACGGCCGCATCCTGGTCAATGCCCATGAAGTCGCCAAGACCAATTCGTTCTATCTCGCCAATCGCGATTTCGCGAACACTTACGTGCGCGAAACCCGCGAGGTGATCGATGGCCTCGGGGAAGCTGCGCGCTGGGCCGAGAACAACCGGGCCGAAGTCGCGGCCGCGCTGGCCGGAGTGACAGGCGTGCCGCTGGAAGTGCAGACCGTCGCCGCCAACCGCGCTTCGTTCCTGATCGGGCCGGTCACCGATGAGATCGTCACGACGCAGCAGGCGGTCGCCGATCGCTTCCACCGGCTCGGGCTGATTCCGAAGCAGATCGCGGTGCGCGACATCGTGTGGCGCCATACCCAAAGCTGAATTTCACGAGAGGTTCTACCCATGAAGCGTTTCGTTCGGCGCTTAATCGCTAGCGCCATGCTGTCGATGACTATGGTCGCCACCGTGACCGGCCTGTCCTACGGTCAGGACAGGCAGGACAAGGTCGTGCGCATCGGCTTTCAGAAATACGGCAAGCTGGTGCTGCTCAAGAGCAAGGGCACGCTTGAAGAGAAGCTGAAGGCCGCGGGTTACAAGGTGGTGTGGACGGAGTTCCCGTCAGGCCCGCCGCTGCTTGAAGCGCTCAATATCGGCGCGATCGATTTCGGCAATACCGGCGAAGCGCCGCCGATCTTCGCGCAGGCGGCGGGCGCTCCGATCCAGTACGTCGCCTATGAACCGCCGGCGCCGAAGGGCGAGGCGATCCTGGTGCCGAAGGACAGCCCATTAAAGTCGGTTGCCGACCTCAAGGGCAAGAAGGTCGCGCTCAACAAGGGCTCCAACGTTCACTATCCCTTGGTGAAGGCGCTGGAGAAGGCCGGCGTCAAATATTCCGAGATCGAACCGGTGTTTCTTGCGCCGGCCGACGCCCGCGCCGCGTTCGAGCGCGGATCGGTCGATGCCTGGGTGATCTGGGATCCGTTCCAGGCCGCCGCGGAAGCTGCGACCGGCGCACGGACGCTCGCAGACGGCACCGGCATCGTGTCGAACTACCAGTTCTACTTCTCCTCGAAGAAGTTCCTCGAGAGCGATCCGAAGATCGTCGATCTCGTGCTGGCGCAATTGTCCGAGGTCGACGATTGGGCGAAGAGCGATATCCGGGCCGTCGCCGAGCAGCTCGCGCCTGCGATCGGGCTGCCGGTGCCGGTGGTCGAAGTCGCGCTCAAGCGGCAGTCCTACGGCATCAAGCCGGTCACCGACAGCGTGATCGCCGATCAGCAGAAGGTCGCGGACACCTTCTTCGCGCTGAACCTGATCCCGAAACAAATCAAGATTTCCGACGCGGCACGGAGGCCGGGTACATGAGCAACGACAAATCATCCGCCGCCAACATCCTGTGGTTCCTGCCGACCCATGGCGACGGCCGCTATCTCGGCACCACCACCGGCGGCCGCGAGGTGAACTTCAACTATCTGCGCCAGATCGCGCAGGCTGCCGACCAGCTCGGCTATTTCGGCGTGTTGCTGCCGACCGGGCGTAGCTGCGAGGATTCGTGGATCGTCGCTTCCAGCGTGGCGCCGTTCACCGAGCGCCTGCGTTATCTCGTGGCGGTGCGGCCCGGCCTGCAATCGCCGAGCGTCGCCGCGCGCATGACCGCCACGCTCGACCGCATCTCGAACGGCAGGCTGTTGATCAACGTCGTGACCGGCGGCGACCCCGTCGAAAACAAGGGTGACGGCATTTTCCTCGATCATGACGAGCGCTACACCGTCACGCGGGAATTCCTGAATGTCTATACCGACCTGCTGGCGGGCAAGACCGTCAATGTGGAAGGCAAGCACATCCGCATCGAGGACGGCCGGCTGCTGTTTCAGCCGGTGCAGTCGCCGCGGCCGCCGCTTTACTTCGGCGGATCGTCCGATGCCGGCATCGACGTTGCCGTCGACACCGTCGACAAGTACCTGACCTGGGGTGAGCGGCCGGCGCAGGTCGCAGAAAAGGTCAACCGCGTGAAGGCGGCCGCCGCGGCGCGCGGACGCAAGCTTTCCTTCGGCATCCGCCTGCATGTGATCGTGCGTGAAACCAATGCGGAAGCCTGGAAGGCCGCGGACGAGCTCATCCAGCACGTCTCCGACGAAACTATCGCCAACGCGCAGAAAATTTTCTCGCGCATGGATTCGGTCGGCCAGCAGCGCATGGCGCAGTTGCATGGCGGACGCCGCGACAAGCTCGAGATCAGCCCGAACCTATGGGCCGGCGTCGGCCTCGTGCGCGGCGGCGCCGGCACGGCGCTGGTCGGCGATCCCCAGACCGTGGCGGCGCGCATCCGCGAGTACCAGGATGTCGGCATCGATACCTTCATCATGTCCGGCTATCCGCATCTGGAGGAAGCCTACCGCTTTGCCGAACTGGTGTTCCCGCTGCTCTCGCTGGAGCGTCCGGACAACGTGACGCCGATCCGCGTCAACACCGGGCCGTTCGGTGAAACCATCGGCAACGAATACCGGCCGCAAGTCGTAAAGGCATCGCAATCATGAGCGTCATCGAAACCCTTCCGCGCGCGCGAAAGGCGCTGCGGCTGCCGCGGCCCGACGGCCTGATCCCCTGGATCGTCCCGCTGGCGATCATCGCGATCTGGCAACTCGCCTGCGTCACCGGCTTCGTATCGGCGAGGGTGCTGCCGGCGCCGAGCGACGTCGTGCTCGCCGGCTGGAAGCTCGTGCTGTCAGGCGAACTCGCCCGCAACATCTGGGTCAGCTTCTGGCGCGCCAGCGTCGGCTTCCTCATTGGCGGCGGCATTGGCTTTGCCTTCGGCCTCGCCAACGGATTGTCGCAGCTCTCCAGCAAGCTCACCGACACCACGCTGCAGATGGTGCGCAACATCCCGCATCTGGCGCTGATCCCGCTGGTGATCCTGTGGTTCGGCATCGATGAAACCGCAAAGCTGTTCCTGGTCGCGCTCGGCGTGTTCTTCCCGATCTATCTCAACACGCTGCACGGCATCCGCACCGTCGATCCGCAGTTGATCGAGATGGGGCGCGTCTACGGCATGACGGACGGCGAGCTGTTCCGCCGGGTGATCTTTCCCGGCGCGCTGCCTTCGATCTTCGTCGGCTTGCGCTTTGCGCTCGGCATCATGTGGCTGACGCTGATTGTGGCGGAGACCATCGCGGCCTCTTCCGGCCTCGGCTACATGGCGATGCAGGCGCGCGAATTCATGCTGATCGACGTCGTCGTGCTGTCCATCCTGATCTACGCGCTGCTCGGCAAGCTCGCCGACAGCGCCTCGCGTGCTCTGGAGCGGCTGACGCTGTCCTGGCATCCGGCCTTCCAGAAACATTGAGGAAAGAAATGCAGGAAGCACTACGTATCCTTGGCTCCGACGCGCAACTGGTCGAGCTGCCCGAAATCGTCGAGCAGGCCCGCCACGTAAGGCGCAGTGAGGAAAACCGCTCGCGCAGCCTGCCGCTGACCATCCGCGGCTTGCGTAAATCGTTCGGCGACAACGAGGTGCTGCGCGGCATCGATCTGCACATTCCCGCCGGCCAGTTCGTCGCCATCGTCGGCAAGAGCGGCTGCGGCAAGAGCACGCTGTTGCGCTTGATCGCGGGGCTGGAGACCGCGACCTCAGGCACCATCAGCTTCGATGAGGAGCTGGATCCCGCCGATATCAGGGTGATGTTCCAGGAGCCGCGGTTATTGCCGTGGGCGCGCGTGCTCTCCAATGTCGAGGTCGGCCTCGGTCAAGAGCGCAATTCGCCCGATGCGCAGGCGCGCGCGGTGCATGCGCTGGAAGAAGTCGGCCTCAGCGAGAAGCGCGGCGAATGGCCGGCCGTGCTCTCCGGCGGCCAGAAGCAGCGCGTGGCATTGGCGCGCGCGCTGGTCAGCAATCCGAAGGTGCTGGCGTTCGACGAGCCGCTCGGCGCGCTCGATGCGCTGACCCGCATCTTCATGCAACAATTGCTGGAGCGGGTCTGGCGCGACCAGGGCTTTACCGCGATCCTCGTCACCCATGACGTCGCCGAAGCGGTGGCGCTCGCCGACCGGGTGCTGGTGATCGAGGATGGCCAGATCGCCCAGGACGTCAGCGTCGACATTCCGCGTCCGCGCCGGCGCGGCTCGGCCGATCTCGCCGCGCTGGAAGGCTCGATCCTGCGCCAGCTCCTCAAATCGACGGACGATCCGTCCAACCCGTGAGGCTGCCATGAATTCCCTGGTCCGCGACATCGCGCTCGACCGCGAGGTGTCTTCCGCCGATTTTCGTGGCGCCATGCGCCGTCTCACCGGCGGGGTGAGCGTGATCACGGCAGGAAGGGGCAGGGACATCAGCGGGATGACGGTGACGTCGGTTGCTTCGCTGTCGGTGGAACCGCCGGCGCTGATCGCCAGCGTCAACCGTTCGGCATCGTCCTGGCCGCTGATCCAGCGCCACGGCTTTTTCGGCGTCAACATCCTCAATGCCGACCAGCTCGATATCGCCGAACGCTTCACCGGCAAGGACGGGCTGAAAGGCGCCGAGCGCTTCGCCGGCGCAGACTGGTTCACCCGTGCCTCCGGCGTGCCGCTGCTGTCGGGCGCGCTGGCGGCGATCGAGTGCGAGGTCGAGGAAGCCATCGAGCGGCATTCCCACGCCATCGTGATCGGACGCGTGCTGGATGTTGCGCTCTCGCCGCGCAGTGCGGCGCTGGCCTATTGGCAGGGACAATACCTTGCGATCGACCGTGACGAGGATATCGCCAAGATGGCAGAGGTCGGCCTTCCCGGCTTCGGCGGTGGCCGCCGAAGAAAGATCTAGGGCCGGGACTTCGCCGGCCCCTCAGACGTTCCTTCCAGAAATCCAGAGAGGTTGGCGACAAGGAGTTGGCGGGTCGGCCCGTCGAACTCCTCGCAGAGTTGCCTGTATATGTCTGCCTCGATGCTTGTCGCGGCGCGAACGCGATAGCCGCCCTGGATCGCGCAAGATGATTCTTTCACGGCGGGAAATTTTCCAGCGGCTTCGTTGAACCATATTGACTGCGCGAGGGCGGCTGCCTCCGTCCAGCCCCGCCTCGAAAGCCAATGGCGGCGCGCCGGGCGGTCCAGGACGAATACCGGCTTTGCCTTCATGCCGATCCTCACGCCGACAACCATACGAGCAACGCCATGCAAAGCACGTCGAAGCCGACGATGATGGCCAGGTGCAAGGGGCCGGCGGCGAGCCACGGCCGTGGCGGCGTGGTGCCCGCCGGCCTCGATGGTCCGGGCTTGCTCAATTGAGACTCGCGGCTGCCGTGAAGCTGCGATCGACGGCTCTGTTCACATCGAGCCGCTTCGGAAGGATGCCGTAGCGCGTTGCGCGGTCGGAGGCCTCCTGCACCTCGCGAACGACATTTTCGTCAATCGCGATCGGCGAGGTCTTCTGGGCGGTGTAAGCGCTCAGCAACACGTCTTCGGGAAGCTTGGTCAGTTCTGCGGTATTCTTCGCATATTCGGGCAGATGATCGAGCGACCAGAGCCGTGCCTTGTTGAGCCGGTTCACGAGATCCTGGACGGCAGCGCGTTTGGTGGCGATCGCGCTGTCGGACGCGACGATGAAGGTGATCGTCGGCGTCAGGCCCTTTCCGTCGGCCACGACGCGCGCCTTGTCCTTGAGCGTGGCGTAGGAGACGTACGGCTCCCACACTGCCCATGCGTCGATCGAACCGGCCAACAGGGCGATCTTGGCGTCGACCGGACCGAGCGGAGCGAAGGTCGCATCGTCGACCTTGTTGCCGTTCTTCTCGAGCGTGGCGTCGATCAGGAATTGGCCCCAGCCGCCGCGCGTTCCGGCAAGGCGCTTGCCCTTCAGGTCGGCCGCGCTCTTGATCGGAGAATCCTGGCGCACCAGGATCGCCTGCGTCTTCGCATCGGCCCGGGTTCCGCCGATGGCCTTGATCGGAGCGCCCGCGGCATAGACCGACAGGAAGGAGAGATCGCCGGTGTAGCCGACGTCGAGCGCGCCTGCATTGAGCGCTTCGAGGATAGGCGCGGCAGCAGGAAATTCCGCCCACTCGATCTTGTAAGGCAAATCCTTCGCCAGACCCGAGATGTCCAGCAGCGAACGGTTGCCGCCTTTCTGGTCGCCGACGCGCAGAACGACAGTGTCGGAGGCGAAAGCAGCCGCCGTTGCCGAAAGCGTGATTGCCGCGGATAGCAGCGCAGCGGCGGCCCTGCGGGCGAAGGAATGCGGACGGGTTTTCAGTCGATCGATAGTGCTCATGTTCCGGGCTTTCTTGTTGTTCAATCGCCGATCGCAGAACCGCGTCGGGCGTTCAATCGAGTCTATGACGGCATCGGTTGCAGTCAATGAAATGGCTGATCGAATTGAACGTCGCGCGAACAACGAAACGTTCGTTGCGTCATAGCTGCGTAGAACGGGTGAAGCGCGTAAGCTCAAATTGATCAACAATGCTCCATTTACTGCAGCCGCGTGGTGCCGAGCGAGGCAGGCGATCGCTGAAATCCTTTCGTCGCTGGCGCATGCGATCATGGACGTAACGTCCAATGCGTCGGCAACATTCGAAATTCCATTTCATTGACGATTCTACGATTGCGCCGCATCATTTGAACATCGCACTCGGTTCCAAACGAACGAGCGAGAGATTTAGCCAACGCAAAACTCCGGATCGGCCGGATGCAGCGCAAGCGGTGCTGCGTCACGGCGGAGCTTTGTCACAATCAAGGGGGTCAAGATGTCCGACAACAAGAACAATAAACCATTGGATCGCCGAGCCCTGCTGCGGGCCGGCGCGGCGGCGGCCATGGCGGCGCCGCTGGGCGCTTTCGGCGCACAGGCTTTCGGGGTGCGCCCACCCGCGATCGACTTCTCCGAGTTTCCCATCTGCCGGACTGCATCCAACACGCCGCCGCTGACCGGCGCGCCGCGCAAGCTAAAGCTGTCGTGGAATGCCGGGGCCGTCTGCCTCGCGCCGGTGCCGGTCGCCATCGATCACGGCTTCTTCCAGAAGCAGAATCTCGACGTCGAACTCGTCAACTACAGCGGCTCGACCGACCAGTTGCTCGAGGCGATCGCCACCGGCAAATCCGACGCCGGGCTCGGCATGGCGCTGCGCTGGCTCAAGCCGCTGGAGCAGGGCTTTGACGTCAAGATCGCGGCCGGCACGCATGGCGGCTGCATGCGCGTGCTGACCCGCGCCAATTCCGGCATCGACAAGCTCGCCGACTTGAAGGGCAAGATCGTCGCCGTCGGCGATCTCGCAGGTCCCGACAAGAATTTCTTCTCGATTCAGCTCGCCAAGCTCGGCATCGATCCGATCAAGGATGTCGATTTCCGGCCCTATCCGGGCAACCTGCTCAACCTTGCGGTCGAGAAGGGCGAGGTGCAGGCGTTTCTCGCGTCCGACCCGCTGGCTTATCTCTGGCTGAAGGATACCCAGTACAAGGAAGTCGCTTCCAATCTCGATGGCGAATACAAGGACAAGAGCTGCTGCATCGTCGGCCTGCGCGGCAGCCTTGTGCGCGAAGATCCGCAGGTCGCGCGCGCATTGACCCAGGCGCTGCTGGATGCGGCGATGTTCACGTCGCAGAATCCGGACAAGGCCGCAAAATCCTTCCAGCCCTATGCGCCGAAGACGGCAACGCTGGCCGACCTCGAAGCAATGGCGCGTTACCATACCCATCACCATCATCCGGTCGGCGACATCCTCAAAAGAGAATTGAAGGGCTATGCCGACGATCTGAAGACGGTCTCGGTGTTCAAGCCGGGCACCGACACCACGAAATTCGCGGAGCGCATCTATGTCGACATTTTCTCTGTCTGACGGCGTCTCTGCGAACACCGATCGGCTGTCGTCATCGCGTGAGCATTGGACCGGATGGCTACGCGCCTCCGGTCCCGGCATCGCAGCGGCCGCGGCCTGGTCCGTCTTCGGGATATCATGCCTGTGGTGGCCCGATCTCGGAGACTGGTCGCGAACCTCGCCGCTCGGCATTGCCGCCTTCGCCATTGCGGCGCTCGCGCTGTTCGGCACGCTCGCCGCCGGCTGGCTCGGCAAGGCAGGACCGGCGCTGCGCCGCCGCACGCCCTGGCTGGTCGCGCTCGGCCTGTTCTTCACGGTGTGGGAGCTTGCGACCGCAAAATTCGCCTGGCTGCCGCTGCCGTTCTTTCCGCCGCCGCAGGCGATCCTCGAAGTCTATACCGACGATCTTCCAAAACTGCTCGACAGCATCTTCGCTTCGGTAAAACTGCAACTCGGCGGCTATTTCATCGGCGCAGCGATCGGGTTCGTGACCGGCGTCTCGATCGGCTGGTCGCAAAGCGTCGGCTATTGGGTGCACCCGGTGCTGCGCTTCATCGGTCCGCTGCCGGCGACCGCCTGGCTGCCGATTGCCTTCTTCACCTTTCCCTCGAGCTGGAGCGCCAGCACCTTCCTGATCGCACTCGCCACCGGCTTTCCGGTGACGGTGCTGACCTGGTCGGGCGTCGCAAGCGTCAGCAATGCCTATTACGACGTCGCGCGCACGCTCGGCGCAAAGCCCTCGTTCCTCGTGCTGAAGGTCGCCATTCCCGCAGCGCTGCCGCATGTGTTCGTCGGCCTGTTCATGGGCCTCGGCTCATCCTTCGCGGTGCTCGTGGTGGCCGAGATGATCGGCGTCAAGGCCGGTCTCGGCTGGTATCTGCAATGGGCGCAGGGCTGGGCGGCCTACGCCAACATGTATGCCGCGCTGATCGTGATGTCGCTGTTGTGCTCGGGCGCCATCACGCTGCTGTTCCGGACGCGTGACCGCTTCCTCGTCTGGCAGAAAGGGGTCGTCAAATGGTAGCGGCCGCTCAAGCCATCGCCTATCCCGCCGTCGGCGCCGCGCTCGATGTCGAGCATGTCAGCCACGCCTTCGACATCGACGGTACGGCGCTGCCGGTGCTCGACGACGTCAACCTCGTCATCGAGCCCGGCGAGTTCGTGGCGCTGCTCGGCCCGTCGGGTTGCGGCAAGTCGACCTTGCTGCGGCTGGTCGCCGGGCTGGAGAAGCCGCGCGCCGGCGTGCTGCGGGAAGACGAAATCCGCATCGCCGGTCCGCATCCTTCGCGTGTCGTCGTGTTCCAGGATCCGACGCTGTTTCCCTGGCGCAACGTGTGGGACAACGTCGCCCTCGGGCTGGAAGCGCAGGGCATCCTGAAGGCGCAGCGGCAGCGGGTGGATGATGCGATCAATCTGGTGGGACTGTCGGGCTTTCACAATGCCTATCCGCACCAGCTCTCCGGCGGCATGGCGCAGCGCGTCGCGCTGGCGCGCGCGCTCGTCAACGATCCAAAAATCCTGGTGCTCGACGAGCCGCTCGGCAAACTCGACTCGCTGACGCGCATCACCATGCAGGCGGAGATCGTCTCGCTCTGGCAGCGCAAGGGCTTTACCACGCTGCTGGTGACGCATGACGCCGAGGAGGCGCTGTTCCTCGCCAACCGCGTGGTCGTGCTGAGCGACCGGCCGGCGCGCATCAAGGCCGACATCACGGTGGAGCGGCCTTATCCGCGGCACCGCGGCGATCCTTATCTGGCCGAATTGCGCAAGCAGATCCTCGGCCTGCTCGGATTGGACGCGACATGGTGATCGCCGTTGCCAGGGAGTTGCCGGCGGCCAGCCGGTCGGACTTCGTCGCCAGCGTCGCGCATCTTGCCGAGCTGTTTGCGGCGCGCGCGCCGGCGCATGATCGCGAGGCCAGCTTTCCGTTCGAGAATTTCGAGGATATCTCCCATGCCGGGCTGCTGGCGCTGACCGTGCCGGCGTCCCTCGGCGGCGCCGGGGCGGGCGCGCGATACACGGCGCGCGTTCTCGGTATCATCGGCAAGGCCGACCCATCGACCGCGCTCGTGCTCTCGATGCATTACATCCAGCACTTCGTGATGGCGCGCAGCACGCGCTGGCCGCCTCATCTCGTACGCAAGCTTGCAAAGGAGACCGTCGAGGGAGTTTCGCTGATCAACGCGCTGCGCGTCGAGCCCGAGCTTGGCTCGCCCGCGCGCGGCGGCCTGCCGTCGACCATCGCCCGCCGCACCGATACCGGATGGCGGCTGACGGGGCGCAAGATCTACTCGACCGGCGCGCCGATCCTGAAATGGTACGCAGTCTGGGCCAGGACCGATGAGGCGGAAACTCGGGCAGGGCTGTTCCTGGTGCCGGCAGGACTGCCCGGCACGCGGATCGTGGAAACCTGGGATCATCTGGGCCTGCGAGCCAGCGGAAGCCACGATGTCGTGTTCGAGGACGTGGTGTTCCCGCTCGACCACGAGATCGACGTGCGCGCGCCGGAAGACTGGCGCGAACCTGACATCGTCCAGGCCACGGTGCACACCATTTTCCTCGCCGCGATCTATAACGGTGTCGCACGCGCCGCGCGCGACTGGGTCGTCGGCTTCCTGCAAAACCGCGTGCCGGCCAATCTCGGCGCGCCGCTTGCGACGCTGCCGCGCGTCCAGGAGATCGTCGGTTCGATCGAAGCGAAATTGCAGGTCAACACCCGTCTGATCGACAGCTTTGCGCGGGATTTCGACGAAGGGGTTGCGCTCACCCCGGCCGAATCCAACATCCTGAAGCTGACGGTGACGAACAATGCCGTTGCTGCGGTAGAGGACGCGCTCTCGCTGACCAGCAACCACGGCCTGTCGCGAACCAATCCGCTGGAGCGGCATTATCGCGACGTACTGTGCGGCCGCGTTCATACCCCGCAGGACGATTCCACCCGTATCTTCGCCGGCCGCCTTGCGCTCGGCATTTGAACGACAACAAACCGGAGCCTTGCCATGTCCGTCGAGTTCATCGGCTTTATCACCAACAACAATTCCTCCGAGACCGTCGTGCGGTCCGGCCCGGTGTTGGATCCACCTTATATCGAGACGGTAGCGAAGGCGCATGAGCTCGCCGGCTTCGACCGCGCATTGCTGGCGTTTCATTCGACCACGCCGGATGCATTGCAGGTCGCGCAGCACGTGCTCGGCATCACGAAGAAGCTGAAGGTGATGATCGCGCAGCGGCCGGGCTTCACCGCACCGACGTTATTGGCGCGGCAGCTTGCGACACTCGATCAGCTTTATGACGGCCGCGTTTCCCTGCACGTCATCACCGGCGGCAATGCCACCGAGCTTCGCCAGGACGGCAACACGCTGGATGACAAGGACGAGCGCTACGCCCGCACCAGCGAATTCCTCGACGTCGTGCGGCTGGAGTGGACCAGTGAAAAACCGTTCGACTACAACGGCAAGTATTACAAGGTCGAGAAGGGATTTTCGCAGATCAAACCGCGTCAGGCCGGCGGCATCTACACGTTCGTCGGCGGCGGCTCCGATGCCGCGATCGAGGTGGCCGGCAAACACGCGGACACCTTTGCGCTGTGGGGTGAATCCTATGCGCAGGTGCGCGACGTGACGGCGCGGGTGCGGGCCGCTGCGGCGAAACACGGCCGGCCAGCGCCGCGCTTTTCCCTGTCGGTGCGCCCGATCCTTGCCGATACCGAAGAGAAGGCCTGGAAGAAGGCCGATGAGATCCTGGAGCGCGCCACCGCCTTGCAGGACAAGACCGGTTACCGCAAGCCGGCTGACGGCCTCGCCACCGCCGGTGCGCGGCGGCTACTGGCGCTGGCCGATCAGGGCACCCGCATCGACAAGCGGCTGTGGACCGAGATCGCAAAGCTTACCGGCGCCAACAGCAACACGACGGCGCTGGTCGGCACGCCCGAACAGGTCGCCGAAGTGTTCGGCGATTACTACGACCTCGGCATCACCCATTTCCTGATCCGCGGCTTCGACCCGCTGGTGGATGCCATCGACTACGGCCGGGAATTGATTCCGCTGACGCGTCAACTGATCGCAAGCCGCGCCACGGCGCGCGGGGAGGCGGCGGAATGATCAGGCTTGTTGTCGCGGCAGCGCTCGCGCTTGTTGGTATCAGCGCCGCCTCTGCGCAGACCACTCTGCGGGTGGGCGATCAAAAAGGCAATTCGCAGGCCGTGATGGAAGCGGCGGGCGTGCTGAAGGACGTCCCCTACAAGATCGAATGGAAGGAGTTTCCGGCGGCAGCTCCGCTGCTGGAAGCGCTGAGCGCCGGCGCCATCGATACCGGCCTCGTCGGCGATGCGCCCTTCACCTTTGCTGCCGCAGCCAATGTGCCGGTGAAGGCGATCGCTGCCGTCAGGCAGTCGCGCGATGGCCTCGCAGTCCTGGTGCCCGAGCAATCGCCGGTGAAAAGCCTCTACGATCTCCGTGGCAAGAAGATCGCAACCGGGCGTGGGTCGATCGGCCATCAGTTGATCCTTGCCGCGCTGGAATCCAAGGGCTGGAAGCCGGCCGACGTGCAGATCGTGTTCCTGGCGCCTTCGGATGCGAAGGTCGCCTACACGCAAGGCTCCGTCGATGCCTGGTCGACGTGGGAGCCCTATGTCAGCCAGGAAGAGGTGCTGTTCAAATCGCGCCGCATCATCACCGCGGAAGGATTGACGCCGGGCCTCGGTTTCCAGGTCGCTTCGCCCGCCGCGATCAAGGACAAGCGTGCGCAGCTCGCCGACTTCGTGCAACGTCTCACCGCCGCGCGGGCGTGGTCGCAGGACAATGTCGGCAGTTACGCCGAGACCTGGGGCAAGCTGATGAACATTCCGACCGCGGTGCCGCTGAACTGGCTGACGCGGGCGCGCATCCGGATTGCCCCGATCGATAACGGCGTCGTGACCGACGAGCAGAAAACCATCGATCTGTATTTCCGCTCCGGCCTCATCAGCCGCAGCCTCGATGCGAACGATATCGTTGATCGCTCGTTCTCGGATGCCATTGCAAAGGGTGCGGGGCTGTAATGCAGTTCCGCCGCTGCTTCAGAACCGGCACTTCAAGCGGCAGCCATAGCCTGGAAAACCATTCTTCCGCGAGCCGTGCGATCGACAGCAACGTTGCTTTTTTTGCGGCGACCTTCCCGGCGCGGGCAGGAGGACCGAGATTAAGGTGACAACAACATCCGGGAGCCAGCAATGGGCTTGCAAGAACAAAAGATCGAATCGCTTCCCTTCGTCACGGCCGAACTGAACTATCTCGCCCCCACCCCCGGCAAGCCGCGCACCTATGCGCTCGAGCCACCGCCGGGCGAGCCGAAGAGCACGGCGCTGCCGGAACCGCACTCCGTACCGGTCTTTGACGCCCGTCCGATTGCAAAGGACCTGTCGCTGGATCGCGAAGGCTTTGCCCTGGTGCGGCATCCGAACGTCGTGAAGGACTTTTACGACGATAATGAAGTAAGGAGCGTGTATTACCCCGCCGTCGAAGCTTTCCTGCGGGCCACGCTGAACGCGGACCGCGTCTTCATCTTCGATCACACCGTGCGCAAGCGCGTGGAAGGAGCGGCCGACGTGCGCGATGGCGGCCCGCGGCAGCCGGCAACGCGCGTTCACGTCGACCAGACCCATCTTTCCGGCCGCAATCGCGTGCTGGAGCACTTGGGGGACGAAGCCGAGGAACTTCTGAAGGGACGCGCACAGGTCATCAACCTCTGGCGCCCGATCCGCGGCCCGGTTTTCGATGCGCCGCTGGCCATCGCCGATGGCCGGACCGTTGCTCCGGATGATCTCATCGCCTCGGACCTGATCTATCCCAACCGCAAGGGCGAGACCTACTCGGTCAAATACAACGCCGGGCACCGTTGGTACTACGTCCCGCGGATGACGGCGGAAGAGGCCTTGCTGCTGAAGTGCTACGATTCCTCGACCGACGGCCGGACCCGGTTCGCGCCTCATACCGCCTTCATCGATCCGACGGCGCCGGCCGACGCCACCCCGCGCGAAAGCATCGAGGTGCGCACGCTGGTGTTCCACAAGCATTGAGGCAAATTGGGCAGCCTCAGCGGCCGCCGAATCCGGCGCTGAGGCTGGTCATTCCTGACCTGAGAGGTTAGAAGGCGTTCACGCGCAAGATGCGCGGAACGCCAGCCTCGAAGTCTTGGATGAAACGTCTCGCCACCTGGGCCTTATACGCCGTCGGCGCGCTATCGATCGCCTATCTCGCGCTGTACGCCTACGTGGCTTTCACCGGGAACGACATCCGGCCCGGCGATCCCATTCGTATCTTCCGCAAACCCGACGCGCCAAGCTATTCGTGACGGTCCCGTGTCCCGGACGCGGCGCAGCGTGTAACGCTGCTCCGCAGAGCCGGGACCTATCGCGACAATGGACGCCGGCTCAGCAGCGCACCGTAGGAGTCGCGCTCGCGCGATCCCGAACACGCTGCGCTGCGTCGGGGGAACGCAATCATCCCACCGCCGCGCGCTGATATTCCCCCGCACCCGGCGGCGGAATCGGCAGGCCGCCATCGGCATACTCGTTCAGCTTGTTGCGCAGCGTGCGGATGGAAATGCCGAGGATGTTCGCGGCATGGGTCCGGTTGCCGAGACAGTGCTTCAGCGTCTCCAGGATCAGGTCGCGCTCGACATCGGCCACCGTGCGGCCGACCAATGCACGCGTCACCTGTTCGGCCGCGAAGGTGGCGTGCGCCACCGCCGGCGCGGTCTTCGCGAGATCGAGGCGATCGCCGTCCGGGGTGATGATCGCATCCGGGCCGATCTCGTCGCCCTGGGCCATGAGCACCGAGCGGTGAATGGTGTTTTCGAGCTCGCGGACGTTACCCTGCCAGCGGTTGGAGGTCAGCACGCGGCGCGCTTCCGCCGAGAGCGGCCGCAGCGGCACGCCATTGGCGTCGGCATATTTTTTCGCAAAATGCTGCGCCAGTTCGAGGATGTCTGCGGGGCGGTCGCGCAGCGGCGGGATCTTCAGGTTCACGACATTGAGGCGGAACAGCAGGTCCTCGCGGAACGTGCCTTCGCGCACGGCGTCGGACAGGTTGCGGTTGGACGTCGCGATGATGCGGATATCGACGGCTACAGGCCTGGTGCCCCCGACGCGGTCGATCACGCGTTCCTGGATCGCGCGCAGCAGCTTTGACTGCAGCCGCACGTCCATCTCGGAAATTTCGTCGAGCAGCAGCGTGCCGCCGGAGGCTTCCTCGAACTTCCCGATGCGCCGCGCCACCGCGCCGGTGAACGCGCCCTTCTCGTGGCCGAACAGTTCGGATTCCAGCAGGTGCTCCGGGATCGCGGCGCAATTGATCGAGATGAACGGCCGCTTGGCGCGGGCCGAGCGCGAGTGCACGTAGCGCGCCAGCACTTCCTTGCCCGTTCCGGATTCGCCGGTGATCATCACCGAGGCGTCGGAGCCGGCGATCTGCTGCGCCAGCTTGATCACCTTCGCCATCGCCTCGTCGCGATAGACGAGGTCGCGGGAATCGTTGGCGACCGCGGCCAGCACGGCGGCGATCAGTTCCGGATCCGGTGGCAGCGGAATGTATTCCTTGGCGCCGGCGTGGATCGCAGCGACCGCGGCGCGGGCGTCGTTGGAGATGCCGCAGGCGACGATCGGCACGTGGATGTGCTCGGCTTCCAGCCGCATCACCAGATCGCGGATGTCGAGCCCGACGTCGACCAGCAGCAGGTCGGCGCCCTTGCCGCCGCGCAGCACGGCCATCGCCTGCTCGGCGGCTTCCGCGTGGGTGACGGACGCGCCATTGTCCATCGCGATCTTGGTGGCGGTCGTGAGCTGGCCTCGCAAGGTGCCAACGATAAGAAGCCGCATGATTCTCTCCTGTTCGTCTTTCTGCGCGTTACTGCAGATTATTAGTTGCGTTCTGCCTTGATGATTTCCGTCATAGTGACGCCGAGCTTGTCTTCCACCAGCACCACTTCGCCGCGCGCCACCAGGCGATTGTTGACGTAGATGTCGATGGATTCGCCGACGCGGCGGTCAAGTTCGAGCACGGTGCCGGGCCCGAGCTTCAACAGCTCGCCGACATCCATCTTGGAGCGGCCGAGCACCGCGGAAACCTGCACCGGCACGTCGAACACGGCTTCGAGGTCAGCCGCGACGCGCGCGGCGTTTTCGTCCTCGTTGTAACCGATGTCGTCGGTCGGCGGTGCGTCCGCGGCGTTGAGATCGGGCAGCGGGACCTGTGCGTCGGTGTCACTCATGGTTCATCCTCATGGCCTGACATCGGCCGGATTGCGGGACGCCATGTAGCGCCCGACAAGTTCAGAAATTTTTGCCTCGATCGCGTCGCGATCCAGCACCACGCCGCCGTCGGCCCATTCGATCCGGCAGTCGCCGCTGGCGATCTCGGGCTCGGCCAGGATCACGAGGCGGCCCTCGAAGCCGCCATGGGCGGCGAGCCGCTCGATCTTTTCGCGTGCGGCGTCGTAAAGTGCGGTGTTGATCCTCACCACCAGATGCGGCGTTGCGACCAGATGTGAAAAACAGTCGCTGACCAGCGACATGATCTCGGCGAGCGGCTCGCGCGCGATCAGCTCGGTACAGATCTTTCGCGCCACTGCGACCGCGACGTCGACCGCCTCGGTTTCCATCCGCGCCTCGATGCCGGCAAAGCCGGTCGCGATGCCCTGGATGGCAATCGAGATCTCTTCCATGGCGAGCGTAACGCGGCGGTCGCTTTCGGCCTTTGCCTCGCGCTTGGCCGCGTCGTAGCCGGCGCGGTAGGCGCGCGCCTCGGCATCGGCGATCTTCTGGGCGATCTCCGCCGGGGTTGCCGGCTTCTCGCGGCCCTTTTCGGGGGCGGAGAAGTCGACATCGAACAGGAATTTTGCGGGCGCGGCCATCAGTACACCAGCTCGTCGTCGGCGCGGTTCTTGGTCAACGTAATCTCGCCCTTGGCGGCGAGATCTTTTGCGAGGTTGACGAGCAACGCCTGCGCCTCGTCGACGTCGCGCAAGCGCACCGGGCCCATCGCCGCCATGTCGTCCAGCAGCATTTTGCCGGCGCGTGAGGACATGTTGCCTAGGAAGAAGCTGCGAACTTCCTCGTTCGCGCTCTTGAGCGCGATGCCGAGCTTGTCCTTGTCGACATTGCGCATCAGGGTCTGGGCGGAAGCGGTATCGAGCTTGATCAGATCGTCGAAGGTGAACATCAGCGCCTTGATGCGCTCGGCCGCCTCGCGGTTTTCCTCTTCCAGCGAGGTGATGAAGCGGGTTTCGGTCTGGCGGTCGAAATTGTTGAAGATTTCCGCCATCACCTCGTGGGCGTCGCGGCGGCGGGTCTGCGACAGGTTCGACATGAATTCGGTGCGCAGCGTCTGCTCGACGCGCTCGATCACTTCCTTCTGCACCGCCTCCATCCGCAGCATGCGGCCGACCACGTCCAGCGCCATGTCCTCGGGCAGAATGGCCAGCACGCGTGCGGCATGTTCGGGCTTCAGCTTGGACAGCACCACGGCGATGGTCTGCGGGTACTCGTTCTTCAAATAGTTGGCGAGCACCTCTTCCTGCACGTTGGAAAGCTTTTCCCACATGTTGCGGCCGGCGGGACCGCGGATCTCGTCCATGATGCCGGTGACGCGCTCGGCGGGCAGGTATTGCTGAAGCAGACGCTCGGTGGCGTCGAAATTGCCCATCAGCGCGCCGGAGGCCGACATGCGCGAGACGAATTCGAGCAAGAGGTCTTCCACCACGTCGGCCTCGACCGTGCCGAGCGTCGACATGTGGATCGACAATTCGCGCACCTCGTCATCGTCGAGCAGGCCCCACACCTTGCCGCCATACTGCTCGCCGAGCGCCAGCATCAGGATAGCGGCGCGTTTGGGGCCGCTCATCGGCTGCGATTTCGGACGGTTGCCTTGCCGGCTCGCCAGCGAGGCGATGACGGTGGTGATGTCGTTGGTGTTCGAGGTCTGCGGTACGGCGGCCATGTGTCAGATCACGCGTGTTGCTTGGCTTCTTCGCTGAGCCATTGACGAATAATGGAAGCGGTTTCATTGGGATTGCGTTCGGCAAGCTCGCCGACGCGGTGCACGGCCTGCGCATGCACCTGGCCCTGAACCTGGGCGACGTCGATCAGTGCGTTGGCGTTGCTGTTGGGAATGAGAGCCTGGCCAGATCCCTCGCCGCCATGGGCGCTGCCGTCGGCCAGCGCCGGCGACATCGCATCATTCAGCGCAGGAATGACTTCGGCGGCCAGGATGCGCTTGACGAGCGGGCGGATCACCATGAACAGCACGACAAGGCCGAGCAGCATCATGACGGCCAGCTCGATGCCGTACATCACGTCGTCCTTGGTGAATTGCAGCATGGCGAGGAACCCGGTCGGCTCGACCACCGGCGGAACGCTCGGCGCCTCGGCAAAGCGCAGGTTCACCACCTCGACCTGGTCGCCGCGCTTCTGGTCGAAACCGATCGCCGAGCGCACCAGCGCGGCGATGCGGTCGAGCTGCTCCTTGCTGCGGTCCTGGTAGACCTGCTCGCCTTTTTCGTTCTTGGCATAGCTGCCGTCGACCAGCACGGCGACCGAGATGCGGTTGACGCGGCCGGCCTCGGTCACCTCGGTCTTGGTGGTGCGGGAAATCTCGTAATTGTTGGTCTCTTCGCTCTTCTTGCTCTGGTCGCGCGCCGCCACGCCGTTGGGGCCGCCCTGGTTGCCCGGCAGCTCGTTGTTGACGGTGACCTGGCCGTTGTTCTCGGCGGTCGCGGAAGACTCTTCGCGGCTCTGGCTGGAGCGCAGCACGCGGCCCTCGGGATCGAACTTGTCGGAGGTCTGCGTGATCTTGTTGTAGTCGAAGTCCGCCGAGAGCTGGACGCGGGCACGGCCCTGTCCCACCACCGAGGAGACGATGTCCTCGACCTGCTTGCGCATCCGCTTCTCGAAGGCGGCGCGGCGCTCGTCGCCGACCGCATTGTCCGCTTCGGTCGTGGCGCCGTCGGCGAGCAGGCGCCCGGCCTCGTCGACGATCGACACACGCTGCGGCTTCAGGCCATTGACGGCGGAGGCGACGACGTGACGGATGGCGCGGATCTGCTGCGGTTCGAGCTGGCCGCGCACCCGCACCACGATCGAGGCGGACGGCTCCGGGATCTCGCGGGCGAACAGCGGCCGCTCCGGCAGCACCAGATGGACGCGCGCGGCCTGGATGCGGTCGATCGCGCGGATGGTGCGGGCAAGCTCGCCCTCCAGCGCGCGCAGATGGTTGATATTCTGGACAAAGCTGGTGGTGCCGAGCGCGTCGGACTTGTCAAAAATCTCGTAGCCGACGCCGCCGCCCTTGGGCAGGTTGCTTTCGGCGAGCTTCATGCGCAGCCGCGTTACCTTGTCCTTCGGCACCATGATGACGGCGCCGTCGTTGCGCAGCTCGAACGGGATCGCCTGGCGTTCGAGGTCCTTGACGATGCCGGAGGAGTCTTCGGCCGACAGGTCGGTGAACAGCGTCGTCATCTGCGGCGTGGTGACGCGCATGATGACAAAGGCGAAGAATCCGATCAGCGCCGCGCTGACCGCCATCATGGCCATCAGCCGGGACGCGCCCAGACCTCTCAGGAAAGCAACCAGACCTTGCACCAAAGCCCCCAGGGTTCGGCCCTAAGGACCGACTGGGCAATTATTGCCTAGGGTATGGTTTCCAGATGGTTAACGAGGGTTAACGGCGGATAGAGAAATCCAAAAATGAGAAAAACCGGCTTCGCAAGACAAAGCCGGTTTTCCTAAAATGCGCTGGTTCGTCCGCTTATTGACGATATTGCTGGATGCGGGTGGTGCGCAGGCCGGCGAGGCCGTGCTGGTCGATCGAGAACTGCCAGGAAAGGAATTCGTCGACCGTCAGCGTGTAGCGGCTGCACGCCTCCTCGAGGGAGAGCAGGCCGCCGCGAACCGCGGCAACGACTTCGGCCTTACGGCGAATGACCCACCGTTTGGTGCCGGGCGCGGGCAGGTCGGCGATGGTAAGCGGACTGCCGTCAGGCCCGATGACGTATTTTACCCTCGGGCGATGGGGTTCTGTCATGGCGTACTCACAAACTCTCAACCACTGAACTCACGGTAGGAAGTTACGCCGGCCGGCTTAAAATTTGGCTAAGCCCAAGGCTTCAATACGAATCTCTTTCGAAATGCCGAAATGCCCGGCGTCGTGAATACGCCGGGCGTCGGTTATCATGGATTGCCGGTTACGGTTGATTAAGAAGTGCGGCCAGCCGGTGACGCCGGATCAGGTCGCGGGCGCGGTCGTCTGGCGGATCACGCGCTTGATCTGGTCGGTGGTGTAGGTCTTGTTGCTGATCGAGAGCAGAGGGGGCGTGGCGGTGAGGTCGACGGAATCGACCACGCCAACGATCTCGGTCGGAATGGCGACGTCCTTGCCCGATGAGTCCTTGTAAGTGGCGGTCATCTTGTAGGTGCCGGCCGGCCACTGCGTGCCGTCATTGCCCTTGCCGTCCCACATGAAGCTGGAATTGCCCTTGTCCAGCGGGAAGCTGCCGCTATAGGCGGTCGCGCCCGTGGCGCTGGTGATGGTGATCTTGGCGGTGGTTGCGGTCGGCGAACTCAGATTCCAGGTCGCCGAGCCGTCGAATTGCTGCGTGCTGCCGTCGACCGCGACCTTGTTGCCGACATAGACCAGCGCCTGCGTCGATTGCGCAGCCTGTTCGATCGCGATCAGCGATTTGAGCTGCTCGTTCTGCTTCAATTGCTGTTCGACGCCGGCGAACTGCACGAGCTGCTGGGTGAACTGATTGGTGTCGAGCGGGTCGAGCGGGTTCTGGTTCTGGAGCTGCGTGGTCAGCAGCGTCAGGAAGGTCTGGAAATTATCCGCGATCCCCGACGTCGAATTCGAGGAGCTATTGTTGCTGCTGTTAGTGCCCGTGTTGGTACCCGGCGCTGAAACGACCGGGTTCGGCATGGTTGCATCGACTGCCATATCGATCTCCTCAGATCCTGATATCCACGCCGCCGTTCGAGCCGAACATGCGGCCGTAATTGGCGACCGCCGCTGGGATCACTTCTTCTTCGCTGACGATCAGGCGCTGGGCGTTGGGGTTGGACTGGTTCTGGTTGTTCTGGCCTGACTGCGACTGATCGCGCAGGCTGAACTGCAAGCCGCCGCCATTGGTCGAGAGCCCGGCGTCGTTGAGCGCCCGGTGGAGCTGGTTGGCATCCTGGCGCAGCATCTGTAGCGTTTCCGGTTTTTCGACCGTGAGGTGCGAGGTCACCTGGCCGTTGCGGTCGACATCGATGCGCACGTCGATGCGCCCGAGGTCGGCAGGGTCGAGCCGGATTTCAAAGCGGCTCTTGCCGCTACGGACGGACGCGGCGATTTCCATCGCCACTCCGCTGAGCGGCACCGCCGCTGCCTGTTGGGTTGCGGCTGACACCGTGAGCTGCGGCGCCGTCTGCGTTGCGGTCGGCTGAAGCTGCGGCTGCACGGTTGGCATTCCCGGCACGCCATTGTTCGTCGCACTGACCGGCGCCGGGTCGGTATTCGCCGGTTGGCCGTGCGTGGGGCCGCTGGCGGATGCCGACGCATTGGCGGTTGCCTCAGCCTTCAAGCCTTGCGCCGCGTCATGCTGCGCGCCGTGCTTGCCGGCCGTCGTCAGCGGCTGCACCGCATCGGCCGGGACCGCCGGGGCGGTTGAAGGATTTGCCGAAGCTTCCGTCGTTCCGGCTGCCTCCTGTTCGCCGGTCCTTGCCGAGACGTCGGTGGCGGTGGATGAAGTCTTCGGCGTCGTGGCAGCCTTGGCCACGACGGGAGCGGCAACCGACGCGGACAGTGCGGGATCCGCAGCCACGGCTACGTCGGCCGCCACGGCCGGTTGAGCCGCAGCCGGAGTTTTCTCGCCGGCTTCGGTGCCCGTGCTGCCGGGAGCGGTGGCGCCAGTTGCATTGTCTTTCGTTGCAGACGACGCCGTCGCACCGGTCAGCGAAGCCGTCGCGGCAATGGCGGCAGCGGCGATCGCAAGCGGAGCCGTGCCGTTGGCAACGCCGGGCGTTGGTGCAGCCGCCGGCGCCTCGGCCGGCGCAACGGGGATCGCGATCGCAGCCGCGAGCGCGTCCACTTTGGTTTCGGTCGCTGCGCCCGGTTCGCCCTCGTCGGCATCGGCCGCAGGCGCCTGGTCTGCATCAGGCTTCGATGCGGACTTCGTTTCCTCCGCTTTCGCATCCCTGTTTTTGGATTTGCCGGGCTTCGTCTGCTCGGGCTTGGCATCCGTGCCGGCATTCGCCTGTTCGGCAGGCGCGGTGTCGCGGTCGGCGGCGTCGCTTTTGACGGGCTTGTCGACAGCCGGGTTCTCGCGCGCTCGAGCATTCGCAGGCGCAGAATCGTCCTGCCGGCGCGGGGCGGGTGCCTCGTTGGCGCGCGGGGCGGAGATGTCGCCCGCGCGGCTGTTGTCGGCCGCCGCGGTATTGCTGTCGACCAGCGAGGCAAAGCCGTCATTGCCCGGCGCATCGGACTTTTGCGCGCGCTGGGTGTTCTGGAACGACAGGGACGATGCAATTTCGGAAGTGACGCTAACCACGGGCAGCCTCGCGCGATGAACTGCCCTTTCATCAGCAAGGACCGGGCCACCCCGTCCTGAAAATAAATACAAGCGATATCAAATGCTTGCGGGATGGGGCGAGCATCGGGAACCCACCCTGCACGGTCGCCTTTTCTGCCCGGCGGCAAGAATTGCCGTCCTGCCAGTGCCTTAAATCCACCCCCGGCTGATTGCTTCACATCAATGCGGCCTATATTAAAGCGTGCTCCTTTGGCTCGCCGGGAGCACTTCCGACTTCGCTGAATCCTTGCTAAGGCCTTATGGCCTAACGCTTTTTACTTGCACCATGCGCAACTCTCTCGATCTCGAAGGCCGCCCTGAAGACACCCGTATCGTGGTCGCCATGTCCGGCGGCGTCGATTCGTCGGTGACGGCTGCGCTGCTCAAGGCCGAGGGCTATGACGTGGTCGGCATCACGTTACAGCTCTACGACCATGGCGCGGCGACCCATCGCAAGGGCGCCTGCTGCGCCGGCCGCGACATTCACGACGCCCGCAACGTCGCGAGCAGACTCGGCATTCCGCATTACGTGCTGGATTATGAAAGCCGCTTCCGCGAATCCGTGATCGACAATTTCGCCGAGAGCTACGCGCTCGGTGAGACGCCGGTGCCCTGCATCGAGTGCAACCGCTCGATCAAGTTCCGCGACCTGCTCGAGACCGCGCGCGAGCTTGGCGGCGCGGCGCTCGCGACCGGACATTATGTCGCCTCGCGCCGGCAGGCTGATGGATCGCGCGCGCTTACTTCCGCAGCCGATGCCGACCGCGACCAGAGCTATTTCCTGTTCGCGACCACGCGCGAGCAGCTCGACTTCCTGCGCTTTCCGCTCGGCGACATGAGCAAGCCGCAGGTGCGCGAATGGGCGCGGCGCTTCGATCTCGAAGTCGCCGACAAGCAGGACAGCCAGGACATCTGCTTCGTGCCGACCGGCCGCTACACCGACATCATCGGCCGCCTGCGGCCCGATGCGATGGAGCCCGGCGAGATCGTCGACCTCGACGGCCGCGCGCTCGGTAAGCACCAGGGCGTGGCCAACTTCACCGTCGGCCAGCGCAAGGGTCTCGGCATTGCCGCCGGCTCACCGCTTTATGTGGTCAAGCTCGATGCCGCGACGCGCCGTGTCGTGGTCGGCCCGCGCGAGGCGCTGCTGCGCGACCGTATCGTGCTGCGCGACGTCAACTGGATCGGCGACGGCGCGCTGGATCGCGTGATCGGCGACGGCATCGAGATGTTCGTGCGTGTGCGCTCGACTCGCGCGCCGCAGCCGGCATTTTTGCGCGCGGTCGATGGCGGCTATGAAGTCGAATTGGTCGCAGGCGAGGAGGGTGTCTCGCCCGGCCAGGCCTGCGTATTCTATGATGCGCCCTCCGGACAGGCGCGCGTGCTCGGCGGCGGCTTCATCAAGAGCGCGGCCACGGGGAATACAAAGCCGCGGGAAACAGCGGCGGCTCTAGAGGCTGTGCGAGGATAACAATCAGGGCAGGGGATGGGGGACATCAACCTCGAAGGCGTCACCAAGACGTATGACCGCTGGGCGCCGATCTACGATTTCGTTTTCGGAAAAGTGTTCGACGAGGGCCGCCGCTCGACCATTGCGGAGGCCGATCGCATCGGCGGCCGCGTGCTCGACGTCGGCGTCGGCACCGGGCTTTCGCTCTCGGATTATTCGCGCACCACAAAACTTTGCGGCGTCGATATCTCCGAAGGCATGTTGCGCAAGGCGCAGCAGCGCGTGCGCGAATTCGGCCTGACCAATGTCGAGACGCTGGCGGTGATGGACGCAAAACAGCTCGCCTTCAAGGACGCCTCGTTCGACGCGGTGGTGGCGCAATACGTCATCACGGCGGTGCCGGATCCCGAAGCGACGCTGACCGATTTCGTCCGCGTGCTGAAACCCGGCGGCGAGTTGATCCTCGTCAATCACATCGGCGCCGAAAACGGCCCGCGCCGCGCCTTCGAGCTTGCG
Source organism: Bradyrhizobium lablabi (assembly GCF_018129385.1). Taxonomy (GTDB): domain Bacteria; phylum Pseudomonadota; class Alphaproteobacteria; order Rhizobiales; family Xanthobacteraceae; genus Bradyrhizobium; species Bradyrhizobium lablabi_C. The sequence goes on from NZ_JAFCLN010000024.1 coordinate 41,218, forward strand.
TTTGCGCCGCTGGCGCGCCGGCTCGGCTGGCGTCCGGAATTCCCGTGGGACCGGCTGGTGAACTGGGCCGCAAAACATGGTGGCGTCACGCTCGCGGAACGCCGCCCGATGCCGCCGATGGGGCACTTTTCGCTCATTCGTTACCGCAAGTCCTGAACCTGCGACGATTTTTGCGGGAACCGGTGCGCGCGAGCGTCGTTTTCTCCTCATGCGAATGAACCAGACATTGCTTCTGTCCTGCGCGCTGATCGCAGCGCCTGCCGCGGCGTTCGCGCAGGCGCCCCCGTCACCGGCCACGCCTCCGGCGCAAACCGCCCCGCCGGTGCCGTCGAAGCAGGCCAATTGTGCGCCGATGCAGCAGCCGCATTCCGGAACCGCCGTTCCCGAAGGCCAGACCACCGGACAGAGCCGCGAGCCACTCGGCGACAAGCTCGCCAAATCCGAGGGCGTGCTGTGTCCGCCCGCCGGCGTCGATCCCGAAATGCACGCGCCGGCGCCCGATGCCGGCAACACCCCTGTGATCCCGCCGCCCGGCAGCCCCGGCGGCGACCCGTCGGTGCGGCCGAAATAGGCTTGGTGCGGCCAGTCTTGGTAGCGTTGTCCGAAGAGCGACCTGCCGCGCCGTAGCTCGCAGAGCGAAGGCGGGAGGCGGAAATCTCGTGCTTCCATCAATAACTTGCAGCGAGGAGCGGCTTTGCTTGACAGGCCAGCAAGCCACTCCTTATATGCCGCGCGTTCGCGAGAAACGGCCCCATTTCGGCCGCCGCTGAACGCTCGTGGCGGGGTAGCTCAGCTGGTTAGAGCACGGGAATCATAATCCTGGGGTCGGGGGTTCGAGTCCCTCCCCCGCTACCAATCGTACGATTTTGCCCGCCAAACTACGATTTTCTGCGATCCCGTTCGCTTGACGGTAACGCATCGCGACCGATTGCCCCAGAGCGAGACTTAAGCCAGCTGCAAGGTGCGAGTGGGGCGGCTGTGACCTACGATCTCGATCGGGCGGTTCAAACACGCCGGCCGTCAATTAGGTCTGCGCCGCTTCGGTATGAGCGCGCACAGTGAGGCGCTCAGCAGGCTCCAGGTTGGAGCCCAGGAGCGCCTGCCGTAGCAATCAGTGACCTGGACGAGTGAACGCCCCAGCCGAGATGGTGCCGAAAGCGGAATTCGGTCTAACTCGGACACATGGGTGGCAGCCTATGAGCCCATGGACGTGCGCGTTCGAGCGCGACCGCGGCGCGGAGCACCGCTGCATCGTGGTACCAGGGGCCGACGATCTGCAGGCCGATCGGGAGGCCCGCATTCGTCCAGCCGCACGGTACGCTGATAGCGGGATGTCCTGTCAGGTCGAACAGATTGAGATACGGCACCCAGCTTTGGCGCATGTCGCCGGCGTCCTTGCCGCCGATGGTGATCGCTTCGAGGGCGGCGTGATCAGCCGCAAGCGGCGGCCGGCTCATCGTGGGGGTTAATACGAGATCATAGGTGCTGAACCAGCCCTGCACGGCGCGAAAATGTTCCGTGCGCTTATAGGTCGCGCGCGTGATCTGCTGGCCGCTATACGCGCCACCTGCGCGAATTCCCTCGACAAAACTCGGATCAAGCAGTGGTGCCAGTTCGTCAATTCGATCGAAGAACCGCGCCGCCCAGTTTGACTGCTGAAGCACGCGCCACGCTGGTTCGGCGTTCTCGATCGGCACATCGAGCACATCGACCTGGCATCCGAACGCGCGAAAGGCATCGAGGGCTTCCTCGCAGGCGTGACGAACCTCGTCGTCCAGCATCGCATTCCCCACGAGGGGACGCCACCCCACGCGCAAGCCTCTCAGCGACTCGGAGTTCATATCCGCGATCGCGGCGAGCGCTTGCGTGCGGGCGACGCCGAGAGAGTGCGGGTCGCCAGGGTCGGAGCCGGAAAGGGCGTCCAGCATCAGCGCCGTGTCGGCGACGGTGCGAGCCATCAACCCGAGGTGAATGAAGTTGTTGAAACCATCGGGCACCTGGCCATGCGGAATCAGGCCAAGCGTCGGCTTCAGACCGACGATGCCGGTGCAGGCAGCGGGCAGGCGCGTGCTGGCCCCGGCATCGGTTGCCAGCGAAAGCGGGCCGAGCCCGGCGGCCACCGCTACCGCTGAGCCGCCACTCGATCCGCCAGGCGTGTATCGCAGGTCCCACGGGTTGCGTGTGGTTCCGAATAGCGGCGCATCCGTCATCAGCTTGTGCGCAAATTCGGATGTCGTCGTCTTGCCGATGATGATGGCGCCGGCCTGCTTGAGACGCCGCACCGCGACGGCATCGGTATCAGGCACATTGTCCGCCATGGTACGGGAGCCCCAGGTCGTGCGGATTCCGGCCGTGTTGATGATGTCCTTGACCGAAACCGGCACGCCGTGCAGCGGCCCCAGATCCTTGCCTTGTGCGAGCGCCGCGTCGGCATCGCGGGCGACAGCCATTGCTTCCTCGCGGCAGACCGTGATGAACGCGTTGAGCGACGGCTGGCTGGCTTCGATCCTTGCGAGAATAGTCTCAGTCAGCTCGACCGCGGAAAGCCGGCGCGAACGTATCAGTTTCGCCAGCTCAACGGCCGGAAGAAAAGCGAGCTTGTCCAAGCCGGACGCTCCTGGAGTTTAGAGATGACGGAGCGGCGGGTCAGATCGGCAGGCAAAGCGCGTTGTCGACCAGCAGATTGTCGTAGACGCAGCGGCGTTCGGCGAGCTTTAGTTCGCCGTCGATCCTGCGGAACTTGTCGTAGTAGACGCCGACCTGATGCAGCGTCGCGTCGGGTCGATCGTACAAGACCTGGAGCACGACATAATTTGCGCGCGCGACGATGGTGCCGTCAGGTGTCTCAGACAAAACGGCCTGATTGGCGATGAGATGGCGAAGATAGCGCGGCGCAAACATCGCCGTCTCCTTCAGCGCAAAGGCACGGTCGCGGATCATGCCCTTGTTCTCGCAGTAGATCAGGCCGACCGGCAGATTCCGGTCAAAATTCTCCCGCGACAGGATCACGTACAGCGCGTCGTCGGTGAACATCTCCGTCCAGTCGGTCAACCGCAGTTCGTCGAGCGCCGCCGCATACCGGTTGTTGAAGGTTGCGATCTCATGGTGCAGCAGCAGGTCCGCCAGACGGGCGTCGTTATTCGACATCGCAAGCGAGGGTTTTGTCATTGCACTCGTCTGCATGTTCAAAGCCCCATTTCCTGACGCCAATGCTTGTACATGGCGCGGATCGCCGCTTCCGAGATCAGGCTGTCCGCCGTGCCGGCTTCGATCTCAGGATCGAGTTTCACCAGATGCTCGCCGTTCGGCACACGCTGCATGCCATCCTGCACGAATTTGATGGCCTCGTTGTCCTCCAGCCCGAGGAATCCGGCGGGACCCATCAGATTGCCCTGACGAAGGCGATGCCGCGTCATTTCCTCGCTGTCGCCCTCGAAGCCGAACATGGTCCATTTCATGATGAACTCGTGCGGCCCGGTCGGCACGATTTGCCTGACGCCGAGCGTGTTCATTTCGCGCTGGACGATGAGATTTGGCCAGACGGTCGACATCGTCACCGACCAGGGGCTGTTGAACTCGTCGATGAAATCCATGAAGCGGGGCTCTTCCAAGGTCATGCCCTCGCGATAGGCGCGCATTTCCTTCTTGGCGTCGCTGGCGACGGCTTTGCCGTCCGATTTCGCCGATGCCATGACTCCGTGCCGGCCCGTCGGATCTGCGAGCATCAACGAGCGATTGCCCGCAACAAGAAGGCCGAACGTCACCAGGAACGTATGCAACAGCGTTGCGTGATAGGGGTCCTTGAGGTTTTCGTGATAGAGTTTCCAGTTGCCGGGCAGTGAATGCCGGTAGTAGCCGAGCAGCTTGAGCTTGCGGCCGTCGAAGGTGGCATCGAACTCGCCCAGGACTTCGGGCCCGAGATATTCCTCGAATGATTCCATCGTTTCGCAGTAGGACGCGAATACAACGCCGCGATGCGTCGTCACGCTGAGCTTGCGCAGGCCGTGATCGGCGGTCTTGAAGTCGGCCGGCATGCCGCCCTTGCCGTTGACGCCCCGACGGAAGGGCACGCCCGCAAGATTGCCCTTCAGGTCGTAGGACCATTGATGATAGGGGCAAACAAACTCTTTCGCATTGCCGCTCAATTCACGGCAAAACTCCGCGGCGCGATGGGCGCAGCGATTCTCGAAGACATTGATCGAGCCGTCATCGGCTCGCGCGACCACCACCGGCGTCGGGCCGACGTTGGAACGGATGTAGTCGCCCGGATTGGGGATCTCGCATTCGAGGGCCACGTAATTCCAGGTGCGGCCGTGAAAAATCTTTTCGACCTCGCGCTCATAAATGGTTTGATCTGTATAGACCCAGTCAGGAATGCGCGTCAGTCCTTCCTGCGGCCACACATAGCGCTTGGTCAAGGCCAGGGGAATGTTCATGGCGGTGATCTCCGAGGCAGAGGTGTCTGGGTCGTTCGTATCGTCGGCAAGCACAACGGCAGAGGCGGCGTCGAAAGCAAAAGGCGTAGACGAATCGAGTTCATGGCGGGCCTGACGAATCGCATCGGGTGCGGAAAACGCGATTGTGCCGGTGAGAAGACCCGTTTCCCGATCGATGGTGCGATAAATCGCGCCGGCTGCGGCGTCGATACTGCCTTCACGAATCACCGTGTCGCTGGCGCTGATACTCCCGATCATCTGGATGTTGAGACCGAACTGGTCGGTCCAGAACCAGGGCTTTTTTGCTGTCGTGTCGCGCGCCACGCCGGCCATTGAGCGGCCAGCGGCGGCGCCTTGCTCTTCTGCGTTGTGCCAGCTCTCCAACCTGACACGCCGGCCGTCCCGGAGGACGTGATGCAGGGCGCAATCGCCCGCCGCCCAAATGCCGGGAACGCTGGTCCGCCCCTCTGCGTCCACCTCGATGCCGCCGGCGGTTGCACAACCGGCTGCAGCGGCAAGATCGATAGCCGGTTCGAGACCGATGCCGACGAGCACGGCATCGACCTGGATCGTGTCTTGCCCGGTTACCACACCGAGCTTGCTTCCACGCTGCGTGATTTCACGAATGTCGGTCCGCCTCCGGACATCGACGCCATGTGCCTCTGCAATGCGACGGAAGGTGCGGCCCAACGGTACCGGCAGCAGGCGCATCATGATCTCGGGCTCGCGTTCGAGCACCGTGACGGCAACATTTCGCGAAAGCGCCGCCGAGGCGAGCTCCAGCCCGATAAAGCCGCCGCCAACAATGGCCACATGTGTCGCGGACGCCAACGCGCGGTCGATCGCGGCGGCATCCTCGACAGTGCGCAGATGGAGGACACCCGGCCGATCCGAACCGGGGATATTGAGTCGACGCGCCCGCCCTCCGGTCGCGATCAGCAAAGCGTCGTAGGGCAGGACCTTGTCTTGCGCGAGGACGACCTGTTTCCGGGCGGGGTCGATCGCGATCGCTTGCTGGCCGAGATGCAGCCGCACCCCGAGAGACTCCGCATCGACCCGGCTCAACCGCGTGCAGGCATCCAGATTGCCGCGGCCGAGCAGCATATCCTTGGACAGGGGTGGCCGTTCGTACGGCAGATGAAGCTCATCACCGACCAGATCGATCGCGCCGTTAAATCCAGCCTTGCGGAGCGTGCGAATGGCCGCTGCTGCTGTTTGCCCGGCGCCGATGATGACGGCCGTGGCCGCCGTTGCAGCGGCGTTATCGATTTTGGCGCCGCGGTCTGCCTTGTCGGGAGGCGCGACGGGCTGCTCGCCGTGCCTGTCGAGGTCGACAAGAATGTCGTCGCCTTCGAGCTTTACCGCGTAGGTGCGCAAATCCTGGGTCAGCGGCGCGCACAGCGCCTTGCCAGTGCGGATGTCGAACTGGCCCTGGTGCAATGGGCACTCGATCTTGCCGTCCTCCACCCAACCTTCCGACAACAGCGCCAGCGCGTGGGTGCAGATGCCGTGGGTGGCGAAAATCTCGCCGTGCAGCCGATAAAGCGCGACCGGGGTTCCGTCGACGTCGACGCCGATGACGCCGCCATCCCGGATCGAATTCAACGACGCAGCATGCTGCCAGGCCATGGACGTTTCCCGCGATCATTCATCAGCATACATCATAATCTTCCGGAGGCGATCCGGGTTGGGCAGCAAAACCGAACCTCGGATATTGCTTCTCCAATTTACTCAGTATACCATCATAAATTCCAGAAAGGCAAATCACGAGGAGTGCCGCCATGGCCCAGGAGCCGCTCGCGACCAAGGGAAACTATCTGCATATCTATGATTTCCGGGTGCAGCCCGGCCGCGAAGAAGAGTTCGTCCGGCTGTTCGAGGAGTTCGACTATTCCGACGGAAATCCGATGCACAAGTCAGCGGCGCAGGTGAAGGATGGCGTGCTTTGCCGCGACGTCGAAGATCCGCAGCGCTTCTTTCTGATCGCCGAGTGGTCGGATATCGAGGAGCACGCAAAAATTCGCAAAGTTCTGGCGAACGAGATCAAGCCGGAGTTCATCAAGTGCATCGAGGGCGGCAAATTCGTTCCCAAGTACGTAGAAGTCGTACTGTCGACCCCGGATGAAATTCTGCAAAAAGCAGCCCGTTGAGATCGTCCGGTGACGCGGCAACTCTACACGTTCTTCCGGTCTTCCACCTCTTACCGGATGCGTATCGCTCTTGCGTACAAGCGGCTCGGCTACGAGCCGCACTATATCAGCCTGCCGAAGATGCAGCATCGCGAGGCGGTTTATCGCGATCTCAATCCGCAGGGGCTGGTGCCGCTGCTGGTCGAGGACGAGCAGCCGCTGATCCAGTCACTGGCGATCATCGAATATCTTGATGAAGTATATCCAGAACCTGGGCTGATGCCGAAGGATCCGCAGGAGCGGGCCTATGTTCGCGCCTTTTCGCAGATCATCGGTTGCGACATTCATCCGCTCAACAACGTCCGCGTGCTCAAGCGATTGCAAAGCCAATTCGGCGCCAGCGAGGACGCGACCAATGAATGGTACCGGCACTGGATCGCGGAGGGGCTGGGCGGTCTGGAGGAATACGTTCTTCAGCAACGCCGATCCGGGCAATTCGCGTTGGGCAATGCCGTTACGATGGCCGACGTCTGTCTGGTGCCACAAATCTTCAATGCCAGGCGTTTCGGCTGCGAACTGGGCAAATATTCGAAGCTCAACGACATCTTCGACAACTGCATGAAATTGCCGGCGTTCACGGAGACGCAGCCGAACACGCAACCCGATGCATTCTGACGCCGGTTCAGGCTTCCTTCGGGCTGAAAATGGTGCGGCCGAGGTGATTGTTTCCGTCGATGAGCCGGATCAAGGTGGAGATAAAGGCGTGCCGCTCGGCCGGCGGAATCGGCTCTAGCAGACGCTCCTGAGCACGTTGCATGGAAAGATACATTTCCTTGGTAACGCGCTTTCCTTCAGGTGTCAGGCGGGCCAGCATGGTGCGCTTGTCGACCTTTCCCTGACGCCGCTCGATCAATCCGCGCCGGCTCAGCCGGTTGAGCACATCGGCGACATTGGTACGATCGATGCCGAGTTCGCGCGCGATCGAGTTCTGATCAAGATCGGGATTGGTCGAGAGGGTGGTCAAAAGCCCGTATTGAACGGGCGTGATGTCGAATCCCGCGCACTCCTCAAAGAACAATGCATAGTGGATCTGGTGCAGCCGCCGCAGCAGGTACCCCGGCCGCGCCCACAACGGCATCTCCGACATCAGGGCGCCTGAGAACGAATAGTCCTGAGACCTGCTCTTCGGCATCGGCGATTCGATCGGGGCGCTGGCCGGCAGGGGCTTGGCGGGACGGCGTTTCGCATTGATTGCCATGGGAATTCCTGTAGTGCCCGACCAAATCAAAGACCGTCGGGATCGAACCGAGTCGATTGGACTGCCAACGCAGCTGCTTTGCAACCGTTTCCGGCCGGGCGCGCCGGCGCCGCCGACAAGCTGCGCCTCCGTCACCTGATCTGACCGGCCAGGGTGTCTTAGCTCAACATCGCCCATGCCAAAACAAAAATCGTCAGTACAACATCATATCTTGTCGAATTCTAAATTGTCGTGTTACCGTGCAAACGCCGGTGGATGCGCTTCTCGAATGAGGAGGGATGATAAATGTCCGCACGTCGTTGGAATTGTCTTGCAATCGTGGTGGTGCTTGCCGGCTGTCTGAACTCCCTGTCCGCGCTTGCCGCAGACACCGTGAAGGTTCGCCTGGACTGGACCCCATGGGGCAATCAGGCGCCCATGCACTTGGCCGCGCAGAAGGGGTTATTCAAGAAATACGATCTCGATGTCACGCTCGACGACGGCAACGGTTCGGTCTCGACGGTGCAGATCGTCGGGAACGGCGAGTACGACGTCGGTCATGCATCGCTCGCCCCGATGGTCATTGCGCGTTCGAAGGGACTGCCGGTGAAAGCCTTCGCCGGTTTCGTGCAAAGGAACGACATCGGACTGCTGGTGCCGGCGGACAGCAACATTCGCAGTCCGGCCGATCTCAAGGGCAAGAAGATCGCCTTTACGGCGGGCTCACTGGAAGCCCCCTTCATCGATCGATTTCTGGCTGCCGGCAAATTGACGCGCAGCGACGTCGAACTTCTCAACGTCAGTGCTCCAGCCAAGGCCGGAACATATGTGGCCGGAGGAGCCGATGGCGCGTTTTCTTCCGTGCCGTTCTTTCTGCCGGTCGTATCGGTCAAGCGCCCGTCGACCAGCCTGAATTTTGCGGATTACGGTCTGCAGTTTCCGAGCTTCGGCCTGTTCGCCACGGAAAAAACGCTCCAGACCAAGGCAGCTGCGCTTCGCCGATTTGCCAGTGTTGTAGCCGGCTGCTGGGCTTACATCCTCAACAATCATGTCGAGGAAGGCGTGCAGGCCATCATTGCTGCGCGTCCGCAGGCCAAGCTCGATCCCGACGTGTTGCGCAAGCAGATCGAAAGCATCCGGGCCTTTTCGAAAACGCAGGCAACCGAGAAGCAACCCTTTGGGGTGATGGCCGCCTCGGACTGGCAGACGGCGCTTCAGATCCTGACCGAGGGCGGGCTGCTGGACCAGAAAGTCCAGTCGGAAGAGGTCTTCACCAACGACCTTATCGACAAGAGCGTCGTCGCCGACATTGGAAGCGGCAAGTTCTGAGTTGTCCGGTCCATGATCCACGCTTCGCAGGTCACCAAGCAATTTGGGAGCGACGGCAAGGGTGTCACTGCGCTGCAGGAGGTTTCCCTTGCCATTGGAGAGGGCGAGTTCGTCAGCCTGCTCGGTCCCAGCGGATGCGGCAAGAGTACCTTCCTGCGGTGTCTTGCCGGCATTGAGACGGCGACCAGCGGCAACCTTCTGATTGATGGCCAGCCGATCTCCGGTCCACCCGATCGTCTCGGAATGGCGTTTCAGCGCGATGCGTTGCTGGATTGGTACGACGTGCTGGATAACGTGTTGCTGCCGGCGGATTTCGGCGGCAAGCGCAAGCGCGACTACGAGCCGCGCGCCCGCGAACTGCTGGCGATGGCGGGTCTCAGCGCCTTCGTGCACAGTTATCCGCGCGCGCTATCGGGCGGAATGCGGCAACGTGTTGCGATGTGCCGGTCGCTGCTGCTCGATCCGCGGCTCCTGCTGATGGACGAGCCATTCGGTGCACTCGACGCACTTACCCGTGATCAGCTCAACGTTGATCTTCACCATCTTACGCAGCAAAGAAACATGACCGCTGTGTTTGTCACGCACAGTATTTCCGAAGCTGTTTTTCTCTCGACGAGGGTGGTGGTGTTCAGCCCGCGTCCGGGACGTGTGGTCGAAGACATTTCCATCGATCTGCCGCGTGAGCGGCGTCTTGCCGTGCGCGAAAGCAAGGAATTCGGTCACTATGCCCGGCACATTCGCGGGTTGTTCGAGAAGATGGGTCTGATTCATGAATGATCTGGCCGCCTTCATCCGAAACAGCCTTCAGCGCAGCTTTGCTCCACTCGCGGGCGCCGTGGCTTTTCTTGCCATATGGGAGGTCGCCTGCCGGGTATTTTCCATTCGCCCGGTACTGCTGCCGAGTCCGATTGCGGTGTTCGGCGAGATCCTGGCCTCACCTCTGTGGTTTGTGGAGCAGACCGGCTACACTCTTGGAATCACCCTGGCGGGTTTCGCGGCGGCTGTCGTATTCGGCGTTCTTTTCGCCATCGTAATCGTCGAATGGAAATTGCTCGAGCGCCTGCTGTTCCCGCTGTTCGTCGCCTTGAACAGCGTGCCCAAGGTTGCGCTGGCGCCGCTCTTCATCATCTGGTTTGGCGTGGGGGATACCCCCAAGATTGCGATCGCCTTTCTCATTGCTGTGTTTGCGGTCGTCATCGACACCGCGCTGGGGCTGCGTTCGGTCCCGCCTGATATCGTCGATCTTGCGCGGACGATGCGCGGATCCCGCCTCAAGGTGCTGTTGCGGGTGAAGCTGTTCTGCGCCATGCCGCATTTGTTTGCGGGGCTCAAGGTGGCGATGTCGTTGGCTCTGGTGGGCGCCATCGTCGGTGAATTCGTCTCGTCGCAACGCGGGCTGGGCTACGTCATCCTGAGCGCACAGGGCATGTTCGACACCACACGTGTGTTTGCGGCGATCGCCATCCTCGCCATCGTCGGCGTCGCACTGATCGAGGCCGTGGCGGTCATCGAGCGCGTGGTGATGCCATGGCACCATAGCGCTGAACGTCAGGGGCACTGACGCAACAACTTCGGAAAGCGCGGCGGCTTGCTGCGTTGCGATCAAGCATTGGGCATTTCAGGCCGATTTTTTGTGCTGAAGTCCCATTTGACAGCTTTCCAAAAAATGCTCAGTATACCATCATAATTTTGGGACTGAGGAATGGACGTAGTCCGGAGGTTGCTCGATGCGCCGCAAACAGGCTCAGCCGATGGTGGCCTCCCTGTTCTGTTCGGCGGACCCATTTCTTGGAACGCGAATCATTCGAGCGCCACTCAGCCCGGCGTAGCTAAGGGATGAAGGCGATGCTTTCGACGCAACGTGGAGGAGGGGACTTCAGATGAAGCGACGAACATTCCTGAAAAAGGCGACCGCCGGCCTCGCAATGACGGCAATGGCCGCACCGGCCATCGCGCAATCGCCCGACAAGGTGCGTTGGCGCATGGCAACGAGCTGGCCGAAGAGCCTCGATACCATCTACGGCTCTGCGGACGAGATGTGCAAACGCGTTGGACAGCTCACCGACGGGAAGTTCGAGATCCAGTGCTTTGCCGCCGGCGAGATCGTGCCCGGGCTACAGGTGTTCGATGCTGTCTCTAACAAAACCGTCCAGTGTGGTCACACCCTGTCGTCGTTCTATTTCGGGAAGGACCCGGTTTACGCCTTCGATTCAGGCGTGGCCTTTGGGGCGAATGCGCGCCAGCAGGCATCCTGGTTGTATTACGGCGGCGGTCTTGAGCTGATGCGGGAGATCTTCGCCAAGCAGGACATGCTGAATTTCCCTTGCGGCAATGTCGGCGTGCAGATGGGCGGCTGGTATCGCAAGGAGATCAATACGGTAGAAGATCTGAAGGGCCTCCGCGTCCGCATCGGCGGGCTTGGCGGTGTGGTGTTGCAGCGTCTCGGCAGCGTCCCGATCCAGATTCCAACCGGTGACATCTATGCTTCGCTCGAGCGCGGCACGATTGATGCGGCCGAATGGATCGGCCCGTACGACGACGAAAAGCTCGGGTTCGCCAAGGTCGCGCCTTACTACTATACGCCGGGCTGGTGGGAAGGCAGCGCGATGATTACGAGCCTTGTTAACGCGCCGGCATGGAAGGAACTGCCGCAGCTTTACAAAGACGCTTTCGAGGCGGCCGCGAATGAGCAGCATCTTCTCATGCTGGCCAAATACGATCAGAAGAACCCGGCGGCACTCAAGCGACTCATCGCCGGCGGCACGAAACTGCGCGCCTTTCCGCAGCCGGTGATCGAAGCCTGTTACAAGGCGTCCGTAGAGACCTTCAACGAGCTCTCTACCAAGAGTGCGGATTTCAAGCGGGTATATGAACACTGGAAAGAATACATGAACGCGTCGAACCAGTGGTTTCAGGTCGCGGAGTTTCGTCTCGATGCATTCCGTTACGGCGGAAATAAGTGGTAAGAGGTTCGGCACGCGGTGTGCGGGCTTGTCTGTGATCGTCTCCCAAGTGTGCGATGTGTGAGAACGCCTGGATCTGATTTTAGGCGAGGCGTGCCGTTAGGCGGAATGGTCCGATATGGTCAAGGCTGAATCTGGTGAGGGCATCGGTGCGCGCGTTCTCCGCAAGGAGGATGCGCGCCACCTCCGCGGTCGTGGTCAGTTTGTCGGAGATATCCGGATACCCGGAATGCTGGAGGTCGCGTTCCTGCGAAGTCCGGTTGCTCATGCGATCATTCGAGAACGCAGGAAGCCGACCGGATTCGAGAGTTCCGTTGTCTTCAATGAGGACATGGAGGGTGTGTCGCCGATAACGACGCGATCGTCGATCCCTGGTTACAAAGTTTCCGACTATCCCGCGCTCGCCGCCGACCGCGTCCGCTTCGTTGGCGAGATCGTTGCCATGTGCTTGGCAGCCAACCGTGCCGCCGCGGAGGACCTCTGCGAACTGGTGGAGATCGAGTATGACGAACTCGACCCGATCGTGACGTGCGCGGCGGGCCGTTCGCCGGGAGTGAAACCCCTTCACGAGGAGTGGGCGGACAACCTGTTCCTGCGCACGTCGTTGGACCAGGGAATTGACGACGTCATCGCAAACGCCCCCGTCGTCGTGGAATTGGAGCTGTCGACAGCGCGTCAGGTCATGCACCCGATGGAAGGCAAAGGCCTTGTCGCATGGTGGGACCATCGGGCAGGGCAGCTGGTGGTGCAGACCTCGACCCAGGTACCGCATTTGATCCGCATCGGGTTGGCGGAATGCCTCGGCATTCCCCAGGCCATCATTCGGGTGGCTGCTCCCGATGTCGGCGGCGGGTTCGGCTACAAATGCATGCTGATGCCCGAAGAGGTCGCTGTCGCGTGGCTTGCCTATACGAGAAAGGGCGCGTTTCGCTGGATCGAGGATCGGAGAGAACATCTCACGGCCGGAGCCAACGCACGACAACACGAATACAAGATCAAGGCCTATGCCGATAATCGCGGCAGGTTTCTTGGTCTGGACGCCGAGGTCGCCATTGATTGCGGAGCATATTCTGTATGGCCGTTCTCAGCCTGCCTGGAGGCGGCCCAGGCCGGAGGCAACCTGCCGGGTCCATACGATCTTCAGGCGTATCGCTGTAGCACATTCTCCGTGGCAACCAACAAGCCACCCTTTGCACCGTATCGGGGCGTCGCACGTCCCGGCGTGTGCTTCGCCATCGAGTTGACGATCGACGCAATCGCAAAGGCCGTCGGCCGGGAAGCCTGGGAGGTCCGTCTCGAGAATCTCGTTGCAGCGTCCGCGATGCCTTACACCAACATCACCAAAAAGTTCTACGACAGCGGCGACTATCCTGCATCGCTTCTCCAGGTGAAGCAGATGATTGGCTTCGAGCGTATCCGTTCAGAGCCCCGGCGGGATGCGAAAGGGCGATATCTCGGTGTGGGCTTTGCAACTTATACGGAACAGTCCGCGCACGGCACGAAGGTTTTTGCCCAATGGGGCCTTCCGCTGGTTCCGGGCTTCGACCAGGCCCACGTCAAATTGACACCGGACGGCGCGCTCGAGGTCAAGGCGGGCATCCACACCATCGGTCAGGGGTTGGAAACAACCCTTGCGCAAATCGCCCATGAACAGACCCGCGTTCCCCTGAAAGACATTCGCGTCACGCTGGGAGACACCGCCAACACGCCTTTCTCGACGGGGGCGTATGCGTCCCGCGGTATCGTGATGACCGGCGGCGCGGTGTCAGTCGCGGCCGAGATCGTCGCAGGACGGATCAAAAGTATTGCCGCGCATCTCTTGCAGGTCCGAGCGGAAGACGTCAGCTTCCGCGACGGGGGCATATTCGCCGGCGAAGCAAGCGTCTCCTATGAGGACGTCGGCAGGGCCTGGTACATGCGGCCGGACCAGCTTCCTGACGCCGTTGACAGAGGGGGATTAGAGGCGACGGGTGCTTACAAGCCTCAGGTCGATACCGGCGTATTTTCGTATGCCAGTCACGCCGCCTATGTCGCGGTCGATGCCGAGACAGGGCTTGTCGAAATCCTCGACTATGCCATCTGCGAAGATTGCGGGACCATGGTCAATCCGATGATCGTCGACGGGCAGACGATCGGCGGAGCAGCGCAAGGTGTTGGAACGGCTCTGTTCGAGGAGAGCCCATATGACGACAATGGACAGCCGCTGGCCTCGACGTTGATCGACTATCTCCTGCCGGGACCGACCGAACTGCCCCGTTTCCGCATTACGCACATGGAAACGCCGTCTCCGTTTTCCGCGCATGGCCTTAAAGGCGTCGGTGAGGGAGGCGCCATAGCTCCGGCAGGCGCGCTGGTAAATGCCATCAATGACGCTCTCACACCGCTAAACGCCGCGGTTCGTGAGATTCCGGCTACCCCCGAGCGAATCCTCGCGGCCATTGCCGCGGCGAAGCCAACATTGGGCAACGTCGCATGAAGCCGGCTTCGCTTGAATATGTGCGGCCCCGGAGCATGGAGGAAGCGCTTGCCGTGCTTTCGGATGAGACAGCAAACGCCAAGATCTTTGCCGGCGGTCAATCGCTCGGACCGATGCTGAATCTGCGGCTGACTCGTCCCGCAAAACTGGTCGACATCCGCCATATCCCCGAGCTGAAGGCGGTACGAGCGGATGCAAGATTGTGCTCGATCGGGGCGACGTTCACGCACGCGGAGCTTGAGGACGGCGCGATCGAGGATTTTACGCGCGGGCTCCTGCCCTATGTGGCGCGTGGCATCGCATATCGGGCGGTACGAAACCGCGGTACCGTCGGAGGCAGTCTGGCGCATGCCGATCCCGCGGCAGATTGGGTCTCGACCATGGCGGCCATCGACGCCACGATCGTCATTCGTGGACAGGCGGGTGAACGCCGCGTGCCGGCCCAGCAGTTTTTGGCAGGTGCATTCACGACCGAGCTCGGCGACACGGAGCTCCTTACCGCGGTCGAGCTGCCGCGCTTCTCCGCAGCAGCGCGTTGGGGTTACTACAAGGTGTGTCGGAAGACCGGTGAATTTGCGAAGGCCATTGGACTTGCCATACAAGATCCCAAGATCGGACTATTCCGAATTCTTGCCGGCTCCCCCGAGGGCCGTCCGGCGCTGCTGACACGCAGCGCAGAAACACTGGCAACGCGCGGAGCTGAGCATGCCGCCCGTGATGCGCGCGAGGAAATTGAAGAAGTTCTCCCAAATCTGGCGCCCGCCCACAGGCAGCAACTGATCGCCGCCGTACAGCGCAGTTTGGGGCAAATTTTGCTCGTGGAAGCCGCCTGAGATGTCGATGCTGAGTGTCAGCCTAACCGTCAACGGGCGGCCGGTGACCGCGACGGTCGAGCCGCGCACTCAGCTGTGCGAATTGCTGCGCGAGGACCTCAATCTGACAGGCACTCACGTGGGCTGCGAACAGGGCGTCTGCGGTGCCTGCACGGTTGTCGTCGATGGGAAACCGCAGCGCTCCTGCATCAGCTATGCAGGCGATTCTGACGGTTGCTCCGTTATCACTATCGAAGGGTTCGATGACGATGCGCTGATGGAGCAGCTTCGCGACGCATTCTCGCGGCACCACGCGCTGCAATGCGGCTTTTGTACACCCGGAATGCTGGTCACGGCGCGCGATATCATTCTCAGGCTTGGCGAGACCGGCGCCGCGCGGATCCGCGAAGAACTGTCGGGGAACCTGTGTCGCTGTACGGGCTATGTCGGAATAGTGGAAGCGATCGAGGAGGTCAGCAAGGGAAAGGTCGCGCGTGCCCCTCAGACCGTGGTTGCAGCGATTGAAGGCACCGTCGCCGTTCGACCGGTCGATGCCCCGATGAAGCCCGCCGTGCCGCCGAACCGTCCTGCCGCTCCCACCGCGTCGGCAGGGGTGGGCGCACGCAAAGGGTGGTCGTCGATTGAACAGCGCCTCGCCGTCGGCTTTCCGCCCGAGATCGTCTGGAATCGCCTGTCCGACATCCGCCAAGTTTCCTTTTGTTTGCCGGGGGCCGAGATCACGGAGCTTCAGGACGACCGGGTTCGGGGACGTATGAATGTCTCCCTTGGGCCAATAAAGGTGGCTCTCAACGGGGACGGCAACGTGCTGCTCGATGCCGAAAACCGGATTGGCCGTCTGAGCGGTCGTGGCCAGGACGCCGGCTCCGGGTCGTCCGCCGAAGGTGAAGTGGAATGGCGTGTTCTTCCAGGAGAAGCGTCCGGCAGCTTGATCCTGGTGAATCTCTCGTGGCGTCTTAGCGGGCGCCTTGCCCAATTCAATCGTGCGGGCATCGTTCAGGACGTTATCCAACGCCTTGCCTCGATCTTCGTCACGAACCTTGAGTCATCGCTCAAAGGTGAAGCGATCGACGAAACATCGATCAAACCACTAGGCATCTGGTCCCTGATGTTGGGCGTCATCAGAATACGTGTCGCGCGATGGCGTGGCAGAAATGCTTAGCTGGACTGATGGCCCTAGACGTTACGAGGGGCCTGTCCCTGTCGCAAATTGAATTGCAGTTGGGTGACGGGAGAGGATCGGACGATCCTGCGCTGATGTTAGATATCTTAAAGCTGATCCTGGGATCGATGGTTGATCTGTTCCGGTCGCGAGCCAGTCCGGAGCCAACGATTCTGTCGATGATAATGTCCTTGTCAAACTCGCACGTGTCCGAACGGCCAGGACCGAAGGAAATAGACGTGGAGGCGTCGAGTATCGTGGGAATGCCTGTTCTCAGGACCCTATGAGGGACCCTGGTCGGTGACGGTCAGCGGATGTCTCGTTCCAACGCATGCAGGCGCAACTTGCACCACGGCGCTCAGGCCGCGGTGAGTCGATCGATTCCATAGGTCGCGTTCAGGACGAGCAGCGCAGTGACCGCGATCAGCATCTGCACTGTGCTGATGGCCGCAATTGATGGGTCGAATTGGCTCTGCATGTAGCTCAGCATGACCACTGGCAGAGTATTCGACTGCGCCGTGCCGAAGAAAAACGACAAGGGCAGATTGTCGAGCGAGATCAGGACAGCAAACAGGCTGCCGGCGAAGATGCCGGGCCTGACCAGCGGCAGCGTCGTGTGGTAGAGCGTTTGCCAGCGCGTTGCGCCCAGGACGGATGCCGCCTCCTCAAAATCCGGCGGCAATGCGCGGTAGACGGCCAGTACGGTCCTGGAAATATAGGGGATGGCGACAACGGTATGGCTGATCAGAAGCGCGGCGAACGAGATACCGACGCCTATGGCCGATAGCAGATAAAGCAGCGAAAAGCCCAGCACAATCGCGGGAACCGAGATTGGCGCGAGCAGCAGATTGCCGATCAGGGCAGCGGCCGAGGTCTTGGAGCGGGCGACCCAGAGCGCAGCGGGAACGCCGAACAGGATTCCCAGTGCCGCCGAGCCGATCGCGATTTGAAGCGATACGATCAGCGAGTCGATGAAGGGCCGGTATTCGAAGATGCGCGCGTACCAGCGCAGTGAGAGGCCAGGCATTGGGAAGGCGATGTAGGTCGCCGAGGAGAAGGACACCACGACGACGGCGGCGATCGGAAACAGCAGGAAGGTCATGAACGCGACGACCCAGATGCCAAGCCCCCAAGCCAGGTAGTCTGGCCTGCGGCGGCGCCGGGGCGGGTTGACGTGAGACGCTGTCATGCTTTGACCCCTCGACGACGGACAAATCTGGTCTGCAGTGCAACACAGACCATGGCGGATATCAGCAGGACATTGCCCATGGCGGCGGCGAAGCCGACGTCCTGTGTCAGGTTGAATTGCTGATAGATCAGCAGCGACAGCGTTTGCACCTTGCCGCCGCCCAGCAGCAGCATGGTCAGGAAGCTGCCGTTTGTAATCACGAAGACGAGCATGCAGCCGGTCGCAATGCCGTCGAGGCTAAGCGGCAGCGTGATGTGGCGGAACGTTCGCCAGCGGTTTGCTCCGAGCACGCGAGCCGATTCTTCCAGCCGGACGTCGACGCCCTGAAGTACGGCGGTGATCGACAACACCATGAACGGCGCCATCACGTGCACGAGGCCGATATAGACCACCAGCGGATCATTAAGAATGTCGAGCGGCCGGCTGATGATGCCGAGATCGGTCGCCCAAACATTGATCAGTCCGCGCCGCGCCAGCAGCACCCGCCAGCCGAAGGTGCGCATGATGATCGAGGTCAGCAGCGGCGCGATCATGCAGAACAGAATCAGCGCATTCCAACGTCCGGCATAGCGCACCATGAAATAGGCGACCGGATAGCCCAGCACGAGTGTGCAGAGAGTAGTGACCAGCGAGACCTTGAATGTCGTGAAGAAGATTCCGGAATAATAGGAGTCCAACAGAAGCTTCTCGTAGTACGCCCAGGGGTTCAGCGCGGCTTCACCCAACGTGACGCTGCGAAACGCGTTCGCGACCAGGGGGACGATGAGGAACGCTACAAGAAACAGGACAGCCGGCAGCGCCCAACTGCCGGTCGCAAGGCGGAAACGGTTGCGCTTCGACTGCGCGGGTGGCGAGGCGGAGAGGGAAGTGAGGGTCTGCATGCTCACGCGCGGCCCTCCAGCAAGACCGCGCAATCAGGCTCCCACGTCAACCTGACGGCACTGCTCACGGGCACAGGCGCCCGGGTCTGGCCATACACGAACAGCGGTGTAGTGCGGCCGGCCGCGTCGAGCTCATAGGTCAGGAAGGAACCGCGATACACCACGTCGCGCACACGCGCAGTCAGCCCCGGTCCGTCCGGTGGGCCGATCAGCAAGCGCTCGGGGCGAACCGCAAAGGTCACGCGCTCTCCCGCGGCAAGGGCCTTGTTCGTCGTGATCCGGGCCTCGACCGGCTCGGTTCCAGAAAGTGCGACGCGCCAGGTGCCGTCGGCTTCCGGGGCCAGCGCCGAGCCGGAGAAGATGTTGGCGGTGCCGAGGAAGTCCGCAACGAACCGGTTGACGGGCTTCTCGTACACCTCGGCCGGTGCGCCGATCTGCACGATCTCGCCAGCCGACATGACAGCGACCCGATCGCTCATGGTCAGCGCTTCCTCCTGGTCGTGCGTCACCAGGATCGAAGTAATTCCGAGTCGGCGTTGAATCTCGCGGAGTTCGAACTGCATGCTTTCCCGCAGGTTCTTGTCGAGCGCACCCAGCGGTTCGTCCAGCAGTAATATCTTCGGGTCCGTAACCAAGGCCCGGGCCAACGCGACGCGCTGCTGCTGGCCACCGGACAGCTGGTGTATCTCGCGATCCGCAAAATCGCCGAGGCGCACCAGTTTCAGCAGGTCCCGAGCCCGACGCTCCCGGTCCGCCCGCGCAATACCGCGCATCTTGAGGCCGAACGCCACGTTCTCGCCGACGCTCATATGCGGGAACAGGCTGTAATTCTGAAACACCATCCCAAGATCGCGAAGATTGGGCGGAAGTTCGGTCACGTCATGGGGACCGATGTAAATGGCGCCGGTGTCGGGTTGTTCAAAGCCGGCGATACTGCGCAACGTGGTCGTCTTGCCGCAACCCGACGGCCCCAGCAGGGCGATCATCTCGCCAGCCCCGACGTCGAGCGAAAGCGGCTTGAGTGCCTGGACATTGCCGAAGGATTTGCTGATTCCGCGCAGGCTGAGAGGAACGCTGACCATGGTTGCCGCCTAGAAATGGGGGGCTGCCGGAACAGACCCGATGATCCAAAGGACTTTTGCTTCGGTCGATCCTGGATTCGAAAAGCCGTGCGCGATCGAGCTGTCGAACACGAAGCTGTCACCCTTTTGCAGGCGCGCTTCCTCTTCGCCGACTGTGAGGATGATCTCGCCCTCAAGAACAAGGCCGGCTTTTTCGGCCGGGTAACGGATCATCTTGTCTCCGGATGAATTCCCGGGGGGAATATGCAGGATCATGAGCTGCAAGCTGTGCGGTGTCCCCGCTGACAGCAATTCCTTGCTCATATAGCCCAGCTCGAGACGAGGCCGCTGTGCTGCGCGCCGCACGAAACCGGGATCGCGCTCGGGCGGCGATGCTATCTCGTGGAACAGCGCGCTGGCGGGGAGATTGAGGGCGTTGCGGATGCTGGTCAGGACGCGCAGCGACGGATTGGCGAGATCGCGCTCGACTTGGCTGATCGTGCCCACCGAAACCCCGGATAGATCTGCCAGCTCCTGGAGCGAAATCCCGTTCTGCTTCCGGAAGCGGCGCAGGATCGCTCCAACTCTGGTTGCAGACGTTTTGGGCGCGTTGGTTGAATCCCTCAGGGAGGATGGCGCGTCCCCGGACTTCTTTTTCGCAATCGATTTCACGTTTTCAGCCAGCTCCCGTTCACTGAAGGCAATAATTTCATTATCCTAAAAGTGATGATAGCGCAATGAGGCATTGAAAGTATCCCTCAGCTCAAGGCCATCTGCACAAAAAGGCACATTACGCTTAAAAAATAGGCTTTTGAATGAGCGATCGCGTGTCAGTCGTAGTGACCTTCAATTTTGCTCCAATGAAAATGGTTGCAAAAATTTTTAGAATAGTGAATAAGCGTTTTCAGCCGTTGGCTACGTCCTGTGTTCAATGAAAAACAGAAGGGACTGTATTGTGAGCATGCTCGGTTTGGGGAAGAGAAGTGCGGCTCTCGCAGCTGTGTGCGGAATGGCCGTATTGGACATGGGTGGGAGTGCCTCGGCCGCCGACCTCGTCGTCGGAGCCTTTGGCGGTATCTGGGAGCGCAGCTTCCGCGAATGTGTCGTCGATCCCTTCAAGAAGGAGACCGGAAAGTCGGTCGACATCGTGCTTGGTTCGGCGCCGCAATGGCTGAACCAGATCGCCGCGAACCCGACCAAGCCTCCGCTCGACGTGATGATGGTGGCGAGCGACCATGCCTATGATGCGATCAATCGCGGGCTGGTCGACAAGTTCTCCCTCGAGCGCGTGCCCAACCTCGCCAAGATCGCCAAACGCTTCACCGACGTTGGCGACGGCTACGGGGTCGCGCACAATTACGGTTCGATGGGTGTGATCTACAACAAGGCGACCGTGCCGAATCCGCCAAAGACCTGGAAGGAGTTTGTCGAGGGTACGGTCAGCGGCAAGTGGAAGAGTTCTGCGCCGAGCATCAACTACACCGGGGGTGGCGCGCCTTTCATCGTCTACCAGCTCTCGACGCTGTATGGCGGCGGCATAGACAACATCGCGCCCGGCCTTGCGCAGGCCAAGCGCATGCTGGACAGCCGCAATCTCACGCTCTGGACCGATCCGAACCAGGTGCTCAACGATCTCAAGAGCGGTGAGATCGATATGGCGGCCTACTGGGATGGCAGGGCCTGGGCCTTCATCGACGATGGCAATTCCGGTTTCGGCTATCTCACACCGGCGCCGGGCGCGATCGCGGGCATCACCTGGGTTCAGAAGGCCAAGGGCAGCTCCGATCTGGGCTTTGACTTCGTGAATTTCGCGCTCGACGCCAGGCGCCAATCCTGCTTCGGCAGCAAGGTGCGCTACGGCACGGGGAATGTCGATGCCGTCTATGATCCGGCGGTCGCTCAGGAGATCACCAAGATCGACGAGATCATCATTCCGCCCTTCAAGGATCTCCCGCCGCGCCAGGCGAAATGGCTTGAGCAGTGGAATAAGGAGCTCGGCCGCTAGAGCCGAACTCTCGTGCCGGGGCCGTCGATCGATCCTTGATTGCGGGCACATGCAGTCTAATCAACGCATTTTTCGCAAAGAAGCGGCCGTGACTGTTGGAGCTCGATGATGGGTTATCGCGTAGGGGTCGATATCGGCGGGTCATTCACCGATTTCGCTATTTTCGACGAGCAGAGCAAGACGCTTCGATCGCTGAAGGTCTTTTCCCGCCCGGATCAGCCCGGCGCGGAAGTGCTGGAAGGTGTTCGTGGACTGGCCGCGCGCTACGGCGTCTCGCCCGGCGAGATCACCTACTTCACTCATGGCACGACGGTCGGCGTAAATACCGTCGTGCAGCGCAAGGGACTGAAGCTCGCTCTGTTCGTTACCGAGCACTTCCGCGACGTGCTTGAGCTCGCGCGTCTCAAGATTCCCGACATGTATAGTCTGCTGTCGAAGCGGCCGGCGCCGCTGGTATCGCGGGACATGGTGTTCGGCATTGCGGGCCGCATGCTCGCCGACGGCTCGATTGTCGAGCCGTTGGACGAAGCAGCGGTCGAAGCGGCAGTACAGGCGGCCTCGGCCGCCGGCGCCGAGGGTGTGGTCATCTCCTTTCTGCATTCCTATCGCGATGGTGCGCTGGAACGGCAGGCCAAGGCGGTCGTTGAGCGCGTCTCCCCTGGATTGCCGGTGTTCTGTTCAAGCGAGACCTGGCCGATCGTGCGCGAATACGAGCGCACCATCACCGCCGTCATCGGCGGATATGTTCAGCCGCGCGTCTCTCACTATCTCGGGTCGCTGCAAAGCGCCCTCAAAGATCTCGGCGTGCCCGCAGATCCCCGGCTGACCAAATCGAATGGCGGCATCATGACCGCCGAACAGGGTAAGCAGCAGTGCGTGCAAATGATCCTGTCCGGCACCGCTTCCGGAGTGATCGGCGCCAGCTATGTTGCCGAAACATGTGGCATCGACCGCTGCATGAGTCTCGACATCGGCGGTACTACTGCCGACGTCGCGTTGATTGTTGATGGCCGGCCCCAATATGGCGTTGGCGAGCGCATCGGCGACTTCCAGATATTCATTCCCTCGGTCTCGGTAAGCTCGATCGGTGAAGGTGGCGGCTCCATCGCGTGGGTCGATCGGCTCGGCGTCCTGAAGGTCGGCCCCGAAAGCGCCGGCTCGCGGCCGGGGCCCGCCTGTTACGGTCTTGGCGGCGACCGGGCGACGATCACGGATGCCTTCGTCGCAACTGGATTGGTCGGACATTCCGACCTCGGCTATAACGCGGTGCATGTCGATGTCGGCAAGGCGAGGGCGGTCGTCGGCCATCTCGCCGAAAGACTGGATCGTTCGATCGAGCAGACCGCCGAGGCCATCGTCAATATCGCCGTGTCAGGCATGTTCTCGGAGGTGAGTGGTCTGCTGTCGCGCTTTGGCGTTGATCCGCGCGACTTCTCGCTCCTGGCGTTTGGCGGCGCCGGCCCGATGATGGCCTGCTTCCTCGCGCGCGAACTGAAGATGCGCGAAGTCGTCGTTCCCCCGACACCGGGCGTGCTGAGTGCGCTCGGCGGCCTGATCGCCGATCTGAAGAATGATTTCATCCGCACGCTCTATCTGGACCTTGGCCCTGGCGCGATGCCGGTGCTGAAGGAGGCCTTCGCTGAGTTGCGCGCGAACGCGCTGTCCTGGCTCAAGGACGATCAAGGATATGACGGCCCATACGCGTTGGCGTTCTCGGCGGATATGCGCTATCGCGGCCAATCGTTCGAAATCGATGCGGCGCTCGATTCCGAATCGATCGAGAGTGGCCGCTTCGAGGCTCTTGCCGAGGCTTTCCATGTCGCGCATGAGCAAATGTACGGTCATGCCGACCGGACGGCGCCGGTTCAACTCATCACGGCGCGCCTCGTGATCAGCGGCAAAACCGAGAAGCCGCAATTTCCAAAGCGCAAGCTACGTCCCGGCCGGGCCGTTTCCGACAAGAGCGTCGAGGTCTTTCTCGACGGAGCCAAGTGCTCCGTGCCGCTCTACCGGCGTGAGGCCCTCGCACCCGGTGACACATTTGAAGGACCCGCGATCGTGGCGCAGGACGATTGTACGACCGTCGTGCTTGCCGGATTCGTGGCCTCGGTCGACGAGTTCGGAAACCTGCGCATCGTTCTTGGAGCATCGGCATGATTATCGACAAGGCGGTGCTTCAGGTTCTCGCCAACCACTGTGCTGCGGCGGCGGAGAGTATGGGCTACACGCTGATGCGTACGGCCTATTCCACCTTCGTGAAGGAAACGGAAGACTTCTCCTGCCAGATCCTCACACGGTCCGGACAGACCGTGGCTTCACCGAAGAGCATGGGCGCGACCTGGTATACGGGCCTCGACTATGGCGCCGTGATCCGGATGTTTGACGACTACCAGGAAGGCGATGTCTACTGCACGAACGATCCGTATAGCGGTTATGTGGCAACTCACTCGCCCGACCTGCACCTTTGGATGCCGGTATTCTCGGGCGGTGAGTTGGTGTGTTTTGTCGGCAACCACATCCACAACACCGACATCGGCGGCGCCGTGCCTGCCTCGCTGTCGCGGACGCTGACGGAGGTCCATCAGGAGGGTATCCGGATTCCGCCGATCCGGCTGATGCGAAACGGCGTCATGAACGACGACGTGCTGCGTATCCTTAACCTCAATGTACGCGTGCCGGAGCAGAATTGGGGTGACCTCAATGCCCAGCTTGCCTGCGTCAAGGTAGGCGAGCGCAAGGTCCAAGGCATCATCGAGCGTTTCGGACTTGAAGCGTTCAAGGCTGGCCTCGAACAGCTACTTGACTATGCGGAGGAGCAGGCTCGCTCGCTGGTACGCAGTATTCCCGACGGTGACTACAACTTCTCGGACTATGCCGATGAAGACTCGGTCAACGGCTATCCGGTTCGCATTTGCCTGACGGTGCGCGTGCGTGGCGATGCGCTGACGATGGACTTCACCGGTACCGATCCCCAACTGGTCTCGTCGCTGAACATGCCGACAGGTGGCAATCCGCATCATTCGCTCATCACGGTCGGCCTGATCTATGTGCTCTACACGCTCGATCCGACCATCATTCTGAATTCGGGCACCGTGCGGATGCTCAATACCATTCTGCCACCCGGTACGGTGGTGAACTGCGAATTCCCTGCCGCCGTTGGTATGCGCAGCCTGCTTTGCAACGTCACTCAGGTCGTGGTCATCGGTGCCTTTACGCTCGCCCTTCCGGACCGCCTTCCGGCCTCACCGGGTAACGGGCTCAGTCTCGTCAACGTTCGCACCGCGACGCGCGACGGACGAACCGTCATGGCCTCGATCGGACCGGTCGGCGGCGGTGCCGGCGGAGGTCCGTTCGAGGACGGTGCAGAGGGCAGCGGCGCCAACATGTCGTTCCTGAAGAATACTCCGGTTGAGATCAACGAATCCGAGATCCCAATCCGCATCCACAAATATGGCCTCGTGACCGATTCAGGCGGTGCCGGTCGCTATCGCGGTGGCCTCGCCCTGATGATGGAATTTCAGCTCTTTGCGCCGCAATCGATGGTCACCGCTCGTAATCGTGACCGCTGCTTGATCGCGGCTTGGGGAGCGTGCGGCGGGCATGCCGGTGCTGCCTCCAGCTTCACTCGCAATCCTTACGGAGAGGCCGAGGATCTCCGCAATAGCGACATCGTACCTCTCGAACCCGGCGATATGCTGCTACTGGTGGGGCCAGGTGCCGGCGGCTACGGCCATCCCCATGAACGGCCGATTGAACGCGTCGTCGAGGATGTGCGTTGCGGCTTCGTCAGCCGCGAGCGCGCTCGTTCGGATTATGGCGTTGCGCTCGCGGAGGACGGCTCTGTCGATGGGCCCGAAACCCAGCGCCTACGCGCCGCACTCGCAGGTAAAGCGAGCAAGGAGCATTTCGGCCACGGCGCCGGCAGGGTCCAGTTCGAGAAAGTTTGGACCGAGCAGCGCTATGCGCTGCTGACGCGCATCCTGACGGCGGCGCCGGTTACATGGCGGTTCTTCGTCAAGCACCAGCTGTTCAAGGCGATGGAAGGAAGGCCGGCCGGCCCGGATGGTGGCGTCGCGGAACTTCTGGATGCTTACGCGGCTCTGGCGACGAGGTTTGTCGATCTGCCTCCGCCTCCCAGGTTGCGTACCGTCGCGTCAACGGGAGTCGCGGCCGCGTAGAGCTCACAGCTCGGCCGCTTTGGAGGAGAAGCAGGAATGAACGTTGCAGCCAAGCCGAGTCGCGCCGGTGGATCGTCTCTGCTGTTCAGCCCATTCCGGCTGCGCGACGTGACCCTTCCCAATCGGATCGTGATCGCGCCGATGCAGATGTACAAGGCGGGGCCGGACGGCAAGGCGACCGATTGGCACTTCCAGCATTTGGCGAAGTATGCCGTCGGCGGAGC
The DNA here is from genome assembly GCF_018129385.1 of Bradyrhizobium lablabi. GTDB lineage: Bacteria > Pseudomonadota > Alphaproteobacteria > Rhizobiales > Xanthobacteraceae > Bradyrhizobium > Bradyrhizobium lablabi_C. The sequence goes on from NZ_JAFCLN010000024.1 coordinate 67,318, forward strand.
CGGAACGGTGATGACCGAAGGGCTCATTATAGATCCCATCGGCCGGAACACGTATGGCGACCTCGGACTTTGGGACGACGCGCAGATCGCGCCGCTGCGCCGGATCACCGAATTTCTGCGCGCGCAAGGAAGCGTTCCAGCGGCGCAGATCCATCATGCCGGGCCCAAATCGTCACGCCAACGGCCCTGGGAAGGTCTCGGATCACTGGGCGACGCGGAAGCCGCACGCGGCGAGCGGCCCTGGACGCCGGTTAGTTCGACTGAGGCGAAGAGTGTGTCACATTGGCGTGCACCCCGCGCGCTGTCGATCGACGAGATTGCCGCGCTGATCGATGCTTATGGCCAGGGTGCACGCCGCGCCGATGAGGCGGGCTTCGACGTTCTCGACGTCCATGCCGCCCATGGCTATCTGATCCATTCCTTTCTCTCGCCGGTCGCCAACAAGCGCGAGGACGGCTATGGCGGCGATCTGGCGGGACGCATGCGACTGGCGCTCGAGATCGCCGAGAGCATTCGCAGGCATTGGCCCAAAGGCAAACCTCTGTTCTTCCGGTTGTCGTGCGTCGACTGGCGCAAGGACCTGGACACGCGCGAGGACGGCTGGACCATCGAGGACAGCTGCGTGCTTGCCCGCGAACTGGCGGCCCGGGGAGTGGACCTCATAGACTGCTCTTCAGGCGGCATCCGGGCCGAAAACTCGATGATGGACTATGCCAAGCAGCGCAAAAAGCTACAGCGCGGCCATCAGGTTCCCTACGCCGCGCATATCCGTCGCGAGACCGGCGTACCGACCATGGCTGTAGGTGTGATCCTCGATGGTCCGCAAGCCGAAGCGATACTCGCAGAGGGGCACGCCGATCTGATCGCGATCGCCCGCGAGGCGCTGTACGACCCGCACTGGGCGCTGCATGCGGCACGTGCGCTCGGAATCGATTCAGATTGGCAAAAATGGCCGCCATCCTATGGCTGGTGGCTTGAGTTGCGCGACAGGATCGGCATCGAGGACTGAGTTTGAAGACGCGAGGAGCATGCTGCGCTTCGGCGCGGCATTGCCATCTCGTTACCGTCCTTCGGAGTTCAATTGATGCAACAACCCCTCGAGCGGATCGAGACAGACACTGAGTTTCCGGAGGCGGCGGACGTGGTCGTCATCGGCGGAGGCATCGCAGGCATTTCGACCGCTTACTTTCTGGCGAAGCGGGGCGTGTCCGTTGTCGTGCTGGAGAAAGGGCTGGTCGGGGCGGAGCAATCCAGCCGCAATTGGGGCTGGTGCCGCCAACAGGGGCGGGACATTGCCGAGCTCGATCTTGCGCGACTGAGCATGAGCCTGTGGGAAACGCTGCCCGCCGAGATCGGTGCGGATCTGGGGTTTCGCAAGGTGGGTGTCGCTTTCGTGACCGACAGCGCGGCGGAACTCGCGGCGTGGGAACGCTGGCGGGATATCGCACGCGAACATCAAATTCACAGTCAGCTCCTCACGGCAGCGGAGGCGCAAGCCAAGACTCCCGGAAGCGCGCGGCGCTGGGTCGGTGGGCTCCAAACCCCGTCCGACGGCTGCGCCGAGCCGTCGAAAGTGGTTCCTCTGCTTGCCCAGGCGGCGCGACGCCTCGGCGCGGTCGTGGTGCAGAACTGCGCTGTGCGGTTGATGGAGAAGAAAGGCGGTCGAGTCGCGGCCGTGGTGACCGAACGGGGAGCGATCCGGACCAACGCCGTGCTTTGTGCTGGAGGTGCCTGGTCATCGCTTTTCTGTCGGCGCCATGGTGTCGACCTGCCCCAGGCTGTGGTCTACGGATCGGTAGCCCGTACTACGCGGGCGGTAGATTTGTTGAGCCAATGCGTCTCGACACCCGGCTTCTCTGTGCGTCGCCGCACTGATGACGGTTATACGGTCGCGATGAGCGGACGCGGCACCGTCCACCTCACCCCGTCGCTACTGCGCTATGGCTGGAAATTCCTGCCAACCTTCCTTCAACGCCGCCGGGGCTTGAAGATCCGCCTCGGCAAGGCGTTCCTTGACGAACTGCTGCAATCCTCGAAATGGTCGGCGGACGAAGTCTCACCGTTCGAGAAGACGCGCATTCTTGATCCGCTGCCGGACGCCGAACTCCTGGGGCGCGCGCTTGGCGAACTGCGTGCCACATTTCCCGAACTCGGCGAAATCGGGATCGAGGGAAGCTGGGGTGGCGTGATCGATTCCATGCCGGATGCGGTGCCGGTGATTTCACCCGTGGCCGCGCTACCCGGATTCTTCCTCTCGACAGGCTTCAGCGGTCATGGCTTCGGAGTCGGCCCCGCCGCCGGGTTGGCGGCTGCCGACATGATTACCGGTAGCGCCACAGCGGTGGACCTGACGCCGTTCCGATACTCACGGCTTTTCGACGGCACACGGCTTCGGCCGGATTCGAAACTTTAGCGAACTCGGTCGAAAGCTCTCTGGGAGTTAAGGGCCGCAGCACTCGGTCTTGTCCATCTCATTGCAAGGAACCTGTAATGCGACACATCGCAATCGTGGGCGCCGGCGTCACCGGCGTCACAACTGCATATGCTCTCGTCGAGCGTGGTTACGAGGTCACCGTTTTTGACCGAAATCGCTACGCCGGTATGGAGACATCGTTTGCAAACGGAGGACAGCTCTCTGCAAGCAATGCCGAGGTCTGGAACAGTGCATCCACCGTTCTGAAAGGACTAAGGTGGATGATGCGACGCGATGCCCCTCTGCTCGTGAATCCGTTGCCCGGCTGGCACAAATATTCGTGGATGGCGGAATTCATCGCCAATATCTCGAACTACAGGGCCAACACCATTGAAACTGTGCGGCTGGCGATTGCCGCACGCAAGTATCTTTTTGAAATGGCGGAACGGGAGAAGATCGATTTCGATCTGGAAAAGCGCGGCATATTGCATTTTTACCGCGACAGGGCCGGGTTTGATAAGGCGCTAAAAGTCAACGATCTGCTGGCGAAGGGCGGCCTCGACCGCCGTGCAGTTACTGTTGACGAGATCCGCAGAATTGAACCGGCATTGAAGGGCACTTGCTATGCCGGCTTCTTCACCCCATCCGATTCAACTGGCGATATTCACAAGTTCACGCGCGGTCTTGCCGATGTCTGCGCGCGGCGGGGCGTCAGATTCTGTTTCGATGCCTCGATCGACAAGATCGTTCCGTCTGTTGACGGCACATTTCAGATCGGCTGGCTTTCAACCGCATCGCGCGAGGGCGGTAGCGACACACAATGGCAGTCGCTTCAGGCCGATGCGGTCGTTATCTGTGCCGGCACTGCAAGCCGCGATTTCGCCAGCATGCTCGGCGACCGGCTCAACATCTATCCGGTGAAAGGATACTCGATTACGGTCGGGCTTCACACGCCGGAAAGCCAGACCGCCGCTCCGCAAGTGAGCATCCTGGATGATGCGACCAAGATTGTAACGAGCCGGCTCGGACGCGACAGGTTCCGGGTGGCTGGAACCGCCGAGTTTAACGGATTCAACCGCGATATCCGTCATGATCGCGTCGAACCGCTGGTCCGGTGGACCCGTGAACATTTTCCGGCGGTGGCCACTGACAAAGTAGTGGCCTGGAGCGGGCTGCGGCCGATGATGCCGAGCATGTTGCCGCGCGTCGGTGCAGGCAGGCGTCCGGGTGTCTTCTATAACACCGGTCACGGTCACCTGGGATGGACGCTGTCGGCGGCGACGGCGCAGACGCTCGCCGACGCTGTGTCAGCGACTGTTGCGATCGAAGGCCGGAACCGGGCTGCTTGATCGACTGGCGCATGGTTCAGTCTCTCGATGCCAACCCGCCGGTTTCCTGCATGGTCAGGCGGCGTGATCGCGCGCCCATTCGGCGACTTGCGCGTGGGTCGCGAACCAGACGTCGCCTTTTGCTTTGGCGTGCCGGATCAACTCCTCCAGAATCCAGATGCGCGAGCGATAGCCGGAAATATGCGGGTGCATTGTCAGCTGATAGATGCCGCCATCCTCCCAGGCGGCATCGAGTTCGCGGCGGAAGATGTCGAACACGTCGGTCGGCGGGGTGTAGGGCCGCAGCGACTGGAAGCGGTTCATCATGAAATAGACCGCGTCGTCGCGCACCCACTCGACCGGAAGCTCGATCACGCCGGACGGCTCGCCCTCAAGCATGAGCTCGTAGCAATCCTCGTCAGCCATCAGGGATGAATCATAGAGCAGACCAAGCTCCTTCTCTATCTTCAGCGTCGATGAGCTGAAATCCCAGGACGGCGTGCGAAGCCCAACCGGCCGCACGCCGGTGATCCGTTCGAGCGTATCGGTAGCGCGGAACATCAGGTCGCGTTCGGCTGCGTAGGGCAGTGCTGAATTGAGCTCGTGAATCCAGCCATGGATGCCGATCTCTTGACCTTCGGCCACAACGCGGCGCTGCTCGTCCGGATGCAGCAGCGCCGCGACGGCGGGCACATAGAAGGTCGCCGGCACGTCGTGCTTCTTTAGTATCGCCAGGATGCGTGGAACGCCGACACGGGCACCATATTCGCCCCAGGCCATGCGGCCGATGGACTTGCCGCCATCGCGCAGTTCGTTGGTCTCATGGTCGCTGTCGAACGAGAATGCGACGGCGCAGCGTGCGCCGTTCTTCCACTTGGCGGGCCGCAAGGCGCGACCGGCGCGCACCTGGTCCACAAGGCTGCGCCAATGCGCTTCCGGCCATTCCCATGGTTGCATGCGCTCGATCTCGGCCGTGCGTCGTTCGTCTGCGGACTGCGAGGCCCGATTGTCCATTGATCTGCTGACTGCCACCGATTCCCTCCGCCGTCTTGAACGAGTGCAAGGTTGAGAGCGGGCATGCCCGCCCGAACAGGCTCAATAAAACGGCGGTGTGTTCGCCCACAGCACGCGTGTTCGGCCAGCATCCGCATTCTCGAAGCGGTGCGGCAACGAACTGGCGAACCGGAAGGCGTCGCCGGCTTCCAAAGTCGCCGGCACGCCGTCGACCTCCAGCAACAACCGCCCCTCCAGCACAACACCGGCATCTTCACCTATGTGCGTATAGGCAACAGGACCGGATGAGCCGCCGGCTTCAATAGTTACGAGCAGCAGCTCGACCTTTCCATCGCCGGGAGGCGAAAGCAGTTCCTTTATGACTTTCATGTCGCCCAAAGCAATTCTTCGGCGGTGGCTGTGCGGCAAGACCCAACGCGGATGATCCCGCGAAACTTCGGGCGTGGAAAAGAACCAATTCAAAGGTACCTCCAGCGCATCGGCCACGCGCTGCAAGGTGCGTATCGTTGGCGACGAACGGCCACGTTCCATCTGACTCAACATGCCGACGGAAACGCCGGATTGCTCTGACAGCTGCTGGAGCGTCATCTCGCGCTTTTGGCGCAATGAGCGAATGCGTTCGCCGACCTCCGAAAGACTTACTGTGCCGGTATCAAGGTATGTCATTTGAGCATCCAGTGAAAATTTATCGCGCTATTTTTTAATTTCTTTACAATTTATCGCAAGCTGATATCTGTTTGTTGAAGTAGCTTAGATGGCGGTTGCTTATGCGTGTGGGCATCGAAGTTGGCGGCACATTCACGGACCTTGTAACCTTCGATGGTGCAAAAGGCACTGTCGCCAAAGTGCCCTCGACACCCAAAAGCCCCGACATCGGTGCTTTCAACGCGCTCGAAGCGGGCGGTATCCCTCCGGCGCAAGTCACCGATCTCGTCCACGGCTCGACAATTGCGACCAATGCCATTCTTGAGCGGCGGGGTGCGAAGGTAGCCTTTGTTACCACGCGTGGCTTTCGCGACATTCTCTTCCTCCAGCGGCATGACCGGCGCAGCATCTATGACCTGCGCTACGCCAAGCCAGCTCCCCCCGTGCGACGCAGGGACACCTACGAAGTAACGGAGCGCATCGACGCGCGCGGCGACGTAGTCCTGCCCCTCGATATTACCGAGGTGAAACGTGATCTGCTGCCGGCGCTGGCGGCCGGCGGCTATGAAGCCGTCGCGCTGTGCCTGCTGTCGTCCTACGTTTCACCGAAGCATGAGGCCGAGCTGGCGGCCCTCATCACGGCGTCACTGCCGAACATACGCGTTGCAGCGAGCCATGTGATCGCGCCCGAGTTTCGTGAATTTGAGCGCGCATCCACCACGCTCCTTTCGGCCTATGTCCAGCCTGTCATCGACAGCTATTTAGATCGATTCGAGAGCCGGCTGAAAGGCGGCGGCTTTGCCGGCCACTTCAGCGTCATGCAGTCAAACGGCGGGCGCCTGCCGGCGATCGCGATGCGACGCAACGCGATCTCGGCGCTCTTCAGCGGTCCAGCCGCCGGACTGGTCGGCGCCATTCGTCAGGCAGGGTGTTCCGGCCGCGGCGACCTGATCACCTTTGACATGGGTGGAACCTCGACTGACGTTTCGCTCGTGCGCGGCGGCGAACCCGCGCTGACACCCGAGACGGAAGTGGATGGCCTGCCGATCCGCACTCCCGTGCTCGACATCGTCTCGGTCGGCGCCGGAGGCGGAAGCCTGGTATGGATCGACGACGGTGGCATGCTCCGGGTGGGACCGCGCAGCGCGGGCGCTGATCCAGGCCCCGCCTGTTACGGCCGCGGAGGCACGGCGCCGACGATCACCGACGCGCACGTCGTGCGAGGCACCATCCGCCCCGAGAGCTTCCTTGGCGGCTCGATGAAGCTCGATGCGGAAGCCGCTCGCCGTTCATTCCAGGAGATTGCAAAGCGGCTTGGCACCGACGTCAACGGTGCGGCGGTAGCTGCCATCCGGCTGGGCGTTGCCAATATTGTGCGCGCCATCCAGATCGTTTCCACCGAGCGGGGGCGCGATCCGCGTGACTATGCCTTGCTTCCCTTTGGTGGGGCTGGACCTCTGCTCGCGGCCGAAATTGCCGACGAGCTCGGGATCCGGGAGATTCTGGTCCCGCCGAATCCGGGCGTGATTTCTGCGCAAGGCCTGCTCGCTGCCGACTATGTGAAAGTTTATGGGGTGACACGGCGCCTCCAGTTCGACGCTGCCGCCCCTGAAGCCCTGCGCGAAGAGCACGCTCATTTCCGCGCAATCGCCGAGAAGGAATTTCGCGAGCTCGGCCTCGCCGGTCCGCTTGAGTTTCAGCTCGAGGTCGACATGCGTTTCGTTGGCCAGGCATTCGAGATTCCCGTCACGATCGCCGATCGCGATCTGCCAACTCTCACATCGGAAGCGCTGCACCACGCGTTCGTTGAAGCGCATCGCCGTGTCTATCTTCATGGTGGCGAGCCCGGACGTCGCGCAGAAATTGTCTCGCTTCGCCTCTTGGTGCGCAGCCGTCTCGATACTCTCCCCAATCTTGGCGAGCGGATGGTCGACCTGGAGCGACCGAAACAGGCGCCGGTCAATATTTCCGGAACCGAGACGCAATCCGCCGCGATCGTGAACGCGGCCCATCTCACCGAAGGCCGCACCGTATCGGGGCCGACCTTGATCGAGGGCTACTCCTCGACGGTCTGGCTGCCGGAAACCTGGACCGCAACGCGCGATGCTGCGGGCAATCTTCACGTGCGGAAGGACGCGGCATGACCCTCGATCCCGTCGAATACGCGATCATCAGCCAGTCTCTGATCGCGGCTGCACGTGAAATGGGCGTGAAGCTTATCCGGTCTGCGTACTCAAACATTCTGCGAGAGGCCCGCGACGGTTCAGCCGCCCTGCTTGATGCCAAGGGAAATACGGTGGCACAGGCCGAATTGATTCCGATGCAACTTGGCAGCATCGGGCGCATCTTTGCAGCCTGCACCGCTGTCTATCCACCAGAAACGCTACAGCCTGATGACGTGTTCTTCATCAACGATCCCTATTCGGGCGGCCAGCATTTGCAGGATGTTTTCATCTTCCATCCGATCTTCGCCGATGGAAGCGTGGTTGGCTTTGCTGCCTCCGTTGCGCACCACCTTGATATGGGCGGCGGCAATCCGGGCCTCAATCCCACGGCAAGTGACGTCTATTCAGAAGGACTGATCATTCCCCCGACGAAGATCAACGTCAAACGGGATTGGCATGGCGGTGGATTTCAACGTCTGCTCAAGGCCAATGTTCGCGTCCCTGCGCAGACCATGGGCGATTTCGATGCGCAGATGGCTGCCAACGCGGTAGGCGTGTTGCGGGTCAATGAACTTGCGACGCGATACGGGACCGACAAGGTCATCGCCACGATGGCCGCGCTACAGGACTACTCGGAAACACGCATGCGTGCGGCGATCCGCGAGGTCCCGGACGGCGTCTATGCCGGCGAGGACATGGTCGACGACGACGGCATCACCGAGGACCCGTTGCCGGTGCGTGTGACGGTGACCGTCAGCGGCGACTCGATGACGGCGGACTTCACCGGCACGGCGCCGCAGGTCATGCGCAATCTCAACGCTCCCTTTGCCTCTACGATCTCCGCAAGCGTGTCGGTCATCAAGGCGGCACTGACGAGCCCTGACATTCCTTTCAACGATGGCGCCATGCGGCCGATCACTGTGACGGCGCCGAAAGGCACGCTGCTCAATCCCAACCATCCGGCACCTGTGCGCGCGCGTATGGAAGCGTGTTCCCGCGCCTGGAACGCCATCATGAAGGCGCTGTCGAAGGCCGTTCCCGACAAGGTCATCGCTTGTGGTTTCGATACGACGTCGGTGTGCTGCCTTTCCAAACTGCGCGATAACGGATGGTCGGTCTATCTTGAGGTGTTTGGAGGAGGCTGGGGCGCGAGCAGCACGCGGGATGGCTGTGATGCCGTGGATAGCCCGCTTTCCAACTGCTCGAACACGCCGGCGGAGGCGCTGGATCAGGATTTTCCCTTCTTCCGTCTCACCGAGTACGCGCTGGTTCCGGATTCCTGCGGCCGTGGGCGTCAGCGTGGTGGCATCGGCTTCGTGCGCCGCTACGAGGTGCTGGAGGATGGCGTAAAGCTCGCCATCTATGCCGACCGCTTCGTGCAGAAGCCCGCTGGACTCCTTGGCGGTACGCCAGGCAGCACCGGCTCGTGCGTGGTTCGGCGCAATGGCCAGGACATCGTGCTCAAGTCCAAGCAACAGGTCGATTTGCTGAAGGGCGATACCGTCATCTACACGCTCGGCGGTGGCGGTGGTTACGGGGATCCTGGCGAGCGCGACGCGCAAGCCATCAGCCAGGACCTGGAAGATGGTGTCATTTCGCAAGGCTTTGCTGCCGCTTGGGCTCGAGGCTAGGTCGAATGGTCAACTCTGCCGCCAGCTTTGATAGTTCGCTTTGGTCGGCAACGGTTGCAGAACCGGCGATCGAGACGGCACCGCTAGCCGGCAGAATCACTACCGACGTCGCGATTGTCGGCGGGGGATACACGGGCCTGTCGGCGGCCCTATCGCTTGCCGAAGTCGGCACGAACGTAGTCGTCCTGGAGGCGGAAGCGTTCGGCTATGGCGCCTCAGGCCGCAATGGCGGCCAGGTCATTCCCGGCTTGAAGCTCGATCCGTCGGAGATGATTGCCAAATGGGGCGAGCAGCGTGGCCGGGCACTCGCTGAAGCGGTCGGCAACGCTGCCGATGCCGTATTCTCGCGCATTGCAAGGCATGGCATCCAATGTGTGCCCAAGTGCGGCGGATGGATTCAGGCGGCCCACAGCGATCGCGCGCTGGATCGCGTGATACGGCGCGCACAGGATTGGAGCGCATTTGGCGCGCCGGTCGAGGTATTGAGCCAACAGGAGGTAACCAGGCGCATCGGAACAAGAGAGTATGTAGGCGGCTGGATCGATCGCCGTGCCGGGACGCTACAGCCGCTCGGCTACGTCCGCGGGCTGGCGCGTGCGGCAATCGCGGCCGGGGCTCAACTGCATCAAAAAAGCCGGGTGCTCAAGGTTACGCCAGCAGGCAAACGCTGGCACATCTTCACCAGCAACGGCTCGGTCGATGCGGCCGCGGTCATACTTGCCACCGATGCGTATACCGACGGCGTCATGCCGAAGCTCGCGCGGAGCCTGCTGCCGGTGCAAAGTATTCAGATCGCCACCACGCCTTTGCCCCAACATATCGCATCGACCATTCTCCCGGGCGGCGAATGCGTGTCGGAGACGCGGCAGCTTGCCTTCTATTTTCGCCTGACGCCGGATGGACGTCTTCTCATGGGAGGACGCGGCTCGATTGGCGAGCAGGAGAGCGAACCCCTCTACGCGGCGCTGCATCATGCGATGCGCCGGTTGTTTCCCCAGGCGGCGCTATTGCCCATCGAGTATCGCTGGTCGGGGCAGGTTGGTCTGACCCTGGACGGACTGCCGCGCATTCATGAACCGGCGCCAGGCATGTTCATTGGCTTTGGTTACAACGGCCGTGGCATTGCGATGGCAACACTGATGGGTGAGTGGCTGGCTGCGCGCCTTCACCGCGGCATCGAAGCGCCGCTGCCGAATACCGAGCTCTCGCCGATCCCGTGGCATGGCTTGCGCAAACCGGTGATTGGCCTCGGGATTGCATGGGCCTGGACGAAAGATCGCATGGGAATAGCCGCATGAGTGTGTCGCATCTGTTTTCCCCGCTCACGCTGCGGAGCGTCACGTTGCAGAACCGCATCATGATCTCGCCGATGCAACAGTACATGGCGGAAAAAGATGGGCTGGCGAGGCAGTTCCATTTCCAGCACTACGGACGTCAGGCAATTGGCGGTGGTGGCACGGTGATGACGGAGGCGCTTGCCGTACTGCCGGATGGCCGCGTCACCTGGCACGATCTCGGCATCTGGAATGATGCGCAAGTGGATGGAATGGCGCGCATTGCGGGGCTGATCGCGGAGGCTGGCGCGGTACCTGCGACGCAGCTCATTCACGCGGGCCGCAAGGGAAGCGTTGGGCGGCCCTGGGAAGGCTATGATCCACTCCGTGACGACGATGCTGCAAAGGGCTTCCCACCGTACCGAACCGTCGCTGCCAGTGCTATTCCGGCCAATCCTGGCTGGCACACCCCCGACGCTCTCGACGCCGATGGCATCGCCCGCCTGATCGATGCATATCATCTTGCTGCCAAGCGCGCGGCGAAAGCCGGATTCAGGTTCCTGGAGATTCACGCAGCGCATGGCTACCTGATCCATACTTTTCTCTCGCCACTCGCGAACAAGCGCGACGATGATTGGGGCGGAGACCTCAAGGGTCGCATGCGTCTTGCGATTGCGATCGCGGAGGCTGTCCGCGCCGGTTGGCCGAACGATCTGCCTTTGTCAGTACGGATATCGAGCGTCGACGATCAGGCCGGCGGCTGGGCTATTGAAGACAGCATTGCGCTGGCCCGCGCGCTGAAGTCCGTCGGCGTTGATCTCGTCGACTGCTCGTCGGGCGGCCTTGGTGAACGCACGACCACCAGGATGGTGCGGCGTGAAGAGGGATACCAGGTACCGTTTGCCGCGCGCGTGCGCAAGGAAGCAGACATCGCCACCATCGCCGTCGGCCTCATAACCACGCCTGCCTTTGCCGAATCCGTCATCCGCGACGGTCGCGCCGACCTCATCGCAATCGGCCGTGAGGCATTGCTCAATCCGCATTGGCCGCTTCATGCCGCCCAGGCGCTCGGCGTCGATCCGACCTTCTCGGAATGGCCGCCGGCCTGGGGCTGGTGGCTTGAAAAACGCTCCCGCGCGGCTCGCGCAACTTCCACTGGAAACTGAAGGAGTATCGCAAATGAACATCAGCCGACGAACGGCGCTCCTGGGCGGAGCAAGCCTGCTCGCTTCACCGATGATCGCGCGAGCCCAGACCAACAAGGTCGAGGTGGTAGGGATATATTCGCTGTCAGGCACGTTCGCCAATGTCGGCGACCTCTTGAACAAGGGCACGGTCATGGCGTTCGACCACTACAAGACCGCCGCCGGCAAACAGATCAACTATACACTGCTCGACGACCAGGGCGACGCGGGCCGGGCGGTGCGCCGCGTGCAGGAGGCCATGGGGCAGGGCGTTCGCCACGTCGTTGGCTGCACGAACTCTGCCATCGCGCTCGCGGTGGCCAAGGAAGTGCACGCGCGTGGCGGCATCTACATTCATATGGCGGGCGCCGATGAAGCCACAGGCAGTCAGTGCAACAAGTCATCTTTCCGCTGGCCCGGCGCCAGCTACACGGCCATACGGGCAACGCTCGAGCCCTTCATGCAGGCTAATCCCGCAGCCAAGCGCTGGTACACGATCACCGGTCAGTACGTTTTCGGCGAGAGCCTGCTCACAAACGCCAAAGCGGTAATGCAGGAGAAGGGCCTCACGAACCTCGGCAACTCCTATCATGCGCTGAGCGAGCGCGAGTATTCCGGCTATATCACCGCGGCTATGGCCACCAATCCCGATGTCCTCGCCGTGCTGAACTTCGGCAATCAGACTGTCGACGTCGTTCGACAAGCGGTGTCGTTCGGTCTCAAGCGCAACGTCAAGATCGTGGTGCCATGGTGCACCGGTCTCGATCAATATCAGGCATGGGGCTCGGACATCGTGGAGGGCGTCTATTTCGGCACGAACTATTGGCATGGCGTCGAGAGCCCCGGGAATCGGGTGCTTTCCGAAGTGGTGCGAGCCAAGACGAACAACGCGACAAACTACCTCCAGGCCTGCGGGTGGGCGGTAGCACAGATGTTCGTCGAGAGCGCCAACAAGGCCGGGTCGCTCGACGTCCCGGATCTTACCAGGGCGATGGAAGGTCTGACCTACGAGGGACCTACCGGAACCGAGACCGTCCGTGCCGCGGATCATCAGGTCATCAAGAACTACTACTTGATGCGGGGCAAGGCGCGCTCGGCCATGCGCGACGCCGACGATTTTGCGGAAATCCTTCAGGCCACCAAGGCGTTCATGTCGCCGGAGCAAGCCGGCTGCAAGATGGCTTGAGGCGTCTGGGGGCGACGAAGCGTGCAAGGCCAGGTAATCCTCTTTCAGCTCCTCAACGGCATCGGCATCGGGATGATCTATTTCCTGCTGTCGGTCGGTCTGACGATGATCTTCGGCTTGATGCGCTTCGTGAACTTCGCCCATGGCACACTCTATCTCGTGGGGGCATATACCGCCTATTCCGTGAGTCTGTTGACCGGTTCGATGTGGTGGGCGCTGGCGTTCGGTCCTCTGGCAGCGGCCGTCATCGCGCTGATTTCGGAGCGGTTGATTCTGCGCCACACATACGAGATGCCGCACGAAGCGCAGATACTCGTAACGTTCGCGCTGGCGCTCATCTTTCAGGAGTCGATCATCCTGATCTTCGATCCACTCGCGAAGAATGTGCCGGTACCGAGTCTCCTCTCGGGTATCGTTTTCATCGGCTCGTTCGTCTATCCGGCCTACCGGCTTGCCGTGGTCTTCGCCGCAGCCGTCATTGCGATACTGTTGTGGTTTGCCCTGGAACGAACGCGTTTTGGCGCCGCTCTTCGGGCGGGCTCCGAAAGCACGGAGATGGTGAGCCTGCTCGGCATCAACGTGCAGAAAGTGTTCATGGTCGCCTTTCTGGTCGGCGGCGGATTGGCGGGCCTTGCCGGGACACTCAGTGCGCCCCTGCGCGGCGTCGAACCTTTCATGGGATCGGAGGCGCTGGGGGTCGCATTTGTTGTCGTCGTCGTCGGTGGCATCGGGTCGTTCACCGGTGCCTTGCTGGGCGGCCTGCTGATCGGAGTTGTCCAGAGCATGGCCAGCAGCCTGTGGCCCGAGGGAGCGCGATTGATGATCTACGGCGCCATGGCATTGGTCCTGCTCGTGCGTCCGGCTGGCCTGATGGGGAGATCGTGAATACGTTTTCGGCCTACCGCCCATTTCCCGATGCAACGACGGGCGCCCTCGCCATCGTGCTGGTGGCGCTGCCATTCGTTCTGCCGTCGGTGACATTGGCTTCCGAATTGGTGGTGTTCGCCGTTGGTGCACTGTCCTGCACGTTTCTCCTTGGGTTGGTCGGGCTGCTATCGTTCGGGCAGGGTCTTTTCTTCGGCATCGGCGCCTATGGCGCGGCGTTGATCCTGCTCCATTCGAACTCCGGAAGCCTTGTTGCCGTTCTCGCTGCCGCCGCGATGGCGGCAATCGCAGCCGCCATCGTCGGCTTTCTCAGCGTGCGGCGGCGCGGCATCTATTTCGTCATGTTGACGCTGGCTTTCGCGCAGATGGGTTATTTTGCCATGCTGGCGCTGAAGAACGTCACCGGTGGGGAAAACGGACTGACCGGCGTTCCGCGTCCTCCCATCGTAGCCGATCTTGGCGTCCTGGCGCATCCGCAGGCCGTGTACGCCTTTCTTGCCGCGATCTGCTTCCTTGCCTTTGTGCTGACGCAACGCGTCGCTTCATCTCCGCTGGGGTCGGTACTGCGCGCAATACGCGAGAATGACATCCGCGCCGACGCGCTTGGCTATGACGTGCGCCTGTTCAAGATTGCTGCCCTGGCTTTTGGCGGATTCCTCGCCGGCCTTGCCGGCGCCATGCACACGATCTTCCTGGGGTTGGCGCCGCCCAACACCATCGAGCCGGAGATGAGCGAGCGACTGGTCATCATGGCGATTATCGGCGGTACTGGATCGCCGATGGGGGCCTTGATCGGCGCCGGCTTCTATGTGCTGTTGGCCGATTTTCTGTCGACGCTGTGGCCGCGATGGCTGATGATCATCGCCTTCCTGATGATCGCGATCGTTCTCTTCCTGCCTAACGGCTTGTGGGGTAGCGCCGAGTTGCTCATTGGACGATGGAAAAGTCATCGGGCCAGAGCTGTCTCGCCGGAGCCGGTCGATGGATAGGCCCGGTATCATAGCGGAGAATGTTGGCGTGCGGTTCGGCGGCTTCCGGGCGCTCAATCGCATCGATCTTGAGATTACCCCGGGGAATTTGCACTCCATCATCGGACCTAATGGTGCCGGCAAGACGACCCTGTTCAACGTACTGACCGGCCGTTTGCAGCCCAGCGAGGGGCATGTCCGTCTTGGTGTTCGCGACATAACCCGCATGGCCGCGCATGGGCGCGTGCATCTCGGCATTGCACGCTCGTTCCAGGTAACCAACATCTTCCACAACCTGACCGTCGCCGAAAACATTCGCCTGGCTGTGCAGGCTGTCCGGCGTGCCGAGTCCTGGACATTTTGGCGCGGCGTCAATCCCGATCTCAATGTCGAGGAAATCCTGGCGGCTACCGGCCTGCAAGCCCGGGCCGCCGACCGCGCGGGTACCCTTTCTCATGGCGCACAGCGTGCGCTGGAGATCGGCATGGCGCTTGGCTCTGACCCGCGCTACGTGTTCCTGGACGAGCCGCTGGCCGGCGTGAGCATCGATGACATTCATCGCATCAAGAATCTGATCCGCAGCCTGACGCCGCGTCGTACCGTCGTGCTGATCGAACACAACATGCGCGTTGTGCTTGATATCTCCGATCGCATCACGGTGCTGGCGCAAGGCGAAGCCATCGCTGAGGGAACGCCGGCGGATATTCGCGCCAATCCGCTGGTACGAGCCGCCTATCTCGGGGCCAGCGTATGAAGCCGTTGCTCGAAATTGCGGACCTCCAGGCGTGGTACGGCAAGAGCCATGTCCTGCACGGCGTTTCGCTGACGCTGATGCCTGGCGAAACGGTAGCCTTGCTCGGGCGCAACGGTGTTGGCAAGACCACGACCCTGCGCTCCGTTATGGGCTTGCTGTCCAACCTGAAGGGGACGCTTCTCTTTGACGGACGAAGTCTCATGGGCATGCCGACGCATGCTATCGCGTCGCTGGGTATTTCATTGGTGCCGGAGCACCGAGGCATATTCGCCACCCTGACGGTCGAAGAAAACCTCAAGCTTGCATGGCGGCCATCGTCGCGGTGGGACCTTGCGTCCGCCTGGAACATGTTTCCCGCGCTTGAAGAACGTCGCAAGACCTATGCCGGAAAGCTGTCGGGAGGAGAGCAGCAGATGCTGGCGATCGCGAGAGCACTGATGCCGGGACCCCGTCTGCTGTTGCTCGACGAGCCCACCGAGGGACTGGCCCCCGTTATCGTGGAGCGGCTGGTTGCGACGATGCGCGAGCTCAAGGCGGCGGGCTTGCCGATTCTCCTCGTGGAGCAGAGCCTTGACGTGTGCCGGGCCATCGCGGAACGACATGTGATAATTGATGAGGGGCGCATCGTCTGGAGTGGCGATACGCAGGCGCTTGAGGCTGCCGACCGAATCGTGCGCGAACATCTCACCCTCGAGAACGCTTAAATCGGGGCTACTCTCTTGCGAGCGAAGCTCGGCGCGGCAGTTGGGCGGTGGCCGGCGCATGCAGCGTCTATGCGTCCACCTTTTCCGCGATCGACAGTGCGTCCCGGATCTGCGCGGCCATCGAGGCCGTCAGGCTGCCGCGCGCGAGGCCGAGCGGAATGGTCCTTGTGGCCAGCGCACGGTAAAGATCGCCGGCGTCGGGATCGAGCCGGTTCATGGCGGCGATGTGTCGCCGCACCGTCCCGACATCACCTCTGGCGACGCATCCCCCCATGCCTTGGGCCAGGCTGCTGCTGGTCACCGCCGAGGTGGTGCCGGCTAAAAGCGGCAGCAGCGCCTTCAGTGCGTCCGGCTCGCTGGCGCCGAATTTCTTCCAGATCGTCACCGCTTCCGACAACAGCGCGATGAAGAACGGGCCGACGTAATAAGCCGACGCGTGGTAGAGCGCGCGATCGCCCCGCGGCACCTCCACGGTGGAGCAGCCGATATCGGCGGCCATCTGTTTCAAGGTTTCGAGGAAGATCGGCTCGGCCTCGACGCCGACGGTCACTCCAGGCAGTCCCTGTAGGGCGACCGCTGGATCGGTGAACATCTGCAACGGATGAAAGCCGCCGATCGCCGCGCCCGCCGCGCGTGCTTTGGCCAATGCGTCGATTTCGGTGGCGCCACTGCAATGGACCACCTTGTGATGCGGCTGCCACGTGATGCCGTTGGCAACACTCGCGATCGCGTCATCCGAAACGGTCAGCCAGACGAAATCACAGGCATCCGCCACCGTCTGCGCGCTCGGCAGCACGCGCAAACCTTCGACCTCCTGCGCCATCAGCTCGGCGCCGGCGCTGCCGCGGCTCCATGCGGCGGCGACATTTTTGCCGGCGCGGCTGAAGGCCTGCGCCAGCGTGCGGCCGACGCAGCCGCATCCGATGAAGCCGAAAGTTTCGTTTCTCACGCTCAACTCCGGAAGGAGGGATCAAGCCGGTCGAGCTTGCGCAACAGCGCTGCCCATTCGAGCGCACCGTAGCCGCCGGCGTTTTTCCGCGCGCTCTCGTTGAGCACGGGGTTGGTCTCCGCCTCGTTCAGCAGCGTGATCTCGCTGCCGGAAAAGCAGGTCACGGTGTTGTCGATTGCGGCCGCGGATGGAAAATGGATGGGCCGGTTGCAGGAGAGCAGATCGACCTGGATCCGGCAGGCGTTCTCCAGCCAGTAGATCGCATTGAAGGCCTGCGGGATGGTGCGGCCGCAGGCCAGAAGGCCGTGGTTGCGCAGAAGCAGTACGTCATGGCTGCCGAGATCGTGGACCACGCGCGCGCATTCGTCGCCGCTGATCGCGGGTCCTTCGAAATCATGGTAGCCGACCTGGCCGTGGAAGCGCATCGCGGTTTGCGACAGCGGCAGCAGCCCTTCGCTGAGGCCGCTCACGGCCGTGCCCGCGCGGGTATGGGTGTGAATGATGCAGTGCAGGTCCGGTCGGGCCTTGTGTATCGGGGCATGCAGGTAGAAGCCCGCGACATTGACGTTGTAGCCGTGATCAGGCTGTAGCAGCGTAGCGCCGTCGACGTCGATCTTCACAAGGCTCGAGGCCGTGATCTCCTCATAGAGCATCCCATAGGGGTTGATGAGGTAGTGGCCGTCCTCGCCGGGAACGCGGGCACTGATGTGGTTGTAGATCAGGTCGGTCATGCCAAAGATCGCCATCAGCCTGTAGCAGGCGGCGAGATCGATCCGGGTCTGCCATTCCTCCAGCGTGACCGCCGATTTGATGTCGGAGACGGACAGCACTTCCATCTTTCCCATTGACGTTCCTCCTCTGTCTGAGCATGGCCTCGGCGCAAGCGCCTCGCCCTGGCCGCCCGAGGCCAAGCCGGATCACGCTTTATTTTCCGGCAACGGCGGCCCTCGCGACGATGTCCCTGAGGTCAGGAGCGGATTGCAGCGTGCCGATCACGCCCGCATGCTGTCCGGCCAGCCGGGAGTCGATGAAGCGCGATGCAACGTCCTGCGGGCTGTGCTTCAGCATTTCGGCGGCTTGAAGCGCCAGCGCCATGCGCGTGACCAGCGGCCGGGCGTTGCCCTCGTCGTCGTGGTCGGCGCGGGCGAGCTCATCGCGGAGGTTTGCCAGGAAGCGCGCATGGCCTGCGCCGGATGCGCCCGGCGACGATACTTCGTCGACGAAGGCGTCGAGCGCGCCCTTTTCGCGGTTGAGCGCGCGCAGCACGTCCATGCACATCATGTTGGACGTTCCCTCCCAGATCGAATTCAGCGGAGCCTCGCGGTAGAGCCGCGCGATCGGGTTCTCCATGACGAAGCCATTGCCGCCATGGACCTGAAGGGCTTCGTAGACGAAATAGGACGCGCGCTGGCAGTTCCAGAATTTTACGATCGGCGTGGCGACGCGGGCGAGCAGGCGCTCCCTTTCGTTGTCCGCCATGCCGTCGGTCGCGCGCGCCACCCGAAACGCCGACAGGGTCGCCGCCTCGCTCTCGAGCGCGAGATCCGCCAGCACATTGGTCTGCATCGGCAGGTCGACCATCCGGCGCCCGAAGCCGTTGCGGGTCGCGGCATGATTGATCGCGAGCGTCAACGCCTGCCGCATCAGCCCGGCGGAGCCGACCGCGAAATCCAGGCGCGTCAAATGAGCGTGCGACAGAATTTCCCGGATACCGTGGCCTTCCTCGCCGACCAGCATGGCCCAGGTCCGGTCATATTCGACTTCGCTCGAGGCGTTGGAGCGATTGCCGCACTTATCCTTGAGGCGCTGGATCAGAAGCCTGTTCGCCCGCCCATCGGGAAGGAAGCGCGGCACGAACATGCAGCTCACGCCCGACCGTGTCTGCGCCAGCGTGTAAAAGCCATCCGAGGTTGGAACCGAGAAGAACCATTTGTGGCCCGTCAGCAGGTAGATCTGCGCGCCGTTCTCCGTGCCGGCGGAAGTCCCGGTGGTCTGGGTCTGTCGCAAATCGGAGCCGCCCTGTTTCTCGGTCATGGCGTAGCCGATCACGGCACCGGTCTTGGCTTCGATGGGCAGGCGTCTGGTGTCGTATCGGGTCGAGAGAGTCTTCTCGCGCCAGGTCGCAAATTCCGGCCGGCCGGTGAAACCGGCGCAGGCGGCATAGGCCATGCCCGTCGGGCAGCCAACGCCGTTCTCCACCTGGTTCCAGAGATAGCTGAGGACGGCGCGGGCAAAATGGCCCGACGGCTGCGTCGTCGTCCACGCCAGGCTGTGAACACCGTTGCCGAAGGCGAGTGCCATGAGCTGATGCCAGCTCGGGTGAAACTCGATCCAGTCGGTCCGGTTGCCGAACCGGTCATGGCTGCGCAGCAGTGGCCCGTGCTCGTTGGCGAGCCGAGCGATGTCCTGGATCTGCTCGTCGCCCGCGAGCTTTCCCACGGCGGCGGCTGCATCGGCGCTCCAGGATGCATGCCGCGCGACGAGCTCGCTCAGCACGACGTCACCGGTGAAGGCGTTGTAACCGGCACACGGGCTTGCCTGGTTCAACACCTGGTGCGTTCCGACGTCCCCGGCGAACGCCGCCTGTGCAAGCTGGGCGCTGGTGAGGGGTCTGTTCACTGCGGCTTCCTCCGTTTGACGACGCTCAGCTTGGCCTCGCTCGCGCGCACCATGCGCACGCACACTGAGGCGACGTTTTCAGCCAGCGCGTCAATTTCGCGGTTGCTCGGCGCGGCCATCCTGGCGAGCGGCCTGATCAGCGGCTCCATGATGGCGCCGGTGATGCAGGTGGAGAGCAGGTCGGCGGGCATGTCGACGAACTCACCACGGCGCGTGCCCTCTGCGATCAGTCTTGCGAACTGTTCCGCCAGGGCATCGCGATACTTCAGTCGGGCTTCGTCAAGCTGCGGCTCACAGGGCTCGGCGATCAGTGCATAGGCGAGCCGAGGTTTTCGGGCCGCGCGTCGCACGAAGGCCTTCACGGCGTCGCGCAGCCGCGAGGCGGCATCGCCCTCGGAGTCGATGATGCCGGCGACCACCTCGGCCTCCCGCTCCGAAACCTCGGCAAGCACCTGCACGCACAAATCAACCTTGGAATCGAAATACCGGTAGACCGAGCCGGTCGCGAGCCCGGCGCGGCGCGCGATGACCGATATCTGAGCCGCAGCCCATCCGCCTTCCGCGATCAGATCCCGGGTGACCCGAACGATCCGCTTGTGGGTCTCTTCGATGAGTTGTCGCCGGACCAATGCCAGTGCCATGATGAATCCTTACTCATGTAAAGTGAACCTAGCTTCATATTGGGCACGCGTCAACTGCCCTCCCGGAGCGACGTAGGGAAGGGCGGCCGGCCCTCGATATGTGCGTAATTACGTGCCTCTGTGGACTACAGCGTGAAATTGTCTATCCGCTTGATTACTCTGAACGCCAGTTCATATTTCAGAAAACCTGCATTCACTCGGTGCTTTTAGGTAAGCGAACATGGATCGCGCGTGAAAGTCGGTATTTGGCAATCCATGAAGATGCCGCCCGGCCGGTTAAGCTGTCCGTCGATAAGAAAACAGCGCTTCGAGCGTAGCGGGTTTCGCGATGTAGCGCTCCCCCGCGGCCAACAATTTCCCGGTGTCGATCAGAAGCGAGCTTCGCTCTAGTGCTCGCAACTTTCGCCGATCATTTCATCCGCGCCCGGATCGCTCGGCGCTGTCGTCCAGGCTGGTTCGACCAGCGTAACTGTTCTGCGGCCCATGCCGTCGAGCTGAGAAACCAGCAGGCCCTGTTCCTCGATATAAGCCAAGGCCCGGCGGGCACGGCGAATGGAGTGCGTGCCGTAAACGCGAGCAATCGCCATATCGCTCGGGCACGGCAGGTTTTCCCTTGCGGCGCGCGCGAGCATCAGGAAGACGCCTTGCATGTCGTCAGGCAGAATGCCGGCACGGACCGAAACTTCCTTCCAGGGCCCTTCCTCTTCGACATCGGCAGAAAGGCCGGCTTTGGCGCAGGTCAGCATGCGGCGGAACACGCTGAGGTTGGGCGCCGCCGAGCCGAGTCCCTCGATCCGGCAACGGACCGCAAACTCTTGGTAAAGGATGCCGACCGGCCGGAAACCGGCATCGGGCTCCGCCAGAATGGCGCTGAGAATGCGGTCCAGTCGCTGGCGCAACTCGGCCTGTTGTTCGGCGGTGAGCGGTTGTTCCACCGTTTCAGGAACAATCTCCCTCTTCGCCATCAGTTGGCTGACGATGTCGGCGGAAGGTTTTCGCACAGGCCGGTTTATCTCCGGCGGCGGCGCGGCCAGAATGATGTCGCGCGCACCTTCCATCCTGGCTTCCGGCAGCGGCATCAGTTTCGGCGATGCATGCCGCGCGTGCGTCTCCGTCGCGCCGATCCGGACGCTCAGGGGGCGGCGCGACAGCGCGGAGCCGAGCGCCATGAACTGTCCGCGCTCCAGATCGCGAAAGGCATCTGCCTGGCGGCGCTCCATCCCGAGAAGGTCCGCGGCGCGTGCCATATCGATATCGAGAAACGTTCGGCCCATCAGGAAATTGGCGGCCTCGGCCGCAACGTTCTTGGCGAGTTTCGCAAGCCGCTGCGTCGCGATGATTCCCGCAAGTCCACGCTTGCGGCCGCGGCACATCAAATTCGTCATGGCGCCGAGAGACAGCCTGCGTGCTTCGTCCGAGACCTCACCCGCCACGGCCGGCGCGAACAACTGAGCCTCGTCCACCACCACCAGCATCGGATACCAATGATCCCGTGCAACGTCGAACAAGCCGCCGAGAAAGGCCGCAGCCCGCCGCATCTGGTTCTCGGCGTCGAGTCCTTCCAGGTTCAGAATGGTGGAGACCCGATGGATGCGGGCTCGCTCGGCCGCGACTTGCAGGCCACGCTCGGTGTGTTCCTCCGCGTCGATGACGAGGTGGCCATATTGCTCTGCCAGCGTGACGAAATCCCCCTCGGGATCGATCACCGTCTGCTGAACCCATGGCACCGTCTGTTCGAGCAGCCGGCGCAACAGATGGGACTTGCCGGAACCGGAATTGCCTTGCACGAGCAGACGTGTAGCCAGCAGTTCCTCGAGGTCCAGCGACGCCTGTTCACCCGTTGCGGTCCGCCCGATTTCGATAGCAACGGTCATATTCCGACTCAAATCCCACCCGGCCAAGCGGTCTATCAACCCATCCGCATCCGGTCGAGCGTTCCGGGATGAAGGCGCGCCGGAAGTGGATAACTGGCGAACGGCCCGCCCGAACAGGCCATTCCGGTCGCTCCTTGTCTCTGATATCAGGTCCCCAGCATCTGGGTCGTACGGACCGGCGCAAAAGCCGTCCGTCAAGAAGAGGATTTTTGCATGATTGAGTCGGTCGGAATCATCGGCGCAGGCACCATGGGTAACGGCATCGCGCAGGTGTGCGCCGTGGCCGGGCTTGGCGTCACCATGGTTGACATCTCCGATGCCGCCATCAAGCGCGGCCTCTCCACCATCGACGGCAGCCTGGATCGCCTGGTCAAGAAGGAAAAGATGGGCGCTGCCGATCGCGAGGCCGCGCTGGGCCGAATCAATGCGACCACGGACAGGGCCAAACTCGGCAATTGCGATCTCGTCATTGAAGCTGCGACCGAGAACGAGGAGTTGAAGGTCAAGATCCTGAAGGACCTCTGTGCGTCGCTTCGCCCGCAGGCGCTTGTTGCCACCAACACTTCGTCCATCTCGATCACCAAACTCGCGGCCGCAACGGATCGTCCGGACCGGTTCATCGGAATGCACTTTTTCAATCCAGTGCCCGTCATGGCCTTGCTTGAGCTGATTCGCGGCTTGCAGACCTCCGACGATACGCACGCCAAGGCCGAGGCGTTTGCCAAGCGCGTCGGCAAGGTGCCGATCACTGCGCGCAACAGCCCGGGCTTTGCCGTCAATCGCATTCTCTGTCCGATGATCAACGAAGCGGTGTTTGCGCTACAGGAGGGGATTGCCACGGCGGAAGAGATCGACGCCGGCATGAAGCTCGGCTGCAATCATCCGATCGGGCCGCTCGCGCTCGCCGACCTGATCGGCCTCGACACCATGCTGTCCGTGATGGAGGTGTTCTACACCGGCTTCAACGACTCGAAATATCGGCCGGCGCCGCTGCTGAAGGAAATGGTCGACGCCGGCTATCTCGGCCGCAAGAGCGGCCGAGGGTTTTACGACTACGGCAAGAGCTAGCCGCGCATTGCCGTCGTCCTGGTAATCAATACTGGACCGACGGCAAGGCTCTCCGCGCCCAAAAATCCTGCACTCACTCCGGCTGGATTTTGGCGTCCTTGACGACCTTGGCCCATTTCTGGATTTCGGCCTTGATGTGATCGGCAAATTCCGTCGGCGTTCCGCCGACGGGTTCGACGCCCTGGTCGGTGAAGCGGCGCTTGACGTCGTCCATCGCGAAGATCGCGTTCATCTGGGTGTTCAGCTTCTGCACCAGTTCCGGCCGCATGCTGGCTGGTCCGACGATGCCGAACCACACGGTGACCTCGTAGCCGGGAACGCCGGCTTCCGACACCGTCGGCACGTCGGCCGCGAGCGCCGAGCGCGTCTTGCTGCTGACGCCGAGCGCGCGCATCTTGCCGCCATTGACCTGCGGCAGCACGTTTGGCGTGTTGTCGAAGGCCAGATCAATATGCCCGCCGAGCAGGTCGCTGACCATCGGCGCGCTGCCCTTGTAGGGTACGTGCACGATGTCGATCCCGGCCATGCTCTTGAACAATTCCATCGAGAGATGATTGGACGAGCCGATGCCGGTGGAGCCGTAGCTGACCTTGCCGGGATTCTTTTTGGCGTAGTCAATCAACTCCCTGACCGAATTGACCGGCATCGAAGGCTTCACGACGAGGAGGTTTTGCGTCTGGCCCGCGAAGATCAGCGGCGTGAAATCCTTCACCGTGTCGTAGGGCAGGTTCTTGTAGATGCTGGGATTGGCGCCGAACGGAAAAGCGACGCCGAGCAGGGTGTAACCGTCGGGCGGAGCCTTCGCGACGGCTTCGCTGCCGATCAGCGTACCGCCGCCCGGACGGTTCTCGACGATGACGGGCACGCCCCAGGCGTCTTGCAGCTTTTGCGAGACGATCCGCGCCAGCGTGTCGTTGAAGCCGCCGGGCGGGTAGGGCACGACGTAGCGGATGGTCCGGCTTGGATAATGGTCCGGCTCGGCCGGCGTCGAGGTGGTCTGCGCCGGTGCAACGGTGGCGCCGGCCAGTAGAATAAACAGAGCGCAGCAGGTGAAGTGAACAAGACGCAGTGCGCTCGAAGTGACTTCAGCCCGCAGCGTGTCAGACATAGCAAGGTCCCTCGATCAGTGGATGGGCGTTGATGAAAGCTTCATTGATCTCGACGCCGAGCCCAGGCGTCTCCGACGGCTTGACGCATCCGTCGGCGTCGAGCGTGTAGGGGATGCCGCCGACCTCGTCGCGGAACGGGTTGTGCCTGGCGACGTCGCCCTCGAAATAGCCGGGCAGATCGACCGCCGCGAGCACGTTGATGCTGGCGGCCATGTTGATGCCGGTCGCCGACGTATGCGGATTGAACGACAGCTTCCATGCCGAAGCCATGCCGGCGATTCGCACCGCTTCGGTGACGCCGCCGGTCTTGGACAGATCCGGCTGCACGAAGCTGACGGCGCCGTCCTCGATCAGGCGCGTGAATTCGAAGCGGGTATAATGATTCTCGCCGGCCGCCAACGGCGTGGTGCCGAGCGAGGCCGCCGTCTGGTATGAGCGGTAATCCTGCGCCGGGAACGGCTCTTCCAGCCATCCGATCCCAAGGTCCTGATAGGCCGGCATCACGCGGCGCACGTCATCGACGGTGTAGCCGGTGTTGGCGTCCACCAGAATCTCGATGGTGTCGCCCACCGCTTCGCGCACGGCAGTGGCGCGGGCGACGTCGTCGCGCGGATTGTCGCCGACGCGGAGCTTGATCGCCCGGTAACCCTGCGCGACATACCCAAGCGCTTCCTGCGCCAGCGATTGCGGCGCCTGGTAGCCGAGCGAGATGCCACCCGCATAGGCCTTGATCGGCTTCGAAGTGCCGCCGAGCAATTTGTAGAGCGGCCAGCCGGCCGATTTGGCCCTGATATCCCACAGCGCGAGATCGAGACCGCTCAGCGCCATCGCGGCGGCATAGCCCATGCCGTGGCTTGCGAGCTGCATCTGGTAGACGCGCTGCCAGACGCCGACAACGTTCATCGCGTCCATGCCGAGGACCAGCTCGGAAATCGTGGTGTCGATCAGTTTGGCAATCGCGCCCGGGCAACGGCCGTGATGGGCCTCGCCCCATCCGGTCAGGCCCTCGTCGGTGGTGACCTTCACCAGCACCGCATCGCGCTTGACGGCGCGGCCGATGCCGAGCCTGACGTTCTGGCCTTCCGGCACGCGGTAGGAAATCGGAACGGCCTTGATCTCTGTAATGCGCATGTTGGACCTCATGCCGCCTTGTAGGCGGGATTGACGAGATTGAGCGGCTGCTCGCCGCGGAGAATTCGAAGCATCTCTTCTGCCGCGCCGACCGCCATCGCGCGGCCGCTGGTGGCGGTGATCCCAGCGGTATGCGGCGTCAGCAGCAGGTTCGGACAATCGAACAGGGCGTCGTTCGCCGGCAAGGGCTGCACGTCGAACACGTCGAGCGCCGCGCCGCCGATCTTGCCCGACCGCAGCGCCTCGATCAGCGCCGGCGTTTCGAGGACGGCGCCGCGCGAGACATTCACCAGCACAGCGGAGGAGCGCATCCGGCCGATTAGACCGCTGTTGACGAGGCCCCGGGTCTGTTCGTTCAGGGCACAGCACACCGCAATCGCATCGCTGCGCGCGAACAGCTCTTCCAGCGCGACTTCCTCAATGCCGGCGGGCAGCGAGCCCTTGCGGCGGGAAGTGCCGAGCACCTTCATGCCGAATCCGTCGCGCGCGATCCCGGCAATGTGGCGGCCGATGGTGCCGACGCCGAGAATGCCGAGCGTCGAGCCGCTCAATTCGGGCAGTGAGTCCGCGATCGGACGCGCAGCATTCCAGCCATCGCTGCGCAGGCGGGCATCCAGCCGATACAGCGGCCGGCGCAGGTGCATCAGGGCCGACATCACATATTCGGCGACCGCATTGGTGTTGCTGCCGGGCAGGTTGGCCACCGCGATGCCGCGCGCGGTGGCGGCATCGACCGGGATGAAGTCGAGGCCGACGCCGTGGCGGACGATGCCCTTCAGGCGCGGCGCATGATCGACGATGTCGTCGGGCAGTTTGGCGCGCACGATGATGCCGTCGGCATTTTTGGCCCATTGGCGCAAGGTTTCCGGCTTTGCATCGGGTGGCACGATCAGCTCGGCATGCGGCGTGAGGATCGCTTCGCCGTCGGGATGCATCGCATTGGTGAGCAGGACGATCGGTCTGTCAGGCATTAAGCGCAGGTCCTTCGATGATTGGATTTCGCAGGCGGCCAAGACCCTCGACCTCGACTTCGACGGTCGAGCCGGGCTTCAGCCAGGCCGGCGGCTTGTGCAGGGCGGCGACACCGGCCGGCGTGCCCGTGGCGATGATGTCGCCGGGTTCGAGCGGATGAAGCGCGGAGAGATAGGCGACGAGATCGGCGACATCGAACAGCATGTTCTGCGTCGAGCCGGATTGCAGCACGCGGCCGTCGACTTTCAACGACACGGTCAGCGCATGCGGATCCTTCACGTCGTCGCAAGAAGCGAGGAAAGGCCCGAACGGCCCGAACGTCGCAAAATTCTTGCCGCGGTCGAAATGGCCATCGGCCTTGATGATCTCGCTGGCGCTGATGTCGTTGAAGCAGCCATAGGCCGCGACATGTTCGAGCGCCCGGTCCTTGCCGACATTGTCGGCGCGCTTGCCGATCACGGCGGCAAGCTCGGCTTCATAGGTGACGCCGCCGATTCCCGCCGGCAGCACGATCGCCTGTCCGGCCGCGGCAATCGTTCGCGGCGCCTTCATGAACAGCACCGGCTTTTCCGGCGGCGCCATGCCGCGCTCGGCCAGCGCATCGCGGTAATTATGCGCAATGCCGAAGACGCGCCGCGGCTCCGGCAGCGGTGCCATCAGCGTGATGGAGCCCATCGGCAGTCTCGCGTCATGGGACAGGCCATGTGCACGGATGCTTTCCACAGCAGTGGTAAGGCCGGCCTCGATCAAGGCCAGCATCTGCGGTGCGGCGCTGCCCAACGCCCCGCGCATCGAGGGATGCGCGAGGTCGACGATTTCATCGCCCGCGCCAGAACCATCGCCGAGCAGCACGCCGGCGCGGACAAAACCCTGCTCGCTGAAGCTGACGAACTTCATGACCGCTTCACGCCACGCGGTAGCGGTCGATCACGGCGCGATCGATCTCGATGCCGAGCCCGGCCCCTCGCGGCACCGCGATCGTGCCCTTCACCTGCCGGATCGGCTCGACCGCCAGATGATCGCGGAACGGATTCTCCTCCTGCTCGAATTCCAGCATCGGCGGCATCGGGAACAGGCTCGGCGGCTGGTTCGGGATCGACGCCAGGAAGTGGATGGTGGCGGCAAGACCAACGGCGGAGCCCCAGGCATGCGGCACGCATTCCACGCCATGGGTGGAGGCAAGCGCGGCGATCTTCTTGCATTCGGTGATGCCGCCGGCGGCGCAGACGTCCGGCTGCACGATGTCCATCGCCTTGCGCACGATGGCGTCGCGAAAACCCCAGCGCGTGAACTCGTTCTCGCCGCCCGCCACCGCCATGTCGAGCGCCCGCGACACCTCGACATAGCCGTCGATGTCTTCCGGCGAGATCGGCTCCTCGAACCATTCGATGTCGAGCTCTTCCAGCGCGCGACCGAGCCGGATCGCGGCGGGAACGCTGAAGCAATGATTGGCGTCGACCATCAGCTTCACGTCGGGACCGATCGCCTCGCGCACCGCCTTGACGCGCTCGAAATCGCGCTTGATCGAGCCGAGCCCGATCTTCATCTTGATCGCCTTAAAACCTTCCTTGACGTAGCCCGCCGCTTCCTCGACGGCCTCGTCCACCAGCCGGTCCATGTCGGTGAAATAGAGCCCGGTCGCATAGGCGTCGACCTCGGTGCGGAATGCGCCGCCGATCAGCTTGTGCACCGGCTTGTTGCAGGCCTTGCCGACGATATCCCACAGCGCGATGTCGATGCCGCTGATGGCGGCGATCGACATGCCCTTCGGCCCGTAATCCTTGATCCGGTTGTAGAGGTCTTCCCAGATCACCTCGACGTCGAACGGGTCGCGGCCGATCACGCGCGGTGCGAGCTGGGTGTCGATGAAGGCTTTCGCAACGGCGGAAGGGCCGTAGCATTCGCCCCAGCCTGTGATGCCGTCATCGGTCTCGATTTCGACCAGGCACGTGCCACGGGTCTTGTAGAGCCAGCCGCGCGAGGAAGTGAAGGGCCGCTGCACCGGGGCTGCAACGACGTGACAGGTGATCTTCTTGATGGACAAGCGGGTGGCCTTTGTCTGGATTTATCGGGATGGGAACGGCGGCGATGCCGCCGCTTATTCCTTGGTGTCTTTCGGGAAGACCTGCGCGGCCACCGTGCCGAGCGCGGCGGCGACGCTGTCGACTTCCTTGGTCAGGGCATCGCCCGTGAGGTCGTCGACCAGGAAGGCGTTCTTCTTCGAAAATTCCTTGAAGCGCGGATCCTGGATCGCCGCGCGGAAGGCTGATATCAGCTTGGTCCTGACATCATCGGGCAGGCCGGCCGGTGCGACCACATAGGCCATCTGCACGACCGGGCCGTAGGGGAATACGTCGTAGCCCTTGTCCTTGAAGGTCGGCACGTCCGGGAACATCTCCAGCCGCTCATTGGCAAAAATGCCGATCGGCTTGAGCAGGCCTTCCTGGATCTGACCGAGCGTTTCCGACGGCTTGAGCACGCCGGAGGCGACGTGCTGGCCGAGCAGGTCGGCGACCACCTTCGATCCGCCGGTGTAGGGCACGTTGACGTAGTTCACGCCGGCGGCGCGTGCGGTCATCGAGGCGAAGATGTGGTTGAGATTGTAGTTGCCGGGCGTGCCGATCGTCACCTTGTCGGGATTGGCCTTCATGTACTTGATGAAGTCGTCGAGCGATTTCTGCTCGGCCTTGGTCGACACCAAGAGCATCAGGGGATCGGTGGAGACGCGGGCGATGTGGCTGAACTGCGCATTGGTGAGCGGCGTCTTGCCCTGCGCGATCAGGGCCAGCGTCGAGCTGGTGCCCATGCCGATGGTGTAGCCGTCGGGCGCGGCGGCCGCCACGCGGCGCATGCCGATGGTGCCGGTGGCGCCGACCACGTTCTCGATCACCAGCTTTATGCCGTGCTCGCGCAGGATCGGGTCGAGCGCGCGGATGGCGACGTCGTTCGAGCCGCCGGCATTCCAGGGCACGATGAAGTTGATGTCCCGTGCCGGATAGGCGGTTTGGGCCAGCGCGGCGGTCGCCTGGAACGCGGCCACGGCAACGGCCAGAATAAATGAGGTCGGCTTGAGCATTGTTGTTTCCTCCCAGTTTGTTGTTTGTTATAACAAACAACAGTGGTCGGTCAATAGGCCGCCAGAGGGGAGTTTGCGCCATGCTGCGCGCTGCGATAGCGGTCGTTCGATGACGACGGCATTGAAGCGAATCGAACGCGAGCCGCTGTGGGATCTGGCGCACGCGCAATTGCGCGAGGCGCTGCTGGCCGGACGGTTCGAGCCCGGCACGGTCCTCACCCTGCGCTCGCTGGCGGAAAGTTTCGGCACATCCATCACGCCGGTGCGCGACGCCGTCACCCGCCTGGTTGCGCAGGGCGTATTGCAGCAGGGGCCGCGCAATTCGGCGATCGTGCCGAATCTTTCCCGCAAGGAACTGGCGGATCTGACGGTGGTGCGCTGTGCGCTCGAAGGCCGTGCGGCGCGCGAAGCGGCCTCGCACCGGCATGACCGCACCGCGCTCGGCCAGCTCGAGGAGCGGCTTGCGACCATGCAATCGCTGATCCAGGCGCGAAAGCTCGAAAGCTATCTCGAGCATCACCGCAAATTTCACTTCGGCATCTACGCCATGTCCGGCATTCCGCTGCTGGTCGAAACCATCGAGAATATGTGGCTTCGCTGCGGCCCGGTGCTCTCCTTCGTGATCCCCGAATATGTCGTGCTGCTGAAGGGATGGGATCGCCACACCGCGGCGCTGAAGGCGATCAAGGCGGGCGACGCCAATGCCGCCGAGCGCGAAATTGCCGCCGACATCAGCGAAGCCGCGAACTATCTTGCCGGCCTCGCCGATGCCACGGGCCAGTTGCGGCGGCCGGCCGGCTAGTATGTGATCTTTGAGCGGGCAGCGATTTCTGCGGAGTGTTACTTGACGCCTCTTACACCTTCCCCCGGCGCTGCGCCGGCCGCCTTCGTCGCGGTCGATTGGGGCACCAGCAGCTTTCGCGGCTGGCTGATGTCGGCGGAAGGTAGCGTGCTCGCGGAGAGCCGCGGCAGCGAGGGCATGCTGCACTGTGCCGGCGCCGGCTTTGCGCCCGTGCTGCGCGATCACCTGTCACGGCTCGCCGCGCCGGAAACAATTCCCGTCCTGATTTGCGGCATGGCGGGAGCACGGCAAGGCTGGATCGAGGCGCCCTATCTGAATACGCCGACGCGCCTCGATGCGCTGCATGAGGGCGCGGTCCGCGTGGACGCCGGCCGCGACATTCGCATCCTGCCCGGGATCGCCCAGGCGCGCGCCGACCGGCCGGATGTGATGCGCGGCGAGGAGACGCAGCTTCTGGGAATGATCGATCCCGCGTTCAGCGGGCTTGTCTGCATTCCCGGCACGCACAGCAAATGGGTAAAGATCGAGGCGGGAGCGATCGTCGAATTCGCGACCTACATGACGGGCGAACTGTTCTCCGTGATCTCGCAGCACAGCATCCTGGCCTATGCCGTCGAGGCGGCCGGTCAGCCCGCCGCGAACAGCCGGCCGTTCCGCGAGGGCATCGCAGCGGCGCTGGCTGCGCCTTCGGGATTGACCTCGTCGCTGTTTCAATTGCGCGCGGCGCAACTTCTCGGCTTCGAGCAGCGCGGCGACGGGACGGACCGCCTCTCAGGCCTGCTGATCGGCAGCGAGATATCGGATGCGACGGTTCGTTTCGGCCGGCCGCGACGCTTGAGGCTGCTGCGTGCCGGACGCCTCGGCGAACTCTACGAAATTGCCGTGCGCGAACGTGGCTTCGATGTGTCGGCTGACGATGCCGAGGCAGCATCGCGGCACGGGCTGAGCAAGGCCGCCATCAATATTTGGGGAGCGCAGTTCTGACATGTCGCAGCCGGTTGCCTGGCCGAAGGTGAAGCGCTCGCTCGTTGCGATCCTGCGCGGCATCCGTCCCGATGAGGCGGAAGCGATTGCCGAAACGCTGATCGGATGCGGGTTTGAATTGATCGAGGTGCCGCTGAATTCGCCCGACCCGTTTGTTTCGATCGAGCGCCTGTGCAAGCGCTTCGGCAGCGATTGCCATATCGGAGCAGGCACCGTCCTGAACCCAGCCGACTGTGCGCGCGTCGCCGATGTCGGTGGCCGGCTGATGGTCAGTCCGAATGTCGACGCCGATGTTCTGGCGACCGCGCAAGCGCGGCAGTTGGTGACCATGCCGGGCGTGTTCTCGCCATCAGAGGCGTTTCTCGCACTGCGCTGCGGGGCGTCGGCGCTGAAATTCTTTCCGGCGTCCGTTCTCGGTCCCTCCGGCATTGCCGCGCAGCTCGCCGTGCTCCCGAAGGATACGGTCGTCGGCGCTGTCGGCGGCGTGTCGGACAAGAATCTGGCCGGGTATTGGACTGCGGGAGTCCGGGCGTTTGGCCTCGGCAGCAGTCTCTATCGTCCGGGCATGACGGCGGCCGAAGTGCGGGTGACGGCGCTGGCTTCGGTCCAGGCCTTTGATGGCCTCGGCTAGTGTGACCGGCCGCTAGCCGCGATACGCAAACAGCTCGATCGGCTCGCTGAAGCCGCGCACTTGATGTTCGCCGGCGTGTTCGAGATTGAAGTCGCCCTTCACCAGCTCGGCAAACGCCCTGGACAGCAGAACCTTCTTGCCCAATTGCTTGGTGAGCGTCTCGATCCGTGACGCCATATTGACGGCGGGACCGATCACGGTGAAGTCGAGCCGGGTACGCGATCCGATATTGCCGTACATCACGTCTCCAACATGGATGCCGATGCCGTAGTTCAGCGGCGCACGACCGGTTGTCGCGTTCTGCTCGTTCAGGGCAACCATGGCCTGGCTGGCTTCGGCCACGGCGCGCAGCAGATTTGCGCAGGCTGACGGCTGGCTGAGCGGAAAGATCGCGAGCAGGCCGTCGC
Source organism: Bradyrhizobium lablabi (assembly GCF_018129385.1). Taxonomy (GTDB): domain Bacteria; phylum Pseudomonadota; class Alphaproteobacteria; order Rhizobiales; family Xanthobacteraceae; genus Bradyrhizobium; species Bradyrhizobium lablabi_C. The sequence goes on from NZ_JAFCLN010000024.1 coordinate 99,732, forward strand.
CGATGAATTTCAGGATTTCCCCGCCATGCCGCTCGATCGGCTCCGACATCGCGTCGAAATAACCGTTGAGAAGCTCGATGACGTCATCGCGCGGCCAGTTGTCGGAGATTCGGGTGAAATCGCGCAGATCGCAGATCATGATCGCGGCGCGTACCGTCGTTCCGGTCCCGCGCCTTGTGGCGCCGGCCAGGATCAGTTCGCCGGCATGCGGCCCGACATAGGTTTCCAGCAGCGTTCGCGCTAGCCGGTTCTTCATGCGGATTTCGCTGACCAGCGCCAGAACCGGCAACAGCTTCTGGAGGAAGGCGATATGCGCTTCGTCGAAACCGCCGGGACGGTCGGTTGCGAAGGTCACGATGTGCATCTTTCCGAGCGTGTGGTACAGCGGCCAGGCCACATAGTCCGTCAGGCCCTTCTCCCGCATCTCGTCGTAGATGGCATGCTGGCGGCCCAGCGACGGATCACGCTCCAGATTTTCGCGCACCTCGGCGGCGCCGTCGCGGATTTCGTTGGCGGGACTGCCGATGTACTCTGATCGCTCGATGACATCGTAGTCGACCCTTTCGATCTCGGCCTCGCGCATCCCGTCCGCCCAGAGGATCCGGGCGCCCAGCCATTGGGGATGATTGATCAGGAGATGAAGCGTCGCCCGCTTGACGGGAATGCCCGCTTGCCGAAGCCGCATGCCGAGTTCGGCGAAAAGATTGTCGAGAAAGCGCTCGTCGCGCGTCTCGTTTGTCAGCCAGTGCTGGACTTCGTCGCCGGAACGGACGGCAGCGGAATCGATGTTGGGGGGCGCGTCCATATCTTCGTCCTCGATGACTGCTCAGTGAGCTGGGTCGGCGGTACGGGATATGTCGTGTGCCCGCTGCACGGTGTCAACGGCGGCCCGCCTCAATCCGATCGCGCTGGCTATGGTTGATATGGAGGCCTACTCCCGGCAGTATTCCCGCACGCGACAGCAAGAGGCCATTCCATTGAAATCCGTCTACACCGAACTGCACCGCAGCCACGATCCGCAATTCTTTCTCGTACGCGGCGTGGTCAAGCGCACGACCGAGCAGCCCGAGCGCGCCGACCGGCTGCTGGCCGGACTTGCGGCAGGAAAGCACGAACTGGTCGCGCCTGTTGTGTTCGGGCAGGGGCCGCGGATGCGTGTGCACAGTGCCGAGTATCTCGGCTTTCTCAGCGAAGCCTGGGACGCCTGGTCGGCGCTGGGCGATGCCGGTCCGGAGATGATCGCGAATGTGCATCCCGTGCGTCATGCCGCGACCTATCCGACACACATCGTCGGCCGGCTGGGCTGGCACACCGCCGACACCGGCTGTCCGATCGGCCCGGGCACCTGGGCCGCCGCCTGCGCCGCCACTGATGCCGCGGCGACGGCGGCTCAGATGGTGCTGGACGGCGAGGATGCCGTCTACGCGCTCTGCCGGCCGCCCGGCCATCACGCCTTCCGCGATGTCGCCGGCGGTTTCTGCTTTCTCAACAACAGCGCAGTCGCCGCCGCGCATCTGCGTCTCAGGCACGAGCGCGTGGCGATCCTCGATGTGGATGTCCACCACGGCAACGGCACGCAAGGCATCTTCTACGAGCGCGGCGACGTGCTCACCGTTTCGATCCATGCCGATCCTGCGTTCTACTATCCCTATGTCTGGGGCTATGCCCATGAGCGCGGCGAGGGCGCAGGCCTCGGCGCCAACCTCAATATTCCGTTGCCGCTCGGCACGAAGGACGACGGCTATCTAGCCGCGTTCGATATCGCTGCAAAGACCATCCGCGCCTTTGCACCCGGCGCGCTCGTGGTCGCGCTCGGCCTCGATGCCTCCGAGCACGATCCGCTCGCGGGCCTTGCGGTCACCACCGACGGCTTCCGTCGCATCGGCGCCGCGATCGCGCGGCTCGGATTGCCGACGGTGCTGGTGCAGGAAGGCGGCTATCTGTCCGACATCCTTGGCGCCAACCTGACGGCGGTGCTTGCAGGATTCGAGGCGGCGCGTTGACGCAGCAGCCGTCATTGCGAGCCAACGGGTCGCGCGAATGCGCGCCCGATGACAGGCTCCGCGAAGCAATCCATTTCTCCACTTGTCGAGATATGGATTGCTTCGTCGCTTGCGCTCCTCGCAATGACGGCTTGGGCGCCACCTGTGACAAATTCAACACGTCGGGCAAATCAGATTCTGTTTTTCAGAAATCATGTCAAGCCCCTCGTGCAAAAATATTCCGCTTGTCAATTTCGGCAAATCAGAATTATAACAACGCCACCTCATCCCCGAGGAGGGGCGTTGGCCATCGCCACCAAACGTTGGGATGGGATGCGGTGGACGCGGGCGGCGTGCTTGACGAAGCGCTGATCGCGTACGGCGAAGTCGTGTGGTCCTGGCGCCGCGACGCTGGCGCTAAACCTTGCGGAATTTTCCGCGAGGCGATGGTGACAACAAGCCCGCTCACCAGGGAGAGCGCGATATAAGCCGTAAAGCCATTGCGCAGGGGATGTCGGAGTGTTCTCCGCTCACCTGTATGCTCGTGTGCATTTTTTCGTTGCGCAAGCAGAGCACACGAGACCGCGGGTGCAGCGCGCACCCGGCATTCCCTGC
>NZ_JAFCLN010000025.1 GCF_018129385.1 Bradyrhizobium lablabi
CCGACATCCCCTGCGCAATGGCTTTACGGCTTATATCGCGCTCTCCCTGGTGAGCGGGCTTGTTGTCACCATCGCCTGCGGGATTGCTCCCACCGACTTAACGCCAGCGTCGCGGCGCCAGGACCACACGACTTCGCCGTACGCCCTTGCTCAGTCGTCTGCTGAACAAGCGCGTCCACCGCATCCCATCCCAACGTTTGGTGGCGATGGCCAACGCCCCTCCTCGGGGATGAGGTGTCGCTGTTATAATTCTGATTTGCCGAAATTGACAAGAGGAATATTTTTTATTTCGGGTCTTGACATTTCTTCTGAAAATCAGAAGGTGATTTGCCCGGACCTTGGAGCCAGGTTCCGTCGGGCTTGTCCCAAGTGGGTGCCCGGCACGAGGCCGGGCATGACGGAGAGCTGGCGCAAGAGCCTTGGTTCTGTTGACCGCTCTTTGTGTCAGGAGATGCCGCGGGCCTGCCGTAACGCAGCGCCATCAGCGAGCTCTCCACTCAGCCAGGCTCGCCCATGGCTGTAGAGTTCCTCAACCTTGGGCCCCGTCAAGCCGGGCATGTCGCGTTTGACGCGATAACCGATGGCTTCCTGCGCGTAGGCCAGATGACGATAGCCGACGGGAAATCCTTTCAGCTTTTCAGCGTCCAACCCGAGTTGGGCGGAGGGATCGACCGGATCGAGCCGATCTTTCTCATAGATCGGTTGCCGCAGAACGACGCCCCAGGTGCCCACGCGCTTTTCCAGAAAATCGTAAAAGCGTCCGGTGCAGACGATGTCGCAGGTGACGTCATGGACGGCGGCGCGTTGCGAGATCGTCATTTTGGTTTGTGCGATGGCGCGATCGCCATCGAGATCGATAGATGTGCCGCCGAGGAAATGGAGGATGCTGACGCCTTTCTCCCAGCCCTCCTTGCTGACCCGGATGAAATCCGGCGCTGCGCCCTGGAACCAGGTCGCACACATATAGCCGTCGTCGTGCCAGACCGTCCTGAACCGGTCCCAGTCGCCGGCATCGCGCCACACTGCCCAGTTCTCGACGAGGTCGCGGATTGTCAACCGGTCGATCAGATTTGATTCAGTCATGCGCCCCTCGCGATCTTCGCCGTTTGCCGATCCCGGCGACGTCTGCTTACAGTCTGACGACGGACAATTCCAGCCGCTGCTATCCGATCCGCATTTGCGCCGCCGGTGTCCGATCGACCTCCGCGGCCACGTCGATGATGATCTTGCGCAGCCACGCCAGCGCAGGATCCATGTGAAATGATGCCGGCCATTGCAGGGCCTCGCGAAAAGCCGGGATGCGTACCGGCGCACGCAGCAGTTTTAGCGGGAAATTTCTCGCGAAGATCGCGGCAAGACGATGGTGCATCGTTGCGACGCGGTCTGTTCCGATCACCATGGCAGCCATCGCGGTAAAGTTCGGAGCGATGACCTCGATGCGGCGCTTGTAGCCTAGCTGGACCAACGCTCGTTCATCAAAGGACAGGCCGCGAATGGGCCCGAGCTGTGCCGTGATGTGCCCGAGCTGAAGATAACGACCGAGCGAGATCGAACGCCCGATCTTGCGGCTTCCGCTCCAGGCGACACAGCAGAATTCGTCCGCAAACAGGCGTTCGCTCGGATGGCCCTCGATCAGACCCGTGTCGGGAATGACGACAAAATCGACCTCTCCACGCTGAAGCTGCTCGGCGACGCGGTCGCTGAAGGGAAGGATTTCGAGACAGACATGCGGGGCAATCCGGTAGACACGCTTCATTACGGCATGCATCAGGACGATGCTCGCATAATCGGAAACGACCAGCCGGAAACGACGCTCCGAGCTCGCCGGGTCGAATTTCGGCGGCGAGATCAGATTGGCGCGGATACGCAGCAGGATGTCCCGCGTCGGCTTTTCCAGCGATTGCGCCAACGGCGTCGGCACCAGCTTGCGCTGTGAAATCGTGAAAATCTCGTCGTTGAAATACTGGCGTAATCTCTTGATGGCGGCGCTCATCGCCGGCTGGCTGAGATGAAGGCGCCGGCTGGCTGCCATGACGCTGCGTTCTTCGAGGATTGCATCGAGCGCGATCAGAAGATTGAGGTCCAGACCTTCAAAACGCATGAGCTGACATCCATAGCGTAAATATCAGGGATCAATACAATTGATTTTTCAAATTTCAAAATCCCATTGAGAATACCTCGTTCAAGAAGCCACCAATCAAGAAACGGCCATCCCCGGGGGAAGCACTTTGATCAAGCCATGGATCTTCGAGTTCATGCAGGCTCCGGCTGCCGGAGATGGAAAGTCGCTGTCCGGTGCCGTGACTGCCGCGTTCGACGAAGGGCACGTATTCTGGCTGGAGGCCGAACGGCTGGGGTTCGAGGGAATATTCTTCAGCGAGCATCATTTTGGCCTCTCGTTGAGCCCCTCTCCCAATCTCCTGATCGCCGCGATCGCTCGACAAACCAGCCGGCTGCGGCTGGGAACGATGGGACTGGTCGTGCCGTTCTATCAGCCGTGGCGCGTCCTCGAAGAACTGGCGATGCTCGACCATCTGACAAACGGGCGGCTCGAAATCGGCTTTGCGGCCGGTGTGCCCCAGGAGTTGGCGCGGATCGGCCTTGGGATGGAGGAAGCCCGTGAGCGGTTCAACGAGGCTTTGGAAATACTCGATGCCGCGCTTGTGAACCCGGTCGTCAACCACAGCGGAAAGTACTGGAAGCTCGAAAACCTCAGCCTGACGCCGGGGGTTTTCCGGCAGTCCTCCCCGCCGAAATGGACGACGGTCGTCAGCACCGGTTCGGCGCAGAAATCGGCGCAACGGCGATCGAAAATTTGCACCGGCTTCGAATCCGTCCCTCGCATCTCGGAAATCTTCGACGCGTATCGAACCGAGTGTGCCCGGCTGGACGTACCGGCCGGTCCCGATCAACTCGCCATCCGGCGTAATATCTCCATTTCACGCGACGCCGAAGCGGCGCGGGAAGAGGCGCGGGCGGCCAAGGCGATCACGCTGAAAGTCGTGGCCGGCGACCCGCGCGTCGTCGATCGCGCAACCTCATTGCTTGATGCGCCAAAGGCCGGAGCCGGGTTTTCGCTGCACGACGACGACTATATCGCCGGCACGCCGGCGCAAGTCGCCGAACAAATCATCGAGCAGTGCCGCAAGTGCGGGGCAGGTCATCTTCTCGCGATACTGGGCAGGGCTGCTTCGCCTCGGCGCCGCGAATCGATGGCCCTGTTTGGCGAGGAAGTGATTCCGCTGATGCGCCGGGCGCAGATCGGCTGATCCAGTGCTACAAGCCAGGGAGACAAGCATGAGGGCAATGATCATCGCGTTCGCCTTGGTCGCGGGCCTGACTTCCACGGCGCTGGCGCAAACATGGCCTGCAAATCCCATTCGCCTTGTCGTCAACTTTCCGCCGGGAGGGGCGGCTGACGTGCTGGGGCGCCTGATAGGTCAGTCCCTCAGCGAACCACTGGGACAGCCGGTGGTGATCGAGAACAAGGGCGGCGCCAACGGAAATATCGGTGGTGAGATGGTGGCTCGAGCGGCGCCTGATGGGTACACCCTGCTGATGTCGTCAGGCTCGATGGTGGCGATCAATCCGCATCTCTATGCCAGCATGGCCTTCGACCCGGCCAAGGATCTCATTCCCGTCGCTTCGGTCGCGCGCGTCCCGTTCTATCTCGTGGTTCGGACCGAGCATCCGGCGCAGGATTTCAAAGCCTTCATTGCCGACCTCAAGGCCAACCCGGGGAAACGCAACTTCGGATCGCCCGGCATCGGCAGCTCGCCGCACCTTGCGACGGAATTGCTCAAGAAGATGACGGCGACCGACGCGGTACATGTCCCCTATCGCGGCGCCGCACCGGCGCTCAACGACCTGCTGGCAGGCCAGATCGACTTCCTGTTCGATCCCGGCATCGCCATCGAACACGTGAAGGCCGGCAAGCTGCGCGCCATTGCGATCGGAAGTCCGCAGCGCTCGCCGCAACTCCCTGACGTGCCGACGCTGGAAGAGCTCGGCCTCACCGGCTTTGACGCGGATGCTGTTTTTGGCGTTTACGCGCCCGCCGGCACGCCACGTGACATCGTCACGCGCTTGAATATGGAAATCAGCCGCGCGCTGGCCACTGCCGCCTTGAAGGACCGCATCATGGCCGTTGGCAATGTGCCCGCGGTCATGTCGCCCGAGGCGTTCGGCGAACGGGCCCGCGAGGATTCCAAACGGTTCGGAGCCGTCATCCGGGAGCGCGGAATCACCGCAGGCAATTAGCCGCTGGTCCGCTTCGCATGGTGGACGGGCGTCAGAGGCCAACCTTCCACGCAGCTTCCGCCACATTCAGCGACTCTGGAATGAGCTTCAGCCTGGTGAACACATCCGCGATCTTCTGTTGAGCCTCGAGCGTCGCATCATCGATGGGACGTGCGCCGATTTCGGCGCGATTGACCGCGCGTTCGATGACCTCCGGCGGCAGTCCCACCTTTGGCGCGAGTTCGAGCGCATATTGCTTGCGGTTATCCCTGATCCAGACGTCGATCTCGTCGACCGTGGCGAGCACCGCCTTCAGGATATCGGTGTTGCGCTCCGCAATCGGCCGCGAGGCCATGTAGAAGGATACGTTCGGCGCAAGGCCGGTCCCGTCGGCAACGAGCCTGGCGCCGAGACTTAGTTCCGCGGCCGCGTAGTAAGGGTCCCAGATCACCCAGGCATCGACGGCGCCACGTTCGAATGCCGCGCGCGCATCGGCGGGAGCGAGATAGGCGGGAACGATATCGGCGTAGGTCAGCCCGTTGGCCTCGAGCGCCCGTACGATCAGATAACTGACATTCGATCCCTTGTTGAGCGCGACGCGCTTGCCCTTGAGATCGGTCACGGTCTTGAGCGGGCTGTCCCTGGGCACGATGATCGCTTCGTTCTTCGGCGAGGCCGGCTCAAAGCCCGCATAGACGATGTTGGCGCCGGCGGCTTGCGCGAAGATCGGCGGGGCTTCGCCGACGAGGCCGAAATCGGTGGCGCCAACGTTGAGTGATTCGAGAAGTTGAGGTCCGGCCTGAAACTCGGTCCAGGTCACCGTCCATCCCAGCGGTGCGAGCTTGCGCTCGAGGATGCCGCGCTCCTTCAGGAAGATGAGGTTGCCGGCGCCTTTCTGGAACGCAACGCGGAACGTCTTATTGGCTTGCGCCTGTACGTCGAATCCGCTGGCGATGCCAAGCAGCAGGCCGGCGGATAGCGCATGAAAATGGCGACGGTCGATCATGGTGTTCTCCATGCTGTGAATGGATGGATGAGGAGTCAGTAGGTCGATGGACAATGTGATTTGCCCGCCGGATCGCGGCGTTCACGCAGCAGCGCTTTCGCGGCACGTTCGGCGTCTCGCGCGGACGCGAATTCGCGGCCCTCGAGGCGGTCGAAGGCGCGGTCGGAGGAGAAGAAACGGAATGCCCGCTCGTTTCGTGCGACAATGCCCGCGGTGCGGCTGTCGATTTCAATGATGTACGCTTGAGTCATGTCTGCTCATTCACCGGCTGGACCGGTGTTCCCATCTGATTTCGGAAGTGTGTTCTTTAAGTCTGAGCGGACTAACGACAGGCGCCGGTGGCCGCGGAGAAGCAGCGCGGCGTCATGCGCTGGGGCGCATGTTGGGACGCTGGTGCTCTCTCTGATCGCATGCGGCAAACTTCCGGCGGGGCAATTCCCTGTATCGATACTATCGATGACGGCAATCGCGTCAATGAAATGGGATTTTGATGTTTTCACCGCAACGCGTCGGCGGTTCTAACGCTGCGGCACAAAAGAAAACGGAACAAGTTCCGAGTGGGCGCCGTCAAGGCTTACGCAGCCGGCACATTGTTGCTTGCAGTTCGGCCATCCCGGGCTGCATGCAGCATCTCTTTCGGTCCGGCCCGAAGAAGTTCGAACTTTCGAAATGGCCGCCGTTATTGGAACGCACTCTCCTTGGATGCGTTGATCGTTGCCGGTTTTTCCCGACGTGGCGCAAGACCCGGTTAGGTCAACGCCGTACCCGCAGGCAGCGGGGAACGCCGCATGAGTGCGTGCGCGCTGATGAACGCGCATTACATGTTCCGTGTTCCGGCGTTCCCCTTGCAACCATAAACAACCATGCCGGTTGAGAGTGCGCGCAATTAGCAACGCGGCAGTTCAATGCTTCTGCCTGCTTGCCTGCAAAATTTGATCACGCATCGCATCTACGTTCCGCACGTCTGCTTGATGATGCTGCTCGACGCTGGTGCGGTGCTGCAAGAAGCTGATTGAAAAGTGCGATGGCCTTTCGACGCAGATGATCTCGCTGACGGAACGATAGCATCGGCACTCTGTTCTGTTTGGATGTTCGCATGTCGCAAGCGCCGACGTGCGTTGGTGAAGATCAAGCAAGAGCGGAGGAGAAGGACATCATGACAACCAGGATGATGAAGAGCAGATTTTTGGTGACGACGGCAGCATTGCTGGCCGGAGTCAGTCTTGCGACGGCGCAGGGAATGGGTGGCGGTGCAGGAACAAGCGGTGGAAGCGAGAAGGGCATGTCCTCAGGCGCCGGCGGTCACTCCGGCGGAGCCATGTCGCCGGGTTCGAGCGGCTCGTCCCGCAGTGAAGGAATGACGCAAGGCCGCGGCTCCGACCGCAGTGAAGGCATGACACAGGGCCGAAGCCCGGAATCGCTGGGTCGTGCCTCTGAATCGAGGGAAGGCGGACGCGCCGAGTCCGGACGTGCCCAGCGTGAAGAGTCTGGCGCGCGGGACAGCGGTCGCGCCGAGGGTTCACAGGCCGGCAAGGAGCAGCGCGAGTCGAGCAAGGAACAGCGACAGCGGGACACCGACCGCGCACAGCGGGAAGATCAGAAGGGTCAGACCGCGGGCCAGGGACGGTCGGACCGCGACGAAACGCGGCGATCGGACGATCGAACCCGCGACAAGGATCAGGACAAGGGTAAGTCCGGCAACCAACAGGCGCAGCAGCCGGCCGGCAAGAACCAGAGCGGTTCGACTGCGCCGGGCCAGACCGAACGGGATCGAAGCCAGACCTCCGGCACCGGCCAGCAACGGACCGGACAGGGGCAGAACGTCAACCAGAGCCAGACCAACACGCCTGCCCAGGGTCAGAATACCGCGACCGGCCAGAACCAGAGCACGACGGCGGGCAACACCCAGATCCGGACCCAAGCCGGCGCGAACCTGACCGCGCAGCAGCAGACGACTCTGCAACAGTCGGTGCTGCACGCGAACAACGCGCCGCACGTCAACGTCAATTCGGTCAACTTCCAGGTCCGGACCGGCGTGGCTGTGCCCTCGAGCGTCTCGATCGTGTCGGCGTCAACCTATCCGGTGCTGATTGACACGTTCCCTGCCTACCGCGACTACAGCTTCTTCGTGGTGGAAGACGAGATCGTGTTCGTCGACCGCGAGCGGCGCATCGTGGACGTCGTTCCCGCCGGCCCGCGGACGCGTTTCAGCGGCCATGCCACCGGCAGCAGCAGCGGCGGCAGCATCGGCGGCGTCGCGGTAGCCGACCTTCCGCCCGACGATATTCGCGTCGTGCAGCGCGTCTTGATCGAGCGTGGTCTTCTGACCGGCGAAGCCGATGGTGTCTTCGGACCGCAGACGCGCGAAGCGCTGGTGACGTTCCAGCGTCAGCAGGGCATTGAGGTCAGTGGCAGCATCGATACGCGGACCGTGACTTCGCTTGGCGTGTCCAACCGGCTCAGCGCGCAGACAAGCCAGAGTCTCAATCTAACCCAATCTTCGACAACGGGTCAGCAGGGACAGGCCACGACGAGCCAGCAGGGGCAGGCTGCAACGACGGGGCAGCAGGGGCAAAGCGGTCAGCAGCAGGCGCCGAGCCAGCAGAATGCCGCCGGCCAGTCTCCTGCTCAGCAGGGCACCGGTCAGGCCGCCAACGCGCCTTCGCAGCCGAACCAGCAGCCATCGACGACCACCGGCCAGGCGCCTCCCGCTCAGCCGAACACGGCGGGCCAAACCACGCCTCAGCAGCAAGGCAGCAACAGCCCTGCACCGGCGAACCAGAACGCGGCGCCGGCGCAGTCCCCGGGCACCGGCTCGAGCACGAATCCGCCGGCGCAGAACACGACGCCCAACCGATAAACAAACACGACTTGTAAACAAACACGACTTGGCCCCGCTTCGGCGGGGCCATTTGTTTGTGGCTTGTGCGAAGAGACAAGTTCTCGGGTCTGGATTGGCGTCGCGAGTTGCGCGAGATCGCTAGTTCGTCTTGCCTGCCTCGACGGCCGCTGGAGCATCCGGCGCCGCCGGTCGCAGCGGGCCGCCGGTGAAGCGCTCGATCACCGACTTCACGGCGTCGCGCGCCTTGCGATCCTTGACGGCATCGAGCAGCGGTGCGGTGGCCGGTGAGCGGCGGATCAGGCTTTCCGGATCGGGGAAGATCAGAGGATCGTCCCACGGGCCCTGCACCACGAAGGGCAGCTCGAAGCCGGCGGCGCCGCTCGGCGCGGAAATCAGGCTGGCAACGCCCTTCATGTCGTATTCGCGCGAGGGAACGGAGGCCGTGCCGGTCAGTGTCAGCTTGGCAGTCGGGCCCTCGAGGCGGATGTCCTCGGCGGTGGCGATGCCGTCGGCGAATTTCAGTGCGACGGTGAGATTGTCGTAGGGCGTCGAACCCTGCCGGAAATTGCCGCCGCCCGAGAGTGGGCGCCGCTCCAGGCGCTTGAGCAGTTGCTCGACATTGAAGCCGGAGATCGCGCCGTCATGGCCGGTCAGCATGGCGGTGCCGTCAAGCGATTGCGCAAGGCCGAACGGGCTCGCGCCGGATGCCACCAGCGAGACATTGAAATTGCCGCGGCCGGAGAGCTTTGTGATGCCGAACAGTTCGGAAGCGCAGGCCTGGAGGTCGACGTCGTTGAACTGGAATTGCGCTTTCACGTCGGCCACCGCATCGGAACGGGCGACGCCGAACGAGCCTTTGACGATGCCGCCATACATCTGCGCTTCGCCGATGCTGAGCGCCAGCGCGCCGCCGCGCAAATTCGCGCCGAACGCGGTGCGGCCGAGTTTCGTGGCGCCGACCGTGACCTTTGCCGCCGACAGGCGCATGTCGAGATCGGTGGCGGACAGCGCGTTGAGATCGAACAACTGCCGGTTCCAGTCGCGCTGGCCGCTCGCCAGCAGGCGGAAGGTCGAGATGTAAGGCGTGAAGTCGAGCGCGCCGGCAGCCAGCGTCGCCTGTAGGGTCTGGCGGCCGCTGTTGTTGAACGTCATCACGCCCTCGGCGACGTTGCCGTCGAGCTCGACATTGACGTTGGTGAGCGCCACCGAGCCGCCCACCACATTGGCGCGCGCCTTCAGCGCGAAGCGGCCGAAACCACCGCTGCCCGGCGGCGGCTGGCCGGTCCAGCGCAAGGCGTTGCGCAGCGACAGCGAGTCGACCGTCACCGTGCCTTCCATCATCAGGCTGGTGCGGTTGGCGACATTGCCGTCGAAGGCGAGTTTCAGCGGCGCGGAGGTGAGCCGCGCCTTCAGCCCGGAACGGTCGCCCGACAGCAGCGCCACGAAATCGCTGGCGCTGATCGAGCCGTCGACGCGCTCGCCGCGCCAGTCGAACTGTCCGGTCGCGGCAAAGGAGCGCGAGATCGACGGCCATGCCAGCGACAGGTCGATGTCGGCGAATTTCTCGGTCGCCTCGCCGCCCGCGTCGCGATAGTTGAGCACGCCGTCCTGGATGCGGATTTCCGAGAACGACACCTGGTTCTCCGCGCCGGGCTTCATGGTGCGCACGATGGTCTCGACGAACGGCGTCCAGTTGCTCTCGCCGTTGCCGTCGCGCACCACGTGAATGGCCGGGCGCAGCATCATGACGTCGGAGATTTCGAACCGCCGCAGCAGCAACGGCACCAGGCGCAAATTCGCCGTCAGCACGTCGACATGCAGCGCCGGATCGGAGGTGCCGCCGCCCTTCAATCCGACGTCATGGAAGGAGACGTAGCTGGCCGGGAATACCGAGATGTCGATCTTGCCCTTCACGACGAGGTCGAGCCCGGTGACGGCGCGGATCTGCGCCTCGACGGCCTTTTGCAGGGCATCCCGGTTGAGGAACCACGACGTCGCGATCAGGCCGATCAGGGCTACGCCGAAAAATGCCGCAACCGGCATCGCCAGGCGCCTTATTCCTTGGGCCATCGTCGGTGACATATTCAGTTTGATGTCGTCGGTTCGTTGTCAAAGAAAGGGCGGCGCGCCAACCGTATCCGGGTCCATCCGCCCGCGCCAACCCCCGCAACTTGAAGGGTTTTCTTGTCCCTTTCAAGGCCAGTTTGCCGCGCAAACGGGCATATGCCCATCATTGACGCGTTGCGAAGATTTCGCCTAATAATCCCCGCAATCCGGACCCGGCAAACACCTCCCTCCATCAGGTCAGATTTTCCCATGAACAAGGTCTATCCCGACGCCAAATCGGCACTGTCAGGCATTTTGAAGGACGGCATGATGATCATGTCGGGCGGATTCGGCCTGTGTGGCATCGCCGAGACCCTGTCGGATGCGATCCGCGATTCCGGCGTCAAGGGACTGACCGTGGTTTCCAACAATGCCGGCGTCGACGGTATCGGGCTGAGCCGCCTGCTCGAGACCCGGCAGATCAAGAAGATGATCTCGTCCTATGTCGGCGAGAACAAGCTGTTCGCCCAGCAATATCTTGCCGGGGAGCTGGAACTCGAATTCAACCCGCAGGGCACGCTGGCCGAGCGCATCCGCGCGGGCGGCGCCGGCATTCCCGCCTTCTACACCAAGACCGGTGTCGGCACGCTGATCGCCGAAGGCAAGGAAGTGAAGGAATTCGACGGCGAAAAATACATCATGGAGCGCGGCCTGTTCGCCGACCTTGCGATCGTGCACGCCTGGAAGGGCGACACCGCCGGCAACCTGATCTACCGCAAGACCGCGCGCAACTTTAACCCGATGATGGCGACCGCCGCGAAAATCACGGTGGCTGAGGTCGAGCATCTGGTGCCGGCCGGCGAGCTCAATCCGGATCACATCCACACGCCCGGCATTTTCGTGAAGCGCATCGTCGAAGTCGGCACCGGCACGAAGCGCATCGAGTTCCGCAACACCCGCCCGCGGCCCGCGGCGTAAACATCAATCAAAGGAGGCTCAGATGGCCTGGACCCGCGAACAGATGGCAGCGCGCGCCGCAAAGGAATTGCGCGACGGCTATTACGTCAATCTCGGCATCGGCATCCCGACGCTGGTGTCGAACTACATCCCGCAAGGCATCGACGTCAGCCTCCAGAGCGAGAACGGCATGCTCGGCATGGGTCCGTTTCCGTATGAGGACGAGGTGGATGCCGACCTCATCAACGCCGGCAAGCAGACGGTCAGCGAACTGCCCGACACCAGCTATTTCTCCTCGGCCGATTCCTTCGCCATGGTGCGCGGCGGGCACATCGATCTGTCGATCCTCGGCGCGATGCAGGTGGCGCAGAACGGCGATCTCGCCAACTGGATGATTCCCGGCAAGATGGTGAAGGGCATGGGCGGCGCGATGGACCTCGTTGCCGGCGTCAAGCGCGTCGTCGTCGTGATGGAGCACTCCGCCAAGGACGGTCCAAAACTTCTGAAGAAGTGCAACCTGCCGCTGACCGGCGAGCGGGTGGTCGACATGGTCGTGACGGATCTCGCCGTATTCACCATCGACAAGCACGGCAAGGATGGCATGGCGCTGATCGAGCTCGCCGACGGCGTCACGCTCGACGAGGTGAAGGCGAAGACCGAAGCCGAATTCCGTGTCGCGCTGAAGAACGCCTGACGCCGATGGCGGGATCGTCGCCCACGATCCGCCCGGCACACCCCGAAGACGCCAGGTTCATCGCCCGCAACATCCTGGCCTCGCAGCGCGGCCCGTTCCCGCGCGGCTGGTTCGACATCGCGCTCGGCTGGGATGAGCCGCAATGTCTTTCGTTCGTCGAGTGCATCGCGCTTGCGCCAACGCCATCGTGGTGGCACGTCTCAAAGTTCATCGTCGCCGAGGTCGAGGGAAGGCCTGCGGCTTCGCTCTGCGCACTGCCTGCCGCCGGCACCGAGGCTGCCGCACGGGCGGCGATCAAGGAGGTCGCGGCGGCGATCGGGATGGGCGCCGGCGATCTCACGGAAATCTTCCGGCGCGGCGCCTATGGAGCGAGGTGCTGGGTGCAGGGCGGCGAGGGCGAATGGCTGATCGAGCATGTCGCGACGCTACCCGAGTATCGCGGGCGCGGACTGGTGCAGGCGCTGATCGCGCAGGCGCTGGCGGCGGGCAAGCAAGCGGGGTTTTCGCGCGCGTCGATCTCGTTCCTGATCGGCAATGAGGCGGCGGAGCGCAGCTATGCCAGGGCCGGCTTTGTCTTCGCGGAGGAGAAGCGCGACCCGGCCTTCGAGGTGCTGACAGGCTCGCCGGGCTTTCGGCGGTTTGTGCGAGCTATCTAGCGAACGGCTGGTGCGCGCTGATATCGAATGTATCCAGCCCAAAGATTTCCATGCGGTGAGACCTATGGCACAGAACATCTACGATGATCCTGCATTCTTCGCAGGCTACAGCCAGTTGCCACGGCAGGTGCAGGGGCTCGCCGGGGCGCCGGAATGGCCGGCGATCCGCGCGATGCTCCCGGCTCTGGCCGGTAAGCATGTCCTCGATCTCGGCTGCGGCTTTGGCTGGTTTGCGCGATGGGCGCGGGCCGAGGGCGCCACATCGGTTCTTGGAATCGATCTTTCCGAAAAAATGATTGCTCGCGCGAAGGCCGATACTGCCGACGCCGCGATCGAGTACAGGATTGCAGATCTCGAAGGTCTCGAACTTCCTGATGCATCGTTCGACCTTGCCTACAGCGCGCTTGCTTTCCACTACATCGAGGATTTTGGACGGCTGGTGAGGAGGGTGCATCGCTCGCTTGTTCCCGGGGCGCTTTTCGTTTTCACGATCGAGCACCCGATCTACATGGCGGCAACGCACCCGCACTGGTGGACGGACAAGGATGGCCGCAGGACCTGGCCGGTCAACCGTTACGCCGAAGAGGGTAGGCGTCGCACGGACTGGTTCACCGAAGGCGTGCTGAAATATCACCGTATGATCGGGACAACGTTGAATACGCTGATTGGCGCCGGATTCACTGTTCGTCATGTCGAGGAATTTGCCCCGACGGCCGACCAGATCGCGGAAAATCCATCTCTTGCGGAGGAGTTGCAGCGCCCGATGATGCTGCTGGTCTCCGCGCAGCGGTGAGCTGCGACGCGGCTCCCTTACGCCGGCCCGTTCGGCATGTCCGAAAATCGTGTCAGCCACGCCACCGGGCCGATGCTGGCGGCGATGATCAGCAGGGCGGCGAGCGCGCCTTCCTCAAAGCTGCCGCGGCTGGCGAACTGGTAGATCGAGGTCGCTAGCGTCTCCACGTTGAGCGGCCGCAGCAAGAGCGTCGCCGGCAATTCCTTCAGGCAGTCGACGAACACGATGATGACGGCCCCCAGCATCGCCGGCCGCAGCAGCGGCAGATGGATCAGGCGCATCGTGGTCGCTTGCCCGGCGCCGGCCGCACGCGCGCTGTCGTCATAGTCGCGCGGAATTCGCTCGAAGCCCGATTTGATCAAGCCGGTCGGCACCGCGAGGAAGCGGATGACGTAGGCGATCACCACCGCCGCGCCCGAGCCCACGATGATCAATCCCGGCAGCGAACGGCCGGCCCATCCGGCGAGCGCGTTGACGGCGTGGTCGACCGCGAGCACCGGCGTGAGCAGGCCGATCGCCAGCACCAGGCCCGGCAATGCGTAGCCGGTTTGCGAGACGTTCATCGCGGCAAGGCGCAAGGCGTTCGGCCGCCAGCGCCAGGCCAGAATGGTCGCGAACGCAAGCAGCAGCGCGGCCAGTGTGGCAAGGGTCGCGAACGCGACCGAGTTGAACGCATCGCGCCACAACGAGACGTCGAAATTCGCCAGCAGGCCGCGCTTGAAACTCTGGTGCGCGAGGAACAGCAGCGGCACCACGAAGCCGAGCAGGACCGGAAGCAGGCATGCGGCGAACACCGCTCCCGCTGTTGCGCCGGTAAGCGTCGTACGCGGTTGCAGGCGGGGACTTTCCGCGGAAAATTCCGTCGTCGCGTTGCGCCTTCCGTAGCGCTCGAGCGCTATCAGGCAGGCGACGGTTGCCAGCATCAGGCAGGAAAGCTGCGCGGCCCCCGCGAGGCTTCCGCGGTTGAGCCAGGTGGTGAAGATCGAAACCGTCAGCGTGCGCACGCCGAGATATTCGCTGGCGCCGATATCGTTGAGCGTCTCCAGCGCCACCAGGGCTGTGCCGACCGCCAGCGCCGGCCGTGCCATCGGCAGCGAGACGCGCCAGAACACGGTCCATCTTTTGGCGCCGAGGGTACGCGCGGCCTCGACATATTCGGCGCTTTGAAACTGGAACATCGCGCGTGCCGAGAGATAGACGTAAGGGTAGAGCACGAGGCCGAGAATCGCGATCGCGCCAGGCAGCGAGCGCAAGTTCGGCAGCAGGCGGACCGCATCCGGCAGGGGAAGCCACAGCGCCAGCGTGCGATGCACGAGGCCGAGCGGCTCGAACAGGTCGACATAGACGTAGGCGGCAAGATAGGTCGGGATCGCCAGCGGCAACGGCAGCAGCCACAGCAAGAGGCCACGCCCGCGAAAATCATACATCGACATCAGCCAGGCCGTGCCGGCGCCGGCCAGCAGCGCAAACGCGGCGACGCCGCCGAGCAGCAAGGCGGTGTCCAGCACGGCGCGCGGCAGCACATAGTCGATGAGGTCGCGCCACACTTCCGGCGCCGGCTGCATCGCGAGCGCGACGATGGAGATCACCGGCGCGGCCACCATGATGGCGGTGGCCACGGCGACGACGGCGACCATCCGCCCGGCGTGGCGGTTTCGGTTCACGCGAGATCGCCGGCCGGCGATATCCGCAGCCGCTTCCCGCCGCCAGGGCGGGAGAGGGAAGCGCGCCTCAGCCTGGCAGCATCAATTGTCAAAACCGACCTTGTCGACCAGCGTCGCGGCGGACTTGCGGTTGGCGACGATCCTGGCAATCGGGATCGGGTCGGCGACCAGCTTGCCGTAACCGGCAATCGTCGGGTTGACGGCGACGCCGGCTCGGATCGGGTATTCGTAATTGGAATCGGCATAGATCTGCTGCGCCTTTTCGCCGACAAGCCACTCGATCAGCTTCACGGCGTTATCCTTGTTCGGCGCGTGCCTGGCGAGCAGCACGCCGGAGAGATTGACGTGGGTACCGCCGCCTTCGAAGGTCGGCAAGATCACCTTGGTCGCTTCCGCCCACGGCTTTTTCTCGGGATCGTTGTTCATCATCAGCGCCCAGTAATAGGTGTTGCCGATGCCGATGTCGCATTTTCCCGCCGCAACGTCGCGCGCGGCTTCGCGGTCGCCGCCGGAGGGTTTTTGCGCCAGATTGGCCTTCACGCCCTTCAGCCATTCCTCGGCCTTGGCCTCGCCGTACTTGGCCGCATAGGCCGCGAACAGCCCATTATTGTAGATGTGCTGGCCGGAACGGATGCAGATCTTGCCCTTCCACTTGGGGTCGGCGAGTTCTTCGTAAGTGATCTTGTCCTGCTTGACGCGATCCTTCGAGGCGTAGATCACGCGCGCGCGCATCGAAATACCGGCCCACTGGCCGTCCGGATCGCGGTATTGCGGTGGCACGATCTCGTCGATCGCCACCGACTTGATCGGTTGGGTCACCCCGGCCTTCACGGCGTCGTCGAGGCGGCCGAGATCGACCGTCAGCAGCACGTCGGCCGGGCTGCTCGCGCCCTCCGCCTTCATGCGCTGCTCGAGGCCGGAGCTTGCCGAGACCACATTGACCTTGATGCCGGTGTCCTTGGTGAAGGCGTCGAACAGCGGCTGGATCAGCTTTGTCTCGCGATAGGTGTAGACGTTGACTTCACCTTGCGCGAACGCCGACGTCGTCGCGAGAGACGAGAGCACCATGGCGGTGGCAGTGATGCTGCGAAGATTCATATGAGGCGCTCCGGCGGCGGGTGAGGGGATGCCGATCCAGTAGCGCAGTGGAAGCAATCTTCGTGCGCGACGCGATGTCGCGAAGGTTGCGATTTAGAGCGATTCCATTACCCAGTTTAGAACGATTCCATTTGACGCGCCGCGCCGCCAGCGATCCTCACGCGTCGATCGCGTCCTTGATCCGCTTTCGCGTCAGGGGCAAATCGCGCAGCCGTTTTCCGGTGGCGCTGGCGATGGCATTGGCAATCGAGGCGGCGGCTGGGCCCTGGCCGGTCTCGCCGCTTCCCAGGAACGGCTGGCCGGGGCGGTTGATGATGTGCACGTCGACCTTTTCGGGCACCGCGTCGAAGCGCAGGATGGGATAGGTCTGCCAGTCGATGCTGGTGATCCTGGTATCATCGAACGTGACGCTTTCGTAGAGCGTCCAGCTCATCGATTGCAGGATCGCACCCTCGATCTGGTTGACCAGCCCGTCCGGATTGACCACCTGGCCGCTGTCGACCGCGGCTACCGCGCGGATCAGGCGCGCCCGGCCGGTCTGCCGGTTCACCTCGACCTCGCTCGCGATTGCGCAATAGGCGGCGTGATTTTTGTAGCGCGCGAAGGCAAAGCCGTAGCCGCGGCCGGGCGGCGCCTTCTGGCCCTTCCGCCATCCGAAAGCTTGCGCCGCCTTTTCGATCGCGTCGCGTCCGCGCCTGTCGTCAAGATGCTTCAGGCGGAATTCGACCGGATCGGCGCCGGCCGCCGCCGCCAATTCGTCCATGAAACTCTCGGCCGAGAACACGTTGTGATAGGCGCCGAGCGCGCGCAGCGCGGAAATGCGCAGGGGCATCGCCGGGATAAAATGATGCACGACCTTTGCATTCGGGAATTTGTAGATCGGTATGGCGTTGCGATCGCCGCCGCCGTCCGGGAGCGGAAGCGGCTTGGGCGCCGGCGGCGCGAACGGCTGGGCAATGTGCTGGGCCGCCAGCATCGCGCCCGCGCCACCCGGCCGCATCGAATGGGTGTTGCTCCATACTTCGAAATTCCAGTCCGATATCGCGCCATCGCCGTCGAGCGAGGCCTTCAACCGGGTCACCATCGCCGGACCGAACGGCTCCCAAGCGTGTTCCTGTTCGCGCATCCATTGCAGGCGAACCGGCACGCCGGGCAACGCGCGCGCGATCAGCGCTGCGTCGGCTGCGGCGTCGTCGGCGCCGTTGTGGCCGTAACACCCGGAGCCCTCTACGTGGATCAGCCGCACGCTGGCCGGCGGCACCCGCAGCATCTCCGCAATGCCCGCGCGGTCCGGATAGACGCCCTGGGTGTGGCTCCACACCGTCATGCGGTCGTCGAGCCATTGCGCCACCGCGCAGGACGGTCCGATCGATCCGTGGGCCTGGTAGGGGCGGGTGAAAGTGGCCTCGATCGTAAGCGCCGCGACGACTGCGGACGGATCGCTCTGCTGGTAGATGGTCGTGTCTTCTGACGGCAGGCCGGTCAGCACGCCTGGCAGATCATCCTGCTTCGGCAGCCGCGCCGTCTCACGCCATTTGGCCGCGGCAGCCAATGCGACCATCGCCTTGACAGCCTGATATTCCTTGCCGGCGACGACGGCGAGGAAGTTGCCGTCACGGACGATCCTCACCACGCCGGGCATTTTTTCGATTGCAGCGGCATCGTACCCGATCAATTCCGCGCCATAGCCGGGTGGCCGCACCACGCGCGCGTGCACCATGCCGGACAGCCGCATGTCCTGAATATAGGCGGCGCCGCCGGTGACCTTGGCCGGAATATCCACGCGCGGTACCGGCCGGCCCATGACCTGATAGGTCGCCGGATCCTTCAACCTCGACTTGGGCTGCGCCTGCACGTGAAACATCTCGCCGGCGACCAGTTCGCCGTAACCGAGCCGTCGGCCGTCGGGGGCGATGACGGCGCCGCCACCGGTCTTCAAGGCTTCGACCGGCAGATCGAGACGGCGCGCTGCCTGCGCGACCAGAAGTTCGCGAACCTGCGCCGCCGCGTTCTGGACGGCGGTGCCGCTGTTCTTCATCGAGTTGCTGCCGGAGGTATAGCCTTCGTTGGCGGTGCGGCTTGTGTCGGCGGTCACGACGTTCACGGACTCGAAGGGCACGTCGAGCTCCTCCGCCGCGATCTGCTGGAACGCGGTCTTAAAACCCTGGCCGAGTTCTGCCTTGCCGGTGAAGGCCGTGATCGCGCCGTCGGCATCGATGCGAAGCCAGGAATCGAGAAACGGCGTCTGCGCCAGGCTGCCGGGCGGCTTCGGCGCCGGCGGCGCGCTCTGGTCCTGCGCGAATGCGCCACGAAGCGAGAAGCTGACAATCAGAGCGCCGCCGCCTGCAAGCACGCTGCGGCGATTGAGACTGACGGGGCCGTTCATGGCATGCTCCCTTGGATAGATCCCTCTTGGATAGATCCCTTGGCAGGTGAAGCATCGGCGGTCTGCATCAGCCGGCCCGCGCGATGCACGGCGCGGAGAATGCGCATATGGGTGCCGCAGCGGCAGAGATTGATCTCGAGCTCGGCTCTGATCTGCTCGTCGGTCGGTTTCGGATTGCGCTGTAGCAGGGCCTGCGCCCGCATCATCATCCCGGCGATGCAATAGCCGCATTGCGCCGCCTGCTCCTCGATGAAGGCGCGCTGGATCGGGGCCGGCGCTTCGATGCTGCCCAACCCCTCAAGCGTGGTGACCTTCTTGCCCTCCAGCAGCAGCAGCGGCGTGACGCAGGACAGCACGGCCTTGCCGTCGACGATGACGGTGCAGGATCCGCATTGGCCGAGTCCGCAGCCGAATTTGGCGGCGTTGAGCTTGAGATCGTCGCGCAGGACATACAGCAGCGGCGTATCGGGATCGGCGTCGACCTGGTGGTCCTGACCATTGACCTTCAATGTCATCATGGCTTGTCTCGCTGCGTTGTGTCGGCGGGCGGATTTGGCAGGGATACGGTCTGGGTTCGTCTCGCATCCCGTACCGTTCCGGTTACATCCGTCCATGGCGGCCGGTGGCTGAACTGTGCGCGCAAATAGTTCAGCAGCGCCGCGATCTGGTCGTCGCTCATACTGTCGGCGAAGCCGGGCATGATCGGGCTGGCTTCGCCTTGCTCGGGACGGATGCCCGACAGCACGATGTTGGCGGCGTTGCGCGCGTCGGGAGCGCTGAGGGCGGTGGAGAGCGCAAGATCGATCCCGCCATAGGGTGGCGCCCGGCCGGCGGCGTGGCATGGCGCGCAAGTCGCGGCGTATAGCGATGCGCCCGCCGCATTGCCGTTGGCAGGTGGCGCTTGCGGCGAACGTGAACCGGCCTGCGCCAGCAGCTCGTCGCCGCGGCGCTTGCGCTCGGCTGTCGGCGCGCCGAACATGTCGGCCATATAGGTTGCGATCGCGCGGACATCGCTCGCGGGCACTTCAGACAGATTTCTGACGACCTCCGCCATCGGACCGCGCGCGACGCCGTGCTCGGAATGCCAGCCCCGACGGAGATATTCAAACAGCGCCTCCGCATTCCACGGCACCGGCGCGGGCGACTGATTGTTGATTGCGTAAGCGTGCCAGTTGTCGACGTCGGCGCCGGCAAACGGCACGCGGGCCTTTTCCGCACCCAGCGCGTTGCGCGGAGTGTGGCAGGAGCCGCAATGCGCCAGCCCCTCGACTAGGTACGCGCCGTGATTCCATTCAGCGCTTTGCTCCGGGTCCACCTGGTAGGTGCCGTGGCGCAGGAACAGCAGCTTCCAGCCGGCGACCAGGACGCGCTGATTGAACGGAAACGACAATTGATTCTCGCGCGCAGGGGCATGAGCGGGTTGCCGCGTCATCAAATAGGCGTAGAGCGCGCGATTGTCCTGGTCGGAAACATTGGTGAAGTGATCATAGGGAAAGGTCGGATAGAGATGCCGGCCGTCGCGGTCGATGCCTGACTGCATGGCGCGGCGGAACGCGGCTTCGGACCAGCGGCCGATTCCGGTCTCGGGATCCGGGGTGATGTTCGAGGAATAGACGGTGCCGAACGGCGTCGGCACCGCGACGCCGCCGGCAAAGTCCTTTTCCCCGCGCAGCGTGTGGCAACTGCTGCAATTGCCGATCGCCGCAAGGTCGCGGCCGCGCTTGACGAGGGCGCTGTCGAAGGACTGCGGCGCCGGCGGATCGATCGTGGCAATCGCCGGCCGCCACACGACAGCAATCGCGGCAATCGCAACGGCGATTGCGGCTATCGCAATGATGTTTCCGATCATCCGCGGCGATGCCATTTTGCACCTTTTTGAGCCGCCTGAGCCTGTTCCTGCCAGCACGGGATCATCCGTGGCTGGACCAAGTCATGCCGGGGCCGCCGGGTTCCGGCACGCAACAGGTTGTTATCGTGTTGAAGCCGGAATGCTTCCGGGCTGTCCCGCAGTTGTGCCGCCTCGCCGGTCTGAACACACTTGGCCCCTTGAAATGCCGGTTATTTGAGCGGGGGCGGCCACAATATCCATTCGACCGGTGCTATCCTGCCGCCTAGTCTGGTGCAGGGCTTTGGGCGGTCAGGCATGCGCGATATCCTGGAATACTGTGTCGGCGGATTGCGGCGGAACGTTTCGGCCGGCACGGAAGTGCTGCATGAGGGCGGCCGCACCGGCCATCTCTTCGTGCTGATCGAGGGCCGTCTCGAAGTGGTGAAAGGCGAGACGATTGTCGCCACCATCACTGAACCCGGCGCCGTGCTGGGCGAGATGAGTGTGCTGCTCGACAAGCCGCATACCGCGACGGTGCGCGCGGCCGCCGACTCCATCATCTACGAGATCGACGATGCCGCTTCCTTCCTGCGCAAGCAGCCGGCGGTGGCGATCCTGATCGCGAAAATGCTGGCGCAGCGGCTCAACGTCGCCAACACCTATCTCGCCGACCTCAAGCAGCAATATGCCGGGCACGGCAACCATCTTGCGATGGTCGGCGATCTCCTACAGAGCATGATCAACCTGCCATCGGCTCAGGTTTCGCCAGGTTCGGATCGGCAATCCGATCCAAGGTTGTGAGCCAGGCCGGCGGCTGCACGATCGGCAGCGCCGGCCGCGCGAGCGGCGCCTTGAGGTCGATGTAGCGTGCATCGCCCGCGGGAAGCCAGAACGCCTTCGCATCGTCGATGTCGAGCACGATGTAGACCGGCGGCCGGCCGGGCTGGAGGCCGCTGTTGAACACCCAGGTCTCACCGAGCCGGTCGAACCACGAGCCGTCATGGATGAAGGGCGATTGATGCACATGGCCGGAGATCACCATCGACGGCTGATAGCGTGCGATCCATTGCACGAGATCGACATCGCCGAAAAAGCGCTTGCCGCCCCAACTGGTCGGTGAGTTCGCGGGCGGGGCGTGATGCACCCAGATCCATCGTCCCGGCCGTCGCGCAGAGGCTTCGCGCAACTGATCTTCGAGACGCTGTTTGACGAGCGGCCCATCCCACCATGGGCAGACTGTGAAGAGCGTGTCGCCGATCGTCAGATCATCGCCGTCGCAGACAATGCCGAGCTCGCGCGCTTCGCCGATCCAGCGCGCGATCTTCTCGCCCTCGGCGCTGCGCTCGTCGAGGTCGTGATTGCCCGAGCAGAGGATGACTTTTGTGATGCCGGAGAGCAGCGCAAGATATTTCTTCACCACCACGATCTGGGCGCGAAAGTCGACGAACGAGCCGACGTCGAGCGCATCGCCCGCAAAGATCACGAGATCGAATTCGGGCGCGGCCGCCAGCAGCCAGTCGAACTGCGGCAACGAATAGTGCAAATCGGCGACGACGAGGCAGCGCATCGCGGGCTGATCCAAATCGCTTAAAAACTAGGCGGCAGCAGGCGGATGTATTCAGGTAGGTGAAATACGAGCAATTATTGTGCCGCGTGGAACCGGCCGAGCGCGACACAGGCACGCATCTCCTGGCGAGCAAGCCTGTGCCTGGCCGAGAGATGTCCGCGCGATCAACGCTTGATGTCGAAATCCACCGCAGTGGTGTTGCCGCCGCTGACGATGACAGCCACCCGTTCGCCGGGCTGCGGTACATAGGCTCCCGACAACAGCGCCGAGAACGCCGCGGCTCCTCCCGGCTCGGCCACGATCCGCAGGACGCGCCACAGCGTCTCCTGCGCGTTGGCGATCGCCTCGTCGGAAACCAGCACGGTTTTCGACGCATATTCCCGGACGATCGGGAAGACGCGTTCACCAACCCGCTGCGGCGCCAGCGAATCCGCCGCGAGCCCGCCGGCCTCGGCATCGACCGGGCGTCCGGCTTCGAGCGCTCTTGTCAGGGTAGGGGAAGCGGAAGGTTCGACGCCGACCACTTTGATCCGGCCGGCATACCAGGCGGCGATTCCGGCAATCAGTCCGCCGCCGCCCACCGAGACCAGTACGGTATCGATGCCTGGGGCCTGCTGCTCGAGTTCGAGGCCGAGCGTTCCTTGTCCCGTGATGGTCTCGTCCTGATCGAACGCGGGCAGCAGCATCGCGCCGGTCCGTTGCGCCCATTGCTCGCTGGCCGCGAGCGCGTCCGCATAGCGGTCACCCTCGATCGTGAGGTCGGCGCCATAGTCGCGGATGCGCGCCACCTTGGCCGGCGACGAGACGCTGGGCACGAAAATCTTGGCCGGTTTCGAGAGCCTCATGGCGGCATAGGCGACAGCCGCGCCGTGATTGCCTCCGGATGCCGCGACCACGCCGGCCGCCGGCACGGCGCGCGAGAGCAGATTGGCGAACGCGCCGCGCGCCTTGAACGAGCCCGAGTGCTGTAGCAGCTCAAGCTTGAGCGTCAGCGATTCCGCCGTCAGGCCGAAATCCTGTCCTGCGACCTCGATGACCGGCGTTCGCCGGATGTGCTGCCGGATCAGTTTTTCGCATTGCGCGATCGATTGATTCGTGACGGTACGGCCGGATGCATTCATTGCTTGCTCTCCACGCGGGCGCCGCGGATTGACAGAAATTAGTCATTTAGCTAATTAGCAATATGGCTTCTTTGAACGACGACGTCGAGTCCGCTTTTCGTGCGCTGGCCAGCGACCGGCGGCTTTTGATCCTGGAATGGCTGAAACGCCCGAAGGCGCATTTCCGGCCGCAGGTCGACGGCGATCTCGTCAGGGATGGCGTCTGCGGCGTGCTGATCGCCGAAAAGCTCGGCGTCAGCCAGCCGACCGTCAGCGAGCACCTGAAAATCCTCTCGCAGGCGGGCCTTGTGACCGCCAAGCGCGTCAAGCAGTGGACGTTCTACAAGCGCGACGAGCAACGCATCGCCCGGCTAAAAACGGCGATGCTGGAGAAGATCTGAGGCATTTTCCGGTTTAAATCGACTCGTGCCGTGCGAGCGTCGGCCTTCATGGTTCGAGACGCGCCAACGGGTCCGCGCGAAGCGCGGCCCGATGATAAACTCCGACGCGCCCCTCACCATGAGGGTCTTGCTGTTTTGTTCGGCGCCACACCCACCGACCTCATCCTGAGGAGCGCGCACGCGCGTCTCGAAGGATGAAGCCACCGAACGAAAACGTGCGGCGGCAAGCCTCACGCCCGCGCCACCGCGCGGGAGAACACCACTTCGATCAGCGTGCCGGAATGCGGGCCCGGCTTGATGTGGAATTGCGCGCGGTTGGCTTCCACCAGCGCCTTCGTCAGCGACAGGCTGACGCCGGCGCGGTCGGGCGCCTGGTCGGCCGGCGGCGGGGTGCGGAACGGCTCGAGCGCGGCGGCGACCTCGTTCTCGTTCATGCCCTGGCCGGTATCGCGCAGGCGCAGCATCACCTCGCCGAAATCCGACAGCGCGGTCGAGACGATGACCTGCCCGCCGGCATTGGCGAGATGAATCGAATTGCCGATCAGGTTGAGCGCGATCTGGCGCAGCGCGCGCGCATCCGCCACCACCGGCGGCAGGGAGTGGGCGAGCGAGGTGCGGATGATGATGCGTTCGCGGTTGGCCTGCGGCTGCATCACCGCGACGCAGCTTTCGACCAGCTCGTTGAGGTTCTGGTTGGTGAAGGTCAGCTCGAGCTTGCCGGTTTCGATTCGGCTGAGATCGAGCAGATCGTTGATGACCGAGATCACCCGCTCGCCGGAGGCGCGGATGTCCTTCAGATATTCCACGTAGCGCTCGTTGCCGAGCTTGCCGAAACGTTCGCCGATCATCACCTCGGCAAAGCCGATGATGGCGTTGAGCGGCGTGCGCACTTCGTGGCTGATGCGCGCCAGCATATCGGCTTTCGCGCTGGCGGCGCGGTCGGTCAGCCGCCGCGCCTGCAACAATTCGCTCTCGCTCTTGCGGCTCTGCGAGAGATCGCGGAACACGGCAAAGAAATTCGGCCCGTCGGGGCGGGTGCGGCCCATGGTGATCGAGAGCGGAATGATGCCACCGCTCTGCACGCGCCCGAGCGCGTCTCGGCCGTGTTCGAGCAGGCTGGAGGCGCCTTGCGATTTCACGCCGGCGAGATATTCGAATATTCCGTGCCGGCTTTCCGGCGCAAACAGGTCGGCGAGATTGCGCACTGCGAGCGCGTCGGCGTCGTAGCCGAACAGCGCCTCGGCGCTGCGATTGGCGGAATTGATGTTGCCTTCGCCGTCGAATATCACGATGCCTTCGGTGCAGGTATCGAGGATGGCGGCGAGCTCTTCGGCATCGGCGTGGCCAACCGCCGACGGCGGCGCGCCGGCCGGCGCCGGCGTTGTTTCCGCGCGCGCGGAAGCGACCGCCGCAGTCTCGACGATTTCGCCCGAGCAGATCAGGGCGAGCGCGGAATCATCGTCCCACGAAATCGTATAGAGCCGCGCATCCGTCGCCTCGGACGGCACGCCGTTCTCGCCGGCGTGACTCGCCGAAATCGTCACCGGCGTGCCGGCTTCCGACGTGCTGGACGCCGTCGACACGCCCGGCTCGACATAGAGCGCGTCCAGTCCGCCGGCTTCTTCCAGCGCGTGCAGGCTCTCGTAGCCGATGCGCTTGAGGAAAGCCGCGTTGGCATAGACCAGCCGGTCGAGGCGATAGATCAGGATGCCGATGGGAATGAGATCGAGCAGCGCCTTGTCGCGCCGTGCCGTTCCGCGCGCCGGCGGTTCCGGCGGCGCCAGCCATTCCGGCGTGTCGGCGGCAGGCTCGGACGCCATCACCGGCTCCGCAGGCTCGGGCGCCGCCTCATGTGCTCTCTCGGCCGCCTCCGGCGCGGCCGCGCCGTTGTCGGTGTCGAGCCGCGCTGACAATTGCCGCGCCAGCTCGTTGAAGGCGCTGTTCTCGACCGGCGTCAGTGCGAGCGGCCTGGCTTCCCCGATGGGGCGAAACGGCAATACGTTCTTCGGCGGCTCCGCCACGGATTCCGCTTGGGGTTCGCTGGGCGTATCCACTGGTGCATCCAAATCGGTTTGCGGTGAATCTTCTGGAAGTAATGCTGCTTGCAATTCAATCGGCGCGGACGCTGAAGCGTCTTCGTCCGCCGGAGCCAAATCTCCGGCCGGGCCGGCCTGGACGATATCGGCCGAAAGCGGCTGCGGCGTGAAGGCGGTGCCGGTAAATTCGTGCCGCCGCTGCGCCGCGAGCTGCATCAGGCGATCCGGATCGCGGCAGATGCCAAATCCCCGATAGCCCAGAAAATTGCGCTCGCGATCGAAGGCCGGCAATCCCGACAATTCGACCGGCACCTGCCCGCCATCGACCGGCCAATCGAGATCGATCCCGACCCAGGTTTCGCGGCCCGCCAGCACTTGCGCGATGCGGCCTTGCGGATCGAGGGCCAGATCGCGTGCGATGTCATGCCATGGCCGCCCAAAGGCGGCGGCAGTTTGCGGGCCGATCAACTCGGTGAATTCGCCCTCGCCGAGGACGAAGCGGCCGTCGGCATCGGTCTGCCAGACGAAGCGCAGCGGATGACGGCGGATGTTAGCCGGAGCATCCGCGCCTTGCGGAGGGAAGAGCGTTTCCGCATGCGATGGCTCGCGTGACGCTGCGACATGCGGCAGATCGAGTTGCAGCACGCTTTGCAGATCGGGCTCTTCCGGCGCTGCGGAGGCGGCGGGCTCGCTATCGTCTTCCAGCGCGTCGAACAGGGCGAATGCGGCCGGCGCCTCGCCGGTCGGCACGGGCGCCTCTGGATCCGGCGCCGGTGGCCGCGGTGAAACAGGCGGCGGCGTGACGGGAGCGGCCTGCGGCTGAGCGGGCGCCGTGCTTCCCGGTTGGGCCCGCGCGAACATGCGGCTTGCCGGCTCGGCGGCGACCACGAGCACGCCGCGGCCGCCATCGGGATCATCGAGCCGCGAGCAGCCGCAGGTCATCAGCGCGCCGGGGGCCGCGCCGAAACCGCGCATCCGCTCCATCCGGATCGCGCCATGGGCCGGCAGCCGGCTCGCCAGCCGCGCCACCTGGCGGCGATGCGGATCGGCGGGCCCGAATTTTTTGGCAGCGAGTTCGGCGGCATCGCTTGCGCCGAACACGGCGGCGCCCGCCGCGTTGGCCCAGACGATGCGCGCGCCATCGGCCGACCATAACCAGGCGGGCAAGGCGCTGTTCGCGTGGGGGGCCAGCCGCGGATCGCGCTCGAACTGCCCCAAAAACTCCGTTCCGTTCATCGACTAATTGGATCGCGCTGGTTTCGTATTCGCCCCGCCGAGGGCGGCAAATTAACAACTCGTTAGTATCGCCCGCGCGGATTGGCAGGTCCACGGGCCGGCCGCAAGGGTGTGTTCCAAAGCGGTGATAACGTTAATCCCCGGCGAACCCTTACCGCGCCGTCGGCGTTGGGTTTTCGGGACGCCGAATCCGGGGTGCTGAAAGCCTTGCAAATGGCCGCGGGAGGTTCACGATCGGGAACCGGGGAGCCGTGCAAACCAGCCAAACAGGGAGTGCACCATGAGCATTGACGGACGTGACCCATTCGCGATTCCGAAAGACATGCGGTCGATGGCTGAGGCGAGTTTTGAGCAGGCCCGCAGGTCGTTCGAGCAGTTCCTGTCGAGCGCGCATGCCGGCGCGGGTTCGCTGGAGCAGCGCGGCGAAGCGGTGCGCGCCAGCGCCAAGGAAATCAAGGAGAAGGCCGTCTCCTATGCCCAGAAGAACGTGCAGACCTCGCTCGACTATGCGCAGTCGCTACTCAAGGCAAAGGACCTGACCGAGGTCATGCGGCTGCACGGCGAATACGTCACCGGCCAGATGCGCTCGCTGTCGGAGCAGGCGAGCGAAATGGGCCAGCTCGTCGGCCGCGCGGCGATGGATGCGGCCAGGCCCAAGACCTGACCGCGCGAAAATCTTGAGCTTTTTCAATGCAACCCAAAATTTCCTGGGCCGGAACTTGCATCCGGCCCGGGTCTGCCATGTCTGATTGTGCTGAAATTTCCGCTGCGTTGCACAATGTTGACATGATAATGGTGTTTGGTACTGGCGCCTGACGAAGGCCAATCCCGAGACTTGAAAAGCTGAGCGTGATCCATTCCGCCCCACCGGGCGGAGGGACCACATCGATTCAACCGTTGCCAAGGATGAACCATGTCGACTGATGCCTTCTCCTCTTCCGTTATCCCCTTCGAAGTCCCCGAGCAGATGCGCGCCTTCGCCGAGAAGGGCGTTTCGCAGGCCCGCGACAACTACGCCAAGTTCAAGGATGCCGCCGAGGCCCATAACGGCACCATGGAAGCGGTGTTCACCAACGCCACCAAGGGCTACAGCGCCTACTCGTCCAAGATGGTCGAGTTCATGAAGGCCAACACGACCTCCTCGCTCGATTTTGCGCAGGAGCTGTTCAGCGCCAAGACGCCCTCCGAGGCGATGGAGCTGTGGACCTCCCATCTGCGCAAGCAGTATGAGACGTTCGCCGCGCAGGCCAAGGAGCTTGCCGAACTCAGCCAGAAGGCCGCCAGCGAGACCGTCGAGCCGATCAAGGCCAACGCCTCGAAGTACTACAAGCCGGCCGCCTGAGCCGCCTGTTTTTGGATTTGAGAATAGGCCCGGGCGCGAGCCCGGGCTTTTCATTGCGGCCACGAATGCCGCTGGCCCTCAGGGCGGCCAAAACGGAGTTGAATCAGGTGCTTTCGGGCCGCCTCCGGCCTTGCCAAAGCGCGGCGTTGCACCTAGTTTCCCGGCAAATCGCGCCCCCCTTTATGGGGCCCGCGAAAGGATGCAGTTGTAGCTCAGTTGGTTAGAGCGCCTGTCTGTGGAACAGGAGGTCGGTGGTTCGAGCCCACCCAACTGTACCAGCGCAGTTGAATCCCCCGCACTCTCAGCAACGTACTGATGGACCTGACATATTTGCGCCGATCTTAAGCCGACGCTTTGCCCGCCGCCTTGACGTCGAGAACGATCTTTCCCTTCGGCCGTGACCGTTGGCCCTCCAGCATCATGTGGGCATCTCGTGCATCGCTAAGCGGGAGGACGGCACCTACGCTCGTTCTCAGTGCACCGTGGTCAATGAGGTCGGCAATTGCGCGCAGGCGCTCCGTGGTCACTTCCACCAGGAAAAATGTTGCCGTGACTCCATGATGCTGCGCGCGGTTCTGGTCAGGCTGCGAAACGGCCGAGATCAGCTTGCCGCCCCGGCGAAGAACCTGAAAAGAACGCGTTTGCGATTCGCCTCCGACGAGATCGAGTACCGCGTCGACATCCTTCACCTCGTCCTCAAAGTGTTGCGTGTGATAATCCAGTACTTTGTCGGCTCCGAGGGACCGCACATACTGCATATCCTTGGCACCTGCCGTGGCGATTGAATGCAGGCGGGCGCGACGGGCGAGCTGAACTGCGTACGCTCCAACGCTGCCGGCTGCACCATGTATGACCACCGTCTGACCGGCTTGCAGGCCCGCGTAGTCGAACAATGCTTGCCACGCCGTGACCGCGACAACAGGAACGGAAGCCGCTTCGGCGTAGCCCAGCGATGTCGGTTTCTTCGCGAGCATCCCGGCACTGGCCACCGCGTATTCGGCGTAAGCCCCCAGGAACTGGGTGTTGGTGACGCCGAAGACCTGGTCTCCGATCGTCATGTTGGCGACGTCGGATCCGACCGCCGCGACTGTCCCGGATAAATCAGAGCCCAGCGTAAGGGGAAGATGCTGCGTCAAGGCGCTCTTGCCGGCCCTGATCCAGCCGTCCCAGGGGCCGACACCTGCGGCATGAACATCGACGAGAACCTCGCCCGGCCCAGGTTCCGGCCTCGGAATCCTCTCCAAAATCATGACGTCCGGTGGTCCAAAATTGTGTACTCGCCACGCCAGCATGGAATGGGGAGGTCGGGATGCTTTGCCGCTGACGGTGCTTGCCATTCCGAACCTCAGGTTTGCCAGGGCGCGTTGCGGATCCGGGCGCATGCATTCGGCAGGTGAAACGCGGGGTCGTGCTCGCGGATGTAGTCGAAATTGACGGTGCCGTATGTCGTCAGAGGCTTCTTCAGGGCCGAGCATGTCTGAACCTGGATAAAATCACTTTTGAAATTATCCCCGCGGGGAAAGGCGGCGATGACCTGGTTGCGTTGCTCCGGCGTGTATTCGTCGTATCCAATCCCGATGACGTCCACCAGGACACCTGCGTTTGTCAGCGCGATCTCGGGCCGCATGTATTGAGGGATGCCGGGCGTGGTGTGCA
This sequence comes from Bradyrhizobium lablabi, assembly GCF_018129385.1. Lineage (GTDB taxonomy): Bacteria > Pseudomonadota > Alphaproteobacteria > Rhizobiales > Xanthobacteraceae > Bradyrhizobium > Bradyrhizobium lablabi_C. The sequence goes on from NZ_JAFCLN010000025.1 coordinate 29,548, forward strand.
GGGCGATCGCTTCCCACACCAGGTCCGCCTTCGCTTCGGGGATCCCGTGGCTTCTGAGAAACTCGCGCGCTGCATCAGCACCGTCGACTTCAAACCGCTTTGTCTCGGTATGGTAAGCATCGACCAGGCCCAGATCGTGAAACAGCGCGGCGACATAGAGCAGCTCAGAGTCGAACTTCAGATTCTGGCGAATGCCTTTCATCGCGCCGAACACAAAGACTCGAACCGAGTGGTTGAACAACAGCTCGGCTTCGTGTTGCCGCACCAGTTCAGCGGCTTCACGCGCGATCTTGCTGTCGGGAATCCTGATGCCGGAAAGAACATTGGCCATTGTCGAACCCTTGAGCCCTTGTCTGTGATCTGCGCTGCTTGCATCGACGGGGCAGCCGCTGCCCGATGCATCTGATCGCTCCGATCATGGGTTTGTGTCATGTCGAAGGCCTTCTCAGCGGCAAGCAAGATAGCACTTCGAAAAAACAGCGCTCTTCTGTTTTGATCTGCGCCTTCCAAGTTCGCACGTATCTTACGAAGGGTCAGCACGAAGGTTGCCGGCCAGGTGTATCCTCCGAGAAGGATCATGTCTCCCAGAGCCGCACTCATGATCGGGCTCAACGCGCCGGCTGCGTTCCAACCGGTCGGGTCCATAACCAAAAACCGATGCCGGCGAGCAAGCAGCAGAATGCCGCCACCTGCAACGCCATGCGGAGTGCCTGGTCGAACGCTGCCGTCGCGCCCTCGGCAATGTCTGCCTGTCCGGCCAATATCGCATTCAGCGCTTCGTTCGCTTGTGTCAGCGGCGTGCCGGCAAGATGATGCGCAAAGCTGGCGAATAAAACTGCGCCGAGCGCTGCGACCGCAAAGAGGCCGGCAACCCGGGCGACCGCGTTGTTGACGCCCGAGGCGAGCCCGGCGTGGGCTTCTCCCACAGATGACATGACGGTGGACGTCAGCGGCGGGACGGTGATGGTCATGCCGATGCCAAATAGAGAGATCGCTGGAAACACGCCGGCCCAGTAGGCTCGCCGGAAATCGGCCAAAGCCAGCAGCGCCAATCCGCAGCCTGCGATGATGGGGCCGAAGGTGAGCAATTGCCGGGATCCGAAGCGGTCGGAAAGCGTGCCGACGAATTGCGCGCCGAAACCCATGATGAGAGCAAATGGAAGCAACGCCGCGCCGGCCTGTGTCGCGGAATAGTGGCCGAGCCGGATCAGGCCGAACGGCAGGTAATAGAGCGCGCCGCCGAGTCCGAAGTAAAGCAATAGCGTCAACGCGTTGGCTGCGGAAAAACGGCGAGAGCGGTACAGCGACAGCGGCATCATTGCCCGTGCGCCCAGCCGGGCTTCGATTGCGAGAAACAACAGGAGCAATAGAAATCCCGAGCCGAGTGCGACGAGTACGGTTTTGTCAGAAAATCCCGAGGCGGGAATAGCGCTGAGCCCCCAGGTGATCGCGGCGAGACCGGCGGCAACCGTGATTGCCCCCGCCCAGTCCAGTGATTTTGCGTTTTCATCGCGGCTTTCGCCAGCGAAGCCGGCGGCAAGCCCCGCCGCGACCATCGCCAGCGGTACATTGAGCAGGAAAATGGCGCGCCACGACACCTGGTCGACCAACCAGCCACCCAGGACAGGACCGACAGCCGAAGTCAGCGCGCCGGCGCCCGCCCATATGCCGATCGCATGGGCGCGCGCGTGCTCGCCAAAAGTCGCTCCCAACATAGCGAGGCTTGCAGGGATGAGGAGTGCGCCGCCAACTCCCTGGATCGCGCGGCTGACGATTAGCGCAGTAATGTTCGGCGAGAGGCCGCATGCGATGGAGGCGGCGGTGAATACTGCAATGCCCAGAAGAAAGATGCGTCGACGGCCGTAAAGATCGGCAGCGGCCCCTCCAACCAGCACCATCGCGCTCAACAGCAACAGGTAGGCATTGATGATCCACTGCGTCGAGGCCACGCTGGCTTGCAGGGCGTGCTGGATCGCCGGCAGGGCAATATTCATTGCCGAGCCATCAACGAACGCCAGGCTCGATCCGAATATGGTCGCTGCCAGCGTCAGTCGCTCGCGTCTTTGCGACAGTGCTGCGCCAAAAGCCGGTGTTGAGAGGATAACGTTGGTTTCGCAGGGTGGCCGCATGAAACCAACCATTTGGTGCTGGAGAAGCGTGGCGATCACCGTCAGCGTGCGCCTCGCCTGTACCGTTGGCAACCGCCAATTTCGGCCATTTCGCAGAGGTCTGCTGGCCCTTATCCGACGCGCCACGATGGCCGGGCAGCATCCACAAGTGCGTGAACGCGGATGGCTGCCTGACCGGTTCGGCGCTATCCTCCACGAGAACCCGGTCGAAAGTATCGGGCAACAAAGGGAGACTGCCGTGAAATTCCAACTCGCCGCCGTTGCATCGTTCCTCTGCGCGATCGCCGTCATGCCGGCGCTCGCGCAAACACCCGCGCTCGTCACCGAAGAGATGATGGTGAAGACGGCGGATCCCGGAATCGAAATCTATGTCCGCAACAAGCGGCCGGCGAACATGACCTCGTTCCGGCCGGAGCAGACGGTGCTCTATGTTCACGGCGCAACCTATCCGTCGGAAACCGCGTTCGACCTCAAGCTCGATGGGCTGTCGTGGATGGAATACATCGCCTCGCGCGGCTACGACGTGTGGCTGCTCGATCTGCGCGGCTACGGCAAATCGACCCGCCCGCCGGAAATGGCCGACAAGCCGGAGGCCAATCCGCCGATCGTGCGCGGCGAGACCGCGGTAAAGGACATCGGCACCGCCGTGGACTTCATCCTGCAAAAGCGCAACATCGCACGGCTCAATCTTTTGGGCTGGTCCTGGGGCACCACGCTGATGGCGACCTACACGACGCAGAATCCGCAGAAGGTCGAACGTCTCGTGCTGTACGCGCCGGCCTGGATCAGGCAGACGGCGTCGCTGGTGCAGGCCGGGCCCGGGCCGACTCCGTCGTACCGGATGGTCAATCGCGAGCAGGCCAAGCAGCGCTGGTACACTGGCGTCGCCGAGGACAAGAAGGCGGATCTCATTCCCGCCGGCTGGTTCGACGCCTGGGCCGATGCGACCTTCGCGACCGATCCGGTCGGTGCGAAAATGAATCCGCCGGTGGTTCGTGCGCCCAACGGCGTCGTGCAGGACGGCATCGAATTCTTCGGTGCCGGAAAACCTTATTACGATCCGGCGAAGATCACGGTGCCGACCTTGCTGGTCGTTGCGGAGTGGGACCGGGATACGCCGCCTTATATGGCGCAGACGCTGTTTCCGTTGCTGATGAATTCACCGGGCAAGCGGATGGTCGGCCTCGCCGAGGGCACGCACAGCATCATCATGGAGCGCAATCGGCTGAAGCTGTTCGAAGCGGTTCAGGCGTTTCTTGACGAGGCGAAGCGATCCTGAACGCTTGAACTGCTGCGGGCGCTGCCGGTCCACGAGGGCCGGGGCGCCTGCTTGCCAACACTGAAACGTTCACCCACAATCCGCTGACTCATGGTTTTGGGGGATTTATGACAGCTATTTGCTTGAGAAGTTTTCGCCGCGGCCTGGTGCTTGTGGCGGCGATGTCGGTTGCCGCCTTCGCCACGCCGGCATCTGCCTACACGCAGGAGCAGCAGGCGGCCTGTACTGGCGACGCGATGCAACTTTGCGGGCCCGAAATTCCCGACGTCGATCGCGTCACGGCCTGCATGATACGCAACAAGGCGCGGCTCTCGCCGGCGTGCCGGGCGCATTTCAGGCCGGAGCCCGAACCTGCTGCCGCGACCAGACCCGTAGGCAAGCCCGTCAACATCGCGCCGGCGTCGCGCAAGCCCGTCAACTCGAAGGCGAAGAAGACCAAAAAGCCGGTCAAGCCCGCCAGCACCTGACGGCGTGACTGCGGCCGGCCTGCCGCAATCGCGGCAGAAGCGCATCGAGGGTCGATTCAAGACCCTCCATACGCGACAGACTGACGCCTTGCGTCGGCGCGTTGCGGTATCATTTGCCCTTGGACGAGGAGAGGGCATTGAGCATCGAATCCAAAGCGGAACTGGACCGGCATTTCGCCTGGTTCGAATCACACTTGCCGCCGCGACCGGCGAAATGCGTGGCATGGCTGCGAAAGCCATCGTCGCGCTGGGTGCGGATTCCGCTCGCCATTCTCCTGATGATCGGCGGCGTCCTCGGCTTCCTGCCGATCCTGGGCCTCTGGATGCTGCCGCTCGGACTCCTTTTGTTCGCGCAGGACGTGCCGTGGCTACAGCCGCCGCTGGCGCGCGCGCTCGCTTGGGTTGAGCGGAAATGGCTCGAACGCCAACGTGCCAATAATGCGCAATAGAGCGTGCGCAAAAGGCTTGTGAGAGTCGATTTCGACTCCGCATGCGGCGTTTTGACTCCCTGCCGTCGCCGATGTGAGTCAAAAAAGCAACTTCAAAGCCATATTCAGTGGCTACCTCAATTTTGCCCCTAAATTTTTCTTTCGCGAATCACCGCGCTGATTCATTTTTGCTTCCTGGGGTCAATCTGGAGGCCAAGGAATGAACGTCATTGTTTTCGCATCACGCAAGGGAGGCTCGGGGAAAAGCACCCTGACGGCCCACCTTGCCGCGCATGTCCACAAGTCAACGAGACCGTGCCTGCTGGTCGATGGCGATCCGCAGGGCTCGCTGACTCTCTGGCACAAATTGCGCGGCACCAACGAGCCGCCGATCCGCACCGCCGTTCGCTCGGTCGGCGAGATCTGCGCCGCCGCCAAGCGCGATGGCATGGAATGGGTTTTCATCGACACGCCGCCGAACATCTCGGCCGTCGTCGACGACGCCATCAAGAACGCCACCATGGTGATCATTCCGGCGCGGCCCGGCGTGTTCGACGTCAACGCGGTGCAGGAAACCATTCAGACCTGCCGTAGTGCGCGAAAGCCCTATGCGGTCGTGATCAACGGCGCGCCGGCGCAGCGCGACGGGCTGGAGAGCCCGATCGTCACCATCGCGCGCGAGACGCTGACGAAATTCCGCGCACCGGTCTGGGGCGGCCAGATCACCAACCGGGCCGATCTGCTGATGGCGCTGAGCCATGGCGAAGGCGCCCGCGAATATTATGCGGAAGGCCGCGCGGCGGCGGAGATCGCAAGATTGTGGGCGGCGATCGAACGCTCGGTCAAGGCGATCCGCGGTTCGGCTTCGGCCAGCGGCGCGATGCACAAGCAGGCGGCGTAACTCGCCGCCTTTTTTCTTGGCAGCCAGAAGAACGCGCGGCGCTTTTCCCGCGCGATTCTTTTATGTTTGCGCGGCGGCGTTACGCCACCATCAGCATGTAAAACACGATCACCGGCGACAGCGTCAGGATCACGGTCCAGATGCCGAGTGACCAGAGAATGTCTTCCGTCGTGAAGCCGGGCGTCTCGACGCGCACTGCCTCGACGTCGCGCACCGGAAAATCCGGCGCAGCATAGCCTTGCGGCGCAATGACCGCTTCAATGTGGTTGTTCACAAACGCCCCCGCGCAGTTCTTGCTTGGTTATGGGCTGACGATAGCGATGCGGCTTTAAAATCCCGGTCGCAATTTCGCTGGCATTTGACCGCAGGTGCTACCCCGGATTAACCACGGCAGCCCGGCGCGGCGTTCAGCTCACCAGCAGGCGATACGTCAGCACCGGCGCAAAGCCGAGCACCATCGCCCACAACGCGAACGACGACACCATCAGCACGTCGTTGACGCGCTCGGCCATCGCATGATTCCTGAAATGACTGGTCTTCATGATGTCCCCCCGTTTTGGTCCAGATGGGGACATCAATACGCCGAAAATTTTAACGTTGCGGCCCGCGCCTCTTTGCAATGCGAGCGAACGGATTTACCGGCTGCTAACCACCCGCCGCATTGTTTCGACCGCAGTTATCCTTGAGGGCGCGCCTCGTTCCTGCCGTGCCGGTCCGGAAACAGCAGCACCAGCGGAAGCGCGAACGGTCCGATCAGCGCGGCAATCCACGCCCAGACCGTGAAGCGGCGTCCCCGCCGCTCGGCCATCCGGCCGGCAAGATACATCGAGCCGATCGTGGCGATCGTCAGCAATGTGAAGAGAACGTGGCCGTCGAAGGTAACGCTGCTCATCTGCGCGGGCTCCGGTGCTGCCTGCGCCAAGCATAGCACGGGCTTGCTCGCGCGGCCGCCTCGCCGTCAGGCCGGGAAGCTCAAAACCGAACACGACTGCGTGTCTGGCCACGACGGCCTTCGCAGGCGGCGCCTCGCCCTCAGCCGGCCTTCGCCAGCGCACGCGGGACGTCAGCGGTTTGCGCCGCCACGTCGCCATGCGTGAGATGCCGGAAGGTGCTGATCGCCGCCGGCCGGCCGAGCAAATAGCCCTGCGCCTCGTCGCACTGTTCGCGCTGGAGGAATTTCAGCTCGGCATCGGTCTCGACTCCTTCCGCCAGCACCGGCAGGCCGAGGCCGCGCCCGAGACCGAGCACGGCGCGGACGATGGTGGCGGCCTGGTCGTTGCTGTTCACCTGCTTGATGAACGAGCCGTCGATCTTGATCTTGTCGAACGGGAATGCGCGCAGGTTGGAGAGCGAGGAATAGCCGGTGCCGAAATCGTCCATCGCGATGCGCACGCCAAGCGCCTTGATCTGGCGCAGCGTGGCGAGCGCGCGGTCGAAGTCGCGGACCAGCGCCGTCTCCGTGATCTCGATCTCGAGGCGGCGCGGCGGCAGGCCGGTCTCCAGCAGCAATTGATGCAGCTCGCGCGCGAACTCGGCATGATAGAGCTGCACCGCCGACACGTTGACGGCGATCGTCAGCGGCCGGGTCCAGCTCGCGGCCTCGCGGCAGGCAGTCTTCAGCACCCAATTGCCGATGTCCAGGATCGCGCCGGTTTCTTCCGCGATCGGAATGAACACGGCCGGCGAAACCGCGCCGCGCGCCGGATGCTCCCAGCGCAGCAAGGCCTCGAAGCCGGTGATGGTGTGGCTCTCGATATCGCCCTGCGGCTGATACACCAGCCGCATTTCGTTGCGGGTGATCGCCAGGCGCAGGTCATGCTCCAGCAGCCGGCGTTGGCGCACTTCGGAGCCCATGTTCGCCTCGAAGAACCGATAGGTGTTGCGGCCTTCGCTCTTGGCGCGATAGAGCGCGGTGTCGGCATGGGTGAGCAAGGCATGGCGGTCGGTGGCATCGTCCGGGCAGAGCGCGATGCCGATGCTGCTCGAGATGCCGTTGATCTCCGGCACATCCCCGGTCACGCGCAGCGTCTCGAGCACGCTCTCGGCCAGCCCGCCGGCAGCGCTCGGATTGGCGATTCCCGGCATCAGGATGGCAAACTCGTCGCCGCCGAGGCGCGCCATCATCTGGCGCTCGCTCAGGAGCGCGCTGACACGCGCGGCCGCGGCCTGTAGCACGGCGTCGCCGGCGGCATGGCCGAACAGATCGTTGACTTCCTTGAAGCGGTCGAGGTCGAGGCAGAGCACGGCGAGCCGCTCGCCCTTGCCGAGCGCCGCGATCTCCTGGTCGATCCTTGCGTTGAAGTGACTGCGGTTCGGCAGCGACGTCAGCGCGTCGTGATGGGCGAGATAGTGAATGTGCTGCTCGGCCTGCTTGCGCGCCTGTAGGTCGCGAACGGCGACGACATGATGCGGTTTACCGGCGAAGTCGATCGGCCGCAGGATCAGCTCGACGGGCGCCATCGTGCCGTCCGCCTGCCGCACGGCCGTCTCGACCGGCTGGCCGGAGCTGGACATCAGCGCCGCACGCGCCGTCCTGTCGGGAAAGCAGCCGTCAAGCCGCGTGCCGATAAGCTCGGCAGGCGACAAGCCGGCAAGCGTCGCAAAGCTGGTGTTGACATGGACGATGGTTTCGCCGTCGCAGACGACGAGCCCTTCGACCGACGCGTTGGCGAGATCGCGCATGCGGTCGACTTCCAGCTCGGAGCGGCGGCGGTCACGGAGGTCGAGCATTGCGGCGGCCAGCGCCAGACCGATGATGACAAAGCTCGCGGCCGCGACGCCGAGCGCGAGCCAGCCGGCGGGCAGCGCTGAAGGGGAAATCTGCCTGGTCGGATCGGGAATGATCGACACCGCGCCCATCGCAGTAAAGTGATGGCTGACAATCGCCAGCGTCAGCAGCAAGGCGCCGCCGAACTTCCATTTCTGTTGCGGGCCGTGCAGGCCGACCGGCAGCGCAATGGCGCCGATCGCAGCGCCGAGCACGATCGAGGTGGCGACCAACACCGGATCCCACAGGATGGTGCCCTCGACCTCGAAGGCGGCCATGCCGGTGTAATGCATCGCCGCGATGCCGCCGGCGACAATCGCGCCGCCAAGCCACGGCCCATGTCGCCAGTTCGGAATCAGCGCTACCGCAAGTCCTGCGAAGGTGAGCAGGATCGCGGCAACCAGCGACAGCGCGGTGAGTGCGATGTTGTATCCGCTCGGGATGCCCGGCGTAAACGCCAGCATCGCGACGAAATGCGTGGCCCAGATGCCGAAGCCGGTCGAGATGGCCGACACGGCGAGCCAGCCGTTGCGCATCTGGCCTTGCGATTTGCGCGCATGATGCAGCAGGTTGATCGCGGCGAGCGAGGCCAATACGCAGACGATAGCGGCGAGCACCACGAGCTTCAGGTCGTGGGCGTAGGCGATGCAATTATAAATCTTCAGCATGAAAAGATACCATCGGAGGCGGAAATGCCGCGCTATTGCTGAAGACAATCAGTAATATCAATTGTGTAAGGAGTAATGAACGGAACCATGCATAGTGATTCTACCTGCGCATCCGCGGGCAGTTTCGTAACTCCAAATCAACCTTACCGCCGCGCGAAGCGCCGCAGACGTCTATCTGTCGGCGCGGCTGACCACATCCATCAGTTCCGCGATCTTGCGGCGCTGGTCCGCCTTGTCGCCCGACCGGATCGCGTGCTCGACGCAATGGGCGACATGGTCGCGCAAGATTTCCTCCTCGACCCGGCGCAGCGCCGCCTTCGCGGCCGCGATCTGCGTCACCACGTCGATGCAGTAGCGGTCGTCCTCGACCATGCCGGCGAGGCCGCGGATCTGTCCTTCGATCCTTTTGAGTCGTTTCAAACAGGAGGTCTTGATCTCTGCACGCATGCGCGTCATATACCCCCCTAGGGTATAAAGATCAAGGCCGCCGTGGTGGCCGGAAGAGAGATTCAGGTGGCGCACCAACATCACGATCATCACCACCATCACGACCACGCGCACGGCGCGACGCCGCATTCCTGTTGCAGCGGCAAGCACGGCAATGAAACCAGGACCGCGATCGATCCCGTCTGCGGCATGAAGGTCGATCCGGCCACCGCCAGGCATCGCTTCGCCTGGAAGGGCCAGGATTACTTCTTCTGTAGCGCACGCTGCCGCGAGCGTTTTTCGGCTGATCCGGAAAATTTCCTGAAAGCACGCGAGCCGGAACTACCTGCGCCCGCCGGCACCATCTACACCTGCCCGATGCATCCCGAGATACGCCAGGTCGGCCCCGGTACTTGCCCGATCTGCGGCATGGCGCTGGAGCCCGAGCAGGTCTCGCTCGACGACAAGCCGGATCCCGAACTCCTGGACATGACGCGGCGCTTCTGGATCGCGTTGGCGCTGACGCTGCCGGTCTTTGTGCTGGAGATGGGCGGCCATCTCGGCTTCATGCATCTGCTGCCGCTAAACTGGTCGAACTGGATTTCGCTGGTGCTGGCAACGCCTGTCGTGTTGTGGGCCGGCGCGCCGTTCTTCGAACGCGCCTGGCTCTCGGTGAAGACGCGCAATCTCAACATGTTCACGCTGATCGCGATGGGCACGGGCGTTGCCTGGGTTTACAGCGTGATCGGCACGCTGTTGCCGAATCTGTTTCCGCCAGCCTTCCGCGACATGCATGGCGCGGTCGCGGTGTATTTCGAAGCCGCCGCTGTTATCACCGTGCTGGTGCTGCTCGGCCAGGTGCTGGAATTGCGCGCGCGGGCGCAGACTTCCGGCGCGATCCGCGCACTGCTGGGACTCGCGCCGAAAACCGCGCGCCGGATCACCGCCGCGGGCGATGAGGACGTCGCGATCGATACGATTGCGGTCGGCGACCTCCTGCGCGTGCGCCCCGGCGAAAAGATCCCGGTCGACGGCGTCGTCACCGAAGGCCGCTCGTCGGTCGACGAGTCCATGGTGACGGGCGAATCGATGCCGGTGTCGAAGGTGGAAGGCGCCGGCGTCATCGGCGGCACTGTCAATCAGAGCGGCGGCCTGGTCGTGCGCGCGGCAAAGGTTGGGCGCGACACCATGCTCGCCCGCATCGTCGACATGGTGGCGCGGGCGCAGCGCTCGCGCGCGCCGATCCAGCGGCTGGCCGATCAGGTCGCCGGCTGGTTCGTGCCGGCCGTGATCGCCGCTGCCGTGGCGGCATTTGCCGCCTGGATGATTTTTGGACCGGAGCCGCGCTTCACCTACGCGCTCGTGGCGGCCGTCACCGTGCTGATCATTGCCTGTCCCTGCGCACTCGGCCTCGCCACGCCGATGTCGATCATGGTGGGCGTCGGGCGCGGCGCGCATTCCGGCATCCTGATCCGCGACGCCGAGGCGCTGGAGCGGATGGAAAGCATCGACACGCTGGTCATCGACAAGACCGGCACGCTGACCGAAGGCAAGCCGAAGGTGGTGAAGATCATTCCGGCTGATGGCTTCGACGAGAGCGAACTGCTGCGGCTTGCGGCAAGCGTGGAGCGCGCCAGCGAACATCCGCTGGCGCTTGCCATCGTCAACGCTGCCGGCGAGCGCAAGCTGGCCGTCGGCGATGTCAGCGATTTCGCCTCGCCCTCGGGCAAGGGCGCCACCGGCAGGATCGAGGGCAGGACTGTTGCGCTCGGCAACGCCATGTTGATGGGTGAAGTGGGCATCGACACAAAAGCGCTCGACGCGGCCGCGGAGACCGCGCGTCAGGACGGCGCCACCGCGATCTTTGTCGCGGTCGAGGGCCGCGCCGCGGGCGTCATCGCGATTGCCGATCCCGTCAAACCGTCGGCGCAGAGCGCGCTGGCGGCGCTGCGCGGCGAAGGCCTGCGCATCGTGATGCTGACCGGCGACAACGCGACCACGGCGCGCGCCGTGGCAAAGCGGCTCGGCATCGACGAGGTCGAGGCCGGCGTGCTGCCGGAGCGCAAGAGTGAGGTGGTGCAAAAGCTGCGCGGCGAGGGCCGCCGCGTCGCGATGGTCGGCGACGGCATCAACGACGCGCCCGCGCTGGCGGCTGCCGATATCGGCGTCGCCATGGGCGGCGGCACGGATGTCGCGATCGAAAGCGCCGGCGTCACATTGTTGACCGGCGATCTGATAGGTCTCGTGCGCGCCCGCCGCCTGTCAGTCGCGACCATGCGCAACATCCGCCAGAACCTCGCCTTCGCGTTCGTCTACAACGCCGCCGGCGTGCCGATCGCGGCCGGCGTGCTGTACCCGGTGTTCGGGATCTTGCTGTCGCCGATGATCGGCGCCGCGGCGATGGCGCTGTCGTCGGTCAGCGTTATCGGCAACGCGCTGCGACTGGCAAGGACGAAGCTGGATTGAGCTTGCTTATCCCGCGCCCTTGTGGGGCGGGTGGCGCGAAGCGCCGGGCGGGGGGTAGCGCGCGGCAGCGCGCAGAAAATCCCTTAGCCGCTTGCTCCACGTAAATCGTAAGTGCTTTTCTCGCGCACTGCCGTGCGCGGACCCCCGCCCGTCACATCGTTCGCCTCGCTCACGATGTGCCACCCGCCCCACAAGGGGGCGGGATCGGCACCTTCTATGCCGCGCGAATTGGCGGAACACTTCGCCGCGCCATCTCCGCATCCAGCCGCGCCGCCAACTCCGCGCTCACCTCCACCATCGGCAGGCGCACCTCCGCGCTGTCGATCAGTCCGCTCTTTGCCAGCCAGTACTTGGCCGGCGCCGGGCTCGGCTCGGTGAACAGCAAACTCGTCAGCTCGGCCACAGCCCGCCACTGCGCGCTAGCCGCTTCCTGGTTGTCCTCCCACAACATCGTGCGCACCGCCGCAAAAGCCTCCGTCTCGATATGGGCGGACAGCAGGATCGCGCCGTCGGCGCCGTCGACCAGTGCGTTGTGATATTGCGCGTCCTCGCCGGTCAGCACGCGAAAGCCTGCCGGCCGCCGCCGGAGCAAGTCGATCGACTGTTCGCGGTCGGCGCAGCAATCCTTCATGCCGACGATGTTGGGATGCTCGGCGAGCCGCAGCAGCGTGTCGTTGTCGATCAACACGCCGGTGCGATAGGGGATGTTGTACATCACGATCGGCCAGGAGGCGTGACCGGCCAGCGCCGTAAAATGTGCGAGCAGGCCGCGCTGGGAGGGGCGGACGTAATAGGGGCTCGCGATCAGGTAGCCGTCGATCGGCCAGGCCGCCGTCTCATCCAGCGCATCGAACATCCGGTGAGTGGCGGCGCCCGACAGGCCGAGGCAGATCGGAACATAACGCTTGCCGTTCGAGAGCTCGGCCCGCACCAGGCTCACCAGCCGTTCGAGCTCGGCCATCGTCAGCGACATGCCTTCGCCGGAGGTGGCGGCGAGGATCAGCCCGTCCACGGGACCTGAGGCGTAGTGGCGGACCAGCCGCCTGAGCGAGGCCTCGTCCAGCTCGCCGTTCTGGAACGGCGTGACCAGCGGCAGCCACAGGCCCCGCAGCAGGTTTCGTAAATCAGTCATAGTCCATCTCCTCATGTGAGCCGGAGACGGGACCAACAAAAAACCCCGTCCGAACGGCGGGGTTTTGGGATCGGTAGGCTTTGCCAGAATTCAGCGCGCGCGATCTCCAGTCCCCGGAAGGAGACCTTTTTTCGAGACCGTGCACGAATTCGTGATCATGGACGCATGATGAGGGCACACGCCGTGCGTGTCAAGGAAGCCGGACACATTGCCAGTGTACTGCCAATTCAAATTCTCAGAAAAAAAGCCGGGCCCAAAAGAGCCCGGCTTAAGGTATTGGCCACGTGAGGCCGACACAATCACCTTCCAAGAGGGATTACTGAACGTCCGCGCCACTGGAGGAGGGGGACAAATGCGCAACGCGAAAGCTCAGCGTGGAAATACTATGGGCCTTCGCAGCACCTTGCAGCAAGCATGGCGGCCGCATGTCAGACATGCGCAATACCGGGGAGTAGCGCTTTATGAAGGCCAGCGCTGCGCCTTGCTGACCACGAAGTCGCGGAACACCTGGACGCGGGCGACGGTCTTCAGCTCTTCCGGATAGACGAAGTAGGTGTCGATCGCGACCGAATCCGATTCGCCGAACAACTGCACGAGGCGGTTGTTTTCCTCGACCAGATAGTCCGGCAGCGCGGCGATGCCGAGGCCCTGCTGGCAGGCACGGACCAGGCCCAGAATGTTGTTCACCCGGAAATAGGCCTCGCGCGGACCCGAGCCGTTGCGGCCGGCGTCGATCAGCCAGCTCCGGTTCTGGAGATGCGGCGGCACCTGCGTGTCGCTCAGCATGATGATGCGGTGCTGGTCGAGATCGTCGAGCGTGCGCGGCGTGCCGAAACGCTTGATGTATTCCGGCGAGCAATAGGCATGGAAGCCGATCGAGAAAAGCTTGCGCTGGATCAGGTCCGGCTGGGTCGGCTTGCGGGTGCGGATCGCAACATCGGCCTCGCGCATCGACAGGTCGAGCTCTTCATCCGTGACGATCAGCGAGATGCGAATATCGGGATAGAGCGCCGTGAATTCGTCGAGCCGCGGGATCAGCCAATTGATGCCCAGCGCCGGCGGCGTCGTGATTTTCAGATCGCCGCTCGGCCGTTCGCGGCTGTCGGTGAGCTTGGCGCGCGCGGCCTGCAACTGCATGAACACGTCATGCGCCGTGCGGAACAGAAGGTCGCCCTGCTCGGTGAGGATCAGGCCGCGGGCGTGACGATGGAACAGCGAGACCGCCAGTTCCTGCTCCAGCGCCGAGACCTGCCGAGACACCGCCGATTGCGAAAGCCCAAGCTGCTCGCCGGCATGCGTGAAGCTGCCAGCTTCCGCGGCCGCGTGAAACACCTTCAGCTTGTCCCAATCCATATCCGTAAATCCGTCCCGTGATCGTGCCATGATTATTCTGCCGCTGCGCGATCGCTCGCGCGTAATGCGAGGAACCGTTCAGCCTCGAGTGCCGCCATGCAGCCGAGGCCCGCTGCTGTCACCGCCTGGCGGTAGGTTTCGTCGGCCACGTCGCCGGCCGCAAACAGGCCGGGCACCGAAGTTGCGGTCGAGTTCGGCGCGACCTCGACATAGCCGGACGATTTCAGCTTGATCTGGCCTTTCACGAGCTCGGTCGCGGGCGCGTGCCCGATGGCGATGAAGACGCCGTCGGCCCGCAATTCCGTGAGCGCGCCGGTCTTGACGTTGCGCAGCCGCACGCCGGTGACCTTGCTCGGATTTTCTTCGCCCTTGATCTCGTCGATGGCGCTGTCCCAGATCACGGAGATCTTCGGATTCTTGAACAGGCGGTCCTGCAAAATGCGCTCGGCGCGGAAATGATCGCGGCGGTGCACGATCGTCACCTTGGAAGCGAAGTTGGTGAGGAACAGCGCTTCCTCCACCGCGGTGTTGCCACCGCCGACCACAAACACTTCCTTGGCCCGATAGAAGAAGCCGTCGCAGGTCGCGCAGGCCGAGACGCCAAAGCCCTTGAACTTCTCTTCGGAGGGAATGCCGAGCCAGCGCGCCTGCGCCCCGGTGGCAAGGATCACCGTTTCCGCCAGATAGACGTCGCCGCTGTCGCAGGTGAGGCGGAACGGCCGCTGCGACAGCTCGAGCTTGTTGACGTGGTCGGTGACGATCTTGGTGCCGACATGGGCCGCCTGCTTCTCCATCTGCTCCATCAGCCAGGGTCCCTGGATGACGTCGGCAAAGCCCGGATAGTTTTCCACGTCGGTGGTGATGGTGAGTTGGCCGCCCGGCTGGATGCCCTGGATCAGCACCGGTTCGAGCATCGCGCGCGCAGCGTAAATCGCCGCCGTATATCCCGCCGGGCCCGAACCGATGATGACGACCTTGGCATGGATAGGGGCTGGCATGTGGCTGTGCTTTCGAATGGGGCAGGCCGGCGCGTCGGGGGAAACTGCCCGGAAAGGCAGCGCGGCGGCGCCGAAATTGTCATTTCCAAGTCTAAGACATGTGGCTAGCTATGCAAGTTTTGCAATCCATCTCGGCGAATTTTCCCTCATTTGTGAGAAATGTCGCAGTGCACGCGCAATAAAATTGCGCAATATATGTTCGCCGCGCTAAGAGAGTTGCAGTGGCATGGAGCCCCAAAATTGGACGTAAGGACCGGAACCGGCGTGTCGAAGAATCTGGACGAAATCGATCTCAAAATCCTCAGCGAGATCCAGGCCGACGGCCGAATCACCAATGTGGAACTGGCCAAGCGCGTCGGCATTTCGCCGCCGCCCTGCCTGCGCCGGGTCCGCACCCTGGAGGAGGAGGGCTACATCCAGGGCTATCGCGGCCTGCTCGACCCGCGAAAACTCGGTTTCGACGTCACCGTCTTCGCTTCCGTTCACCTCTCCAGCCAGGCGGATGCCGATTTGCGCGCGTTCGAGGAATTCGTGCGCGCCGAGCCATTGGTGCGGGAATGCTGGATGCTGTCGGGCGAGGTCGATTTCATCCTAAAATGCGTCGCGCCCGACATGGCGACGTTCCAGGAATTCGTCACGCACCTGACCGCCGCGCCGCATGTGCGCAATGTCAGGACGTCGCTGGTGCTGCATAATTCCAAATACGAGGCGGCGGTGCCGCTCGATTTGAAGATGGCGGGCTGAGAGCCCGGCTGTCCCTACATCGTCATTGCGAGCCAACGGGTCGCGCGACTGCGCGCCCGATGACAGGCTCCGCGAAGCAATCCATTTCTCGGCTTGTGGAGCTATGGATTGCTTCGTCGCGACGCTCCTCGCAATGACGAACTACGTCACTTCTTCCGCATGATCGCATCGAGGCTGAATGGGCCACCGCCGGCGGTCGACAGATACAGGCACGCGAAGCAGAACATGATCGCGAGCGTGCCGCCGTTGATCAGCGGGAAAAAATTCCTCGGCGCATGACCGATGAAATAGGCAAACGCCATCTCGCCGGCGAGAAGGAAGGCGACGGGCCGCGTGAATAGTCCGACCACGAGAAGGGCGCCCAGGATCAACTCGAGCAAGCCGGCCGTGCCGGGAAGCGTTCCCATTTGCACCTTGTTGAGGAAAGCGTAGGCGTTGCCTTCCGGAATAACCGGGTATTTCAGGATTTTTGCGATGCCGAACTGAAGCAGCAGCAGGCCGGTGATGAAACGAAGCAGGCTCAGCGCCGCCGGCTGAAACTTCGCCATCAACTGATCGAACTTGTCCATGATGTATCCCCCAAGTTTGAGACGCAATAATTCGTATCGCGTCGGCGTGCGGAGGAAAAGCACGCGGCGATAAGAAAAGCTTTATGTATTGCGAAGCAGCATCGGGGAATAATGCCGCGGCCGAAGTGTACGCGGTCACCTGCGAGTGACTTGCCGCTTGCCTGAAATCTCTACTTGCTTGAAGTTTCGGAGCTCAGGCAGCGGATCGATTTGGGCTGACACGCAACGCCTATGTTGGAACAGACTGGAGCTTCGTCTCCCGCGCCCCGCGTGCAATTGACGCACTCGTCGGTCCACCGGCTGCAATTCGGCGGACCCTTCTGCATCGAGACATTTTGCGGGGTGCGCACGGGCGGGATTTCGATCTCCGCGGCGCGAGCATTCGTAGCCCATAAAACGAGAAGAGCGACCGCGAAACCGAAATGCCGCATGTCGCTCTCCGCCGGTTGTTGTCAGGCGTTCAGGTGGCGTGCCGTGCCTATCGCCACTCGACCTTGGTGATCTCGTAGGCCTTGGCGCCGCCGGGAGCCACCACCTCCACAGTGGTGCCCTTCTTCTTGCCGATCAGCGCGCGCGCGAGCGGCGAGGTGATCGAGATGCGGCCCTTCTTGGCGTCGGCCTCGACCTCGCCGACGATCTGCCACACCGCCTTCTTGTCGGTGTCCTCATCGATCAGCGTGACGGTGGCGCCGAACTTGATGGTGTCGCCGGACAGTTTCGAGATGTCGATGATGTCGGCGCGCGCGAGCTTGTCCTCGAGCTCGGCGATGCGGCCCTCGTTGTGCGACTGCTCTTCCTTGGCCGCGTGATACTCCGCGTTCTCCGATAGGTCGCCGTGCGAGCGCGCTTCCGCGATATGCTCGATGATGCGCGGACGATCTTCCGACTGGCGCTTCTTCAATTCGTCCGTTAGCGCGGCATAGCCGCCGGCCGTCATCGGAACCTTTTCCATCATCTCTCTCGTCCTTCCCTCATGCGAGCCGTGGCACACATGAGACGCTTGTTCTGGTCGGGCCCAGGAAGGCCCGAATCCAGGGCCTGCAAAATCCAGTAATTTTCGGCCCCGTTAAGGGCCGATTCAACATCCACGGAAGCGGTGAGTTCCAGCCAACCGGCTTTTTCGCCAACCACTTAGCGGGCGATTCGGCCCGGCTAACGGTCAGTTCTCGGAAAAGTAGCTCTGGAGCGTGCGAACCTCAAGGTCTCCGTCCCGATAGGCCCGGATGCCCTGGGCCGCCGCCACGGCCCCGGAAAGAGTGGTGTAATACGGCACTTTATGCAAGAGGGCAGCCCGCCGCAGCGAACGGCTGTCGGCCAGCGCCTGCGGACCCTCGGTGGTGTTGAAGACGAGCTGCACGTCGCCATTGGTGATGGCATCGACGATATGCGGCCGGCCTTCGAGCACCTTGTTGATCTTCTCGGTCGGCACACCGTAGTCGGTCAGGAAGCGCTGGGTGCCTGACGTTGCGATCACCTTGAAGCCCAGCGAGTGCAACAGCCGCACCGCGCCCGAGATGCGGTCCTTGTCGGTCTCGCGAACCGAGACGAACACGGTGCCCTTGCGCGGCACGCGGGTGCCGCCGCCGAGTTGGCTTTTCGCGAACGCCACCTCGAACGAACGATCGATGCCCATCACCTCGCCGGTCGAGCGCATCTCCGGACCAAGCACGGTGTCGACGCCGGGGAAGCGCGCGAACGGGAACACCGATTCCTTGACGCCGACATGGCCGAGCTTCTTTTTCTTCAGATTGAAGTCGGCAAGCTTTTCACCCGCCATGATGCGGGCCGCGATCTTGGCGACCGGCGTGCCGATCACCTTGGCGACGAACGGCACCGTGCGCGAGGCGCGCGGGTTGACTTCGAGCACGTAGATCTCGCCGTCCTTGATGGCGTACTGCACGTTCATCAGGCCGACCACGTCGAGGCCGAGCGCGAGCTCGCGAGTCTGCCGCTCCAACTCGCCGATCATGTCGGCATCGAGCGAATGCGGCGGCAGCGAGCAGGCCGAGTCGCCGGAGTGAATGCCGGCCTCCTCGATATGCTCCATGATGCCGACGATGAACGTGTCCTGGCCGTCGCAGAGGCAGTCGACGTCGACCTCCGTTGCATCGGACAGGTAGCGGTCGAACAGCAGCGGGTTCTTGCCGAGCACGGTGTTGATCTGCCCGGTCTTGTCGTTGGGATAGCGCGCCTTGACGTCGGCGGGCACCAGCTCGGGCAGGGTGCCGAGCAGATAGTCGTTGAGCTGGGTCTCCTCGCGGATGATCTGCATCGCACGGCCGCCCAGCACATAGGACGGACGCACCACCAGCGGCAGGCCGAGATCGGCCGACACCAGCCGCGCCTGCTCGACCGAATAGGCGATGCCGTTCTTCGGCTGCTTCAGCCGCAGCTTGTCGAGCACGCGCTTGAAGCGGTCGCGGTCTTCCGCAAGATCGATGGCATCCGGCGAGGTGCCGAGGATCGGCACTTCGGCCGCCTCCAGCGCGCGCGCCAGCTTGAGCGGCGTCTGGCCGCCGAACTGCACGATCACGCCATGCAGTGTGCCGTTCTTACGCTCGGTCGCGACGATCTCCAGCACGTCTTCCGCGGTGAGCGGCTCGAAGTACAGCCGGTCAGCGGTGTCGTAGTCGGTCGACACCGTTTCCGGATTGCAGTTGATCATGATGGTTTCATAGCCCGCATCGTCGAGCGCGAAGCAGGCATGACAGCAGCAATAGTCGAACTCGATGCCCTGGCCGATGCGGTTGGGACCGCCGCCGAGGATGATGACCTTTTTCTTGTCCGACGGCGCGCTTTCGTCGGCCGGATTGCCCGCGAACGGCGCCTCATAGGTCGAATACATATAGGCCGTGGGCGAGGCGAACTCTGCGGCACAAGTGTCGATTCGCTTGAACACGGGACGGACGCCGAGCGCGTGACGTTTGGCGGTGACTTCGGCCTCGGTGCTCTCGGCCAGCACGGCAAGGCGCGCGTCGGAAAAGCCCATGGCCTTCAGCGTGCGCATGCCGAATGCGTTCGGCGGCAGGCCATTGGCGCGCACCTTGGCTTCCATCTCGATGATGCCGCGCATCTCGGTGAGGAACCAGGGATCGATCTTGCAGGAATTGAAGATCTCTTCATTGGACCAGCCGAGCCGCATCGCCTGCGCCACTTGCAGGATGCGGTTCGGCGTCGGCGTGCCGAGCGCGGCGCGGACCGCGTTCTTGTCGTCGTGCTGGCCAAGCCCCTCGATGTCGATCTCGTCGAGGCCGGTGAGGCCGGTCTCGAGCCCGCGCAGCGCCTTTTGCAGGCTCTCCTGAAAGGTACGGCCGATCGCCATCACTTCGCCGACCGACTTCATCGAGGTCGTCAGCGTGTGAGACGCGCCGGGAAACTTTTCGAACGCAAAGCGCGGGATCTTCGTCACCACGTAGTCGATGGTCGGCTCGAACGAGGCCGGCGTCGCGCCGCCGGTGATGTCGTTGGCGATCTCATCCAGCGTGTAGCCGACCGCCAGCTTTGCCGCGACCTTGGCGATCGGAAAGCCGGTGGCCTTCGAGGCCAGCGCGGAGGAGCGCGACACGCGCGGGTTCATCTCGATCACGACCATGCGGCCGTCGACCGGGTTGATGCCGAACTGCACGTTGGAGCCGCCGGTCTCCACCCCGATCTCGCGCAGCACCGCGATCGAGGCGTCGCGCATGATCTGGTATTCCTTGTCGGTCAAGGTCAGCGCCGGCGCGATGGTGATGGAATCGCCGGTGTGCACGCCCATCGGATCGACGTTCTCGATCGAGCAGATGATGATGCAATTGTCCTTCTTGTCGCGCACCACCTCCATCTCGAACTCCTTCCACCCCAGAACGCTTTCCTCGATCAGGACTTCGTTGGTGGGGGAGGCGTCGAGGCCGCGTTCGATGATGTCGAGAAACTCTTCCTTGTTGTAGGCGATGCCGCCGCCGGTGCCGCCCATGGTGAAGGACGGGCGGATGATCGCGGGCAGCCCGATCTCGGACAGCGCCATCAGCGCTTCGCCGAGCGCATGCTGCTGGTACAGCTTGCGCCGCTCGTTCTCGTTAAGCGTCCATTGCCGGTCGAGTTCTTCCAGCGCGGCGCCGGACAGTTTGGCGCGCTCGGCCTGGTACTGGTCGCGGTAAGACTTCTTCAGCGCGGATGCGTTGGCGAGGCGGGATTTCGGCGTTTGCAGGCCGATCTTTTCCATGGCGTTGCGGAAAAGCTGACGGTCTTCCGCCTTGTCGATCGCATCTGCCGTGGCGCCGATCATCTCGACGTCGAATTTGTCGAGCGTGCCCTGCCTGCGCAACGACAGCGCGCAGTTCAGCGCGGTCTGTCCGCCCATGGTCGGCAGCAGCGCAAAGCCGCCGGGAATGACGTAGCGCTCCTTCTCGATGATCTTTCCGACGATCTCCGGCGTGATCGGCTCGATATAGGTCGCATCCGCCAGCTCCGGATCGGTCATGATGGTGGCCGGATTGGAATTGACGAGGACGACGCGGTAGCCCTCTTCCTTCAGCGCCTTGACCGCTTGCGTGCCGGAATAATCGAATTCGCAGGCCTGGCCGATCACGATGGGGCCGGCGCCGATGATCAGGATGGTGGAGATGTCGGTTCGTTTGGGCATCAAGTCTCACGGATGCGGGATTTAGGCACAAAAAAAGGGCGCGCTGGCCGCGCGTCCCCTTGCCACAGCGTGAGGGAGCCCCTCGCGCGCGGGAGGTCTTTAGACCAGTTTCCGCACCCGCGAAACCCCCAAAAACGGGCCATCAACGGGCATTTTGGGTGAGCTGGGAGGGATGGTCGGGAGTGGCTGCCTCAGTCCGTCTACGCTTTCGCTGTGCTCAGCTACGCCGGACACGCTTTGCCCCGCCGGTCCAGCGTGGCTGCGCCACGCGTAGCCCGTCAGCGCGAAGCGTGGAGGCCCGGCCTGGATTTGAACCAGGATAAAGAGCGTTGCACCGCTCCCGCGTCGACGCGTTCCGCCACCGGGCCGATCGGATCATCGCCCAAGTTGTGAAAGCTTGCCAATGCCTACTTTTGGTTAACCCTAATACCAGCTAGGTAAGGGGATGCCGTGCGACAAAAGTCATTCGCCACGGATTGTGCCCAATGTTTTGATGGGCGCGGGCGGCGGTGAAGCCCGCCTTCTCCAGCTTGGCGACGATTTCCTGTTCGCTGTAGCGTTGCAATCCGATGCGCGTGCGCAATTGCCGGTAGTCGGACAGCGCGGTCGAGATCAGTCCGACCAGCGCGTCCTTCAGGAATCCGTTTTTCGCAGCAAACCGCAACAGCGCCACCACGTCACGAAACATGCCGACTTCGGGTCGCAGGATATCGCCGAGCACGAGGCGTCCGGCCGGCTTGAGTATCCGCTTCATCGTAACGAACGCCGCGTCCAGCTCGTCCGGCGTCATGTATTGCGCGACCGAATTCATGACGGCGAGATCGATCGATTTTTCCGCCATCTTGCGTACGTCCTCGAGCGAGCGCACCCGGATTTTGGTATTGGGCGCAAAGCGCGCGATCAGGCGGCCGCGCACGCCGGGCGCCGGTTCGGCGAGATAGAGCTTGCCGCAGGCGTCCGCGACCCTTGCCGCCGACAGCGCCTCGCCGCAGGCATAGTCGAGCACGACCGCGTCGGGTGAGGCGATGTAGCCGATGATGTCGCGCGCGATCACCGCAAAATGCAGGTCACGGTGCAGCTTGCTGGCATAGATCGTATGCGTGGAATCGTAATAGTCGATCCATTCGTCCATCGGCAGGGTGTCCGGCGAATTCAGCGGGTTCCATTGGCAGGAACCGGCACCTATATCAGGCGTTAGGCAGTGTCCAATGCCGTCTGCCCGGTTTCCTACAGGAAGGTGTCCCCGTGAGCAAAGCCAAGCCCGACAAAGTTTCCCCCGATCTCGACACGCCCACCGACCTGTCGCAGGAGGCGGTCGAAAAGATCTCCGCCGCCGTCAACCCGTTGATTGCCGATGCGTTTGCGCTCTACCTGAAGACCAAGAACTTCCATTGGCACGTCAGCGGCCGGCATTTCCGCGACTATCATCTGATGCTGGACGAGCAGGGCGAGGCGATTTTCGGCACCATCGACGAACTGGCCGAGCGCGTCCGCAAGATCGGCGGCACCACGCTGCGCTCGATCGGTCAGGTCTCCAAATTGCAGACCATCAAGGACAACGACGAAGACTATGTCCCGCCGCGCCAGATGCTGCGCGAATTGATGGAAGACAACAAGAAGACCGTGGTGAACATGCGCAAGGCGCACGAGGTGGCCGACAAGTACAACGACTCCGCGACCACCAGCATTTTGGAAAACTTCATCGACGCCGCCGAGCGCCGCACCTGGTTCCTGTTCGAAGCCAGCCGCCAGGAAGGCGCCAACGAGGCGTAGGATATGATGGCGCGGGGCGAGGGCGTCTCCGCGAAATCGGAGTCACTCACTCCACCTTCTTTCACAACGGGAGAAGGTGGAGTGGTCGCTTGTTTCGAGGTGAGCAGCCTCGCCTGTGTCAAAGCATCTGGTGCGCCGGTTGCGACTCCGGCGCGCCCAGCCCTCATTGAGCCGACAGTCCGATCGTCGTCTGCGATTTCACGACCGGCGGGGGATTCCATTTTCCGGTCAGGGCCTCTGATTTCGGAGCGTAAAGCCGCATCGTTAGATTGAAGGCTCCCTTCGGCGCAGGAAGCCAGTTGGCCTCCTTGTCCTTTCCCGGGCTCTCGTTCTGGAAGTAGATGTCGAGCGAACCATCGGCGTTGTACTTGAACGGCATCCAACTGGAGACGGCAAACCGGTTCAGCGCGTTGCCCACCTGGAATCCTTCGGGATCGTACAGCGTGATCGACCAGAAGCCGTTCACGGGCGGCGCGGTACTCCTGTCGAAGGTGATGGTATACTTGTTGGCGCCGTCGAGCGGCTTGCCGGATTCGTCGCCGAGGTTGAGCGGATAGATGGCATCCTCCGGCAGGTTGGCGCCGAGCCCGACTTGCGCGACGATGGCCCGCTTCAGATAGTAGTTGCCGTAAACGCCCATCGTGTCCGTATTCATCGACCAGCCGTTGGCGACCCGCGCCAGCGTCGGTACCTTCCACGCCATCAGCTTCTGCGCCTCTTCCGGCGCAGCTTTCAGCGCCCGCTGCACGGCCGGATCGAGCCTGGCGACGTCGAGACTCTTGCCGGGCTCGATGCCGATCCGCTTCATCTGCGCGATGATCGGCTCGTCGGTGATGTGCGGCGGATGCAGCTTCAGCAGTTCGGCTGCATAGGCGAAGTAAGCGTCGCCCGACATCGTGTCGACCTGCACCTTCGGCGGCGTCTTCATGTCGACGCCTGGGTCGATCTTGACCTCGACCGGCTTCGGCGGCTTGCCGTATTCCGAAAGCGGCGTGACCTTGTAGCCGGCCTGGATCTTGTGGACCGCATCGTAGTCCGGTGGGCCGTCGGTCTTGGTGCGGCCGATCACCCAGGCATACGGCGTCGGCGCATCGATGCGCTGGGTGTCCTTGGGAAGCTTGAACTCCTCGGCGAATTTGTCACGCAGATCGGGCCGCCAGCCCGGGGGCGTAATCAGGTAGGTCCCCGCCTTGGTGCCGGTCGTGCGCCAGCCGGGCGAGGCGAACACATCCGACCACATGTCGAGCATGGGGAGCAGATAATAGCGTCCGTCGGTATCGGGCGCGGAGATGACGACCGGCTCCTTGCTCATGTCCAGCCATGAGGACGAATACAGTGTATCGAAGTTGGACCGCACCACGCCCTTGAAGTCGGCCGGCGGATATTCGGGCACGTTGACGAACGTGTTCATCGGGCCCTTGAAGCCGCCCTTGCTCGGCTCGGCATTGGTGAACTGCTTTCGCGTGATGTCCATCGATAGCAGGGGGTAAAAGTAGACATAGGCGTCCGCCGCGATGGCGCGTGCCTCCTGCTCGGTGATGGCTGACGATGTGCCTTGCGCCCGCGCCGACGGCGCGACGAATGCTGCAAGACAGAGGCAAAATGTCAGATTCAGGAAACGCCGGAACATGTCGAACACTCCATTCTGACTTCGTTTGTCGTGCCTGAGGTATTCATCCCCTTTGTGAAGTAAGATCGGTTGGCTCTCTCGTTTCGGCCGGACGCTGCGTGCAAGACAAACAACGTCAGCCGCAAAGACGCCGCTGGCGCCCGCAGGTATCGAGACAGGTTCGCGCTGGTTCAAAGAGCGTATCGTTAATGACGACGTCGAAGGGCTGCTTCAGCTACCTCCACGAGCATCAGGCTAGCACAGGGTTCCAATGCTGACCATGATCTTGTTTCAGGTCCAAGTTATCGAAAACCCAACGCGTTGGATGGGACGATCGTCTGCGCGATCTCACCGACTCCTGGCGCGTTTTCCTGCAAGCTGATCGCAGCTTCGTAGCGATCGTCGGGCGCGCGATTTGATCGCACGCCTCTCCATCAGCGGTGCTTCCACAGCTTCACCAGCGGCCCCTCCGCGCCGAGCACCGGATCGGTCGTGGGTACCGCGACCTTCGGAATCGTCTTCAGCGCGTTGGCATGATTTTCCGCTGTCGCCCGCTGGAGGTCCATCGGCGGCCCCGGCGGATAGGCGCCGACCACCGAGAAATCCCGGCTTGCAGACATGCATTGATGTCCGGTGCCGGCGGGCAGGATCGCAACGTCGCCGGCCGAAATCTCGAGCACCTCGCCCTTGTCGCCGCCAAAGCGCACGCTCGCATGCCCGCGCGCGATGCCGAGCACTTCGTGCACGGTGGCGTGATAGTGCAGGAAATTGTACACGCCGTTACGCCACATCGCGCCCCAGCCATTGGCGCCGAACAATCCTTCGATGGTCTTTTCCGGGTGATCGTTGCCGACATCGACCGCGCCCTTGTAGACCAGGAACGGCATCGGATTGTTGGGCACGAGGCCGTCGTCGGGGAATATGATGGTGAGGGGTTTTGCGTCGGCGTTAACAACGGACATGGCGGTTCTCCTGCATTTGGTGGGAGCTTCCGGACAATCAAGTTGGCATCTGGCAAACCGTTCCCGCTAGATCCTGAACCGAAACACCTCTTCCTTGAACCTCAGCCCGTGTCCGGGCCGCTCCGGCGCCGTGATCATGCCGCCTGCAATCTCGGGCGGATCGATCCAGAGATCGTCGAGCAGCCCCATGTTTTCGCACCAGATGCCGTTGGGAATCGAAGCGAGCAGATGCACGTTGAGTTCGGGAAACAGATGCGGCGCAATGGTCACGCCAAAAGTGTCGGCGAGGGTGGCGATCTTGCGCAAATCCGTCATGCCGCCGCGCATCGGGTCGGGCTGTAGGATCGGCAGGCAGGGATTGATGAAGAATGGCCGCAGGTCATAGCGCGTAAAATGGGTCTCGCCGCCGACGATCCTCATGTCGAGGCTTGCCGCGATGCGCTGATAGCCGGCGAAATCGTCGGCCGGCACCGGCTCCTCGAGCCAGTAGATATCGTAACGCTCGAACTTGCGTCCCATCTCGATCGCGACATCGGCGCTCCAGCCCATGTTGACGTCGATCATGATGTCGATGTCGGGCCCGAGCGCCTCGCGCATGCGGCGCACATTGTCGAGGTCTTGCGCTTGTGTATGAACATGGGCGACTTGCATCTTGATCGCCTTATAGCCCCGTTTCACGTAATGCAGCGCCTTCTCGATCATGCCGTCGCCGCCGGCGCCGCGAAAACAGCCGGAGCCATAGATCGGAATTTTGGAGCGGTAGTGGCCCCACAGCCGGTGCAGCGGCAGCCCGGCCCGCTTACCCACCGCATCCCACAGCGCAATGTCGAGCGCCGACATCGCCATAACAGCGATGCCGCCGCGGCCATAGGTCATGGTCGCGGTCCACAGATCGCGCCAGATCGCCTCGATGGCGGTCGCGTCCTTGCCCTTCACGCGCGGAATGATGCACTCGTCGAGACAGGCGGCGATCGACTTTATGCCGGGCCGGAACAGGAACAGATATCCCATGCCGGTGATGCCGCCTGATGTCTCGACCTCGCAGATGAGAATGTCGCGCGCAGCTCCGAGCGCCGCGCCCTTCAGCCAGGGATCATCGGCCCACGGCACGCGCAACATCGTCACGCGCACGTCGCGGATGGTCATGTCGGGGCTGGTCATTGGACGTTTCCCTTTCCCGCCGGATCATGTTGGCCCGATCGCGGCGCAGGGAAATTCAATCACAAATAGGCGGCGCTGATCCAGCGCCGCCGTTACGCCTGCTTCTTCGCCCGCATCAGATCGGAAAAGCGCTTGAAGAGGTAATGCGAGTCGCGCGGGCCCGGGGAGGCTTCCGGGTGATACTGCACGGAAAACACCGGCTTGCCGTCGAGCTGAATGCCGCAATTGGAGCCGTCGAACAGCGAGATGTGGGTTTGCGTCGCCCCCGGCGGCAGCGTCGCCTGGTCGACCGCAAAGCCGTGGTTCATCGAGGTGATCTCGACCTTGCCGGTGGTTTCGTCCTTCACGGGGTGATTGGCGCCGTGGTGGCCCTGATGCATCTTCTTGGTCTTGGCGCCGACGGCGAGGCCAAGCATCTGGTGGCCGAGGCAGATGCCGAAAGTCGGCGTGCCCGATTCGATCACCTTCTGAATGACCGGCACAGCATATTTGCCGGTCTCGGCGGGATCGCCGGGGCCGTTCGACAGAAACACGCCGTCCGGTTTCATCGCCAGAATGTCTTCGGCGGATGTCGTCGCCGGCACCACGGTGATCTTGCAGCCTTCACCGGCCAGCAGCCGCAGAATGTTGCGCTTGATGCCGTAGTCGATCGCGACGACGTTGAACTCCGGCTCGGTCTGGCGGCCAAATCCCTTGTCCCACGCCCATGGCGTCTCGTCCCAGGTGAAACGCTGGGCGGAGGTCACCATCGGCACGAGGTCCATGCCCTCCAGCCCCGGCCATTCGCGCGCTTCTTCCTTCAGCCCGTGCAGGTCGAAGTGGCCATCCCTGGAATGCGCGATCACGGCATTGGGCATGCCCTTGCTGCGGATCAGCGCGGTCAGCGCGCGGGTGTCGATGCCGGAGAGGCCGATGATGCCGCGCGCGCGCAGCCATTGATCGAGATGGCGCGTCGAGCGGTAACTCGAGGGATCAGTGATGGCGCTGCGCAGGATCACGCCGCGTGCGCCCGGCGTTGCCGCCATGTTCACCGTCTCGATATCCTGGTCGTTGGTGCCGACATTGCCGATATGCGGGAAGGTGAAGGTGATGAGCTGGCCGGCATAGGAGGGATCGGTGAGGATCTCCTCATAGCCGGTCATCGCGGTGTTGAAGCAGACTTCGCCGACGGCGTGGCCTTCCGCGCCGAGGCCAAAACCTTCCAGCACGGTGCCGTCGGCAAGCACGAGGAGCGCGGTCGGCTTGTGGTCCGGCCAGGCTGAGGCGTTTTCGGATGTTGTCATGAGCGCTTTACATAGTCGGGCCAGCTTGCCGCGTCAAAGCCGGAAGCGCCGGATTCACATGCGTTTTCTGCCTATTTGACAGCCGAAAACGCCGTCTTAATCTCGGGTTCCCCAATTCTTCTCGCACGCCAGAGCCGAAAGCCGCCGGGCATGGAAAATCCGATGCCGATCCTGCTGATCCCGGGTTTCGTCTGCTCGCCCCGGTATTTTGCGCCCGTGGTGCCCAGCCTCTGGCGGTTCGGCCCGGTGACAGTGGCCAACCACATCCGCGACGACAATATGGGCGCGATCGCCCGCCGCATCCTGGCCGAAGCGCCGCCGCGCTTTGCGCTCGCCGGCCATTCCATGGGCGGCTACATCGCCTTCGAGATCATGCGGCAGGCGCCGGAGCGCGTGGCAAAGCTGGCGCTGATGAACACGCAGGCGCGTGCGGACACGCCTGAAGCGACCACCCGCCGCCGCGGCATGATCGAGCGCGCCAGATGCGGCGAGTACCGCGCCGTGCTGGACGAGCTGTTCGCCGGCTTCGTTCATCCCTCGCGCCGCGACGATGCCGCGTTGCGCCAGCTCTGTTACGACATGGGCGAGGATGTCGGCGCGGAGAATTTCGTCCGCCAGCAGACCGCCATGATCGGCCGCATCGATTCGCGCCCCTCGCTCGCCTGGATCAAATGCCCGACGCTGGTGCTGTCGTGCGACACCGACAACACCATCCCCAATGCGCTGTCGAAGGAGATGGCGGACGGCATTCATGGCGCGAAACTGGTGATCCTCGACAATTGCGGGCATCTGCCGCAGGTGGAACGGCCGGAGGCGACGGCGGCAGCGCTGGTCGAATGGCTGCGCAGCTAGTTGTGTAGTCGCCTCGAACGGCCTAGATCAGGGCCCGGATAGCCGAAAGGACAAGCGATGCTGCGCGACGACATCAACAACGCGGTCAAGGAAGCGATGAAGGCCAAGGACGAGCGCAAGCTCTCCACCTTGCGCATGGTCAATTCGACCATCAAGAACGCCGACATTGCCGCGCGCGGGGAGGGCAAGCCGCCGCTCTCGGATGCCGATCTGCTCGGCGTGTTCCAGAAGATGATCAAGCAGCGCCAGGAATCCGTCGAGCTCTACGACAAGGGCGGTCGCGCCGAACTTGCCGCGCAAGAGCGCGAGGAGATCGCCGTCATCTCCGCCTATTTGCCGAAGCAGATGTCGGATGATGATGTGAAGGCCGCGATCTCTGCTGCCATCGCCGAGACCGGGGCCGCCGGCATAAAGGACATGGGCAAGGTGATCGGCGTGCTGCGGGCGAAATACGCCGGCCAGATGGATTTCGGCAAGGCCAGCGGCATGGTGAAGGCGGCGCTGACCGGCTAGCCGCCTCAAGCGTTGCCTCGCGGCGCGCCTCGCCGCGGGAACCTTCCTGCCCGCCAAACATCTAACTTGTTGCGCACGACGCAGCAGGAAGAGCGTAGCGGAGGAAGAGATGGCCGACCAGCAAGCTGCCCCCAGCGGTCCGGATCTGTCGCAAGGCGTCACCCTCTCTGACTTTTCCGGCGCAATCCTGCTCGGCCATGTCGGCGATCAGGACGTGTTGCTGGTGCGCTCGGGCGCCGACATCTTTGCCGTCGATGCCCACTGCACCCATTATCATGGGCCGCTCGCCGAAGGTCTTGTCGACGGCGAAACAGTCCGCTGCCCATGGCATCACGCCTGCTTCGACCTGCGCACCGGCGAAGCGACACGCGCGCCGGCCTTCGCTTCGCTCGCGGTCTGGAAGGTCGAGCGCGACGGCGAACGCATCCTCGTCCGCGAGAAGCGCGGGCAGCCCAAGCCCCGCGTAAAGGGGCCGGTCGAGGCGCCCGGCCGGATCGTCATCATCGGTGGCGGCGCCGCCGGATTTGCTGCGGCCGAGATGCTGCGGCGGCAGGGCTTTGGCGGCAGCATCACGATGCTGAGCGGAGAGGCTTCCTTGCCGGTCGATCGGCCCAATTTATCGAAGGATTACCTTGCCGGCAACGCGCCGGCGGACTGGTTGCCGCTTAAGCCGGATGAGTTCTATGCCGAGCAGGGCATCCATCTGAGACTGAGGACCGATGTCACCGCAATCGATCCCGCCGCGCGCAAGGTCCTGCTCGCGGGCGGCGAGAGCCTTGCCTACGACCGGCTGCTGCTGGCGACCGGCGCCGAGCCGGTGCGCCTGCCGATCCCCGGCGTCGACCAGCCGCATGTCCACCTGCTGCGCTCGCTCAGCGATTGCCGCGCGATCATCGCCTCCGCCGACGGCGCGCGCCGCGCGGTCGTCATCGGCGCCAGTTTTATCGGGCTTGAAGTTGCGGCATCCTTGCGCGCCCGCGAGATCGAGGTTCACGTGGTCGGGCTGGAGCAGCGGCCGATGGAGCGCGTGCTCGGTCCCGAGATGGGCGATTTCGTCCGCGGCCTGCACGAGGAGCACGGCGTCGTCTTCCATCTCGGCGACACCGTCACGAAAATCGAAGGCAGGCGCGCGACGCTGAAAAGCGGAAGCGTGATCGAAGCCGACCTCGTAGTGGTCGGCGTCGGCGTGAAGCCGCGGCTGGCGCTGGCCGAAAAGGCCGGGCTCGCGATCGACCGCGGTGTCACGGTCAACGCCTACCTCGAGACCAGCGCATCAGGCATTTTTGCCGCCGGCGACATCGCGCGCTGGCCGGATCCTCATTCGGGCGAAAACATCCGCGTCGAGCACTGGGTGGTCGCAGAGCGCCAGGGACAAGCCGCTGCGCGCAACATGCTGGGCCAGCGCGAGGCGTTCAATGACGTGCCGTTCTTCTGGAGCCAGCATTACGACGTGCCCATCAACTATGTCGGCCATGCCGAGCAATGGGACGCGATCGAGGTGGAAGGCAGTATTGCCGGTCGGGATTGCCTCGTCCGCTACAAGCGTGGCGGCCGCGTGCTCGCGGTGGCATCAATCTACCGCGATCTCGCAAGCCTCGAGGCCGAAGTGGCAATGGAGCGGGCGGCGGCCTGACTCGCATGTCGGCGGTGTGGTGAAGACAAACTCGGTTCTTTTCCCTCTCCCCGTTCTTACGGGGAGAGGGTTAGGGTGAGGGGCTCTATCCACGTATTCGACTCGTGGAGAGTCCCCCTCACCCGAAAATTCGCTTGCAGCGAATTTCGACCCTCGGGTCGAGCCCGAGGGCAGGCTCTCTCCCCGCATCCGCCTTCGCCCGAAGGCGGGCTTCGGCGGACAAGAGCGGGGCGAGGTGCAGACGCGGCAGCGGTGACGGGTTCGACTCCTATTCGCAATACCGGCGGCCGTTGAAGTTGAAGCATTTCGATGCATCGGCTTCGGCTCTTGCAGGCGGCGCGGCGATCCTGGCGGCGACCCTCGCAGACCTTCTGTGATAGCGCGAGACCGTCTCCGATCCGCACAGCCGCGCCGTGTCGCGGTCGGCAACGATGGTCCAGACCATCCGTTCACCCGAAGCGCTGCAATTGATCATCAGGTTGGCGCGCACGCAGACGGCGGCGCCTTCGGAATAGGTCTGGCTGTCATAGACGCAGACGCGGGCATTCTGGGCCAACACCGGTGCGGGGAGGGCCGGCAATATCGCGAGCGACATCGAACAGGCAAGAATATGCAGGCTGAATTTCATGATCGCCCCCGAAGATAATATGCGCTGGTCATTTCGTTCCGTTCACTCGCAATAGGTCTTGCCGCCGAACGTGAAGCACTTGCCGCCGGCTCTCGCGGGCGCGGCCGGACGGGACTCCCTTGGCGCCGGTTCGCGCCGCGTCGCGGTCTGCGGCTTGGGCGCGGCCTCAGGCTTCTTCTCGCAGGTCCCGCCGGAATTGAGGAAATAGCCGCTTTCGCAGACGGTCTGCACGCAGCGGTCGCCGTCGGGCCGCTGCCCCTTCTTGCACACCAGTGGGCAGACGCGCTCGGTCTTGCCGCGAACCGAGTCGAGCGCATCGAGGCTGGCGACCACCACGTTCAATTTGGTTCGCGCGTTCTTGTTGAACAATTCGAGCGCGGCTTTCGAGCCTGAGTCCCAATTGCCTTCGACATTGCCGGGATCGCAGCCGACGCGCTTGAGATGGGCCTGCAATAGCCGCGCGATATCAGTCGGGTCCATCTGGGGAGCTGTGGCCTGCGCCGCCGGATTGGGCGCAGCCTTCGGCTCCGGCGCCAGCGCGGCCAGCTTCGCGCGCTCGGCCTCCGCTTCGCGCTTGGCCTGCTCGACCTGCTTCTGGGCATCGGCAACGGCGAGACGCTTGGCGTCCTCGACCTGGCGGCGCGCAGCTTCCGCTTCCTGCCGCGCCATTTCCGCCTGGCGCTTGGCCTCTTCCAGTTCCTTCTTGGCCTGCTCGGCGATCTGGCGCCTTGTTTCCTCCAGATCCTTGCGGGCCTGCTCCGATATCTTCTGCTTGGCTTCGGCGTTCTGGCGCGCGCTCTGCTCCTCGAGCTGGCTGCGGAATTCCTCGGCCTTGCGTACGGCCTGCGCTTCGGCTTCGCGCCTTGCGTCGTCGGCCTTGGCGCGCGTCTCTTCAGCGGCCCCCAGTTTCGCCATCTGCGCGCGCGCGAGGTTGGCGTAGAGGCCTTTGCTGTGAACGGCGAGGAATGATTCCCAGGCCTGACGCGTGCCGATCTGGGCGGCGAGCTCATAGTCGGTCCGCGCCGCCGCCTCGGGATCGACGGGTTTCGCGGCTTGCGGCACCAGCGCCACGGTATCTCCGCCCAGCGAGCCATAGACAAAAGGCTCCTGGCGATGCGCCGTGCTCTTGAGCACATCGTCGCGGACGCGACCGAACGCAATCCGCAGATCGAGGCCTGGCTCGGCGATGTATTTCACCAGAGCGGTGGCAAACGGGCTGTTCTGTCCGTCGCCGTCGATCGCCACCGCGCCTGCCTTGGCGGCGTACGCGACCAGGGTGTCGGACATCGCCGGCTCGAACTTCGCCAGTCCCCTTCCGACGGAGCGGGTGCCGATGCTTCGCTTCATCGTCTTGAGGAAGGGGTTGTCGCGGCAGGCGTCGAGGATGACCAGCTTGAGGCGCTTTGCGCTATCGAGTGCCCTCAGGATGCGATCGAGCGATATCGTTTCGTCCTCGACGTCGAAATCGCTCCTGAGTTTCGCGTCGACCGGCACGAGGTAGTTCACGCCGTCGACCTCGATGCCGTGGCCGGCGTAGTAGACCACGGCCATGTCGGCATCGCGCGAGGTTTCCGAGAACTGGCGAATGGCCTTGCGGAGATCGGAGATCCCGAGATCGCGGCCTTGTTCAATGACGTCGAAACCAGCCCGCTTGAACAGGGCAGACATCGCTGCCGCGTCGCTTGCCGGATTGGTCAGTTGGGGGACGGCCTGATAGTTCGAAATGCCGATGACGAGCGCAACACGCCGCTCGGCAAGGGCTGGCTGGCTGTGCAGGGAAATCAGCCAGAACGCCAGGAAAATGGCTGCAATGGCGCGCATCGAAAAATTCAACCCCCGAAGTGGAACGGAGCCTAGCATCCGATCCAATGATCGCAATATCTCAGAGGTTTAACCGACTCTGTGACTATTGTCACATAGAAGGTGATCGACTAGCCTTCGCCCCATGCTTACCGAAGCCAAAACCTACGACGAACTCTACCAGAATTTCCGCTGGGACATCCCGGCGCGCTTCAACATCGCGACCGCCTGCTGCGACCGGCACGCCGACGGCAGCGGCCGCCTTGCGCTGGTCTATGTCGACGAGGACGGCGGCATCACGCGCACCTCGTTCGACGAGGTCGCCGACCTCTCGCGCCGGTTTGCCAATGTGCTTGCCGCCGACGGGCTCAAGCGCGGCGATCGCGTCGCGGTGTTTTTGTCGCAATCGCTGGAATTGCCGATCGCGCATCTCGCCGCGTTCCGTTCCGGCCTGATCTCGATCCCGCTGTTCGCGTTGTTCGGCGAGGACGCGCTGGAATTCCGCCTCGCGAATTCGGAAGCGCGAGCGATCATCACCGACGAGGCCGGTTGGGAAAAACTGACAAAGATCCGCGAACGGCTACCCTATCTGCAGGACATCTACATCACCAGCAATGCCGCCCATGCCGGCGCCAAGCCGTTCTGGCCGGCGATCGAAGCCGCGTCTGACGAATTCACCACCGTCGACACCTCGTGCGACGATCCGGCGTTGATCATCTACACCTCCGGCACGACGGGCAATCCAAAGGGCGCGCTGCATGCGCATCGCGTCGTGCTCGGCCATCTCCCCAATGTCGAGATGTGTCACAATTTCCTGCCGCGCCCGGGCGACCTGATGTGGACGCCGGCGGACTGGGCCTGGATCGGCGGACTGATCAACGGCTTGCTCGCGTTCTGGTATCACGGCATTCCCATGGTCGGCCATCGCGCGCGCAAATTCGAGCCGCAGGCGGCGATGGAGCTGATGGCCCGCCTTGGCATCCGCAACGTCTTCCTGCCGCCGACCGCGCTGAAGCTGATGCGGCAGGCCAACGTGAAGCATGCCGGCGTCAGGTTGCGCAGCATCTTCACCGGCGGCGAGTCGCTCGGCGGCGAGTTGACGAACTGGGTGCGCGAGACTTTTGGCATCGATGCGCATGAAGTGTTCGGCCAGACCGAATGCAATCTCGTGATCGGCAGCAATGCGAACCTGTTTCCGATCCGTCCCGGCTCGATGGGCCGCGCGACGCCCGGCTTCGACGTCCGCATCGTCAACGACCAGGGCGAGGAACTGCCGCGGGGCACACGTGGCGTCGTCGGCGTGCGCCAGCCCTGTCCGTGCACCATGATCGAATACTGGCGCAATCCGGAAGCGACCGCAAAAAAATATGCCGGCGAATTTTTGCTCACCGGGGATCTCGGCATTCAGGATGAGGATGGCTATTTCTGGTACGTCAGCCGCGAGGACGACGTCATCACCACGGCCGGCTACCGCGTCGGCCCGTCCGAAATCGAGCACACGCTGATGAAGCATCCGTCCGTCGCGATGGCGGCCGTCGTCGGCATCCCTGATCCGATCCGCACCGAGTCGATCAAGGCGTGGATCGTGCTGCGTCCGGGCTTTGCGGGCGACAACGCGCTCGCCCGCGAGATCCAGGAATTCGTGAAAGTGCAGCTCGCCGCCCACGAATATCCGCGCTTCGTGCAGTTCGCCGAAACGCTGCCGATGACCGCGACCGGCAAGGTGCTGCGCCGCGAATTGCGCGCGCTGGGCTAATCGGCGTTAGACTTGTGGAACTGTGCGGGGGTGTGACGCCTTGTCTCCACGTGCCGCCGTGCCCGGCGCGGTTTGAACGATCGCGCAATCCGCGTTATGAATCCGGCAAGGACCGGTGTTGTCCTCATCATCGCGGGAGACCGCCCATGACATCCATCACCCGCCGCTTGTTCCTGTCGCTGGCTGCCAGCCTCGCTCCTGGCGCGGCTCTCGCCCATCACGGCTGGGGCTCCTACGACACATCGAAGGCGTTCACGCTCACCGGAAAGATCATGAAATCGACCTACGAGAATCCGCATTGCGAGATCGAGATGGAGGCGGGCGGCAAGCACTGGCATTTCGTGCTGGCGCCGCCGTTCCGCATGCAGGCGCGCGGCGCGACGCCTGAGCTCGTTGCGGTCGGCAAGACCTGCACCGTGTACGGCTATCCCCACACCAGCAAGCCGGACGAGGCGCGGATCGAATACATCGTCGTCGACGGCAAGCGCATCGAACTGCGGTAGGCCGGCGTGGAACAGCAGCCGGCGTCGGTCTTTCTGTCCTTGCAGGAAAGCGCGCTGGGACTCACGATGCGCAATTCGCCTGCGCTTTATCCCGTGGTCGAGATTTTGCACATCATCGGCTTCGTCGTGCTGGTGGGCTCGATCGTTGCGCTCGACCTCCGGATACTCGGATTGGGCCGCGCGATCCCGATCCAGCCGATGGCGCAGTTGCTGCTGCCGCTATCGCGCGCCGGTTTCCTGCTCGCGGTCAGCATGGGATTTTTGCTGTTTTCCGCCGATGCGTCTCATGTGGTGCGCAACCCGGCGTTCCAGGCAAAGCTGCTGCTGATCGCGACCGCGCTCGTCACTGTCGTGATCGCGCATGCCGGCCCGTGGCGGCAGGTTGCGCTGTGGGGCAACAAGGCGCCCGGCAGCGCAAGGGCGTTGGCGCTCGCCTCGCTCGTGCTGTGGCTCGGCGCCGTCTGTGCGGGGCGTTTGATCGCCTATCTGTAAGGAGTCGCTGCCATGCGCCGCATCGGTTTGGTCATCCTTGCAATCCTGTTCGCCATCGGCGCGGCGGCGGATATCGCCATGGCCGGCGAGGCCGAGGCCTGGGCCGCGCTGCGGGCCGGCCGTCATGTCGCCCTGATGCGGCACACTGATGCTCCCGGCGGCGCCGGGGATCCCGCGGGCTTTCGCCTCGAAGACTGCGCCACCCAGCGCAATCTCAGCGCCAAGGGGAGGGCGGATGGCGAAAAGATCGGCGCGCGGCTCAAGGCTGAAGGCATCGCGTTCGAAAAAATCATCTCCTCGCCGTGGTGCCGCTGCATGGACACGGCAAAGCTGCTGCAACTCGGGCCGGTCGCGACTGATCCGACATTCTCCAATGTCGTCGTGCTGACCGATCAGCGGCAATCCCTCACATCAGGCGCGCGCGCCGTCATCGAGCAATGGAACGGCAGCGGCACTCTGCTCGCCGTCACCCACGGCGCCAACATCGCCGCGCTCACCGGCATCCAGCCCGCCAGCGGCGAGATCGTCGTGGTGCGGAAGGGTAGCGCCGGCATCGAAAGCGTCGGCCGGCTGCTGATCGATTGAGGCAGGATCCAACTACACCGTCGTCCCTGCGAACGCAGGGACCCATAACCACCGGCCGCAGTTATTTTTCCGCGGCAGAAGTTTTCTGCTTTCTTTGCAAACAACAACCGCCGCGGCGTATGGGTCCCTGCTTTCGCAGGGACGACGGATGGGGTCTTGAGGGGCGCTACATCCCCGGCACCTTGATCCCCATCTCCTTCAGTGCATCCAGCATCCGCTGCGGCGGCGCCATCTGCACGGTCAGCGGCTTGCCGGTTTCCAGCACGCTCTTTAGGCTGGAGAGGATCGCCGGCCAGCCGCTGCGGCCGCCGGAGAGGATGTCGTCGCTGAGCACGCGGTCCTGCGACTGGGTCAGCGTCAGCTTCACGGATTCGCCTGACGGTTCGATCTCATACGTCACCAGCGTCGGCCCGAGCTTCTCGATCAGCTCCGGCCAGTTGACGTTGAAGGTGACGCTGAGCTTTTTCGGCGGATCGCATTCGATCACCTCGCCGGAGATGTGCAGCGCGCCGTCCGGCGTCCGCACGATGAAGGCGCCGCCGACCCTGAGATCGACCTCGACCGAATTGCCGAAGAAATATTTCCTGCTGAACTCCGCCGACGTCAGCGCCTGCCATACCTTCTCCGGCGTGGATGCGATGTAGATGGTGTAGACGTATGCGGGTTTGAATTTGGTGATGTCCATCGCAATGGCCTCTTGAGGTTTCGTTCGTAAGGCGCGCGGGCGCAACTAGCCGGCTTTTCGCCAGTGCTGCCGCGTCATCGGCAGCGAGGCGCCGGTCTCCAGCAGGGTCTTCAGGCTGGAGAGAACGGCCGGCCAGCCCGCGCTGATGCCGCGCATCGCCTCAATGCTGAGCTCGCTATGCGTCACCGTCAGTTTTGTGGAACCCATGAACTCATCGATGTCGAAAGCTACGCGCGAAACGTCGCTGCTGTTTGACGAGGCCCACGTCAGCACCAGGCGGCGAGGCGGATGGCTCTCGACCACGGTGCCGGTCACCGAGACGTCGTTCGCGTCGTCATAGTTCTGATGTTGCCATGGCGAGCCCGGCTTCCAGTCCGACGCGTTACGGTGGCGGCCCCAGAACTCCTTGGTCATCTCGGGATTGATCAGCGCCTGCCAGATTTTTTCGGGCGTTGCGTGAATGTAGATCACATACACGAATTCCGGCTTACTCATCGTCACTCTCCAACCGCCGTTTCAACTCGCTGAGCGCGACCAGTTTTGCGCGCTCGAATTTTTTGATCCACCGCTCGCCGATCTGATGGATCGGCACGGGGTTGAGGTAGTGCAGTTTTTCGCGGCCATGCCTGAACGTGGTGACGAGGTTCGCGTCCTCCAGGATCGCAATGTGCTTCGTCACGGCCTGCCGCGTCATGGCAAGGCCGTCGCACAATTCGTTCAGGGTCTGGCCGTTTTTGGCATGAAGCCGGTCCAGCAGCGACCGCCGCGAAGCATCGGCCAGCGCCTTGAAGACTTCATCCATGGCGGGGATAATAGGCAACCAAATGGTTGCATGTCAAGCAGCGTAATTTTTGTGGAACTGCGCCGCTCTTCCTTCCCCTTGTGGGAGAAGGTGGCGCACGCAGTGCGCCGGATGAGGGGTCTCTATCCGCGGAGACGGACCCCTCATCCGTCCGCGATGCTTCCGCATCGCGTCCACCTTCTCCCACAAGGGGAGAAGGGAAGAGAGCAAGGCTTTCCATCGCCACATCGCGCGTGCATAATTACGCAATCACTCCCACCCAGGTCTCCCCATCATGATGTCCCTACAAGCCTATCTCGCCTTCGTCGCCGCCTGCATTGCGCTGGCGCTGCTGCCCGGTCCGATCGTCAGCCTGCTGATCGCCAACGGCTTGCGCCACGGCACGCGCGCCGCGCTGATCAATGTCGCCGGCGCGCAGGCGGGCCTCGCGATCGTGATCGGCATCGTGGCGGTCGGTCTGACCTCGCTGATGGCCACCATGGGCTACTGGTTCGACTGGGTGCGTTTTGCCGGCGCCGCCTACCTCGTCTGGCTCGGCATCAAGCTGATCCGCTCGCCGGTCGAAGGTATCGAGGCCGATGCACCGCCCCCGCCGCCGCGTGGCGGATTTTTCCTGCAGGGATTTCTGGTGTTGTTGAGCAATCCAAAGGTGCTGGTGTTCTTTGGCGCGTTCATCCCGCAGTTCATGGACCTGAACCGGCCGCATTTGCCGCAGGTCGCTCTCCTCGGCATCACCTTCATGGTGACGGCGGCGATGACGGATGCGATCTACGCCCTGCTCGCCGGGCGTGCGCGAAAATTCTTCTCGAAAGAGCGCACGCGGCTGGTCTCGCGCATCTCCGGCGGCTTCATGATCGGCGGCGGAATCTGGCTCGCGCTGACAAGGGCGAAGTGAGAGGATGAGTGAGGGCAGTTACTTTGACGGCGCTCACTCGATCCGCAAGTTCGCGTCCTTCACCACCTTGCCCCATTTGTCGATCTCCAGCTTGATGCGTGCGGCCCATTCGTCCGGCGTGTTGGCGACCGGGTTGAAGCCGAGCGCCGCCAGCTTCTCCTTGACCTCGGGCTTCTTGACGCCCTCGGCGATCTTGCGCTGAAGCAGCTCGATGATCTCCTTCGGCGTGCCCGCGGGGGCGACGATGCCAGTCAGCGTGTCGGCTTCCTGACCGGTGATACCTTCCTCGGCGAACGTCTTCACGCCGGGTAATTGCTGGGCGCGCTGGGTTGCCGCGATGCCGATCGCGCGCACCTGGCCGGCCTGGATCGCCGCCATCGAGGAGGGCAGCGCGGTGAACGCAATCGGCGTGTGGCCGCCGACGGTGGCCTGCACGGCGGGCGCAGCGCCCGCAAAGGGTACGTGCACGAGATCGAGCTTGTAGGTCAGGCGAAACAGTTCGCCGCCGAGATGCGGCGTCGAGCCGACGCCCGGGCCGGCGTAGCTGTACTTGCCGGGATTATCGCGGATCAACTGCACCAGTTCCGGCAGCGTCTTGGCCGGCACTTGCGGGTTGACGACCACGACGTTCGGCGAAGCCGCCACCAGGGTCACGGCGGAAAAATCCTTGATCGGATCGTACGGCACCTTGGCGTAAAGCGTCGGGTTCACCAGAAAGCCCGTGCTGATCACCATGATGGTGTAGCCGTCGGGCGTGGCGCGCGCGACCTGGCCGGAGGCGGTGTTGCTGCCGGCGCCGGGCTGGTTCTCGACATAGAATTGCTGGCCGAGGCTGTCGGAAAGGATCTGTGCCGAAATGCGCGCGATGACGTCGGTCGGGCCGCCCGGCGGAAAGCCGACCACCACCCGCACCGGCCGGTTCGGATAGCTCTGCGCCGCCCCTTGCGCCCATGACGGTGCTGCGCCGATTACAAGTAGCAGGCTTGCAAGAATCCAGCGCAAGGCAGTCATCGCGGCGTCTCCCCATGCTCTTTTGGCATCTTTGTTGACGCCATCATCGGCGAGGACGCGATTGAGAACAAGGGGCACAAACGGTGGCGACGCCGATCCAATGATCGAGGGCGCGTCCGTGCTGCCGCCACCGCCCGGCGGGATCGCAATTGAACGCCGCACGCCACCGCCCCGCCACCAAATCGCCTAACGACTCAACGATGCCTGTTTGGAGCGGGCCGTGGGCATCTAGGGAGAAGTTGATGGATACCCCAACCTCTGCCGCACCCGACGAGAAAACGCCCTCGCCGGGGTTGGCGACACAACCCGGCAAAGAGAAATCCGGCCCTTCTGCTCCGCCGGAAATCAGCGCCGCCGTCGCCCGGTTGACCTCAAATTCGATCGACGAACTTCACAAGCTGGTTTCCGAACTGCAAAAAATGCAGGACTTCCTGAAGTCCGAGGTCGACAACGTTCAGCGCCAAATCGACAGCGCGGTGGCCGGAATCAATATCATCGTCGAAACCATCGGTCCGTGGAAAAGCATCGCCGCCTCATCCGGCGCGCGCAACGTCCGCACGGGCCTGCCGTCGGCCAGTATCGAGCAGCGCATTCGCGGCGGCTAGCCTCGGACGGGGCGCGCAGTCGGAGGGACGGGCGTGCGGTTGGATTCGCTGCTGCCGGGCGGCCGGCGCCTGCATGAGTTGTGCCCTAGATTACTCCTTCGTTTCGCAGTTCGGTTTCGATCTCGCCAAGGATCCGCGCCAGCCGCTCCGCCCATTGCTGCTGGCCGGACTGGTCGCCGATCAGGTCCTGGCGGATTTCGATGCCGGTGCAAATCAGGCTTCGCTTCTCGCCATGAACGGGGATGGTGTAGTCGGTCTCGTCGCTCACCGCATAGGGCTCGTTGTCGCCGACCACGAGATCGGCCTCGGCGCGCAGATGTTTCAAGAGCCGCAGCGGCAGCACGGTGTCGCGATGATAGAGTGTGCCGATATGCCATGGCCGCGCGATGCCGGCATAGACGGGCGTAAAGCTGTGCAGCGACACCAGCACTGTCGGCATGCCCAGACGCAGACGTTCGTCGATCACCTCGTCGATGCGGCGGTGATAGGGAGCAAAGATGATCTTTCGCCGCAGCTCGGCCGCGTCGCGTGACAATCCTTCGTTGCCGGGAATGGTCGTCGCTTCGCTGATCAGCGGGATCGAGCTTGCCGCCGCCGGCGGGCGGTTGCAGTCGATCACCAGCCGCGAATAGCGTTGTGCGATCAGGTGGGCGCCAAGATGACCGGAGAGCGCGTCGGCGACGCCGGCAATGCCGATGTCCCAGGCGATGTGGCGGACGAGCTCGCCGTCCGGCAGCCCGAGATCGCCGAGCATGCGCGGGATCAGCCGGCCGTAATGGTCGCTCGTGAACAGGAAGGGCGAGCGTCCCGCTTGATTCTGTTCGAGGACCGGCGGCGCTTCATCGCTGCCCAACAGTAGAGGGATATCGCCGCCGTCGCTCAAAAACCTGTCCCTTCAATTGCCTACCGAATCGGCATTTCCTCGTGGAAATGACCATATATGTGTCTGGATGGAATCAGCCAAATTCATGATGATGACGGCAATGCCGATCCTGACGATTCATCACAAGACCGAATATCGCTACGCCCATCCGGTGGCGTTCGGCGAGCACCGCGTCATGCTGCGTCCCCTGCCGGGCCATGATCTGCGCATCCTGTCCAACGACCTCCAGATCGAGCCGAGGCCGTCGTCGCTACGCTGGATCCACGACGTGTTCGGCAACAGCGTGGCGATTGCGAATTTCGATCAGCCGGCGCACTGCCTGACATTCGTCGCCACCGCCACCGTCGAACACAATCCGGCGGAAGAATTCGCGCTCACGCCGGACGATGAAGCCTGGCTCTATCCCTTCATCTACGATGACGAGGAATTTCCCGATCTCGTGCAGTTCGTGACGCCGCAATATGGCGATCCGAACGGCGAGCTGTCGATATGGGCGCGGCAATTTCTCAATACCGGCGGACCGACGCAGACGTTCGATATCCTTTCGGGGATGACGCACGGCATCCGCAAGGCGTTCGCCTACCGCAAGCGCCACGAGCACGGCACCCAGCATCCGCTCGATACGCTACAGTTGAAGTCGGGCAGTTGCCGCGACTATGCGCTGTTCATGATCGAGGCGCTGCGCCGGCTCGGCATCGCCGCGCGCTTTGTGTCCGGCTATCTGTTCGTGCCCGGCGACGGCGCGCACGGCTATGTCGGCGGCGGTTCGACCCACGCCTGGGTGCAGGTGTATCTGCCGAGTGCCGGCTGGATCGAGTTCGATCCCACCAATGGCATCGTCGGGACCCGCGATCTCCTGCGCGTCGCAGTCGCGCGCGACCCGCGACAGGCCATTCCGCTGCACGGCACTTATTTCGGCGGGCCCGACGCTTTTATCGGCATGGACATCAGCATCAACGTGGTGTCGGTTGGCGAGGACGGCGAAGCCGTTTCGAACACGCCGCAGGAACTTCTGCACCAGGACGGCGGTTGAGTATCGGCGTTGCGCAATGACGCGCGGCGGAAGAGAACCGGGTGTGAAGCACATGGAGATCAAGGTCGGCTTCGAGATTTCGTACGCGGCCGCAGGCCCGACGCCGATGGTGATCATGCTGAGCATTCACCCCTCGCGCTTTTCCGACATCGTCGGCACCGAGAGCA
This sequence comes from Bradyrhizobium lablabi, assembly GCF_018129385.1. Lineage (GTDB taxonomy): Bacteria > Pseudomonadota > Alphaproteobacteria > Rhizobiales > Xanthobacteraceae > Bradyrhizobium > Bradyrhizobium lablabi_C. The sequence continues at coordinate 72,130 of NZ_JAFCLN010000025.1, forward strand.
TCATTGCCGAACCCGACGTGCCGATCGGATTCTATCGCGACAGTTTTGGCAATGTCTGCGGCCGCCTGACGGCGCCGGCCGGCGGCGTCACATTCCGGGGCTCGGCGCTGGTACGCGATTCCGGCTTGCCGGACGCGGTGGTGCCGTCGGCGCAGCAGATTCCGATCGATCAACTGCCGGACGATCTCCTGCTTTATCTGATGCCGAGCCGCTATTGCGAGACCGACAAGCTCACCGATGTCGCCTGGTCGCTGTTTGGCAACACGCCGCAGGGGTGGCCGCGCGTGCAGGCGATCGTCGATTTCGTGCACCAGCACGTCACCTTCGGCTATGAGCACGCCCACCACATGAAGTCGGCGCATGACGTCTACGAGCAGGGCGCCGGCGTTTGCCGCGACTTTGCGCATTTGGCGCTGACCTTCTGCCGCTGCATGGGCATCCCCGCGCGCTACTGCACCGGCTATATGGGCGACATCGGCGTGCCGCGCGATCCGGCGCCGATGGATTTTTCCGGCTGGTTTCAGGTCTATCTGTCCGGCCAGTGGTACACCTTCGATGCCCGCCACAACATGCCGCGCATCGGCCGCATCCTGATGGCCACCGGCCGCGACGCCGCCGACGTCGCGCTCACCACCAGCTTTGGTCGCATGACGCTGACGAAGTTTTTGGTGGTCAGCGACGAGGTGGTGCTGGCCTGATCGCGCCTGTCTCCGCCATCATTGCGAGGAGCCAACGGGTCGCGCGAATGCGCGCCCGATGACAGGCTCCGCGACGCGGCAATCCAGCTTTCTTCGTGCGGCACGATGGATTGCTTCGTCGCTTCCGCTCCTCGCAATGACGGGTTAAACACCGCGCCATGTCCTCCGATCTTCTCTTCGTCTACGGCACCCTGATGCGCGGCTTCGACCACCCGATGGCGCGGCTGCTGTCGGCCAATGCCGACTTCATCGGCGAAGCCCGCTGCTGCGGCCGGCTTTACCTCGTGAAGCACTACCCCGGCCTCGTGCTCTCGGAAGATCCCGCCGACATCGTCCACGGCGAACTCTTCCGCCTGCGTGAGCGTGAGGCCATGCTGCGCGAATTCGACATGTATGAAGCCTGCGGCGAAAACTTTCCGCAGCCGACGGAATACCTCCGCCGGATGCTGCCGCTCACGCTTGGCGACGGCAGCGCGACCGAGGCGTGGACCTATGTCTACAACTGGCCGGTGACGAAACTGCCGCGGATCGAGACGGGACGGTTTTTGGAACAGTAATTCTCGTGTCCCGGACGCGGTGCAGCGTTCTTCACGCTGCTCCGCAGAGCCGGGACCCACACTTGCTTCCGCCTGACGATGGGCCCCGGCTCTGCACAGCGGCACTTCGCGCCGCAGTGCGTCCGGGGCACGGCAGCGTCACTCCATCAGTTGTAGCCGCACATCCACTTCGCGCTCGACAAATTTCCATTCTTCCGTCGCGCGCAGCATCGCGACCAGCTCCTCGAACTCCGCGGCGTGCTCGGGCGCGTATTCGAACCAGGTGAGGAAATCGAAGGGCTCGCCGAGGTCGCGGCAATGAAAGAGCTGCCGCGCGATCTGCGGCAGGTATTTCAGGCTGCTCGCGATGTGCTGCGATTTCGCTTCGAAAATCTCGCGCCGCTCGTCCTGAGCCAGTTCCCACCACGCCGCCGACTTCCGGATAGGGATCAGCGCGGCGCAGGTCGCCTCCTTCCGCCCGAGCGCGGCCTGCTTTTCCGCCAGTTGCTCTTTCTCGGTCTTTTCGACATAGCGCACATGGCCGGCCACGCCCACGAGCCGCCAGGCGGTCGCCGACGGCAGGATCGGCAGCGCGATCGAGGCGCTCTGCGTGATCGCGAGCGCCGGCACGGACGCAAAACCTTCGCCCTTGACCGGCGAATTCAGCGTCACCCGCCAAGCCCCGCTCTGTCCGCCTCGGAAGGTTGTGAACATGGTTGCATCCAACCGCGGAACCGGGCTGGGAGCAAGCGCTTCCGTCATTCCGGAGCGTGCGAAGCGCGAGCTACAGGGCGCAATTGCGCCTTGGAGAATCCATACTCACGATAGTGGTTATAGATTCCGGGCCTGCGCCTCACGGAATGACACGTGGAGGGAGCGTGCTCCGGAAATGACAGGGTGTGAATAGCAGGGAGAATCCTCGCTATTGCCGTATTTCGCGGGGGCTTCCCTATATCCCTAGCCGGTTCGCCACGACTCAATCGCCGCGCTAGAATCCACCCATGCGCTTCACGCCACAATTCCTCGAAGAGCTACGCGCCCGGCTTCCGGTTTCGGAAGTCGTGGGAAGGCGCGTCAAGCTGAAGCGGGCGGGCAAGGAGTGGAAGGGGCTCTCGCCGTTCCAGCAGGAGAAGACGCCGTCGTTTACCGTCAACGACCAGAAGGGATTTTACCACGACTTTTCCTCGGGCAAGCACGGCAACATCTTTGACTTTGTGATGGAGACCGAGGGCGTCTCCTTCCCCGAGGCGGTCGAGCGCATCGCCTCGATGGCGGGCGTGCCGCTGCCGGCGGTGACGCCGGAGGCCGCGCGGCAGGAGCAGCGCCGCAAGACGCTGCATGACGTGATGGAGCTGGCGGCAAAATTCTTCCAGGATACGCTGGCCTCCCGCAATGGCGCCAAGGCGCGCGGCTATCTCGCCGATCGCGGGATTTCGCCGGCGACGCAATTGCAGTTTCGTCTGGGCTATGCGCCCGGCGAACGCTTTGCGCTGAAGGAGCATCTCGGCGCGCAGGGGATTTCCACCGAGGACATGGTGGCCGCGGGCCTTCTGATCGGCGGCGACGACATCCCGGTGCCTTACGATCGCTTCCGCGACCGCGTGATGTTTCCGATTGCGGACTTGCGCAATCGCGTCATCGCGTTCGGCGGGCGCGCGCTCGAAAAGGACGTTTCGGCAAAATATCTCAATTCCCCGGAAACCCCGCTCTTCCACAAGGGCGACAACCTCTACAACCACGCGCCCGCACGCCAGGCCGCGTATGACGGCGCGCCGCTCGTCGTGGTCGAGGGCTATGTCGACGTCATCGCGATGGTGACGACGGGTTTTGCCGCCTCCGTCGCTCCGCTTGGCACCGCGCTGACCGAAAGCCAGCTCGCATTGCTCTGGAAGATGGCGGACGAGCCTATTCTCTGTTTTGACGGCGACCGCGCCGGGCAGAAAGCGGCGTACCGCGCGGCCGACATGGCGCTGCCGCATCTCAAGCCGGGAAAGAGCCTTCGCTTTGCATTGCTGCCGGAGGGGCAGGACCCTGACGATCTGGCGCGCTCCGGCGGCCGCGGCGCGATCGAGGAGGTGATATCAGCCGCGCGCGGCCTTTCCGAGGTGGTCTGGTCCCGCGAGATCGAAGGCGGAAACTTTGCCACGCCCGAACGCCGCGCCGCGCTGGAGGCGCGCATCGGCGAACTCACCAACGGCATTCGCGACGATGTCGTGCGCCGCTACTACCGCCAGGATTTTGGCGAGCGTCTCGCGCGCAGCTTTGCTCCCGAGACCGCGCGCGGCGGGTACAACGGCGGCAATTTCCGACAGCGCCCGGGCGAATCACCCCGCCGTTTTGCCCCTCGCGGGGCGGCTCCGGGGGGCCGGTTCGGCGGCAAGGGGGCCGGAAGGCAGGGGATAACTCCCACCCTTTCGGGCGGCCCGTATCAGGCGGCGAGCCCGCAACTGGCGGCAAGTCCGATCATGCGCGGCCAGCGCTCGGCAATGTCCCGCCGGGAGGCGCTGATCCTCAAAATCCTGGTTAACCACCCCTGGCTCTTGCACGACCATCTGGAGGAAGTGGCGGCGCTGGAGCTGGCGCATGGCGAAGCCAACAAGCTGCGCGCCGGCATCATCGCGGCGTTCGCGGCCGAGCATCACCACTCGCCTGACGTCGAGGAGCAGGCCGAAAAGATGCGCGCCGACCTCGAGGGGAGGGGATTTTCTCCTATTCTTCAAAGGGTTGAACGGGCAATCACGACCCAAGCCGTGTGGGGCGCGCAAACTGGCGCGGCGCGCGAGGACGTTCTTTCCACCTGGCACCAGCTCGTCTCCTTGCATCGCCAATGGCACTCCTTACTTAGGGAGCTGAAAGATGCGGAGCTGGCTTTGGGAGAGGACCCCAGCGAAGCAAATCTTTCGTGGCTGCGCGACGTAAAGGCCCGCATGACGGAAGCTGATGGCACCGAGGCCCTGATCGAGGGTTTTGGCGAGCTTTCCGGGCGGTTCCAGCGCAGCGTCTAGCGCATGAAATCATGCGCAAAACAAAGAATTTCGGTCCCTCAGGTTCAAAAATTAATGCGGACGGCGGCGGCCGGACCCATTAAAAGACTCGCCAAATCCGTGGTTTGGCGGCAAAAACAGGGTTAAGCGAAACTTAACGGAACGCACCTCTATTGGTGCATCGATCAGCGATGACGTGATCCGGGGTGGCGATATCTGCGCCGCCCCTTTTGCGCACCAGATCAATCGCAAGACCATCGAGAAACGGGTTCCCGTCTTTCGCATGAGTCATGCGCATAGGGTAGGGGGGACGAAAAGTTGTCCCCGGGCATGGTCGGACCAGACCATGCCCAAACAAAAACGGGGGGAGGACGTTCTCCTAGGACGTCGTCCCGAGAGTTTGGTTCGACAGACGGTGCGCGGCTAGGCGCATCTTCGCGAAAAGCGCGTTCGGAGAGCATTGAATGGCCACCAAGGCAAAGACGCTGCAGGTCAAGGACAAGGAAAAAGACGACAAGGCCGCGGACGCCCCCGAGAAGGACTCTGCCGACGCCCCGTCGCCCTTGCTCGACCTTTCGGATGCCGCCGTCAAGAAGATGATCAAGCAGGCCAAGAAGCGCGGCTTCGTGACCTTCGATCAGCTCAATGAAGTCTTGCCCTCCGACACCACCTCGCCGGAGCAGATCGAGGACATCATGTCGATGCTCTCGGACATGGGCATCAACGTCACCGAGGCCGACGACGAAGGCGAGGAAGAGGACAAGGACTCTGGCGACGACGATACCGACAACGAGCTTGTCGAGGTCACGCAGAAGGCCGTCACCGAGGTCAAGAAATCCGAGCCGGGCGAGCGCACCGACGATCCCGTGCGGATGTATCTGCGCGAGATGGGCACGGTGGAGCTGCTCTCGCGCGAGGGCGAAATCGCGATCGCCAAGCGCATCGAGGCCGGCCGCGAGGCGATGATCGCAGGCCTCTGCGAAAGCCCGCTGACCTTCCAGGCCATCATCATCTGGCGCGATGAGTTGAACGAAGGAAAGATTTTCCTGCGCGACATCATCGATCTCGAAGCCACCTATGCCGGTCCCGACGCCAAGGGCGGCCTCAACCCCGCTATCGCTGCTCCCGTTGGCCCCGACGGCCAGCCGCTCGCGGCCGCCAACGGCAATGGCGAAGCCGTCGCCACCGCCGCGCCCGCGCATGTCGCCCCGCCCGCTGCGCCGCCGGCCGCGACGCCCTTCCGTGCGCCCGGCGCTGACGCCGAGGGCGAGGAAAAGGATCCCGGCGAGGCCGCGGCCGAAGCCGACATGGACGACGACGAGTTCGAGAACCAGATGTCGCTGGCCGCCATCGAGGCCGAGCTCAAGCCGAAAGTGGTCGAAACCTTCGACAAGATCGCCAGCGAGTACAAGAAGCTGCGGCGTCTTCAAGAGCAGGACATTGCCAACCAGCTCCAGAGCGAGTCGCTCTCGCCATCGCAGGAGCGCAAGTACAAGAAGCTGAAGGACGAGATCATCGTCGAGGTGAAGTCGCTGCGCCTCAACCAGGCCCGCATCGACTCGCTCGTCGAGCAGCTTTACGACATCAACAAGCGGCTGGTCTCCTTCGAGGGCCGCCTGCTTCGCCTCGGCGACAGCCACGGCGTCGCCCGCGATGATTTCCTGCGAAACTACCAGGGCTCGGAGCTCGATCCGCGCTGGCTCAACCGCGTCTCGAAGCTTTCGGCCAAAGGCTGGAAGAATTTCGTCCATCACGAGAAGGACCGCATCAAGGAGCTGCGCGGCGAGATTCAGCAGCTCGCGGCTCTGACCGGCCTCGAGATCGGCGAATTCAGAAAGATCGTGCACGGCGTGCAGAAGGGCGAGCGCGAGGCCCGTCAGGCCAAGAAGGAGATGGTGGAAGCCAACCTTCGCCTCGTGATCTCGATCGCCAAGAAGTACACCAACCGCGGCCTTCAGTTCCTCGACCTGATCCAGGAAGGCAACATTGGCCTGATGAAGGCGGTCGACAAGTTCGAATACCGCCGCGGCTACAAGTTCTCGACCTACGCCACCTGGTGGATCCGGCAGGCGATCACCCGCAGCATTGCGGACCAGGCCCGCACCATCCGCATCCCCGTGCACATGATCGAGACGATCAACAAGATCGTGCGCACGTCCCGCCAGATGCTCAACGAGATCGGCCGCGAGCCGACCCCGGAAGAGCTCGCCGAAAAGCTCGGCATGCCCCTGGAAAAGGTGCGCAAGGTCCTCAAGATCGCGAAGGAGCCGCTCTCGCTCGAAACCCCGGTCGGTGACGAGGAGGACTCACACCTCGGCGATTTCATCGAGGACAAGAACGCGATCCTCCCGATCGATGCGGCCATCCAGTCCAACCTGCGCGAGACCACCACGCGCGTGCTGGCCTCGCTCACGCCGCGCGAAGAACGCGTGCTCCGCATGCGCTTCGGCATCGGCATGAACACCGACCACACGCTGGAAGAAGTCGGCCAGCAGTTCTCGGTGACGAGAGAGCGCATCCGCCAGATCGAGGCCAAGGCGCTGCGGAAGCTGAAGCATCCGTCACGGTCGCGGAAGCTGCGGTCGTTCCTCGATAACTGATTTTGTAAGTCAGTATTGACTGTCATTGCCGGGCTTGACCCGGCAATCCATCAAGCAAAAAAAAGGCGGGCGAAAGCCCGCCGTTTTTGTTTGTTCCTGCCCATGGTGGACTGGACGCTACCCTGGTTGCAGTCAGAAGACGGAAGCGCATCCCCCAGATCGGGCCGCCATTGATCTACGTCAACGTCGAAGAACTGCCGGCGCTCAGGTTGGATCAGCCGCACTTGAGGCGGCGCAGTCACGTTCGCACGTGCGATGAGGGAGGAGCACCATGCAGCAGCGAAAGGGTCTTTCGACCAGATCAGTGACAGTTACGGGAATTGCAGCCAGCATCCTGTTGGGGCTTGCGGGAGCCACTCTCACGCCGGCACCCGCCGAGGCGGTTATTTACTGCACCTATGTTGGCTATCCGGTAGGTTGCGTCACAAGAGCCGGTGTCGTGCTCAGGCCTCGTCCGGTGGCGCGTGCTGCGGTCCGGGGTGCTACGGCAGGCCCCGGCAATTGGAACGGCGGCATCAATCGCGTTGGCGTGCGGCGGTAAAAGGCGATCCTGTTCGATCCGGGCGAAACCACCAGGCGCGCGCTGGCGTTGCTCACCCCGCGCGAAGAACGCGTGCTGCGCATGCGCTTCGGCATCGGCATGAACACCGACCACACGCTGGAAGAGGTGAGCCAGCGGTTCTTGGTGACGAGAGAGCGCATCCGCCAGATCGAGGCAAGGGCGCTGCGGAAACTGAAGCATCCGTCGCGGTCGAGGAACTGCGGTCGTTCCTCGATAATTGAGCTGAGTCGAACGAACAGGCGCGTTCAGATATTTCTTGTTGCAATGGCGGCCTTTGTGGTCGCCATTTTTGTGCGCGTATTGATGTCGCGTCGACGCGTAGGTGGTCTGCGCATCGCTTCGAAGAAGCTGTGCTCTACCCGCTCAATAACTTCTGACAGATTTGGAATGTTGGGTGTTCTTGATTTGCGTCTGTTCGGATGGTTCATATCTGCAGCTTCGTTGCAAGATCGGTTTCACAAGAGTTCGGTGAGCCGACTATAGCGGAAAATGCCGACGATGACCGGTCCCTCTCTCACCATTTGGTACAACACTCGCTGCCCCGTCTGCGACGCCGGCATCGACTGGCAACGCAACAAGCTGCTCGCCGCCGTTCGCGCCGGCACCATCGAATTCAGCGACATCAACGAACAACCCGACGCGCTCGCGCAATACGGCGCCTCGCTCGATGACATCCGTCGCCGCCTGCACGCCACCGATGAGGCCGGCCGCCTGATCGTCGGCGCGGATGTTGCGGTTGCGCTGTGGAGGCTCACGCCGGGGCAGGGGTGGCTGGCGGCGCTGCTCGGCAATCGCCTGACGCTGCCGGTCACGCGCTTTGTCTATGACCGCTTTGCCGACATACTGTTCGCCTGGAACAGGCGGAAGGGGCGGTGGTGATGGCCAAAGCGTTTTCAAGCGAAGACGGTACCGGTTCGCGTGAAGAAAACGCGTCAAATAGAAAAGGCACCCATAGCGATTTCGTGCCGGTGCTGATCGCCTGCTGCTTGGCTATGCTGGCGGTGGGCGACAACTCCACCGCGATCATGGCGGGGCTGCCGGAGATGACGGCAACCTTGCGGCTCGGTCCCGGCGAGGTCGAATGGGTGGTCAATGCCTATCTGCTCACGGCCGCCGTATTCATCGTCGTCGGTGGCGGCGCGGCGGATCAGTTCGGCGCGCGGCGGTCTTCCATTGCCGGCATCGTGCTGTTCGCGCTGGCGTCGCTCGTCATTGCGCTGGCGCCATCGGGCCTTGTTGTGATTGGTGGGCGCGCGTTGCAGGGGCTAGGTGCCGCGTTTGCCGTATCGGGCACGCTGGCGGCGGTGAGCGAGGCCGCGCCCGATGCGCGCCGCGCGGAGGCGATCGGCACCTGGACCGGCTTTTTGATGCTCGGCTTTTCCCTCGGATCGCTGATCGGCGGCGCGGTGACGCATTACGCCGGCTGGCGCTTCATCTTCTGGCTGAACGTCATCGCGATGGTGCCCGCCGCGCTAATGCTGCTGCGCCATCCGGCTAACCGTGGCCAACGCAAATCCTCGATGGATTGGGCGGGACTGTTGGGGCTCGCCGTCTTCATGGTTTCGCTGATATCGGGGCTCCAGGCGCTGGCGCATGTCCGCAGCAATCCGTTTTCCGCCATCATCCCGCTGGCGCTGGCCGCGATCGCCTTCGCATTCCTGGTGCGCACCGAGACGCGCCGCCCGCAGCCGCTGGTCGACTTCGCGCTGTTCGCGAACCGAACCTTTGCCGTCGCCGCAGGCCTCCTCTTCCTCGTGATGTCAGACATCATGACGCTGCTGCTCTACTACAATCTCTTCGCGCAATCCGCCGGCGGCCTCGGCCTGTCGTCCATCGCGGCAGGCCTTTCCCTGCTGCCGCTCTCGGCCGCTTTGTTCGGCTTTGCGCGCGCAGCGCCTTCGATCGCCGCGCGGTTCGGCATGCGGCACATGCTGACGGGCGCCTCGCTGCTGCTGGCGCTCGGCTGCATCATAACCTTCCTGTCGCTCCATCTCGAAGCCAAATTCGCAGTGCTGCTCCCCGGCCTGTTCGTCTCCGGCATCGGCATCGCGTTGATCTACGCCTCGGCTCCGCGCCTTGGGCTGTCGGCGCTGCCGCCGCAACAGGCGGGCAAGGGCTCCGGCATGCTCAATTCCTGCAGCTTCCTCGGCGGCACGGTCGGCGTCACCTTTGGCGGAATTTTATTTGCGCTGGCCGGCTTCGCCGGCGTGCTCGCGCTGCTCGGCGCTTCTGCGCTCGCCAGCGCCGCGCTTTGCCTGCGGCTGAAGGCAGACTGAAGGTCGTCGCTAGCTGCGGGCCCGTCTCAGCGCCTTCAGCGCTGCAACCGCCTCCACCGTCGGCGCCCCGGCATGATCGGCGCGGATCATCCACCAGCGATACCGGCGCGGCTCGCGACGGTTGAGGATTCCCCATGTCCAGGCCAGCGCGCGCCGGACATTGCCGTCGCGATCCGCCAGCCAGATGCGATCGGCGCTCACCGGAATGGGCGTTCGGTCGATACTTTTCCAGCCCCGCTCGTCGGCCTTCGACGCCCGCCTGATCCGTTTCCAGGTCATCACGAAAATCCTCGTGTTGCCGCCCGCTCCCATTCTTGCGAGCGCCATCACCACGTCTCAACCAACGACTTCTTGAAGGTCGGTCCGCCCCGTGAATGCGCGAAGCAGGCGGGCGACATCTTCTGCGCGCGCGGCAGCACGCGGGCCGTACCTGAAAATGCTGGAAAGCTGCACATCCACGCCGCGTTTCGACCGCGATCGATCATGATCCTCCGCGTGCATGCATCACGCCCTCGACGATCCATCTCGCATTCGTGAACCCAACAGCAGCGCCGCCGCCATCTGGCCGCCGCTGCGCCGCTTCATCGCGGGCGAGGCGCGCCTCGGTCGCTCCATGGCGCGGCGGCAATGGACGGCAGCGCTATACGAATTCCTGCGCTTCGGCGCAAAACAGGGCTGGGCCTGCCTGTTCGGCGGCACCGCGATCGCGCTGATGCTCGCCACCTGGCGCTGGTATCCCGCGCACGCGCCGCTCGCGCGCTACGATTTTCTCTTCCTTTGCATGATCGCGGTGCAGGCCGTGCTGCTAGCCACGCGGCTGGAGACGCTGGACGAGGCAAAGATCATCCTGATCTATCATATCGTCGGCACGGTGATGGAAATCTTCAAGACGTCGGTCGGCTCCTGGATCTACCCGGAGCCGAATTTTTTCCGCATCGCCGGCGTGCCGCTGTTCACCGGCTTCATGTATTCCTGCATCGGCAGCTATATCTGCCGCTGCTGGCGTCTGTTCGATTTCCGCTTCACGCATCACCCGGCGCGGCTGAGCCTGATCGTCTTCAGCCTCGCCATCTACGTCAACTTCTTCTCCCATCATTATGTAGCTGATGCGCGCTGGCTGCTGTTCGCCGTTGCGATCGCCCTGTTCGGCCGCACCACGATCCATTTCAAGGTCTGGCACAGCCACCGCGCGATGCCGCTGCTGTTTGGCCTCGTGCTGGTGTCGGCCTTCATCGGGCTGTCGGAAAATGTCGGCACCTTCACCAAAACCTGGCTCTATCCCTCGCAGCGCGAGGGCTGGTCGATCGTATCGATCGAGAAGCTCGGCTCGTGGTTTCTGCTGCTGATCATCAGCTACACGCTGGTAAGCCTGATCAACGCGCCACGGAGGTTTGCTGCGCAGGTCGATGTGCGCCGGCGGACGGCCACAGGAGCCGCAAGTCAGGTCACCAATCCGTCATCCTGAGTCTGGCTCAGAATGTAGCTAATGAAGTCGGGGTCTCCGGGGTGTTCGTCATGCCCGGCCAGGACGAGAAGCGATGCTTGCGCTCGCCGAAAGCGCTACTTCTTCTTCGCCCCGACCCGGCTGATGCTCTTGATCGCCAGCGTCGGACGGCCGGATTTTTCCGCGATCTCGCGGTCCTGCTCCATGATATATCCGCGCGCCGGCTCGTCGCCATCGAGCCCGCCGAGCAGCTCGGACGGCACGCGCCGGTTGGAGCGTTGGGAGTCGTCCTCATAAACGACATTGAAAAAGGCAAACTCGCCTTTGGGATTGGTCCCGGGTTTTTTGGCCATGGCGGGCTTTTGGTCGATAGACGTTGCGCTGTCAAAGAAAATTTCAGGAAGCTTCGAAACAAGTGTAAAATGGCCATCGCGATGGATCACGTTGTCAAAATCGAATGCCTTGCTGGATATTGTGTGCGCGCGACATTCAGAGACGGCATGACCGGCGAATATGACTTCGCCGAAATTGTCCGGAGAAGCGGGCCAATGGTCGAACCGCTGCGGGACCTCACCTTTTTCAGGCGGGTCGCGCTGGTGGATGGAGCCCCGACGTGGCCGAACGGCTACGATGCTTGCCCGGACTGGTTGCGGCTCGAAATCGAAAGTGCGCGCAATATTTGATCCGGCTTGGCGCGAGACAGGGAAAGATCGTTGCGCTAAGCTGCTCTGCGGGCGTGCGGCAAGCTAGGGAATTTTGATGACCGAGAGCAAGAGATTTACTGCGGCCACCTTTCTGACTTTGGCTTTTCTCGCAAGTATTGGCTCCAACGCCCACGCCGCCACCTGCGGCAGCTCCGCCGGCGGCTATGAGGCCTGGAAGCAGCAATTCGCCGGCGAAGCCCGTGCCAAAGGCATCGGCGCCAATACCATCCAGGCGTTGATGGCGACCAACTACGCGCAGGCGACCATCAACGCCGATCGCGGCCAGCGCAGTTTTTCTCTCTCGCTCGAAGCGTTCCTGGCCAAGCGCGGCGCCAACGCGATCGTCTCCAAGGGACGCCAGTTGCGGCGCTCGCAAGCCGCGCTGTTCTCGTCGATCGAGCAGCGCTACGGCGTGCCGCCGGGGCCGCTGCTGGCGATCTGGGGCATGGAGACCGGGTTCGGCAGCCAGCGCGGCAACCAGAACATGCTCGCCTCGATCGCCACGCTCGCCTATGACTGCCGCCGCTCGGCCTATTTCACCGAGCACCTTTACGCCGCGCTGCAATTGATCGATCGCGGCGCGCTGTCGCCGTCGCAGCGCGGCTCGATGCACGGCGAAGTCGGTCAGACCCAGTTCATGCCGAAGGCGATTCTGGCTTATGGCACCGGCAATCTCGAGAACGCCGCCAACGCGCTTTCGTCCACTGCCAACTTCCTGCGCGCCCATGGCTGGAAAGCCGGCGCCGGCTATCAGCCGGGCGAGCCGAATTTCGCCGCCATCCAGGCCTGGAACGCCGCCGGCGTCTATCAAAAAGCCATCGCCCTGATGGGCCGCCAGATCGACGGCGGGGAGTAGGCACCGCACCAACCGTTTGTCGTCCCTGCGAACGCAGGGACCCATAACCACCGGCGGTATTTGTTGAGTCAAAGCCGTCTACCATCCTGCCTTACAGATCCGCCGCAGCGTATGGGTCCTGCGTTCGCAGGGACGACGATGAGGAGAGACCACCGACCTCTCCACCGTCATTGCGAGGAGCGCAGCGACGCGGCAATCCATCTTCCCCCGTGCGGCGATATGGATTGCTTCGTCGCTTTGCTCCTCGCAATGACGCATGGCATGATCCCGACCAGCCTCATTCAGGGATTCGCATGCGCAAATTTTCATTCGCCATTTTCCTCATCCTCTTCATCACTGCCACCCCCGCACTTGCCGCCCGCTGCGGCGGCGACTTCAACGCCTTCGTGCAGGGCATGGCGGCGGAAGCGCAGGCCGCCGGCGTTTCGCAAGCCGTGATCAGCCAGGCCTTTGCCGGCATCACCCAGGATCCCGCGGTGCTCGCCTTCGACCGCCGCCAGCGCGGCACCTTTCGCAAAACCTTCGAGCAATATGTCGCCACCCGCGTCGGCCCCGGCCGCATCAATATGGGCCGGCAGATGCTCAAGCGTCACGGCTCGCTGCTGTCTCGCATCGAGCAGAAGTTTGGCGTACCCGCCGAGATCATCGTGGCGATCTGGGGGCTCGAATCCGACTTCGGCAAGGGCGACGTCGGCAAGATGCCGGTGGTCCGCACCTTGATGACGCTGGCGCATGATTGCCGCCGCACCGAGCTGTTCCAGGGCGAACTGCTGGCGGCGCTGAAGATCGTGCAGCGCGGCGATCTGCCCCTGAGCGACCTGGTCGGCGCCTTTGCCGGCGAAATCGGCCAGACGCAATTCTTGCCGTCGTCCTACATCAAGTACGGCGTCGATTTCGACGGCAACGGCCACGTCGATCTGCGCCACTCCGTCCCAGACGTGCTCGCCTCCACCGCGAACCTCCTGCACGTCGCCGGCTTCAAGATGGGCGCGCCCTACGAGGAGGGCACCCCGAATTTCGAAGCCATGCGCGAGTGGAACAGGGCTACGGTGTATCGCAAGACCATCGGCTATTTCGCCGATCAGTTGCGCTAATCTCTTCCCTTCTCCCCTTGTGGGAGAAGGTGGCGCGAAGCGCCGGATGAGGGGTTGCCGGCCACGCGCACTGCCGTCGCGGAGAGAACCCCTCACCCGTCCGCGATGCTAGCGCATCGCGTCCACCCTCTCCCACAAGGGGAGAGGGAAGACTCACTTCCCCGCATTCGCCATCTTCTCGATCCGCCGCTGCAGCACCGCCCAGTACGTCGCCGGCCGGAACCGTTGCAGCAGGTCCATGAACCGCGCATCGCCGCCGATCAAAATCCGCGGCTGGTTCTTCTCGATCCCCAAAATGATCCGCTGCGCCGCGGCCGCCGGCGTCGTCTTCGCCATTGCATCGAAGCGTTCGATCGATTGCGCGCGCCGCGCGTTGTCGGCAATGCCTGCGCCGGTGCGGGAATTGCGCACGATGTTGGTGAGAACCCCGCCGGGATGCACCACCGACAGCCGCACAGAACTGTTCGCGATCGCCAGTTCATGCCGCAGGCTTTCCGAAAAGCCCCGCACTGCAAACTTCGCCGCGCAATAGGCGGTCTGGCCGGGCGGGGCGACAATCCCGAAGATCGAGGAGAGGTTGACGATATGCGCGGCCGGCCGTCCCGACAGATGCGGCAGGAAGGCGCGCGTCGCATGCACCACGCCCCAGAAATTGATGTTGATCAGCCATTCCATCTGCGCCTGCTCGATTTCGTTGAACTGGCCGAGCAGGGCGACGCCGGCATTGTTGATGAGGATGTTGAGCGCGGGATGCGCGGATGTCGCCGCAGCCGCAAATTCCGCGATCTGGTGCGGTTCGCCGACGTCGACCCGGTGCACGCTGACCTTGCGCGGGCCCTTGCCGATCTCGGCGGCCACCGCCTGAAGGCCCGCCTCGTCGCGGTCGGCCAGCGCCAGATCGCAGCCGCGCGCGGCAAGCTCGAGCGCCAGCGCCCGGCCGATACCGCTGGCCGCGCCCGTCACGGCGGCCGCGCTCCCGGAAATTGCGGTCATCCCATGCTCCCTTGCGATGGTCCGGTCACCGGCCGGTTCCCCACTTTTCTGTAATTGGAACCGAACAATCCAGCAAATCGCGTTTTAACCTGCATTACTTTTTTCAGAACGGGAGGCAGCGCATGGGACAGTCCAGATCATTCCGCGCGACCGCATTGATCGTGGAGGACGATCCGATGCAGCGGGAGATGATTTGTCTGTTGCTGGAAGAAAGCGATTTCAACGTCATCGAGTGCGAGAGCGCCGAAGCTGCCGAGGCCGTGCTGGAGCAGCATCCCGAAAACCTCGTGCTGATGATGACCGACGTGCAATTGGCCGGCAACATGAATGGCGCCGAGCTCGCCCATGTCGCCAAGAAATACAATCCGGAGCTTGACGTGATCGTCACCTCGGGAAACCCGCTGCGGCACGCTTTGCCCGAGGGCGCGCAATTCTGGAAAAAGCCCTGGGCGCCGCTGGACGTGATCCGCGAGGCGGAGAAGATGATGCTGCAACTTCACGCCGGCGAAAGACGTGAACGCCGGCATTGACGGGGGCCGCTTCCGCGGGCCGCGCGGTCGTGATATGGGCACGGCATGACGTTGTCGTTCCTTCTGACCTCGCTGATCGTGGTCGCCTCGCCCGGCACCGGCGTGCTCTACACGCTGGCGGTCGCGCTCGCGCAGGGCTCGCGCGCCAGCGTCGCGGCGGCCTTTGCCTGCACGCTCGGGATCATCCCGCAGATGCTGGGTGCCATGCTCGGCCTTGCCGCCGTGCTGCACACCAGCGCGCTGGCTTTTGCGGCCCTGAAATGGTGCGGCGTGGTCTATCTGCTCTACATGGCCTGGCAGGCGCTGCGCGAGACCGGCGCGCTGGCGATCGAGGCGCCGAACGGGCAGGGACCGACCAAAAGACCGGCGAAGGCACGCTCCACCCGACGGGTGATCGTCACCGGCATCCTGATCAACGTCCTCAATCCAAAGCTCTCGATCTTCTTCCTCGCCTTCCTGCCGCAATTCATCGCCGCCGACGAGCCGCACCCGCTGGCGCGGATGCTGGAGCTGAGCGTCGTCTTCATGCTGATGACCTTTGCGGTGTTCGCGGTCTACGGCGTGTTCGCAGCGTCCGTGCGCGACCGCGTCATCAGCCGGCCGAAAGTTCTGGCCTGGCTCCGCCGCAGTTTTGCCGCGGGTTTTGCCGCCCTCGGCGTGCGTCTCGCGCTGTCGGAGCGATGATCGCGGTCATCGCGCGCGCACTCGATTCCTCACCTCGATCGCGTGCGCAAAAGTCGAGAGAGCGGACGCTGTGGACGAAAATTTCAAAAAATGGGTCTCAAAACACATAACATCTGTGGATAACGCCATGACACCGGCGTGACAGCACGCGGCAGCAGCCTGCGAATCTGCTCGAAATGTCAGCGAGGATGTTGCGAGGTTGGCCCTCCGCCACAAGCATTCCTCGGAGTCGCGTTCAATCCATTAAACCCTTGAGAGGATACTATGGCTAAGAAAGCGAAGAAGGCCAAGAAGGCGAAGAAGGCGAAAAAGGCGAAGAAGGCCAAGAAGTGATCCAAGCCCGGGTGGAGCGCGCCACGCGCGCTCTGCCCGGGCACCCGGTTCAGGGGTTGGGTGCAAAAGACGGCGGGCTGCGGCCCGCCTTTTTGATTCCGGGATGCGTGCGAGCCGTCAGGCTCGCAGCGATTGTCCCGACGACGCCCGCTCTCCGAGAGGGTTAACAACGCGCCAACGCGGCCGCACAAACCACGCCGCCGGCCGGGCCGGACCGCTCCCCCATTCATCAATTCAAAACCACGGCGCGCTTTAGACGGCCGCGGAAAGGACCCGTTAAGCGCCACCGCTGCAAGCTGCCCGTAAGACAGCGGGGATTGTCTGCGGACGGAAACGTCCGGGTGGGCGCAATTTATAACAGGGGAGACGGGGCCATTTCGTCCCGGGTTCGCGATGCTGAGCGTTCCGACGCTGTGGACGGTATTCGTCATCAATTTCCTGGCGCTCGGCCTGATCTGGGCCTACGTCATGCGCTGTTATCCGTCCTTCGATGCCGCACGCTACTGGACCGGCTCGGCGTCGGTCGCCGCGGTCGGCGCGACGCTGGCGATGCTGCGCGTGGTTTTCCCGGACTCACTCGTGCCGCTGCTGTTTGCCGGGACCGCGCTGGTGCTGGCGATCTGCCTCGCCGCGATGGGCATCCGCAAGTTCTATCGTCAGCCCATCTCGTGGCGCGGTACCCTCGTGCTCACAGGCACGACCTTCGCCGCGCTCTCCTTCTTCATCTTCGTCTACGACAGCGTAGCCGCGCGGATGACCATCTTCACGATCGCCCAGGCGCTGCCGATGGCGCTGAGCCTGAAACTGTTGCTGTCGCCGCATGAGGGCCGGGTCAATCCGGGCGCGCGGCTGGCGGGGATCGTCATCATTCTCGTCCTGGCAATTTACACGGTCAGGCTGTTCGCCGCCGTGACCGGCGTCGGTGGCGGCATCTCCTATATGGAGTTCGGCCCGGTGCAGTCGGCCGTGATCCTCGTCCTCGTGTTCCTGTCGATGTCGCTCAATTTCGGTTTCCTGCTGATGGCGATGGATCGCCTGCGCAACGAGGTCGCCGACCTCGCGCTGCTCGACGATCTCACCGGCGTCGGCAACCGCCGCCATCTGGTGCAGCGGCTGACCGAGGAATGCGCGCGCTCGGAACGCTCGGGCGAGCCGTTCGCGCTGCTGGTGATCGATCTCGATGGTTTCAAGGGCATCAACGACACCCATGGCCATGCCGCGGGCGATGCCTGCTTGCAGCATTTTACGCTGATGGCGCAGACCCGCCTTCGCCCCGGCGACATGCTGGCGCGCACCGGCGGCGATGAATTCTGCATCGTGCTGCCGTCTTCCACCTTGCGCGAGGGCGCCATGATCGCCCGCCGCGTGCTGGAAGTTTGCCGCACTGACGCCGAGCAGTGCGCCGGCAAGGACATCCCGATCTCGGTCTCGATCGGCGTTGCGCAATGGACGCGCGAGATCGGCTTCTATCCCGACCGGCTGATCGCCGCGGCCGACCACGCGCTGTATGAAGCCAAGCGCGATGGCCGCAACCGCTTTGCCGCCTACGACCCGGCCCCGCCGCCGGCGCCCGTGCTGGCTGCGCCAAAAATGCCCGAACTGGACCTGCGCAAGCGCGCGTAAAGCGTGCTATCGAAACGCTTCATGGGGTCGTCGTTCATGAAGCTTCGTCTGCTGGCAATCGCGCTTGTCGCCATCGCCGCTTCCGCCTCCGCACGAGCCTCCGACCTCGCGACCATCGCGCGCGCGTCGGGTACGCCCGACATTCCCGGCCTGAAAATGGTCTGGCTCGCCCCCTGGGGCGACCTCGCCAACGCGCATCCCTGGCGCAACATCATCGTGCACCAGACCGAAGGCCCCGCGGGCTCGGCGCGCGGCGGCGCATTGCTCCAGAACAAGAACCCGACCCGGCGCGGCGTGATGGTGTGGGTCGAGACCGACGGCACGGTCTACTGGGCGGTGGCGGAGAATCTGATCCCCACCCATGGCGATGGCGCCAACCGCAACGACAACAAATACATCGACAACAAGCCGACCTACCGCCAGGTGGTCGGCAACAATTCGGTCGGCGTGGAATTCGCCGGCAACTATCCCGACGTGACGCGCGGCCCGACCGAGGCGCAGATCGCGGCGTGGAAGATCCTCGTCAAGGTGCTGCGCGCCCGCTACGGCATCCCGCTCGAGCGCGTCTACGCGCACAACTGGATCGACTACAAGGACGCGCGCTATTGCGAAGGCTGCGCGCTGGCAACAATGGCGCGGGAGTGGGGAGAGTAGGGATCATGAGCGAACGGACGATGGCTGCGCCGCTGCCGCAGGCGCGCGGCATCAGGGCTTTCAGCGCCGTGCCGGCGTTGGCGCTGCTGCTCTGCGCATCGCTGCTGACGGCCCTGGAAGTGCCGAGCAAGCCGTTCCTCGACAAGAACAGCTTCTATCTCTCCTCCGCCGGCTTCCGCGTGCAGGTCGCCAATGACGAAGCAGGGCGGAAGGCGCTGCATGCGCTGCCGCCGCATCGTTTCGTCATTCATCGCACCGCTGGCGGCGTGCGCTATCTCTATGCCGAGCCGAATCACTGCGTCTGCATCTTCATCGGCACGCAGGAGGCGTATCTGAATTACCGCGATATCCTGGCGAAGCCGATCCAGCAGCCGGACGATGTCGCGCCGGACTACAAGACGCAGGCGAGCGCGCTGCTGTATGGCGACCCCTATGACTGGGACAGCCTCAACCAGCCGACCAGCATCGCGGATTATTTGGCAACGTATTACTAGGCCACTGCTCTTTCCACACGTCGTTCCTGCGAACGCAGGGACCCATACCGCGTTGTGCTCTCGGTTGAAACGAGGTCGCCGACGCCATCGTAAACCAACATTCGCCACGGCGTATCGGTCCCTGCGTTCGCAGGAACGACAGGGGTGGGTGTAGCAGCAACCCTTCGTAAAAAACAAAAGGCCGGCGTTGCCGCCGGCTTTCGTCATCCCGAATCCGCCGGGCTTTCACGCTCAGGGGAATGCCTCAGCGGAATGCCTTGGGCAGGTCGGCCGAAGGCTTGGTGACGATCTGGTGCGCGTCGCGCCAGATCACTTCGCGCTGGCGCGAGGTCGTAATCGTGCGCACCGGCAGGCCACCCTCCTCAAGCAGCCATGCGCAATAGCGCGCGCGGCTGACAGCCTCGCGGGCCTGAGGATCGAACCAGCAAATGCCCCAGATCGAATCGCGCCGCTTGAAGTGACGCGCGATGCGCCCGGGAATCGGCAAATGCTGTCCGAACCAGTCGAACTGGTCGTGGAGCTCCTGCCGAATCCAGTCGGGGCAGTTGTTTCGCTGGACATACCAGGCCGCACGAAAGAAGCCGCTCTCCACGCGGCTGTGCGGGTGGATGAGCGGTGTAACGAACCGCAAATACATGACGACACGGCGCGACGCCGTGTTGCGTCACGCCCCTCGTAGCCGGATTTATTGAACGGAAGAACGGCCGCGACGCGGCGCGGCGTTCAGCTCATTGACCGATTGCCGATCACCGATGGGTGGCGGCGGTCAGAACGTGTCGATCTCGATTTCATGCCGCCTCCCTGAAAAAAGCGTCGGACAAAAAGCGGCGCGACAGCGCGCCGGGCCGCAGCACATACACCGGCGCGCGTTCGGCGACAAGCGCAATGATTTGGGAAATGATCGACGGGGGAAGCATTGACCAAAAAAGTGCGCGCGGCCTCGAGCGCCGGCCCCTCCACACGTCGTCCCGGCGAACGCCGGGACCCATACCGCGTTGTGCTCTCGGTTGAAAAAAGGTGGCTGACGCCAGCGCAAGGCAACATCCGCCGCGGCGTATGGGTCCCTGCGTTCGTGTTTGGTCCCTGCTGATTGGTTGGATGGAATCGGTGTAGAACGAGGTGTGGCCTTTGT
>NZ_JAFCLN010000026.1 GCF_018129385.1 Bradyrhizobium lablabi
TTGCGCAGGGGATGTCGGAGTGTTCTCCGCTCACCTGTATGCTCGTGTGCAGCTTTTTGTGCTTGCGCATCAGGCACGCGAGACCGCGGGTGCAGCGCGCACCCGACATTCCCTGCGTCCTCTCTTCGGAGGGGAGCAACGAGATTGAAAGACTCGGGCGAAAATCAAGCCGCGAGAACGCGGGCCTGTGGCTAAGGGCTGGACGGTGGCGCCGGAGTGGGTTTCAGAAGGAACAATGCGCCGAGCGCTGCAAGGCTTAGCGCGGAAGAGACAATCAGTACGCGGCTGCCCATGATCTCGATCAGAAAACCGAATGCCAGCGGCGCCAAGGCCTGCGCCATCCGCGACGGTGCGCCGATCAGGCCCAGCCGATAAGCATAGTTTTGCGGGCCGAAGATCGCGAGCGGCAGCGTGCCGCGTGCGATCGTCAAGATGCCGTTGCCGGACCCATGGAAGATCGCGAACACGCCGGCCGCTCCACCGCCGAAGATGCCGACGATTGCAGCCCCGATCGGGTGCGTGATGCAGGCAAGCCGTGCCGAGAGCAGGGGGTGATAGCGGCTGAGCAAGCCGGCTTCCACGACCCGCGCAGCTACTTGTGCGGGACCGATCAACGCCCCGGCGGCGATAGCCTGAACGGGCGTCGCGCCGGCCGCTTCGAGAATGCGCGGAAAATGCGCCGCCATCGCGCTGGTGACGGTCCATGCGGTTGCAAAGGTGAACGCCAGCAGCATCATCGGGCGGTCGATCGGCATGTGCGGCTTCACCGCATTGGCGACCGCAGCCTTGGCGCCGGCGACGGTTGGCAACATGAAGAAATTGAGCGGCAACCCGATCACGATATGGGCGGCCGCCCAGGCAAAGCAGGTGTTGCGCCAGCCGATATGTTCCAGTCCAAGCGCCGTCAGCGGCCAGCCGACCGTCGAGGCAAAGCCCGCCAGCAGCGTGATGCCCGTGATCGAGCGCCGTGCTCCCTCGCCATAGATGCGGCCCAGCGCGCCGAACGCGGCGTCGTACAGGCCCATTCCCATGCCGACGCCAAGCAGCAGCCAGGCCACGACCAGCACCGGGATCGAATAACTGAGCCCGAGCAGGGCAAGGCCGCCCGCCAGCGCCAGATTCGAAATGCAAAGCACCGAGCGGCCGCCGACGAGATCGATCTGCCGGCCGACGCGCGGGCCGATGAAGGCCGAGATCACGAGGGAGGCCGAGAATGCCGCGAAGATCCAGTTCGAGGAAACGCCGAGATCGCGGCCGATCGGGTCGGCAAGAATGGCGGGAAGGTAATAGCTGGAAGCCCAGGCCAGCGTCTGAGCCGTGCCGAGAGCCAGGATGAGGGGAAGCTGTGGCGGCGTCATGTCTGCAACGATGCTTTTCTTGACCAGTACAGTGCGAGCGGTCCGAGCAGGATGCCGAAGGCCAGCACGGCAAAAGCTCCTGTCCACGCCGTTGCGTTACCCGGTCCACCCCCGGCATCGAGCGCCACGCCAAGCGCCCATGCGCCAAGCGCGGACAGGCTGAAGCCGACTGTCGAATGCATCGCCATGGTCGCGCCGCGGTTCTCGGGATCGGCGGCCATGGTCATGCCGGAAGTCAACGCACCGGAGTCCGCCGGCACCGTGATGGCATACACGAGCAGGAGAGGAAGCAACATCCACGGCGATTTGTCGGACATGAGACCGATCAGGAGCGCCACCGACGCGGACGCGAACATCACGAGCGTGATGGCGCGATGACGTCCAAGCTTGAGCGCAAGTTCGTTGCCGAGAATGCTCGCCGGCATCGCGAGGATCGAGAAGACGAAGCTGACGATCAGCGGGGTCAGCACCGACGGCTGTCCGTGCTTTGCGATCACGAACGTCCAGAACGCCACGACCCAGGTCCTGATGCCGTAGAGCTCGAAACAATGCGCGCCGTAGCCCAGCACGAATCCCATGGCGTTGGTATTGCGCACGACCGGCGTGAAGTTCAGCAGACGTCGTCCGTTGGCCGGTTTCGGTTCAATCGGCTTGAGCAACGCGCTTGCCGTCAACATCACGATCGGACCGAGCGCGGTGATCGTGAAGGCGGCGCGCCAGCCGAGATTTTCGGCGACGAGTTGGGAAACCAGAAACGACAGGCCGACGCCGAGCGAGAAGCTCGACGTGTAGAACGTCACCGCACGGGAGGAGTCGCCCGGATCAAGGCGGTCGGTCAACGCTTTCAGTCCGGGCATATAGGCTCCGGCAAAGCCGATGCCCGCGAGCGCGTTGAACAAGGCGCCGGACCACAGTCCCGTGGCGAACAGGCCGAACAGCAAGGTTCCGAGCGCACTCACCGCCGAGCCGGCTATCAGAATTTTTCGTGCGTCGATTCGATCGGTCAGCGTCGCCAACACCGGCACCGCCAGCATGTAGCCGGCCGCGCCGGAACCGGCCAACAGTCCTGCCTGTGCGCCGGTCAACTGCCACTCGGGAATCAGGAACGAGGCGAGAAGCGCGGGTACGACGACGTGCGGCAGCAGGCTCCCCAACTGCCCCAGGCACATCGCCACGATAACGGGCTTTCCCTCCAGCCTAATCTTCTCACCTGTTCCGGTCGAAATGCGTCAGGCGCATCCGCAGCCGGCCTTTCCTTCTTGCTTGGCTTTTGCATCGTCGGCGCAACAGGCGTCAACAGCAGAGGGCGCCGGTCCGCCGCAGCACTGGCTTGCGCTGGGCGCAGCCGACCGGTTGCACACACCGGTCTCCGGCAGCACGAGTTCGACGCGCTCGGCCGCGGCGTGGTCGCCGGCAATATCCGCTGCAATCGATCGGACCTGTTCATAGCCCGTCAGCATCAGGAAGGTCGGCGCGCGGCCGTAGGATTTCATGCCGGCGAAATAGAAGCCGGGCTCGGGCTGCGCCAGCTCGCGCGCGCCATGCGGACGCACCGTGCCACAGCTATGCTCATTGGGATCGATCAGCGGCGCCAGCGCCACCGGAGATTCCACCGCCGGATCGAGCAGGATGCGCAGCTCGCGCACAAAGTCGAAATCGGGCCTGAAGCCAGTTGCGACGATCAATTCATCGACGCTGGTCTGGCGGCAGCAGCCTGCACCGAGCTTCAGGCGACCGTCGTCCAGCGCGATGTGCGACACGCGAAACTCGCGTTCGAGTTTGATCTTGCCGTCCGCGACAAGACGCGCGAAGGCGCTGCCCAGTTCGCCCCGCGCGACCAGCTTGTCGTTGGCGCCGCCGCCGAATGCCTTGGCCGGATCGTTGCCGCGCAGCAGCCACACCGGCTGCGTGTTCGGAACCTGTTCGGCGAGTTGCGCCAGATCGATCAAGGTGCCGAGGGCCGAGTGTCCCGCGCCCAGTACGGCAACGGTCTTGCCGGCGTAGCGCGCGCGCTCCTTGCCCAGCACGTCGGGCATGCCGTAGGCGATGCGGTCCTTCGCCGCCCGTTCACCGATGGCGGGCAGGCCGTTCGCGCCGGCAGGATTGGGCGAATGCCATGTGCCGGAAGCGTCGATGACGGCATCTGCGCGCACGACCTCGGGGCCTTTCCCGTTCCGGTACCTGATCTCGAACGGCGCGCTTTCGCGTCCCTTGCTTTTGAGCTTGTCGAAGCCGGCGCGACTGATGTCGGTGACGCGGCTCGACGTGCGGATATGATCGGCGAGGGCGGTTCGCGCGGCCAGCGGTTCGAGATAGCGCTCCACCAGTTCGGCGCCGGTCGGATATTGCTGCGGGTCCGGCGAATTCCACCCCGTAGGCTTGAGCAGCCGCTCGGCGGCACGGTCGATATTGTATTCCCAGGGCGAAAAGAGCTGCACATGGCCCCATTGCCGAACGGCGTGCGCAACGCTGTCGCCGGCTTCCAGCACGATCGGCTTCATGCCGCGTTCGAGGATGTGCGCCGCGGCGGCAAGCCCGACGGGGCCCGAACCAATGATCGCAACGGTCTTCGGATCACTCATCCTTGCTCCTCCCATAAAACCGGAAATATCGAAGTTAGGGACACGGAAAAGTCAGGCCGCGGTCTTTGCGTCCGGCGGTGCGGCGGATTCGGTGCAGCATTCGGCGACGAGAAAATCGACGAGCTCGCGCATGACGCTGTAGTTGGCGTGACAGACCAGCGTGGTTGCCTCCCGTACCTGCGTCACCAGCCCAACCACCACCAGCGCCTTGATGTGGTGGGAGAGGGTGGATGGCGCGATCTTCAGTTTGTCCTGCAAGCGTCCGACCGGCATTCCGGCTCCGCCCGCACGGATCAGCGTGCGGTAGATTTTCAGCCTGGTCGGGTTGCCCAAGGCCTCGAGATGGGCGGCAGCGTCATCGAGTTTCATGGGGGAAGGATGTCACGAGCCGGACTGGCGGTCAACTATATTTCTAGAATTATCGAAATAATAGGAGGCCGCGGCCGCGGCCGGCTGTGGGGAATTGACAAGCGAGTTCCATATATCCATAACTCTAGATATATGGAAACAGAACCCGCTATCCTCGCACTCGCCGCGCTCGCGCAATCCACCCGGCTGGATGTCTTCAGGCTGCTCGTAAAGCACGAGCCTGAAGGGCTGGCCGCGGGTGAGATCGCCAAGGCGCTCGCCGTCCCGCAAAACACCATGTCGGCGCATCTCGCCGTGCTTTCGCGCGCGGGACTCGTTAGCGCACGCCGCATCAGCCGCTCGATCGTCTACCGCGCGGACCTCGCCCGGTTTCAAGCCGTCATGTCGTTCCTCGTGAACGACTGCTGCCAAGGGCGTCCTGAAATCTGTGCGCCGCTGATCGAAAGCATCACGCCGTGTTGTCCACCGAAGCGGAAGGGGAAAGCCCATGCCGGATCACACGTTTAATGTCCTGTTTCTCTGTACTGGAAATTCAGCGCGCTCGATCCTCGCCGAGTCGATTCTCCGGAAGGAGAGCCGCGGCCGCTTCACCTCATTTTCCGCCGGCAGCCAGCCCAAGGGTGAGGTGAATCCACTTGCGATCAAGGTTCTCAGGGATATGGACTATCCCGTCGATGGCCTGCGTTCGAAGAGCTGGGAGGAATTCGCGCGGCCGGAGGCCCCGGACTTGGATTTCGTCTTCACGGTCTGCGACAACGCCGCGGGCGAAGGCTGTCCGATCTGGCCGGGCCAGCCCATGACCGCGCATTGGGGGATCGAAGATCCCGCGGCCATTGAGGGCACCGATTTGCAGAAAGAAGCGGCCTTCGTTGCGGCGTTTCGTTACCTGAAGAACAGGGTTGCGATCTTCACCAGCCTGCCATTCTCCAGCATAGACCGTATGTCACTCGGTACGCGGCTTCGCGACATCGGCCTCATCGATGGCGCAACCATCGGGCGGGGAAAGGCAAGCTGATGTCCGAGTTCGATCTTCCGCGGCGCCTTGCGGCGGAAGCGCTGGGCACCGCGATGCTGGTGGCAACCGTCGTCGGCTCCGGCATCATGGCGGAAACCCTGAGCAAGGACGTTGCGATCCAGTTGCTCGGCAACACGCTGCCGACCGGCGCGATTCTCGTGGTGCTCATCACCATCCTCGGGCCCATCTCGGGCGCGCATTTCAACCCGGCCGTTTCGCTGGTGATGGCGCTGAAGGGCGACATCTCCGGCCATGAGGCGGCGCGCTATGTGGCCGTACAAATCCTCGGCGGAATCGCCGGCACGGTGATCACTCACGCGATGTTCGGCCTGCCGCTGTTCGATTTCTCGATGAAGGTGAGAACCGGCAGCGCGCAATGGCTGGCCGAGGCTGTTGCGGCGTTCGGGCTGATTGCCACCATCCTGGCTGGAATCCGTTTCAACCGGCCAGCCGTGCCGTGGCTCGTCGGGCTCTACATCACCGCGGCCTACTGGTTCACGGCGTCCACGTCGTTTGCAAATCCGGCCGTCGCGATCGCGCGATCCCTCACCAATACCTTCTCGGGGATTCGCCCGATCGATCTTCCCGGCTTCATCGCGAGCGAACTGTGCGGCGCGGTGATCGCGCTGCTGGTGATGAACTGGCTGCTGCGCCGGACGGATGAAGTTGTCACGGTGACAAAAGAGGTTTCGCCATGAGCGTCACGATCTACCACAACCCGGCCTGTGGCACCTCGCGCAACACCTTGGCGATGATCCGCCAGAGCGGCGAGGAGCCCGAGGTGATCGAATACCTCAAGACGCCGCCTAGCCGGGCAAGGCTGATCGAGCTGATCGCGGCCATGGGCATCCCGCCCCGCGCGCTGCTGCGCGAGAAGGGCACGCCCTATTCCGAGCTGGGGCTGGCTGATCCAAAATGGAGCGATGACGAGCTGATCGACTTCATGCTGGCGCATCCCATCCTGATCAACCGGCCGATCGTCGTGACGGCAAAGGGCGTCCGCCTTTGCCGGCCGTCCGAACTGGTGCTCGATCTCCTGGACAATCCCGTCGGCTCCTTTGTGAAGGAGGACGGCGAAGCCGTTACACGCGCGACATAAAGCCGGCGGCGGCGGTCTTCCGCCGATCATGTTCGCACGGCATAATCATGCCATGGAACTCACGCCCCGCCTGCGCCTGATGAACTGGCTGGTCCGCCAGGGTCTGGAAGGCCTGCCCGAAAACGAACTGGTTCGCGGCTTCTGCGAGCGCTGCTGCGCCGAGGGCGTGCCGATCTCGCGCGGGCTGGTCGTCATCGATACGCTGCACCCGAGTTTCGAGGGCCGCGGCTTTCGCTGGAACGACAAGCAGAGCAACGAGAGCGACGCATTCGAATACGGCTCGTCCGCGGTCGGCGAGGCCGCGCAGAACTGGCGCCGCTCGACGTTCTTCCACATGCTCGAGAACGGCCTCGAGGAACTGCTGATCGATCTGTCTGATCTGGACGGGTACGATTTTCCGATGGCCAACGAGATGGCCGCCAAGGGCCACAAGCATCTGCTCACCTTCGTGCACCGGTTCGGCGAGGCGGGCACGATGGGCGAGATGGACTGCGTCTATTCGAGCTGGCAGACCCGGCATGATCGGGGGTTTGGCGAGGGGAGCCTCGAGGCGCTGCGCGATCTCGTTCCCGTGTTGGGGCTGGCGGTGAAGTCGGGCACCCAGGTCGCGATCGCCCGCACCATCGGCCGGGTCTATCTCGGCCACGATGCGGGCGAGCGGGTGCTGGCCGGAAAAATCTCGCGCGGCATGACCGAGCGCATCACCACCGTGCTGTGGTTCTCGGATCTGCGCGGCTCCACAGCTATCAGCGAATCGATCGAGCCCGGCGAGATCATTCCGTTCCTCAATGACTACGCGCAGGCCTCGATCGACGCCATTCACGATGCCGGCGGCCAGGTGCTGAAACTGATCGGCGACGGCGTGCTGGCGACGTTCACCCACGAGAACATGGCGGTGGCCAAGCGCGCCGCCCTGCGTGCCGAACACCGTTTCCGCCACAACATGGACGTGCTCAACGCCCGCCGTTCCGCCGATGGCAGGCCGGTGACGACGGCGCATGTCGGCTTGCATATCGGCGAAGTCTTTTACGGCAATATCGGCAGCGACGACCGGCTCGACTTCACCGTGGTGGGTCCCGCAGTCAACGAGGTCAGCCGCATCGCCTCGATGTGCCGCACGGTCGACCGCGAACTGCTGACCTCATCAGAATTCCGCAACGGCCTCGACGCCGCGGGGCGGAATTTCATGGTCTCTACCGGCCGCTATGCGCTGCGCGGCGTCAGTCGCGCGCAGGATCTCTACACGCTCGATCCTGATATTCTCACGGATGAAGTTGTAGCGGGCCGCTATGCTCGCTACGTGGCGGGCTGAACGCTCCGGACGCGCAGCGCATAGAGTCCCGCCGCGACCAGCGAAAACACCGTCAGCACGACGCCGAGCGCGAACATCGCCTCCTGCGACACGGCGGCGGCCAGCCACACGCCGATCGCCGCGTTCATCATCTGCCAGAAGCCGAGCAGGGCGGAGGCGGCTCCCGCCTTCTCGCCGAATGGCGAGAGCGCCTGCGCCGTGCCGAGTGGATTGACGATGCCCATGCCGAGCAGGAAGACGCTCATCGCGCCGAGGAAGGGCAAGAAGGAGGGGCTGAACCGCGACACCGCCAGCATCGCGACGCTGCCGAGCGCGGCGGCGAGCAGACCGCCGCGGATCGAGCGGTCGAGCCCGAAGCGCGGTGCGATCCGCGTGGCCAGCATGCCCGCGGCGAACACGATCAGCACGGTGCCGGCGAAGAACAGGCCAAGCTGGATCGGGGAGAAGTGCAGCGCCTCGATCAGCACGCGCGGCGCCGCCGAAAACATCGCGAACAGCCCGCCCATGATGAGGCTGACAGTGGCGGCCGGCACCACAAAGCGGCGGTCGGCCAGCAAGCTGGCATAGGTTCTGGCGATCGCCACCGGATTGAGCGGGATGCGGGTCGAATGGTGGGTTTCGCCGAGCACCGCCACATAGGCTACCGCACCGAGCGCGGCAAAGACGGCAACCAGCACGAATTCGGAGCGCCAGCCAAACGCATGATCGAGTGCGCCGCCGAGCAGCGGCGAAAAACCGGGCGCTGCCGCCATCGCGATCATGATCAGCGCCATGGCGCGCGCCAGCGCCGCACCGGAATACATGTCACGGGCGATGGCGCGGGAAAGCACTGATGTCGCGCAGGCGCCGGCGGCCTGGATGACGCGCCCGGCGAGCAGCCCCGGAAGGTCGGTCGCGAGCGCGCACCAGACACTGCCTGCAAAGAACACCGCAAATCCTGCCAGCACCGGCCAGCGCCTGCCAAACCGGTCGGAAACCGGCCCGACGACCAACTGGCCGAGCGCAAATACCGCCAGGAACACCGTGATCGCCGACGTCACCGCAGCCGTCGTCACGTTCAGCGACACCGCCATCTGCGGCAGCGAAGGCAAGAGGATGTTGGTGGCCAGCGTTCCCGTCGCCGCGAGCCCCGCAAGCACGGCGATTTGCAGCACCGTGGAAGAAGTCTCCTTGGCGGGCGCGGTGTCGATGGTCGCGGTCTGATCGGTCATGGCGGCTCCTGTCTATTGAATGATGATTATCATATAAAAGGAGCCAGCGGCAAGCGAGTGCGCCGCGGCGGGGGTATGCGTTCGGGTGAGGGTGCCCGGGACCGTCGGATGGTCCCGGGCGTTTCTCGGCCTATGATGGCAGGCCGCAAGCCCGGCGGATCGCGATCTGGACCGGCGAAGGCGGCAGCGCCGGATCGAATTCTCCGTTCGGCAGCAGCGGCGGCTGCGCCATGAAGCGCGGCCGTGTTCCCCGGTGCGGTTGCGCGGCGTGAACCAGGAACGGGTGGCACAGATAGACGGTGCCCGCCGCACCCGTCGCCAGCTCGACCTCACATTTCGCCGTCGAGGCATAACCATCGGCGGAGAGCTGCCGCAGCGTCGCTCCGGCCTCGCCATAGGGCAGCAGTTGCCGCGCGATGGTTAAGTGCGATCCCTTCCGTATCCGTGTCGGGGCATCGTCGCCGCCGACATCGGAGAACAGAAACAGCATCAACAGCGCGCGCCCACGGCTCTTCACATTGGCGCGCCACTCCATGAAGTCGGGCGTGTCGGTGCCGAAACTCACGTCGATATGCCAGCCGTCATCGCCGGGCGATTGCGGCGAGGGAAAGCGGATCGGAAAGGTGCCGAGGCCTTTCGGTGCAAGCCAGCGGCGCTCGCCGACGAGCCGATCGTAGGCTTGGTGCAGGGCAAGCGTGTTGGCGGCTTCGATGAAGGGCGGCGAGGTCTTGGATGCGACCCGGATAACCGGCTGGATCCAGCCTTCGGGCTTGTCCGGCGACAGGCCGATATCGGCCCACAATTCGTCCCGGCATTGCCTCGCCAGTTCGGCGCTGAAAGCATTTTCGATTTTGACGAAACCATTGTCGATGAAGTCCTGGACCTCGTGCGAGGTCAGGCCGCTGGATTCGGTCTTGGGCATACACATTCTCCGCTCGGCCAGCGCATCGGCGCGGCCGTGTTGATCTCATTGAGGAACGACGTCGGTCGTTCAGATCAGCGGGAAGAATGTGGAGATGAACATCATGCGCGGACCGTACAACGGGGTAAGAGCGCGATCAAGTTGAGACATCTCTTCCGTCATTGCGAGCCAACGGGTCGCGCGAACGCGCGCCCGATGACAGGCTCCGCGAAGCAATCCAGCGTTGCCACAGCAAGAAAGCTGGATTGCTTCGTCGCAAGTGCTCCTCGCAATGACGGTGGTGGTGGCGCGTTCCGTTCCTTTGGCTCGCAACGACGTGAAGGCGGACGATTGTCAACACCCCGCCGGCTCGCCCACCATCTCCGGCTGCCGCGCCAGCGCGACCGCGGGCGACAGCCAGATCACCAGCGCCTGGGCCGCAAAGATCGCCGCCGCCAGCACCAGGCAGGCTTCCGCGCTGTAGAGGCCACCGACGATGGCGCCGAGCGCGGAGCCGAGCGGGCGGGCGCCGTAGCTCATGATGTTGATGGCGGAGACGCGGCCGAGCAGCGAGGGCGGCGTCACCGACTGCCGCAGTGTCGTGGTCGAGATCACCCACAGGATCGGACCGGCGCCCAGCAGGAAGAAGCTCAGCGCGGCGAGCAGCGGCGAGGGGACGAGAATCGTCGCCGCCATTACGCCGGCCGACACAAAGCCCGTGATCGGCCCAAGCCCGATCACCGTGCCGAACGGCAGGCGCTGCATCACTCGCGTTGCCGCCAGCGCGCCGACCACCATGCCGACGCCATACATCGCCAGCGTGGTGCCGACGCCGGTGGCGGAAAGGCCGAGATGGCGTACCGCATAGGGCACGAACACCGCGAGCAGCAGGAACGAGGCGGTATTGAAGATGAACTGCGTGATGAACACCGGCCGCAGATATTCGTGGCGCATCACGAACACAGCGCCTTCCTTGATTTCCTGCATCGGGTGGCGCCGCGGCGCCGGCGCACGCGCCGGCTCGTAGATGCCGGACAGCAGCACGACCGCGATCGCAGACAGCGCTGCGGCAAAGCCGAAAGCAGGCGCCGCACCGATCCAGCCGACCAGCACGCCGCCGAGCGCGGGGCCGCCCGCAAACGCAACCGTGCGTGCGAGTTCAATGCGCGCATTCGCCGCCGGCAATTGCGCTGATGTCACCAGCGACGGCACCAGCGCGGGCGCCGCCACGCTGTAGGCCACCGTGCCGCACACCGCGGCAAAGCCGAGCAGCGCGAGCAGGGGCATGGTGAGCAGGTTGAACCAGAGCAGCAGCAAAATGCCGGCCAGCGCAGCGGCGCGCAGTGCTTCCGAGCCCGCCATCAGCCAGCGCCGCGAAAAGCGGTCGGCCAGCAGGCCGGACGGGATCGCGAACAGGATGAACGGCAGCGTCAACGCCGTCTGCAAGAGGCCGGTCTGGCCTTCGCCGACGCCGAGCAGCAGCACGGCGACGATGGGAGCCGCCGCCAGCGCGATCTGCTCGGCCGATTGCGCCGATAGGTTCGACCAGGCCAGCCGGTTAAACGTCTTGGGCAGGCGAGGAATGTCTACGGTGGACATGGCACGAATCCCTGAAATGGCGATTTTGCTGCATTCTCAGGAATCAGGACGTTCGAACCCACCCGTTTTCCGACTAGGCCAAGCAAAAAGGCCTGCCGCGGAACCACGGCAGGCCTCTTCGATGGACGGCGGTTCAGCGCGCCGTGCGTTTACGATTTGGGACCGAGCGTCGCCTTGGCCGATCCGGAGATCATCGTAGGGGCCGTCGTTGCATCATCTGCGTGATGGGGAGCTGTTGGTTCACTCGAACCGTTCAACTGCTGCGCCGCCAGAGCCTGCGTCAGGCTAGTGAGCGCGTCGGGGCCAGCCGCGAAACCGGCTTCGGACAAGATGCGGTCGATGATCGGCTTGAAGGCCGAGACCGACAGCAATTGCCCCGCGAGACCGTCGCCAAGCCCGACACCCATTCCACCGTGGCCGTTGGCGTGCCCGTTGCCGCCGCGGCCCAGCAGGCTGCCGGTGTCGAAGATCCGGATGTCCGAAATCTTCTCGATCGGCTTGACGGCTTCGGCCAGCGCATTCGGGATCACGTTGATGCGCGCCATCGTCAGGTCGTAGTCGACGATCGCCTGGCTCAACCGGTTGCGCGCTTCCGCTTTCAGCGCGGCGACTTCGGCTTCGGCCTCGCCGAGCTTCTTGACGCCGGCGGCGCGGGTCATGGCCGCGTCCGCGTCGGCCTTGGCGAGCACGTTGGTGGCTTCCGCCTTGTTGGCGGCGGCCTGGCGTTCGGCTTCCGCCATCACGGTGATCGGCATGGCGTTGGTCTCGGCCGCTTTCCGCGCCGCGATCACGTTGATGATCTTGTCGCGCTCGGCGATTTCGGTGGCGCGTGCGGTCGTGACCTTTTCCTCCGCCGCGATGGCCAGCGCACGTGCGGTATCGGCGAGGGTTTGCGCTTCCGATTGCTCCTTGCTCTTGGAGGCGACGACGATCGCCGCTTCCTGCGCCACGATCTGTAGCTCACGCTCCATCTCGGTGGTGCGGCGCTTCACGGCGAGATCGGCTTCGATCTTGCGGGTGTCGCGCGCCTGATTGGCCTCGGTCTGCTTGTTGGCAACCGCCAGTTCCTGCTGGATGCGGTATTCGGCTTCGTTCTGTAGCGCGGTCTGTTCGACCTGCGCCGTCTCCGCGCGCATCGCGGCGGTCTTGTTGGCGATGTCGCGCTGCTGCGCCAGTTCCGCCTCGCGCTTGGTGCTCTCGATCTGTAGCGTGGTCTGCCGCGCGACCAGATCCTGCTGGGCGATGCTGACTTCGGTGGTGCGAACGATCTGGTTGCGCTCCTGCTCGCGCTGCTTGGTGATGTGCGTCAGCGTGGTCAGGCCGTGAGCGTCGAAGAAATTATTGGGATTGAAATGCTTGATGTCGCTCTGGTCGAGCCGCGTCAGCGACACCGATTCCAGCTCCAGGCCATTGTTCTGGATGTCGGCTCCAACAGCGTCCTGCACCGATTTGACGAAGGTCGCGCGCTGCTCCTGCAATTCTTCCATGTTCATGGTGGCCGCGACCGAGCGGAGGCCGTCGACGAACTTGGCCTCGATCAGTTCGCGCAACTCATTGGCGGCATTGGTGCGGCTGCCGAGCGTCTGCGCGGCCAGCGCGATCGACGAGCCGTCGGGTTTGACGCGCAGGTAAAACTCCGCGCCGATATCCACCCGCATGCGGTCCTTGGTGATCAGCGAATCCGGCCCGCCGCGGGCGACTTCCAGCCGCAGTGTCTTGAGGTTCACCGCGGCGGTCGAGTGGAAGATCGGCAGCACCATCGAGCCGCCGTCGAGCACCACCTTCTGGCCGCCGAGACCGGTGCGCACATAGGCCTCATCGCGCGTCGATCGCTTGTACAGCTTTGCGAACATGAGGCCGATGACGAGGATGACGACAACGGCGACTGCGATGGGGATTGCAAGTTCGAACATGTTATGACGTCCTGCCTGATGTTGCCCGTGGTGATGCGATGCGGTTCGCTGAAGCTGCGACCGCGATAAAACCTTTGGCGTCGCGCTCGACCAGCACCACGCTCGCGCCGACCGGCAGCGCATCCGAATCCGCCTTCGCGCGCGCGGCTACCGTGTGCCAGTTGCCGAAGACATCCTTGAGACGGACGCGGCCGGGCAAGCCCTGGTCGAGTGGACCGACCGAGACCTCGCCGACATGGCCGACGAAGTCGGCTTCTTCCACCGCATAGGTCTCGTCGCGCGGCAGGATTTTTGCGATGGCGCGGCTACAGGTTCGCACC
Source organism: Bradyrhizobium lablabi (assembly GCF_018129385.1). GTDB lineage: Bacteria > Pseudomonadota > Alphaproteobacteria > Rhizobiales > Xanthobacteraceae > Bradyrhizobium > Bradyrhizobium lablabi_C. The sequence goes on from NZ_JAFCLN010000026.1 coordinate 13,680, forward strand.
ATTGGAACCGTCCATGCCGCGGACAGCAGCCCTGCGACCCAGGCCGGCACCGATACGCCGACGCCATGTGCGATACCCTGGATGAAGAAGCCGAGGATCGAAAACAGGCCGAGCGTCAGAATGAGGAGGATAAGGAGCGGCAGGCGTCCGGCATTGAACCAGAGAAACATGCCGCCAAGAAAGCCGTCGTGCTGCGCGTCGGCATGGACGTCCTTGGCGCCAAAATCGACTTCCTTACCGCCGAAGAGGTCGCCGATCGAAAAGCCCACCAGCATCGCGAGGGCTTCGATGCCGCCAAGCACCAGCACGATTCCCGCGGCCACGGCGAAGGGCCGGACATCGGAGGCGAGCAGAAGTTCGCCGATTGCACTCATTGCCGCGACTTGATCCCTGCAAGCCGCGCAGCGGTTTCTACCGCGTTGCAGCCTGTCGCATTTCCCGCCGTTCGCCACCGGCGAGGCGAGGGCACTGTAACGTAACCCTGCGACCCCAGCGATGGCCTTGCGGCACATATGGGGTTGGTCGCGGCAGCCAGCCGCCCGGTTTCATGGAACGCAAGATTTGCTTGCGGAGCAGCGAAGCCCCGACCGGTCTTCGTGTCGCGCTGGAGGCATCGCCTGCAAGACCATGGTGCGCACATTGATTTTGGTTCGAGGCAATCCGTGGCGTGAATGCCGCTGAAGTTCAGGATCAATTTGCCGTGCGACGCTTGCGCACACGCAAGCGCTCGGCATTTCCGCACCTGCGAACCCGCCGAAGCGAGGGTGACGGTACCCAAATATTGATCGCTAGATGCAGTTGCAAATGAGTTGCAATAAAGGAAAAGATCGGCCATCTTAGTGGGATGGATGCCCGAACTCCCAGTTTGCCACCGGATTCGCTGTCAAAGATGATGCCCCAAGCTGCCGGCTGGCGCGCTGACGCCCCAAACACCGCCAGTCTGGCCGAGGTGAATTCGACCGTCGCCGTGCCGCCGGTCGGCGGCATCTGGTGGCGGCGGCTGCTGGCTTTTGCCGGTCCCGGCTATCTCGTGTCGGTCGGCTATATGGATCCCGGCAACTGGGCGACCGATATCGCCGGCGGTTCGAAGTTCGGCTACACGCTGCTGTCGGTCATCCTGCTTTCCAACCTGATGGCCATCCTGCTCCAGGCGCTGGCTGCGCGGCTCGGCATCGTCACCGACCGCGATCTCGCGCAGGCCTGCCGCGCCAGCTTTTCGCGCCCGGTCAACTTCCTGCTGTGGCTCGCCTGCGAGGCGGCAATCATCGCCTGCGACCTCGCCGAAGTCATCGGCACCGCGATCGCGCTGAAACTGCTGTTCGGCATTCCCCTGATGGCTGGCGCGCTGATCACCGCGCTCGACGCCTTCCTGTTGCTCATGCTGATGAACAAGGGCTTTCGTTTCCTCGAGGCCTTCGTGATCGCGCTGTTGATCGTGATCGCCGTCTGCTTCACGATCCAGGTCGTCGCGGCCGCGCCGCCGGTCGCCGGGCTGCTGCGCGGCTTTGTCCCCTCGACCGAGATCTTCACCAATTCGGAGATGCTCTACATCGCGATCGGCATCATCGGCGCCACCGTGATGCCGCATAACCTCTATCTGCATTCCTCGATCGTGCAGACCCGCGCCTATCCGCGCACCGAGGAGGGCCGGCGCGACGCCATCAAATGGGCGACAGCCGACTCCACCATTGCGCTGATGCTGGCGCTGTTCATCAACGCCGCGATCCTGATCGTCGCCGCCGCCACCTTCCACAAGAGCGGCCATTCCGATGTCGCCGAGATCGGCCAGGCCTATGAACTGCTCTCGCCGCTGCTCGGCCTCGGCATCGCCTCGACGCTGTTTGCGGTCGCGCTGCTCGCCTCCGGCCTCAACTCCACGGTGACGGCGACGCTCGCCGGCCAGATCGTGATGGAAGGCTTTCTCAATCTGCGCCTGCCGCATTGGGCGCGGCGGCTGCTCACCCGCGGCATCGCCATTGTGCCCGTCGTCATCGTCACCGCGATCTATGGCGAGCGCGGCACCGCGCAACTCCTGGTGTTCAGCCAGGTGATCCTGTCGATGCAGCTGCCGTTCGCCGTCATCCCGCTGGTCTACTTCGTCTCCGACCGCAGGAAGATGGGCAAGTTCGCCATTCCGATTGCTGTCGGGGCCGTCGCCTGGATCGTCGCCAGCGTGATCGTAATCTTGAATCTGAAGCTGCTGTTCGACACGTTCCTGGGCGACTGATCCCCCACAGTCGCCGTAGCCCGGCTCTTGCCGTGCGCAATTGGTCTCCTGCCTCAGGTCGCCGCCTGGGCAATGAAGTTGCGGACGATCTTCGAGGTCTCGCCGCGCCGAAACGCCAGAGACAAGTGTACGATTGGAGCGTCCCCTTTGACCTCGCGATAAGCGACGCCGGTCACATGAAGCTGGCGCATGGACGCCGGCACGAGCGAAAAGCCAAGCTCGGCCGCCACCAGGCTGACGACAGAGCTGATCTGCGGAGCGGACTGCCCGAAGGTCGGCTCGAAGCCCGCCCGCTGGCAGGCCTTGATCACGGTATCAACCCAGCCCGATCCGCGCGGCGTCAGAATGAGCGGATCTCCCTTCAGGCGGATGAGATCGATTTCAGTCGACTTCGCCTCCGGATGGCTTGCCGGCAATACGACGAGCATCTTCTCGCTGGAGAGACGCCGGAACTGTAGATCGTCTCCGCCCTCATTGGGGCGCAAAAACACCGCGTCCAGCTCGCCTTCCCGAAGACCTGCAACGAGACGGGATGTGCTCGCCTCTTCGAGTGTCAGATGCACGTCCGGATAAGCTCGTCGAAACGATCGGATCGTCGAGGAGACCACCGGATTGAACGGTGCCGAGTTGGTAAAGCCCACGCGCAGCGAACCGATTTGACCCCTCGCAGCCCTTTGCGCGGCTCGAACGGCGCGCTCCGCCTGCATGGGAATGACCTGAATGTTTTCCAGAAAAGCGCGCCCCGCCTCGGTCAGCTCGGCGCCTTGGGGGATGCGATGGAAGAGCTGAGCCCCGACTTCGGCCTCGAGATCCTTGATCTGCTGGCTGAGCGGCGGCTGCCCGATTCCAACGCGGGCAGCGGCGCGTGTGAAGTTTCGCTCCTCGGCAACCGCGAGGAAATAGCGGATGTGGCGCAGTTCCATGTCAGTGCCAAAAGCTATCGAGACCGCCTGTTCTATATATTTGACGGCGTCCGGGTCGAAATCAAATATCCCTTATGCGGGGCAACAACTGACCTGGACGATCGAAGTTGAACCGGAACCTGAGTGCGCAGCTTGAAAGACGAATTCCTGAACCGACCGTGAGGGGGAGGGAACCCGGTTTTCCGGTTGCTACAGCTTCGCCGTCCGCGGAACCCGAGCCCGATCGACCATTTGCTCCTTCGCACCGTCAGCGCGCCTTGCTGTGCCTCCTTGCGCTGGCGGCAGCCTTCCTCGCCTGGTGGATGTCCGGCTATCTGTTTGCCTACACGGACGACGCCTACGTCACCTCCGATATCGTATCGATCACGCCGGAAGTGAGCGGGCCGATCGAGGCGGTCCATGTGACCGACAACGAATGGGTGAAGCGGGGAACGCTGCTCTTCACCATCGATCCGCTTCCGTTCCGCCTGGCCGTCGAGCAGGCGCGCGCGGAGGAGGCACGTACGCAGGCGCAACTGCCGGTCGACGAGGCTCAGTTGCAGGTGCTTCGGGCGCAGAAGGAATCGGCAGAAGCCGCAGCGAAGCTCGCCGCGGCAAATCTGCGCCGTGATACGCCGCTTGGCCAGTCCGGATGGATCTCCGCGCAAGCCCTCGACAGGACCCGGACCGCCGAGGCGCAAAGCACGGCCCAGCAGCACGCGGCCGAAGCGGCCCTGCAAAAGGCGCACGAAACCCTCGACCTCGACAAGACCGCCGTCGCCTCGGCCCGTGCCGCACGCCAGCTCGCCGAATGGCGCCTGAGCCGAACCAAAGTGGTGGCGTCCGTCGACGGTTACGTGACCCATCTTGCCGTTCAAGCCGGCGACATGGTTTCGCCGAACCAGGCGGCGGTTGCGATCGTGGATGGCAACGCCTGGCGCGTTATCGCCAACTACAAGGAATATTACCTGCGCCACCTTCGTCCCGGCGGACTCGCCTGGGTCTGGCTCGATAGCCATCCCTGGCACCTCTACCGGGCGCGCATCCAGGGCGTGGCTCACGGCATCAGCCGTCAGCGAGGCAGCGAGGCGCTGGTGCCCTTTGTCTCTCCGACCGTGAACTGGATTCGCCTACAGCGACGGATTCCAGTCCGATTCACGCTTCTCGACTCTCCCGGCGACGACCAGCTCTTCATGGGCGCCGACGCCCGGGTCCTTGTCATCTACTGACGGGAGGGTGCTGGCCATGCCGCTGCTGATATCGATCCTGCGTCCCATACCGCAAGCGCTGGTGCGTGAGCTCAAATCGCTCGAGCTGCGCGGCCCGCGCGCCCGCGAGGCAGCCAAGACCGTGTTCTCGGTGCTGGCGGCCGTCGCGGCGGCGACCGTTCTCAATCTTGATGATCTCTCCTGGGCGGCGTTCAGCGGCTACATGGTCATGCGCGGCAGCTTCGCCGAGACATTGCCACGGGCCATCATGCGCATCGCGGGCACCGTCGCAGGCGCGCTGCTCGGCCTGCTGCTCGCGCCCGGGGCGGCGGATGATCCCTTGCTGTTGATGATCTTCCTCTTCCTGGTGTCATGGATCGGCACGTTTCAGTCGCTGGCGAGCGAATACAGCTACGCATGGCTGTTCTTCGGCCTCACCGCCGGGATGGTCATCACCGAAGCGCTCGCCGCGCCTGATGCGGTCGTGCATTTCGCAGCCACGCGGGTGGCAGAGATCGCGGTCGGAACGGCAGCATGCCTTGTGGTTGCAGGCCTGTTCTCGGATGCGCCGGGCGGCAGGGAACGACATGCCGGCGACGTGCCCCGGTCCAGACGTCTGCGCGGTGTGTTGCATGAGGACTGGCTGCGAGAGCGTTGGCCGCTGTTCGAGCATTGTACGCGCGCGGCGCTGGCCGTCGCCTTGCTCCCCCTTGTCTGGCGATGCTTCGGCATTGAGGATTTCTCACAAACCGCGATCACATCCTACGTCATCATGATCGTCCCATCGGCGGCGGCAGGCGAGCGCCGATACGCTACTATCTACGAGAGGATAGCCCACAGGGCGCTCGGATGCCTGCTTGGCAGCGCGGTCGCCCTTGTCTCGATCGGCCTCTTCGGCACGGGATTGCCGGTGACCGTCCTCACCCTCGCTGCCGGCGTCTGGGTCGGCCATCACATTCAGACGGGACGGGAGATCAACTATCTCGGAACGCAGTTCACGCTTGGACTTCTCATCACGCTTGTTCAGGGGCCGGCTCCGATCACCGACATTACACCTGGCCTGGAGCGCTTGCTTGGTATCGCGATTGGTTCCGCCATGCTGGGTCTGACGACACTCGCCTGGCCGTTGGCTCAAGACAAGCAGCGTCCCGGCGCGGCGTCGCCAATAGTATGACTATAGCGAACACCAGGCGGCTGCGCCGTTCACCGAAAACTGAAAGGCGTGTCCGAAAACGCCAAGCCGATTTTCGCAGAAATGGCCAGACTGATACCGGCTTCAAGCCGGGCGAGCACGACACTCGCTTGAAGGCACGCCGAATTGAACGGCTCGAGCAAGGATATCCGTGCGCGCATTGACAAGAGAACGGTGCGCCAATCGACCCCTCTCATTGCAAGTCGAAGTAGGCAGCCTGAAATGAATCATGTAGCAAGACCAGCTCCGCCTATAGCAAGACCAATACCGCTTCATTGTCTTCCACTGACAGACGCTACGGTACTTGAGCTTTACGAACATGTTTTTGCACCTTGGGTAAAAATGCTCGGCCTTCGTGAATTCACGGTCAGCCCGGGTGTCGTGTCCGCGGTGCTTCCGCAAAATGATGCGCTCAAGTTTTCAAGCGGTGCAGTATGTGGTCAGGCCATTATGGCAGCCATTGACACGGTCGTATCACTGTCCATGGCCACGACGGGGCGCGCCCCCAAAGGCACCGTCTACCAACACACTCACTTCTTGCGTCCCGCCGTCAACGATGACTTTTATGTAAGAGCGGAAGTACTACGCTTTGGCAAAGCGTCGGCCTTCGCGGAAACCCGCGTATCGTTTGCATCTACGGGAGAGCTGGTCGCGCACGCCAGCCTGGAATTCGCCTTCTGACTCGCTCAACCGTTTCGTCATCGCAATCCGCCGCTAATGCCGGCTTGCTCGCTCGACTTTCCGGCTTCAATCGATTTTCAGGCCGAGCTTGGTCACCAGCGGCTCCCAGAACTTGACCGCAGCGGCGAGCACCTTGCGAAAGCTTTCCGGATCGGAATCCGGCGTCGCTTCAAATCCCCCATCGATCATCAGCCGCTGATATTCAGGCGTCGACAGCAGCGCGCGGCTCGCGCCGGCGATCTTGTCGATGATCGGCGCCGGCGTTCCGGCGGGAGCGAGCAGGCCGTAGGAACTTTCGTTGGCAATGCCCGGAAAGCCGGCCTGCACCACGCTCGGCAGCTCCGGCGCTGCGAGCAACGGTTTCGTGCTCGTAATCGCCAGAATGCGCAGGCCGCCGGACTTGTGCTGTCCCAGGCTTTGCCCTGTGAATCCGACAACACCCATCGGAATCTGACCGCCGATCAGGTCCGCCATGACCGGCCCTGCGCCCCGATAGGGAACCTGTACGAGCTCGGGAATGCCGGCGATCGACTTGAACAACTCGCCGACCAAATGATTGGTCGAACCAATGCCGACATGGCCGTAGGAGACCTTGCCAGGATTGGCTTTGACATGCGCGACGAGTTCGTCGAGCGTTTTGGCAGGGACTGAAGGATGTACTGCGAAGCAGACATAGCCCGATGCGATCTGCATGATCGGATCGAGATCCTTGTTCGGATCGTAAAGAGGCCTTGCCTTCAGCAGCGCTTCGTTGACATGCGGCAGCGTGCCGCCGAGCAGGATGGTGTACCCGTCGGGGCGCGCCTTGGCCACCGCGGAGGCGCCGAGCGACGCACCGGCACCGCCGATGTTCTCCACGACGACCGAACCGAGCAGCGGCTTGATGCGCTCGGCCCATGGCCGCCCCAGCGTATCGTAGGCGCCTCCCGGCGGGAACGGCACGACGAGGCGAATGGGCCGGTCGGGATAGGACTGCGCCGCAGCAACGCCCGGGAAGATCAAAGGCGCCGCTGCACTTCCAAGAAGCTTTAGGATATCACGCCGCGATTTCTGCATGAGGCGCCCCGAGCTTTTGCTTAGCCGACGCATACTTCACTTGGAATGGCGGATTGGCAAGGTCGAACGCGCCGTGGCGTGCTGTCCTGTCTGCCGGAAGCGCCGAAGCATCAATCACGCTGAGCCCGGAGGACCGCCGCTCTCAGGATGAGTGTGGCCGGTCGCCCAAGGGAAAAAACCAAGGGAGCACTCAGCGGAGCAGATCGGCCACAGCGTTGCGCGCGATATCGTTTTCGGATGGCAGTCCCAGCGAGATCCTCGCCCAGTTGTCGAGAGGTGCAAACCCGCGGCCGATATCGACGCCTTTCGACCTCAGGTCCGCGGAAAACGCGACCTGTGGGCGGCCCGCATCAAAGAACACGAAATTGCCGCGCGAGTCGGAATGCCGGACGTTCAGGCGGTCGAGCAGTCGGTGCCACTTCTCGCGTTCGGCCGTGACTTGCCTCCGGATGGACGAGACATATTCGGCGTCCTGCAGGCTTCCAAGTGCCGCAGCAATCGCAAACCGATCGAGCCCCGTCGTGGCACCCATACCGGCGCGCTTCAGGGTGCCGGCATAGGCTTTCGGCGCGACGGCGTACCCGATCGCCATGCCTGCGAGTCCGTAGATCTTCGAAAACGTCCGAAACACAATGACGTTGTCTCCGGCACGGGTCAGGCCGACGGCCGTTCGCTGCTGAAAGTCGGGCTCGAATTCCAGATAGGCCTCGTCCACGATCACGGTCGTGCGCTTCGACACCTCCCGCACGAATTCCAGGAACGTATCGCGCTGGCTGACTGTCCCGCTCGGGTTATGGGGATTGACGATGTAGACGGCCCGCGTCTGCGCGCTAACCCTCGCTGAAATCGCGGGCAAGTCGTTCTCCAGCCGATCGTTCAGGGGAATCGCGACCGTCGTTCCGCCACCCGGTGCGACCGCATCGATCAATGCTGTATAACCCGGCGCCGAGTAGAGGAACTCCGACCCTACGGGACTGGTCAAGGCCAGGTGCAGGCCCAGCGGTGCCAGAATTTCACCGAGTACGATCTGACCGTTGGCAACCTGTTCTCGCGCTGCAATGGTCTCCGTCAGCAGATCAACCCGATCAGGATAGCGGCACATCAACTCCATTTCCTTGCGGACTTCGTCCTTTGCGTTCTTCGAAGGTCCCATCGGGTTCTCGTTGAGCGACAAGCGAACAAGCCTGGAGTCTGACGATCTTGCACTCGCCAGGGCTGGAAGAAGAGGAAGACAGCCGAGCATGACGGTGTTCGCAGCCAGGTACTCGCGTCTGCTGATTGGGTTACGATTGGTCATCGCGTTACGTCCGCGTTTTCGAATGGGCAGTTTGTTTCAGTTGTCACATCGGCTGGGAGGAAGCGTCGAGAACGACGGGTCCAATTGCGGTCCGTCGCCCTCTACGGCATCCGGTTGCAACCGGAGCTGTCTGTTCAGTCAGGTCGGCATCAGGGGCAGCGGTGCGCTTTGCTCGATCAGCTGCTGGCGTTTGAGCTCTTCCCAGAAGGCCGGTGGAATCGTCGCCTTCATCGAGCTTGCGTTGGCGAGCGCCTGCTCATCGGTATGTGCGCCCACGATCAGCGCGACGACGACGTCCGGCGCAGCCGAAAATTGGAGCGCAGCGGTGCGCAGGTCCACGCCAAATTGAGCCGCAATGGCGCGCAGCTTGTCGCGTTTGGCGATATGCCCGGCCGGGATGTCCCAACTATTCTTCCCGTAATTGTAGCGGGGACTTCCGGAGATAAAGCCGGCGTTCAGCGCAGAGCCCACCACGAAGCTCACGCCCCGCTGCCGCGCCACGGGAAACACGTTGTTCAACGCGTTGGCGTGATCGATGAGCGAGTATTGCGACGCCAGCAGGCAAACGTCCGGATCTGATTCGCTCATCACGCGGAGGATCGGTTCGGGCGTGTTCACGCCAATGCCCCACGCCTTGATGATGCCCTCGTCGCGCATCCGTGACAGTGCGGGGAAGGCGCCCTTCAGCGCGACCGCGAACTCCTCCTGCCATGGCCGCGGCAGCAGCTTGTTGTCCGATGAGATGTCGTGGACGAAGACGACGTCGATACGATCGATGCCCAGCCGCTGAAGACTGTCCTCGATCGATCGCTTCACGCCGTCAGCGGTGTAGTCGAACGCGACATTGTTGGGCGAGTTGCCGTAAGGGAAATTCGACCTGGAGTCGTTGCGTGGGGATGCCTTGAGCAGCTTCCCGACCTTGGTGGAGATCATGTAGCTGTCGCGCGGCTGGTTGTGCAGGAACATGCCGAACCGCCGCTCGGCGCTGCCGAGACCGTACCAGGGCGACGTATCGAAATAGCGGACACCCGCGTTCCACGATGCTTCCAGCGTCTTCATGGCATCCTCGTCCGTTACGACCTCGAATTCGCTGCCGATGGGAACGCCACCGAGACCGAAGCGAAATTCCGGTTTGATCATCTGTTGCGTGCGGTTGGGCATCGCGTTGGCTCCAGTTGATTGGGATGGCGCGGCGGCGACTGCTTGCGAGGACAACATCCCGCTCGCCGCCGCCGCCGTGGCCATGGCTAGAAATTCGCGACGGTCGCTCGTTTCGTACGGCATGGTTTGCTCCTGTTTGCTGTGTCAGATGCCGATCGTTTGCCGATAGCTCGTGCCGGCGCTGTCGCAGCCGACGCCCTTTTCGCAACAGGACCTCTCGTCTTCATTCGAGTGATCCCGCTTGGTGGACTAACAACGCCCGGGCTTGTTTGTCAGGCCGTCTCGGTCCGTAAGAGGTATCCAGGCGTCCGAAGATGCGCGGCTGCCGCGCCGACGCGATGCTTCGATCTCCGCAGAGATACGCTTTTGGTGTTCAACGCCGTGAACGGTCTGGTGCCTGCGAGGTCCGATCAAAATGGCAAAGTCAGAGACTTGGGCAAAACTGGCGGCAGCGCGATCCGTCGGTTTAGACAGGCAACGGCAAGTGTTGCCGGCCATTGCGCCGCCCTTCTGTCGTCGTTTCGTGGGCGCGAAGCTGTTGCGGAGAGGCGCCGAACAAAGCACGAAACGCGCGACTACAGGATGTCCGCGACTGCCAACCATTATCGGCTGCCGCAACCGCAAACGGGCGGTTGTCCTCCAGCAGCGCGCGGCGGATACGAAACAGGCGCCATCGGGCCACATAGTCCATCGGGGTGAGACCCGAGCGCCTCCGAAAATGCTCCGCAAAGGACGACCGCGACATTCCCGCCTCGGCCGCAAGCCGCGCGATCGTCCAGTCTTCTGCAATGGCCGCATGGAAGGCTCGCAGCGCACGGCCGAGTCGCGGATCGGTAAGCCCCGCAAGCCAACTGCGCTCCTGTTCGCCGTGCAACACCAGATGCGCTCGCAGCGCCTGAACAAAAAGGATTTGAGCGATCCGAGCGACCACCAACTTTTCTCCAATGGAGCCGCTTCCCGCCTCATGACGCAGCACCGCCAGCGTTGCACGCAGTGGTACGCCTTCAGGCGATCCGGCCGGGATATGGATCAGGAGCGGCAGCGCCAGCCGCAGCCATTCGGCTCCCACATCATCCAGGCTGAAGCGTCCGCCGATCACGACCAGTTCAGGCTCGCCGTCTCCATGACGGATGATGCCTGACTTGCGCCGGTGTGCTTCGAAGAAGCACTTCCCGTCGACCGGGGGCACCTCGGCAGTCCGCGTTATGTAGGCGGTATCGTCGGTCAGGAGATAGCAATCGCCGGCCGAAACGCGAACCGAAGGGATGCCGTCCGGGCAGAGTTCAAAACTACCCGAAACGACCGCCCCGTAGGTGAGATGCTGCCCCTCTGGAAAGTGCAAGGAGTAGGGTCTGTTGCTCTCGAAGCGGAACGTTCTTGCACGCGAGACCCGCATGGCCGACAGGATGTCGGACAGCGGATCCAGTGTTGTCTGGCGCGACGGTGACATGTTCCCAAAAATCGTGCTTGGGACGGTCCACATCAAGTGGGGCGAATCCCATCGGCACCGGTAAGTGTGAATCCCCGTGCAATTCCCCGTGCAATGCTCCCGCTCCGTCAGACACAGTATTTTGTGTTGCGCCCATTTCTGGCTTTACCGCTCGGCGGTTCCCCGAGGAAATGTCGGCCTCGAAGTGGATGCGGTAGGCTTGGTGGAGGCCCCAATACCGGACCGGCCGGGAAGACGCGGGAATGGCGGCCTGCTATGCCTCAACCCACGACAAGCAAGAACAAGGGGGAGACGCCCGTGGCACGACTGCCGCTGATCGATCCGGAATCCACCACAGGCGACATCCGCGCCTCCTTTGACCGCATGCCGGTCAAGCTCAATATCTTCCGCATGATGGCGCACGCCGAGGCCAACATGATCCCGGCCATGCGGTTTGCGAACTCCATCCTGCACAAGCAGAAGCTATCCGCCGTCAACCGCGAGCTTCTCATTCTCCAGGTCGCCCAGCTCGAGGGTGGCGCCTATGAATGGCGACAACATGTGCCGATTGCGCTGGGGGTCGGCGTCACGCAGGCCCAGATCGACGCGCTGGAGCGCGGCAGCATCGATGATGCCGCTTTCAACGTGGAGGAGCGCGCGCTGCTCGCCTTCAGCAAGCATTCGGTCGAAAACGTCCGCGTCCCCGAGTCGGTGTTCGCCGAGGCACGGAAGCATTTCTCGGAACAGGAAATCGTCGAGGCGATATTTGCCATCGGCTGCTACATGATGATGGCCCGCCTGACCGAGGCCACCGAGACCGATCTCGATCCCGCCGCCGGCATGCGTCTGTTCGACAGCGGCAAGAAGCGATGAGTACGCTGTTCGGAAAGATCTGCCAGAACGGCTATGTCGTGCGCGACATCGAACAAGCCATGAAATTCTGGACCGAGGTGCAGCGCGTCGGCCCGTTCTTTTATATTCCCAGCGTGAAGACCGACTGGTTCCGTTACCGCGGCAAGGATTCGCCGGTCGAGATGAGCATTGCGCTCGCCAATTCTGGCGACCTCCAGATTGAGCTGATCCAGCAGCGCAACGACGCGCCGTCGATGTACCGCGATCATCTCGCCGCGCATGGCGAGGGCCTACAGCACATGTCCTACTGGAGCACCGATTATCAGTCGCTCTACGACCGCGCGATTGCGGCCGGCTTTGTCGTCGGCCACGAGGGCCAGATCGGCGGCGAGAAGGGCCGCTTTGCCTATTTCGAGACCACAGGTCATCCCGGTACCGTCATCGAGATTTCAGACGTCAGCGGCGGCAAGGGCCGCTTCTTCCAGCACATCCGAAAAGTGGCGGAGACCTGGGACGGCAGCGATCCCGTGCGGCTGGTTGGCCCCTAGCAAACGACGCGGTCTCGCCGATACAATGCGCTCGGCCCGGTGGACCTCCCGCCGAAGGAGGATCACCATGCGCATGCGGATGTTCGCCGTCCTGACCGGAGCGCTCTTCGTCTGTCATGGCGCGGCGCTTGCGCAAGAAAGGACCATGCCGACGCTTGGCATCCTGGCGCTCGGCAATCCGGATCCTTCCGTATTCATCAGGGACTTCAAGGCCGGACTCGGCGGCCTTGGCTATGTCGAAGGCAAGAACATCCGCCTCGAATTTCGATCCGCGGAAGGCCAGTCGTCGCGATTGGCGCCGTTGGCGCAGGATCTGGTTGCGATGAAAGTCGCCGCGCTGGTGACCTATCAAACCCCGGCAGCGCTGGCGGCAAAGGCCGCGACTTCAGAAATCCCGATCGTGATGGCGGGGGCGGCCGATCCGGTCGGCAGCGGATTGATTCAAAGTCTCTCGCACCCCGGCGGCAATGTGACCGGCGTAACTGGTGCGACTTCGCAGCTTGGCGCCAAGAATCTGGAGCTGATCAAGGAAGTCGTGCCGTCAGCACGCCGGGTTGCCGTGCTGGCGAACGAACCCGATCCCTTCCACAAGATACTGATCGCCAATGCAAAGGCCGCCGCCGCGCAGCTTGGCCTCCAGCTCGACGTCGTCCTGGCGAAAGTCGGCGATGATTTCGACCGGCATTTTGAGACAATGAAGTCCGCGGGCGTCGATGGCGTGCTGGTCCAGCCGAGCCTGCCGCTGGGTGAAGTTGCCGCAAGCGCTGCGAAGAGCGGACTTCCCGCCGCGTGCCCGCATTTGGGCTTCACACAGGCCGGCGGACTGATGGCTTACGCGGCCGACCAGGGCGTGGTGCATGAGCAGACTGCCACGATGGTCGACAAGGTACTCAAGGGGCGCAAGCCCGCTGACTTGCCGGTGGAGATCACCACCAGATTTCGCGTCGCCATCAATGCGAAGGCTGCAAACGCGATCGGCGTGAAGCTTTCGCCGCTGCTGCTGACGCGCGCCGATGAAGTAATTGAATAGCGGCCGGGCGGGCCGCTGGATTACGTGCGGCCGCCGTTCACGCTAAAAGTTTGCCGCGTGATCATGCGGCTGTCGTCGGCGGCCAGGAACAGCGCCAGATTGGCGATGTCGGCGGGCATGACGGCGTCGGGCAGAAACTGATTGTTGATCACCTCCGCCACACTCTCGGGCGTTGGAAACCACAACCGCTGCTGTTTCTCCGTCAGCACCAGCCCCGGGGCGATCGCGTTGACGCGGATGCGATGCTTGCCCACCTGGCGCGCGAGCGAATGCGTGAAGCCGACGACGGCGGCCTTCGCCGATGCATATCCCATCAGTTCCGGCGCGCCGATTTGCCACGTGATGGATGACATGTTGACGATCGACCCGCCGCCTTGCTCGATCATCTGAGGCACGACCGCCTGCGAGGCAAAGTAGATATGACGGAAATTGACTGCCATGGTGCCGTCGAATTCGTCCGGGGTCACGTCGGCAAAGACCTGCCGCTGGTCGTTCGCCGCGTTGTTGATCAGCGCGGAGGCCGGACCAAGCTGTTGCCGCGCTTCTGATATCGCAGCCTTGAGATCGTCGGTACGGGTCACGTCGCAGGAGAGGAACAGCGGCGCATGTCGCGCTGATCCGGCCAGCGCCTTTGCCAGCGCCTGTCCGGCCGCATCGTCGAGATCGAGGAAGGCCACCCGGGCACCGTTGTCGGCAAACGCCTTGACGAATTCCTCGCCAATGCCGCTGGCGCCGCCCGTGATCAGGACGACCCGATCCCTGAGGCTGTCATATTTGGTGAAGCTCATGCGATGCGTGCCCTCGGATCGAACAAGTGACGCCGTTCAATCCTGCGGCTCGGACGGCACGTCGCCCGACGCATCCACCCGCAGCCAGCCCGAGGGCGCCAGCCGCTGCTGCGGCAGGAAGCGGCCCTTGTAGTCCATCTTCTTGGAGCCCGCGATCCAGTAGCCGAGATAGACGTAGGGCAATCCGAGCCGCCGCGCCCGCGCGATGTGATCGAGGATCATGAAGGTGCCGAGCGAGCGGTCCTGCTCTCCCGGCTCGAAGAAGGAATAGACCATCGACAGCCCGTCGCTGAGCACATCCGTCAGCGCCACCGCCACCAGGTCCTCGCCGCGGCCGGTGATGCCGCTGTCGGGGCCGCGCCGGCGGTATTCGATGATGCGGGTCTCGACATGGCTGTCTTCCACCATCATGGCGTAGTCCAGCACGGTCATGTCGGCCATGCCGCCGTGGCGATGGCGCCTGTCGAGATAGGCGCGGAATACCGAATACTGCTCGGAGGTCGGCACCGCGCTGCGCTGCTCGCCGACGATGTCGGCATTGCGCGCCAGAATCTTTCTAAAACCGCGCGAAGGGCGGAACTCGTTGGCGATCACGCGCACGGAAACGCAGGCGCGGCACTGGTCGCAGGCCGGCCGGTAGGCGATCGACTGGCTGCGCCGGAAGCCGCCATGGGTGAGGAGGTCGTTGAGGTCGCCCGCCTTGTCGCCGACCAGATGCGTGAACACCTTCCGCTCGTGCCGGCCCGGCAGGTAAGGGCAGGGCGAGGGCGCCGTCAGGTAGAACTGCGGGGTGTCACGCGAATGTTGGGTCACGTCGGTTCGTTGGGCCTCCCTGATCCGCTCCGACGCAGCCGGGGCGGAACAGGTTCAAAGCATCGCGCCCCGGACGTTGGCGGTCAATCCATTTAGCCTCCGGTTCATACCGGAGTTAATAACTTCGTGCCGGCTGTGCCACCTCGGTCCGGACCGAACTATTGATAATCACCGTTCCGAGCACGAAATCGTGCAGCAGCCGCCGACGGCCGTTGAACAGGCCGACCAGCACCACAAACGGCGTCAGGAACGAGATCGAGACCCAGAATAATACAGCGTGCATTGCACCAAGCACGAAATAGCCGGGCGCGCCGTACCAGGTGCGCAGCTCCAGATCCATCACCCGCATGCCGACGGTGGCCGAATGCTCACCTCCGATCGAGATGCCGTAATAGACGATGGCCCAGACCACCGTGGCCGGCCAGGCCAGCCCGAACAGCAACCAGCCGAATCCGAGCGTGATCAGTCCGAACACGCCGATGAAGAGGTAGCCGAGGATCACCGGGACCGAAATCACCACGAGGTCGATCAGGAACGCGAATGCGCGCCGGACCGCCACGCCGCGAAACAGTTCCGGCTGCGTCAGGGGATCGAAGGCATGGGGCGGCACCCCGCCGTCGTTGCGCCAGGCGCCGCTGGTATTGTCCGAACCGCTATAGGACATGATCTCCTCCAGACCGTGTATTCCCGCGCAGGACATGGGAAGCGAGTATGGCGCTGCCAAGGTCGCCCGGCTGTGAATGGATCGAAATATTGCGGGATTTCCGCGGCAAAATGCCTTTGTTAGGCTTGTGACCGCCCGTGAAGGCGGCGAACATCCCGGCCAGCGAGGAGGGGGAGAGATGGCCAGACAAATGGAGCTACGCTGCCGCTGCGGAGAGGTGGTCGGGCGGGTCGAGAACGCCTTGCCACAAAAGGTCAATCGCGTGGTCTGCTACTGCGACGACTGTCAGGCCTTTGCCCACCAGCTCGGCCGCGCCGACCTCCTTAATGCACAGGGCGGCACCGACATCATCCAGGTCGCACCGGCATCGCTCACTATCATGAAAGGACAACAGCACATTGCGGGGCTTCGCCTCTCGCCCAAAGGCCTGTTTCGCTTTCATACCACCTGCTGCAACACGCCGATCGGCAATACGCTGAGTCCGGCGATCCCCTTCGTCGGCCTCGTCGCGCAGGTATTTGACGACAATCCAAAAACCGTGGACGGCGTATTCGGCCCGCCGATCGGCGCCATTTTGGGCAAATACGCCATCGGAAAACCGCCGGCCGATTCCACCGGCATCAACCTGCCGGTCCTGTTGCGCGCGATCACCAAAGTATTGGGCTGGCGCCTGCGCGGCCGGGCCTGGCCCAATCCCTTTTTCCAGCCGAAGACGCGTGAGCCGGTCTATCCGGTCGCCGTGGTGGCCCAACAGCAGCGCGAGGCGCTGCGGCCGCTGTGCGGCCCCAAGCCGGCGTGAGCCGGTACTCCGAACGGTAGGCGAGTCGCCGCCGGCGGACGCACCTTTAACTAATACCACCCGCGCTTGACGCCGCTGCCGAGCATCTCGTCGTAGACATCCGTGCGGCGATCCCGCAGCGGCTGGTTGAAGCTGTTCAGGACCCGCCTGCTGCGCGCATCCGACAGGTTCAATTCGGCGTAGATGATTTCCTCGGCCGTCTTGCTGGCGGGTCCGGCGAGCGGGAAGCCGGTGTGACTGACGATCAGACTGCTGCCCAGGAATGGCTGGCCGCGTTCCACGCCCACGCGGTCAGCTGCGGCGACGTACATGCTGTTGGAATGTGCGCCCCCCATCGCGAGAACGTTTGCCATGACGAGCATGTTGTCGGGCTGCCCCGGCATCGGAACCCAGTTGGTGGGCACGCAGAGAATGTCCGCGCCTTGCAGCGCCGCCAGCCTGTAGGTTTCCGGAAACCAGCCATCGTAGCAGATTGCCACCGCCATTCGGCCGAACCTCGTCTTCCATACGGGAACGCCGAGGTCACCCGGCTCAAAGAAGAGATTTTCGGCGCCCCATAGATGCACCTTTCGATAGGTGCCTATGAAGCCGTCAGGCCCAACGATCGCAGCACTGTTGTAGAGCGCGTCACCGGCCCGCTCGCAGATGCCGGCGACAATCACCGCGTCATGCCGGCGCGCCGCTTCCAGCCAGGCTTCGCAGGTCGGCCCATCGGGCACGGCCTCGGCCAAGGCGAAAGCCTCCTGCCGCGACTCGAAGACGTAGCCGGAATTGCACAACTCCGGAAGCACGATCAACCGCGCCCCCCGGCCGGCCGCCTCGGTAATCCTCTCCAGCGAGCGTGTTACGTTGGCTTCCTTCTGGCCGATCTGCGGCTCCAGTTGGATGCAGGCAATCTTGATCGGGCTTTGGGCTTGCATGGGCACAACTCACGTTGAGAGTTTGGGAGAAATGTCCTTCCAGTCATGGCTGCGTTCATACGCATCGGCAGCCCGGATCAGGTTCGCCTCGTCGAAGGGACGGGCTGCGAGCTGCAAGCCGATCGGCAGCCCGGCGCTATCGAATCCGCATGGCAGCGAGATCGCCGGCAGCCCCGCCAGATTCCAGGGATAGGTAAGCCGCCATGACGCTGCGAGCACGCTCTCGTCCTGGTCTCCGATCCGCACCGACCATTCTCCGATCGGCCAGGCGGTGAGGGGACAGGTCGGCCCGATGATCACGTCGACATCTGCAAAGACCTTGGCCAGATCATCGATCAGGGTGCGGCGAAGCTGCTCGGCCTTGAGATAATCCGCCCCGCTGACCATGCGGCCCATCTCCACCAGCGTGCGCACGTCGTCGGTAAAGCCTTTCGCCGCTCCGCTCGCCAGATTGCGGCTGTGGTAGGCGGTGGACGACGAAAGCTCGATCGCGAAGATGGCCCCGAGCCCGAAGGCGAGGATCGGCAATTCGAACTCCACGAGGTGGGCGCCGGCATCGCGGTAGAAGCGGATCGCGGATTCAATGGCCTCGCCGACATCCGGCTGATTGCTGTCGAACATGTGATTTCGGCAGATGCCAATCCGAAGTCCGGCGACCGGCTGGCCAAGCGCCGCCGAAAAATCCGGAACGTCGATGCGTGCCGAGCCAGGATCGTTCGGATCATGTCCGGAAATTGCATTCAATGTATGGGCACTGTCGGCGACCGTATACGAAAGCGGACCGGCATGGTCGAGCGACCAGCTATGGGGAACGATGCCGGCCCGGCTCACGCGGCCGAATGTCGGCTTGAGGCCAACGGTGCCGCATAACGCGGCCGGGATGCGAATTGACCCACCGGTGTCCGATCCCATCGCCATGGGAACGATCCGCGCAGCCACGGCCGCGCCCGATCCCCCGCTCGAGCCACCGGGAACCCGGCTCGTATCCCAGGGGTTCTTGGCGGGCGGTGTCACGTTGCCCCAGGCGAACTCATGCATTCGCGTCTTCCCGATAATGACCGCGCCGGCCGCGCGCAGCCTTGCGACGACGGCGGAGTCCTGTCTGGCGAACTCCACGCCGCGCGCGTCGGTACCGGCGCCGGTCGGCATGTTGGCGGTCAGATAATTATCCTTGATCGCGACGGGTACGCCATGCAAATGGCCGCGCCACCGCCCCTCAGCGATTTCGCGGTCGGCCGCCGCGGCTTGAGCTCGGGCGTCGTCGGCAACGCATACGAAGCTTTCCAGCTTGCCGTCGAAACGTGCGATGCGATCAAGTGCGTTCTCGGCGAGATCGGCGCTGCGCAGCTTGTTGGCGCGAAGCTTTGCCGACAGCTCGGCGATGGGGCGCGTAATTGGATCTTCCTGCATGGTCAAACTCAACCCCGATGGCTGGTCGGCATCGGCGAGAAGACGACCGCCGGGTGAACATCGGTCAGATCGAGTGCTCGCAGTTTTGCGATTTCCTCGGCCACGGGCTGGAACGCGGCCAGAAGAGCAGCTCGACGCTCGCGTTCAGGTTCGATCCCGAGCGCCTCGACAAGTTTTTCCAACTCATCCATCGTTCCCTCCGGTGTCTGTCGCCGTGCGTGGCCATCGCAGTACAAAGTCCGGCGCAGGAATTCCCAGCACCGCAATCACACCCGCAACTGTTCTTGAACGCGCGAAGCAGCAAGCGCGTCGCCGGTCGTCCCGGAATCGGCGATCTCGCCGATCTTCAACACTGCGTAGCGGTCGGCCAGGGAGAAGGCGAACGGCACATTCTGCTCCACGACGAAGATCGCCATGCCTGTGCGCGCGCGCTCGGCCAGCAGGATTTCAGCCAGCCGCTCAATCATGGAGGGCTGCAATCCTTCCGAAATCTCGTCGATCAGCACCAGACGAGGCGTGCCGAGCAGCGCGCGGCACACGATCAGCATCTTTTGCTCGCCGCCGCTGAGAGTGCCCGCCTTCTGGCCGAGACGCTTGCCGACGATCGGAAAATAGCCGCTGACCCGCTCCAATCCTTCGGCGAAACCTCGATCGTCGCGCAGCCCGAGGCGGAGATTCTCCTCGACCGTCAGGTCCTGGAACAGCGTCTGCTCTTGCGGCGTATAGGCGATCGCCTTGCGCGCGATCAGATGGGTTGGCAGGGCGGTGATGTCCTCGCCGAACAGCCTGATGCTGCCCTTTCCCGCAGGAACAAAGCCGAGCACCGTCTTGAGAAGCGTGCTCTTGCCCATCCCGTTCTTGCCGAGCAGGGCAAAGATTTCACCGGGACGTATGGCCAGTGAAACGTTGCGCAGGATCATGGCTTCGCCATATCCGCTACAGAGGTCGGCAACATCGAGGACCGCCTGGCTCATCGCGCGGCTCCCTTGTGCTCGCCGCCGGCATAGATCGTCCGTACGAGCTCGGAGCCGACGACCTCGGCCACCGAGCCATCCAGCAAGACTTTCCCCTGATGCAGCACGATGATCCGGGTCGATATGTCGCGGACAAAGTCCAGATCGTGCTCGATGATGAGCGTGCAGAGACCTTCGCGCTGCACGAGTTCGACGAGGATGTTTCCGATCAGCGTGCGCTCCGGCTTGGTGAGTCCGGCCGTCGGCTCATCGAGCAGCAGCACGCTCGGCTCGAGCGCCAACACCATAGCCAGTTCGAGGGCGCGCTTCATCCCGTGCGACAGATGCCGGCACTCGATCTCCATCTCCCGGTCGAGGCCGGTCGCCGCAATAACGTGCCGGGCGCTGTCGGGGAGCGCCAGCTCCGGCATTCGGCTCATCATGCCTGCTCCGTCGAGACGGTACCGGGCAAGGGTCAGACATTCAGCCACCGTCAGCGTTTCGAACAGGCTGGTGGTTTGAAAGCTGCGGCCGATGCCGAAACCCACCACCCCATGCGGCGGCACGCGGGCGATCGTCTGTCCGAACGCCGCGACCGTTCCGCCGGTACGTTCATAACCGTCTGACAGACAGCGCATCAGCGTTGTTTTGCCCGCACCGTTCGGACCGATGATGCCGAGCAGCTCACTGCCGAGCGCCTTGAAAGTGACGCCTTCGAGAACCTTCAGGCTGCCATAGGAACGCGTCAGATCGGCAACGTCGAGGGCAGGGGCATCCGAACCTGCGCCGGCGCGCCGCCCCGCGCGGGCATCGACGATGGCCGGCACCGTGAACGACGACGCCATGGCGCTCCGACCGGTTGCCGCCGACCACATGCGCCCGAGAGCCGTCCTGACCACCGGGATGATTCCCTGCGGCAACGCCACGATCACCAGCACGAAGATCGATCCGATGATCAGTTTCCAGACGAAAGGCAGATTGCCGGACAGGTAGGCCGTGGTTACGTCGATGACGATCGTGCCCAGCACCGGGCCGATCAAGGTTCCCCGCCCGCCGAGCGCGACCCACATGACGAGCTCGGTGCCAAAGACGAAGCTTCCGATTTCCGGCGCGACCACCACCGTATACCCGGCATAGGCATAGCCCGCGACCGAAGCGATCATGGCCATGACGACCATCAGCAGGATCTTGATCCGCGGTGCATTGATTCCGAGATATGTGCAGCGCTGCTCGTTCTCGCGGATCGCGACCAGCATCCGGCCGAAGTCGCTATTGACGAAGAACCAGGCCACCGTCGTCAGCACCACGAGGCCCACGCCGCAAATGGTGAACCAGGATTCTACCGACAGGTCGAACGTGTTGTAGCCCACAAGCCCGCTGGAAGAGCCGGTGAACGTTCCGCCTGAGTACAGGATTTGCACGAATATGATCGGCATCGCGAGCGTCACGATCGCAACGTAGAGCGGCGAAGCGCCGTGGAAAAAGGATATCCAGCCGGTAACTGCCGCCACCGCGGCTGACACTGCCAATCCAGCCAGCAAGGCCAGCACCGCGTTTTGCGGCGAAAAGTCCAGATACGTGAAGGTGATGCCGGCGGCGTATGCGCCGATTCCAAAGAATGCCGCCTGACCGAAGGTGAGGATGCCGGCATAGCCCCAAAGAATATCCACCGTCAGCGCCGTTGCGGCATAGAGGAACGACCGCACGAGAATGTTGACCGTGTAGGAATCGAGCACGTATGGCCCTGCGATGGCTGCGACAACGCAAAGCCCTGCGATCGAACCCGCGAGTGCCAGCCGGCCCGACATGGAGCGGCTTGGCGACGTGCCGGATGCAGTCGTGAGATCAGCCACGGCCAAACCCCGCAGGCCGAATGCGCAGAAGGAGCGCCGCCAGCACCACGATGGTCAGCCCGCCGATAACGGGGCTGACGAACGAGGAAACAAGCACCTGTGCGCCTCCGAGCGCCAGCGCCGCCGCCGCCAGGCTCGTCAGCGATACGGAGGACACCAGGACCAGCATGAACGCATTGACCAGCCAGGGCACACCCATGTTCGGGTCGACGCTGGACAGCGGCGTAATGAGCGCGCCGGCGAGGCTCGCAAGGCCGGCCCCGAAGCAGAACGTGACGAAACGAACGTGTCCGCTGTTGATGCCGAGGCCTCGCGCCAGCGGCTCGTTCATGATTACCGCGCGCGCTTCGAGGCCGAGCCGTGTTGCGTTCAGAAGCGCTGCAATGCCGGCCGCCACGGCGGCCGCAGCGACGATGAGAAAAAGCCGGTACAGGGAATATGTTTCTCCGATGACGCTGGTTGCGCCCGCGATCGGCGTCTGCACGAATTGAATCTCGCGGCCGAAGATGATCGTGATGAGTTGGCCGATGATGATGCCCAGACCCCATGTCGCCAGAATGGCGTCGAGCGGACGGTCGTAGAGCGGGCGTATGACGAACCGTTCCACCACGGCTCCCATCACCATGCCGGCCAGCGCCGCCACCGGATAAGCGAGCCATGGGCTCCATCCCAACTGCGTCACCACCAGGGCCGAATAGCCGCCAATCGTGAGAAAGCCGCCATGGGCGAAGTTCACGATCTTCAGCACGCCGAGGATGATCAGAAGTCCCGCCGCGACGGCAAACAATATTGCAGCGGTCGTGATGATATCCAGGGCAAGCGCGATCATGCGGATATCCGCCTGGCTTCGATAACGTCGAAACGCACAGCGGGAAGCCGCAGCGCGTTCGCGACGTCAGTTAGATACGTGCGGCTCATGACGATTTGCAACCGCATGCGGAAGCCGCGACACCCCGGACAGATCTCCGGCGTTCCGGGCGAGCTGTCCGGGCAACGGGACGTCGTCGTCGCGGCCGTTCAGAGCTTCGGGCACTGTTCGCCCGGGCTGACGTTCGGGAAACTTTTCACGATTTTCACCGAGCCGTCCGACTGCACTTGCCCCAGATACATCGTGAGCGGCGCGTGGCGCTGCGCGTTCATCTGCACCTTGCCGCGAGGGCCGTCGAACTGCACCGTGGCCAGCGCCTCCACCACCGCATCGGCAGAGGTGCTCTTCGCCTTCTCGACGGCGGCCTTGTAGAGGTAAACGGCGTCGTATTGAGGCACCGAAAGATCGTTCGGGGTGAGCAGCTTGTCGCCGAACTTCGCCTTCATCGCCGCCATGAACTTCTTGTTGGCGGGTGTATCGATGTTGGTCAGGAAGGATGCCGAAATGAACACGCCGTCGGCGTCTGCGGCCATGCTCTTGGCGGTGCCTTCATCGACGCTGAGATTGCCGACCTGGGCTTTCATTCCGGCCGCCTTGTATTGCTTCTGCAACGTCACGTTCGGAGCGCCGCCGGCCGTGGAGAAGATCACCGCGTCGGGATTGGCGCTGCGCATTTTGGAGATGATCGCGGTCCAATCCGTCGCGTCCATCGGCTGATATTCGTCTCCGACGACCTTGCCGCCCTTCTTCTCGATGTAGCTCTTGGTAAAGGCCAACATTCCGCGCCCGAACGCGTAGTCGCTCCCGACCAGGAAGAAGGTTTTCGCGTTGTCGCTCATGAAGTGATCGACGATCGGCCCCACCATTTGCTCGGGAACCGCGCCATCGGCATAGAGATATTTATTGCAGGATCGCCCCTCATAGAGGGACGTGTAGATGTAGGGTACTTTGCCGCGGGTCACGACCGGGAGCATGCCGTTGCGCGCCGCACTGGTCTGCATCGAGATCAGCACATTGACCTTCTTCTGGAAGATCAGCGAGTCGGCTGCTTTCTGCGCGCCCGCCGCGCCCGAGCCGTCATCGGCGACCTCGAGCGCTACCTTCTTGCCGAGGATGCCGCCCGCGGCGTTGATCTCGTCGACCGCCAGCTCGGCCGATTGCACGACGGAAGGTGCGACGACGCTGTTGGCGCCGGAAAGCCCTGTTGGAATTCCGATCTTGATGACTTCCTGGGCTTGCGCCGCCAGGCCGGGCAGCATGGCCAGCACCACGATAGCCGCGCCAGTTCCAAACTTTAAGAGAGCTGCTCGTGAACTCGCCTGATATCGCATGGCTTTGAACTCCCTTTGGGCCGCAATGTCGTGCAAAAAGTTACTGCGCGTCGGATATGTGGCAAGCGGAAATAAACGACGGAACTGCACTAAACTTGGCCTGCGCAGGCCTTTACGTCGCTTGCACTGACATAAAGCGGCAAGTCCCCCTGCCGCTTAAACGCTGAGAACAGACGTTTTCCCGATTGGAAAGGCTCGACAAACTTCATGCGCGGTGGACACGACCGCACAAAGAATTTGCAGTCGGCCAACCAAACGGGCCGATGTTCGTGGTCACCGATTGACGCGCATCGACGCAAAGTGCCCGGTGAGTGCGCCGCCACACTTTTCGGCGGCGATACGACTGGCCCGCACCTGGTCACGTGTTCTGTCGTTGGTCGCAGGCACGGCTGCATTCGGCTTGCGCTCACCCTCCGGCGGGTCGTTTGCCGGAGCGCGCAACTGCTCGAAGAGGTTGGCAACCAATCCGCGCAGGCGCAAGTTTTCCGTGACCAAATCCTTCATCTGTCGCGTGGCCGGGACATCAATGCCGCCGAACTGACGGCGCCATCGATAGAAGGTGCGCTGGTTCACGCCGGCGGCATTGCATATTTCGGCAACCGGCACACCGGCGGCGGCTTCTCCCAACAATTGGAGAATTTCATTTCGCGTAAAACGGGAACGCCTCATTGGATGCTCCGTCGTTGAGCGTCTGTCGTAGATCCGCCGCGGTCCAAGCCACGGATCAACGTGCCGGATCTGAAGGGGCGGCCGGATGCAGCGTAGCGCAATCGCCATCTTTCGTCTCACGTCGATGCGCGCACATCTCCATTGCGAAGGCATGAGCCGGATGTGACGATCAAACCAGACCACGTTATCCAGGCTGCTCGCTTGTTGACCGGAGCCGACCTATGCCGCGCCGCTATGAAATACCCAGCACGCCCGAGAACATGGTATGGGGATACCTGGATAGCAGTACGCCGCATATTCTGGAGGTGAATTCGGGGGATAGCGTTACGCTGCATAGTTTCCCGTCGGGCGGCAAGGAGACCTTGCCGGACGACATCCGCCTGGTACCCGCCGACTATCTCGCCGCGCTCGAAACACTGCCGCCCGGACCAGGCGCCCATTTCCTGACCGGACCCGTCTATGTCAGGGGAGCGAATGTCGGCGATGCCCTGCAAGTCGATATTCTCGACGTGAGGGTGCGGCAGGACTGGGGATTTGTCTCGATCTTGCCGCTGCTTGGCACGTTGCCTGACGAGTTCACCGAGTATGAGACCATTCATCCGAGGATCGACCGGCAACGCAATGTTTGCATCATGCCTTGGGGAAGCGAGATTCCGCTCGAACCCTTTTTCGGGATCATCGCCACCGCGCCGCCGCCGAGTTGGGGGCGTTGCGGTTCTCCCGTGCCGCGAGCGTTCGGTGGCAACATGGACAACAGGGAGCTGCGCGCGGGCACGACGCTATATCTGCCCATCTTCAACGAAGGGGCGTTGTTCTTTGCCGGAGACGGTCACGCCGTGCAGGGCGATGGCGAAGTTTGTATCACGGCGCTGGAGACGGGAATGACGGGCACGTTCCGCCTTACCGTACGCAAGGACATGGACTTGCGTTGGCCCTTTGCCGAGAACGCCACTCATTTGATGTCAATTGGCCTCGATGAGGATCTCGACGACGCGGCCAAGCAAGCGGTCCGGGAAATGATCAAACATGTTTGCGCGCGCACAAACCTCACGCGCAACGAGGCGTACATGCTGTGCTCGCTTGCGGGCAATCTGCGCGTAACCCAGCTCGTCGACGGCAACAAAGGGATCCATATGTTGCTGGCAAAGGAATTGCTGTGATGTCTTTGCCCGATCCACGGATCGCTACGACTGTGCCTTGATCTTCTCCGCCGCCTGCGGTGCGAAGTACGTCAAAATCCCGTCCGCCCCGGCGCGCTTGAACGCGAGCAGGCTCTCCATCATCGCGCGATCGCCGTCGATCCAGCCGTTGCCCGCGGCTGCGGCGATCATCGCGTACTCGCCGGACACCTGGTACACAAACGTCGGCATCGCAAAGGTGTCCTTCACGCGCCGCACGATATCCAGATACGGCATGCCGGGCTTAATCATCACCATGTCGGCGCCCTCGGCGATGTCGAGTTCGACTTCGCGCAGGGCTTCGTCCGAATTGGCGCTGTCCATCTGGTAAGTGCGCTTGTCGCCGGTCAGCGTTTTCGCAGATCCAATGGCGTCGCGGAACGGACCATAGAAGGCCGAGGCATATTTGGCGGCGTAAGACATGATCTGCACGTCGCCAAAACCGGCATCGTCCAGTGCCTCGCGGATCGCGCCGACGCGGCCGTCCATCATGTCCGACGGGGCGATCACGTCGCAGCCGGCTTCCGCCTGCACCAGCGCCTGCCGCACCAGCACCGCCACCGTCTCGTCATTGAGGATCTTTCCGTCCGCGAGCAGCCCGTCATGGCCGTGGCTGGTATAGGGATCGAGCGCGACGTCGCAGAGCACGCCGATATCGGGAAACTCCTTCTTGATCGCGCGCACCGACTGGCAAACGAGATTGTCGGCGTTGAGCGCCTCGGAACCTTCTTCGTCGCGCAGGGAAGGGTCGGTATAGGGAAACAGTGCGATGCAGGGGATGTTGAGCTTCGCCGCTCGCTCGGCATCGCGCACCGCCTGATCGACGCTGAGCCGGTTCACCCCCGGCATCGAGGCGACGCCGTCGCGGACATTGTGGCCGGCGACCACGAACAGCGGCCAGATCAAATCGTCCGTCGTCAACACATTCTCGCGCACCAGCCGCCGCGCCCATTCGGACTTGCGATTGCGGCGCGGGCGCATGGTCAGATCGAGCGGATTGGCGGAAACCGCGGTCTGGCGCCACGGCATGTCGCGCATTTCGATCGGGCGCCCGAACTTGATCGCCATGATTAACTCCCAAAAATGGCCAGCTGTTTGGATTTGGACCAGTTCTAGCAGCTTGCAAGGGGGCCGTCACCGCATGGCTTGTCATGGCATGGGGCAATTAATCCAGCCGCCAATTGATTTTGCCGCCCGGGCGGGCCAAGACTGCGCCGGCATGCAGCCTGACAAGGGGCGGATTCCGCCACCCAGCCGGGCATCTCTTCGAACCGGGGCGCCGATCAAGCAATGTCCGACACTTCCACGCGGGATCATGCGCGCGACAATGCCATGTCGATGGCGGCGATGTCATCCGAGCGCATTGAGCCGGACGAGAACGTGTGGACGCGGCGCCTCGTGCTGTTCCTGCGCGTCATGGCAGTGCTCTCGATTCTGAAGGGGCTCTACCACTGGGCGCAGGTGACCGGTTTCATCGGCGGCGAGGAAGAGGCTTTTGAAAACCAGACCATGGCCTGGCAGACCGCGACGATCTATTTCGCCGTGATCGAACTGGTCGCCGCCGTCGGCCTGTGGCTCGCCACGCCCTGGGGCGCGGTGGTGTGGCTGACGACCGTCGTGTCGATGGCGGTGATCGAACTGATGTTCCCGGGCATCTACGGCGGCAGCCTGATCGTGGTCGGCGTCGAGGCCCTGATGCTCGCCGGCTATCTTGGCCTCGCCTGGATGGCCGCGCGGGAACGCCCACCGTAGACGGCGCATCGCGCATGATCTTGTTTTCCACCGACGACATCGCCCCAAGGGACCGCTTCGATCACTGGCGTGAGGAGCGAAGCCGGGCGCTGTTCGGCGTCACCATCGAAATCGAACCCGAGCGGCGCGCCGGCTTCCAGGGACACTTTTCGGCGGTCGCGGTCGGCTGCGCGAAGCTCGCGGAGATGAAGGCATCCTCATATGTCGTCAGCCGCACCAGCGCGGATATCGCGCGCATCGCCGCCGACAGCCTGTCGATCGGCCACCAGATCCGCGGTCCCGGCTGGATGGATGCCGGCGAGGACCGCGTCAGCTTGCTGGAAGAGGGCAGGTTCGCCGTCAGCTATTCCGACCTTCCGTACAAGGGAACGCCGAAACGCACCGACGGTTTTCACTTCCGCTCGCTGAGCGTGCCGCTGGCGGCCTTTCCCGATCTCGCCAAACCGGCGCGCCAGTTATGGGGCCAACCCGCCGCGGCATCGCCGCAGCTCGAAAACCTGTTTTCCGCCACCTTCGGAGCGATGGCCGCCGAAGGCGAGACATGGCCCGATGCGCAACGTGTGGTGCGCCATGTCGCGCAGCTTGCGCTGCTGCTGCGCGGCGTGGTGCCGGCGGGTACGGGGCGAAGCCGCGCGGCAGTGCGCTTCGGGCAGTTTCACGCCGCCCGCCGGCTGATATCGGCCAACCTGCATCGTCCCGATCTGTCGCCGCAGATGATCGCCGACTGGCTCGCGATTTCGCTGCGGCAATTGCATCTGTTGTTCGAACCGACCGGCGAGAGCTGCGCGCGCACCATCTTGAGCATGCGGCTGCGCGAAGCACGGCGCCGCCTTATGACGCGCAAGGGCGAGCCGGTCGCACAGATCGCGTTCGCCTGCGGCTTTGCCAGCATCGCGACGTTCTACCGGACCTTTCAGACCGCCTACGGCATCGCGCCGGGCGATGCGCGCGTCGCAGCCGCGGAGTAGGGATTCATTTCCGCGCATTGGGGCCTCGTGGTTCGAGACGCGCGGCTCCGCCGCGCTCCTCACCATGAGGGTCTGACTTTTTCGCGCAACTCGTCGACCTCATCCTGAGGAGGCGCGTAGCGCCGTCTCGAAGGATGGAGGCCCGGATCGCGCCTCGCTCAAATTTTCAGAAAATTCTCCCGGTAACTTTTCAGTCACCCTGAGGCCTTCCCGCCACAACCGTTACGCGGTCCTTTCCAATCCGGCGCACGCTGTTTTGGAATGCGACAACGGGGAAGACGAAGCGTGAACAGGGCCGTTCCACCGTCAATGAAAAGTTGCGAAAAGTCCTTATTTGGCGGGCTTAATCCGCGATTCACTGTCTTAAATTCATTCTCTCTTTATTGTCTTATTTAAGCGGATCTTCAAACCGCCCCCTTAAGTTGTGGCTATCAGGCGAGACACAAGTTTCGTCGAATAAGTCGATAAAAACGACGACAGGGGAAGTGTCATGATGAAAGCCGTTGCGACGGCGGTGGAGACCGCTGACCGTGCTGCAAACCAGTCCGGCGTGCAGCCGCTCTATCTCGAAGCGTTGACTCTGGTGGAACGGCTGCATCGCCGCCTGCTCGACGTCATCAAGGATGAATTCGATCGCCGCGGCCGCGCCGACATCAACTCGGTGCAGGCGCTGCTGCTCTACAACATCGGCGACAAGGAGTTGACCGCAGGCGAGCTGCGCACCCGCGGCTATTACCTCGGCTCCAACGTCTCCTATAACCTCAAGAAGCTCGTCGAGCTCGGCTTCCTCGATCATCAGCGCTCGCGCGTCGATCGCCGCTCGGTCCGCATCCGCCTGACCGCGCAGGGCCAGGAAATCCGCAAGATCGTCGATGCGCTCTACCAGAAGCATGTCAGGACGGTGGAGCAGGTCGGCGGCATCTCGAACGAGGAGTTCGCGACGCTGAACAAGTCGCTGCATCGCCTCGAGCGGTTCTGGACCGACCAGATCCTGTATCGTCTCTGAGACTTCTTCGGCCCAAGCCGGCGGACACAAAAAGACCGGCAGCCGACGATATCTTGATACCTCCCAAAAGGGCGCATCCAGCCAGTTGCCGGCCGGGTGCGTCCTTGTTGCTTGTGGCTGATACTTCAACCGCCGCCGCTTTCCTGCTATCTCAGCGGCCCAGAAGCATTGGCGCCCTGAGGTCTACGTTGCCCAGATAAACACCGGTCTCAATCCAGTTTCGCCCGTACGCCGGCGGCAACGCTTGCCGGCGTATCATTGCGTTCGTCGGGTGGCGGCATGAGACCGGTCTGGCATCGTCAGCATGTGCCACGCGCAGTCTCGCGCAGCTCTTTAGCCACACACCCGTATTGCCACGCCGCGTCCGGTAAGGACTGTCTCGCGCTCCCATCCTGGTGGACTTCCGAACGGAAGACCGGGACGGCATGTGCAATCTGCTTCAGGTGCGTTGGACTCTTGTTCCCAGAATAGCTCCCCAACCCTGGATCGCCTGCCGCGCATGCGGAGGGTTTCGACCATTTCAGAGCAGCGGCAAGATCAGGCTCAATGCCAATGGCCGCAAGCTCGATGCATGGCTCATCTATAAATGCACAAGCTGCGAGGGGACGTGGAATCGGACGATCTTCGAGCGCAGGAATGTTGGCGACATCGATTCCGCCACGCTGGCGGCGCTGCAATCCAACGACCCCCATTGGATACGCGCGCGGGCGTTCGACCTCGAGGCGCTCAAGAGGAGCACCCACCGGATCGACGTGTCAGCCGATTGCGAAGTACGCAAGGAGCTACTGCGCGAAGCTGCGGATTGGAAGTTTCTGGAGATCGAGTTTTCGATTTCCGTTCCGGTCAGTTTGCGCCTCGATCGCCTGCTCGCATCCGAGTTGCGCGTCTCCCGTTCGCAAGTGAGCGCCTTGCACGAAGCCGGCTTGCTGACTGGAACTCCGGATCGTGCGGATGTGCTGCGGCGGCGGATCAGAGATGGCTTTCGCATCACGGTGGACTTGTCCGGTGCGGATGACCGGCGTCCGACCTGGAGATCCCTGGCCGTTGGCGAGAATGTGACTCCAGGCGAAGTGGAGCACGGATGCGAACCCGAATCTCCGAAAGCGCCGCCAGCGGATTGATATATCTGTGCTTTCCTGAAGAACGCTTCGCGCCCGGCTTCCGGTCCGCTGCGACCTTTTGCTTTGTGGAAAAGCGGCCGATTTCCCGAATTGGAACTTATTTCCGCGCTCAGCTTTATTATGTGCGTTGCGAAAGGAATTCGAAAAGATGTTGGTTGAGCGCGGTTTGCAGGTCATGAATGTCGAGGCGGTGGGCGAAGCTTACGCCATCGCTTCCAACTATCTGCGCAAGGCCGGCGCGATGCCCGACAACCTCGTCACCAACGAGCGGCTGCTTGGCATCATCGTCGAGATGTTTCGCCGCGGCGAATTCAACAGGCTCAGGCTCGCCAACAAGGCGATCGCCAGATACGAGGCCGAGACGCTGATCGAGTGAGCTTCACTCAAGACTGACCCGTTTCCCTCAACCGGAGCCAGCCATCCCATGGAAGCCGCCATCGACCGCATCATGCAGACCTACGATCTGCTGATGAACCGCACCGCTGCCGCCAACGACGAGGCGCGCGAGAAGGTGACGGAATATCTCACCACGCTGGTCGAAGCCGGCGAGCGGGACACACACCGGCTCACGGTGTGCGGGCTGACGTATTTGCGCCAGCTCGACGGCAGCAATGATCCTGTGAAGGCCGGGTATACGGGGCTGTAGAGACTCTGCGTTCCCCGAACGCGTAGCGGTGCGCTGCCGAGCCGGGGTCCATATTGCTGCGACAGTAGGTCCCGGCTCTGCTGAGCAGCGTTACCGCTGCACCGCGTCCGGGACACGAGCTTCTGGTTCGCTGCACATCACCAATAATGTCTGCTACACCTCGGCCCAACTAGAAAGCCGGGAGAAACGCACATGCTCACGCTCCACCACCTCAACGATTCCCGCTCGCAGCGTATCCTCTGGCTGCTGGAAGAGCTCGGCACGCCCTATGAGCTCAAGCAATATCAGCGCAATGCCCAGACAAGGCTGGCGCCGCCGGAGCTGAAGCAAATCCATCCGCTCGGCAAATCGCCCGTTATCGCCGATGGCGATGTGCGCATCGCAGAGTCGGCTGCGATTGTCGATTATGTCATCCGCCGCTATGGCAAAGGCGCCATGATGCCGGCGCCCGGCAGCGCGGAGTACGAGACCTATAACGAATGGCTGCATTATTCGGAGGGCTCGGCGATGCTGCCGCTGATGCTCAACCTCTATGTCTCCCGGCTGAAGGAGGCGGGCGCGCCGCTGCATCCGCGCATCGAGAGCGAGATCGCCAATCACCTCGGCTATATCGAAAGCGAACTCGCCGGCCGCGAGTTCTTCGTCGGCCTGTCCCTGAGCGGCGCCGATATCCAAATGAGTTTTGTGGCTGAAGTGGCGAGGTCGTTCGGCAAGCTCGCGGCGTATCCGAACTACGCCGCCTGGCTGACTCGGATGCACGCCCGGCCGGCCTTCAAGCGCTCGGTGGAGAAGGGCGGAGTCTACCGGCTGGCGAGCTAGAGCTGAAAAAGCTGTGAGCGCAATCCAGGCTTGTCGTTGTACTTCCTGCGGCTGACAGCCACGCGAATGACCGCCAACGCCGCCCGTGCGGCGCGGTTTCAGGCCGTATCGCCCGTTGCCGGGCAGGGTCTCGCTGACGCGAACGCGGCCATAGCGTAGGGCAAGTTACGGCCGCTGCCAGTCAGTCAACTCATACGAGTGCTCGTCAAGGTGTTCGACCAGAAGCTTGCGATAGTGCGCCGCCATCTCGCGATAATGCTGCCTCGAGATGGGATCGGCCGCGCTGTCCGCGCGCTGTTCGAACATTTCGGCCTTCTGCCGGAGTACCGATGCTTCGGTCATTGGGTGATTCCTCTTTCGGGACTCACCTAAGGATTAGTCTTGGCAGAAGAACGGACGGCCGCTTCACGATCGGGTGACAGCGGCGCGTTGTCGCGTCTGTCCCGCCGTCGTTCGAATTCGCGAGCTATCTCAAGCACTTTGTTCCGTCGGGCAAATCAGCGAAAACCTGTCCAGCCCGCCGCGCAAAAATATTTCGCTTTTCAATTCTGAAAATCAGAAGTATTGGTGTTGCCGTCTCATTCCGATGAGGGGCGTCGGCCGTCGTCACCGAACGTTGGGATGAGGTGCGGTGGACGCTTTGGCGTGGTGAATTTCACCAGACGAAAACGTCGAGGCGTACGGCGAAGTCGTGTGGTTCTGGCGCCGCTATGCAGGCGCTAAGTCTTGCGGAGCTATCCGCAAGGCGACGGTGACAACAAAGCGCTCTCACCGGGAAGATCACGTATAAGCCGTAAAGCCATTGCGCAGGGGATGTCGGAGTGTTCTCCGCTCACCTGTATGCTCGTGTGCATTTTTTCGTTGCGCAAGCAGCGCACACGAGACCTCGGGTGCAGCGCGCACCCGGCATTCCCTGCGCCCTCTCTCGTTAGAGGCGCGATGAGATTGGAAAAGCTCGGATGCAAATCGCGTCGCGAGAACGCAAACACACATTCAGTCGTCATCCCCGCGTATGCGGGGATCCAGTATTCCAGAGGCCGCCGTGATAGAACCGAAAAGCCGCGGCGTACTGGACCCCCGCATGCGCGGGGGTGACGACCGGTGTTTGAGCCCAGGCCGGAACCTTGCCACCCCCGCCATCCCCCACCATATCTTGCATAAATATCAACCGGCTACCGCAATGGCTTGGCCATTCCGGCCCGATATGGTATCCGGCAGGGACCATCTTCCGACCGCCACCCAAGACCGCCCGCAGTCCCCTTAAGTGGCTGCGGCGGTGGAGATATTTCGCCGATGAGCTCTTCCGCCAAAACCGCGTCCGCGCCCGACTCGTTCTTCAGGGCCACCCTTGCCGAGGCCGACCCGGAAATCGCCGCCGCGATCAAGGGCGAACTCGGCCGGCAGCGCCATGAGATCGAGCTGATCGCCTCGGAAAACATCGTCAGCCGCGCCGTGCTGGAAGCGCAGGGCTCGGTGATGACCAACAAATATGCGGAAGGCTATCCGGGCGCGCGCTACTACGGCGGTTGCGAATGGGTCGACGTCGCCGAGACGCTGGCGATCGAGCGCGCGAAAAAGCTGTTCGGCGCGAACTTCGCCAACGTGCAGCCGAACTCCGGCAGCCAGATGAACCAGGCGGTGTTCCTGGCGCTGCTCCAGCCCGGCGACACCTTCATGGGCCTCGACCTGGCGGCCGGCGGCCATCTCACCCACGGCTCGCCCGTCAACATGTCCGGCAAGTGGTTCAAGGCCGCGCACTACACCGTGCGCCGTGAGGATCAGCTCATCGACATGGATGCGGTGGCGAAGCAGGCCGAGCAGGTGAAGCCGAAACTGATCATTGCCGGCGGCTCCGCCTATTCGCGCGCGTGGGACTTCAAGCGCTTCCGCGAGATCGCCGACAGCATCGGCGCTTATCTGATGGTGGACATGGCGCACTTCGCCGGTCTGGTTGCGGGCGGCGTGCATGCTTCGCCGGTGCCGTACGCGCATGTGACGACCACCACCACGCACAAATCGCTGCGCGGCCCGCGTGGCGGCCTGATGCTGTGGAACGACGAGGCGCTCACCAAGAAGCTGAACTCGGCGATCTTCCCGGGCCTCCAGGGCGGCCCGCTGATGCATGTCATCGCCGCCAAGGCGGTGGCGCTGGCCGAAGCGCTGCGTCCCGACTTCAAGATCTACGCCAAGAACGTCGTCGAAAACGCCAAGGCTCTGGCGGAAACGTTGCGCGGGCATGGCCTCGACATCGTCTCGGGTGGAACCGACAATCACCTGATGCTGGTCGACCTGCGGCCGAAGGGGCTGAAGGGCAACGTTTCGGAAAAGGCGCTGGTCCGCGCCGCCATCACCTGCAACAAGAACGGCATCCCGTTCGATCCGGAAACCCCGTTCGTCACCTCGGGCCTGCGTCTCGGCACCCCGGCGGCGACCACGCGCGGCTTCGGCGTTGCCGAGTTCAAGCAGGTCGGAGGTATGATCGCCGAAGTCCTGAACGCGCTGGCGCAGTCGTCGGACGGCAAGGCGCCGCTGGTGGAAGCTGCGATCAAGGAACGGGTCAAAGCGCTCACCGATCGCTTCCCGATCTACACTTAAGGTCCTCGCCGGATGCGCTGTCCAAGCTGCAACAGTCTCGATACGCAGGTAAAGGACTCGCGTCCGACCGAGGATTCCGCCGTGATCCGGCGGCGGCGGGTGTGCATCGCCTGCAATTTCCGCTTCACCACCTTCGAGCGGGTGCAGCTCCGCGAACTCACCGTCATCAAGCGCAACGGCCGCCGCGTGCCGTTCGACCGCGACAAGCTGGTGCGCTCGCTGCAAATCTCCTTGCGCAAGCGCCCCGTGGATGCCGAGCGGCTGGAGAAGATGGTGTCCGCGATCGTGCGCGAGCTCGAAAGCGGCGGCGAGGCGGAGGTCTCGTCGGAGGCGATCGGCGAGATCGTGATGGAGCATCTGCGCCAGCTCGACGACGTCGCCTATGTCCGCTTCGCCTCGGTCTACCGCAATTTCCGCGAGGCCAAGGATTTTGAAGCCGTGCTGGGCGAACTCTCCAGTGAAGAGGACGCGCGGCTCGCCACGATACGCAAATGATCTTCCGGATCCTGGAAGACCAGTTCGCGCAGAAATCCAAAGAAGCGAAAGCCGCGGACCGGCGTTTCATGGAGCTTGCGCTTACGCTCGGCCGCCGCGGGCAGGGCCGCACCTGGCCCAACCCCGCCGTCGGCGCGGTGGTGGTGAAAGATGGCATCATCGTCGGCCGCGGCTGGACCCAGCCCGGCGGCCGCCCGCATGCCGAGCCGGAAGCCCTACGGCGCGCCGGCGAGGCGGCGAGGGGCGCCACGCTCTACGTGACGCTGGAGCCATGCTCGCATTTCGGCAAATCGCCGCCTTGCGTCGATGCGGTGATTGCATCCGGCATTGCCCGCGTCGTCTCCGCAATCGAGGACCCCAATCCGGAGGTCGCAGGCCAAGGCCACGCCAGACTCCGCGCCGCTGGCATCGCCGTGGATATCGGCCTCTGCGCCGCGGAAGCCGCCCACGACCATGCCGGCCATTTCCGCCGCATCCGCGACAAGCGCCCGCACGTCATCCTCAAGCTGGCGGTCTCCGCCGACGACAAGATCGCCGCCGCCGGCCACAGGCCGGTCGCGATCACGGGCGAGGCGGCGAAGACGCGCGTTCATCTCCTGCGCGCGCAGTGCGATGCCATCCTCGTCGGCATCGGCACCGTGCTGGCCGACGATCCCATGCTGACCTGCCGCCTGCCGGGCATGGAGTCCCGCTCGCCGGTGCGGGTGGTGCTGGACCGCAGCTTGCGCATTCCCGGCACCGGCAAACTCGTGCATTCCGCCCGCCAGACGCCGCTCTGGGTGATCGCGTCGGAAACCGCCGAAGCGCCCGCCGCGATGAAGCTCGGCGCCGCCGGCGCGCAGGTGATCCGTATCGCCCCTACAACGGCGGGGCTTGATCTGCCCGCCGTGCTGCATGCGCTGGCGGAAAAAGGCATCACGCGGCTGATGGTCGAAGGCGGTGCACGAGTGGCGTCGTCGTTCATTTCGGCTGATCTGGTCGACGAAATCTGGCTGCTGCGCGGACCCGATACCGTCGGCGCCGACGGCGTTCCCGCGCTGAACGCATTGCCGCTCGCCGCAATCACGCAGTCGCCCGCGTTCAAGGTCCGTGCTAGCGAGACGCTCGGAAAAGACTCCCTTACTGCTTATGAGCGTGCCTGATGTTCACGGGTATTGTCACCGATGTCGGCGAGATCGCCAGCCTGAAGCCAGTGGCGCAGGGGCAGTTGCACCGCATGCGCATCGCCTGCCGCTATGACCAGTCAACCATCGCCGATGGCGCCTCGATCGCCTGCAACGGCGTGTGCCTCACGGTGGTCGCCTCGGGCGTCGACGGCGGCAAGACCTGGTTCGACGTCGATGCCGCAGCCGAGGCGCTGGGCATGACCACGGCAAAGCACTGGGCAACCGGAACCAAACTCAATCTCGAGCGCGCGCTGAAAATCGGCGATGAACTCGGCGGCCACATCGTGGCCGGCCATGCCGACGGCATCGCGACCATCGAAAAGCGCGACGATCTGCCCGATATGGCCCGCTTCGAGCTGCGAACCACGCGGGAGCTCGCGCGTTTCATCGCGGCAAAGGGTTCCGTGACGCTGGATGGCGTCTCGCTGACGGTCAACACCGTGCAGGACGTGACATTTTCGGTGCTGATCATCCCGCACACGCTCAATGTCACCACGCTCGGCGCATGGCGCGCCGGCAGCGAGGTCAATATCGAAGTCGATCTGATGGCGCGCTATGCGGCGCGGCTGTCGGAAATGAAGTGACGGCGACCCTTGGCATTGCAGGCCGTCGCGCCTACAACGCCGCCAACCCCTCATGGTGAGGAGGCGCGCAGCGCCGTCTCGAACCATGAAGGTCCGAAAAACAAGTCATCCTTCGAGACGCGGCCGAAGGCCGCTCCTCAGGATGAGGACCGAGCGAGTGGAAAGAGCTTATGGCAGACGCGCGGCGCGCACCCCTGAAAGACACGACCGACATCGCGGGCGCACGCGCGCTGATCGTCGAGGCGCGGTTCTATGACGACATCCAGGACGCGATGCTGGAAGGCGCGCTGGCCGAGCTCAAGGCGGCCGGCGTCTCCCACGACGTCATTACGGTAACCGGCTCGCTGGAAATCCCGGCTGCAATCGCGATCGCGCTCGATGCCGCCGAGAAGACCGGAAAGCCCTATGACGCCGTGATCGCGCTCGGCTGCGTCATCCGCGGCGACACCATTCATTTCGAGATCGTCTCGATCGAATCCTCGCGCGCGCTGATGGATCTGGCGGTGGCGCGAAAGTTTCCGCTCGGCAACGGCATCATCACCGTCAACACGGAGGAACAAGCCTGGGCGAGGGCGCGCGCTTCTGAGCTCAACAAGGGCGGCGATGCCGCGCGCGCGGCGCTTGCGATGTTGCGCATCAAACGCCGTCTGGCAAAATCCTGACCATGGCCGAAAGCAGCAAAAAACCGGCAGAGAGGAAGGCCAACCGGCGCGGTGCGGCCCGGCTCGCCGCCGTGCAGGCACTCTACCAGATGGATATCGCTGGCGCCGGCATCAACGACGTGTTCGCCGAGTTCGAGAGCCACTGGATCGGCAACGAGGTGGAGGGCGAAAAATACCTGCCGGCGGAAGCTGCCTTCTTCCGCGACATCGTCTCCGGCGTGGTGCGCGATCAGGCCAGGCTCGATCCCCTGATCGACGATGCCCTGTCAAAGGGCTGGCCGCTGAAGCGCATCGACGCGATCCTGCGCGCCGTGCTGCGCGCCGGCTCCTACGAGCTGGAACACCGCAAGGACGTGCCCGGCCGCGTCGTCGTTTCCGAATATGTCGACGTCGCGCATGCCTTCGTCGAAAAGGACGAAACCGGCATGGTCAACGCCGTGCTCGACCAGATCGCACGCCAGTTCCGCGCCGACGAGTTTGTGCGGTAGGTGGAGGTAAGCGGAAGATGATTCCGGCCGTAGCCGTCATCCTGAGGTGCCGTAGCGAAGCGAAGGCCTCGAAGGACGACGGCGTGGCGCGGCCGCCGCAGCATCCGGGCCGTCCATCCTTTGAGGCTCGCAAGAGCTCGCACCTCAGGATGACGGGATGACCAGCGGAAACCCGAACCCGTCCGGTGAAGACTCGCTGATCGCGCGCTACTTCAAGCCGATCGCGACCGATGCCGGCGCGTTCAGCCTCGATGACGATGCGGCCGCGCTGAGGGCGCAGGGCGAGGACATCGTGGTCACGACGGATGCCATCGTCGAGGGCGTGCACTACTTGCCGAATGATCCGCCCGACACCATCGCGCGCAAGGCGCTGCGCGTGAACCTGTCCGATCTCGCTGCCAAGGGCGCAACGCCGGCCGGCTTCGTGATGACGCTGGCATTGCGGACGGCCGACGACACCTGGCTGAAGCCGTTCGCGCAGGCGCTGGGCGAGGATGCTGCTCTGTTCGGTTGCCCGCTGCTGGGCGGCGACACCGTCTCCACACCGGGTCCGATGACGATCTCGATCACCGCGCTCGGGCGGGTGCCGACCGGCAAGATGGTTCATCGCTCCGGCGCCAAGCCGGGCGACCGGGTCGTTGTGACCGGAACGATCGGCGACGGCGTGCTCGGCCTCGATATCCTCAATGGCGGTGCTGCAGCCAAAGCGCTCGCTGCCGATGCGGCAGCGCGAGAGATGCTCACCGGCCGTTACCGCGTGCCGCGGCCGCGCAATGCGCTTGCCGTCGCGGTGCGCGATCACGCCAGCGCGGCGATGGACGTCTCCGACGGCCTCGCCGGCGATCTGACAAAACTCTGCGCCGCCTCCGGCGTCTCTGCCGCGATCGACGCATCCAGCATTCCGCTATCGCCCGTCGCTACCGCGCTGTTCGGGCAGGGCGTCGCAAAGCTCGAGACATTGATCTCCGGCGGCGACGATTACGAAATCCTCTGCACCATTCCTGAAGACCGCTTCGAAACCTTCGCGGCGGCCGCCCGGCAGGCCGGCGTGGCCGTGGCCTCGATCGGCGCGATCATCGCCGGCACCAACGTGCCCTCGTTTCTCGACGCGCAGGGCAGGGAACTTGTGCTGACCCGCCGCTCCTGGAGCCATTTTTGAGAATCTGATGAAAACCACGCTTCCGGGCGTAAATAGCTGCCGAAATCGACGGTTTTTCCCCTTGGCGGCGTTGCGCCGGGGGTGCGATTTTGGCATGGTCCCGGCCGATTTGAGGCCGCCCTATTGGGCAGGGAAGGCCTCCTTTTTATGCGCCCGCCGCGTCCGCGGCGCCGGCGTGGGGATGACACCAGGGATCTGAGGCACATTCAATGACAGCACTATGGATGATCGTGCTCTGCGGAGTACTTTCGATCGTTTACGCCATCTGGGCGACGGCTTCCGTTCTGAAGGCTGACGCCGGCAATCCGCGGATGCAGGAAATCGCCGCTGCGGTGCGCGAGGGCGCGCAGGCCTATCTGCGCCGCCAGTACACCACGATCGGCATCGTCGGCGTCGTGATCTTCGCGCTGCTGGCCTACTTCCTCGGCATGCTGGTGGCGATCGGCTTTGCGATCGGCGCGATCCTGTCGGGTGCTGCCGGCTTCATCGGCATGAACGTCTCGGTCCGCGCCAACGTCCGCACCGCGCAGGCGGCGACGACGTCGCTGGCGGGCGGACTTGAGCTCGCCTTCAAGGCCGGTGCGATCACAGGTCTTCTGGTGGCCGGCCTCGCGCTGCTCGGCGTCACCATCTACTTCGCCTATCTCACCCAGGTCATGGGCTTGAAGGCCAACGACCGCGTCGTGGTCGACGCGCTGGTCGCGCTCGGCTTCGGTGCTTCGCTGATCTCGATCTTCGCCCGTCTCGGCGGCGGCATCTTCACCAAGGGTGCGGACGTCGGCGGCGACCTCGTCGGCAAGGTCGAGGCCGGCATTCCCGAGGACGATCCGCGCAACCCGGCGACCATCGCCGACAACGTCGGCGACAACGTCGGTGACTGCGCCGGTATGGCCGCCGACCTGTTCGAGACCTATGCGGTGACGGCGGTCGCCACCATGGTGCTTGCCGCGATCTTCTTTGCGACTTCGCCGCTGCTGGTGAACATGATGACCCTGCCGCTCGCCATCGGCGGCATCTGCATCATCACCTCGATCATCGGCACCTTCTTCGTCAAGCTCGGCGCCAGCCAGTCGATCATGGGCGCACTGTACAAGGGCCTGATCGCGACCGGCATCCTGTCGCTCGCAGGCCTTGCCCTCGTGATCTACTACCTTGTCGGCTTCGGTCCGCTCGCGGGCGTGCCGTACACGGGTCTGGCGCTGTTCCAATGCGGCGTCGTCGGCCTCGTCGTCACTGCGCTGATCATCTGGATCACCGAATACTACACCGGCACGGACTATCGTCCGGTGAAGTCGATCGCGGCCGCATCGGTCACCGGCCACGGCACCAACGTGATCCAGGGTCTGGCGATCTCGATGGAAGCGACCGCAGGTCCCGCGATCGTGATCATCGCCGGCATTCTCGTCACCTACAGCCTTGCCGGCCTGTTCGGCATCGCGATCGCGACCGCCACCATGCTGGCGCTGGCCGGCATGATCGTCGCGCTCGACGCGTTCGGCCCGGTCACCGACAACGCCGGCGGCATCGCCGAAATGGCCGGCCTGCCGAAGGAAGTCCGCAAGTCGACCGACGCGCTGGACGCGGTCGGCAATACCACCAAGGCGGTCACCAAGGGCTATGCGATCGGCTCGGCCGGTCTCGGCGCGCTGGTGCTGTTTGCGGCCTACAATGAAGATCTCAAGTTCTTCATCGCCAGCAAGAACGCCTACTTCGCCGGCGTCGCTCCGGACTTCTCGCTCAACAATCCCTACGTCGTGGTGGGCCTCTTGTTCGGCGGCTTGCTGCCGTATCTGTTCGGCGCGATGGGCATGACCGCGGTGGGCCGTGCGGCCGGTGCGATCGTCGAAGAGGTGCGCCGCCAGTTCCGCGAAAAGCCGGGCATCATGCAGGGCACCGACAAGCCGGACTACGGCAAGGCGGTCGACCTCCTGACCAAGGCGGCGATCAAGGAAATGATCATTCCGTCGCTGCTGCCGGTGCTCTCGCCGATCGTGGTCTACTTCCTGATCTACGCGATCGCAGGCGGCGGCGCGGCCGGCAAGTCGGCGGCGTTCTCGGCCGTCGGCGCCATGCTGCTCGGCGTGATCGTCACCGGTCTGTTCGTCGCCATCTCGATGACCTCGGGCGGCGGCGCCTGGGACAACGCCAAGAAGTACATCGAGGACGGCCACTACGGCGGCAAGGGCTCGGATGCCCACAAGTCGGCCGTGACCGGCGACACCGTCGGCGATCCCTACAAGGACACGGCCGGCCCCGCGGTCAACCCGATGATCAAGATCACCAACATCGTGGCGCTGCTGCTGCTCGCGATCCTCGCGCACTGAGCACGGCTACATCGCAAAAGAAGAACCCCGCGGCTCGCGCCGCGGGGTTCTTGTTTGGCGGAACGGAGAGACGCCGCCGCCTCAGTTCACATCCATCTGCAAGCCTTCGCGCTTGATGATCTCGCCGAACTTCGCGGTCTCGGCAGTGATGAAATCGGAAAACTGCTGCGGCGTGCCGTAGTCGGTGCGGGCGCCCATCGCGGCAATGTTCTTTTTGGTGTCCTCGCGCTCCAAAAACACCTTGATCTCCTTGTTGAGCGCATCGATCACGGGAGCGGGCGCCGCCTTCGGCAGGAAAATGCCGAACCATGAGGAGACGTCGAATTTCGCCAGCTCCGGTGCACCGTCCCGCATGGTCGGAAGGTTGGGGGCTGAGGCGCTGCGCTCCGGGGTCGTGACGCAAAGGCCGGTGAGCTTGCCGGCCTCGACCTGCGGCAGCGTGGGATACAAATTGTCAAACAGGATCTGGATGTCGCCGGCGAGCGCCGCCTGCAATGCGGGGCCCGCGCCGCGGAACGGCACGTGCTGCATCTTCAAGCCGGTCAACTGTAGGAACCATGCGGCCGTGAGGTGAGGGCTCTGCCCGACGCCGGAGGAGGCATAGTTCAGCTTGTCCGGATTGGCCTTGATGAACGCGATCAACTCGGGAATCGACTTGATCCCGG
This sequence comes from Bradyrhizobium lablabi, assembly GCF_018129385.1. GTDB lineage: Bacteria > Pseudomonadota > Alphaproteobacteria > Rhizobiales > Xanthobacteraceae > Bradyrhizobium > Bradyrhizobium lablabi_C. Next base: position 55,959 of record NZ_JAFCLN010000026.1, read on the forward strand.
TCGAAGGATGGGACGAGACGATGTTCGGAATCCGGATCAGATTGCTGACCGGCTGGAGCTGATCGGACTTGTAGGTCAGGTTGCGGAAGATGCTGTAGGCGATGGCGTTGGGGCCGGGGTTGCCGACCAGGATGGTGTGGCCGTCGCCCTTGTTGCGCACGACTTCAGCCGTCCCGATCGTGCCGCCGCCACCCGAGCGGTTCTCCACGATGGCCGACTGGCCCCACGCAGTCTGTAGATGTGCGGCCAGCATGCGGCCCATCACGTCGGTGCTGCCGCCGGCGGCGGCCGGAACGATCAGTCGAACGGTTTCGGTCGGCCGCCAGTCTCCGGCGCCGAGACTCGCACGCGGAAGGATGGCGGCGGTCGAGAGCGCGGCGGCTCCGGTCAGTATGCGTCGGCGCGAAAAGGATTTGGTAGTCAACGTCTTCTCTCCCTGCTGGTTATTGCTTTGACGGCGAGCGTAGGGAGTACGGAACAGTCCGGCAAGCGGCGCCTTGGCGCAGGGGTTCATCCCTTCGGCGAGGCAGGGCGCCGATGGGTCTGACCGCAATACGGAATTATCAGTTGAAGCTGAGCAGCTTGAACAGCGGTGTCAGATAGCTGAGTTCCTGGCCCGACGTCGGCGTCGTACGGCTGATGAAGTCGAAGATCCTGCCGTCCTTCAGGCCGTAATTGGCGAGCCGCTGCACCTGGCGATTCCTGTCGAAATAGATCGCGATCACCCGCTGGTCGACGACCTGCTGGTTCATGAACGCGACCTTCCGCTCCGTTCGCTGCGAGATGTAGTAAAACACCTCGCCGTTGAGCGTAGCGACGGTGGAAGGCGTGCCCATCACGATCAGCACCTGGTCCTGGCTGGCGCCGATCGGAATCTGCTCGAGCGCGCCCGGCGGCAGGATATAGCCCTTCTGGAATTGCTCGCCGGCGCACGCGCCCAGCGCGAGGCAAACGGCGGCAACGGCCGTAACTGCGCGCCAGCGTGCCAACATACCGCGCAGCGGGGCCGCGCTCATTCCTGTCTGGCCGAATTCGATCATATGTGGAACTGATCCGTCCCCTTGCGCACGGCGAGGCGTTGACGTACCGGGCAGCGCATCCGATTGCAACAGGCGCGGGCCGGTCGGGCTCGCATGCGGAACCCACGATGCTTTGGCCGTTTAATCACTTCAGGAAACCCCAGGTCGCCCCGCGCGGCACCATTGAAGCCATCTATGGCATGATCGTGACGCAAGCGCGAGAACCGTTGTTTTACCGGGACTTGGGCGTCCCTGACACGGTTAATGGGCGTTTTGATCTGCTGCTGCTGCATTTATGGCTGATGTTGCGGCGGCTGAAATCGGTTGAGGCCGGAACGGGCCTATCTCAGGCGCTGTTCGACCATTTTTGCGAGGACATGGACGACAATTTGCGGGAAATGGGCGTGGGCGATCTCGCAGTGCCCAAGCGCATGCGGGCTTTCGGCGAGGCCTTCTACGGCCGGTCGGTGGCCTATGACATGGCGCTGACGGAGGGCCGCGAGGCGTTCGCGCAGGCGCTCTGCAAGAACGTCCTGGACGGCGAGAAGATTGAAAAGGCGCGCGCGCTCGCCGCCTATGCCGAAACCGCCATGGCCGCGTTGGCGGCATCGAGCGAGGCGGCGTTGCGCGACGGCAGCTTCAGATTTCCCTTGTCGGAAAAGGCGAGGGCAGAACCATGAACAAGCCCGACCCCAAGTCTGATCCCTGGCGCGTCCCGGTGGCCGTGCTTCAGATACCGGAGGACGGCTTGCATCGCGAGCTCGATGCAGACGAGGCTGTGCGCAAGGCCATGGCCGATGTCGCAGGGCTGCGCGAGGTGCTGTCGGCGCATGCATCGTTCGACGTGAGGCCGATGAGCGGCGGCCGTTTCCACCTCGCAGGAAGTGTTCGGGCGCGCGTCGGCCAGACCTGCGTGGTGACGCTCGATCCCATCGAGAACGATATCGACGAGCCGATTGACCTGATCTTCGCGCCGCCGGAGCAAATCCCGCAACTGGCCGACCTCGTCGATGACGCGAATGAAAGCGTCGCGGAAACGCCCGACCCGCCGGAGCCGATCGTCAACGGCGTCATCGATCTCGGCCGGGTTGCCACCGACGCGCTGTTTCTCGCTATCGATCCCTATCCACGCAAGGCCGACGCCGTATTCGATCACGAGAACACGCCGCCTGATCCGAAAGATCATCCCTTCGCCGCGCTAAAAGCGCTGAAGGCGAAGCCGCGCAAAGCTCCCAAAAAGAAATAGCGCACCGCCGGCATGGCCGAACTCACGTCCCAAGCGAAGCGGCTTGCGCGAGAATTCAATCATTGCTTATAATGGATTGATTTTGCTTGATTTATTTTCGTGTGGCGAATTCGTCCGCGGCGGCCGGTTCCCGGACATCAACGGGTTGTTTCGGAGCCCGGAAACGTTATTGTCGCCGCCCGCCGGGGTGCGACATTTGCGACGGCTTTGAGTTACGCGGCCGAACACGTTGGACACGAGGAATCAGGTTTCCGGGATGCCGCAAAAGGTTCGAATCGCGCTTGACGCCATGGGTGGCGATGTAGGCGCATCGGTGGTCATTCCCGGCGCCGCCACCGCATTGATCCGGCATCCCGACACTGAATTCCTGTTATTCGGCGACCGCGCCAGGATCGATCCTGAACTGGAAAAGCATCCCAAGCTGAAGGCGGCCTCCCGCGTCATCCACACGGATGTTGCCGTCAGCATGCATGACAAGCCGAGCCAGGCGCTGCGCCGCGGCCGCAAGACTTCGTCGATGTGGCTGGCGATCGAAGCGGTGAAGAAGGGCGAGGCAGACGTTGCGGTCTCGGCCGGCAACACCGGCGCACTGATGGCGATGGCGCGGTTCTGCCTGCGCACGGTGCCCGGAATCGACCGTCCGGCGATTGCCGCGGTATTGCCGACGAAGCGGGGCGATTCCGTCGTGCTGGATCTCGGCGCCACCATCGGCGGCGATGCGCAGCATCTGGTGCAAATGGCTGTCATGGGCAGCGCGATGGCGAGCGTGCTGTTCGACCTCCAGCGGCCCACGGTCGGCTTCCTCAATATCGGGGTCGAGGAGATCAAGGGCCACGAGGAGATTCGCGAGGCGGCCGAATTGCTGCGCGCAATGAACCTGCCCCAGCTCGAATATGTCGGCTTTGTCGAGGGCGACGGCATCAGCAAGGGCGCGGCCGATGTCGTCGTATCAGAGGGATTTTCCGGCAATATCGCGCTCAAGGTTGCCGAGGGCACGGCGCGCCAGATCGGCGACTTCCTCCGCACCGAAATATCGAAGTCCTGGATGGCCAAAATCGGCTATTTGTTCGCCCGTGGCGCCTTCAGGGCGTTGCGCGACAAGCTGGACCCCAACAAGCTCAATGGCGGCGTTTTGCTCGGCCTGACCGGCATGGTGGTCAAGAGCCACGGCGGAACCGACGCCGAAGGCTTTGCCTATGCGATCAATGTTGGCTATGAGACGGCCCGCAACGATCTCCTCACCAAGATCAATGGGATGCTCAATCGCGACGGCGGCGCGCTGGCCAGGGCGCAGACCGCACAGGAGGCTGTTTCGTGACTGCAATACGTTCGGTCGTGCTCGGCTGCGGCTCGTACCTGCCGCAGAAGGTGCTGACCAATGCCGAACTGGCGGCACGAGTTGACACCTCCGACGAATGGATCACACAGCGCACCGGTATCCGTCAGCGTCACATCGCAGCCGACGGGGAATTTACCTCGCATCTCGGGATCGCCGCCGCGAAGGCCGCGCTGGCCGACGCCGGCATCGACGCCCAGTCGATCGACCTGATCGTGCTCGCGACGTCGACGCCGGACAACACCTTTCCGGCAACCGCGGTCGCGGTGCAGAACGGGCTCGGCATCAACCATGGCGCGGCCTTCGACCTTCAGGCGGTGTGCTCCGGCTTCGTGTTCGCGCTCGCCACGGCCGACAATTTCCTGCGCAGCGGCGCCTTCAAGCGGGCGCTGGTGATTGGCGCCGAGACGTTTTCGCGGATTCTGGACTGGAATGATCGCGGCACTTGCGTGCTGTTCGGCGACGGCGCCGGCGCCGTCGTGCTCGAGGCACAGGAACAACCGGGCAATGTCGCCTCCGACCGCGGCGTGCTGACGACCCATCTGCGCTCCGACGGCCGCCACCAGTCGAAATTATATGTCGATGGCGGCCCGTCCTCGACCCAGACCGTCGGGCATCTGCGGATGGAAGGCCGGGAAGTGTTCAAGCATGCGGTCGGCATGATCACCGACGTGATCGTCGATGCGTTCAATGCGACCGGCGCGACCGCCGATGCCATCGACTGGTTCATCCCGCACCAGGCCAACAAGCGAATCATCGATGCTTCAGCCCACAAGCTTCATATTGCGCCGCAGAAAGTCGTGCTGACCGTCGATCGGCATGGCAATACGTCGGCGGCCTCGATTCCGTTGGCGCTGTGCGTCGCGGTCAGGGACGGGCGCGTCAAGAAGGGCGATCTCGTGCTGTTCGAAGCCATGGGCGGCGGCTTCACCTGGGGCTCGGCACTCGTGCGCTGGTGAAGCGCGCCTCCAAAAATCCATAAAGTTTGCACCGTTCTTTCATGCGCTTGCATGATGCTCGCTGTTGACCATTGTTGGCTAACCTCCTAATTTCAGGGAATAAATTTGTTCGCCGAGAGTGCGGGGCAGGCGATGACCGGAACTGGGAAAACAGTCACACGCGTGGATTTATGCGAGGCGGTCTACCAGAAGGTAGGCCTGTCGCGGACCGAGTCGTCCGCGTTCGTTGAGCTGGTATTGAAGGAAATCACCGATTGTCTTGAGAAAGGCGAAACGGTGAAGCTGTCGTCGTTCGGCTCCTTCATGGTGCGCAAGAAGGGGCAGCGTATCGGACGCAATCCGAAGACCGGTACCGAAGTGCCGATCTCGCCGCGTCGGGTTATGGTGTTCAAGCCGTCGGCGATTCTCAAGCAGCGCATCAACGGCCATGCGCCCGTCAACGGCGCCGGCAAGGAAGAATGAACGGCTCGACATCGGGCTGAAAGGAGCAGGCGTTGGACAAGGCGCCGGATGCGTTCCGAACCATCAGCGAAGTCGCTGACGAACTCGACATTCCCCAGCATGTCCTGCGCTTCTGGGAAACGCGGTTTGCCCAGATCAAGCCGATGAAGCGCAGCGGCGGCCGCCGCTACTACCGCCCCGACGACGTCGATCTCTTGAAGGGCATCCGCCGGCTCCTGTACGGCGAGGGCTACACCATTCGCGGCGTGCAGCGGATCCTGAAAGAGCACGGCATCAAGGCGGTGCAGGGTCTGGCGGACGCTTCGGTTGCCGCTTCCTTCGGCGCGGTCGAGAAGACGCTCGAGCAAACCCTTGCCGAGGAAGAGGGTGACGCGGCGCACGGCTACGAAGCCGAGAGCGAAGACGAGGACTACGAGGGCGGCGACGAAGGCATCGACTTCCGCTTCCTCGAACATGACGAGGACGGCATCGCCAAGGGGCTCGACGCTGCCCCGGCCGCTGCCGCCGGCGTCCGCCAGGCCGACCGTGCCCGGCTGGAAAGCGTGTTGCAGGAACTGATCGCGGCCCGGCAATTGCTGGATCAGGCGCTGAAGGACGGCTGACCGACGGGCCGGAACCAGCCGTTTGTGGCATCTGTCGGGACAGATTGCGTGCCTTGCGCTGCCGCGCGATGGACGCTAAGGGAACGGCATCGGAGCGTGGCGCAGCCCGGTTAGCGCACTAGTCTGGGAGACTAGGGGTCGGAGGTTCAAATCCTCTCGCTCCGACCAAAGTTTTTTCCGAATTCCGGCGCGAAATGGCGTCGCGGAATGCTTTCAAAGATCGCGACAGATGAGAGGCGGCGACTGCCGCCTGCATCGGACATCGAGTCGCCGCCGGAGCGATCCGGCGGCGCGCGCGATACGCAATACGAGCTGGCTTAGCGGCCGCCGCCACCACCTCCGCCGCCGCCGCCACCACCACCGCCGCCGGCATCACGCAGAGCCGGATTGTCGGTCGGGTCGAGGTAGTTGACCGTCCTGCCGGGGGTCGGACGAACCTTCCTTTTCTCGAGCGATTGCACATAGGCGATGTGGTCGCCGCAGGCGCGCATCGATACTGCCTGGTCGCAGATCATCATGGATGTGGCGGAAGCCGAGCCGGGCATTGCACCCATCGCTGCGAAGGCAGCGAACGCGGCCGTGGTGAACTTCAATTTCATCGACACTGGAATCTCCATTCCTTGTTGGCGAAACCGGAATGGATTCGCACGCCAGTTCGACGGCGCCAGATGAAAGCCGGTTCGAGCGCGCACACGCCAACGTGAACCGGACATTTCCTCCATGAATGCCTGTTCATGAAGGCGCTTGCGTTGAAGTCCAGCGTTTGAAGATGAAGCGAGCACGCGTCGACGCGCATCGTTTTTGCGAACTGCCGCACGCGGTGACGGACGCGTGCAGCGGCAACGGCGTCAGCCGCCTTCGTTGAGCTCATCGCAATAGACAGACAGCAAGGTCGCCGCATCCTGGTTGAGAGGCTCGGCGATCGTGCGTTGTTGATCCGTCTCTGTCGAGATCGCCGAAATCAAATCCTCTCTGGTCAGGATTCCCTTCCGCAACAATTCGCCGGCCAACACCTTCGCGAGCGAGAAAGCCGCAAAGCTGACGGCGTCTTCGTTGATGCGCATCCGATCGCCTCCATTGTCGAGCTGCCGTGCGACCTGCCATGCCGGCTCCTGGTCCGTGGACCGTCCTTGAAAGCTTCGGCTGATGCGGCAATCGTAAAGACGTTCTTCTGCTTTGCATCGGGCGAGCCAAAGGATACAGCAGGCAGATAGATTTTTTCTGATTTTAGAATTTTGGGATTGGCATGGCAAAGACGATCACCCTCAACGCGGCTCCGACATGGCCGGGTGTAAAGGACGATTATCTTCTTCGTTTCGAAGGGCACATTATTGGACGCATCCGGTTCGCGGTATCGGCCTGGGAGTGGCATATCACGGTGCCGATGGCGCTGCCGTCCTGGGCGGAAGGAAAGACCTCCAGTCTGGACGACGCGAGAAAGGGATTTGCCGCGGCCTGGGGCAGGCTGTTGAAGGAGACGCCGCCCGCGCGACTGGCGCGCGCCTGGGAGCTGGAGGACGCTGCTGAAGAACGTCGCAAGCGAATGGAAAAGGCCGGAAAGGATGACGCCAAGAATGAAGCCAAGCCGTCGACCTCTCCGGGAGGCGAGAACGAGACGAATTGATGGGGACCGCGACCGCCGCCGATCCGGATCAAGGCGGGGCGCATGGGTTAGCCGTGCGTAACGTCGCCTGAAAGCCCTTGATAAGGGCAGCGCCGTTTGGCACTCTTGCGCAATAATTCACATATAGCTGAGGCGCCATTATGCAAAAATTGATTTGGGCTGGAGCGACGGCAGTCTTGATCATGGCGCCTTGCGCCAGCAGCGCGCAGAGCGTCACTTATCCGTTCGGCGATCCGCCATATCGTCTGAACTGGGAATACAATCCGGAAATTCAGTCCGGCTGCTGGAAGTGGAATTGGCAGCAATATCAGTGGGACGATCATTGTCCCATCTATGTCACTCCCAAGGCTTATATGTATCCGCGCACAAGCCGCGCCGCGCTGCGCGTCAAGGGCTAGCGCCTCAGATCCCGCCGCCGGTATCCTGAAGCTTCCGCGTCAGGACTGCTGGATCGTGCAGGCGACCTGGGAGTGCTTGCCGAAGTTCAGGACCGCGTTGTCGCGAAAGCCGTCCAGCCAGAAGCCGCGGCCCGCATAACGATATCCGACACCCATCGGCACCAGCCGGACATGCGCACCACCGCGGTGGCCGGTATGCAGCGAAGCGGTGATGACTTCGCCAACGACACTCACGGCGATCGGGCAGAGCGGATATTGCCGGCCGTTTTCGCAGACGAAAACGATCTCCGAACAGCCACCCCGGCCTGACGAAATCAGACCCAGATCAGCAGCCGAGGATGGATTGGGAAGAACCGTTGCAGCAACACCGAGGAATGTGAAGCTTGCGAGAAGTTTTCCAAGACCAGCGCGCATCGGTGCCCCCAAAAAAGAAAGTATACCCAATCAGAGCAAAAATCGCTCGCTGGGTCAAACTGCGGGGAAGTCGCAACCGCTGCCAGAACCACGGGCTGGAATGCTCATTCGGCCCGCCTGGCGCCTGCAAAAATCGACAGTATCGCAGTTCAGGAAGCGGAAGGACCACTGATGCCACGTACTTCCCCGGCGGTTGCCGGCTGGCTCTTCGGCGCAGCCATTGTGTTGCCGGCATACAACGGTGGTTCGCAAAAGCGACGCCGGGTCACGACCACGGGCGGAAGTTCTCAGGGTGTCGCTGCCGAGCCCGAATTGGCCGAAACTTTCATCGGGCCCAGCCGCTGATTCGGTCCGACCTCCGCAACTGGCTTGGCTAGCGGGAGAGAACACCTGATGCGCCTTTGCGAGAAATCCGCCACCCCAAGATTCTTTCGGAAATGCTTGTTCGGTCTGATCGGGACGCTTGTCGCGTTACTTGGCGTCTTGTTTTCCCAATCCAGCCTCGCGGCAGAAACCTTTGACGGCCCCAGCTTTCGAAAGGGCATGTGGCGTTTCGTGCGAACGCATAATGTCATCTCGTATCCAACGATGCAGCATCGACTGGTACGACAAGAAGCCACGCGCTGCGTCGATCCGACCGAAGCGATGAAACTGACTTTTTCGCCGGCAACCGTCGGCAACTGCGTTTCAGCCAAGCCGGAAAGAGAAAACAACACCTACGTATTCGCAAAAAGATGCGACAACATGGGACCGGTCCGCACCGTCATCACGGTCGACAGCGAAGATGCGTACACGGAATTCAATGAGCTGATTGCAGGTACTGTCCCGAAAACCGATTTTGTCACCGCTCGCAGAATTAGTGACTGCGAGGAAGAGGCGACAAGTCGGGACGATTCCTCCGTCGTGGTTCAGAGGATCTCTCCTTGAACCGAGCGATCATTTAGAAGGCTAGATTTTCTGCTGGGCTCCAGGGCCGCTTACATTGACCCTGATTTTTTGAATCTCTGTCCGGCCGCCGGAATATTTCACCTCGATCGTCATCGCATCATCGCCCACAAAGCCGGGCGGCGACTTGTAGAACGCGACATAGGCGGGGACCTCGAGTGCAAGGCAGGCCTTGTAATTCGTTGCCTTCACCTTGGCTGACTTGACCGTCACCTTGCCGGAGGCGGGCGCATCGACCAGCCGTATCGTCGGCAAGGGCCCTGACGAACAGTCCGGGAGTACGTTCAGATAGACGCCGATCTGGGTGTCGCTGTTCGCCAGCGACTTTACGGTTCTCTCGACGGTGCGAGGCGTCTCTTGCGCATGCGCCGGAGCGGCAAAAAGCGCGAAGATGAACAGCGCGCCGGAGAATAATACCTTCATTTGGATCCTCCGACCGCCGGCGGTTCCATCAGGTTCCCGCCAAGCTACTCATATCAAAGCTGTTTCTGGAACCGTATTCTATTTCGATCCCAATTTACCACTGTCAACCAAAATTCGAACGTTAACTGTTTGATTTCATTGACCCTCGCTGCGGTTAACAATACCCTAACGCCTAAGATTTTCGAAAAGTTTTTTGCCAACTTGAATTCAGGTTAGCGAAAAAAGTTTTAGGGCAGGGGTAGGTTTATGAACGCACAGTTTCAGGTTGCGCAGGCTACTGGCGCGTCCGGTTCCAATAAAGCCACACCAATCCGAATCTTCAAACTGACAAAGCCGCTTTCCGAGCAGGCGGTCGTCGTCAACGTCGGCTACGATCAAAAGGTACAGCTCGACTTCACATCGATCGCCAATGATCGGATCACGCTGGTCCGCGTCGGTGAGAAGCTGATCATTCTGTTCGATAACAAGTCGACGGTTACGGTCGAGCCGTTTTTCGATTCACGGCACGACTCGGCGCAAAACTTCACCATCGAGGTTGCGCCCGGCCGCGAAGTTTCGATCGGCGAGTTCGCCTCGCTGTTTCCGATCTCTACCGACCAATCCGTCCTGCCGGCTGCGGGCGATGGTGGCGCCAGCGGCGCCCAGGCGAGCGGCGCCAATTTCAGCAACCCGACCGTCGATCCGCTCAACTCCGGCAATCCGCTCGATCTGCTCGGTCAGGAACAACTCGGAACCTTTAGCTCGACCTTCGAGGTCGGGTTGCTCGTCAATGGATTTCCCACCACCTCGGCCAACGCAGAGCTCGTCTTTGACGAAGATGGATTGAACGGCGGAAATCTCGGCGGCCCCGACGATCGCGACCCACTCACCAACGGTCCGATCAGCGCGACCGGAATTCTCGCGCACACTTATGGCTCGGATGGCGCCGGGACCACGCTGCTCCTGGCGACGGGAGCGCCCGTTGGCTTTACCTACACGCTGAGCGGCGGCGGCACGGTCGTGACCGTCAGCCAGTTTCAGAACGGCGGCAATGTAGACATCATTCGGATCGTCCTGTCGAACACCACCGACGGCGCCTTCACGATCACACAGCTGCACGCAATCGATCATCCGGCCGGCGGCACCGAGGACGACCTGTCGTTTGTGTTCAACTATCGGGTGACCGACAGCAACGGCGATATCGTCGACGGCTCGCTCAGCCTTTCGGTCGATGACGACAGTCCCGTAGTCGGCGAGAACACACCGGTGGTCTTCGACGAAGACGCGCTGGCCGGCGGCAATCAGGGCGGTACGGGCGATTTCGACCCGGCCACCAATGGTCCGATCACGGCAACCGGCACGCTCGCGCACAGCTATGGCGCCGACAACGCCGGCACTATCCTCCTGAACGATGCCGGCGCGCCGGAGGGCTTCACTTACTCTGTCGATGCGACCGGAACGGTGCTGACCGTCAGTCAGATGCAGAACGGCGTCAGCGTTGACGTCCTGCAACTAACGCTGACCGACACGACATCGGGCAGCTACAGCATCACCCAGTTGCATGCGATCAATCATGCGCCGGGTCAGGACGAGAACAATCAGAGCTTCACGTTCAGCTATGACGTGACCGATCACGACGGCGACACCGCCAGCGGAACGCTGTCGCTGACCGTCAATGACGATACGCCGATCGCCTTGCCGGGAGATGGCAACGGGGAAGGGGAAGGCTCCGGCTCGTTCACCTTTGCAACGGTCTATGAAGACGGCCTCAACAACGGTCAGTCGCTCGGTAACGAGGAGCCTTTCCATTCCGCCACGTCGGTGAACATCACCGCCGCGGACTTGCTCGGCCTCGTATCGTTCGGCGTCGACCAGCCCGGCAGCTTCAGTCTGAATCCCGATGCAACCGCGCCGGCTCTGTTTTCTCACGGCGACCCCGTCAGCTACTCGGTGGTCGGCGATACCCTGACGGCATCGGCCGGGGGGCGCACCGTCTTCACGCTGCACGATAACGGCGATCAGACCTTCACCTTCACGCTGGTCGATCAGCTCGACCACCAGGGCTTTGGCGATTTTGAAACGCTGACGATCAATCTCGCATCGGCGTTCCTGGCGACCGATTCCGACGGCGACAGCGTCGTGCTCGACGGCACATTCAATATTGCCGTCGAAAACGACATCCCGGTCACGGCGTCGAACACGCTGGTCAGCGTCGATGAAGACGATCTGACGCCGGCCGGCAATGGCGACACCACCTCTCCGGGCGACGATGCGACCGCGGTCTCGCCGGTCACCGGCACACTGAACTTCACGGTCGGGGCCGACGAATCCGCAACCGTGGGCTTTGCCTCGCTCGATGGCACGGCGGTGCTCGATACCAACGGTGCCGCGGTCAAGGCAGGCGGCGTTGAGCTGACCTATCTGTGGGATTCCGCGACCAACACGCTCTATGCGACGCCGGACGGCACGGCCGGAAGCGCGGCGTTCAAGATCGAGGTCACGAATCCCTCGACCGGCGCCTACAGCTTCTCGCTGCTGGGCCAGCTCGACCATCCTGGCCACGACGATCCGGGCGTTGAGGGCACGCAGACCGCCTATGAAGACAATATCAACATCGACCTGACCTACACCGTCACCGACTTCGATCACGATTCGGCAACCGGAACGCTGTCGATCTCGATCGACGACGACATGCCGATTGCGCTGCCCGGAAACTCGGAAGGGGAAGGCGAGGGCTCGGGCTCGTTCACCTTCGCAACCGTCTACGAAGACGGTTTGAACAACCAGCAGTCGGTCGGCAATCAGGAGCCGTTCCACACCGATACATCGGTCGTCATCACGGCGGCGGATCTGTCCGGCCTGGTGTCCTTTGGCGCCGATCAGCCTGGCAGTTTCTTCAGCCTGAATTCCGATGCAACGGCGCCGACGCTGTTCTCTCACGGCGATCCCGTCACCTATTCGGTGAGCGGAAACACCCTGACTGCTTCGGCAGGCGAACGCATCGTCTTCACGCTGCACGACAACGGCGATCAGACCTTCACCTTCACGCTGGTCGATCAGCTCGACCACCAGGGTTTTGGCGATTTCGAAACGCTGACCATCAATCTCGCATCGGCATTCCGGGCGACGGATTCCGACGGCGACAGCATCGTGCTCAATGGCACGTTCAATATTGCCGTCGAAAACGACATCCCGGTCACGGCGTCGAACACGCTGGTCAGTGTCGACGAAGACGATCTGACGCCGGCCGGAAATGGCGACACCACCTCTCCGGGCGACGACACGACGGCGGTCTCGCCGGTCATCGGCACGCTGAACTTCTCGGTTGGCGCGGACGAGTCTGCAACCGTGGGCTTTGCCTCGCTCGATGGCGCGGCGGTGCTCGATACCAACGGTGCCGCGGTCAAGGCGGGCGGCGTTGAGCTGACCTATCTGTGGGATTCTGCCACCAACACGCTGTACGCGACGCCGGACGGCACGGCCGGAAGCGCGGCGTTCAAGATCGAGGTCACGAATCCGTCGACCGGCGCCTACAGCTTCTCGCTGCTCGGCCAGCTCGACCACCCTGGCCACGACGATCCGGGCGTTGAGGGCACGCAGACGGCCTATGAAGACAACATCAACATCGATCTGACGTATACCGTCACCGATTTTGACCAGGATTCAGCGACCGGAACGCTGTCGATCTCGATCGACGACGACATGCCGATCCTGGTTCAGGCGCCGGTCAATCTCATTAGCAATGGCGACTTTAGCCAGGGCACGTTTGCCTCATTCCCCGCCTTCGGCGGCGTTGCAGGGCCTGGTGGTGTCACAGGCTGGGTGGTCAGCAATTCAACCTTCGAGCCTCCGGCGCCGGGCGGCCTACAGGTCGAGCGCGTCTTTGACGGCTATCTGGGCATGCACACGTCGACCCATGGCGACATGATCGACATGGGCGCTTCGCCCGGCAATATCCAGATATCGCAGCAGCTTAGCGGCCTCACCGCCGGTCAGACCTACGCGATCCAGTTCGAGGCCGGCGCGCCGTATCCGGAAACGGCCACACTCGAGGTGATCTGGAACAACACCGTCATCGGCACCATCCATCCGACCGGTCCGATGACGTCATATTCTTATGTCGTCACGGCGACCGGAATTGCCGCCAACGACCAGATCACCTTCCGCGAAGTCGGGCAGGGTCACGCCACGATTGCGGGTTCGGCGGACGAGGGCTATCACGGCACCTATCTGGCCAACGTGTCGGTCATCGCCACTGCCGTGGTCGACGAGGACGGCCTGACCGGTCAGCTTTCGTTCGGCAACCACGATTCGCAGGTGGGTGATGCGCTCGATGCCAACACCGATGGCGACGCCAATGAAGCGACCGCGACCGGCAACCTGAACATTCAGTGGGGCGCCGACAATCTGGATTCGGCGGCGGCTGATACGACCACGGGACCATTCGGGACGCTGGTCCAGGACGCGCCCGGCGGCGCCGCCAACCGCAGCGTCACCTTCACCGATGCCAACGTCACGGTCGCCGGCGGCGTGCCGCTGACTTCGCAGGGCGTCGAGGTGACCTTCCATCTCAACAGCGATGGCACCGTGTTGACCGGCGTGGCCGGCGAACGGACCGTGTTCGAGGTTTCGCTGTCCGATGACGGCACCGGCAGCTATCGCTTCGTGCTGCTCGACCAGCTCGATCACGCGCCGAACGGCAACGAAAACGACATCGCGCTGACCTTCAACTACACCGCGACCGACTCCGACGGCGACGCCGTCGACGGCAAGTTCATCGTCTCCGTCGACGACGACGTGCCCGTGCAGGCCACTTCGGCGACCGTCTCCGACTCGGTTCAGGAAGACGCGCTGACGGACGCGAACTCGAACCATCAGTCGATCGGCAATGCCGAGGGCGGCCAGACCACGGTTGCAACGGGCTCGCTGAGCTCGCTGGTGTCGATCGGTGCCGACGAACTCGGCACGTTCTCGCTGGTCCAGAATCCGAGCGGATTGACCTCGGTTACCTCCAAGGGCGAGACGGTCCTGTACACCGTCAGCGGCAATACGCTGACCGGCTATGTCGACGGCAACAACAACGGCTTCGACGCAAGCGACCGGCAGGTGTTCACGCTCGAGGTGCAGTCGAACGGCGACTACAAGTTCACGCTGCTCGACCAGGTCGATCACACCCCGAACTCGCCGGCCAACGATGACAGCCAGACGCTTATCCTGAACCTGTCGTCGGCGATCCGGTTCACCGATGACGATGGCGACACCATCACGCTGTCGGACGGCTTCACGATCAGCATCGAGGACGACATCCCGGTCACGGCGTCGAACACGCTGGTGACGGTGGATGAGGACGATCTGGCTTCCGGCAACCACGACACGACGTCGCCCGGCGACGATGCGACGTCGGTTTCGCCGGTCACCGGCACGCTACAGTTCGCGGTCGGCGCGGACGAGCCTGCTGCCGTGGGCTTTGCCTCGCTCGATGGCGCGGCGGTGCTCGATACCAACGGTGCTGCCGTCAAGGCGGGCGGCGTCGCGCTGACGTATCTGTGGGACTCTGCGACCAACACGCTCTACGCGACGCCGGACGGCACGGCCGGTAACGCAGCGTTCAAGATCGAGGTTACGGATACCTCGACCGGCGCCTACAGCTTCTCGCTGCTGGGTCAGCTCGACCACCCCGGTCACGACAATCCGTCGACCACCGGAACGGTGGAGACTGCCTATGAAGACAACATCAACATCGACCTGACCTACACCGTCACCGACAAGGACGGCGACACCGCCACCGGCACGCTGTCGGTCTCGATCGACGACGACATGCCGATCCTGGCCGCTGCGCCGACCAACCTGATCGCCAATGGCGACTTCAGCCAGGGGACGTTCACGTCCGCCTCGTTCGGCGGCATCGCGCAACCTGACGGTGTGACCGGCTGGGTGGTTGCCAACTCGACTTTCGAGCCGCCGGGCTCGGGCCACCTGCAAGTCGAACGCGTCATTGACGGCTATCTCGGCATGCACAGCTCGACCCATGGCGAGATGATCGACATGGGTGCTTCGCCCGGCAATATCCAGATTTCGCAGCAGCTTAGCGGCCTCACCGCGGGGCAGACCTACGCGATCCAGTTCGAGGCCGGTGCGCCGTATCCGGCAACGGCCACGCTGGAAGTGATCTGGAACAACACCGTCATCGGTACCATCCATCCGACCGGTCCGATGACTTCGTATTCTTACGTCGTCACGGCGAGCGGCATTGCCGCCAACGACCAGATCACCTTCCGCGAAGTCGGGCAGGGTCACGCCACGATTCCGGGTGCGGCGGACGAGGGCTATCACGGCACCTATCTGGCCAACGTGTCGGTCGTCGCCACCGCCGTGGTCGACGAAGACGGACTGACCGGTCCGGCGGCCTTCGGCAACCATGACAGCCAGGTCGGTGACAATGTCGTTCCCGATACCGATGGCGATAACAATGAAGCGACCGCCACCGGCAATTTGAACATTCAGTGGGGCGCCGACAATCTGGATTCGGCCACGCCCGACGGTACGGCCGGATCGTTCGGGACGCTGGTTCAGGACGCGCCCGGTGGCGCCGCCAACCGCAGCGTCACCTTCACCGATGCCAACGTCACTGTCGCCGGCGGCGTGCCGCTGACCTCGCACGGCGAGGCGGTGACCTTCCATCTCAACAGCGACGGCACCGTGCTGACCGGCATGGCCGGCGAACGGGCCGTTTTCGAAGTATCGCTGTCCGATGACGGCACCGGCAGTTATCGCTTCGTGCTGCTTGACCAGCTCGACCATGCGCCGAACGGCAACGAAAACGACATCGCGCTGACCTTCAACTACACCGCGACCGACTCCGACGGCGACGCCGTCAGCAGCAAGTTCATCGTCTCCGTCGATGACGACATGCCGACGGCCGGCGAGAACGCCATTGTCTACACGGACGACGAGACGGCGACGCATACGGATGCTGCGCCGAACCTTGGCGGCGCGGACGACTATACGGGCACGCCGGCGGCGAACCTGACCGGCACGCTGGCGCACGCCTATGGCGCAGACGGTGCGGGCACGACGCTGCTGCTCGCCACCAATCCGACGCCCGGCTTCGTCTACACGCTGAGCGCCGGCGGCACGGTGCTGACCATCAGCCAGATCCAGGACGGCTCGCCGGTCGACGTCATGAAGCTGACGCTGACCAACACGACGTCGGGCGCCTACACGGTCGAGCAGCTCAATGCGATCGATCATTCGGCGCCGGGGGCGAGCGAGGAGAACCTGCTGCTCAACGTCAACTATCGCGTCACCGACGGTGACGGCGATACGGTCGACGGCGCGCTGACCATCAATGTCGACGACGACACCCCGACGCTGATCGCCGACGACATCTGCGAGAGCACGCCGGCGGAGCCGGGCGATGTCGCCAACTTCGTGCTGGTGCTGGACACCTCGGGCAGCATCGAGTCCGGGCAGCTGTCGCTGGTCCAGAACGCGGTGGAGAACCTGCTGGAGCAGATCGGCTCGTCGGGTGCGCAGAACGTGCGGATCCACATCGTGCAGTTCGACACCACCGCGAGCGCGGTGGGGACCTACGACATCATCGTCAACGGCGCGCTGGTGCAGAGCGCGCTGGATGATGCGATCAGCGACGTCGATGCGCTGAACTCGGGCGGCAACACCAACTACGAGGCCGGGCTGCAGCAGGCGCTGCAGTTCATCCAGGGCTACACGCCGACGCTGGAGGTCAACAACACGATCTCGACGTTCGACGCCAACCAGCCGGGCGGCGACAACGACACCGCGCAGATCATCGGCAACGGCTCGACGCAGATCGCGCTGGTGACGGCCTGGACCTCGCCGGGCACGGCGAACAGCCAGCTGCTCGATGTCGGCGGCGACATCGGCGACGGCTTTGGCGCCAACGACGACGCCATCGATCAGGGCCAGATGGTGCGCTTCGACTTCGGCGCGTTCGACAATACCTTCAACGCCACCACGGTGTCGAACTTTGTCTCCGGCGGCTTCAACGGCGTGCCGGTCACCAGCGCGACCTTCCTGCTGGACGACCGGACGTCGGGCGGCGACACCGACTTCTCCTACAAGATCGTGTTCGTCGGCGGCGGCGAAGAGACCGGCGTGCGCAGCGTGGACGGGCCGAGCGAGTCGCTGACGCTGGCCGGCACCGGCAGCAATGCCGGCAAGCAGATCGCCTATGTCGAGTTCTCGGTCGGCAACGGCGATTCCGGCGACGTCGACCTGGTGTCGGTGACGCAGCCTTCGGTTGCGCCGGGCACGCTGCCGAACGCCGACGTCAACTCGCTGATCTTCATCTCGGACGGCGAGCCGAACACGGCGAACGGCGACAATGGCGGCACGATCTCGGTGGGGGCGCAGGCGGCGATCGACCAGATCCTCGGCTCGGACGGCTCCAACGAGGTCGGCGAGACCGAAGGCAACAGCGGCGGGCTCGACCAGGCCTTCACGATCCAGGCCTACCATGTCGGCTCGCCGACGGTGACGGTCAGCGTCAACTCGTCGTCGTCCTATGACGCGAACAGCGCGTCCGGCAACAACGACACCGCGCGCATCGTCGGCAACGGCTCGACGCAGATCGCGCTGGTGTCGGGCTGGACCGCGCCGGGCACCACCAACGGCCAGCTTGTCGACGTCAACGGCAACAGCGACGGTATCGATGACGGCTGGGGCGTGCAGGGCGGCAGCAGCGACCAGAACGTCAACACGACGGAACTGCTGCGGTTCGACTTCGGCTCGTTCAACAATTTCGGGGTGGCCAACTACACCTCGAACGGCTTTAGCGGCCTCAATGTTCTCAGCGCCACGTTCACGCTGGACGACAACACCAGCAGCGGCAACACCAACTTTGCCTATACGATCCACTTCGTCGGCGGCGGGACGCAGAGCGGCTCCAGCGACGTCAACGGCAGCACCAATGTCACGCTGACGGGCACCGGCGGCAATGCCGGCCTGCTGATCGACTATATCGAGTTCTCGGTAACCGGCGGCAGCTCGACGGCCGGCGACATCGACCTTCAGTCGGTGGTGATCCCGAACCCGGCGCTGTCGCTGCTCGACCAGGTGGAAGGGACGGGCGGCGATGCCGACAGCATCACGTCGCCCGGCGATCTCTCCAGCAGCCTGAGCCAGTTGATCGCCTCGCTGGCCGGCACGCCGGGCAGCGAAGCCAATTGCGGCCCGATCGTCGTGCATGACGAGACCAGCGGGATCGGCGCCCAGGGCCCGAACGGGCAGAACGACGTCGCCGGCAGCACGGTGGTCGGCTCGACGACGATCGCGGGGCTGTTTGCCGGGGTTGCCAACCCGGGCAGCGATCCGGATGCCACGGCCGACAATGGCGCGATCGGCTTTGCGCGCAGCGGCGCCGGCGTCTCGCCGGTGACGTTTACGGCCAATTACGGCGCCGACGGTCCGGCGACCAGCAATCCGGTGGCGCTGACGCTGTCGATCAACGGGGCGAACGGGGCGGTCGATTCCGGCCTGGTCACCACCGACAACCACAAGATCTACCTGTTCCTGGAAGGCGGGCAGGTGGTCGGCCGGGTCGACCACGACGACAGCGGCACGGCGACCGCCGGCGATCCGGCGGCGTTTGCCGTCGCCATCAACCCGACGACGGGCGAATTGTATGTTGCACAATACCTGTCGCTGAAGCACCCGACGCCGGGCGCCTCGCATGACGAGCAGGTGGTCATGGCCAACGACGCCATCCGCGTCACGGTCACCATCACCGACCACGACCTCGACCAGGTCTCCTCGCAGGCCATCAGCATCGGCAAGTATATCGGCTTCCAGGACGATGGTCCGACAGCGACCGCGCTCGGGATTGGCAACGAGACGCTGGTGCTGGACGAAACGCGTCCGCTCGACACCGACACGGACGGTGTGGCGCCGAACGGGCTTGCGACGATTACCGGGACCTTCGCGGACAACTTTGCAACCCCGGTCTACGGCAGCGATGGTGCGGGCAGCACGACCTACGCGCTGGTGCTGAACGGAACGAACGTCAACTCCGGCCTGTTCGCGCTGGATCCGACCGACACCACCGTGGTCGGCAACGACGGCATCGGCCAGGGTGACCCGATCGTCCTGAACCAGTCCGGCAACACGATCACGGGTACGGTCGGCTCCGCCAAGTACTTCGAGATCACGGTGAACCCGGCGACGGGCCAGATCACCTTCACGCAGTTCGCCAATATCTGGCACGGCAATACCGGCAACGACGACGACACCTCGACGCTGACGCTGTCAAATGCCGATCTGCTGAAGCTGGTGCAGACCGTGACCGACGGCGATGGCGATACGGCCACCGCGTCGATCAATCTCGGCACCGGCGTGTTCCAGATTCAGGACGACGGGCCAAGTGTGTCCGCAAACCAGACCGTGTACACCGACGACGAGACGGCGACCCATCCGGATGCCGCGCCGAACCTCGGCGGAGCGGACGACTATACCGGCACCCCCGCTGCCAACCTGACCGGCACGCTGGCGCATGACTATGGTACGGACGGCGCGGGCTCGACGTTGCTGCTCGGCACGAATCCGACTCCAGGCTTCATCTACACGTTGAGCCCCGGCGGCACGGTGCTGACCATCAGCCAGATGCAGGACAACACGCTGGTCGACGTGATCAAGGTGACGCTGACCAACGCGACGTCGGGCGCCTATACGGTCGAGCAGCTCAACGAGATCGATCACTCGGCACCGGGCGCGAGCGAAGAGAACCTTCTGCTCAACGTCAGCTATCGCGTCACCGACAGCGACGGCGACACGGTCGACGGCTCGCTGACGATCAACGTCGACGACGATACCCCGACGGTTGCATCGAACACCCTGGCCACGGTCGATGAGGACGATCTGACGGCCGGCAACCACAATACGACATCGCCGGGCGATGATACGGCTGCGGTGTCGGCAACCGGCACCTTGCAGTTCTCGTTCGGCGCCGATGGCGCCGGCACGGTTGGCTTTGCTTCGATGAATTCCACGGCGGTCGTGGACACTGCCGGCCATGCTGTGACCGCCGGCGGACAGGCGCTGAGCTATCTCTGGGATTCCTCGACCAACACGCTGTACGCGACGCCGGACGGCACGGCCGGACATGCCGCGTTCAAGATCAGCATCAATCCGACGAGCGGCGCCTACACCTTCACGCTGCTGGGTCAGGTCGATCACCCCGAGCATGACGACCCGAATGTTACGGGCACGCAGACGGCCTACGAAGACAACATCAACATCAACCTGACCTACACGGTCACCGACCACGACGGCGATCCCATCACCGGCACGTTCGGCATCTCCATCGACGATGACATGCCGATCATCGGATCGGCGGCTGCCAACACCAACCTGATCGTCAACGGCAGCTTCGAGCAGGGCCACGACGATCTGGGCAACAATCAGTGGTCGATCTACCACTCGATCCCCGGCTGGACGACGGTCGACATCGGTGCGGCTGGCCCGAACGGCGACATTCCGTTCGAAATCCAGACCGGCAATGTCAGCGGCGTTCCTGCACAGGACGGCAACTCGCTGGTCGAACTCGATTCCGACCCGACAGGCGGGAATCTGTCCGGCGGCGACCACTTCAACAACTCGAGCCCGCTCCGTCTCAACACGACGATCCAGCAGGTGGTTGCCGGCACGCAGTCCGGCGAGAACTACGAGCTCACGTTCTATTATGCGCCGCGGCCCGGCGCGGGCGACGCGGACAGTTCGAGCCTGAACGTCCTGTGGAACGGGACGGTCGTCAAAACCATCGACTCCACCGGAATGACGCCCGGAGTCTGGCAGTTGATCACGGTCAGCGTGATCGGCACAGGTCCCGGCGACAAGCTGGCGTTCCAGGGCGCTGGGCAGGAGAACCAGCTCGGCGCGCTGATCGACAATGTCAGCCTTGTCCGGGCGATCTTCGTCGATGAAGACGGTCTGACCGGGCCGCTCTCCTTCGGCAATCACGATGCCCAACCGGGCGACAACAGTGTCGCCAACACGGACGGCGACAACAACGAGGCGACCGCGACCGGCCATCTCAACATCCAGTGGGGGGCCGACAACCTCGACAGCGGTGTCGATACCGCAGCGGGTCCGGCGCAGTCCGGCACGCTGATCCAGGATGCCTGGAACGGCATCGGCGACCGCAGCCTGACGTTCACCAATACGACCGTTGGCGTGTCGGGCGTCTCGTCGCTCACGTCGAAGGGCGATGCGGTGGTGTTCTCGGCCAATGCCGACGGCACCGTCCTGACCGGCGTGGCCAATGGCCGTACCGTCATCGAAATCTCGCTGTCCGACGAAGGCACCGGTGCGTTCCGTGTCGTGCTGAAGGACCAGCTCGATCACGCGCCCGGCAACGCAGAGAACGACATCTTCCTGACGTTCAACTACACCGCCACGGATTCCGACGGCGATGCGGTGACCGGCAGCTTCACGGTCGGCGTCGATGACGACATGCCGGTTGCCAATGCATCCGCTTACGTGTCCGGCCAGGTCGACGAGGATGACCTCAGCGCCGGTGTCGGCGGCGACAACTCCACCGGCATTGCTGCCGAGGGCAATGGCCCGTCGGACGCTGTGACCGACAAGACGGTGTTCCTCGCTGCCACCCTCAACACCCTGATTGGCGGCAGCGGCGCCGACGAGCCGGCATCGATCGTCCTACAGTCCGTGTTTGCCAACGGCACCGTGGTCAAGGACATCAACAACAACGACGTGACGTCGCACGGTTTCGTCGTGAAATACGCGACCGTCGGCGGCGACGTCGTCGGCTTTGCCGACGTCAATGGCGACGGTATCCGCAACGGCGGCGAGAACGACGTCTTCCGCATCTCGCAGGCCGCAAACGGCAACATCACTTTCGACCTGCAGGACCAGATCGATCACCCGCACGCGTCGGGCGACGGCGGAGTCCTCGAACTCAACCTCTCGGCGGCACTGCTGATCGCCGACCATGACGGCGACACCGCGCCGGTGGCGAGCGGTACGTTCACCGTCAAGGTCGAGAACGACATCCCGGCGGATACCACCGCGACCGTCACGATCAGCGTCGCGGAAGATACGCTGAGCACGAGCGCGCCGACGCCGGTGGACTTCACCAACGGCAACCCGGATGTCGGCAGCACGCTGACCGACGAGGCGCTGTTCACGAATGCCGCCCTGCAGACCCTGGTGCTGCCGGGTGCCGACGAGCAGGCAGTGTTCAGCCTGAATACCTCGGCCTCGGGCGTCGTGCTGACGAGCAACGGCGAAGTCGCGACCTCGCACGGCCTCAACATCCGCATTGGCTTCGACGGCACGAACGTCGTCGGCTACACCAATGGAGTTGGCGGCAACAACCTGACCTATGATGCCGGCGTCGACCGCATCGTGTTCCAGATCTCGGCGGTCGGTAACGGCGACTTCAGGTTCGACCTGCGCGACAAGATCGATCACATCAGCGACACCACCGGTCTTGACGGCCTTGGCGACACCGGAACGCTGGTGCTGGATCTCTCGAAGGCACTCGTTGCCACCGATTTCGACGGCGATGCCGTCAATCTCGGCCTCGGCTCGATTCTCGTGTCGATCGAGAACGACGTTCCGGTTGCGGGCGTCTCGACCGCCTATCTCGACGAAGACGCGCTGAGCGGCAATCTCGGCGGTCCGGACGACTACGACACCGCGACCAATGGTCCGGTCTCGGTCAACGCCAGCCTCAACGTCAATTTCGGCGCCGACGGTGCCGGCACCACCGCGTTCCTGCTCAGCGGCTTCACGCTGCCGAGCGGTTTCACGCTCGATCCGTCGTCGACATCGAGCCACATCGTCATCAAGCAGGGTGCAACTCCGGTCCTTGAGTTGACGCTGACCAATGCCTCGACGGGGGCCTATACGGTCACCCAGCTCCATGTGATCGACCATCCGTCGCTCGACAACGCGGCCGGCGACAACACGGAGAACAATCTCCAGTTTACGATCAGCTACACCGCGACGGACTTCGACGGCGATATCTCCACCGGCTCGTTCACCATCGACGTCGATGACGATACGCCGACCGTGGTCGGATCTAACAGCAGCGCGCCGACCATCACTGACGATGAAACCTTCCTCGGAACGAACAACACGGCTTCGTTCGCGGGCGCCTTCACGTCGTCCTTCGGTGCTGATGGCGCGGGCACGCTGACCTATGCGGTCGGCGTCTCGTCGAGCGGGGTCGATTCGACCCTGATCGACACCGCGACCGGCCATCATGTGTTCCTGTTCCTGGAGAGCGGGGTGGTTGTCGGCCGCGAAGGCACCGATGCCACCAACGCCCAGGCCAGCGGCGCGATCGTGTTCACGGTCAGCGTCGACGCCAATGGCGTTGTCACGCTGGATCAGCAGCGCGCGGTGGTCCACACGCCGGACTCCGGGCCGGACCAGGCCACGAATCCGTCCACTGCCAGCCTGATTACCCTGACGGCAACCATCACCGATCACGACGGTGACAGCACGAGCGCTACGCTCGATATTGCCGACAACCTGGTGTTCAAGGATGACGCCCCGACGCTGGTCGGGTCGGCCACGCCGATCGTGGCTGACGTCGACGAAGACGGCCTGAGCGGTCATAACGCCGATGCCGGCCGGTTGGGCGAGACCGGTGCGGTATCGCCGAGCGCGACGGCGACCGGCGTTGCCGGCTCGCTGAGCGGTTTTGTCAATTTCGGCGCGGATGGTCCGGGCCTGAACGGCTTCCACCTGGCGACCGTCACGACACCGGCCACCACCACGTTCACCTCGAACGGCCAGCCGATCCTGATCGTGTCGGACGGCACGACACTGCACGGCTATGTCGAGAACGGCGTTGCCGGCTCCGGCTTCGACAGCCTCAACGACCGCGAAGTGTTCACGCTGACGGTCGGCCTGAATGGTTCGTACAGCTTCACGCTGAAGGACCAGATCGATCATCCGACGCTGGACAGCCAGACCGGCGACAACACCGAGAACACGCTCGGCGCCGGAAACCTGATCGACCTGTCGGGCTACATCGTCGCCACCGACGGCGACGGCGATTCCGTCACCCTCGGCTCGGGCACGTTCAAGATCGACGTGCGCGACGACATTCCGGTCCAGAGCTCGGCGACGGAAACCAACCACGTCGAGGAAGACGCGCTCAACAACACCCAGTCGGACGGCAACCAGGAGAACGGCAGCCAGTCGGCGGTGGCCACCGGTTCGCTGACCTCGCTGATCTCGGCCGGCGTCGACGCGCCCGGCACGTTCTCGCTGATCCAGAATCCGACCGGACTGACTTCGGTCACCTCGAAGGGCGACGCGGTTCTGTATTCGGTCAGCGGCAACACGCTGACCGGCTATGTCGACAGCAACAACAGCGGCGGCTTCGACGCCAATGACCGGCAGGTATTCACCCTGCAGGTGCAGGCGAACGGCAGCTATACGTTCACGCTGATCGACCAGATCGACCACATTCCGAACGTCCCGGCGAACGACGACAGCCAGAAGCTGGTGCTGGACTTCACGCACGCGATCCAGTTCACCGACGCGGACGGCGACACGATTGCGCTCACCGGTCCGAGCACGACGACGAGCGTCACCACCGGCGTTACCATGCACTCCGGCCAGTATCCGTATCCGGCCGGCTACACCACCGGCGGCGTGACGTTCCATGGCGTCGAGTTCACCGGCAGCGACACCCACACCTTCAGCCAGAGCTCCTTCAATGTGTCCGGGCAGGGCGCCGCGGTCGCCAACAATCTTCTCGAGGACAACGAAGGCATCATCATCTCGAAGCCTGGCACGGATGCGGTCAGCTTCACCATCAACGGCAATGTCACCGGCACGATCACCTGGGAGGCCTACAACGGCAGCCTTCCCGTGTCCGGCAGCACCGGTGTGACCGGCGGGCCGATCACCATCCCGGCCAATGGCGGCCTTGTGACGATCGATCCGGCGGCGGATTTCGACCACATCATCATCCGCTTCGACGTGGCGAACGGCGACAAATTCCGTGTGGAGAACTTCTCGACCACGACGGTCACCACCACGAACGGCGGTGTGTTCACGATCGGCATCGAGGACGACCTGCCGGTCGCGCTGAACGGCAGCGCGTCGGTCGGCACGGTGTTCGAGGACACGCTGACCGGCCTGTCGACGGGCAATCAGGAAGGCGGTAGCCAGCCGACGTCGATCACGTTCGGCGCCTCGGCGTTCACCTCGCTGGTGTCCGTGGGCGCCGACGATGCGCCGACGCTGTCGTTCAACGTATCGAAGGACGGCACTTCGGCCGGCGTCACCTCGAAGGGATCCGCGGTTGCGTTTGAGGTCGAGACCGACGTGGTCACCGGCAAGGCAGCTGACGGCCGCACGGTGTTCACGCTGACCGACAATGGCGACGGCACGTTCACCTTCAAGCTGTTCGACCAGGTCGACCACTCGAACGCCTCGGGCGATGCGGGCACGCTGGAGCTCAACCTGGCGTCGCTGTTCCGCGCCACCGACTTCGATGGTGACAGCGTCGGCCTGACGGGCTCGCTCATCGTCACCATCGAAAACGATATCCCGACCACCGCCTCGAACTCGCTGGTCGTTGCGAATGAGGACGACCTGGGCGGCGGCAATGCCGGCGGAACCGGCGATGACAGCTCGGCCAACCTGACCGGCACCTTGCACTTCGCGGTCGGCGCCGATGAGCCGGCGGCGGTGGGCTTCGCCTCGCTGAACAACACTGCCGTGACCGACGTCAACGGCGCTGCCGTGACGGTCGGTGGCGTTGCCCTGCAATATGTGTGGGTCTCCGCGACCCACACGCTGTACGCAACACCCGATGGCACGACGGCGAATGCGGCGTTCAAGGTTGAGATCACCAACGCCGCAACCGGCGCGTACCAGTTCACGCTGCTGCATGCGATCGACCACCCCGGTCACGACAATCCGTCGACGACGCCGGCGGTCGAGACTTCCTATGAAGACAACATCAATATCAACCTGACCTACACCGTCACCGACAAGGACGGTGACAGCACCACCGGCACGCTCGCCGTCTCGATCGATGACGACACGCCAATTGCGAATGCGGAGCTTTCACAGAACGTCGTGGAGGGCACTTCCACTACCGGCACGCTGGACTTTGCTCCGGGCGCCGATGGCGCGAAGGTGACGCATATCAACGGCACCGAGTTGGTGTTCAACCCGGCCGATTCGAACTATTCCCAGGCGATCGTCACCGACCACGGCACCCTGAAGGTGAAGGCGGACGGCAGCTACCTCTTTACGGCGCAGGGGGATGATTTCTATCTGACTGGCGGCACGGTCACCGGCACCTTCACCGTCACGGATCGCGACGGCGACACTTCGACCGCCAGCTTCACCTTCAACGTCACGGACGATGCGGACGTGACCGCGGTGACGCTGAACGACGTGACCGTGAACGAGGGCGTGGGTACGGCGACGATCTCGGCCAGCGTGGACCATGCACCGCAGGGCAGCGACCTGCATCTCACCCTGAGCAACGGTGCGACGATCACGATCCTCGCCGGTCAGACCACCGGCACATCGACGGCATTCCCGATCCAGGGCGAAGACCCCTACATCGATCACGAGACCTACACCGTCTCGATCACCGCTGCGAGCGGCGGCAATTACGAGGCGTTGAATACCGCCGACACCGCGACGGTGACGGTCAACGACACGATCAATACCAACTTCGTGACCCTCGACGACGTCGTCGTTCTCGAGAACCAGACGATCGTCTACACGGCGCACATGAACTACGCGACGACTGAAGATGTCGTCGTGACGCTGAGCAATGGCGTCGTGATCACCTTCACGCCCGGACAGTTGAACGCATCTTCCGCGCCGCAGCCGGCGCAAGGCGAAGACGTGTATGTCGACGGCGAGGTGATCCCGGTTTCGATCACAAGCGTGGTCGGTGGCAATTTCGAAGCGATCGACAAGACCGACACCGCGACCGTGACGGTCAACGACACCATCGATCCGACCACCATCACGCTGAACGACCCGCCGGTGCTGGAAGGCGGCAACGTCACGCTGACGGCGACGGTGTCGAGCGCACCGCAGCT
>NZ_JAFCLN010000027.1 GCF_018129385.1 Bradyrhizobium lablabi
ACTTCGCCGTACGCCCTTGCTCAGTCGTCTGCTGAACAAGCGCGTCCACCGCATCCCATCCCAACGTTTGGTGGCGATGGCCAACGCCCCTCCTCGGGGATGAGGTGACGAAACTTATATTTCGGGTTTTCCGAATTAGCAAGTGAAATATTTTTGCACGGCGGTCTGGACAGGTTTTTGCTGATTTGCCCGTCGTGTTGAATTTGTCACACCACCGGCTCTCTCCCCTCATGGTGAGGAGGCGCGCAAGCGCCGTTTCGAACCATGCAGGCCCTGTCTCGTCCGCGGCCGTCCTTCGAGACGCGCGCAAGAGCGCGCTCCTCAGGATGAGGGCGGAGGGTGTGGCTCCCCAACACATGGCTGACTGCTTACCCGTCAACCACAAATCCGCTAGCCTGCATTCAAATGACGCGTGTGCGCCGCAGGGAGAAAACAAATTGAAAGCCTGGGAATTACAGGGACCCGCCGGATTCGACGACATGAAGCTGGTGGAAAAGCCTGTGCCGGTGCCGGGTCCCGGCCAGGTGCTGGTGAAGCTGAAGGCAGCGACGATCAATTACCGCGATTTGCTGACGGTGAAGGGCGGCTACGGTTCGCGGCAAAAGTTTCCGCTGATTCCACTGTCCGATGGCGCGGGCGTAGTCGAAAGCGTCGGCGCCGGCGTGGCGGCCTTCAAGCCTGGTGATCGGGTGACCGGCAGCTTTTTCGAGGGCTGGTTGGGGGGCGAGCCGAGCGAAGCCAAAATGCGCAGCAATCTCGGCGGCGCGCTCGACGGCGTGCTGTGCGAATACCGGGTATGGCCGGCGGCCGCGGTGGTACGTACGCCCGAACATCTGCGCGATGTCGAAGCGGCCTCGTTGCCGTGCGCCGGGCTGACGGCGTGGAGCGCGGTGGTGAAGCTGGGCAACATCAGGCCGGGACAGACGGTGCTGACGCAGGGCTCGGGCGGCGTTTCGCTGTTCGCGCTGCAATTTGCAAAGATGAGCGGCGCGCGCGTGATCGCGACGTCATCCAGCGATGCCAAGATCGAGCGGCTGAAGCAGCTCGGCGCCGACATCACCATCAACTACAAGACCAATCCGGAATGGGGCAAACTCGTGCGGCAGCAGACCGGCATCGGCGTCGACCTCGTCGTCGAAGTCGGCGGCGTCGGCACGCTGAACGAATCGATCCGCGCCGTCAGGATCGGCGGCACCATCGCCTTCATCGGCGTGCTGGCGGGCAAGCCCGATTCCGAATCCCGCCTGCCGCTGATGGTGATGCAGCAGCAGCGGCTGCAGGGCGTCACCGTCGGCTCGGTCGAGGATCTTCAGGCAATGGCAAACGCGATCGCCGCCAACCGGATGAGGCCGGTAGTGGACCGGACGTTTGCGTTCGAGGAGGCAAAGGCCGCATTCGCCCACATGGCGAGCGGTGCGCATTTCGGGAAGGTCGCGATCGAGATCGGGTGAGGCACCGCTCGCCGTCAAGAACTTGATCGTCAGGAACCGGCCGCCGGAGACAGCCGCCCGCGACCACTCAGCCGACGGCGGGTTTCGGATCGTATCCATGCGCGTTGTGCTTCTGTTCGAACTCGTGATGCGATCACGGCTGCGTCGGGTGGGTTCGCCCGCCCTCTTCTCGCCGCCATTCTCTCTCAAGGAACGAGCCGGGGCGTTCAACATGACAGTGTTCCCGAAGGTTCCATGTGATCGTCCAACGTTTGCTGCAACATGCGACGAATGTATCCCGCCGTGGGTTCCTGCGCGGGCTTGCCTCCACAGGCAGCGTGCTCACGCTTGGCGGATGCGCCGGTATGGCCGCGACAGGCACGAGCTTCGATGGTTCGTCGCTCGCAGGTGATCCCTCATTAATCGTCGCAACCACACGCAAGCGGGTGAACGGCGGGCGAGCCAAGCCCTGGTTCGGTCCGGAGCGGGCTTCTGCAATGACTGTTGCGCGGGCGAAGCTGGTGCCGCCCGGCGATGGCCGCCTCACTCTCACCGCCGTCGGACTTGGCGATTGGAGCCTTGATGCAGTTGAGCCCGTGCCGGGCGAGGTCAGCGACCTCTTGGCGCAAGCCGGCGGCGGAGGCGACATCCTGATCTACGTGCACGGTTTCAAGCAGACCTTCGAAACGGCGGCGCTCGATGCCGCGCGCCTCTCCGATGGCATCAGGTTCCGCGGCCGGACGGTGGTGTTCTCGTGGCCCTCCAAGGCCGGGCTGTTCGACTACGCTTATGACCGCGACAGCGCGATGTGGTCGCGCGATCAATTCGAGCGCATGCTCAATTCCATCGTCGCGGCGCCGGGCGGCGGTCGAGTCCACATCGTTGCGCACAGCATGGGAACCATGCTGACGCTCGAAGGCCTGCGTCAGTTCCATGCGCGATATGGCGACAGCGTCGCGGACAGGATCGGCTCCGTGGTGTTCGCCGCGCCCGACATCGACATGGACGTGTTCTCGGCCTCGATCACCCGCATCGGTCCCCTCACCCGCAAGATCACCGTCATCGCCGCGACGAACGATCGCGCGCTGGCGCTGTCGGGGAAACTCGCCGGGGGAATGACGCGGGTTGGCGCCGCCGAGAAGGCCGCCATCGAACGGCTCGGGGTGCGCGTGACCGACGCTTCCGAGGAAGGTTGGGGGATCATCAACCACGATCTGTTTTTGTCGAATGCGGAGGTGCGGCGGACCATACGCCGCTCGATCGATACGACGGCCGCGTGAGCTAGCCGCGGCCTTACTTGAGCAGTGCCAGCAACTTGCAGAGCCGGCGGGCGCAAATCGCCGACACGGCAATTTTTCCTCCGCGATACCCCGCGTTCGGCTAAGATCGTGCCGGGGAAGACTGCCCGATGAAATGCTCCGCGGCCTTTGCAGCTACTTTGGGGCGACCGCGGTTCTCGTTGTTCGACGGATCAAAACCGGGAGCACCGCATGGCAAACTGGAAACCCGACCCCAGCTTCTACCCTTCCCCGCGCATGGCTGCGAAGGCCGCGCCGGAAACCGTGGCTTACGTCGCCGCGTTCGATCCGGACCGCAAGACGCCCGACGCGATCGCGGTTGTCGATGTCGATCCTGCGTCAAGTTCCTATTCAAAGATCATACATACGACGGCGATGCCGAATGCCGGCGATGAGTTGCATCATTTCGGCTGGAACGCCTGCTCCTCCTGCCTGTGTCCCAATGCGCCGCATCCGCATGTCGAGCGCCGCTATCTGGTGGTGCCGGGCTTGCGATCCTCGCGCATTCACATCCTCGACACGAAGCCCGACCCGCGGGCGCCCAAAATCGTCAAGGTGATCGAGCCGGAGGAGGTCGCCGACAAGGCGGGCTACACGCGTCCGCACACGGTGCATTGTGGCCCGGAAGGAATTTACGTCGCCGCGCTCGGCAACCGCGAGGGCAAGGGACCGGGCGGCATCTTCCTGATGGATCACGAGAGCTTTGACGTGCGCGGCCAGTGGGAGATGGACCGCGGCCCGCAATATTTCGCCTATGACGCCTGGTGGCATCTTGGCCACGACACGCTGGTCACCAGCGAGTGGGGTACGCCCGACACGTTCGAGAACGGGCTGATCCCGGAGGTTTTGCTTGGCGCCAGATACGGCCGGCGGCTGCATTTCTGGGATCTGCACAAGCGCAAGCACCTACAGACGATCGACTTCGGCGACAAATATCAGCTCGTCTTTGAGCTGCGGCCGGCGCACAACCCGATCAATGCCTATGGCTTCGTCAACTGCGTGATCAGCCTGGAGAATCTCTCATCCTCGATCTGGACCTGGTACCGCGACGGCGACAAATGGGCGGTGAAGAAAGTGATCGAGATCCCGGCCGAACCCGCCAGCGAGGATGATCTTCCTCCCGTGCTCAAGGGGTTCAAGGCCTGCCCGCCGCTGGTCACCGACATCGACCTGTCGATGGACGACAGGTTCCTCTATGTCGCGTGCTGGGGCACCGGCGACCTCCAGCAATACGACGTCTCCGATCCGTTCAAGCCAAAACTGACCGGCAAGGTGCGCATCGGCGGCATCGTGTCGAAGGCAACGCATCCCGGCGCCAAGAACGGCGGACTCAGCGGCGGGCCGCAGATGGTGGAGATCAGCCGCGACGGGAGGCGCGTCTACTTCACCAATTCGCTGTACGGCGCCATCGATCCGCAATTCTACCCTGATGGCATCGAGGGATGGATGGTCAAGCTCGATGCCGATCCGAAGGGCGGTATCGCCTTCGATCCAAAGTTCTTTGTCGATTGGCCGGCCTCGCACCGGCCGCACCAGGTGCGCCTCGAGGGCGGTGACTGCTCGTCGGACTCCTATTGCTATCCGTGAGCAAACGGCGCCGACGTGAACGCACACGGCCTTGACCGGTGAGTGCCCAGAACGAAGTCTGGCCAATTGTCTGGCCCTGGCTCGCACTCGCCGGCCTTGGGGCGTTTCACGGCCTCAACCCCGCGATGGGCTGGCTGTTCGCCGTTGCGCTGGGGCTTCATCGCCACAGCCGGCGCATGGTGTGGCTTTCGCCGCTGCCCATTGCATTGGGCCACGCGTTCTCGATTGCGGTTCTGGCCGGCGCCTTCGTGCTGGCGGGCCTTGCGATCGACCTGCGTGCCGTCCGCATCGGCGCCGGCCTGATCCTGATCGGCTGGGCACTTTATTATTGGCGCTACGGGCACCGGCATCGCGTGCGCACCGGCATGCAGGCGGGACTGGCGGGGCTTGCCGTGTGGTCGTTCCTCATGGCCAGCGCGCACGGCGCCGGCCTGATGCTATGGCCGGTGCTGATGCCGCTTTGTTTTTCGGGAGGGCCGGAGCCATTTGCCGGCGGCGCATTACCGACTGCCCTGCTCGCGATTGCGGTTCACACCGTGGCAATGCTGATCGTCACCACGGCGATTGCGGTCGCGGTGTATGAATGGATCGGACTCGAAGTCCTCCGCCGCGCGTGGCTCAACGTTGATCTCATCTGGACGCTGGCGATCTTCCTGGCCGGCGGCCTATTGCTGTTCGGCTGAATCCGCTGGGCGCGGAGCAATGCTGCCGTTGCAACGAGGGACGGGGCCGGCAACCCGGGAAAACGCGATGTCGGCGATGACGGGCAGATGGTCCGAATAGGCCCTCGCCTCCCTGTCGGTCCATGCCTTCAGGATGTCGCCGCGCTCGGTGACGTAAATGCGATCGAGCCGAAGGATCGGCAGCCGCGACGGAAACGTGCGCAGCCGCGTACGCACCGGGCAGCGGCCAGCCAGCGCACGCCGCACGGTTTTCACCCAGAACCAGTCGTTGAAGTCGCCGACCACGATCGTGCAGGGATTATCGACCAGTTCGGCGATCGCCCGCGCCTGCGCATGGCGCTCGTGGACGGAGAGGCCCAGATGCGTGGCCACGACAGTGACCTCACCGATCGGCGTATCGATGCGCGCGGTGATCGCGCGGCGCGGCTCCCGTTCCTGATAGGAGACGTCCGTGATCACCGGCTTGGCCGCGAATGGAAATTTGCTGAGCAGCACCTGGCCGTAGCCGCCATCCCGGGTGACGATCGATCGCGCTTCGGCGCGATGCTGGCCCACCACTTCGGCGAGTTTCGCAAAGGGATCGTCGGTGCGGCCGCGCGAATCGACCTCCTGCAAGGCGACGACATCGGGCGACCATTTTTCGATTGTAGCGCTGACGCCTTCGAGATCGAAGTCGGGATTGAGATGGAACGTGCCATGCACGTTCCACGTCATGACACGGATCGTTTCCATCACCGGCCGCGCCCCGCGAGCCATGTCACGACAAACTGCGCACCGAGGCAGACGCCGATCCAGGCCACGATGATCAGGCCCAGCAGCAGCGCGCTCGACCAGGATGCGTTGCGGGCAAAATCCGCGATCTGCGCGCCGAGCGCCGCCATCGTGATGATGCCGGGCGACATTCCGAGCAGGGTGCCGACCATAAAATCGCGCAGGCTCAACTGACTTGCTCCAGCGAGCACGTTGACGAGCGAGAACGGGGCGATCGGCACCATCCGGATCAGCGCGACGGCGACGATTCCCTTGCCGACGATGCGGTTTTGAACACGCAGCGCGCGCTTGCCCAGCAGCGATTGCAGCCGCCGGTGTCCGAGAAAACGGCCGATCATGAACAACAGCAGCGAACTGAGCGTGACGCCGGCGATGGCGCTTACAAAGCCGAGCCAGGGGCCGAGCGCCGCCGCGGTGGCGGCAATGAGCACCAGCACGGGAAACACCACCAGCCCGCCCAGTACGAACGCCGCTACCGCATACAGCGGGGCAAATTGCGATTGCGCCTCGCGCGAGAAGACGCCGGTCATAAAGCCGATATCGGCGTAGGATTTCAGGCCGGTATATTGCCACGCCAACGCGAGGCCGACGAGCGATGCGACGATCGCAGATATCGCCAGCACGGTCCGCACCGTCCACATCTTCTTCGCCGCATGCGTGAGATTGAGCGGCCGCTTCGGGTCGGCGATCGGCTGCACGATTTCGGTCATGGCGCGGATCGAGGCGTTTTCCGGCTCGATCGGAAGGAGCGTTTTGGCGGCGCCGGATGCGGCGTGGCGATCGACGAAGCCGAGCAGATCATGCTCGTCGGCTGCGATCTCCTGCTCGTCAACCCCGCAAAAATGGCCGATCAGCCGGCGGCGGACGCCGCGGATGAATTCGCGGTGCTGTTCGGAGGCGGCCTCGAAAGCGAGATCGCATTCGGAATCGGCGCCCATTGAGCGGTTATTGATGTTGGCCGAACCTATCCGCAAGAAATCGTCGTCGACCATCATGACCTTGCTGTGGACCATGATAGCGGCCGGGCCGGACTCTGGTTCAGTCGTCGAAGGATAGAGAATACGCAACCTGTCGGTTACGCCGGCGGACACGAACGGCACGACAAAGCCGCCACGGCCGCCCTGCATGGCTTGCGATTCAAACCAGGACGAATGCGACCGTGGCGTGACGATCAGAACTTTCAGCGAGGGCACGTCGACCATCCGCTGCGCGAGCGTGCGCGCGATGTCCGCGGCGCTGGTGAACTGGTTCTCGATGTAGATCAGCCGGTTTGCCTTTCCGATCGAGGCTTTGAACAGCCGGAAAATTTCGGTTACCGCGGGCCGGGCAACGGTTGCCACCTCGGTTCTGGCGATGCCGGTCGTGACGTCGCGCGCCTGAACCGCAACCGAGGCCGGCCAGCGATCCCCGCGGGCCGGCTCGCCATGCAGCGGCGTGCAGCCTGCGGCTTCCCACCTTGCGCGGACGATCTCGCCCAGCGCGACCGCCGCCTCGCCGTCGACCATGCATTGAACGTCGTGAAAGGGCGCATAGGGCGCGCCGTGGTGATCGATACGGAGCGGATGGCTGGCGCGATGCTCGCTGGTGTCCCAGCGGCGCACCGTAAGATCGAGGCCGCCCGAAAAAGCCACCGCATTGTCGATGACGACGATCTTCTGGTGCTGCGCCGAGCCGAGCGGAAGGCTGTCATCGAGGCAGAAGCGGATGCGCCCATCGCTTCCTGCGGTGAACTTGTCCAGTGAATTCCATTCGCGTTCGGCGGCATAGAGCGCTGCGAAATTCCAGGACAGGATGTTGATGCGCAACGCGGGCTTGGCCGCGAGCAGCGCCTTGAGAAACGGCCCGAGCGCGATGGGAAATCCGTCGTCAGCCTGACCTGAAGAACCCACCAGGCATGTTTCGCTATGGATGTCCCATCCGATGATTTCCACCTGCCGCTCCGCGAGCAGGAGCGCTGCCCTCAGCGCCGCAAAATATTCGGCAGCATCGTTCAGCACCGCGATGCGGTTTGCCTTGCATCTTCGCCAGACGGTGTCGCCGGGGATGAGGATGGGTGACGTCGTGAGCAGTGATCGCCTGGATGTCCGGGTTGGCCAGCGTTAGCCGGGGAGTTTTCCTCAACGCGCCGCCCTACTCCCGGTTCCTTTTCTGGTATACCAGATGTTGTCATGCCAGCCGACATGCGATAGACACGCCCGCCTTTTAGGGAAATCCAGACATCGTCTGTGAAAGAGAGAGCATGGCGCGCAACATTCTGATCCTTGGGGCCTCGTACGGCTCCCTGCTGGGGACCAAGCTTCTGATGGCCGGTCACAAGGTGACCCTGGTCTGCCGCAAGAAGACGGCCGAGCTCATCAACCGCGACGGCACCGAGGTTCGCATCAAGCTGCGCGACGAGGCGGTGCACCGCGCGATCTTTTCGCGGGACTTGCCGGGCAAGCTGGACGCCACCGAGCCCGGCAATGTCGACATCAAGCGCTACGATCTGGTGGCGCTCGCGATGCAGGAGCCGCAATACACCAACCATACGGTGCGCGTGCTGATGGTGAAGATCGCGGCCGCCGGCCTGCCGTGCCTCTCCATCATGAACATGCCGCCGCTGCCGTATCTGAAGCGGATCCCTTCGCTGGCCGACATGGATCTCGAGGAAGCCTATACCAACGCCTCGGTGTGGGAGCGCTTCAAGCCGGGACTGGTGACGCTCTGCTCGCCCGATCCGCAGGCGTTCCGGCCGCCGGAAGAGGCGGCGAACGTCCTGCATGTGGGCTTGCCGACCAATTTCAAGGCGTCGGCCTTCGAGGACGAAAAACACAACGCGCTGCTGCGCGAGCTGGAAGCCGATATCGACGCGGTGAAGCTCGACGGTCAGGACGTTCCAGTGAAGCTGAAGGTGTTCTCTTCGCTGTTCGTGCCGCTGGCAAAGTGGTCGATGCTGCTGACCGGCAATTATCGCTGCATCACGCCGCACGAGCCGCAGTCGATCCGCGACGCCGTGCACGGCGACCTCAAACAGTCGCAGGCGATCTACGACCATGTTGACGGCATCGCCCGGCAGCTCGGCGCCGACCCGCAGGACCAGGTGCCGTTCGAGAAATACGCCAAGGCGGCGCAGAGCCTGCTCAAGCCGTCATCGGCGGCCCGCGCGGTGGCGAGCGGCGCGCCCTTCATCGAACGCGTGGATTTGCTGGTGAAGCTGATCTCGCATCAACTCGGCACGCCGAACGCCGAGATCGACCGCACGGTCGACATCGTCGACCAGAAGCTGAACGAGAAGATCGTGCAGGGCGGCTCGGGGGCGAACTGAGCATCGCGACCACGCCGCCGAAGTCGCTGCGCCTTCCTTGCACCAGATCAGGAGCCGCCGACCCTTGATCCTGCTTGCACGCCGGGGTTGCGTGTGCTCTGTCCAGCGCTGGCGATCTATGCCGTTTCCGGAGGCTCGGGATGGGATTGTTCGACTGGCTGAAGCCCAAGACACAAAAGCACGGGCCGACTCCGGAGGGGCTTTACGGGGCATTGCCTAAGGGCGCGCATTGGGTGGGCGGGGCCGACCCTGCGGGAGCCCCCGATAAATTCGTCCCCGAGTCCGACGCCTACGTGTTCGATATCGCGGAATGGAGATGGGACACGCAGCTTTGGATCAAAGCTGCAACCGGTTCAGGCGGCAATCCGGCGGGGTTCGGTCTCGTTGTCGCATTATCCGACGGCAGCAATACCGATGCCGTCGAGCTTTGGCAGAGCGGCAGTCGGGGGCCGGTTTTGAAGGAACGCCAGGAATGGACCATTCCTCCTGGCCATCCGACGCGGGAAATGGCGTTGGTCTCGCATGGCGAACAAACCACTCAGCTGCTCCGCAAGCTGGAGCAATGCTTCGGCTATCAGCCGATGACTCATCCGGCCTTGCCCGACAAGAGCGCGGTGATCTGCCAGTTGCTCATGTTGCGGGGGATGGTCGTCCCTGCCGGGGGGCGCTTCACCGCGCGAATGAAGGTTGTGCTTCCGGAGCAGAATGGCTGGGCTTACGCCGAATTTTTCCTGAACATCAATTCTGTCCGCAAACAGATCTGGCTATCGGAAAAATCCAGCGAGTATCGGATTGCAATATTGACGCGGATTTCCGGCGCCGGCGGGGCGGCATGAGTATCCTCTTGCCGAAGCGAACCGGGTTTCGGTTATCCCGTCATTCCCCATGAGACGCCTCGTCCTCAAGGCCATCTTGCGTCTTGGTCGCTACGCAGTCCTTCCCATCGTGGCGGTAGCCGGCGCAGTTTTCGTCGTTTGGCTGATGGCCATCGACCGCTATACGATTCTTGCGCTGGCGACGGCGCCGATCGTTCTCTCCGCAACGCCGGCCGCCATCGCACTTGCGCTTGGAATCCTGTTGCTGCCTTCCCGGAAGGATCGGAGCTTCAAGGCCGACGAAGCGGCTGCTCCGGGCTTGTGGTCGATCTGGAAAGAGCTCGATCACGCGTTTGCCCGGCCGGACCGCACGCTCGTGATCGATGCCAATTTCAACGCGTCGATCCAGGAAGAGAGCCGCTACGCCGGGCTGTTCAGGCGACATGTCACGATGACCGTCGGCCTGCCGCTGCTGATCATTCTGGACGAACGCGCGATCCGCGCCGTCATCGCCCATGAGGTTGCGCATGCACGGCTTCAGCATACGTCGGGAGGCAGCAACCTGTTCGACTTCATCGCGGCGTCGGAGAACGTTCTTTACTACGCCGACCCGGATCGGACGATCACGGGGCGCATCGCCGATGCTCTCCTCCACTCCCTGCTGGAATGGCTTTGGAAGGAATACCTCACGCTGTCACGCGAGAACGAGCTTCAAGCCGATGGAGGCGCGGCGGAGCAGGTCGGACGTGACGAGATGGCACGCGCACTCGTGCTTATGGAGGGCTGCGGCGCACGTCTGTCAGATCTCGTGTACACGCCTTTGGAGAAGGAGATGCTGGGCGCAATCAGGGCGCCGACGCCGCCGCTTCAGCGAATTTTCCGTCATCTGGCAGATATCCGGGCGCCCGACCAACTTCCGGCGGCTGCGGCCGCCGGAAGCCAGAAGCATGAGCAGGAGCCGGACTCGACGCATCCGCCTTTGGGCAAGCGGCTGGCCAACCTCGGATTCAGCGACATCCCGCCATTAGACAAGGTGGAGAGCTCCGCTATCGACCAGCTTCTCTCGCCGGAGGCCGCCAAAGAGCTGCGCACGCGCTTCGACGACGAGTGGGGCAAGAAGGTGGCGCAGTTGGTCGGCGTCGGGGTGTGATGGCCAGCTCGCGGCGTGTCTGGATGCCGAGCGCTTGACTCGGCTTGCCGACCATGTTCTCTTTTTGTTCTTTGGAGTAATACAAGGGTCTTTTCATGCACGAAATTCATGCTGATGCCGGCTCCATCAAGCTGATTATTCATGATGACGAAGATACCCCGATAGAGTTCGTCAGGCTGCTTCTGTGCACAGTGTTCGGCAAGTCGGAGCGGGAAGCCTTCGAATTCACCGCGCGGCTCGAGGACGGAGCGGAGAAAGTCGTCTGCGGTCCTTATCCTGCACCGGTCGCCAGCGCGCTTCTGGAAGCGGCACGCCAGAGTATCGATGCGGCCGGACACGGTTTGCTGATCACGAGCGAGGCGGTGACGGCGAAAGGCGGTTGCGATCTTTGCGGTGAGCCGACGACGAACAAGGAAATCGAGCTTCCCGGCACCGCGGCATGCCTGTGCGACAATTGCCTGTTTGTTGTCAGGCAGGCGTCGGAGGAGATAACGGGCGACCGGTTCAAATTCGTCTGCGTGGCACTGGACTGGCACTTTGCCGGAATTCCGCAGAAC
This sequence comes from Bradyrhizobium lablabi, assembly GCF_018129385.1. GTDB lineage: Bacteria > Pseudomonadota > Alphaproteobacteria > Rhizobiales > Xanthobacteraceae > Bradyrhizobium > Bradyrhizobium lablabi_C. Next base: position 11,596 of record NZ_JAFCLN010000027.1, read on the forward strand.
CAGCTGGTGACGCGATCCCGGCAATTTCCCGGCCACATGCGCGCCGACGTCCAGGTCGCGATCGACAAATTGTTCGCCTCGCCGCTGCACTTCTTCGGCATTCACGAAGAGTACCGCTACGAGACGCTGGCATTCGCAGCCTTGTGGAAGCAGGGCCGCAACGCGCCCACCATTGCAGCGCCGCAATATCACGACGTGGATATCGGCGAAGCGCAGCCGGTGAAATGCCTGCATAATGGATTGTGGCTCTGCCGCGCCGGCGAGCTCCGCTACGCGATACTGGTATCCTCCCATCGGGAATACGAGCGCGAGGCCGCCCTGCGCATCGAGATGGCAGTACCTGTTGGCGCCGAGGGAGATGCGCTCGTGCAACGCTCGTTCGCCGAGTTGGAAGCCGCGGTGCACGCCGCCCGCTCATACCGCGGCAAGATCCTCTCGCTGGAAGGCGGAGCCGAATATCGGGGCCGCTCGCGGGGAATCACGGTGCACCGGCTGCTGACGGTCGGACGCGACGAGGTGGTCCTACCCGGACAGACACTGAAGCTGCTCGATCGCAATGCGGTGGACTTCGTCTGCAACCGCGAGGCGCTGCGCAAGCTCGGCCAGTCGACGCGCAAGGGCATTTTGCTCTACGGGCCGCCCGGCACCGGCAAGACGCACACGATCCGCTACCTCGCCACCAATCTGCCCGGGCATACGACACTGATCATCACCGCCGAGCAGATCGGCCTGCTCGGCGCCTACATGAATCTGGCGCGGCTGCTACAGCCGACGATGGTGGTGATCGAGGACGTCGATCTGATTGCGCGCGACCGCGAAGAGATGGGCTCCTGCGAAGAGCCGCTGCTCAACAAGCTGCTCAACGAGATGGACGGGCTGAAGGAAGACGCCGACATCCTGTTCGTGCTCACCACCAACCGGCCGGGGCAGCTCGAGAGTGCGCTGGCCGGCCGGCCCGGCCGCATCGACCAGGCGATCGAGGTGCCGCTGCCCGACGAGGTCGGCCGCAGCAAGCTTGTTCGGCTCTACGGCAAGGGCCTATCTCTGAATGCAACGCTCATCGAAGAAACCGTGCGCCGCACCGGCGGCGTCAGCGCCGCCTTCATCAAGGAGTTGATGCGGCGTATCGCGCAAGCCAGCATTTTGCGGGACGGCGGTTCGACGGTCGAAGTGGCCGATCTCGACGAGGCGCTCGACGACATGCTGTTCACCGGCGGCAGGCTTAACGTCAAGCTGCTCGGCGGCGCGCAGAAAATGGCGGATTAACGGTTGAAGTCGGCTTGCAAGATGGGCCTGAATGGCATATGTGTGCGGCATATGCCATTGGAGAGCGGCATGTCGGAACAGAGGCACGTCAGATTATTTCGCAATGGGCGCAACCAGGCAGTCCGCATTCCCGTCGAATTCGAACTGCCGGGCAATGAAGCCATCATGCACCGGGACGGCGATCGCTTGGTGATCGAACCGGTGCGCAAGCGCGGACTGGTTGCTCTTCTCAAATCGATGCAGCCTCTGGCCGAAGAGTTTCCCGAGATCGACGATCCCCCGCCGGCGCGGGAGCGGGCGCTTTGACGCGCTACTTGCTCGACACCAACATCATTTCCGATCTGATCCGGAATCCGCAGGGCAAGGCCGCGAAACGAATCGCCAGGATTGGCGAGGACAACATCTGCACCAGCATCATCGTGGCGGCCGAGTTGCGCTACGGATGCGCAAAGAGCGGCTCGAAGCGATTACTCGATGCGGTCGAGGATCTGCTGGGCGAGATCGAGGTGCTGCCGTTCGATGTTCCCGCCGATGTCGAATATGGCGCCATCCGCACGGAGCTGGAAACAGCAGGAATGCCAATCGGCGGCAACGATCTGTTGATTGCCGCCCACGCCCTCACGGCCGGCGCGACGGTGGTGACCGCCAATGCGGACGAGTTCAAACGTATCCAGGGCCTGAAGGTCGAGAACTGGCTTGCTTAAGGCAAAGCCGGCTGCGCCAGCCTTTCGCGGCGAGCGCGTCCGGTGCAAGATGTGACCGGCTCAGGACGCCAGTTCGAAGTCGAACGCGCCTTCGCCGAGAACCTTTCGCAAGTGTTCGATCCGCCGCCGAGCCAGGGTTACGGATTCGGTCGGGCCGGGAATATAAAAAGGCCGGCCTTCGCATCCAAACTCGAAGACCGCATCGCTTGCGTCGGCGTTCGCATCGCCAAATATCCGCTCCACCGCGGCGAAGTCCCGGTGCGGCGCGAAACCAATCGAATGCGACCAAGCGACAAGATCGCGCAACAGCTTGCGGGCGTAGCCGGGATCGACGGCAACAACCGGCGATGCGGCATCGGCCGCATCCATGTACATCTCGAAGACTTTGCCCTCGATCGATTCGAACATCACATCCTTGACGCCGAGACAGAATACGTCGAGCAGGAACGAGGCCAGTTCGAGCCGGTAAGGGTTAGCGCCTCGCGCCAGAACCAAAGTCCCCATGCCATCGTCGAATACCGATTCGGTAAGGAAGCAATACTGGACAGGCAATTGGGCTGCGTGAAGCACGCGGGCGGGCAAGCTGCTCTCCAACGCCTCTTCGCGTCGCTTCCGCGCCAGTGCCTGGGCTTTCTTCGCGCGCTTCAACGCCATGTTCACCGCCATCGCCCGCTCCCTTTGTGATTCGGAGTGATTCGGTACTTGCGTATGGTAGGAACAACAATTCGGCTGGTAGAGTGGCAAAGTGCAAGAATTCTGGGGGCAACGCCCTCATCGAATTTGAAAAGCGGCATATGTTCCGGCGATTCCACCGTGAACCCAATCGTTTGAGTTGGCGGCGATGAGCGTTTCGGCCGACGCCCTCTACAAAATGTCCGACGTCGCGTTGCTGGCGGCTTATGTCGAGGCGCGGCAACAGTTCGTCGAAAGGAAGTTCGCGCGTGATACGCAGCGGGCGCGACTGGACTGGCTCAGGGCAAAAATGTTCGTCGGCAGCCCGGGCGGGGTCACCGAGCGCAACATGGCGATCGACGTTTCCGAGGAAATCGCGCGCAAGGGCCAGGAGCTGCGCGAGATGACGCGAGAGCTCGATCTGCTGAAGGTCGATGTCGACGTCATCGGGATCGTCATTCGATCCCGCGGCACGACGGCACCGGTCGCCACCCAAGCGGAAGATGGAGTTCACGGCGACGCCGAGCGAAGGCCATTGAGGCGCCTGAGGCATCCTTTGGACGTCAGAGCTCTATGGCCGTCGCATGGGAGCAGGTATCGAGTTGGCTATCTGCGGAAACGGTCTGGGTGACCGAGCCGACGGAGCGCCACGCCGCTGTTCTAGGCAAACTCCTGGCGCTTCCCGGCATCTACGGGAATCTGGTTCCGGATGTACATCTTGCAGCGCTCGCCATCGAGCACAGGCTCACCTTGTGTTTCACCGATGGAGGCTTTGCACGATTCCCGAGCCTGACCTGGCTCAATCCCATTGCTGCGTGAGTGCGGCCCGCCGAAGACCGAGGACGCTTCAATGCCGCTTCGAGGCACACGCTCTTACAACCGGGGAGGTCAGGTCGGCGTGACCCTGCCGCTCCATATTACGGTTCGCGGAGCAGTGCTCCCGGTTTTGTGCTGGATGGCGGAAGTGGCGCGCCCGAAAGGATTCGAACCTCTGACCCCCAGATTCGTAGTCTGGTGCTCTATCCAGCTGAGCTACGGGCGCGTTTTCACGAGGGTAGCGGGCTTGAACGCCCGATGCATCCGATAAAAGGGTCGGAAGACGTCGCGAAAGAGGGCCCTAGCTACCGGCTTCCGGGCTGGTTTGCAAGGTCTGGGTGGCGGCAAAATGCCCATTCGAGGGATACCGGGTGCGTGCGGCGGGCCCGGTAAAATCTCATTCAAATCGCTTCGGGATTCCGCCTTCATCGCTGCGCGATGCCCCGGAATGACGACTGGGCCTTACGCCCGTTGTCGCTCGTTCCGGACGCTCAAAAGTTCCACCGGGCGGTCGGGGATCACGATGCGGAAGGTGGCGCCGATGGTGCCTTCGACGAGCTGGATGCCCCCGCCATGGGCGCGGACCAATTCGGCCGCGATCGCAAGGCCAAGGCCGCTGCCGCCGGGGCGGCCGGAGCTCTGGAACGCCTCGAACAGGTGCTCGCGCGCCTTGGCCGGAACGCCCGGGCCGGTGTCGGCGACTTCCAGGATCGCGACCGAGCCTTCGCGGCGGCCGGTGATGCGGATCTGGAGCGTGGCGGCATCGCTTTTCGGACGGCTCTCCAGCGCCTGTACCGCGTTGCGCACGAGGTTGAGCAGCACGCGGAAAAGCTGGTCGGGATCGGCATCGACGGTCAGCCCGCGCTCGATCGCACTGACCCAGGTGATGGAAGCATCCGCCGCGAGCCCTGCGGATTCGCGCACTTCGGCGGCCACCGGCTCGACCAGCATCATGCGGCGGTCCGGCGAGGCCTCCTGCGCGCGGCCGTAGGACAGCGTCGACTGGCAGAAGTCGATCGCGCGCTCGAGCGAGCGCATCAGCTTTGGCGCAAAGCGCTGCACCCTGGGATCGGGCACGCTGGCGAGCTGGTCGGACAATAGCTGCGAGGACGCCAGCAAATTGCGCAGATCGTGATTGATCTTGGAGACGGCAAGACCAAGCGCCGCGAGCCGGCTCTTCTGCGACAGCATCGAGACAAGGTCGCGCTGCATGTCCGACAATTCGCGCTCGGCGACGCCGATCTCGTCGCCGCGCTGGCTCGGCACGATGATGTGCGCCGAACTCTCCGGGTTTTCGTGGAAGCCGACGAGACTCGCAGTGAGGCGCCGCATCGGCCGCACGAACAGATAATGCAGGGCGAGATAGACGAGCGCGGAGGTGATGCCCGCGATCAGCAGGGAGACCACCAGCACATTGCGGGAAAAGCGATACATCGCCTGCCGCAGCGGCTGCTCGTCGATCACGACTTCGATGAATTGTGCGCTGCCCGGCGCCGGCCCGACGACGCGGATCGCCTGATTGCCGCGCTCCAGCATCACCTCGAACGCGTCCATGATCGCCGACCACGCGCTCATGTCGCGCAGATCGATGTCGCGGTCGATCTTCGGCGGCAGGTCGGCGCTGGCGAGCATGCGGCGCTGCTGGCCCATCTTGATCGCGACGGCGCGCGCACCAATTGAAGTGAGGATCTGCCGCGACAGCGATTCGGGCACCATGCCGAGCGGCGCGGCATCCAGCACCAGCGCGGCGGTGTTGGCCGCAGCGAGGCGGTCGTTGAGACGGTTGACGTGGAAGTTGGCGATGGCGGGCACATAGATCAGCATCCCGGCGATCATCGCCAGCGGGATGGTCAGGAGCAGCAGCTTGCCGGACAGGCCAAGCCGGTGCGGCGCCCTGACGGACGGGTTTGGCCGCGGCGCTTCACCGGACGGCTGATTGTCGTTCTCTGACACGATATCTGCCCTTGATATCCTGATTCAGAGGATGCGGTTGGCCCCCGAACCGGTCAAATTACGGATCGCTAATGTGCGTCCGAAGCCTGATCTAGTGCGGCGTCAGGCCAGCCGCCATGTTCGCCGATTAAAACAACTGTTAATCAGCGTATTGGACACAATTGCGCCCTTTCGAAGAAGCGGAACTGAGGCAACCCGCAACGTTGACGAAAACGGGGCGCTCCCGTATAAGCCGCGCCAATTGTCCGCGATGGCCCGGTTTGACCGGGGGCGGCTCATTTGGGGCCGGAACCGGCCCGTTTGGGTGGCCAGCATCACCGGACTTCATCTCAATTCAGCGGCAGATTGCCTTCTCAGCGGAGTACGACCCGTGAAGCGGACTTATCAACCCAGCAAACTGGTGCGCAAGCGCCGCCACGGCTTCCGCGCCCGCCTGGCCACCGCCGGCGGCCGCAAGGTGCTGGCCGCGCGCCGCGCGCGGGGCCGCAAGCGTCTGAGCGCCTGAGCCGGACTGCCCTCTTAGGACACACCTCATGGATCGGCTGAGGCAGCGGGCGGACTTTATCGCCGTTGCCAATGGTGCGCGGGCGAACACCAGCGCGTTCACCCTGCAAAGCCGGCGCCGTGACGATTTTGGCCCTGCCCGGGTCGGGTTCACCGTCACCAAGAAGAACGGAACCGCCACCGAGCGCAACCGCATCCGCCGCCGCCTGCGCGCCCTGGTGCGGCAGGGTGACGTCATACCCATGCGACCGCACCATGATTATGTGCTAGTCGGCCGCCGGGACGCGCTGACCCGTGATTTCGCCGCCATGCTGGAAGACCTTCGCTCCGCGCTCGCCCGGCTCGACCGGGCCAAGGCGTTTACGAGCGAAGCGGGCGCCGGCTCGCGTAAAGAAAACGCGTCAAGAAAGAATCCGACGGCGCGGAAGAACCCTGACAACGAGACCGTAAAGAGATGACCGACAACCGCAACACCATCATCGCCGTCATCCTGTCCGGCCTCGTGCTGATCGCCTGGCAATATTTCTACAACGTGCCGCAGATGGAGAAGCAGCGGCAGGAAGCCCAGAAGCAGGCCGAGCTCGCCAAACCTTCGCCTCAGGCGACGCCCGGCAGCACCGCGCCGCAGCCGGGCGCGGCGCCCTCCGCCGGCGGCACGCCGTCGACCGCCACCCCGCCGACCGCCCAGGGTCCCATCATCAGCCGCAACGCCGCGCTGGAAGCGAGCCCGCGCATCAAGGTCGAGAGCCCGCGCATCACCGGCAGCATCTCGCTGAAGGGCGCGCGCATCGACGACGTCGCACTCACCCAGTTCCGCGAAACCGTTGACCCGAAATCTCCCCCCATCATCCTGTTCTCGCCCTCGCAGACCGCGCACCCCTATTACGCCGAATTCGGCTGGGTGCCGGCGACCGGCTCGACGATAAGGATGCCCGACCAGAACACGATGTGGCAGCAGGAAGGCTCCGGCGCGCTGACGCCGTCGAGCCCGGTGACGCTGAAATACGACAATGGCGAAGGCCTCGTCTTCAAGCGCACCATCTCGATCGACGACCGCTACCTCTTCACCATCAAGGACGATGTCAGCAATATCGGCAACACGCCGGCATCGCTCTATCCGTTCGCGCTGATCTCGCGCCACGGCGCGCCGGAGGTTTCCGGCTACTACATCCTGCATGAAGGCCTGATCGGCTATCTCGGCGAGAAGGGCTTGCAGGAATATTCCTACAAGTCGATCGACGAAGCCAAGCAGGTGAACTTCAACGTCACCAATGCGTGGATGGGCATCACCGACAAGTACTGGGCCTCGGCCCTGCTGCCGGACACCACCGCCAAGCTACAGGCCCGCTTCTCGTCCAACCAGGTCGGCAAGATCAGGACCTACCAGACCGATTATCTCGGCGAAGCACAGACCGTTCCGATCGGCGGCAGCGTCTCCTACAATGCGCGGCTGTTCGCCGGCGCCAAGGAAGCCGGCGTGGTCGGCATCAATTTTCCGCTGGTCGGTCTCGGCGGCTACAACAAGCAGCTTGGGCTGAACCACTTCGATCTTCTCATCGACTGGGGCTGGTTCTACTTCATCACCAAGCCGATGTTCCTGGCGCTCGACTATTTCTATCACCTGGTCGGCAATTTCGGCTACTCGATCCTGATCGTCACTCTCATCATCAAGCTGCTGTTCTTCCCGCTCGCCAACAAGTCCTACGCCTCGATGGCGAAGATGAAGGCGGTGCAGCCGCAGCTCACCGCGCTGAAGGAGCGCTATCCCGACGACAAGGTGAAGCAGCAGCAGGAGATGATGGAAATCTACAAGAAGGAGAAGATCAACCCGATCGCCGGTTGTCTTCCCGTGCTGTTGCAGATCCCGGTGTTCTTCTCGCTCTACAAGGTGCTGTTCGTCACCATCGAGATGCGGCACGCGCCGTTTATCGGCTGGATCAAGGACCTCTCGGCGCCCGATCCGACCACGATCTTCAACCTGTTCGGGCTGATCCCGTTCGATCCAATCGCCGTGCTCGGCCACGGCATCGGCGCGTACCTCATGCTGGGCGTCTGGCCGATCATCATGGGCATCACGATGTGGTTCCAGATGAAGCTCAATCCGACGCCGCCGGATCCGACGCAGAAGATGATCTTCGACTGGATGCCGCTGATCTTCACCTTCATGCTGGCCGGCTTCCCGGCGGGCCTCGTGATCTACTGGGCCTGGAACAACCTGCTCTCGGTGGCGCAGCAGAGCTACATCATGCGCAAGAACGGCGTGAAGGTGGAACTGCTGGACAACATCAAGTCGACATTCCTGCCGAAGAGGGCCGAGAAGGCGGAATCGAAGACTTAAAGCCTCTCGCACCAGCGCTCGTCATTGCGAGCGAAGCGAAGCAATCCAGCTTTGCCGCAATAAGAAAGCTGGATTGCTTCGTCGCTTCGCTCCTCGCAATGACGGGAGAGCCACCGTCGCTCGCTCACGGATGCCCTCGCACATGACCACCGAACCTGATGCGAGGCTGATCGAGGCGGGCCGAAAACTGTTTGCCGGCGACTGGCATTTCATCTGGGCTTCGCCCTCGATCGAGACGCTGCCGCCGATGGCGGGCCTCGAGGTCGCCTTCGCCGGCCGCTCCAATGTCGGCAAATCCAGCCTGATCAACGCACTGACCGGCCGTAACGGCCTCGCACGCACCTCGCACACGCCCGGCCGCACCCAGGAGCTGATCTTTTTCGAAGGACCAGACAAGGACGGGCTGCGCCTCGTCGACATGCCCGGCTATGGCTACGCCTCCGCGCCAAAGACGCAGGTCGCCTCATGGACGGCGCTGATCCATAAATTCCTTCAGGGTCGCGCAAGTCTGGCGCGCGTCTACGTGCTGATCGACGCCCGCCACGGATTGAAGGACGTCGATCAGGACGTGCTGAAGACGCTTGATAAGTCGGCGGTGAGCTATCAGGTCGTGCTGACCAAGGCCGATCAGGTGAAGGCGTCCGAGCTCAACACGCGCATCGCGGAGACGAAGGAGGCGCTGGCAAAGCATCCGGCGGCGTTTCCGGAGGTGCTGGTGACCTCCTCGCGCAGCGGCGGCGGCATGCCGGAATTGCGCGCGGCGATGGTGCGGCTGCTGGAGGAGCGCGGCAAATGACACCTGCCTTTCGCATTCTCATCGTGCTCGCTGCGATCATGGGCGCCGACGGCGTCATCCTCGCCGCGGCATCCGCGCATCAGGCGGATGCCAGTCGGCTTGCTTCCGCTTCATCGATGCTGCTGTTTCATGCCAGCGCGGTGCTCGCGGCGGTGGCGCTGGCCGAGCGCGCCATGATCAATGCGCGCATCGGCCTTGCCGCGGCGTTCGGCTTTGTCATCGCAGCGTCACTGTTCGCGGGCGATCTGGCCTTGCGGCAATATGCCGGCCATGGGCTGTTTCCGATGGCAGCGCCGACGGGCGGCACGCTGATGATTGTGAGCTGGCTGCTGCTGGCGGTCGCGGCAGCCTGGCCGAGGCAGTGAATCTTCCTTCTCCCCTTGTGGGAGAAGGTGGCGCGGACGCAGTCCGCGACGGATGAGGGGTTGCCAGCCCCGAGCACTGCCGTTGCGGAGACAACCCCTCACCCGCCTTCGCTGCGCGAAGGCACCCTCTCTCACAAGGGGAGAGGGGAAGAACTTTGCGCCCTGCCCGGCAATCGGATAGAAACCGGCCCGACCTTTCCTTTGCGAGACCGCTTCATGACCGATCACATCAGCCCGCTCGATCAGGCCCGCATCCTGTCCGAGGCGCTGCCGCATATGCAGCAATATGACGAGGAAACCATCGTCATCAAATATGGCGGCCATGCCATGGGCGCAGAAGAAACCGCAAAGGCTTTTGCGCGCGACATCGTGCTCTTGGAGCAGACCGCGATCAATCCGGTCGTGGTGCACGGCGGCGGGCCGCAGATCGCGACCATGCTCAAGCGCCTCGGCATCGTCTCGGAATTCGCCGCGGGCCTTCGCATCACCGACGCCGCAACAATAGAGATCGTCGAGATGGTGCTGGCGGGCTCGGTGAACAAGCAGCTGGTCGGCTACATCAACGAAGCCGGCGGCAAGGCCGTGGGCTTGTCCGGCAAGGACGGCAACATGGTGAAGGCGTCGAAGACGACGCGCACCATGGTCGATCCGGATTCCAACATCGAGAAGGCGATCGACCTCGGCTTCGTCGGCGACCCCGACAAGGTCGACCTCACGCTGCTCAACCAGTTGATCGGCTATGAGCTGATCCCGGTGCTGGCGCCGCTGGCGACTTCCGCCGACGGCCAGACGCTCAACGTCAACGCCGACACCTTTGCCGGCGCGGTGGCCGGCGCGCTGAAGGCCAAACGCCTGCTGCTGCTCACCGACGTGCCCGGCGTGCTCGACAAGTCGAAGAAGCTGATTCCGGAATTGTCGGTGAAGGACGCCCGAAAACTGATCGCCGACGGCACCATTTCGGGCGGCATGATCCCGAAGGTCGAGACCTGCATTTATGCGCTGGAGCAGGGCGTGCAGGGCGTCGTCATCATCGACGGCAAGATGCAGCATGCGGTATTGTTGGAGCTGTTCACGAATCAGGGCACCGGTACGCTGATCCACAAGTGACGCTGATCGACAGGTGATACGCGCGCAATACCCGACTCCCAGGATAAGGCGCAGATTCCGTGCGCGCATGCGCCGGTATGCGCGGCGCACGGTATTGTCGCTGCCGGCGGCAGCGATTTCGTTTCTGGTTTCCTCTGCGCCGGCCTTTGCCGACCTGAAGCTTTGCAACCGCATGAGCTACGTGGTCGAGGCCGCGATCGGCATCGACGACAAGGCGGCGACCGCCACGCGCGGCTGGTTCCGGATCGATCCCGCCACCTGCCGCGTGGTGGCGCAGGGCACACTGACCGCCGACCGCATCCTGCTGCATGCCCGCGCGCTCGGCCTCTACGGCTCCTCGCCGATCCCGCAAGGCGGCGGCGACACGCTGTGCATCGCACCGGAGAATTTTGTGATCGCGGCAGCGCGCCAGTGTCGCGGCAACCAGACGCCGGCGCCGTTCACCCAGATCACCCCGACGCAGACTGATGACGGCAACCTCGTCGCGTACCTCGCCGAGGATTCCGAATATGACGACGAGCAGGCGCGGCTGGCCGGCATCCAGCGGCTGCTCGTCATAGCCGGCTACGATGCCTCGCCGATCGATGGCGTCGACGGGCCGAAAACGCAGGCCGCGCTCAATGCCTTCCTGAAAAGCCGCGGGCTGAGCGCCGATGCGGTGCAATCGCAAAATTTCTTCACCACCATGATCGATGCCGTGCAAAAACCGTCCGCCACCGGACTGACCTGGTGCAACGACACCCCGCACAGGATCATGGCGGCGGTGGCGACCGACGACGGCAAGACCGTGACCAGCCGCGGCTGGTACCGCATCGATCCCGGCAAATGCCTGCATCCTGACGTGACCGGCCAGCCGAAGCAGATTTTCAGCTTTGCCGAAGCCGTCGACGCCGAGAACCGCGCGATCAAGGTCAAGGAGAAGCCGCTGAACTGGGGCGGCGCGACGCCGCTCTGCACGCGCGAGAGCAAATTCGAGGTCAACGAACAGGGCGATTGCTCCACGCGCGGCCTTGCCGCCATCGGTTTTGCGCCGGTCGACATGTCCAGCGGCGGCAAGACGCTCCGATTTGCGATGCCGTGATGAGGTTCGAGCCACACCCACAACTGTCGTCACCCGCGCAGGCGGGTGATCCAGTATTCCAGAGACGTTCGTTGTTGAGCCGAGAGGCCGCGGCGTACTGGATCGCCCGGTCAAGCCGGGCGATGACAGCTGGGGGAATACAATGAATTCCCCCCGCCCCTTCACGCATATCGACACCTGGGTGTTCGACCTCGACAACACGCTGTATCCGCATCACGTCAATCTGTGGCAGCAGGTCGATGCGCGGATCGGGGAATATATCGGCAGCTTCCTGAAGGTCTCGCCGGAAGAGGCGCGGCGCATCCAGAAGGATTATTACCTGCGCTACGGCACCAGCATGCGCGGGATGATGACCGAGCACGGCATCAGCGCCGACGAATATCTCGCCTACGTGCACAAGATCGATCATTCGCCGCTGGAGCCCAATCCGGCGATGGGCACGGCGATCGCAAAACTTCCGGGCCGCAAGCTGATCCTGACCAACGGCTCGACCGACCACGCCGGCGCCGTGCTGGCACGGCTTGGTTTTGCCGATCATTTCGAGGCGGTGTTCGACATCATCGCCGCCGAGCTCGAGCCGAAGCCGGCGCCGCAGACCTATCAGAAATTCCTCACCCTGCACGGCGTCGACCCGTCGCGCGCGGCGATGTTTGAGGACCTCGCCCGCAACCTCGTGGTGCCGCACCAGCTCGGCATGACCACCGTGCTGGTGGTGCCTGATGGCACGAAGGAAGTGGTGCGCGAGGATTGGGAGCTGGAAGGGCGTGATGCCGCGCATGTCGATCACGTCACGGATGATCTGACCGGGTTCTTGCAGCGGCTGCTGTAACTGTCATCCCGGCCTTGACTCCTTGCGCCCATTTCCCGAAAAAGCGCCGTCAAAAGAAGCCTGCAAGGAAACCCCATGTCCCTCGCCGCCCTCGAAACCACCGTCAACTCCGCGTTCGATGCCCGCGACGGCATCTCGACCGCGACCAAAGGCGAGGTGCGCGATGCCGTGGATCACGCGCTCGAACTGCTCGACAAGGGCGAGGCGCGCGTCGCCGAGCGCGAGACCAGCGGCAAGTGGAAGGTCAATCAGTGGCTGAAGAAGGCGGTGCTGCTGTCGTTCCGCCTCAACGATATGGGCCAGATCGCCGGCGGTCCCGGCAAGGCCTCGTGGTGGGACAAGGTGCCGTCGAAATTCGACGGCTGGGGCGAGAACCGTTTCCGCGACGCCGGTTTTCGCGCCGTGCCGGGCGCAATTGTCCGCCGCTCCGCCTTCATCGCCCGCAACGTCGTGCTGATGCCCTCCTTCGTCAATCTCGGCGCCTATGTCGATGAAGCCACCATGATCGACACCTGGTCGACCGTCGGCTCCTGCGCCCAGATCGGCAAGCGCGTGCACATTTCCGGCGGCGTCGGCATCGGCGGCGTGCTGGAGCCGCTCCAGGCAGAGCCAGTGATCGTCGAGGACGATTGCTTCATCGGTGCGCGCAGCGAAGTCGCCGAAGGCGTAATCGTGCGCAAGGGCGCGGTGCTGGCGATGGGCGTGTTTTTGGGCGCTTCCACCAAGATCGTCGACCGCGAGACCGGCGAGACCTTTGTCGGCGAGGTGCCGGAATATGCGGTCGTGGTGCCCGGCACGCTGCCGCCCAAGCCGATGAAGAACGGCCAGCCCGGCCCTGCCACCGCCTGCGCCGTCATCGTCAAGCGCGTCGACGAACGCACCCGCGCCAAGACCAGCATCAACGAGCTGCTGCGCGACTGACGGGGCCTCGTGGTTCGAGACGCGCGGCGTTGCCGCGCTCCTCACCATGAGGGTCTTCGTCATTGCGAGCGACAGCGACGCAATCCAGCTTTGCCGCGAGAAGAAAGCTGGATTGCTTCGTCGCTTTGCTCCTCGCAATGACGACCAGGCCTAAGACCCTCATCCTGAGGAGCGGCCGCTTGGCCGCGTCTCGAAGGATGAAGGCTCCGATCGAACCCCGGGACGCCCCGGCGCGACAAAACCGGGTCCGCCCCGGAGTTTGTCATGGACTGGATCCGCCATCTCTTCAGCTTTGACGGCCGCTTCAACCGCGCCAAATTCCTGCTTGTGGTGCTGATCACCTTTGGCTGGCATTTCTACTGGGCGGTAGCGGGTGTCGTCCTCAGCGACGTCTTCGGCCTGACGACGAATCCGATCGCCAAAGCCATCTTGCCGATTCCATTTTCGTTCGAATTCGAAGGCAGCCACTCGCTCTGGAAGACGGCGATATTCACCCTCGTCGCCACGCTTCCGATCAACATCGCGCCGCTGTGGGTCGCCGCCGCGAGCTGGGTCAAGCGGCTTCACGACCGCAACAAGAGCGGCTGGTGGGCCATCCCGCTGTGCGGCGTGCCGTATCTTTATCTCCACACCATCCTGATTTGCGCCAGTCTCAACATCTCGATCGCAACGCCAACCCTGATCGCACTCCTGACAGTACCCGTTTGCCTGCTGTCGGCCTGGGCCCTGATCGAACTGTACTTCATGCCAGGCACCGAAGGGCGCAACCGGTTCGGCGCTGACCCGCTGTCGCGAGCGGCCAACGGCGCTCCTATCGCCACAGGTCCGGTCACGCATGGCGTGCCGGCGTTCCTGGTGCAGAGCACGAGCGCTCGCGAAGCGCGCACTCAATCGTGACTTTCGCACGCCAGGTCGACCTTCAGTTCGGCCACATTCAACAGCGATGATGGCTGCCATTAGCGGCAAGCATCACCGTGCGTCATGTCACTGTCGGACTTTCTCCCAGAGGAAATATTCGGTGTCCGGAATCGGACAGTGCCGGTTTGCGGCGCGGTGAACCATCGGCGAGCTGCACAGACTCAACTAATCGACGGATGAAATGGCCTGCCTTCAGGCCAGCTTTAGATTTTCTTCAGAATCTCTTTAGGGTCGCGTGAGGGATGAAGTTTTTCTTTTCGAATCAGATACTTGATACTGACACGCGGGAGCTGAGCCGGGAGAATATGCCGGTCTCGCTCGAGCCGCAGGTGTTCGATCTGGTTGTCCATCTCATGGAGAACCGCGATCGCGTCGTCAGCAAGGAAGAATTGATCGAAAAAATCTGGAAGGGACGACATGTCGCAGAGTCGACCCTGACCAGCCGGATCAACGCCGCCCGCAAGGCGGTCGGCGACAGCGGCAGCGCGCAGGCGATGATTCGTACGGTGGCGCGAAAGGGATTCCGGTTCGTCGGAACCGTGCAAACCGGAGCACGAGGCGCGACGCCGGCCGAGCCGGCGATGCCGCGTCGCGACGAGACGCCGGCGCCGATGGTGCCGCTCGGCGACCGTCCCGCCATTGCCGTGCTGCCCTTCATGAACATGAGCGGCGACCGCGCCCAGGAGTATTTTTCCGACGGGATCAGCGAGGACATCATCGCTGCGCTGTCGAAGCTGCGCTGGTTCTTCGTGATCGCGCGCAATTCCTCGTTTGCCTACAAGGGCCGCTGCGTGCACATCAACGAAATGGCGCGCGAGCTCGGCGTCCGCTATGTGGTCGAAGGCAGCGTTCGCCGCAGCGGCGAGCGGGTGCGCATCTCCGCGCAGCTCAATGATGTCTCCACCGGGAGCCATCTGTGGGCGGAACGGTACGACCGCGACATCGCCGATGTGTTCGCCGTGCAGGATGAGATCACCGAGGCGATCGTTGCCGCGATCGAGCCGCATCTTTATGCCGCCGAGAGTTTTCGCGCACAGCAGAAGCCGCCGGGCAGCCTCGATGCCTGGGATCTCGTGATGCGCGCGCTGTCGCACTACTGGCGCGTGACGCGGCAGGACAACACGGTGGCGCAGGCGCTGCTGGAAAAGGCGATCGAGATCGATCCGCATTACGGCAAGGCGCTCGGCTTGCTGGCGACTAGCCGGATCTTCGGCGCCCATATGGGCTGGGCCAATATGGCCGGCGTCATGGCGGATGCCACGCGCGAGGCGCACGCCGCCGTCGAGGCCGACAGTGAAGATGCCTGGGCTCATCTTGGCCTCGGCTATTCCTATTTGTTTGCGCGGCGATTCGACGACTCGATCGCCGAGTTCGAATTGGCGCTGCGCCTCAACCCCAATTTCGCTCTATCGCAAGCCTTTTATGCCGTGACGCTGTGCTATGCCGGACACTACCGGGAAGGCGACGTTGCGATCCGCCGCGCATTGCGGCTCAGTCCGCGCGACCCGCTGGCGGGAATCTATTCAGGGGTTGGCGCCTACATCCAGTTCGCCGCACGGCGGTACGACGAAGCCATCCAGTTTGCGCGCGAATCGCTCAGGCAGCGGAGCGATTTTGTCGGCGCCCATCGCGTGCTGACCGCAGCCGCCGGCATGTCCGGCGACCGCGAACTTGCCGCCATCGCGTTGCAAGGCCTGCAACAGGTGCAGCCGAATATTTCGCTGGCCTGGATCGCCCGCGAGCTGCCGATGAAGCAGGCGGAAGACCGCGAACATTATCTCGAAGGCCTGCGCCGCGCAGGCTTGCAGTAGACACTCCTGTAGACGACGAGGCGCGCCTGTTGCCTTCCGTCATGCCCGGCCTTGTGCCGGGCATCCACGTCTTGATGGTCGCTCGGCAAGAAAGACGTGGATGGCCGGGACATAGGCGAGCGGAAGCGACGCCGTCCTTCAGGCGGCTATGCCCGGCCATGACGAAGGTGAGGTCCCGATCTATTCGGACATCATCTCGCCGCTGCCGCCCAATTCCGCAGGAAAATCCTTCAGCTTCGGAAGACCGTCCCGCATCGGCAGGACGGTCTCGGCATAGTTGACGTGAACCGCCGGTGCGAAGGCGAGCGTCGGAATGGTCGCGGCAAAGACATCGATCAGGCTGATCGGCGGATGACTGGTCATCAAATGGCCGCCGCACTTCCGGCAGTATTTCCGCTTGCTGAGCGGTGTCTTGGTGAAGGTCGCGACGTATTCCTCGCCGGCGGTGATGCGCACCGCCTCCGGCTTCCAGAGGCTGAAGGCGTTCACCGGGCCGCCCGACCACGAGCGACACGAGCGGCAGTGACAATAACCCATTCCTTCCGGCGCGCCGCTGACCTCGATCTCCACGGCTCCGCAAAAGCAGTTACCGACATGATTCATCTGTCACACTCCCTTTCGTTCCTGCTCACCAGGTTGGACGCCATGGAATGAGCATCGAGACGCGCAGCCTGTACTCGCGATACTGATCGCCGAACGCCGCGATCAGATCCTTCTCCTCGAGATAGATGCCGAGCAGGATGTAGATCGTGGTGACGGCAGCAAACATCAGGTGGCCCACGGTCATGACCGGCGCCGCCCAGAAGGCGATGATAAACCCGAGATAGAGCGGGTGGCGAACAAACTTGTAGAGCAGCGGCGTATAGAAGCGCGCCGCCGGCACCGGCTTGTCGGCGAGATGATGGACGACCTGCGACAGCCCGAACAACTCGAAATGGTTGATCATGAACGTGCTCACGAACACCAGCACCCAGCCGGCGAGCGAGATCATGGCGACTGTCACCGCAAGGTGCGGATCGGTGATCTCCCACACGATGGCGGGCATCGGCCGCCACTGCCAGAACAACAGCAACAGGCACAGGCTCGCCAGCAGCACGTAGGTGGAGCGCTCGATCGGCTTGGGGACGTATTGCGTCCACCAGGCCTTGAAGCGCTGCCGCGCCATCACGCTGTGTTGTACGGCGAACAGCGTCAGCAGAAGTAGATTGATAACGATGGCTTCGACCACGGACGAATCGGTGCCAGTGTCGATGGTCTTCGGCACGACGAGGCCCATCACAAAGCCGATGGCATAGAGAATGGTGCCGAAGAAAACGAGGTATGATGCCATCCCGTACAGGAAGGCGAAGACCTTGAATATGCGGGAGCCCGAAACATCCGGGCCGATGGTATGTATTTGGGTCATGGGCAGCTCCATTGGGCCGATGGCTTCGGCTAATCACCGCTGCAAAATGCCGTATTGAGCGAATTAAGACTTTTGCGGATGGTTGCCCTTTGCATGAGATATCGCTGATTTTTTCTTGAGAAGCGGAGGTTGGGTTCGCGCTTGCGATTTCGCTTTGAAAATCATGAACTTGACGGCGAGCTGCGCGAGCTGACCCGTGACGGTGTTCGTATTCCCCTGCAACCTCAGGTATTCGATTTGCTGCTTTTTCTGGTGGAGCAGCGCGACCGCCTCGTCAGCAAGGACGATCTGATCGGAAAGGTGTGGGGCAACCGGGCGATTTCCGACTCCGCGCTCAACAGCCGGATCAACGCCGCGCGCGCGGCCATCGGCGACGACGGCAAGACGCAAAGAGCCATCCGCACCATCCCGCGAAAGGGGTTTCGGTTTGTCGCCGAATGCGAGGAGGTCTCGCCCGCCGGTCAGCCCGCACCGGTCAGGCCCGATCCGGTGCGCGCGGCTGCCGCCTCCGACCGGCCGGCCATCGCCGTGATGGCGTTCAACAACATGAGCGACGATCCGGACCAGGACTATTTTTGCGACGGAATCAGCGAGGACATCCTGACCGCGCTTTCGAAAGTGCGCTGGTTCCTGGTGATCGCCCGCAACTCGTCCTTCACCTACAAGGGCCGGAGTGTTCACATCCGTCAGGTCGCGGAAGAGCTCGGGGTTCGCTATGTGGTCGAAGGCAGCGTGCGCAAGGCCGGCGGCCGCGTGCGGATCACCGCGCAGTTGAACGATGCCACGACCGGCAGTCACCTCTGGGCCGAGCATTACGACCGCGACCTCGTCGACGTGTTTGCCGTGCAGGACGAGATCACCAATTCGATCGTGGCCGCCATCGAGCCGCAAATCTATGCGGCGGAAAATTTCCGCGCCCGGCGCAAGCCGCCGGCGAGCCTCGATGCCTGGGATCTCTTGATGCGCGGGCTCTCGCACTACTGGCGCGTGACGCGCGAGGATCATGTGGTGGCGCAAGCGCTGCTGCAAAAAGCGATCGGGATCGACCCGAATTATGGCCAGGCTCTCGCGGTGCTGGCCGCAAGCCACATGTTCGGCGTGCATCTCGGCTGGGCCGATCTGGCGACGGCGGCTCCGATCGCCGAGCGCGCGGCGGCTCAGGCCGTGCAACTGGATCACGAGGACGCCTGGTCGCATGCGGCGCTCGGCAGCGTCTATTTCTCCACGCGCCGGCTGGCCGACGCGCTGTCCGAATTCGAGACTGCGCTGCGCATGAATCCCAATTTTTGCCTGGTGCAGGGATATTACGCGCTGGCGCTGTCCTACGCCGGACGCACCGAGGATTCCTTCGAAGCGGCGCAGCGTGCCATTCGTCTGAGCCCGCGCGACCCTTCGCTTGCGATCTACTACGGCATTGCCGCCTATGCCCGTTTCATGACGCGGCAATATGACGAGGCGATCGCACTGGCGCGCGAGGCGATCCGCCATCGCGGCGATCTCACCGGCGCCTACCGCGTCCTTGCCGTGTCGGCCGGAATGACCGGCGACGGGGAGACGGCGGCGGTGGCGCTCACAGAACTTCGCCGAACGCAGCCGAACATTTCGCTTGCCTGGATCGCGACCCAACTCCCCTGGCGGAGCGAGGAAGACCGGGACCACTACCTGGAAGGGTTTCGGCGGGCGGGATTGACGTGAACCGGCTTGGTGCCGCAGCCGACTAACGGCGAGGCGGCCGATGCCGCCGGAGCTGTCTTGCCATGGACTGCACGTCATATCTGTTCGGCTTCAAAGGCCGCATCAACCGCGCCAGATACTGGATGGCGGGACTGATTGTTCTGTGCTGGATGCTGTTCCTCGCGCTCCTGTTGATCCTGCCGCTCGGCTATTTCTTCGGCTCGCCCGTCAACATCAGCTTCAGCATTGAAAATCTGCTCGTGATCTTCGACCCGGCGGCGCTTGGCGCGAAATCCCGGTCCGAGATCGCCGTAATCGTTGTGAACGTTCTCACCATGCCGCTATTCCTGTGGGTGTGCGTGGCGACGTCGGTGAAACGCCTGCACGACCGCGACAAGAGCGGCTGGTGGCTGGTCCTGTTCTTTGTCGTCCCCAGCCTCTACGGGCGGCTGGAAGAGTACCTGCCCGACTCCTACTGGGTTCTGCCGCTGGCGCTGATTGCCTTCGCGCTGTCCGTCTGGGGCTTCGTCGAACTGCTGTTCCTGCGCGGCACCAAATGGACCAATCGCTTTGGACCGAATCCACTGGGCAAGGAGCAGATGCGCGCGCGCAGTGCGCAGGCCAGGCAGCGCGCGACGCCGCCCTGGGACCAAGAGAGCGAGATCGAAATGGTACCGCACAAAGCTAGCCCGCCGCCGGTTTGGCGTGTTAAGCCCGGGGCATGATCGACGCCCTCTCCATTACCCAAGCCCTCATCCGCTGCCCTTCCGTCACCCCCGCCGACGCCGGCGCGCTCGGCGTGCTCGAAGACCTGCTAAAAGCGAACGGGTTCGAGACCCATCGCGTCACCTTCGGCGAGCCCGGCACTGCCGATATCGACAACCTCTATGCGCGGATCGGCGAGGCCGCGCCGCACATCACCTTTGCCGGCCATACCGACGTGGTGCCGGCCGGCGACGAAAGCGCCTGGAGCCATGGCGCGTTTTCCGGCGATGTGAAGGACGGCATGCTGTACGGCCGCGGCGCAGTCGACATGAAGGGCGGCATCGCCTGTAGCGTCGCCGCGGTGCTGCAATATCTCACTGACAATGGCGGGAGACCGAAGGGTTCGATCTCGTTTTTGATCACCGGCGACGAGGAAGACATTTCTGTCAACGGCACGATCAAGCTTTTGCAATGGGTGGCCGCGCGCGGCGAAAAGTTTGACCATTGCGTGCTCGGCGAACCGTCGAATGTCGAGGTGCTGGGAGACTGCATAAAAGTCGGCCGCCGCGGTTCGCAGTCCGGCACGCTGCATGTCGAGGGTGTGCAGGGCCATGTCGCCTACCCGCATCGCGCCTCCAATCCGGTGCCGGACATTTCGCGGCTGATCGTGGCGCTGGGCGAGGAGCCGCTCGACCATGGCAGCGCGCAATTCCAGGCGTCCAACCTGGAATTCACCTCCGTCGATGTCGGCAACACCGCCAGCAACGTCATCCCGGGACAGGCGCGCGCCAAGTTCAATATCCGCTACAACGACCTGCACACGCAGCAGAGCCTGCGCGACCTCGTCGACGCGCGGCTGGCCAAAGCCTGCGGCAACCGCATCAGGGCGAAGATCGTGTGGGAGCCGTCGAACTCGAACGTGTTCGTGACCAAGCCGGGCGCCTTCACCGATCTGGCGGTGGCCGCGATCGAGGAGGTCACCGGCCGCAAGCCCGAGCTTTCCACCAGCGGCGGCACCTCGGACGCGCGTTTCATCGCGAGCTATTGTCCGGTGATCGAGTTCGGCCTCGTCGGCCAGACCATGCACCAGATCGACGAGCGCACGCCGGTCGCCGATCTGGAGAAGCTGACCAAGGTGTATCGCGGGATATTGGACAGGTATTTCGGGTAGTTGGGCCACACCCTCCGCCGTCATCGTCCGCGAAGGCGGACGATCCAGTACTCCGTGACGTCTCGGTCAATCACAACTGCCGCGGAGTACTGGATGCCCGCCTTCGCGGGCATGACGACGACTACGGCGGGCCGGCTATGCCCGGATACAGATCGTCCCAATTTGGATTGTTCTCTTCGATCAGTCGAATTTTCCAGGCTCGATTCCATTTCTTGAGGCGTTTCTCTCGCGTGATCGCATTCTCGGCATCGTCAAACTGCTCGAAGTAAACGAGCCGGATCACGTCGTACTTCTCGGTGAAGCCTTCGACCAACTTCAAGCGATGCTCGGCGACACGGCGAATGAGATCATTCGTTACGCCGATGTAGAGCGTTCCGCCTACGCTGCTGGCGAGAATGTAGACGTAGAAGTGCCGTGGCTGCATCCTTTGAGTGTGAGAATGCCGAGGCCGTGCGTCAAGCTCACCGTCATCGTCCGCGAAGGCGGACGATCCAGTACGCCGTGATATCTCGATTGATCACAGTCGCCGCGGAGTACTGGATGCCCCGCCTTCGCGGGGCATGACGACGGGTGTGTGGCTAATAATCCACCCGCACCAGATACAGCCCCTCCGGCGGCGCTACCGGGCCGCAGGCGGCGCGGTTGCGGGCGGCGAGGGCTGCGGCGAGATCGTCGGCGCTCCAGCGGCCTTCGCCGACCCACACCAGCGAGCCCACCATCGAGCGCACCTGGCTGTGCAGGAACGAGCGCGCCGAGGTGACGATGCGCACTTCGTCGCCCTCGCGCGTGACATCGAGCTGGTCGAGCGTCTTTTCCGGCGATTTGGCCTGACACTCGGTATCGCGAAAGGTCGTAAAATCGTGCTTGCCGAGCAGGCGTTTTGCGGCAGCGTGCATGGCCTCCGCGTCGAGCGCGCGCGGCACGCGCCAGGTGCGGCCGATGTTGAGCGCGAGGTTCGCGCGGTGGTTGGTGATGCGATAGAGATAATGCCGCTTCCTGGCCGAGAAGCGCGCCTCGAAATCGTCGGGCACGACATCCGCCGACAGCACGCCGATCGGGTGCGGGCGCAGATGCGCGTTCAGCCCGTCGCGAAAGCGGCCGGGCACGAAATGCTTTGCGATGTCGCAATGCGCGACCTGGCCCAACGCATGCACGCCGGCATCGGTACGGCCGGCGCCGTGCACGCGCACGTCCTCGCCGCAGATCGCCTTCACAGCGGCTTCCAGCGCGCCCTGCACGGTCGTGCCGTTCTCCTGGATCTGCCAGCCGGAGAATGGCGTGCCGTCATATTCGATAGTGAGCTTGTAGCGGGGCATCAGGCTAGCCGCAGCTGCGGTTTCAGCGGGGTGCCGCGCAAAAATTCGTCCGCCTTCATTGGCCCCTTGCCGGCGCGCTGTAGTTCGAGAATGCGGATCGCGCCGTCGTTGCAGGCGATGGTGAGGCGTTTGTCCAGCAACGCACCGGGGACGCCTGAGCCGGTCGCCAGCTCACAACGCAAAATCTTCACCCGTGCCGGTTCGCCATCGATTGGCATCTCGCACCACGCGCCGGGAAACGGCGACAGGCCGTGGATGTGCCGCAGCACGTCGCGCGCGGGCCTGTTCCAGTCGATCCGCGCTTCCGCCTTCTCGATCTTGGCCGCGTAGGTGACGCCGGCTTCGCTCTGCTTCGTAAGCTGCAACGCGCCGCGCTCCAGTGCGCCCATCGCACGCACCATCAGATCGGCCCCGAGCGGAGCCAGCGCGTCATGCAGGTCGGATGCGGTCATCCGGTCCGTGATGGCAAGACGCTCGGCCATCGCGACATCGCCGGTATCGAGCCCGACATCCATCTTCATCACCATCACCCCGGTTTCAGCATCGCCCGCCATGATCGCGCGGTTGATGGGGGCGGCGCCGCGCCAGCGCGGCAGCAGCGAGGCGTGCAGGTTGAAGCAGCCGAGCTTTGGCGCATCGAGAATGGCCTGCGGCAGGATCATGCCGTAAGCAACGACGACGGCGGCATCGGCATCGTGCGAGGCAAATTCTGCGAGCGCTTCCGGCGTCTTCAGCGTGGTTGGCGTCAGCACGGGGATGTTGAGCCGCCGCGCCTCCTGCTCCACCGGCGTCGGCTGCAACTGGAGGCCGCGACGGCCGCCCGGCTTGGGCGCGCGGGTGTAGACGGCCGCGATCTCGTGGCCGTGGGCCACAAGCTCCAGCAGCGTCGGCACCGCGAAATCGGGCGTGCCCATGAAGATCAGGCGGAGGGACATGTACTGAGAACCGATGTTTTGCGATGTCTCTACATACTCGTCATGGCCGGGCTTGTCCCGGCCATCCACGTCTTTGGCGCGGTGCGGAAGAAAAGCAAGACGTGGGTGCCCGGGACAAGCCCGGGCATGACGGAGGAGAGAGACGCGCGAACCCTACTCCGCGGCCCTCTTCGCGGCCTTCTGAAACTTCTTCAGCACGCGGTCGCGCTTGAGCTTTGACAGATAATCGACGAACAACACGCCGTTGAGGTGATCGATCTCGTGCTGGATGCAGGTGGCGTAGAGGCCTTCGGCGTCCTCTTCATGCACCTTGCCGTCGAGATCGGTGAAACGCACGCGCACGCGCGCCGGCCGCTCGACCTCCTCGTAATATTCCGGGATCGACAGGCAGCCCTCTTCGTAAACCGACATCTCCTCGGATTTCGCGATGATCTCCGGATTGATGAACACGCGCGGCCTGGGCGTAGTTTCGCCGTTCTCGTCCTTCTTGGCGAGATCCATGGTGATCAGCCGCAGCGGCTGTGCGACCTGGATGGCGGCAAGGCCAATGCCGGGCGCGTCGTACATGGTCTCCAGCATATCGTCGGCGAGCTTGCGGATGTCCGCCGTCACCTTCTCGATCGGCTTTGAGACCAGACGCAACTGCTTGTCCGGCAGGATGATGATTTCTCTGAGGGCCATGTTTTTCCAGCTATCTGCGGGCGATTTAAGCGGTTGATTTGGTACGGTCAATCCGATCGGGAGCGCGTTAACCCCCGCTTAACCATGATTTTTAAGGCGGGCTTAACCATAAAAATCAGCCTTTCGTTAACCATAAATGTTCCCTCTTCGTTCGCGTCCGCCGGCGAATCGGATACACAGGACGGCATGAACGAGATTCTTTTCCTGATCGGCGACTGGCCGGTCCATATCGTCGACGTGCTGATCGCCTTTGGCGTCCTCGCCCTCGTCCTGTTGCTCATCCTGGCCGTCGTGATCGCGCGGTCGGGCCGGCGCGGCGCGGAACTCGCGATGGCGCAGGCGATCCGCGCCGACGAACTGGAAGAACGGCTGAGCCAGATTTTGCTGGCGCAGAGCGAGCAGAGCGGCCGCCAGGCGGAAATGGCACAGACGCTCGCTGGTCGCCAGGCAGAAATGGCCCAGGCGCTGGCCGGACGGCAAGCCGAACTGGCACGCGCGGTCAACGAGCGGCTCGATTCGGTGACCCATCGCGTCGGCCAGTCGATGGAAGCGACCACGCGCAACACCATGGACTCGCTCCGCGTGCTGCATGAGCGGCTCGGCATCATCGACAACGCACACAAGAACCTTACCGACCTGACCTCGCAGGTGACGACCCTGCGCGACGTGCTCGCCAACAAGCAGTCGCGCGGCGCGTTCGGACAGGCGCGGATGGAGGCCATCGTCCAGGACGGCATACCGAAGGGCAGTTACGAATTCCAGTTCACGCTCTCGACCGGAAAGCGGCCGGATTGCGTGGTGTTCCTGCCGGATCAGCGCCCGCTCTGCATCGACGCAAAATTTCCGCTGGAAGCGATGACGGCGCTGCACGATGCGCGCACGGATGAGGCGCGGCGGATTGCCGCCCAGCGCCTGCGTGCCGACATCATGAAGCATGTCGCCGACATCGCGGAAAAATACCTGATCACCGGCGAGACCCAGGATACCGCGCTGATGTTCGTGCCGTCGGAATCGGTTTATGCCGAAATCCACGACGGCTTTGACGACGTGATCCAGAAAGCCTATCGCGCCCGCGTCGTGCTGGTGTCCCCCTCGCTTTTGATGCTGGCGATCCAGGTGATGCAGCAGATCCTCAAGGACGCCCGCATCCGCGACGCCGCCGACCAGATCCGCAACGAAGTGATGCATCTCGGCGACGACCTCGGCCGCTTGCGCGATCGCGTGCTGAAGCTGCAAAAGCACTTTGGCGACGTCAACGAGGACGTCCGCCAGATCCTGATCTCCGCCGACAAGATCGAAAAGCGCGCCGGCCGCATCGAGGAACTGGATTTTTCCAAAGAGCCGCCGGTTGAAGCGCCACGGCTGGTGAAGGGTGCGACCGAGCTGTTCCCGCTGCCGCCGCGCAAGCTACAGGCGGGGGAGTGAACTTGCGACGAATTGAACTGGGTCACCACGCATTCACACGTCATCGCCCGGCTTGACCGGGCGACCCAGTATTCCAGAGGCGGCAGATGAAGGCACGCCAGTTCTACGTCTACGTCCTCGCCAACCGCATCGGTGGCACACTCTACATCGGCGTCACGAACGATCTCATTCGCCGTGTCGGCGAGCATAAGCTCAAGATTGCCGAGAGCTTCACCAAGCGTCACGACATAACCCGGCTGGTGTACTTCGAGGTCTTCGATCAGATCGAACCGGCTATTCAACGTGAGAAGCGGCTCAAGAAATGGCCACGATCGTGGAAGATATCGCTCATTGAGAAGGACAATCCTAACTGGATTGATCTTTACCCGGAGATAGCTGATAGGCCTCTGGAATACTGGGTCGCCCGGTCAAGGCCGGGCGATGACGAGTTTTATTGTGGCTGGCAGAATCTGCTAATACCGCTCCATGACCGCACCGGATACATCAGTCGAAACCGCCGCCCCTGCCCGCACCTCCTGGCGCGACGGCTGGGCCGTGTACTTGCAGCCCCGCGTGCTCATCGTGCTGATGCTCGGCTTTTCGTCCGGGCTGCCGCTGGCGCTGTCGGGATCGACGCTGCTGGTGTGGATGCGCGAGGCCGGGGTCGATCTCGGCACCATCGGGCTGTTCGCGCTGGTCGGCACGCCCTACACGTTGAAATTCATCTGGGCACCGCTGGTCGATGCGCTGCATGTGCCGTTGTTCACGCGCGCCTTCGGCCGCCGCCGCGGCTGGCTGGTGTTCTCGCAACTGCTGCTGATCGCCGCGATCCTGCTGCTGGCGCTGACCGACCCGGCGCGCTCGCCGCTGTTCGTGGCGCTCGGCGCGCTGCTGGTCGCAACGATGTCCTCGACCCAGGACATCGTGGTCGATGCGTTCCGCATCGAGAGCTTGCCCGAGAACGAGCAGGCCGCCGGCATGGCCGCCTATGTCGCGGCCTATCGCATCGGTATGCTGGTCTCAACCGCCGGCGTATTGTTCCTGGTGACGGCCTTCGAATCCACCGGCATCGGGCGCACCTCGGCGTGGATGTGGGGCTATGTCGCGATGGCCGCGCTGGTGCTGATCGGCACGGTGACGGCGCTGGCGGCGACCGAACCCGAGCAATCGGTTCGCGCG
Source organism: Bradyrhizobium lablabi (assembly GCF_018129385.1). Lineage (GTDB taxonomy): Bacteria > Pseudomonadota > Alphaproteobacteria > Rhizobiales > Xanthobacteraceae > Bradyrhizobium > Bradyrhizobium lablabi_C. The sequence continues at coordinate 38,147 of NZ_JAFCLN010000027.1, forward strand.
GAACAGGCAACCCGCTCGGAGAGCGCCTTCTCGCGCGTGATGCACGCCGCGGTCCACGCCTTCTCGGAATTCCTGACCCGCAGGAATGCGCTCACGGCCCTCGCCTTTGTGGTGCTCTACAAGTTCACCGACGCATTTTCCGGCACCATGACCGCGCCGTTCGTGATCGATCTCGGTTTCACCCGCAACGATTATGCGGCGATCGTGAAAGGCGTTGGCCTGATGGCGACGCTGGTCGGCGGCTTTGCCGGCGGCTATGTGGCGCGGCGCTATTCGCTGGCCGCGAGCCTGTGGATCGGCGGCATCCTACAGGCCGCGTCCAACCTGGTGTTCTCCTGGCTCGCCTTTGTCGGCGTCAATCAATGGGCGCTGGCCGTCGCCATCACGGCGGAGAATTTCACCGGCGCGATCGGCACGGTGATCTTCGTCGCGTACATCTCCGCGCTATGCCAGAATCCGCTGCACACCGCGACCCAATATGCGCTGCTCACCGCGCTTTCCGCGATCGGGCGCACGTACCTGTCCTCCGGCGCCGGCTTCGTGGCGGAGACGACGGGCTGGCAGCTCTTCTTCGTGATCTCGGTGATCGTCGCGGTGCCGAGCCTGATCCTGCTGGCCTGGCTACAGCAGCGCGGGCATTTTGAGGAGCTCGGGCCGGTGAAGGTGTAGCGACGGCTCTACGAGAGCGCCGCATCATCCTCACTCGTCATCCCCGCGAAGGCGGGGATCCAGTATTCCAGAGACGTCAGTGATTGAATCGAGAAGCTGCGGCGTACTGGATCGCCCGGTCGAGCCGGGCGATGACGGCGGAGGGTGTGGCAAGCGCTCGCCCCATCAATGCTTCGTCACCACGCTCCATTTGGTGATGACCGCCTCGCTCATCTGGCCGGCGTCCTGCGCGCAGGAAACCTCATCCACCTTGACGGAGATTTCCTTGCCGACGAATCCCTTCAATTGCGCGGCCTGGGCGTCGCTGGTCGTGACGAGCTGGAAGGTTTCGGGGCCGGTCTCCAGATTGCACAGCCCGTTCGGCGGCGGCAGGCGGCGGGGCTCCGACGTGATCTGGTAGGAGGCGGTCTTCTTGCCCTTCTTGCCGCCGCGCACCTTCATCGTGTTGAGTTCCCCGGACAGCACCTCGCCCATATTGATCAGCTTGCCGGGCTTTGCGACCGGTTCCGTCTGCTGCGCCGACGCCGAAGGGTGGGCGCACACCGCCGTCATGAAAACCGCAAAAGCCAAGCGCCCGGCGAATCGTCGTTTCGTCATTTCCAGTTCCATGTCTATGAAGAATCAGAACAGCGTCCGCTGCCGCATGGCAGCCGATAGCGTACCTTCATCGAGGTAATCAAGCTCGCCGCCGACCGGCACGCCATGCGCTAGCCGCGTCACCCTGACATTGGCTTCCCCGAGCAGATCGGTGATGTAGTGAGCCGTGGTCTGGCCATCGACGGTGGCATTGAGGGCGAGGATGATTTCCGAAACCTGCGGATCATGCGCGCGCGCGACCAGCGCATCGATGGTCAGATCCTGCGGACCGACGCCATCGAGTGGCGACAGCGTCGCGCCCAGCACGTGATAGCGGCCATTAGTCGCATTCGCCCGCTCCAGCGCCCAGAGATCGGCGACATCGGCGACGACGACGATGATCGAGGGATCGCGGCGCGGATCGGTACAAACCGTGCAGGGATTTTGCGTATCGATATTGCCGCAGGTCTTGCAGACCTGGATCTTTTCGATCGCGACCTGTAGCGCGCTGGTCAGCGGCGTCATCAAAGCTTCACGCTTCTTGATCAGGTGCAGCGCCGCGCGCCGCGCCGAGCGGGGACCCAAGCCCGGCAGGCGCGCCAGAAGCTGGATCAGGCGTTCGATTTCAGGGCCGGCAGTGGCAGCCATGTTCAGGAGAAGCCCAGCCCCGGGGGCAGGCCGAGGCCGCCCGTGAGAGCCTGCATCTTCTCCTGCATCGCGAGTTCCGCCTTGCGGCGCGCGTCCGCATGCGCCGTCACCAGGAGATCCTCGAGGATTTCGCGCTCTTCCGGCTTGATCAGCGACGGATCGATCTTGACGCTCTTTACTTCCATCTTGGCGGTCATGCGCACGGTGACGAGGCCGCCGCCGGAAATGCCCTCGACCTCGACATTGCCGAGCTCGTTCTGCATCTCCTGCATCTTCGATTGCAGTTGCGCCGCCTGCTTCATCATGCCGAGAAAATCAGCCATGGGGCTTCCTTCGGGTATCAATCGTCGTCGTTGTCGGAAATTTCCATCGGGTCTTCGCCGATAATATCGGATTCCGGCGGCTCGGCGGCAAGGCGGCGCACCTCGATAATCCTGGTGCCGGGAAAGCGGGCCAGCACTTCCTGCACGCGTGGATCGGCCTCGGCGGCGCGCTCGCGCGCGCTCTTCTCGGCCAGGTTTTGCGAGCGGATGGTCGGTAGCCCGGCTTCGTTGGAGACAACCACGGTCCAGCGCCGCCCGGTCCATTGTTCGAGCTTGCGCGAAAGGTCGGTGACGAGGCCGCGCGAGGCGTTCGGTTCCAGCGCGATCTCGAGCTTGCCGTCCTCGATGCGGACCAGCCGCATGTCGGCTTCCAGCGCGCCCTTGGTCAGGAGATCGCGTTTTTCGCCGGCGAGCGCGATGAGCTGCGGAAAGCTGGTGATGCGGAGCGTCGGCGCCGATTGCGGCCCGGGGGCGACGACGGCATGCGGGCGAGCCGAGGCTTCAGCTCCGGCCCGTGGCGCCGACGGCATGCGCACCGGCGCGGATGGCATGGCGGATGCCGAAGGCCCCGGAGCTGCGCGCGATGGCGCCGCGCTGCTGGCGACCACAGGCGAAGCGCCGCCGTTCTGCTCCAGCATCCTGATCGCCTCATCCGGCGTCGGCAAATCGGCGACATAGGCGATCCGCACCAGCACCATCTCGGCGGCCGCCGCGGGCCGCGTCGCGGCCTGCACCTCGGCGATGCCCTTGAGCAGCATCTGCCACATCCGCGACAGCACCCGCATCGAAAGCTTTGCGGCGAATTCGCGGGCGCGGACACGCTCGGTCTCGCCGAATGCGACGTTGTCGGCGGTGGCCGGCACGACCTTCACGCGGGTGACGAAATTGACGAATTCGGCGAGATCGCTCAGCACCACGATCGGATCGGCGCCGACGTCATATTGCTCGCGGAATTCCCGGAAGGCGCTGGCGATGTCGCCACGCGCCAGCGAATCGAACAGATCGATCACGCGTGTGCGGTCGGCAAGGCCCAGCATCTGCCGCACGGCATCGGCCTTCACGAGGCCCGCCGCATGCGCGATCGCCTGGTCGAATAGCGACAGCGAATCGCGCACCGAGCCTTCGGCGGCGCGCGCGATGATGCCGAGCGCTTCGCCCTCAACCTCGACGCCCTCCTTCTTCGCGATGTTGGAGAGATGGCCCATCAGCACATCGGCCTCGACCCGGCGCAGGTCAAAACGCTGGCAGCGCGACAGCACCGTGACCGGCACTTTGCGGATTTCGGTGGTGGCGAACACGAATTTGGCGTGCTCCGGCGGCTCCTCCAGCGTCTTCAGAAACGCGTTGAACGCCGCGGTCGACAGCATGTGGACTTCGTCGATGATGTAGACCTTGTAGCGTGCGCTGGCCGGCGCATAGCGCACGCTGTCATTGATCTGGCGCACGTCGTCGACGCCGGTGTGGGACGCCGCGTCCATCTCCAGCACGTCCATGTGCCGGCTTTCCATGATCGCCCGGCAATGCACGCCGAGATCAGGCATGTGGATGGTCGGCCCCTTCACCGAGCCGTCCGGCTTCTCGTAGTTGAGTGCGCGGGCGAGAATACGCGCAGTGGTGGTCTTGCCGACCCCGCGCACGCCGGTGAGGATCCAGGCCTGCGGAATGCGCCCGGTCTCGAATGCATTCGAGACGGTGCGGACCATCGCCTCCTGGCCGATCAAATCCTCGAAACTGGAGGGACGGTATTTGCGCGCCAGCACACGATAGGGCTTTGCGGCGTCCGATCCGCCGAGGTCGAAACCGCCCTGATCCGCTTGGTCTGGAGGGGGAGCGCCAGCGTCGGTCATCGGTCGATCCGCAATTGATTGTCTCTCACGGCCGGCCTGCGGAAAGGAGCGAATGCAAGCGCTCGGGCGGGCTCCCGCCCCGCGATTCGCTCGGAAAACAGGTAGGAGACTGACGAGCGACCCGATCCGGACCTCGTTAGGGCTGCTTCCTTCCGGACCTGACCCGGTTGGCGAGTGGCTCGTCCACCGCCAATCTCCCGGTCCCTATTTGGGGCCAAAAGGGCCGGAAAGCAAGCGGGTTGGGAAGCCTGTTCCGGTGACGAAAACCGCTGTCCGGCCATCCTGCAAAAAAGCGTGGATGATCGGCCCAAAGCCGGGCATGAGAGGTGTTGTTTGCGGGCCAAGTCTCTGCAACGCTACAGCAACGAACAGAGAAGACGATGTCCGCCCCCGCCTGGTCCCTGCACTCTCGCCTCAAGGAAGACACCATCGACATCGGCGATCTGCCGCTGTGCAAGGTGCTCGTGATCAAGGACGCCAACTACCCCTGGCTGTTGCTGGTGCCGCGCCGCGAGGGAGCCATCGAGCTCATCGACCTCGATGAGGTCGAACAGGCCCAATTGATGACCGAGACCTCGCGCGTCGCGCGCGCGCTCAAAGAGATTACCAAATGCGACAAGCTGAACATTGCAGCGCTCGGAAATGTCGTGCCGCAACTACATGTCCATGTCATTGCCCGCCGTACCTCCGATGCGGCCTGGCCGCGCCCGGTCTGGGGCGTGGTGCCGCCGCTCGCGCATGACGCCGCAGAGGTGCAGAATTTCATCAGCGCGCTTCGCCGCAAAATCTGGCTAGGTTGAGATAAGAGAAATGTCGCCATTCGAAAGATATCCGTTGGGCCAGCCGGCCTTCATCAGCCATCCGCTGGATCGCGCCGCGCATCTGCGCACCAATGACGAAAAGCTGTTTGCGCTCGAAGGCCGGCCAGATGCCCGCGCCTATGTGGTCTATCGCGACTCGCTGGTGACCAGGCAGGAAGAGAGCGGCCCACGCGTGCTGCTCTCGATCAAGGAAGCGCTTGGCTTCGGCGCCAATCCCGGCACGATCTTTCTCGGCCTGCGCGACGGCGCGCCGGTTTTCGGCATGGGCATGTCGCCGGCGGCGGCGGAAGGTTTGATCGGCCGCAATGATGTTGCGATCACCGAACTGCGCGGCATGGCGATGCAGGGCTTGCTGCCGCTCGAACAATTGTCGGCAATCGCGATGGCGAAATCGCTGGTGAACTGGCACCAGCGTCACGGGTTCTGCGCCAATTGCGGCCAGCGCACCTCCATGACGGAAGGCGGCTGGAAGCGCGTGTGCGGAAGCTGCAAGGCCGAGCATTTCCCGCGCACCGACCCGGTCGTGATCATGTTCGTGAGTTCGGGAGACAGGGCGCTGCTGGGCCGGCAGAAGCAGTTCATGCCCGGCATGTATTCCTGCCTCGCCGGCTTCGTCGAAGCTGCGGAGACCATCGAGGATGCCGTCCGCCGCGAGATTTTCGAGGAGAGCGGCATTCGCGTGACCGACGTGAATTACTACATGACGCAGCCCTGGCCCTATCCGTCATCCCTGATGATCGGATGCACCGCGCGTGCGACCAATGAGGATATCATTGTGGACCGCTCGGAGCTGGAGGATGCGCGCTGGTTCGACCGCGCGGAACTCACTCTTATGCACAGGCGTCAGCACCCTGAAGGGCTATTTGCCGCGCACCCGTTTGCAATCGCCCATCATTTGATCGGCCAGTGGCTGCATGGCGGAACGGAACGCGGCGCATAGCGTGGAACCCGCGCATGTCTGCTTCATTAGCAAGGGACCCCGGGCATGACGGACTCTCGCATGAACTTCCACGACAAGGCGCCGAAAATCTCGCCGCGCATCCTGTGCATCGGCATGCCGGTGCGCGATCTCACCTTCAATACGCCGGGCATTCCCGCGCGCGGTTCCAAGGAGAACGCGACCGGTTTTGGCGAAATCTGCGGCGGCAATGCGCTCAATGGCGCGATCGGCATCGTTCGGCTGGGCGGCCGCGCCTCGATCTGCGGACCGATGGGGGATTCCAAGGAAACCTCCAGCCGCTTCATCTTTGATCAGATGGCCCATGAGGGCATCGAGACCAAGCACCTCATTCACATGCCCGGCCTGGTGACGCCGATCTCGGCTGTCATGATCGACCCCTCGGGCGAGCGCACCATCGTCACCTTCCGCGACCCGAAATTGTGGCACGTCAAACTCCAGAACTTCGACACGCTGCTCGATGATTGCCATGCCATCCTCACCGAGAGCCGCTGCGCGGAATTCTGCACTGATCTCTGCGCCGAAGCGGTGCGGCGGGGCATTCCCGTCATCGTCGACGTCGACCGCGCGATGTCGCTGCGCGAGGGGCTGCTGCACGCCTCGACGCACCTGATCTTTTCGAGCGAGCCGCTACAGGAAACCGCAGATGTCACCGACGACGCGCAGGCGCTGAAGAAGATCGCAAAGCTGACGAAGTCGTTCCTTGCCGGCACGCGCGGACCGCGGGGGACGATCTGGCTCGACGAGCAGGGCAATATCCAGGAGACCCCCGCCTTCCCGGTCCATACCGTGGATACGCTCGGCGCCGGCGATGTCTTTCACGGCGCGTTCGCGCTCGCCATCACCGAGGGACAGGAACTGCGGCAGGCGCTGCGGTTCGCCTCGGCCGCCGCAGCGCTGAAATGCACCCGCTTTGGGGGCGCCTTTGCCGCCCCGCAACGTGCTGAAGTCATGGAGCTTTTGGGCGACGGCCAAGGGACGAGCCCGGCCCCGACCGTCAAATAGCGGCTTGCATTAGAATTTTTTTCTATATATGAAGCTTGCAAAGCCTTCATATGGAACATTCTTCTCATGACCGACCTCGCCACCGCCGCGCCGCCGCTTGAGGCCAACCGCCGGCTCGATGCCATCGACCGGAAAATCCTGACCGTACTCCAGGAGGACGCTTCGCTGTCCGTCGCCGAGATCGGCGACCGGGTCGGCCTGTCCTCGACGCCCTGCTGGAAGCGCATCCAGCGCCTGGAGGCCGACGGCGTGATCCTGCGCCGGGTCGCACTCGTCGACCAGAACAAGATCGGGCTCGGCATTTCCGTGTTCGTCTCGGTCGAGAGTTCAGACCATTCGGAAGCCTGGCTGCGCAAATTCGCCGATGCCGTCAGCGCCATGCCGGAGGTGATGGAATTTTACCGGATGGCCGGCGACGTCGACTACATGCTGCGCGTCGTGGTCGCCGACATGGCGGCCTATGACATCTTCTACAAGAAGCTGATCAGCGCCGTGCCGCTGAAGAACGTCACCTCGCGCTTTGCGATGGAGAAGATCAAGTCGGTGACCGCGCTGCCGGTGCCGGCGGCGTAGGTGCTCTGACTCCCTCGCCCCGCTCTTGCGGGGAGAGGGTTGGGGTGAGGGGCCGCTTCGACATCGGGACTCGCGGAGAGTCCCCCTCACCCGGATCGCATCTTCGATGCGATCCGACCTCTCCCCGCAAGCGGAGCGAGGTAAGAGAGCCTCAAATCTTCTGATTGTATTCGCCCACCTCAGGATGCGTGCGCAGCACCGAATCCATCGCCTCGAACATGTCGCGCATGCGCTGTTCGCTGACAGGGCTTTCGACCACCACCACCAGTTCCGGCTTGTTGGACGAAGCGCGGATCAGGCCCCAGCTTCCGTCTTCCACCGTAACACGCACACCGTTGACGGTGACGAGATCGCGGACCGGCTGGCCGGCAACCTTCTCGCCTGCCTTCTGCTTGGCCTCAAAGTGCTTCACCACCTGCTCGACGACGCCGTATTTGGCTTCGTCCGCGCAATGCGGCGACATGGTCGGCGACGACCACGTCTTTGGCAGCGCGTCCTTCAGATCCGCCATCGATTTGCCGGGCGCGCGGTCGAGCATGTCGCAGATCGCGATCGCCGAGACGAGGCCGTCGTCATAGCCGCGGCCGGACGGCTTGTTGAAGAAGAAATGGCCGGACTTTTCAAAGCCCGCCAGCGCGCCGAGCTCGTTGGTGCGGCGCTTCATGTAGGAATGGCCGGTTTTCCAGTAGGCCACCTTCGCACCCTGCTTCTGTAGCACGGGGTCGGTCACGAATAGCCCGGTCGATTTCACATCGACGACGAATTGCGCGTCCTTGTGGATCGCCGACATGTCGCGCGCCAGCATCACGCCGACCTTGTCGGCAAAAATCTCCTCGCCGGTATTATCGACCACGCCGCAACGGTCGCCGTCGCCGTCAAATCCAAGGCCGACATCGGCCTTGTGCGCCAGCACCGCGTCGCGGATCGCGTGCAGCATCTCCATGTCTTCCGGATTCGGATTGTACTTTGGAAAGGTGTGGTCGAGCTCGACATCGAGCGGAATGACCTCGCAGCCGATCGCTTCCATCACCTGCGGGGCGAAGGCGCCAGCGGTGCCGTTGCCGCAGGCGATCACGACTTTCAGCTTGCGCTTCAGTTTCGGGCGACTGGTGAGATCGGCAATGTAGCGCGCAGGATAATTCTCGTGGAATTGGTAGGAGCCGCCCACCTTGTTCTTGAACTCGGCGTTCAGCACGATTTCCTTCAGCCGCGTCATCTCGTCGGGACCGAAGGTGAGCGGACGATTGGCGCCCATCTTCACGCCGGTCCAGCCGTTGTCGTTATGCGACGCCGTCACCATCGCAACACAAGGCACGTCGAGATCGAACTGCGCGAAGTAGGCCATCGGCGTTACCGCAAGGCCAATGTCATGCACCTTGCAGCCCGAAGCGAGCAGACCGGAGATCAGCGCATATTTGATCGAAGCCGAATAGCCGCGGAAATCGTGCCCGGTGACGATCTCCTGCTTGACGCCGAGTTCAGCAATCAATGCGCCGAGCCCCATGCCCAGCGCCTGAATGCCCATCAGGTTGATTTCCTTGCCGAACAGCCAGCGCGCGTCATATTCGCGAAAGCCGGTTGCCTTCACCATCGGCTCGGATTCGTAAGCATAGGTGTTTGGAACCAGCGCGGATTTCGGCTTGGGAAACATACAGTGTATCTCGTCGTGGCATGGCGGATGGAACCGCAGCCTTAGCGAATACGCAGGCATTGCGGAAGGCGGGAACGACGGATTTGGCAGCCAATTGCGGCGGATTGGTAACCGCTGATAGCCTTACTGCTCCAGCACCAGCTTGCCGTTGGCGTATTCGAAACGACGGAGTTTCGACAGGAACGACAGGCCGAGCAGATTTTCCGACAGGGCCTCGTCGGGCAGCACCATCGCATCGACGTCGCGCACGATCAGTTCGCCGACTTCCATCCGGGCGATGCGGATGCGGGCGGCCTTGATGGTGCCATTGGCGGTCGAGACGGTCGCGGTGTAATCGGACTCCCGGGGACGCTGGCCGAACTTCGCCGCGGATTTTTCGTTCAGCGCGACGACGGAGGCGCCGGTGTCGACCATGAAGCCCATGCGCTGGCCGTCGATCCGGCCGTCGGTCTGGAAATGACCGCGGGCATCGCGCGCAATGCTGATGCTGCGGACGCCGGGCTGCGCGACAGGCTGAACAGGAGCTGATTGCTGCGCGGGAGCCTTCGCCATTGCGAGCGACATCTTGCGGTCGGCCGTCTGCAACATGAAGAGGCCGAGGCCGATGGCGACGGCCGCAAAAAGCATGATGTTACGCATGACGCTACTCAAACAGCTATTGTTTGAGCATGATCTTGTTCGGAAAACCGGTACCCACTTTTCGCTGCGCGCCGTTCCGGTCCGGATCATGCTCTGAAAACCCGCCGATATCACCACACGCGCCGCCAAGCTGCGACTAACGGCGCGGATGGAGCTGGTCATTTCGGTGAAAAGGATGAGTGAAGTGTTAACGCCACTTCAGAGGGTCGCACACCTGCGGGAAGAGCCTGGACTCAAAATATCGAAAACAACCCCATGCACAGTAGGACCGGGCGCAATTCACGCGCCCCCGCTCCGGCGCAATCGGTGAATAGATACCGTTACGCTTTTGCCCGATCACGTCCCGCGCGGCTTCACCCGGCGGGTCGGCATCGCAGTTGCCGGGTCTTCCGGCCAGGGGTGGCGGGGGTAGCGGCCGCGCAGGTCCGAGCGGACAGCGGCGTAGCTGCCGCGCCAGAATCCGGGCAGGTCGCGTGTGACCTGCACCGGACGCTGCGCGGGCGACAGCAGTTCCAGCACCAAGGGCACGGCGCCCTTGGCGATGGAGGGATGGGTGTTGAGCCCGAACAATTCCTGTAGGCGCACGGCAATGGTCGGGCCCTGCTCGGCCTCATAGTCGATCGCGAGCATGGTGCCGGTCGGCGCCTCGAAATGGGTCGGGGCCTCGCGCTCCAGCCGTGAGCGCAAGTCCCACGGCAACAGCGTCATGACGGCGTCGGAAAGATCGCCGGCAGAAAAATCCTTCAGCGAAATCTTGTCGTACAGCGCGGGCACCAGCCACGCCTCGCTCTGCGCAGCGAGCGCGGCATCCGAGAGATCGGGCCAGCCTTCGCCTTCCGCCTTGCGCAGAAACATCACGCGGTCGCGCCACTGTTTTGCGGCTTTCGACCACGGCAGTTTGTCGAGGCCAGCCGCGATCAGTCCATCGGCGAACACGCGCGCGGTCTCGGCCGACGGCGACAGCGCCATCGGCGCTTCCGACAGCGTGATCGCATGCAGCGTTCGCTTGCGGCGGGCGCGCAAGGCCATCGCGCTGCGGTCGAACGAGATTTCCTCCGTATTCTCGATCAGGTCGCCAAACTGCGCTTCGATTTCTTCCAGCGATATGCGTGCCGCCAGCAGGATGCGCCCACTCGCTGCCGTGCCGGTGAGTTCACCGACGGCGATATAGGGCGCACGCGCGAGCGAAGATGTTTGCTCCACCGCTGCGCCGCGACCATTGGCGAGCACGAAGCCGCCGTTGCCGCGATTCTTCGCCACGCGATCAGGGAAGGCAAAGGCAAGCATGATACCGGTAGAGATGTCGCCCTCGCCCTGTGCTTTCTCCGCCGACGCCACCTGTTGCGCCCAGCGGCGCGCGAGATCGCGGGCGCTCGACGCGCGTTGCGAGCGGTCGCGGCGGAACTGATCGAGCCTGACGTCGAGATCGACATTGTCGCCGCCGAGGCCGCGCTCGGTAAGGATGGCGGCGATTTCGGCAGCCTGCTCACCTGCGCCGAGGCGATTCGAATCAACAATCATGCGCGCGAGTCGTGGCGGCAGCGCCAGCGCGCGCAGGCTGTGGCCCTCGGCAGTGATGCGGCCGTCGGCGTCGAGCGCGCCGAGTTCGCCGAGCAGGCTCTTTGCCTCCTTCAGCGCCGGCGCGGGCGGCGGATCGAGGAACGCAAGGCCTGAGGGATCGGCGACGCCCCATTGCGCCAGGTCGAGCACGAGCGAGGACAGGTCGGCAGAAAGGATTTCGGGCTGGGTGTAGGCGGCGAGCGATGCGGTCTGCGGCTCGTCCCACAGGCGGTAGCAGACGCCGGGCTCGGTGCGGCCGGCACGGCCGCGGCGCTGGTCGACCGCGGCGCGCGAGGCGCGCACGGTTTCCAGCCGCGTCAGCGCGATATCAGGCTCATAGCGCGGCACCCGCGCCATGCCGGAGTCCACCACGATGCGCACGCCCTCGATGGTGAGCGAGGTTTCCGCGATCGAGGTCGCCAGCACGACCTTGCGTGTGCCCTTCGGCGCGGGCGCGATCGCCCTGTCCTGCACGGATGCATCGAGCGCGCCGAACAGCGGCACGATCTCGATCGAGGCGTCCTGCACGCGCTCCTTCAAAAAATTCTCGGTGCGGCGGATTTCGGCGGCGCCCGGCAGAAACGCCAGCACGGAGCCGGGATCGGCACGCAAGGCCGAGGCGATCGCATCTGCCATCTGCCGCTCCAGCGGCACGTCGGGCTTGCGGCCGAGATAGCGCGTCTCCACCGGAAAGGCGCGGCCTTCGCTCGCCACGACAGGTGCATCGCCCAGCAGCTTTGCGATGCGTGCGCCATCGAGCGTGGCGGACATCACGAGGATGCGGAGGTCCTCGCGCAGGCCGGTCTGCGCGTCGCGCGCCAGGGCGAGGCCGAGGTCAGCATCGAGCGAGCGTTCGTGGAATTCGTCGAACAGCACGGCGGCGATGCCATTGAGCTCTGGATCGTCGAGGATCTGTCGCGAAAAGATGCCTTCGGTGACGACCTCGATCCGCGTCGCGCGCGAGATTTTTGAGCCGAAGCGGACGCGATAGCCGACGGTATCGCCGGCACGCTCGCCCAGCGTTTTTGCCATCCGCTCGGCGCTGGCGCGCGCCGCGATCCGCCGCGGCTCCAGCATAATGATCTTCTTGCCCTTGGCCCAGGGCGCATCGAGCAGCGTCAGCGGCACCCGCGTGGTCTTGCCGGCGCCGGGTGGGGCCACCAGCACGCCGGCATTGCCGCGTTCGAGCGTGGCCGACAATTCGTCGAGCACGGCGTCGATAGGGAGTGGGCTGTCGAAAGTTCTGGGCAACGGTCTAACCACTTGTCATGCCCGGGCTTGGCCCGGGCATCCACGTCTTCGCCAGACAGGAAACAAGACGTGGATAGCCGGGACAAGCCCGGCCATGACGGCTTCACCGCTGTTTGGACATCAAATCGCCGGCTCGGGCGAGCGGCCGACGCTTTCGTAGATGAAGCCGTGCGCTTCCATATCCGCCGTTCGGTAAATGTTGCGCAGGTCGACCACGACCGGGCGGGCCATCTCAGCCTTCAGGCGTTCGAGATCAAGCGTGCGGTAATGCACCCACTCCGTCACCACGACCATGGCGTCGGCGCCCTTCACGCAGGCGTAAGCGTCGTCGCAATATTCGATATCGGGCAGTTCCTTGCGCGCCTGTTCCATGCCGACCGGATCGTGCGCGCGCACTTTTGCACCCATGTCGAGCAGGCCGGTCACCAACGGGATCGACGGCGCTTCGCGCATGTCGTCGGTGTCGGGCTTGAAGGTGAGGCCGAGCACGGCAACCGTCTTGCCGCGCAGGCTGCCGCCGGCGGCGTTCGACACCTTGCGCGCCATCGCGCGCTTGCGGTTGTCGTTGACGCCCAGCACGGCCTCGACGATGCGCAAATTCACATCATGGTCCTGCGCGATCTTCACCAGCGCGCGGGTGTCCTTCGGAAAACACGAGCCGCCGAAGCCGGGGCCGGCATGCAAAAATTTCGAACCGATGCGGTTGTCGAGACCGATGCCGCGGGCGACTTCCTGCACGTCGGCGCCGACCTTTTCCGCGAGATCCGCGATCTCGTTGATGAAGGTGATTTTTGTGGCGAGGAAGGCGTTCGCAGCGTATTTGATCAATTCCGCGGTCCGGCGCTCCGTGTACATCAGCGGCGCCTGGTTGAGCGACAGCGGCCGGTAGATATCGCCGAGCACTTTTCGTGCACGCTCATCTGATGTGCCGACCACGATGCGGTCGGGGAACTTGAAATCGCGGATCGCGGCGCCCTCGCGCAAGAATTCCGGATTGGAGGCGACGACGAAATCGGCGGACGAATTGGTCTCGCGGATGATCCGCTCGACCTCGTCGCCGGTGCCGACCGGGACGGTCGATTTTGTCACCACCACGGTGAAGCCGGAGATCGCGCCGGCGATCTCGCGCGCGGCGGCGTGGACGTAGCTCAAATCGGCATGACCGTCGCCACGGCGCGACGGCGTGCCGACCGCGATGAAGACCGCACCGGCTTCCGCCACCGGCGCCTTCAGGTCGGTCGTAAAGTTGAGGCGGCCCGCCTTCGCGTTGGACGCCACCAGCGCATCGAGGCCGGGCTCGAAGATCGGGATCTCGCCGCGCAACAGGGCTGCGATCTTGCTGTCGTCCTTGTCGACGCAGGTGACCTGGTGGCCGAAATCGGCAAAGCAGGCGCCGGACACCAGCCCCACATAGCCCGTGCCAATCATGGCAATTCGCATGAATCAACCTGCCGTATTTGATGGTTAACGCGACCGCCTCTTAGGACATTTTGCAGGCGGAGGGAAAGGGGCAGGTTCCGAAAAACCGGCACATCATTTGTATGAATAAAGGAGAAAGAAACCGATGGGGCCGATGATGCGCCCGTCACGCACCGAAACAGGACAGCGATGAACGTTAACGGCACATCCTCCGGCCCTGGGCGTCCCGCGGGCGGACGCATCGATTGGGTGGACTACGCCAAGGGCATCTGCATCGTAATGGTGGTCATGATGCATTCGGTGCTGGGCGTGGAGGCCGCCGCCGGCCAGACCGGTTTCATGCATGCGCTGGTGGCCTTCGCAAAACCCTTCAGAATGCCGGATTTCTTCCTGATTTCGGGGCTTTTCCTGGCGGTGGTGATCGACCGCGACTGGCGCACCTATCTCGACCGCAAGGTGGTGCATTTCGTCTATTTCTATGTGCTGTGGGTGACCATCCAGTTCGGCTTCAAGGCGCCCGGCTTTGCCGCGGAGAGCGGCTGGCGGCACGTCGGCTATCTGTACCTGGAATCCTTTATCGAGCCGTTCGGCACGCTGTGGTTCATTTATCTGCTGCCGGTGTTTTTCGTTGTCACAAAACTGACACGTAACGCGCCGCCGCTTGCGATCTTTGCGGCGGCCGCGGCGCTCGAGATGATGCATGTCGCAACGGGCTGGACCGTGATCGACGAGTTCTGCGCGCGATTTGTCTATTTCTATTCCGGCTACTGGCTTGCTTCCTCAGTGTTCGCCCTGTCGGATCGCGCGCGGGCGCGACCCCTGCTGGCGATCGCAGGGCTGGCGACGTGGGCGCTCGTCAACGGCGCGCTGGTGGAATCGGGATACAGCGAATGGCCGCTGATCTCGCTGGCGCTCGGGCTCGCCGGCGCCGGTGCGATCATCGTCACCGGGACGCTGCTGGCGCGGATGCAGTGGCTGAACTTTCTGCGTTTTTGCGGCGAGCATTCGATCGTCATTTATCTGGCCTTCTTCCTGCCAATGGCAACGACACGTGCGGTGCTGCTGAAGACCGGCGTGATCCCCGACATCGGCACGATTTCGCTGATCGTCACCGTCGCCGGTGTCGCCGGTGCGCTCCTGATCTGGCGCGTGGCGCTGATGGCCGGCGCGCGCTTCCTGTTCGAACGGCCCGATGCATTCTGGATCGCGCCGCGGAAGGCGGGAGCGCGGTTGCAGGCGGCGGAGTAGCACTCTTTCCACCACAACACTCGTCATCGCCCGGCTTGACCGGGCGATCCAGTACGCTGCGGCTTCTCGGCTCAAACTCGGGTCTCTGGAATACTGGATCCCCGCCTTCGCGGGGATGACGGCGGAAGACGCCGCAACGATGGAGAAGTACCGGAACGCCAGTGGATAGAGGTGGCAGCATCGCCAGATTCCCGTCCCGCGAGGCTGTCAATCTGCGCAAAAATCCCTAAATTTCGGCCATGCCGAAAACAGCCCCCAAGAAACCGTCCGAGCCCGCCAAAGCCGTTGCCGCCGCGAAAACGGCTGAAACGCCCGCCGCGGCAAAACCCGCCGCAAAACCTGTCGCCGCCGCAGGCATCGCCAAGGGCGACCACGTCTTCCTGGTCGACGGTTCCTCCTACATTTTTCGCGCCTATCACGCGCTGCCGCCGCTCAACCGCAAATCCGACGGGTTGCAGGTCAATGCCGTGCTCGGCTTCTGCAACATGTTGTGGAAGCTGCTCCGCGACATGCCGCCGGACAACCGGCCGACGCATCTGGCCATCGTGTTCGACAAGTCGGAAGTCACCTTCCGCAACAAGCTCTATCCCGACTACAAGGCGCACCGGCCGCCGGCGCCCGACGATCTGATCCCGCAGTTCCCGCTGATCCGCCAGGCGGTGCACGCCTTCGACCTGCCCTGCCTGGAACAGGACGGTTTTGAGGCCGACGATCTGATCGCTACCTATGTCCGGCAGGCCTGCGAGAGCGGCGCCAGCGCCACCATCGTGTCCTCGGACAAGGATTTGATGCAGCTCGTCACCGACTGCGTCTACATGTACGACACCATGAAGGACCGCCGCATCGGCATTCCCGAGGTGATCGAAAAGTTCGGCGTGCCGCCGGAAAAGGTGGTGGAGGTGCAGGCGCTGGCCGGCGATTCCACCGACAACGTGCCCGGCGTGCCCGGCATCGGCGTCAAGACCGCCGCGCAATTGATTGTCGAGTACGGCGACCTCGAGACGCTGCTGCTCCGCGCCGGCGAGATCAAGCAGCCGAAACGGCGCGAGGCGCTGATCGAGAACGCCGAGAAGGCGCGCATCTCGCGCCAGCTCGTGCTGCTCGACGACAAGGTCGATCTTCAAGTGCCGATCGGCGACCTCGCGGTGCAGGAGCCCGATGCGCGCAAGCTGATCGCATTCCTCAAAGCGATGGAATTTTCCGCCCTCACCCGCCGCGTCGCCGATTATTCGCAGATCGACCCCTCGGACGTCGAGGCGGATGCCGGCAAGGGCGGGACGGCGGCAAAAGCCGCGGCTGGCGCGCCCACGGAGGCAAAATCCGCAGCAGCAGCCGGCGATCTCTTTGCAGGGACCGCCGCGCAGCCTGCGAAAAAGGGCGGCAAGGAGGATAAATCCTCCAGCCTCAAGGGCACGCCGATCTCGCTCGCCCACGCGCGCGCCGAGGCGGTCCGCAAGATTCCGTTCGACCGCAAGAAATACGAGACCATCCGCAGCCTCGACCAGCTCAAGGCCTGGCTTGCGCGGGTGCATGATGTCGGCCATTTCGCGATCGAGGCGATGTCGGACTCGATCGATCCGATGCAGGCCGAGATGAGTGGCATCGCGCTGGCGCTGGCGCCGAACGATGCCTGCTACGTCCCGCTCGGCCACAAGCAATCCGGCAGCGGCGCCGGCCTGTTCGATGCCGGCCTCGCGCCGGACCAGATCAAGGCTGGCGATGCGCTGGCCGCGCTGAAGCCGCTGGTGGAATCGTCCGGCATCTTGAAGATCGGCTTCAACGTCAAGTTCAGCGCCGTGATGCTGGCCCAGCACGGCCTCACCTTGCGCAACTATGACGATGCGCAGTTGATGTCCTATGCGCTCGATGCCGGCCGCAACGCGCATGGGATCGAAGGGCTGACCGAACGCTGGCTCGGGCATGCCGTGGTGAACTATGGCGGCCTCATCGGCAGCGGCAAAGGCAAGCTTTCGTTCGACCAGGTCGCGATCGACAAGGCGGCGGAATATTCGGCCGAAAGCGCCGACGCGGCCTTGCGGCTGTGGCGGGTGTTCAAACCGCGCCTCGTCGCCGAGCGCATGACCGCCGTTTACGAGACGCTGGAGCGGCCGCTGGTTTCCGTGCTGGCGCGGATGGAGCGGCGCGGTATCTCGATCGACCGTCAGGTGCTGTCGCGGCTATCGGGCGACTTTGCCCAGACCGCGGCGCGGGTCGAGGCCGAGCTACAGGAGCTCGCGGGCGAGCCGATCAATGTCGGCAGCCCGAAGCAGATCGGCGACATCATCTTCGGCAAGATGGGACTACCGGGCGGCAGCAAGACCAAGACCGGCGCATGGTCGACCTCGGCGCAAATTCTCGACGAACTCGCCGAGCAAGGTCACGAATTCCCGAAGAAGATTCTGGAGTGGCGGCAAGTCTCGAAGCTGAAATCGACCTATACCGACGCGCTGCCGAATTACGTGCATCCGCAGACCCATCGCGTGCACACGACCTACGCGCTGGCGGCGACTACCACGGGGCGGCTATCGTCGAACGAGCCGAACCTGCAGAACATCCCGGTGCGCACCGAGGACGGCCGAAAAATCCGTCGCGCCTTCATCGCAACGCCCGGGCACAAGCTGGTCTCTGCCGACTATTCGCAGATCGAATTGCGGTTGCTGGCCGAGATCGCCGACGTCCCCGTGTTGAGGCAGGCGTTCCGCGACGGCCTCGACATTCACGCCATGACGGCCTCCGAGATGTTCGGCGTGCCGATCAAGGACATGCCGGGCGAAGTGCGCCGCCGCGCCAAGGCGATCAATTTCGGCATCATCTACGGCATCTCGGCGTTTGGTCTTGCCAACCAGCTCGGCATCGCGCGCGAGGAAGCCTCCGCCTACATCAAGAAATATTTTGAGCGATTCCCCGGCATCCGCGACTACATGGACCAGACCAAGGAATTTTGCCGCAAGCACGGCTATGTCGAGACGCTGTTCGGGCGCAAATGCCACTACCCCGAGATCAAGGCAAGCAACGCCTCGGTGCGCTCCTTCAACGAACGCGCCGCGATCAACGCCCGCCTGCAAGGCACCGCCGCCGACATCATCCGCCGCGCCATGATCCGCATCGAGGACGCGCTGACGGCGAAGAAGCTGTCGGCGCAGATGCTGCTACAGGTGCACGACGAACTGATCTTTGAGGTGCCCGACGACGAGGTGGCCGCCACGCTGCCGGTGGTGCAGCACACCATGCAGGACGCGCCCTTCCCGGCCGTGCTGCTGTCACTGCCGCTCCAGGTCGACGCGCGCGCGGCGAACAATTGGGAAGAGGCGCATTGATACGGCGCAATGCCGCGGCCGTCCAATGGCAGTACGGCCGCGCGCATGACTGACATCAATCCCCTTCTTGCCTTCGCGCTGACGTCGCTGATCATCGAGATCACGCCCGGCCCGAACATGACCTATCTCGCAGCGCTCTCGCTGTCGGGCGGCATGCGTACCGGCTTTGCGGCGGTGGCCGGGATTGCCATCGGGTTGATGACCTACGGGATCATCGCCGCGCTGGGACTGGCGGCGGTGATCGACAATTCGCCGCTGCTCTATGGCACTTTGCGCTGGGCCGGTGTCGCCTATCTGTTGTGGCTCGCCTGGGAAGCCTGGTCGAGCGAGCGCGAGACCTCACCGGAAAAGGCCGAAAGCACCGACATCCCGCCATGGGTCGCCTTCCGCCGCGGGCTGATCACCAACCTGCTCAATCCAAAGGCTGCCGTGTTCTATGTCGCAATATTACCGGAGTTCATCCAGCCTGCCGGCAGATCGGTCGCCGCGCAAACGCTGAGCTTGAGCTTCATCTATGTGGCGATTGCGACGGCAATCCATGCCGGCATCGTGGTGCTGGCGGGCTCGCTGCAATCGACCATCATAGGCGGCAATCGCCGCCGCCTGGTGCGGCGCGGATTGGCGGTGGCGCTGGTCTTCATCGCGATCTGGTTCGCGCTGACGACGGGCCAGTCCTGAGATTGCTCCGAATTTTTCCGGTGAAATCGGTGCAATTGACGCGATGACATCGTGGCGCGGCGCACGCTAGAAAATGTGCGCATTCCATCTCGCGAGTCCCTCATGCCCCACCTCCCCGCTCTGCTCGGTTTCGCCCTTGTCTCGCTCGGTATGGTGCTGACGCCGGGGCCGAACATGATTTATCTGATATCCCGCTCGATCTCGCAGGGCACATCAGCCGGGATGGTGTCGCTCGGCGGCGTGGCGCTCGGTTTTGTGTTCTACATGCTGTGTGCGGCGTTCGGCATCACGGCGCTGCTGTTCGCGGTGCCCTATGCCTATGATGCGTTACGCATCGCCGGTGCGCTGTATCTGCTGTGGCTCGCATGGCAGGTGATCAAGCCGAACGGGCGTTCGCCGTTTCAGGTGCGGGAATTGCCGGCGGACAGTTCGCGAAAACTGTTTGCGATGGGGTTCGTCACCAATCTGCTGAACCCGAAGATCGCGATGCTGTATCTGGCGCTGCTGCCGCAATTCATCGATCCCGCCGCCGGCAGCGTGCTCGGGCAGTCGGTCGTGTTCGGAACGATCCAGATCGCGATCAGCGTCAGCGTGAATGCGATGATCGCGCTGACGGCGGGTTCGATCACGGGATTCCTCGCGCAGCGGCCGATGTGGCTGCTCGCGCAGCGCTGGCTGATGGGGACGGTGCTGGCGGGATTTGCGCTGAAGATGGCGTTCGAGGCGCGGAGGGCGTGAGCTTTCTTCCTTCTCCCCTTGTGGGAGAAGGTGGCGCGGACGCAGTCCGCGACGGATGAGGGGTCTGCATCCGCGGAGAGAACCCCTCACCCGGCCGCGATGCTTCCGCATCGCGTCCACCCTCTCCCACAAGGGGAGAGGGGAAGAGCGCGCTCCTCTGAACTAGTCCAGCTTCGCTTCCATGCCCCGCTTCACCGCCGGGCGGGCCATCAGCGCCTCGTACCAGCGCTTGACGCTGGGGAAATCGGTCAGTTCGACCTTATGGCGCGGGTGGCGCCAGGCCCAGCCGAGGATGGCGAAGTCGGCGACCGAGAGCGCGCCCGCGACGAACTCGCGGCCGGCGAGGCGCTTGTCGAGCACGTCGTAGAGGCGCCGCGTTTCCTTCATGTAGCGGTTGAGGCCATAGGCGCGGTCCTGCTCGTTCTCGAGCGCGATGAAATGGTGCACCTGGCCGGGCATCGGGCCAAAGCCGCCCATCTGCCACATCAGCCATTCATAGACCGGGATGCGCTCGGCTAGCGGCTGGGGGAGGAATTTGCCGGTCTTTTCGCCGAGATAGAGCAGGATCGCGCCGGACTCGAACACGCTGACCGGCTTGCCGTTCGGCCCGTCGGGATCGACGATGGCGGGGATCTTGTTGTTCGGGCTGATGGCGAGGAACGAGGGCGACATCTGCTCGCCCTTGGTGATGTTCACCGGGATCACCTTGTAGGGCAGCCCCATCTCCTCCAGCGCGACCGAGATTTTTCGGCCGTTCGGCGTGTTCCAGGTGTGCAGCTCGATGGTCATTTTCTTGTTTCCCCCAGAGAATTGTTGCGCTTGCCTAGCCCGGAACCGGCTGACGTTACAACCGGCCTTTTCCGTATATCCTGCCCGCTTGCCGCGACGATGAGGGGTGTTGACGGGCCGATATCGGCGCTGGAATGTCCGCTCCTTCGCGAATAGATTGCGCGCCATTTGCAAGAAGCCCGGAACAGACGCCTTGTCCAAATCAGCCTCCCGCGCCCGCCTCGCCGAGATCATCCGCAAGCGATCGTTCGGCCGCGGCGAAATCACCCTCGCCTCGGGCCGTAAGAGCGATTTCTATTTCAACCTCAAGCCGACCATGCTGGACCCCGAGGGCGCCGCGCTTTTGGCCGAGCTGACCTATGAGGCGCTGAAGGACGACAATCTCGATTTCGTCGGCGGGCTGGAGATGGGCGCGGTGCCGCTCGCCGGCGCGCTGGCGCAGCTCTCCTGGATGAAGGGGCACCCGATCGCCGCGTTCTTCGTGCGCAAGAAGCCGAAGGAGCACGGCGCGCGGCTGGCGGTCGAGGGCCTTGCCAAGGGCGAGACCCTGCAGGGCAAGCGCGTCGTGATCGTCGAGGACGTCACCACGACAGGCGGCTCGGCGCTGAAGGCGGTGGAAGCCGTGCGCGAGGCCGGCGCCGAGGTCGCGCTGGTCTTCACCATGGTCGACCGCGAGGAAGGCGCGACGGAGACGTTTGCGGAAGCCGGGTTGCCGTTCCGCTCGCTGTACAAGGCGGGTGAGTTTCTGAAGGACTAGGCTCTCGTGTCCCGGACGCGGTGCAGCGTGAAACGCTGCGCTGCAGAGCCGGGACCCACGCTGCCGAAGCGCCACATCGCATAGGCCCCGGCTCTGCAGCGCACCGCCGGAGTCGCGCTTCGCGCGATCCCGAAGGCGCTGCGTCCGGGGCACAAGAACGAGTCGCATTTCTTTCCGCCAAAACCCGCGCCACTCACCAGTCATTTACCATCCGATCCTATGGTGAATCAGAGCCGAATGCGCGCGGCGCGCTGGCTCGAAATTTCCGTTGCGTCCGGCTGGAGTTGGCGTTGCGTACAGAGTTGGGTTTTCGGCGCATGCGACGCCGGATGGTGTTTGTGGCCGCAGCTTCCGTCGTCGGGTCGATGACCGCCACGCCGCGCATGGCCGCGGCCGAGAGCCTGTTCGATTTCTTCTTTGGCGGCGCCCAGCGCCAGCAGGCGCGTCCCGCACAGGCCACGCCGCAAACGAGCTTCTTTGCCGATCCGTTCGGCATCAACCAGCAGCAGCAGGCGCCCGCGCCGGCGCCGCGCATGGCGGGCTCCGGCCCGGCGTTTTGCGTGCGTAGCTGCGACGGAAAATATTTTTCGATCAACGCACGCGGCAATGCGACGCCGGCGCAGATGTGCCAGGCCTTTTGTCCGGCGAGCGTCACAAAAGTCTATTACGGCAGCAACATTGACTATGCCTCCGCCGCCGATGGCGAACGCTATGCCAATAGCGAGAACGCCTTTGCCTACCGCAAGGCGCTGCGCGCCGACTGCACCTGCAACGGCCGCGATCCGGCCGGCCTTGCCCCGGTCGACCTGACGCTCGACGGCTCGCTCCGTCCGGGCGACGTGGTCGCCACCACCAGCGGGCTGGTGGCCTATACCGGCGTCAAGGTCGGCAACAGCCAGACTGCGGAGTTCACGCCGGTTGCTTCCTATCCCGGGCTGACCGCCGACGTGCGCGCGCGGCTCGGCGAGATGAAGGTGGCGCCGGTGACGGCCGAGATGGTCGCGGATGGGCCGATGCCCGAAGTGCGCGAGGTCACCGGGTCGGTATCAAGCGTGCCGAAAGCGGCTGCGCAGCCGAAGGCGAAGCGGGCGGAGTTGCAATAGGACCCTCATGGTGAGGAGCGCCTCTTGGCGCGTCTCGAACCATGAGGCCCCGCTCATGCCATTCATCCTTCGAGACGCGCGCCAAAGCGCGCTCCTCAGGATGAGGGATAGATCTTACCTTCCCACGATTACGCCGATCACGTTCGGCGCCGTCAGATATTTTTCCTCGATCGCCGCGCGCGCGGCGGCGCGGTTTTCCGGCGTCAGCAGGCCGCGCTTCTCGGCCAGGATCATCCAGCAAAAGCCCCACCAGTCCGTCAGCATGCCGTGGTCGTCGACGAGGTCGTAGCCCTGCTCGGCCGCGAAGATGCGCGCATGCGCTTCATCAAGCGAATCCAGGAAGGTGTGGTCCTCGGCCGAGAACAGGTCGTCGCTGATATCGTCTGATGTGTAGCCCCACACCGACTGGCAGACCGCATTGAACTCGCGGTCGATCTGGTCGTCATCGACGGACCGGCGGCGCGAGGCCTGGTGCAGCCGCGACAGCGTGCGCGCGAAATCGGCGATGCGGGTGAGAGCGAATTGATCGAAGGCGATGGTGGACATGTAGTCCTCGCTAAGCTCAACAGACCATAGATGTTGTGTGGACGGCGTTTCGAATCACTATGATATATCAAAGACTTGCTAAAGTGTTCTTAATTCGTTCTAGTGAAGCTTTCCTGGGGATTGCGGGCCATGGACAAGGCAAAAGCCGTCGAGATTCAAGCGCATCTTTTAAGGGCCGCCAGGGCCATCAACCGCGCAGAGGCAATCATATCATCGCTGGATGCCGACGACAGAAAGAGCCTTTTCAATCCCCTCTGGAACGTCGTCCAACCACTGCATTTCCAATTATTGCACGCGATCTACAAACAGCACCCGGACCTACAGCCACCGGCAAAGGGCAGGCGCTTCGTCGACACAAAGCGGCGATGGAAAGAAGTTGTGCTGCCCGAATCTGTTTCGGAAAGCGATCTCGATGCGATCATCTTTTCCGTCGTTAGTACGCAGTGGCGGAAAGTCGCAATGGTGATCGTCAAAGCTGGAGAGAAGTGTCAGGCGCGCAACCTGCCGGTCGACCACGAGGTGATTGGCGTGCGCATTCGTTTTCTGAGCGAGACGGACCGCCTCGACAGCCAAGGCGATGTGCGCAAATGGCGCTTTAGCGAGATAAGACTACCCGCACGATAAGGCTGCCAACAGCGATCCTCACTGCGCCGCCGACAGCACCCTGTCGCCGCAGTAATTCGCAAAAAACTTGGCCGCCGCACTAAAGTGTTCTTAGTTCGTTCCCTGCGAAAAAGATGTCTCTTCAACCTTGCCGCGCAATCGCGCTCTGGCCGGCTTTTTCCCCACGTTCAATCGAAAACTGACGCTGGCAAGTTTTAATGGATTGCGGCACCTTGAACCGTCTTTTTGGATTATGAGGGGCTTTAAGGTGGAATCGATATTAAAGGTGCTGGCGATCGTTGTGATTGCGGCCATTTTCCTCGGCTTCTTTTTCGCGCCGTCGATCATCGCGTACCGTCGGCAACACGCCTATAGATACGTCATTCTGGGCATAAATCTCTTTACGGGCCTTTCGGGCATTGGATGGCTGATCGCCATCGTCTGGGCGCTCTGGCCTGCCGAAAAGAGTCTCACTGATCCTGTCCTGGGGAATGTCACCGGTCTTGGATATCGCAATACCGGCGACACGCAGGGCGCCGTCGCTTATGGCGTCGAACGCGGCTACGACGAAGAACGCGCCGCTCATGAGGAGCGGCAGCGCACGCGGGCGAGGTAAAACCGGCCCCAGACTCTGCGACGGTGTGAAAAAGCTCAAGATGCCAAGTCCATGGCGCTTTGGCGAAGTACGATCGATGACGTCATCGCCGTGAGATGAATATCTCACATTGCCGACACCATCCTGTCGCCGCAGTAGTTCGCGTAAAACTTGCCGCCGCACTGGCGCTTCATTGCGGCGCAGCGGGCGGCGGGGGAAGCGCCTTTTGCGACGCTGAAACCGCAGGTCAGGCCGTCGGCGCTGCGGCCGCTCTTGCCCTGGGCGAATGCCGCGCTGGAGACGCTGACGCAGATAATCAGCAGTACCGCAGCGACGATTTCGATGATCAGCCTCATGGCGTGATCCTCCCCTGAATTTGCGCCATCCCTCGCGCTTCCGGCGAATTATAGCACCGAAAACCGCCGCGAGGGGCCGGTGGAACCGGCCCGTTCCTTGCATAAAAACACGGCAGTGTCGTGCACAACGCCGCCTCCGGTGGTTTCGGTTGCGGTGTAAGGCGCATATTGTTTGGGTGAGTCACACTGTCGGGAATGTTGGGTTTGACAGAGCATCCACTGCAAAACTATCCGGCGCCGGGCCAACCGGTGGACGAACTGGCGCTGTCCGAGATCAAGGGCGCGATCCTCGCCAAGCTGCGCCTCGCCATTGGCAAGGACACCGGCATGGCGACCAAGCGCGACTGGTACAAAGCCGCCGCGCTGGCGTTGCGCGACCGCATCGTGCACCGCTGGCTCACGGCCGAAAAGGAGAACTACGACGCCGGCCGCAAACGGGTCTATTACCTCTCGCTCGAATTCCTGATCGGGCGGCTGTTCACCGACGCGCTGAACAATATGGGGCTGCTGCCGGTGTTCGAGGCGGCGCTCGGCGATCTCGGCGTCGGCCTCGACGAATTGCGCAAACTCGAGCCCGATGCGGCGCTCGGCAATGGCGGCCTCGGACGGCTCGCCGCCTGCTTCATGGAAAGCATGGCGACGCTCGCCATTCCGGCCAACGGCTACGGCATCCGCTACGATTTCGGCCTGTTCCGCCAGATCATCCAGAACGGCTGGCAGCAGGAATATCCCGACGTCTGGCTGTCCTTCGGCAATCCCTGGGAATTCCAGCGGGCGGAGGTGGTCTACCACGTCTATTTCGGCGGCCGCGTCGAGCATGTCGAAGAAGGCGGCCGCGACCGTGCGATCTGGCGCCCCGGCGAAACCGTGCAGGCGGTCGCCTACGACACCCCGATCGTCGGCTGGCGCGGCCAGCAGGTCAACGCGCTGCGGCTGTGGTCGGCGCGCTCGCCCGACCCGCTGCGGCTGGATGCCTTCAACACCGGCGACTATATCGGCGCGGTGGCCGAGGAAGCCCGCGCGGAAGCGATCTGCAAATTCCTGTACCCGAATGACGAGAGCCCGGCGGGCCGCGAGCTACGCCTGCGCCAGGAGTATTTCTTCGTCTCGGCCTCCTTGCAGGATCTGGTGAAGCGGCACCTCGCCGCCGACGGCCAGTTGCGGAGTCTCGCGCAAAAGGCCGCCGTGCAGCTCAACGACACCCATCCAAGCCTGGCGGTCGCCGAGCTGATGCGCATTCTGGTGGACCTGCACAATTTCCGCTGGGACGAGGCCTGGAAGATTACCGTCGCAACGCTCTCCTACACCAACCACACGCTGCTGCCGGAGGCGCTGGAAACCTGGCCGGTCGAGCTGTTCGAGCGGCTCTTGCCGCGGCATCTCGAGATCATCTACCGCATCAACGTGCAGCATCTGGCGCTCGCCGAGCAGCGCTGCCCGGGCGATATCGAATTCCGCGCGTCGGTTTCACTGATCGACGAGCGGGGCGGCCGCAAGGTGCGGATGGGGCAACTGGCCTTTGTCGGCTCGCACCGCATCAACGGCGTCTCGGCGATGCATTCCGACCTGATGAAGGAGACCGTGTTCCACGATCTCAATCATCTCTATCCGTCCCGCATCACCAACAAGACCAACGGCATCACCTTCCGCCGCTGGCTGATGCTGGCCAATCCGGGCCTGACGGACCTGTTGCGCGAGACCTGCGGCGAGGCGGTGCTCGACGATTTCTCGCTGTTCGAAATGATCGAACAGCACGCCAGCGACAACGCGTTCCAGCAGCGTTTTCGCAACGTCAAGCACCGCAACAAGCTGGCGCTGGCGCGGCTGATCGGCGAGCGGCTCAACACCAAGGTCGATCCTTCGGCGCTGTTCGACGTGCAGATCAAGCGCATCCACGAGTACAAGCGGCAATTGCTCAACATCCTCGAAGCGATCGCGCTGTATCAGGCGATAAAGGACGAGCCGCAGCGCGACTGGGTGCCGCGGGTAAAAATCTTTGCCGGCAAGGCGGCGGCGAGCTACCGCTACGCAAAACTGATCATCAAGCTGATCAACGACGTCGCCGAAATCGTCAACAACGATCCGGACATTGCCGGCAGGCTGAAGATCGCCTTCCTGCCCGACTACAATGTCAGCCTTGCCGAAGTGATCATTCCGGCCGCCGACCTGTCCGAGCAGATTTCCACCGCCGGCATGGAAGCCTCCGGCACCGGCAACATGAAGCTGGCGCTCAACGGCGCGCTCACCATCGGCACGCTCGACGGCGCCAATATCGAGATCCGTGACCATGTCGGCGCCGAGAACATCGCGATCTTCGGCATGGAGGCCGGCGACGTCATGGTCCGCCGCAAGCAGGGATTGGATGCCAGCGACGTGATCAGGCGCTCGCCGCGGCTGGCGCGCGCCATCACGGCGATCGAGAGCGGCGCGTTCTCGCCCGGCGATCCCGCCCGCTTCGCCTCGATCGGCCATGCGCTGCGCTATCTCGACCATTACATGGTCGGCGCCGATTTCGATTCCTATTACGAAGCCCAGCGCGCCATCGACGCGCGTTGGCAGGTGATGCCGGCCTGGACCCGGGCCTCGATCCTCAACGTGGCGCGGATGCCGTGGTTTTCCTCCGACCGCACCATCCGCGAATATGCCGAGGATATCTGGCACGTGCCGGTGCGGCCCGGGCCGCAGGTGGTGCACGCGGCCGGCGCGCAGCGTGGGGGCAAGCGGTAATTTCGGCTGACGGAAGTCGATTACGTCAGGCGTCATTGAATTTGGCGTGCGAGCCCGCGATATTGCTCTTGGGCGTCATTGCGAGGAGCCAACGGGTCGCGCGAATGCGCGCCCGATGACAGGCTCCGCGACGAAGCAATCCACACTTGCTTCCTGGCTTCTGGATTGCTTCGCTTCGCTCGCAATGACGAAAGGCTGGAAATGCTCACCAAGACGCCGCACCTTTTTGACGACGCCACAAAAATCACCGCCGGTGACAGCAGATGGCAGGGGCAGACCAGCCCGGATTACTGGGCGTTTGTCGGCCCGTTCGGCGGTTGCACGGCCGCAACCATTTTGCGCGCGCTGATCGACCATCCGCAGCGCGCGGGCGATCCGCTGGCGATGACCGTCAATTACTGCGCGCCGGTCGCCGAAGGCACCTTCGATCTCGACGTGCGGCTGGTGAAGGCCAACCGCTCCAGCCAGCACTGGTGCGTGGAGATGACGCAAGGCGGCGGCGATGTTGCGACGCTCGCCACCGCCGTGTTCGCCGAGCGCCGTCCGTCCTGGTCGCACGCGCAGGCCGCCTATCCCGGTGCAAAGGCATTCGAGGAAACGCTGCCCTACACGAAGGTCAACGTTCCCTGGGCGAGGCAGTACGATTTTCGCTTCGTTGAAGGTGAGCCGAAATTCGGCGGCGCGCCGTCCTCGGCGCCGCCGGACTCCTACTCGAAACTGTGGATCGGCGATCAGGTGCCGCGCAGGATCGATCTCCTCTCGCTGCTGTCGATGTCGGACGCCTTCTTCGGCCGCATCTTCCACGCCAAGCGCGAGTTCGTGCCGTTCGGCACGGTGTCGCTGACGACCTATTTCCACGTCTCCGCGGAAGATCTCGCGGCCGAGGACATCACGCGTGTGCTGGCGGTCGCGGATGCAAAGATCTTCAACAAGAGCTATGGCGACCAGAACGGTGAATTGTGGTCGCCGAACGGACGCCTGCTCGCCACCACGACGCAAATCGCGTATTTCAAGGCTTGAGGGAACATTAGAGCATCGTTCCCGTTCGGAGCTGCATGTCTGATTTGAGCGAACCGAACCAGCCCCGCATCGCGCTGCTCGGCGTCCCCATCGAGATCGGCGCCTCGCAGGCCGGCACGCTGATGGGGCCCGATGCGCTGCGCACGGCGGGCATCGCGCGCCTGCTCGAACAGCTTGAATTTTCGGTGGAAGATTTTGGCAACATCGCGCGGCCCGCCATCATCTCCGATGGCCCGCCGCCGGCCAACGCCAAATTCTATGACGAGGTCAAATCCTGGATCCGCGTTCTCAGCGAACAGGCCTATGCGCTCGCCCGCTCCGGCGCGGTGCCGATCTTCATGGGCGGCGATCATTCGCTCTCGATGGGATCGGTCAACGGCGTCGCGCGCTATTGGCAAGAACAGGGCCGTCCGTTGTTCGTGCTGTGGCTCGATGCGCATGCTGATTACAACACGCCTGACACGACGCTGACCGGCAACATGCACGGCATGTCGGCGGCGTTCCTCTGCGGCGAGAAAGGCCTCGATCATCTCCTCGGCAACCAGCCGCGCGCCTCGATCACGCCGGACCAGCTCGATCTGTTCGGCATCCGCTCGATCGATCCCTTGGAAAAGAAGCTGGTGCACGACCGCCGCGTGGCGATTGCCGATATGCGCGCGATCGACGAATTCGGCGTCGGCGTGCTGATCCGCCGCGTGATCGAGCGCGTCAGGGCGAAGAACGGCGTGCTGCATCTATCCTTCGATGTCGATTTCCTCGATCCCGGCGTAGCACCCGGCGTCGGCACCACCGTGCCGGGCGGCGCGACCTATCGCGAGGCGCATCTCATCATGGAGCTGCTGCACGATTCCGGCCTTGTGAGCTCGGTCGACATCGTCGAGCTCAATCCCTTCCTCGACGAGCGCGGCCGCACCGCGCGAGTCGCGGTCGAGCTGCTCGGAAGCCTGTTCGGACTACAGATCACCGACCGGCGCACGCCGACGAATGCAATGCTGCCGGGCAGATAGAAACTGGCCGCCGCCCTCCCGACGCACCGCGTTCAATGGCCTCGCTTGACCAACGGGCATTCACTGTCCGCCAATGGCGCGTAGACGTCGCCGCTCGGGATTTTTTCGAGCACGTCGTAATATTCCCAGTTCGTCTTCACCTCGGCGGCATCCTTCACCTGGACGAGGAAGAAGTCGTGCACGAGCTTGCCGTCGTCGCGCACCGTCGCGCCCCGCGCGTAGAAGTCGTCGACGGGCATCGAACGCATCTTCTCCAGCACCGGATCCGTTGCATCGGTGCCTGCCGCTGCGACGGCTTTCAGATAATGGTTCACGCCGGAGTAAACCGCAGCCTGTGGCGCTGTCGGCATGGCGCCGCGAAGCTTGAAAAAGCGCTGGCCAAAGGCCCGGGTCTCGTCGTTCAACGCCCAGTACCACGCCGTGAGCGTGGTCAGGCCCTTGGCGATTTTCGGACCCATGGCGTGAACATCGGTGATGAACATCAATTCGGCCACAGGCTTCTGGCTGCCTTTATCCATGCCGAACTCGTGCCATTGCTTCATCAAGGTCGCCAGTTGCTCGCCGGCATTGGCAAAGGCGATCACCTTGGCTCCGGACGCCTTCGCCTGGAGGATGAAAGAGCTATAATCCGCGTTGCCGATCGGGTGATACACGGCGCCGAGTGACTTGCCACCTGCCGCCGCGAGCACGCGCTGCGACTCGGACACCATGTTCTTGCCGAACGCATAATCGGCCGCGATGAAGAACCAGCTGTCGTAGCCTTGCGAGACCAGCTTGCGGATCGGCCCCGATACCAGATTGTAGGAATCGTGAAGCCACGCCAGCCCGTTGCGCGAGCATTGCTTGCCCGCAAGATCGGTCGTCGCCACCGCCGAATACACCGCAATCCTGTTCTTGTCGCGTACCAGCGACTGGATCGCCAGTCCGACCGCCGAGTTCGACACGTCGGCAACCATGTCGAGGCCGTCGACGTCAAACCATTTCCGGACGATGCCAACCCCGATATCGGGCTTGTTCTGGTGGTCCGCGGCCAGGATCTCGACCTTGATCGACGGGACCAGTTTCTGAAAATCTTCCGCCGCCATCCTTGCGGCAGTGACGGAGCCTGATCCCGACAAGTCGGACAGCGGGCCAGTCTGGTCATTGATGACGCCGATCCGGACGACGCCGCCGGAGAGCTCGGCCGCGCCGGCGGGGAGATTTGATCCGATGAAAGCACTGACGATCAGAA
This sequence comes from Bradyrhizobium lablabi, assembly GCF_018129385.1. Taxonomy (GTDB): domain Bacteria; phylum Pseudomonadota; class Alphaproteobacteria; order Rhizobiales; family Xanthobacteraceae; genus Bradyrhizobium; species Bradyrhizobium lablabi_C. The sequence continues at coordinate 68,802 of NZ_JAFCLN010000027.1, forward strand.
GGGTAGCGATGCGGCAGTTCCAGACCATGCGAATACCTTTCCAATGAATGGCGCTAAGGCTTCCCTCCCATTGACGCGCAGCTTAAGCAGCCGCCCTTGATTTGAGCTTTGCAACAGCCTTCTGCACCGCCGCCGCACGCCTGCGAAGCCAGGGTTCGGCGTCCGTCCGCATGCGCGAAATCAGTTCAGGCGGGGCATTCTGCACCGTGATGTCGAACGGCGGTTGCGGCTGATATTCCAGCATGAGCTGGAGGTTCTTGGCGATCTCTTCGCCGCAGAGTTCGGCTGCGACCTGGAAGCCGAAATCGATCCCCGCCGTGACGCCGCCGCCGGAAATGCGGTTACGATCGACCACGACGCGCTCGTCGACCGCGATCGCCCCGAAGGCGGCAAGCTGGTCGCTCATCAGCCAATGGCAGGCCGACCGATATCCTTCGATGAGTCCCGCGGCGCCGAGGATCAGGCAACCCGCACAAACCGAGGTGATGTACCGCGCCGATCCACCTTTCTCGCGAACGAACGCAATCACCTCGTCATCGTCCATGGTGTCGACCTGCCCCGGGCCACCGCCGATGCAGAACACATCCAGGTCCGGACAGTCGGCGAATGTCGTGGTCGGCAGCAGTGGCAGACCGACGTCGCTGACGACGGGTTCGATGCGTTTCCACAGCAGATGCATCCGAACATTCGGCAGGCGGGCAAACACCTCGAACGGTCCGGTGACGTCCAGTTGGGTCATCCCCGGATAGTACAGAATTCCAATCTCGATCCGCTTGCCGGACATGCCTCGCTCCCTCTTTGAAACGAGCGCAAGTTGACAGGCCGGCCGGTTTGCCGAAATGTCATAATACACGCAATTTCTGCCAAGGACTCCTGCTGAGGCTGGCTGATGGTCCGTTCTGCCGCTCGCCGCGTGGTCTTCGTTCTTTTCGAGGACTGCCTGTTGCTCGACTTCGCCGGGCCGCTACAGGCATTCGAGCTTGCCTGTGAAACATCAGAGACCGGGCGTGCACCCTATGTCTGGCAAATCTGCTCGTTGAAGGGCGGGCCGGTCAAAACCTCTTCCGGCCTGGAGGTGATGACGACGGCGCTCTCCGAATGCGCCCGAAACGGTATCGATACCCTCATCGTGGGCGGTGGCCCCGGCGTCCATCGCGCTGCCGCCGAGGCCGCATTGGTCGACTGGTTTCGTTCAGCGGCGCCGAAGGTCCGGCGTGTCTGCTCCGTCTGCACCGGCACGTTCGTTCTGGCCGCAGCCGGCCTGCTGCAAGGGCGATCCGCGGTCACTCATTGGGGTTCCTGCGACTTATTGCGCGCCAAATATCCCGACGTTTCGGTCCTGGTTGATCCGGTCTTCGTTCACGACCGCGGAATCTGGACGTCCGCGGGCGTGACGGCAGGCATCGATCTCGCGCTCACGCTACTGGAAGACGATCTCGGACACCGCGAAGCCATGCGTATCGCGCGGCGCCTGGTCGTATTCCTCAAGCGGCCAGGCGGGCAGGCCCAGTTCAGCGTGCCGCTATCGCTACAGTCATCCGAAGACCGGGCATTCGAGGGTATCTCGACCTGGATTCAGGACAATCTCGCCCGCGATCTGCGCGTCGAGGATCTGGCCGAAAGAGCGGGCATGAGCCCCCGCACATTCGCGCGCGTTTTCCGGCAGAAGACCGGCCGCACTCCGGGCAAGGTGGTGGAAGAGCTGCGCGTCGAAGCCGCCCGTCGGGCGCTGGAAGAATCAGCATCGAGCCTCAAGCAGATCGCCGCGCGCGCCGGATTTCAGAGCGAAGAGCATTTGCGGCGCGCTTTCCGCCGCCGCCTGAACGTGCTGCCGCAGGATTACCGCGATCGATTTCATCGGGGGCAGAGGCAGTAGCGCAGCGGCACGAAAAAGGGCGGCTCATCGAGCCGCCCTCCACATTACCCGGCATAGGTTTGTCAGATCATTCCGCCGCGAGCTTCACTTCCGGCGCGGCGGCGCGGACGTCGGCGTCGACCGAGCTTTCGAACTTGGCGAAGTTCTTCTGGAACATGCCGACCAGCGCCCGCGCGGTCTTGTCGAACTCGGCCTTGTCCTTCCAGGTGTTCACGGGATTGAGGATCTCGCTGGGAACGCCCGGCAGCGCCGTCGGCACCGCAAAACCAAAATACTTGTCGGTGCGGAATTCGACATTACGCAAGCTGCCGTCGAGCGCGGCGGTGAGCAGCGCGCGCGTCACCTTGATCGGCATGCGGCTGCCGACGCCATACTTGCCGCCGGTCCAGCCGGTGTTGACGAGCCAGCAGTCGACATTGTGCTTGGCGATCAGTTCACGCAGCATGTTGCCGTATACGGAGGGGTCGCGCGGCAGGAACGGCGAGCCGAAGCAGGTGGAGAATTCCGGCTGCGGTTCATTGCCGAGACCGCGCTCGGTGCCGGCGACCTTGGCGGTGTAGCCGGACAGGAAGTGGTACATCGCCTGCGCCGGCGAAAGCTTGGCGATCGGCGGCAGCACGCCGAAGGCGTCAGCAGCCAGCATCACCACGTTCTTCGGATGACCGGCGCGGCCGGTGCGGGAGGCGTTCGGGATGAAGTCGAGCGGATAGGCCGAGCGGGTGTTCTCGGTCTTCGAACCATCGTCGAAATCCGGCACGCGGGTGCGTTCGTCGAGAACGACGTTTTCCAGCACCGCGCCAAAACGCTTGCTGGCGGCAAAGATCGCGGGCTCGGCTTCCTGCGACAGCTTGATGCATTTGGCGTAGCAGCCACCTTCGAAATTGAAGATGCCGTCCGCGCCCCAGCCATGCTCGTCGTCGCCGATCAGCGTGCGCTTGGGGTCGGCCGAGAGCGTGGTCTTGCCGGTGCCGGAGAGGCCGAAGAAGATCGCACTGTCACCGTTGGGGCCAACATTGGCCGAGCAGTGCATCGGCATCACGCCCTTTTCGGGCAGGTAATAGTTCAGCGTGGTGAAGACGCTCTTCTTCATCTCGCCGGCATAATAAGACCCGCCGATCAGGACGATCTTGCGGGCGAAATCGATCGCGACGACGTTCTCCGAACGCACGCCATGGCGTTTGGGATCGGCGCGGAAGGTCGGCAACGTGATGATAGTCAGCTCCGGTACGAAGCTCGCAAGCTCCGACGCCTCCGGGCGGATCAGCAGCGTGCGAATGAACAGCGAGTGCCAGGCAAGCTCGGTGAAGACGCGGGTCTTGATACGATGGGTCGGATCGGCGCCGCCGTAGAGGTCCTGCGCGAACAGCGTCTTGCCTTCGGCGTGCTTGAGGAAGTCGGCATAGAGCGCCGCGAATTGATCCGAAGTGATCGACTGGTTACCGGCCCACCACATGTTCTTGTCGGTGGTGGCGTCGCGAACGGTGAACTTGTCCTTCGGGCTGCGGCCGGTGAATTCACCAGTATCGGCGCAGATCGCACCATCGGCCGAGAGCACCGCTTCGCCCGCGCGCAGCGAGTGCTCATAGAGTTGAGGCGCGCCGTAATTCCAGTGCACCCCCTTGAGATTTTTTAAGCCGAATTTGTCGGCGCCGAAAGCGCCGTTGCGCACACCCGTCTCTTGCACGAAGAAGTCCTCCTGAACCCGCGTATCTCAAGCGGCTTGCCGCCAAGTCGCCTCTCGCGGTGACCTTGCAAATATAGCCTTCCGGCCACGGTCCGGCGACCTATTACTTGGCAACGCCGGGCTTGCCAAGCCGATCCCGGAATATTTGGTTTATTCCATGGCGAGCTTGAGCCGTCTCAAACACTTGCCGCGCTGCCGCGCTTTCTTTGCAAATGCGGATGGTAGCGCGACCATCTGCCGCGAGACGTTTTGCGTCGCACAATCACGGAAATCAGCGAGCCGCCCCTTCACCGATCAGCGCAAACGGACCCCAGAAGCCGGGATAGGCATTACGCGGCGACGAGGCATCGTTGAGATAAGCGAGCATCGCCTGGCGCAGCACCTCGGCGCGGCCAAGTTTGGGGTCGGCTTTCAGCCGATCGAAGGTCGACGTGGTGAGGCGCGTCGCCGCAGCGGAATCGACCGACCAGTGCGTCACCAGCAGCGCCCGCGCGCCGGCATAGAAGAACGAGCGTGCAAGACCGGACAGCGCCTCGGCGCCGGGCTTGTCGCCGGCAATGGTGTTGCAGGCCGAGAGCACCACCCAGTCGGCATTGAGTTTGAGCTGCGCGACTTCGCTCGACGTGAGTAGCCCATCGTCGAACTCCGACGGCTGTGCGGGAATGCTTAGCGCCAGCGACGGTTCGGCAAGACCCTTTACGTCGCCGGCGACGAGACCGTGGGTGGCGAAATAGATGATGGCGTAATCGGCAAGCGGCGTGCGCTTGAGCGTCGTCTCGCTGGCGTCAGCGCCGAGATGGATGTCGGACGCGGGAACGCCGAGATCCTTTGCCACCGCATTCAGTTCATCGGCGGTGTCGGGCAGTTGCGGCAGGGCTTGCGCCAGCCGCGCGCGATCGACGCCGGCGCCGCGCCAGAATTCGGTATAGGCGCCGGTCACCACGCTGCGCGAGGCCGTCTTGATGGCCGTGCGCCGGTCGCCGCCTTGCTTCGACGGATCGAACAGCGGGTCGCCAAAGCCGGTCATCGGTTTTGCGCCGGGATCGCGCCGCGCAAATGCCCGCAGCGCTTTCAGGCTGGTCACCGACGGCAGCACCGAGACGGCCTGACGCTTCAACAGCCACGCCGCATCGCGATAGCCCTCGAACTTTTCCGGAATCGCCAGCGGCGGCTTTTCCGTCACCAACAAGTGAAACGGCAGCGCCGTCAGCGCACCGGATGGTGCGATCAACAGGCTGCGCTTGTCCCTGATCAACGGCTCGAGCGGCGCGAGCAAATCAGTATAGAGCTCATTGGCCAGCGCCAGATCGAACAGGCCGGACTTGCCCGATGCCTCCGTCAGTCCCGCGATATCGAGGCCGCGCCGGAAGGCGGCGATCTTTTGCGACAGCGCCTCGCCGCCGATCGGCAGCGGCTTCCAGTCGAACCCTTCGCGCGTGATCGCGAAGGCAAAGCTTTCCTTCTCCGCCACCGCGAACAGCACCATCGCCTCGTCGCTCGTCAGCAGCGACTGAATCTCCTTCGCGGTGATCGGCAGCGGGCTGGACAGGGCGGAATAGTCGGGGAATTCCCTGGCCAGCGTCTTTTGCAAGGTGGCGCGCTCGGCCGAGATCGCGGCCAGCCGCGCCTTTCCGCGCGCCTCGGTGGCGGCATCGCGCCTGGCGCGATCCTTCGAGACCGCCGCGACGATTGCCTTGTCGAGCGCCTCAGTCTCCGAGCCAAGATCCTGATCCCTGCGGACCAGTTCGGCGAGGCGGTCATTGCCGGCGGCGATGCGCACGGCGAGCTTGTTCACCGCGGAAGCGGCCGAGGATTGCGTGCCGCGCTGGATCACGTTGAGCGCATCGTTCAGCGCCTGCTCCGAAGGCAGCAATTGCCGGCGCTGCGCATCGAACAATATGGGCAGCGCGACGCGGATCTGCGCGCGGCTGCTGCCGATCAGCCGCTGCACCAGCGGCAGGGCGTCGGCCACGCGGCCTTTTGCGCGATAGAGGAAGGCGAGATTGTTAGCCGAGATCGCCGTATCCGGATGATCGGCGCCGACCGCACGCTCGCGGATCGCGAGGGCCCGCTCGTAGAGCGGTTCGGCATCGGCAAGCCGGCCACGCCGCTCATAGAGGTCCGCAAGATTGTTCAGCGAACGTGCCACATCGGGATGATCGGCGCCCAGCGCTTTTTCGCGGATCGCCAGCGAACGCCTGATCATCGGCTCGGCTTCCGCGTAGCGGCCCTGAACCTTGGCGACCTGGCCGAGATTGTTGAGCAGCGTCGCGACCGCGGGATGTTCGGGGCCTCCCACCTTCTCGTAGATCGCGAGCGCGCGCCTGAACAACGGCTCGGAATCGCGATGGCGGCCCTGCTTTTCGTAGTGGGTTGCCATGTTGTTGAGGGATTGCGCGAGATCGGGATGCGAGGCTCCGAGCGATCGCTCGCGGATGGCGAGCGCGCGCTTGAACAGCGGTTCGGCGTCGGCAAAGCGTTCCTGGCGCTGATAAAGCGCCGCGAGGTTGTTCAGCGTCGATGCCACCTCGATCGAATCGAGGCCGGTCGTCTTCTCGAAGATGGAGATCGCGCGCTTGTAGAGCGGCTCGGCCTCGGCGTCCCGCCCGGTGCTGCTATAGAGCTGGCCGAGATTGTTGAGCGCACCCGCGACATCGCGGTGAGCCGGGCCATAGGTCTTTTCCATATCCGCCAGCAGCTTTTCCGCCAGCGGAATGGCTTCGGAATATTTTCCGGCTTTGCTGAGCTCTGCGATGTGTCCGCTGCGCGCGGCAACGTTCTGCGCCAATGACGGCGCCGTGAGGCAGGTGCTTGCGGCCAGGGCGAGCCACAACGACAGGGCAAACCGATTGCGGGATTTCATGGATAGCGGACTTTTGTTGCACGACGGCCCCGCAACGCGAGGCCATGCATGGGTCGCCGCAGACCGCGGGCCCGTTCAAACCGGCGGGCCGGCAATCGGCTAGGTCTTCGCCCGCGCTTCTCCCGCCAATTTGACCAGCATCTTGCGCAGCTCACCGGCGTTCCTCACCCGCTCCGGAAAATCCAGCCGCAGCGTCGCTGCCCCGGCCTGCATGTCCATGCCGTCGGGATCACAACCGGTGCAGCGCCAGTCGGCTTCCTCCGCACCGAGCAGTTTTGTGGCGTAGAGATTCATCGCGTCGCGATGATCTTCGTTCATGTGCTCGACCGCGCCCTGCTCGGCTTCCAGCAAGCCCGCCGCATCCGAGATGTCGGTGAGGAATTGCGACGGCTTGAGATCGATGATCCGGCCGAAGCCGGCCACCAGATGCAGCCCTGAAGAGACGATCCGGAAGAAGGAAAAATCCTTGAAATCGGCGAACGCTTCCGCCGACGGATGGGCGTTGAGATAGCGCCGGCGCAACACGGCAGCGTGATCGCCCGTGGTCTCCTCCGCCCGTCCGGCCAGCATGATGCGCGCGCCCTCGAGCGGATCGCCGCTCGCCCGCTCGTCCAGCATCAGCGAGACCCTGCTGTCGCCGAGAATGTTTTTGGTGTGCACGGCGAGCCGCGAAATCAACAAAATCGGCGACGCATCGGCATCGGCCGCAACATTGACGAGGGAGCAGTAGGGATCGCCGCTGCCGGCCATCAGGGTCGCCAGCGCCCCCTGGCGGCTCCTGCGGAGCAGCGATCGGGCCAGTTTAGAGGGGTCAAAATCAGCGGTTGGCTGCATCAGGAATTTCCGGACATGTTATTGCAATGAGACCCTTTTTCGGTCTAAACGGGATCCCGGATGGGTTGGACGCCCAGACCCCAGGAAGGGTTTTCGCGGAACTCGGTCACACTTCAGCCCAGCTTGCATTGCTCGGTTGACCGGTTCAAAGCCCATTTTAGCGGCGGATCGCCGGTTGCTCGCCGTTTTGGCCACTCTCTATCGAAAGCAGGCTCATGCCCACAATCGCTCTGGTCGATGACGACCGCAACATTCTTACATCCGTCTCGATCGCGCTCGAAGCCGAGGGCTATCGCATCATGACCTATACGGATGGCGCCTCCGCACTGGATGGTTTCCGCACCAGCCAGCCGGATCTCGCGATCCTCGACATCAAGATGCCGCGCATGGACGGCATGGAGACGCTGCGCCGGCTGCGGCAGAAATCCGATCTGCCTGTCATCTTCCTCACCTCCAAGGACGAGGAGATCGACGAATTGTTCGGCCTCAAGATGGGCGCCGACGATTTCATCCGCAAACCGTTCTCGCAGCGCCTGTTGGTGGAACGCGTCAAGGCGGTGCTGCGCCGCTCGGCGCCCAAGGACCCCACCGCCGTGCCGAAGGAGCCCGATGCACGGGCACTTGATCGCGGGCTGCTGCGGATGGATCCGGAACGTCACACCTGCACCTGGAAGAACGAGCCGGTGACACTGACGGTCACGGAATTCCTGATCCTGCAGGCGCTGGCGACCCGCCCCGGCGTGGTCAAGAGCCGCAATGCGCTGATGGATGCCGCCTATGACGATCAGGTCTATGTCGACGACCGCACCATCGACAGCCACATCAAGCGGCTGCGCAAGAAGTTCAAGGTCGTGGATGACGATTTCGAGATGATCGAGACGCTGTATGGCGTGGGCTATCGTTTCAAAGAAACCTGATTTTCGCTGGGCGCGGCCATTGTTAACTGACCAGGCCGCATGGTTTCGGCTAGGATGCAGCGTGGGCGCAATTCGCAAGTAAACCTCGCAACAACGGGCAGTGTTGGCCATTGCTTGATCGTACGCAGCCTGATCCGGGCCACAACGACGGGGGCGTCTCGGCGCCGCTCGCGCCCGCCGGCGTTACCGATGACAAGCCGGCCGAAAAAGGCTGGCAGCGCCCGCTCGGCTGGCTACGCCGCGCCGGACAGTTCTTCTTCGCGCTGTCGTTCTCCAGCCTCACGCGCCGCATCGTCTCGCTCAACCTCGCCGGCCTCGTCGCGCTGGTTGCGAGCATCCTGTATCTGTCGCAATTCCGCGCCGGCCTGATCGAGGCGCGCGCGCAGAGCCTGCTGGTCTACGCCGAGATCATTTCCGAGGCGATCGCGGCTTCCGCCACGGTCGAAGGCAATGCGGTGACCATCGACGCCGACCGCCTGCTGGACCTCAAGCCCGGCGAGAGCTACGGCGTGCCCGACGAATACTCCGATTTCCCGATCAACCCCGAGCGCGTCGCGCCGGTGCTGCGCCGGCTGATCGCACCGACCAAAACCCGCGCCCGCATCTTCGGCAGCGATGGCGGCCTGATCCTGGACAGCCGCAACCTGTTCGCCCGTGGCGACGTGCTGCGCTTCGAATTGCCGCCGCCGTCCGCCGACAAGCCCAACGTCCTCGAACGCGCCGTGGTCGGGATGCGCACCTGGCTCAACCGCGGCGACCTGCCGCTCTATCACGAACTCGGCCCCGAAGGCGGCCGCGGCTACAGGGAGGTCGGCCAATCGCTCGACGGCCAGAAGGCGAGCATGGTGCGCGTGACCGAGCGCGGTGCGGTGATCGTCTCGGTCGCCGTTCCCGTGCAGCGTTTCCGCGCCGTGCACGGCGCGCTGATGCTGACGACACAGGGCGACGATATCGACCAGATGGTGACCGCCGAGCGGCTCGCGATCCTGAAGGTGGGCGGCGTCGCTGCGGCCGTCATGATCGTGCTCTCGCTGCTGCTGGCCAGCACCATCGCCGGCCCGGTGCGGCGCCTTGCCGACAGCGCCGAGCGCGTCCGCCGCCGCATCCGCACCCGCGTGGAAATCCCCGACTTCACGCGCCGCCGCGACGAGATCGGGCATCTGTCGGGCGCGCTGCGCGACATGACGGATGCGCTCTATAACCGCATCGAGGCGATCGAGATGTTCGCCGCCGACGTCGCGCATGAATTGAAGAACCCGCTGACCTCGATGCGCTCGGCCGTGGAAACGCTCCCACTGGCGCGCAACGAAAGCAGCCGTGCACGGCTGCTCGCCGTGATCGAGCACGACGTCAAGCGGCTCGACCGCCTGATCTCCGACATCTCCGACGCCAGCCGGCTCGACGCCGAGCTACAGCGTCAGGACATGACGCTGGTCGACCTCCGCCGCCTGCTGACGACGCTGACCACCGTCGCCAACGAAACCCGGCTCGGCCACGACGTCGCGGTCGAGGTCCGTTTCGAAGGCCGGCCGACCGATGCTTTCGCCGTGCCGGGCCATGACTCCAGGCTCGGCCAGGTGATCTCCAACCTGCTGTCGAACGCGCAGTCGTTTTCGGAGCCGGGTCAAAAGGTGCGCATCGTCTGCCGCCGCGTGCGCGGCGAAATCGAGATCGTGGTCGATGACGATGGGCCCGGGATCCGCGAGGATGCGCTCGACCGCATCTTCGAGCGCTTTTACACCGACCGTCCGCACCAGGGTTTTGGCCAGAATTCCGGCCTTGGCCTCTCGATCTCGAAACAGATCATCGAGGCTCATAGCGGGCGGATCTGGGCAGAGAACCGCCCCGGCCCTCCCGACGAGGACGGCAAGCCCACCGTGGCCGGCGCGCGCTTTACGGTCAGGCTGCCGGTACAATGACGGACGAGGCGCGAGGCACCGTGCACGCGTCCGCCGTGCTGGTGGGCGACCGCGCGGTGCTGATTCGTGGCCCCTCCGGTTCCGGAAAGTCGCGCCTTGCTTTTGACCTGATTCTGGCCGGGCGTTCCGGGCAGATTCCGCCCGCCGTTTTGGTCGGCGACGACCGTGTCCATCTCGACACAAGCGGCGGAAAACTGCTGGTGCGGCCGGCCGCCACACTGACCGGACTGATCGAGATTTTCGGCCTCGGCATCCGCCAGACGGAATATGTGCCCGAGGCCTTCGTGGGCCTCGTCGTAGACTTGGCGGCCGCGGATGCTGAACGGATGCCTGCGGCTGAATCACTCACTACCAAAATAAATGGTGTTGAATTACCGCGATTGCCCGTAAATCTACGGAATTCGCCCCTGCCGTTGATTGCAGCGGCCCTGACGACAACCCCCGGTTCACCCTCCGGCCTACCTTCGGCTGATTGCCGGAAGGGAATTGGTAACCATATTAGACCCACTATCGCGACGGAATGAGACCGGCGCGTGCTTCCCGCTTTACCGCCATTTTCCGGGATCAGCGCGACCGAACCCTCTTGCGCGGGGGCGCTGGATGGTCAAAGTGGCGCGTTCGTGCGGTGCACCAAAAGCACCCACGAGGAGTTTCCCGATGATTGGTCTTGTGCTTGTGACCCATGGGCGCCTTGCCGACGAGTTCCGCGCAGCGCTCGAACACGTCATGGGTCCGCAAAAACAGATTGAGGCGATCACGATCGGCGCCGAAGACGATGCGGATTTATGTCGAAGTGACATTATCGAGGCGGTGAACCGCGTCGATAGCGGCGACGGGGTCGCCATCCTCACCGACATGTTCGGCGGCACCCCTTCCAACCTCGCCATTTCCTGCATGAGCCGACCCAAGGTGGAAGTGCTCGCAGGCATCAATCTTCCCATGCTGGTCAAGCTCGCCAAGGTGCGCGAGGAGCGTTCCCTCCCCGACGCGATCGCCATGGCCCAGGAAGCCGGCCGCAAATACGTCACGATCGCCAGCCGCGTCCTCGCCGGCAAATGAGCGAGGACGACGACGCGCCGCCCGCAAACGATGCCGGGACGGCCGTGCCGCCGGATGCGATTTCCCGGGAACTGCTCATCATCAACAAGCGCGGCCTGCATGCGCGGGCCTCGGCCAAATTCGTCCAGACGGTCGAGCGCTTCGAAGCGGATGTCTGGGTGACGCGCGGCAGTGAAACCGTCGGCGGCACCTCCATCATGGGCCTGATGATGCTGTCGGCTTCTCCGGGGACGCAGATCCTGGTTTCCGCCAAAGGCCCCGAGGCGCAGGCTGTGCTGGACGCGATCACCGCGCTGGTGAACGACAAGTTCAACGAAGAAGGGATTTGAGTTTCTTCCCCCTCGCCCCGCTCTTGCGGGGAGAGGTACGAGGCGAGCTTCGCTCGCTCTCGGGGGGTGAGGGGCTCTCTCCGCACGAGCGGTGCCCGATGGATACACCTGTACCCCCTCACCCGGATTGCTGCGCAATCCGACCTCTCCCCGCGAGCGGCAGGGCTATCGCATATGGCCCATTGAGCGTGTGAGCGAGCCCGGCCTTCATGGTTCGAGACGCGCCGCAGGCGGCGCTCCTCACCATGAGGGTTCTAGGATTTTGCCACGAAACAAGACCTCATCCTGAGGAGCCCGCCAAAGGCGGGCGTCTCGAAGGATGGCCACAACGAAGTCGCCTCATCGAGTCCTCGCTCATATGCGATAGCCCTGCCGCAAGCGGGGAGAGGT
>NZ_JAFCLN010000028.1 GCF_018129385.1 Bradyrhizobium lablabi
CGCCTCAAATGCCTCGGCTACCAAGCTCCCATCCAGGCTCTTGCCAATCCCACGGGACCGAACACGTTCGCAGGGACGACGTGGGAATAGAGACGCGCGCCCTACGCGCTCTTCTTCTGAAACTGCCCCGTCGCGCGGAAGCGCCAGAGATATTGCGGGACGATCGCTTCCATCGGCTCGGGGGCGATGCCGAGGCCCTCCAGCGTCAGCCCGGCGGCCTTCGCGGCTTCTGACACCACATTGTCGGTCTGCAACAGTTCGACCTGGTCGGGTGTCAGCTTGAAGGCGCCCGGCGCGAATTGCAGGAAGAATGCCTGGAATTTGGCGAGGCCGACCGACAGCGGCAGCAACGTGGGGTCGCGGCCGGTGGTCGCGCAGATCCATTGAATGATCTCGCGCATGGTCAGCACCTCGGGGCCGCCGAGTTCGTAAGTGGCGCCGGCCTTGGTCTTGCCGTCGACGGCTTCGGCCACGGCGGTGGCGACATCGCCGACATAAGCGGGCTGCATCTTCGTCTCGGCGCCGACCAGCGGCAGCACCGGCAACAGCCGCGCCAGCGCGGCAAAGCGGTTGGTGAACTGATCCTCGGGGCCGAACATCAGCGACGGGCGAACGATCGTGGCCGAGGGCACGGCCGCCAGCACGGCCTTCTCACCGGCCGCCTTGGCCCGGGCATAGCGCGAGGGCGATTTCTCGTCGGCGCCGATCGCCGAGACATGCACCATCCGGGCTCCCGCCGCGGCGGCTGCCTTGGCGACGGTGTCGGCGCCTTTCACCTGCACGGCGTCAAAGGTCTGCGCGCCGCCTTCGGCCAGGATGGCGACGAGGTTAACGGCCACGGCTGAATCGCGCATCGCCGCCTCGACCGAGGCGGGGTAGCGCAGATTGGACTGCACGACGTGGATCTGGCCGACCCGCCCGAGCGGCTGCAAATGTCCGGCGAGCTCCGGCCGGCGCACCGCGACCCGGATGCGGTAATCGCGCTTGGCCAGCGCCCGCACCACATTGCGCCCGAGAAAGCCCGAGCCGCCGAAAACCGTAACCAGGGTGTCCAGATTCGATGCCATGGGGTATTTCCTGGGGTCAGTTACTGCCGGGCCAAATTCGGCCGTTCGCCGTGATATTTAGCCGTTTCGCGATACGCCATCATGTCAGCCGTGTATAGCGTGTTTGGATCGCAAACTGGCAATTTGACAATCGCGTAACCGGTCCTTACTAACCCGGCCCAATGCCCAGGTGGCGGAATTGGTAGACGCGCTGGCTTCAGGTGCCAGTGGCTTCACGGCCGTGAAGGTTCGAGTCCTTTCCTGGGCACCATCTCTTTGCCCTCCAATGCTATTGAGAAGGCCTGCGGACGCTCGCTTGCGGCGGGATTGGGCGCTAGCTTGGTCTGGGAGCGATTCGACGAGGTTCCTGAAAACATGACCATCCGCCTGCATCGCGGCGACCTGCCCGATCTTTCGCGCTACACGACTTCGGTGGCGATCGACACCGAGACCATGGGGCTCAACCCGCATCGCGACCGGCTTTGCGTGGTGCAGATGTCGAATGGCGACGGCACGGCGGACGTGATCCAGATCGCCAAGGATCAGCGCGAGGCGCCGAACCTGAAGGCGCTGCTGGCCAATCCGAACATCACGAAAATCTTTCACTTCGCGCGCTTCGATCTGGCGGTGCTCTATCACACGTTCGGCGTGATGCCGCAGCCGGTCTATTGCACCAAGATCGCATCAAGACTTTCGCGCACCTATACCGACCGGCACGGCCTGAAGGATCTGGTGCGCGAGGTGCTGAACATCGAGCTTTCAAAGCAGCAGCAGTCGAGCGATTGGGGCGCGCAGAGCCTGAGCGAGGCGCAGCTCGCGTACGCCGCCTCCGACGTCCTGCATTTGCATGCGTTGCGTGAGCGCCTCGACGCCATGATGGCGCGCGAGGGGCGCACAGAGCTTGCAAAAGCCTGTTTCGAATTCCTGCCCACCCGCGCCAAGCTCGATCTCAGCGGCTGGGAGGCCGAGGACATTTTTGCGCATTCTTAAGACGGGATGCCGCAGGCTGGTTTTCGCCCCGTTTCGGTCACACTGGCGGGGGAAGGGGCGGGCTGCATTATTGGCCGACGCAGGGTAGAATAGCTGGCCGCCAGCTCCCGGAGCCGCTGTGAACTATATGCAAAACCCCGTCTATGATTCCGGCCTGGAGGCGCGCTTCGCCAGCGCAGCTCGCCACAGCCGGATGGTCCGGGTGTTGCGGATCGCGGTGCCGGCGGCGGTGGTGCTGGCGATGGCCGCGGTGGTGGCGGTGTCGGTCTTCAATCCGTTCCGGATGCTGGGGATCGTGAAACTGCCGGTCGATATCGGCAACCTCGTCGTATCCGGCACCAAGATCACGATGGAATCGCCGCACATGGCCGGCTTCTCGTCCGACCGGCGGCCGTATGAACTGACGGCGAAAACCGCCGTGCAGGACCTGACCAATCCGGATCACGTCGAGCTCAACATCATCCGCGCCAAGGTGCAGATGGAAGACCGCTCGACCGTCACGATGGATGCCCGCACCGGCCACTACGACAGCAAGCAGCAGACGCTGGACCTGCGCAAGGATATCTTCCTGCAATCCTCCACCGGCTATGAGGCAAAGCTTTCGCAAGCGCTGATGGATATCAACAAGGGGACGGTGACCTCGGAAGAACGCGTCGACGTCAAGCTTTTGAACGGCACGCTGGTGGCCGACAAGCTTCGCATCCTCAACAGCGGCGAGATCGTGCGGTTCGAGGGCAATGTGGTGATGAACCTGGTGATGGATCCGCCGGAGGCCGCAGCCGCAGAGCCGGAAACGCCGGAGCCTCCGCCGCCGCCGAAGACGCGGTCGATCTCGCCCAAGCCGGCCAATTTGAGATGATCTCGATGACAGATTATTCGCTCCGCAGCGCGCTTGCCTCGCGGAACGTCCTGAGCGCCTGCGCTGTCGCGCTGACGCTTGCACTGTTCGCGGCCGGATACGCATATGCGCAGGGCTCGATGTCGGGCGTACCCAACGCCATGCAGGGCTTTACGCAAAACCGCGACCAGCCGATTCAGATCGAGGCGGCCTCGCTGGAGGTGCGCGACAAGTCCAAGGAGGCGACCTTTTCCGGCAATGTGAAGGTCGTGCAGGGCGACACCACCATGACCTCGAAGACGCTGGTCGTGTTCTACGAGGAAAAGGCGCAGCAGCCATCATCGTCACCGCCGGTCAAGAAGACGGCGGCCAAGAGCGCTTCCGGCGCACCGATGCAGTCGGCTCAGCCGGGGCCGGGCGGCAGCTCGTCGATCAAGCGGCTCGAGGCGCGTGGCAATGTGGTGGTCACGCAAAAGGATCAGGTCGTGACCGGGGAGACTGCGATCTTCGACACCAAGGCCAATCTGATCACGATGCAGGGCGGCATCGTACTTACCCAGTGCAGCAACGTGTTGCGCGGCGACCGTCTGAAGGTGGACATGACGACCGGCGTCTCGCGGGTCGAGTCCGACAGCGGCAAGGTGCAGGGCCTGTTCATTCAGGGGCAGGGACAGGGGCAAGGGTGCGGCGGATCAGCGCCCGGGTCGGGCTCGCCGCCGGTGGCGATACCTTCCCTGATCCCGGGTAAACAGAAGTAAAATCAACAGGTTGTGTATTGGCCGGGGCGACCGAGGTTGAAGCCGGCGGTGCGAGCCTGTATCTAGGCTGCAGCATGATCCCGGAAAAGTGGGTACCGGTTTTCCAAAGGATCATGCTCAAACAATGAACTATACCCGACGGCGGGATAACCAGGTGTTCCGCTGGGCAAGGGACATCCCTTCATTCAATGTTCGCGCGGGACGAATCGAACTGCCCGCGTTTGTTGCGCGGGAATCGGAGCATGATCCGGAAAAGTGGGTACCGGTTTTCCGATGAGATCATGCTCAAACCAGCAATAGAGGCCTGAAGGGCTGAGCGAAGCGGGGATGGTGGATCTTCTCGGCATGTTCCGGCGGCGTCCGGCCAAGCGTAGCCCGGGCGGCTTTGCGCGCTCGCGCGAGGACATCACCGCGCTCGGCGACACCATGGGCGACATGCTGACAAACCCGGTGCGGGATGCGCCGCCGATCGCGCGCGATGCGGCGATGGCAGGCATGGACCTGCCGCGCGCGCTAGCCGATGTGGAGCCGCCGCGCGCCGAGCCGCCGCGCGCACCCGTCAAAAAGGCGAAGGCGAAGAAACCGGCAAAGCCGAAAAAAGCCAATGGCGCCGCCGCGCCACAGCTCCTGAAGCGGCCGGGCTTTCTGGCTGTGCATAGCGTGGAAAAGAGTTTTGGCAGCCGCCAGGTCGTGCGCGGCGTTTCCATCTATGTCCGCCGCGGCGAGGCTGTCGGCCTGCTCGGCCCGAACGGCGCCGGCAAGACCACCGTGTTCTACATGATCACCGGGCTGATCAAGGCCGACCGCGGCGCGATCGAGCTCGACGGCCACGACGTCACAAAGCTGCCGATGTATCAGCGCGCGCGGCTCGGCATCGGCTATCTGCCGCAGGAAGCCTCGATCTTCCGCGGCCTCACCGTGGAGCAGAACATCCGCGCGGTGCTCGAAGTGGTCGAGCCGAGCCGCAGGAAGCGCGAGCGTGAACTGGATTCGCTGCTCGACGAATTCAACATCACGCGGCTGCGTAAATCGCCTTCGATTGCACTGTCCGGCGGCGAGCGCCGCCGCGTCGAAATCGCGCGCGCGCTCGCGACGCGTCCGAACTACATGCTGCTCGACGAGCCCTTTGCCGGCATCGATCCGATCGCGGTCGGCGACATTCAGGATCTCGTCCGCCACCTCACCAACCGCGGCATCGGCGTGCTCATCACCGACCACAATGTCCGCGAGACGCTGGGCCTGACCGACCGCGCCTACATCGTCTATGCCGGTGAGATTTTGACCGAAGGCAGCCCGGACGAGATCGTTGCTAACCCCGATGTGCGGAGGCTTTACCTGGGGGAGGAATTCCGGCTTTAATCTGCTGCGCTGCGGTAACCACCTTTTGGGGTCGCGCGCTCTAGCCCAAAAATTGCATCCGTCAAGCCGTGTACATCGGCTTTGGTTTCGTCTAAGCAAGAATCGGACCAAGTTTTGGACGGTTTCTTGCCCAAATGGCACTGACGCAGAGATTAGAGTTCCGCCAGTCGCAGTCGCTGGTGATGACGCCGCAGCTGATGCAGGCCATCAAGCTGCTGCAACTGTCCAACCTCGATCTGACTACCTTTGTCGAGGAAGAGCTGGAGCGGAACCCGCTGCTGGAGCGCGCCAGTGACGAGCCCGAGGCCCCGGTACGAGGCGAGGGGTCCCCTGAAGGCGCCGAGTTTTCAGCATCGGCCGAGAGCGGCTACGGCGAAGATGGCGGCGGCGATACGGCCGGTTCGGCCGAAAGCTTCGAGCCCAGCCAGTTCGAGCCGGGGCAGGAGGAGTGGCTGAACCGCGACCTCGGCACCCGCGCCGAGATCGAGCAAACGCTCGACACCGGGCTCGACAATGTCTTCTCCGAAGAGCCGGCGGAGGCCGCCGCGCGCGCGGCGCAGGACGCGGCGCCCACCGCCTATACCGAATGGG
This sequence comes from Bradyrhizobium lablabi, assembly GCF_018129385.1. Taxonomy (GTDB): domain Bacteria; phylum Pseudomonadota; class Alphaproteobacteria; order Rhizobiales; family Xanthobacteraceae; genus Bradyrhizobium; species Bradyrhizobium lablabi_C. The sequence goes on from NZ_JAFCLN010000028.1 coordinate 5,583, forward strand.
GCGGCGGCGCCTCCAGTGATGAGGACTATAATCTCGAAGCTTTCGTCGCCGCCGAAGTGACGCTTGGCGATCATCTCGCCGAGCAGCTCGCGGTCGCCTTCACCGCGCCGGCGCAGCGCATGATCGGGCAGTATCTGATCGACCTAGTCGATGAGGCCGGCTATCTGCCCGCCGATCTCGGCCAGGCCGCCGAGCGGCTCGGGGCATTGCAGGCCGATGTCGATGTCGTGCTGGCGACGCTACAGACGTTCGATCCCCCCGGTATCTGCGCGCGTAATTTGAGCGAGTGTCTCGCGATTCAGCTGCGCGAGCTCAACCGCTACGACCCGGCAATGCAGGCGCTCGTCGAGAATCTCGATTTGCTGGCGAAGCGCGATATCGCCGCTTTGCGCAAGCTGTGCGGCGTCGACGACGAAGACATCACCGACATGATCGGCGAGATCCGACGGCTCGATCCAAAACCGGGATTGAAGTTTGGCGCCTCACGCGCGCAAACAATGGTGCCGGATGTGTATGTGCGGCCGGGCCCCGACGGCGGCTGGCATGTCGAGCTCAACAGCGACACGCTGCCGAAAGTGCTGGTCAACCAGACCTATTACAGCGAATTGTCGAAAACGATCCGCAAGGATGGCGACAAATCGTACTTCACCGACTGCCTGCAGAATGCGACCTGGCTGGTGCGCGCCCTCGACCAGCGCGCCCGGACGATTCTGAAAGTGGCGACCGAGATCGTACGCCAGCAGGACGGTTTCTTCACCCACGGCGTCGCGCATTTGCGGCCGCTGAATCTGAAGGCCGTGGCGGATGCGATCCAGATGCACGAATCGACGGTGTCGCGCGTCACCGCCAACAAATACATGGCGACCAATCGTGGCAGTTTTGAATTGAAGTATTTCTTCACGGCGTCGATTGCCTCCGCCGACGGCGGCGAGGCGCATTCGGCGGAGGCGGTGCGGCATCACATCAAGCAGTTGATCGACGCCGAAAGCCCGTCCGCGATCCTTTCGGATGACACCATCGTGGAACGATTGCGCGCTTCGGGCATTGATATTGCCCGCCGCACGGTTGCGAAATATCGCGAAGCCATGCGTATCCCTTCCTCGGTGCAACGCCGCCGCGACAAGCAGAGCATGCTCGGTAATGCCCTTTCGGCGCCTGCGACATCTTCGGACCGGTCCCGCGATACCGCAACCGCCTGATTGCATCGGCGGGAAATAGGGATACGCTCAATTCCCCCGCGAGCATGATCCGGAAAAGTGGGGACCGGTTTTCCCTCGCGACAAACGCGAAGCGTTTGCGCGGAGATCATGCTCAAACAGAGAGCAGAACCTTATCGAGGCATCCACATGACTCTTCGGATCTCGGGAAAAAGCATCAGCGTCGGCGAAGCGCTGCGCGGCCGCGTCAGCGAGCGCACGGACGAGGTGTTGCGCAAATATTTCGACGGCAATTATTCCGGCCACATCACGCTGTCCAAGGACGGTTTCGGTTTCCGCACGGATTGCGCGCTGCATCTGGATTCCGGGATTACGCTGGAGGCCGAATCCAACGCCACCGATGCCTATGCCAGCGCGGACCAGGCGCTGCTGATGATCGAAAAGCGCCTGCGGCGCTACAAGAGCCGGCTGAAGGACCGCTCCGCGCGCAAGGCCTACGCCGAGGCCGCCGCGATCGCCGAGCTGAGCGCGCCGACGCTCGATGCGCCGAGCTACGTGATCGAGGCTCCATCGGAGAGCGACGAGGAAGTCGACGGCTATAGCCCCGTGATCATTGCGGAGGCCACCACCTCGCTGAAGCGGCTGTCGGTGAGCGAGGCCGTGATGGAGCTGGACCTTACCGGGGCGGCCTGCCTGGTATTCCAGCATGGCTCCAGCGGCCGAGTGAACATCATCTACCGGCGGGCCGACGGCAATGTCGGCTGGGTCGATCCCCCTGCCGTTTCCCCCTGATTCGGCAAGCCCCGACCGCATGATTGGCCGCCAAAAGATAGGTGCAGGAACAGCCCCGCGGGTGTTGGCACCGGGCAGTCGTTGGGGTAGAAGCCCCTCCAAAATCGGGACCCGGGTCCAACCCCGCCTCCCGTCTCATCTTCTTGACGCTCGCGCCTTCAAGACTATTTCGCAACCTGACGGTTCACCTCGGAACGCCCCATGACGATTACGGATCTGGTCGCACCAGAGGCGATTCTCCCGGCGTTGAAGGTCAACAGCAAGAAGCAGGCGTTGCAGGAGCTGGCGGCGCGCGCGTCCGCGCTCACCGGCCAGAACGAACGCTCGGTGTTCGAGGTTCTGTTGCAGCGCGAGAAGCTCGGCACGACGGCAGTGGGCTACGGCGTCGCCATCCCGCACGGCAAGCTGCCGAAACTGGAAAAGCTGTTCGGGCTGTTCGCGCGCCTCGAGCGTCCGATCGATTTCGAGGCCATGGACGGCCAGCCCGTCGACCTTGTGTTTCTGCTGCTCGCACCTGAAGGCGCCGGCGCCGATCACCTCAAGGCGCTGGCGCGGATCGCGCGCCTCCTCCGCGACCAGGACATCGCCAAGAAGCTGCGCGCCTCGCGCGATGCGCAGGCGATCTATTCCGTGCTGGCGCTGCCGCCGGCGAGTGCGGCTTAAGGCCGCTGGCAACGGGCGGCCGCCAAGCGCGCATTTTCTGCCTACAGCATGTGCGCGAGATAGCGGACCTCCTTGCTGTCGTCGTGGATGCTGGCGCGGCCTGTTTCGACAAATCCAAGCGCGGCATGAAAGGCGTCCGATTCCGGATTGGGCGGACGGCTGTTGACTTCGCAAACCACGCGCGCGTGCCCTGCTGTTACCGCCTGCTCGAACAGGTCGCGGTAGAGCGCTCGCGCCAGCCCACGGCCCCGCGCGGCCGCGGCGACTACGATCCTGTCGACATAGACGAAGCGCGGAAAGCGCGCGCGAAACCAGAGAAAATTCGGGCTGTCGTAGGGGGCATCCTGGTCGAACGCCAGCAGGAACGCATCGACCTCGCCGGTTCGCCGCACGAGAAAAGCGTTTGCCGCAAGATGTTGCAGCCGCTCCGGCGCGAGCCATGACAACTCTTCGGCGTGCGCATTGTTGAGCGCGAGGATGGTAGCGCCAAGCGACGTGCCAGGCGCGACGTCAGCAACGGTAAGGTTTTGCGGCGTCGATGCACTCATCATGGCACGTGCGCTGTGGCAGATGGTGCGATCCTGGAGCATGATCCGGAAAAGTGTGCAGCGGATTTCCCTGCGACAAACGCGAAGCGTTTACGCGGAGATCATGCTCAAACAAAGAGTTAGGGCTGGATGAGGGTTCGAAGAAAAGTCATCTCGCTCCGGCGGCCGCAGCCGGCTTGCGCAGCATCACGATCAGCCCTTTCGATCGTACGCCGCATCGAGCGCGCTGCGTTCAGTCTTCCGAGCGCAGGGCCGCTTCGATGCGCTCGATCAGCCGTTCCCGCTGGGCAGGGCTGGGCACCGGGCCTGTGAGGAACCAGGTGCGCGCGATCGGCAAGTAGAGCTGTGTCGCCGCCGTCAGCGACGCCGGGGACATGCCGGCCAGCCGCGCGTACTCGGACTGCACGGCTGCATTGAGCGCGCGCGGCCGCTCCGGATCGTCGACGACATCCGGAGCAATCTCGGAAAGGGCGACGTGGGCTTGCGCAAGGTCAAGGGCGGCCGGCGCGCGAACCACAAAGGGCCAATCGATCAGTCTTGGACCCTCCGCCGTCATGATCACGTTGCCGGGGTGAAGGTCGACATGGCACAGCCCGTCCCCCGGCGCGAGGTGATCGATCAGGGCGAGGATGCCGGTGGCGATGTGCTTCGGAATCCTGTCAGCGTTGCTCCGCAACGCGCCATCCATCCAGTCGCGCAGGGGGAGTACGTCCGGCGGCGGCGGTGTCTTATGAACGGCCATGTAAAGGGTCGCGAGGATCGCGCCCGCCTGCTCGCGCGTCACGCCGCCGCTCCGCGAGAGCTGCAGCAGGGTCGGCCCGTCGAAGCGCGGCAGCACGATGCCGAAGCGCCCGTCAAGGGTCACCTTGTCGAGCACCTCCGGCGCCGGGCCGCCGGCGGCGAAGACGGCGCGGGTCATTCGCGCCTCGTGCCCGCTGAGCCGCCGCGAGACGCCGGCCTTGAACAGCTTTACGACCTGACCGGGCGCCCAGGCGTGGACATCAGCGAAGACGCCTTCGCCGATCTTCTCCCCCAGCGATCCCCGCATCGCCCCGTCCTCCCGCCGCGGCAGAGCAAACACCCGGTGGCGAGCAAAGGCAAACCCCGGGCATGACGAGAGTCCTGTGCAGCCGTCAAAAATACGCGGGCGGTCTCCGGATCAAGAAACCACCCGCGTATGGTTGAATCAGTCCGGCGGCGAATTTCGGCCGCGAGAAACCTGCTTGGCTAAAGCGTCAGACGCCCGCCTCAGTGGACGCTGACGGCCTGAAGCTCGTTGCTCCACGCATTCGCAATCGCTGCTTCCCGGCTATCGGTCAGCATGATCGGCGTGCCGTCGGCGGCATGCAGCGCGAACAACTTCAAGCCCGGTGCGATCTTTGGCGCCTGCGGGAAGAGCCCCGGCACATCCTCGGAACGGACCTGCTTCACATAGGCGATATGGCCTTCACCAAGATGGGCCAGCGCCTCTTCAGAGACCCTTTCGGGTTCGAACGTCACAGTTACATCACTCATGGTCTCGACTCCTCAGTCAGACAAGCGGTCGAGTCCGCTCCTCGTTCCATTATTCGTGTTCATTGATAGCTATTGTCTTAACGACCCGTTCAGGTTCCGGCCTGGCGAGGTCGATCGACAACAGCCCGTTCTTCAAGTCCGCGCCCAGCACCAGCATCCCCTCTGCCAGCACGAAGGTGCGCTGGAAGTGGCGCGCGGCGATGCCGCGATGGATGTATTGCCGGGCCTTGTCGTCCTGCTGGCGTCCGCGGATGACGAGCTGGTTTTCCTCAATGGTCACATCGAGTTGGTCGCGGGTAAAACCCGCCACCGCCAGCGTGATGCGCAGGCGTTCGGGCTGGCCGTTGGACCGGTCGCAGCGCTCGATGTTGTAGGGAGGATAGCCGTCAGCGCCTTTGACGACGCGATCGAGCGCACGCTCGATTTCGTCGAATCCCAGCAGAAAAGGGCTCGATAACGATGGAACACGAGACATACAAAGTCCTCTCGAAGCGACTTTGAGGGGCCCTTGCGGCGCCCCATGTGACCGTCTGGCGGACTGCCCTCCGGTCAAGGAACAATATGGGGGTGCTTGGGGATGCGTTCAAGCACCTCAAAAACCTGCCTGAATCGGCCCGAAAGCGTCAAGCCTCGACGCGCTTGCGGCCGTCGGCCGAGAACAAGTGCAGCTTTTCGCGGGCGGCTGCCACCCTGATCCGCTCCCCGATCGCGGGGCCGACCGCGCCGGGGATGCGGACGATCACCTCGCCCGGCGGCAGTTCGCCGGGGTTGGAGGCGACGCCCTGGGCCTCGCGCTCGCGGGTGCCGTAGACAAAGGTTTCGGCGCCGACTTTTTCGATGGCTTCCACGGTCAGGCCGAAAGCGACACCGCCGGCCACCGTCTCCTTGGTGATCTCAAAATCCTCAGGACGGACGCCGAGGATGCCGGCTTCGGTGCCGGCCAGTTGCGACTTGAGCTCGTTGTCCTGCTGTAGCGGCATCAGGTTCATCGGCGGCGCGCCGATGAAGGAGGCGACGAAGGTGGTGTTCGGCCTCTGGTAGATATCGAGCGGATTGCCGATCTGCTCGACCAGGCCGGCGTTCATCACCACCAGAATATCGGCGAGCGTCATTGCCTCGAGCTGGTCGTGGGTGACGTAGATCGAGGTCGTGCTCAGTCGTCGCTGGAGTTTTCGGATCTCGACCCGCATGGCGATGCGCAGCTTGGCATCGAGGTTCGACAGCGGCTCGTCGAACAGAAACACTTCTGGCTGACGCACGATGGCACGACCCATCGCGACGCGCTGGCGCTGGCCGCCGGAGAGCTGCCGCGGCTTGCGCTCCAGCATGGCCGACAGCTCGAGGATGCGCGCGGCTTCGGTGACGCGGGTCTTGATCTCGGGCTCGGGCATGCCGCGGTTGCGCAGGCCATAGGCCATGTTGTTGAACACGCTCATATGCGGATAGAGCGCGTAATTCTGGAACACCATCGCGATGTCGCGGTCGGCCGGCTCGATCTCGTTGACGACGCGACCGCCGATGTCGATCTCGCCGCCGGTGATGGTCTCGAGGCCCGCGACCATGCGCAGCAGCGTGGACTTGCCGCAGCCGGACGGGCCGACCAGCACGCAGAACTGACCGTCGCCGACCTCGAAATCGACGCCCTTGATGGCTTCGAAGCCGCCGACATAGGTCTTGCGGACGTTGCGTAGGGTTACGTTGGCCATTTCACTTTTCCGTCTGGACCAGTCCGCGCACGAACAGCCGCTGCATGAAGATCACGACCGCGACCGGCGGCACCATGGCGAGCACCGCGGTCGCCATCGCGAGCTGCCATTCGGCAAGCTCGTCGGTCGCCACCAGCATCTTCTTGATGCCGATGACGATGGTCTGCATCGAATCCTGTGTGGTGATCAGCAGCGGCCAGAGATATTGATTCCAGCCATAGATGAACTGGATCACGAACAGCGCCGCCATGGTCGTGACCGACAACGGCAGCAGCGTATCCCAGAAGAAGCGGAAGGGTCCGGCGCCGTCGATGCGCGAGGCCTCCAATAGTTCATCCGGAACGGTCATGAAGAACTGGCGGAACAGCAGCGTGCCGGTGGCCGACGCAATCAGCGGCAGGATCAGCCCGGCATAGGTGTCGAGCATCTTCAGGTCGGCGACCACCTTGTAGGTCGGATAGATGCGCACCTCGACCGGCAGCATCAGGGTGATGAAGATGATCCAGAAGGCGGTCTTGCGGAACGGAAAGCGGAAATAGACCACCGCATAGGCCGAGAGGATCGAGATGAAGATTTTTCCGACCGCAATGCCGATCGCCGAGATGAACGAATTGATCAGCATATTGGCCACCGGCTCGCGGCTGGTGCGCGATCCGCCGACGAAGATGGCGCGGTAATAGTTTTCCAGCGTCTGGCTGCCGGGCGTCGCGGGCATGTGGCCGCCGACCACGGTCGCCGCGTCATGGGTCGAGGCGATCAGCGCTAGGTAAACCGGAAAAGCAACGATCAGTACACCGAGCGTGAGGATGGCGTAGGCGATGAAATCACTTAAGGGACGGTGCTCGACCATCAGTACTGCACCTTGCGTTCGACGTAGCGGAACTGGATCGCGGTGAGCGCGATCACGATCACCATCAGAATCACCGACTGCGCCGCCGAGCCGCCGAGATCGCCGCCGAGCCGGCCGTCGGCGAAGACCTTGTAGACCATGGTGGTGGTGGCGCCGGCGGGGCCGCCGCCGGTGACGGCATCGATGATGCCAAACGTGTCGAAGAACACGTAGACGATGTTGACCACCAGCAGGAAGAAGGTGGTCGGCGACAGCAGCGGGAAGACGATGGTCCAGAACCGCCGCATCGGACCCGCGCCGTCGATCGCGCCGGCCTCGATCACGCTTTTCGGGATTGCTTGCAGGCCGGCGAGGAAGAACAGGAAATTATAGGAGATCTGCTTCCACACCGAGGCCATCACCACCAGGATCATGGCGTGGGTGCCGTTGAGCAGGGGATTCCAGTCGATGCCCATACCGCGCAGCGGACGCGACAGCATGCCGAGTGACGGCTGGAACATGAAGAACCAGAGAACGCCGGCGACGGCGGGCGCCACGGCATAGGGCCAGATCAGGAATGTCTTGTAGGGGCCGGCTGCTTTCAGGTTCTTGTCGGCCTGCGTCGCAAACAACAATGCGATGGAGAGCGAAAGCGCCCCGACCGATATGGAGAAGACCACGGTCGTCAGCATGGCCGCGTAGTATGCGGGCGACAGAAACAGCGTTTGATAATTTTCCAGGCCGACGAATTCGGAGACGAGGCCGAACGCATCCTCGCGCAGGAAGGATTGCCAGACCGCCTGGCTCGCAGGCCAATAGAAGAAGACAATGGTGATGACGAGCTGCGGGAACAGCAGGCAATAGGGCAGCAGCTTGTTGTTGAAGACGGTGGACTTTTCCATGCAGACCCATCGTCATTGCGAGGAGCGAAGCGGCGAGGCAATCCATCGGTCCGCTGTGCGGCGCTATGGATTGCTTTGCGGAGCTTGTCATCCGGCGGCGCTTTCGCGCCGACCGGATGGCTCACAATGACTTCCCCCGAGTTGTCGCTCTATTTTGCAGTCTTCTCGAACGTCCGCAACATGGCGTTGCCCTTGGCGACGGCCTCATCGAGTGCCTGCTGGGCGGTCTTCTTGCCGGCCAGCGCGGCCTCGATCTCCTCGGCCCAGATATCGCGCATCTGCACCATGTTGCCGAAGCGCAGGCCGCGCGAATTCTCGGTCGGCTCCTTGTTGGTGAGTTCCTTCAGCGGCGTCTGTAGGACCGGGTTCTTCTCGTAGAAACCGTCCTTGATCGACTTCTCATAAGCCGCCTTGGTGATCGGCAGGTAGCCGGATTCCTGGTGCAGCCTCGCCTGGCGGTTGGTGTCCGACAGGAAGGTGAAGAACTTGGCGACGCCCTTGTACTCTTCCGGTTTCTTTCCGCCCATCACCCACAGCGAGGCACCGCCGATGATCGAGTTCTGTGGGGCGCCCGCGACATCAGGATAATAGGGCATCGGAGCCGAGGTGAAGTCGAACTTCGCGGTGGCCTTCGCGGTGCCGTAATAGCCCGACGAGGTCAGGAAGATCGCGCATTCGCCGGAGCCGAAGCGGGCTTCGTTGGCGCTGGTGCGCCCGCCATAGTCGTAGGTCTTGTCCTTTTGCAGGTCGACGAGGTTCTGAAGATGCTTCACATGCAGGGGCGAGTTGAACTTCAGCACGGTGTCGAAGCCGTCGAGGCCATTGGCCTTGGTGCCGATCGGCACGTTGTGCCAGGCGGAAAACTGCTCGATATGCGCCCAGGTGACCCAGGCGTTGGAGAAGCCGCAGGTGCTGTGGCCGGCCGCCTTCAGCTTCTTGGCCGCCTCGAACACTTCAGGCCAGGTCTTCGGGATTTCGGTGACGCCGGCCTTCTTCAATTCATCCTTGTTGATCCACATCACCATCGATGACGAGTTGAACGGGAACGACAGCATGTCGCCCTTGGCGGTGGAGTAGTAACCGGTGATGGTCGGCAAATAGGCCTTCGGATCGAACGGCTCGCCGGCATCCTTCATCAACTGGTAGACCGGCTTGATGGCGCCGGTCGCGCCCATCATGGTCGCGGTGCCGACCTCGAACACCTGCATGATATGCGGCGCGTTGCCCGCCCGGAACGCCGCGATGCCGGCGTTCATCGTATCAGGATAGTTGCCCTTGTAGGACGGCACGACCTTGTAGTCGGACTGGCTGGCGTTGAATTCTTCGGCAAGCCTGTTGACGACGTCATTGTTGGCACCGGTCATGGCGTGCCACCACTGGATCTCGATCGCCGCATGCGCGGGCGAGGCGGCGAAAGCCAGCGTGACCGCGACGGCCGCAGCCGTGCCGAATTGTCGAAGAGCCATCAAATTCCTCCCGGTTGGAACCGTCATCGATTTGTTGCGCTAGCAGCCGCGGATGACGTGCAAATGACCGTATAAGCGAGCCAATCCTAGGGGGGAAGTGAACCTTAGGGGAAGCGGGAAAGATTGGTGCGATGCGGCGCGCCGGGCCCGTCTCTTCACCTATCCTGTGGGAGAGGTCGGATTGCGAAGCAATCCGGGCGAGGGGCTTTTCGGTCCCACGGGAGACCGTAATCCCTCACCCGGATCGCATCTGGCGATGCGCCATAGCCGAAGCTTGCTTCGGCGTTCCTGGGTGACGGCCGCTGCAAGCGGCCTATGCCTCTCCCGAACGGGAGACGTGGACCGTCAATGCCGCAACATTTGAGGCTACCTTACCGCTTCCGCTCCGAGCCGCAGACGACGCCTTTGGCAACCAGCGATTCGATCTCGCCCTTCGAGTAGCCGAACTCGCCGAGCACTTCGGCCGAATGCTGCGAAAATTTCGGTGGCGTGCGGCGCAGGCTCGGCTTGGTCCGTTCCAGCCGGATCGGGGAGGCGACGCCCTTGTACCAGTCCTTGGCAACGATATCGCCGCGATGGATGGTGTGCGGATTGGTCAGCGCCTGGTCGATCTTTTGCACGGGGCCGGCGGGCAGGCCCGCCGCGAGCAGGCGGTTGCACAAGGGTTCGGCCTCATGCTGGCTGAACACCGCGGCGAGTTCTGCGCGCAGCGCCTCGCGGTTGGCGATGCGGTCCTTGTTGCGGGCAAAGCGCGGATCGGTGCCCAGTTCAGGCTTGCCGATTTCCCTGGCCAATTTCCGGAAGGTGCCGTCATTGCCGACGCCGATGAAGATGTCGTCGGTCTTCGTCGGGAAGATCGCGTAGGGCACGAGGTTCGGATGCTCATTGCCGGTGAGCGAGGGCGGCTTGCCGTGCATGAAATAATTCGCGGTGTGCGGATGCATCACGGCGAGCCCGGTTTCGTACAGCGTGGTCTCCAGGAATTGGCCGCGGCCGGAACGCTGCCGCTCCGACAGCGCCATCAGGATGCCGATGCAGGCGTAAAGGCCGGTGGTGATGTCCACCACGGGCACGCCGATCCGCATCGGGCCGCTCTCGGGCGAGCCGGTCGCCGCGATCATGCCGGTCATGGCCTGGATGATGGCGTCATAGCCGGGGTTGCCGCCGCGCGGGCCGTCGGCGCCGAAGCCGGAGATGCGGCAATGCACGAGGCGCGGAAATTTCTGGCGCAGCACCTCGTTGCCGATGCCCCATTTGTCGAGCGTGCCGGGCTTGAAATTCTCGATCAGGACGTCGGCGGTCTCCAGCATCTTCATCAGCACGGCGCGCCCGCTTTCCGAGGCGAGGTCGAGACCGATCGAGCGCTTGTTGCGGTTGATGCCGACGAAGTACGCGGCGTCCTCTTCATGGAAGGGCGGGCCCCAGTCGCGCACCTCGTCGCCGGCGGGCGGCTCGACCTTGATGACGTCGGCGCCATGGTCGGCGAGGATCTGCGTGCAATAGGGGCCGCCGAGCACGCGCGTGAGATCGATCACGCGCAGGCCTGCCATCGCGCCCGGGGCGGGTTGGGAAGTCATGAAAAGCAACCTTCACTCAGGAATGGGATCGGTCCAGAGCTAGCGGGCTTCGGCTGAGGCAGCAATGCCTTCGGGTGCACAGGCATATGCTGCGCGCGAAAACGGCCCGCTGCGGAAGCAACGGGCCGTTTCGGTGAAGTGGCGTATTGGTCAGACGACGGTCAGGCGGACGTCGACATTGCCGCGGGTCGCGTTCGAGTAGGGGCAAACCTGGTGGGCTTTTGCCACCAGCGCCTCGGCGTCAGCCTTGGCGAGGCCCGGCAGCGAGACCGCAAGGTCGATGTCGAGGCCAAAGCCGCCCTCCGAGCGCGGGCCGATGCCGACCGTGGAGGTGACGGAAGCGTCCGCAGGCACCTTCACGCCGCCGCCCTGGGCCGCCACCGCCTTCATCGCGCCGATGAAGCAGGCGGCATAGCCGGCCGCAAACAGCTGCTCGGGGTTGTTGCCGGTCCCGCCGCCGCCACCGAGTTCCTTCGGGGTCGAGAGCTTGACGTTGAACGCGCCGTCCGCGGTGGAAGCGGTACCGTCGCGGCCGCCGGTGGCTGTTGCGGTGGTCTTGTAAAGCACTTTTACCGACATGGTGGTCTCCCTTGGGGTTGGGGCTGAGCTTGTTGGACGGGGTTTTGTATTGCACACAGTTAGATTGTGCACAATATAAAATATGCGGCCTCACATTTAATTGTTCGCAATTGAATGCAGGCCCGGTCCGGCCCATCATGAGGGCCGAAAGCGCCTTACGAGGGTATCATGGCAAGGAAAGTGGCGGCGGACCAATGGCTGCGGCTCGATAATCAAATCTGCTTCGCGGTCTATTCGGCCGCGCATGCCTTTAACAGGGTCTACAAACCGCTATTGGACCGGCTCGACCTGACTTATCCGCAATATCTGGTGATGCTGGCGCTGTGGGAACACGACGGCGTGCCGCTCAAGGATATCGGCGAACGCCTGTTCCTGGATTCGGGAACCCTGACGCCGCTGCTCAAGCGGCTGGAGGCGGCCGGGCTCGTCAAGCGTACGCGCTCGACCGAGGATGAACGTCAGGTGCTGATCGCACTGACGGCGCAGGGTCAGGCGCTAAAGGAGAAAGCGCGTTCGGTGCCGCAGTCGATCCTGGAGGCGTCGGATTGTTCGGTCGGGGAGCTCGTCGCGCTGAAGAGTGAGATCGTGGCGCTGCGCGACCGGTTGAATGCGGCGTTGGGGGAGGGCTAGAAGCGCTTCTTGGCAAAGGCGCGGCCAGAGTGGGACTTGAGATATTTTTCGAAGGCCAGCGCTTTGTATTTGTCAGGGAAGGCGCAGTACCAGACCAGCTTCCATGGCTTGAATTTGGATGTGTGGGCGGATCGGCCGGCGTTGTGTTCGGGGATACGGCGCTTCAGGTCCTCGGTAGCGCCAATGTATTCTTGGTCGGGGAATTCGATGCTGCGGATGATGTAGACGTACCACATCGAGATTGATGTCCGCGGCGAGGATTGATCCCACTACCAGCCCGTCTTCGCCCAAGAGGGCTTCGCCGGGCACCACGCTTCACCCTTCAGGCAACTCGTGGCTGCGCCACGCGTAGCCCGAAGGGTGAAGCGTGGTGGAGCCAGGCGGGATCGAACCGCCGACCTCTTGCATGCCATGCAAGCGCTCTCCCAGCTGAGCTATGGCCCCTTGACCTGATCGGCGCGCCTGGGCGACGCGCGGGGTACTCCCAGAACACAGTTCTGGTTTTATCTCAAGTATCTTCTCTCAGCTCTCTTCGTCGTTGCCGACATCGCCGATGATGTCGGTGACGTCCTCATCGCCTTCCTCCTCGTCGGCGATGAAGGTCGAATCATCGTCCTCATCGTCATCGATGGTCTCGTCGACCTCGATATCGTCCTCCGATTCGGGAACGACGGCCTTCACCTTGCCGGTGTTCTCCTCGGCGTCGGCTTCCTCGAGCGACACCAATTCTTCGGCTTCCGCGGGCTCCGGCATGTCGGCGGCAGTGGCGGGCGCAGCGGCCGCAGCGCCGCGGCCGCGCGGCGGGGCGACGGGCGCGATCGGCACGACCTCGCCGGTATAGGGAGAGATCACCGGATTCTTGTTCAGGTCGTAGAACTTCTTACCCGTCGTCGGGCAAATGCGTTTGGTTCCGAGGTCGGATTTGGCCACGTCAAGGTCCTGGGAATTTTTCGAAAAACGGTGCTTCACTTGGCTAGTTGAGGGGCTGCTGTCAATAGCGGTTTGCGGGCAAATTTCGAGCCCGTGACGCCTTCTGCCGCATGTGATACTGCGGCCGCGCGAAAGGACACAATCTTGACCCATTCAGGCCCGGCAACCCCCCTCGAAGCCCGCTCCTCGGGCCCCCTGAGCGGAAAAGTCCGCGTCCCCGGGGACAAGTCGATCTCGCACCGCTCGCTGATCCTGGGGGCGCTGGCGGTCGGCGAGACCCGGATTTCCGGCCTGCTCGAGGGCGAGGACGTGATCAACACCGCAAAATCGATGCGGGCGCTCGGCGCGAGCGTGGAGCGGACCGGCCCGTTTGCCTGGACGGTGCGCGGGGTGGGTGTCGGCGGCTTTGCGGAACCGGCCGCGGCGCTCGATTTCGGCAATTCCGGCACCGGCTGCCGGCTGGTGATGGGGGCGGTCGCGGGCTGCCCGGTCACCGCCGTGTTCGACGGCGATGCTTCGCTGCGCTCGCGGCCGATGCGGCGGATCCTCGATCCGCTGGAGCTGATGGGCGCCAGGACCGGCGACATCAAGGAGGGCGGCCGCCTGCCGCTGACGCTGCATGGCGCGCGCGATCCCGTGCCGATCGTCTACCGGACGCCGGTCGCCTCGGCGCAGATCAAGTCCGCGGTGCTGCTGGCGGGGCTGGCCGCGCCCGGAATCACCACCGTGATCGAGACGGAAGCAAGCCGCGATCACACCGAGCTGATGATGAAACATTTCGGCGCCGACATCACTTCCGAGCGAGAAGGCAGCCACGGCCGAAAGATTTCGCTCGCCGGCCAAAGCGAGCTGCACGGCGCCGAGGTGGTGGTGCCCGCCGATCCGTCTTCCTCGGCGTTCCCGATCGTGGCGGCGCTGATCGTCGAGGGCTCCGACATCGTGCTGTCCGACGTCATGACCAATCCGCTGCGCACCGGGCTGTTCACGACGCTGCGCGAAATGGGCGGCTCGATCGAGGAGAGCGAGGTGCGGGGCGACGCCGGCGAGCCGATGGCGCAGCTGCGCGTGCGCGGCTCAAAACTGCGCGGCGTCGAGGTGCCGCCGGAGCGCGCGCCTTCGATGATCGACGAATATCTGGTGCTGGCGGTTGCGGCCTCCTTTGCCGAGGGCACGACGGTGATGCGCGGCCTACAGGAATTGCGCGTCAAGGAATCCGACCGGCTGGCCGCCACCGCCGACATGCTGCGCGTCAACGGCGTCAAGGTCGAGATATCGGGCGACGATCTGATCGTCGAGGGCCGCGGTCACGTCCCGGGCGGCGGCCTTGTCGCCACCCACATGGACCATCGTATTGCCATGTCCGCGCTGGTGATGGGCTGCGCCGCCGACAAGCCGGTGAAAGTCGACGACACCGCCTTCATCGCCACCAGCTTCCCGGACTTCATCCCGATGATGCGCGCGCTGGGAGCGGAGTTTTCATGAGGCGGCCGGGATGAGCGCAGCCTTCGACCGCGATGCGCTGCTCGATGCGTTCGACAGGATCGGGCGCGCGGCAGTCGAGGCGGGAACGAAGCTGCAAATCGCGGTCTATGGCGGATCGGCGCTGATGCTGGCGAGCAATTTCCGCTTTGCCACGGAAGATGTCGATATCGCTGAAATCGGGCAGCAGTGGCCGGCCTGGCTTTCAACGGCTGTCCGGCAGATCGCCGAGGAAAATAACTGGTCGGACGCCTGGCTCAACGACGCGGTGACGTTTCATCTCAGCCATCTGGCGCGCGCGGACCGCGATCTCACGGCGTTCGGCACCTTTCCGCGGCGGCAGGAGAAGGTGGGGCTTTGCGTCTTCGTGCCGACAGCCCGATACATGCTTGCCTTGAAGCTCAAGGCACTGCGGATCTCCAGTTTCGAAAAAGGCCAGCAGGATATGACTGATGTCGCGCATCTCCTGAAGGCGCTCCAATTGACGGAAGTCGAGCCGGCAATCGCGATTTTCGCCGAATTCTTTCCCGTTAGCGCCGCCGATGCCGACAAGCAGCGCTTCGTGCTAAGACATCTGCTTTCCGGAGCCACGACCGTCGATGCGCCCCATTACCCTCGCTCAGACCGCTGAACGCGTCGCGTCCGGCCAATCGGCGGACAAGGCGCTGCCGGAGTTTCTCGACGAGTTCTACCTCGCCACAAGTCCGGAGCAGCAAAGCGCGATGCTTGCGGAAGAGCCGCGGCCGACGGGGGACCCGCGGCTGGACGGACTGTTCGGCGCGGTCGCCGAATATCTTGCCCATGAGTTCGGTTTGCCGCGCGTTCCCTCCTGGGCCTACATGCCGGGCCGATACCTCGATCGGGCCTGGCACACCTCGCCGATCGCCGACAAGGGATTTCGGGAATATCTCACCTTCGCCAGCCCCGCCGAGTTCGCCTCGCGCAACATCTTTACCGAGGAGCGGCCGTTGCGCCGGGCGCGCGGTCCCCGGCCGTCGCAATGAGGCCAGCGCGCCTTACGACGGCGCAATTCCAAGGCTGGTCACCGCCTCGATCCAGACCGGCGATTCTTCCTTGTAGAGTTTTTGGGTGGCCTCAAAGGTCATTGCCGTGTCGTCGACGCCGAATGATTTCATGACCTGAAGCACCTTTTCGCTTCTACCGCCGGCCACCAGCAGCTTTGACAGCTTTTGAATGATTTCCGGCGGCGTGCCCGCGGGCACGGCGCAGCACTGGAAGCCGGTGAGCTGGAAGATGCGCGAGGTTGCGCCCTGCTCGGTGAAAGTCGGCACGTCAGGCAATACCGACATGCGCTTGCGCGAGACGGCGACCGCGCGGCCGCGGCCGCTCTGAAGCACGGACAATGCCGCCGAGTAGCTGCCGTGGGCGCCGTCGATGAATCCGCCGGCAAGATCGGTCCACATCGGCGCCTCGCCGCGATAATGCACCGCCTCCATCTTCAGGCCGTACTGCTTGTTCATCTCGGCAACCGCCATATGCGCGTAGGAGCCGGCGCCGTAGGTGCCGATGTTGACCTTCTCGGCCTTCTTCGCATAGGCGATGAATTCGGCGAGCGTCTTGGCGCCAGTCTTTTCGGCGACCGCAAACGGCAGGCTGCCCGCCGGCATGATCGAGACGAGGACGAAATCCTTTTCGGCGTCGTAGGGGATGTCCTTGATCAGCACGCGGTTCATGATCATCGTCGTCGAGATCGTGAACATCAGCGTGTAGCCGTCGGGCGCCGCGCGCTTGGCTTCCACCGCCGCGACCGAGCCGGAGGCGCCGGCCTTGTTTTCCACCACCACGTTCTGGCCGGTCTCGGCGCGGATGTATTCGCCATAGGTGCGGGCGAACAAATCCGTCTGCCCGCCGGCCGGATAGCCGGCGATGATCCTCACTTGCCGGTTCGGCCAGTCGGTCTGCTGCGCCTGGGCCGCGCCGATCAGCGGTAACGCCGAGGCGGCGGCAGCACTTCCGATAAAGCGACGTCGCGAAATCGCGCTCATTGGTTTTTCTCCTCCGGCCCATGCAATTTCTTTTGAGTGAATTGCTTCCGAGCCCCGGTGGCCAGCATAGAGGCGCGGGAGGAGGCAGGCGAGGACATTTGGACGCATCAATTTTGCTGGAATTCTGTGCGGCGGAAGATGCCGTTCTGGTGTGCCACGGCCTTGACCATCTCGCCGCTGTGTCGCACATGGCTCCCCATGATCATCGCCATCGACGGACCGGCGGCCTCCGGCAAGGGCACGCTCGGCAAGCGGCTCGCCCACCATTACGGCTTTCGCCATCTCGACACCGGCGTGATCTATCGCGCGGTCGCCAAGGCATTGCTCGATATCGGCGCCGATCTCACCGACGAGGCGCGCGCGGTTGCGGTTGCGATGGAGCTCGATCCGGAAAAATTCGGCCATCCCGAATTGAAGACGCAGCGAATCGGCGAGGCCGCCTCAGTGGTGTCGGCGATCCCGAAGGTGCGGGAAGCGCTGGTCAATTTTCAGCGGCAGTTTGCGGCAGATCCGCCAGGCGCCGTGCTCGACGGCCGCGACATCGGCACCATCATCTGCCCGCATGCCGATGTGAAAATCTTCGTGGTGGCCGACCCGCGGGTGCGGGCGCGGCGACGCACCCTGGAGGCCCGCGCGCGCGGCGAGGATGCCGACGAGGCGGCGGTGCTGGCTGACATCCTCAGGCGCGATGAGCGCGACCGCAATCGCGCGATTGCGCCGCTGGTAGCGGCGCCGGACGCGCACACCCTGGACAATTCCAATCTCGATATCGAGGCCGGCGTCCGCGCCGCCATCGCGATCGTCGAAGCTGTCCGCGGCGGAAAATAGTTTCTCAGTTCCTCGCCCGAGAACGGTAGTTTCCGCGCGAAATCGCGGTCAACAAGCCTTGAGACGCGGGTCGGCCTTCGTCAAATGCGAGCGTTAACGCCCCGTAAACGGGCCATTTTTGCTTGCCGCTGGTGGCCCGGAGGATTATATCAGCAGCGTCCGGGCTACCCCCGATGAGATCAGGGCAGTCCGAGCGGGCCGGTCAGGGAATTCGACACCCTGCCGTCATCTGGAGGAAAGCCCGCTCCCCGTCTTGCACGCCGGCCCATTCGGCCGGCACATCCAGGGTCCCGGGAAAATCACCGTATCGGATATGCAGCCATGCTGCCGGCCCGCTGTTGCGCGTTTGCGTGACCAGCGGTCGTCGGGTTTGCGGAACCCGACACTGCATTTTCGATGCGCCCCTTAACCCGAACTGCCGGCAAGTATCCCGCATCTGGAGAACAAATGGCTTCGAATACTGCTGCTTCCTATAATCCTACCCGCGACGATTTCGCCGCGATGCTCGACGAATCCTTCGGCGGTGGCAACCTTCAGGAAAGCTCCGTCATCAAGGGCAAGGTCGTCGCGATCGAGAAGGACATGGCCGTCATCGACGTCGGCCTGAAGACCGAAGGCCGCGTGGCGCTGCGCGAATTCGCAGGACCCGGCCGTGAAAGCGATCTCAAGGTCGGTGACGAAGTCGAGGTGTTCCTCGACCGCATCGAGAACGCGCTCGGCGAAGCTGTGCTGTCGCGCGACAAGGCCCGCCGCGAGGAAAGCTGGGGCAAGCTCGAGAAGGCGTTCCAGAACAACGAAAAGGTCAACGGCGTCATCTTCAACCAGGTCAAGGGCGGCTTCACCGTCGATCTGGATGGCGCAGTGGCCTTCCTGCCGCGCTCGCAGGTCGACATCCGCCCGATCCGCGACGTCGCCCCGCTGATGAACAACTCGCAGCCGTTCCAGATCCTCAAGATGGATCGCCGCCGCGGCAACATCGTGGTGTCGCGCCGCACGGTGCTGGAAGAGACCCGCGCCGAGCAGCGCCAGGAATTGGTGCAGAACCTCGAAGAGGGTCAGGTGATCGACGGCGTCGTCAAGAACATCACCGATTACGGTGCGTTCGTCGACCTCGGCGGTATCGACGGCCTGCTGCACGTCACCGATATCGCCTGGCGCCGTGTCAACCATCCGACCGAGGTGCTCACCATCGGCCAGACGGTGAAGGTCAAGATCATCAAGATCAACCACGAGACCCACCGCATCTCGCTCGGCATGAAGCAGTTGCTGGACGATCCGTGGCAGGGCATCGAGGCGAAGTACCCACTCAATGCGCGCTTCACCGGCCGCGTCACCAACATCACCGACTACGGCGCGTTCGTCGAGCTGGAGCCGGGCATCGAAGGCCTGATCCACGTCTCGGAGATGTCGTGGACCAAGAAGAACATGCACCCCGGCAAGATCGTTTCGACCTCGCAGGAAGTCGAAGTGCAGGTGCTGGAGGTGGATTCGGTCAAGCGCCGCATCTCGCTCGGTCTCAAGCAGACCATGCGCAACCCCTGGGAAGTTTTCGTCGAGAAATTCCCTGTCGGTTCGACCGTCGAGGGCGAGGTCAAGAACAAGACCGAGTTCGGGCTCTTTTTGGGCCTCGAGGGCGACGTCGACGGCATGGTGCATCTGTCCGACCTCGACTGGAAGCTTCCGGGCGAGCAGGTGATCGACAATTTCAAGAAGGGCGACATGGTCAAGGCCGTGGTGCTCGACGTGGATGTCGAGAAGGAGCGCATCTCGCTCGGCGTCAAGCAGCTCGAAGGCGACCCGTTCGCCGAGCCGGGCGACGTCAAGAAGGGCGCTGTCGTGACCTGCGAAGTCCTCGACGTGAAGGAATCCGGCATCGACGTGAAGATCGTCGGCACCGATTTCACCACCTTCATCAAGCGGTCTGAGCTGGCCCGCGACCGCAACGATCAGCGCGCCGAACGCTTTGCCGTCGGCGAGAAGGTCGATGCCCGCGTGATCCAGTTCGACAAGAAGGCCCGCAAGGTGCAGGTCTCGATCAAGGCGCTGGAAGTCGCCGAGGAGAAGGAAGCCATCGCGCAGTACGGTTCCTCCGATTCGGGCGCCACGCTGGGCGACATCCTGGGCACCGCGCTCAAGAACCGCGACAAGTAAGCGTTCGCGCATCTGTCACACGCAAATCAGGCCCCGGTTTCGACCGGGGCCTTTTTTCTTCCTTCTCCCACAAGGGGAGACGGGAAGAGGGGAGGCCTTGTTTTCTTCAAATTGCACCGCAATTGGTGTAATCGGATAAGCGAAAAGTCACGCTGCTGCTGCAAGACGCGGCGACTGTTTTTTCAGGAGATTTTCGATGTCGCTCGATTCAGACGTGATCGTCGATCGCCGCCGGATCCGCCGCAAGCTGACCTTCTGGCGTGTGGCCGCCGTGGTGGTTGCGATTGCCGCCATCGTCACCGTCGGCCTGATCGCGACGCCGGCCGGCCGCGGCGCGCTGACGACGTCGGGCTCGATTGCCCGCATCAATATCGACGGCCTGATTCGCAGCGACCGCGAGCGCGTCGAGGCGTTGGAACGGCTCGAAAAGTCTTCCGCCGCCGCGGTCATCGTGCACATCAATTCGCCCGGCGGCACCACTGCCGGTTCCGAGCAGCTCTACGACGCCCTGACGCGGCTCAAGGCGAAGAAGCCTGTGGTGGTCGTGGTCGAGGGGCTGGCGGCTTCCGGCGGCTATATCACGGCGATCGCGGCCGACTATATCGTCGCCCAGCAAAGCTCGCTGGTCGGCTCGATCGGCGTGCTGTTCCAGTTTCCGAATTTTTCCGAGCTGCTGAAAACCGTCGGTGTGAAGGTCGAGGAAGTGAAATCCTCGCCGCTGAAGGCCGCTCCCAACGGATTTGAGCCGACCAGCCCGGAAGCGCGCGCGGCGATCGACGCGCTGGTGAAGGATTCCTATGCCTGGTTCCGCGGCCTCGTGCAGGCGCGGCGCGGCATGGACGAGGCTCAGCTCGAAAAAGTCGCGGACGGACGGGTTTTCACCGGCCGGCAGGCGGTCGAGCTGAAGCTGATCGACGCGCTCGGCGACGAGAAGACCGCGGTCGAGTGGCTGGTGGCGAACAAGAATGTCAAGAAGGACCTGCCGGTGCGCGACTACAAGCTGACGCCGCGTTTCGGCGACCTCACATTCCTGCGGACGGCGGCCTCCGTGACGCTCGATGCGCTGGGTCTGAGCACCATCGCGCGGAATATCGAGCAGGCGGGCGTCACCCAGGCGGTCGACCGCCTGGCCCTCGATGGCATGCTCGCCTTGTGGCAGCCGGCCGGCTCGAACTGAGCGGCCGAACAGGCATTTTGGGTGCCATTCCCGCATTGCGGGTATTGTGACAAATCCGGCCCGGGCGGTTTGTCACGTCATTTCGCGCCGCCCAAAATCGATTTAGCGTCTTGACAGTTCAAGGCATTTTCACGGAAATGGATATCCGCAAGGTCCCGGGTCCCATTCTCGATGATCAAATCCGAACTCGTTCAGCGCATTGCCGAGCACAACCCGCATCTCTACCAGCGGGATGTCGAGAACATCGTGAACGCGATTCTCGATGAGATCGTCGCTGCGCTGGCGCGCGGCGACCGCGTCGAGCTGCGCGGTTTTGGCGCGTTTTCGGTGAAACATCGTCCGGCGCGCGCGGGACGCAATCCGCGCACGGGCGCCCATGTCCCGGTCGACCAGAAGAGCGTGCCGTTCTTCAAAACCGGCAAGGAAATGCGCGAGCGGCTGAACCGCGAGGACGGTACGCCCGAGGCCGGCGCCTAGTCTCATCCGCCTGTTCAGACCATGGCGGTTGCGGTATGCGGGACGTGCTTCCCGCCGTCCTGATTCAGACGAGAGATGGTCATGCGAAAATTCGTCAACACGCTCGTCATCATCCCCCTCGGCGTCTTCTTCGTCATCTTTGCGGTCGCGAACCGCCATCTGGTCACGGTCTCGTTCGATCCCTTCAATTCCGCGACACCCACGGTCGCGGTGACGCTGCCGCTGTTCGTGGTGATCATCGCCTTCACGATGTTCGGTGTGCTGGCCGGCGGCATGGCCACCTGGTTCCGGCAGGGCCGCTGGCGGCGCGCGGCGCGCCAGAGCGAGGCCGACGCCCGGCAGGCGCGGTCACAGCTCGCTGACCTGCGCGCGGAGGCGGCCCGCAGCGGCGAGCAGCAGCGATTTCTGGCGCCGGTCCAGGGCGGTTTTTACGGTTCCGCCGGGCGAGACAAGCGCGGCGCGACGTTGTAGAACCCGCCCCGTCACGACCCCGTCAAAAACCGCTTTCACGGCCCCAAGGAACGGCCTCAAGGAACCATGCCCCTGCTCGTCAAGATTTGCGGCCTGTCCACGCGCGAGACGCTCGACGTCGCGCTTGCGTCTGGCGCCGACATGGTGGGCTTTGTGTTCTTTCCGCCCTCGCCGCGGCACCTGTCGCTCGAAAAGGCGCGTGAACTCGGCGCCGTGGCGAAAGGCCGCGCGACAAAGGTGGCCCTCACCGTCGATGCCGACGATGCGACGTTCGAGAACATCATCGATGCGCTGAGGCCCGACATCCTGCAAATCCATGGCCAGGAAACCACCGCGCGCGTGCGCGACATCAAGCAGAAATTCGGCCTGCCCGTCATGAAGGCGCTGGCGGTTGAGACCGCAGCCGACCTTGCCGCGCTGCCCGGCTATGCCGCGGTCGCCGACCGTATCCTGTTCGACGCCCGCGCCCCGAAGGGCGCCACCCGCCCCGGCGGGTTAGGCGCGGTGTTCGACTGGCACGTGCTGGAAAACCTCGATCTCAAATTGCCCTTCATGGTCTCGGGTGGCCTCAATGCCGGCAATGTCGCGGAGGCCGTACGCGTCACCCGCGCCGGCGGCGTCGACGTCTCCTCCGGCGTCGAGCGTACGCCGGGCGTCAAGGACGTCGAGATGATCCGCGAATTTATCCGCGCCGCGCGCGCCACCCAGGAATTGACGGTCCGATGAATCAACGCCTGCCAAATTCCTTCCGTACTGGTCCCGACGAGCACGGGCACTTCGGCAATTTCGGCGGACGCTTCGTCGCCGAAACCCTGATGCCGCTGATCCTCGATCTGGAAAAGGCCTACGCTGCGGCGAAGGCTGATCCGTCCTTCCAGCGCGAGATGAACGGCTATCTCAAGGACTATGTCGGCCGGCCGTCGCCGCTGTATTTCGCCGAACGTCTCACCGAGCATCTCGGCGGTGCGAAGATTTACCTGAAGCGGGAGGAGCTGAACCACACCGGCTCGCACAAGGTCAACAACGTGCTCGGCCAGATCCTGGTCGCGCGCCGCATGGGCAAGAAGCGCATCATCGCCGAGACCGGCGCCGGCCAGCATGGCGTGGCAACCGCAACGCTGTGCGCGCGCTTTGGCCTCGAATGCATCGTCTATATGGGTGCGGTCGACGTCGCGCGGCAGGCGCCCAACGTGTTCCGCATGGAGATGCTCGGCGCAAAGGTCGTCCCCGTGCAATCCGGTACGCGCACGCTGAAGGATGCGATGAACGAGGCGCTGCGCGACTGGGTCACCAACGTGCACAACACCTTCTATTGCATCGGCACGATCGCCGGCCCGCATCCCTATCCGATGATGGTGCGCGACTTTCAGTGCGTGATCGGCAACGAGGTTCGCACGCAGATGCAGGAGGCCGAGGGCCGTCTGCCGGATTCGCTGGTTGCCTGCATCGGCGGCGGCTCCAATGCGATGGGCCTGTTCCATCCCTTCCTCGACGATCCCTC
Organism: Bradyrhizobium lablabi; assembly: GCF_018129385.1. GTDB lineage: Bacteria > Pseudomonadota > Alphaproteobacteria > Rhizobiales > Xanthobacteraceae > Bradyrhizobium > Bradyrhizobium lablabi_C. Next base: position 28,967 of record NZ_JAFCLN010000028.1, read on the forward strand.
GGTCGAGATCTTTGGCGTTGAGGCGGCCGGCCACGGGTTGACGCAACTGCATGCGGCCTCGATCGCCGGCGGCCGGCCGGGCGTGCTGCACGGCAACCGCACTTACTTGCTCATGAATGACGACGGCCAGATCCAGGACGCGCATTCGATCTCGGCGGGCCTCGATTATCCCGGCATCGGCCCGGAGCATTCCTGGCTACATGAGACCGGCCGTGTCACCTATCTGTCGGCAACCGACGACGAGGCGCTTGACGCGTTCATGCTGCTGTCGCGGCTGGAAGGCATTCCGCCCGCGCTGGAATCCGCACACGCCATCGCCAAGGTGATGGAGCTCGCGCCGAAGCGGCCGAGGGATCACCTGATGGTGGTCAATCTTTCCGGCCGCGGCGACAAGGACATTCCGCAGATCACGGAAATCCTGAAAGGCAGGAAGCAGTGACAACCCGTATCGATACGCGTTTTGCCGAACTCGCCAAGGAAGGCCGTTCGGCCTTTGTCACCTACGTGATGGCAGGCGATCCCGATCCCGCCACTTCGCTCGATATCGTCAAGGCGCTGCCCAAGGCCGGAGCCGACATTATCGAACTCGGCATACCCTTCACCGATCCGATGGCGGATGGTCCCTCGATCCAGGCTGCGGGCCTGCGTTCGCTCAAGGGCGGCATGACGTTGAAGAAGACGCTGGATATGGTGCGCGGCTTCCGCAAGGACGACAACGCGACGCCGCTGGTGCTGATGGGTTACTACAACCCGATCTACATTTACGGCGTCGACAAGTTCCTTGCGGACGCAAGGAGCGCCGGTGTCGATGGCCTGATCATCGTCGACCTGCCGCCGGAGGAAGATGAAGAACTGTGCCTGCCCGCGATGCGTGCCGGACTTAATTTCATTCGGCTGGCGACGCCGACCACCGACGACAAGCGCCTGCCGGCGGTGCTCGCGAATACCTCCGGCTTCGTCTATTACGTTTCGATCACCGGTATCACCGGCGCCGCGGCGGCCGATTCGAAGGTAGTCGGGGAAGCGGTGGCGCGCATCAAGCGTCATACCAAACTTCCGGTCTGTGTCGGCTTTGGCATCCGCACGCCGGAGGCGGCGCGCGCGATCGCACAACACGCCAATGGCGCCGTTGTTGGCACCGCGCTGGTCGATGCGCTGCGCACCAGCCTGGACGAAGAGGGCCGCGCGACATCGAAAACTGTTACCGCCGTGGCCGATCTGGTAGCCTCATTGGCGCAGGGTGTTCGCGGGGCGAAGCAGGCGGCGGAATAGCTGCCGCGAAAGAAGCACAGTGAGGCGGCTTGCCGGGAACTATCCCGGCCGCCATATAATTCGGACCGTGCGTTGACCGCATTTCGGAGCGAACCATGAACTGGCTCACCAATGTCGTCCGGCCAAAAATCCGCAACATGCTGCGGCGTGAGACGCCGGAGAATCTGTGGATCAAGTGCCCGGATTCCGGGCAGCTCGTGTTCTACAAGGATGTCGAGGCCAACCAGTTCGTCATTCCCGGCTCGAACTACCACATGCGCATGGGCGCGGTGGCGCGGCTGAAATCCGTCTTCGACAACGAGACCTGGTACGACATCGCGCTGCCCGAGGTGACGCCCGATCCGCTGAAATTCCGCGACGAGCGCAAATATGCCGACCGCATCAAGGATGCGCGTGCCAAAACCGGGCTGAACGATGCCATCAAGGTCGGCTTCGGCAAGCTGGAGGGCATGGGCGTCGTCATCGCCGTGCAGGATTTCGATTTCATGGGCGGCTCGCTCGGCATGGCCGCGGGCGAAGCGATCGTGCGCGGGCTGGAGCTTGCGGTCGAGAAGAAGTGCCCGTTCATCGTGTTCGCCGCTTCCGGCGGCGCGCGGATGCAGGAAGGCATATTGTCGCTGATGCAGATGCCGCGCACCACGGTCGGCGTGCAGATGCTGCGCGAAACAAAACAGCCCTACATCGTGGTGCTGACCAACCCGACCACCGGCGGCGTCACGGCGTCCTACGCCATGCTCGGCGACGTGCAGATCGCGGAGCCCGGCGCGCTGATCGGCTTTGCCGGCGCGCGCGTCATCGAACAGACCATCCGCGAAAAACTCCCCGATGGTTTTCAGCGCGCCGAATACCTGCTCGACCACGGCATGGTCGACATGGTGGTGCACCGCCACGAGATGCGCCCGACGCTGGCGCGGCTGTGCCGGTTGTTCACCAAGGCGCCGGCGCCGGAAACCGTCTCGAAACCCGCGCCCGAAGTCGCTTCGGCGGCCCAGATCGTATCGGCTCCCGAGACGGTGCCGGCTGCGCCCCACGCGTGAACGCGCCGGCGGCCAAACCGTCGTCGTCGCTCGCCGAAGTGGTCGCGCGGGTCTCGGCGCTGCATCCGGTCAGGATCGACCTCAATCTGGATCGCATTAGCCGGCTGCTCGAGCGGCTCGATCATCCCGAACGAAAATTACCGCCGGTGATCCATGTCGCCGGCACCAACGGCAAGGGCTCCACGATCGCTTATTTGCGCGCGACGCTCGAAGCCGCGAATCTGCGCGTCCACGCCTACACCTCGCCCTACCTCGTGCGGCTCAACGAATGCTTTCGGCTCGGGCGCGCGGGCGGCGGTGTCCTCGCCGGCGATGACGAAATAAGGGAGGCGCTGGAGCGCTGCGAGCGCGCCAATGCCGGCGCGCCGATCACGGTGTTCGAAATCAAGACCGCGGCCGCGTTCCTGCTGTTTGCGCAAAACCCGGCCGACGCATTGCTGCTGGAGGTCGGCCTCGGCGGGCGGCTGGATGCCACCAACATGGTCGAAAAGCCTGTGGCCAGCGTGATCACGCCGGTCAGCATGGACCACACGGAATTTCTGGGCACCACGCTGACGTCGATCGCGGGCGAGAAGGCCGCGATCATCAAGCGCGGCGTGCCGGTGATTGTGGCCGAGCAGGCGCCGGAGGCGATGGCCGTCATCGAGGCGCAGGCGGCCCGCATGCGCTCGCCGCTGCATGCCGCAGGCCAGCAATGGCATGTCAGCATCGAGCACGGCCGCCTCGTCTACCAGGATGACCGCGGCCTGATGGATCTGGCCGCACCAAAACTGTTCGGCCGGCATCAGTTCGACAATGCCGGACTTGCGATTGCCACGCTGCGCGCGATCGATACGTTCAGGATCAGTCCGGCCGCGTTCGAGGCCGGCATCGTCAATGCCGAATGGCCGGCGCGGATGCAGCGGCTGGCTTCCGGCAGGCTCGTTGACCTCGCGCCCGCCGGTTCGGAAGTCTGGCTCGACGGCGGGCACAATGCCGAAGGCGGCCGCGTTGCCGCCGCCGCGCTCGGCGATCTCGAGGAGCGCGTGCCGCGTCCGCTCGTCATCATTGCCGGCATGATGGGCAACAAGGATGCCTCCGGATTTCTGGCCAACTTTGCCGGCCAGACCCGCCACATCATCGTCGTGCCGATTCCGGATCAGGACAACGTGATGCCGCCGCAGCGCCTGGCGGACGCCGTGCGCCAGCTCGGCATGCGCGTGGAAATCGCGACCGGCGTCGACGCGGCGCTACGCACGCTCGCGGGCCTCGCCTACGAAGTACCGCCGCGCATCCTGATCACAGGCTCGCTCTATCTTGCCGGTCATGTGCTCGCCGCCAACGGCACGCTGCCGGGATAGCAAGAATGCGCTTTGCCGCCATCGCCGACGTGCACGGCAACCATCTCGCGCTCGAGGCCGTGCTGGCCGACATCCGCGCCCATGGCATCAGCGAGATCGTCAATCTCGGCGACATGGCGAGCGGGCCGCTCGACGCGCGCCGCACCATGGATGCGCTGATGGCGCTCGATGCGATCCATGTCGCCGGCAATCACGACCGCTGGCTGATCGATCGTCCCTTCGAGAAGATGGGCCCGTGGGAGCGTCCGGCTTATGAGCAGCTCGATAGCAGCCATCTCGATTGGTTGCGCGCCGTACCGATGACGCGCGTCTATCGAGATCAGGTGTTCCTGTGTCATGCGACCCCGGCGGACGATAACGTCTACTGGCTGGAGGAAGTGAAGCCTGACGGTTCGGTCGTCATGGCGTCGCTGGACGCGATCGAGAAGGGAGCGGCCGGAATTTCTCAGCCGCTGATCCTGTGCGGCCACACGCATATCGCACGGGCGGTGCGGCTTCGCGACGGTCGGCTGGTGGTCAATCCCGGCAGCGTCGGCAGCCCCGGCTTTTCCTACAACGTGCCGCATCCGCATGTCGTCGAGGCAGGAACGCCCGATGCCCGCTACGCGATCCTGGAATTGTCGTCGGCAGGCTGGAGCGTGACGTTCCGGCACGTGCCATACGACAACGAAACGATGGCGGCACTGGCGCGCCGCGCTGGCGACGCCGAGTTTGCTGCGGCGCTGGCCACGGGCCGGGTGCGTTAGCGCAGCAGCTTCATCGGATCGGCGGCCTTCTGCTTGAGCTGATCGAGGGTGCATTGCTTCGGCGCCTTGTCGGGACGCCAGCGCAGGATCGAGGTGCCGTGGCGAAAGCGTTCGCCGCTGAAATGGTCGTAGCAAACCTCGATCACGAGTTTTGGTTTTAGCGGACACCACTGCGCCGACCGCTCCGTCGACCAGCGGCTCGGCCCGCCCGGTGCATTGCCGGTGAAGCCGGGCGGGCCGATCAGCGGCTCCAGCTTTGCCGTCAGCGCAGGCTTGTCCTCGCGTTTGATCGCGGAGGTGAAGCCGACGTGATGCAGCAGGCCCTTGTTATCGTAGAGGCCGAGCAGCAGCGAGCCGACCGTCTTTCTGCCGTTGAGCTTGTTGCTCGCGTAGCGAAAGCCGCCGATCACGCAATCGGCGCTGCGGAATTTTTTGATCTTCTGCATGCCCTCGCGATTGCCGGATTGATAGGGCAGGTCGAGACGTTTTGCGATCACGCCGTCCGAGCCGCCGCCGGCTTGCCGAAGCCACTTCTTCGCAACCGCGTAGCTGGTGGTTACGGATGACAGGTGGAACGTCTTGTTCGATTTGAATTGCGATTTTGCGAAGGCTTCCAATGCGGGCCGGCGCTTGCTGAGCGGCTGGCTTGCCAGCTTTCCATCCTTCGCGGTCGCCAGCAGATCGAACGCGAGAAACAGCGCCGGCGTCTCCTGCGACAATTTCCTGATGCGGCTGGTGGCCGGATGAATCCGTTGCAGGAGTTCGTCGAACGAAAACGATTTGCCGTGCGGCACCACGATCTCGCCGTCGAGCATGAATGCCGTCGCCTTCAGTTGCAGCGCGGCCTGCACCAGTTCCGGAAAATACCGGGCGAGATCCTCACCCGACTTGGAGCGAAGGTCGACGCGCTCGCCCCGCCGCGACAGCAGGCAACGAAAGCCGTCCCATTTCGGCTCGTATTGCCATTCGGCGCCGCGCGGGATCGCATCGACCGAGCGCGCTTCCATCGCCGCGATGCGGGCAGATTTTGGGGCGGTCTTTCGGCGCGGGGCGGGCAAGGTGCAGGGCTTTCAAACGCGAGACATGCCCCACCAACGCAAACGGCCGGCGAATCGCCAGCCGTTGCCAGAAATTATTGTAATAGAAGCGCGATCAGACCGCGGCGGAAATCCACTGCTGGAGCTTGGCCTTCGGCGCAGCGCCGACCTGGCGGGAAGCCATCTCGCCGCCCTTGAAGATCATCAGGGTCGGGATCGACATCACGCCATACTTCGATGCCGTCTTCGGGCTCTCGTCGACGTTGAGCTTCACGATCTTGACCTTGTCGCCCATCGAACCTGCGATCTCATCGAGCGCGGGCGCGATCATGCGGCAGGGGCCGCACCATTCGGCCCAGAAATCGACCACGACAGGCCCTTGCGCTTTCAGCACTTCGGCTTCGAAATCGGCATCAGAAACCTTGCCAACGGCCATGGGAGTACCTCGTTCAGTTGAAGAAAAAGGGCGCGGGGTGAGAATCGCGCCCGGGATCATGCGAGGAAACGTATGAACGCACCCTTTCCGGGTCAAGCTTGGTCACACCGTCATGCTCGAAATGCCAGTCCGGCGTCCAGCGCGGGGGTCGAAATTTCCATCAAATCAGGCGTTTCGGTCCAAAAAAGCGCTGCCCGGACCGTCCGCTGGGGATAAAGTTTTCCGAGCACCGCCCGGTAAAGCGCGAGCTGGCGGACATAGCCTTGCGGCGCCTCCTCCGCCTTGGCAGGCGGGGCGTGGTTGGTCTTGTAGTCGACGATCAGCACTTCGGATGGCGTCACCACCAGACGGTCGATCTGGCCGGAAACCAGCGCCGGCGGCTGCCCCGGCCGCTCCAGCCGGCCGACGATCGGCACTTCGGCGCGGCTGCCGGGCGCGAACACCGCCGCGAACCTGGCATCAGCGATCAGGGCCAGCACCCGTTCGGCAAGCGCGATGCGTTCGGCCTCAGGCCAGCCATCGGCGTTGCGGGCGAGATATTGCAAGGCAAGATCGCGGCGGCGATCGAGGGCGACATCGGGCAGCGATTGCAGCAGCCGGTGCACCAGCACGCCGCGCTGTAGCGCGCGGGCGCGCTGCGTGACGGATTCGCCGGTGCGGAATTTTCGCCCTTCATCCTTGCCGGGATCGGACGGGCGCAACTGGCGCGCCGCGGCGTGCTCCGGTGCAGCGGGCGCGTGCAGCCAGTCCGGCAGCGGCGGAGCGACGCTGGCTGCAACGTCGAAAGCGGGTTCTGCGCCGGGCCCCGCATCTTCCGCGCGCCGGTAGCTCTTCACCACGCCGTCGCCGGCCGGGATTTCCTCGAACGTCAAGTCTGACTGCTCAAGGCCGCGCTTGACCAGATCGTACCAGGAATATTCGCGCACACTGTTCCGGTTGCCCGGCATGCAGCCCGAGATGATCAGCCGGTCGGCCGCGCGGGTCATGGCGACATAGAGCAGGCGGCGATATTCGTGCTCGGTCTCGTCCAGCATCGCGCTGCGCGCATCGGCCACCAGCGGCGGATCGTCCGCCTTGCGTCCGGCCCACACCACCACCTTGTTGCCGTTTCCTGTCGGCAGATGAATGAGGCGCAGGCGCTGGGTATCGGACGGCGAGGTCGTGGTGTCGGCCATGATCACCACGGGGGCTTCCAGCCCCTTGGCGCCGTGCACGGTCATCACACGCACCTCGTCGCGCGAGATTTCCATGTCGCGCTTTACCTCGGTGTCGGCGGCGCGCAGCCAGGCCATAAAACCCTGGAGCGATGCCGGCGCCTTCCTTTCGTAAGACAGCGCCAGTTCAAGGAACTCGTCGAGCGCATCATTGGCTTCGTGTCCCAGGCGGCGCAGGATGCGTGCGCGGCCGCCATCGCCGCCGAGCAGCCAGGCATAGAACGTAAACGGCGTCTGGTTGCGGAAACGATGCTCGCACTCGGCGAGCCGACCGAGCGCATCCTTGAACCTGCCATTCCCGGCGGCATGGGTAGCCAGCGCGTCGCGCAGCGATCCCTCGCGATTCCATGCCAGCGTGAACAGCTCGTCCTCGCTGAGGCCAAAGAGCGGGCTCTTCAGCGCGACCGCGAGCGCCAGATCGTCCTGCGGCAGCAACAGGGCGTCGGCGAGATGCATCAGATCGATGATGGCAATGTGCTCGGTGAGCTTGAGCCGGTCGGCGCCGGCGACGGGAATGCCGGCGTGCTTCAGCGCCTGGATGACGGCGTCAAACAAATTGCCGCGACGCCGCACCAGCACCAGCACGTCGCCATAGCTGAGCCGGCGGCGGTTGCCGCGGCGTCCGGTCATGGTGCCACCGGCGACCAGTTTTCTGATCTCGGTCTGGATGCGCTTCGACAGCTTGACCTCGGCACTCGTCACCGGGACGCCGTCGAACGGCGCGCGCCAGCCTTCGATGTCCTGCTTGTCGTCGGCGACCGCAAGCTCCCAGAGATCGATCTGGCTTGGCCCGGCATCGGGCAACGACTCGTGCAGCGGATAGGTCTTTTCCGCGTGAATGCTGCGGTAGATCGTCTCCTCGCGGAACACATGGTCGACCGACTTCAGGATCGCCTGTCCCGACCGGAACGAATAGGTGAAGGGGATCGACTCGAATTTCAGCCGCGCGGCTTCGAACTTCCGCTTGAGCTCCCAGCGCCGTTCGGCAAATTCGCGCGGCGCGGCGCCCTGAAAGGAGAAGATCGACTGCTTCTCGTCGCCGACGGCGAACACGGTGCGTGCCAGGCCGTCGCGCGCGCCCGCGCCGGTGGTGAATTCCGAAATCAGATGCTCGATGATGTCCCACTGCCGAGGGCTGGTATCCTGCGCCTCATCGATCAGCACATGATCGACGCCGCGGTCGAGCTTGTAGTGCACCCAGGCCGCCGCGCCGCTTGCCAGCAGGGTCAGCGTCTTGTCGATCAAATCGTCATAATCGAGCAGGCCGCGTTCCAGCTTTTCGCGCCGGTAGTTTGCGGCCACCGCGATCGCGATATGCAGCAGAGCTTCGGTCCGGTCGCGCGTGACGACGGCGCGGCGCTTTTCGATCAGCCGCCCGAGCCGGGCCGCCTCGGCGTCGAATCGGCCGCCGAGCTCGGCATTTGCCTTCCGGAAATTGTTGGTCACGACCGAGGCGCGTGGGCTCTTGCCGTCAGTGAGGAAGACGCAAAGATATTCGTCGACCTGGGCGGTGTCGGTCGCGCGCATGGCTTCGAGGAAACGATCGGCCTGCGCCTGATCGGCTTTGCTGCTCGCAGCGAGCGCGGCGGCAGCCCGCTGCCAGAGCGACCGGGGCAAGTTCGGGCCATCGACGATCTCGCGATCGATATCGTCGAGGCGATCCGCGTCATCGACCCCGAGCGCCGCCGAAACTTGCGCCGCCGCGGTAGCGGCGCTGCCGGCGGCATCGGTCCAGGCCATGAAGTGATCGCGGCTGAGGCAGGCCTCGCGCAAGACTTCCTTGAAGGTGACGTCGGCCGCATTCGCCATCGCGGCGAGCAACGCGCGGCCGATGGCGCTGTCGGGCGCGCGCGAAGCATCCAGCATCACCGCCAGGCTGGCGCGCTCCAGCATCTCGGTCTGGTCGCGGTCATCGAGCACCGCGAAGCGGGCCGGCACGTTGGCCTCGAACGGGAATTGCTGCAACAGGCGGGTGCAGAGCGCGTGAATGGTCTGGACCTTCAGCCCGCCCGGAGTCTCCAGCGCCGAGGCAAACAGCTCGCGCGCCGAGCGGCGCAGGCGCGGCGTCGGCTGGGCGATGCCGGCGTCACGGATCGCTTCATCGAGCGCGTCGTCGTCGAGCGTTACCCAATGGCCGAGCGTCGTGAACACGCGCTCGGACATATTGGCGGCGGCGGCCTTGGTGAACGTCAGGCACAGGATTTTTTCCGGGGCCACACCCGACAGCAGCAGGCGGATCACGCGCTGCACCAGCACATGGGTCTTGCCGGAGCCGGCATTGGCCGACACGAAGGCGGATGCGGCGGGGTCGGAGGCGCGCGCCTGCGCGTCGCGGACCGGCGCGGGAATGGTGCGCGGGGCCATCAATATTCCTCCAGCGCGATGCCGCCGGCGGCGGACCATTCCTTGACGCGGGCGAGGTTGTCATAGTCACCATAGCGCGCCGTCCACATCGACAGCACCAGCGAGCGGTAGGGCTCATCCGGGCTATCGAACCGGCGGATCAGCGCCTCGAGCTGTGCGCGGGCATAGTCGGCCGCATCGTCGGGCAATTGCGGCGTGTCGTTCTGCTTGATCTTCAGCTCCAGCGTCTTGTGCTCGCCCGGCGGATTGTTGCCGCTCAGCCTGACATAGGCCAGCTCGCCGACGGAGCCGCCCGCATCGATGCCGTCGAATCCGCCCTCGCGCAGAATGGCCGCCTCCAGCGTGAGCTGCGGCGACAACCCCATCCGCACCTGCTTTCCGGTCGGCGGCTGGCCGGTCTTGTAGTCGAGGATGATGTAGCCGCCGTCGCTGTTGCGTTCGATACGGTCGGCGCGCGCCGTCAATATGAACTTCCTATCTCCGCCGAGCAGGATTTCGATCTTGCCTTCGGTCTCGGCGACGATCGAGGCGATGTCGCCGCGGCGTGCGGTTTCCCAATCGGCGAACCAGCGTGCGATGCGCTGGAAGCGCGGCCACCACAGCGCGCGGGCTTCCGGCCGCTCCATCAGCGGGGCAAAGTGCTTTTCGCCGATGCGGCGCAGATTGCCGAGGATGTCGTCAGGCAGGGTGTTCGCGAACGCCTTGGTGAATTCGCCCAGCGATTCGTGGATCGCGGAGCCGCGGTCGGCCGCCGACAACGGCATGTCGACGGGATCGAGCGGCTGAAGCCTGAGAATGTGGCGGGCATAGATCGTGTAGGGATCGCGCAGCCAATCCTCGATGGCGGTGACCGAAAGCTTCGCAGGACGCGCCTCAAGCGGCGGCCTGGGCTGCGGCTGCTCGATCGCTTTCACTGCCGCGGGCTGGTCGATCGCGTCGGCGTAGTGAACATAATGGGCGCCGGCCGCCTTCGCGGCCTGCCAGCGGTCTTCGCCCGCGACGGCTTCCAGCCGGTGCAGGAAGCGCGAGGCAACCGCCGGCGCGCCGCCGACCTTGGCCGCATGGGTGAGGATCACCTCTTCATGGCCGAGCAATTGCGCAAAGTCGTGCGCGGAAAGGCCGATGCGCCGTTCCGGCAGATCGAGACCGAGTTCGTGACGCATCGGCCGGCTCAGCCAGGGATCGACGCGCGGCGCCGGCGGCCACACCGCTTCGACCAGCCCGCCGAGGATGACGCGGTCGGATTCCGTCAAGCGCGCTTCGAGTTGGCCGAAGATATGGAGCTGCGCACCCGGCAGTTCGCGCCGCCGCACCAGCCGGTCGGCGAAGGCCGTCTGGAATAATTCGGCGTAGTCGCTCCGCTCGACCATCAGGCCGGTCTTCTGCTGCCGGTCGAGCAGCTCGTCAAAGGCGGATGCAAGGGCGAGCCCGTCCTGATCTTCGAAGGCCGTGGCCATACCGTGTTCGTCGGTGGAAAGATTCACCAGCGTCTCGCGATGACGTTCCGCAAGTTCGGCAAAATCATGCGGTCTGGAACCGGAAAGGCTTTCGAGTGGCGCCAGGGCCTTGCGCAGGGCCGCGATCAGCGATCCGGCCCGATCGAGTTCGCGGTCTTTCAGCCGGGCTCGCGGTTCGGCGCGGTGGAGCGATGAAGTCTCGCCCTTGTCCAGCTTGCGCAGTTCGTCCCGGAACCGCTCGAAGTCGGCGGCGAGGCCCTCGCTTCCGGCCTGCGGCCGCGTGCCGCGCAGCAGTGCGAGTTCGAGCGCCGCGATGCCGCGCGTCAATGCGCCGGGCGCACCGCCCAGCCGGACCATCGGATGCTTGAGCAGCGCCAGCAGCGTTGGCGGCTCCAATCCCTTGGTTGCGGCTTCCGCCACCAGTCGCGCAAAGATGCCGGCGGGCGTTTCCATCAGGGCATCGCCGCCGGAATCATTGAATTCGAGATTCCAGCGCGCCAGCGCCGCCGTCACCCGCCGCGCCAGCGCGCGGTCCGGCGTCACCAGCGCCACCGATTTGTTCAGATGCCGCGCCTCGCGCATCGCGACCGCAATCGCAAGCGCTTCCATTTCCGGATTGGGCGCCTCGATCACGGCGAGCTTGTCCATGCCGGCTGCGATCTGCGCCGCGATGTCCAGCCGCTTCAGCCGGTCGTGCCATTCGGCGGTGGCGTGCGAGGGCCGCATCGCCTCCGACACCAGCACCTCGCGGCCGCCGGGCGCGGGTTTTCCGAGCGGTTGGACGTCGCGGCGCTTGATGCCGAAGCGCGACAGCAGCGCGTGCATCGCATATTGCGGATGGTTGGAAGCGGGCGGCGTGGTGAAGATGCCGTGCGAATTTTTGATACCGCCGATCGATCGCCAGGCCTCCTCGTCGAGGTCGGTGTCGAGGCCCGGCAGCACCACCGCGCCGTTCGGCAGCCGTGCCACCGCGTGCAGGAATTTTGCGGTCGCCGGCATCGAGCCGGTCGAGCCTGCCGCGATGACCGGGCCGTCGTGATGTTTGGTCAGGCGGGCGGCTTCCGCGTCGATCAGCATGTCACGGCGCGCCGCCGGCTCGATCCGGTTTTCCTCCGCGAGAAAAGCCGGCCAGTATTCGCGGGCGATCTGCAGGAATTGCAGCGTGTGCTGCCAGTATTTATCGAACTGGTCCGGCACGAGGCTATCAAGCGCGTTCCAGTCGACGGCGCGCGTCACCATGTCGTCGATCAGCCGTGCGAGATCGCCGGCCAGCGTCAGGGTGGAGGCGGGGCCGCCGACCACCAGCGGTGACAGCACCGGGCGCTTCGCCCAGGCCGCGACCAGACGCGTCAGCGCCAGCCGCCGTTGCAACTCGCCGAGGTTCGGCGGAATGTCGAGCGGCGCGATGCTGCCCGGCTCGTTGTCTTCCGAGAACGCCAGTTCGTCCTCGTCGATATCGCCGAGCGCGACGATGCGCGGCAGGATCGCGGCATCGGTGCCGAGCACGTCGAGAAAGATCTCGCGCGCCAGCCGCCCGGCGCGGCGGGTCGGCAAGTACACCGTCGCCTGCGCCAGTCGTTCCGGATTTGCGCGCGCCTCGAATCCGTCCACCAGCCGGCCATCGACCAGAGCAGCGATGACGGTGCGCAGAAGCGGCACGGAAACGGGAACGCTGAAAACGCGCATGGGCATCCTGATTCGAAAGTCAGGGCGCCAATATAGGGAGGGAATTCGGGTTGGGCACCCTTCATCGTCGCCTCAAACCGTCATCACCCGCGAAGGCGGGTGATCCAGTATCCCAGAGGCGGTGGAGACAAATTCGAGGGGCTGCGGCGTACTGGATGCCCCGCCTTCGCGGGGCATGACGAGTTTGGTTTGTGGCTAAGCCTCGGCCTCTACGCCACGCTTTCCAGAAACGCCTCTTCCGCGGCGGCGACCGCGTCGGGGGTGCCGACGTGCATCCAGACGCCGTCGAGGCGGAGGCCGAACAGCCGTTCCTGCTCGTTGGCGCGATCGAACATTTTGGTCAGCGAGAATTCGCCTGATGGCGCATCGGCGAACAGCGAGGGCGACATGATCGCTGCGCCCGCATAGACGAACGGAACCACCTGCAACTCGCGGCGCTTGCGCAGCGCGCCATCCGGCAGCATCGAGTAATCGCCGCGGCCGTTATAGCCGATGCTGCTGGTGGTCGGCGCCATCAAGAGCAGGATGTCCATGCGCGCGGGATCGAAGGCTTCCGCCAGCCGCGCCAGATTGGGCCGCACGCCGTCGATCCACATGGTGTCGGCGTTGACATGGAAGAACGGCGCGTTGCCGAGCAGCGGCAGCGCCTTGACCACCGCCCCGCCGGTGCCGAGCACCTGGTGGCGTTCATCGGAGATGATCACGCGCGGGCCGGTGCGGCCCTTGGTGTGCTCGATGATCTGATCGGGCAGATAGTGCACGTTGACCACGGCTTCGGTGACGCCGGCACCGCCGAGCTTGTCCAGCACGTGATCGAGCAGCGGCTGGCCGGCCACCTCGATCAGCGGTTTCGGCTTGTGGTCGGTGAGGGGGCGCATGCGTACGCCGAGACCGGCGGCGAGAACCATGGCTTTGGTGGGGCGGACGGACATTCGGCGGAATTTCTCGGACTGGCTTTGCCGCGGATCATATCACGGCGATTCGGCTGCTGTGTAACCTTGACGCCATAGTCACCGGACATGACGGCCATACGACGGCCGCAAGGGCTCAAACCTCGGCCGCGGCGCGGCGCCCAGCCTTTTTCTTCTTGTCGCCTTGCTTGAGGAAATTGACGCCGATCTGGTCGCCGTTGACCCAGGCCAGCTCGCAGCGGCGATAGGCTAGCCCGGTGGACGACAGCAGCAGGAAAAATTCTTTCAGATGCAGGCCCTCGACCGAGCCTTCCACCGTGAGCTTGGCACCGGTCTCGGAGACGTCCTCCATGGTGCAGTCGCGACGCCAGGTGCCGTCGATACCCATCATGTGCGCCGGAATGCCGCGCTCGAAGGTAACGCGCTCGCCCCTGCGCCGTTCTGTTGCCACCATGGCCTCTCGTCCCCCGTGCCCCAATGCGGCAGCACCGCACATCGTCGTGTGGACCCCCTCCGAACATTAGTGCCGTGGCGGCTAACAGAAGGTAAATCAGGGAACCGGCGGGGGGACGTTGGCCTCGTACCATTCGCGAAAGCCCGCCAGCGCCGGGTGAGCCAATGACCGGGAGAGATAGGTCCAGATCCGCGGCTGGTGCTTCAGGTATTGCGGCTTGCCGTCGCGGCGGTTGAGCCGCGCGAAGGTGCCGAGCAGCCGCGTGTTGCGCTGCGCCGACATGATGGCATAGAGCTCGGCGAAACCGGCAGCATCGAAACTCTCGTCCGCCTCGCGGCGCGCCTTGGTGTAGCGCGTCAGCAGCGCGAGCTCGAGCTGCTCCGGGATGTCGATCCGCGCATCCTGGAGCAGCGACACGAGGTCGTAGGCGGCCGGCCCCAGCACCGCATCCTGGAAATCGATGATGCCGATGCGCGCGATGCCGTCGCGATCGCCGAGCCAGATGATGTTGGGCGAATGAAAATCCCGCAGCACCCAGGTTCGTGCTGTCGACGCCGCCTTGGAGTCCAGTAGCTCGCGCCACATCGCGGCAAATTGCGAGCGTTGCTCGGTGCTGAGTTCGACGCCGCGATCGGGCAGGTACCATTCCGGCATCAAGCCGATTTCGACCAGCATCGCATCGGTATCGAAGACAGGAATGCTGTAGGTGATCTGCGGCGCCAGAGGCAGCGTCTCCGGCAACGCCTCGCGATGCAGCTCCGCCAGCATGTCGGTGGCGGCCTCATAGCGGTCGGCAATCGGCTGCGGCGGATCGCCTTCGATCACGCTGCCGGTGCCAAAATCCTCGGTGATCAAAAATCCCGCATCGAGATCGGCGTAACGGATGGCAGGCGCCGACAGTTTTCGCGCCCGCAAGCCGTTGGCGATGGCCACGAAGGGTTTCACGTCCTCGGCCAGATGCACCGCCGCGCTGTAGGATTTTCCGTCATAGACCGCAGGTCCATCGGGACGCTTCGGTGAGTTCATCAGGATGAAGGAGCCGGCATCGCGGACCAGCCGCGCATAGGAGCGGATCGAGGCATCTCCCGGCATCCGCAGTCGCTTCGATTCGCCAAACCCGGCTTCGTCGAGGAACTGGCGCAGCGCCTTCAGCCGTTCGACGACCGCGGCCGCCTTGCCGTAGCCGGTGATCTCGGCGGCACGTGCGGTCGAGCCCAGCGCGGGCCGGTGGCTGAGCGCGATATCGATGCGGTCGGCGGGAAGCGCCTCCGGCGCGCGCTCCGGCCATTCGATCAGCGCCACCGTGCCTTCCGGCAGTGGCGAAAGGCCGATCTCCTCCAGCTCGGACGCATCGTTGATGCGATAGAGGTCGGCGTGGACAAGCGGAAGCGCCAACTCGTAGCTTTGCGCCAGCGTGAAGGTCGGGCTCGGTACCTCCAGCTCATCGTCGCCTGCGAGATACCGGATCATCGCCCGTGCCGCCGCGGTCTTGCCGGCGCCGAGATCGCCCGACAGCGTGATGGCGTCGCCGGGGCCGATCAGGAGCGCGAGGTCGGCCATCAGTTGCGCGGTCGCGGCCTCGTTTGGAAGCGCCAGCGAGAATGTGGTCCGTGCCGTCATTCGGCAGCGTTGCGCGCGGCCTGGTCGGCCGGGAATTCGCAGGTGACGGTCGTGCCCTGGCCGACGATGGAATCGACGCGCACCTTGCCGCCGTGGAGTTCGACAAAGGAGCGCACCAGCGAAAGTCCGAGACCGACGCCGCGGTGCCGCGAGCCGTTGGAATGGCTTTCGAACCAGTTGAATACCTTGTCCTTGACCTCGGCAGGAATACCCGGTCCGGAATCGGTGACGGTGAAGACGACGCTATGCTCGGTGCGTCGCGCGCGAACGGCAACGGCGGCATCTTCCGGCGAGAAACCGACGGCGTTGGCAAGCAGGTTATAGAGCACCTGCACCACGCGCCGCTCGTCGCCCGTGAAGTCACCGATGCCGGGATCGACTTCGACGTTCAGCGTGATGCGATCGGTGGCGAGGCGGTCCTGAATGCCTTCGGCTGCGGCCGCGATCGCCTTGCCGACATTGACAGGACCGAGCTCCAGCTTCATGGCGCCGGCATCGATGGTGGCAAGGTCGAGGATGTTGTCGGTGAGCGCGAGCAGCGCATTGGTCGATTTGGTGACGTAGTCGAGATACTCGGCCTGTTTCGGCGTCAGCGGCCCGGTCGAGGGATCGCTGAGGAAATGCGCGAAGCCGACGATGGTGGTCAGCGGCGAGCGCAGCTCGTAGGACACGTGCTGCACGAAATCGACCTTCATCTGGTCGGCGGTTTCCAGCGCCTCGTTACGTTCGCGCAAGGCGCGCTCGACGTTCTCGGTGTCGGTGATGTCCTGGAAGGTCAGCATGGTCGCGCCGTCGGGTAACGGCATGGTCATGCATTCCAGCACGCTGCCGTCCTTGCGCTCCAGCTTCAGCGCGACCTGGGCGCGGTTCTCGATCGCGGTAATCGCCTTGCGCAGCGCTCCCCAGACGATGGAATCGTCGAACAGAGGCCGGCACAGGCTTTCAACGGTCTCGATGTGCGGCTCCTCGCGCAGCGCTTCCGGCGAAAGCTTCCACATCTTGGCGAAGGCCGGGTTGAACAACTGGGCGCGGCCGTTGCTGCCGAACACCGCGACGGCCTCGGCGAGATTATCAAGCGTTTCGCGCTGGACACGGGTGAGGCGGTCGTACCGCCGCGCCATGTCGAGGCTTTCGGTGACGTTGTCGAACAGATAGGTCACGCCGCCTTCGAGGTTCGGCGTCGTGACGACGGAAATGGCCTGGCCGTCCGGCAGGAACCAGGTGTAGGTTTCCGGTTCCACCGCGCGATACGCCTCGTGCAGCTTGGCCTTCCAGGCGCGGAAATCCGGCTGCTCCGGCAGTTTCCGGCTGGCGCGCAGGCGGTCGAGCACGCTCGAATCATCCGGATTGGAATCGAGGAACGCCTGATCGAGGCCCCACAGCCGCCGGTAGGATTCATTATAGAAGGTGAGCCGTCGCTGGGCGTCGAACACGGCGACGCCGGAAGAAAGCTGGTCCAGCGTGCGGCGATGCGCCTGCGTCATGCGAGTCAGCGCCGCGCGCAGCTCGGCCGCCTCGCCGGCGTCGATGGCGATGCCACCGCTGCCGCCATTGAGTTTTAGCGCATGCACGTCAAACGTCTTGCGCTCGCCTCCAACCACGATGGGGAGCCGCGCCGCGTAGCTGGCGTTGTCGTTCAGCGCCCGGCCGAGCTGGCCGCGCTGGTCGGTCTCGAGCAGCTCGAGATTACGACCAATGGCGTCCGCGGCGCTCTGCGCTTCGGTGGCCTTCGCATAGGCAGCGTTGACGTAGCGCAGCTCGCCTTGCGCGCTCCTGGCCCAGATCGGCCAGGGTGCGGCGGCGGCGAGGTCGCGCAGCAATTCGGTTTCTTCCCAGAGCGCCTTGTAGCGCAGGTTCGCCTCGGCAAGTTCCCGCCGCACGCCGCCGAGTTCGCGAATCCGCACGATGGCCTGTCCGCCGATCGCGCGGCCCATCGCCTCGATGGCGCGGCCGGTCGAGGTGGTGAGGTTAAGCAAAAATCCCTCGCCGGCTTCGCGCAGCGCGTCGACGGCGCGCTCCATCTGGAGCGCCGGTTCCGGCGGCAGCCAGGTTCCGAACGCGAGGATTCGCTGCGGCGAATCTGCCGGCACCAGCAGCGCCACGTCGCCGCTGATCCGCGGCCGGTCGTCGCCCGCCGCCCATGAGATCAGCACCTGCGGTTCGGCGAACAGCAGCGCGCGCAGCCGGTCGCCTTGCGCCTGCAAGCTGGCGATCTCGACCCGCAGCCGCAATTCGCTGCGTGCGGCGCGCACGCGCGTGCGCATCAACAGGATCGCCGCCACCACGGAGAACCCGAGCAGCGCCAGCGCGGTGGTCAGGACGGCGAATTCCTGGTGATTGAGGTCGAGCCAGGCCGAAATCGTGTCCGCAATGGCGAGCTCGGCGGCCACGGCGGTTCCGAACGGCAGCACAAGCGTAGTGACGAGTCCGCTCATGCCGTGGCGCGCCAGTGAGGTGCACGACAGCAGGGTTCGACGCATCGCCGCGACTACGCCTGACATACTTTGCCCCAAGAACGCACGATTCCACGCCCCGACGTTTCCCCACATCGACGCGCGAATCATTTGAGAATAGTCCCAAGGCGACTCGACCGGTAAGAGTCCGAACCGTGAACGTGAATCCTCCACTGAAAAAAGTGCGAGGGCTTTACGAAATGTTTCCGTAATGGCGCGGCTGCCGGCTCAGCTAGCGCCCGGTCGAGCCAAAACCGCCGCTGCCGCGGCCGGTGCCGGAGAGCTCTTCCACCACAACCAGCGCTGCCCGCACCACGGGCGCAATCACCATCTGCGCGATGCGCTCGCCGCGCCGGATTGGGAACGACGTTTCGCCATGATTGATCAAAATCACCGAGATTTCGCCGCGATAATCCGCATCGATCGTGCCGGGTGAATTGAGCACGGTGACGCCGTGCTTGGCGGCGAGGCCCGATCGCGGCCGCACCTGCGCCTCATAGCCAGACGGCAGTGCGATGGTCAGGCCCGTTGGAACCATTGCGTGCTTGCCGGGAGCGAGGATCATCGGCGTGTCCTGTGGCACCGCTGCGAGCAGATCGAGCCCGGCGGCGTCAGCGGTCTGGTAGGCCGGCAGCGCGAGGCCTTCGGCATGCGGCAATTGCCGGATATCCACTTTCACCGTAGCGCTCACGAATTTGTCTCCACCGCTTTCGCAATCTTCGCCACCAGTTCGGCTGCGACCTGTTCCTTGGTCATGACCGGCCAGGAATCGACATCGATATCATCGCCGTCGCGCGTCAACAGATGCACGGTGTTGCGGTCGCCGCCCATCACGCCTGTGGCTGGCGAGACGTCGTTGGCGACGATCCAGTCGCAGCCCTTGCGCTTGATTTTGGCCTTGGCGTTATCGATCAGATGCTCGGTCTCGGCGGCAAAACCGATCACCAGCGGCGGACGCTTTTCCGTCAGTTTGGAGACCGTGGCCAGGATATCGGGGTTTTCAACGAGCTGGAGCGGCGGCATGCCGGCCGGCGTCTTCTTCAGCTTTTGCGCGCCTTCCGTGGCGACGCGCCAGTCGGCGACCGCGGCAGCGAAGATCGCGATGTCAGCCGGAAGCGCGGCCTCGACATGATGCAGCATGTCGCGCGCGGATTCCACGTGAGTCACCGTGACGCCTGCCGGGTCGTGCAGATCGACGGGGCCGGTCACCAGCACGACGTCGGCGCCGGCCGCTTGCGCCGCGGCGGCAATCGCAAAACCCTGCTTGCCGGAGGAGCGGTTGGCGATGTAGCGCACCGGATCGATCGCCTCATGCGTGGGCCCGGCGGTGATCAGCACGCGCTTGCCCGCCAGTGGCCGCGGTCTTGGCGGACGCAGCATATGCTCGGCGGCAGCTGCAATCTCGGTCGGCTCCGACATCCGCCCGACGCCGGCTTCGCCCGCCTCCGCCATCTCGCCGGCATTGGGGCCGACGGTATGGATGCCGTCGCGGCGAAGCTGCATCACATTGCGCCGGGTCGCGGGGTTATTCCACATCAGCGGGTTCATCGCCGGCGCCAGCAGGATCGGCTTGTTGGCGGCCAGCAAAATCGCGCTGGCGAGATCGTCGGCGTGGCCCTGCGCCATCTTTGCCATCAGGTCGGCGGTGGCGGGCGCCACCACGATCAGGTCGCACTCGCGGGCGAGGCGGATATGGCCGGCGTCGAACTCGCTCTCGGGATCGAACAGATCCGTATAGACGCGCTCATGCGACAGCGCGCTCGCCGCCAGCGGGGTGACGAATTGCTGCGCAGCCTTGGTCAGCACGCAGCGGACCTCGATGCGGCGCTCCTTCAGCCGCCGGATCAGGTCGAGCGCCTTGTAGGCGGCGATGCCGCCGCCGATGATCAGGGTGACCCGCGGGTTTCCGGTGGCCGCAGTGGAGGGTTGCTGGCGTTCTGTGGATTGCGGGGACGGCGCCGGGCCGATTTGCTGCGAAGCATCGCGCAATATCACCCGCACCTCGTCCTCGACCGAGCGGCCATTGCGGGCGGCGCGGAGCCGCAATTCTTCATGAATGGCGTCGTCGAGCTTGCGGATGCTGAGATTGGCCATGGCTGCCGTCCCGGAGCTATATTGCTAGCAATGCTAGCAAATCAACGCTAGCTTTGCAATCAGAGCCGAAGCACGGCGAACAGGACGCCAATAAACGTCAGCGCCATGATCCAGAGCGCCAGCGTGCGCCAGCGGTTCTTGCTGCGCTCGGCCCGGCCCAGCGCGGCGACGGTCTCCGGCGACAGCACCACGCCATGGCGGACCATGCCTTCCAGATGCTCCAGCACGGTCAGCGCCCGGCTGGCGATGGCCGGCAGGTTGGCGGCGACGCGGCCGAGTTCGCCCGCGCCGGCCATGGCGCCCTGGATGCGGCCGATCGGGCCGAGATTGCGCTCGATCCACTCGCGCACCACGGGGTCGGCGACCTTCCAGATATCGAGTTTTGGGTCAAAGCCGCGCGCCACGCCTTCCACCACCACCATGGTCTTTTGCAGCAGGATCAACTCGGGCCGCGTCTGCATGTCGAACAGGCCGGTGACCTCGAGCAGCAAGGTCAGCAGCTTGGCCATCGAGATTTCTTCGGCGGTGCGGTTGTGGATCGGCTCGCCGATGGCGCGGATCGCTTGCGCAAAGTTCTCCACCGAGTGATGGCCCGGCACATAGCCGGCCTCGAAATGCACTTCGGCGACGCGGCGATAGTCGCGGGTGATGAAGCCGAGCAGGATCTCGGCGAGGAAGCGCCGCTCCTTCAGCCCGAGCCGCCCCATGATGCCGAAATCGACCGCGACCAGCCGCCCGGTGTCGTCGAGGAACATATTGCCCGGATGCATGTCGGCATGGAAAAAGCCGTCGCGCAGCGCGTGCCGCAGAAAGCTCTGGATGATCTTGCGGCCGAGATCGGGCAGGTCGACATGCGCCTGCGCCAGCCGCGCGTGATCGTTCAGCGCGATGCCGTCGATCCATTCCATCGTCAGCACGTTGTGGGTGGTGCGGTCCCAGTCGACGGTCGGCACGCGGAAATCCGGATCGTCGCGGGTGTTCTCCGCCATCTCGGAGAGCGCCGCCGCCTCCAGCCGCAGATCCATTTCCATCGCCACCGAGCGCGACATGGTGTTGATGACTTCGACCAGCCGCAGCCGCCGCGCTTCCGCCGAATGCGCTTCGGCCTTGTGCGCGACGTAGAAGAAATCGCTGAGGTCGCGCCGGAAGCGCGAACTGACATTGGGCCGCAGCACCTTCACCGCGACCGGATGGCGCACGCCGTCGCGCAGCACCTCGCCGCGATGCACCTGTGCGATCGATGCCGCGGCCACGGACGGCCCGAGGCTCGCAAAGGCCTGCGCAACGGGCTTTTCCAGCGATTGCGCGATCGCCGCCTCGGCTTCGCTCTGCGAAAACGGCGGCAGGCGATCCTGGAGGCTTTCGAGGTCGCGCGCCATCACGACGCCGACCACGTCGGGGCGGGTGGCCAGAAACTGTCCGAGCTTGAGATAGGCCGGGCCCAGCCGCGTCAGCGCGCGCGACAGCCGGGGCCCGGATTTGGCGCCGGGCCGCTCGATCAATCGCGCGAGCTTCATCAGGAGCTGCGCGGGCGGCGGCACCAGCGCGGGATCGATGACGCCGAACACGCCCTCGCGCGCGAACACCAGGCCGGCGCGGGCCAGCCGCGCGATGTGGGTTGTCGCAGAGATCACAAACGCCAGCCCGAATGCAACGCCACGATGTTACCCGAGAGGCTCTGCCATTTGACGCGCGAAAAGCCGGCGGCGCCGATCATTTCGGCAAAGGCGTTTGGCTTTGGAAATTTGCGGATCGACTCGACGAGATACTGGTAAGAGTCCGCATCGCCCGTGACGGCGCGGCCAAGCGGCGGGATCACCCGGAACGAGAACAGGTCATAGAGCTTGTCGAGGCCGGGCACGTCGACGGTGGAAAATTCCAGGCACAGGAACCGGCCGCCGGGCCGCAGCACGCGCCAGGCCTCCTTCAGCGCCAGGTCGATCTGCGGCACGTTGCGGATGCCGAACGCGATGGTGTAGGCGTCAAAGCTGCGATCGGGAAAGGCCAGGGCCTCGGCATTACCCTCGACGAACGTCACGCGGTCATCGAGATGCTGAGCAGCCGCGCGGTTGCGGCCGACTTGCAGCATGTCGGCGTTGATGTCGCAGACGGTGGCGCGAAAGCCGGCCCCCGATTTCTTCGCCGCCCGGAACGCGATGTCACCGGTGCCGCCGGCAACGTCGAGCAGCGCGAACGGCGCGTCTGATTTCGGCGGGTTGAGCGTGGTGATCATGATGTCCTTCCAGGCCCGGTGCAGGCCGGCCGACATCAAATCGTTCATCAGGTCGTAGCGCGAGGCGACGCTGCGAAACACGTCGTTCACCAGCGACTGTTTTTCGCCCAGGGGCACGTCCCTGTAGCCAAAATGCGTGGTTTGCTCCGGCCGATCCATCACTCAACACTCCACAGGCACTAACCATAGCGCGCCCGGCGCAATGGAGCTATCACGTCACCTCCATAAGGTGAATGACCCGATGCCTGAATTACCCGAAGTCGAGACGGTTCGCCGCGGCCTTCAGCCGGTCATGGAGGGGGCAAAAATCCTGAAAGCGGAAGCCCGCCGGAAGGATTTGCGCTTTCCCTTTCAAAAGGATTTTACTGCGCGCCTGAACGGTCAGACCGTCACCGGGCTTGGCCGGCGCGCCAAATATCTGATGGCGGACCTGACCTCCGGCGACGTGCTGCTGATGCATCTGGGCATGTCGGGCTCCTTCCGCGTGCTGAAGGGCGAGGCGGAGGCGACGCCGGGCGACTTTCATTATCCGCGCAACGAGGATCGCGCCCACGACCACGTGGTGTTTCACATGTCCTCCGGCGCGGCGGTCGTATTCAATGATCCGCGCCGCTTCGGCTACATGAAGATCATCGCGCGCAACGAGTTGGAGGAGGAACCGCTGCTCCGGGGGCTCGGGCCCGAGCCGCTCGGCAATGAATTTGACGCGGCGATGCTGGCGGCGTCCTGCTTCGAGAAGAAGACCAGCCTGAAGGCGGCGCTGCTCGACCAGCGCGTGGTGGCAGGGCTTGGCAACATCTATGTTTGCGAGGCGCTGTTTCGCGCGCAGCTGTCGCCGCGGCGATCGGCGGCGACGCTGGCCAACAAGAAGGCTGAGCCGACCGATCATGCCAGGCGGCTGGTGACCGCCATTCATGGCGTGCTGAACCAGGCGATCAAGGCGGGCGGCTCGTCGCTGCGCGACCATCGCCAGACCACAGGCGAGCTCGGTTATTTCCAGCACGCGTTCCAGGTCTACGACCGCGAAGGCGAAAAGTGCCAGACCGCGGGCTGTAGCGGCATCGTGCGCCGCTTCAATCAGAACGGCCGCTCGACCTTCTGGTGTCCGAAGTGCCAGAAGTGACCGGGCCGACGGCAGGGCTATCGCATATGATCCATTTGAGCGTGTGAGCGAGCCCGGCCTTCATGGTTCGAGACGCGCCGCAAGCGGCGCTCCTCACCATGAGGGTCTAGGATGTCGCCGCGAAACAAGACCTCATCCTGAGGAGCCCGCCAAGGCGGGCGCCTCGAAGGATGGCCACAACGAAGCCGCCTCATCAAGTCCTTGCCCATATGCGATAGCCTTGGGACCGGCGGGATGGACCACCCGTGTCCGTGTCGGGCAGGTCCGGGGCTAGAGTCCCGCTCGACACAGACACAGGTGATTACGGCAAGCTCAGATGAACCGTGCCGCTTCGGCAGGCGCCTGAATCCCTGATATCGAAACGATCGGCAGATCGCTCGCGGCTTCCTCTCGTCCGGCGACGACGGCAAGGCCGAGCCGTTCCTCGATCCAGTTCCAGAGACCGCGGATCTCCTCGGCGGCTTTGCTTTCCGGCGCGTACTCGCTGACTGCAAGGCCGGCGCGCAGCGCGTCCTGGTGATCGTTGCGCATCGCGATGAAGGGTTGCGCGACGACATCGGGAATATCGAGCGCGGATCCGCCGAGCGTGCCGGCGGCGGTGCTGATGCGCTGGCCGCGGATCGGGGTCTGGTTGAGCACGAAGGCGAACGGCGCATTCGCCGCGCGCAGCTCGCGCAGCGTCAAGGCGGTCGCCTCGATGTCGGCGATGCTCGGGCGTGCCGGGATCAAGCAGAGATCGGCGAGACGAATGGCTGATGTCGTCGCGGCGCCGGCGGCGGCGGTATCGACGATCGCCAGGGTCACGCCCTCGTCCTCGATCGCGGCCAGGCGCGGCGCGATATCGCCGGCGGCATAGACGGGCTCGACCAGCTTTTCCGCATCGGCCCGCCGTCCTTGCCAGTGAGAGAGCGTGCCGAGCTGGCAGGTCTCGATCAGGCGGACGACGTGTCCGGCCTCCATTGCGGCAAGCGCGAGGCCGACGGCAAGCGTGCTCTTGCCGGAGCCACCCTTGTGGGTGGCCAATACGATCGTGTGCATGGAACGTCCCTTGGATTCGCTGGCCGGGTACGCGGGTACGCCACACTCCTGAGGTGCATCGCATTTGCGCGCTGCGGGGCAATTCTTGCCCAGGACGTGCCCGGCCCGATCCGCCAAAGCGGATCGCGGAAGTCCGAATCAGTATCTTCAATGATGCCCGATAATCGCGGTGTGTCTATCCCGTTTATCTACTGGCGGTTGACACCAAAAAGCACAGGTGTCCGAAGCTCAGAGACAGGCATCCCAGCTCGCATCCGCGTCGCGCGCAGCCTGCGCCGAAGGTCGGGTATCTGCCAGCTTGCCGCCGGCCTCGGCGTGATCGGTGATGCCGCTGTTGAGTTTCGCCTCGACCCACTGCCAGAGCGAGCGGATTTCGTCGGCCGATTTGCCTTCCGGCGCGAATTCGCTGACCGCAAGTCCCGCGCTGAGCGCGTCCTGATGGTCGTTGCGCATGGCAATGAAGGGTTTGGCGACGACATCGGCCATGCCGGATGTCGTGTCGTCGCCGATCGCGGCAGCGGCGTTGTCGACGCGCCGGCCGCGCGCCGGCGTCTGATTGAGCACGAAGGCGAAAGGTTTTTTGCAGGCGCGCACCACGCTCAGTGTTGCGGCGGCCGACTCGATGTCGGCGATGCTGGGACGCGCGGGGATCAGGCACAGGTCGGCGTGGCGAATCGCCGCTGACGTCACCGCGCTGGTGCCGCTCGCGGTATCGACGATGGCGAGCGTCGTGCCGTCATGCGCCAGGGATTGCAGGTGCTGCTCGACGTCGCGCGCATCGTAGACCGGCTCGACCAGCGGTTCGGCATAGGCGCGGCGCCCTTGCCAGCTCGACAGCGTTCCCTGCATATCGGTTTCGATCAGGCGGACGCTGTGTCCGGCCTGGATTGCCGCGCGGGCAAGGCCGATCGCCAGCGTGCTCTTGCCGGCGCCGCCTTTTTGGGTAGCCAAAACGATGGTCTGCATCGATGATCCCTGCTCACGGGTATGCGGTTCGCCACGCCAAGGTGCTTCGCATTCGCGTTGCCGGATATTTTGCCCAAGACGCGCCGAGCCTCGATCCGGAGGGATCGTGGAAGTCCGAATCAATCATGACAGTTTTATGATGGAGAATTATAGGTAGCTGCCTATTCCGTAGCAATACTGGAACGCGAGCCGGAAAAGCTGTCGAATACAACAAGACAAAGAAGAACGAGCAGGGAGCAATCATGAACAGCAACTGGCGCCATCGCACGGCGACGAGCTTTGTGTGCGAGAAGCAGCCGGCGAGTTCCAGCCGCGGCATGGTGGTGAGCAACCATCCGCTGGCATCCGCCGCGGGGGCCGAGATGCTGGCCGCCGGCGGCAACGCGATCGATGCGGCGATCGCCACGCTGTTCACGCTGACGGTGGTGGAGCCGATGATGGTCGGCATCATCGGCGGCGGCATGGCGCATATCCGCCTCGCCGACGGCAGCCACCGCTTCATCGACGGCCAGAGCACGGTGCCGCTGGCGGTGCGCCCGGATACCTACACGTCGAAACCCGGTTCGGCGCACGATGTGTTCGACACCGTCGGCGATGAGAATCTCAACGGCCCGAAAGCGGTCGCGGTGCCGGGCTCGCTAAAAGCCTGGTGCGAAACGCTGGCGCGGTTCGGCACCATGAGCCTTGCCGACGTCATGCAGCCCGCGATCAAGCATGCCTCGCGCGGTTACGCCGCGACGCCTTATCTGCATGAATGCATCACCGACAGCGCCGTGGAGATGCGCAAGGACAAGCCGATCTCGGCGATCTATCTGCCGAAGGGCGAGCCGCTGAAGCCCGGCGAGCGCGTCGTGCAATCGGAATATGCGGAGACGCTGGCCTACATCGCGCAGCATGGCGAGGGCGCGCTCTACAACGGTCTGCTCGGCAATGTCCTCGTCGACTACATGAAGGCGAAAGGCGGTTTTATCGCGCACGAGGATTTGCGAACCTACCAGACCGTCGAGCGGCAACCGATCCGTTGCGACTACCGCGGCTGGGAAATTCTGGGGCCGCCGCCGCCCGCAGCCTCCGGCGTGCACATCACGCAAATGCTCAACATTCTCGAAGGCTGGGACATCACCACAAGCGGCTTCGGCACCGCGCAGACCATCCACTACCTCGCCGAAGTCCTGAAGATCGCCTTTGCCGACCGCGAGGCGGCGAGCGGCGATCCCGCCTACGTCAACGTGCCGGTAGAGCGCCTGACCTCAAAGACCTATGCCGACGAGCGCCGCCGCGCCATCGATCCTGCCCGCGCACAAAAATGGGGCGCGGGCATCGCGCAGCTCGAAAGCGCCGACACCACCCACATGACGGCGGCGGATGCGTTCGGCAACGTGGTCGCAACCACGCAGACCATCAACAATCTGTTCGGCGCGAAGATTTTGATTCCCGGCCTTGGCACGATCCCGAACAATTACATGAATCTCTACGATCCGCGTCCCGGCCATGCGCTGTCGCTGGCGCCGGGCAAGCGGGTCACCACCTCGATGTCGCCGATGATGGCGCTGCAAAACGGCAAGCTGCGCTACGCGCTAGGCCTGCCCGGCGGAAAGCGCATCTTTCCAAGCGCGATGCAGGCGCTGATCAATCTGATCGACCACGGCATGAGCTTGCAGGAAGCGGTCGAGGCGCCGCGGGTATGGACGGAAGGCAATGCGCTCGAGGTGGAGCAGGGCGTGCCGGAGAGCGTGCGCGCAAAACTCGCGGCGATGGGTCACTTGATACAGGTGATGCCGACGGTGGCCGGCGGCATGAACGCGATCGAGTTTGGCGACGACGGCCGCATGCTCGGCGCCGCCTGCTGGCGCGCCGACGGCACGCCGGTCGGGATTGCCGGAGGGCTGGCGCGTGCGGGGGTGAGGTTTACATTGCGGTGAGGGGCAATATCTCGCCTCACCAAAACTCGTCATACCCGCGAAGGCGGGTATCCAGTACGCCGCGGCGTCTCGGCTTTATCGCGACTGCTCTGGAATACTGGATCATCCGCTTTCGCGGATGATGACGGCGAACTACTTCCGCACACAGATCACGCGCACCACGGACGATTTCGCATCCGTCCCGCCGCCCGACGCACTCACGCCGTTCGCCTTCAGAAACTCGCGCACCGCATCGGCCGGCACCAGTGCGGCCTGCGCCGTGGGCGTGCCGTTCGTTGCAAGTCCCGCGACCTGCACCGGCTTGAGCTGCACGAGGCCGGCAAATTTTCCATCCGCATCGACAGCCGCGGCGCCGGAAAAGCCGAGTGCGGGCGGCGGCGATACCACGGTATCGCTGACCTGCACCTTCGCGCTGCTCACCGCATTGCCGCCGCCCTGGTTCTGCGGATCGGCGATGCCGACAAGGTCGACCGCCGTCTTCGCGCCGCCCGCAAGGTTGAAAGGCTTCAGCCCGCGCGCGCCGTAAATCCGCAGCAGCGCCAGGTCGCGCTCCTTGTCCTCGGCGGCGCGGTCGGCATGACCATGGCCGGCAATCGCGATCGCGATGCAGCCGTCGATCAACTGGCGGTCGGTGATAATAGCGCCGTCGTCGCTGACGACGATGCCGGTGCCGTATTCGACCGTCTTGCGCGGCGGCGGGCCCGCAGCCTGCGCGCCGGTCGGAAACGCATTGAATGCGCTCGACATCGCGATCACGACCGGCTCGACGGTATTTTCGACCGCCTGATCGTACAGGATGGTGAGGATGCGGACTTCGTCGCCCTTGAACGTGCCGCGCATGTAAAACTTCTTCAGCCCCTGGAGGCCCGACAGCACGAAGAAGTCCGGCTTGACCACGGTGTAGTCGATGCTGCGGCCGGCTTCCTTCTTTTCCCGCTCGGCGAGCTTTGCCGTGGTGGGACTGGTTTCCTTGCGCCGCGTCAGCACGATCTGCGTGGTGCCGGTCGGCGAGGTCCATTTGGTGCCGCTGGCATCGCTCGCCGACTGCGGCACCAGTTTGGTCGGGATGCCGAGCCGCACGCCGGTGCCGGGATCGGTGATGATCTTCCACCCCGCGTTTTCCTGCCGCCGCCTTGCGGTGTCGGCCAGGATGCCGCGCTCCTGCGGGTTGAGCACGCCGGTCTGTTTGGCGCCGCGGCTCTTCTGGAATTCCTTGATCGCATTGACCATGCGCTCGCTGACTTCGCCGGTGATGGCGCCGTTATATTCCCCGACCCAGGCGAGGTCGGATTGCAGCGCCAGCCGCTCGGCCTGCGCCATCGCATTGGCGGTATCGGCCGGGGTCTGCGTCGCCGGGCGAATTCGGGTGGTCGTCACCGCCTTCGGCTTGGCGCCGGCGGTCGAGGGCGGCGTCATCTGCGCCAGCGCAGCCGGCCCGGACACCCCGATCGCCGCCACCAATAGGGTTGCCGAAAGCACCGGTCTCATGACAAATCCCAAGCAATATGCGTTGAAATATCGGGGTTATTGCAGGTCTGCCCGATTATGCACATCTGCTTGGTCGGCAACAACCGGACGCCGGTTCAGAATAGGTCCTCATCCTGAGGAGCGCGAAGCGCGTCTCGAAGGATGGGCCACGGGCTCTCATGGTTCGAGACGCGCGAAGACGCGCTCCTCACCATGAGGGCAGAGAGTGATGAGGCGAGGAACTGGTCCGAAATGCTGAGCGCCAAAGAACTCGAACGATACGCCCGCCATATCGTGCTGCGCGAGGTCGGCGGTCCCGGCCAGGCTGCGCTGAAGGAGGCCTCCGTGCTGGTGATCGGCGCCGGCGGCCTTGGCGCGCCGGCGCTGATGTATCTGGCGGCCGCCGGCGTCGGCACGCTGGGGGTGGTCGATGACGACGTCGTCTCGCTGTCCAACCTCCAGCGCCAGATCATCCACACCACGCCGGAGATCGGCCGGCTCAAGGTGGACAGCGCGGCGGAACAGATCCGCGCGCTCAATCCGCATGTGCTGTTCGAATCCCACGCTGTCAGGCTGAGCGCCGCCAATGCCATGGCCATCATTGGCGGCTACGACCTCGTGCTCGACGGCTCCGACAATTTCGAAACCCGCTATCTCGTCTCCGACGCCTGTTTCCTCGCCGCAAAGCCGCTCATCACCGCCGCGCTCGGCCAGTTCGATGGTTCGCTGACCACGATCCGCGCGCACGAACGCAACGAACAGGGCGAGCTCAATCCCACCTATCGCTGCCTGTTTCCCGAACCGCCTCCATCAGGCACCGTACCGACCTGCGCCGAGGCCGGCGTGATGGGAGCTCTGGCCGGCATATTGGGGTCGATGATGGCGCTGGAGGCGATCCGCGAGATCGTCGGCTTTGGCGAAAGCCTGGTCGGGCGCCTGTTGATGGTCGACGCCCGCGCCATGCGGTTCGAAACGCTGCGTTACCGGCGCGATCCCAACAACCCGCTCAATGGCGATGCGCCTGATATCACCGATTTGAGCGGGCATCGCTGAATTCAGGCGGCCGACGCTTTCCTCTCGCTGTCGAGATGCGCCATCTGCTCGGCGGCGTAGCGCGTGCCGGCAGCGACATCCGGCGGAAACGCGTTTGCCAGCGCGGCGAGATGCGCCGGCGTCAGCTTTACATCGAGCGCGCCCAGCGCCTCCGTCAGCCGGTCGCGCCGCCGCGCGCCGACCAGCGGTACGATGTCGTTGCCCTGCGCCGCCACCCAGGCGATCGCGACCTGTGCCGGCGTAGCCCCGACTTCGTCCGCAATGGCTCGCAGCGAATCCACCAGCGACAGGTTCGCATCGAGATTGCCGCCCTGAAAGCGCGGGCTGGCGAGGCGGAAATCCCGCGCGCCGGTGCGATCCTTTGACCAGTGCCCGCTGATCAGGCCGCGCGACAGCACGCCATAGGCGGTGATGCCGATGCCGAGCTCGCGGCAGGTCTTCAAAATGTCGTTCTCGATGCCGCGCGCGATCAGCGAATATTCGATCTGTAGGTCGACGATCGGATGCACCGCATGAGCCCGGCGGATGGTGTCGGAGCCGACCTCGGAGAGGCCGATATGCCTGACGTAACCGGCCTTCACCATGTCGGCGATGGCGCCAATGGTGTCCTCGACCGGCACCGCGGGATCGAGCCGGGCCGGACGGTAGATGTCGATCGTCTCGGCGCCGAGCCGCTCCAGCGAGTAGGCGAGAAAATTCTTCACCGCGGCGGGCCGGCCATCGATGCCGACAAAGCCGGACGCGGGATCGCGCATGCCGCCGAATTTGACGCTAAGCTGAAGGTTGTCGCGATTGCGCCCGGCGAGCGCCTCGCGGATCAGCATCTCGTTGTGGCCCATGCCGTAGAAGTCGCCGGTGTCGAGCAGCGTGATGCCGGCATCGAGCGCGGCATGAAGGGTGGCGATGCTCTCGCCGCGGTCGGCCGGGCCGTAAAAATCCGACATGCCCATGCAGCCGAGGCCGATGGCAGAGACGGACGGACCGGTTGAGCCGAGCTTGCGCTTTTCCATGGTGGTTCTCCTCGAAATGGCGGCGGGTGTTTGGCGCCGCGAATGACGAGGCCGATATGCGCCATCTCGATTACCGCGATAAGCTGGACAATTCGAAATAGCTTGTTCACTATATCGAACAATGAGCGATCTCGACCTGCGCGATCTCGACGCCTTCGTGGCGGTGGCCCGCACCCGCAATTTCCGCCGGGCGGCGCTGGAGAGCCGCGTCTCGGTTTCCAGCCTCAGCCAGCGGCTGCGCGAGCTGGAGGAGCGGCTTGGCGTGCGCCTGATGAACCGCACCACCCGCAGCGTCGCGCTCACCGAAGCCGGTGAGTTGCTACTGGCACGCGTTGGGCCCGCCATGAGCGATGTCAGCGCGGCGCTCGATGCGGTGCGCGGCCTGCGCGGCGTGCCCTCAGGCCGCCTGCGCATCAACGCGCCGCCGCCGGCGATCGATCTGGTGCTGGCGCCGATGGTGGTGCCGTTCATGCAGGCCCATCCGAAAGTCGATGTCGAGATCATCGGCGAGAGCGCCTTCATCGACATCGTCGATGCCGGATATGACGCCGGCGTGCGCTACGGCGAGCATCTGGCGCAAGACATGATCGCCGTCTCGCTCAGCCCGCCGCAGCGTTATGCCGTGGTCGCCTCGCGCGACTATGTCGAGCGGCACGGCCGGCCAAAACATCCGAAGGATCTGCTCGATCATTCCTGCATCCGCACGCGCTTCGGCAGCGGCGCGATGATGGACTGGGAGTTCGAAAAGGCCGGCCGCGTGGTGAAAGTGTCGCCGCCGGCAAAGCTGATCGCGACCTATCTTGGCCTCGCCATGCGCGCCGTCCTTGACGGCGCCGGCTATTGGGCGACCTTCGAAGGCTATGTGCGCGAGCACGTGAAGTCGGGCGCGCTGGTCAGCGTGCTCGACGACTGGTGCGACCCGTTCCCGGGGCCGTTTTTGTATTACCCGAGCCGCCGCCAGCCGCCGCCTGCGCTGGCGGCGTTTGTGGCGTTCGTCGCCGAGTGGCGGAAGCAGGAGGGGCGCAAGCCGAAAGGCTAAGGGATCAAAGCGTGCGGCTGTGACACCGCTGGATGCGGTGTGTCCTGCCGGACCGGACCCCAAGTCCTACTGTGCATGGGGTTGTTTTGCGAGTTTTGATCCGGACCTCGCCCGGCAGCACTCTTACAGCATGCTCGGCAGCACGCGATCCGGCGGCTTGTGGTTGTCGAGGAAGGTTCTGATGTTGATGATCACCTTCTCGCCCATGTCGACGCGGCCCTCGATGGTGGCCGAGCCCATATGCGGCAGCAGCGTCACCTTGCCGGCCCTGCCCAGCCGCACCAGCTTTGGATTGACCGCCGGCTCGTGCTCGTAGACGTCGAGCCCGGCGCCGCCGAGTTCGCCGGTTTCAAGCAACTTGATCATGGTGTCTTCGTCGACCACGCCGCCGCGCGCGGTGTTGACGATATAGGCGTCCTTGCGGATCAGCTTCAGCCGCCGCGCCGAGAGCAGGTGATAGGTCGCCGGCGTATGCGGACAGTTGACGGAGATGATGTCCATCCGCGCCAGCATCTGGTCGAGGCTTTCCCAATAGGTCGCCCCTAGTTCCTCGGCGATCTGCGGCGCCACCGGGCGGCGGTTGTGATAGTGGATCTGGAGGCCGAAGGCGCGGGCGCGGCGCGCCACCGCCTGGCCGATGCGGCCCATGCCGATGATGCCGAGGCGCTTGCCGCCGATGCGATGGCCGAGCATCCAGGTCGGTGACCAGCCCGGCCAGTTCTTGCCCTCGGGCAGGATGGCGGCGCCCTCGATCAGCCGCCGCGGCACCGCCAGGATCAGCGCCATGGTCATGTCGGCCGTGTCTTCGGTCAAAACCTTGGGCGTGTTTGTTACGGTGATGCCGCGGGCGTGCGCCGCGGCGACGTCGATATTGTCGACGCCGTTGCCGAAATTGGCGATCAGCCGCAGCTTGCAGTCGGGTTGCGCGAGCACGGCTTCGTTGATTTCGTCGGTGACGGTGGGCACCAGCACGTCGGCGGTGCGCGCGGCTTCCGCGATCTGCTCCGATGTCATCGGCGTGTCGTCGAGATTGAGCCTTGCGTCGAACAATTCGCGCATCCGCGTCTCGATCGAATCCGGCAATTTGCGTGTGACGACGACGAGAGGCTTTTTCTTAACCGACATATCCTGCTCTCGTGAGGCAAAGGGCTCGCAAAGCGCGCCGTTCAGACCTCGTTAACCCGGGTGTTCGACACTGCGCTTTGCCGCGCGGTCCCGGGTATTTCCTTGGGGTTCCCCCGGATATTGGCCCGGAAATTCTCCGGGAAATTCCGGCGTTTTGGCGTTCCGTCCTCTCTAGCAGAAGACCGGGCCAAGACAAGAACCCACAGGACTGACAAGCCGAGGTGCGACACGGGGCGCGGCACAGGGGTGTTGGGGTTTGGCGTTCGTTACGGGGATCGGCTCGAAGGATTCGGGTTGAACGGTTCTCGGCAGGAGACGGGTTTGATGGCGTGGGGGCGTGTTGGTTCGGTGCTGGTCCTGGCAGCGTTGATGCTGGGTGCGTCAGTCGGAACGGGACATTCGGCGAAGGATTCCGTCACCACCAGCGGCTTGCCGATTCCGCGCTATGTCAGCCTCAAATCCGATCATGTGAATGTCCGCGCCGGCCCGACCAAGGACAATGACGTGGCCTGGACCTATACGCGCTCGGGCCTGCCGGTCGAGATCACGGCCGAATTCGAGAACTGGCGCAGGGTGCGCGATTCCGAAGGCGCCGAGGGCTGGGTCTATCACTCCATGCTGTCCGGCCGCCGCACCGCCGTCGTCACCATGAAGAGCAAGGACGATCTGGCGCCGATCTACGACCGCGCCGATCCGGGCAGCGCAATTGCCGCGCGGCTACAGGCCGGCGTGGTGACGCAGGTGAAGAAGTGCACGGGTGGCTGGTGCCGCGTCGTCGGCAGCGGCTTTGACGGCTGGATCGAACAGCAGCGCCTGTGGGGCGTCTACGCCGACGAGAAGGTGGATTGAGTCCCCGAACAGAATGATGCCGTCATGCCCGGGCTTGACCCGGGCATCCACGTCTTTCTTTTCGCTGCCCCAAAAACGTGGATGGCCGGGACAAGCCCGGCCATGACGACTCAAATTCTGTCCGCGATGGTTCAGCGCTTCTTGCGCAGCCGCACGACCATGTCGACACGGGCGATCTCGTAGCCCTCGGGCACGTCAGGCATCTTCGAGAGCACCAGATGCGGGTCGGGAATGTCGACCAGCTCGTGGTTGTTCTCGAGATAGAAGTGATGGTGCGCCGTCACGTTGGTGTCGAAATAGGTCTTGGTGCCGTCGACGCTGACCTGGCGCAGCAGACCCGCATCGGTGAGCTGGTTGAGCGTGTTGTAGACGGTCGCCAGCGACACCGGAACTTTGGCCAGCGTTGCTTCCTCATAGAGCATTTCCGCGGTGAGGTGGCGCGCGCCCTTGCCGAACAGCAGCCAGCCCAAAGCCATGCGCTGGCGAGTGGGGCGGAGACCAGCGGCCTGCAACATTTCGTTGACGTCATGCCAGGGGCAGCCGGTCAACGTCGGCTGATGTCCAGCCGGGCGTGGCACGGAGTTACCCGCGTCGTCATTCAAGGTGGAAATGTCGTCGGTCATATTCAGGTCGGGCCCGTACTCGCGATTTTTGGCACTATTGCTATGGAATATAGAGGGAAATCTCTCAGATGCAAGTTTTTCGCAACTAGAACCCGGGCAGGTCCCAAGCGGAACGGGACAGGGTTAAGCCGGAACAAGCAGCCCAAAACAGCAATTTACCCCTGCCAATGCTTTGCCGCGTGCAAATGCCTGTGTTAAGAGCGCCCGACTTTAGCTATGCGATTTCGGCAAAGGCGAGCGCCGGTTGCCGCAGGGCTGTCCTGACCCGCGGAAACCAATGGACGTAAGGCGCTTTGGCCTCGCGGAAGTTTTAAGCCATTCCGCACGAAGCGCCCTTCGGGACTAGCATGATCCGGAAAAGTGGATACCGGTTTTCCGAGATGATCATGCTCACGCAAATGAGGTTTTGAGACGATGCTGGATCGCCGCAACGGCTACGAATATGAGGATTTGCTGGCCTGCGGCCGTGGCGAATTGTTCGGACCGGGCAACGCGCAATTACCGCTGCCGCCGATGCTGATGTTCGACCGCATCAGCGAGATTTCGGAAACCGGCGGCGAGTACGGCAAGGGCCTGGTTCGCGCCGAGCTCAGCGTGAATCCGGACCTCTGGTTCTTCGGCTGCCATTTCAAGGGCGATCCGGTGATGCCGGGCTGTCTCGGTCTCGATGCGCTCTGGCAGATGGTGGGTTTCTACCTCGGATGGATCGGCGGCGAAGGCCGCGGACGCGCGCTCGGCCTCGGCGATCTGAAGTTTTCCGGCCAGGTAATGCCGAACGCCCGCAAGATTGTGTACAACGTCGATATCAAGCGGGTGATGCGCCTAAAGCTTTGGCTTGGCATCGCCGATGGCTGGCTTTCGGCCGATGACGAGATTATCTATCGCGCCAAGGATTTGAGAGTGGGGCTCTTGAAGCAGGGTACCGCGATGCCGGGAGCGTAGATCAGCGCTTCCCACCGATCAGGCGGCATACGGCTCGGCGAGAGCCATCACATCAAACGGAAACGACAGGACGAGGCGGTCATGAGGCGGGTTGTCATCACGGGGATGGGTATTGTCTCATCCATCGGAAACAACACCCAGGAAGTATTATCGAGCCTTCATGAGGCGAAGTCCGGCATCACGCATGCCGAAAAGTACAAGGAGCTCGGCTTCCGCTCGCAGGTGTTCGGCTCGCCTACGGTGAACGCGGCCGAGATGATCGACCGCCGCGCGATGCGCTTCCTCGGCGAAGGCGCGGCGTGGAATCACATCGCGATGGAGCAGGCGATTTCGGATGCGGGCCTCAGCCCGTCGGATATCTCGAACGAGCGCACCGGCATCATCATGGGTTCGGGCGGCCCGTCGGCGCGCACCATCGTCGAATCCGCCGACATCACGCGGACCAAGGGACCCAAGCGCGTCGGCCCGTTCGCGGTGCCGAAGGCGATGTCGTCGACGGCGTCCGCCACGCTCGCCACCTGGTTCAAGATCAAGGGCGTGAACTATTCGATCTCGTCAGCCTGCGCGACCTCGAACCATTGCATCGGCAATGCCTATGAGACGATCCAGATCGGCAAGCAGGACATCATCTTCGCCGGCGGCTGCGAGGAGCTGGAATGGTCGCTGTCGGTGCTGTTCGACGCGATGGGTGCGATGTCGTCGAAATACAACGACACGCCCGCGACCGCCTCGCGACCCTATGACATCAGCCGCGACGGTTTTGTGATTGCCGGCGGCGCCGGCGTCGTCGTGCTGGAAGAGCTCGAGCATGCCAAGGCGCGCGGCGCCCGCATTTACGGCGAGATCGTCGGCTATGGCGCGACCTCCGACGGCTACGACATGGTGGCACCGTCGGGTGAGGGCGCCGAGCGCTGCATGCGCATGGCGCTGTCGACCGTGAAGACGCCGATCGATTACATCAACCCGCACGCCACCTCGACGCCGGCCGGCGATCCCCCCGAGATCGAGGCGATCCGAAAGGTGTTCGGCACCGGCGAAAAATGCCCGCCGATCTCGGCGACCAAGGCGCTGACCGGCCATTCGCTCGGCGCCACCGGCGTGCAGGAATCGATCTATTCGCTGCTGATGATGAACAACGGCTTCATTTGCGAAAGCGCCCACATCACCGAGCTCGACCCGGTATT
Organism: Bradyrhizobium lablabi; assembly: GCF_018129385.1. GTDB lineage: Bacteria > Pseudomonadota > Alphaproteobacteria > Rhizobiales > Xanthobacteraceae > Bradyrhizobium > Bradyrhizobium lablabi_C. The sequence goes on from NZ_JAFCLN010000028.1 coordinate 65,662, forward strand.
TGCCGACATGCCGATCGTGCGCAAGCGCATCGACAACGCCAAGCTCGGCACCGTGCTGTCGAACTCCTTCGGCTTCGGCGGCACCAACGCCACGCTGGTGTTCAAGCGGCTGGATGCGTGATTTTAAGTTGCTCGTCATGCCCCGCGAAGGCGGGGCATCCAGTACCCCGCGGCCCATCGATTTCAACCACTGACGCCTCTGGAATACTGGATCACCCGCTTTCGCGGGTGATGACGCCGGAATGATGGGAGCGACCGAACAATGCAGGACCTGATGAAAGGCAAACGCGGTCTGATCATGGGCATCGCCAATGATCATTCGATCGCCTGGGGCATTGCCAGGGCGCTGGCCGCGCAGGGCGCCGAGATGGCGTTCACCTATCAGGGCGAGGCGCTCGGCAGGCGCGTCAAGCCGCTCGCGGAGCAGCTCAAGGTCGACACCGTGCTGCCCTGTGACGTCGAGGACATCGCCAGCGTCGATGCCGTGTTCGAGGCGTTGCGCGCGAAGTGGGGCCATCTCGATTTCCTGGTGCACGCCATCGGCTTCTCCGACAAGAACGAGCTGAAGGGCCGCTACGCCGACACCACGCGCGCCAATTTCTCGCGCACCATGGTGATCTCCTGCTTCTCGTTCACCGAAGTCGCAAAGCGCGCCGCCGACATGATGCCGGAGTCCGGCGGCAGCATGATCACGCTGACGTTCGACGGCTCGATGCGCGTGATGCCGAATTACAATGTGATGGGTGTGGCCAAGGCGGCGCTGGAAGCTTCGGTGCGTTACCTCGCCGCCGATTTCGGCTCGCGCAACATCCGCGTCAACGCGGTCTCTGCCGGCCCGATCCGCACGCTTGCCGGCTCCGGCATCGGCGACGCGCGCGTAATGTTCGCCTTCCAGCAGAAGAACTCGCCGCTCGGCCGCGGCGTCACGCTGGAAGAGCTCGGCGGATCGGCGCTGTATTTGTTGTCGGACCTCTCCGGCGGCGTCACCGGCGAAGTCCACTATGTCGATTCCGGCTACAACATCATCTCGATGCCCCGCCCGGAAGCGCTGAAGGGGGCGATGGAGTAAGTCCCCTGGCGACGGCGATCACGCCCTCTCCGCGATCTTCTCTGCGCGCTGGAACGCCGGGCGCGCCACGCAGCGGTCGATATAGGCGTCGAACGCCGGCCGCGGCGGCACCATCTTGAACATCCGCACCGCGAAGTGCAGGCCCGCGCCGACCGTGATGTCGGCGGCCGAAAATTTCTCGCCGAGGATCCACGGGCCGTTTTGCAGGGCGGCATCGAGCACGTCGAACACCTGTGTCGAGCTGCCCCACGCCGCCGTGCTGGGCGGAACCTCAAGCTTGGTGAAGATCTGGATCAGCGCCGGCTCGATGCAGCTCGGCGAGAACAACAACCATTGCAGATATTTTGCACGCAGCGCATCGTTCACGCCGGGCGCCAGTTTCGTCTCGGGATAGCGGTCCGCGATGTAGGCGCAGATCGCGGCGGTTTCTCCAAGCGCGGCATCGCCGTCGGTCAGCGCCGGCACCTTGCCCATCGGATTGATCTTCAGATATTCCGGCGCCTTCTGCGCGCCGGTCGTGATGTCAGTCAGCACCCGCTCGTACGGCAGCCGGGTCTCTTCCATCAGCCAGATCGCGGTGAACGAACGCGAGCGCGGCGACCAGTAGAGTTTTATCATGACGAAGCCTCCCTCATAAACGTAGAACGTAGATCACGCCGGGCGTTCATCCCTCGTGCGATACCTCTCATTCCCTGAGATATTGCGACAGAATATTGTCGAGTTTTCTTAGAGACGAAGGTGGTACGAAAGACGCGTCTCACTAGAACGAGCCGGCGGCCTCCGCAACCGCTTTTGCCGATCTTCAACTACTAGCCGGCTCCTTCCGTCTTCCACCGATAATATTTCATCATGAAGCCGGTCGCGGGCGCGACTTCTTCCTTTTCGAACACAAAGCCTTCGCGCTCGTACCAGCGCCAGGCTTTTTCATTCTCGCGCACGCAGCGCAGCCAGATTTCGTCGGGCAGCTGTGTTCGCGTGAAGGCGAGCAGCTCTCTTCCCAGGTTCTGTCCCTGCCAGCGCGGTGCGACAAATAGCTGGTCGAGATATTTTTGCGGCAAGTGCAGTGCCAGCATGGCCGCCAGCAGCCCCTGATCATCGGCGACGAACAGGCTCCAGCCGTTTTCGATCTCATGGCGGATGCGGGCGCGCAAATTCGCCAGCAGGAAATTGCTGGCTTCCGCCAGCCCGGTCGAGACCCAGCTCTCCATCCAGACGCGGGCGACTTCGTCATATTCGTCCGGCAAAGCGGGACGGATGGTAACGGACGATGACATCTGGTGTTTGTCCCCGAAGTGATGTCCGCACCTGTCATCTGATCATCAGAATAACTTATTGCGTTCATCATTAAATTCGACTTCACCTGATAAAGGCGCCTGCTTAGAGTGCCTCTAATCCCATCACGAAGCGACCGCCAAGGAGGCAATCATGGATGATCAAACCAAATGCCCGTTTTCGGGCCATACACGCACGAACCGTGACTGGTGGCCGGACTCGCTGGACGTTTCGGTTCTCCACCGCAATTCCAATCTGTCCGATCCGATGGGCAAGACGTTCGACTACGCCAAGGAGTTCAAGACCCTCGACCTCAATGCCGTGATCAAGGATCTGCACGCGCTCATGACGGAGTCGCAGCCGTGGTGGCCGGCCGACTTCGGTCACTATGGCGGTCTGATGATCCGCATGGCCTGGCACAGCGCGGGCACCTACCGCATCACCGACGGCCGCGGCGGCGCCGGACAAGGTCAGCAGCGCTTTGCGCCGCTCAATAGCTGGCCCGATAATGCCAACCTCGACAAGGCGCGCCGCTTGCTGTGGCCGATCAAGCAGAAATACGGCAGCAAACTCTCGTGGGCCGACCTGATGATTCTCGCCGGCAACGTCGCGCTGGAATCGATGGGCTTCAAGACCTTTGGTTTTGCCGGTGGCCGCGCCGACGTCTGGGAGCCGGAAGAGCTGTTCTGGGGTCCCGAAGGCACCTGGCTCGGCGATGAGCGCTACAGCGGCGAACGCCAGCTCGCCGAGCCGCTCGGCGCTGTGCAGATGGGCCTGATTTACGTCAATCCGGAAGGCCCGAACGGCAACCCGGATCCCGTCGCAGCCGCCAAGGACATCCGTGAAACCTTCTTCCGCATGGCGATGAACGACGAAGAGACCGTCGCGCTGATTGCCGGCGGCCACTCCTTCGGCAAGACCCACGGCGCGGGCGATCCGTCGCTGGTGGGACCGGAGCCGGAAAGCGGCGCGCTCGAGGATCAGGGTTTGGGGTGGAAGAGCAAGCACGGCACCGGCATCGGCGCGGACGCCATCACCGGCGGTCCGGAAGTCACCTGGACGCAGACGCCGACCAAGTGGAGCAACCTCTTTTTCAAGAACCTGTTCGAGAACGAATGGGAGCTGACCAAGAGCCCGGCCGGCGCCAAGCAGTGGAAGGCAAAGGGCGCGGAAGCCTCGATCCCCGACGCCTTCGACACGTCGAAGAAGCATGTGCCGACCATGCTGACCACCGACCTGTCGCTGCGTCTCGACCCCGCATACGAAAAGATCTCGCGTCGCTTCTACGAGAATCCGGACCAGTTCGCCGATGCATTCGCGCGCGCCTGGTTCAAGCTCACGCATCGCGACATGGGCCCCCGTGCGCGCTATCTCGGCCCGCTGGTGCCGAAGGAAACGCTGATCTGGCAGGACCCGATTCCGGCCCCGAGCCATCCGCCGCTCGGCGAAGCCGATATCACGGCGCTGAAGGCAAAGATCCTCGCCTCCGGCCTGACGGTGTCGCAACTGGTCTCGACTGCATGGGCGTCGGCCTCGACCTACCGCGGTTCCGACAAGCGCGGCGGCGCCAATGGCGCGCGCATTCGCCTTGCCCCGCAGAAGGACTGGGAGGTCAACCAGCCGGCTGAACTGAAGACCGTGCTGGCCAAGTTAGAGGCGATCCAGAAGGAATCCGGCAAGGTCTCGGTGGCCGATCTGATCGTGCTCGGCGGCGCTGCGGCGGTCGAAAAGGCCGCCAAGGATGCCGGCGTCGACGTGAAGGTGCCTTTCACGCCGGGCCGCGCGGATGCCACGCAGGACCAGACCGATGTCGAGTCCTTTGCTCCGCTCGAGCCGCGGGCCGACGGCTTCCGCAACTACGTCAACGCCAAGCGGCATCAGTTCATGGCGCAGGAAGAGGCGCTGGTGGACCGTGCGCAATTGCTCCGGCTGACGGGTCCCGAGATGACGGCTCTTGTTGGCGGCCTGCGCGTGCTCGGCGCCAATTTCGGCAACTCCAAGCATGGCGTGTTCACCAGCAAGCCCGGAACGCTCAGCAACGACTTCTTCCTCAACCTGCTCGACATGAGCACGGTCTGGAATCTGGCCGCCGACGGTACCTATGAAGGCCGCGACCGCAAGACCAATGCGGCCAAGTGGACCGGCACCCGCGTCGACCTGATCTTCGGTTCGCACTCGCAGCTCCGTGCGTTCGCGGAAGTCTATGCCTGTGCGGACTCGAAGGAGAAGTTCGTGAGGGATTTTGTGGCGGCGTGGACCAAGGTGATGAACGCCGACCGCTTTGATATCGCCGCCTGAGCGAGGCGCGACGACACAACATGAAAGCCGGGTGCAGGTTCTCCTGCACCCGGTTTTGTTTTGCCTAAAGCATGATGAGGTTAGGTTCGGATTCCACCACGAGGGAGGTGCACTCCCTCTCCCGCTTGCGGGCAGGGCTATCGCATATGGCCCATTGAGCGTGTGAGCGAGCCCGGCCTTCATGGTTCGAGACGCGCCGCAGGCGGCGCTCCTCACCATGAGGGTTCTAGGATTTTGCCACGAAACAAGACCTCATCCTGAGGAGCCCGCCAAAGGCGGGCGTCTCGAAGGATGGCCACAACGAAGTCGCCTCATCGAGTCCTCGCTCATATGCGATAGCCCTGCGGC
>NZ_JAFCLN010000029.1 GCF_018129385.1 Bradyrhizobium lablabi
CTTGTTTCGCGGTGAAATCCTGGACCCTCATGGTGAGGAGCGCCGCTTGCGGCGCGTCTCGAACCATGAAGGCCGGGTTCGCTCACACACTCAAATGGATCATATGCGATAGCCCTACGGTTCTGCGAAGCAGCGTACCGGACGGTGCTTCGCATCGCCGGGACACGCTGCACCGCGCCTGGGACACGCGCCATTCAGGAACATTCAAAACGCGTGCACGTTTCTCCCGGGCAGAGGCAATCAAGCTTCGGCCCGCGGAGGAATTTGCGATGCTCGCGCCGTCAGGCGGCCTGCTGCGTGCAGGAATTGGCCTCAAACTGAACCACATCAAGCGCGCGACCCGCTCTTATCTGCGCGACCGCGCCAATCAGGCGACGGGCTCCGTCACTTCCTACGCCGTCGCCGCCGGACTGTTTGCCGCCGCCGGCATTTTCCTGATCGCCGCGTGCCTCGTCGGCGTCACCGCGCTGTTCCGCTGGATCGAGATCAATTACGGCCTGTTCCACGCCTTCGGCGTGGTGGGCGCGCTGTTGCTGGTGATCGCCGCCGTCTGCGCCGGCCTCGCCATGCGCAAGCTCAAGCAGCCCGGGCCGCAATTCCCGTCCCTGACCAGCCGCCTGCGCGTGGCGATCCGCGCGAACCCGATCGATCTGTCGCCCGCGGAAGCGGTCCAGGATGTCGCCGCATCCGTTCTCGCGGCGACGTCCTCTCCGGTCTCCCGCAGTCGCTCCGCCAGGGGATCGCGCCACGGAAAGAATAATTTCCCGCTCCAGGCCGGGGTTGCGCTGACGGCGGTGTTGCTGGGCGTCGCGATGGCCCGCCGCCGCCAGGCGATGCACCACACGGCCGAATGATGTCGGCGCGCTCCGGAGAAAACGGCAATTTGTTGCTGATCGCGGCAACCGCGATCCTGGTCCTCGCCGCACAGCGCTTCTTTCAGGACGCCCCGCCGCCCGGCTCTCGCGAAATCAGCCCTGCCTCCGCACAGCCCGGCAGCCCGGCGCGCGAACTGACCCAGCACGGCCGCGGCCGCTATTCCACCAATCCGCTGCAAATCCCCTGGGCCGGCTGGAAGGACATCCTCTGGCGCACCTATGAGAGCACCAACGAGGACCGCCTGCTCGCGACCGCGGCCGGCGTCGTGTTCTTCGGCCTGCTGGCGGTGTTCCCCGGCGTCACCGCCCTGGTCTCGTCCTACGGATTGTTCGCCGACCCCTCGACCATCGGCGCCAATCTACAGACGCTCGCGACGATGCTGCCCGAGGGATCGTTCCAGATCGTGCAGGACCAGATCGCGCGCGTGCTCGCCAAGGGCAACGCCTCGCTGGGTGCGACTTTCCTGTTCGGCCTGGCGCTCGCGATCTGGAGCGCCAATGCCGGCGTCAAGGCGATCATCGATGCCCTCAACGTCGTCAACGAGGAACGGGAGGAGCGCAGCTTCGTGAAGCTGAACCTCGTTTCATTGGCCTTCACCACTGGCGGCATCGCCGCGCTGCTGTTGATGGTCAGCGCGGTGGTGGCGTTCCCGCTGGCGCTCGGTCATCTCGGCATCGCCTCCGAGAGCAAGCTCATCATCAGCCTGGCGCGCTGGCCGCTGCTGTTCGTCGTCCTGCTGGTCGCGCTCGGCCTGCTCTACCGCTTCGGGCCGAGCCGCCGGCCGGCGCGCTGGCAATGGCTCGGCGTTGGAACCGTTGCCGCCGCGCTGCTGTGGATCGCCGGTTCCGCCGGGCTGTCCTGGTACCTCTCGAACTTCGAGGACTACAACGCCACCTACGGCTCGCTCGGCGCCGCCATCGGCCTGATGATGTGGATGTGGATGTCGGCCATCATCGTGCTGTGCGGGGCCGAACTGAACTCGGAAATCGAGCACCAGACCGCCCGCGACACGACGGTCGGGCCGCCGAAGCCGCTGGGCGTCCGCGGCGCCGTGATGGCCGATACGCTGGGACCGGCCGTCCCGGCCGTGTCGGAGCCGCAATAGTTCTTCAAAATCAAACAAGTCTCCCCCTCCGAATCAACATTGGTGGTAAGGTCGCCCCCGTTCGGGGGAGCGCTTTCGAGGCCATTGGGGGTGCTGCGTTTTCCCGAACGGGCAATTCGGACGTGAGGACGTCGCGCGCGGTATGATCCGTATATCCACGATTTTCATCGCCGTCTGCATGGTGCTGGTCGCCGCCTCGCTCGGGCTGGTGCTGTATTCGCTGGCCGGCATCAACTTCATGGAATCGGCGATCGTGGCGCTGACCGCGCTGACCTTCCTGATTCTCTACAACGCCGTCTCGATGCGGCTGCGCGACCGCACCGACGTCGGCGGCCAGATCGCGGACCTTTCGCGCGGTACCGCCGACCTCGCACGCCAGGTCGCTGAATTTGGCCGGAGACTTGCCGCCATCGAGGGCAAGATGGTGTCGCAAAATTCCGCCGGCGCCGACCGCATGCAGAACGTGATCGGCGAGATCAACGAGCTCGGGGTGCTGGTCAAGCAGCTCGCCGTCTCGGTGGCGAGTCACGAGGAAATGCTGAGCGCGGCGTCGGCGCCGCCCGCCCCGGCTCCCGCAAGCCCGGCTTCGGACCAGCCGTCCGCCGGCGATGCCAAGGCCGCTGCGGAAGCTGTGCTCGCGGCCCCCTCTGCGCCGACGGCCACGGCCGCCCCGGCGACCGTTCCCTCGCGCAGCCTGACGCAGCTTGTCGGCGCCATCAAGAACGCGGTCGAGGAGAACCGGCTCGACATCTATCTTCAGCCGATGGTGACGCTGCCGCAGCGAAAAGTGCGCTTCTACGAGGCGGTGACGCGGCTGCGCGACGACAAGGACCAGATCCTGGCCGCCGACGATTTCATCGGCGTTGCCGAGGGCGCCGGCCTGATCGGCAAGATCGATCATGCGGTGATGCTGCGCTGTGTGCAGGTGCTGCGCCGCCTGATGGTGCGCAACAAGGATGTCGGCGTGTTCTGCAACGTCTCGGCGGCGACGCTCGGCAATCCGACCAATTTTGCGCAATGCCTCGATTTCCTCGAAGCCAATCGGGTGCTGGCCCCCTCCTTCGTGCTCGAATTCAAGCAGTCGACCTTCCGCAACCTCGGCCCGACGGAAACCGAAAATCTCGCGGCGCTGTCGCAGCGCGGCTATCGCTTCTCGATCGACCATGTCACCGATCTGCGGGTCGAGCCGCGCGAACTCGCCGACCGCGGCGTGCGCTTCATCAAGGTGCCGGCGGCGCTGCTGCTCGATCCCAAGCAGACCTCGACATCGGACATCCATCCGTCCGACCTCTCCGACCTGCTTGGCCGTTTCGGCATCGACCTGATCGCCGAAAAGATCGAGGGCGAGCGCGCCGTGGTCGATCTGCTCGATTACGACGTCCGCTTCGGCCAGGGTTTTCTGTTTGCCCCGCCGCGGCCGTTGCGGCCGGAGGGCGCCTCTGCTATCGCCGGAGCGCCTGCGAACGGCGCAGGCGAACGCAACGGCTCCAATGGCTCCGGCAATTCACCTGCATCAGAAACTCCGGCCGTCGGCCCGCCACCGCGGGCGACCGGCAATGCCGCCCTGGCGCGCCGCGTCGCCGGCCCGAACTAACCGGTCATCTCTCGCATGACATCGCTGCGTTTTGTCGAGCGGCTGCGCGACCTCGTCGGCGGCGTGGAGGTGGTGCTCTCGGACATCTGGGGCGTCGTCCACAACGGGCTGGAATCGTTTCCCGAAGCCTGCGAGGCGCTGCACACCTACCGTAAGCAGGGCGGCACCGTCATCCTCATCACCAATGCGCCGCGGCCCGCCGATGCCGTGCAGCGGCAATTGCGTAAGCTCGGCGTTGCCGACGATGTCTATGACGCCATCGTCAGCTCCGGCGATCTCACGCGCAGCTACGTCGCCGATCATCCGGGCCAGAAAACTTTCTGGATCGGCGCCGATCGCCACGGCACCGTCCACGAAGGCCTCAACGTCGTGCTGACGCCGCTGGAGGCGGCCGACACCGTGATCTGCACCGGGCTGTTCGACGACGAGACCGAAACGGCCGAGGATTATCGCCCCATGCTGCTGAAGGCGCTGGATCGCAAGCTGCCGCTGATCTGCGCCAACCCCGACATCGTGGTCGAGCGCGGCGACCGGATGGTCTATTGCGCCGGTGCCATCGCCGAGCTCTACCGCGAACTCGGCGGCGAGGTGATTTTCTACGGCAAGCCGCACCGGCCGATCTATGAGCGCGCCATGCAACTCGCCGCCGAGCGCCGCGGCCGGCCCGCCGACCCGCGCAAGGTGCTCGCCATCGGCGATTCCGTCCGCACGGATCTGGCCGGCGCGCATGGTTTCGGGATCGACCTGCTGTTCGTCACCCGCGGCATTCACTCGGAGGATTTTGCCGGCGTCGACCAGCTCGATGCCGCCTCGGTGAAGGAGCTGTTCGGCCACCCGCCGCGCGCCCTGATGCGGGAGTTGCGGTGGTAGGCCCGACTGCCGCCTGACCACGCGGCCGTCATACCCGCGAATGCGGGTATCCAGTACGCCGCGGCTTCTCGGCTCTATCGCTGACGTCTCTGGAATACTGGGTCGCCCGGTCAAGCCGGGCGACGACAGTCGTGGATGAGGCGGGAAACCTTACGCCGTCGCCATGTCCGGGAAGACCGCCTCGATCTTGGTCTTCAGCGTCGCGGCGTTGAACGGCTTGACGATGTAGTTGTTCACGCCCGCCTTCTTGGCGGCGATGACGTTCTCGGTCTTGGATTCCGCCGTGATCATGATGAACGGCGTGGTGGCGAGGTTGGGATCGGCGCGCACTTCCTTGAGCAGGTCGTAGCCGGTCATCGGCTCCATGTTCCAGTCGGAAATCACGAGGCCGTACTTTTTGCCGCGCATCTTGTTCAGCGCCGCCGAACCGTCGCTGGCATCGTCGATATTCTCAAAGCCAAGCTGCTTCAGAAGATTTCGGATGATCCGGATCATGGTGCTGTAATCATCCACCACCAGAACCGGCATCGACAAATCAACCGCCATCTTCATTACCCCCGAACACTTTACGCCACAGACAAGAACCGTTGGGAACGCGGCGTGGGCCGCAAACCCGCGACCAAGGACTAGCATCAGGCATTAAACAGCGCGTTAACCCACCTCGGGGGGAAAGCCCGCAAAAATACGTGCAATGCGGATCATTCCGTACCCGCTTGACTTCGTCGGCCCCCCCAAGCCACGGTCCGCCCGACCCCGAGCTGAAGTTCCCTAAAATGCCATCCGATTTTACCGTTATCCGCGACACCACGCCTGCCGCCGAAATCCCCCGGGGCGCAGTCGTGGCGATGGGCAATTTCGACGGTGTCCATCTCGGCCATCGCGCGGTGATCGCGGCCGCCCTGCAAATGGGCCGTGCGCGCGGCAAACCGGCCCTTGCGCTGACATTCGAGCCCCATCCGCGCAGCTTTTTCAGCCCCAACAGCCCGCAATTCCGCCTGACCACCGAAACCAACAAGCTGCGGCTGCTCGCCGCCACCGCCCTCGACGGCGCCGTCGTGATGACCTTCGACAAGGCCCGCGCCGGGACCTCGGCGCAAGATTTCATTCACCATGACCTGATCGAGCGGCTCGGCATTTCCGGCATTGCGGTCGGCTACGACTTCCATTTCGGCAAAGGCCGCGTCGGCTCGCCGAGCCTTCTGGTCAGCGAAGCTCCGCGCCTGGGCATCGAGGTTGACGTCCAGGCCCATGTCGATATCGACGAGCGGCCGGTCTCCTCCAGCGCGATCCGGATGGCGCTCGCCGAGGGCCAGATCGCGGACGCCACCATGATGCTCGGTGGCCCCTGGTTCGTCAGCGGCGAGGTGATCCACGGCGAGAAGCGCGGCCGCGACCTCGGCTATCCCACCGCCAACATCCGCCTCGACAAGAACTGCGCGCTCAAGCACGGCATCTACGCCGTGCGCGTCGGCCTCGGCAATCAGCGGCTGGATGCCGTCGCCAGCTTCGGCCGCCGCCCGACGTTCGATAACGGCGCGCCGCTGCTGGAAGTGTTTTTGTTCGACTTCAAAGGCGACCTCTACGGCACCGAGCTCGACGTCGCCTTCATCGGCTTCATCCGCGACGAGCTGAAATTCGACAACATCGACGCCCTGGTGCGGCAGATGGATGACGATTCCGCCCGCGCCCGCGCGATGCTGGCGGCAGTGCCGGATGAGTTTCCGAAGCTGGGCGTGATCGGTTGAAGAGATCGGCCGGGCGCCGCCCCCTCGGTTGACGATCCATACAAAATTTTGTATATTCGATACGGCCAATGGATACAAATCCCGTTGAGTTCATAGGCAGCGCACTCGAGGATTTGCGTGCGTTTCCTCAGGCAGCCCGGCGCGAGGCGGGATATCAGCTCGATCGAGTGCAGCGCGGGCGCGAGCCGGATGACTGGAAGCCAATGAACAGCGTCGGCCCGGGCGTGAATTCGCGATGCCGCAGGGGCCTTTAGAGTGCTGTACGTGGCGAAGTTCGAGGATGTCGTTTATGTGCTGCACTGTTTCCAGAAGAAAACACAGAAAACGCGCAAGGCAGATCTGGACCTCGCCAGTCAGCGCTATCGCGATCTGTTGAAGGAACGAAGCCAATGAGCCGGAAACGCTTCGACAGCGTGTGGGACGCCGTTGAGGATACACCCGCGCAAGCCGAGAACATGAAGCTCCGTTCGACCCTCATGATCGCCTTGAAGGATCACATCGCTCGCACGGGGCTGAGCCAGGCGGAGGCGGCGGAACTGCTTGGGGTGACCCAACCACGTATCTCCGATCTCATGCGCGGCAAGATCGAGCTGTTTGGGCTCGATACGCTGGTCAACATGGTCGGCGCGGCAGGCATGCACGTCGAAATGCGCATCTCGAACGCGGCGTGAACAGTTGAAAACCGAAAAGCAAAAGATGCTCGCGGGCGAACTGTATCGCCCCGATGCCGAGATCGGCGCCGATCAGGCCATCACCAAGGCCTGGCTCGCGCGCTACAATGCGGCGCTGGCCGCGCCCGTATCGGAGCGGCACGCGTTGCTGCGCGAGCGCCTTGGCTCAGTCGGCGCGGATGTGGTGGTCCGCCCGCCCTTCTTCTGCGACTTCGGCTACAACATCCACATCGCCGACGGCGTCTTCATGAACTTCAATTGCGTCATCCTCGACGTGGTCGAGGTCAGCATCGGCGCGCGCACCCAGATCGGCCCCGCCGTGCAGATCTATGCCGCCGATCATCCACGCGATGCCGCCAGCCGCCGGCAAGGCCTCGAATTCGGCCGTCCGGTGCGGATCGGCGACGACGTCTGGATCGGCGGCGGCGCCATCATCCTGCCAGGCGTCACCATCGCCGACGGCGCCGTGATCGGCGCCGGCAGCGTGGTGACGCGGGATGTCGGACCGGACCAGACGGTGACCGGGAATCCGGCCCGGCCGCGCCAGCGTTGAACCGGGCTTGCGGGCTGCGGGGCAAATGCGCTTATGGCTCGGGGTAGGGCCTGCCGTCCTTGTGCACAAAGCGGCCATCGGCATTGGTGCTCATCATGTCGATGTCCGAGCAGATGGTAACGTCGTCGGGATGGCGCGAGCCGACTTCGAGATAGACCGCCATGGCGTCCGATCGGTTGATCAAGTGATGGCCATTACCGGTGCCTTTCGGAAAGGCCGCGCAATCGCCGGATCGCAGCACCGTCTCGCCACCATCCTCGATCAGCGTCAGTTCTCCTTCGAGCACGTAGACGAATTCGTCCTCGTGCGAATGCCAATGGCGCTGGCTCGACCAGTTTCCCGGCGGCAGGCGCATGAGGTTGATCCCGAAATCCGTGAGTCCGCCGGCATCGCCGAGCCGCTGTCGCACGCGCTCGACACTGCGGGCATTGAATTGCGCGGGATAGCCAGTGCCCTTGCGTTCCGGCACGGCAGCGACATCGATCTTGGGCATAGGCAGTCGCTCCGTAAATCCTATTCAGCAGGGACGGTCGTCTGAAGCCCCATGTCCGGCTCGATACCGGACATTTGCGACATGCATTGGGCTTTGGCACCCTTTGCGATTTCCTCCTCCCCCTGCTAAAGGAAGCGCCCATGTTGGCGCGGCGCATCATACGCATTAGCGGCCCGGCTTCCGCCTGAGCTAAAGGCTCGGCGCAAGACCGGGACTTATCCGTTCACCCGCGATTCCCTGCGATCAGGCGCCGTTACCGAGCCAAATCAGAGCATTCATGTCCGAAAATCCGCAAAAGTCCGAAGCCCACGACTATTCCAAGACCCTGTTCCTGCCGCAGACGGATTTCCCGATGCGCGCCGGCCTGCCGCAGCGCGAGCCGGAAATCCTGAAATACTGGAACGAGCTCGGCCTCTACGAGGCCCTGCGGAAGGATGCCGCGGGCCGGCCAAAGTTCATTCTGCATGACGGCCCGCCCTACGCCAACGGCAACATCCATATCGGGCATGCGCTGAACAAGATCCTCAAGGACGTGGTGACCAAGAGCCAGCAGATGCTCGGGTTCGATTCTAACTACGTGCCTGGCTGGGACTGTCACGGCCTGCCGATCGAGTGGAAGATCGAGGAGGAGAACTACCGCTCCAAGGGCCGGCAGAAGCCGGACTTCCGCAACTCGGCCGCGATGGTGGAATTCCGCCAGGAGTGCCGCGCCTATGCGACGCACTGGCTCAACGTGCAGCGCGAGGAATTCAAGCGGCTCGGCATCATCGGCGACTGGGACCATCCCTACGCCACCATGGACTATGCCGCTGAAGCGCAGATCGCGCGCGAGCTGATGAAGTTCGCCGCCAACGGCACGCTCTATCGCGGCTCCAAGCCGGTGATGTGGAGCGTGGTGGAGAAGACGGCGCTCGCCGAAGCCGAGGTCGAGTATGAGGACTATCAGTCCGACATGATCTGGGCGAAATTCCCGGTGACCTCGCCGGCGCATGGCGCGCTTGCGGACGCCAGCGTCGTGATCTGGACCACCACGCCATGGACGATCCCCGGCAACCGCGCCATCAGTTTTTCGCCGAAGATCGCCTATGGCCTCTACAAGGTCACCGATGCGCCCGCGGACAACTGGGCGAAGACCGGCGATCTGCTGATCCTCGCCGACGCGCTGGCCGAGAGCGTGTTCAAGCAGGCGCGCGTGACGGCCTGGGAGAAGGTGCGCGACATCCCCACTGATACGATGGATGCGATCGAATGCGCGCATCCGCTCAAGGGCATTGGCGGCGGCTATGAGTTCACCGTGCCGCTGCTGCCGGGCGAGCACGTCACCGACGACACCGGCACCGGCTTCGTGCACACCGCGCCCGGCCACGGCCGCGAGGACTTCGACGTCTGGACGGCGAATGCGCGCGAGCTGGAAAGCCGCGGCATCAACACCGCGATCCCCTACACCGTCGACGAGAACGGCGCCTTCACCGATCACGCGCCCGGCTTCACCGGAAAGCGCGTCATCAACGACAAGGGCGAGAAGGGCGATGCCAACGAGGCCGTGATCAAGGCACTGGTCGACGCCGGCAACCTGCTCGCGCGCGGGCGGCTGAAGCACCAGTATCCGCATTCCTGGCGCTCGAAGAAGCCGGTGATTTTCCGCAACACGCCGCAATGGTTCATCGCGATGGACAAGGACATCGCCGAGAACGGCACGGCAAAACCCGGCGACACGCTGCGCGCCCGCGCGCTGCACGCAATCTCGGTGACGCAATGGGTGCCGCCGTCGGGCCAGAACCGCATCAACGGCATGATCGTCAACCGCCCGGACTGGGTGATCTCGCGCCAGCGCGCCTGGGGCGTGCCGATCGCCGTGTTCGTGCGCGAGAAGGGCGACGGCTCGGCCGAAATCTTGCAGGACGAGATCGTCAACCAGCGCATCACCGAGGCCTTCATGGAGGAAGGCGCCGACGCCTGGTACCGCGACGGCGCGCGCGAGCGTTTCCTCGGGTCACGTGCGAACGAGGATTGGAACAAGGTCGACGACATCCTCGACGTCTGGTTCGATTCCGGCTCGACGCATGCCTTCGTGCTGGAAGACCGCCAGCATTTTCCGCAGCTCGGCAACATCGTCCGCAAGATCGACGGCGGGCAGGACACGGTGATGTATCTCGAAGGCTCGGACCAGCATCGCGGCTGGTTCCACTCTTCGCTGCTGGAGAGCTCCGGCACGCGTGGCCGCGCGCCCTATGACGTCGTGCTGACCCACGGCTTCACGTTGGATGAGAACGGCCGCAAGATGTCAAAGTCGCTCGGCAACACCGTCGAGCCGCAAAAGGTGATGAAGGATTCCGGCGCGGACATCTTGCGGCTCTGGGTCTGCGCCACCGACTACGCCGACGACCAGCGCATCGGCCCCGAGATCCTCAAGAACACGGTCGAGACCTATCGCAAGCTGCGCAACACGATCCGCTGGATGCTCGGCACGCTCGCGCATTTCAACCCGGCCGACGCGGTCGCGCATGCGGACATGCCGGAGCTTGAGCGGTTGATGCTGCATCAGCTCGCCGGCCAGGCCGCGATCGTGCGGCAGGCCTATGCCGATTTCGACTACAAGACCGTGGTGGCAAGCCTTGCCGCGTTCATGAACAGCGAATTGTCGGCGTTCTATTTCGATATCCGTAAGGACGCGCTCTATTGCGATCCGCCGTCGTCGCTGGCGCGCAAGGCCGCGCTGACCGCGATCGACATCATCTGCGATTCCATCCTGAAATGGCTGGCGCCGGTGCTGAGCTTCACGACCGAAGAAGCCTGGCGGATGTACAAGGCGGATGCCGAGCCGTCGGTGCACCTGACGTTGTTCCCGACGCAGTTCGATTCCTTCCGCGACGATGCGCTCGCCGCGAAGTGGGAGACCATCCGCGACGTCAGGCGCGTCGTGACGGGCGCCCTCGAACTCGAGCGCGCCGCCAAGAATATAGGCTCGTCACTGGAAGCCTCGCCGATCATCTACGTCGCGGACCGGGCACTGCTGGCTACCCTCTTTGATGTCGATCTGGCCGAGGTCTGCATCACCTCGAACTATGAGGTCCGCGAGGGCGAAGGCCCCGTCAGTGCATTCACGCTGCCCGACGTCAAGGGCGTTGCCGTGGTGGTCGAACTCGCGCAGGGCACCAAATGCGCGCGTTCCTGGAAGATCCTGCCGACGGTAGGCGAAGACCCCGAATATCCCGACGTCACGCCGCGCGATGCGCAGGCCTTGCGCGAATGGAAGGCGCTTGCGGAGGGCGTAGAGCCGGTAAGGTTTGTCGAAGCGGCCCCCGGGCTCGCCGAGCCGAACGAGAAGCCATCGCTCAAACCCGAAGGCGCGCCGGAAGTGGTCCGCGAAGCCGTCGCATCAACCACCGTAGCGCCTGCTGCGGACGACAAGCCAAGGGCAGCCAAGCCAAAGAAGAATGTCAAAGCCGCCAAGGCCGAGACCGCTACGGCGAAGCCCCGCGAGTCCAAAGCTGCGAAGGCGAAGACCAGCAAGGCAAAGGCCGCCAAGCCAAACGCCGGCAAGGCCAAGACTGCCAATGCGAAGGCCGCCAAAGCAAAGGCAGGCAAGGCAAAGCCGGGCGCGGCCGCCGTGAAGCGCGGAAAGCCCGCCAAATCGGCCAAGGCTCCTTCGAAGGGCTCGAAAAAGAAGGCCGCGAAGACAACGAAGAAAGTAGCGAAGAAGAAAGCGCCCGCGCGCAAGACAAAGGCGAAGGGCGTGACGAAAAACGCCAAGAAGAAAAAGAAGGCCAGGTAAGTGTCAGAGGCGTCAGAGATCGAACGGCCTCGCAGCCGCCCTCTCCGCGCCGGCATCATCGCGGCGGTTGTGGCGCTGGTGCTCGACCAGGCCTCAAAGCTCTGGCTGCTTTACGTGTTCGACATCGGCCGACACGGCGCGGTGCGGGTGACACCGTTCTTCGACCTCGTGCTGGCCTGGAATGTCGGGATCAGCTTTGGCTGGTTCCAGTCCGACCATTTCCTCGCCCAGATCGTGCTCACGGCGGTGAAGGCAATCGCCGTGATCGTGCTGGCGCTGTGGATGGCCTGGTCGAAAACCATGCTCGCCACCATCGCGCTCGGACTGATCATCGGCGGCGCCATCGGCAATGCCATTGACCGCTTCGCCTACGGCGCGGTGGTCGATTTCGCCCTGCTTCATGTCGAAATCGCCGGAAAAACCTACAATTGGTACGTGTTTAACGTTGCGGATGTGGCCATTGTTGCCGGGGTAGCGGCCCTATTGTATGATTCCCTGCTGGGGGTACCCGCCGCAAAAGCGCCCTGATCCCGGCCGATACGGACCCCTCGAATGGGCGCCTGGCCCGGACTGGCGGACCCGGAATTCTTGAACAGGAACAGCGCGATGCGCGAGTCTGATGCAAGCGGTTGGATGATGCGGACACTTTCCAGGCGGTTCAGCCGCGGCCTGTGGCTCGCAACCGTCACGCTCGGCATCGGCCTCGTGGTGGCCTCCGGCCCCGCACGCGCCGAGGACGACGACGAAGACGACAAGACCTTCGAGGAAAAGATCATCGAAGGCATCATGCGCGGCATCGGCGGCACCAACATGGAAAACCGCGGCATCGAGTACCGCGAGCGCTCACCGCTGGTGGTGCCTCCGAAGCTCGATCTGCCGCCGCCGCAGGAAGCTGCCGTCCAGAAAAACGCGCCGAACTGGCCGAAGGATCCCGACGAGCAGCGCCGCAAGCAGGCGATCGCCGCACGCAAGAAAGCTAACAAGGACCCGATCGAAGCCGCCCGTCCCCTATCGCCGACCGAGCTCGCGGCCGGCAAGACCGTCGCACCGACGCGTGCCAACAACGATCCCGTGCAGCCCGGCGCTACAAAGCCCGACTCGATTCTGAGCCCGTCGCAGCTTGGCTATTCCGGCGGCTTCAGCGGCCTGTTCGGCGGCAACAAGAGCGAGACGGCCCCGTTCAAGGGCGAGCCGACGCGCGATTCGCTGACCCAGCCGCCGACCGGCTACCAGACGCCGTCGCCCAACTTTGCCTACGGCACCGGGCCGAAGGAATCGCTCAACAAGGAATACAATCCGGCCGCCGGCAAGTATGGCGAATAGTTAAGCTGTTCTCTCGCCTTCGTGAGCAAGGCCGGGTTCGCGCGCGGTGTATATCGCGAGCCTAGCATGATCCGGACCCGGAGGGCCGCGTAGCGCAACGTGCGTACCGGTTTCCGAAAAAGATCATGCTTGAACGAAAATGGATCCGGACTGTTTGTCCGGCCCGTCACTCAAATTGGAAACGGCGCGTATCGCTTGGCCGCAGCATCGATACTCCTTTGCGGATGACGCGCTAGACAGGTCATGATGCCATCACATCGTTTTGCTGCCTTTGCGTTTGCCGCTTTGCTCTCCACTTTCGCCGGCGCGGCCGGCGTTTCTGCGCAGACCTCAGCGAGCACGACGCAGCCCGCGAGCTTTACCCTCGATAACGGCCTTCAGGTCGTGGTGATCCCGGATCATCGCACGCCGGTTGTCACGCAGATGATCTGGTACAAGGTCGGCTCCGCCGACGAGACACCGGGCAAATCAGGCCTCGCGCATTTCCTCGAACATCTGATGTTCAAGGGCACGGAAAAGCACCCCGCGGGCGAGTTCTCGCAGACCGTGCTCAAGATCGGCGGCAACGAGAACGCCTTCACCTCCTACGACTACACCGGCTATTTCCAGCGCGTGCCGCGCGATCAGTTGCCGAGGATGATGGAGTTCGAGGCCGACCGCATGACCGGTCTCATCCTCAAGGACGAGAACGTGCTGCCGGAGCGCGACGTCGTGCTGGAAGAATTCAACATGCGGGTTGCCAACAATCCGGATGCACGGCTGACCGAGCAGATCATGGCCGCGCTCTACCTCAACCATCCCTATGGCCGGCCGGTGATCGGCTGGCGGCAGGAGATCGAAAAACTCGACCGCGAGGATGCGCTCGCCTTCTACAAGCGCTTCTACGCCCCCAATAACGCGACCCTGGTCATCGCCGGCGATGTCGAGGCAAAGGACGTCCGCCCCCTGGTGGAGAAGTATTATGCCGCCATTCCCGCCCAGCCCGCGATTCCCGCAAAGCGGATCCGGCCGCAGGAACCGACGCCGGCCGCACCGCGCACCGTGACGCTGTCCGACCCGCGCGTCGAGCAGACCAGCGTGCGGCGCTATTATCTCGTGCCCTCTTCCACCACGGCCGCATCGGGCGAAAGCCCGGCGCTCGACGTGCTCGCGCAATTGATGGGCACCGGCTCCAATTCCTATCTCTACCGCGCCCTGGTGATCGACCGCCCGCTCGCGGTCAGCGCCGGCGCCGGCTATCAGGGCACCTCGCTCGACCCGACCCAGTTCCAGATTTCGGTCTCGCCGAAGCCCGGCGTTGAATTCGCTGATGTCGAGAAGGCGATCGACGAGGTCATCGCCGATCTTGCGACCAACCCGGTGCGCGCCGAAGACCTCGAGCGGGTCAAGACCCAGCTTATTGCGGAAGCGGTCTATGCGCAGGATAATCAGGCCACCATGGCGCGCTGGTATGGCGGCGCGCTGACCTCCGGCCTCTCCATCGAGGATATCAGGAGCTGGCCGGACCGGATTCGCGCCGTCACCGCCGAGCAGGTGCGTGAGGCCGCGGCAAAATGGCTGGACAAGAAGCGTTCGGTGACGGGTTATCTGATCAAGGATACGACAACGGCGTCGAAGCGCGAGGAGAAGCGTTCGTGACCTATCAATTGACCCGGCGAGCCGCGCTGGCCGGCGGCGCCCTGCTCGCGATTGCGGCACTCGCTCCGACGCCGTCACAGGCGGCGGCCAAGATCCAGCGGCTGGTATCGCCCGGCGGCATCGAAGCTTGGTTCGTGCAGGACGCCACCGTGCCGCTGATCGCGATGGAATATTCCTTTGGCGGCGGCGCCTCGCAGGATCCGCCCGGCAAGTCCGGTCTCGGCAATATGGTCGCGAGCCTGCTCGACGAGGGCGCCGGCGATCTCGATTCCAAGACCTTCCACGAACGCCTCGAGCGCCGCGCCATTGAACTCAGCTTTTCCGCGGCGCGCGACAATCTGCGCGGCTCTTTGCGCATGTTGAAGGAGAACAAGGACGAAGCCTTCGATCTGTTGCGCCTGTCGCTGACCTCGGCGCGCTTCGATCAGGCGGACGTCGAGCGCATCCGCAACCAGATCATGTCGGGTCTGCGCCGCGAAACCACCAATCCGAACTCGCTCTCGGGCCGAAAATTCCTCGAACTCGCCTATGGCGACCACCCCTATGCCCGTTCTTCCAACGGCACGCTGGAGAGCGTGCCGAAAATCGAGATCGCCGATCTGAAGGACTATGTCGCGCGCGTGGTGGCAAAGGATCACTTGCGGATCGCAGTGGTCGGCGACGTCGACCCCGACACGCTCGGGAAATTGCTCGACAAGGCATTCGGCGGCCTACAGGCGAAAGGCAACCTGACGCCGGTCGCCGATGTCGTCGCGGCCAAGCCGCCGCAACGCGCCTTCGTCCCGCTCGACGTGCCGCAGACGGTCATCACCTTCGGCGGTCCCGGCATCCGCCGCCACGAGCCCGATTTCATGGCCGGCTACGTCGTGAACCACATTCTGGGCGGCGGCGGCCTGTCGTCGCGGCTCTATCGCGAGGTCCGCGAAAAGCGCGGGCTCGCCTATTCGATCTATGAATCGCTGACCTGGATGGAGCATTCCGCGCTGTTCATCGGCAACACCGGGACCCGCGCCGACCGCGCCGGCGAGACCGTCGATGCGGTCGAGAAGGAAATCCGCCGCATGGCCGAGGAAGGCCCGACGCAGAAGGAGCTGGACGACGCCAAATCGTACCTGAAGGGCTCGCAGATGCTGGCGCTCGATACCTCGTCGAAACTGGCGCAGGCGCTCTTGCAATATCAGCTCGACAAGCTGCCGATCGACTACATCGAAAAGCGCAATGCGATGGTCGACGCCGTGACGCTGGACGACGCCAAAAAGGCCGCCAAACGACTGTGGGGTCACGGCCTGCTCACCGTGGTCGTCGGCCGCGCCCCGCAAGCCGCCGCCCAGCCGGCCGCCACCGCGCCGAAGGCGAATTAGTCTCTCACGTGTCCCGGACGCAGCGCAGCGCCTTGGCGGTGCGCTGCAGAGCCGGGACCCACACGTTGCCACACCCAATGGACCCCGGCTCAGCAGCGCAACATTTCATGTTGCGCAGCGTCCGGGGAACGCATCTTTCGGTTGGGGCAGCAAACCCGCTATTCTGCGGCCACCGATTCCTCTCCCGGTGACGCCATGCTGCGGGTCTCGCACAACCTCTCGATCGACGAAGACGACATCGACATCGCATTCGTCCGCGCCTCCGGACCGGGCGGGCAGAACGTCAACAAGCTCGCCACCGCCGCGCAGCTCCGTTTCGACACCAGCAGAATCGCGCTTCCCGAGGATGCCGCCGCGCGCCTCGTCCGCCTCGCCGGCCAGCGCATGACCAAGGAGGGCGTGATCGTGATCCACGCCCAGCGCTTTCGCACCCAGGAGCGCAACCGCAGCGATGCGATCGACCGCCTGATTGAACTCTTGCGCGAAGCTCTGGTGCGTCCCACGCCGCGCCGCCCGACCAGGCCGACGCTCGGCTCCAAACAGCGCCGCCTCGAAGGCAAGAAGCGCCGCAGCGACATCAAGGCCGGCCGCGGCCCGCGCCGTTATGACGACTAGAAAACCGACGTGAAAAACTCCAGCCGCGCTGCGGCCGGAGTTCTCGTCTTCGCAAAAAACAAGTATCGAAGGAGATCGCCTCGGCTAGAGCCGTTTACGTTCCGATTGAATCGGAACGGGCTCCAGCTTTTTGTTTTGACGCGTTTTCTTCACGCGAACCGGTATCCACTTCGCTTGAAAACGCTCTAGTAGCGCTTGCCGCCGGGCGCGGAATCGCCGGTGGCGCCGCCGGTACCCTTTTGCACAGCGCCGCTGCCGGCGCCGACCGTGCCCTTCGATTTCGTGCTGGTACCGGTCCGCTCACCGGGTGCCGCGGGCTGCGCGTTGAATTCCTCATCGCCGCTGCCCGTCACGCCTTTCTGCATGGAGCCCTTGCCTTGCACGCTGCCGCGCAACTGCGGGTCGGCCGAGGTGCCTTGCGCGAGCACGGGACCGGCAAGCAGCGCCGATACGGCAAACGCGATCGCCGAGGTTTTGATCAGCTTCATTCACTTCTCCCAGGTTTGGTCGGCGATGAATGGCCGGGCGATTGGCTGCGCCGTTCGCCTTTGCCTGGCCACGTCATCGCCGGAACTGGTTGTTGTCACGAACGGCGCGGGCGCGATGCAAACTGCGTCGTGTGGTCATCGTGCAGAGATTTGAAGGTCATTTCGCGAAACGTTGGCCACGGGCCGACCCGATATGCGGCGGCAGCGTCCGCTTCGATCGCGCGTTTCACGAAAACTCCGCGAAACCGCCGTTTGACACAACCGCTAGCGTGAGCCGCATCAACCGATAGCGGTTCGCGCAGCGACGAGTTCCCTCGCGTCCAGGACGCAATCACGCCGACGGGCGTTTCCCGTCCCACCATCGCGCAACATCGGCAAAGCCGAAAAAGCCAGTGAAGATCGCGATCGCCCCGCTGCCGAGCGGCATGCCGGGAAAGCCGAGTCGCCAGATTTTTTGGGGATTGCGCCACCTCCAGAACCGGCCTGGCTCAAGCCGCGGCCGGTTTTGTTCTGGCGTGAAACAGCCCGCTACTACCACCGCCTGTTTGCCGCGACCTAAAGTCTGTGCACGCCAACGGTGATGTATATGACAAAGCTGCTCGTAATACAGGCAATCGGGCTCGGATGCTGCGGCGCGGCGCTTGTGGTGCGGATGGCCGGCGCGCAGATGGCGCTGCCGGCGGCAACGCCGCCCGATGGCGCGACGCTGTTCAAGCAGCAATGTGCGACCTGCCACACGACAAATTTGTCCGACCCGGTGCGGCAAGGTCCGCCACTGGTCAAGATCGTCGGCAGACCCGCCGGCAAGCTCGATGGCTTCCACTACTCGGCGGGCTTTGCCAACGCGGACTTCGTCTGGGACGACGCCAGGCTCGATGCCTATCTCGCCAATCCGCAGGCGACGGTCCCGGGTTCCAACATGGCCTACCGCCAGCCCAAGGCGGAGACCCGCGCCGCCATCATCGCCTATCTGAAGGAACTGAACTGAATGGCAAAGCCCGTTCATTCGATGATCCGCGTGTTCGACGAGGCGAAATCGCTGGACTTCTACGCTCGCGCCTTCGGGCTCGAGGTCGCCGACCATCTCAAGTTTGCGGATTTCGCACTGATCTATCTGCGTCATCCGTCCTCGCCCTTCGAGGTCGAACTGACCGTCAATTTCGATCGTAAGGAGCCCTACGCGCTGGGCGACGGCTACGGCCATCTCGCCGTTGTCGTCGATGACGTCGACGCCGAACACGCGCGGTTCGAGCGGGAACGCCTGTCGCCCGGACCGCTGCGCGACTTCAAGCATGACGGCAGGACGCTGGCGCGCTTCTTCTTCGTTGCCGACCCTGACGGCTACAAAATCGAGGTGATCCAGCGGGGTGGACGCTTCGGCTAATCGCAATCAACAGGCATTCAATGGAGGACACCCATGAGAGAAGTCGATCGTCGAAGCAAATACGACCGCCGGGTCTTTCTGAAGGGCGCGGCAACTGCGATTCCAACCGTCGCCATTGCGACAAGCACGGGCCTTGCCGTCGGCGATGCCTGGGCCGACGACGCCGGCACACTGACGCCGTCAACGCTGAAGACATTGGTGAAGATGGCGCGCGATATCTATCCGCACGATTTCCTGGGCGACAGCTACTACATCGTCGCGATCAAGCCGTGGGACGGCAAGGCGGCAAAAGATCCGGCGGTGAAGTCACTGATCAACGACGGCGTAGCCCGGCTCGATCAGGAGGCCAACGCCCGCCACAAGGTGCCTTACGCGCAGGTGGCGTGGGAAAATGATCGCGTCGCGCTGCTCCAGGGCATCGAGCAGTCCGCCTTCTTCCAGAAGATCCGCGGCGACCTCGTCGTCTCCCTCTACAACCAGAAAGAGGTCTGGCCGAAGTTCGGCTACGAGGGCTCCTCCGCCGAGCATGGCGGCTACATCAAGCGCGGCTTCGCCGACATCGATTGGCTCCCGAAGGCCTAAAGGCCTTCAGGCAACGAACGGTCAGGGAGGAAACCCACATGGCAAAATTCGATCTGAATGACAGCGGCGTGGTCGTGATCGTCGGCTCCGGCGCGGGCGGCGGAACGCTCGGCAATGAGCTGGCGCAAAAGGGCGTCAAGGTCGTGATTCTGGAAGCGGGCTCGCGCATCGAACTCCAGCACTTCGTCAATGATGAATGGGAGAGTTTTACCCAACTCGCCTGGTCCGACATGCGCACCACCTCGGGAAGCTGGCGCGTCGCAAAGGATTTCCCGAATCTTCCGGCGTGGATCGTGAAGGCGGTCGGCGGCTCGACAACGCACTGGGCGGGCGCCTCGCTGCGCTTCGACGAGCACGAGTTCAAGGTCAAGAGCACCTATGGCGGCATCCAGGGCGCCAATTTGCTGGACTGGCCGATCACGCTGGCCGAGATGGAGCCGTGGTACGCCAAGGCCGAGGACAAGATGGGCGTCACCCGTACCAACGGCATTGCGGGGCTGCCCGGCAACAACAATTTCAAGGTGATGGAAGCCGGCGCGAAGAAGCTCGGCTACAAGACCGTGCATACCGGCAACATGGCGATCAACAGCGAGGCCCGCGACGGGCGCGGCGCCTGCCAGCAGATCGGCTTCTGCTTCCAGGGCTGCAAGTCCGGCGCCAAATGGTCGACGCTGTATACCGAAATCCCCAAGGGCGAGGCGACCGGCAATCTCGAAGTGCGCCCCAACAGCATGGTGATCAAGATCGAGCACGATGCGTCCGGCAAGGTGACCGGTGTGGTGTATGCCGACGCGGCCGGCGCGATGCAGCGCCAGAAAGCGCGCGTGGTGGCGGTTGCCGGCAACTCGATCGAAAGCCCGCGCCTGTTGCTCAACAGCGCCTCCAACATGTTCCCGGACGGTCTTGCCAACTCGTCCGGTCAGGTCGGCCGCAACTATATGCGGCATATGACCGGCAGCGTGTACGCGGCGTTCGAGAAGTCGGTGCATATGTATCGCGGCACCACCATGGCCGGCATCATCCGCGACGAAGCCAAGAACGACCCCAAACGCGGCTTCGTCGGCGGCTATGAGATGGAGACGCTGTCGATCGGCGTGCCCTTCATGGCGGCGTTCCTGAACCCGGGTGCATGGGGACGCTCCTTCACGTCGGCGATGGAGTCCTATCCGCGCATGGCCGGCATGTGGCTGGTCGGCGAGGACATGCCGCAGGAAACCAATCGCATCACGCTGGATCCGAAGGCCAAGGACAAGTTCGGCATGGCGGTGGCGAGCGTGCATTTCGACGATCATCCCAACGACGTCGCGATGCGCAACCACGCCTACAAGCAGGGCGCCGCCGTCTATGAGGCCGTCGGCGCCACCGTGACCTATCCGACGCCGCCCTACCCGAGCACGCACAATCTCGGCACCGTCAGGATGAGCGAGAAAGCAAAGGACGGCGTGGTGAACAAATTCGGCCAGAGCCACGACGTCAAGAACCTGTTCGTTTCCGACGGCAGCCAGTTCACCAGCGGCGCC
This sequence comes from Bradyrhizobium lablabi, assembly GCF_018129385.1. GTDB lineage: Bacteria > Pseudomonadota > Alphaproteobacteria > Rhizobiales > Xanthobacteraceae > Bradyrhizobium > Bradyrhizobium lablabi_C. The sequence goes on from NZ_JAFCLN010000029.1 coordinate 20,594, forward strand.
GCCTGCAATCCGACGCTGACGATCGTGGCGCTCGCGATCCGGCAGGCCGACCACATCGCAGGCGCGATGCAACGCAAGGAGATCTAGTTCAAAAAAGCGGCCCGGTCCGGGCGGACCGGGCCGCTTTTCCTTGTCGAGCGAATGAATCCTATTCGGCGGCGTCGAGAATGGCCGCGGCGCCACGAAATTCCGGGACTGCGATCGTGCTCTTGGAACGGTAGATCAGGCAGGAACAGCGCAAGAGAGAGGCGAAATTATTGACCTCGCCATGATGGTCGAGGACTTCGTTATGCAGCGTGGTGAGGAACTTCGCCAGGCTCATTCCCTCCTTGGCGGCGATCTCTTCCAGCGTGTCCCAGAACGACATTTCCAGCCGGATCGACGTGCAATGGCCGCCGATCCGCAGCGATCGGGTCTGCGATTCGTAGTCCCGTTGCGGTTGATGCGCGAACAGATGGCACATTTCGTTCCTCCCGGTCAGATTATAATTTTTCTAAACGATATACCCGCGCCTGCGACCTCACAATCCCGACCTTGCGTGCCGTCCCGGTATCGAACGCCAGCATCTTCAAGGCGATAGAGCATGATCCGGAAAAGTGGACACCGGTTTTCCGAAAAGATCATGCTCAAACAAAAAGATAGAGCGGGATGACGATTCGAAGAAAAGTCATCCCGCTCTAGTTCGGTTTCATCCCCAGGCGGGATTGAATTTGCGGGTCCCGGCCCATGCATTTGCCGCGCCAGGCGCCTAGAATGGCGGCTGCCTTCGAATCTCCCCGACGAAACCCATGCCCGTCCGCCAGCTCCCCGAACAGGTCGTCAACCGCATCGCCGCCGGCGAGGTGGTCGAACGTCCCGCGAGCGTGGTGAAGGAGCTGGTGGAGAACGCCATCGATGCCGGCGCCAGCCGGATCGACATCTTCACCGACGGCGGCGGCCGGCGCCGCATCGGCATTACCGATGACGGCAGCGGCATGACCCATGCGGATCTGGCGCTCTCCGTCGACCGCCACGCCACCTCGAAGCTGGACGACGAGGATCTGCTGCGTATCCGCACGCTGGGTTTCCGCGGCGAGGCGCTGCCCTCGATCGGCGCGGTGGCCAGGCTCGGCATCACCACGCGCCACGCCTCCGAGCCGCATGCCTGGTCGCTCTCGGTCGAGGGCGGCGAGAAATCACAGGTCATGCCTGCGGCGCTCGGACAGGGCACCCGCGTCGAGGTCAGCGATCTCTTCTACGCGACGCCGGCCCGGCTGAAATTTTTGAAAACCGATCGCACCGAGGCCGAAGCGATCCGCGAAGTGGTGCGGCGTCTGGCAATGGCCCGCCCCGACGTCGCCTTCACGCTGGCGGGCGAGGAGCGCGCGCCGGTGACCTGGGCCGCGGCGCTTCCCAGCGCCGCCGGCCGCCTGACGCGGCTCGGCGATATCCTGGGCGCTGACTTCCGCTCCAGTGCCATCGAGGTGCGCGCCGAGCGCGAGGGCGTCCTGGTCGAAGGCTTTGCTGCCGCGCCTTCCCTCACGCGCGCCAACGCACTCGGGCAATATCTGTTCGTCAACGGCCGCCCGGTGCGCGACAAGCTGATCCTCGGCGCCGTGCGCGCGGCCTATGCCGACTATCTGCCGCGTGACCGCCATCCCGTAGTCGCGCTGTTCGTGACGCTGCCCCCGCAAGAGGTCGACGCCAACGTGCACCCGGCCAAGACCGAGGTGCGCTTCCGCAACGCCGGCCTCGTCCGCGCCCTGATCGTGCATGCACTGAAGGAGGGCCTTGCGCGCGAGGGCAAGCGCACCGCCGCCAATACGGATGGCGCCGCCATCTCTGCGTTCCGCCCAGCCTTCGCGCCGCGCCCGGGCAATTGGGACTGGCGCCGTTCGCCGTCCTTTCCGGTCTCGCCGATGCCGGGCTTCGAAGGCGCCGCCGCGCAAGCCTTCGCCGAGCCGGGACAGGCCGCCTTCGACGTCGGCGCGCCGACCGCCGACGTGCGCTTCGAGTCAACACCGTCCGCCGATCTGCTCGACCGCCCGCTTGGCGCCGCGCGAACGCAGATCCACGAAACCTATATCGTCTCGCAAACCCGCGACGGCCTCATCGTGGTGGACCAACACGCCGCCCATGAGCGCATCGTCTATGAGCGACTGAAGGCCTCGCTGGCGAAGAACGGCGTGCAGCGGCAAATTCTGCTGATCCCGGAAATCGTCGAACTCGACGAAGCCACGGTGGAGCAACTGCTCGACCGCGCCGAGGAGCTCGCCTCCTTCGGCCTCGCCATCGAATCCTTCGGCCCCGGCGCCGTCGCCGTGCGCGAAACACCCTCCCTCCTCGGCAAGACCAATGCCGCGGGCCTGCTCCGCGACCTCGCCGAGCACATGGCCGAATGGGACGAAGCCTTGCCGCTCGAGCGCCGCCTGATGCATGTCGCCGCCACCATGGCCTGCCACGGCTCGGTGCGCGCCGGACGCATCCTCAAGCCCGAAGAGATGAACGCGCTGCTGCGCGAGATGGAAGACACGCCGAACTCCGGCCAGTGCAACCACGGCCGCCCGACCTATGTGGAATTGAAGCTGAGCGATATCGAAAAGCTGTTCGGGCGGAGATAGATTTTAAGGAGGTATTCCGTGACGCGAGAGGACCTGAAGCCCCTTATTCTGCAAGCGTTAGGCTCACCCGGAAATAAAGCGAAGATTGCTAAGATTGCGAAGTTCATCTGGGATCACCACGAGCGCGACCTGCGATCGTCTGGTGATTTCTTCTATACTTGGCAGTACGACATGAGGTGGGCCGGCGACAGTTTAGTCAAAGAAGGTAAGCTTGATAAAGGTCGTGTTGGAATGTGGGAGCGGCTAAGGTAGCCGCCGTAGGGTGGATTAGCCGAAGGCGTAATCCACCGATCGCGCGAAGAATGGTGGGTTACGCTCCGCTAACCCACCCTATGGAGCGCTCCGGTCAGTACGAAGCGCAAAGGGAAGAGATGGGCCTCGCGTTGCCCTCGGAGGGAGGCTGCCAGTGCGGCGAAATCCGCTATCGCCTCACAGGCGAGCCCGTATGGCTGGGAGTCTGCCATTGCAACGACTGCAAGATGCAATCCGGAGGGGTTTTCGGCATGAGCCTCAGGATGCGCGAGGCCGATGTTAAGCTCATCAGTGGCGAGCCGAAGTGCTGGACACGCCCCGCCGAGAATGGCGGGCGGGCCAAAAACTGCTATTTCTGCGGAACCTGCGGGATACGCCTTTGGCACACCAGCGGATTAGGCTTCTTGAGCATCAAACCCGGCACGCTGGACGATTCGTCGCTGCTGGCACCGCGTTACGAGGGATGGACGAAGCGCAAGGCGCCTTGGCTAACGATCAACGGGCTGGAGGTCAGCCACCATACACAGCCGTCGCGCAAGTGACGTGTTGGGTTTTTCAAATATAGTTTATTCCCTTTGTGGGGAGGGATTGGGCTGCCGCTACAGCCACCCGCCGCCACGTAGCGCGGCGAGTGACTTTTCGGCCAGCCCGTTAGAGCGCCGGCTTCGCGCGGTCACCGACCGCGCGAAGCCGTCTCGTTACTCACACACCTCGGCTCAGACCAGCATCTCCGTGTGGAAAGCCGCATTGGCGACCAGCGACTGAAGTACGACATTGCTGCCCGGCCCGCCGTCCAGCACATCGGTGCCACCGCCACCGATCAGGACATCGTCGCCGAGCCCGCCGAGCAGCGTGTCGTTGCCTGCGCCACCGATCAGCACATCGTCGCCGGCACCCCCGTCGAAGACGAGACGCGCCCCGCCGAGGTTGATGCCGTTGGCCAGGATCACGTCGTCACCGCCGAGGCCGTTGATAGTGATCGTGTCGTTGAAGTCGAAATTCTGGATCACGACCTGGCTTGCGAGCCCGTCGACCACCAACGCGCCGTTGCTGTCGAGCGAAAGCGAGATGACATCGTCACCGCCGGTGCCGTCGATCACGATCTTGTCGGCCGCGCCATCCCCGCCCGGGGTGCCGGGAGTGCCGGCCAGATCGATATTGACCTGCGTCACGTCGGTGCCGGTCATGTCGCCGACATTGATGGTGTCGGCGCCGCCGCGGGCGGTGAACGTGATGGTTTCGACGCCGTCCGTGTCCATCGTAACCGCAGCGACATCCCGCGTGAATTCGGCACGACCGCCGTTGGCGAAGATATTGATCGTCTCGGCGATGTTGGCACCGTTGAACAGCATCGTGTCGCTTCCGGCCTGACCTTCGACAATGTCGTTGTCATCGCCGGGATTCCACACGAAGGTGTCGTTGCCGGCGCCCATCAGCGCGACGTCATTGCCGTCGCCGCCGATGACGAGGTCGTCGCCCTTGCTGCCGATCAGCAGGTCGTTGCCGAGCCCGCCATTGATCGTGAGCTTCAGCGTACCGGCGGCAAGCCCGCTCGCATCGATCTTGTCGTCGCCGCCCTGGCCGTTGAGCGTGAGCTGGTCGGTCGCATCCATGCCCGTCAGCTTCGTGGTCGCGTGCAGGCCGAACACCGTCACGCCGCTCGCATTGCCGGAGACGCCGAACGTGTCGGCCCCCTGGGTGGCGTTGACCGTGACGGAATCGACTTCACCGTCGCGCGTGCCGGTCTGGCTGCGCAGGTCGATATTCACTTGCGTGACATCCGTCCCGCTCAGATCGCCCACCGTGATCCGGTCGGCGCCGCCGAGCGCACGGAAATCGATCTGCTCGACGCCGTGAAGATCCATCGTCACGGCTGCGACGTCACGCGTGAACAGGACGTGGTTGCCGTTGGCAAAAATGTCGATGTTCTCGGCGATATTGGCGCCGAGGAACAGCATCTTGTCGGTGCCGGTATCGCCTTCGATCGTGTCGCTGCCGTCGCCGGGATTCCACTGGAACGTGTCGTTGCCGGCTCCGAGCTGTGCAATGTCGTTGCCGCGGCCGCCGGTCACGACATCGTTGCCGTCGCCGCCGAGCAGCGTATCGTCGCCCTGGCTGCCGGTGATCGTGTCGTTCCCGGCGCCGCCGTCGATGGTCAGCTTGACGATCCCCGCGGGAAGCCCGGCCGCGTTGATCGTGTCGTTACCGCCGAGCGCGTTCACGACAAGCGCATCATTCGCGCCTTCGGCGTTGGTGATGGTGACGGCGGCCGGCAATCCCGTGACGGAAACCGAGGTCCCCGAGCCGGTCACCTGTATGGTGTCGGCCGAATTCCGGCCCTGGACTGTGACCTTGTCCGACGCAGCGTCGCCACCGCCGGTCGACGCGCCTAGATTGACGTTGACCTGAGTGACGCCGGTGCCGCTGAGATCGTTGACGACGATGTTGTCATTGCCGCCGAGCGCGGCGATGTTGATGGTCTCCATGCTCTTCAGGTCCATCGTGATGGCCCCGATATCGCGGGTCAGGCGCACGCGGTCGCCGTTTGCCGCGATATCGAAATTCTCGCCGATGTTGCTGCCATTGAAGAGCAGCGTGTCGTTGCCGGCCTGGCCCTCGACCGTGTCGCTGCCGTCGCCCGGGTCCCACTGAAAGGTGTCGTTGCCGGCTCCCAGCAGGGCGGTGTCGTTGCCCTGATTGCCGTCGATGAAATCGTTGCCGGTGCCGCCGAGCAAGGTATCGGCGCCGTTGCCGCCGAGGATGGTGTCGTTGCCGGCGCCGCCGTCGATCGTCAGTTTGATCAGCGCGGCGAGATTGCCGGTCGCGGAAATCCTGTCGTCGCCGCCACCGGCGTTGACCACGAGATTTTCGGTGGTGCCGATGTCGAGGCTGATCGGCGCAGGGTCGATCCGGTCGAAGCGCACGCGGGTGCCATTGGCCGTGATCGCAAAGGTTTCATTGCCATTGCCGCCGTTGACCTCAGCGGTGTCGGTGCCGTCGCCGCCCTCCATCAGATCGGTGCCGTCGCCGGCATTCCAGATCATGCGGTCGTTGCCGGATTCGCCGAACATCTGGTCGTCGCCGGCACCGCCGGTCAGCGTGTCATTGTCGGCGCCGCCGAACAGAAAATCGTTGCCGCCCTTGCCAAACAGCGTGTCGTTGCCGGCCTGTCCGAACAGCATGTCACCGCCCGACCCGCCAGTCAGCCTGTCATTGCCGGCGCCGCCGAACAGGTTCGCCGGAGGCATCGCACCGTGGCTCTCGTCGATGGTGATGATGTCGTCGCCGTTCTGGCCGAAGGCCTGGATCAGTTTGGTATTGGCAACCGTCGCGGTGCCGCCGACGATTTTAACCGCGCCGCCATTGACCAGGATCGTTCCGGCTGCGTTGCGGGAAAGGGCGATGTTGTTGGTCAGGGCGTCGCCGAAGACAGTCAGGGTCCCCGCCGAAAAAGTCGCTGTAACAGCCATGTGCATTTCTCCCGGGCGTTTCCTCGGAATTGACCCGGCAGCGCGTCGCTACCCGTTCGCGATCGTGCCGGTATCCGTTCCGAACAGCGACATCGAGACTCGTGGTTCGAAATGGACACCGGCGAAGCTAGATTGGGAGGCCTGTTTCGGCTTTTCGGATTCCTTGAGAAGAGCTTGTGTTTTCGTCGAGGAGAGCTTGGTTTTGCGACGAACTCACGAAGTTTCAAACTTCGTAACATCCCCGAGATGACTGCAAGTCAGCACCAGCCCATTGAGCCATGGCTCAAAAATGCGAATGCACTAGGCCGCGCCAAACCGCAAGAACACGAACTCCGTGTCGTCGTACGCGCGCCGCTCCAGCTCCTCGAATCCTTCCGGCACCGCAAACCCCGCTGCCTTCGCCTCCTCCACCACCACCAGCGCGCCCGGCGTCAGCCAGCCGCCGTCGCGCAGCGCGGCGAGCGCTTTCTCCGCAAGTCCCTTGCCATAGGGTGGATCGAGAAAGGCCAGCGAAAATGGCTCGACCGGATGCGCAGGCCCCGGATTGGTCGCATCGCGGCGATAGACTTTTGTCACGCCGCCGAGCCCCAGCGACTCGACATTGTTGCGCAACAACGCCCGCGCCTCCGCGCCGTTATCGACGAACAGCACGAACTTCGCCCCGCGCGAGATCGCTTCGATGCCGAGCGCGCCGGTACCGGCGAACAGGTCGAGCACCCGCGCATCCGAAATCGGATCGCCATACGCATGCATCAAAATGTTGAACACGGACTCGCGCAGGCGATCCGCCGTCGGCCTGATCTCCTGCGTAGCTGGAGACGCGATGTTGCGGCCCCTCAATCGCCCCCCGACGACGCGCATTAGAAGTTTCCGTCATGGCCGGGCTTGTCCCGGCCATCCACGTCTTGCTTGCTTGCTGCGCCAAAAGACGTGGATGCCCGGGACGGGCCCGGGCATGACATCGTATTTGGAGCAAGCAGTGTCTCCACAACCATCAGCGTCTACTCATCCCGCGGCTTGAGATCGCGCTTGCCGTGATAGCCGCGCTTGACGCGGCGCGGCGGGCCGTAAGCAGCGTTCTCTTCCTCGTTGCGGATACGCGCTTCCTCGCTGCCGGTACGCTGCACCAGCACGCGGCGGCCCTTGCCGTCGGAGACGATCGCATTCTTGCCGGACGCCTTGTACGGTTTCTTGGCCCGTGGCGCCTCGTCCTCATCCGCCTCGCTCTGCTCCGGCCGGGCAAAATCGGCGCCCGCCAGCTTTGCGACCTTCTCGCCGAGTTGCTCGCGCAGCACGCGTGTCTTGACCTCCTCGACCTTGCCCTCTTCCAGTTCGCCCAACTGGAACGGCCCGTAGGAAATCCGGATCAGCCGGTTCACCTCGAGGCCGAGATGCGCCATCACGTTGCGCACCTCGCGGTTCTTGCCCTCGCGGATCGCGAACACCAGCCAGACATTGGCGCCCTGGTCGCGCTCCAGTGTCGCATCGATCGAGCCGTATTTCACGCCGTCGACCTCGACGCCCTTCTTCAGCTCATCGAGCTGCGCCTGCGTCACCTCGCCATGGGCGCGCACGCGGTAGCGCCGCAGCCAGCCGGTGTCGGGCAGTTCCAGAATGCGCGCCAGACCGCCGTCATTGGTGAGCAGCAGCAGCCCTTCGGTGTTGAAATCGAGCCGGCCGACCGAGATGAGCCGCGGCAGGCCTTCCGGCAGATTGTCGAATACCGTCGGCCGCCCCTCGGGATCGTCATGCGTCGTCATCAGCCCGCGCGGCTTGTGATACATCCACAGCCGCGTGCGCTCGCGCGGCGGCAACGGCTTGCCATCGACCGCGACCACGTCGTTGGCAGTGATATCGAGCGCGGGCGAATTGATGAGCCGGCCGTTCACGGTGACGCGGCCCTGCGTCACCATCTCTTCCGCGTCGCGCCGCGAGGCCAGCCCCGCCCGGGCCAGCACCTTGGCAATGCGCTCACCCGCCTTCTTCGGCTTTTCTTCCACTTCCCTGCGCGACGAACGCCGGTCGTCGTCGCGGTTGCGCTCGCGATAGGCGCCGCGGCCGCCGAAGGCCGGCCGCTTTGCAAAGATCTTGCTGTCATCCTCGTTGTCGCGGCGGGGCCGATCCGCGAAACGGTCGCGCCGGTCGCTGCGCGGATGCTCCTGCCAATCGGTGCGGCCTTCCGGCCGTTCGCGGCGCGGGCGGTCCTCGCGGTCGTCGCGACGTTGCCGCGGACGATCGAATTTCGGACGATCTTCACGATCGCGGTCGAAACGGGGACGGTCCGGCCGATCACCACGCGGACGATCCCCGCGATCTCTGCGGTCGCTCTCGCGATCCGCATTCGGCCGCTCGCGGGACGACCGGTCGCCCTGCACGCGATCCTCGCGGGAACGCGAAAAGCGCGGACGCTCGCCGTCGCCGCGATCATCGCGCGAACGGTTGAACCGCGGCTTGTCGAAACTTCGCGCCGGACGCTCGTCGCGGTCACCGCCCTCGCGCTTCTGCCACGGCTTGGATTCACCGTGCGGCGGACGGTCGCCAAAATCCTTGCGCGGGCCGCGGTCGCCGCCGAACTTCCGCGGCGGCCGATCACCATCGCGCGACGATCGCTCGCCACGCGGCGTGTAGGGCCGCTTCTCGCCGTCGCGATCCCGCGAAGCGTAAGGCTTCCTGTCGCCGAACTTGCGATCCCCGAAACGCCCGGCGGGACGCGCGTCATCGCGATCGCGGAATCGGCCTTCACCACGCGGCGCGCGATCCTCGCGATCGAAACGCGGGCGGTCCCCGCGCGGCTTGAAATCGCGCTTCTCGCCGCGGCCACGGTCGTCGCGGTCGAACCGCGGCGTGCGAGGACGGTCGCCGTAATCGCGGCGCGGCGCATCGCTATCCTCACGGCGGCGCGGCGGGCGGCCTTCGCGGTCGCCGAACGAACGCTTGTCGCCCTCACCCTTGCCAAAGCCGCGCTTGGCGAACTTCTTCTCCGGTCCCCGCGCCGCGCCGGAACGGCCCTTGCCGCCGGGCTTGCCACCGGGTCTGCCCCCACCCGGCCGGTCGCGCCGGCCTCGGGAATCGTTGTTTTTATCGGTGTCGCGGGGCATGAAAGGTCTCACTCGCAGCTAAAATCAAAAGGGCATGCGCGCCCGCCTCGCAGGCCGCATTCTCACGCAAAACCGGTATCCACTTTTGCTGAAGGCGCAGCTAGTAGCAGGTTTCTTGTGGGGATACGAGGCATGACTGCCCCTACTTTCATGGATTTGGCGCTGAAAGCGGCCGAAAATGCCGGAAATGCCGGCGAAGTTCCGATCGGCTGCGTGATTGTGCGGGGGTTTGAGGTGATCGCGTCAGCCGCCAACCGCACCCTGACCGACCGCGACCCGACCGCCCACGCTGAAATCCTGGCGATCCGGCAGGCTGCGGAAGCCATCGGCACCGAGCGCCTCGTCGATTGCGACCTCTACGTCACACTCGAGCCCTGCACCATGTGCGCCGGCGCGATCTCGCTCGCCCGCATCCGCCGCCTCTATTACGGCGCGGTGGACCCCAAGGGCGGCGCGGTCGATTCCGGCGTCCGCTTCTTCGCCTCCCCGACGTGCCACCACGCGCCGGAGGTCTATCCATCCGTCGGCGAGACCGAAGCGGCGACGCTGCTGCGGGATTTTTTCAAGGTGCGGCGGTAACAGCTCCCTCCCCGTCATTGCGAGCGCAGCGAAGCAATCCAGCTTTGCCGCAACAAGAAAGCTGGATTGCTTCGTCGCTGCGCTCCTCGCAATGACGGTTGTGGCTATGGCGCCGTGAAAAACTCTCGCAGCAATTTCCCCGTCGCTTGCGGATTTTCCTCCGGCAGAAAATGCCCGGAATCCACTGGCGCGCCCTGCACGTTGGTCGCCCATTTCTTCCAGGTATCCAGCGGCGTCGCCGCGGCGCTCGCAATGCCGGCATCGCCCCACAGCGCCAGCATCGGGACCGTGATCTTCTTGCCCGCTTCAAAGTCCGCCTTGTCGATCTCGTAATCGGCATAGGCGCCGGCGCGATAGTCCTCGCACATCGCATGCACGCGGGAGGGATCGCGGAATGGCGCCAGATAATGCTCCAGCGCGCGCGGATCGATCTCGTCGAGCGTCTTCGACTTGGTCTGGCTCGCCATCTTCTTCTTCAGAAAGAAATCGGGAGCGCCCAGGATCAGCGTTTCCGGAAACGGCGCCGGCTGCGCCAGGAACGCCCAGTGATAGATTTTCAGCGCATAGAGCCGGTTCATGCGCTCCCAGTAATCATAGGTCGGCAGGATATCGAGCACCGCCAGCTTCGACAGCCGCCCGGGATGATCGAGCGCGAGGCGATACGATACCCGCCCGCCGCGGTCGTGACCGGCAAGCGCGAAGTGAACGTGGCCGAGTTGCTCCATCGCCTCGATCATCGCCTTCGCCATCGCGCGCTTGGTGTAGGGCGTATGGTTCTCGTCGCTGTCGGGCATATCGGACCAGCCATAGCCCGGCAGGTCGGCGATGATCAGCGTGAACCTGTCGTCCAGCATCTTCGTCACCGGATGCCACATCACATGGGTCGAGGAAAAGCCGTGCAGCAAGAGCAGCGGCGGGCCCTTGCCGCCGACGCGCGCAAAGATGCGGCCCGATGAGGTGTTGATCCATTCGGAGGCGTAGCCGGGAAACAGGTCGGCGAGATCGGGCATGTCACACTCTCACGTCATCACGAGCCGTCATCACCCGCGAAGGCGGGTGATCCAGTAAACACCAGCTTCGCGGGTAACAACAACCGGCACGGCGTACTGGATGCCCGCCTGCGCGGGCATGACGACCATGTGTTGGCGTCGCCATCGCGCTTCAAACTTTGTTCGGGTTGCCGCTGCCTTGCCTCAGGTTTATGCCATCCGCCAAGTTCCGCCATCAAGCAAGAACAGAGGAAAACGCCATGTCGATCGATTTCGAAATCCCGGCCGAGGCCAAGGCGATCCGCGAGAAGGTGCGCAAATGGGTGCACGACGAATGCATCCCGGCCGAGAAAGAACTCGACACCAAACCGCTCGCCGAAGTGCTCGGCCCGCTGCGCAAGAAGGCGCGCGCGCAAGGGCTGTGGTGCCCGTGGGTGCCGAAGGAATATGGCGGCATGGGCCTTGGCCCGCTGGCCAATGCGCTGGTGCAGATGGAGCTTGGCGAGAGCATGCTCGGCGCGCTCTCGATGAACACGCAAGGCCCCGACGATGCCTCGATGATGACGATCCTCGCCCACGGCACGGAATATCAGAAAGAGAAATTCCTTAAACCCCTGCTCAATGGCGACAAGCGCATCTGCTATTCGATGACGGAAAAGGCCGCCGGCGCCGACGCTACGGGCATGCAGACGTCAGCGGTGAAGGACGGCAACGAGAACTACATCCTCAACGGCGAAAAATGGTTTTCGTCTTCCGCGAGCGTCGCCGACATGGCGCTGGTGATCGCCAGAACCGACCCGAACGCGCCGCGCCACAAGCAGCATTCGGCCTTCATCGTCGAGCTGCCGAACCCCGGCTACAAGATCAAGCGCAACGTCGCCAACATGGCGATCGAAGGGCCTCATGACGATGTCCTGCACGGCGGCCACTCCGAGATCGAGATCAAGGATTTGAAGGTGCCTGCCGACAATCTGCTCGGCGGCGAAGGTAACGGTTTCAACATGGGCCAGCACCGCCTCGCCTATGGCCGGTTGCGCCACGGCATGCACAACGTCGCCAAAGCGCAGCGCGCGCTGGATATGGCGGTGGCGCATGTCACCAAGCGTTCGACCTTCGGGCAGTTGCTGGCCGACCGCCAGGCGGTGCAGTTCATGCTGGCCGATTGCGCCAGCGAACTCTATATCGGCCGCTTGATGCTGCTGCACATCGCCTACAAGGCCGAGAAAGGCCTCGACATCCGCCAGGAGAACTCGATCGCAAAAATCTTCCACGCCCACATGGTGCACAAGGTGATCGACACCGCGATCCAGCTGCACGGCGCACTCGGCTTCTCGCAGGATACCCCGCTCGCCAAATGGTACACCCAGGTGCGCTCGCAGCGGCTGGTCGACGGCCCCGACGAGGTGCACAAGTGGAAGATCGGCCGGAACGTCATCAAGGCGTTCCGCGAGCACGGCACCACGGCAAGCGCCGCGGGCGGCGATTTGCTGTGACGTCAAAGGGACTGTGAGACCTCATCCTGAGGAGCCGCGTCTTCGCGGCGTCTCGAAGGATACAGCCGGGCCGCCTCGTCCTTCGAGACGCGCGCAAATGCGCGCTCCTCAGGATGAGGCGGAAGACACACCGTAGGTTGGGCAAAGGCGCTCTTGCGCCGTGCCCACCATTCTATCCATGGCATCCCGAGCGGTGGGCACGCTTCGCTTTGCCCACCCTACGAGACCGTCATCGCCGGGCCCAACGCCCGTCAGCCATGCGTGAAATCGCCGTGTTTCAGACCGAGCGCCTTGACGGCCGCATCCGGAAGCCGGCCCAACGCTTCAACCTGCTCGTTCGGCGCCATCACCTCCGCAATAATGGCGGTGGCCTTCGCCGGATCCTGTTCGGCCACAAAGTAGACCGAGCGGACGGGCGGACCGCCTCCCAATGGTTGAGTTGTCACCAGCACGACCTGACCGTCTGCCATATCGCACTATATCACTCATGAGTTCAGCTTCGCGCTACCCTTGCAGCCCTGGACACAGTTGCACGGCAGCATAAGTCACGCCCGCTGACCTTTCCGATCAAGCTTGTGGCTGCGCCGGCACCGCTATGACAAGCTCGCGCGACTTCCTCATGCCATTGCACGTGGTCCTAACCCGGGAGGACGATCATGGTAGCCTATGTTGTGCTGGCGAATTTCACGGATCAGGGCGTTCGCAACGCCAAGGAATCCCCAAAGCGGGCGGACGCTTTCAAAGATCTGGCGAAGACGTTCGGGGTGACTGTCAGGGAGATCGTCTGGACACAGGGACGCTACGACATCGTCACCATCGTCGATGCGCCGGATGAATCGTCCTTCATGTCGCTCACGCTGAGCCTCGCCAAGCTTGGCAACGTCCGCACCGAATCTCTGCGGGCCTTCTCCGCGGCAGAGATGACGAAAATCGTCGACGATATGCTTTGACGGCAGCAGTTACTTCGAGTTCTTGCAATTTACTTGTCATTCCGGGGCGATGCGAAGCATCGAACCCGGAATCCGGAGATGATAAGCGCTAAAGTTCCGAGATTCCGGATCGACGCGCTACGCACGTCGTCCGAAATAACGAAGTCAGTAACGACAGCCGTCATTGCGAGGAGCGAAGCGACGAAGCAATCCATTCTTCGTGTGGCAAAATGGATTGCTTCGCTTCGCTCGCAATGACGGAAGCGAGAGGCCTCATCCTGAGGAGCGGCCTCGTGGCCGCGTCTCGAAGGATGGGGCCGGGCCGCCCTCGCCCTTCGAGACGCATCGCTCTGCGATGCTCCTCAGGGTGAGGACGGAGGACAATCAGGCCTTCGCTTTCTCCCGCGCCACCGCCTGCCAGCCGATATCGCGGCGGCAAAAGCCTTCCGGCCAGTTGATGCGGTCCACCGCCTGATAGGCCCGCGCCTGCGCCTCCGTCACGTTCCTGCCGAGCGCGCAAACGTTCAGCACACGCCCGCCATTGGCGACGATGCGGCCATCCTTCGCTGCCGTGCCAGCATGAAAAATCTCGACGCCTTCCACCTTCGCGGCCTCATCGAGGCCGCCGATCACCGACCCTCTGCCGTAGTCGCCGGGATAGCCCTTCGTCGCCATGATTACCGTCAGCGCGGCATCGTCGAACCAGCGCAGATTGAAGTTCTTCAACTGCCCGTCGGCGCAGGCGAGCAGCGCCGGCACGATGTCGGACATCATCCGCAGCATCAGCACCTGGCATTCGGGATCGCCGAAGCGCGCATTGTATTCGACCAGCTTTGGGCCGTCCTTCGTCACCATGATGCCGGCGAAGATCACGCCCTTGTAGGGCGTCCCCATCGCCTTGAGCGCGCGCAGCGTGGGGCGGATCATCTCGTCCATCACGCGCGCGCACATCGCTTCCGTCATGACAGGTGCGGGCGAATAGGCGCCCATGCCGCCGGTGTTCGGGCCCTCATCGCCGTCGAAGGCGCGCTTGTGGTCCTGCGCGGTCGCAAGCTCCAGCGCATGTTCGCCGTCGCACAACGCAAAGAAGGAAGCTTCCTCGCCCTGCATGAATTCTTCGACGACGACTTCCGCGCCCGAAGCGCCGAAGGCGCCGCCGAACATCATGTCGACAGCGGCGAGCGCCTCGGCCTCCGTCATCGCGACCACGACGCCCTTGCCGGCCGCAAGACCATCCGCCTTCACGACGATCGGCGCGCCCTGCTTACGGATGTAGGCCTTCGCCTGTTCCGCATCGGTAAAATGTTCATAGGCCGCGGTCGGAATGTTGTTGGCACGGCACAGCGCCTTGGTGAAATTCTTCGAGCTCTCCAGCCGTCCCGCCGCCCTGGTCGGCCCGAACGCCTTGAAGCCGGCCGCATTGAGATCGTCGACCACGCCGGCCGCGATCGCCGCATCGGGACCGACCACCACGAAATCGACCGCATTGCGCTTGCAAAAGTCGATCACTGCCGCATGGTCGGCAATATCGATCGGCACACATTCGGCATCGCGCGCGATGCCGGCATTGCCCGGCGCGCACCAGAGCTTTTCCACAAGCGGAGAAGCCGCGATCTTCCACGCCAAGGCATGTTCGCGGCCGCCGGAACCGAGCACGAGGATTTTCATGAATAGAGCCGGATGCGGGGATTTCGGATGGCTTCGGTTCGCACGAGTCCGCCCACTGTCGCAAGCAGGAGAGAGGTATTATAATCCTCCATCCCCAATCCGGCGATTGGCGTTATCAGCCAAAATCCCTACCTTGCGCCAACAGCCCCAAAACCCGAATCGCTTATGCCCGAACCGCTTGCCAACGCGCCTGAATTCACCGTCTCGGAACTGTCCTCCGCCCTCAAGCGGACGGTGGAGGACGCCTATGGCCGGGTGCGGGTGCGCGGCGAGATTTCCGGCTTCCGCGGCGCGCATTCCTCCGGCCACTGTTATTTCGCGCTGAAGGACGAGGGCGCCAAGATCGACGCCGTGATCTGGAAGAGCTCGCTGTTCCGCATGCGCTTCAAGCCGCAGGAAGGGCTTGAGGTGATCGCCACCGGCAAGCTCACCACCTTCCCCGGCAAGTCCTCCTATCAGATCGTGATCGACGCGCTGGAGCCCGCCGGGGTCGGCGCGCTGATGGCGCTGCTGGAAGAGCGCAAGAAAAAACTCGCGGCCGAAGGCCTGTTCGACGCTGCGCGCAAGCAGCTTTTGCCCTGGCTACCGGAAGTGATCGGCGTCGTCACCTCGCCCACGGGCGCTGTCATCCGCGACATCCTGCACCGCCTGCAGGACCGTTTTCCCCGCCGCGTGCTGGTGTGGCCGGTCAAGGTGCAGGGCGAAGGTTCGGCCGAGCAGGTCGCCGCCGCCATCCGCGGCTTCAACGCGCTGCCGGAAGGCGGGCGTATTCCCCGCCCTGACCTCTTGATCGTCGCGCGCGGCGGCGGCTCGCTGGAAGACCTCTGGTCGTTCAACGAGGAGATCGTGGTGCGTGCCGCCGCCGACAGCACGATCCCGCTGATCTCGGCGGTCGGCCACGAGACCGACATCACCCTGATCGATTTCGTCGCCGACAAGCGCGCGCCGACCCCGACGGCGGCGGCCGAGATGGCCGTGCCCGTGCGCAGCGAATTGTTCGTCGAGGTCACGGCGCTGGCGCGGCGCACCATGGTGTGCTGGCAGCGCGGCCAGGAAGCCCGCCGCAACGAGCTGCGCGCCGCCGCCCGCGCCCTGCCGGCGGCAAACGAAGTGCTCGCGATCCCGCGCCAGCGGCTCGATGCCGCCGGCAGCGCCCTGCCCCGCGGGCTGAAAGCCAACACGCACGCGCATTTCCGCCGCTTCGCCGCCAGCAGCGCCAAGCTGACATTGGGCGTGCTGCACGCCCAAGTCAGCCACGCCCGCCAGCGTCTCACCGTGGGCAGCGAGCGGCTGACCCATTGCGCGCGTTCGCTATTGCACCGCCGCCGCGATCGTTTTGTCGCGCTGGAGGCGCGCTTCAAGGCCTCAAAGCTCGCCAACGCTCAGGCCCAGCGCGCCACCATCGCCCGTGCGCGTGATCGCGTGCATCGCTTGTCTGATAGCGCGACCCGCGCCATCGACACGCTGCTGGAACGGCTCGATGCGCAGGTGACCCATCGCGGTCAATTGCTCACGGCGCTCTCCTATCGCGGCGTGCTCGCGCGTGGCTTTGCGCTGGTGCGCGACCGTGAAGGCCATCCGGTGCACCGTGCGGCCGCAATAGGCCCGCATGCGCGCCTGTCGGTCGAATTCGCCGACGGCAACGTCGGCGTCACCGCGGATGCCGACCGCCCTGCGGCCCCTGCGGCGCCGACAAGCCCGCCCAGATCGGCAGCGCGCGAAGCAAGGCGACGACGCGCGGCACAGTCTGCCGATCAGGGAAGCTTGTTCTAGCGGCGAGTGCTCTCGCGCCCACGAGGGGTAAAAGGCCGAGATAGGCCATTCTGACCTCACGCAGCCGCTCCGGGCTATCCGCCCTGCGTCTCATTTCGAACCAGTCGGGTTGGATACGACGTTCGGCTCATTAGAGCCAGGAATCGTCTTTTGATCGCGGCCATCGTACAGAACAAGACGCCGATCAAGGGCTCAAGTTAGTTTGTCGCGATCCCTGCGCCTTCAAAGGTGCGGAAGAGGGACCTTGATTTCAGGAACGAAGTACAGCACGCGAGTTGATTGACGGCGTTAGAAGCGTTGCTGTTCGTGACCCATTTCAAACGCATTCCGAAGAAGCGGGATGGTGCTTGGCGGTGCACCCCACCTAGGACGTGTGCCTCGGCTTCCGAGTCTTCTTTGCCGGCGCTACAGCGGGGCCTGCGGTCTCGCGCTTTCTTGACTCTTCCGCTTCCCTCAAGGCGCGCAGGCGCGCCATGTTGTCGCGGACGGCTACCGCCTTCCGCTCCACCTCAGCCATCGCTGCTTTGCCGTGCTCGGTGGCTAACCTTTGGCGATTAGCGCGCGCGATGCTCGCAGGCGACAATCCCGGATTTCTGCCGGCCATATGGCTTTACCGATCTCACGACGAGAACCCGCTCAATCCTGAGGATTGAGCGGGCAAAGCACCTCGCCAGTACATCCGTGGCGAGGTGCGCCGGGCTCTTAAGCCAGCGCCAGATTTTCCGCGCTGACCTTACCGCGCATCTTATCGGTCTTGAGCTCGAACGTTACCTTTTGGCCCTCAGCCAGTCCGGCAAGACCGGCGCGCTCGACCGCGCTGATGTGCACAAACACATCCTGTCCGCCGTCGTTCGGCTGAATAAAGCCAAAACCCTTTTGGCCGTTGAACCACTTCACAGTACCTGTCGTCATTTTTCTTCTCCAAAGCGCACACGCGCATCCCGCGCCACAACTGCGCGAGCCAATCCAACCTGGTCGATGTCTTTGGAAAAAGTGCCCGCAGGCGCGTTCAACAAGGCACAGCGGCAAAATCGAATGAACGTGATATAGCAGCTTACGCAAACTTTACAATGAGTTTCGAGGGCTAAGTTTTCCAATGGCGTTTGCTACGCATCCGGCGTCCAGCATTAGCGGTCCTTGCGAACCTGCTGGAACGATCGGGGACCTCGCAGGAGCTTTTGCTTTCGTGTCTCTCGTTCGGCGTTGGTCGCGTCCTGGCTCGACTGCGTGTCTATCGTTTTTGAGGCTAATTCAGCAGCCCGGGCGGCATTTGCGCTTCGAGTCGAGGGGGTTCGCACCTTCTTCGCTGCGGACCTTCCCAGCCCCAGTTCCACCAGTTGGTGCACCGCGTCGGGCAGCGAGGGGTGGTCAGGCTGATCCTCGGCCCAACGAACAATCCTTGCCCTGATTTTTGGAGCGGCGCGAAAGCCCATCAGAGGATCCCGAGCCGCGGCGGCTGTTCTCTTACTCGATTTGGCCATGATAGAGGTCTCCCAACGTCAGACTGAAGAGGCTAGCGCCGACCTGGCAAATACTTTGCGGTTTCTTCATTCTAACTATGAACCTTAAGGGACTTCAGCTAGTTTAGCTACATCACCGGCTGAGGCTGATGCCGTAGGCGCTGGTGGCCGAGAGACAGTTTGTGCTCCCGCCTGCTCAGGAAAAGGGAACCTAATGTCTGCTCACAAGCAGTTTAATCTGCGCAATTGGTCCGTTCCTCCTTTGCTAGTGCCGCTATTTCTCGCGATGCTGGTCGCGATAGCCGCCCTGATTACGTGACCCATGGACGAAACCACGCACAGGACTTGCACATGCGGATCGGTTTACAACCGCTCCGAATCTATGGCGCCGGGCCGCCAGATAAGCAGCTTTGAATGCTCCGTTTGCGGGGTAACCATAGAAAGCTGGAATACGGCCTGGGTCCCTACCTATCGCCTGGTCGCGGGACCAGTCAGGCCGCCAAAAAGCGCGGACTGACCCTGCGGTCTGACGCTAGAGGCGAGTTTCGTCGCCGGTGGCTTTGCAGAAATGGACCGCCCGATGCGTCGTTATTCTTTGATTTGCGAGACGGCGAACTCCTCGCAATTGATGAGGAAGGAATGGAACTCCCGAGTGTCGAAGCCATGCAGGAAGAGGCCGCGTACTCGTTGGCTGACATGGCAAAGGAAACGGTGGCTCGAACATCAAACTGCGGGCGGCGCCGTATGGCAATCGAAGTCCGCGACGACAATGGACCGGTCATGAAGGCGCTGTTCACTTTCGAAGTCGACCGGTAGAGCGATTGTTGCGCGGAGCCTGACAGACCGTGCCTGGCGAATATTCCAGCATCGGAAAGCGGCATGAAGTTAACGCAGGCTATCTGCACCCTGATCGGTAAGGAATTGGTATGGATCAACCGAGGCAGCTTGATCATTTGAAGACGGGGTCGCTTGTCGTGGTCATCCTAAGCGCGGCGACACTGATCGTTTGCCTCGCCTTCCTGTTCATTCAACCGCCATAGAGGTCGGGGTCCTCGGGGCGACACCTGGCGCGAGCCGGCCTCAACCTGTCCACGCGCACCGGAGCCCCCGCCGAATCCTTTTCCGGCGGGGGCTTTCGCATCAGGCGGCTTCGGTCCGCTGCTTTTTGTTGAATTGATGGAGCCGCATCATCAATGCGTGCGGCTCTCGTGCATGACGAGCCAACCCCCAAGCGTCTATTTCACTTGTGTTGTCGATATCGCTATCGAGTGGACGCCAAATGAAGGATGATTGAGATGAACGTAAGCGACGTATTGGCCATCGTTCTGGTCGCCGCGGTCTTGGGCTACGGGGCTTACTATGGTTTCAACAGGAAACTGGACGCCGACGCTGCCGAGGCAGCAGGCTTCTCAACCGCGGGCGAGTACAGCAAAGCCAAGGCGGCCGGCTTTTCCGATGGCGACAAGTGGCGGGCGGAGCGTGAGCGTCAGAATTCGGCGAGGCTAAAGGAAGAGGAAGAACACGAACGCGCGCGGAACCGGCGATAAGGATGAGCCTTTGGGCCTCTTGTCGGATCACCGCGTCTGTTGAACGGCAGCATGACACCCCGCTCAAGCATTATCGACCGGTTGCCAGTTTCAGCGCCAACACCTAATTCGATCTTAGTGTATCCAGCCGGCGCGTCGGCGATCCGCCGATCGGCCCTGTAGAAGGATAACGCCTCACCTCGCCAGCCAGTCCGCGACCCGCTTCTGCGCATCCGCGCGCGCCTCCTTGTCGGTGCCGATCCGGCCGCGCTCCGGAGCGGCGGGGTCCGCACCCACCGAGCGTGTCGTCACATTCGCGCGATCGAAATCGTGCTCGGCGCCGGGATAGAGCACGATGCGTGCCAGCGCGCTGCGGCCGCGGGCGTTGTCGACCATCGCCTTGCAGGACGACGGCGAGGAGATGTCGTCGCTGGCGCCGATCAGCAGCAGCGTCGGCACCCGCGTGCTCCAGCCGGTGGCGGAAGAGATGCGGCAGTCCGGATAGAACGCGATCGCCGAGCGGTAGTCCGGCTCCAGCCCTCGCGCGGCGAGTTGCGGCCGCACCGCCCACAGCACGGTGCTGGCGCCATGGGCCCAGCCGATCAGGCTGATCCGGTCGCGGATCACCCAGTCCTGCGCATCCAGCCATCGCCGCGCCGCATTGACGTCGGCGACGCGCTCGCGCCGCGCCAGCACGCGGTGATCCCTCACGCGGCATTGCGGGCCGAGCTCGCGCGAACCGAAACTGTCCGGCAGCAGCACGGCGTGTTTGCTCTTCAGCAGTTGTTCCGCCCAGTCACGGTAGCGCGGCTGCACGGCTTCCGACGACGTGGACAGCCCGCCGCAGCCGTGCAGCGCGATCACCACCGGAAAGGGACCTGCGCCCTCCGGCTTGAAGAGCTGCGCGTGCAGCGTAATGCTTCCTGCGGGAATATCGACCGGTTGCGGCGCAGGCGCGGCGCCCGCGGCGCAGGCGGCCGCCAACCATGTCAGGAATGTGGTTGCTGACAACAAGCGCATCGGGTGGCCGCATCATGATGGCGCCGAACACATGGCAACCATGCCCAAAAGGCTAGCATGCACCCCCATGTGCAAACCATCACAAATCGGTGGTTTTGCGGGGGCGGACATTACAACCTATTTATGATAGATCGCATTTCGAAAATGCGTTTGATGAGCCGGCGAATCGGCCAGCCTCGGAGAGTTTTGACGTGCTGAACAAATTCGGCCCCTCGGGCCATGGCGAAGCGCAGGTGCAATATCTCGACGGCGACTTCCGGGTGATCTCGCCCGGCTCTTACGTGCGCTGCGCCGTCTCGGATGCGCGCATCCCGCTGGATGAGCTGAAATACTGGAGCGTCGATTTGCAGGAGGCCTATGCCTCGCCGGTCGCCGTGCTACAGCGGCATCATCCGGACCAGGTAAAGTAAATCGTAGGGTGGGTTAGCCGAAGGCGTAACCCACCATTCACGTTAGCCAGGCGGTGGGTTACGCTTCGCTAACCCACCCTACGGATCAACTCCGAAACCTCTTCTCGCGCGCCTTGAACAGGCGCTCGCTCACGAACTGCCGCAATCCGTCCGCATCGTCGAACGCGAGCGTGACCTTGAACGGCACGATCTCGCCCGCCCGCTCCGTCAGCCGCACAAAATCCTTTTCCGTCGTCACCGGTATCAGGCCATCGCGTTTGGCTTCCGCCAGCAGCGCGTCGATCTGGTGCGGTGCGAAGGCGTGGTGATCGGCAAACGTGCGGCCGCGCACGACCTCGATCCCGTTTGAACTCAGCGTCTTGAAGAATCGCACGGGATCGCCGATCCCGGCAAAGGCGAGCGTCCGCTTGCCGCGCAGCGCGGCGAGCGAGGCTTCATCGGCGCAAAAGCGCGCGCGCAGCACCGGTTTTCCCCGCGCCGCGATTTCGCCTGCCACCATGTCCGCAGCGCGGCCGTCGCCGATCACGACCAGCGCGTCGGTGCGCTCGATCTGCAATCGCAGCGGCGCGCGCAAGGGACCGGCAGGGATCACCTTGCCGTTGCCGAGCCCGCGCTCAGAGTCGATTACGATCAGCGAGGCGTCCTTTGCTACAGATGGATTCTGAAACCCGTCATCCATCAGGATCATGCTGGCAGCCATCGATTTGGCCAGCACCACGCCCTCGACGCGGTCGCGCGCCACCACCACGGGCAGCAGCGATGCCAGCATCAACGGCTCGTCACCGACGTCGGCGGCGGTGTGACGCTGCGGATCGACCCGCACCGGGCCGCGCAATTTGCCGCGATAGCCGCGGGTCAGCACGACAGGCGTCTCGCCCAGTTCATGCAGCAGTCTCGCCAGCGCCAGCACCGTCGGCGTCTTGCCGGCGCCGCCGCCGTGATAATTGCCGACGCAGAGCACGGGAATGCCGGCATCGATGCCGCGCCGTCTCAGCCGCTGTCCGGCAATCGCGCCATAGAGCGCGCCTAACGGCCGGAGCAGATGCGATTTCCAGGAAGCGGGCCGGTACCAGAAGGCCGGCTCACGCATTGGCGGCTCCCATCTCGAGCCGCAATTGCAACAGATACGGCTCGAGCGCCGCCATTGTCCGGTCCAGCGCGCCACCGAGCTCGCCGACCACGTGTTCCGCGGCCGTCAGGCAGGCCTCGCGCGTCCTGGAATCGGCCAGGAGCTGGCCGAGCTGCTTGACCAGCGCCTCCGGCGTAGCCGCGAGCCGCGCGCCACCGGCCTTGTCGAGCGCCTCATACACATCGGAAAAATTGAACACATGCGGGCCGTGCACGACCGAGGCCCCGAGCTTGACCGCCTCGATCGGATTTTGCCCGCCATGCGGCACTAGCGAGCCGCCGACGAACACGATCGGCGAAAAACGATAGAACAGCCCGAGCTCGCCCATGGTATCGGCGACATAGATATCCGAGGTCGCCGTCGGCAATTCCTCGCGCGAGCGCTGGGCAGAGTGCCGGCCGGCGGCGGCAACGACGCCGGCGACCGCATCGCCGCGATCGGGGTGCCGCGGCACGATCACGGTCAGCAGTCCCGGAAAGTATCTGGCGAGCGTCTTGTGCGCCTCGACCAGCATCTGTTCCTCGCCCGGATGGGTCGAGGCCGCCACGATCGCCGGCCGGCCGCGCGTCACCGCCATCAGCTTTTCGAGTTTTGCCTGATCGGCCGGCGGCGCCGGCACGTCGAGCTTCAGATTGCCCGTCACCACCACGTTGCGGCTGCCGAGCGCCGCAAAGCGGTCCGCATCGGTTTCCGATTGCGCCAGGCACACCTCGAACTTTTCGAGCAGCGCCGAGATCGTGTTGCTGACTCTGCGCCAGCGCGGAAACGAGCGCGGCGACATCCGGCCGTTGATCAGCACCATCGGCAGCCGCCGCGCCGCACTCGACAGGATCAGGTTTGGCCACAAATCGGATTCGATGAACAGCGCCAGCGACGGCCGCCAGTGATCGAGGAAGCGCGCGACATAGCGCGGGGAGTCGTAGGGAACATATTGATGGATGATGTCGGGCGGAAAGCGTTTTGCGACGATCGCCGCCGAGGTCACCGTGCCCGAGGTCAAAAGGATGCGCAGATTGAGCGCGCGCAGCCGCTCGATCAGCGCCGCCGCCGCCAGCACCTCGCCGACGCTCGCGCCGTGAATCCACACCAGGGGCCCGTGCGGCCGCGTATCGGGCGACAGCCCGCGCCGCTCGCCGACGCGCTCCGGATCTTCCTTGCCCTGCTTGAGCCGCCGCGCGATCAGCGCGGGCGCCAACGGCACCATCGCGCTCGACAGCTTGCGATAGACCCGCAGCGTCATCGGCAGCGAATCAGCCAAGGGCGCCCTCCGGACGTCCGACCTTGGCATAGGCCAGGCGCGTCGCCTCGTTCAGATAGGTCTCGACTTGCAGGCGCAGTCTTTCCATGGTCTCGGCGTCCGCGTCGGGGGGAACCTCAACGGCGTCAATACCTACCACGGCGCCGCGCCCGAAGGGCAGATTGATGGTCGAGGAGTCCCAATTTTTCAACCTTATGTACCGGCTGGTGACCATCGCGAACGGCAGGATCGGCCTGCCTGATTCGCGCGCCAGCATGACGACGCCGAGCCCGGCGACGCGCGCGCGCTTGGGAACATCGGCCGTGGTCGCAATGTTCCACCCCTCGGCCAGCGCCTGCACCATTTCCCGGAACGCCCCGACACCGCCCTTGCGGTGGAACGCGCCGCCATGGTCGCCGGAGCCGCGGATAGTCTCGATGCCGAGCCGCTCGGCGGCGATCGCGTTGAACTCGCCGTCGCGATGCTTCGAGATCAGCACCTTCGCCTTGTATTCCTTCCTGTTCTTGATGAACGGCGTCATGAAGTGCTGGCCATGCCAGAACGCCAAGATCGCCGGCTGGATCGGCACCACCCGCTCATAGACGTCGGGCGGCTCGAATTCGAATTTTGTGGTCAGCCAGACGAAGCGCAGATATTCGGCCGCCAGCACGCCGAGCGCGCGCTGGACCACATTGCTGCGCAGCAGGTTGCGGAGGAGTCGTTTCAACGGGAGGGCTTTGTCTCTGCGGCGGGGTCGAGCAGGCGATGCAGGTGGACCACGAAATAGCGCATCTGGGCGTTGTCGACCGTCTGCTGCGCCTTCGCCTTCCACGCCGCATAGGCGGCCGCGTAGTTCGGATACACGCCGACGATGTCGACCTCGTCGAGGTTCTTGAAGGTGACGTGCTCGAGATCGGTGAGCTCGCCGCCGATCACGAGATGAAGCAGTTGCTGCTGCGGGCTATCTGACATGACGAATTTTTCCCAACCGAGATGCCCGGCAAAGCATGTTCGCGCGACGCTGACGGACGATGTTCAGGGGAGCGGACGTTGCTTGAAATGCCCGACGATGCGTGCATGCCGATCGCGCCCCGCTGCCACGAGAATCCCGTGCACCACCTCCCGGCGGTTATACAGGATCGGATCCCCCGAGAGCGCGGTCATTCTACCATCCGCTTCCTGCACGATCAAATTCGCCGCCGCAAGATCCCAGTCGCGGCTCTGCCCGCCTGCAAAGGCGGCATCGAGACTGCCATCGGCCACGCGGCAGAGCCGCAGCGCCAGCGATCCGATGCGCGGATGCAGTGTGATATCTTCGTGCGATGGGCTGAGCCGTTGCACCAGCGGCTTCGGTCCGGCCATCCGGGAGAAATCCAGCTCGACGCCGCCGCTCGCGTGCAGCCGTGCGTCGTTGAGCCGCGCACCCTGCCCGCGCACGGCAAAGAAAAACTCGCCGCTGACGGGCGCGAACACCGCGGCAAGCACCGGAGACGCCCCTTCCACCAGCGCCGCGCTCACGCACCAGTCGTCGCGCCCGGCGAGATAGGCGCGCGTGCCGTCGATCGGATCGACGATCCATGTCAGTTGCTTGCCGAGGCGCGCCTCGTCGTCGGCGCTTTCTTCCGACAGCCAGCCATAATCCGGCGTGGCCGCGCGCAGCCGCGCTTCCAGGAGATCGTTGACCGCGATGTCGGCTTCCGACACCGGCGAGGAGGCGCCCTTGATCCAGTTCTTCAGCTCGGTGCGGAACAGCGACAGTGCAAGCTGGCCGGCTTCGCGCACCGCATCCTTTAACAGCGTGGCGTCACTCGTCCTGGGATCGTCCTGCAAGCTAGCGTCCGCCAAGCGTCAGGCCCTCGATGCGCAATGTCGGCGCATTGACGCCGTAGCGGAATTCCAGGTCGTTGGCCGGCACCAGCGACTTGAACATGTCGAGCAGATGGCCGGCGATGGTCACTTCGCTGACGGGATATTTGATCTCGCCGTTCTCGATCCAGAAGCCGGACGCGCCGCGGCTGTAATCGCCGGTCACGCCGTTGACGCCGGAACCGATCAGGTCGGTGACGTAGAAACCCTGCTTGATGTCCGAGATCAGCTCGGCCGGCGTCACGCTGCCCGCTTCGAGATGCAGGTTGTAGGCGCCTGGCGACGGCGAAGACGAGACGCCGCGATGGGCATGGCCGGTGGTGACGAGGCCCAGTTCCCGCGCGGTTGCGCTGTCGAGCAGCCATGAGGTCAGCACGCCCTCGTCGATGACGGCGAGCTTCTTCACCTTCACGCCCTCGGCGTCAAACGACTGCGATCGCAGGCCGCGCACCCGCAACGGATCGTCGATGATGCGGATGTCTTTCGAGAACAATTGCTGGCCAAGCCGGTCCTTCAAGAAACTGGTCTTGCGCGCGATCGAGGCGCCGTTTACCGCGCCGATCAGATGGCCGACGATCGAGCCCGACACGCGCGGGTCGTACACCACAGGCACCTTGCAGGTCTCGACCTTGCGCGGATTGGCGCGCGCCACCGCGCGCTCGCCGGCGGTGCGGCCGACGCTTTCCGGCGAGGCCAGATCGGCCGCATGCGGCGCCGACGTGTAATCGTAGTCGCGCTCCATGGTGGTGCCCTCGCCCGAGATCGCCGTCATGGCGATGCCCTGGCTGGAGCGCAAATAGGCGCCATGAAAACCGCTCGAGGTCACCAGCACCATGCCGCCGATGCCGGTCGAGGCCGACGCGCCGCCGGACTTGGTGACTCCCTTCACCGCAAGCGCCGCGGCTTCCGCCGCGATCGCGCGGCGTTCGAGTTCGGCGGTGGTGGAAATGACGGGATCGAGCAGATCGAGATCGGGGAAATCGCGCGCCAGCAGCGCGGGATCGGCAAGGCCGACATATTTGTCGTCGGGTGCGACGCGCGCCATCGCCACCGCGCGCTCGGCGAGCCTTGCGATGCCGTCGCCGCTGATGTCGTTGGTCGACACCACCGCCTGGCGCTGCCCGACCAGCACGCGCAACCCGACATCGTCGCCTTCGGAACGCTCGGATTCCTCGACGCGTCCGTCCCGCACCTCGACGCCCTGCGAGACGCCGCGCACCGCCACCGCATCGGCCGCATCGGCGCCGGCGCGTTTGGCTGCCTCGACCAGGCGCTGCGCAAGCTCGCTCAGCGCGCTCTGGTCGAACAGATCGGAGGTCGCGGGCTTGCTCGAAAGCATCGAGGAAGTAGATGGTGAAGAGATCACGAATAAAATTCCCGGCAATTGATGCGGCGTTGGCACAACCCGCAAGTTTTGCAGATGTGCCTGATTCACGGGGATTTCAAGCACTTTGGCCCGGCAAAAGCCATCGATTTTCGCCATTTGGGCAAGGACTCGTCAATCATGCGTGCCAAGGTCTTGTCAATCATGCGAGGCGATGGAGCCTTAGTCAGAAGCGATTAACCAGCCTTTTTAAGCCGAAACGGAAACGCCTGCGCTAAGGTCTCACGCATCGACCGGGAACATAATCCCGGCGGGGAGACAAAGCCGGTGAGGCGTCAAACATCAACAAGCGGGATCAATCCCGCCGGGTCGAGCCGCGCATTGCGGCTCGACCCTCTTTCCCTTCCGCAGATCTTTGTCGCGCACGACATCCGCGCCGACGGCGGCGTGCGGAACGTCGAGATTCACCGCGAGCGCGTCGTGCTGCGCCGTGCCGTCCGCGGCATGCGGATGGCCGTCAATGTTCGCGTCAGCGATTTCCTCGGCATCGCGCTGCGCGGCCTCGACGACGAGGCGCAGATGCTGGTGCTGGCCCATCGCGATCCCTCGCTGACCATTCCGCTCGGCGTCAGCTCCGATCGCAGCGAGCTCGAATCCGCAGCGCAGATGTGGAGTGAGATCTTCGGCTTGCCGCAATTGCCGGAGCACAAGCCGCGCCAACCCGCAGCCCGCCGCCGCCGCCGCAATGCCATCCGCACCCGCCGCCCGAAATTTCTCGTGCGCCGCCGCGTAGGCAGCCCGCTCGGCGAACTCAGCATCCATCGCGGCGAACGCGAGATCATCGCGCGGGACTGAGCGGAGCCGATGACGTCGCCATCGGCTCCACGCGTGTGAGGTGACGTTTGCAGTATGCGGAACCACCGCGAAAATCACGCGGTCTCGTCCAGGTCCGAAAGCCGGACCGGAAACCTTCCCGCGTCGACAAGCTCGAACTCTGGCTGTCAAGGGGCCGGAAGATTGACGGGCTTTGGGTGGGGACGATGGAAAGCGATCCTGGTCCCGCCCTGAGGCGCGTCGAAGAGGCGCTGCAACTGATCCAGCGCCACGATGCACTCAACTATTCCCGCATCACACGCCATCTCGATCGAATATGGGTGCACGTCATTGCTAGCGCTCAAGCGCATTACGACAGGTCGTTGAACGCCTGTGTCATCGATGAGCGCTACGCGCTCGGGGAAGCGATGACGCTCGAGAAGCTCGCCTCCACCATCGTGCATGAGGCAACCCATGCGCGGCTGGAGGGATGGGGAATCGTCTACGTCGAAGAGAGGCGCGCCCGGATCGAAGCGATTTGTCTCCGGCGCGAGCTGCGCTTTGCAGCCAAGCTGCCGGACGGCGAGCCTCTACGGGACGAGATCGTGCGGACACTAGAGTGGTGCGCCGCCAATTCCGATCAGCTTTCCGACGCGCGATTTCGCGAACGTGACGATCAGGGACAACCCGAGACATTGCGCTATCTCGGCGCCCCGGCGTGGCTCATCGGCTTCCTGATGCGAATCGTCCGGAGGCGGCGCTTGCGCACCGAATCACGCGCACAGCCCTCAAACGAAAAACCTCCGGCAGGGCATTGCCGGAGGTTTCGGAGGTATAACATTAAGTAGGTTGTGTCTCCTTGAGACCAGTCGCCGCCAAAGGATTTGCCGGCTTCCCTACGGCTTGAATAATACATGAGTTACTCAATTAAGTGCAATACCTGAATTTGTAACGAGCCGAGAATCCTTCGACAGAAAAGCGGATCCTTCAACAAAAAACCCCGGCAATTTCTTGCCGGGGCTTCTGTCGATCGGAGCTCCCTTGCGGGAGACGTGATCAGAAGTTGCGCTGAGCGCGGACGTTCAGGAACACCGTGCTCTGGTCCTTGAACTCGTACAGAGCGGCCGGCTTCGGAGCAGCCGGGGTGAACACCGAGCTGCCCTCCATCTTCTGGTCGAGGAAGAAGGCACCGACTTCAGCCGAGAACGTCAGGTTCTTGACCGGAGTCCAGCGGGTGGTCAGACCGATCTGGGCGAAGTTCCAGTCGGGATTGCACGAGTAGGTGCCGACACCGGCCGCACCGGTCTGACCCGGGTGGGTCGCAGCGAAGCCGTTGCAGATGATGCCCTTGGCCGATCCGATGCCGGCGAGGTTGTCGTTGGCGCCGCCGTCATACTTGACCTGACCGTAGCTGCCCCACAGCGAGGACGACCAGTAGGGGTCCCAGTTGTGGTTGAAGGCGCCACGAACACCCCAGGCCTTGGTCAGGATGAGACCGGAGCCAGCGCCGCCGAGAAGAGGACCACCACCAAACGAACCGGGAGGAGCGAAGACAGCGTCAGACGTGCCACCGAAACCAACGCTCTGGTAGCCGATGCCCGATCCACCGAACATCGCGATGCTCGGCGAAGTGCCCGAGGTCGAGACCACCTGCTTGGTGTCGCCGATGGCGTAGGTCGCGTCGATCTTGAAGTCGTCGCCAGGACCGGTCGGCAGATTCTTGATCTGCAACGCAGCCATCACCGAACCGCCCCACTTGTCTTCGGGGTGGCCGCTGATTTCGGACAGGGCGTTCGGCGCGCCGCCGGCGCTCAGGTTGTTGTACGAGGCGTTCACGAGGTGAGCCGATCCCGACACCTGGAAGAGACCCCAAGCCTGGTCGACACGGATGCGGCCGACGATGTCGGGAGCATGCGTGCCGCCGTACGAATTGGTGCCGGTGCCGCTGGCGCCGATGGCAAGAGCAGTAGAGGCGTTCCAAATCGCGGTGCGGTTGAACACGGTCGGATCATCGAGACCGATGCTGG
>NZ_JAFCLN010000003.1:0-272500 GCF_018129385.1 Bradyrhizobium lablabi
GCAGGGAATGCCGGGTGCGCGCTGCACCCGCGGTCTCGTGTGCTGTGCTTGCGCAACGAAAAAATGCACACGAGCATACAGGTGAGCGGAGAACACTCCGACATCCCCTGCGCAATGGCTTTACGGCTTATATCGCGCTCTCCCTGGTGAGCGGGCTTGTTGTCACCATCGCCTCGCGGAAAATTCCGCAAGGTTTAGCGCCAGCGTCGCGGCGCCAGGACCACACGACTTCGCCGTACGCGATCAGCGCTTCGTCAAGCACGCCGCCCGCGTCCACCGCATCCCATCCCAACGTTTGGTGGCGATGGCCAACGCCCCTCCTCGGGGATGAGGTGGCGTTGTTATAATTCTGATTTGCCGAAATTGACAAGCGGAATATTTTTACGCGAGGGGCTTGACATGATTTCCGAAAATCGGAAGTGATTTGCCCGACGGAGCAATGTGCTTGAGACCGTTCGGGTATTCCAGGCTCAGCCTGTATTCGATGAGGACCATGTTCCAAAGCGAGATAGCCGCTAGCGGACATGTGAATTGGAAGCCTTTCAAAGTTCCATGCTACGTGGCATAACGACCGCACGATGCTGTGCCGGCTCATTAACCTCGTTCTCGCGGCTTGCGTGATCACCGGTCTGGCCTTTGCGCCACTGGTGACGTCGGCGGCTGTCCAGAGCAAGACCTTCGGCGTCACGGACACGTCGATGTCCGATGACATGTCGATGTCGGACGATATGCCGTGCTGTCCGAACCAGAAGAGCATGGACTGTCAGGACTGCCCGCTCATCGCGATGTGCATGCTGCAAACTGCGCAGGCGAGCCCGTCTTTGGCCGCTGCCTTGCCGCTGCGATATCCGGTCCGGACCTTGCACATCGTTCGTGACGATACCCCTGCCGCCGGGCTCGACCGGCCACCTCCCGACCAACCCCCTCGATCCCAGGTCTAAGCAGCGCGCTTTCGCGCCGATTGCTTCCGTGCGCCCGCGGGCGCTCGGAAGTCGCATGCGGTTTCCACCGCGGACCAGGAAAATCGAGGATCAGGAATATGAACACGTTCAATTTCGCGCACGCCGTCCGGGCGGCGCTTGTGATTGCTGCCTTCGCCGGCGCAAGCACGCCGGCGATGGCCGACATCAAGGACTACAGATTCGAACTCGTCGGCGAGACGATTGCGGTGGGACCCGACAAGGTCATCACGGTTCGTCTCGTGAACACCAAGACCGGCAAACCGGTGCCGGACGCCGTCATCTTTGCGACGCGTCTCGACATGGCTCCCGACGCCATGCAGGAAATGGCGACCAAGGTTACGCCGCTGCCAGGCGGCGAGCCGGGGACCTACAAGTTCAAGGCGGCGTTCAGCATGGCCGGCCGCTGGCAACTTTCGCTCGGCGCCAAGGTTCAGGGTGAGACCGGGACCGTCGACAACAAGCTTGTCATCACGGCGCAGAAATGAGCCGGGCCGTCATGGCAGGTGCAGCCGCCGCCGCGATCGCGGCGGCAGCGGCATGGCTTGTGGTCACCGGCGCGCAGCGGTCGCCGGTCCGCGTCACCATGATCGCATCGGCCTCGGCGGATGGCGGGCAACCGATCTATTATCAGGACCCGGACGGCAAGCCCTTCTATTCGTTGACGCCGAAAAAGACGCAGGATGGTCGTGACTATCGCGCCGTTCCCGCCAGTGCCGACGTCAGCTTCGATGATGCGGCCGAGGAGACGAAGCCGGCAACGTCCACCACCACTGCACGCAAGATCAAGTACTACCGCAACCCGATGGGCCTTCCCGATACCTCGCCGGTACCGAAGAAGGATTCCATGGGGATGGATTACATCGCGGTCTATGAGGATGAAGACAGTGACGAAGGTTCGATCAAACTTTCGCCCGGAAAAATCCAGCGTACCGGCG
Source organism: Bradyrhizobium lablabi (assembly GCF_018129385.1). Classification (GTDB taxonomy): domain Bacteria; phylum Pseudomonadota; class Alphaproteobacteria; order Rhizobiales; family Xanthobacteraceae; genus Bradyrhizobium; species Bradyrhizobium lablabi_C. The sequence continues at coordinate 1,898 of NZ_JAFCLN010000003.1, forward strand.
TGAAATCCGAGCCGGTGTCACGCCGCCCAATCAACTCCACGGTCCGGGCGCCGGGGACGATTCAACTCGACGAGCGGCGCGTCTCCGTCGTCGCAATGAGGTCCGAAAGCTTCCTCCTGAAGGTGGCCGATGTCACAACCGGATCGCATGTCGTCAAGGGCCAGCCTTTGATGGAGGTCTATAGTCCGTCGGTAACGTCCGCGGCCGCGGAATACCTCGCCACGATTACGTCCAGGACGACCAGTGGCGACGTTCAATACGGCCGGGGCTCTCGGCAGCGATTGGTGAACCTCGGCGTACCGGAGGCTGCCATCTCGGCCCTCGAGAAAAGCCGAGCCGTTCCGACATCGATCGAATGGTCGGCTCCCCGCGACGGCATCGTCCTTGAGCGCAATGCGATCGAGGGTATGCGCGTCCAGCCGGGCGGCGTCCTCTTCAGGATCGCCGACCATTCCGTCATGTGGGCTCTGATCGACATCGCAGAGCGCGACCTCGGTTTGATCGCCAAGGGGCAACCGGTCACCGTCCGGGCACGCAGCTTCCCTGGACGCGAGTTCACCGGACGGGTGGAGGTCATCTATCCCGAGATCAAGAAGGAGACGCGGACGGCACGCGTTCGCATCGAATTGCAGAATCCCGACCTGATCCTGTTGCACGACATGTATGTCGACGCCGAGATCGATACCGGAAGCGGCGAGCCCGTGCTGGCCGTGCCCGAAAGCGCCGTGCTCGACAGCGGCGCCCGGCAGGCGGTGCTGATCGACAAAGGCGAAGGCCGGTTTGAGCCGCGGGAAGTCAAGCTCGGGCATCGCGGCGGCGGTTACGTCGAAATCCGCGAAGGCGTGAAGGAAGATGAGCAGGTCGTCATCTCCGCGAACTTCCTGATCGATGCCGAAAGCAACCTCAAGGCCGCACTGAAGGGCCTTTCGGAAGCGGGAGGCCAGCCATGATCGCCCGCCTGATCGCGTGGTCGGCGCGCAACCTGCTGCTGGTGCTGTTCGGCACCGGCTTTGCGGCAGCGGCCGGTCTCTACGCCCTGCTGCACTTGCCGCTCGACGCCATTCCCGATCTGTCGGATACGCAGGTCATCGTCTACACGGAATACCCGGGACAGGCGCCGCAAGTGATCGAGGACCAGGTCACCTATCCGCTGACGACGGCGATGCTGACGGTGCCGAAGTCCAAGGTGGTGCGCGGCTTCTCGTTCTTCGGCGTCTCGTTCGTCTATGTCATCTTCGAGGACGGCACCGACATCTACTGGGCGCGCTCGCGCGTGCTCGAATTCCTCAATGCCGCGGCATCGCGGGTGCCGAACGGCGTGACCCCGACGATCGGCCCCGACGCCACCGGCGTCGGCTGGGTGTACCAGTACGCGGTGATGTCCAAAGAGCTGAACCTCTCGGACACGCGCGCGATTCAGGATTGGAATCTGAAGTTCGCGCTCGCCAAGGCGGAGGGCGTCGCGGAAGTCGCCAGCGTCGGCGGCTTCGTCAGGCAATACAACGTCGTGCTCGATCCGCAGCGCATGCGGGACCTAGGTATCACGATGCAGAAAATGCGCGAGGCGATCCGTGCCAGCAATGCCGATGTCGGCGGCCGCACGGTCGAGCTTTCGGAATTCGAATACGTCATCCGCGGCAGGGGCTACCTCAAGGGCATCAACGACCTCGGCAATATCGTGCTTAAGGTGAACGACGGGACCCCGGTGCTGCTGCGCGACGTCGCCCGGGTCGAGCTCGGTCCCGATGAGCGGCGCGGCATCGCCGAACTCAATGGCGAGGGCGAGGTGGCGAGCGGCATCGTGCTACAGCGCTTTGGCGTCAACGCCCTCGACGTCATCCAGAATGTCAAGAAGCGCTTTGCCGAGATCGCGAGCAGTCTGCCGAAATCGGTCGAGATCGTGCCGGTCTACGACCGCTCCAACCTGATCAATGCGGCGATCGCCACCCTCAAGCATACGTTGCTCGAGGAAAGCATCGTCGTCGCGCTGGTCTGCATCGTGTTCCTGCTGCATGTCCGCAGCGCGCTGGTGGCGATCCTGATGCTGCCGGTCGGCATCCTGATGGCGTTCGGCGCGATGAAGCTGCTCGGGATCGGCTCCAATATCATGAGCCTCGGCGGGATCGCGATTGCGATCGGCGCCATGGTGGACGCAGCGATCGTGATGATCGAGAACGCCCACAAGCACCTGGAGCGGGCGGAACCCGGCAAATCCCGCCTCGACATCCTGATCGAGGCGGCGGCTGAAGTGGGGCCGGCTCTGTTCTTCAGTCTGCTGATCATCACCGTGTCCTTCATGCCGATTTTCACGCTGGAGTCGCAGGAGGGGCGGCTGTTCAGCCCGCTGGCGTTCACCAAGACCTTTGCGATGGCCGCTGCGGCGCTGCTGTCGGTGACGCTGGTGCCGGCACTAATGGTGATTTTTGTGCGCGGCAGAATCGTTCCGGAGCACCGCAACCCGATCAACCGCTTTCTGATCTGGGTGTACCGGCCGGTCATCAAGGGCGTGATGCGCGCCAAGACGCTCGTCATCGTGCTGGCAATGGCCGTGCTCGCAGCCAGCGTCTGGCCGGCGCGGCAACTCGGCACCGAGTTCATGCCGAATCTGAACGAGGGCACGCTGCTTTACATGCCGACCACGCTGCCGGGAATTTCCGTCACCAAGGCGGCAGAGCTGATGCAGATGCAGGACCGGATCATCCGGTCGTTTCCGGAAGTGGCCTCGGTCTACGGCAAGGCGGGGCGTGCGGCGACGGCGACGGACCCGGCACCGTCCGAGATGTTCGAAACCGTCATCAATCTGAAGCCGAGGGAGGAATGGCGTCCCGGGGTGACGATCGACAGCCTGACCGCTGACATGGATAAGGCGCTGCAATTTCCCGGCGTGTCGAATGCCTGGACCATGCCGATCAAGGCCCGCATCGACATGTTATCGACGGGCATCCGCACACCTGTTGGCGTTAAGGTGATCGGCACCGATCTGGTCGAGATCGACAGGCTGGCGAAGCAGGTCGAACAGGTGCTGAAGACCGTGCCTGGGACCTCGTCGGCCTATGCCGAGCGCGGCATCGGCGGCTATTACCTCGACATCACGCCCGACCGTACCGCTCTGGCGCGTTACGGCATCATGGTGCAGGACGTGCAGGACACGATCGGCACGGCGCTCGGCGGCCAGAGCGTGACCACGACGGTCGAGGGAAGGCAGCGCTTCACCGTCAATATGCGCTATCCGCGCGACCTGCGCGACAACCCGAAGACCATCGCGAGCGACGTGCTGGTGCCGATGCCGGCCGGCGGAGCCGTTCCGCTCGGCGAGGTCGCAAAAGTCGCGCCGGCGCGCGGGCCGTCGACGATCCGGACCGAGAACGGCCTGCTTGCCACCTATGTCTATGTCGACATCCGCGACCGCGATCTTGGCGGCTATGTCGCCGAAGCGCAGCGCGCAGTGCAAGCCAGCATCCAGTTCCCGCCGGGCTATTACGTGATGTGGAGCGGGCAGTATGAATATCTGGAGCGCGCGACGGCGCGGCTGAAGATCGTCATCCCCGTCACGCTGGCGATCATTTTCCTGCTGCTCTATCTCAACTTCCGCTCGATCACGGAAACCATGATTGTGATGCTGTCGCTGCCGTTCGCGCTGGTCGGCGGCCTGTGGCTGATGTGGTGGCTCGGCTTCAACCTTTCCGTCGCGGTCGCGGTCGGCTTCATCGCGCTGGCAGGCGTTGCCGCGGAAACCGGCGTCGTCATGCTGATCTACCTCAATCAGGCGCTGGCCGCGGTCGCGGCACGGCGGGACGCCGAAGGCAGGGAATTGAGCCGCGGCGACCTTTACGACGCCATCATGGAGGGCGCGGTGGAGCGGGTGCGGCCGAAGATGATGACGGTGGTCGCGATCATGGCCGGCCTGTTGCCGATCATGTGGAGCACCGGCACCGGCTCGGAGATCATGCAGCGCATCGCCGTGCCTGTTATTGGCGGCATGATCTCCTCGACGCTGCTGACTTTGATCGTGATCCCTGCGATCTTCGGGCTGGTGAAGGGCTACCGATTGCCGAAGGCGCCCGCAGCCTCCCTACTCCGCAGGGACGCCAGCCGGCTGCCGCAATTCCGCCAGGGACTGACGGACGATTTGAAACGCCGATGACAGGAACAGCCCGGCCATCAGGGCGGCGACCGGCGGAGGGGAAAGCCGGCTACCGTCCCGCCGCGCGCCGGCGGGTGGTTGAAAGGATGGGCCCCCGCGGGGCGCGTGACCACTGATTGTTGGTCTCGACCATCCGGTCGAGCAGCTTCATGAAGGTCTTGCGGTCCTTGGCCGTGAGCGGCGCGAGGATCCGCTCCTGTGAGCGCATGACGGCCGGCTCAACCGATTCCACGAGGGCCTGCCCTTCCTTCGTCAGGAACAGGCACTTGGCGCGTTTGTCCGCGGCGGTGGTGCGCCGGCTCACCAGCTTTTTCAGTTCCAGGCGCTCGATCACCTTGCCGAGTGTCGCCGGATCGAACGCCACGATCGCCGACAACTGGATGGCCGCGATCCCCGGTGTCTCCCGGATCGCGACCAGCGTCGCATATTGCACCGGCGTGATGTCGAAGTCCGCGCACTCCTCCATGAACAGCGCGACCGCGATCTGATGGGCCCTCCGGATCAAATGACCCGGTTTCGAATAGAGAATGTTGAACGCCATCTCGTCCCTGCCGTCCCCTAACAATTTGAATCCAATCGTATAACGGCTTCAAACGCCTTCCGGCAAATGGTTCGCGCGGCCGGAGCAGTTTCTTCCTTCGCAAACGGTCTGGCCAACGCTAAGGCCGGTTGTTATTGACAGTGCACATTTGATATGTACACTTATCATATAAGCGAAGGTCGCTAACGACCCCGAGATGCAGGGAGGGTGCGATGAATTTCATCGATCGCGATACCGTTCGCGAGCTTGGCTCGCGGTTCGATCCGCTCAGCGCCGATTATCTGCTGGACCCCTACCCGTTCCTTTCCGAAGCGCGCGAGATCGCACCCGCGTTCTATTGCGAGGCAGTCCAGCATTGGGTCATCACGCGTCACGCCGACATCAAGGGTATCTTTCGCAATCCGCCGACATTCTCGGCGCGGAACGCCAATGCGCCGGTGAGCGCCGTGTGTCCCATGGCGGCGAAGGCACTCAGGGAAGGCGGATGGAAAGCGATTCCAACGCTCGCCGATGTCGATCCGCCGCAGCACACGCGAGTCAGGAAGCTGGCGAACACAGCCTTTACGCCAAAGCGCGTCGCGGAGATGGAGCCGTTCATCCGCAGCCTGGTCGCCCGATTTTGTGAGCAGCGGTTTCGCGGCGGAAACGCGGATCTGGTCCGCGAACTGGCCTGGGATCTGCCGGTTCGCGTGCTGTTCAGGATACTGGGCATCCCGGACGAAGAGGTCGAGCGCATCAAGACGGGCTCCTGGAACCGCATCCTTTTCATCTACGGGCGCCCCGGCGACGACGACCAGGTCCGCGCCGCGCAGGGTATGGCTGCGTTCTGGCGCTACGCGGAAGAACTGGTCGCTTCGCGGCTGCGCACGCCGCAAAACGATTTTACCAGCGCGCTCGCGCATGCGCTCGATCCTGACGGCGTCGGGCTGACGCAGCAACAAACCACGACGGTGATTCTCAGCCTGCTGTTTGCCGGGCACGAGACGACGACGGGACTGCTGGGAAACGCCTTCCGGCGGCTGTTGGCCGACCGGCAGGCCTGGCAGGACATCGTCGACGATCCCGGCCTGATCCCGAACGCCGTCGAGGAAATTTTGCGGCTGGACAGTTCGGTCATCGCATGGCGGCGCCACACGACAGCGGATGTCGAGGTCGGCGGCGTCAAGATTCCGCAGCACTCGAACCTGCTGTTGATGCTGGGATCGGGAAACCGCGACCCCGCCGTGTTCGACGATCCCGATAGCCTGGACATCAGGCGAGCGAATGCCCGCGAGAATCTTTCGTTCGGCGTCGGCGCACATCTGTGCCTCGGTGCGCCGCTGGCGCGCATGCAGGCCGCGATCGCGATCGAAATCCTGTCGCAGCGGCTGCGAAATCTGCGCCTTGCCGGCGACCAGCAGCTTCGGTTTGCCCCCAATGTCTCCTTCCGGGGGCCGCTGGAGCTGCATGTCGAATGGGACGCATGACGGGACTTCGCATTCGTTGAAAACGCGCAGCATCAAACTTCCGGCATTGGGAGAGAGACATGAAGAAGCAGCTTCTCGCGGCAGCCGCGCTGGCGATGTCGGTCTCGGCGGCGCCAGCCGCCGATGGCACAGTCAAGATCGGTTTCGTGAACACGTTCAGCGGCCCGAACGCCGCGCTCGGCAACGATGAGCGGGACGGCTTTGAGCTCGCCCTTGACCATCTCGGCCGAAAGATGGGAGGCCTCTCCGTCGACGTCGCCTACGAGGACGATCAGATGAGGCCCGAGATCGGCAAGCAGGCCACCGAAAGGCTCGTCCTCTCGCGCAAGGTGGACTTCATCACCGGCTTCAACTGGTCCAACGTGCTGCTCGCTTCCTTGAAGCCGGCGGTCGACGGCAAGACGTTCCTGATCAGCGGCAATGCGGGACCGTCGCAGATCGCCGGCGAGCAGTGCTCTCCCTATTTCTTCTCGACCTCCTGGCAGAATGACCAGACGCCGATGGCGCTCGGAGAGACGCTGAACAAGCGGGGCGTCAAGCGCCTGTTCCTGCTGGCGCCGAACTACGCCGCCGGAAAGGACATGGCGGCCGGCGTGAAGAAGACATTCAAGGGCGAGGTCGTCGGCGAGGAATATACCGGCTGGCCCGGTCAACTCGACTTCTCCGCCGAGCTGACCAAGGTCCGCTCGGTCAAGCCCGACGCGGTCTGGGTGTTCTATCCCGGACAGGCCGGCGCGCAGTTCATGCAGCAATATGCGCAAGCCGGGCTGAAGGAGAGCATTCCGATCTACAGCGTGTTCACCGTGGACGCGCTCACCCTACCGCATATCAAGGAGCTGGCACTGGGTCACCTCAGCACCCAGGAATGGGTTCAGGACCTCGACAACGAAACCAACAAGCGCTTCGTCGCCGACTTCCGCAAGAAGTACAAGCGCTACCCGTCGTACTACTCCGCGCAGCACTACGATGCAGCGATGCTCATCAACAGTGCCGTGCTGGCGGTGAAGGGCGATCTGAGCAACAAGGATGCCGTGCGGGATGCCTTGCGCAAGGCCGATTTCAAATCGGTGCGGGGCTCATTCAGGTTCAACCACAATCACTTCCCGATCCAGGATTTTTACCTCCAGGAAGTGATCAGGGATGACGCCGGCGAGTTCACCATGAAGAACCTCGGCGTGGTCTCCCGGGACAATGCCGATCCATACGCCGACAAGTGCGGCATGAAATGGTGAAGCCGGCCGCGTAGCAAGGTTCAAAAAATCCGGACCGGCGGCTGCCGCCTTCTCAGGCAGGACAGCCCCCGGTCCGGTCGCAAGCCACCCCCCAATCCTTTCAGGACGGCAACAGGTGCTGCGCGTCGGCCGGCACCAGCGGATTCTCATCATCGTCGATGATGGTGACTTCCCAGCCCTCGCTCGCCCATACGCGCGCCTTGGCAATCGCGATGATCGAGGAATTGCGCCGCATCCTGACGGTCTCATTGTCGCGTTCTGCAACAATATTGTAGGCCATGGAGAAGTCCCTCATCCATTGAAGACGGGGGATGTTTGAATCGCCCTTTGGCCGGAATTCGCAGAAATCGTGTCGATCTGGCGGCATACTCGGCGACGATTCGGGCGGCTCCGCCTCACAAAACGGCCTCGATCAGCCCCAACTCCCTGGCCTCCTGCGCCTCGACATACCAGTTCGCCGGTGCACGGCGGATCACTTCCTCCAGCGTCACCTTCGAGCCGTTGACGAGATTCTGAAAGCCTTCGTTCTGGATCGCGATCGAGCATTCGATCTCATTCAGCGTCGCCTGCATGGTGGCGCGGCAGACCGTCAATGGACCGTTGAGAGCCAGATCCTTCGACAACAACCGCTCGTGGATCATCAGGCGCGAGCCGCGCGTGAGATAACGGTTCTCGCGCGCGAAAAAACTCATGAAGGTGGTGCCGGCGGAATAGATCGCGGCCTTGCCGAGAAACACGAAGCGGCGCTGCGGCGACATCTCGCTGGCGAAGCGGATGTCCTCGCCCATCATGCGCGCGACCTCGGGATCGCCGCCGAGTGTCGACAGCTCGACCACGACAAAATCCAGACCGGCGGTGTTGTTGAACTGATTGCGGAAGCTGATGTACATGCCGTAATCGACCACGCCGGACAGCGCCACCGCCGGATTTTGAAACGCGGACGCAGGAAGGACTTGGCTCGCCATTTCTCGGTCACCTCGGGAAATCTGGTGGCCAAAAAATCAGGCAAACGCCCGCGGCGACCAGCGCCATTTCAAACGCTGAGCCTGTCGAACAGTTCCTCTCGAATTACTTCAGCACCGGCTCGATGGGAAGCTGGCGCGATCACACACCATCGGTCCGGAGAACGAGACGCCAAACCATTTGCTCGTCAACGAGCCATCGTTGTCGATCCAGGGGATCGGTGGCAATGGCGGTATGTAGGATGCGTACGGCATCACTTTCGCAAGCGTCACCCTGCCCGGAAACTGCACGAGGAAAGCCTTGTTCATGCCGCCGTCCCATCCGCTGTAGATCGAGGCCGCCGGCACATCGGCTTCGACCAATTGCGCGAACTCGCGCTCGTCGGCGCGCCGCTTTTCCAGCGCCCGCCGCGCGATTTCCGGATTGACGACAAAGGCGGGGCATTTTTCGGTGGGATTGAACACGAGAGGCTGCGGTGAATTCGGCGAAGGTTGCGCATCGAATACATAGCGGCGATCGCACACATCTACTTTCGGTTCGAGCTGCGTCGTCTCGAAATGATCGTTGCCGATCTTGAGCATCTTCCAGAAGGCAAGGTTCGGGCTGTTTCGGTGCCGCGCCAGATTGGCCGGCGTCAGGCGGAACGGATAGGCCTGGACCTGGAACGACGGCCGGCCGAGCAGCGAGTCGCGCGCCAGCGAATAGATCTCGCTGATCTGTTCGTCGGTCATGGCATAGCAACCGCTCGACCAGCAATCGCCATGGATCATGAGGAAGCTGCCGTCGCGGTTGTTCGCCTTGTCGAAGTTGTTGGGGTAGCCGAGGTTGATCGAAAGATAGAAGTTGGAGTTGGGATTCATCAACTCGGGCGTAACCGTATAGAAGCCCTCCGGAGCCTGACGGTCGCCCTCCCATAACTTCGGCCCAAGATCGCCCGACCAGCGACAGATCGGATAGGTCTTGAGGACCTGGAAACGACCGGTGCTGTCCTGCTTCCAGACCTCGAGCTCCGCCTCTTGCTTGAAGATGCGCATCACGATCGGCGAATTTTTCGGCATCTTCTTCTGTTGGAGCAGCGAGAGCAGCTCGGGCGGCAGTTCCCTTGTTGCCTTGGCCGGCAACCGCTTGCTGCTTTCGCCAAGGCAGGTGACCGGCGTCAAACCCGCAACGAAGGCTGCCATCAGCACAAATGCACGCCGGACCATGGCGCGGATCACGGCTTTACCTCCGACGCGCACCTATGCCATCTGGAGCCGGTAGCCGGTGGCGTTCGCAAGGGCAAACCCTACTTCCCCGCCCGCACCGCCAGCGCCGGCTGGGTCACGCCGTCGAGCCCCGACAGCATCAGCACCGTCAGCAGCGCGCTTTGCGGGCCCATCCAGGCATCGGTCGGCTTGTACCATTCGTTGCGCGAGTGCCAGTTGCCGCCCTCGCCGCCGCCGCCGATGGTGACGGCGGGAATGCCGAGCGACATCGCGATGTTGGAATCGGTGGAGGAGCCGGCGAAGGTCGCGCGCGGGCCGCGGCTGATGGCGCCGACCGCGCGCTGGGTGGCCTGCACGATCGGCGAATCCATCGAGACGATGCCGGCGGGACGATCGCCGATCAGCCTGACCTCGACCGAGATCTTGTCGGTCTTCCAGCGCGCGTTTTCGTCCGCCACCGCCTCCTTGACGAGGTCGAGCAGGCGCGCTTCCAGCTTGAGCAGCTCCTGCTCCGAGTTTGAGCGCATGTCGACCGCCATCTTCGCTTCGGCGGCAATCGCATTGACCGAGGTGCCGCCGCTGACGGTGCCGACCGTGAAGGTGGTCTTGGGATCGGACGGCGGCTGGAGCTCGGAAATCTTGGCGATCGCCCGCCCCATGGCGTGGATCGCGCTTGGCAGGCCGAACTCCTGGAAGGAGTGGCCGCCGGGCCCCTTGAAGGTCATCTCGTAGCGATGGCTGCCGGTGGCCTGGTTGACGACGCGGGTAATGCCGAGCCCGTCGATGGAAATAAAGCCGTCAATGTCCTTGTGGTCGCGAAACAGCGCCTTCACGCCGCGGAGATTGCCGAGTTCCTCCTCGCCGACCGTGCCGACCACCAGAATGTCGCCGACGGTGGCGATGGCGTTCTCGTTCATGGCCTTCACCAGCGACAGCAGCGCTGCCAGCCCCCGTGAATCGTCCCCGATGCCGGGCGCGACAATGGCCCCTTCCTTTTCCTTCACCGTGACGTCGGTGCCCTCGGGAAACACCGTATCAAGATGCGCCGAGACCACGAGCTTCGGCCGCCCGCCGCCACTGCCCTTGCGCAGCGCGATCACATTGCCTTCAGCATCGATCGCGGCATCCTTCAAGCCGAGCTCCTGCATCCGCTTCAGGTAGTATTCGGCACGGACCTTTTCCTTGAAGGGCGGCGCCGGAATTTCGGTGATGCGCTTCTGCTCCTCGAAGGTGCGTCCGTCGTCGGCCTTGATGTCGTCGAGCGTCTTGACGACCTTCGGGTCGGCGGCGATGGCCTGGAAGGTCGCGAGCGTCGGAGGCGTCGCGCCGGCATTGGCCTGCGCCCAGGCTGTCTTGCTTCCGGCGGTCCCTGCGACAATGAACGCAACTGCGAAGGTCGATCGCAAGAGCCACATCAAGATCGCCATTCCTTTACCCCTTCCGCAGTGCACCCAGTGTTGCCAACACGCATAAATTGTGATGGCAATTGTGCGTATTGATCGTTCGAGCCCGATTGCCCGTACCCGGCCCTTTTCCATCAATGTCGCGGCTACTCATATTCTCGGGAGCGCGAAGTGACAACTCCATCCAACGCAACACCAGCCTCTCCCAAAGCGATGACGTCGAGTTCCGACGCGGCAGCAACGCGGCCGCTGGATCCGGTATTCAGCAATTTTCTGAGCGTGCTGGATGTACGGCTTCGACGGATTGCGCACACGCAGGATCAAGGGACTGGCGCCGCCATGGATCCGGCTTTGGCGCAAAAAGCCGATGCGGCAAAACAGGCCGCTCTCAAGGACCTCTCCGCCGCGCTCGCCGAACTCAGGAGGACGGACTGGACGAATCGAGAAAATGAATCATGGAATCAGGCCTACCGGATCGAGCGCCTGTTCGTGCTCTATGAGCCTTCCCAGTATCTGCGGGAAGAGCTGACGCGCCGTCTCGCTCAGGCTTTCGAAGAAAATGTCGGGGCATGGAAACGCCTGAACCTGGCCGCGCAAGCGCTGGCCGTCGACCCCAGCCATCCCGGGGCCAACGATGCGATCATCAGATCGCTGCTGCTTGAAACGCTGGAAGAAACCCACTCGACAAAACAGCGCAAGTTCTTTTCCCGGCCCATTCGCAGGGAAGCGACCACCAAGATCGTGTGGTTCGGTTTGGCCGCCTTTACACTGTTCATACTTCCGTACCTGGTGCTGTACTACAATCTGCTGCGCCACGAGCCCATCAACATTTCTTCATGGTCATGGCTTCCACTCTACTGTGCAGCGACGACCGGCCTGTTCGGAGCATTGTTCAGCCGCCTGCTCTACCTGCAATCGAACTGGAATGCGCTCACGATTGGCGGCCTCAAGGACGCGCGTGATTATGCCTCGATCCTGCTGCGAGCTTCCGTCGGGATGATTGGCGCCGTGATCGTCTTTTTCTTTCTGAAATCGGGCATCGTCAGCGGCGGCCTTTTCCCCGACTTCACCCAGATCGGCATCGAAGGATTCAAATTTCCGCCGCCTGCGCCCGGCGAAACCGCAGACTACGCGGCCAGAGACATTCCGGTGTCGTTCCGGCTGTATTATCCGAGCAAATCATGGGCACTCCTCGTCGTATGGAGTTTTCTGGCAGGCTTCTCCGAACGTCTCGTGCCAAGCATACTTCGCGAAACGGAATTCACTTTCGACAAGTCCGCTACGCCGAAATGACGGTTGGGCGGGCGCCTGGAGGGTGGATTATTCCACCCGCCTCCGGCCTTACCCGCACGTATCCTTCAGCCTTCCCGCGAACCAGTTCGACAGCACGGGATCGATTACGCCGCCAAGATAAACATCGGAGGCCTTCACCTGCTTCTTGCCGAGTACGAGCAGGACGCCGAGCCGGTATGCGAACCACAGATGCGGATCGGTCATGCCGCGCAGCTTGTGCTGGTCATGCTCGACCGGCTGGTGATTGATTTCCTTGCGGACCTCGATCGCAAGCAGGTTTTCCGGAACCACGCGCCGATGCACGACGATGTCGGGGAAGATCGATTTGCCGAGCCCGTCATCGGTGGAGATGATCGAGCCGTGCGGCAGCTTCAACAGGCGCTCGCCGAGCCGGTTGTAGTCGCAATCGACCTCCCAGCCGTCGAACTGCCGCTCGATATATACCGCGAGGCGATGCGTCAGCGTGCGCTCGCCGAGATCCTTGTCAAACAAGTATTCCTCGCGCGCGTAAAGCTCCCTGATCGCGCCGATGAGCTTGTCGAGTTCGCCCCTCATCCCGTCCCCCAAACTCCGCAGAGGACGGCGGATGCCGCTACATCTGCACCTCGATCAGCCGCGGCCCCGGCTCTGCGACGGCTTCCGCCAACGCCTTGACGAAATCGTCCGCGGTCGCCACCGCCCGGCCCGGCACGCCCATGCCCTTGGCCAGCGCGACGAAGTCGATCGTCGGGCGATCGATCTTCAACATGTCCTGCGCGCGCTTGCCCGGCTCGCCGGCGCCGACGCCGTCGAATTCCCCGCGCAGAATCTGGTAGATTCGATTTGCGAACACAATCGTGACAACGTTGAGGCCTTCACGCGCCTGCGTCCACAGCGATTGCAGCGTGTACATCGCGCTGCCGTCGCCGACCATGCAGATCACCTTGCGGTCCGGACATGCAACGGCCGCGCCAGTTGCGACCGGCGTCGAAAAGCCGATCGAGCCGCCCATGTTCTGTAGCCAGTCATGCGGGTTGGCCGCCGCGGTCGGCGGAAAGAACTGGCGGCCGGTGGTGATGGATTCATCGACCACGATGGCGTTTTCCGGAATCGCCATCGCGATCGCCTGCGCGATCGAGGCGTGGGTCAGCGCGCCGGTCGGCTTCGCGAGTTCCACCATCTTCTGCGGCTGCACGTCCTGTGGTTTGGCATGCAGCGCGTGGGCGAGCGCTTCCAGCGCGGCGACGGAGTTTTCGCCGCCATTGGTCATGCGATGCACCTCGCAGCCCTCGGGCTTGAGCATGCTCGGCTTGTTCGGATAGGCGAAGAAGGCGACGGGATCGTTGGCCTCGACCAGCACGATGTTCTTGAAATCCTTCAGGATCGGCAGCGCCTGCTCGATCACATAGGGAATGCGGTCGATCGAGTAGCGGCCGCGGCCGCGCGCCATGCGCGGGTTGTAGGTCTGGCCCATCACCTTGCAGCCGGTCTTGCCTGATATCTGCTGGGCCAGCGCCAGCCCCTTTTCGGTGAGTGCGGCGCCGGTGAGCAACAGCAAATTCTGCGATCCGCCGTTCTTCAGCACCTTGGCGGCCTGATCGACCGCCTGCGAGGAGTAGTTCGGGCGCTGGGTTTCCTGCGGCACTTGCGCAATACCGTCGGCTTCGTTCCAGGCGGTGTCGGCGGGCAGGATCAGGGTCGCGATCTGCGGCGGCGAGCTTTTGGCGGCGGCAATCGCGGCGGCGCCGTCAGTGGAGACGGATTTCGCGTCCGGCGAGGTGCGCACCCAGGCCGACATCGGCCGCGCCAGGCCCTCGATATCCGAGGTCAGCGGCGCGTTGTAGCCGATGTGATAGGTAGCGTGCTGGCCGACGATGTTGACGATGCCGGAATTGGCCTTCTTGGCGTTGTGCAGATTGGCAAGGCCGTTGGCGAGGCCGGGGCCGAGATGCAGCAAGGTCGAGGCCGGCGTGCCCTTCATGCGAAAATAGCCGTCGGCGGCACCCGTCACCACGCCCTCGAACAGGCCGAGCACGCAGCGCATGCCCTCGACCCGATCCAGCGCAGCGACGAAATGCATCTCCGAGGTGCCGGGATTGGTGAAGCAGACATCCACCCCACCTGCGACCAATGTCCGCACCAGACTTTCCGCACCGTTCATCGCTTCGCTCCCCTTCGGCATTCTAAAAAGCCGGTCCAGATCAACCATTGTTCAGGCGCTGCGTCAAAGGCTTAGCCGGACATTGCTGCCATCGCGACGCATGTGTTGCCTTTTTTACCGGTGCTAAACGAAAATGCCTGCCTCACAGGCTCGTTGGTTGCGAAACGGCCGCCGATATGGCCTGTCTCGCTGCAACATTTGATTTTTCGCGAGGAAGAAAAATGATCCGGGGGCTTACGGTTTTATTTGCGGCAGTAGCAATGCTGACGGCGGCCGGCCAGGCGCAGGCCCAAGGCTTTTTTGATATGCGCGACATCATGGGCGGCGGGCCCGGCTTCGGCGGCGGCTATAGCCGCGGCGGAAGCTCGATTCCGCGCAGCACTGTGATGCTGCAGACCAACTATCCGCCCGGCACCATCCTCATCAGCACCAGCGAGCGGCGGCTCTATCTGGTGCAGGGAGGCGGACAGGCGCTGCAATATGGCATCGGCGTCGGCCGCGACGGTTTCCGGTGGACCGGCGTCCACCGCATCACCGCAAAGAAGGAATGGCCGAGCTGGACCCCGCCGGCACAGATGCTGCGCCGCCGCCCGGACCTGCCTCGGCACATGCCCGGCGGTATCGAAAATCCGCTAGGCGCGCGCGCCATGTATCTGGGCTCGACGCTCTATCGCATCCACGGCTCGAACGAACCCGAGACGATCGGACAGGCGGTGTCATCGGGCTGTTTCCGCATGACCAATGAGGACGTGGTGGACCTCTATAGCCGCGTCGGCGTCGGCACGACCGTGGTCGTCAGGTAACCAGAGCTGGTCAGATGGAACCGGACCGCCAGAACGGCGGGCCCGGATCCGGCTTGCCTAGCTGCGCCGATTCCGGCAGCGTCAATCGATGTGCGCCTTCTACCGATCGCAGTATCTGCTCGCGTCCATTTTGGCGGCCCTGATATTCGCGTGCACCGTGGCGCCGTCCGCAGGCGGCGAACCTGCGTCGATCGCTCACCGCCAGCGCACCGAGAAGAAGAGCTTCACCGACGCCGAGATCGTCGAAGGCTTCATGAAGACGGCCTTCGGCGCCGAGTATCACCTCGCCGGCCGCGTCGACCGCATCCGCAAGTATGAGATGCCCGTGCGGGTATTCGCCGACGGCACGCGCGCCGACCGCAAGGCGCAGATCGGAAAGATCGTCGCCGACATCGCGGCCAAGGTTCAGCATCTCGACATCGCCGTCACCGAGAACAGCGAAGGCGCCAATGTGCTGGTCAAGCTGGTGCGCGACCGCGACCTCTATCGCACCATCGCGACCTTCTATGGCGGCGAACGCGCCAGGGAGATCAAATCCTCGCTCGATCCGCAATGCCTGTCGGGCTTTCGCAAGAACGAGAAATTCGAGATCGAGCGCTCCGACGTCATCCTCACCGTCGACAATGGCGACTTCGTCTTCCTCGACTGCGCCTATGAAGAACTGCTGCAATCGCTGGGGCCGATCAACGACACCGCGACGGTGCCCTGGACGATGTTCAACGACAGCGTCTCGATGGGCTACTTCGATGTCTACGACCAGTATCTGCTCAACCTGCTGTACGATCCCCGCATCAAGGCCGGGATGACGGTTGCGGAAGTTCGGGCCGTGCTGCCTGATGTGCTCGCCGATGTGCGGGCCTGGGTGAAGAAGGTGAATGGTTTGGCGGAGTGAGAAGGTGTGAAGCTCCCTCTCCCCGTTCTTGCGGGGCCGAGACGAGCAAAGCTCGCTCTGAGAGGGTTGGGGTGAGGGGCTGCTTCCGCACATTCGGTGAGATTGGACTCGCGGAGAGTCCCCCTCACCCGTATCGCATCTCCGATGCGATACGACCTCTCCCCGCAAGCGGCAGGGCTATCGCATATGAGCGAGGACTCGATGAGGCGACTTCGTTGTGGCCATCCTTCGAGACGCCCGCCTTTGGCGGGCTCCTCAGGATGAGGTCTTGTTTCGTGGCAAAATCCTAGAACCCTCATGGTGAGGAGCGCCGCCTGCGGCGCGTCTCGAACCATGAAGGCCGGGCTCGCTCACACGCTCAATGGGCCATATGCGATAGCCCTGCCGCAAGCGGGGCGAGGTGAAGAAAGGGCTACCCGGCCATGACGGAGTTAGACCTTCGAACCGGTCCTGCAAATATTCTTCAGCGCCACCCATTCGTCCGGCGTCAGCAGCGGCGGCCCGCTCGGCGGCCGGTGTTCGCGCGTCATGCGTGCGAGGCGGTCCTCGGTGAACGGATGGCCAGAGAGGATCGAAAGGCCCCTGCCACCCTCCTTTCCGGTGACGCGAAACAGCAACTCGCCCATCGGTTTGGCCGAGCGGCCGAGTTTTTGCATCAGTTCGATCGCGAACGTATCGGCATTGCCTTCCTGCTCGCGCGAATGGGAGGCGGTGACCAGCGTGCGCGAGGCAAAGATCAGCGCGCTCGAGCCGGTGATGTCGCCGAACAGCAGCCCGATCAGGAACGAGGTGCCGCCGTTGTAGATCAGCCCGCGCATGTTGTCGCGGTGCTTGAGATGGCCGAGCTCATGCGCCAGCACGCCGGCGATCTCGTCCGGATTTTCCGCCTTCGCCAGCAGGCCGTCGAACAAGAAGACCTTGCCGCCCGGCAACGCAAAGGCGTTAGGGACCGGCGAGGACAACACGGCAGTCTGCACCGAGGGATCGAGACCCGCCTGCTCGCGCAGCGCATTGACGAGTTTTGTAAAGGCCCGCTGTCCGGCGGCGTTACTACAGACCTTTCCGTCAAACAGAAGCTTGACCTGCTTCTCGGTGACGTCGCCGATCCGCCGCTCCAGCCCCTCCGGCACCAGCGGCGCGAGGCGATCGGCCGCCAGCGGCACGCCGAACAGGACGATCAGGATGATCGAGGCCGTCGCCGCCAGCGACCAGAACACGATCTTCGCCACGCCACGGCGGCCGAGATGATGGTCGTCGAGCTTTGCGCAGCGCGATGTCACCTCGGCGGCAAGCGCCGCATCGCGGATCTCCAGCCGCGCCAGCGCCGGCGCGGTCTGGCACGACAGGCGCAACGTGCCGGATGGGCTGTCGGCCCGGCGGATATCGGCATAGGCCCAACGCGTGATGACGCCTTCGTCGCCATGGATTTCGAGCGCATCGGAGAAGGCCAGCGTCGCCGTGCGGCGCCGGCTCGACGTCCCGTCGAAATAGATCGCCGGTTCACCCGCCATTATTTGAGCTCCGCATGATCTTTGCGGAAAACCGCTTCACACTTTTCCGAGATCATGCGCTAAAACCCGCCGACGTCGAGGCCGTCGGCAAAGCCCTCGCCGAGCGCGCTGGCAAGGTCGCCGCGCGCCGCGACGTTCGCGGCGGCCTCAAGGCCCGTCACCGTCGTCGAGGCGAGCACCCTGACCCAGAGATCGCGCGACAGATAAAGCCGCGCCACCACGCTGATCCCGAGCGCCAGCGCGAGATAGCCGATGACGGTCACCGCGATCATGGCAGGGGTTTGCATCACCGCATCCGGTCCGGCAGCCTCGCTCAGTTTCGTCAGCAGCGGCACGGCGCCGGCGATGAGGATGCCGAACACCGTGAAAAACAGCACCGACCAGCCGATCACCTTCCAGTACAGGCCCTGCAACGCACTCGGCTCCAGCGTCGATTGCACGCGCACCTCACCGAAGCGGATTCCGGAAAGCCACCAGCGCCACTCCACCGCCTTGTAGTAGGCATAGAGGAACGGCAGCAGCGGAAAGATGAAGAGCGCGATCGGCGTCACCGGCCACAGCCACCAGACTTTCTTGAACAGCTCCCAGCCGCGGCCTTCAAAATCGCCTTGCAGGTCGCCATACCAGGAGTGCCGCATCTTGTAGCGTTCGAGCGCGGCCGCGCGCCACGGCGAGGCAATGCCGAGCGTCAGGATCGCGAACACGCCCCACAGCGTCGCCCGCGCGGCATAGGCCCAGCCCGAGCCGTCCATCCAGAACCGCACGCCGCGCCAGATCGTGCGCGTCAGCCGGTAGCGGCGGGCGCGGTAGATCGCGAACTGCCCGAACACGTAGAAGGCCGCGATCAGCGGAAAGCTGGCCAGCGCTTGCCAGCGTTCGGCCTCGATGCCAACAAGGAAATAGCCGAGATAGATCGGCATCAGGACCGCCATTGCGATCAGAAATCCGATCAGCAGCTCACGGCCGCGGCCGGTATATTCGGCGGCGTCGCCATCGATCACCGTGTTCGACCACAGATGGCGGCGAACGTCGGTGACGAGCCAGAACCGGTAGAAGCCGAGCGTGATCAACTCAAGGCCGGCGCCGCGCGCAACGAGATCGAAAAAGCCCTTGCGCTCGCCGGTGAATTCGAGCGTGGCAGGCAGCGGCGGCGGAACCGGCATCGGAGGCGGGTTCGTCGGGGTCCAGGCAAACTGATTCACGGGAAACGACTCCAGGTGGTATTGCGGGCATATCAAACCACGGATTAGTCGCCGGGAATATGATCGAGGTTTTCGACGAGGTGATCTAAATCACTCTCCGCTCCGGGCAAACGCCGCGCGAGCTGCACGCAAGTTGCGATGATGGTTATGGATTCCGGGCCCGTGCCGTTCGGCGCGTGCCGAATGACGGCCTCCAGAAAGAGCGCGGCTGTTGCCTGCGCGCTACGCCGTCTTGTCGAAAAGTTCCCGCCCGATCAGCATGCGGCGGATTTCGCTGGTGCCGGCGCCGATCTCATAGAGCTTCGCATCGCGCAGCAGGCGGCCGGTCGGATAGTCGTTGATGTAGCCGTTGCCGCCGAGCAACTGGATCGCATCGAGCGCGCACTGCGTCGCTTTCTCAGCCGCGTAGAGGATCGCGCCGGCGGCATCCTCGCGCGTGGTCTCGCCGCGGTCGCAGGCCTTGGCCACCGCATAGACATAGGCGCGCGAGGCGTTCATCGTGGTGTACATGTCGGCGATCTTGCCCTGCACGAGCTGGAACGTGCCGATCGGCTCGCCGAACTGTTTTCGCTCGTGCACGTAGGGCAGCACCACATCCATGCAGGCCTGCATGATGCCGATGGGACCTGCCGCCAGCACCGCGCGCTCATAGTCGAGCCCGCTCATCAGCACGTTGACGCCGCGGCCGACCTCGGCGAGCACGTTCTCCTCCGGCACCTCGCAATCCTCGAACACGAGTTCGCAGGTGTCGGAGCCGCGCATGCCGAGCTTGTCGAGCTTTTGCGCGGTGGAAAATCCCTTCATGCCCTTTTCGATGATGAAGGCGGTGATGCCGCGGGGTCCCGCGGCCGCATCGGTCTTGGCGTAGACCACCAGCGTGTCGGCGACCGGGCCGTTGGTGATCCACATCTTGTTGCCATTGAGCACAAAACGGTCGCCCTTCTTCTCGGCGCGTGTCTTCATCGAGACGACGTCGGAACCGGCGGAGGGCTCGGACATCGCCAGCGAGCCGACATGATCGCCCGAAATCAGTTTTGGCAGATATTTGCGCTTCTGCGCCTCGTTGCCGTTGCGGCGGATCTGGTTGACGCAAAGATTGGAATGCGCGCCGTAGGACAGGCCGACCGCGGCCGAGGCGCGCGACATCTCCTCCACCGCCAGGCAGTGCTCGAGATAGCCCAGGCCGGCGCCGCCATACTCTTCCTCGACGGTGATGCCGTGCAGGCCGAGCGCGCCGATTTTGGGCCAGAGGTCGCGCGGAAACTGGTTTGAGCGGTCGATCTCGGCGGCGCGCGGCGCGATCTCGTTCTGGGAGAAATCGTGCACGGTCTCGCGGATCGCATCCGCCGTTTCGCCGAGGTCGAAATTGAACATCTTGTGCGCGTTTGGGATCATTTGGCGGCCTCCGGCAGGATATTTTTGCGGGCAATGTTGAGCCAAGCCTTAGCCGCTGCCAATGGCCTTGTCACGGAAAATGATACGGCTCCGTATCAAGCCGACATTTCAGTGCTTTGGCGAGGTGCGAAAAGTCGCTCTTGCCCGACAGTGCCGGCCGGGGTGTAATAGGGTAAAACATTCGCCGGCAACGCACCGGCCGAACCACCGACGGGGAGAAGCCACCATGCATGGAACGCTTGACCAAGCGAGTGATGCCTCGCTGCGCGAGGCCCGGGAAAAAGCCAACTCGCTGCCGCTGGAGGATTTGAATCCGGGCGATCCCGAACTGTTTCGCACGGACACGCACTGGCCGTATTTCGACCGGCTGCGCAAGGAAGACCCCATCCATTACTGTAAGGATTCGATGTTCGGCCCGTACTGGTCGGTGACCAAGTACAACGACATCATGGCCGTCGATACCAATCACGGCGTGTTCTCGTCGGCCGCCGCGCTCGGCGGCATCACCATCCGCGATGCGCCGAAAGAGCTGCGCCGCGAAATGTTTATCGCGATGGACCAGCCTCGCCATTCCGCGCAGCGCAAGAGCGTCGCGCCGATGTTCACGCCGACCAATATCGACGAACTCGCCGTCAACATCCGCAAGCGTTCGGCAAGCTGTCTCGACAACCTGCCTCGGGGCGAGGTGTTCGATTTCGTCGATACCGTCTCGATCGAACTGACCACGCAGATGCTGGCGGTGCTGTTCGACTTCCCCTGGGAAGACCGCCGCAAGCTGACACGCTGGTCCGACGTCGCCACCACCGTGCCCGGCGCCGGCGGGCTCGTTGCGACCGAAGACGAGCGGCAGGCCGAACTGATGGAATGCGCGAGCTATTTCGCAAGGCTCTGGAAGGAGCGCTTGAACGGACCGCCGCGCAACGACTTGTTGTCGATGATGGCACATACCGAGGCCACCCGCGACATGGACCCGAACAATTTTCTCGGGAACCTGATCCTGCTGATCGTCGGCGGCAACGACACCACCCGCAATACGATGTCGGGCAGCCTCTATGCCCTCAACAAATATCCGGAACAGTACAGGAAGCTGCGCGAAAACCCGGCGCTGCTCGACACCTTCGTGCCGGAAGTGATCCGCTGGCAGACGCCGCTTGCCCATATGCGCCGCACCGCGCTCGAAGATACCGAGCTCGGCGGCAAGCAGATCAGGAAGGGTGACAAGGTCGTGATGTGGTACGTGTCCGGCAATCGTGATGAGGAAGTGATCGAGAAGCCGTATGACTTCATCATTGATCGCGCACGTCCGCGCACACATATCTCGTTCGGCTTCGGCATCCATCGCTGTATCGGCATGCGGCTCGCCGAACTGCAATTGAAGATCATCTGGGAGGAGATCTTCAAACGCTTCGACAACATCGAGGTGGTCGACGAGCCAAAGCGGGTCTATTCGAGCTTCATCAAGGGCTACGAGACCCTGCCGGTGCGGATTGCCGCATAAACAATCTCCGCGAGACTTGAGCCGGTCTTGCGCGTAAACTGTCGGGCAAATCAGCTCGCCATCGGGGAACGAAGACTATGAACGTTCACACTGCCGTTCGAGCCGACAAGGCCGAACGTCTCCGCCAGGCCCGCGAGGAAGCCTACTCTACTCCCCTGAAGGATTTTCATCCCGGCGCGCCACGCCTGTTCCGGGACGACACGCTGTGGCCGTGGTTCGAGCGGCTGCGCAAGGAAGAGCCGGTGCATTACTGCACCAATGCGCCGATCGAGCCGTACTGGAGCGTGGTGAAGTACAACGACATCATGCATGTCGACACCAATCACGGCATCTTCTCCTCCGACTCCACGCTCGGCGGCATCTCGATCCGCGACGTGCCGCCCGGCTATGACTACCCAAGCTTCATCGCGATGGACCAGCCGAGGCACGCCGATCAGCGCAAGACGGTGTCGCCGATGTTCACGCCGAGCCATCTCGACGAGCTGGCAAAGCTGATCCGGCAGCGCTCGGCTACCGTGCTCGACAACCTGCCCCGTAACGAGACCTTCAACTTCGTCGACCGCGTCTCGATCGAGCTGACCACCCAGATGCTGGCGACGCTGTTCGACTTCCCCTGGGAGGAACGGCGCAAGCTGACGCGCTGGTCCGACGTCTCCACCGCGCTGCCCAAGAGCGGCGTCGTGGACTCGCCGGAGCAGCGGCGCCGGGAAATGGACGAGTGCTACGCCTATTTCACAAAACTTTGGAACGAGCGCGTCAACTCCGAGCCGCGCAACGACCTGATCTCGATGATGGCGCACAACAACGCCACCCGTTACATGGACCCCGACAATCTGATGGGCAACATCATCCTGCTCATCGTCGGCGGCAACGACACCACGCGCAACACCATGAGCGGTTCGGTGCTGGCGCTCAACGAGTATCCCGAACAGTACGAGAAGCTTCGCAACAATCCTGAACTGATCGATTCCATGGTGCCGGAAGTGATCCGCTGGCAGACGCCGCTGGCGCATATGCGACGCACCGCGCTCGAGGATACCGAACTCGGGGGGAAGACTATCAGGAAGGGCGACCGCGTCGTGATGTGGTACGTCTCGGGCAACCGCGACGAGGAAGGCATCGAGCAGCCCGATGAGTTCATCATCGACCGCGCGCGGCCCCGCACCCATCTGTCGTTCGGCTTCGGCATCCACCGCTGCGTCGGCATGCGCCTCGCCGAGCTCCAGCTCAAGATCGTGTGGCAGGAAATGCTGAAGCGCTTCGACCGCATCGAGGTGGTCGGCGAACCGAAGCGGGTCTATTCCTCCTTCGTGCGCGGCATCGAGCAATTGCCGGTGCGTATTCCGGGATAAGGACAGGCGCGCGTGGGGGCGGAGCAACTCGCGGTTCTCGACCGCATCATGAACCTGCCCGGCTTTCCCAAGTCGTCGGGCATGCGGGTAGTGTCGGCCGAGCCCGGCAGGGTGACGATGGCGCTGGCGAAGAAGCCGGAGCTGACACAGTTCTTCGGCCATTTCCATGGTGGCGTGATCACGGCGCTGGCCGACCACGCCGCCGGGGCCTGCGCCACTTCGTCGATGCCCGCCGGCAAACTCGCCGTCACCGTCGAAATCAAGGTCAATTTTCTGTCGCCCGCCGACGGCGAGGAAATCATCGCGCGGGCCGAAACCATCCAGGCCGGCTCCACCATCGTCGTCGTCAAGGTCGACGTGGTCTCGCGGAAAGCCGGTGCCGAGCGCATTTGCGCCTTTGCCACCGCCACCATGCGGGCAGTCGACATGCCGGCCGGTTTCGGCTGAAGCCCGCCTATACAATTCCGGCATAGCCGTTCGAACGAGATGGGAAGGGCGGCGGGCCCGCTTCCGGCCTAGATGATGGATCGCGATGACGCGCCCGCGCGTGTCACGATCGAGGCCCCAGATGAACATTGCCGCCCCCGGCGCCGCCGTCCAGATGGACTGGCCGAACGCCATCTACCGCACGCTGAAGGCTCATGGCGTCAAGCAAATCTCCTATGTGCCGGACGCCGGCCATTCCCGGCTGATCGAGCTGTCCCACGCCGACCCGGCGATCCAGACCACGGTCCTGACCACAGAAGAGGAAGGCGTGGCGCTCAGCGCCGGCGCCTGGCTGGGCGGCGCGCGTGCCGCACTGCTGATGCAGTCGAGCGGCGTCGGCAATTGCGTGAACATGCTTTCGCTGATGGCGAGCTGCCGCATCCCCTTGCTGACGCTGGTGACGATGCGCGGCGAGTGGGCGGAATTCAACCCATGGCAGATCCCGATGGGAAAGGCGACGCCGCAGGCATTCGAGATCATGGGCGTCACGGTACTGCGACTGGAACGGCCGGAGGACGCGGAAGAAGTGGTTTCAGCTGCCTGCTCGCTCGCTTTCGACGGCGATCAGCAGATCGCGATCCTTATTTCGCAGCGCATGCTCGGCCGCAAGAAGTGGACGGAGAACAAGTGATGGAACAGTCGAATGCACTTCCCCGCCGCGAGGCGGTGAAGGCGCTGCTGGCCGACCGCGGCGACCTGCTCGTCATCAGCGGCCTCGGCTCCTCTTCCTACGATGTGTTCGACGCCGGCGAGAGCTCCGCCAATTTCTACCTGTGGGGCGCGATGGGCGGAGCTGCGATGGTTGGTCTCGGCCTCGCATTGGCGCAGCCGAAGCGGCCGGTCGCGGTCATCACCGGCGACGGCGAGCAGTTGATGGGTATCGGCAGCCTGCTGACCATCGGCGCGAAGAAGGCCGGCAACCTCTCGATCGTCGTGCTCGACAACGGCCAGTTCGGCGAAACGGGAATGCAGACCAGCCATTCCGGCCTCGGCGCGCGGCTGGATGTGATCGCGTCGGGTGCGGGCTTTCGTTCGATTACGGAAATTTCGGCTATGGAAGGTATCGCGGATTTTCGGCCGCAGTTACACGACATCAATGGCGGACCACGGTTCGCGCGCATCCACATCGCCACCGGTCATGTCGAGCGCGCGTTGCCGCCGCGCGACGGCGTGTTCCTGAAGAACCGCTTTCGCGAGCATCTCGGCTTCGCCGTCACTTAAGGTCAGCTCAAGGTGATGTCCCAAAGACCTTCATCACGGCAGGCCTTGATTTCGCTGCGGAGCAGATCGGTGATGAGCGCCGTGGCGATCGAGAGCGGATGGTCGATCGGGGACGCGAGGGTGAGTTCGCGCATCGGCGGCGATTTGGCAATCGTGGCAACTTCCAGCCGGCCGTCCGCGACCTCGCCGCGCACCGACGACGGCGGCAGCAGCGCATATCCAAGGCCCTCCTCGACGAGGCCGGTGAGGACACGGAAGGAATCGGCCTCGATCTGTACGTCGAGCTTCAATTTGTGCTTGGCCGCCGCATGCTCGATCAACGCCCGGAGTCCATGCGAATGACTGGGCAGCACCAATTTCTGTTTCAGCAGCCAGTCGAGCTGGATCTGCTTCTTGCGGGCAAGCCCGCAGCCGCGCGGCCCGACCGCCACGATCTTGTCGCGGCCAAGGCTCTGCACGCTCAGATGCAGATCGACCGACGGGCCGTAGATCACGGCAATATCCATCTGCCCGCGATGCAGCCATTCGATCAGATGCCCGCTGTAGCTTTCGACGATGCACAGCGAGATGCCGGGAAAGCGCTCGACCGTGCGCCGCGCCAGCCGCGCCGATATCACGCAGCTCACGGTGGGAACGAGCCCGAGCACGACACGTCCCGAAGGCGGCCCGCCCGAGGACTGGATATCGTCGCGGATCTGATCGATCTGCCGCACGATGCCCGCGGTTCTTGCCAGCAGCAGGCGGCCCGCCTCGGTCAGCACCATGCCGCGGCCGTTGCGGGTAAACAGCTCGGCGCGCAATTCATGCTCGAGCAGCTTGATCTGACGGCTCAGCGCGGGCTGCGCTATCCGCAGCGTGTCGGAGGCCTTGCTGAGGCTGCCGAGCTCGGCAACATAACTGAAGGTCCGCAACTGTCGGAAATCCATACTTGCCGATCTTGGAATACAGGCTAATACGCTATAACGAATGAGCATAAGGGCTTTGCAGCCGCTTCACAACTGCAAGGCACGACAAACCGCAACGGAAACGCTACCGGTAAGGGTCAATGACCGCACAAGAACAACAACATGACGAATATGCCGACATCCGCGACGCGGTTGCAAAACTCTGCGCCCAGTTTCCCGGCGAATACTGGCGCAAGCTCGATCGCGAGATGGCGTACCCGTCCGACTTCGTCAACGCGCTGACGGAAGCCGGCTATCTCTCGGTGCTGATCCCCGAGGAATATGGCGGCGCGGGGCTGAAGCTTTCCGCGGCGACCGCAATCCTGGAAGAGATCCATCGCAACGGCTGCAATGCCGGCGCGTGCCACGCCCAGATGTACACCATGGGCACCGTGCTGCGGCACGGCAACGACGAACAGAAGGCGAAATGGCTGCCGCAGATCGCCAGCGGCAAGTTGCGCCTACAGGCGTTCGGCGTCACCGAGCCGACCAGTGGCACGGACACCTCCTCGCTGAAGACGGTGGCGAAGCGCGAAGGCAACGACAGCTATGTCGTCAACGGCCAGAAAATCTGGACCAGCCGCGCCGAATATTCCGACCTGATGGTGCTGCTCGCTCGCACCACGCCGAAGGAACAGGCGAAGAAGCGGACCGAGGGCCTTTCCGTGTTCCTGGTCGACATGCGCGAGGCGCGCAAGGCCGGGCTTACGATCCGCCCGATCCGCACCATGATGAACCATTCCACGACGGAAGTGTTCTTTACCGACATGAAGGTGCCGGCCGAAAACCTGATCGGCGAGGAAGGCAAGGGCTTTCGCTACATCCTCTCCGGCATGAATGCCGAGCGCATCCTGATCGCGTCGGAATGTATTGGCGATGCCAAATGGTTCATCGGGAAGGCCTCGAACTACGCCAAGGAGCGCGCCGTGTTCGGCCGTCCGATCGGCCAAAATCAAGGCATCCAGTTCCCGATCGCAAAGGCCTATGCATCGATGCGCGCGGCGGAGCTGATGGTGAAGGAAGCCACCCGCAAATATGAAGCCGGGCTCGATTGCGGCGCCGAAGCCAACATGGCCAAGATGCTGGCGGCCGATGCGTCCTGGGAAGCGGCCAATGCCGCGATCCAGACCCATGGCGGGTTCGGCTTTGCGGAAGAGTACGACGTCGAGCGAAAATTCCGCGAGACGCGGCTCTACCAGGTGGCGCCGATTTCGACCAATCTGGTGCTATCGTTCATCGCCGAGCATGTGCTCGGCATGCCCCGCTCCTATTGAGAGGCGACCATGCTGCCACTGGAAGGGTTAGTCGTCATTGCGGTCGAGCAGGCGGTGGCGGCGCCGTTCTGTTCCTCGCGGCTGGCGGACGCCGGCGCGCATGTCATCAAGATCGAACGCCCCGAGGGCGACTTTGCCCGCGGCTATGACGCTGCCGCCAAGGGACAGAGCAGCTATTTCGTCTGGCTCAACCGCGGCAAGGACTCGGTGGTGATCGATCTCGCCACCAGGGAAGGCCGGCAATCCCTCGAAGAGCTGATCGCCAGCGCCGACGTGCTGCTTCAGAATCTCAAGCCCGGCTCGATGGACAAGCTCGGCTTTTCGCTGGAGCGGCTGCGGCGCGATTATCCCTCGCTGATCACCTGCACCATATCAGGCTATGGCGACGAAGGGCCTTACGCGCACCGCAAGGCCTATGACCTGCTGATCCAGGCCGAGAGCGGGCTTGCCTCCATCACCGGCGGGCCGGAAGGCGCTTCCCGCGTCGGCATGTCGATCGTCGACGTCGCGACCGGCGCCACGGCGCACGCCTCGATCCTGGAAGCGCTGATCGGGCGCGGGCGCACCGGCAAGGGCGTCGATATCCGCATCTCCATGTTCGACGTGATGGCGGACTGGTGCACCGTTCCGCTGCTCAATGCCGAGAACGGCAAACCGCCGCAGCGCATGGGCCTCGCCCATCCCTCGGTCGCGCCCTACGGCGTGTTCCGCTCGAAGGACGGCAAGGACATCCTGATCTCGATCCAGAGCGAACGCGAATGGAAGGTGTTCTGCGCCAAGGTGATGAGCCAGCCCGACCTGCCGAGCGATCCGCGCTTCGTCAACAATGTAGCGCGCGTGCACAACCGTGCGGACACCGATAAGGCCGTGGCCGACAGCTTTGGCAAGCTGACGCGCGATGAACTGCTGGCGAAGCTCGCGGATGCGGACATCGCGTTCGCCGAAGTAAATTCGATGGACGATCTTTCCAGGCATCCGCATCTGCGCCGCATCGAGGTCGACACGCCGAACGGCAAGGTCAGCTATCCCGCCCCGGCCATGATGGTGGTCGGCCAACCGCGTCAATATCGCGGTGTGCCTGCCGTCGGCCAACATCACGAACTGCCCAAGAAAATGCTGAAGGCGCAACCGGTCAGGAAATCCTCATGAGTGCTCCCGCCATCGCGGGCGAGAAGCCCGACATCGAACATCTCAGGCAATGGATCGGCCGCACCGAGGAAGCGACCGACGTCGTCACCGCGCAGCTCGTAAAAGGCCTGCGTGCAACGCTGTTTCAGGAGATCGGGCAACCGAAGGCGGGCGATGCCGCGCCGTTCACCACGCATTGGTGCCTGGCGCCGCCGGTGTTTCCGATGTCGCAGCTCAGCCAGGACGGCCATCCGACCCGCGGCGGCTTTCTGCCGCCGGTGCCGTTGCCGCGCCGGATGTGGGCCGGCGGCGAGCTGGAAATTTTTGAAGCCCTGCGCGTCGGCGACGAGGTGAAACGCTCGTCACGTATCTCTGATGTGACGCTGAAGAGCGGCTCCACCGGCACGCTGTGCTTCGTCGCGGTCCACCATGAGATCACGACACCGCGCGGCACGGCGATCAAGGAGCGCCACGACATCGTCTATCGCGAGGCGACGAGCGGACCGCAAGTTGCGCCGAAGGCCGCGCCCGCGCCGCCGTCCGCAAAACATCGCGAGAGCCACATGGCCGATGAAGTGCTGCTGTTTCGCTATTCGGCGCTAACGTTCAACGGCCACCGCATCCATTACGACCGCGACTACGTCACCAAGGTCGAGGGCTATCCGGGCCTGATCTTCCACGGCCCGTTGCAGGCGTCGTTCATCATCGAGTTCGCGGCGAAGCTGCACGGCGGCCAGCCGCCGAAAAAATTCGTCTATCGCGGATTGCAGCCGCTGTTCGAGGGCAGCGAGTTCTCGGTCAACGCCAATGAAAATGAAGGTGGCATGGAGCTTTGGACCGCAAACTCGGCTGGACAGGCGACCATGAAGGGCCAGGCAACGTGGTAGCCCCACCGTCATTGCGAGCGAAGCGAAGCAATCCAGCTTCGCTTCGCCGCAAGGAAGCTGGATTGCTTCGTCGCTTCGCTCCTCGCAATGACGGTGGAAGCTTTTTCGAGAGTCACTGAAATGTCGTCGTCCCGTAAGCCTGCCAAAGCCACCGCCAAATCCGTCACAGTCAAGGACGCCACCTTCGGGCTGCTGCGCGCGTTCGGCGTCAAAAAAGTCTTCGGCAATCCCGGCTCGACCGAATTGCCGTTCCTCAGCGACTGGCCCGATGACATCGACTACGTGCTGGGCCTTCAGGAATCCTCCGTCGTCGGCATGGCCGACGGTTATGCGCAGGCCACCCGCAACGCCGCCTTCGTCAACCTGCATTCGGCGGCCGGCGTCGGCCACGCCATGGGCAACATCTTCAACGCCTATCGCAACCAGACCCCCGTCGTGATCATCGCGGGCCAGCAGTCCCGCTCGATCATGCCGTTGCAGCCTTTTCTGTTTTCCGAACGCGCGGCGGAATTTCCGCAGCCTTACGTCAAATACGGCATCGAGCCCGCGCGGGCCGAAGACGTGCCGGCGGCAATCGCACGCGCCTACTATGTGGCGATGCAGCCACCGTGCGGGCCGACCTTTGTTTCGGTGCCGATCGACGACTGGACCCATGCGACAGCGCCGGTCGAGGCCCGTAGCGTCAGCCGCGAGCTCGGCCCCGAGCCGGGCGCGATCAAGGCGCTCGCCGCAGCGCTCGCCGACAGCAAGCGACCTGCCTTTGTGGTCGGCCCCGGCGTTGATCGCGCAGAGGCCGTCGATCTCATGGTTGATGTGGCGGAGAAAGCAAAGGCCGCGGTGTGGGCGAGCCCATTCTCGGCGCGCTGCTCGTTTCCGGAGCGGCATCCGCAATTTGCGGGTTTCCTGCATGCCTCACCGGGACAGCTTTCCGATGCGCTGCGCGATCACGATCTCGTCGTCGTGGTCGGCGCGCCGGTCTTCACCTTTCATGTCGAGGGCCATGCCTCGATCTTCGACGGCGCGACGACGATTTTCCAGATCACCGACGATCCGACCGCGGCGGCGATCACGCCCACGGGCACCAGCATCATCGGCACGATGAAGCCGGCGCTGTCCGCGCTGCTCGGGCAATTGGCCGAAACAAGGCGCGCGACGCCGGCCGGTCGCGTGTTGCCGTCTGCGCCATCGGCCGGCGATCCGATCCCGGTCGAATTTTTGCTGCATAAGCTTGCAGCGGCGATGCCGGATAATGCCGTGCTGGTCGAGGAAGCGCCCTCGCATCGCCCATTGATGCAAAAATTCATGCCGATGCGCGGGCAGGATAGTTTTTACACCATGGCCAGCGGCGGCCTCGGCTACAGCCTGCCGGCTTCGGTCGGCATGGCGCTGGGCCGTCCGGGTGCGCGCACCGTCTGCCTGATCGGCGACGGCTCGGCGATGTATTCGATCCAGGCGCTGTGGACGGCGGCGCAACGCAAGCTGCCGCTCACCGTCGTCGTCATCAACAATCAGGGCTACGGCGCGATGCGCTCGTTCAGCCAGGTGATGCAGGTGCGCAACGTGCCCGGCATTGAGCTACCGGGTCTTGATTTCGCAAAGCTTGCACAAGGCCATGGCTGCGACGCGGTGCGGGTGACAAAGTCCTCCGAACTCGCTGCGGCACTGAAGCGCGGGCTTGCGCATGACGGCACCAGCCTGATCGAGGTGATCGTGGATTCGGCGGTGCCGCTGCTCTACACGAAGAAGGACTAGGCTGCGAGCGCCGAGAGATCGGCGGGCAGCATCCGCTTGAATAGCGCGAGCATTTTGCGCGCATCCTTTGGCGGCAAGGTGATCGCGTGGCGCACGGCGGCGGCGATCAGGGTCATGGTCAATCGCGCAAAAGCTTCCAGCGCCGGTTTTGGTGCATCCGCGGCGATACCGCGCAGGGCAGCTGATAACAGGCCCGCAAGATAGGCCACATCCTCCTCGTCAAGTTTCTGCAGCGCGCGGTCGGCCTGCGTGGCCTGCCAGATATCGCGCATCACTGATACGTCGGTGAACATCCGATAATAGCTGTCGGTGATGCGGCAAAGTGCGGGATGCAGGTCAGCGGCCGTCTTCATCACGGACAGATCGCGCGCCACGCAGTCGCGCCCGACCGCGTTGTAGCGTTCCGCCAGCGTGCCGATGATCGCCGTCTTGTCGGGAAAATATTGGTAGAGCGAGCCGAAGGCGACGCCGGTGCGCTCGACGATGTCGCTCATGCGAAAGGCTTCGCTGCCTTTTTCGGTGAGGATTTCCGCCGCGGTCGCAAGGATCAGTTCGAAGCGGTCGCGGCTGCGCTTCTGGACCGGAACCAGCCGGGCCAGAGCCTTTTCCGTTCCGATTGAATCGGAACGGGGCTCTGTTCTTTTGTTTTGACGCGTTTTCTTCACGCGAACCGGCTCCCACTTCGCTTGAAAACGCTTTGGCGGTGATTGTTCCGTCTCCTTCGCTTCCGCCTTCTTCCGCGACATGACGTCCTTCCTCCAATCAGGCCTTGACGGATTAAATACGAGAGTTTATCGCTTTTGTAAATACGATAATTCCTCGTATTTGGAGATCGCCAATGCAATACGTCGTCACTGCCCTGTTGTGGCTTTCCGCCATCGGATGCGGCCTGCTTGCGGGGCTCTATTTTGCATTCTCGACCTTCATCATGACCGCGCTCGGCCGCATCGACCAGGCCGCCGGCATTGCGGCGATGAACTCGATCAACAAGGTGATCGTGCAGTCGCTGTTCCTGCCCGTATTCCTCGGATCGACCGCAACCTGCCTGCTGCTCGCGGTGCTGGGGCTGATCCGGTGGAACGAACCCGGCGCGCTGGCAATGATCGCCGGCGGGCTGCTTTATGTGGTCGGCATGTTCGTCGTGACGATGGTATTCAACGTTCCCCTCAACAACGCGCTTGCGGCGGTCAATCTCGCCAGCCCCGAGGCGCAGGTGCTGTGGACACGCTATCTCAGCGACTGGACCTTCTGGAATCACGTGCGGACAATCGCTTCCACGCTGGCCTTTGCGCTGCTCATCGCGGCAATCACGGCGCGGTGACAGACCTCATCCTGAGGAGGCGCGCTAGCGCCGTCTCGAAGGATGGCGACATCGGGACCGGGGCCTCATGGTTCGAGAGGCGTTTCGCGCTCCTCACCATGAGGGTTTGCTACTTCCCGTACGTCTCGCGCATCTTCGCCTGGATCTTCGCCATGCCCGCGATCCAGCGGTCGTAATTCTCGGTCTTCTTGCGCATATAGCCGAGCACCTGCGGGTGCGGCAGGATCACAAAGGTCTCCTGCTCGAGGCCGGCGAGAACGTCCTGCGCGACCTGCTCGGGCGAGAGATCGCCGTCGCCGGATTGCGGGCCCTTCGGGATCGAGCGCAGCATGTTGGTGTCGACGCCCTGCGGGCACAGGATCGAAACCTTGATGCCGTCCGCCCGGTGCGAGATCGCGAGATTCTCGGCAAAGCCGACCGCGCCATGCTTGGTCGCCGAATAGGCCGGGCTGCCGACCTGCGACAGCAGTCCCGCCGCAGAAATCGTATTCAGAAAATAGCCGCCGCCACGCGCCTTGTAACGCGGGATCAGGTGCCGCGCCGCATAGACATGCGCCATGACGTGAACGGCCCAGCTTCGCTGCCAGGGCTCGTCGGAATCGCCGCCCGCGTTCACCGACACCGGATCGAAACCGCCGCCGATGCCGGCATTGGAACAGAACAGCGCGATCGGGCCGAACTGCTTTTCGGTCTCCTCGATGACGTGGGCGATGTCCTTTTCCTTGCCGACGTCGCATTTGAACGCTGCGCCGTCGATCGATCCGGCCACGGCACGCGCGGCGTTGGGATCGATATCGGCGACCACTACTTTAGCGGCGCCGGCGCGGTGAAAGGCCTCGCACATGGCGCGTCCAATGCCGTTACCACCGCCCGTGACGACGACGACCTTGCCGGCCACCTGCATCGCTCCCTCCCGCGCTTTCTTGTCTTTGTTCGGCCGGCTTTATTATCGCTCACTTCAGGACGATGTCGAGCACCGCCGTGTAGTGACAGGCCGCGCCGCACAGCACAAAACCGTGCCAGATCGCATTCTGGAAGCGCAACCGCTGCCAGGTGTGGAACACCACGCCAAGGCTGTAGAGGATCCCGCCTGCGATGACGAAGCCAATCGCCATGGCCGGCAGGGCTTTCACGACGGAATCATAGAGCATCAGGCCGCTCCAGCCCATGACAAGATAGAGCCCGACCGAGAGCCGGTCGAACCGCCCGGGATATCGCAGCTTCAGCACGATGCCGCCGATCGCGGCGCACCACACCCCGATCAGCAGCGCAATCGCCAGCAGGCTCCCTTTCACCTCCATGATGAACGGTGTGTAGGTCGCAGCAATCAGCATATAGATCGCCGAATGGTCGAAGCGGCGCAGCAGCCACTTGGCGCGCGAGACCGGCCACAGATTGTAGGTGGCCGACAGGCCGAACATCGCAAGCAATCCAGCGACATAGATCGACGACACCACGATATCGAGCGGCGTGGCATAGACGGAGGCGAGCACGATCAGGACGGTGGCGGCGACCAGCCCGAAGCAGATGCCGACCGCATGGATGACGCCGTCCGCGATCAGTTCGGCACGATCGTAGTTCCAATGCATCGCATCGGCGGCGGCATGGAACGAGTTGGAAGCAAGTTGCTTCAATCTGAAAACGGTCATGGCGGCTCGCGCTGTCCTTGCCCTTGGGAGCGGATAGATCATGGATATCACGGGGTCAACGAAGCGTTCATGAACGGACTTGCCATCTCCTGCTTGATTTTGGCCAGTTAATCGCCACTTTGTTGTTCTTTCGGCACATTGCCTCTCACGTGAGCACCCCTCCCCGCATGACTCCCAGCTTTTCCGATATCGTCGAGGAAGCGCGTCTGTCGGCGCGGGCGCTGTGGGACTACGGTGACAACTTCTTCAATCCGACGGTGCGGCTTGGCGTGACCGGCCTGTCGCGCGCCGGCAAGACGGTGTTCATCTCGGCGCTGATCCACGGTCTTACGCGCGGCGGCCGGTTTCCGGTATTCGAGCCGTACGCGACGGGACGGATCGCCCGCGCCCGGCTGGAGCCGCAGCCCGACGATGCGGTGCCGCGCTTTGCCTATGAGAGCCACATCCACACCCTGATCTCCGAACGGCTGTGGCCGAGCTCGACCACCGACATCAGCGAATTGCGGCTGGTCATCGACTACCAGCGGCAGAACGGCGCCGACCGCACGCTCACCCTCGATATCGTCGATTACCCCGGCGAATGGCTGCTCGACCTGCCGCTGCTCAACAAGAGCTTTGCAGAGTGGTCGGCCGAGAGTCTGGCGCTGTCGCGCGAGCCGCTGCGGGCAAGCCTCGCCAAGCCATGGCACCGCTATCTTTCCGCGCTCACCGCCGAAGGCCGCGAGGACGAGCAGGCCGCACTCGCTTCCGCGCGGCTGTTCACCGATTACTTGCGCGCCTGCCGCGACGAACGCTTTGCCATGAGCCTGCTGCCGCCGGGCCGTTTCCTGATGCCCGGCAATCTCGCCAATTCGCCCGCGCTGACCTTTGCGCCGCTCGATGTGCCCGCGGGCGGCAGCGCGCCGGACGGATCGCTGTGGGCGATGATGGTGCGGCGCTTTGAAGCCTACAAGGACGTCGTGGTCCGCCCGTTCTTCCGCGATCATTTTGCGCGGCTCGATCGCCAGATCGTGCTGGTCGATGCGCTCGCGGCCTTCAACGCCGGACCGGAAGCGCTGCACGATCTCGAGGCTGCGCTTGCCGGCATTCTCGATTGCTTCCGGATCGGCCGCAGCACAATCCTCTCCACGCTGTTCCGGCCGCGCATCGACCGCATCCTGTTTGCAGCCACCAAAGCCGATCATCTGCATCACCAGAGCCACGACCGGCTGGAGGCGATCCTGCGGCGGATCGTGGCGAGAGCGGCCGAGCGCGCCGAACACGCGGAAGCGACCATCGACGTGGTGGCGCTCGCTGCCGTGCGCGCCACCCGCGAGGCGATCGTGACGCGCGGCCGGGAGAAGCTGCCGTCGCTGCTCGGCACGCCGGCGAAGGGCGAAACCGCCAATGGCGAGACCTTTGACGGCGAGACGGAGGTCGCGACCTTTCCGGGCGACCTGCCCGACGATCCCGAGGCGCTGTTCAAGGGCGCTGCGTTCCGCGGGCTTTCCAGCACGCCTTCCGACAAGGCCGACTTCCGTTTCCTGAAATTCCGGCCACCGCGGCTCGAACAGGAGGGTGACAGCGAGCCTGTGCTGCCACATATCCGCCTTGACCGCGCCCTCCAGTTCCTGATCGGAGACCGACTGCAATGAGCGAGAAGACGCCGCGCCGTCCGGCCACGTTCAAGCTCGGCGACGCCAATGTGGTCGTAATGGACGCGGAGGAGACCGGCCGCCTCGCGCGCGGCACCGTTCGCATCACGCCGGAAGCCGATCCCGCCCAGTTGCCCGTGCCGGTCGATACGCCGCTGGTGCCGGCGCGCCGCGGTTTCCGCTGGGGCACCATGTTCTGGACCGCCACCGGCGGGCTGCTGTCGCTCGGGCTTGGGCTTGCCGTCACGCATCTGATCGAGGATCTGTTCGCCCGCAGCCAGACCCTCGGCTATCTCGGGCTTGGCCTCGCCGCCGTCGCCGCCCTCGCACTCGCCATCGTGACCGGCCGCGAGCTGTTCGGCCTGATGCGGCTGGCGGCGATCGAGAAGCTGCATCTGCGCGCCGCCGAAGTGCTGCGCACCGACGATCGCGCCGCGAGCCGGGAGGTCGTCAACGATCTGCTGAAGCTGGCGCATCAGAACCCGCAACTGGCACGCGCGCGCGTCGCGTTGAAAGGCCACGCCGACGACATCATCGACGGCGCCGACATGATCAAGCTGGCCGAGCGCGAATTGATGACGCCGCTCGACGCGGAGGCGCGGCGGCTGGTGTCATCAGCCGCCCAGCGCGTCTCGGTCGTCACCGCGGTCAGCCCGCGCGCGCTCATCGACGTGGTGTTCGTGTTCGTGGCGGCACTGCGCCTGATCCGGCAACTGGCGCGGCTCTATGGCGGTCGGCCAGGCACGCTCGGCATGATCAGCCTGATGCGGCAGGTGATCTCTCATCTCGCGATCACGGGCGGCATGGCCACCGCCGACAGCCTGGTGCAGCAGGTGCTCGGCCACGGGATTGCGGCACGGCTCTCGCAGAAGCTCGGCGAAGGTGTGCTGAACGGGCTGCTTACGGCGCGACTGGGATTGGCTGCCATCGACCTGACGCGGCCGCTGCCGTTTACGGCGCTGCCGCGCCCGGTGCTGTCCGATCTTGCAAAGGATTTGCTGAGCAAGCGGGAAGAGAAAGAATGAGGCGCCAGTGAATGCTCCCTCTCCCCCTGTGGGAGAGGGCTACGCTGACCGTGCGTCAAACTCGGCTGGGTGAGGGGTTGCCTCCGCATGCGCCGGCGCTTGCGGAGAGACACCCCTCATCCGGCGCCATAGCCGATGCGATGCATCGGCGTTCTCAGAGACGGCGGCCGAAGGCCGCCTATGCCACCTTCTCCCACAAGGGGAGAAGGAAGAGAACGCACTTCACCAGCCAGCTCGCGCACTTTGAACAGCGGCGAGCCCGGCGGCGGCGATAGCTCCGGCGTCCAGCCCGAGATCTTTTCCAGCGTGTAGATGTCCATCACGGTGCCGCGCCATCTTCGCTCGACGCGCTCGAGCGGCGTCCGCGTGGCCATCGTCGCGCTCCACAGCGGCAGCAGATTGTCCGGCTCGCGCGCGACATAGAGGCCGGGATTGCCCTTGATGCGATCCATGCCGGGGTCGCCGAATCCCTGGAAACGGCCGCGCTCATTGATCTGGACCACCGGCACGCGGCCGTTGAAATACCAGCGCAGCATCGCGTGGGTGCGATAGTCCGACGCGGCGATCCAGGTCGCGCCGGTCTTCTTCAGTTGCTCATCCGCGCGGGCGACGACCTGCTCGTAGCCCGCCTCCCCGCCGACCGGATCGGTGCGGCCGATCAGATTCCAGGGCGCGGCGACATAGTAGAAGAACACGCCGACCACGAAGGCGATGCCGGAGACGACGGCGATTTTTGCCCATGAGACGGTCGACTTGACCATCCATTGCGGAAAACCCTCCTTCGGCAGCATCGCGAGGTTGATGGCCGTGGCGGCAAAGCCGGCGGGCCATAAGAACATCGGCCAGGTATCGCCGACCCGCAGCGTCAGCGATTTCCAGAAGAAGTAGAGGAACGGCACGATGACAGCGGTCGAGAGCAGGATCGCGACCGGTTCGCGGTTGCGATAGCCTCGCCATGCGGTGAGCGTCACGCCCGACAGCACCACCGGCAGCAGCACGAAACCGACCAGGCCGAGTTGCAGGCCGATGAACTCGCCGACAGTGCGGAACGAGAACGGATGCGTGGCGACTGCGCGCACGAACTGGAAGCGGAACGATGCAAAGTCGTACTGATAGTTCCAGATCAGGACCGGCGAGAATACGATCAGCGCGATCAGCGCGGCGAGCCACGGATACGGGCTGAGCAGCCAGCGCGACCGCCAGGCCGGCACCAACACGAAGGCGAGCACGGCAGGCACCAGCATCACGGCAGTAAATTTCGACAGCACCGCAAGCCCCGCGAACAGGCCGGCAGCCAGCCACCAGCGCCCATCATTGCTCTGTGCGAGACGAACCAGCGACCACAGCATCGCCACCGCGAACGGGATCAGCGCGGTGTCGGGCGAGACCTTGGCCATCAACAGCCCGTAATACAACGCGGCCTCGGGCATCAGCAGCGCAAAGATGATTGCGCGGAAATCATGGGTGACGCGGCGGACGATGTCGGCGATCAGGAGCTGCGTGACCAGCATCGCCAGAATGCCGGTAAAGCGCACGCCGAGATTGGTATCGCCGAAAATCGCGGTGCCGAAGCGGACGAACCAGGCGATCATCGGGGGATGATCGAGGAAGGACAGCGCGTTTTCCTTCGACCAGGTCCAGTAATAGGCTTCATCCGTGCGCAGCTCGAGCACACCAGCGTAGATCAGCCGCATTACCGTCATCGCTGATATCAGCGCGATCACGGCCCACCACTGACGGCGGGCGAGATGGTCCGGAATATTGCTGGGTGGGATGGTCGTCACGAGCGCTTTCTTCCCGAGTATGACGGGGGTGTCAACGACACTTTCGCCTGTCGTCCCTGCGAACGCAGGGACCCATAACCACAGGCATTTCTTGCTTTAGAAGGTGTCTGCCCACGTGCCTGAAGAGAGGCCGCGGAGTATGGGTCCCTGCGTTCGCAGGGACGACGAGGGAGACAGTGGCCGCGGGCGGGAATAAACTCTAATATCGGCGATATGGACTCCATGACACATACGGCCCCGCCTGCCCGGGAGCGATTGACGAACCCGCTGCGCGGCATCGGCATTCGCCAGATCCGCCTCGTCAGCGGGATGATCCTGTTCGGCTATGTGCTCAGCCATTTCGTCAATCATGCGCTCGGCAATATCTCGCTGGAGGCGATGGCGGACGGGGTGAAGCTGCACGCCGGGTTCTGGCAATTTCTGCCCGTATCGATCGTGTTCTATGGCGCGTGTCTCGTGCATACCTTCCTTGGCCTCTGGGCGCTGTATGAACGCCGGCAATTCCGCTGGAAGACGATGGAGCTGATCCAGCTCACACTGGGCCTTTCGATTCCGCTGCTGGTCATCACGCATGTGCTGGGCGTGCGGCTGGCGCTGACGCTGTACGGCCACGAAATACTCTATCCGCAGGTGCTGTTCGCCTATTTCGTTTCCTGGCCCGCATGGCGGATCTGGAGCCTGGTTGCCGCCATCCTCGCCGCCTGGATCCATGGCTGCATCGGATTGCATCTCTGGCTGCGGATGAAGCCGTTCTACAAGCGCGCCGCCCCTCTGCTGTTTGCGGCAGCGGTGTTGCTGCCCGCGCTCGCCATCCTCGGCGTCTATCAGGGCGGGCGGGGTGTCGTCGACAGCGACAGCGTCGAATGGCGGGCCGAGAATCTTTCCGAAAGCCAGATCGGCACGCGGGATCAGAAAGCCGCGCTCGATGCTGCCGTCGATTACACGTTGATCGGCTATCTCTCCCTGATCGCACTCGCGCTGCTGGCGCGAGGCGCGCGCGCCCTGCATGAGCGGCGCGGCGGCATGATCAACCTGTCCTATGGCAACGGCCGCACCATACGCGTGCCGAAGGGACTGACCGTGCTGGAAGCGAGCCTGCGCAACAACGTGCCGCATGCCTCCGTCTGTGGCGGCCGGGCGCGCTGCTCAACCTGCCGCATCCGGATCATCGGCGATCACGCCGCCCTGCCCGAGCCTTCGCAGCGCGAAGCGTTCGTCCTGCGCCGGGTCGGCACCGACGATCCCTCGATCCGGCTTGCCTGCCAGTTGCGCCCGGCGGGCGATCTCTCCTTTTTCCAGCTCTTCCTGCCGCACGCGGTCTCCGCCGAAGGATACGGCTCCAACCCGACGCGGATCGGCGAGGAGCGCTACCTCGTCAGCATGTTCGTCGACATGCGCGGCTCGACCAAACTCGCCGAGAAGCGGCTGCCGTTCGACACTGTCTTCATCGTCAACCGCTTCCTCGGCGCGGTATCGCAGGCGGTGCTGGAGAGCGGCGGCCGGCCGAACCAGTTCGTCGGCGACGGCATGCTGGCATTGTTCGGGCTCGCCACCGGGCGGCGCGAGGCCTGCCGGCAGGCATTGCGGGCGGCCGCGATGATCTCGGCCAATGTCGACGAGCTGAACAAGTTCCTGAGCCATGATTTGCGCGAGCCGATCCGCTTCGGCGTCGGCATCCACGGCGGCGAGGTGATCGTCGGCGACATCGGCTATCGCGACCATATGGTGTTCACCGCGCTCGGCGATCCCGTCAATGTCGCGGCCCGGCTACAGGACATGACCAAGCAGCTCACCTGCGAGGCCGTGGTATCGGACGAAGTGCGCGCCACCGCCGGGCTTGCCGAAGATGCGCTGCCGCGCCACGAAGTCGAAATCCGCGGCCGCAACGAGCCGATGA
This sequence comes from Bradyrhizobium lablabi, assembly GCF_018129385.1. GTDB lineage: Bacteria > Pseudomonadota > Alphaproteobacteria > Rhizobiales > Xanthobacteraceae > Bradyrhizobium > Bradyrhizobium lablabi_C. The sequence continues at coordinate 41,940 of NZ_JAFCLN010000003.1, forward strand.
TCGTGCGCAGCGTGATGGAGACGAAGACGCTGGCGGCGCTGCTGGTGGAGGAGCAACAGGCGGCGGCGTAGTTACACACGTCACTCTATCGTCGTCCCTGCGAAAGCATGCGAAAGCAGGGACCCATAACCACCGGCGGCTGTTGTTGAACAAAGTCGTCCACCACCTTTTCAGGACAATCTCTGCCGCGGCGTATGGGCCCCTGCTTTCGCAGGGGCGACGGATGCGTTGTGAATTAACCATGTCGATGCGCTTGCCGCGCAACCCTTCCCCTGCGTGATCTTCCGCACACCTGAACGCGCGTTCAGCAACCTGTCCGCATTTGTAATCCGGCATTCTCGAACCGCGTTCTTCCCGATGCCGACTGACGGGCGATGGGTAAGACCAAACCCAACGCGCCAAGACACCGAGCGGTGCACAGCGCATCATCTCAAGAGGAAGAACGACCATGCTTCGCAAACTCACCCTCGCCCTCGTCGCCGCCGCTTCGCTCGGCACCATGGCGCTGGCTCCGACCTCCGCTTCGGCGGGCGGTCTCTGGCCGCATCATCATCACCACAAGCATCTGCACTTTGGCGTCGGCTATGTCGATCCCGGCTTCGGCGGCTGCTACCGCACCCGCATGGTGCTGACGCCGTGGGGTTATCGGCTGCGCACCATCAACGTGTGCCGCTACTGGTAATCGAATCCGGTTCCGCCGGCTTCAAAAAAAGCCCCGGCTGCTTCGCGCAGCCGGGGATTTTTGCATGGCACGCGCAACGCCGCGCAATTGAGAGGTTGGTCCCGCAGGCTATATGAGGGATATCTATCCCCTCCTCGCTTCTCCTCGCCGAACCTCAAGAGCCGTTTGCCATGCGTCCCTACATCATTTGCCATATGGGCACATCCATCGATGGCCGCCTTCATCCCAGCCGCTTCACATCGGCTGCTGCGGGGATATCGCCGGCCGTGTTGCGCGGTCACTATGAGAAGGTGCACGACAGTTTTGGCGCCGATGGATGGCTGGTCGGCCGCAAGACCATGAGCGAGATGGCGAAGGGATCCGAGAGAACCATCGCCAATGCGGCGAAAGTGCCGCGCGAACCTCATGTCGCCAATCGTAACAGCCGCAAGCTTGCGATCACGATCGACCCCTCGGGGCGCGTTCACTATGGCAAGGACAATGTCGGCGGCGATCATGTCGTCACGATACTGGGCGAGCAAGTCTCCGACGCTTATCTGGCCGAGTTGCGCGAGGACGGCGTCTCCTACATTTTCGCCGGCGCGAAAGGCGATGACCTTGCTTCCGCAATGAGCGAGCTCGCCACCATCTTCGGCGTCAGGAAACTGTTGCTCGAAGGCGGCGGCAGGATCAACGGTGCATTCCTCAAGCACAAGCTGATCGATGAGTTCAGCACACTCATCCACCCGGCGGTCGACGGCGTGGCGGGGACGCAAACCATCGTCGACTATGACGGCCCCGAGGGCGATCGTCCCGGCGCCGGCCAGGCGCTTCGGCTCATCAGTTGCGAGACGCTCGAAGGCGGAATGGTCTGGCTGCGCCACGCAGTCGAGCGCTTGTGATGGATCGTGACGGTGGGGGAGCCGCTCGTTCGGTATACAAGTGCACGCTCCTTGCCACCGAGAAGCCTTGAAGGCCGCTCAAACAACCAGCACCGATTTTAGGCAAATCCTGCAAATTGCCCAAATTGCGCCGCGATCAGCGGCCTTTTCGCCGCAATCGCATGCGGATTTGCGCTATCAAGCCGCCCGCATCCCGCGTATCCTTGTTCATGAACCTTTCGGTGCGTGCGGGGACCGGCGGTTCGCTTTTACTTTTTTGATTCCGCGGAGACGACGTGAATGGCTAAAGGTACTGTTAAGTGGTTCAACCCGACCAAGGGCTATGGATTCATTCAGCCCTCGAGTGGCGGCAAGGACATTTTTGTTCATATCTCGGCCGTCCAGAAGGCCGGACTTACAACACTCAACGAAGGGCAGACCGTGGAATATGAAGAGGTCGCCAATCGCGGCAAGACCTCTGCCGAAAATCTCAAGGTCTAGCGGTTAAGCGGGCGGCTTACTCCCGGACGCGACCCGGGGGTTCGCTTTTCAGTAATTTTTTGGAATGGCATGCGCCCGGTCAGGCGAACTGTTTTGTGCGCCCTCGGCACGCGCCTGATCCGTCTCAGTCTTCCGTCACCCATTGCGCGACGGTCATGACATCGGGCGGCTGTAGATAGCCGCGCGGCCACAGATCCAGCACCCATTCGACCTTGGTGGCGCGGTCGACCAGCACCGACGTGTTGTGCGGCGTCTGAAGCACCAGCGCGTTGCCGCGATAATGGGGATCGCCGATGTCGTGGAATTTCAGCAGGCCCCACATGTTCAGCACCAGCAAGAGACTGGTGGTGTTGCGCGTGATGTCCCAGCAATCGTAATTGTGCTTGTCGTCGAAATAACGGAAATCCGCCTTCGCCACCCGCTTGTCGGTGCCGAGGATCGGCCCCATGCGCCGATCGAACCAGATCACCGCTTTCTGTAGCGCCGCGCGCTCCGCCGCGGCGGATGCCTGTCCTGCCTTGAGAATTTGCGTCAGCGCGGCCTTGTCGGCAGGCGTGAAGTCGAGGATGTAGCGGCGGCGGCAGACGAAGCCGTAACACACCGTCATCGAGGTCGCCGAGGGCGGATAGATCGAGACCGAGCTGTAGAGGTACTCCACCTTGGGCCGCAGCGCCTGCGCCGAACAGGGAACCGCGATCACCGCCGCGAACAACGCAACGAGCGACGCGAGCGTTGCGCGCGCAAATGTTGCGTGTTTCGGCCGCTTCTCTCTCATGGTGTTTGCTGCCCCGTTCGAGATGGCCGGAAGCTAGCGCAAGCTTTTTTCAGTGCCAACATTCCGGCCGCCCGCCTTTGGGCCGGTGCGCGATTTTGTCGGCGAGTGTGTCCTTCAGCCAACCGGCAACGGCGCATCGCGTTTGACTTCCTCCATCACGGCGTAGGTCCTTGTCTCCCGTACCCCCGGCAGCGCCAGCAGCCGCTCGCCGAGGAACCTGCGCCAAGCCGCCATGTCGGCGACGCGCGCCTTGACCAGATAGTCGAAACCGCCGGCGACCATGTGGCACTCCAGCACTTCCGGCGCGTTCTGCACCGCGCGCGCAAAGCGCTCGAAGACATCAGGCGTGGTCTTGTCGAGCATCACCTCGACGAATACCAGAAGCCCGAGACCGAGCCGGTGCGGGTTCAGGCGGGCGCCATAGCCCTCGACAAAACCGTCGCGCTGGAGACGCTTCAGCCGCTCGCCGATCGAGGTTGGCGACAGGCCGATGCGTTCCGCCAGCTCGACGTTCGCGATACGGCCATCCCCCTGGAGAATTGAGAGGATCTTGCGGTCAATCGTGTCTATATCCATCATTTATCCGGTCATCTATCCATATCTCCTGATTTTCTAAGGCAAAATGATAAATTTGTCTATCGAACTGCGGATTCGAGGAGAATAGATAGGGATATCTGCTGAGGAATCGCCATGCCCGACCTGCCCCCGCCGTTCAGCGCGCCCTATGCGCCCGACGATGCTGCCTTTGCCGCCCGGTTGCTCGCCACAGCCAGACTGACCGCGGCGCAGGAGGCGCGTATCGACCGTACGGCGGCGCGGCTGATCGAATCGATCCGGGCCAACGACGATCCGCTCGGCGGCGTCGAAGACATGCTGCGCGAGTTCGCGCTCTCGACCAAAGAGGGCCTCGCGCTGATGGTGCTGGCCGAAGCGCTGCTGCGGGTGCCCGACGCCCGCACCGCCGACAGCTTCATCGAGGATCGGCTCGGCCACGGCGACTTCGTGCATCATGAGACAAAATCCAGCGCGTTCCTGGTCAATGCATCGGCCTGGGCGCTCGGCGTTTCCGCGCGCGTGATCCAGCCGGGCGAGACGCCGCAGGGCACGATCGGGCGGCTGACAAAGCGGCTCGGCGCACCCGCGGTGCGCGCCGCGACGCGGCAGGCGATGCGGCTGATGGGCAGTCACTTTGTGCTGGGCGAGACGATCGAGGCCGCGCTGGAGCGGGCAAGGCCGCAAGCGAGACATCACCAGCGCTATTCCTTCGACATGCTAGGGGAAGGCGCGCGCACCGCAGACGATGCAAGACGCTATTTCGATTCCTACGCCCGCGCGATCGAGGCGATCGGCCGCGCCGCCGACAACAATCCCCTGCCCGACCGTCCCGGCATTTCCGTGAAGCTGTCGGCGCTGCATCCGCGCTTCGAGGCGGTCAGCCGCGGCCGCGTGATGGCGGAGCTGGTGCCGCAACTGCTCGCGCTGGCGCAGCGGGCGCAGGCGTATGACCTCAATTTCACTGTCGATGCCGAGGAAGCGGACCGGCTGGAGCTTTCGCTCGATGTGATCGCGGCGGCGTTTTCCGATACCTCGCTCGCAGGCTGGGACGGTTTCGGGCTGGCGGTCCAGGCCTACCAGAAGCGGGCGAGCGATGTGATCGACTATGTCGACGAGCTTGCGCGCCGGCAAAACTGCAAGATGATGCTGCGGCTCGTCAAGGGCGCCTATTGGGACACCGAGATCAAGCGCGCGCAGGAGCGCGGGCTCGACGGCTATCCGGTGTTCTCGCGCAAGGCGACGACGGATTTGAACTACGTCGCCTGTGCGCAAAAGCTGCTGGCGCTTCGGCCGCGCATCTTTCCGCAATTTGCCACGCATAATGCCCTGACAGTTGCGAGCATTCTGGAACTGTGCGGCGACGGCGGCGGATATGAGTTCCAGCGGCTGCACGGCATGGGTGAGGCGCTGTATGCGCAATTGCGCGAGGATCGTCCGGAATTGGCCTGCCGCACCTATGCGCCGGTCGGCAGCCATCGCGATTTGCTCGCCTATCTGGTGCGGCGGCTGCTGGAGAACGGCGCCAATTCTTCCTTCGCGGCACAGGCTGCCGATGAAGGCGTGCCGGCGGCGGCGCTGTTGAAGCGGCCGGCGGACATTATTGGCGCGGCAGAAAACGCGCGGCATCCGAACATTCCGTTGCCGCGCGATCTCTACGGGGCGCAGCGCGTCAATTCGCGTGGAATTGAGTTCGGTGAGCGGGCGGCGCTGTCGGCACTGGTCACGGCAATCGCGGCGGAGCAGGTGACGCCAGCCAGTATCGCCGATGCAACGCCGGAGCAGGCGAATGCGGCGGTCGCGTCGGCGCGCCAGGGATTTTTGCGCTGGAGCAGGACGCCGGCGAACGAGCGCGCGCATATGCTGGAACGGGCTGCCGACCTGCTGGAGCAGCGGCGAGCGCATTTCATCGCGCTGCTACAGCGCGAGGGTGGCAAGACGCTCGACGATGCGCTGTCGGAGGTGCGCGAGGCGGTGGATTTCTGCCGCTACTATGCCGCGCAAGGCCGCAAATTGTTCGGCGATCGCGAGGAGATGCCGGGGCCGACCGGCGAAAGCAACCTGCTGCGCTTGCGCGGCCGCGGGGTATTCGTGGCGATCTCGCCGTGGAATTTTCCGCTGGCGATTTTTTTGGGACAGGTGACGGCGGCGCTGATGGCCGGCAATGCCGTGGTGGCAAAGCCCGCGGAGCAGACGCCGCTGATCGCGGCGGAAGCCGTGAAACTGCTGCATGAGGCCGGCGTGCCTGCGTCGGCGCTGCATCTGGTGCAAGGCGACGGACGCATCGGCGCAGTGCTCACGGCGCATCGCGACATCGCCGGCGTGGTCTTCACCGGCTCCACCGAGGTGGCGCGCGCGATCAACCGGACGCTGGCCGCCAAGGATGGACCGATCGTGCCGCTGATCGCGGAGACCGGCGGCATCAATGCCATGATCGTCGATGCCACCGCGTTGCCCGAACAGGTCGCCGACGACGTCGTTACTTCCGCGTTCCGCTCCGCCGGCCAGCGCTGCTCGGCGCTCCGGCTGCTGCTGGTGCAGGATGACGTCGCCGACCGCATGATCGAAATGATCGCGGGCGCGGCGCGCGAGCTGCGGCTCGGCGATCCCGGCGACCCTGCCACGCATGTCGGGCCGGTGATCGACACGGATGCAAAGCAGAAGCTGGAGGCACATATCGCCCGGATGAAGCAGGAGGCGCGCGTGCACTATGCGGGCGAAGCGCCGGTGGGGAACTTCGTCGCGCCGCATATTTTTGAACTGTCCGATGCCGCGCAGTTAACGGAAGAAGTGTTCGGCCCGGTGCTGCATGTGGTGCGCTACCGTGCGGATGGGCTCGATCGCGTGCTGCGGTCGATCGAGAGCAGCGGCTACGGGCTGACGCTCGGCATTCATTCGCGCATCGACGACACGATCGAGGACATTATCGATCGTCTTCAGGTCGGCAACATCTACGTCAACCGCAACATGATCGGCGCCGTCGTCGGCGTGCAGCCGTTCGGCGGCTTTGGCCTCTCCGGCACCGGCCCCAAAGCCGGCGGGCCGCATTACCTAGCGCGGTTCGCGACGGAGCAGACGGTGACGGTGAACACGGCCGCCGCAGGCGGGAACGCGGCGCTGCTGGCGGGCGGGGAGTGATGAGAAAGTGCCGTTGCACCATGCGCCCGAGACGGGTCAAATGGTTTCCGAAAAGTGCAATTCTGCCGCACGAACAAGACCAACAGGCGCACCGGGAGCGACGTCGATATGGAAGAAAAGGGCATCTTCGAAGGGCTGAAGGTTCTGGATTGCGCGAGCTTCATCGCGGCGCCCGCGGCTGCTACCGTGCTGTCGGATTTCGGCGCCGACGTGATCAAGATCGAGCCGCCCGGCGCGGGCGATCCCTATCGCAATTTGCCGAACCTGCCGGGCTATCCGCACAGCGAGCATAATTTCGCCTGGCTGCTGGAAGCGCGCAACAAGAAGAGCCTGGCGCTCGACCTCTCGAAGCCGGAGGGACAGGCGGTGCTGCACAAGCTGGCGGCGCAGGCCGACGTGTTCATCACCAACTATCCGCCGCAGGTGCGCGAGCGGCTCGGCATCACCCATGAGCACCTCGCCCCGCATAACGAGCGGCTGATCTATGCCTCCTTCACCGGCTATGGCGAAAAGGGCGAGGAAGCCAACAAGCCGGGCTTTGACAGCAACGCCTATTGGGCGCGCTCGGGCCTGATGGACCTGGTGCGAGCGACGGAAGACACCACGCCCGCGCGCTCGGTGGCCGGCATGGGCGACCACCCCTGCGCGATGGCGTTTTACAGCGCGATCGTCACCGCGCTCTACAAGCGCGAGCGTACCGGCAAGGGTTCGCATGTCTCGTCCAACCTGATGGCCAACGGCATCTGGGCGGCGTCCGTGCTGGCGCAGGCAAAGCTGGTCGGCGCCAAATTCGAACGTCGGCGGCCGCGCGAAGAGGCGCTCAATGCGGTGACCAATCACTATCAGTGCAAGGACGGCCGCTGGATCATCCTGTCGTTGCTGAACGAGGACCGCCAGTGGCCGGCGCTGGCGAAATGCCTCGGCCGCGAGGACCTGATCGCCGACGCGCGCTTTGCCACCAAGAAGGACCGGCATGCGCGCTCGACCGAGCTGGTGAAGATTTTTGACAAAGTGTTTGCCACACGGACTCTCGCGGAGTGGCGAAAGATCCTCGACGGCAGCGGGCTGGTGTTCGGCGTGGTCGGCATCCTCGACGACATTCCGAACGACCAGCAGATGATCGACAACGAGGTGCTGGTGCCGTTCGAGAACGACACCATGCTGACGATCAGTAGCCCGATCTGGGTCGACGGCAGCAAGAAGGTGCAGCCCCGCAAGCCGCCCGGCGTCGGCGAACACTCCGATGAGATTTTGCGCAACGCGGGCTATGACGAGGCGGCGATCAGCAAGCTGCGCGCGTCGGGTGCGGTGGCCTGAGCCGCAACAGCATGCCGAAATATCGACTGCATTATTTTCCGGAGTCCGGCAACAGCTACAAGCTTGCGCTGATGCTGACGCTGTGCGGCCAAACGTTTGAGGGCGTCTGGACCGATTTCGGCGGCGGCGTCACCCGCACCGAGCAATGGCGGCGCGACGTCAATCCGATGGGCGAGATTCCGGTGCTGGAGGTGGACGGAAAGAAGCTGACACAGACCGCGCCGATCCTGCTGCAGCTTGCCGAGCAATATGGAAAGTTCGGCGACGAGACCGCGGAAGAAAAATTCGAACTGCTGCGCTGGCTGTTCTGGGACAACCACAAGCTCACCGGCTACATGGCGACCTACCGCTTCATGCGCACCTTCACGCCGTCGGGCGATCCGCAGGTGCTGAAATTCCTGCGTTGGCGGGTGGACGATTTCCTCCGCATATTGGAACAGCATCTACAGCAGAACGCGTTTGCGATCGGCGCGCGGCCGAGCGTGGCAGATATCTCGATGATGGCCTATCTGCATTATCCCGCCGATGAGCACGGTTACGACTTTGCGACGAGCCATCCGGCGATCGCTGCCTGGCTGGCGCGGATCGCGGCGCTACCGGGGTGGAAGCCGGCCTACGAACTGTTGCCGGGCAAACGGCTGACGCATTACGCTAAATAGTTAGCCGGCGCTCCCCGGCTCTGCGGAGCAGCGTTGCACGCTGCACGGCGTCCGGGACACGAGAGTTCAGCGATTGAACCACGCCCAGGCGATGCCGAGCGCGATCACGCCGGCGATGACGGTGACGGCGATGGCCCAGGTGCTGACGCGGACGGCGCTGACGGCCTCCCTTGCGGCCGTGTTCCGGGCGATCTCGCGATTGCGTTCCTTCTCCTGATCGGAAGAGCTCATCGTCCAACCCCGGGGTTCATTGCCTGCCGTCGACGCCAGCGGCAGTCTAGCACCGAACGATGACGATTCACCGGGTTTTCACGAAGCACATGCCGATGCGGTTTTCGCCGGCCGTCTGGCAGGCGAGGCCTTTCGCGCAAGTCCATGAGCGGAAGCTGGCGTCGTTGGCGCCCTTGCTCAGTTGCCGGTAGCAATGCGCGCCCCAGCCGTCGCTGTATTCGGTGCCCGCCAGCTCGGTGCTGCCGCGCAATTGCGGCCGGCTGGAAAAGCCGCGGGAGAAATCCGGCGCCTTGCCGTCCCGTAGCGCCGCAAGGATATCGCGGCGGCGGTCCTGGTCGCCGAAGAAATGCGGCGAGGCCGGCACCACGGTGGAGTTCGAAGGCTTTGCCGCCATCCAGTCGACGCCCGGAAAATGAAAGCCGCCGATGCCGCGGGTCTGGTGACAGCCCGAGCAGGTGATGTCGTTCAGGCGCCGCTCGAAGCCGCCGGGCGAGCGGATATTTTGCAGCGAGGCGCCGCTGTGTGCCGCCTGCTGCAAGGCGCCGACGACGTCGGCCTCGGAAAACACGGGGCTGCCGCCCTCACCTGCCGTCATGCCAAAGGCGGCTTGCATATCTGACGGCGCAAATCCCACCGGCGTCGGCGCGATCGCGCTCCTGGCCAAAAATTGTTCGGGAATGAGCAGCGTGCCGCGATCGAGCTCTGCAAAATGTCCGGGATCGAGCAGCCACGCCTTGAAGTCGCGCCTGAGATTTTCGTCCGCAAGGATCCGCTCGCGGTCGATCTGGTTTTCCAGCGGCGCTTCCTCAAAGCGCTTTGCCGATGCGTTGTAGCGAAACACCTTCAAGAGATAATCGGTGCGGAAATCGCGCACCGCCGATTTCGGCGCATGCGCGATCTGCAAATTGGTCTCGATCCGGTCGATGCTTTCATATCCGACCAGATCGAGCGGTCCGTTCTTCGCCAGCAGTTTTTTTGCGAGCTCGGCGCCGGTTGAAGACTCGTCCGATAATGCCAGCCAGCGGCGTGCGATCTCGGCGCAGGTGATGGGCTGGCCGTCGCGATCGTTCGGATAGTCACCTTTCGCCCTCAGCACGATGTTGAACGTCATCGGCAGGCGCGGCGCGTTGTCTTCGAAGGTGGCAGTGCGCGTCAGCCGGTAGATCAGCCGGATCTCGCCGCAATTCTCCGGGGCCACATAGGCGCGGTCCATCCGGTTGACGATGCCGGCCAGCACGAAGCGCGTATCGGGCGAGTAAAGCTGCGCGCGGTCGAATAGCTGGAAATCAAAACCCTCGCCGACGCCGATGCTTTCTTTCGGAAGAGCGGCCTTGTGCCGTTCGATGTAGCGATCGAACTCGCCATCGATCGCTTGCCTCACCGGAATCATCGACGGCAACGCGAAGAGCTGGGCATCGGTGAGCGGAAGATCGGCGGAGCGCGCCGGCACGAGCATGCGGCCGAGGCCGAACCTGCCGCGATCGAGCTCGCGCAGCGCGAGAGGATCCGATATCGCCGCTCCGCGTTCCAGCGGCGGCTTTTCCGCCGCGTATGCGCAAATGCCGCTCACCAGCAGCAGGCATACGGGAACGAGACGTCGCAACGCGCGGATCATGCCTCAACAACACCGCGCGGCGCGGCCTTATTCAAGTAAAAAGGCGCCTCACGCCGTGGTGAAGCGCCTTGATTTCGCTTTTAGCTTGCCGGGATTTTTCGTCAGCGCGCGACGATCAGGCCCTTGGAGGTGACGACGACCCAGCGGCCGTCCTGCTTGCGGATGGCGTCGACGCGGCCGAGGCCGGGTACGGGATCGCCGGCATAGACCTCGTAGATGCCGCGGCGGCTCTCGATCAGCGCAACGCCCCTGCCGACGTCGCGCAGCACCCAGCCTTCCACCGTCGGCAGGCGGCCGACTTCGGCCTTAGCGGTAGCGGCGGGTGCGTGGGCCGGCGTAGTTGCGGGCGGCGCGATGGAACCGGTGACGTCCTTCGGCGCGGCAGGAGCTGCGGCTGCAACCGGCGCGGCTGCTGCGGCCGCAGCTTGAGCGGCTTGCTCCTTGCGGAGCTTTTCGACGGCGTCGCTCAGCTTCGCAAGCTTTGCTGCCGGCTCGCCTTGCGCCTTCTCGACCTTGTCGAGGCGGTCGCTGGTCCTGTTGAGCTGGCCGTTCGCGAGTTTGGCGTTCTGCTCGACATTGGCCTTCAGCGCCAGAATATCGGCGTCGAGCCGCGCCACGGAGGCTTCCAGGCCGACATTGCGGACGGAGGCGGCATCATTGGCGGAAAGTTGTCCGATGCCGGCGGTCGCCAACGCACCGCCGACGGCTCCGGCGATCAGCGCCAGCGCAGCCACCGCCGCCATCGCGGAGACGCGGCGCTTGCCGCCCTGCGCGGCCTCGGCCTTGGCGCCAGCGCCCGTGCGGTCGCCAGGTGACATGATCGTGACATTGCCGGGGATGCGCGGCGGCTCGGCTTTTTTCGCTTCGACCTTAGGCGGCTCCGCCTTCACCTCGGCCTTCGCCTCGAACGTCGGTTCGACCTTGGGCGCATCAGCCTTGGCCGGGTCAGCCTTAGCCGCGTCAGCCTCGGGCGCAGTGTCTTCCTGCTCGGGCGCAATGCCGGGAGATTCGACGTCGGGTGCGGACTGAACCGGTCCTGAAGCTGCCTCCGATGCCGGCGCGGCATTGGTTTCGGAGCTGACGGGTTCCGGCTTTTGTTCGCTCACGGCAAATTCTCCAGAATAGATTGACCATTTGGTAACTTTCAAAACTTGCCAATTCGTTACCACCCACCGCGTTACCGAAATTTTAGGAACTTTTCCGGGGCGGATTTGGGCCGGGATGATGGCGTTGTGCGGCGGTGCCGGACACCGGCCCTTGCTGCTTTGCGGAAAAACCCTTTCGCCCGCTCCGTTTGCGCCGGTCCGTTTCGGGATTAACATGCAAGCCGAGCGTGATCCGGGACCATGATGCGATCGCATCATAATCGAGGGGCACCAAGCCAGAAGGCGGCGGCACGATGGCAATCGAAAAATGCATCAAGGAATTTGGCGTCGATGACGTCATTTTCGAGGAAGGCTCGACGGACCGCGAACTGTATGTCGTGCTCGACGGCGAGGTCGAGATCGCCAAGGTGAAAGGCCAGGCCAAGACGGTGATCGTCACGCTCGGCAAGGGCGAGTTCTTCGGCGAGATGGCCGTGATCGACGGCTCCTCGCGCTCGGCGACCGCAATTGCGGCCACGCCAAACACCCGCGTGATGAAGATCAATCACGCCCGCTTCGTCTACCTCGTCAGCCAGCAGCCGGCCTTTGCGCTGATGATCATGGACGCGCTGTCGAAACGGCTGCGCGTCTCCAACGACCGGACCTTTCGGGCGGCGGCCAATTGATGAGCGACCGCAGGCCTTCTCCGTTCAAGACGCTGCTCGACAGCGAGGCCGCCACGCTGATCGAGGCAGCCCCGGACGTCTACCAGATCCGCTTCAAGAACCGCGCGGCCAACGCCTATCTGGTGCGGGGCTCCAGACGCACGATCATGATCGACGTCGGCCTGTCCACCAACTATCCGCATCTCGTCACCTGTCTTGCCCATATCGACGTCACGCCTGACATGATCGACATGGTGGTGCTGAGCCACGAGCATCTCGATCACATCGGCGCCGCCTACCATTTTCACGGCATCAGCTACATCGCCGCGCATCGGCTTGCCGCCAACAAGATCATGCTGCGCGACGACTTTTCGATGCTGCGCAAGATGTTCAACGAGCCGAACGTGCCGATCGACATCGACATCTGGCTGGAAGAAGGCAATTTGATCGACCTCGGCAATTTCCGCCTCAACGTGATGTATACGCCGGGGCACACCTCGGCCTGCGTCACGCTGTTCGACCAGGACAAGGGATTGCTGTTCGCGGCCGACACCTTGATGCCGGGCGGCGTGATGGGCGGCGTGTTCGGCTCCGGCAGTATCGCCGACTACATCCAGTCGCTGGAGCGGCTGAAGGGGCTGAACTCGAAGATCCTGCTGTCCGGCCACGGACGGTTGTCGGATACGCCGCAGGAAGACGTGCGGACCGCGATCCAGCGCTCGCATGGCCTCTTGGAGGACACCGCGCAATTGTTCGACGCGCTGGATGCGCGGCAGAACTTTGAGCCGATCATGCAGTCGGTGCGTGACCTCAACAAGCTGGATGATTGATGCGGCGACCGACGACGAAGGCGCAGCCGAGCGCGCGCTATCGCCACGAATACCGTCATGCCCGGGCTTGTCCCGGGCATCCACGTCTTGGCCGCAGCAAAGAACGAAAGCAAGAAAGACGTGGATGGCCGGGTCAAGCCCGGCCATGACGACGGATGGAGACGGGCGAGCGGTCTACGAGCCCCGCTTCTTCCCCTTGGCAAAATGCGCCGCCAAGAATTCCGCCAGCACCTCGACGCGGGCGGGGCGCGGGCCGCCGGGCGGGGTGACGAGATGCACCGCGCCTTCCGGCTGATGCCAGCCTTTGAGGATCACCTCCACTTCGCCGGCGCGGACGGCGTCGCCGACGATGAACTCCGGCAGGTCGGCGATGCCGAGGCCGGCAATCAGCGCCGGCAAGACGGCTTCGCCGTTGTTGACGCGCAACTGGCCGCCCGGGCGGACACTGGCCTGTTCGCCGGACGCATTGGTGTAGTGCCAGACGTTTTGCGTCGAGAGGTAGGCGTAACCGAAGCATTTGTGCTCGGCGAGATGCATCGGATGCGTCGGCCGGCCATGGCGCTTCAGATAGGAGGGCGCGGCGACGGTGTAGCGCGGCATTGCGCAGAGCCGGCGTGCGATCAGCGAGGAATCCGGCAGCCGCGCGATGCGCAGGCCCGCGTCAAAGCCCTCGCCGATCAGGTCGACCATGGCGTCGCTCAGATGCAGGTCGATCGAGACTTCGGGATATTTTGCAAGGAACTCCGGTAGCAGCGGCGCGACCACCCGCACGCCGAACGTCATCGGCACCGCGAGCCGCACCAAACCGCGTGGCGTCGTCGATTGCGCCAGCGCCTCGTTCTCGGCGGCCTCGCCGTCGGACAACAGGCGCGCGGCGCGCTCGGCGAGCTTTTGGCCGGCGTCGGTCAGCGCGAGCCGCCGGGAGGTGCGGTTGAACAGCCGGGCGCCCAGCCGTTCCTCCAGCCGGCTGACCGCCTTGGAAACGGTTGCCTTGGACAGCGCGAGCTCGGTCGAGGCGGCCGCAAACGACCGTAATTCCACGACTTTTGCGAAAATCGCCAGCGCCTCGAAGTCGGGGAGTTTGGACATCCGCCTATCTCTCTTTTGGAAACAATGTGTTTCAATAGTTTCTATTTCTATACCACAGCGGAAAGCATATCCAACCTCCATCGAATTCAAGCGGTTGGAGAAATTCCATGACCAAGAAGCTCTCAGGAAAAGTCGCCCTCGTCACCGGCGGTTCGCGCGGCATCGGCGCGGCCAGCGCCCGCGCTCTCGCAGACGAAGGCGCCAGTGTCGCCATCAGCTATGTCGCCTCCCCCGACAAGGCGGAAGCCGTCGTCGCCGACCTCAAGGCGAAGGGCGTGCAAGCCCGCGCCTACAAGGCCGACCAGGCCTCGTCTGCGGACGTCGAAAAGCTCGTCAATGATGTCGCAAAGGACTTCGGGCGGCTCGACATCCTCGTCAACAATGCCGGCGTCGCGGCCGGCGGTCAGGTCAACGATCCCGCGGCGGATATCGCGGCTCTGGATCGGCAGGATGACATCAACGTCCACGGCGTCATCAGCGCGATCCGCGCCGCCTCCAGGCTGATGGGTGAAGGTGGCCGCATCGTCACCGTCGGCTCCATGCTCGCGGACCGCGCCGCATTCCCCGGTCTCGCCGACTACGTCGCCACCAAGGCGGCGGTCGTCGGCTACACGAAGGGCGCGGCACGCGATCTGGGACCGCGCGGCATCACCGTGAACGTGTTGCAGCCGGGCTCGATCAACACCGAGATGAACCCGGACGATGATCGCGAGTTTGCGGAAGCCCAACGCAAGCAGCACGCGCTGCAACGCTTCGGCAGGCCCGAGGAAGTGGCGGCCGGCGTCGTGTTCCTGACGAGCCCGCAGGCTTCGTTCGTCACCGGTACGGTGCTCAACGTCGATGGCGGATTCAACGCCTGATCCGAAACAACCCTGGAGATGCCGGGACCTTGTGAGTCCGGCACCTTCCTTCTCTCTCAATTGAAAAATCAAAGGAGACATCACATGATTGACGTCAGAACATTCGAGAGCCTCGGCGGCGCCGATCACGGCTGGCTGAAGGCCAAGCATCACTTCTCGTTCGGCAGCCACTATGACCCCAACAACATGGGCCATGGCGCCTTGCGGGTGTGGAACGATGACGAGATCGCGCCGAACACCGGCTTTCCCGCCCATCCCCACGCCAACATGGAGATCATCACCTATGTCCGCGAAGGCGCGATCACGCACCAGGACTCCCTTGGCAACAAGGGCCGCACGGAAGCGGGCGACGTGCAGGTGATGAGCGCCGGCAGCGGCATCCGCCACTCCGAATACAATCTGGAGCCGGGCAAGACCAAGATCTTCCAGATCTGGATCGTGCCGACCACGCAGGGCGGCGCGCCGACCTGGGGTGCCAAACCGTTTCCCAAGGCGGACCGCTCCGGAAAGTTCGTCACCATCGCCAGCGGCTTCAAGGCCGACAACGATGCGCTGCCGATCCGGGCCGATGCGCGGGTGCTCGCCACTACGCTAAAGGCCGGTGAAAGCGCGGAGTATGAGCCGGCGAAGGCGCGAAATCTCTATCTGGTGCCGGCCGTCGGCAGTGTCGAGGTCAACGGCGTTTTCGCCAATGCCCGCGACGGTGTCGCGATCAGCGACGAGACGAAGCTGACGATCACGGCGCTGGAGGATACCGAGCTGGTGCTGGTCGACGCGGCCTGATTGCCAAACACACAACTCGTCATGCCCGGGCTTGGCCCGGGCATCCATCCCTCTTCGGAAGACTCCTTTCGAAATTGATGGATGGCCGGGTCAAGCCCGGCCATGACGATCTCTTCATCCCCAACCTCAAAGGAAGCCATCATGGCCAAAGTACTCGTGCTCTACTACTCCGCCTACGGTCACATCGAAACCATGGCCAACGCTGTCGCCGACGGCGCGCGCGAAGCCGGCGCCACCGTCGACGTCAAGCGTGTGCCCGAACTGGTGCCCGCTGATGTCGCCAAGGCGTCGTATTACAAGGTCGATCAGGCAGCTCCCGTCGCCAAGATCGACGATCTTGCCAATTACGATGCGATCATCGTCGGCACCGGCACGCGCTTCGGCCGAATGGCCTCGCAGATGGCGAATTTTCTGGACCAGGCCGGTGGCCTGTGGGCCAAGGGCGCGCTGCACGGCAAGGTCGGCGGCGCCTTCACTTCGAGCGCCACCCAGCATGGCGGCCAGGAAACCACGCTGTTCTCCATCATCACCAACCTCCTGCATTTCGGCATGACGGTGGTCGGCCTCAATTACGGTTTTGCCGGCCAGATGAAGCTGGACGAAGTCACCGGCGGCGCGCCCTATGGCGCAACGACGATCACCGGCGGCGACGGCAGCCGGCAGCCGAGCGAGAACGAGCTCGCCGGCGCACGCTACCAGGGACGCGTGATCGCGGAGACCGCACAGAAGCTGCATGGCTGATGCGACGAGGGCGGCATTCTCAAGCGGGGATGCCGTCCTATCTACCGTTTCGGTGAACGGTGGATCATGGCCAATGGTTGAGCTTCTTTTTGTCGCGCAGGCGTTACGCAAGCCGCTGCGGGCGTTTGCCCGGCGCTGGTATTGCCGCGGCCTGTTTCGTGCGACGCGCGGTGCACACCGCTGTCCGGAGTGCACGAGATCGTGAGTCCGGCGTAGCGGATTCGTGATAAGGCTTTCACCCGCACAACCACACAGAGCTGAACATGAGCAGCGATCCGCGAGCCAACTGGCCGGAATTGCCGACGGCAGCATGGCGCGAGACCTATGCCACCCTCCATCTCTGGACGCAGGTGATCGGAAAAATCCGCCTTGCCCGCTCGCCCTGGCTCAACCATTCCTGGCATGTCGCGCTTTATGTCACGCCGCGCGGCCTGACCACCTCACCGATTCCGGACGACGCCGGCAGCTTCCAGATCGACTTCGATTTCATCGATCATTGCCTGCGCATTGCCACCAGCGACGGCAGAAAGCGGCAGTTTGCGCTGGCGGGACATTCGGTGGCGAGCTTCTATGCCGCCGTGAAGAGCCAATTGGCTGAGCTCGGCATCGCTGTCGTCATCGACGAGACACCGAATGAATTGCCGGATCCGATTCCGTTCCCGAAGGACACGACGCACGCTTCCTACGATGCCGACGCCGTCGGACGCTTCCTGCAAATCCTCGTCAACAGCGATCGCGTGTTCAAGCAGTTCCGCACCGGTTTTCTCGGCAAGGCCAGCCCGGTGCATTTCTTCTGGGGCAGTTTCGATCTCGCGGTGACGCGCTTTTCGGGCCGAGCCGCGCCGCGCCATCCCGGCGGCGTGCCGCATTTGCCGGACTCCGTCGCGACCGAGGCCTATTCGCATGAAGTGAGCAGCGCGGGCTTCTGGCCCGGCGGCGGCGCGATCGACTATCCCGCGTTCTATTCCTATGCCTATCCGGAGCCGCAGGGATTTCGCAACGCCGCGGTCAAGCCGGAGGCGGCGTTCTTCAGCGAGGCGCTGAGCGAATTCGTCCTGCCCTACGACGCCGTGCGAAATGCAGCCGACCCCGACGCCGCGCTGCTCGCCTTCCTGCAAAGCACCTATGAAGCCGCCGCCATCGCCGCAAAATGGGATCGCGACGCGCTGGAATGCCCGAGCGGCCAGCCCGGCGTGGTGCGGGCTATTTAGCCCGACCTGCTTCGCGCGAGCCGGCTTTGCCGAACGCACGCTTCAAATGCTCGGTCAACGCCGGATAACGCCGCAGTTCGCGCACGGCGCGATCGCGCAGGGCGTGGCGCCATCCGCGCCAGCTCAGGGCTGCGCTGATATCGGCAAGCGGGATTGGCGTCGCACCGAAACGGCGCTTGTAGTCATAATCGCCGACGCTGAAATCGAATTCGCGAACGCCCTGCTTGTGGAGGGCCGCCATGGTGCGATCGATGATCAGCCGCCCCGGCGAGTAATGCGACCATTTCTCGCCGGCATTGCTGACGCGCAGCATCACATAGCGTGACCCTTCGCGAACGCCCAGCAGGACGGCCACGACCTCCTCGCCCGCGGTGAGCATCGAGAGCACGGCATAGCCGCTGGCGACGTTGTCGCGGATGAGATGGCGGTAGAACGCGCCGTTGTTTCCCTGGGCCAGCACGAAATTGGCACCCAGCTCGCGCATCCGCGCGCCCTGCTGCTCGTCCAGAACGGTGAGGACCCGCAGCGCCTCGTCCGCGTCGGTCAGGATGCGGAATGCGGCGGACGGATGCGCACCGAAGTGTCGCCAGTGGCGATCCAGCACCTTGCGAATGTCGCGCTTCAGCGAGCGGCGATATTGCTCGAAATCATCCGATGTGACGACGATGTTGCCGTTGAGCGAACACGGCCCCGCGGCGCGCGGCATCGCGAGCGGATTGGGCGCGCCGCCGAGCTCGAGCGGAAGCTTCTTGAACCGGATGAGGTCGGCGCCACCGGCAAGCCGGCGCAACGCCCGGCGCAGCTCGCGCCAAAGCTCCTTTGCCGCTCCGGCGTCGCGCGGCGCGGCAGGGCCCAGCACGGGCGCGTTGTAGTCGGTGAGGTCGAGGTCGGCGAATTCGACGACCCGCAAGCCATTGATCGTGCGCCGGATCAACGGCAGGCGCAGCGCAATTTCCCCGGTCGCGCGATCCCGCAACGTCACGAGCAACGGCTTTGCATCATCGCGCGCGGCAAAGGCGCGGTACCAGGCGCCGAGCCAGCGGCTGTGCTGGAACGGAGTGACCTGCCCTCGCCGGCGCAGCGCGTCCCACTCACCGGCAACGGCGCTCCAGTCGGAATCGATCTCGACGGCGAACGCGGCGCGCGGCGCGCGGCTCAAGGCCGCGCGCTGTGCCACATCGTTCGTCAGCGTGGTCACGCTCAGGCCGCCTTCGGCAGATCGATCATCTGCTCGGGATGGTTCTGGTCGAGCCTGAACTCGACCTGGTTGCGCGCCTTGCGCTGGCGCTTGACCCATGAGGTGTTGCGCAACGCCTTTTGCAGCAACGCCTTGGCAAAGAACGACGGCCCCTTGAGCGCGCGGCTCTTCGGCTCCCAGCCAATGCGATGGCGCAACAGGCCGTTGGCGAGGTTGACGATGCGGGCACGGCGGATCGCGTCGTTCTCGAACTGCACGGTCATGGAGATGTTGACGGTACCGAGATTTTCGACCCGATGCGGTGCGTTGAGCGGCCAGTTCAGCATGTAACCCGGCTCGAGATCGATCACGGTGGCGTGGCGGTCGTACCATTCGGCATAGGGAATATCGAGCTCGAGCTCGAACAACTGCACGTCCTCGAGGAAGCGCGTGGTCAGGAACGGCTCGGTCGGCGGATAGATCCAGACACGCTTGCGGCCGGCGATCTGGATCAGGCCCTGGCCGGGAAGATCGGCGTGATACGGCACCTTGGCTTCCGGCGCCGAGATCAGGATGCCGGCATCGAATTTCGGCGCGGTGAAATCGGGCCGCCGGGCGCGAACTTCCTCGAACATCTGCGCGAGCAGGTCGTGGTAGCTGCGATCGATTTCGGAGGCCATGCGCAGGTTGAGCCACAGACCGCCCTTCGAGATCGCATCGATCACCTGGCGGCCGCTGAAATCGCCGATGTCGCCGTGGCGCCAGATGCGCTTGCCGTCCTTGATGCCGGTCTGCATCAGGCTGTAATGCTCGCGCGGATAGTTCTCGATCAGCTTGGCCAGATGATCCAGCGAGAAGGCCGGCGACTTGTGCATGCTGTGGGCCAGCTTGACGGGCTGATTGCCCCAGAGGGCTGTGTGGGTCTGATCCCAGTCGGTCAAAATCTTGTTGGTCATTATGCTCTGCTCCAGGTCGCGTCATTCACCTGAGGCTGCCATCTGGGACTGTCCCGAAATTGCATGCGCTGCCACAGGCTGGCCATGCGATGTCCCGTTGCGAGACGAACGCGCGACCTTATGCCTCATCTAGCAAGAGCGATGCCGCAGCCTGTCGCAGGACGCTTACGCGGCGCTAATGTCTGCGCGGTATGGCTAACGCGAGAACCAAATGACATCAGAGCCGCCATACCAGACGCTTTTCCTCGGCGCGGGGCCGCAAATGCAATGCGGCGTCGGCCAGTTCACGCGCCTGTTGCAGCAAGAGATCGAGCGTTCGTCACCCGGCGGTAGCACTACGTTAACCCTGACGCGGACGGATGGCTCGTTTCGCGACATCCGGCACGCGGTCGATTCCGTTAACAGCGTGGTGTGCAACTTTCCGATCGTGGCCTGGAAGCGGGTGATCGTTCGCCCGCTGCTGACACTGCTGATCGCAAAGCTGCGCCGGCGCAAGGTTGTCCTGATTCAGCACGAATGGGCGGGACTGCACTGGGCGCGCCGTCTCACCTATGCCCCTGCCCTGTTGCTGGCCGATACCATCGTGATGTTCACACCACTGGTGCGGCGGGAGCTGGCGGACGATTTTTGGGTCGGCTGGACGGTCAAAAAAGTCGCGCTGGCGCCGCTGCCGCCGAACATCGAGGCGCCGGCGAAACCAGCAGATTCGGAATTGCGCCAGCGGCTGGCGCGTGCACGCGCCGATCGGCGACTGGTGATCGGCCATTTCGGATCGATCTATCCGGGCAAGCAGCCCAATGCGCTGCTCGATATCGGCGCGATCCTGAAGCGGCGCGGGCTGAAGCCGCTGATCGTCTATATCGGCTCGTTCATCCGCGGCACCGACAATGTCGAACAGGATTTTTTCGCCCGCGCATCGGCTCTGGGCTTGACTGACGATGTCATCGTCAGCGGCTACGTCGCCTCCGATGCCGAGGTGTTCGGGCTGTTCAGCGAGGTCGATGCGTTCTGCTACCCGCTGGGCGAAGGCCTGACTGCGCGCCGCTCGAGCGTGCTGACCTGCGTGCAGTCCGGAAAGCCGCTCGTCGTGACCGCTCCGGCGCTGGGGGAGGAATTCGACCACCATCCGCGCTTCAGGCAATTGATCGAGAGCGGCGCCATCGCGCTGGTGGCGCGCGGATCGGGCGATGAGGCTTATGCCGACAGCATTGTGGCGGCAGCAAAAGCGCAGGTTACGCGAGCGCCGTTCGATTTCCGCGGCTGGTGGCACGACGTGGCCGCGGCCGTGAATGCGCAGCTGTAGGAAGCGTTCCCCGGACGCTGCGCAGCGCGAAGCGGTGCGCGGCAGAGCCGGGGTCCGGTGCCTTACAAAAGATGGGTCCCGCCTCTGCGGAGCAGCGCTATGCGCTGCACCGCGTCCGGGACACGAGCTTATCAAGCCTTTGCCCGAAAGCGCGCGAGGTAGTGCAGAAAGAAGATCGCCAGCAGCAGCGTGAACCAGGTCGGATCGGCGCGATCGAGGAAAAAGCTTTCCATCGACGCGAGATAAAGCCCGAACAGCCAGATGCGCAGCAGCGCCATCGCGAGCGGGCCGCCATTGCCGCCGGTATCGGCCCGTTGAAAATCACGCAGCGGCACGATGACCAGCACCAGGATGAGCAGCGCCAGCCCCGGCAAGCCCATGCCGAGCGCGGTGTCGAGATAGCCGTTGTGGCTGTGCGAGGAGAAGGCCGCCCATTCCTTGCCTGCCGGCAGATCCTGGATGGCGCTGGAGCCCCAAAACGCCTGAAATCCGTAGCCGGTCGCCAGACGCGCCTGAAGGGACTGAACGGCGAAGGTCCAGATGTCGGTGCGCCCGGTAAAGGTCGAGTCGAACGGCAGCAGCTTTGACCACGATGCGAGCGCGGGACTGAGCACAGTGCCGACACTGAGCAGATTGAGTATCGCCAGCGGCGTCAGCAGCATCACCGCGCGCAGCCAGAACCACGGCACGACTGCAACGATCGAGGTGAGGAACAGCACCATGAAGCACAGCGACAGCGAGCTCTTGCCGGCGGCATAGACCAGGAACAGCGCGCATAGTCCGATAATGGTTGGGCCCGAAATCCAGCCGCCTTCGCGCGTGATATAGATGCCGAGGAACAGCAGCATCGCCATCATGCTCGCCGCGGCATTCTTGTGGCCGAACGTGCCGCGCCAGTTGCCGGCAAGCAGCGGCTCCTGCAAATCGGTCGCCAGATGCATCGACAGATGCGGCGCCAGCAGCAGCCCGAGATAGCAGGCGGCGAGCAGGCCGAGCGCAGCGATGCTGAACCAGCGCATCACCTCATGCCGCGACCTCGCCAGCAGCGGCATCGATGCCGCAACGGCGACGACGCAAGCCGTCAGCGCAAAGCGGCGCAGCGACGTTCCGCGATCGAACGACAGGATGGTGGTGAGGACAAGCCACCCGCCGAACAGCAGGAAAGAGCTGGTCCACAGCGTTGCCAGCCCCTGCGCGTTGTCGCGCGCGACCAGGAAGACCGCGACGACCGCAAGGATCGCGAAGATCACATAGGTTGGCAGGTCGTTGCCGGTGCTGGTGTCGCCGACTGCGTATTCGCCGAGATCGGCATACGGACGGAGCGAGATCCACACCAGCAGCAGCGTTCCGATGAAGAGGCCGGCGCGGACGACATCGATGACCTGCTGGCGGCCGATCCCGCCGGCCACGCTGTTCAGTTCCGACGTGACGGCTGCCCGGTTCAAGAGACGATCTTCGATGCTTTGTAGGGTTGCGGCTCGATGCCAATGGCGGCCAGCGCGCTGCCGGCCGCCACCGTCATCGGATGCATGGCGATCACCGCCTTGTGCGCCGATAGCGCAAGACCGATCGCGCGCGGCAGCGACATCGGAAGCGCGGCCAGCATCTTCAGCGTGAGCGCGGCGCGCGACCAGCGGTTCGGCGCGACCTTGCGCTGGACGTGGTAGTTGATGGCGCCGATGCGCAAGCCGCGCACCACCAGCCAGCGCAGGCTGGTCCGCCCCGGCGGCACGGTCTCGTCGATCACGGCTTCGGCGGCCCAGTGAAATTTCATGCCTGCCGTCATGCAGCGCCAGAAGAAGTCGGTGTCGCCGCCGCCGAGCAGATTGAAGCGCAGATCGAAGGCGGGTTGCGGCATCCGCTCGAACACCGAACGCGAGATCAGGCAGTTGCCGCTGCCGTAGATGACGGGCACGGGACCCGAGGTGGCGTAAGCCGGCGCGAAGGCGGGATGATCGCGCAGGCCGCGCTTTCGCGCATCGTCGAAATGGGGAAACACCGGGCCGCCGACGATATCGGCGCCGCTGGTCTCGGCCGCATGCACCATCTTGTCGAGCCAGCCGGGCGAGGCAATCTCGTCATCGTCGATCATCAGGAAATGACCGGCGTGCGGAAACGATTCCAGCGCGGTTTCGAAGGCGGCGTTGATGGCGTGGCAATTGCCCTGGCGCGGCTCGACGACGCAGAGGCCGGAAAGTTTTCCGGCGAGCAGGAATTCGGTTGCGACCGGAACCGCCTCGCATTTGGCGGCATCGTTGTCCACGATCACGACGGCGAAGCGGCGGCCGGTCGACTGGCGCGCCAGCGAGTTCAGCGTCTTGCGCAGGTGCTGCGGCCGGCGAAAACTCGGAATGCACACGACGATGCCGATCGTGGTATCGAGCGCGCCCGAAGCTGCGACCAGCGCGCGGTTTTCGCGCTCGGGCGCGAGCGATACAGTAGCGGCTTCGTCCATGGCAGTTCGCATCCTGCTCTCTATGGCCGGCGTCCCGAAACGGGATCGCCGGGCAATCCCGGGACAATGTCGTGCCAATGCGGCCGCCGCCATCGGGCGCTGCCGCATGCGGTCACGATAACGCCCTCAATATTGCAAAATGCGGTCCGGCGCGGCCGTCGACGTTTCACACTTCGTGCCACGGTTAAGGAACAGCGTTAACCCGAGGTAACGCGCCGCGTGACTTTACGGCGGAGCCGGAAAACAGCTTGCGGAACAATTTTTCAGACTGCGGGAATCGGCCGGTGTCGATCCGCGTCGGCCACAATCCATCGACATTGAAATAGCCTGCGTAGGCGAGGTGGTCGCGGTTCTGCATGAACCACTCGTGCATTTTCCGGATGAAATAGGGATTGTCGCCGAAATGGCCGACGCCCCATTCGGGGTAGCTCATGAGCTTGTTGTGTTTGGCGGCGAAGTCACGGTGCCATTCCAGGCCGAACGGCGCTTTCAGGTAGAATTTCTCCCAGCGTTCCTCGGGCGTGCCGTCATATTTGAAATCATAGACGTCGAGGCCGATGATATCGACGACGTCGTCGCCGGGATAAGCGAGATCGGCCGGCGTCTCCTGCGGTCCCCATCCCGGACACCAGTCGAACCTGAAATCGCGGGAATGTTTTCGGAAGATGCCGACGACGCGGCGGAACGCCGCGATGTAATCGGCCTCGTGCCCCCTGGTGAACCAGACCATCTGCTCGAGATTCATCTCCCAGCCGAGCCGGATAATGGCCCTCGGCTGCGCCTCGGCGATCGCCCTTGCCGCCTGCTCGAACTCGGCGTCATGCTTGCCCTCTGCCACGTCGGAAAGCGGCGTATCCTTCATCGTGAGGGGAAGCGACCAGGCCACGTTGCGCGCGGGATTGAGCTTCTTCCACACGCCCGGCACCCAGGTGAAGCGTGACAGCTTCTCCCAGGAATCGTCGTTATAGAAATCGACGGCGATGACCGAGGACGGTTTCTGATTCAGCCATTTTTCCCATTGCTGTAGCGTATGCTCGCGGCCGACCTGTCCCCAGTCGACGAAGGCGCCGGCGAGCCTGGCCGAATCGCTACGCGGCAACGAACCGGCCTTGCCATATGCCGCGGCCATTCCGCTCGCCGCCACGCCGATGGCGGCCATCAACAGGCTGCGGCGCAGGCGATCAATCGCGGACATCGCCGGCCCTTGCGAGCTTTTTGGCAAACGAAGACGACAGCCGCCGGCCGACCTCGACCGAACCCTGCTCGGTCAGATGGCCCTCATCGAACTGGATCGGAATATCGCCTTGGACGAATTCGTCGCAGCGGTCATGGCGGCAGATCGTATCGTAGACGGAGACGTAAGCCGCGCCGCGCGAGGTCACCAGCGCATCCATCGTCCGGTCGCGTTCCCTGATTCCCGGCGTGCGCCGCGCATAGGCGGCATAGCTTTCGCCGCGCCTGATCTGATCGGCCAAAAGCCGCGGCAGGGCGCGGTCATATTCGACGATCGGACCCAGCACGACGGCCTCGATGCCGCGCATTCTCAGCGTATCGATCACCACGGATAGATCGGCGAGATCCTCGTCCTTCCAGGACGCCGCGAGAATAACCTTGTCGACCTTGTTGTTGACCAGGAAATCGTTGAAGACGAAGTGCATCAGCTTCGGACAGGACCGCGTCTCGAGCGCCGAGATGGCCGGGATCGCCGGACGGCACATGCTGGCGGTGGCCTGCATGACGTTCACGTCGGGCATCGCCGCCGACAATCCAAGCCAGAGATGTGCCGCATGGCTGTCGCCGACCAGCAAATAGTTGGGCGAACGCGGGTCGACCTTCACGCAGGTCTCGACGTCGAGCTGCTGGCGATTGGTGGCAAGAAAGCACTTTCCGGTGCGGAACGCGTTCGACGAATCATAGGCAAGATAGGAGGCGATTGAGACGACACGGTCGGAGAAACGGAACGGCGCACCGTCCGCCAGAAGGATCATGACGCAGGCCACGAACGCGGAAGCCATTGTCGCCGACGCGGTCGCGAACACCGCAGGCTTCGTCGAGTAACGCGCCATGGCCCGGAACGGCCGCTCGATGAACCTCCACGACACGATGGCGAGCCCGATCGATGCGGCGATCACGACCAGCTTTGCCGCGACGGACGAGCCCGGGTAAAGCAGGCCATCCGTGCGCTGGAACACGGTGAGTGGCCAGTGCCACAAATAGAGCGAATAGGAGATGAGGCCGACAAAGACCAGCGGCGGCAGCGACAGCAGCCAGCCGGCCCAGGAAACACCGCGCTCGCTCGAAGCGATCACCATCACCGAGCCCACGGCGGCAAGACCGACCATCGGCAGCAGCGGCGCCGAGGCCGATCCCAGCAGGATGACGCCGATCAGCAGTGCGAGCCCGACAGCGCCGATGACATTCCGGCTCAATGCGCCCGACGGCGCTGGAATTGCGCCGATCGCAAGCAACGCACCGAGCGCAAGCTCCCAGGCGCGGAACGGCGTCAAATAGAACATCAGCGACGCGTTGCGATAGCTCATCAGGACGGCGGCTGCGAAGGACAGCGCCGCGGCGGCGGCAAGCCACCATTTCGCCTGCCTCGGCATGAAGCGATAAAGCAGCAGCATCATGAGCGGCGCGATGAAATAGAACTGCTCCTCGACACCGAGCGACCAGGTATGCAGCAGCGGTTTTGTCTCCGCCGGCGCGTCGAAATATCCGGCCGTCTTCGCGAAGTAGACATTGGATACGGAGCCGACCGCGGCGGCGAGGCTCTTGGCAAAATCCTCGAACTCGACCGGCAGAAAATAGACGTAAGCGAGGACCCCGGTCACGGCGAACATGGCAAACAAGGCCGGCAGGATGCGCAGGATGCGGCGCTTGTAGAAATCGCCGAGCGAAAAGCTCCCGTTGCGGATGTCCTGATCGATCATCCCGCAGATCAGATATCCCGATATGACGAAGAAGATGTCGACGCCGACGAAGCCGCCGGCGAATCCGGGAAGGCCGACATGGTAAAGAACCACCGGGAGGACAGCGAGCGCTCGCAGGCCATCGATGTCGGAGCGATATTTCATGATCGGGACCTCGACCGGAATTTGCACCGCGATGTCACCGCCCGTGCCAAAGACGGACATCGCGGACGATTTCACTGTGCCGAAAAGAACCAGCGACGCAGCGTGATCGGTGCTGATCGAGGACTCCGGCATTTTCGGATTCGCCTTGCGGCTTGCCCGAGCCGGCTTGTGCAATATCCGGTCCAGCGCCGCGCGGTGTGCAAGCGGCGCGTGATTCAGAGTTAACACCCACCGCACCGTTCCATCCGCAGGACATGCGGGACGAAAGCCGCACCGAAACGACGCACGGCCCCGCAATAGCGAACTCCACGGGCCGGAGGCGGCCTGCCCATTTGTTTGCGAAAGCAAATCTCGCGCAGGCAACGCCCGACGAACGCGGCGATTTAACCATGTCGACACGCCTAACGCGCGTCCATGGCTATCCGGCACCGATCTTGCTCATCGCGACAGGCCAACAATCGCGGCTGCCCAAAAAGCGGCCCGATCGTCATCGCGAGAGAGTTTTGGAAATGGATCGTGTAGCGCTGCTGACCCCGACCTACGGGCGCGACCTGGAAATCTGCACCCTGCTTTGCGAAAGCGTGGACCGGCATGTCCGCTCCTTTTCGAAGCACTATCTGCTGGTTCCGGATTGCGACCTGCCGCTGTTCGCGCACCTTGCGAGCGAGCACCGCGTGATCATCCCGGCGTCGGCCTATCTGCCGGGATGGCTGCGGCCGCTGCCGCGCATCGTCCAGCGCAAGCGCCGGCAGTTCTGGTGGTCGCTGCGCGCCAAGCCGGTGAGCGGATGGCATGTCCAGCAATTCCTCAAGATCGCCGCGACCATGTCGCTGCCGCATCAGCGTTACTGCATCCTCGATTCCGACATCCTGTTCTTCCGGGATTTCGACCTGTCGCGTTTCGAGCATCCCAACCCGATTCCGCTGCTCAGCATGCCCGACGAGATCGTCGCCACCACCAAGCCGCATCATTCGCGCTGGGTGGTGACCAGCCATCAACTGCTCGGACTGCCGGTGCCGCCGCTGCCGGCGGACGATTACATCGGTCACATCATCTTCTGGGATCAGCAGACGACGCGCGCGATGGCTTCGCGCATCGAGGCGGTCTCCGGCATGAGCTGGATCGAAGCGCTGTGCAAGACGCGCGAATTCTCCGAATACATGCTCTATGGCTATTTCGTGCGCAATGACGCCCGCTTCGCTGCCGGCCATGCCAACACCACCAAGACACCCTGCGTCAGCTATTGGGAGCAGCCGCAGCTCAGCAAGGAGCGGCTGAACGCCCTGTTCCGCCGCGCCGGCAAGAACGACGTCGCCTGTTCGATCACGTCCTTCTCCGGCACGCCGGTCGAGATGATCCGCGCGGCGGTCGCCGAAAATTTCTACGGTGCGCCGCCGCTTGCTCCAGGCGACGAAAAATCGGGGCTTGCCGCCGCATGATCATTGGACAGGCCAGCATCAACCTGACCGCCAACGTGCTCTCGGCGCTGCTGGGGCTCGGATGCGTGTTCGTGTTCACGCGGCTGTTCTCGCCGCATGAATACGGCGTCTATTTGCTGGGCGTCGGCTTTGCTTCGGTCATCAGCGTCTTCCTGGTCGGCTGGTTCCGCAACATCATCCTGAGCGGGCATGCGCGCAATGACGGCACCGACGTGCGCGGGCTCGTCATCTCCGGCTACCTTGTTTGCTGCCTCACCGCACCGATCGCCTACGCGATCGCGCGGCTGGTTGGCCTCGATCCCGTGGCTGCATTGGCCACGGTGGCGCTCTCGGTCGCCATCGGATTGTTCGAACTGACGCAGGACCTGGTGCGCGCGCGGCTGCTTGCGCTATCCGCCATGAAGGCCACGCTGGTCCGCGCCGCAGGCTTGCTCGCGCTCGGCGCCGTGGCGGCGCTGGCGAGCCCGAGCGGTTTCCTGCTGCTGCTCGCCGCAACCTTCGCCTATCTGCTCGCAGTTTTCGTGCAATCGCGTACGGCCTGGCGGGGAACGTCGTTCAAATTCGACCGCTCGGACTTCTTGTCGCTGGCAAAGACCGGCCTGCCGCTGACGGTGTCACTGACCCTGCTCGCGATCTCCAGCGTCACCGATCGCTTCGTGATCGCCAACCTGGTCGGCGAGGCCGACGCGGGCCGCTATGTCGCCGGGCTCGACCTCGTCCGGCAGACGCTGATGATGCCGGCCATGAGCATGGCCGCCGCGTTCTTCCCGATGGCGGTGCAGATCCATGCGCGCCAGGGCGACGATGCCGTGCGTTCGCATCTTGCCGAATGCGTCGAACTGCTGCTGGCCGTCACCCTGCCCGCCGCGCTCGGCTTTGCCGCGATCTCGAGCCACGTCGCCAATGTTCTGCTCGGTCCCGAATTCCGCGAGCTGGCCATCCAGATCATGCCCATCCTCGCAGTAGCCGTCGTGTTCCAGGTCCTGACCCAGCAATATCTGCATGCGAGTTTCCTGCTGTCGGGCCGCAATTCGTTCTACCTGATCAATACAGCCTCGATCATCGCCGCCAACGTGATCCTGTCGTACGTGCTGGTCCATTTGTTCGGTACGGTCGGCGCGGCCTGGGCACGGCTTGCCGCCGACGTCACCGGATTTGCCTGCGCGCTGATCCTCACCCGCTTTGCTTTCCGCGTGCCGCTGCCGCTTGGCCGGCTGGCACCGATCCTGATCGCGGCGCTCACGATGGCGCTGATCGTCGCGGCGCTTGATCGCGGCCTGCATGTCGGCGACCTCACAGCCTGCGCGATCCTCGCGGGCCTTGGCCTCGTCAGCTACGCGGCGCTCGCCTGGGTTTTTGACATCGCCCGGGCGCGTGGACGCATCAAGCGCGCTCTTGCGCTGTTTCGAACCAGATTTGCCAACAACGATATCGGGTGAACACCAATGAACAAAATGGCAGCCCTCGATTTCTCGTCCTCCACCGGCGCGGTGCAGGCGCATCCGCAGTCCCTGCTCGACCTGCCCCATGGCGAAGCCCGGCAGAGCCTGCTCACGGTACACAGCATTCTTGAAGCAAGGTTGCCGAAAGCACCGCTCGCGATCTACGAAGCCGGCGGCGGTTCAACCAGTTTTCTGCCGCTGAGCGTGCTCGGCCGTGCGCATGTGACCGTGGTCGACATCGATGAAGACCAGATCCGCAACAATACCTACGCCCAGCAGACGATCCTCGGCGACATCCAGACGCACCGTTTTCCGCCTGATAGTTTCGACCTTGTGATCTGCTACAACGTCATCGAGCACGTGCCCGACGTCGACGCGGCGCTGCGCGGCTTCTGCCAGTCGATCAAGCGCGGCGGCCTGATCCTGATCGGCGCACCCAATCCGCGCTCATTGTCGGGCGTCGTCACAAAATACTCGCCGCACTGGTTCCACGTCTGGTTCTACCGCCATGTGCGCGGCGACAAGAAGGCCGGCCTGCCAGGCCAGGCGCCGTTCCCCACTCATTTCCATCCGCTCGTCACGCTGGCGAACCTCGAAGCGTTCGCGAAGCTGAATGGCCTGCAAGTGATCTACAAGAAGGAATATGAGAGCCCGCGCTATCCGGAAATGCGCAAGCGCATGCCGATGCTCGCTCGCCTGATCGACGTCGGCGCAAAAATCCTGAACGCCCTGTTGCCGGGCAAGCGCGACGTGCGCCACGGCGACTACCACGTGATCCTGCGAAAGCTCTGAACCGTGAACGCGATCCGGCCCGAAGCAAGCGTTGATTTGAGCCGTCGTCCGGCGATGCATTCGCGCGCGGGCGACGGTTTTCGGCTGCGCCGCTTCGACGAAGATCGAACCACTAACGGATCGTTAATTTATGCGAGGCCCGCGCGGCCGAACGAGCGCGCCTGCATGCGGATAGTGCACCGGGAAAACTCCAGTTCTCGCCACAGCGGCAACGGTTTGTTTGCCTTTTCGGTGAATAGTCCCTCAATGAGTATGGTTAATTTTTCCTGTTGCGTTGTTTCCGCGTTCCCCGTTTGCGCGCGTGGCGTAACCCGAAGAGTAACCCCTCAGCCGTCGTGTGTTGCCGCTGGAATGAAAGCTGGGGCCGATGCTGCAATATGACCAACCGATAGGCCAGGCGAAGCCCGACCCGCGGCCAGCACCGTCGGCGGGCTTTGACGTGCTTGAACTGGTCAATGTGCTCTGGCGGCGGCGGCTGATGATCGCCGGCGCCGCGCTGCTCGGCGCTTGCGCAGCCGTTGCCATCGGCAAGAGCCTGACGCCGCGATATACGGCCAGCGCACAGCTTTATGTCGATCCGCGCGAGCTTCAGCTTGTCGAGCGCGAACTCACACCGCGCTCGCAGGACGTCTCGGGCCTCGCCATCGTGGTGGAAAGCCAGGCGCGCCTGATCACCTCGAACAAGGTATTGCTACAGGTGATCAAGGATACGAACCTCGAGAAGGATCCCGAGTTCGGCGGCGGTCCCGCAACGAAGGGCATGTTTGCCACCCTGATCGGCGTGTTTGGCGTCGAACTGAAGCCGACAGCTGAACAGCGCAAGGAGAGCGAACTTGCAACGCTGGACGCGCTGAACAAGCACATCAATGTGAAGAAGACCGACCGCAGCTTTATCGTCGACGTCGACGTCTGGTCGGTCAATCCGGAAAAGGCGGCACAGCTCGCCAACGCCATCGCAAAGGCCTATCTCACGGAATCCTCGCGGTCGCAGGCCTACGCCGCGCGGCGGGCGACCTCCGACCTGTCGGGCCGGCTCAAGGAGTTGCAGGAGCGGCTGCGCAACGCCGAGAACGAGCTTGCGACTTACAAGGCGCAGAATAATTTCATCGGCACTCAGGACACGCTGATCAGCGACCAGCAGCTTTCCGCCAGCAACCAGCGGCTCGCTGCGGCGCGGGCGCTGACGCTGGACGCGCAGGCCAAGTACGACCAGATCGAGGCCAGCCGCCGCGCTTCAACCGATGCCGGCGCGATTCCCGAGGCGCTTCAGTCTCCCACCATCGCCAATCTGCGGGCACAATACGCCGATGCGCGCAAGCGCCAGGCCGAGCTGATGAGCGAGCTCGGTCCGCGGCATCCTGCGCTGCGTCAGGTCGAGCAGCAGGTGGGCGATCTCAAGCGCAACATCAACGAAGAGCTCGACCGCTTCGTGCAGTCGGCCAAAAACGATCTCACCCGCGCGCGCGAATACGAAGCCTCGCTCAACAAGGCGCTGGAGACGCAGAAGCGCCAGAGCGTGCAGATGAGCCAGGCCTCCGTGCGCTTGCGCCAGCTCGAGCGAGAAGTGGAAGCCAGCCGCGACGTCTATCAATCCTTCCTGAAACGTTCGCGCGAGATCGAGGAGCAGGAAAGCCTCAACACCTCGAATGCCCGCATCACCAGCGACGCCACCGTGCCGCAGTTCCGCACCTTCCCGCCGCCGATGAGCCTGCTCGCGATGGTCGGCTTCATGTTCGGCGGTCTGGCCGCGGCCGGCTGGAGCATCGCGGCCGATCAGCTCAAGCGGCGGGAATCCGGGATTCAGCCGAATACGCCGGCACCGCCCGCTTCCTCGACGAAGCGGACGACGGCTGCGCCGATCAAGACACAAGCGCCGGTAAGCCCGCCACCTCGACCGCATCAGCCTGCGCCGGCGCGCGCGGAAAAGCCGCTGATCGCGCGCCTGCAAGAGTCTGACGTCGTGCGGACGCTCGGCGGCATCTTTGCCACTGGCACGATGCCGGACGCCACGCGCATGGGCTGGCCGACGCCGCGCGCGGGCGAGCCCACGGCATTCGCGACCGCCATGCGCGAGATCCGCACAAGAGTCGCCGGACGTGGTGTCCCCAATACCATTCCAGTCGTGGCCGTGCTCGGCCCCGGCGAGGGTCTCGAGCGCAGCATCGCCGCGATGAACATCGCGCTCGCCGCCGCGCGCGACGGCGCCAGCGTGCTGATGATCGACGCCGACCATGCCTCGCATGCGCTCTCGGACAAGGTCGCGGGCTTCGGCAAGGCCGAGCCCAGCCGGCTTGGCTGGCTTTCGATCGGCAGCAAGGCGTTCCGTGCGATCAGGACCGCCAACGGCATTTCGATCCTGCCCACAGTCAAGGGCTCCGATGTCAAGGCAAGCGAAGCGATCCGCAAGGCGATCGCGCAGGCGCGTTCCGCCGGCGGCTATGACCTCGTCATCCTCGACGGCCCGGCCATGCCGGGCAGCGAGGCCGACCGCAAGCTGATCGAGATCGCCGACGGTCTCGTCGCGATCCTGCCGGTCAGCCTCGACATCAATGAATGCATGGAAGAGATCATCGAAAGTCTTGATGGCGCCGAGCGCAAGCTGGTCGGCGTCGTCCTCAATGAATTGAACCCAACTCATACTCATCGCCAGCGGGACCAACGATATGCGTGAGCGTCGCATCAATCCGATCGGAAGGGCCGCCACATCAGGCGTTCCCCGCATCACACTGGGCGGGTTGCGGCTCGCCGTGCTCGACCTCGAGCAAACCGCCGATTTCATGATCGACATGGTTTTCCCGCAGCGGCGGGCCACCCGTCCGCTGTACCTGACCTCCGCCAATGGCGAGGTGCTGGCGCGCTGCTCGACCGAGCCGATGACCGACCGCCTGTTCCGGTCGGCCGACCTGATCAATGCCGACGGCCAGCCGCTGGTCACGGTGTCGCGCCTCAAGTCGAACACGCCGCTGCCGGAGCGTGTCGCCACCACCGACCTGTTTCACGTCGTCGCGCGCAAGGCGCAGGCCGCCGGGCTCTCCTTCTACATGTTCGGCGCGGACGAGGCCGAAAACACTGCTGCGGTCGCCAACGTCCGCAAGATGTATCCGCAGCTGAAGATCGTCGGACACCACCACGGCTATCTGCGCGGCGAAGCGATGCGCGCCAAGGTCGACGAGATCAACGCGCTGGCGCCCGACTATCTCTGGATCGCGCTCGGCGTGCCCTATGAACAGGCCTTCGTCGAGGAGTACACCCCGCACCTGTCAAATGTCGGCGTCATCAAGACGTCGGGCGGGTTGTTCAACTTCCTTTCAGGCAGCCGTTCGCGTGCACCGAAATGGATGCAGGACGCAAGCCTCGAATGGGCCTGGCGCATCTGGCTGGAGCCGCGCCGGCTGTTCTGGCGCTATCTGACCACCAACCCGCGCGCGCTCTATCTGTTGTTCAACAAGAGCCGCCCGCAGGTCACCGACCGCAGCGAGCACAACTGACATGGCAAAGCGTCCTGCCATCCTGGTGACGGGCGGCGCGGGCTATATCGGCTCGCATTGCTGCCGCGCGCTGGAGAAGGCCGGCTTCCGCCCTGTCGTCTATGACAACCTCTCCACCGGCCATCGCAGTTTTGTCAGCGGCGCGCTCGTTGTCGGCGATATCGCCGACAAGGCGACGCTGGCGCGCGCCTTTGCCGAGCACGAGATAGCGGCCGTGATGCATTTTGCGGCCTCCAGCCTCGTCGGCGAATCCGTGGCTGATCCGCAAAAGTACTATCTCAACAACCTTGCCGGCACGCTGGCGCTGCTCGACGCGATGCGCGAGGCGCAGTGTAACCGGCTGGTGTTCTCATCGACCGGCGCGGTCTATGGCAATGCCGACAGCAAGGCGCTGCCCGAAAACTACAACTGCGCGCCGATCAATCCCTATGGTGCCTCAAAATTCATGATCGAGCGCGTGCTGACGGACTATCGCGTGGCCTACGGCCTCGGCGCGTTCGCGCTGCGCTACTTCAACGCCAGCGGCGCTGATCTGGCCGGCGGCATCGGCGAGCTGCGTGAGATCGAAACCCATCTCATTCCGCGCGCGATGATGGCGCTACAGGGCCACGTGCCTGATTTCGCCGTGTTCGGCGACGACTACGACACGCCCGACGGCACCGCGATCCGCGACTACATCCATGTCACCGATCTCGCGGCCGCGCATGTCGCGGCGCTCAAGCTGTTGCTGGAGGGCCATTCCGGCGGCGCCTTCAATCTCGGCACCGGCAACGGCTTTTCGGTGCGCGAGATCCTGGCGGCGATCGCAACCGAGACCGGTCGCGAGGTGCCGCATGTCGTCAAACCGCGCCGCGCAGGCGATCCCACCTATCTGGTTGCCGATGCTTCGGCGGCGCGCGACGTCCTGAAGTTCGTGCCGAAACATTCAGACTTGAAAACCATCATCCGCACCGCTTGGGCCTGGCACAGGAAGGCTCACCCGCTGAAGACGGGAGAGCCGGCCAATTCGGACAAAAGTCTTTCGCCGGCTGCGTGATCTACAGCGGCTTGATCTGCACCTTGCGCCACTTGATCACGCCGGAGCCGTATTGCAACGCGATCGGCCCGCTGGCGAGCTTGGAATCCTGCGCGTCGACCGTTTTCTGTCCATTGAATATAACGACCAGATGCGGGCCCTTGGCGGTGATGTCAAACGTGTTCCACTTGCCGCCGGCCTTCGGCATCGGATCGACCTTGCCGACGTCGACGATCGCGCCGGTGCCGTAGGTCGGGTCCGGACGCTTGTCGAAGATGTTGACCTCGTAGCAGAGCTTGGAGTCGATCTTGCCGCGCTCGGCGCAGCGGATGAAGATGCCGCTGTTGGTGTCGTCATCGGCCCAGAACTCGGCCTTGATCTGGAAATCCTTCCAGGATTCTTTGCTGACGAGATAGGAAGGATCCTTGCCCTCGGTGATCTTGTCGGCAACGAGCGCGCCGTCCTTCATCGCCCAATTGGCTTTGCCGACCTCGGTCCAGTCTCCCATCTTGCTGCCGTCAACCAGCGTGACCCAGCCGTCCTGGCCGGAAGCCGTGCCGGAAAATTGAATGGCGGCGGCGCCGATCAACAGGCCGGCGGCGAGTGTCGCGAGATGCTTGGTCAAGGTTAGTCCTCCCGGTTTGATTTTGGTTGGCTGAAACCTATCACCGCGACGCGCGGCGTAAATACGGCATTCATGCTGCGTTGCAGTTTGTTCTGCCATGGCGACGCCGGTCACACATGCAGGCGCATGTCTTGTCGTTCGGGCGAAGGCGCGGCTAGCATCGCGGTGACATTCAAGACGAGCACATCCGAACTCGCGAAGTTGGCAAGAGAGGAACAGATGCCGAATGCCCGTCCCTGGCGATACCTCGTGGCGCCGCTGGCGCTGGCCGGCATGCTCGGCTTCGCTTGCGCCGCCGAGCTCAATCCGGCCGCCGTCACCTACAAGCTGCCGGACCAGATTCCATGGGGTCCGGTGAACCCGTCAGGCTCGCAACAGGCTGTCGTTGTAGGGGATTTGAACAAGCCGGGCTTCTACGTGGTCTACAACCGATGGACCAAGGGCAATCATTTCAGCCGGCCGCATTTCCATCCCAACGACCGCTACATCGTCGTGCTGCAAGGCACATGGTGGGTGGGATCGGGACCGAAATTCGATCCCGACAACGCCGTGGCGATGCCGGCCGGCAGTTTCGTCACGCATTACGGCAAGCAGGTGCATTGGGACGGCGCCAAGGACGAGGACACCGTGCTGCTGATCATGGGCGAAGGCCCGGCGACGTCGACGCGGGCAGAAGATAAACAAACCCCGGCGCGGCAACTCTATTCCACGAATTTTTCTCCGTGAGGACGCATGACTCTCCTGTTTCAGTGCAAGACGTGCGGCCCCGCAACCGACCACGGCAGCGCGCCTGCGCGCACCGGAAAAGCAAAACCGTGGCGCACCATCGACATCCATTGCCACTGCATGGTGCCCGAAGCCAATGCGATGGTGGAGAAGGCGACCGGCATTGCCGGCGGCGGCCATACGCCGAATGCCAATACCCATGTCAACGAATTGACCAGGCGCATTCAGCCGCAGCGCGGCAAGATCGATTTTCCAAAGCTGACCGATCTCGAGACGCGGCTGGCCGAGATGGACCGCACCGGCATCGATGTGCAGGTAGTCTCGCCCTATCCCGGCCATTTCGTCTATGCGGCGCCGCCGGAGGTGGCGCGCGATAGCTGTCATATCGTCAACAACCATATCGCCGAGATGATCGCCAAGCACCCGGACCGGCTGATGGGCATGGGCATCGTGCCGTTGCAGGACCCCGGCATGGCGGTGGCCGAGCTCGACCGCACGGTGAAGCAGCTCGGCTTTCGCGGCGTCGAGCTCTGCACCAATGTTCGCGGCGTCGATCTTACCCGCGCGGGCCTCGAAAAATTCTTCGCACGCGTCGAGGAGCTCGGCGTGATGATCTTCTTGCATCCGTTCGGCACCAGCCTGGTCGGCCGCATGGAGGATCACTATTTTCCGAACACGATCGGGCATCCCCTCGATTCAGCGCTGTGCGTGGGACAACTGATCTTCGACGGTTACCTCGAACGCTTTCCAAAGCTGAAGATCTGCATCGCCCATGGCGGCGGCTATCTGCCGGCCTATTGGGGCCGCTTCGATCATGCCTGGGCACATCGCGAGGATTCCCGTGTCCATATCAAGAAGCCCCCGTCGGAATATCTGAGAAAGCTCTATTTCGACACGGTCGTGTTCGACGAGCGCGAACTCAAACATTTGATCGAGATCTGGGGCGCCGACCATATCATGCTCGGCACCGACTATCCCTTCGACATGGCGGAACCGGACCCGGTCGGTTTCCTCGGCCGCGTCAAGGGCGTCAGCAAAGAAGACATGGCGCTGGTCGCAGGCGGCAACGCGGAACGGTTGCTGGGACTGGCCAAGGCGAAGGCCTAGCAACCTTTGCTGCGGCCGGGCGTTTTCGTCTCACCTTATTGTTCAAGGGAGAAGCAACATGACCGCTGCCGCAGATATCAGGGAACACATGGACGTCATTTCTTCCGACAAAAAGACGGTCGGCAAGGTCGATCACATGGAAGGCGCCGACAAGATCAAACTGACGAAATCAAGCTCACCGGATGGCAAGCATCACTTCATTCCGCTTTCCTGGGTCGATCACGTCGACCAGCACGTGCACCTCAACAAGTCGGGTTCGGACGTGACGTCGCAATGGCAGTAACGGCGACCCGTCCGCGGGATTGTTTCCTGCGTTGAAGCCGCTAACATCGAGGCTCAGGAGAGCCTCGATGCATCCGGCGGCAAGATTGCAGTTCAAGCGCGTCATGGACGAATTCGTGCAGTGGCGCGCGATCGCGGAAGACGAACGTCCTCCAGCTCCTGCCTGGTGGTGGGGGCCGGCGTTCGAGTTGTGCGATATCGATGAACGGCTGCCGCTCCACTGGTGCGGCCCGCTCCGTCTTCCGCAAGGGGCGAGCTATGCGGCAGCCGCGAAGGTGCTGCGCGATGCGATGGCCGGGCAGACACTGGTTCCGTGGCCCTATGATTTTTCCAGCAAGGTGAAATCGACGGATTCCGACGTGCGGGACCTGCACGTGCAGCCGTCAGACGACAGCGCGTTTCCGCCGTGACCCGTGCGCCGGTTTCGCGGGCGCGCTATCCGGCTGTAGCGGCGGCGAAACCAGCGCCGGCGGCGCTTTCAACAGGCGCGCCAGTTCTTTTGCCGGCAGCGGCTTGCTGAACAGGTAGCCCTGCATCTCGTCGCAGGCATGACTGCGCAAGAACGCCTGCTGCTCGGCGGTCTCGACGCCTTCGGCGACCACGGTCATGCCGAGCGCCTTGCCCATGCTGATGATCGCCTGCGCGATCGCCTGATCCTCCGAATCCTTCGGCAGGTCGCGCACGAAGGAGCGATCGATCTTGATCGTATCGATCGGGAACTGCTTCATCAGCGACATCGACGAATAGCCGGTGCCGAAATCGTCGATCGCAAGGCGAATGCCACGGCTCTGGATCGCGTTCAGCACCTTGATGGCGCGCGCGACGTTGCGCATCACCATGCTCTCGGTGACCTCGAGTTGCAGCAGCACCGCCGACATGCCGCTGGCGGCGAGTGCGTCGTCGATGTCGTGCAGCAGGCGCTCGTCGGCGAATTGCCGCGGCGACAGGTTGACCGCCATCGACACCGGCCGCAGACCGCGGCGCTGCCAGGCCATATTCTGCGCGCAGGCCTCCTTCAGCACCCAGCGGCCGATCGGCACGATAAGGCCGGTTTCTTCCGCCAGCGGAATGAACTGCATCGGCGGCACCAGGCCCAATTCCGGGTGCTGCCAGCGCAGCAGCGCCTCGACGCCGGTGACCTGACCGCTCACCATGTCCACCTTGGGCTGGTAATGCAGCGAGAACTGACGGCGCTCCAGCGCGCGGCGCAGCGCCGTTTCCAGCGTCAACCGCTCGATCGACTGGGTCTTGATTTCCCGGGTGAAGAAGCGAAAGCCGTTCTTGCCGTCTTCCTTGGCGAGGTACATCGCCATGTCGGCGTTCTTGGTCAGCGCCCGCACGTCGGTGCCGTCCTGCGGATACATCGCGATGCCGATAGAAGCGGTGGCGTGGCATTCATGGCCGCTCAACATCAGCGGCTGGCTCAGCGTCGACAGAATGTTTGCGGCGATCCGCTCCACATCGCGACGCTCGGCGGTCTCTTCCAGGATCACGACGAATTCGTCGCCGCCGAGCCGGGCCACGATGTCGCTCGAACGCAGGGCGTTGCGCAGACGGCCGGCGACCTCCACCAGCAGCCTGTCGCCGGCTTCATGCCCGAGCGAGTCGTTGATCACCTTGAAGCGGTCGAGGTCGATGAACAGCACCGCGAACTGCCGCCGGTAGCGCCCGGCGGCCTCGATCGCATGGCGCAGCAGCCCATTGAACATCTCGCGGTTGGGCAGTTGCGTCAGGCTGTCATGCGAGGCGAGATATTCGATGCGCTCGTCCGCGCGGCTCTTCTCGTCGGCACGGTCAAAACTCTCCAGCGCGAACGAGACGTTATCGGCCAGCCGCTGAAGCAACTCGGAAAATTCCGCCGTGAACGTGTCCTTTTCCAGCGAGATGAACAGCATGACGCCGACCACCTTTCCCGCGACAAGCAACGGAAATGCGGCTCCTGACTTTGCGCCATCCTTGTTCGCCTGGGCGTGGAATGCCTGTGTGCTCTGGCTCGCCAGATAGTCGTTGCTGATGCAGGCGCTTGCCGTGCGGTAGGCCGTGCCGGCGAGGCCACGTCCCTCAGGACGCGCTTCGTTGAAGGAAACCCGGACCTGGCGCGAGCTCTCGGCTTTCGGACCGGCAGCGACGGCGGATACGAAGAAGTCGCTGTCCGGCCGCACCAGCAGGATGTTGGTCGAGGCGAACCGGCCGCCTTGCGCGGCGGCTTCACACACCAGTTCGTAGAGATGAGCGCGGGATTTCGCCCGCATGATCGCTTCATTGGTCGCGCTCAG
Source organism: Bradyrhizobium lablabi (assembly GCF_018129385.1). GTDB lineage: Bacteria > Pseudomonadota > Alphaproteobacteria > Rhizobiales > Xanthobacteraceae > Bradyrhizobium > Bradyrhizobium lablabi_C. Next base: position 81,694 of record NZ_JAFCLN010000003.1, read on the forward strand.
CGCGGCGAACATGCGTGCGAGGTTATCCTTCTGCTGTTCCGTCTTCGCCTTTTCGTCGGCGCGGGCGAAATTCTCGAGCGCGAAGGAAATGTTGTCGGCCAGCCGCTGGAGCAGCTCGGTAAATTCCCCGCTAAACGTGTTCTTCTCCGAGGAAATAAACAGCATTACGCCGGTGACCTGCCCGTCGACCAGCAACGGAAAGGCGGCTCCCGACTGTGCTCCGTCGCGCTGAATCACCTGCCGGAAGGCCTCGCCTCGCGGATCATTGGGAAAATCATTGCTGAGGTTTGCTCGCCGCGTACGGAACGCGGTGCCGCAGATGCCGCGCCCCTCCGGGCATCCTTCGCTGGTCGATACATTCAGCCGCCGCGCATTGGCGGCGGTCGGTCCGGCGGAGGCGACCACATCGAGACGGTCGCTGCCGGGCCGCGGCAGCAAAACGCTGGCCGAGTTGAACCGGCCGCCCTTGGCCGCCGCCTCGCAGACGAGTTCGTACAGTTCGGTGCGGCACTTCGCGCGTATGATGGCTTCGTTTGTAGCGCTGAGCGCCGCAAACATGCGGGTGAGACGCTGCTTCTGCTCATCTGCCCGCACCTTCTCGGCCGCGCGCTCGAAATTATCGAGCGCGAACGAGACGTTCTCGGCCACCCGTGCGGCCAGCGCGACGATCCCTTCATCCGTCGCCCAGGACTTGCCCATGAAGAACATCAGCACGCCGACGCTCTTTCCCATCTTGATCAGGGGCAGCGCGACGCAGGCGACAGCGCCGCTGACCCGCTGGGCTTCCTTCCAGGCGCCGCTCCTCGCGGCGATATCGGGGTTGATGCAAGCCTTCTGCGTCCGGAAAGCCTCGCCGCTGATGCCCTGCCCGTAGGGATTTTCGGGATCCCAGGAGAATTTGGTTTGGGTGATGAGATGGATGGCCTGGCCGGTCGCCGCGACCGGCTTGAGCCACATCGAACCCGGTTCGGCGAGCAGCACCACGGTGGCAAAGGACTTGCCGGTATGGACGGCGGCATCGCAGACAAGCTGGTACAATTCGTGCTCGGTCTTGGCACGAAGGATGGCCTCATTGGTGCCGCTGATGACGCCGAACATCTGGTTGAGGCGGCGCGTCGCGCGTTCGCCGGCCTTGCGCGCGGTCTCGCGCTCGAAATTGCCGAGGGCAAAGGAGACATTCGCCGCCATGCGCTCGAGCAGCGAGACGACCTCCTCGTTCAGGGAGCCGGGCTCCCGCCGGGTGACCATGAACACGCCGATCACGCGCTCGTTGCAGGTGAGCGGCAGCGCCGCGGCGGCGCCGACCCCGCCCGCGCGCGCGCCGTCGCGCCAGGCCAGCGAACAGGAATCGTTAAGGAAGTCGTTACTGACGCACACCTTGCCGCCGCGAAAGGCTTGGCCGCCGACGCCGGATCCTTCGGGCGTACCGGCAACCGTCGAGATGTCGATGCTGCGCAGCCGCGCGGTGTCCGCGCCGAAGCCGGCCGCGAACCGCAAAAGGCCGGTCGCGGGCTCATGCAGAAAGATGGCGACCGCGAGAAAATCCCCGCTGGAGAAGGCGGCCTGGCAGACCTGCCCGTAAAGCTCCTCGGGCGATTTCGCATAGAGGATCGCTTCGTTGGTGGCATTCAACGCCGCTAACGCTCGTGCGAAATTCGTCGGCAAACCCGGCTCCCTCGGACCATACTGGCCGGCCAGATTAATGGGTGCGAGGTGCCTAAATGCCCGTTATGGGCACGCGGAAACCGCGGGAAAGAGTAAACGGCCTGCCAATAAAGCCCTAACAAACCCCGAAAAATTACCGTTCGTCGATCGAACGGAACCCCGGCGGCCGGCAGCGATGCGCGCGCTGCATTGCACCCACGAATTTGCCGGCAGGTCCCCTCGGGTCATTGCCACCGGCCGGCGGCTTTGAGACCATGGCGGGCCGTGACAAGAAACAAGACCCGCTTCCCATGCGGGCGCGCCAGAGGAAACCCATGCCCATTGTTCAGGCCGACCGCCTCACGCGCATCGGCATTGCCCTGCTCCGGGCGGCCGGCGCATCGGAGGAGGAAGCTCAGGCCGTGGCGATCGGCTGCGTCAACGCCAACCTTGCCGGTCATGACTCACACGGGATTATCGCGATCCCGACCTATATCGACCGCATCAAGGCCAAGCATATCGTGCCCGGCGCGGCGTGGACCATCGTGCAGGAATCGCCGACCACGACCGTGATCGACGGTCAGTGGGGTTTTGGTTTCCACGTCAACAGCAAAGCGATGGAGCTGACCATTGCGAAAGCGAAGACCGCCAACGTCGCCGCCTGCACCGTGTTCCGGCAGAGCCATGTCGGCCGGCTTGCCGCCTATCCATTGATGGCGATGCGCGAGGGCATGATCGGAATTGCCACCGCCGATTCCGGTCGCTCGCCAAAACATGTCGCGCCGTTCGGCGGGCGCGAGGCGCGGCTCGGCACCAACCCGATCTCGATCGCGGTGCCCTCCGATCTCGAGGCGCCGTTTTATCTGGATATGGCGACCTCGGCGGTCGCGGTGGGAAAAGTTTCGCTCGCGGTCGCGCGCGGCGAGCAGATACCGACCGGATGGATCATCGATGCCGAAGGCCGCCACACCACCGATCCGACCCAATACCGCAAGGGTGGCGCGCTGCTGCCGCTCGGCGGCACCGAAGGCTACAAGGGCTCAGGTCTCGCCGCGATGGTCGAGGTGCTGTGCGGGCTGCTGACGGGACTTGGTTTTGGCGTCGAGCCGACCGGCCGGCACAATGACGGCGTGTTCATGGCGGTGTTCAATGTTGCCGCCTTCCGGCCGCTGAAGGATTTCAAGAAAGAAGTCGCCGAGTTCGCGCGCTATCTGAAATCGACGCCGCCGTCGGAGGGCTCGAAGGGCGTGTTCTATCCGGGCGAAGTCGAGTATCTGCGCGAGCAACAATGCCGGCAGAACGGCATCGAGATCGAGGATGCCACCTGGGACAAACTGCGCGCGCTGGCCGGCGAATACGAACTCGCCGCCGAGCTGGGACTGGCGTGAGAAGGAGAGCAGCATGACACGGCAAATGGCGCTGGTTGGTTTCTTGCAGGCACAGAACTGCACCAACCTGCCGAGCTCATGGCGGCATCCGGAATCGCGCGATGATTCGATGTCGTCGGATTACTATCAGGAGATCGGCCGCGTTCTTGAAGCCGGCAAATTCCACATGGCGTTTTTCGACGACCGCCTCGCGATGCCGGACCGCTACGGCAACGACCACGCCCACACCGTGGAATACGGCATCCGCTGCGTGAAGATGGATCCGCTGGTCGTCTTGACCTGCATGGGGATGGCGACCGAAAAGCTTGGGTTAGGTGCAACCGCGTCCACCACCTATTTCGAGCCGTTCGACGTTGCGCGGCGCTTCCAGACGCTCGACCTGATGACGGGTGGGCGCGCGGCGTGGAACGTCGTCACCTCGCTCAACGACGGCGAGGCGCTCAACATGGGCAAGGATTCCCATCTCGAACATGACTACCGCTACGACCGCGCCGACGAGTTCATGGAAGTGGTGCTCGGCCACTGGGACGCCTGGGAAGACGGTTCCGTCATCATGGACAAGAAGAGCGGGCGTTTTGCCGACCCCGCCAAGGTGAAACGGCTCGATCACAACGGGCAATTCTTCAAGTCACGCGGGCCGTTCACCGTGCCGCGCTCGAGCCAGGGCCATCCCGTCGTCATTCAGGCCGGTGCCTCCGGCCGCGGCCAGCGTTTTGCCGGGCGATGGGGCGAAGTGATCTTCACCGCCGCGCGCAATCTCGCCGGCGCCAGGGAAGGCTATGCCGCCGTGAAAAACGAGGCAGCCAACGCCGGCCGCGACCCCGACCAGATGTTCCTTTGCAACCTCACCACGCCGGTGGTCGGCGCCACCAAGGCGGAGGCCGAGGACAAGATGGCGCTGATCAACAAGCTGCCGCTGGAGATCGACGCGCTGTCGCTGCTGGCGGAAGCGTTGAATTATGATTTTGCCTCAAAGGGCCTCGACGAGCCGCTGACGACCGAAGAGCTGAAGAGCATGCAAGGTATCCTCGGCATTCGGGACGGCGTGCTGAAAGCTTCCGGCAAGAGCAATCCGAGCGCGCGCGACTTCGTCACCTTTTCCGGACGCGGCCAGGTGCACGACGCGATTGTCGGCGGGCCGAAGGAGATCGCCGACAAATTGGAAGAGATGTTCGTCGAACGGGGGTGCGACGGCTTTGTCATCGCGGCAACCATCGTGCCAGGCTCCTATGCCGATTTCGTCAAACATGTTGTGCCGGAGTTGCAGCGTCGCGGGTTGTTCCACGAGGATTATTCCGGCAAGACGCTGCGCGAGAATCTCGGCCTGAAGCGCCCGGCCCCGGGCGCATGGAAGGCGCAAGCACGCGCGGCCGCCGAATAAAGAGCAAAGAGGAATTTTGGGGATGCGCTGGCTAAAGTTTACCGCCGCAGGGAAGACTTCCTGGGGCCTGATCGAGGGCGACAAGGTGTTTGCCGTGACCGGCGATCCCTTCGGCGAATGGCAGAAGACCGCGCAATCGCATGCGCTCAAGGACGTCAAGATCGAGCTGCCGCTGGTGCCGCGCACCTTCTATTGCGTCGGCCTCAACTACCTCAAGCATCTGAAGGAAGCCGCCGACAAGGCCGGCACGGTGCCGAATGTGCCCGACCGGCCCGAGATCGGCTATCGCGCCCAGAACGCGCTGATCGCCCATGGCGAGGACGTGGTGATCCCTTCCTTTGCGACCGACAAGATTCACTATGAGGGTGAGCTGGCCGTCGTCATCGGGAAGAAGGCCAAGCATCTCACCGAAGCGGACGCGATGAGTTGCGTGTTCGGCTACACCATCGGCAACGACGTCTCCGAGCGTACCTGGCAGAAGTTGGACCGCGGGCTGTGGCGCTCCAAGAACGCCGATACCTTCAAGCCGATGGGGCCGTGGATCGAGACCGATGTCGATCTCGACAAGATGGAGACCGTGATCCGGGTCAATGGCAAGGAAACCGGCCGCTTCAAAACCAACGACATGATTTTCGGCATCGTGCCGTTCCTGGTCGAATTGACAAAATACTTCACGCTGTGGCCGGGCGACGTGATCTGGATGGGCACCGACGGCGCCTCGCCCGACCTCAGGCATGGCGACGTCGTGGAGATCGGCATCACCGGCATCGGCACCTTGCGCAACCGCTTCGTGCGGGAAGGTCAATAAGACATGGCTCGCTATTCGGCTGCGCATTATTTCCTCGAGGGACTGGTTGATCTCGGGGTCGAATACATCTTTGCCAATCTCGGCACCGACCATGTGTCGCTGATCGAGGAAATGGCGCGCTGGGACAAGGAGGGCCGCAAGCATCCGGAAGTCATCCTGTGCCCGCACGAGGTCGTGGCGGTGCACATGGCCGGCGGCTATGCGCTCGCGACCGGACGCGCCCAGGCGGTGCTGGTGCATGTCGACGCCGGCACCGCGAATGCCTGCATGGCGATCCAGAACCTGTTTCGCTATCGGCTGCCGGTGATGCTGTTCGCCGGCCGCGCGCCACACACGCTGCATGGCGAACTGACCGGCTCGCGCGATAGCTATGTGCACTTCGTGCAGGACCCCTTCGATATCGCCAGCATCGTGCGGCCCTATGTAAAGTGGGAATACTCGCTGCCCTCCGGCGTCGTGGTGAAGGAAGCGCTGGCGCGCGCCGGCGCCTTTGCCCACAGCGATCCGCCCGGCCCCGTCTACATGATGCTGCCGCGCGAGACACTGGCCGAGGAATGGGACGAGGCCGCGATGCCGCCCTATCCGCCGATGCGCTACGGCAGCGTGCAGGCCGGCGGCATCGATCCCGCGCGCGTGGCTGATATCGCTGATACGCTGATGCGCGCGGAGAACCCGGTGGCGTTCGCGGCCTATCTCGGACGCAAGCCGCAGGCGGTGGCGGCGCTGGACCGGTTGGCGCGGACCTGCGGCATCCGCGTCGCCGAGTTCAATTCCATCGATCTCAATATTCCCCAGGATTCGCCCTGCTTTGCCGGCTCCGACCCGCTCGCCTTGCTGGATGGCGCCGATCTCGGCCTGTTGCTCGACACCGATGTGCCGTTCGTGCCGCAATCCGCCAAGCGCGCCGCAGACATCAAGTGGGTTCAGATCGATCTCGATCCACTGAAGGCGGATTTTCCGATGTGGGGATTTGCCACCGATATCCGCGTGCAGGGCGACAGTGGCATCATCCTACAGCAGGTGTGCGACGCCGTGGAGGCCCGCGCCGATGACGGCTATCGCCGCCGCGTTGCCGAACGCATCGCGGGCTGGGACAACGCGCGCACTGCGGCGGCGCAGAAGCGCACTGCTGCCAGCGCGAACAAGGGCGTCAAGGGCGCGCTCAATCCGGCCTTCGTGCTGGCCACGCTGAGCGGAAAGATTTCGCAGGACGATGTCGTGCTCAACGAGGCCATCCGCAACGGGCCGGTGCTACAGGAGCATGTCAAACGAACGAAGCCGCAGAGCTATGTCGGGCTGGCCGGCGGCGGGCTCGGCTTCAGCGGCGGCATGGCGCTGGGATTGCGGCTGGCGCGGCCGGACCGCCGCATCGTGCAGGTGATCGGTGACGGCGGCTTTCATTTCTCCTCGCCGGACAGCGTCTATGCCACCGCGCAACAGTACCAGATTCCGATTTTCACCGTGGTGCTGGACAATGGCGGCTGGCAGGCGGTGAAATCGGCGACGCAGCGTGTCTATCCCAAGGGCGTCGCCGCCGAGACCGATCAGTTCCAGTCGCGCCTGATGTCGGGACGGCAGGGCGAGCGGCGCGATTTTTCGGAAGTGGCAAAGGCGTTCGGCGCCTATGGCGAGTGCGTCAGCGAACCGGACGACCTTGCTGCGGCGATTGATCGCTGCCTGGCCGCGCTTGATGACGGCAAGGCCGCGGTGCTGCATGTTCATGTGACACGGCTCTAGGAACGCTCGGGGGAATTCTCATGAAGGCACTTTTGACAGGCGCCGCGATCGGCCTCCTCGCGCTGACGGCGCCGGCCATCGCACAGGACTATCCGGGCAAGCCGATCCGCCTGATCGTCGGTTTCGCAGCCGGCGGCGGCAACGACATCATCGCGCGCGTATTCGGGCAAAAACTCTCCGAAAGCCTTGGCCAGCCCGTGATCGTCGAGAACAAGCCGGGCGGCGGCGCCATCGTCGCGACCGACTATGTCGCAAAGTCCGCGCCCGACGGCTACACGCTGCTGATGAGCGCCAGCGGCATCTCGATCAATCCGGCCGTCTACGCCAAACTGCCCTATGACGCCATCAACGACTTCGTCGCGGTGTCGGAGCTGGCCGCGTTCCCACTCATCATGATCGTTGCGCAGGACTCGCCGATCAAGTCGGTGGCCGAGTTGGTGGCCTTTGCCAAGGCCAACCCGGACAAGACGAACTATGGCAGCTCGTCCGCCTCGTTCCAGCTCGTCACCGAGCTGTTCAAGATGAAGACCGGCGCACCGATGCAGGCCATTCCCTACAAGAGCGCCAATGAATCGGTGCTAGCGGTGGTCTCGGAGCAGGTCACCACGACGATTGCGGACGCCGGCCCCGTGCTCCAGCAGGTGAAGGGCGGCACCGCGCGGGCGCTGGCGGTTGCCACCGCCAAACGGATTGATGATCTTCCCGACGTGCCGACGCTGAAAGAAGCAGGCGCCGACGTCGAGGCGGTGCTGTGGAGCGGCATTTTCGTGCCGAAGGGCACGCCACCTGCCATCGTCAAGAAGCTGGAAGGCGAATTCATGCGGATCGCGAAAATGCCCGACGTGATCGCCAAGCTTAAGCCAATCGGCATCGAAACCATCGGCAATAGCAGCGAGGAGTTCGCCAAGATACTGGCCGACGACATCGCGCGCTGGAGCGCGGTAGCGAAAGCCGCGAACATCAAGATGGAGCAGTAGCGCCGCTCTTCTCGGACGAGATCGTACGAACAATGGCGGTCGCGATGACGGCCACCGCGATGTTGAGCAACAGCGCGCCGAGCCCGACGTAGAAGCTGTGGCTCTCCCCGCCGAGGGTGAGCGTCGCCAGCGGTTTGAGGCCGTTGCTCCACGCTGTCCAGGATCCCCAGCCGATGCCGGCGGCCCAGCCGAGCAACAGGCCTTCTGCGCGGAACCAGCGCGTGTAAAGGCCGAACACCAGCGCCGGCAAGGTCTGCATGATCCAGAGTCCGCCCAGCAGTTGCAGGTCGAGCGCATATTGCGTCGGCAGGAACAGGATGAAGGCGAGCGCGCCGACCTTGACGATCAGCGACACGATCTTTGCGACGGAGGCCTCGCCGGCGTGGGTGATGTCCGGGTTGACGTAGGATTTCCAGACGTTGCGCGTGAACAGGTTCGCGGCGCCGATGCTCATCACTGCCGCCGGCACCAAAGCGCCGATCGCAATCGCCGCAAAGGCAAAGCCCGTGAACCAGGACGGGAACAACGCCTTGAACATCATCGGCACCACGTCATTGGGCGACTCCACCTTGATGTTGGCGGCGTGGGCCATGTAGCCCATCAGTGCGATCAGGCCCAGCAAGAGCGTGTAGGCCGGCAGCAGGATCGCGTTCCTGCGGATCGTGTTGGCCGATTTCGATGCAAAGACGCCGGTCAGGGTGTGCGGATACATGAAGGCGGCAAAAGCCGAGCCGAGCGCGAGCGTGGCGTAGGCCAGCATCTGGTCGGGCTTGAGGAGAAGGCCAGTGTTGCCGCCCTTGGCCGTGAACGCATCATTGGCCGCCGAGAACACAGCGCCATAGCCGCCGAGCTTTGCCGGCACCACCACCACCGCCACCAGCACCACGATGTAGATCATGGTGTCCTTGACGAAGGCGATCAGCGCGGGCGCCCGCAGGCCGGAACTGTAGGTGTAGAGCGCCAGGATGACGAAAGCGGCGATGAGCGGAAATTCGCCCCTCAGCCCCATCGCCTTGATCACCACTTCCATGCCGATCAGTTGCAAGGCGATGTAAGGCATGGTCGCGATCAGGCCGGTGATGGCCACCGCAAGCTCCAGCGCGCGCGACCGGTAGGCTGCATGCACGACGTCGGCCGACGTGACATGGCCCGCGGCGTGCGCGCGCTTCCACAACACCGGCATGACCGCGAACACGAAAGGGTAGACGATGATCGTGTAGGGCAGCGCGAAGAAGCCATAGGCGCCCACCGCATAGACCAGCGCGGGCACTGCGATGATGGTGTAGGCGGTGTAGAAGTCGCCGCCGACCAGGAACCAGGTGACCCAAGTGCCGAACTGGCGGCCGCCCAGGCCCCATTCATCGAGATGCTCGCTGACCGGGCCGGATTTCCAGCGCGCGGCGAGAAATCCCATTACGGTGACGAGCGCGAAGAAGAAGATGAATATCGAAAGTGCCGTCCATTCGATCTGACCGGGCATGACGATGCCTCCCTCAGGGAGCTTCGTCAGGCGGAAGCCTGCGATAGACGAGCCAGATCAAGAGCGAAGTGACCGGCACCCATGCGAGTTGATACCAGTAGAAGAAAGGAAAGCCGAACAGCGTCGGCTCCATGAAGTTATAGAAGGGCACCCAGAGCAGGCCGATGAACGGCAGCAGCAAGAGGATCCACATGGAGGGTTCTCCCGGCGGCGTTACGTTACGCTGGCGCTCGCACGCCGGCTCTCCCTCCAATCAACTATTTGGGAATCCGATCGTTGCTTCGGTAGCGGGAATTTGCGTGTTGCGGTGCGACGCTCGAAAATGTGATCGCAGTGCCCTACTCGGCCTTGATGCCGGCGTCCTTGATCACTTGCCGCCAGCGCGCTTCCTCACCGGAGAAATAGCTGTCGAGCTGCGCGGGCGGCCCGGCGACCATGACAAGCCCTTCGTTCACGCTCAGCTTCTTGAAGGCGTCGGACTGCACGGCCTTTGCAACCGATTTATTGAGGCGCTCGATGATCTCCGGCGGGGTCTTGGCCGGCGCATAGAGACCATACCAGGCTTCCGCGGCGTAGCCGGGCACGCCCGCTTCGGCCACCGTCGGCAGTTGCGGGAACGCGGCCGAACGCTCTGCGGACGTCACGGCAATCGCTCGCAGCTGACCAGCCTCCACCAGCGACGCAGCGCTGGCGACCGTGGTGAAGATGACGTGAATCTGCCGGCCGAGCAGATCGGTGATCGCAGGCGCGGCGCCCTTGTAGGGCACGGTCGTCAGCTTGACGCCGGCCATGTGCTTGAACAGCTCGCCCGCGAGATGCGCCGAGGTGCCGGTGCCATAGGTGCCGTAGGAGAGCTTGTCCGGCTCGGCCCTGGCCGTCGCGATCAGGTCGGCAATCGTCTTGATCGGCGAAGCGGGATTGACGACCACCAGGTTGAACGAGCGTGCGATCAGGGAGACCGCGGCAAAATCCCTGTGCGCGTCATAAGGCAGTTTTGCGTACAGGCTTGGATTTACCGCGTTGGCGAACGTGCCCATCAGCAGCGTGTAGCCGTCGCCCTCGCTGGTCGCGACCGACTGGGTGCCGATGATGGTGCCGGCGCCGGGCTTGTTCTCGATGATGACGCTGCCGCCGAGGTCCTTTGCCATTTCCTGCGCCAGCGCGCGGGCGATCACATCGGTGCCGCCGCCCGGCGCAAAGGGCACCACGATCCTGATGACGCGCTCGGGATACGCAGCATGCACTCTCTGGTCTGGAAGCATCCAGCACAGCGCGAAAGCCGCGAACGCGAACAGCGAGCAGATTGCCTTATTGCCGCAAACAGTCATGCGTCAGATCATCCGCACCACGAACGGGATTTTTCGTAAAGCTATCGTGAGCAGCCAGCTTCCGCCCAGCGTACCCACGAATACGATGGCCGACTTCACCACAGCGGGCCAGGCGGGATCGTAGACGACATATTGCAGCCAGATGATGAACATGTAGTGCACCAGAAAGATGCCGTAGGCCGACGGCTGCATCGCGTCGAGAAACCGCAGGCTGGAATGCGCCAGGCGCAGCGACGTCGCCGGAATGGTGAAGGCCATCGCGGCGCTGAACGATGCAAAGGCAAGGCCATATGCCGCCCGCCACCATAGCGCGGGGTCGGAAAAATTTTCGAGCCAATTGTGGTGGGCATAGACCAGCAAGAGAATGGTGCCGTAGAGCAACACCGCAAATGCCAGCCAGATCGGCCAGCGCCTGGCGATCTCGCTGTTCTCCGCAAGGATACCCGTCCGCAGGCTGAGCATGCCGATGCCGACGCCGGTGAGGAAATAGGCGGGATACAGGAAGATGCGGCTGGTCTGGATCGGAAACGGATAATGGCCCGGCTCGAACCAGGCGCCGTCGCCGACCGCCAGATGCATCGGCAGATATGATGCGATCGAGACGATGAGGAAAGCGACGAACGCCGCGATCGGCCGTTCGCGCAAAGTTTCGATCAACCGGCCCCAGGCGGTGAGAATTTTTGGCGCCATTGACCAGACCGCGACCGCGACGATGTCGAAGGCAAGCAGCACCCACAGGAACCAGGACTGTCCCGACGGCCACGGCCCGACCGTGATCATGCGCCACCAATAGTGGAAGAAGTTGAAGTCGGTCGTGCCGGGCATGTGATAGCGCAGGAACGAGGCGTAATAGGCGATCGGGATGAAAACGAAGATCGAGATCAGGAGCGGCACGCCGAGCCGAAACGCGCGCCGGCGCAGATATCCCAGCGCCCCCCTCCTCGTCAGGCTCTCATGGACGAACAGCCCCGAGATCAGGAACATGAAGGCCATGAAGTAGCTGTCGTTGAACAGCACCATCAGGTCGAAGCCGAGCCAGCGCATCCGGTCGCCATTGCCGAAATACGTGTAGTTGACGACGGAATGGTGCACGACCACCATCAGCGTGATGAAGGTGCGCGCCCGGTCGAACGCCAGGATGCGCGCCGTATCGGTCGCGGTGTAGGCGCCTCCATCGGTGTCACGCAGCATTGGACAGCCCCGGTCTATTTCTCGAATGCGTCGTAGACGATCTTCTTGAGATTTACTTGAATGTGCTGCCGCCCCGACGGCGAATTCTCCATCAGCACGAAGAACATGTCCTGGTCGCGGTCGACCACGAGATAGCAGCCGGTGGCGCCGTCCCATTTGAATTCGCCGAGCGAGCCGGGCGGCGGCGGCACCGCGTTGCCGGGATCGGTGCGGACGCCATAACCGTAGCCGAAGCCAAAGCCGTCGCCGGGATAATACCAGTAATTGCGCGCAACGCCCGAACCCGGCCCGATGTGATCGGTCACCATCGCCGCAAAGGTCTTCGGGCTGAGAAAGGTCTTGCCGTCGATCGTGCCGCCGTTGAGCAGCATCTGCCCGTAGCGCGCGAAATCGGAGACGGTCGAGACCAGCCCGCCGCCGCCGGATTCCCAGCGCGTGACGTCGAGCGAATTGCGCTCGACGTGGCGATCCTTTTTCAGCGGCTGCGCATAGCGCGCCCGCTCGGCCGGATCGGTCAGAAAGTACTTTGTCGTGGTCATCCCGAGGGGATCGAACAGGTTCTGCTTCTGGAACTGGTACAGCGACTGCCCGGAGACGACTTCGATGATGCGGCCGAGCACGTCGATCGAATGGCCGTAGTCCCACAGCGTACGCGGCTGCTCGGCCAGCGGCACCTTCGATATGCGCTCGGCAAATCCGGCATTGTCGAAGTCGCCGAGATAGATGCCGTCATAGGCGGCCTTCACCAGCCCGTCGCCGTAGAAGCCATAGGTGATGCCGGAGGTGTGCAACAGCAGATCCTCGACGTTGATCGGGCGGCGCGGCGGCACCAGGTCGAGCACCGGTTTCGCCGCCTCGTCCTTGCGCTCGACGCCGACCTTCATGTTGGCAAAGGACGGGATATATTTGCTGACGGGATCGTCGAGGACGATCTTGCCGCGATCGACCAGCATCATCGCCGTGAAGCTGGTGAGGGTCTTGGTCAGCGAGTGGATCGGAAAGATCGCATCCTTCGTCATCGCAATGTCGGCATCGACGTCGCGCTTGCCGAACATCCCAAAATAGACCGGCTTGCCGTGTCGCTGGATCAGCACGATGGCCCCGGGGATGCTTCCTTTCGCGACCTCGGCATTGATGAAGTCGTCGATCCGCGACAGTTTTTCGATCGAGAGCCTCGCGCCGGGCAGCGGGCCGAGCTGCGTGCCGAACGCGGACCGCGCCAACGTCACGGCCGCCGCGGCCGTGGCCCCCAGCGTGACTGCCCTGCGTGAAAGCATCGAATTCCCTGCCATGCCCAGTTGAGCGGACTTTATGGCACCAGGGCATGCCAATCCAGACGCCCGAGTGTCGCTACTGCCATATCTTTTTCACGCGCAGGTTGAGCCCGCGCATGATCGATAAAATCGTCTCAAACTATGAAAGGTCGATGCGCCGCCCGGCGGCAGCTATACCGCCGTCGCCCTGGCAAAGTCGACATAGATCTCGCGCAGCCGGTTCGTCATCGGACCGGGCTTGCCGTCGGCAACTTTCTTGCCGTCGATGGAGACCACGGCCTGCACGAACAGGCTGGCGCTGGTGATGAAAGCCTCCTTGGCGGCAAGTGCTTCGTCTACCGAAAACGCACGTTCTTCGACGCGGAGCTGACGTTCTTCGGCGAGTTTCACCACCGCCTTGCGCGTGCAACCCGGCAAAATCTCGCTGCCGTTCTGCCGTGTCACGATCACGTCATCCTGGGTCAGGATGAAGCATGACGAGGAGCCGCCTTCCGTCACCTTGCCGTCCTCGATCATCCAGGCTTCGCCCGCGCCGGCTTCTGCTGCGGCCTGCTTGGCCAGCACCTGCGCGAGCAGCGCCACGCTCTTGATGTCGCGGCGCGACCAGCGGATGTCGGGCACCGTGATGACGTTGATGCCGGACTTGGCGGAGGCCGCGTTGACGATGTCCTTGACCGAGGTGAACATGATCAGGGTCGGCTTCACGTCGTTCTTCGGAAAAGCAAAGTCGCGACCGGTGTCGGCGCCGCGTGTCACCTCGAGATAGACGAGGCCGTTTTCGACGTTGTTGCGCTTGACCAGCTCCTTCTGGATTTCCTGGATGCGCGCAAGACTCTCCGGCAGGCGTAGCTTGATCTCGCCGACCGAGCGCTCCAGCCGCGCCAGGTGGGACTCATTGTCGATCAGCTTGCCGTCGAGCACGGCGGCCACCTCATAGATGCCGTCGGCGAACAGGAAGCCGCGGTCGAGGACCGACACTTTGGCTTCCGAGAGCGGTACGTATTCGCCGTTGACGTAAGCGATCTGTTCCAAGTGAGGTCTCCTGTAGGGAATCCAGCCATTTGCCGGGCAATATAATCTATTCGCCAAGCGTTGATCCACCGCTGAGGCGAGGCGTGGAGGGCGAGAATTGCTCCGAGTACATTCGTTGCGACCCCGCTTAATGCGACAGAATCTTCGACAAGAACTTCTGCGCCCGCTCGCTGCGCGGTTTTCCGAAAAAGTCGTCCTTGTTGGCGTCCTCGACGATCTCGCCCTGGTCCATGAAAATTACCCGGTGCGCCACTTTGCGGGCAAAGCCCATCTCGTGGGTGACGACCATCATGGTCATGCCGTCGCGGGCGAGGTCGACCATGACATCGAGCACTTCGGAGATCATCTCGGGGTCGAGCGCCGAGGTCGGCTCGTCGAACAGCATCGCGATCGGGTCCATGGCGAGCGCCCGGGCGATCGCGACGCGCTGCTGCTGGCCGCCGGACAGCTCGGCCGGATATTTGTTGGCATGCACCGTCAGCCCGACGCGTTCGAGCAACGCCTTGCCCTTCTCGACCGCCTTGTCGTGGGAGCGGTTCAGCACCTTTTCCTGCGCCAGGCAAAGATTGTCGATGATCTTCAGATGCGGAAACAATTCGAAGTGCTGGAACACCATGCCGACGCGCGAGCGCAGCTTTGGCAAATTGGTTTTGGGATCGTTGACCTTGATGCCGTCGAGGATGATCTCGCCGCCCTGGATCGGCTCCAGCGCGTTGACGCACTTGATCAGCGTGGACTTGCCCGAGCCCGAAGGGCCGCAGACCACGACCACTTCGCCCTTGGCAACGCTGGTGGTGCAATCCTTCAAGGCCTGGAAATTCGGCCCGTACCATTTATCGACGTGGCTGATCTCGATCATGTGTCACCGGACGATACTGATGCGCGCCTGTAGGCGGCGGACGCCGTAGGAGGCAACGCAGGAAATCACGAAATAGACCAGCGCCGCGAACAGGTACATTTCGACCAGCCGGCCGTCGCGCTGCGCCACCTTGCTGGCCGCGCCGAGGAAGTCGGTGATCGACAGCACATAGACCAGCGATGTGTCCTGGAACAGCACGATGGTCTGGGTCAGCAGCACCGGCAGCATGTTGCGGAAGGCTTGTGGCAGCACGACGTAGCGCATGCTCTGCGCGTAGGTCAGGCCGAGCGCGCTGGCGGCGGCCGGCTGCCCCCTGGAGATCGATTGGATGCCGGCGCGCATGATTTCGGAGAAATACGCCGCCTCGAACATGATGAAGGTGATGAGCGAGGATGAGAAAGCGCCGACGCGGATCGGACGCGAGGCGCCGGTCAGCCACTGCCCGATATAGGGCACCAGAAAATAGAACCAGAAGATGACAAGCACCAGCGGCAGCGAGCGCATGAAGTCGACATAGAGGCCCGCGATGCGGCCGAGCAGCCGGTAACCCGACAGCCGCATCAGCGCGATCAGGGTGCCGAAAATTAATCCGCCCAACGCGGACAGCGCCGTCAGCGTCAGCGTGAACGTCATGCCCTCGTAGAACAGATAGCCCCAGGAGCGGCGGATGACGTCGAAATCGAGGGTGGAGAACATCGCGCTATTTCCCCGAAATGTAGCCGGAGATCGCGACCCAGCGTTCGAGGAAGCGCATGGCTGTGACAACGACGATGTTGATCAGGAGATACATCACGGTCGCGGCGGTAAAGGCTTCGAACACCTGGAAGGAGAATTCCTGCATGGCGCGCGCCTGGCCGGTGAGCTCGAGCAAGCCGATGGTGATGGCAACTGCGGTATTCTTGATGGTGTTGAGGAATTCCGACGTCAGCGGCGGCAGGATGATGCGGTAGGCCATCGGCAGCAGCACATAGCGATAGGACTGCACGGTGGTCAGCCCGAGCGCGGTGGCGGCCTGTTTTTGCCCCCGCGGCAGGGAAGAGACGCCGGCCGCGAGCTGTACGGCAACGCGCGCCGACATGAACAGGCCGACCCCGATCGCCGCCGTCCAGAACGGCGCGTTGGGCAATTGCTTCAGCCACAGTCCGGCCGCGCGCGGCAGCAGTTCCGGGAGGACGAAGAACCACAGGAAGAGCTGCACCAGCAGCGGCATGTTGCGGAAGAATTCGACGTAAGCGAAGCCGATCCAGGACGCTGCCCTCGAAGGCAACGTGCGCAGCACGCCGATGATCGAGCCGAACACCAGCGCGATGATCCAGGCGAGCAGCGCCGTCTTGATGGTCAGCGCCAGTCCCGACAGCAGCATGTCGAGATAGGTGCCGGTACCCATCGGGTTCGGCTGGAAGAAGATGTTCCAGTTCCAATTATAGTTCACGTGTCCCCCGCGCCGAAGCGCAACTCGCGTATCATGCGAAGCCTATGCAAATGTCCGGCCATTCCCTCCCGAATGGCCGGACAAATGTAACTCCTCATCCTGAGGAGCGGCGCATGCGCCGCGTCTCGAAGGATGGAGGCCACTGTCGGGCCTGCATGGTTCGAGACGCGCGCAAGAGCGCGCTCCTCACCATGAGGGTTGGACAGCTTACTTATAAGCGTCCGGATCCGGCGAATCCGAAGGCTTGGCGTACTGATTCTTCAGCTCCGCACTGATCGGCGTAGCGAGGTTCAACCCCTTCGGCGGAATCTTCTGGGTGAACCACTTGTCGTAGATCTTGGCGCCCTCGCCGCCGGTGTAGACCGCCGCAGTAGCGGCATCGACGACCTTCTTGAAGGGGGCATCGTCCTTGCGCAGCATGATGCCGTAGGGCTCGGGCTTGGAGAACGCGTCCTTTGAGATGACGTAGTCGCCGGGCGCCTTCGAGCCGGCAACCAGGCTCGACAGCAGGATGTCGTCCATTACGAAGGCCACCGCGCGATCGGTCTCCACCATCAGGAAGGCCTCGGCATGGTCCTTGGCCGGGATGATGTTGATGTTGAGGTTACGCGCCGCGTTGGCCTCGGTGAGCTGCTTGATGTTGGTGGTGCCGGCGGTGGAGACCACCGACTTGCCCTTGAGGTCGTCGATCTTTTCGATCTTGCTCGCCTTCTTGGTGACGTAGCGGCTCGCGGTCAGGAAGTGCGTGTTGGTGAAAGAGACCTGCTTCTGGCGCTCGGCATTGTTGGTGGTCGAGCCGCATTCGAGGTCGATGGTGCCGTTGGCCATCAGCGGGATACGCGTCGCAGACGTGACGGGGGTGAGCTTGACCTCGAGCTTGTCGAGCTTCAGCTCCTTCTTCACGGCATCGACGATCTTGTAGCAGATGTCCATCGCATAGCCGACCGGCTTCTGCGCGTCGTCGAGATAGGAGAAGGGAATCGAGGAATCGCGGTGGCCGAGCGTGATGGAGCCGCTTTCCTTGATGCTCTTGAGCGTGCCGGTAAGCTCCTGCGCCCCGGCCTGGCTTGCGCCGAGCGCGGCGGCGAGCGCGAGGCTGACGACGTGAATTCGTTTCATGCATGTACTCCTTGTTTGCGTGACTGTGTCGAAGTTTCGAGGATTTCGCCGAGCACCGGCGCAATATACGTGCGGAACTGGCTTGGGTTTTCGCTCATCGGAAAATGGCCGAGCTGCTCCATGATGGTGACGCGGGCGCCCGGAATGGAAGCCGCGGTTCTCGTTGTGTCCTCGGGCGTGCAGGAGAAATCATACTCGCCCGTGAGCAGGTAGAGCGGGCATACTTTAGTATCGATCCTCGCGACCCGCCCGCGCAGATCGCCGTCGACCCGGTAGAAATACAGATCGCCCTTGAACACGCCCGGGCCGCCCTGCTTGTAGGCCCACAGCGTCTCCTCGCGCGAGGCTTTCGGGCTCTGCGGCGCGATCAGGCCGGAGACCAAAGCGGCACAGACTTCGCCGCCATGCACGTCCGGCCGGTTGAGCCAGGCCGTGTCATACCAGGGCGCCTGGAAGTCGGCGGCTTCCAGCCCGATCAGCGCGCGGAATTCTGAGGAGTGGTCGATCGCCAGATTGAGCACGATGCGGCCGCCGATCGAGCAGCCCATCACCACAGGCTTGTCGAGGTTCAGCGCGGCGCAGAACGCGCGGATCGTCTCGGTGTAGCGCGCTGTCGTGAGTTGATATTCCTCGCCATCCCAATTCGCCGGTGGATTCGATTTGCCATGGAAGGGCATGTCGAAGGCGATGATGCGAAAATTGTTCGCGAACTCCTCGTCGGCCAGCAGATAGCGCCACTGCCTGTTGTCGGCCCCCGCGGTGTGCAGGCAGACCAGCGGAATGCCGCTGCCGTTCTCCTCGAAATAGATGCGGTGCATCTCGCCGCCGATCTCGACGTGCACGTAACGGCCGATGATCGGCTCGATCTGGCTACTCATGCCGCCACCCTGGCGAGCGCCCGCGGCAGCGCCAGCACATCCTTGAAATACTGAAGGTTGGCCATGAACGGATGCAGGTCGCCTTCCAGCACGGCCTCGCCGCGTTTGGTGAGCGACAGCAGATCGTGCCAGCCCGGCCGCGGCACCGGTTGCCAATATTGCGACCACGCCTGCGGCGTCGCCCGATAGGCGAACCGCCACGACCCCATCAGCACCGGCGCCGGCGTGAGGTCCACGATCCTGCCCGCGCGGACCGAGACATGAAAGGCACGGTCCATCGGACCGAGCAGGCAATCGCATTCGAGAAAGCGGCCGCGCCGGATCAAGCCGAGATTCTGTTCGAGCAAAGCGGGAATTTTGGCGAACGCTTCGGCAATCGCGGCTTCGGAGACGGTCGGAGGTGATGTCATAGGCTTTTGGCAGGCTTTCCTGCGATGCCGGCGTTGAGAAACGGAACTGGCTCCGATCGAGGCGCATGATGGCCCGGAAGGCCGGGAGGCCGCAAGGCACCCTCGAGAAGCAGGTTTCGCGCCAAGCATACCCCACCAAGGTGGCAGTGAATTCCGCCGCTCGGCATGACCGGCAGACTTTTTGTCGCATGGTTTGCCAATATCAGGCCCGGTCGGCAAGCCTTTCAGCCGGCACGCTTTTCTTACCGTTTGTTTTCGGGGAAGATTGCGGCTAGGTGACAGAACAAGATCGTTCGACGTCAAGACGACCACAAGGGAGAGAGAATTTTCATGTTTCAGCGCAGCCATTTGAAGATCGCGCTTGCCGCGGCCGCCATGCTGGTGTCGGCCGCTGCCGGGGCGCAGGATTATCCGACCAAGCCGATCACGCTGATCGTGCCGTGGCCGGCGGGCGGCTCGACCGACATCTCGATGCGCGCGATCGCCGAGCGGGCTTCCAAGGAATTGGGACAGCCGATTGCAGTCGACAACAAGGCCGGCGGCGGCGGCACGGTGGGCCCGGCGACGATGGCGGCGAGCGCCAAGCCCGACGGCTACACCATTGCGCAAATCCCGATCACGGTGTTCCGCCTGCCCCTGATGCAGGAAGTTTCCTGGGATCCGGCAAAGGACTTTTCCTACATCGTCCATCTCACCGGCTACACCTTTGGCGTCACGACCAGCGCGGAGGGTCCGTTCAAGACCTGGAAGGACGTGATCGACTACGCCAAGGCCAACCCGGGCAAGGTCACCTATGCGACCCCAGGCACCGGCACCTCGCTGCATGTCGGCATGGAGCAGATCGCGGCGATGGCCGGCATCAAGCTGACGCAAGTGCCGTTCAAGGGCGGCGCCGAGACCAACGCCGCGGTGCTCGGCCAGCACACCATGCTGCAAGCCGATTCCACCGGCTGGAAGCCGCTGGTCGATGCCGGCAAGCTGCGTCTCTTGATGGTGTGGACCGCGGTGCGCTCGCCGAACTATCCGGACGCGCCGACGCTGAAAGAGCTCGGCTATCCCATGGTCTATGACTCGCCGTTCGGCATCGCCGGTCCCAAAGGGATGGACCCGAAGATCGTCGCCAAGCTGCACGACGCCTTCAAAAAGGCGGTGGAGGATCCGGCCGTGATCGCAACGCTGGCGAAATACGACATGGTGCCGAACTACAAGAACACCGAGGACTACAAGAAGTTCGTCGTCGAGGTGACCGACTCCGAACGCAAGGTGATCGACTCGCTGGGCCTCGCGAAGAAGTAGTCCGTCTCGTGTCCCGGACGCGGTGCAGCGTGCAACGCTGCGCCGCCGAGCCGGGACCCATGCTGCGATGTGGACCCCGGCTCTGCAGCGCACCGCTTCGCGCTGCGCTGCGTCCGGGGAACGGCCGAGAGAAACGCGATGAGTGATCAGCCCAGCGTCAGGTTCAAACTCAACAACTCCGAACTGTGGGGCGGGCTGATCGGGCTTGCGCTCGGCATCTTCGTGATCCGGTCCGGCCTCAAACTCAAGCTCGGCACCATCCACGATCCCGGCTCGGGCTTCGTGCTGTTCTACACGGGCATCCTGATGTGCGTGTTCGCGGCGGCGATCATCGTCGCCTCGCTCACGGAAGGTGGACCGACCTTCGGCACACGCTGGAAGGATGCGCGCTGGACCAAGCCCGTCATCGTCATTGTCTGCCTCACGGTCTTTGCCGTCGCGCTCGAATGGGCCGGTTTCCTCCTCTCGTCGATCACGCTGGTGCTGCTCTTGATGCGGCTGATCGATCCGGTGCGCTGGCCGCTGGCGGTTCCGATCTCGATCCTGGTGCCGACCGGCATGTGGTGGCTGCTCAAGCATGGACTCGGCATCCTGTTGCCGTCCGGCATTTTTGGAATCGGCTGAGCACGCGCCATGGATACACTGCTCAATGTCGCGCATGGGTTTGGCGTCGCGCTGGCGCCAATCAACCTGCTCTACTGCTTCATCGGCGTGTTCATCGGCACGCTGGTCGGCGTCCTGCCCGGCATCGGCCCGATCTCGGCGATGTCGCTGCTGCTGCCGGTGACGCTGTCGGGCACGCCGGAATCCGGCATCATCATGATGGCCGGCATCTATTACGGCTCGATGTATGGCGGCTCGACCACCTCGATCCTGGTCAACATCCCCGGGGAAGCCGCCTCTGTCGTGACCTGTCTCGACGGCCACCAGATGGCCAAGCAGGGGCGCGCCGGCCCCGCACTCGGCATCTCCGCCTTCGGCTCCTTCATCGCCGGCACCTTTGCGCTTGTTGCCCTGATGCTGGTGGCGCCAAAGCTGGCCAGCGTCGCCATCGCCTTTGGCCCCGCCGAATATTTCAGCCTGATGGTGCTCGGCCTCGTCGTGCTGACCTTCCTGACGCAGGGATCGATGGCCAAGGCGCTGCTGATGGCCTGCATCGGTGTCGTACTCGGCCTGATCGGCCTCGACAGCATCACCGCGCAGCCGCGCCTGACTTTTGGCCGCATGGAATTGATCGACGGCATTGGCCTCGTGCCGGTCGTGATGGGCCTGTTCGGCGTCGCCGAGGTGCTGCTCAACACCGAGCAGGTGATCAAGCGCGACATCATCAACGCCAAGATCACGCATCTGCTGCCGAGCAGGGAAGACTGGAAGGCCAGCGCCGGGCCGATGGGCCGCGGCACCATCCTCGGCTTTTTCCTCGGCATTTTGCCGGGCGGCGGCGCGGTGGTGGCGTCCTTTGCTTCCTACGCGCTGGAGAAGCGGTTGTCGAAGACGCCGCAGCGTTTCGGCAACGGCGCGATCGAGGGCGTGGCGGGGCCGGAAGCCGCCAATAACGCCGCAGCCGGCGGCGCTTTCATTCCGCTGATGACGCTCGGCATTCCGCCGAACGTGGTGATGGCGCTCTTGCTCGGCGCGTTCGTGATTCACGGGTTGCAGCCGGGCCCGCTGATGATCACGCAGAACCCCGGCCTGTTCTGGGGCATCATCGCCAGCATGTATATCGGCAATCTGATGCTGCTGGTGCTGAACCTGCCGATGATCGGGATGTGGGTGCAACTGCTGAAGCTGCCGTACAACATCCTGTTTCCGCTGATCATCCTGTTCACCATCATCGGCGTCTACTGCTCCAGCAACAACGTGTTCGACGTCTATGTAATGATCGCCTTCGGCGTGATCGGCTATTTCATGCGCAAGCTCGGCTACGAGCCGGCGCCGCTGGTGCTGGCCTTCGTGCTCGGGCCGATGATGGAGAACAACCTTCGCAAGTCGCTGATCCTGTCGCAGGGCGATCTCTCCACCTTTGTGACGCGGCCGATCTCGGCCGTATGCCTCGCCTTTGCTGTGGTCCTTCTGGTCGCGCCGCTGCTACCGGCGCTGCGCAGGAAGCGCGAGATGGTGGCGCTGGATGAAGGGGCGTAGCGTTCAGACTCTTTGTTTTGCGCATGATCTTATCGGAAAACCGGTACCCACTTTTCCGGATCATGCGCGCCGCGCCCCCTTCTCGCCGAGGTCCCAGAACAGGCCAGCCATGATGGTAAGCGCCTCTTCGGTCACCGGCAGCAGGATGTGCTCGTTCGGTGCGTGCTGCGAGCAGCCCGGATAGGAGTGCGGCACCCAGATCGTCGGCAGTCCGAGACCTTCGGAGAACACGTCGTTCGGCAGCGAGCCGCCGAAGTTCGGAAGGATCGCCGGCCGCTTGCCGGTGGTCTTCTGAATCGATTCCGCAGCCCAGTTGATCCAGGGGCTGTCGAAATCGGTGCGCGAGGCCGCAAACGCTTGCGCGCCGCTCACCTCGACCATCGGAAAGCCGTTGGCATGCAGACGTTCGCGCACGGCATCGATAGCCTGCTCGATTTTCGTGCCGACCACGAAGCGCAATTGCAGCACCGCATGCGCCTCGCCGGGGATCGCATTCGCCGGGCTCGCAATGTTGCCCGCCGACATCGCCAGCACCTCGAGCGTGTTCCAGGCATAGAGCCGTTCAGCAGGCGAAAGGCCCTCCTCGCCCCAGTTCGGCGACAACGCCGGCTCATCGGCCGTCGGTTCAACCTTGACGTCGGCCAGCACGCTGCGGATCGCATTGGAGATGCGCGGCGGTTTTAGCGCCTCGAATTGCATCTGCCCCTTCTCATTCACCAGACACGCAATCGCGTTCGACAGCACGGTCGCGGCATTGGCGAGCACGCCGCCCCAATTGCCGGAATGATGCCCGCCCTCGCGCAGGTTTACATCGAGATGGATGCGAAGGCCGCCGCGGCAGCCGAGGAAGATGGTCGGACGATCCGCCGACAGCCGCGGGCCGTCGGAAGCGAGGAACAGGTCGGCCTTCAACTCCTCGCGCAATCCGTCGCAGACCCGGCGCAGATCGGGCGAGCCGATCTCTTCGCCGGTCTCGATCAGGAATTTCGCATTGAAGCCGAGCTTGCCGCCGCGCGCTTCGCGCACCACGCGCAGCGCCGACATGTTGATGCTGTGCTGGCCCTTGTTGTCGGCGGTGCCGCGGCCGTAGACGCGCTCGCCCCTGGTCGTCGTCCGCCAGGGGTCGAGGTTGTCGCGCCATTCGCCTTCCATGCCGTCGACGACGTCGCCATGGCCATAGGTGAGCACGGTCGGCAGCGAAGCGTCCTCGCGATAGTCCGCCAGCAGATACGGCCCCTTCCCGCTCGGCGCCTCGATCAGCCGCGTCGTGAAGCCGAGTGCGGTGAAGGCAGGCGTAAGCTCCTCGACGAGATAGGCGCGCAACGCTTCACCCGAATTGGGCTGCTGGCTTTCGGTGCGGTAACCGACCCGGCGATCCAGAATTTTCAGGAACTCGCCCGACTGAAAATGCTTGCGCGCCCGGTCGATCGCGTCGGCTCTCGTCATGGTGTTCTTCCTTTTGGAATTCTGTCCAGCGGCAACCTATCGGGATGCGTAGCCTGCTGGAAGTCGCATCAGCCCTGCCCGTATTCGCCCTTGCCAATCCCGCTCCCATGCAACAATTTCGGCGGCCAACCAACCGCGCATCAGAACGCCCAGAGCCATGCCCAAGGGAACGAACAAGCAAATCCGCCTCAACGCCTTTGCCATGAACTGCGTGGCGCATCAGTCGCCGGGGTTGTGGACGCATCCGCGCGACCGCACCGCCAAATACAACAGGCTGCCGTACTGGATCGATCTGGCCAAAACGCTGGAGCGCGGGCGGTTCGACGGGCTTTTCCTGGCCGACGTGCTCGGCGTCTATGACGTATTCGGCGGAAGCCACGACGCGGCCGTGCGCCATGCGACGCAGACGCCGGCCAACGAGCCCTTGATGCTGATCCCCGCGATGGCGGCGGTGACGAAGCATCTCGGCTTCGGCGTGACGAGCAATCTTTCCTTCGAGCCGCCCTACCCGTTTGCGCGGCGCATGTCGACGCTCGATCATCTCACCGACGGGCGGATCGGCTGGAACGTCGTCACCGGCTATCTCGACAGCGCCGCGCGCGGTGCCGGCAAGGACAAGCAGACCGCGCATGATGACCGCTACGATATCGCCGATGAATATATGGAAGTCGTCTACAAGCTCTGGGAAGGAAGCTGGGAGGACGACGCTGTCTTGCGCGACCGCGCGCGCGGGATCTTTGCCGATCCCGCCAAGGTTCATCGCATCGTGCATGAGGGAAGCAACTATCGCCTCAACGCGATTCACCTGAGCGAGCCGTCGCCGCAGCGCACGCCGGTGCTGTATCAGGCCGGCACCTCGCCGCGCGGCCGGCAGTTCGCGGCAGAGCATGCCGAATGCGTGTTCATGTCGGGGCCTTCGGCCAAGATCATCGGGCCGCGTGTGGCCGCGATCCGCGAACAAGCGGCGAAGGTGGGACGCAATCCGGCCGAGATTTTGATGTTCAGCATGTTCACGGTGGTGCTCGGCCGTACCGAGGCGGAGGCGCGGGCAAAGTACGAGGACTACCGCAGCCATATCAATCCGGAAGGCGCGCTGACGCTGATGTCGGGCTGGACCGGCGTCGATTTCTCGACCTACGACCTCGATCAACAAGTGCGCCACGTGCAGAACGATGCCGGCCGTACCGCGATGGACAACATTACCCGCGCCGATCCTGACAGGGTGTGGACCGTGCGCGAGGTGGCGCAGCATGTCGGCATCGGCGGCATCGGCCCGGTGGTGGTCGGCACGCCCGAGAAGGTCGCGGACGAGATCGAGGCGTGGTTCGAGGCGACGGATGTGGATGGGCTCAACATGCCGTTTGCAGTCTCGCCCGGCGATTTCGAGGATATTGCCGACATGCTGGTGCCGGAGCTGACGAAGCGCGGACGGTACAAGGCGGCGTATACGGAAGGCACGCTGCGCGAGAAGCTGTTCGGCAAGGGACGTGCGCGGGTGGATGCGCAGCACCCGGCGGCGCGGCATAGGCCGGGCGTGGCGGCGAAGGCGGCGGAGTGAGCCCCCGGCTCTATCGGCGCGTCGTCCCGGCGAACGCCGGGACCCATAACCACAGGACGTCGTTGGGTTAGCAGAGCGTCGACCAGTATTTTCTCACAACATCCGCCGCGGCGTATGGGTCCCGGCGTTCGCCGGGACGACGTGGGGAGAGAGCGTGCGTTCGCACTCTCGCGACGTGTTTTCGCCCGAGCTATTCAAGTTCATCGCGCCTCTAACGATAGAGGGCGCAGGGAATGCCGGGTGCGCGCTGCACCCGAGGTCTCGTGTGCGCTGCTTGCGCATAAAAAACTGCACACGAGCATACAGGTGAAGCGGTGAACACGCCGACATCCCCTGCGCAATGGCTTTACGGCTTATACGTGATCTCCCCGGTGAGAGCGCTTTGTTGTCACCGTCATCAGCGGATTGCTCCGCAAGACTTGACGCCTGCATAGCGGCGCCAGGACCACACGACTTCGCCGTACGCGCTTGCCCAGTCGTCTGCTGAACCGACGCGTCCATCGCAATCCCATCCCAACGTTCAGTGACGACGGCCGACGCCCCTCCTCGGGATGAGACGCCTGACCATACTTCTGATTTTCGGAATTTGGCAAGAGGAATATTTTTGCGGCGGGGGCTGGACAGGTTTTGCTGATTTGCCCGTCGTGTTGAATTTGTCACAGTTCGTATTGCGAGGAGCCGACGGGTCGCGAGAATGCGCGCCCGATGACAGCCTCCGCGACAAAGCAATCCAGCTTTTTTGTTGCGGCAAAGCTGGATTGCTTCGCTTCGCTCGCAATGACGGCTGGGCTAATTCACCGCGTTGTTCACCACCACTTCGATCAGCTTCGTCCCCGGCCGGCTGAAGGCCGATGACAGCGTGCTCTTCAGCGCGCCGGGATCGGTCACCTTGATCGCCTCAAGCCCGAGCGACTTTGCGACGCCGGTGAAATCCACGGGAGGGTCGACAAAGTCCATGCCGACATAGTGGTCGTCGCCATGGAAGGCGAGCAGGCGCTGCTTGATGATGCGGTAGCCGCCATTGTTGACGATCACGAAGGTCAGCGGCAGCTTGTGGTTGGCCGCCGTCCACAGCGACTGGATCGAATACATCGAGGAGCCGTCGCCGGAGAAGCAGACCACGGGACGATCGGGATTCGCAAGGCTCGCGCCGACGGAAGCCGGCAGGCCCCAGCCGATGCCGCCGGAGGCGAGCGCGTGATAGCCGTAGCGGTCCTGGTGCGGCCGCAGCGCGGTGATGTGGCGCGACGATGTCAGGCCTTCATCGACCAGGATGGCGTTGCCGGGCAGCGCCTCGACCAATTGCAGCGCCAGCCAGTCCGGATCGATCGGCGAGCGGTCCTTTGCTTTCGAAATCTGTTCGACGATGGCCTTGCGTTTGGCGGTCCAGTTCTTCGACGCCAACTCGGCGATGCCCTTTTTGGCGCGCGCCTCCAGCGCGGCGCCGCCGGCGGATTTCAGCGCCGGCACGAGCGCCCGCAGCGTTTCCTTCACATCGGCCTTCAATGCGATCTCGGCGCCGTAATTCTTGGCAAGGTCCCAATCGACCAGGCCAACCTGCACCATCGACAGGCTGTCCGGCATCGGATCGACCTCGCTGTAGACCGACATCCGCAAGGGGTCGGCGCCGAGCACGATCATGAGATCATAGGGTTGAAGCGTCTCGCGTACCTGCTTTTGCAAACGCGTCAGTGCGCCCATGAAGCACGGGCTCTCGGACAGGAATTGCGCGCCGTACGGCGTCGAGCATTGCCAGGCCGGCGCGCCGAGCGTTTCGGCGAGCGCGGCTGCTTCTTTCAGAGCATCGCTCTTGACGATCTCGTCGCCGGTGACGATCACCGGGCGCTCCGCTTTCAGAATGCGCGCGGCCAGCGCCTGCAATGCCTCATCCGAGGGGCGCACGCGGGCATCGACACGGGTGGCGCGGCCGAGCTCAATGCCGGCCTCGGCATTGAGGATGTCGCCGGGTAGCGAGATGAACACCGGTCCGGTCGGCGGCGTGGTCGCGATCTTGGCAGCGCGGCGCACAATGCGCGGCAAATCTTCCAGGCGCGTCACCTCGACCGCCCATTTCACCAGCGGCTCGGCCATCTGCACCAGCGGGCCGTACAGCACCGGCTCCATCAGGCCATGGCCCTGCTCCTGCTGGCCCGCGGTGAGGATCATCGGGGTGCCGGTAAACTTTGCGTTGAACAGCGAGCCCATCGCGTTGCCCAGACCAGGCGCGACATGGACGTTGCAGGCAACGAGCTTGCCGGAGGCGCGGCTAAAACCGTCGGCGATCGCCACCACCAGGCTCTCCTGCATCGCCATCACATAGGTGAGATCGGGATGGTCCTTCAGCGCATGCATGATCGGCAATTCGGTGGTGCCGGGATTGCCGAACAGATGCGTGATGCCCTCGTCCTTCAACAAAGCGAGAAAGGCCGAGCGCCCGGTAATGCGATTTTTCATACATCTCCTCCAGCCCGCGGCTGTTGCCGTCGAGATGCGCCATTGTGGCTGATGTAGCGCGCTTGTTGCAATGGACGGCGCTCATGGCTGCCCTGCACCGATAATGGCGGCTGTGCACTTGTGCCGCCTGCCCTTTGATTGCTAACCGTTCCCACAAGCCGCGCGGCCGGGGCGCGCATGATCCGCCGGAGCAACCGCCCGCCATGCTGGAACGACCGAGTTCGCTGCAACAGCCATCCGCGCCCGATGGCTTGCCGCCGGAGCAGCGGCGCTGGGCGATCCTGGCGATCTTCACCGCGTTGTCGATGGCTTCGCTCGATACCGCGATCGCCAACATCGCCCTGCCGGCGATCGCCGCCGATCTCCGCACCAGCCCGGCCGACGTGATCTGGGTCGTCAATGTCTACCAGATCGCGCTGGTGGCGACCGTGCTGCCGCTCGGCGCGCTCGGCGAGATTGCCGGCCATGCCCGCATCTATCTCATTGGCCTTGCGCTGTTCACGCTGGCCTCATTTGCCTGTGCCTGCGCGTGGTCGCTGGAAAGCCTGCTGGTAGCGCGCACGCTCCAGGGACTTGGCGGCGCGGGATTAATGAGCGTCAACGGCGCGCTGGTGCGCTTCGTCTATCCCAGCAAGCTGATGGGCCGCGGCTTCGGCTACAACGCACTGGTGGTCGCAACCGCAACGACGCTCGGCCCGACCGTCGCATCCGCGATCCTCGCGCTCGGACCATGGCCGTGGCTGTTCGCGATCAACGTACCGATCGGCGTGCTGGCCATCGCGATCGGCCTGAAGACGCTGCCGGCGACGCCACGCGCGACACACCGGTTCGACTTTCTCGGCGCGGCTCTGGCATCCGGATGTCTGGGTTTCTTCATTATCGGTCTCAGCAGCGCCGGGCATGATGCGCATATCGGCTTGGTTATCATCGCACTGGCCGCGGCCATCGCATTCGGCTGGCTTTCGATGCGCCGGCACGCCGGTCACCCGGCGCCGATGCTGCCGATCGACCTGTTCCGCCGTCCGCTGTTCGCGCTGTCGGCAGCGACCGCGGTCTGCTCGTTCACGGTGCAGGGACTGGCGTTCGTCTCGCTGCCGTTTTATTTCGAGCACGTGCTGCATCGCTCGCAGGTCGAGACCGGGCTGTTCATGACGCCATGGCCGCTGATCGTCGGCATCATGGCGCCGATTGCGGGACGGCTATCCGATCGTTACGCGCCGGGAATGTTGGGCGGCATTGGTCTCGTGATCCTCGGTGTCGGCATGGTGCTGCTGGCGACGCTGCCCGCCAATCCCACGGTGACCGACATCGTCTGGCGCATGATCGTGTGCGGCGCCGGCTTCGGCTTCTTCCAGGCGCCGAACCTGAAGGCGCTGATGTCGAGCGCGCCGCCGGAGCGCAGCGGCAGCGCCAGCAGCATCATCGCAACCGCCCGCCTCACCGGACAGACGCTGGGCGCATCCTTGACGGCGCTGTGCTTCGGTCTTGCCGGCACGGAAGGGGCGACGATCGCGCTGGCGCTCGGCGCGGGATTTGCGGCCGTGGGCAGCCTGATGAGTTTCATGCGGCTTGCGGTGGGCCGCGGGTGATCTCGTGTCCCGGACGCGATGCAGCGTGCAACGCTGCTTCGCAGAGCCGGGACCCACACCTGCTTTCAACAACGATGGGCCCCGGCTCTGCAGCGCATCACTTCGTGCTGCGCTGCGGCCGGGGCACGAGAATACTTCAGAGATCGCCGCGCGCGAGTTCGAAGGGATCATCGCCCGTGCGCTTCTTCTTTTTCGAGCGTTGCCAGACTACGCCGGGAAAGCCTTTCAGCGGCACCAGCGGCTCGCCGGTGTAGGCCCATTCCTGCAATTCCTCGATGGCGATGTGGTAGAGCGGCTGGCGGCCGGTGCGACCCGAGAACAGCGCGCGCGGGATATTGACCATGTGCGGCGAGCGGGCGCGCTCGTAAGCGATCGGCGTGCCGCAGGCGCTGCAAAAGCTGCGTGTGGTTTTGGTCGCGGCGTCCTCGTAGCGCGCGATCGCGGTCTTGCCTTTCGTGATGCGGAAGCGCTTGCGCCAGCTTCCGACATAGGTGGCGTAAGCCGCGCCGTGCACGCGGCGGCTGGCGGGAGAATGATCGTGCCAGGCCCAGCGCGCGGGCACGTCGATCTCGAAGGCGATTTTTCCGCACAGGCACTGGCCCGAGGCGATGCCGGCGGCGGGTGCTGCTTTGGCCATATTCGTTCGATCTCTCCACCGTCATTGCGAGCAAAGCGAAGCAATCCATCTCTCCGCTTGCCGCGCTATGGATTGCTTCGTCGCTGCGCTCCTCGCAATGACGGTTGAGGGTGAGGCTTACGCCTGCGCCAACTCATTGTGCTCCGGATAATCCGTGTACCCCACCGCATCGCCGCCATAGAACGTCTTGCGGTTGTAGGGCGTCAACGGAAAGCCGCGTTGCAGGCGGCGCGGCAAATCCGGGTTGGAGATGAAGATGCGGCCGAAGGCGACGGCGTCGGCGTGGCCTTCGGCGATCGCGGCCTCCGCCGCTTCGCCGGAAAATCCGCCGGCGGTCATCAGGACACCCTTCCAGATCGGGCGGAACAGCACCATGGCCGAGGGCACGTTGGTCCAGTTGACCTCGGCGCGGCCGGCGCCGCTGGAGCGCGGCTCGATGAAATGCAGATAGGCGAGGCCGAGCGGATTGAGCGCCTGCACGACGTGGGTATAGAGCGGCATCGGGTCCGGCTCGCCCGAACCATTGGCGATGCCGTAGGGCGACAGCCGCACGCCGACGCGACCCGCGCCCCACACTTCGGTGCAGGCTTGCGTGATCTCCAGCAGCAGCCGCGCGCGGTTCTCGATCGAGCCGCCATAGCGGTCGGTGCGCAGATTGCTGCGCGACTGCAAAAACTGCTCAAGCAGATAGCCGTTGGCGCCGTGGATCTCGACACCGTCGAAACCGGCTGCCAGCGCGTTCTTTGCGGCGTGGCGAAACGCATCGACGACGCCTGCAATTTCAGCGGTCTCGAGCGCGCGCGGGGTCTCGTAGTCGACGAGCTTGCCGTCTGCGGTCGAGGCCTTGAATTCCGATGAAATCGCAACCGCCGAAGCCGACACCGGCAGCGCGCCGCCGGGCTGGAAGGAAGAATGCGACACGCGGCCAACATGCCAGAGCTGAAGGAAGATGATGCCGTCCTTCGCATGCACGGCGTCGACCACCTTGCGCCAGCCCGCAATCTGCGCCTCGCTATAGATACCGGGCACGCCCGGGCTGCCGAAGGCGGTGTTGGCCACCGGCGAGGCTTCGGCGATCAGCAGGCCGCCTGATGTGGCGCGCTGCGCATAATATTCGGCGTTGAGCGGCCGCGGCGCCAGCGACGGCTTTTCCGCCCGCATGCGGGTGAGCGGCGCCAGAACTACACGATGCTTGAGCTGATAGGGACCGATCTGGAGCGGTGAAAACAGTTTTGGAAAGTTCATGCCTGCCCTGAATATTCTTGATTGATGTCCGGCTATGTAGCCGGTTCATCGCGGGGGAGGCAATGCGCCCCGCGCGGACGGGAACGCAGGGCGTGCATGCCGGAAGCTACAGTGTCTCCTGCTTGTGCCCGCAATTCTTGCAGGCGAATTTGACGCGGGTTTCTCCCCTCGCCGCCTGCACGCGGTTGGGCGCGCCGCATTTGCCGCAGACCGCCTCGATGCGGGTATTGCCCTGCTTGACGACGAGGCTCTTCTTTTCCATCGCCTCGCGGATCATGCGCTCGGCCTCCTCGCGCATCGATTGTTTTGACATCTGAAATGATACCTGTGTTGAAATCGGGCCGGGCCGTCCAGAGCGGAATGACTTTTCTGCGAATCGTCATCCCGCTCTATCTTTTATTTGAGCATGATCTCCGCGCAAACGCTTCGCGTTTGTCGCGAGGGAAAACCGGCACCCACTTTTCCGGATCATGCTCTATAGCACGCAAATGTCGCGCAATTGAAGGCAGGATTAGACGGTTTCCGGGGTAGATGCCAGAATACGTCGCACCAGCGCCAGCGCGGTCTCGGTGGCGGGATCGGCCGAGATCACGGGCACCGCGAGCACAATCAAATCCACGGGATCGTGCGACAGGATGATGATGTGGGTGGCGTTGTTGGCCACCATCAGGGAGAGCAGGCGCTCGACCGCGGGATCGGCCGATGACAGGCCCCAGGGCGCTTGCGGCTGCCGCAGAACCCGGCGCGAACTCAGGAACTCCCGCAGCCGCGGCGGATCGTAAGCCGCAAGTTCGGCTTCGCGGAGCCGCCGCGCGCTCTCGAACAGCGGATGGCGCGCCAGTTCCGCTATCAATTGATCGCGCGTGGCGGCGGGAGAAGCCGCCACGGAGTTGAGCACGCCCGGCTCCTGCGCCTCGAACAGGGCCCGCAGCGTGTCGGTCATCAGGCCGATGGTGAGCACGCCGGCGATGGCGATGGCGACAAACCGCATCACTTGCGCGGCATCGACATCCGGCGCGACGCAGGCCGCGGCGATGCCGAGCAGCGCCGAACTGAATAACCGCAGCGCAGTGAGCAAAATGCCCTCGCGCCGCGTCTCGGTGCTGCCGCCCGCGATCAGCACGGCGGTGACGACGAGCAGTGCGCCGAGCGCACCGAGCCGCACCGGCATATCCGGCGCCAGCGCCTGGAAATCGGTGATGACGAAGGGCATGATGAGCAGCGCGCCAACCGCCAGGCGGTCGATGCTGCGGTTTTCCGAGGCCAGTAGCGAGGCGCGGTCGCGCCTGGCCAGCAGGAGCGTGCAGATCGCAAAGCCCGCGAGCTGGAACAGCGACAGCGCGATGGACTGAAGCGACGCAAAGCGCTCCGGCCCGAACGCGCCGGCCAGGCCAAGCAGAATCGCGCCCCATAACGCCACCCGCTTGACGATGCGCGGCGCATGACGGCGCAACATCCCTTCGGTGACGACGAGCGCGCCGAGCGGCACCATGGCGGCAGGGATCAGCGACAGGCGATCGAGCAGCACGGCGCCGCTCCACCATGCAAGGCCGCGTGTGAAGAACAGGACGGCGACCACGCCGAGCAGGAACAGCAGGCGTTTCGTCAGCGCACCTCCGGGATCGCGCCGGTAGAGCGCGATCATGGCGACCGATAGCCCGATCGCGCCGCAGAGATTGACGATGGAATCGGCGATCACGCTGGGCGTCATCGGCCGCTCCCGTGGCGCGGCCGCAACGTGCCGAAGGTGCGGGTGTCGTCCATCCAGTGGACGGCCGGAAGCACGAGGCGTTGTAGCGCGAGCACGGCGGAGGTCGCGAGCAACGCGGGTAGCGAGCCGGACGGCACCTCGCGGAAGAGATAGCGCCGCGCGCCGGTGAGATCGACGCGGCCGATCTGTAGGAGATCGTCGCCGCGGGCATAGTCCAGCTCGCCGGCGCAGAATTCGTTGTATTTTTCGTCGCGATGCTTTGGCGCGCTGTCGAATGACTTCTTCAGCGCGTCGGAGCCGCCGGTATAGGCGTTCGTGATGACAAAGCGTGCTTCGTCAAAGCCGGCCTCCTCGCCGACGCCGAACACCGCGCGGTGCTGGCGCATGATGTGGCGGGCGAGTTGCAGATGCGCAAAGCTCTGGCGCGAAGCCGGATCGGGCGACGGAAACACGTCGGAAAAGGTTTCGCTGACCATGCCGCACACCGCCGGCACCTGCGTGACGTTGGAGATCCAGCGCGGGCGCAGGCCGTCGCGCATGAACAGCACCAGCGTGGTCAGGCCATAGAGCACCCAGGACAGCCCCTGCCCCTGCACGTCGGGATCGACCATCACAAGGCCGAGATGGGTGACCTCGGCCGGCTCGCCATCAAGCTCGACCGGCATCACCGAGAGCGCGTTGAAGGCGATGGGGTGCCCGGTCGCCTCCTCCGAGATCAGCGTGACGATGGCGCGCGCGAGCCGCTCGCGCTCGCCGGAAAAGATGCCGTAGGTGAGGCTGCCGGCCGGCAAGGTCTTGCCGGCGACGATGCGCAGTTGCGCGACCAGTTCGTCGAGCTCGGCTTGCGATAGCGAAAGTCCGGGCCGCTCGACGATCCGCGTGATGAGGTTAGCATGGGTGCGTAGGCTGAGATCGATGGTTTGCTGCGAAAAGGCGTTCAGCCAGAACGTCGTAAGGCTGCGCAATCGCGCGACCGACGATCGAATCTGCTCCCACAAGGACGCCATGCCGCCTGCCCGCTGCCGGGGAAGATGTGTGCATGGTCTATCTTAAGGAGGTTTGAGCGGAGGGGAATGGTTTGGCGAACGGTAAATGATGTTTGAACGGCGCGACTAGACGCGGAAGAAGACGACAGGCAGGAGCTTTTCAACACAAAGGCCGACACCGTAGCCCACGAGAATTACGATTGTCGCCCAGGCTGATACCAGTCGAACCACGAACCACAGCAGCCAGCCAAACTTTCTGGCTAGCCAGATCATATCAGACCGCCGATGCGACGGCGGCTCGCTGCCGGCCGCCGTAATCATGCGCGAGCAGCGAGCACGCACCCATAATGACGGCTCCGCAAAGCGCGAAAAGCGACAATACCAATGGCGGCAAAAGGCAATGAAACAGATAGGAGGCCAAGGTGAAGGAAGCGGCAGCGCCGATGATCGCTGTCAGGGACGCCCTTAGCGGGATTGAGAAATCGCAAGACAACGCCCCGTCGATGGTCACGGCCATTGCCGCCACAGCGAAGGTGAAGAGGAAGAATATAGTTGCAAGGAATGAGGCAAAGCCGCTTGGGCCGCCGGCGGAAACCACTGTCAGCGCGGCAATAAGCGCAACCACCGAGGGACCTGCGACCAGAAACACGAAAGCTCTTTTCATCGACGTCAACCTTGTGAGATGTCGCAATTGCCTGATCGGTGCAGCGGTCGGCGGGCGGCTGGAGATCACCGCCCGCCGCCCCGCTACTCACCTCCCTTCAACTTCACGCCGCGCGCGAGCTGCGCTCGACTTCCATCAGGAGGCGCTCGGCCTTGGCGTCCTCGATGCGGTTGACCAGTTTGCCGCTCTCGTGGTTGTCGCGCATCGTCTTGGTCATGGTGATGCAGGACTGGGTGAGCATCAGGAAGCCCATGGTGAGGTAGCCCTTGATCGCCAGGTCGAGCGGCAGCAGCCAGATGCCGATGCCGACCATGAAGGCCGAGGCGCCGAACGAGATGTAGGTGAAGGCGACCCAAGCGGGGCTGTGCTGGGCGGCGACGGGATGATTGGTGTTCATGGCAATTCTCCTTGTGATGTGGGTTTAAGGTTTCAACTTCAATTCAACAGTTGCGTGGTTCAGGTGGTGGTCTGCGTGCGTTTGGCGTTCAGCCGCGCGAGCACGTCGTCCGCGGTTGATTTGATCCGGGGGCCAAAGCCCTGTTCGGCGAGTTTCTCGGCGGTCGCGAGCGGGCCGCTCGCGGCGTCGAGTTCGATCAGCGCCTCGTCGGCGGCCTGGGCTTCCATCTGCCGCTCGCGCAGGCGCTTGAGCGTGTTCTCCGCTTCCGGCAGCGTGGACTCGTAGGGCCGCGCGGCTTCGATGCCGCCGCGGCGGAGGTTGCGCACGGCTTCCGAGGCGCGCGCGATGCGGCGGCCGCGATCGAGTTCGGTAAGGCGGGCCTCCGCGTTCGAGACATGGCGCTTCAGCCGCGTGATCTCCTGGGCGAACAGCGTGCGCGCGGTCATCGCGGCGTCGCGGTCGGCTTCGAGACCCGCGATCTGCTGCGCCGCCTCGCGGGCGAGGTCCTCGCGGCCGCCGTCGAGGGCCGCGGTGGTGCGGACTTCGAGATCGGCGATGCGCGCGTTGGTGGCTTCCAGCCGGCGGCCTTCCTGCTGGTCCTGCGCAATGGCCAGCGCCAGCGTGCGCTTGCTGCGATCGACGGCCGCCGCCGCATCGCGCATCTGCTGGTCGAGGATGACGAGCGCAGTGCGGTCTTCCAGTTGCTCCTCGGCGACGGCGATGCCGCCGCGGAAAAGTGTCAAAACGGTCTTGAACATTGGTGGCTCCCTGCTATGAGCATTGCTCATGAGGGGAACGTAGCATATTTTGAGCATTGCTCAAGAATTATTTGAGCGACGCTCATAAGAACGGTGAACGAATGGTTAAGACATTGGAAAGGCGAGAGAAACAGCGCGAGGAGCTGGTTGCCGCGGCCGAGCGGATGGTTGCGGCGAAAGGTCTCAGCGGGCTGAAGAGCCGGGAGCTGGCGCGCGAAATCGGTGTCGCCAACGGCGCGGTGTTCAATCTCGTCGCCGACATGGACGAACTGATCCTGCGCGTGGGCTCGCGGACGCTGGCACGGCTCGACGCCGCGCTCAGTGCGGCCGAAAGCGACAGCGCGCCCTCGCCGGCCGAAACGCTGGTGCGCATCGCAGTCGCCTATTGCGATTTCGCGGCGGAAAATCTCGAACTATGGCGCGCGCTGTTCGAGCACCGCATGGCGCCGGAAAAGCCGGTGCCGGAATGGGCGGTCGAGGAGCAGATGAACCTGTTCCGCCACATCTATCATCCGCTGGCAAAGCTGTTTCCGAAATGGAGTGCGGATGAGCTGAGCATCACCGCGCGCAGCCTGTTTGCCGCCGTGCACGGCATGGTGAGCCTTGGGTTGGAGCAGAAGCTGATCGCGGTGCCGGTCGCTGCGCTGCGCGACGAGATCGCGACCCTGGTCAAGGCGACGATCAAGGGGCTTGCGGACTAACTGGATTGCGCAGTTATTCTCGTCATGGCCGGGCTTGTCCCGGCCATGACGACCTTTTCAATAGATCGCTTTCGACTACTTAGCGATGTCAAACGGTGAACACGGTGGACCCCGTGGTCTTGCGCGCGGCGAGATCGGCGTGGGCTTTTGCGGCGTCCTTCAGCGGATAGGTCTGGTTCACCTCGATCTTCACCGCGCCCGATTTCACCACGTCGAACAATTCGTTCGCCATCGCGACCAGATTCTCGCGCTTGGCGGCGTAGGTGAACAGCGTCGGGCGGGTGACGTAGAGCGAGCCCTTGGCAGCCAGCAGGCCGAGATTGAACGGCTCGACCGCGCCGGAGGACTGGCCGAACAGCGCGACGACGCCGAGCGGGGCGAGGCAGTCGAGCGATTTCAGGAACGTGTCCTTGCCGACGGAATCGTAGACCACGGGGCACTTGTTGCCGCCGGTGATTTCGTCGACGCGTTTGACGAAATCTTCCTTGGTGTAGTTGATCGTGTGGTCGCAGCCATGGGCTTTTGCGAGCTTGGCTTTCTCCTCGCTGCCGACGGTGCCGATCACGGTGGCGCCGAGATGCTTTGCCCACTGGGACAGGATGAGGCCGACGCCGCCGGCGGCGGCATGCAGCAGGATGGTGTCGCCGGCCTTCACGCGATAGGTCTGGCGGATCAGGTACTGCGCGGTCAGGCCCTTTAGCATCATGGCGGCGCCGGTCTTGTCGTCGATGCCGTCGGGCAGTTTCAGCAGACGATCGGCCGGGATCAGCCGCGCTTCGGAATAGGCGCCGAGCGGCGAATTGCCATAGGCGACGCGGTCGCCGGGCTTCAGGTCGGTGACGCCGGCGCCGACCTCCTCGACCACGCCGGCCCCCTCGCCGCCAAGCCCGCTCGGCAGCGCCACCTGGTAGAGGCCGGTGCGGTTGTAGATGTCGATGAAGTTGAGGCCGACGGCAGTGTGGCGGATGCGCGCCTCGCCGGGTCCGGGCTTGCCGACCTGCACCTCCTCCCAGACGAGAACGTCGGGGCCGCCGGTTTTGTGAAAGCGGATGGCATGCGTCATGGAATACTCTCCTCGATGAGATGACGGGGGATGGAATGGCGGGGCGCGCTACGTCTCGATGATGACGTAGCTGTCCTCGACATGGACGGGAAAGGTCTCGGCCACGTATGGCCCTTTTTGCAGCTCCTGGCCACTCTCAACGGCAACCGGGTAGGATCGAACCTTGAAGCGTTTTGGATCGAACCAGGACTGGCCGTTGCGCATGTCGAATTCCCAGCCATGCCACGGGCAGCGCAGCAGTTCGCCGACGCGGTCGCGGACATAGACGCCCGGCTCCGGCGAGGTCAGCCGCGCGACGCAGGCGGCCTTTTCCAGCGGCGCGCCTTCATGCGGGCAGCGGTTGAGCAGCGCGAAGAATTCGCCGTTGACGTGGAAGATCACGATGTCGCGGCCTTCCACGCCGACAACCTTGTTGCCGCCGGGAGGAATGTCCGAGGTACGCGCGACGATGTGACGGGTCATCAGAACTTGTACACTGCTCGCGCGTTCGCGTTGAAGATTTTCTTTCGCTCGGTCTCCGTCAGCGGCGTCTTGAAGGCAAAGCGCGCGTCGTCATAGTCCCAGTGCGGATAGTCCGACGAGAACAGCAGGCGATCGATGCCGACCCATTCGATCAGCGAGCGCAGATGTTTTGCCTCGTCCGGCTCGTCGATCGGCTGGGTGGTGAACCAGAAATGCTCCTTCACATATTCGGACGGCTTTCGTTTCAGATGTGGCACCTCGTCGCGGAATTTCTCGAAATGCTGGTCCATTCGCCACATCGTGGATGGGATCCAGCCGAACCCGCCCTCGATGAAGACGATCTTCAATTTCGGGAAGCGTTCCGGAATGCCTTCGAGCACCAGGCTGGTGAGCGACGACGCGACCGTGTGCGCGTTCGACTGATGCTCCTCACAATAATAGGACGGCCAGCCGCCGCCGGTCGGCGCGTGCCCGCCATAGCCGCCGACATGGATGCCGAGCGGCAGGCCGAGCTCTTGCGCACGTGCGTAGATCGGCCAGTAGCGGCGACGGCCGAGCGGCTCGTTGGCACGCGGAGAGACGTTGATCTGGATGTGCTCGCCGATTTTGGCGCAGCGCTCGATTTCGGCGACGGCAAGCGCCGTGTCGTCCTGCCCGACCAGGATCGAGGCTTTCAAGCGCGGATCGCGGCGTGACCAGAACTCGAGTTGCCAATCGTTGATGGCGCGGCTGATCGCCGCGCCGAATTCGAGGTTCTGCTGCGAGAAGATGAAGAGGTCGAGCACCTGCAAAATGCCGAACTCGACGTCGAGCGGATCGAGGTGCTGCTTCTGCATGAAAGCAAGATCGGAGCCCGGCGGCCCGCCGGTCGGCGGCCAGGCATCGCGCCGCGCGATCAGCGGCGAGGAACGCGGGTAAGGCGTGGTGCCGATATAGGGCGTGCGCAGATGGCTGCCATAGGTCTTCAGATGCTCCTGCCAGCGCTTTGGCAGGAACTCGTTGAGGTCGCTATGCGCGTGAATGCTCGGATGGACGTCGCAATCGATGATGCGCAGCCGCGTCGCCGCGGTCTTTTCCTGCTCGAGGATGGGACGGTCGATGACGTCACTCATGCGAACCTCCTTAATTCAGCTTCAACCGAGGAAAGGTTTCAAGCGGATTGTCGGCGCACATCCGCGCGACAAGGCCCTTCGGCAGGTTCGGCGGCACCGGATCGTCGCCGTCGAACTGCCAATGCGGATAGTCGGACGCGAACAGGAACATCTTCTCCGAGCCGATCTGGTCGATGATATCCTCGACGGCGGTCGCATCGGCCGGCGCGTCGAACGGCTGCATGGTGACGCGAAAATTTTCGCGGATGATGGAGGCCGGCTCGCGCTCGACCCAGGGCACCTCGACCCGCACGCCGCGCCAGGTCTTGTTGGCGCGCCACATGAAGGCCGGCAGCCAGCTCACGCCCGATTCCATCAGCACGACTTTCAGGTTCGGATATTTGCCGAACACGCCCTCATAGATCAGGCTCAGAATTTGCGCCTGAAACGCCTGCGCTTCCGCCATGTAGTATTCGTAGCGATAGGACGGCCAGCCGATCGAGCTCGGCGCGGTGCGATAGGCGCTGCCGGCGTGGATCGCGAGCGGCAGCTTGTACTTTTCCGCGAGCTGATAGATCGGCCAGTAATGGCGGCGGCCGAGCAAGGTCTCGCCCTGCGACAGCACGAGGATGGAGACGAAGCGGTCGTCGGACGCGCGGCGCTCGATCTCTTCCAGCGCGAGATCCGGCGCCTGGATCGGTACCACGATGGAGGCGCGCAGCCGCTTGTCCTTATCGAGCCATTCGGCCGTGATCCAGTCGTTGATCGCCTTGCAGAAGCCGGCGGCCATGTAGGGATCGTAGACTGCCTGCGCGCCGTAGACGACGTTGCAGATCGCGTGGCTGGCCCCTAACTGGTCGAATGCGCCGCGCTGCACCATCGAGAGATCGCTCCCCGGCTTGCTGCCGTCCTCCGGCCGCCAGTCGGTGCGGCCGCAAAACGGCATGTTCGGCGGATAGGAATTGAGGTCGAGGCCGTCGATGGCGCGGCTCACCACCTGCTCTTTCCAGTGATCGTCGAGATAGGGCAGCAGCGTCGTGCGCGTTCCGCCCACCGCCGGGTGGATGTCGCAGTCGATGCGCATGGCGACCATCGTTGTTTCCCCGGAGTGGTTTCCTCGGACGTCGTTATTGGCGGCGCGCTGCCGCAGCGGCAAATGTGCCGCCGATGGCGGCCAAGCGCAAGGGCGGCCGACGCCATGCAGGGCTTGTCCGGCATGCGGAAAACGCAACCAGTCGCAGCTCGACATGCGGACAAATGCCGCACGGCCGGTCATCATCGGAAGAGTTATGCCGCGCTCGCCTGGACGATCTGTTCCAGCTCGCTCACAAGACTTTGCTTGCTGACCTCGGCCGTGGAAATTTCGCTCAAGTCGCGGGCTGCGGCGCGATACCGAGGATCCTCCGTCAATCGGCCGATCGCAGCAGCGATTTCCGTTTCGGTGGCTGATGGCGCCAGGGTCAAGCCGGCGCCGCAGGCTTCGACGCGCGCTGCGACGTCGCCCTGATCGCGCCCCATCGGCATCACCAACAGCGGCAGGCCGTGCAACAGCGCCCGGCTCACCGTGCCATGGCCGCCATGGGTCACGACGAGCGAAACTTCCTTCATGACGGCATCATGCGGCGCGCTGGGCAATAGTGTCACATTCGCCGGCGCGTGGAGCGAGACGCCGTCAAGAGCCGGCCCGAGCGTTGCAACCGCTTCCATCCCGATGCGCCCGATCGCGTTGACGACGCGTTGCAGCGCGTCGGCCTGGCCCTGATTCGTCGTGCTGAAGGAAACCAGTGCACGAGGACGATCGGACGTTCGGGACCAGGGGAAAGTCCACGGCTTCGACCAATCCGATAAATCCAGCAGCGGGCCGATATAACGAACGTTGCCGGGCAGCCGGTCGGCGGGAAAATCAAATGCCGCGCTCATGGCGATCAGGAGGCGGGCGGGCCGATCGAACAGGTCCAGCACATCGCCGCATGCGGCAAGCTGCAGGCTGGCGCGCGCCTCGTTCAGCATCGGCAGCCATTCGTTCATGACGGCGATGAACCGGCTGGTCGAAGCTTCGACCCGCAGGCGCTCGCCGAGTGTGCGCGGTGCGGACAAGCCGCTGCCGACCGGCGGTATGCCGGGCAAAGGCCGTATGCTGACTGTGGGCGAGAGCAGCGCGCAGGGAATGCGCGCGGCCTCGGCGGCCAGCACGGAGCCGAACAAGGCGCTGTCGGTCAATAATCCGTCGGTCGGGGCGCGCCTGATTTCATCCAGCGTATCAGCTCCGCGCGCGGCGGCCGGGCCAAACAGGAGTTCATCGCACGCGATTTCAAACGGCTCGCCGCCCTGCGCAATCGGCGAGAAGCGTGGCTCTCGCTGCCAGGTGGCAAAGCCGAAGCCTGCGGCCTCCACCGGTTCGCGCGCGTCTGCGCGTGCAATGAATCTGACATCATGGCCACTTTCGCGCAATTGCCGCGCTGCGGTCAGGGTCGGGCCGAGATGGCCCGGGCCTCCCCAGGACGCCACCAGAAAATTGCAGGAAGAATTGCGAGACATGGCTTGCCTACGCCGTGAATTGCTCTGTTCGCCGCGCCTAGTCTGGCGAAGTCAGGCAAAACCGTCTTGGCATTTTCGGACGCGTGATTCAGCGTTCCGTGATCGAACGTGAACCGCGGCTTGCAGATGACGCAAACTTCATATTGCCGTTCGGGAACGCATGTAAGATGAGCCGATTGAGACAAAGGAAACGAAGATGAAGCTGGCCCGCATCGCCGCACTTGCCCTTTCCCTGTCGGCCGCCTGCATCTCCACGGCGCTCGCGGGATCCTCCTCGGGATCGCCGGCGCTGGCAGTGGCCGCGCTGATCGCGCCCTATTCGCCGGACCTGTCGGCGCTCGACAAGGTGACGGTCGCCGCGCTGTTCGACGGCGAGAGCGGCAAGGTCGCGGCAAAGAAGATTTCCGTCACCGCCGACAAGATCACGTGCCGGACCAGCAATGTCGACCTGACGTCGCGCTCCTGCGAGCTGTCGTTCAAGGACGGCACGCATGCCCTGAAAGGACGCGAAGCCAATGAACTGTTCGCGACCATGGCGCTCGCGGGCGTCGCTCCCGAGGGCGCTGCCGGATCGAACATTGCGGGCGCGTCAAAGCTGCGTTGCACCCTCGACATCGCCGCCATCAAGCAGAAGGACGGCGGCGGCGCCTCCTGCTCATTCGAAGCCGGTAATTAGCGTCGCCCTTCAGCGCGGCGAAAGGCCGCCCCTCGCCGTGAGCGGTGGATGCCGCGCCACACCCCTTGCCGCCAATGCGGAAAGCGAAAATACTCGCCTCGAAAGCGGACGTAATCCGCTGGATTGGCGCAAGGGGAGGAAACCATGGCGCATGACGTTGAGACTGGATTCGGCGCGAGCCGCCGTGGATTTTTGGGCGGCACGGCGCTTGCCACGGCAGGCGCTGTCATCGGCAGCATCCTGCCCTCCGGCAATGGCGGAGGCATTCCGCAAGCCCATGCGCAGGCCGCCGCGCCTGCCGCACCGAAGGGACCGCAACATTTGAAATTCCCCGGCAAGAACGAAAAACTCGTCGTGCTCGGCGACAAGCCGCTGGTGGCCGAGACGCCGGAAAGCCTGCTCGACGACGAGACCACGCCGATCGAAAAATTCTTCATCCGCAACAACGGTCAGCTTCCCGAAGAAGCGAAGAATCCCGATGCGTGGAAGATCACGATCGACGGCGAGGTCAACAACAAGCTCGAGATCACGCTGGGCGAACTGAAATCGAAATACAAGCCGGTGACGCGGCGGATGGTGCTGGAATGCGGCGGCAACGGCCGCGGCGCGTTCTCACCGCCGGCGCGCGGCAACCAGTGGACCAATGGCGGCGCCGGTTGCGCCGAGTGGACCGGCGTGCCGCTGGCCGAAGTGCTGAAGGCCGCGGGCCTGAAGAAAAGCGCAAAATACACCGCGCATTACGCCGCCGACCTGCATCTGTCGGGCGATGCGGCCAAGCCGACGATTTCGCGCGGCGTAAGAATCGAGAAGGCGCTCGATCCATACACCATGATCGTCTGGGCGATGAACGGCCAGCCGCTGCCGAACATCCATGGCGGCCCGGTGCGCCTGATCGTGCCCGGCTGGCCAGGCTCGGCCTCGCAGAAATGGCTGACGAAGATCACCATCCGCGACAAGGAGCATGACGGCCCGGGCATGACGGAATTCTCCTATCGCACGCCGATCAAGCCGATGGTGCCGGGCGACAAGGGCGACCCCGCCAACTTCCGTATCCTGGAATCGATGCCGGTGCGCTCGATCGTGACCAGCCCCGCCAATGGCGCCAAATTCGCAGCCGGCACCAAGGAGCTGAAGCTGCGCGGCGCCTCATGGGCGGGCGAGCTTACGGTGAAGCAGGTCGACGTCTCCATCGATTCCGGCGCGACGTGGCAACGCGCGGTGCTCGAAAAGCCGAAGAACAAATATGACTGGCAGCGCTGGACGGCGACGCTGAAGCTGCCCTCCGACGGCTATTTCGAGATCTGGACACGCGCGACCGACTCCAAGGGAGTGATGCAACCGCATCAGGCGGGCTTGTGGAATCCGCAAGGCTATGGCGGCAACGCCATGCATCGCGTCGCGGTGCTGGTCGGATGAGGCTGCGTGGAGCGCCGGCCCTGCTGGCGGGATTGCTGTGGATCGCGCCGGCGTTTGCGCAAACCGCGTTCACGCCGCGCGATGAAAGCCCGGAAGAATTCGTCGCCGGCCCCGGCCGCGACGAGACCTTCTATACCTGCACCGCCTGCCACGGCTTCAAGCTGGTGGCGGCGCAGGGTCTCACACGCGCGCAGTGGGAGGACTCCATCAACCTGATGATCCGCCGCCACAACATGCCGCCGCTCGAGGACAAGGACCGCGCTGTTGTGCTCGGCTATCTCGAGACGGCCTACCCGCCGCGCGCCCCTGCCGGGCGCGGCGGATGGCAGAATCCGTTTGCAAAATAGCGTCTATTTTTTCAGGCTTGTGGCTTCATCCTTCGAGACGCGGCCAAGCGGCCGC
Organism: Bradyrhizobium lablabi; assembly: GCF_018129385.1. Classification (GTDB taxonomy): domain Bacteria; phylum Pseudomonadota; class Alphaproteobacteria; order Rhizobiales; family Xanthobacteraceae; genus Bradyrhizobium; species Bradyrhizobium lablabi_C. The sequence goes on from NZ_JAFCLN010000003.1 coordinate 125,864, forward strand.
TCCTCAGGATGAGGTCTGAGACCCTCATGGTGAGGAGCGCATCTTCGCGCGTCTCGAACCATGAAGGCCCTTGACGCTGCAAGGATCGATCAGACTTCGAACTGGACTAATGCGCCGGGCTCAGCGACGCGCGCTGATAGCGCAGCCAGATCACCGCGACCGCCGCGGCCATCATCAGCAGCACGGAAAACCAGTTGAGCGGCTGCCAGCCCCAGCGGTCCTGCAAAAAGCCCGCCATGAAGCTTGACGTCGCGGTGGTGCTGAAGACCAAGAGGTCGTTGAGCGCCTGGGCCTTGCCGCGCTCGTTGGGACGATAGCAGGTCGTCACCAGCGCGGTGGCGCCGACGAACAGAAAATTCCAGCCGACGCCGTTGACGGTGAGCGCAATGCGGAAGTTCCACGCGTCTATCCCCGACAGCGCAGTGATGACGCCAACCAGCATCAGCACGATGCCCGCCGACATCACCGTGGTGACGCCGTACCGGTTGATGAGGTTGCCGGTGAAGAAGGACGGCACGAACATGCCGAGCACATGCATGAAGATGACCCAATGGGCTTCCGCATGCGGAAATCCGCAGCCGACGATGGCGAGCGGCGAGGCGCTCATGATGAAGGACATGGTGCCGAATGCCAGCATGCCGGCGATCGCGGACGCAATGAAGCGCGGCTGACTGGCGATCTCCCACAGCGGACGCGGCGGGATGGCGGATTCTGCCGGGCCGGCCGCCGCGGCTGATGAAGCGACCGAGGGGAAGTTGATGAAGGACATGATCGTGAAGACGATCACGTGCAGCACGAAGATCGCGGCATAGGTCGCAAGGTAAAGCGGCATGACCAGATCGTGCGTCACGCGCACGAGGCTGGGGCCGATCACGGCGGCCGCAACGCCGCCGGCGGTGACCCACGAGATCGCCTTGGCGCGGTAGCTGACCGGCACCAGCTCCGCCGCAGCGAAGCGATACATCTGAAGACACGACACGGCATAGCCAAGGATGAGGCCGCCGAGGCACATCACCAGGAAGTTGGCGGTGTAGAGGCCGGTGCACATCACGGTGGCGCCCGCCATGCCGAACAGCGAGCCGACGCGAAAACCGATGTTGCGGCCGATCCGCTGCATCAACAGCGCGGCCGGAAACACCCAGATCATCACGCCGAGATGCTGCATGGTGACCGGCAGGTTGGCCAGATCAGGACGATGATAGAACGTGATGACCGACAGCCCCGTCGCCGCGAACATCATGGTGTTGCAGGACTGGCCGACCGCCTGGCAGCAGGTGAGCAACAGGAGATTGCGATGGGCGTGCCGGTCGAGCCCCGGCTCGGGATCGGCTTCCGGCTTCAACGCGGAGTCGGGATTGAGTGCATCCATTATTGTCGTTGCCCAGTAGACCTCGGGAGGCACGCGCACGGCTGGCGCGTCAGGACGCCGCACGCCCTTCTCCAGCAAAAGAGCCTCCCGCTCAAGGCCAGAATGGAAGATTTTGCTGACATCCCCTGCATGGCAGCCATAACATTCTTCACGGCGTTGATGACCCCGCCAAATCGCGTAAGCTCGCGCCGCCGCTCAGGCCAAGGCACCGGCCGTAAAATCGTGCTGAATTGAATGCGGCGGGGGCGAGGAATGTCCGACGGTCTCGATTTCACAGTGCAGCGCCCGCCGGCCTATGGCGAGCTGACGGATGTCCTGCCAAAACTGTTCTGGGTGCGGCTGCCGGTGCCGACGGCGCCCAACCACGTCAATTGCTGGCTGCTCGACAACGGGCCGGGCTGGACGATTGTCGATACCGGCCTCAACACCGACGACACCTTCGAGATGTGGGACAAGCTCTGGCGGGGATTGCTGCGCGCCCGCCCCTTGCAGAACCTCACCTTCACTCATGCGCACGCCGACCATTTCGGCCTCGCCGGCTTCTTCGTGAAGGAAACGAAATGCAGCGTCCGCATGCCGCTGGCCGAATGGCTCAGCGGCTGGAAGATGTGGCACGAGCGGGAGGAAGGACCCGACGAGCAGTTTGCGTCCTTCATGAAGCGCAACGGGGCGTCGGGCGACGAAGCCGCAGTGATCATGGCGGCGCAACGCCCGTCAAAATTCCTGGGAGGGCGGCCGCCGCGCGAATTCATTCGGATCAGGGATGGCGATGTCATCGCGATGGGACAACGCGAATGGCAGGTGATCACCGCGGGCGGGCATTCGGCCGAGCACGCGCTGTTCTTCTGTGCGGGCGAGAAAATCCTGATCGCGGGCGACCAGATCCTCTCGCACATGGCGCCATCGGTGATCGCGCCTGCGGCGCAGCCGGAAGCCAATCCGATGCAGGAATATCTTGACGCGCTGTTCCGGCTCGAGGCGCTGCCGGCGGACACGCTGGTGCTGCCGTCGCATGGCCTGCCGTTTCGCGGACTGCATCAGCGGCTCGCCCAGTTGCGCGAGCACCACCAGGCGCGGCTCGACGACGTGATGTCGGTCGCATCGGGCAAGACCAATGCGTTTCTGGTCGCGCAGGAAATCTTTCCGCGCGCGCTGTATGCCAATCCGCGCCTGGCGTTTGGCGAGGCGCTGGCTCATCTGAATATGCTGGCATCGATGGGACGACTGGCGCGCGACGTCGACGGCGACAGCGTGATCTCGTTCGCGCCGGCGTGAAGTCGGGTTCGACGTGGCTTCGTCCGGCGATCTTCCCAAAGCAACGATCGGCCTGCTGCACGCAAGAGCGTGGCAAATTGCCATGATCGGGCTGGGCACGGCCGCAGTACAGCTCGATACGTCCGTGAATATCGCCTTCCCGGCCATCACCCGCGGATTTGGCCTCGCGATCGGCGATATCCAGTGGGTGGTGATTTGCTATGTGCTGACCTATGCGAGTTTGCTGCTGGCGTTCGGACGCGTCGGCGACACCGTCGGTCACGCACTGATTTTCCGCGTCGGCCTGATATGGAGTGCGGTGGCGCTGGCCCTCGTCGCATGGTCGCCGACATTCAGCGCGATGCTGTTCTTTCGTTTCCTGCAAGGCATCGGCGCCGCGCTGGTACTGAGCTGCGGCGTTGCGCTGGTGACATCGCTCTATGGCGAGGAGCGGCGCAGCCGGGCGCTTGGCATCTACACCATGATGCTGGCACTTGGCCTGATGCTGGGTCCCTTGCTCGGCGGCGCGCTGACGGCAGCCTGGGACTGGCCCGCCGTGTTCTGGGTCCGGATTCCGATCGCGCTCGTGCCGTTGTTGCTGTTGCACGGGATACCGGTCGCGGCGAAACGCGAGACCGGCGACCGCTTCGACGTGCCGGGAGGCGTTGCGCTGGTGCTGGGCCTGGTCGCGATGCTGTTGGCAATCAATCGTGTTCGCGAATTTTCCGCCATCTGGTTCGCCCTGCTCTCCACCCTGTGCTTCGCAGCCTTTGTCATGCGCGAGCAGCGCGCGGCGCATCCGATCATCGCGGTCGGCATTCTCAGGAAACCAGGCTTTGCGCTGCTCAATCTCGTCAGCGTGCTGGCCAATCTCGCAGCTTTTTCGGTGTGGCTGCTGGTGCCGTATTATCTGGCGCGCGTGCCCGGTTATTCCCTGACGGAAAGCGGCGCCATCCTCGCGGCCGCCGCCGCAGGCGCTGTGCTGGCTGCACCGATCGGCGGCCGGCTCGCCGGACGGCACGTCTCCGCCGAGCGCCTCGCCATCGCTGGCGCCGTCATGATCGGCAGCGGATTGCTGATGCTCGGCTCCTGGACGGAGCAAACCCCGACGGCCTTGCGGATCGCGGGGCTCACTTTGCAGGGCATCGGCCTCGGCCTGTTCCAGCTTGCCTATTCCGATATCGTGACCGCCACGCTGCCGCTGAGGGATCGCGGCGTCGCGGGCAGCCTCGTTCTGCTGACGCGAACGCTTGGCACGGTAACAGCCGCTTCCGTCGTCCTGATGGTGTTCGGAATCCTGAACACCATCAGCGGCTTCGTCGAAGCCTTCCAGCATGCCTTTCAGCTTGCCGCCTTGCTGGCCTTTGCCTCGGCGGCGCTGCTGGCGGTTTCGCCGGGCATCCGGCGAAGGCCGGCAGATTAAGCGGGTTCGAGACCGAGCGACTTCGACGCTTCGATCCAGATCGGCAATTCCCGCTGATACAGCGCGTTGCTTTCCTTGAATCCGATCGCCGGCTCCAGCACGAAAGTCTTGAGTATTTCCTTCACTTTGGGATCGTTGTTGGCCGCGACGCAGAGTTCCGAGAGGCGATCGACGATCGGCTGCGGCGTCGCCTTCGGCAAGGCCCAGCCCGTAAAGCCGCTCACGGTAAAGAATTTCGATGTCGCGCCCTGGTCGGGCAAGGTCTTGATCTCGGGGATCGCGTCGACCTTTTTCGAATGCACCGCGAACACTGTGCCGTTGTTGCTTCCCAGGACGGCTTGCGCGGCGGTGTAACTGCCCATCGCGGCATCGATCGAACCCTCGGCCAGTCCTGTCCACATCGGCGCCTCGCCCCGGTAATGGACCGGCTCGATATTGAGGCCATACTGCTTGTTGAGTTCGTTGATCGTCATGTGCGGCGACGAGCCCGCGCTGTAGGTGCCGAAATTGACCTTGCCGCTCTTCTTCGCGAACGCGACGAAATCCGCCAGCGTCTTGACGCCGGTCTTCGGGTTGGCGACCAGAAGCAGCCCGGCGCCCGGGATGACGCTGACGAGCGTCAAATCCTTGTCCATGTCGTAGCCGGGGTTCTTCATCATCGCCCGGTTCATCACATAGGTGGTGGAGATCGAGCACAGGATGGTGTGTCCGTCAGGCTCGGCGCGCGCCACGTCCGCAGCGCCAATGGCGCCCGAGGCGCCCGCCTTGTTCTCGATGACGACGGTCTTGCCGACTTGCCGGGAGATGTAATCGCCGAAGGCGCGCGCGAGCAGGTCGGTCTGCCCGCCTGCCGGATAGCTGCAGACCATGCGGATCTGCCGCGACGGCCATGCCGTTTGCGCCAAGGCGCCGCGCAAGACAAACGGCGTCGCGACGGCTGCCGCCCCGGCAGCGATGAAATGGCGGCGATCGATTTTTGCAGACACAATTTCCTCCCTGATTCTCAGGGAGGTTACTGCATCACTCCGCCTCTGCCACGCGTGGAAGCCGGGACAGATTGGCGCATTGAAACCCGATCGCGCCCCGCTATGCGCCGAGGCCGGCCTTGGCGCATTGCTCGTCCTGGTCGCCGGTGACGCCGCTGACGCCGACCGCGCCCGTGACCTTGCCGTCGACCATGATCGGAATGCCGCCGGGCGAGGCGAAGACGCCGGGCAGCGTGGCCGTGGCAGGCCCGCCCTTGTTGATCGCTTCCATGAACACGCGCGTCGGGCGCCGATAGGTTGCCGCCGCCCTCGCCTTGCCGACGGCGATGTCCATGCTGGCGGTCTGCGTATTGTCCATGCGCTCGAAATACACCAGGAAGCCGTGATTATCGACCACGGCGACGGCCACGTTCCAGCCGTTCTTCCTGCATTCGGCGAGGACGCCGGCTGCAATCTTCTTGGCGCCTTCGGCATTGACCGCGGTGCCGTAGTCGGGACGCTTGTCTTGCGCCGATGCGCCCATGGCAAAGGCGGCGAGCGCAGCGGCAAGCAGGATTGTCCTGGTCTTCATCGTGATTCCCCCCGAGGTTTATTGTGCGGGAACATGATACCGCAGCGGGGAAGAGACGTCGATTGCATCAAATGATCGCACAACCCGGCCGGCGACGACCTGATGTCAAGTTCCGCAAATGCGATGGTGCGTTGCGTCAATCCGCCGTTCAAGCGGACGCGACATAGGGAATGCTGGCGACGATCGCGACGGTCTGGATCGCATTGCCGAGCATGCCGCCCCAATGCATCCGCCGCAGCCGCCGCACGGCACATTTGTCGCCGGCATCCCTGGCGCTGAGTTGGGCATCCCACCGGCGCAGAAACGAGCCGCGACTCCAGAACGCGAACGCCGCGATCAGGCCGATGCCGATGGCGAAGACCGGCCGGCCCGCAATGGCGAAGGTCAACGTCCCGATGATTCCGGCGATGCTCACCATCAGGAAATGCGCATTGAACATGCCGCGAAGCAGCAGCGTGACCGGCGGGATATCGAGCTTCACCAGCAGGAAGGCCGGCGCCGCCAGCAGGAAATAGCCCATTGGAAAAAGCAGGATGACAATGGCAGCCAAGGCGAGACCATCTGCGGTCATGCGAACACTCTCCTTCCGGGTGGCAAGGATCTCCGGCATCAGCCTGGCATGATATTGGAGAGTATTTCTGCGCCACTATTGGGCTTTGGTCGGACGTGGAGGCCACAGGGCAGCCCCTGCGATCGCTCCACCGAACCTGTTGGGAAATCCGTTCGCGCCGCAGACGCAGTCAGATTGCGAAAACCCAGACCGCAACGATTGTCGCCAACGTCGCAACGCCCGAGATCGTCCAGCCCACGGCATAGGCTGCGTCGTCCTCGCCGGTGTCGTGCATCATCTCGACCGGGCGGTCGGCACGTATCCATTGGTCGGCCATGACGGCCTCCATCGCGCCTGCCCTGCCCGGACAAAGCGCGATGGAGCCTTCGGTTCCCGCCGAAGGCGCTTACGCCTGCGTGATCCCGGCAATCCCTTCGATGCCGGTGGATCAGCACAGGTGCCGCGCGCTTGTGATCAGGCGGCCTTGGCTGGGCGCAGGCGATCCAGCACCGGCAGCAATTCCGACGGATCGGGCCGCTGGGTGTAGTCCGGGTTCACCTCGGCGTAAGCGATGACACCGTCGGCGCCGATCACGTAGCGCGCCGGCATCGGCAGCACCCAGGACGGATCGTTGTTGAACGCCGGCAGGTCGTTCTTGAAGCTCTTGTAAAGCTCGACGAGGTAGTCCGGCAGCGCAAAGCGGATGCCGAAGGCATCGGCCACCTCGCTCCTGACATCGCTCAGGATCGGGAAGCCGAGCTTGTTGTCGCGCTGCGATTTGCGGTTATTCGGGGCGGTCTGCGGCGAGATCGCGACCAGGCTGGCGTCGCGCACGATGATGTCGGTAAGCGCCTCCTGGAGTGCCTGCAGGTCCAGATTGCAATAGGGACACCAGACGCCGCGATAGAACGAGACAACCAGCGGCCCCTTGGCGAGCAGTTCGCGCGAAGAGACCGGATTGCCATCCGTATCCTTCAGCAAAAACTCCGGCGCGACATCGCCGGCCTTCTTGGCCCGCTGTGCCTGACCGCTGGCGATCAGTTCGGCCGTGGCACGCTCCATGATTTCGAATTGGTCTTTCGTCACGTTCCAGGGCGGACGGCCGGAGCGGAAGTCGGCTTTGAAGGCATCGAGGCGGTCTTGCAGGGCCATGAAAATCTCCATCGGTTGGGGTTGGCCCGCAAAATCTGGCTCATTTGCCGAATAGGGAGTATACAGCAAATACGGAGATCATTTATTTGGATATCAAATGAGTGACCGGTTGCAGGAATTGGCGGTTTTCGTGCGCGCGGCGGATAGCGGCAGCTTTTCCAGGGCCGGGCGCGAGCTCGGGCTTTCACAGCCGTCGGTCTCGCGCATCATCGGCGAACTGGAAGCGCGGCTTGGCGTGACACTGCTCTTGCGCACCACGCGGCGCATCACAGTGACCGATGCCGGTGCGCTGTTTCTCGACCGCGCCCGCGAAATCCTCGCCGAGATCGAGGATGCCGAAGATGCCGCGCGTGGCCTCGACTCGCTGCGTGGCTTGATCCGTCTTGCCATCCCCGTGATGTACGGCACGCGCGAGATCATCCCGCGGCTGCCAAAATTCCTGGCTGCGCATCCGCTGCTGCGACTCGAAATGTCCGTTGTCGATGCACGGCAGGATCTGGTCGCGGAAGGCGCCGATATCGCAATCCGCCTAGGCGACCTCGACGATTCCGTGTTCGGCGCGCGCAAGCTCGCGACACTGCAGCGGATGCTGGTCGCCTCGCCCGCCTATCTTGCCGCACGCGGCACGCCCAAAACGCCGGCCGACCTCGCCTCGCATGACTGCATCTTCGGGCCCGGCAATTTCGGCCGCGACAGCTGGTCGTTCAACCGCGACGGCGCCGAAGTTTCCGTGGACGTTCGCGGCCGCATCCACACCGAGTCGGGACCGGGCCTATTCAGTTGTGCCATGGCAGGATTGGGGATCGCGATGGTGTCGACGGCAATGGCGGGCGCCGAGGTCAAATCGGGCGCGCTCGTGCAGGTGCTGCGCGGCTACAAGCTGACGCCGGTCGACGTGCATGCGGTGTTTCCCGGTGGGCCGCGGCCGTCGACCAAAGTTCGCGCGCTGGTCGATTTTCTGGCGGCTGAATTGAAGGCCTGAGACTAAACCGCCTGCGCCACGCGCTCGCGCGCCAGCGGCAGCACCTCGCGGGCAAAGATGCCGGCGGAGTGCAGCACTTCATCTTGCGTGAGATCGCCGAAGGAAAACTGGCTGATGAAGTAGGTGGCGCCGGCTTCGTTCGCCATGCGGCTGACCTGTTCGCGAATGGTGCCGGGCGAGCCTACGATGCCGCCGCCGTTTTTCACGACTGTCTCGAAATCGTCGGGAATGCGTGCGTAGCGCGGCTGCGTGCCGTGCAGGTTCCAGAGCTTCATGAAGCTTTTGTAGAACGACGGCCAGGCGCGGCGGCCGAGCGCCATCGCTTCGCGGTCGGTGTCGGCGCACACGACAAACCGGTTGATTCCGAGCAGCGGCATCTGCTCGGCCGCATGGCCGGCCGCCGCCCATTCGGCGCGGTAGCGATCGGTGATCTCGCGCACGCGCGGGATCGGCCCGCCGCAGACGATGTTGATGCGGCTCTGCGCGGGCCAGGCCGCGCCTTCCGGCACCGGCACCGCGTACCACAGGGGTGGATGCGGAAGCTGTGCGGGCTTCAGATCGATCGGAACGTTCTTGTAGGTGAAGTGCTTGCCGGAAAAGTTGACCTGGTCCTTTGTCAGCGCCTGCATGATGACATTGTAGACTTCGACATACATTGCCTGGGCCTGGTCCGAATCGACGCCGAAATAATCCAGCTCGTGCGGCGAGGCACCGCGGCCGATGCCGATTTCGATGCGGCCACCGCTGAGATGATCCAGCATGCAGATTTCTTCGGCGAGCCGCAGCGGATGATGAGTCGGCAGCACATAGACCAGCGCGCCGAGGCGAATGCGCGTGGTGCGCTGCGTGACGGCGGCAAGGAAGACGCTGGGGGACGGCGTCAGGTTGAGCGGCGTGGAATGATGCTCGCTCATGTGATAGGTGCGAAAACCAGCGTGGTCGTAGAATTCGATCAGCTTGAGCCGCTTCTCGTACTGCTCGGAGAGCGGATACGGGCCGCGGTCATTCTGATCGAAGATGCCGAACTGCATCCTCTACTCCGCCGCTTGCGCCACCGGTTGGCCGATCGCGGCTTCGAGCCGCGCGCATTCGGCTCGGTAGCGCGCGACATTGGCTTCCTTGATATGGCCGTAGCCGCGCACGGTCTCCGGCGCTTTCGCAAGCGCCACCAACCGCGGCAGGTCGAGCTTGCCGTCGAGATGGCGGAAGATCATCGCTGAATACTCGCCCGGCAGCGCGCGCTCCATCTTGCGCTCGGCGGTGTAGCCGAAGATGTCGAGCGCAGAGCCGCGCAAGCGCTTCAGCTTCGCGAGCATGCCAAACGCCTTGAACACCCACGGACCGAATTCGCGCTTCTGCAGATGGCCGGTGACCTTGTCACGGCGGGCGACCAGCGGCGGGGCGAGCAGCACCTTCAGTCCGGGATCGCCGTCGAACTGCGCCTGCAAGGCTTTTGCAAATTCGCCGTCACTGTAGAGACGGGCGACTTCGTATTCGTCCTTGTAGGACATCAGCTTGAACAGGCCCTTTGCAAAGGCTTCGGTCAGCTCAGTCGAGCCGGGCGCGGCCTTGGCTTCGGCGGCGCGCACGCGCTCGACATCGGCGAGATAGCGTTTCGAATAAGCCTCGTCCTGATAATCGATCAGGAATTTCGCGCGAAAGGCGATGGTCTCGTCCAGCGTCTTCCTGACAGGGCCATTTCCACTCGACTTGAAGCGGGCGGCACTGACCACGCGCGGCAAATCGTGCGCGGCGAGCCGGCCCCAGTTGAAGGCGGTGCGATTCATCTCGATCGCAGCGCCGTTGAGTTCGATCGCCTTCTGAATCGCTTCGAGCGACAGCGGGATCGCACCGCGCTGGAACGCAAAACCGAGCATGAAGGCGTTGGTGGCGATGCTGTCACCGATCAGTGCGGTGGCGATGCCGGTGGCATCGAGAATGTCGAGATGATCGGCGGTGACCGCGCCGCTCAGCGCATCGCGCATCGCGCCCATCTCGAAATCGATGTCGGGATTGATGACGAAGCTCGCGGTCGGCAGCAGGTCGGCATTGACGACGGCGCGCGTGACGCCACGTTCGGCGCGGCTCAGCGCCGTGGCCGATGTCGCCACCACGATGTCGCAGCCGAGGATGAGGTGGGCATTGCCGGGCGCAATGCGTACGCTGGCGAGATCGTCCGCCTTCGGGGCGATGCGGACATGGCTCATGACCGCGCCGTTCTTCTGCGACAGGCCGGTGAAGTCCAGCGTCGAGCAGGCCTTTCCGTCGACATGGGCGGCCATGCCGAGCAGCGCGCCGATGGTGATCACACCGGTGCCGCCGATGCCGGTGACGAGGATGTTGTAGTCGCCTCCCAGCGCCGGAATGACCGGGTTCGGCAGATCGGCGAACAGCGCGGAGGGATCAGCGGCCGCACGATCGGCCTTGCGCAATTTGCCACCATGCACGGTGACAAAGCTCGGGCAAAAGCCCTCGATGCAGGAAAAGTCCTTGTTGCAGTTCGACTGGTCGATGCGGCGCTTGCGGCCGAGCTCGGTCTCCAGCGGCTGCACCGAGACGCAGTTCGACACTTGCGAGCAGTCGCCGCAGCCTTCGCAGACGCGCTCGTTGATGAACACGCGCTTGGGCGGATCGGGATAGAGCCCGCGCTTGCGGCGGCGGCGCTTTTCCGCCGCGCAAGTCTGGTCGTAGATCAGCACGGTGAGGCCGCCGATATCGCGCAGCTCGCGCTGCACGGCATCGAGCTCGCGGCGGTGATGCACGGTCGCGAGCGGCGGGAAGAAATTGGCCGGATATTTTTCGGGATCGTCGGTGACGATGGCGAGGCGTTTTGCGCCTTCGGCCGCGACCTGGTGCGCGATCTGTGCCACGTTGAAGCCGCCTTCGGCGGGCTGGCCGCCGGTCATCGCGACCGCGTCATTATAAAGTATCTTGTAGGTGATGTTGACGCCGGCCGCGGCTGCGGCGCGCAGCGCCAGCAGGCCGGAATGGGTATAGGTGCCATCACCCAGATTCTGGAAGACGTGCTTTTCGTCGGTGAACGGCGCCTGTCCGATCCAGGCAACGCCCTCGCCGCCCATATGCGAGATGGTCTGGGTGCGGCGGGCGGGGATCGACAGCGCCATGCCGTGACAGCCGATGCCGGCCATCGCGCGGCTGCCGTCGGGAATTTTGGTCGAGGTGTTGTGCGGGCAGCCGGAGCAGAAATATGGCGTGCGGCTCAGCTTCGCCGCGCCGATGCCCTCGGCCGGGCGATCGAACGCTTCGAGTTTTGCAAGACGCTGTTCCAGCGCCGGGCTGTGATGGCCGAGCTTGCGCAGCCGCGCCACCACGGCAGCGGCCACCATGGTCGGCGTCAACTCGCCTTCGCTCGGCAGCAGCACGGCGCCGCTCTCGTCGCGCTTACCCACCACCGACGGACGCTTCGAGGCGTCCATGTTGTAGAGAATGCGCACGAGCTGGTCCTCGATGAAGCCCCGCTTCTCCTCGACCACCAGCACATCCTGCAGGCCTTCGGCGAATTGCAGCGCACCGCGCACTTCGAGCGGCCAGGTCAGCGCGACTTTATATATGCGCAAGCCCAGCGCCTGTGCCTCGGCGTCATTGATGCCGAGATCGGCGAGCGCCTGGCGCAGATCGAGATAGGCTTTGCCGGTCGCCATGATGCCGAGCCGCGCCGGCTTAGAGTCCAGCACGATCCGGTCAAAGCGGTTGGCACGCGCGAAGGCTGCGACCGCGTCCATCTTCGGGCCATGCAGCCGCCGCTCCGCCTCCATCGGCGGATCGGGCCAGCGGATCGAAAGGCCGCCCGGCGGCATCTCGAAATCATCCGGTATGACGATGTTGATGCGATCGATGTCGCTGATAATGGAGGCCGAGCTCTCGACCGTCTCCGAGATCGCCTTGAAGCCGACCCAGCAGCCGGAAAAACGCGACAGCGCAAAGCCCAGAATGCCGAGATCGAGATAATCCTGCAGCGTCGCCGGATTGACCACCGGCATCAGGGCTGCGGCAAACACCTGCTCGCTCTGATGCGCCAGCGTCGAGGACTGGCAGCCGTGATCGTCGCCGGCGAGCGCGATCACGCCACCGTTCTTCGAGCTACCCGCCGAGTTCGCATGCTTGAGCGCATCGAGCGAGCGGTCGACGCCGGGGCCCTTGCCGTACCAGATGCCGAACACGCCATCGACCTTCGCGCCCGGAAACATGCCAACCTGCTGGCTGCCCCACACCGCTGTCGCGGCGAGGTCTTCGTTCAGGCCGGGGACGAAGGCGATATCGTGCTGCTGGAGGAAGGATTTTGCGCGCCACAGCGCGTGGTCGTACATGCCGAGCGGCGAGCCGCGATAGCCTGAGATGAAGCCCGCGGTGTTGAGTCCCGCGGCGCGATCGCGTTCCCGCTGCAACATCGGCAGCCGGACCAAGGCCTGCGTTCCCGACAGAAAGATTCGCTTCGCATCCAGCCGGTACTTGTCGTCCAGCCCAACTTCCATCAACGCCATGATGAACCTTTGCCCCGCTCTGCGGCCCTTGTGGTGGACCTGATTTTCGTTTGAGCGCAGCATGCACCGGATTTGCCATGCATGCACAGCCCCCTATTTGCCGCGTGGCGGCATATCAGGCGTGCATTTTGCTTGATCTGGCGGCGATACTTGCCGCAGGAACGAGGAAAGCGGAGGAGACGCCGATGACCAAGGCCTTCGATAGCGAGATCACCGAAAGTAACAACGTCCTCATGGGCCCGTGGCGGCAACCGAAGCAGATGCTGCATGCGCAAGTCTACGATTCGCACGCCTCGATCCATGACGATGCGACCGCGCAAAAGCTCGGCTTCCAGGGCGGCACCATCGAGGGCCCGACGCATTTCAGCCAGTTCGCGCCGCTGTGCGAACGCATCTGGGGCAAGGCGTGGTTCGAGACCGGATGTCTGTCGGCGCATTACCGCAATCCCGTGTTCGAAGGCGAGGAGGTGCAGGCCAGCATCGAGAGGCCGAAACTGAGCGAGAACATTTGCGCGATCGGCATGACGCGCCAGGACGGCACCGAGATTCTTCGCGGCACGGCATCGGTGGGAGGCGATGGATCGCAGACCGCGCTGTCGCTGCGGCTGAAAGAGCTGAAGCCGCTGACTGACCCCGTCATTCTCAGGGATGTCGAGGTCGGCATGAAGACGACGCGACAGACCATCCGGATGGATGCCGATCAGCACATGGGCGATCTCTATCCGTTTTCACTGAACGAAAAGCTGAAGGTCATCACCGAGCCGTCGCCCTGGTACGCCAGCGGCGACAATCCGTGGGGCCGGCCGATCGTGCCGTTCGAGATGCTGAGCGTGCTGTTCCAGTACCGCGCGCGCGAGGACAAGTTGCCGGTGCGCGGCCCCGCGGTCGGCCTGTTCGCGGATCAGGAAATCCACGTGCTGCGCGGACCACTGTTTGTCGGCGAGAGCTACACGACGGAACGCGAGGTGGTTGCGCTCAGCGGCAGCCGGCGCACCGAGAGCATGTGGGTGCGCACGACCGTGTTCGGCGGCGACGATGCGCCGGTCGCGACGATGCTGCTGAATCTCGCAAGCATCAAGCAATCCTACGCACCGTATGAGAAGGAATACGCGGCGCTCTATGCCTGAAGTCAGCCTGCCGCGGAAGACGAGCCGTGCCCCACTCCTTCGGCATGGCCGATGCCCGCGTCGGCGCCGTGATGCGTCAGCGGCTTCATGCCCGTGACGGTCCGCAGCAGCACATAGAACACCGGCGTCAGGAACAGCCCGAAGATGGTCACGCCGATCATGCCGGAGAACACGGCGACGCCCATGGCGCGCCGCATCTCCGAGCCGGCGCCGGTCGACAGCACCAGCGGCAGCACGCCCATGATGAACGCCATCGAGGTCATCAGGATCGGGCGGAGCCGCAGCCGGCTGGCCTCGATCGCAGCGCGGATCGGCGAGCGGCCGGCGAATTCGAGCTCGCGCGCGAATTCGACGATCAGGATCGCGTTCTTGGCCGACAATCCCACCAGCACGATCAAGCCAATCTGGGTGAACACGTTGTTGTCGCCCGCCGATAGCCAGACGCCGAACATCGCAGCCAAAAGGCCCATCGGCACGATCATGAGGATCGCCAGCGGCAGCGTGAGGCTTTCATAGAGCGCGGCCAGCACGAGGAACACCAGCAGGATCGCCAGCGGGAACACCCACAGGCCGGAATTGCCGGCGATGAACTCCTGATAGGTCAGGTCGGTCCATTCGAAGGCAAATCCGGGCGGCAGCGTTTCGGCGGCGATGCGCGTCGCTGCCTCCTGCGCCTGGCCGGACGAATAACCCGGCGCTGCGGCGGCATTGATGTCGGACGACAGGAAGCCGTTGTAGCGGATGGCGCGTTCGGGACCCGCGCTCTGGCGAATCTTCAAGAGCGCCGACAGCGGCACCATGTCGCCCGACGCCGAACGCACCTTCAACTGACGGATGTCATCCGCCCGCGCCCGGAACGGCGCGTCGGCCTGAACATAGACCGAATAGGTGCGGCCGAACTTGTTGAAGTCGTTGACGTAGAACGAGCCAAGATAGATCTGAAGCGTGTTGAAGACTTCCGTCACGGGGACGCCGAGCTGTAGCGCCTTGGTGCGGTCGATGTCGGCGAACAATTGCGGGACGTTGACCTGGAAGCTCGAGAAGGCGCCGGCGATCTCGGGCGCCTTTGAAAGCGCCGCCATGAAGGCCTTGGTCGCGTCATTGAGCGCGTCATAGCCGAGGCCTGCCCGGTCCTCGATTTGCAACTTGAATCCGCCGATGGTGCCGAGGCCGTTGACCGGCGGCGGCGGGAACATGGCGATGAACGCCTCCTGAATCCCCGCATATTTCTTGTTCAGGTCGGCCGCGATGGCATTGCCGCTGAGCGAGGGATCCTTGCGCTCGTCGAACGGCTTTAGCGTCGAGAACA
This sequence comes from Bradyrhizobium lablabi, assembly GCF_018129385.1. Taxonomy (GTDB): domain Bacteria; phylum Pseudomonadota; class Alphaproteobacteria; order Rhizobiales; family Xanthobacteraceae; genus Bradyrhizobium; species Bradyrhizobium lablabi_C. The sequence goes on from NZ_JAFCLN010000003.1 coordinate 141,089, forward strand.
CGATGCCGGCGTTCGAGGAGTTGGTGAAGCCGGAAATCGACAGACCCGGAAACGCCACCGAGCTTTGCACGCCGGGCTGGGTCAGCGCGATGTCGCTCATCTTGCGGATGACTTCCTCGGTGCGGTCCAGCGTCGCGCCATCGGGCAACCGCGCAAATCCCACCAGATACTGCTTGTCCTGGCCCGGCACGAAGCCGCTCGGCACCTGCTTGAACAGCACCGCGGTGGCGGCGACCAGCACGAGGTAGAGAACCATGACGGCGGACTTGCCGAAGATCACCTTGGTGACGCTGCGGCTGTAATTATCGGACGAACGCGTAAAGGCCTTGTTGAAGCCGCGAAAGAACCAGCCAAGCGCCCTGTCGAGCACCCGGGTCAACCAGTCCTTGGGATCGTTGTGTCCCTTCAACAGCAGCGCGGCAAGCGCGGGCGACAACGTCAACGAATTGATCGCCGAGATCACCGTCGAGATCGCAATCGTCAGCGCGAACTGCTTGTAGAACTGGCCGGTCAGGCCGGAGATGAAGGCCAGCGGCACGAACACCGCGATCAGCACCATCGCGATCGCGATGATCGGTCCCGACACTTCCTTCATCGCCTGATAGGTGGCGTCCCGCGGCGACAGGCCGCTCTCGATGTTGCGCTCGACGTTCTCGACCACGACGATGGCATCATCGACCACGATGCCGATCGCCAGCACCAGCCCGAACAGGCTAAGCGCGTTGATGGAGAAACCGAAGACGTGCATCACCGCGAACGTGCCGACGATCGACACCGGCACCGCCAGCAGCGGGATGATCGACGCGCGCCAAGTCTGGAGGAACAGGATCACGACCAGCACGACGAGAGCAACCGCCTCGAGCAGCGTGTGGATCACCGCTTCGATCGAGGAGCGGACGAATTGGGTGGGGTCGTAGACGATCTGGTATTCGACGCCTTCCGGCATGTTCTTCTTGATCTCGGCCATCGTCGCGCGGACATTGTCCGATATCTGGAGCGCGTTGGATCCCGGCGCCTGGAAGATTGGGATCGCCACCGCCTGCTTGTTGTCGAGCAGCGAGCGCAGGCCGTATTCGGAGGCGCCGAGCTCGACGCGCGCGACGTCGCGCAGCCGCGTCACCTCGCCGCGCGCGCCGGTCTTGACCACGATGTCGCCGAACTGTTCTTCGGTGGAGAGGCGGCCCTCCGCATTGACGGAAAGCTGGAGATCGAGGCCCTTGACGCTGGGCGAGCCGCCGACCACGCCGGCGGCCGCTTCGACGTTCTGGGCCTGAATGGCCTTGACGATGTCATTGGCGGTCAAGCCGCGTTCCGAGGCCTTTTGCGGATCGACCCACACCCGCATCGAATAATCGCCGGCGCCGTAAAGCTGGACATCGCCGACGCCATCGATCCGCGCCAGCCGGTCCTTGACGTTGAGCACGGCATAATTGCGCAAGTAAGTCATGTCGTAGCGGTTGTTGGGCGACAGCAGATGCACGACCATGGTCAGGTCGGGCGAGCTCTTCTTGGTGATGATACCGAGCTGCCGCACCACGGCCGGCAGGCGCGGCTCGGCCTGCTGCACGCGGTTCTGCACGAGCTGCTGCGCCTTGTCGGGATCGGTGCCGAGCCGGAACGTCACCGTCAGCGTCATCGCGCCGTCGGTGGTGGCCTGGCTCGACATGTAGAGCATGCCTTCGACGCCGTTGATCTGCTCCTCGATCGGCGTCGCCACCGTTTCGGCGATGACCTTTGGATTGGCGCCGGGATAGGTCGCGCGCACCACGACCGATGGCGGCACGACATCAGGATATTCCGAGATCGGCATCGCCAGCAGCGAGATGAGACCGGCGAGGAAGATCAGCACCGACAGGACGCCGGCGAAGATCGGCCGGTCGATAAAAAATTTCGACAGATTCATGGAATGCCCCTGCGCCAGCGTTCAGCGCTGCGCGACGTCCTGGTTTTTGTCCGCGGAGGCATGCTGCGAACCGCGCATGCCCATTTCGGCGACTTCGAGTTTCACGAGCGCACCGGGACGCACCCGCTGCAAGCCGTTGACCACGACGCGGTCGCCCGAGTTCAGGCCCGAGGTGACGATGCGAAGTCCTTCGACGCTGCCGCCGAGGGTGATCGGGCGATAGAGCGCACGATTGTCGGGCCCCACGACCAGCACGAACTTCTTGTCCTGATCGGTGCCGATCGCCCGCTCATCGACCATCACCAGCGTCTGCTGCTTCGGCTGGCCCATTCGCAACCGTGCGAACTGGCCCGGGATCAGCCGGCCGTCCTCATTATCGAATGTGGCGCGAACGCGGATGGTGCCGCTTTGGCCGTTGACCTGGTTGTCGATCAACTGGATGCGCCCCTTCACGGTGGCGCCCGAGGACGTCGACATCTCCACCGGAATTTGATCGAGCTTGCCGCGCTTGCCGCCGGCATCGGCGATCGAACCGATCGCGCGCAGCACGACGTCCTCGTCGGCATCGAAGCTGCCGTAGATCGGATTGACCGACACCAGCGAGGTCAGTACCGGCGACGCCGTGCCGGCGGCAACGAGATTGCCGACGGTCACCTCGATCTTGCCGACCCGTCCGTCGACCGGCGCGCGCACTTCGGTATAGCCAAGATTGAGCCTTGCGGTTTGCAGCGTGGCTTCGGCGGCCTTCACGCTGGCGACGGCTTCGCGATGGGCGTTGTCGCGCTGGTCGTAGTCACGCCGGGTCACGACGTTGTTGCCGACAAGCTGCGCGCCGCGCTCGAGTTCGCTGGCGGTGAAGACCACGCGCGCCCTGGCGGCTTCAAGCTGCGCCTCGGCCTTGTCGACCTCCGCCGCATAAGGCGCGGGATCGATCTTGAACAGCACGTCGCCCGCCTTCACCAACTCACCCTCGGTGAAATTGGTCGACTGGATCGCACCTGCCACCCGCGGACGGAGTTCGACGCGGTTCACCGCTTCCAGGCGGCCGGAGAAATCGTCCCACAGGCTGGTCGATCGCGGCTCGACTACCGCCACCGTGACCGCTACCGCCGCTTCAGCCACGGCGGCGTTTTGGGTCGCCTGGGCGGCATTGTGAAAATAGCGGCCGGTCAGCATCGAGCCGGCCACGGCCACGGCGCCCACGAGAACGAGCCCGACGAGAACGCGTCGGAATCGGCCTGAACGGCGGGAAGGGGAAGAGGGGTGCATTTGCGCGCTCCATTATTGTAGTGCTTGCTACAAATGTGGAGCTGGACCGTAGAGCGCAAGATACTTATGTATCAGCCACTACGAAAATTTATCCCAAAACGGGAATGCAAGGCAAGCTTGAATAAGTAAAATAAAAACAACAGGATAGGACCAAGGTCGCGACTTCAAATGAACGCCCGGTCCGAGGGAGTGACGAACATGGCCATGGGACGCCCCCGCGAGTTCGACGCCGATTCCGCTCTGGATCAGGCGATGGAGGTGTTTTGGCGGCACGGCTACGAGGGCGCGACCATCGCCCAGCTTACCGATGCGATGGGCATCAACCCCCCAAGTCTCTATGCCGCCTTCGGCAACAAGGAAGGGCTGCTGAAAGCCGCCCTCGACCGGTACACCGCCAAACGCGCCGAGTGGATGGACGAGATCTTGAGCGCGCCGACCGCACGCGACGTCGCGGAGCGGATGCTGATGGGTATCGCGGACACCCAAACGGATCCTGCCAACCCGCCCGGCTGTCTCCTGGTGCAAGGAGGTCTCGCCTGCGGGACGGGCTCGGAGAATGTGCCGTTCGAACTCGCCGCGCGGCGTGCCTTGACGGAAGATCAGTTGTGCGAGCGCTTCACAAGGGCGAAGAGCGAGGGCGACCTCAAGCAAACCGCTGATCCGGCCGCCCTGGCACGCTATGTCTCCGCCGTGTCTGTCGGCATGGGCGTAATGGCGTCATCAGGCGCCGATCGCGAGGCGCTGCGGCAGGTAGCGACCGTGGCTGTTGAGGCGATCGAACAACAATCGATCCATTCCTGAAAGAAGGCCGATCGCACACGCTGGCAGCGTGTGCAACTGTCGGACAGCACTCTAGTCAGCCGATCCGGCTGGCGGCTTTACCTTGGCGCGCAACTCGTCGACCAGCACGCGCTTGTTCTCCGAGTAGTCGATCGGCACGACGACGAGGTGCACACCGTCGCCCTTGAATGCCGCCTCCAGCACCCGAACGAGATCATCGGCCTTACCGACGCGTGATCCTTTTGCGCCGTAGCTCTCGGCATATTTCACAAAGTCCGGGTTGCCGAAGGTCAGGCCGAAATCGGGAAAATTGTCGACCGCCTGCTTCCAGCGGATCATGCCATAGGCGGAGTCCTCGAGGATCAGGACGACGAGATTGAGCTTGAGGCGAACCGCCGTCTCCATTTCCTGCGAGTTCATCATGAACCCGCCATCGCCGCAGACGGCCATCACCCGCCGATCCGGGTACAGCATCGACGCCATCATCGCCGACGGAAGCCCTGCCCCCATGGTCGCCAGCGCATTGTCCAGCAACACCGTGTTGGCGACATAGGTGCGGTAGTTTCGGGCGAACCAGATTTTATACATGCCGTTGTCGAGGGCGATGATTCCATCCTCAGGGATGACCTGCCGCACGTCGTGAACGATGCGCTGCGGGGTTACCGGGTAGCGATCTTCCTCGTTGCGTTCTGTGATGCGACTGAGGATACCCTCGCGCAGGCCGAGCAGCGCGCCAGCATGGTGCAGCCGGCCCTCGACGCGGTCGGCGAGCAGTTCGAGGCTCGGGCCGACGTCGCCGACCACCTCGCATTGCGGGAAATAGACCTGCTCGACGGTCGCCGGCGTGTAGCTGACATGGATCACCTGCGGCCCCGTCGGGCCCATGATGAAGGGAGGTTTTTCGATCGTGTCGTGGCCGATCGCGATGATCAGGTCGGCGCGGTCGACCGCTTCATGAACATAGTCGCGCTCGCTGAGCGCGGCGGTTCCCATGTAAAGCTTGCTGCCTCCCGCAACCGCCCCCTTGCCCATCTGGGTATTGAAGAATGGAATTTGCGTGCGCCGGACGAACCCGCTGATGCCGGCAGTGCTGCGCGGCCGCGACGCGGCGGCACCGAGCATGATCAGCGGACGCTTCGCCGCCAGAATCATTTCAGCGGCACGGTCGAGCGAGGCCCGGTGCGCGACGGGAATTTCGATTGGATGCCGTGGGATGGCCGCGATGGCGTCAGCCTCCTCGGCCGCGATGTCTTCAGGCAATTCCAGCAGCACCGGGCCGGGTCTTTCCTCCGTGGCAATCCGGAAAGCATCCCGCACCAGCGTCGGGATGGTGGCGGGACTGACGATCTGCCGTGACATCTTGGTGAGCGGCTTGAACGCACTCACCACGTCGACGATCTGAAAACCGGCCTGACGGCTCTTCATGATGCCCTTTTGTCCGGTGATCATCACCATCGGCATCGCGCCAAGCAGGGCATAGGCCGCGCCGGTCGTGAGATTCAACGCGCCCGGACCCAGCGTGGTCATGCAGACGCCTGGCTTGCCTGTAAGCCTGCCATAGGTCGCGGCCATGAACGCCGCGCCTTGCTCGTGCCTCGTCACGACGAGTTGAATCGACGATTTCCTCAGGCTCTCGACCATGTCGAGATTTTCTTCGCCGGGAACTCCGAAGATGCGCTCGACGCCCTCGTTCTCCAGCGCGGCCACCATCAGATCCGATCCCTTCGGCATGCCTGCCTCCTGCTTGGCTCAATGGTTCATGCGTAGCTTGCATCCGAAGCTTACGGGGGCAAGCGGGTGGCGATCGACGACTAGCCGCCAATACCGGTCACTCAATTGCGATTCGACTGTGATCGAAAGCTTCGGAATTTTCCAGAGGTGTGCTTACGACTCCCTCGCCACAGGCATTATTGCGGCACTTCCCGGCGTACGCATCGTGACGACTATTTGTCGTCGGCGCATTGCCGCGCCGCGGGCCTCGCCACGCGAGCGCTGAGGCTCGCGAAACAGTGAGCATCCTGTCCCGCCTATTCGTGCTGGTGGCTGTCGCCATACTGCCCGTGATCGCCATCCAGGCGTACAGCGAGCTCGCCCAGCGGCGATCACGCGAAGTGGAAGTGCAGGACCATGCAACCAACCTAGCCAGGCTCTCCGCGGCAGAGCAGCAACAGATCGTGCAGGGAATTCGTCAAGTCCTGATCGCCATGTCCGAGCTTCCGTCGATCAAGACGAAAGACAGCCAGGCGTGCAATGCTTACCTGGCGGCTTTGCATGAGCGATTTCCGGCCTTCATTACCTTTCTAGTCACCGATCTGAAGGGCTCGTCGTTCTGCGACACGAACAGCGACCACAGACCGATCAGCATCGCTCACAGGGCCTACTTTGCCGACATCCTGAAGACGCGGACATTCACCGTCGCAGAGTTCTCGGTAGGCCTGTCAACTGGCCGCAACGTCATTCAATTTGCACTGCCATTCTATGGCGAGAATAACCGGATGGCCGGCATCATTGTGGCGGGTCTCAACCTGGACTGGCTCGCCGAGTACATCGCCGACAAGGGCGTTCCGCAAGGAGCCGCGCTTGCCATCATGGATCGCAACGGCACTTACCTCGCCCGCTACCCGGATAACGGCCGGTTCGTCGGCACAAAGATGCCTGCTGGAGAATACTTGAAAACCGGCGATATCGTCGACGTTGACGGCGTGGAACGGATTGAAGGCTACTCGGCACTACAGGCTGATTCCGGGGGACTCGTCGTCGGTTTCGGCCTCGACAAGGCGCAGGCCTTCAGCGAAATCGATAGTCGCACGCAGCGCGGCATCCTTCTCATCGCGCTCAGCGCATCGCTGGTGCTGGTCCTGACATTCCTGGGCGCGCGGCGGTTTATCGATCGCCCGTTAGGCCAGTTGGTCGGCGCTGCGAACCAATGGCGGCTCGGCGACTACGGCGGCCGCCTGAACATTCGGGATGGATCTGAAATCGCGCGGGTTGCCGATGCGTTCAACACCATGGCCGATGCGCTCCAGCGTCGGGAGCGTGAATTATCCGAAGCGAAAGAGACGGCGGAGGAAACCGCAGCCCGCATCACGACAGTCTTTGAGAGCACCACCGATAGCGTGATCATCGTCGATCGAAATCTGCGGATCAGTTACCTCAACGCACGGGCCCGCACGCAGATCGCCGAAGGCCGCGACCTTGTCGGCGCGCCCTTCGGCGAAGCCTTTCCGGACGATCCGGAAAAAGAGATTTTCAGGCGGTGCCGGGAAGGCATGTCGGATCAGCACCCGGTTTCGTTCGAGGCGCTTTGTCCGCGCAGCGGTGCCTGGTACGAGATCAATGCCTTCCCCTCCGGCGAAGGTCTGGCGATCTACTTTCGAGACGTCACCGAACACAAGCAGGCGATAGAGGCGCGACGGATCATCGAGGAACAGCTTCACCAGAGTCAGAAAATGGAGTCCGTCGGACAGCTCACCGGCGGTGTTGCGCACGACTTCAACAACCTGCTCATGGTGATCTCGGTCAATCTGGAGCTGATTGAAGCCGCTGCTGATAACAGCGATATCCGGCGGTTCGCCGCGACTGCACGACGGGCGACCGATCGCGGAGCCAAGCTGACCACGCAGTTGCTCGCCTTTTCCCGGCGACAGAAGCTCAACCCGAGTGTGGTCGATGCAAACCAGCTCATTCTGGAGTTCAGCGGACTGCTGCGCCAGGCGGTCGGAGGAGCATGTGAGGTCAAACTGCTGACCGATGAGCGGCTATGGCGATGCCACGTCGACCCGTCGCTGCTGGAGACCGCCCTCCTCAACCTTGCCCTGAACGGCCGCGATGCCATGCCGGATGGCGGCGTGCTCGAGATCCAGAGCAGGAACGTCGTCCTGGATGAGCAAGCTCCCGCCGGCTGCCCGCCAGGATCCTATGTGAGGCTGTCCGTGACAGACACCGGCTCCGGAATGACCCCTGAAGTTCGCAACCGCGCTTTTGAACCCTTCTTCACAACCAAGGAGGCCGGCAAGGGCACCGGACTCGGCCTCAGCATGGTCTATGGCTTTGTCCGTCAATCCGGGGGGCACGTCACCGTGGAAAGTACACCCGGCGAGGGAACGACCGTCGCGCTGTACCTGCCGAAGGCCACACAAGATTTGGACATCGAGACGGAAGCCGTTCAAGCAACCGCGGAACCGGCAGGTCACGAGCGCATCCTCCTCGTCGAGGACAATGAGGATCTCCTCGAAGCTACGTCGGCAATGCTGACGACATTCGGTTATCAGGTTGTTTGCGCAAAAAATGGCGAGGAGGCTATCGCAATACTCAAAAGCGGCCAGCAATTCGAGCTTCTGTTCAGCGATGTCGTCATGCCAACCGGAATGAATGGAATTGAGCTTGCCCGGGAAGCGAGGCTGTTGAACAACGAAATGAGAGTTCTGCTCACGTCCGGTTACGCGAACGACGTGCTGGAGCGTCATCAGGCTACCAACGAGTTTCCGATCATCAACAAGCCTTACCGCCTGCCGGACCTGGCGGAACGGATACGGTCGATCCTGAAAAAAGCGTAGCGCTGTCGACGGCCCGGAATTGGGCGATCTGCGACCGGGACGGCTGTCCTGGAAAAATCATCTCCCGGCGGCAGGCGCAGGGCGCCTAAGCCATTGGAGATGGATGGTGGGCACGACAGGGATCGAACCTGTGACCCCTACCATGTCAAGGTAGTGCTCTCCCGCTGAGCTACGTGCCCTAATAGATTTCGATGGGTCGGGGGTCCGTATATCGGCTCCCGACCGGGGCTGCAAGGATCGTTCGGCGCTAATTTGCGGCGAATCAGGCCGCCAGCATCTTGTTCACTTCGCTGACCAATTCGCGAAGATGGACCGGTTTGGCCAAAACCTTTGCGTTCTTCGGCGCCTCCGAATCGGAGTTGAGCGCCACGGCCGCAAAGCCGGTGATGAACATGATCTTGATATCGGGGTCCAGTTCCGAGGCGCGGCGCGCCAGCTCGATGCCGTCCATTTCCGGCATGACGATGTCGGTCAGGAGCATTTCGAACGGCTCCTCGCGCAGCCGCTGATAGGCCGACATGCCGTTGTCGTGGGGCGAGACCTGGAAACCGGCGTTTTCCAGCGCCTTCACCAGAAAGCGGCGCATGTCGTTGTCGTCTTCGGCGAGAAGGATTTTATGCATGGCGGTACGCGACTATCCCCGGGAGTCAAACTCTGCCGGTCCACTAAGCCCGACAGACGGTAAATTTCGGGTGAAAGGCGAGCGGAAGCAGGCCTACGGTTTAGCTTAGGGAAGGCCGCGCCGGAAGGCGTTCGAGGGCCATGAAGGATGCGTTTTTTGTTCTCGAGAAGCGTTCCAGGGGGCTTTAGGGTTTTTTCACTTGGCAGAATGGCTGCGATTACCGACAATGCGCGCTCATAAAACTTCCGGTTTTCTGGCAGGAAATTTCGTCCAGAGGTCTCGGACATTAGGGGACGGCGCCCGACGATGACCCAGTTTGATGGCGAACTGTCGCCTCCGTTCGAGATCGTCGAACCGGCGACCTGGCGGGCGCCGATCATCTTCAACTCTCCGCACTCCGGCTCGGTCTATCCGGCGGAATTCCTTAACGCCGCGCGGATCGACCTGACCTCGCTGCGCCGCTCCGAGGATTCGTTCATGGACGAACTGATCGGAGGGCTGAGCGATCGCGGCTTTCCGACGGTCAGGGTGCATTTCCCCCGTTCCTATGTCGACGTGAACCGCGAGCCGTACGAGCTCGATCCGCGGATGTTCAGCGGCCGGCTGCCGAGCTTTGCCAATACGCGCTCGATGCGGGTGGCCGGCGGCCTCGGCACCATTCCGCGCGTGGTCGGCGACGGGCAGGAGATCTATCGCGAGCGGCTTTCGGTCGACGACGCGCTCGGCCGGATCGAGGCGCTCTACAAGCCCTACCATCGTGCGCTGCGGCGGCTGATCAACAAGGCGCATCAGGCGTTCGGCACCGTGATCGTGGTCGATTGCCACTCGATGCCCTCGGTCGGTGTGTCGCGCGACGAGCCGCGGCGGCCGGACCTCGTGATCGGCGACCGTTACGGAACGAGCTGCACGCCGCTGCTGGCCGACACGGTCGAGGAGACCATGAGCGCGCTCGGCTATTCGATCGGCCGCAACAAGCCCTATGCCGGCGGCTTCATTACCGAACATTACGGCAATCCGGCTTCGGGCCTGCACGCCGTCCAGCTCGAGCTCAACCGCGCGATCTACATGGACGAGCGGCGCCGCGAGCGCGGGCCACGGTTCGCACAGGTGATGGCCGATTTCGCCGCGATAGCCGATGCGCTGGCGGCGCTGCCGCTCGGCGATCTCGGGCCATTCCAGGCGGCCGCCGAGTAACGGGGCGCGATTTACCCGCGCATTGTCGGCAAATTGTCGACAAGCATTCGGATAACCTTTCGGAACGGGAACAGCGCGCCGTTAACGATTTGGGGGTGTTTGCACCCGCTCCCCACCATATCCGGGAAACTACGGGGCATTTTAACTTTCGCATTCAACGACTCTTCAAGCTTGGAACCCAAGTTCGTCGCCCGCGGAACCTGGAAGCCGCGCTAACCTGGAGGTCAACTTGAAGAACATCTTTGCAAAATTCCTGTCGGACGAGTCTGGGGCAACGGCGATCGAATACGGTCTGATCGCAGCGGGCATCTCGCTGGCGATCATCGCGGTCGTGAACGGCGTCGGCTCGAACCTCAGCGACAAGTTCACGTCGATCAACTCGTCGCTGAAGTAAGCTCAGTCGACGACTGCCGGATCGCTCGCACCGGCGGGCATCCCTTCCGCCCAAGAAAAAAGGGCCGCTTGAATGAACAAGCGGCCCAAGTCTAGGGAGGAAACGCCCAAGGAGGGCAGCGATAGCGCGAGGCGCTACCGCACCGCAACAATATGCGACCGCGCTGCACAAAACGCAAGTCTTTTTGAAACTTTTCCCGCGCAATCTTCGTCAGGCTGGCGGTTATGCAACAGCTTGGTTAAATAGAAATTTCTTTTTTAAGATCAATATCTTACATGTAGACTACCGGGAAATTCCGCGTGACGGATGTGTCACAATCCCCAATATTCCCAACTTCGTGATTGGCGCCTTCACCAATAATGCACGCCTAACCGAAGCCGATTCGAAAGCAGACAGGCTCATCTCATTGCGAATAAGGCCGCCGCAACCGGTGCGCGGCTCGCTGGATTGAGCTAGGCAAGAGGCCCGGATTCGTGGAGCTTCCGGGCAAGCGATCAAGGACAGCCGTGACGGTCATCGATTTCAAAGCCTTTATCGGCCGGCTTGCGACCGCCTCCGGCGAAACCATCCTGCCGTTCTTCCGCACCTCGCTCTCGATCGACAACAAGAGCTCGAGCCACGATTTCGACCCGGTCACGGAAGCCGACCGCGCCGCCGAAGCGGTCATGCGGCGGCTGATCAAAGCCAATTTCCCGCAGCACGGCATTGTCGGGGAGGAATTCGGTAGCGAGCGCGAGGACGCCGAATATGTCTGGGTGCTCGATCCGATCGACGGCACCAAATCGTTCATCGCGGGGTTTCCGATCTGGGGCACGCTGATCGCGCTGCTGCACAAGGGCACGCCGGTGTACGGGATGATGCACCAGCCCTATATCGGCGAGCGGTTTTCCGGCGACAACGGCATGGCCAGCTACACCGGCCCCACCGGCGTGCGCCGGCTCACCGTGCGGCGCTGCGCCTCGTTGAAGGATGCGACGTCCTACACCACGAGCCCGCTGCTGATGAATGCCGCCGACCGCGCCCAGTTCGCCAAGGTCGAGGCTGAGGTGAAGCTGACGCGCTATGGCGGCGATTGCTATTCCTATTGCATGCTGGCGGCCGGCCACCTCGATCTCGTGGTCGAGACCGAGCTGAAGCCCTATGACATCGCCGCATTGATCCCGATCGTCAACGGCGCCGGCGGCATCGTCACCGACTGGGACGGCAAGCCGGCACAGAGCGGCGGGCGCATCGTCGCCGCCGGCGATCCGCGCGTGCATGAAGAGGCGCTGAAGCTGCTGAACAGCTAGAGCATGATCCGGAAAAGTGGACACCGGTTTTCCGAAAAGATCATGCTCAAACAAGAAGATAGAGCGGAATGACGATTCGAAGAAGAGTCATCCTGCTCTAGCTCACTTACTAATGCGCTCTTGCGCGGTCCTGCAAAGCAAAGAACACTGTGCTGTGGTTGAGGCGCGCGAAGACGCGCCCAACGGAAACGTCTGCACGGGAGGCTCGCGTGAGAATTCTTGGCGCGCTCGTCGTCGGCCTGGCGGTGGCATGGTCGCAAGCAGCCCGAGCGCAGGATTTCCCCGCCAAGCCGATCAAGCTGATCGTGCCGTTTCCGGCCGGCGGCCCCAACGACATCATCGCCCGCATCGTCGGCCAGCGCATGTCGGAGCTGGGCAAGCAGCCGGTCGTGATCGACAACCGCGGCGGCCAGGGCGGCGCGCTCGGCACCGATGCGGTCGCCAAGGCCAATCCCGACGGCTACACCATCGGCATAGTCAATGCCGGCGCGCTGGCGATCAACCAGAGCATGGAAAAGGTTTCCTACGATACGTTGAAAGATCTCGCGCCGGTCACCCTTGTCGTCACCGTGCCGGAGATGCTGGTGGTGGCGGGCAATGTGCCGGCAAGCAACATGAGCGAACTGGTGGCGCTCGCCAGGGCAAAACCCGGCACGCTCAATTTTGCCTCGACCGGCCCTGGCAGCCTGCCGCATCTGGCAGGCGAACTGTTCAAGCTCACCGCAAAGATCGACATCGTGCACGTGCCCTATCGCGGCGCCGCACCGGCGGTGAACGATCTCCTGGGCCAGCAGGTGCACATGACGTTTCTCGATTTGCCGGCGATCCTGCCGCATATCAGGAGCGGCGCGCTCAAGCCGATCGCACTCGGCACCATGCCGCGCGCGCCGACCGCGCCGGAAGTACCGACGACCACCGAGGTCGGCATGCCCGAGCTGCGTATCGAGAACTGGTACGGCATGATCGCGCCGGCGGGAACGCCGCCCGCCGTCATCGCCGAGCTGAACAGGATCACAGTCACCGCGCTCGCCGACCCGTCCGTGAAATCGAGGCTGGCCGAACAGGGCCTGACCGCTGTCGGCAATTCGCCCGAGCAGTTTCGCAGCTATATCGCCAGCGAGACCGCGAAATGGGCGAAAGTGATCAAGGACGCCGGCGTTCAGACGACGAAATAACTACCGCGCCGACTTCCTCAAATGCTCCACCAACTGCTGCGCCGGCTTTGGCAGCGCCTTGAAGCTGCGGGCGCAAATCGCCAGGCGCCGGTCGGCCCAGGAATCCCGCATCCTGACGACCGCGATCTTCATCGAACGGGCGCAGCGGCGCGCCGCGATCTCCGGCATCACGGCGACCCCGATGCCATCAGCCACCATCTGGCCGATGGCGTCGAAATTATTCATCCTGGCGCGAAAACGCAGGCGCGCGCCGAGCTTGGCGGCATGACCAGAGACATGGGCATGCAGCGCGCTGGAGGTGATGAGGCCAACGAAATCGCGGTTCACCACGTCGCGGAAATCGACCTGGCGGCGGCTTGCAAGCTCGTCCTGGCGCGGCACCACCAGCACCAGGCGGTCCTCGCTGAAGGGAATGCGCTCGATGCCCTCGGGCAGCGCATGCTCGGCGGCCAGGCCAAGATCGGCAGCACCTGACGCGATCGCGCGCGCGATCTCGGCGCTTTCGCGTTCCTCGACATCGATGGAAATACGGGGATGCTCGGCGAGGAAAGCGGCGAGCGTCCTCGGCAGATATTCCGAGATGGTGGAGGTGTTGGCGAGCAGATGCACGCTCGCCCGCGCCCCGCTGGCGAAGGAAGCGAGATCGCCGCGCAGCGCATCGACATTGTGGAGAACGATGCGGGCGTGATCGAGCAGGCTCTCTCCCGCCGAGGTGAGCTCGACGCCGCGGCGGACGCGCTTGAGCAGGGCAATGCCGAGCGCCGCTTCCAGCCCCTTGATCCGTTCGCTCGCCGAAGCCAGCGCCAGGTGGACGCGCGCGGCGCCCGCGGTGATGCTGCGGGTCTCCGCCACTGCGACGAAGAGTTGCAGATCGACCAGATCGAAACGCATGCCTTTCCTATCTCCTCATGGTGAGGCGCGCGTCTTCGCGCGTCTCGCACCATGAAGGCCCGTCTGTGGCTTTCATCCTAAGACGCCGCGGCGCGGCTCCTCCGGATGAGGTCAGATACTCATGCCTTCGGAATGGCCGAAGGCATTCTCCGTAAGGTCCAGATTGTGCCTGATAATGCGATGGGTCAATGTCCGACGCATGCAAGACTCGCTTCTCATCTTCATCGGAGCCGCGTTCCTGCTCGCCGGTTTTGTCAAAGGCGTGATCGGGCTCGGGCTGCCGACGGTGTCGATGGGCCTGCTCGCCGTGAGCATGCCGCCCGGCCAGGCCATCGCGATCGTGATCGTGCCGGCGATCGTCACCAATATCTGGCAGACGTTTGGCGGCCCGTATCTGCGCGATATCCTGCGCCGGCTGTGGCCGCTGATGCTGGGCACCGCGGCCGGCATCTGGCTGAATGCAGGACTTCTGACCGGCCCCTATGCGCCCTATGGCACCGTGATCCTCGGCGGCCTGCTGATCGTCTATGCGGTGATGGGCCTGAGCAAGCTGCAGTTCAAGATCGCGCGCCGCGACGAGAAATGGATCGGCGGCATCGTCGGCGTGATCACCGGCGTGGTATCGGCGGCGACCGGCGTGCAGGTGATTCCGTCGATGCCGTTCATGCAGGCGATCGGCATGGAGAAGGACGAACTGGTGCAGGCGCTCGGCGTGTTCTTCACGGTTGCGACCGTCGCGCTTGCCTTCAACATCACCGCCTCGGGCCTGCTGACGGCGGCCACCGCACTGCCCGGTGCGATCGCGATGACGGCGTCCTTTACCGGCATGTTCATCGGACAGGCCGTGCGCACCCGGATGCATCCGGAGGAATTCCGCCGCTGGTTCCTGATCGCGATGATCTTTCTCGGGCTCTATCTGGCGATCAGCGCGCTAATCAAGCTGCACGGCTGAGTCATTTTCCGGCACATGATCTTTTTGCGTGACCCACTTTTCCGGATCATGCGCTAGCGCGACTCCAGCATCGCAACGCGAAAGCCGAGATAGACGAACAACCCGCCGAGCACCCGGTTGATCCAGACCATCACCCCCTCCGAGCTGCGGATGCGGCTCGCCGCCCGCGCGGCGAATGCCGCGATGCCGAGGCACCACAGCGTGCCGTTGAAGATGAAGACGGCACCTAGCAGGAGAAAGGCTTCCGTCTTGTGCAGGGAGTCCGCGGCGACAAATTGCGGCAGGAAGGCGAGGAAGAACAGCGCCACCTTCGGGTTCAGCATATTGGTAAGCGCGCCCTGCCAGAACACCTTTCTCAGCGACGTTTCGCCGCCCTGCGTGGCCGCTTCGGCGATCGGCCGCGGGCGCGACAACAGCATCTGGATTCCGGTGAAGAGCAGGTAGGCCGCGCCGACCAGTTTCAACACCGCGAATGCCGTTGAGGAGGCCATCAACAGGGCCGACAGTCCGATTGCTGCGCCAAACACATGAACCAGGCATCCGGTGCTGATTCCGAGCGCCGCGGCAGCCCCGCCGCGCCACCCCAATTGGATGCTGCGGCCAAGGATATAGGCCGTGTCGGGACCCGGCGTGATGTTGAGCAGCAGGCCGGAGAGGATGAAGAGCCAGAATTCGTGGATGCCAAGCATGATCGCTCTCATCTCACGTGCGGCGTTGCTCGCGCAAGGCGCGCCCCGATCGTGGCAGCATTAGCCCGGCCCCTCGAAATCTGCCAATGCCCGATTTCATGGGTTGGGCGATGACCTGACGACCGACATTTCTGTCCCGGCCCTTTGGATCAATATTGCGTCATTATTACATGCACTACGCTCTTCCGCGGACCGCAAGCTGGCTTATAAGCATGGGCTTCGGCAGGCCGGCCACGTCGAGGCCGTCTGCCGTTCTGGAGTTCGGGGAAATGGAAAGACGCCTGGCCGCCATCGTCTGCGCTGACGTCGCCGGCTATTCGCGCATGATGGGTGCGGACGAAGCGGGCACGCACGCCGCCTTCAAGGCGCACCGCACCGCGATCTACCCGATGATCCTCAATCACGGCGGCCGGATCGTGAAGAACACCGGCGACGGTTTTCTTCTGGAATACCCCAGCGTCGTCGGCGCCATCGAATCGGCGATCGCGATGCAGGCGCTGATGGCGGAACGAAACGATCAGCTTCCCGCCGAGCGGATCATGCAGTTCCGCATGGGCGTCCACATGGGCGATGTGATCGCCGACGAGGACGAGGTATTCGGCGACGATGTGAACATCGCCGTCCGCCTCGAATCGGTTGCCGCCCCGGGCGGGGTGGCGGTCTCGGCCAAGGCCTATTCCGAGGCCGGCAAGCATCTCAGCGCCACGCTCCTGAGCGCCGGACGCCATCGCCTGAAGAACATCGACGAACTGGTCGACGTCTGGAGCTGGGAGCCGGGCGAGCCCGAACCGCTGGGGATGGAGTCCAGGGATGCGGCCAGCCTGCCGGCGCAATACCGGACCGCCATTGTCGGCGTGCTGCCCTTTACCAATCTTTCCGGCAGCACTGATGAATATTTCGCCGACGGCCTGACCGAGGACCTGATCCACGCGCTGTCGCTGCAATCGTTCTACCGGGTGCTGAGCCGCAACGCGACCTTTGCCTTCAAGGGCAGGAATCTGTCCGCGCGGCTGATCGCGCGGGAGATCGACGCATCCTATCTGATCCAGGGTTCGGTGCGGCGCGCCGGCAACAAGATCCGCGTCACCGCAGAGCTGATCTCTCCCGAAAATGGCGAGCAATTGTGGACCGGCCGCTATGACCGGGATATGGGCGACCTGTTCGCGCTACAGGACGAGATCACGACCAGCCTGTCGGCGGCACTGGCCCCGGAAATCTTTCGTGCAGAGGCGACGGCGCCGGCGCGGGCATCGTCCACCGAGCTCACGGCCTGGGACCGTTTCCTGAAGGGCCTCTCCCACTATTACCAGCAGACCAAGGCCGATTTCGACGCCTCGATCGCGCTGTTCCGGGAAGCCATTGCGCTCGACCCATCGCTCGCCATCGCGCGTGCCTATCTCGCCACCAACATGCTGCAAAGCGTGCAGTTTGGATGGGTCCGCAGCACCCGCGAATTGTGGGCGGAGGCCATGGAGCTGGCCGAAAGCAGCGTCCGGCTCGATCCGCGGTCGTGCTTCGCCTACCAGATCGTGTCCTTCGTGCACGCGAACCAGGGCGACTACGAGTCGGCGCTCGAAGCAATTCAAAAAGCCATTGCGCTCAATCCCTACGACATGGGCGCGCGCGGTGTGCTCGGCGTCTGTCACATGGTCGTCGGCGAACATCGCGCGGCGATCGAATTGTTCTCCACCGCAGCCACGCGCGGCAACTCCGATCCCCGCTATCAATGGGACGCTTGCGCTGCGTTCAGCCATTATCTGCTGCGGCAGTACGATGCAGCGTTGTCGTGGTCGCGCGAGGCGCTTTATCTCAATCCCGACCATCTTCAGGTGCTCGCCCTGCGCGCGGCGGCGCTGGCGCAATTGGGACGCACCGAAGAAGCAGCCAGGGCGACCGAAGCCCTGCTCGGCAAGTATCCCGGCCTGACGGTCGAGAAGCACCTGCGGAATTTCCGGTGGAAGAATCCGGCCGATATCGCGCTCTACCGCGAAGGGCTTTCCAAAGCCGGCGTGCCAACGACCCGGCTGACGCTGGTCGAGCCGACTGCAAAGCGCACGGCGAATTCCTGACCGCCCTCAACCCGCCTCGCTGCGTCTTGAGTTGACTCACGTTCGAATCCAGCCAAAACTCCAACGCATCTTGAGGTAGTGCGGCGAGCGTGTTCGCCTTTCAAGAGCTTCATTCGGCTTAAAGAATCTTTTTGCATCATCCGCTGCTTTTTTGAGGGATCAGGTCCATGCAAGACGGCCGCGACGGCACGATTTCCGACAAGACTCCCATCCAGCCGATCGACGTTTCATCCAACAATCCATGCCCCTTCCTGCGAGCGATCGTGTCGGAGGGTTTTGTCGGCGGCCATGACGTACCGCTCGCGACCCTGGCCGGCACCGTGGAGGCGGCCAGCGGCAAGACCGGCTTTCCGAAGTTCGTGGCCGGCGTGAAAACCTGGCTGGTCGCCGTGATCGCCAATGGCCTCGGCCCCTGCCGTCTGCTGCGAAGCACCTGGTCCGGTGCAACGCTCGACGAATTGCGCAACGGCCCGCTCGACAAGCATGGCGTCGGCTCGCGCATCCTCGGTGTGAACGCGCAGGTGAACGAAGGGGAACTGGCGCGCTTCGCCTCGTTCGGAAAGGACCGGCCCGATCCGGCAGGCGGCACCGAGCGCGGCCTGACGGCCAGCGAGATCGTCACCTACATGGACGCGAATTTCGAGCGCGGCAAAGGTCACCGGCGCTGGTACGACCGCAAGCTGATGAAGGGCGAATGGCCGGTCCTGCTCGACGTCATGGGCAAGGGCGAGGGCAACGAGCGCTATCTCAGCGTCGCCGAGGTGCGCACGCTGTTTACCGAACGGCGGCTGCCCGAACGCATCAATGCGCGGCTGCGCGTGCGGCCGACCTCCAGCGGCGTCGTGCGCACGCTCGCCAAGGGGGCGGCCGTGCTTGCCGCGCTCGTTCTGGCGTTCGTCGTCGTGCTCGCTGAATTTCCCGGGCTGCTGCGGCCGCTCCCCGGAATCGGCAAACTGGTGCCGCCGGCGCTGCCGGCGCCGATGGAGGTGAAGGCCGCCTACTGGCTCGACCAGAACTGGTCGACGGAAGACCGTTTCTGGTTTCAGCATGCGAGCCAGGGCACCGCGACCTTCCCGGTGCCCTATTCCTGGTATGTCGCGCTCGAGCAGCCTGTCATTCACCTGTTCAGCCGACCGGGCATGCTGACCGACAGTGCTTACCTGGAGCGGTTCGGTTTCATTCCCAGCCCGAAAACCGTGCGCGCCGATGCCAACACGCTACGCCGCTTTGGCTTTGTGAACTCCGATGCCAAGACCGAGCCGGCGCCGGAATCGGTCGCCGGCCTGAAGCCGTTGCCGGCAGACAATCTCGACGGTTTGCCGGTCGGCTTTGCACGCATGACCGGCGTCATCAATCCCGCGACCGGCGGCGCCGAGGCCGACAAGATCGGCCTGACCTGCGCCGGCTGTCACACCGGCAGCCTCAACTACAAGGGCACCAGCATCCGGTTCGATGGCGGGCCGGCCATGCTGGAGCTGCGCAAACTCGAGCTCACCACCGGGCTCTCCATCCTTTACACATTGTATGTACCGGGCCGTTTCGATCGTTTTGCCGACCGCGTGCTCGGACGCGATGCCGACCCGGCGGAGCGCGACAAGCTCAAGACAGAGCTGAAGGGCGTCTGGACTTTCCTGAAGAGCCAGGTCGATGCCATGGACAAGCTGGCGGACAACGGCCAGCCGGATACGCCGGAAGGCTATGGACGGCTCGATGCGCTCAACCGGATCGGCAATCAGGTTTTCTATACCGACTTCGTCAAGAGCAACCTGCAAGGATACGAACGAAACCTGCATGCCAATGATGCGCCCGTCAGCTACCCGCCGGTGTGGACGGTGCCGTGGCTGTGGTGGGCGCAATACGACGCCTCGATCGAGCAGCCGCTGATCCGTAACGCCGGCGAGGCGCTCGGCGTGCGCGCCTCGCTCAATCTGTCGCCCGACTTTCCGGCGGACCGGCTGTTCCGCTCGTCGCTGGCGCTGGAAAATCTGGCGCGCATCGAGGCGATGCTGCGAGGTTCCGATCCGTTCAGCCGGACACCAAGAAGCTTTGGCGGGCTGACGTCACCGAAATGGCCGTCGCATCTCTTTCCCGACGATGACGCCTGGAAGATCGACCAGTCGCGCGTTGCGAAGGGGCGCACGCTTTACGGCAACATCTGCGCGGAGTGCCATCTCGGGCCCGTCGCCGACGCGGCGTATGACGAACAATTCAAGGACGCCAAGGACAAGAAGTTCTGGATCGACAACCCGCGCTGGACGCAGGATCGCAACGGCGGCTGGATACTGAACGAGGTCACGAAGAGTGCGGCCGTCATGGGGACCGATCCGGCGCAAGCCAACGTGCTGGACAAGCGGCAGGTCCAAATCCCCGACTTCCTGAGGATGGACCCTGCGAAAGAACTCAAGGCCCGCTGGAATTGCGACATGCAGTCGTATTCCTCGACCGAAATGCCGTTCTCGATCGCGCTGATGATCGCGGTTCAGCGCACCGGCGAGAAATGGTTGAGCGATCGCGGCATTACCGATCCGGACCAGATCAAGAAGATTTGGGGTGACCGCAGCAACTGTCCGAACCCCGCCGCTGCCAAAGAGCCGCAATATCGCGCGCGGCCGCTGAACGGCGTCTGGGCCACCGCGCCCTATATTCACAACGGCTCGGTGCCCTCGCTGTGGTGGGTGCTGACGCCGCAAGCCGAGCGCCCGAAACAATTCTGCATGGGCGCGCGCGACTTCGATCCGAAAAAGGTCGGGTTCGATGTGCCGGCTTCCGGAGAATCCTCGTGTAAGAGCGGCCAGACCCTGTTCTCGATGACGGACAGCAGCGGCAAGGCGATCAAGGGCAACAGCGTGCTCGGCCATTCCTTCGAGGCGGCGGCAGATGCCGACAAGAAAACCTATCCGAACGGTGTGATCGGCCGGAAGCTGACCGATGAGGAGCGCTACGACCTTATCGAGTATCTGAAGACGCTGTAGCGCGATCCGAACAATTCTTCAGCCATATGGCGTGCTCGCGGCGTCGAGCACGCCATATTCATTTGAGCCGTTCCATCATGCTACAATAGCACCATTCCGGTAGAAGGAAGCAGAGCCATGTGGGATCGACCGTTCTTTCACGAAGGCATGCGTGATTTTCAGGATCGTTTCGACGGGCGGCGCGTCGCCGAAGCCATCGAGGACAAGCGCAAGCACTATGAATTCTGGGACGACGAGAAGGAGCTGATCGAAAGCTCGCCGTTCTTTTTCATCGCGACCACGTGGCAGGACTACGTCGATTGCAGCATCCGCTCCGGCGATCCCGGCTTCGTCAAGATCACCGGACCTGATGTGATCGAATTTCCGGAATATGACGGCAATTCAATGTACCGGACGATCGGCAACATCTCGAGGAATCCGAATGTCGGCCTGCTGTTCGTCCGCTTCGACGGCAAGAGCCGTCGCATCCGCGTCAATGGCCGGGCTGCCATCCTTGACGACGCGGCATCGCTCGGCCGGCATCACGGCGCCAAGCTCGTGGTGCGCGTGGAGTGCGAAATCTATCCGAACTGCCCGCGCTATGTGCCTGATATGATGGGGGCCGACGCCTTCAAGGCTTCGCCAAGCATCCCGCGGCCCGGTCAGGGCACGCCGCCATCGCCGGAATGGAAGAAGCGCAACTACATCCGCGAAATCCTGCCAAAGGACGACCCGCATCGCGACGAGGTGAAAGCTTCACCGGCGATCGACTAAAACTCTCCTGAAAAACGCATACTCAGAATTGTAAGCAGGAAGTTTGTTGCCGCGCACCAGCTACAGGGCGCGCGGCAACTCAGCTTCAGGGCTTGAACACGAAGCCCGGTTTAATCGCCACATCTGCAGGAATGGGCTGCAGATCGGAAAATAGGTCCGGGTAGGTATTCATCACGTTGAGGATGAACTTGGGCTCGATGTGCTTGTTCACATCGAACACCGACTTGATCACGCCAAGCCGTTGCAGCGTATCCTGCGCCTTCCAAAGCGCACGATAGTTATGAGCGGAAATGCGGCGGTCGACCTGCTGGACGTTGTACTGCATTGCAGTCTCCGCCACGTCGAGCTTCAACCCGGGAATCCAGCGCGTACCGATCGCGGCGGCCTGCTTGGGATTCTTGCGCATCCACTGGTCGGCCTCCGACACGGCTGCCAGGAATTTCTCGACCGTCGCTCCGTTCTTCTCCACCCAGGGCCGCAGCGCGACATTGAAGCCGAGATAGGAGATGACATCGCCGCCGCGGATGACCTCGACAGCGCCCGGCACGTCCTTCATGGCAATCACCGGTGCCGGGTCCCAGCACACAAACCCATCCACGCCCTTGGCGAGCAACGCCACGCTCATCTCCGGCGGCGGCGTGTTGATCAGCGTCACGTCGGTCGGCGCAAGGCCAGCCTTCTCGAGCAGGCCGAGAATGTAGAGATGGTTGATTGTGCCGAACGAGGTCGCTATTTTTTTGCCCTTGAGACTTTTCAAGTCGCCTTTGACGATCCCGGAATCGCCGTTGGCGATGAGGGCGAGCGTGGCATCGGATCCGAGCTTGGTGGCGTTGCCGCTGAAGTTGCCGAAGAAAACCAGATCCATGTTGCGCAGAATGGCGCCGATGGCCGGCACGCCAGCCTGCACCATGTCGGTTTCGCCTGCCTGCAAGGCATTGAGCGCATCGACGCCGGTTGCATATGGGCGGGCGATGGTCACGTCGAGCCCGTACTTTTCGAAGAAGCCGCGCTCCAGCGCAATCGGCAGCGCCAGCATGTCCACCGCCGCCACCATGCCGACCTTGAGTTTTACGGGTTCCTTGGCCTGCGCCATTGCCAGTGACGGCAGCAGCAACAAGGCGCAGAGCAGCATCGCAAGTCGTCGCATTTGGGTCATCCCCCTGGTTGAAGCGGCTCGACGCGCGTAACCCAGTAAGGCCGGGCGACGGTCGTCAAGTCCGCTCGTTTCACTCCTCGAACTTCAACGGATTTTTCTTGTGTTCCGGATACCCGGCCGTACGTCTGCATCAGCTGAACGTGGAAACGTTCAGGTTCGAACGGCAGCACGACGAGGATATTCACCCTCTCCGAGCCGCCGGCGAAGTTCGCGATCTTTCGCGGTGCGGCGATGGTCAGCCAAAGCTGCCAGGCCAGATAGCCAGCCGCCACCGCTATGAGGATGTGCGCCTTTCGCGATCGAAGGGCATCTTTCAACATGGCTCAGGCCGACCGCACGAGTTGAAGAACGCGTCCCGACAATTCCTTGAACCGCGCATCATCGTTCAGCGAGTCCCATGATCGCGGCCGTGGCAAATCCACGGCAATTTCCTCGAGCACACGTCCCTTCGACAGTGCGATCACCCGGTTGGCGAGAAACACCGCTTCTGCGACGTCATGCGTGATGAAGATGACCGTCGGCCGCTTCTCCTGCCAGATCCGCGTCAGTTCTTCCTGGAGCGTCATTCGAGTCTGGGCGTCGACGCTCGCGAACGGCTCATCCATCAGCAGCACGTCCGGTTCGTTCGCCAGCGCGCGTACGACGCCGACACGCTGCTGCATGCCGCCCGACAATTCGGCGGGATAACGCCCGGCTGCCTCGGTCAGTTTGGCGAGCGCCAGATATTCGTGCGCGATCTTCTCGCGTTCGACCCTGCCGACGCCGCGCATCTTCGGACCGAAGGCGACATTCTCGAGCACGGTTCGCCACGGGAACAGGGCAAAAGACTGGAAAACCACGCCGCGGTCGGGGCCCGGCCCCTTGACCGGACGGCCGCCAACCAGGATCTCACCGCCTGTGTGCGGAATGAAGCCCGCGATCATGTTGAGGATCGTCGTCTTGCCGCAGCCCGAAGGCCCGACGATGCAGACGAATTCTCCCTGCTCCACGTTCAATGACACATCATGCACTGCAGTGACGTTGGTGCCGGCATAGGGGTCGAAATACGTCTTCGACAGATTGTTGATAGTCAGATTTTTCATCGCGTCACTAGCCCCCACCGCTGTCCGGTAGCCCGCTCGATCGGTGCCAGTATCCAGCTATCGACGATGTACCAGAGTATTCCCAGGATGATCATGCCGAGCAGTATTTCCACGACCGACCCGGAGCGGCGCGCGTCGAACATAAGGAATCCGATACCGCTGGTGCCGACGATAATCTCGGTTGCGATCAGGGCGCGCCAGCCATAGCCGAGCCCGTTGCGCAGGCCGGTCACGATGTTGGGCAGCGCTCCCGGCAACACCACTTCCCACAACATGCGAATGCGCGAGGCACCCAGGCTCTGGGCCGCGCGATGCAAGGTGATGGGGATCGAGCGCACGCCCAGCACCGTGTTCAGGACCACCGGGAAGATCACCGTGTAGACGATGACTACCGTGATGGTAGTTAGGCCATAACCGAACCAGATCACCAGGATCGGTAGCCAGGCGATATCGCCGATGGCCTGAAAGAACAGAAGCAGCGGCCACAGCGCCGTACGCGCGCGCTGGTTAAGACCGACCAGGATTCCGAGAGGAATGCCGAGGGCGACGCCCCAGAACGCACCGACGGCCAGGCGCACGATGCTGTCCTGCAGGTACTCCGGCAGGATGCCCATATAAACCAGCGAACCGAAAGAGCGCACCACCTCCGCCGGTCCCGGCAGGAACGCGCGCGGAAATATTTGCAACTCTGTGACGATCCACCAGGCCGCAATCACCGGAATGAAAGGCGCGATGGAGCCGATCGACGGATAGCGCGCCGTCAGGCGAACGCAGTGGCTCCAGATCTTGAGAAGAAACTGCTTCATGCGCGCTGCACCATGCCCCAGCGTTCGATGGTGGCGCGCTCGATCGGTGCCAGGACCAGCCGGTCGAGCAGTAGCCAAAGCACGCCGATCACAATCATGCCGAGCACGATCACTTCAGTCCTGTAGAAGTCGCGCGCCACAAACAGCATGTAGCCGAGGCCGACATTGGTGGCGATCATCTCGGCTGCGATCAGACCACGCCAGGCAAAGCCCAACCCGGTGCGTATGCCCGTGACGATGTTAGGAAGGGCGCCCGGCAGCAGCACTTCGGTCAACATCGCCCATGGTCCCGCACCGAGCGATGCGGCCGCATTGCGCACGTGCAAGGGAATGGTCGATACGCCGAGCAGCGTGTTGTACGTCACGATGAAGAACACGGCATTGAAGATCACGAAGGTGATGGCGCCGAAGCCGTAGCCGAACCATAGCGTCGCGATCGGGATCCACGCGATGCCAGCCAGCACCGAGAAAAACCTGAACAGGGGCGTCAGGAAGCTGGAGACAACCGGACTGACGCCCATGGCGATGCCCAGGGGAATGGCGATCAGTAACGCGAGCACTGTTCCGACGGCGACGCGCAGCAGGCTCGCACCGATGTGCCGAACAAGGGTACCATCTTGAATTCCCTCAATCCCAGCCTGGACCACAGAGGAGAGATGAGGAAACAGCCGAGGATTAACGTCAAAATACGGGATGAAAACAGCCCATAGAACGATAAGCACTATAAAGGGAGAGCAGAACCAAAGTGCGGACGAGAGCCTGTGCAGCATCACGCTTTCCTCAGGCTGCGGGTGCCGCCCGGCCGCGCGGCTCGTCGAACGGCACCGGCATTTTTTCTAGACAATTTGGAGTGGGTGTAACCAAGGACTTGCTCCATGGCTTTACGAGCCTTTTTTGCATCGCCCTCTTCGATGGCACGGGCCGTGGCAGCGTGGTTGGCAAGATTTTCCTCGAACCAGCCTGCGATGCTATCGACGGCGACTACAAATACCGCGCTCAGAATCGTGTCGATCGCGCCGCGAAAGCCCTGCAGCACCGGATTGTGCGTGGCGTCAAGAATGGCGAGGTGAAACGCCTTGTCTGCAGCCGTTGCGGAAGCCTGATCGCTCGAGGTTTCCATCGCTACCAAGGCTGCATCGATCCGTTGCCGGTCCTGCTTGGTAGCGCGCGTCGCAGCGAGCGCGGCAGCGGCCGGCTCAATAATTGAGCGCACTTCCTGAATTGCCAACAGCAATTCGCGGTCGAGTTTATCCTGACCGACCAGCCAGTTCAGCACGTCACGATCGAGCAGGCTCCAATCGCGCCGCGGCAACACGTGAGTGCCGTGGCGCGGACGCACGCTGACGAGCCCTTTCCCTGAGAGCATCTTGATGGCTTCACGGACTACTCCGCGGCCGACACCGAAACGGGCTTCGAGTTCGTTCTCGGGCGGCAATACCGCACCGGCCGGGATGATCTCCTGGGCGATCTCGCGGCCGAGTGTCGTCAGAACCGCGTGGATGCGGCCTGGCTTCAAACGCTTCTCGGCGGATTTGACGCGCTTGGCGCTCGACAATCTGCTCACTCCCCGACCGCCGGCTCTTGGGCCCGCTGGCATATTCAAGCCATACACTGACTTTGTTGCTCTCGCAATCATCCGATGTTAAATATCCGATGAATAAAAACGTTTTGGCGGTGCAGCAATTGCGTCGTCGCGGAGAGGAAACCCAACCGTGTCGACCATTGGATATTTGACGACGACGATCTTCGATTTTGGTGCCATCAAGAGCCTGCCGACCGAGTTGGAAGCGCTTGGAATTCGTCGGCCATTGCTTGTCACGGACGTCGGCGTACAGAGTGCCGGCATTGCAGCGCAGGTGCTGACCCATCTCGATCCGACGACCGTTGCGATATTCGCCGGCACGCCGCCGAACCCGACGGAGGAAGCAGTACGTGAAGGCGTCGTCGCCTACCGCGATGGCGGCTGCGACGGCGTCATTGCACTCGGCGGCGGTTCGCCAATCGACCTTGCCAAAGGCGTAGCTTTGGCCGCAACCCACGAAGGTCCATTGGAGCATTACGCGGCAATCCGTGGCGGTGTCGGCAAGATCACTGCGCAGGTCGCGCCGGTGATCGCCATTCCGACCACTGCGGGAACTGGCAGCGAGGTCGGCCGCGGTGCTTTGATCAATCTGACCAATGGCTCAAAGCTGGCGTTGATCAGTCCGCATTTGATACCGAAAAGGGCGATCTGCGATCCTGAGCTCACGTTCGGACTGCCGCCGTTGTTGACGGCGGCAACTGGCATCGACGCGCTCACGCATTGCATCGAAACGTTCCTGTCACCGTTGGTCAATCCGCCGGCGGAAGCGATCGCGCTCGACGGTGCACAGCGTGCATGGCACTTCATCCAGCGCGCTGTGACAAACGGCGCCGACCGCGAGGCGCGTTGGGAGATGATGATGGCGGCACTCGAAGGTGGGCTTACGTTTCAGAAGGGGCTCGGCGCAGTGCACTCGCTTTCTCACGCCGCCGGCGCGTTACGCTCGCCGACACTGCATCACGGCATGCTGAACGGCGTGTTCCTGCCGCACATTCTGCGCTTCAACGCGCAAAGCGTCGGGAACAAATACGAGAAGCTAAGCGATATATTCTGCATTTCGCGCAAAACGGACCTCGCCACTGCGGTGTCCGATCTCGTCCAATCGTTAAAGCTACCGGTAACGCTCGGCCAGATGGGCTTTGAAGCGCGGCATATTCCTCAAACAGTGGTCCGGGCGTTAGCCGACCACTCGAATGCCACGACTCCTCGGAAAGCGTCTGCTGAAGAATTCGATGGGTTACTGCGTGCAGCGCTCTGAGAGCAGTATCTAAAGGAACGCCATAAATCCGAACTTCGTCTTAGGGCAGCCGCCGACATCAACTCGGCGTATCTTGTGCAACGAAGACGTATCGCAACTGACACAGCAGAGGTGGGGCAGCACGATAATCGTGTTGAGATGGCTTTGGGCACTCAAAGGAAAATTGCGCTTGTCACCGGGCCGGGGTCAGGGATTGGCCGTGCTTCCTCGCTCGCTCTGATGAAGGCGGGTTTCACTGTCGTCCTGGCCGGACGCCGCATCGAGTTGCTCGAGGAAACCAGGAGTCTGGGACCTGCGCCTGAAGTGAGCACATCTGTCATATGCGATATATCAGATCCGGATTCGATCGCTTCTTTATTTGCGAAAGTCATTGATCTTCACGGACGACTTGATCTGCTGTTTAACAATGCGGGCATAAGCGCTCCATCGATTCCCATGGAGGATGTTAGCTTTGCGCAGTGGAAAGCTGTGATTGATACCAATTTAACCGGTCCATTTATCTGCACGCAGTTTGCGTTTCGGATTATGAAAAATCAAACGCCTCGAGGAGGTAGAATAATTAACAACGGTTCGATATCCGCTCACGCTCCGAGGCCTTTCTCGACTCCCTATACCGCGTCAAAGCACTCAATCACCGGCTTGACCAAGGCGGCCTCGTTAGACGGTCGGGCATACAATATCGCGGTCGGTCAAATTGATATCGACAATGCTGAAACACCCATGACAGCGCGTATGACTAGCGGTGTACTACAAGCCGACGGTCGGCAGATGCCGGAGCCGTGTATGAATGTCGATGATGTCGGCAATGCTGTAGCTTGCATGGCAAATTTACCACTCGATGCCAACGTGATGTTTATGACGATCATGGCAACAAAGATGCCGTTCGTTGGAAGAGGATAAGTTGTTCAAGCGGTTCCCCGGCCGCACGGTTCCGGTGCCGCCATTTCTACTGTGCATGGGGTTGTTTTCGAGTTTTTGCATTTGACATGCCTCCGCGGCGCGAAGTGCCCGCCGGATCATCGCCTTACGGGCGCCGCCGGCATGGGCGGCCAGGCCTTCACTTGAACAACGGCTTCACTTGAACAACGGCTTCACTTGAACAGCGGCGTGCCCGGCACGAAGGCGTCGAACGCAGCCCAGAACTGGCCGCGGTAGCGGTCCTGCTCCTGCAAAATCTCGTGCTTGGAGCCGGCGATCACGAGATGCGAGCCGGCACGCAAATGATAGGCGAACTCCTCGATCGCCGCCGTCGACACGATGGTGTCGTTGCTCGCCGCCAGCATCAGGATCGGCTGGCGGATCTCGGATGGGTACGACATCTCGCGAAATGTGTTCATGGCGCGGAAAGCGGTGTCGGCCCAGGCCACCGTAGGCGAAGCGATGCCCAGCGTCGGATCTTCCTCGAGGATCGCGGCGTTGCGCGCATAGCGCACGGGATCGCTGGTCAGCGGATTGTTGACGAAGGAATCGGTGCCGGTCAGCCGGTCGTTGCCGCCGGGCACGTAGCGGCCGCCCTGCCCGGTCAGCCGCATGAAGCGCAGCAGCGTGCGCACC
Organism: Bradyrhizobium lablabi; assembly: GCF_018129385.1. GTDB lineage: Bacteria > Pseudomonadota > Alphaproteobacteria > Rhizobiales > Xanthobacteraceae > Bradyrhizobium > Bradyrhizobium lablabi_C. The sequence continues at coordinate 170,035 of NZ_JAFCLN010000003.1, forward strand.
GGAAGCGAGGTCGTACGCCCCGGCAGGTCAATCATCGGCGCCGACAGCACCATGCGGTCGAACCAGCGCTTTCCGGCATGCGCCAGCCGCAGCATGACCGCGCCCCCCATCGAATGGGCCAGTGCGAAGTAGGGCGGCGGGCAATCCGGCAGCACCACCTGCTGCACGAAGGTTTCGACGTCGACCTCGTAGTCGGCGAAGTCCCGCACATAGCCCTTGCGCGGATCGCGCAGCCGCCGCGAGGAATGGCCCTGCCCGCGCCAGTCGATCATGGCGACCGCAAATCCCCGTTCGCGCAGGTCGCGGACGGTCTCGAAGTATTTTTCGATCATCTCGCCGCGCCCGGCAAAAACGCAGACCGTGCCCTTGCGCCCGGCCGGCGGCGCCCAGCGCGCAAAGCGCAGTTCTGCGCCGTCAGGCGTCTTGATGGTGCCCGAGACGACGTCTTCCGGAGCCGGGTTCGCGGGGATCGAGACGAGCGTCATGGGCATTGCAACCGGGTGGATGAAGAAGGCTGGAAATCAAGGCTTCCGGCATCGAAAAAGCGGCTCCTCGCCGCCTCTTGAACGCCGTTCCACCCCTCCCATATCACCATCGTGCAGGCCGCTACCAGTGCTTCGGGAACCCGAAGCATCAGGCTGCACAGGACTACAGCCCGGCCCGATGGCGGGCGGGTAATTCAACAGTCGCTCAATGGAGGACTACCCTATGCGTACCTACGACCTCACTCCGTTCTATCGTTCCACCGTCGGCTTTGACCGCCTCTTCAACCTGCTCGACCAGGTGACTTCGGACGGCAGCCCCGGTTATCCCCCCTACAATATCGAGCGCACCGGCGAGAACGCCTATCGCATCTCGGTTGCCGTATCCGGCTTCTCGCAGAGCGAGCTCTCGATCGTCGCGAAGGAAAACACGCTGACGATCAAGGGCGAGAAGGTCGCCAACGAGAACGGCAAGGACAACTCCGAAGTGCTCTATCGCGGCATTGCCTCGCGGGCCTTCGAGCGCGTCTTCCAGCTTGCCGATTTCGTCCAGGTGAAGAACGCCTCGCTCGAGAACGGCCTGCTCCATGTCGACCTCGTCCGCGAGATCCCCGAGGCCAAGAAGCCGCGCAACATTCAGATTGCGAGCGGTGACAAGGCCCCGCAGGTGGTCGACGGCGCGGCCGGCAAAGCCGCTGCCTAAGCGCGATCCTGTCTCAGCAGATATTGGCTGAAACGAAAACGCCCCGGGAAACCGGGGCGTTTTTTATCGACGGCGCCGCTGCGGACAGGAAAATCAGTCGAGCCCCTGCGCCTTCGGCATCTCCTGCGTCGGCTGGATGGCGGGTGGCTCCGGCTTGGCCTGCGTTTGGCCGGCGCTGCCAGTCCCGGCGGGGGCCGTGTCGGAAGGCTTTGGCTGCGCGACCGCGGCCTGGTGCTGCGCCGGCGGTTGGACCGGCGGCCTGGCTGCGGCCTGCGCCGCAGGCTTTGCAGGTTCGCTCGCCGCGCCTGCCGCCAGCGGGCTGGGCTTCGGCACGGGCACGGTGCGGCTCGCCACGCGCGGCACCGAGGCCGGTGGCCGCGGCTCGCCCTTTATTTCCGTGGGCGGCGGCATGCCGGGCGGACCGTAATTGTTGAATGCCCCGTCGAAACTGCGGCTGATCTGCCAGGCCGGCATAAAGCGGATGATGCGCCCGTTGCGGGCGTCGATCACCAGCCTGCCGTCCTCGCCGCCGCGGTCGATCACGGCAATGGTGTAGACGAAGCCGCGCTGGCGCGGGATGCCGAGCGGCGAAAAGCCCGCCTCGCGGATGATGTTGTAGACCTCATGCGGCGGCAGCAGGCCCGCCGGCTCGTAACCATAGCCGTTGCCACCATAGCCGTTGCCGTAGCCATAGCGCGGCTCCGGCGGCGGAACCTCAGCGGGAGGCGGTGCGTAATACGGCCCGCCGCGATAGGGCGGCGCTTCACTGTAGGGAGGCGCTTCGCTGTAGGGCGCGCCAAAATCCGAAACCCGGCTCGGACCCAGCACCTGCGCATCGGCCGCCGTCGCGCCCAGCGCCAGACTTGCCGCCAACGCCCATCCTGTGAACAACTTCATTTGAAAGTGCTCCTGTGATGCCCCGGAGCGTTTTCGCTCTTCTGCCCGAACCGGAGATTTGCCGGGGATTCTGGCGGTCCTTGGGCCGGATCACGGCGCAAATCCGGGAGCCCTCGGCGAAGCATCAACACTTGCAACGATCTGCCATGCAGCGGGGGACTTTCACGCGCTTGTGTGATAGATAAAAATTTGGCATGGTCCAAGGTAGGACAGCATCCCTGTCTCAATTTTTGTGGCTTTCCCGGCATAGGGATTGCAACGAAAACCCGGCCCTCTGACGCCGGGAAGTGCAGGCAAGGCCGTTCGCCGGGGACGTTGAACGCCCAAGCCTGAATTTAGGACATTGCGGCTCGCGAGGACGAGCGGTGGCCCGGTGGGTGCCGCAAGCGCCCAAGGTGCGCCGGGAGACGACGGTGAGGCCCTTGCCGAACTGAGAGGACGAAAGAGATGAGCGGGTCGGAATTCGAGCGCGAGAGCATGCCCAGCAGTGCAATGTCGTCGGCTACGGATTCGAAACCGGCCGACACCACGCGCGAACATACTTGGCGTCCGCCGGCCGAGGGCCTTTACGACCTCAGCCTGGAAAAGGATTCCTGCGGCGTCGGCTTCATCGCCAACATCAAGGGCCGCAAGTCGCACCAGATCGTTTCAGACGCGATCAACATCCTCTGCAATCTCGAGCATCGCGGCGCGGTCGGTGCTGATCCGCGCGCCGGCGATGGCGCGGGCATCCTGGTGCAGATCCCGCACGCTTTCTTCTCGCGCAAGGCCGCCGAGATCGGTTTTCAGCTGCCGGCGCCCGGCGAATACGCGATCGGCGCGCTGTTCATGCCGCGCGACGCCGCATGGCGCAACGTCATCAAGAGCATCGTCGCCGAACAGATCAAGGCCGAGGGCCTGATGCTGCTCGGCTGGCGCGACGTGCCGACCGACAACTCCTCGCTCGGCGTCACCGTCAAGCCGACCGAACCCAACCACATGCAGGTGTTCATCGGCCGCAACGGCGCTGCGAAGACCGAGGACGAGTTCGAGCGGCGGCTCTACATCCTGCGCAAGTCGATCTCGCAGGCGATCTACCAGCGCCGCGACCGCGGCATGGCCGGCTACTACCCGGTGTCGTTCTCGTGCCGCACCGTGATCTACAAGGGCATGTTCCTCGCCGACCAGCTCGGCAAGTATTATCCCGACCTGCACGAGCCGGATTTCGAGAGCGCCCTTGCGCTGGTGCATCAGCGCTTCTCGACCAACACCTTCCCGACCTGGTCGCTGGCGCATCCCTACCGCTTCATCGCCCATAACGGCGAAATCAACACGCTGCGCGGCAACGTCAACTGGATGGCGGCGCGGCAGGCGTCCGTGCATTCCGAGCTGTTCGGCAAGGACATCTCCAGGCTCTGGCCGATCTCCTATGAAGGACAGAGCGACACCGCCTGTTTCGACAACGCGCTCGAATTCCTGGTGCAGGGCGGCTACTCGCTGCCGCACGCCGTGATGATGATGATTCCGGAAGCGTGGGCCGGCAATCCGCTGATGGATGAAGAGCGCCGCGCCTTCTACGAATATCATGCCGCGCTGATGGAGCCGTGGGACGGCCCGGCGGCGATTGCCTTCACCGACGGCCGCCAGATCGGCGCGACGCTCGACCGCAACGGCCTGCGCCCGGCGCGCTACCTCGTCACCAAGGACGACCGCATCGTGATGGCGTCCGAAATGGGCGTGCTCAAGATTCCGGAGGATCAGATCGTCACCAAGTGGAGGCTCCAGCCCGGCAAGATGCTGCTGGTCGACCTCCAGCAGGGCCGGCTCATTCCCGACGACGAGATCAAGGCCTCGCTCGCCAAGAGCCATCCCTACAGCGAGTGGCTGCATCGCACCCAGATCGTGCTGGAAGAGCTGCCGGACGCGGCGACCAAGAGCGTGCGCTCGAACCTGCCGCTACTCGACCGGCAGCAGGCGTTCGGCTATTCGCAGGAAGACATCAACATCCTGATGACGCCGATGGCTGCGACCGGCGAGGAAGCCGCGGGCTCGATGGGCAACGACACGCCGATCTCGGCGCTGTCTGATCGGCCGAAGCAGCTCTTCACCTACTTCAAGCAGAACTTTGCGCAGGTCACCAACCCGCCGATCGACCCGATCCGCGAAGAGCTCGTCATGAGCCTCGTCTCGATCATCGGGCCGCGGCCGAACCTGTTCGACCTTCAGGGCCTTGCCTCGACCAAGCGGCTCGAAGTGCGCCAGCCGATCCTGACTGATGCAGACCTCGAAAAGATCCGCTCGATCTCAGAGGTCGCCGACACCCATTTCAAGTCGCGCACGCTCGACACCACCTTCCACGCCGGCTTCGGCGCGGCGGGCATGGAGCAGGTGCTCGACGAACTCTGCGGCCGGGCGGAAGGGGCGGTGCGCGAAGGCGTCAACATCATCATCCTGTCCGACCGCATGGCGGGTACCGACCGGATCCCGATCCCCTCGCTGCTGGCCTGCGCCGCCGTGCATCATCATCTGATCCGCACGGGCCTGCGCACCTCGGTCGGCATCGTGGTCGAGTCGGGCGAGCCGCGGGAGGTGCATCACTTCGCGTGCCTCGCCGGCTATGGCGCCGAGGCGATCAATCCGTATCTGGCGTTCGAAACCATCATCGCGATGAAGGACCGCCTGCCCGGCGCGCTCGACGACTACGAGATCGTCAAGCGCTACATCAAGTCGATCGGCAAGGGCCTGCTCAAGGTGATGTCCAAGATGGGCATCTCGACCTATCAGTCCTATTGCGGCGCGCAGATTTTTGACGCCGTCGGCCTGAAGGCCGATTTCGTCGCCAAGTATTTCGCCGGCACGCATACCCGCATCGAGGGCGTCGGCCTCGCCGAGATCGCGGAAGAGACCGCGCGGCGTCATACCGATGCGTTCGGCGATGCGCAGGTCTACAAGAGCGCGCTCGACGTCGGCGGCGAATATGCCTACCGCACCCGCGGCGAGGACCACGCGTGGACGGCCGAATCCGTCTCCGCGCTCCAGCACGCCGTGCGCGGCAATTCGCAGGAGCGCTACCGCGCCTTTGCAAAAATCCTCAACGAGCAGTCCGAACGGCTGCTGACGCTGCGCGGCCTGTTCCGGATCAAGACGGCCGAGGACGAGAAGCGCAAGCCGGTGCCACTCGACCAGGTCGAGCCGGCCAAGGAAATCGTCAAGCGCTTCGCTACCGGCGCCATGAGCTTCGGCTCGATCTCGCGCGAGGCGCACACCACGTTGGCGATCGCGATGAACCGGATCGGCGGCAAGTCCAACACCGGTGAAGGCGGCGAGGAAGCCGACCGCTTCAAGCCGATGGCGAACGGCGATTCCATGCGCTCGGCAATCAAGCAGGTCGCCTCCGGCCGGTTCGGCGTGACGACGGAATATCTCGTCAACTCCGACATGATGCAGATCAAGATGGCGCAGGGCGCCAAGCCCGGCGAAGGCGGTCAGTTGCCCGGCCACAAGGTCGATGCGACGATCGCGCGTGTGCGGCATTCGACGCCGGGCGTCGGCCTGATCTCGCCGCCGCCGCATCACGACATCTATTCGATCGAGGATCTGGCGCAGCTCATCTACGACCTCAAGAACGTCAATCCGGACGGTCAGGTCTCGGTCAAGCTGGTGTCCGAAATCGGCGTCGGCACGGTGGCCGCGGGCGTTGCGAAGGCACGCGCCGACCATGTGACCATCGCCGGCTTCGAGGGCGGCACCGGCGCCTCGCCGCTCACCTCGATCAAGCATGCCGGCTCGCCTTGGGAAATCGGCCTTGCCGAAACCCACCAGACGCTGGTGCGCGAGCGGCTGCGCAGCCGTATAGTCGTGCAGGTCGACGGCGGCTTCCGTACCGGTCGTGACGTCGTGATCGGCGCACTCTTGGGCGCGGATGAGTTCGGCTTCGCCACCGCGCCGCTGATCGCGGCCGGTTGCATCATGATGCGCAAGTGCCATCTCAACACCTGCCCGGTCGGCGTCGCGACGCAAGACCCCGTGCTGCGCAAGCGCTTCACCGGCCAGCCCGAGCACGTCATCAACTACTTCTTCTTCGTCGCCGAGGAAGTCCGCGAGATCATGGCGCAGCTCGGCTACAAGAAGTTCGACGACATGGTCGGCCAGACCCAGATGCTCGACCAGTCCACGCTGGTGGCGCACTGGAAGGCCAAGGGCCTCGACTTCTCAAAACTGTTCGTGCGGCAGAAGGAAGAGAAGGGCCAGAAGATCTATCACTCGGAAGCCCAGAACCATCATCTGGAAGCCGTGCTCGACCGCCGCCTGATCGCGAAAGCGCAGGCTGCGCTCGACCGCGGCGCGCCGGTCAGGATCGAAGAGGAGATCAACAACACCGACCGCAGCGCCGGCGCGATGCTGTCGGGTGCGGTGGCCAAGATCTATGGCCATGCCGGACTGCCGCTCGACACCATCCATGTCAGCTTCAAGGGCACCGCCGGACAAGCATTCGGCGCGTGGCTGGCGCACGGCGTCACCTTCGACCTCGAAGGCGAAGGCAACGACTATGTCGGCAAGGGCCTTTCCGGCGGACGCCTCATCGTCAAGCCGCCGCGCGACGGCGGCATCGTGCCGGAAGAGAGCATCATCGTCGGCAACACCGTGATGTACGGCGCGATCGAGGGCGAATGCTATTTCCGCGGCATTGCCGGCGAGCGCTTTGCCGTACGCAATTCCGGCGCGGTCGCGGTGGTCGAGGGCGCCGGCGATCATTGCTGCGAATACATGACCGGCGGCATCGTGGTGGTGCTCGGCAAGACCGGGCGCAACTTTGCGGCCGGCATGTCCGGCGGCATCGCCTATGTGCTGGACGAGGCCGGCGATTTTGCAAAGCTCTGCAACCTGTCGATGGTCGAGCTCGAGCCGGTGCTCTCGGAGGAGATGATCAACGCCAACACTTATCATCACTCGGGCGACCTCGAGGCGCATGGCCGTGTCGACGTGTTCCAGAACCTGCTCGATTCGGATGTCGAGCGGCTGCATGTCTTGATCACCCGTCACGCCAAGCTGACGGGCTCGCGCCGTGCCGCCGAGATCCTCGCGAACTGGAAAACGTGGCTGCCGAAATTCCGGAAAGTGATGCCGGTGGAGTACCGCCGCGCGCTGAAGGAGATGAAGGCGAACGCCGACGCCGAGCCGAAGATCGCGATCGGGGCGTAGTCGAATATCCTCATGGTGAGGAGGCGCGCAGCGCCGTCTCGAACCACGAGGCCACCGAACGGGCCTTCATCCTTCGAGACGCGCCGCACGCGGCGCTCCTCAGGATGAGGAGTTAGAGTTAAGCGTCATTCCGGGCGCGCGAAGCGCGAACTCCGGAATCTCGCAAGACGATATCGAGGTTCCGAATATGCGCCTGACGGCGCATCCCGGAGCGACGGAACGAGATGCAAGGGCGTCAGGGTTTTATGGGCAAGATCACAGGTTTTCTCGAGATCGACCGGCACGAGCGCAAGTATGAGCCGGTCGCCGAGCGCGTACAGCATTACCGCGAATTCGTCATCCCGCTGAGCGAGAAGGACACCCGCGACCAGGCCGCGCGCTGCATGAATTGCGGCATCCCCTATTGCCACGGCACCGGTTCGGTGGCGCCGGGCACGCCGGGCTGCCCGGTCAACAATCAGATCCCCGACTTCAACGACCTCGTCTATCAGGGCAACTGGGAAGAAGCCTCGCGCAACCTGCACTCGACCAACAATTTTCCGGAATTCACCGGCCGCATCTGCCCGGCGCCGTGCGAGGCGTCCTGCACGCTCAACATCGACGACAATCCGGTCACCATCAAGACGATCGAATGCGCCATCGTCGACCGCGCCTGGGACAATGGCTGGCTGAAGCCGGAAGTCGCTCCCGAAAAGACCGGCAAGAAGGTCGCCATCATCGGCTCCGGCCCGGCGGGCCTTGCCGCCGCCCAGCAGCTCGCGCGCGCCGGCCATGAGGTGCATGTCTACGAAAAGTTCGCCAAGGCCGGCGGGCTGCTGCGTTACGGCATTCCCGACTTCAAGATGGAAAAGCACATCATCGACCGCCGCGTGGCGCAGATGGAAGCTGAGGGCGTGACCTTTCACTACGGCGCCCATGTCGGCGCCAATGGCTCGGTCGATCCGCGCGAACTGGTCAAGCAGTACGACGCCATCGCGCTGACCGGCGGCGCCGAGGCTCCACGCGACCTCCTGATCCCCGGCCGTGACCTGGCCGGCATCCACTTTGCGATGGATTTCCTGCCGCAGCAGAACCGCCGCGTTTCCTCCGAGCCGCTGGGCGGCGCCGCCGACATCCTGGCCGGCGGCAAGCATGTCGTCGTGATCGGCGGTGGCGATACCGGCTCGGACTGCATCGGCACCTCGTTCCGGCAGGGCGCAAAATCCGTCACCCAGCTCGAGATCATGCCGGCCCCGCCCGAGCATGAAAACAAAGGCATCACCTGGCCGAACTGGCCCTTGAAGATGCGAACGTCCTCGAGCCAGGCCGAAGGCGCCGGCCGCGAATTCGCCGTGCTGACGCAAAAGTTCTCCGGCGCGAACGGCAAGGTCGCAAAGCTTCACTGCGTCAAGGTCGACGAAAAGTTCAAGCCGCTCCCCGGCACCGAATTCGATCTCGACGCCGAGCTCGTACTGCTCGCGATGGGTTTTGTGCACCCCGTGCACGAAGGCCTGCTGAAGACGCTGGGCGTCGATCTCGACCCCCGCGGCAACGTCCGCGCCAATTTTGCGGATTACCAGACCTCGCTGCCAAAAGTGTTTTCGGCCGGCGACATGCGCCGCGGCCAGTCGCTGGTGGTGTGGGCGATCCGCGAAGGCCGGCTGTGCGCGCGGTCGATCGACACGTTCCTGATGGGAAAGACAGATTTGCCGAGGTAGGTCCTTGCGACGCTTGAAATCGCGCTAAAGGGGGCATTGCCCGGCAGACGTCGTGATCGACCAATTCCCATAGGTTCAGCTATCGCGCCCAGTCGCCAAAGAATACCATCTCTGCTAGAGTTTAGTCTTTAACACTCGCAGATATGAGTTCTTATGGTGGAAGCTTTTTCAGAATCGCCCACATTCGGCATAGCTAAAATCTTGCAAGAAGGTCGCTTCGTCGTCCCATCTCATCAGCGAGATTACTCTTGGACAGTCGACGAAGTTCAGCAGCTATTCGACGACGTCGCAGACGCTCTTGAAAAGAAGGGAGATGCTTATTTTCTTGGGCTGCTAGTTTTCCTCACCGAAGGTGAGCACTTCACAATTCTCGACGGCCAGCAAAGGCTAGCGACGACCATTATTATTTTTGCTGCAATCCGCGACTGGCTCCGTCAATACCCGGACCAGCACGACGAAGCTCGAAAGATTCAAGATGCCTATATTGGCGGTAGCGAACTTGGCGAAAAGGAGCCAACTCCGAGACTTGTACTTAACCAAGCAAACAATCAGAATTTTGTCGATTTTGTCGTCAAGGGCGCGGCGGTCGAAGATGTTATTACAGCGCTCAAGAAATTAAAGCGTCACGATTCCAATCGCGAGCTACTAGAAGCGATTATCTATTCGCATGGGCGGGTAAAGGAGATAGCCTCGAAGATTGGCGACCCCACGAAATCGGCTGCCTATTTTTTTGAAACCATCAAATTCTTCAGAGATCGTGTTCGAACAGTTCGCTTGACGGTCGCAGATGAAAATTCGGCGTACACGCTGTTCGAGACTCTAAATGATCGCGGCGTTGACCTTTCTCCTCTTGATCTAGTGAAGAATTTCCTCTTCAAGAAGGCAGCCGGACTTTCGCCGGCTGTCTTGAAGGATATGCAATTCCGCTGGGTTCAGATGATTGCTGCCCTTTCGAATGTCAAAGCGTCAAGCTTCTTAAAGGTTTTTTGGACGTCGCGTCACGGTCGAATAAGGACCAATCTTCTATTCGATACGTTTCGCACAACATACAAAGACTCCAATAAGGCAGTGAACCTTTCCAAAGATCTGCTCGGCGCGGCTGAGCAATACGCAGCTCTCGACTCTCCTGACGATGCTGTTTGGTCATCGTACTCGGCTGAAGCAAGGAGCACAGTCGTATCCCTTAAGTTGATTGGGAGCCAGCAAACTCACCCCATAATCCTTTCTGCACTAGCTCGATTTAGCGCTACTGAAATGCCACGATTGCTGAGACTACTGGAGGTCAGCATTGTCAGGTTTTTGCTGGTAGGCGGAGGAAATCCCGGTCGTTTTGAGCCGACATGTGCTCGAGTTGCTGAATTGATATTCAAAGGATCTATCACAAATACAGCAGGCGTCTTGGCCGAATTCAAATCGTCCGGAGTTTATCCATCTGATTCGGATTTTGAATCGGCATTTCGCCTCAAGACAGAGAGAAATAGCCAGAAGGCACGATACTTTCTTCGAGCTCTTGAGAGAGACGCGCAAACTCTCAAAAAAGGAAAAATGGCAAACGAGTGGGAGCCCGGCGCACTTACGTTAGAACATGTTCTACCGAAGAAGCCAAACGACGACTGGAAGCAGATATTAAAAGCAGACAAAGAGATTGTCGATGATTGCGCCGCACGATTGGGAAACATGTGCCTTCTAACGAAAATCAACAAAGATCTTGGTTCGAAGGGATTCTCGGCAAAAAAGCCGACTTATAATGCGAGCGATCTCAAGACAACGAAGGACTTGGCATCATTCACCGTTTGGGACCGAAAGGCCATCGACAAAAGGCAGGAGCAAATGGCGAAGCGCGCTCGATCTATATGGCGTTTCCCGTAAAGCGGCATCCGAACTCACACGATAATGCGGCAAGTAATGCCCACCTTAATTCTGCAACCTCACGCCCAACAGCACCACCGTCGACTTCGAGCTCGATCCGGGCGAGCTCGAATCCAGCAGGCTGTGCGTCACGTTGCCCTTGATCCAGACGTGCCGGTTCAGCTTGTAGATCAGGTCGCCGGAGAGCGTAAATATCTTGTCGGTGCGGTTGTCGCCCTGGTACTCGAGCGTGCCGTAGGTGAATTTGCCGATGGCGGTCAGCCAGCGGCGGAAGTCGTGATCGACTTCCAAAGTATGGGTGCGGACCAGCACGCCTGACGTGCCCGGCAGCGTGGTCTCCGCGAGCTGGGTGTCGGAATAGTATTTTGCCGTCGTCAGCGGCGTTGCAGTCCACACCAGCGAGGCGGTGGTAAGCAGGCCCTGTAGCCTGGGCAGGCGCGGATCGACATAGTGACGCTCGGCCCAGCCGACCGCGAATTCGCCGGTGAGAAGCCGCGAGAATTCGAACGACGAACCGGCCTTGACGTAGCCGCCGCTCGAATTGCGCGCGAAATTGTTGCGGTCGAGATAGAGGTCGTGGAAGCGGCTGTCGCCCTGCACTTCCGCGAACGGCTTCAGGCCCGGCATCACCTCATAGCTGATGCGGCCGACGCCGCCAAATTGCGAATAATTGCGGTCGTTGTTGTCGGTCGACGTGCCGTCGGTCAGCTTCGACCATTGATAGTCGGTGCGGTCGACCGTGGCGCCGGCGGAGACCTGAAGGCGGTTGAAGGTCTGGTCGATGCCGAGCGTAGAGCCGACCGTGGTGTAGATCGGATAGCGCTGCAGGCCGGCCTGGATGTTCGGGCTGCCGGGATTATCCGTCGAGACCAGCAGGCGGCCCTGGCCCAGCAGCCGCGTATCGCGCGACACGTCGAGTCGCCCATCGATATGGCCGACAAAATTCGGCCGGTCGATATCGAGCGGCGCCGGCAACGGCGTGCCGTCGGCGTTCGGCGTCAGGTTTTGGGTGTAGCCGCTGAAGGAGCCGCGCAGATCCGCAACGACGGCGTGCCGCTCCCAGTCCGACACCGCCAAAAACTCCGGCGCGATCACATAGACCGGCCTGCCCTGCGGCTTGTCGAGCCGCCCGGGGTTGGTGTCGTAGCCGACCGACGTTTCGATCGCGCCCTTGATCAGGAATGCGCCGACATAATCGCCGACCGCGCCGAACGGATCGTCGTCGATCTTGAGCCGCTTGCGCGGCGGCTGGCCGACCACCCTGCCGGCCATCGCCGGCGGCAACGGCGTCTTGTTGGCGGTCTCCGACGGCGGCACCGAGAGGCGCACGCGCCCGTTCGGATTGGCGGCGACCGGCGGCGCGGGCGTGCCCGGCCCCGGCGGCGGCTTGGGCCTGGCCTGCCCCGGATAATATTTCGGCTTCTTGCGCTTGCGGTTGAGCGAGTCGTAGCCGGAGTCCGAAGCGCCGCTCGCCGCCGGAAGACCGTAGGTCGGGATCTGGCCGACGCGCGAAGGCGCGGGCGTATCGGGACTACGCAGCCGCGGGTCGCTGGAGGGATCTGGCGGCGCCTGGCCGGTCCGATCAGGCGTCGGACGCAGCGGGGAATCCTGCGGGGCGATGAAGCCGCCGCGCACCGGGCGCAGCATGTCCGGCGTCAGGGTCTGGGCGTGGCCGGAAGTTCCACTCAGGGCGGCAAACGCAAGGCATGGCAATAGCGCGCGGACCGCAGCCGCGCGCCTTCTTTGGCCCCTTGCTGGACCCAACCCCACGATGACTAAACCTCAACTTATTCAAATACTTATCGGACGCGTTCAAACAGCACGCGAAAACGTCGTTAATGGAGTTAAAACAATTATGGTTAATGACCCGTTGCGCGGTCTTGCGCGCGTCGCCCTGTCCGTTTCGCCGTGGTAAGCAAGGGCCCGGGCGTCAGCCTCCTTCGAGACTCAGACATGGCCAATCCGAAACCGCTGATGCAGGACGTATCCCACGACGCCGTGCAATCGGCGCTCCGCACGCTCGATGCCGGCAGCAACGGCATTGCGGCGCTATCCGTCGCGCTGCGCGGTCCGCTGGGAACGCCCTTTGTCTCGGCGGTCGAGCTGATCCGGCAGGCCAGGGGCCGCGTCATCGTCACCGGCCTCGGCAAGTCCGGCCATATCGGCCGCAAGGTCGCCGCGACGCTGGCCTCCACCGGCACGCCCGCCTTTTTCGTGCACGCCGCGGAAGCCAGCCACGGCGACCTCGGCATGATCACGCCCGATGACGTGATCCTGGCACTGTCATGGTCCGGCGAGCAGCCGGAGATGAAGAATCTGGTCAACTACTCGGCGCGCTTCGCGATCCCGATGATTGCGATCACCTCGAACGCGGAATCCTCGCTCGGGTCGGCCGCACAGATCGTGCTGGAGCTGCCGAAGGTGCGCGAGGCCTGCCCGCATAATCTGGCGCCGACCACGTCCACGCTGATGCAGGCCGCCATCGGCGACGCGCTCGCCATCGCGCTTTTGGAAAGCCGCGGCTTCACGGCGGTGGAGTTCGCCAAATTCCATCCCGGCGGCAAGCTGGGGGCGATGCTCAAGCACACCAGCGATTTCATGCATACCGGCGAGGCCGTGCCGCTGAAGCCGCTGGGCACGAAAATGTCGGAAGCGCTGGCCGAAATCTCAGCCAAGGGTTTTGGCTGCGTCGCGATAACAGACGCGCGCGGCCATATTGTTGGCATCATCACCGACGGCGACGTGCGCCGGCACATGCGGCCCGACCTGATGGACGCGCTGGTCGACGACGTCATGACGCGAAACCCGAAGGTGATCGCCAGCAATTCGCTCGCGAGCGAAGCGCTGAAGCTGATGTCGTCGAAGATCAGCTCGCTGATCGTCACCGACGCCGACAGGCCGGTCGGCATCATTCATCTGCACGATCTCCTGCGCGCCGGCGTGGCGTAGCTTTCCCGTCGTCCCGGCGAACGCCGGGACCCATAACCTCAAATCTTTATTGCTGCGACGTGCGGGCAGGAAGGCAACCTACACCTCCTCTCTCACGAAGCCGCGGCGTATGGGTCCCGGCGTTCGCCGGACGACGATGGGGCTAGATCGGAAACCTCGCCCCCTTTTCCTCCAGCGTCAACGCCAGGCCGTTCGCGATGTATGACACGGTGTGATAGAAGCCACACAGCAGCATGATCTCCAGGATTTTCGCATCGTCATAATGCGCGCGTAGCGCCGTAAATTCGGCATCGCTCAGCCTCGCGCGGTGATGCAGCGCATCGACCGCCGCGATCAGCGCCTGCTCGGCGGACGACCAGCACAGTGCGTCCGCGCCGCCGCGCACGGTGGCGCGGACCTGCTCCTCGGTCAGATGCGCGGCCTGCGCAAAGGTCGTGACATGCACGCCCCATTCATATTCGCATTTTGTCAGCGCACAGGTGCGGTCGATGACAATCTCCCGCTCCCTCAGCGACAGCGGCCCGCGGTCCAAAAGGCTGCCGGCGGTGAATTTCTGCCAAGCCCGCGGACTGCCGGCGATCGCACGAAACAGCAGCAGCGGCGGCGCACCTTTCATGATGCGGTCGAACTGCTGCTGGAGTTCCGGTGCATAGGGCGGATCGAGTGGCGCGATGCGGGACATGAGGAACCTCGCTACAATAATTATAGCAATATGCTATAATATTTATAGCATTACGCAAGGGCTTTGGCGTGGAAACAGGATGGTGGAGGCAGCCCTTCCCTTCTCCCCTTGTGGGAGAAGGTGGCGCGGACGCAGTCCGCGACGGATGAGGGGTTCTATCCGCGGATACAGCAAAATCTGACGGAGAGAATCCGCCCGCGGAGACAGACCCCTCACCCGCGCTCGCTTTGCGAGCGCACCCTCTCCCTCAAGGGGAGAGGGTATTCTTTCAAGCCGCCGCCACCGTCAAACTGGCTCCGTCCGCGCTGACGATCTTTACGCGGCTACCGGCGGGGGCGTCGGGGCCGGCGATGCGCCAGATGGTGTCGTCGATCCGCACTGTGCCGGTGCCGTCGACGATCGGCTTTTCCAAGGTGAACACCCGGCCGACCAGCGCGTCGGTGCGCCGGTTGAGGAACGGATTGCTGGTGCTGGCGGCGCGGCTGGTAACCGCGAAGCGGCGCCATAGCGGGACGGCGGCGACCGCGAACACCGCGAACATGAGAAGCTGCGTCTGCCAGGATGGCTGGATCACAAACGACAACAGGCCGACCAGCAGCGCGGCGAGCCCGAGCCAGAACAGGAAGACACCCGGTGCCGCCAATTCGAGCGCCATGAGGATGAAGCCGAAAATCAGCCAGTTCCAGGTGCCGAGCGTGGTGAACATTTGGGCCATGCTGACCTCTCTATTGCTTGCGCTCTCAGCGCTGCGGCGCGATCGGCGGCGGCGTGGGGCCGGCATTCGGCACCGAGCCGCGCCGCGCGGCCGCCGCCGCTGAAGTCGCGCTTTCGCCGAAGGTAGCCTTTGCGATCTCGCCGATGCCGGCGAGCGAGCCCAACATGCCGGTGGCCTCGATCGGCAGCATCAACACCTTCTGGTTCGGCGATTCCGCAAGCTGGCCGAACGCCTTGATGTATTTGTCGGCGATAAAGTAGTTCAGCGCGGCGATGTCGCCCTTGGCAATGGATTCCGAGACCATCTGGGTTGCCTTGGCCTCGGCTTCGGCGAGGCGCTCGCGCGCCTCGGCGTCGCGGAAGGCGGCTTCGCGGCGGCCTTCGGCCTGCAGGATCTGGCCCTGCTTGGCGCCCTCGGCGCGCAGTATCTCCGACTGGCGCTGGCCTTCGGCCTGCAAAATGTCGGCGCGCTTGACGCGCTCGGCCTTCATCTGCCGGCCCATCGCCTCGACGAGGTCGGCCGGCGGCACGATGTCCTTGATCTCGATACGGTTGACCTTGAGGCCCCACGGCGAGACCGCGGCATCGACCACGCGCAAAAGGCGCTCGTTGATCTCGTCGCGGTGCGACAGCACCTGGTCGAGGTCCATCGAGCCCATCACCGAGCGGATGTTGGTCATGGTCAGCACGATGATCGCCTGCTCGAGATTGGCGACCTCGTAGCTCGCTTTCGCGGCGTCGAACACCTGGAAGAAGGCGACGCCGTCCACCGTCACGGTGGCGTTGTCCTTGGTGATCACTTCCTGCTCGGGAATGGAGATCACCTGCTCCATCATGTTCATCTTGCGCCCGACGCGGTCGAAATAGGGCACGATCAGATTGAGGCCCGGCGAGAGCGTGCGGGTGTATTTGCCGAAACGTTCGATGGTCCAGTCATAGCCTTGCGGCACGGTCTTTACACCGGCGAACAGTGTGACGATGACGAGAAGTACCAGTGCAATCGCGAAAATGTCGAAACCGCTCATAAACCCTCCAAGGCGGGAAAGGGATTTTTCCCGCACCATGTCCCCGTCAGACATTGCGTAACGGATGCCGTTTCTTTTGTCTGCCTAGCGCAGGGCCGGTTCAGCCGGCTGTTATTGCTTCTATAGGTATGGAAGCGTTTGCAAACCTGCCAGATGTACCTGCGCCAGGCGGAAGACTTATTCCCGGCAATCTGCTTGCAGTGCGGCAAGTGCTGGATGCGAGCGCATCAAATCCAGCCCTGAAGCTCGCGCAGCACGAGCTGGCGGATGACATCCATGCCGGCGTCGCTGTCGTTCAGGCAGGGGATCGCGGCAAACTGCTCGCCGCCATTGTGCCGGAAAATCTCGGCGTTCTCCTGCGCGATTTCCTCCAGCGTCTCCAGGCAATCGGCGGAGAAGCCCGGCGTCACCACCGCGATGCGGCGGATGCCGTCTTTCGCAAGCTGCTCGATGGTCTTGTCGGTGTAGGGCTGTAACCATTCGGCATTGCCGAAGCGCGACTGGAAGGTGAGCAGCAGTTTTGAGGCATCGAGCCCCAGCCGCTTGCGCAGGGCTTCCGTGGTGGCAACGCATTGCGCAAAATAAGGATCGCCCTTGTCGACATACGCTTTCGGCATGCCGTGGAAGGAGGCCACGATCAATTCGGGCTGAAACGGCAGCGTCGCCAGATGCGCGTTGATGGAGACCGCGAGCGCCTCGATGTAATCGGGATCGTCGTAATAAGGCGGCGAGATCCGCAGCGTCGGCTGGGCACGCATGCCGGCCAGCGCGCGAAACGCCTCGTCGCAGACAGTGGCGGACGTGGCGGCGGAATATTGCGGATAGAGCGGCACCACCAGGATGCGATCGCAGCCCTGCGCGGCCAGCGCTTCCAGCCGCGAGCGGATCGACGGATTGCCGTAGCGCATCGCCCAATCGACCGCGACGTGATCGTGGTCGGCGATCGCTTCGGCCAGTTTTTCCGCCTGCGAGCGCGTGATGGTCTTCAGCGGGGACTCGTTCTTCTCGTTATTCCAGATCTTTGCGTAGTCCTTTGCCTTTCGGGCGGGGCGGATTCGCAAAATGATGCCGTTGAGGATCAGCTTCCAGAGCAGGCCCTGGTCCTCGATCACGCGCGGGTCGGACAGGAATTCCTTCAGGTAGACTCGCACGCCCGCGGCGTCACAGGTATCGGGGGTGCCGAGATTGACCAGCAGCACGCCGACGCGCTGCGGCCCTGCTGCGACGGCCGCCTTGGAATTTTGATTGCGTACCGGGGTCATCATGCGAGTGGCTTCGCGCCTCGGGCCATCCTTGTCAAGATAATGGCACCTTCGCTACCCTGCCCCCAATTGCCGCGCGTCGGGTGAATCATGACGATTGCCGATTTCTGCATTTTCGGGGCGGTTGCGCTCTATCTCCTGACCATCGTGCCGATCAAATGGATCGGGCACCGCAACTACGACAATTCCAAGCCGCGCGATCCCGCCTTCTATGGCGATCCCCTGCGGGCGCGCGCTCTCGCCGCCCATCAAAACGGCATCGAGACGTTTCCGTTCTTTGCCATAGCGGTCATCTTCGCCGAATTCCGCGGCGCGCCGCAGCACCTGATCAACGAACTCGCGGTGCTGTTCCTGATCGTGCGGATCGCCTATGTGCTGACCTATATCGGCAACCGCCCGCGGCTTCGCTCGATCCTCTGGAACATCGGCTTCACCATCAACATCGCGATCTTCTTCCTGCCGCTGTGGCGAGGCTGGCTGCCGGTCTAGTCTAGAGCAGGATGACTTTTCTTCGAATCGTCATCCCGCTCTATCTTTTTGTTTGAGCATGATCTTTCTCGGAAAACCGGTACCCACTTTTCCGGATCATGCTCTAGGCGATGACGTGCCAGTTGTTCGGCACCGCGCCGAGCGCATGGGCGGTGGTTATCGCTCCGTCGTCCATTTCCCAGAGTTGGGTCACGCCATTGGTCGTGTTGCGCCAGAGAATGTCGGCGCTGGTGTCGCCGGTGTAGTCCGCGACATCAAGGGCGTCCCAGTTGGATGGAATGTTCCCGAGATTACGGGTACTCAGGATCGTGCCGTTGTTCATGTTCCAGACCGTGGTCACGCCGGTGCTGTCGTTGCGCCAGAGGAAGTCACTCCTGCCGTCGCCGTTGAAGTCGCCGATCCCCTCGATCTTGAAGTTTGAGGGAATGGCTCCGAGCGAATAGGCGTTCAGGATGGTGCCGTTGTCCATGGTCCAGATCTGGGTGACTCCGGTGCTGCTGTTGTGCCACACCAGGTCGGTCTTGAGGTCGGCATTAAAGTCGCCGGAGCCCTCGTACCGCCAGACCGCAGGCATCACGCCGAGATTTTGCGCGCCCAGGATGGTGCCGTTGTCCATGTTCCAGATCTGAGTGATGCCGGTGCTGTCGTTGCGCCACAGGATGTCGCTGAGGCCATCGGCATTGAAATCGCCGGTGTCGAGGACTTTCCAGGCCAGCGGAACCACGCCGAGCGAATACGCGTTCACGACCGTGCCGTTGTCCATATTCCAGATCTGGGTGACGCCGGTGCTGTCGTTGCGCCAGAGCAGGTCATCCTTTCCATCGGCGTTGAAATCCCCGGTGCCGGCTATCGTCCAGTTGGTGGGAACGGTTCCCAAGGGACTGGTGCCAAGCAGAGTGCCTCCGGCCATGTGCCAGATTTGAGCCGTGCCGGCGTCGTTGCGCCAGAGAATGTCGCTGAAGCCGTCGGCGTTGAAGTCCTTGGGAGGCCCGATGAGCGCCGCAGTCGCAATCGTACGGTTGCTGAACTGGAAGAACTCAGCCCCGGTGACCTTGTCGGTGCCGTCGTCGAAGCCGTTACTGGCGGCACCAAGCTTGTCGGTAACCGTAAAGGTCTTCGTGGGGGTATCGTAGCTGATGAGATAGTCGGACTGATTGGAGCTAAAATAGACCGTGTCGGTTCCACCACCGCCACCAAGCGTGTCGTTGCCGCCAAGACCTACCAAAGAATCGTTGCCACCGCCGCCGCTGAACGAGTCGCGCAAATCGTCACCGATCATAAGGTCGTTGGCGCCGTCGCCGGTTGAAGTGCGCAGCAATTCCGTGACGCTGTAGCGTATCGAGCCATCGTTGCCAGCGTCGGCGATCGTACTCGACCGCACGCTTAGCACTTGTCCGTTGTTAAGCGCGACCAGTTCGTTCTCGATCACGGCGCTGGCATCCCAAAGCTCTGTTCCGGCGATCGCCGCTCCATTGGCCGTGAAGGCCTTCTGGTAGTCAAAATTGCCGGGACCCGACCAGCCGACAACGATAAAGCCGTTGTCAAGCTGCGTCAGGGTCGGGTTGTACTGATCGCCGGCAATGGCATCGTTGACCATCACAAAGTTCGATCGCGGACTCCCATCGCTGTTGAATATCTTCAGCATGATCTCGGTGCTGCCAGTTTTCCAGCCATCGGAGGTGTAGGCGACGGCAAAGCCGCCGTCGTCGAGAGCGATCACCTGGATATCTGTTCCTGCACCGTCGATCAGGACAGAACGGGCATCCAGCGCCGTTCCCGATGCGCTGAAGCGCAGGAAGCGAACTTCCTGATTGCCGCCCCCGGCCGGCCCCTGCTGCCAGGCGACCACGAAATTACCGCCTGTCAGGCCTGCAACCGACGCGTAGTCCGCGCTAAACGTCGCACTTCCTTCGATGAAAATGGTATTGCCCACCAAACCGGCGCCATTGACGATCTGGGCGCGCAGATCAGTGTCGGTGCTGTAGACGCGTGTCCATGTCACGACGTAGTTGCCATTGGCGAGCGCGGCGACATCGGCCGAACGGTCGGGAAAAGCGTCGCCTGTGATGATGATGTCAGTCCCGCTGGGCGAACCGGAAGTGTTGATGAGCCGTGCGTGAATATCGCCACCTGAATCCACGCTGGTGTCGGTGAACGCGAACACGACGCGGCCGTCCTTCAGAAGCGCACCTGCGGGATCGGTCTGAATATTGGTCGTGGTTGCGTTGAGGAGAAACTCGCTGCCGACCGGCGCCGAAGCGGTGTTGAAAACCCGCGCCCTGATATCGCCCGGCGCCATTCCGTCATTCCACGCCGCCGCCCATCCGCCATCCCCAAAGCCGACGGCAGCCACCGAGTTCTGGGCGCCGACCGTGGTGAGATTATTGACGAAGTTGCCGGTGACGACGGTGCTCCAGTTATATGTCGTCGTTATGGCCACGATTCTTCTCCCTCTTGGAAAGGTTGTTTCTGATAATTGGAACAATTAGGTCGTGTATCCATAAAGCCGTTGGCGTGACGCGACTGAGGCTACGTCCATATCTGGACTTGTGTGCGCGCATGTCCCGTCTTGCTCCCGCGCGAGGCGGAGAAACGAAGCGACACAAAATCGAATGGCACATACTACCTGACGAATGCAGCGGGCCCTGCGGCGTTGGATAGGTTGGGCCGAACGAACACAAAACGCGACGTTACTGGTACTTCCAGATCGTCTTGGCCGTCCTGGCCGATGAGAATGAGGCCCGCTCCGCCATTGGCCACCGTCAAGATGACCGGTTCACCCGCCCATGTCCTGATCGGCTCCATGGCGATCACGAGAAACTCACCGATTGGCTGGTCGAAATACTGAAGCCTTAGCTGCGGAGCGACTTCGGCAGGTGAGAGTCGAAGACCCAGCCGTTGTGCGTGCGCATAGATGTCCCGCAGCGTTGCCGTTTCGCCCCGGAAGCCAAGTTCGGCCGGCGATACCGCAACAAGCTCGACCTCGGCTTTCTTGCCGCTGAGGGTGAAAGCGGGTCGTGCGAGGATCTCGTCAGCCGAGTTGCCCATGCTGCAGCCCACGGCAGCCATGGCGCTGCGGAGAGCGAACAAATCCGTGAAGGTCCCTATTGCAATCGTCTTCCACACCGGAATATCGGCGGCGGTCCTGACTGAAGTCCGCGGGCCGAGCGGCGGCGGAGCCGCCTTGAGCGCGAGGTGATTGCGCAGGACATCCTGCGCAGCGCATTGAGCCCTGGCCTCGTAAGCGGGTAGGAGGATAAACGCGCAATAGAGCAAGAGGCGAACAAGCGCATTGCCGCTATACCCGTCTGTCGAACGATGTGGCTTAACGATGCTTCGCTGCGAAGAGGGGTAGTCGATCTCGCCCTGCGATATACCGATGTCCACCAGTTCGCTGTCACTCTGCCGAGAAAGTTGGCTTCGCAGTTTCTGGCGTCTACGCCACCTCAGAAATGCATCCCAATAGACTTCAAGAGGGCTATAGGCCTGCCGCTTTGCGGTTGCTGATCCAAGCTCAGTGGTTCTGTGGATTGAGCTCGCCATGGCACTTAAGGTCCGGCTTGGTATCTCCGGCCGCCATTTGGACCCGCGCCGCCGTGCGGCTCCCCATCCATTTTGGGGGGCTTACCAAATATTTTCGGTTCGGCTGCTTCCGGAGGCGCGGAGGGCAACTGGCACCTCGGGAATCAACTCACAGCAGTCCGGAGCCGACCGGACGGCCCCACTCTAAGGGGGCATATGTTATCTCAAGGGTCGTTCGCGTAGCCGGGCGGCTGCAGTCCATTCAACAACGCCACGACGTCAGACTGCCGGTTGTAGCCCATTTTGCTCATTACAACTTTGACGTGCCAACGAACGGTATTCGTCGATGTGCCGCTTTCCGTCGCTATCGCCTTGACCGTCTGGCCGGCCGCCAAGCCTCGGGCGATGCGCGCCTCGGTGGGGGTTAAGTCAAAAAGGGATCGTATGAGGTCGACCGACGGAGCCTCCGGCCTGGTCACGGGTGTCAACATCAGCAGGGCGGCGCATCGGGAAAATGTGTCGCGCGCCGAACCGCGTATGGGCACGACATGCGCAATCATCGTGGAGCTGACATTGCGGACGGGAAAGGACCTTACACTTGGGGTGTCATCCCGATCCGCCGTCGCGATGGCGTCGCGCAACAGCGCGTCGGCGCGCACGTCGCTTAGCGCGATACGATCATTCATCCGCCACAAGACCAAGCCGCTCAACGCTTCGATTAGCTGATTTGCAGCGAGGACTTTCCCACTTTCCGAGAGCACGAGCGCTGGAATGCCAAGCATAGCGAGCGCCTCGCTGGCGGCCCGTGCGCGCTCCAACTGCATGCGGGCCGCAACAAACGAGGCCCTGGCCAAATGAGAGTGCACCTCGTTGAGGCTTTCGAGCACGGCAGGCGGCGCCGATCCCTGATCGTATGCCCGTTCCAACGCGATCACCATGTCGTCGCCCGTCGGCAGCGCTATCGCGGTCGCCGAGGCCCACCCCATACCGCGGGGATACAGCATGTCCCTGTAGGCCGGATCATTGCGCATTTCTTCGGGCGTATAGAGAATACTGTCCGGAATGAAACCCGTCTGTTTCGCGCGCAGCAGCCGGTTGAAGCGTTCAGATCGCGTAATCCATCCGCTCTCCATCAATGGCCGCAAGTCGTTCCTTGCCTCCTGGCTCGAAGCGGACCACCGGATGACGTTTCCGTTCGAGATACACAACCAGCCGGATAGCGCGCCGTCGATATGCACCAGTTCCGCCAGGATCTCCGGCCAAAGCTCGGGTACAAAGGCGCATTCGTAAATCCGGTCGACGAGGCGGGACATCGCTTACCCTCTTGGCGCGCGGACGCAACGATCACCCACTCAGAGACAGGTCACCCGTTCGGCGGCGAGATAGCCGAACAGCAGGCCGATTCCGAACAGCAGCACGAGGCCGGCGGCGCCGAACTCGATGCCGCGCATGATCAGCGCACCGCCGCCCTCGCTCGCGCTGCTCAGCCGGCGCGCGAGATCCTTGGCCGACACCGCGATCACCGCGATGGTCGCGACCGTGATGGCGGTGCCGAGCCCCATCACAAAGGTCGCGGCGATGCCGGCCCAGAACAGGCCCTGCGCCAGCGAGAACACCAGCACCAGGATCGCCCCCGAGCAGGGCCGCAAGCCCACCGCAAAGATGGCGCCGAGGCCGCGCTGCCAGCCGCCGGGACCGGCAAGCTGGTCCGGCGTCGGCCCGTGGGAGTGGCCGCAATGCTCGTCGTGGACATGGCCGTTCCCATGATCGTGATGATCGTGGCCGTGATCATGGTGGTGGTGGTGATGATCATGGCCATGGCCGTGATCATGGGGATGAGCGTGGTCATGGTGATGACCGTGGTCATGGTGGTGACCGAGATCGTGAGGCGCCCCGGCAAGCGCGACCGCCGGCGCAGCGCGGGGAGCCTGAAGTGCGCGAATAAAGCCGCCGCCCTTGGTCCAGACCAGGCGCGCGCCAAAGGCGGCGATCAGCGCGTAGCTGGCGATCTCGATCGCCTTCTCCGCCCCGCACATGGTCTTTGCCGTCGCATTGAGCAGCCAGGCGCTGATGCCGACCAGTACCACCGCAACGAGGGCCTGCAACAGCGAGGAGGCAAAGGACAGCACGATGCCGCGCCGGGCCGTCTCCTGGTTGGCGACCAGATAGGAGGAGATCACCGCCTTGCCGTGGCCCGGCCCGGCGGCGTGGAATATCCCGTAGGCAAAGGAGATCGCGAGCAGCGTCCAGACCGCCGAGCCGTCGGATTTGGCGGCGCGGATGGTCGTGGACATCTCGCGGTAGAATTCCGACTGTTTTGCCAAAATCCAGCCGACGATGCCGCCGACGGGTGGCTGGCTAGCTGCGCCCGGTCGCGGGCCGCCGAAAGGATTTTGTGCCAGCAGGGCATGCACGGCGCTGTCAAGCATCAGGACGGCAGCCGCCACGGCAAGGCAGACGGCAAAACTGCGCACCGCGCCTGACTGGACGCTCACGGGCAGTCCACCGTGATCTTGTTGGCGAACATCGCGCCGTAGTTCGAGTTGTCGCCGTCCATGAAATTATTCTCGCTGAGCCGCTTGGCGTTGGCGGTGGCGTCATTCGGCCGCTCGAATTTCATCTGGCAGGCGGCGGGCGCCCCAACCAGCTTGATCGGGTCCTTGTCGGCGAAACTGAAGTCGATGAAATAGCTCGGGTCGAACACCTCAAGCGCCAGTTGCTTCGGCTTCGCCGGAGTCTTCAGCGGCAGCGTGAAATGCAGCGTCAGGGATGAATCCTTGTATTCGAGGTAATAGTCGACCGGCTCCTGAAACTTCTCCTTCTTGCCGTCTGCCTTGGCGAAGGTGAAGTAGGCGAATTCCTTGAGCGACTCAACATTGACCTGCGCCAGCGGCGCGAGCTGCTCGCGGCTGTACTCCCCCTTGGTCTTGGTCTCGATGCCTTGCAAGGCATAGGTCGTGAACATGTCGTCAAAGGTCCAGGCATGACGGACGCCGGTGATCGAGCCGTCGGCGGCATAGATCAGCTCGCTGTTGCCGGTGATCCAGACATGCGGATGCGCCTCTGCCTGCGGCACGCCAAGCGCCATCAGGCTGGACAGCGCGAAGAGTAGTTTCCTGATCGATATCACCTTATGCCGCCTCTGAGGTTTCAAGCAGGCCACGTCGGCGCAGCAGCGCGTCGGGCTCGGGATCGCGGCCGCGGAAGGCGACATAGGCCTCCTCCGGATCGCGCGAGCCGCCGGACGAATAGATATCGTCGTGCAGCCGCTTGGCCGTGGCGGGATCGAAGATGTCGCCGGCCTCCTCGAACGCGCCGAACGCATCCGCGTCCATCACCTCCGACCACATATAGCTGTAATAGCCGGAGGCATAGTGGTCGCCGGAGAAGATATGGCCGAACTGGGTCGGCCGGTGCCGCATCGCGATTTCCGCGGGCATGCCGATCTTCTCCAGCTCCGCCTTCTCGAACGCGGCGACATCGCGGCTGGCGTCAGCCGGCTGGGTGTGGAATTCGAGGTCGAGCAGCGCCGAGGAGACGAACTCGACGGTGGCAAAACCCTGGTTGAATTTTCGCGCGGCAAGGAAGCGCTGGAGCAGGTCGTCCGGCAGCGGCTCGCCGGTCTGGTAATGCCTGGCGAACTGCCGCAGCACCTGCGGCTGCTCCTGCCAGTGCTCGTAGAGCTGCGAGGGCAGCTCGACGAAGTCGGTAAACACGGAGGTGCCCGACAGCGACGGATACGTCACATCCGAGAGGATGCCGTGCAGGGCATGGCCGAACTCATGGAACAGCGTCCGGGCGTCATCCGGCGAGAGCAGCGGCGGCTGGCCGTCGGCGCCCTTGGCAAAGTTGCAGACATTGATGATCAGGGGCGCGATCGCGCCGTCGAGCTTTTGCTGGTCGCGCAGCGAGGTCATCCAGGCGCCGGAGCGCTTCGAGGGCCGCGCGAAGTAGTCGCCATAGAACAGGCCCTTGTGACTGCCATCGGGATTTTTGATCTCCCAGACCCGGACGTCGGGATGCCAGACCGGGATATCCCTGCGCTCGGCGAAGGTGATGCCGAACAGGCGGGTGGCGCAGTCGAAGGCGGCCTCGATCATGTGGTCGAGCACCAGATATGGCTTGATCGCGGCGTCGTCGAAATTGGCCTTTCGCTGCCGCAGCTTTTCCGCGTAGTAGCGCCAGTCCCAGGGGGCGAGAGCGAAATTGCCGCCCTCCTCGGCGATCAGAGCCTGTAGCTCGTCGCGGTCGGCGAGCGCCCGCTCGCGTGCGGGCTTCCAGACCCGCTCCAAGAGGCCGCGCACGGCGTCCGGCGTCTTGGCCATGGAGTCTTCGAGACGGTAGGCGGCATAGGTCGGAAAGCCCAGAATCTTCGCGCTCTCCTCGCGCAGCGCCAAAATCTCGACGATGGTCTCGTTGTTGTCGTTGGCATTGCGGTTGTCGCCGCGGGCGGTGAAGGCCCGGTAGACCTTTTCGCGCAGGTCGCGGCGGACGGAGCTCTTCAGGAAGGGTTCTACGGAAGAGCGCGATAACGTCACGATCGCCTTTCCGGCCATGCCGCGCTCGTCGGCCGCGGCCTTGGCCGCCGCCACGAAGGAATCCGACAGACCGGCGCGGTCGTCCTCGCCAAGCTCGAGAAACCACTCCTGCTCGTCGCCCAGCAGATGGTGGCTGAAGGCGGTGCCAAGATGGGCCAGCCGCTCGTTGATCTCGGCCTTGCGCGTCTTGGCGGCCTCGTCGAGCCCGGCGCCGGAGCGGTGGAAACGGGTATAGGTCCGCTCCAAGAGCCGCATCTCTTCGCCGGTCAGACCGAGGTTCTTGCGGTTCTCGTGCAGCATGGCGATGCGGCCGAACAGCACCGCGTTCATCATAATGGGATTCCAGTGCCGGGCCATCCGGAGCGACACTTCCTTGTCGATCTCCAGGATCGCCGGATTGGAGTGCGCCGAGACGAGGTCGTAGAACACGGCCGCGACCTTGGAGAGCAGCTTTCCCGAGCGCTCGAGCGCGGTGATGGTGTTGGCGAAATCGGGCGTGGCCGGATCGTGCGTGATGGCGGCGACCTCGGCGGCGTGGTCGGCAAAGGCCTGTTCAAAGGCCGGCAGGAAGTGTTCCGGCGCGATCTCGGCAAAAGGCGGCGTCTCGAACGGCGTCTGCCACGGCTGCAAGAGCGGGTTGGCCTGCGCTTCCGAGGGGGCCGTTTCTTCAAGGGTTTCCGACATCACAAATCCCGTTTTCACCGCAAAATGACGGGTGAATCTATATCACGCGATGCGGCATTTTTGGGCCTTTTAAGCTTGTAAGAGAGGGCCATTTCAGAGAGATTGCGGCCCTCGAAAAGGAACTGACCATGAGCCTCCAGCCCACCTCGACCGGATCCCGCCAGATCGTCTGGCCGAGCGTCGTCACCGTGATCTCGGCGGCGATCCTGATCGGCGCGGAAGTGTTCGGCGCGGCATTTGCCGGCGGCTGGGCGCTCGCGATTCTGTTCGGGCTCTCCGATACCGGCGCGCACATCCTGCAAGCCGTGCTGTTCGGGCTCGGCGTCCTCATCATGATCGCGTTCATCCGCGCCGCGCAGCGCGTCGAGCCGTTCACGCGCCGCGGCTGATCCGCTCAAGTCCAAGTTAGCGCTGTGCCGCAGGCACAACTTTGATCGCGCGAGCGCTCTAAAATCTTAACGTCTGTTCATCTTTCACAAGCGAAGCGCGCCTCGCGCACGAGATCGCAAGCTCGTGTTAGGGAAATTTTCGCGCACGCTAAAAAAATTCTTGCGAAGCGAAGTCAAAAGCCTTATTTGCACCCTTGCCCAATTTCGCACGTGCCTGTGGTCGTGTGTCAGTCGGTAGGTATCCGGACAAGAGGCCGGACAGCCGCCAAGGGATGAAGGACCGAGGGTCGCCTCGCTTAGAGCGGCCAGCATCTCTCTCAAGAGATGCCGATGAAGGTCTCTCCACCCCTTGCAACCGTGACTGGCAGCCGGAGGCGAACCGGCGCACCCCGCTCTCAACGGGGGACGCGACTTAAAGCAACGACGGATCGGGCTTTTTTGGTCTCTACCGGCATTCCACCGCCGGCGCGGGCTACTGAAAAGGCTTGTCCTTCATTGCCAGGTGTGCGGGCGGGAAATTCCCAACCAATCCACGGCAGCACAAACGGTCTGAGTTCGAGGCTACGTCGCGTCTCCATCGTGCGACTGCGCCACGTCACTCATGGCCGAGATCATTTTGAACGGGTCCCGTCGCTGGGCCGTTTGGAGGGTGCTATGACCGATCGTATCCAGGAATTCCTGCGCAACCGCCGCAGCGAGGGCCTCGACACCGAGCCGTGCCTCGTCGTCGACCTCGAAGTCGTGCGCGACAACTACCAGACCTTCGCCAAGGCACTGCCGGACAGCCGCGTGTTCTACGCGGTCAAGGCTAATCCTGCGCCCGAAGTGCTGTCGCTGCTGGCTTCGCTCGGCTCGTGCTTCGACACCGCGACCGTCGCGGAGATCGAGATGGCGCTGGCCGCCGGTGCGACACCGGACCGCATCTCCTACGGCAATACGATCAAGAAGGAGCGCGACATCGCGCGTGCCTTTGCGCTCGGCATTCGCCTGTTCGCGGTCGACTGCGCCGCCGAAGTCGAGAAGGTCGCTCGCGCCGCCCCGGGCGCCAAGGTGTTCTGCCGCATTCTCTATGATTGCGCAGGCGCCGAGTGGCCGCTGTCGCGCAAGTTCGGTTGCGATCCGGAGATGGCGGTCGAGGTGCTCGACCTCGCCAAGCGGCTGGGACTGGAGCCTTGCGGCATCTCGTTCCATGTCGGCTCGCAGCAGCGCAAGGTGAAGGCGTGGGACCGTGCCCTGTCGATGGCCTCGACGGTGTTCCGTGACTGCGCCGAGCGCGGGATCAACCTGTCCATGGTCAACATGGGCGGCGGCTTCCCGACCAAGTACCTGAAGGACGTTCCTCCGGTCGTGCAGTACGGCCGGTCGATCTTCCGTGCGCTGCGTAAGCACTTCGGCAACCAGATCCCGGAGACCATCATCGAGCCGGGTCGCGGCATGGTCGGCAACGCCGGCATCATCGAGACCGAAGTCGTCCTGATCTCCAGGAAGAGCGACGAGGACGAGGTGCGCTGGGTGTACCTGGACATCGGCAAGTTCGGCGGCCTCGCCGAGACGATGGACGAGTCGATCCGCTACGCCATCCGCACCCCGCATGACGGTGCGGACATGACGCCGTGCGTGCTCGCTGGGCCGACCTGCGACAGCGCCGACGTGCTGTACGAGAAGATGCCGTATCCGCTCCCGGTTACGCTCGAGATCGGCGACAAGCTGCTGATCGAAGGCACCGGCGCCTATACGTCGACCTACTCGTCGGTGGCTTTCAACGGCATCCCGCCGCTGAAGACTTACCACATCTGATCCGCCTCGCTTCGAGGCCCGACTAGCGGGAGCCGGTCCGCCGGCTCCCTTCCCTGCCATTTCTGGACTGACAACGCTGCCGCGGCCTCACCCGCCGTTGGCAGTGAGGACTGACGTGCCATGACTGCTTTGCGGAAGATCCCTGTTGCCCTCACCCCGAAAACCGCTCCGTTCGCGATCCGTGCGGAGCGGGCTTCGGACGTCGTCGCGCGCGAAGCGCTGCTGGATGCCTGCTTTGGCGAAAACCGCCATACGCGCACCTGCCAGCGCCTGCGCGACGGACGGGCGCCCGCCGAGGGCCTTGCCCTGTCGGCGGTTCGCGAGGGCCGGCTGATCGGAACCGTCCGGTTGTGGCACGTCAGCGCCGGGGGCATCCCGGCGCTCGTGCTCGGCCCGCTCGCGGTTGAGGCCAACTCCCGCAAGCTTGGCGCCGGAGCCGCGCTGATGGACCACGCGCTCGCGGCGGCGAAGGCGCGTGGCCATCGCGCGGTGCTCCTTCTGGGCGATGCGCCCTACTACGCCCGCTTCGGCTTCTCGGCGGCGAAGACCGCCGAGTTGTCGCTGCCGGGCCCGTTCGAGCGCGACCGCCTGCTGGCGGTCGAGTTCGCCGAGGGCGCGCTCGACGGCGCCTGGGGCATGATCGTGCCGACCGGCGCGCCGGCGTCGAAGCCCAGGGCCCTGCGCGCAAGGAAGGCGCTACAGCCGGTTCTGGCGGCTTGAGCGGCACGGCCATGCCCGAGAGCTTTCCCGTCCCAAGCAATGGCGTGCGTCCCCGCTTCCGCGGCATCATCAGCACGGTCCTCTTGATCCTGATCTCGGTCATGATCGTCAGGGACATCCTGGTGCGCCGCTGGACGCAGCCCTCACCGCCGGCTTCCGGCGTGACAGAGCGTTCCCGCTGATATAGCTGGGACACGCGCAATCGGCGCGAAGAGTTCGCAAATCCCGCCCCGCCCCCAGGAATGGAGGTACCGATGCCACGCCGTCTTGTTTCCACCGGATCGCCCTTTGAAAAGGCTGCCGGGTACAGCCGCGCCGTCCTCGACGGCGAGTGGGCCTTCGTTGCGGGCACCACCGGCTACGACTACGCCACCATGACCATTCCGGGCGATGTCACAAGCCAGGCACGAAACTGCTTTAGGACCATCGAGGCCGCCCTGAAGGAAGGCGGCTTTGCGATGACCGATATCGTGCGTGCGACCTATTACATCACCGACATTGCGGATGCCGAACCTTTCCTCGCGGTCTGCGGCGAAGTCTTCCGTGACATTCGCCCGGCCACCACCCTCCTGGTGGTCGCGGGTCTCTACAAGCCCGAGATGAAATGCGAGATCGAAGTGACCGCAAAACTGCGTTCCGATTGATCCAGGTTCGCCGCCCGGCGGACTCTCTCGGCCGGCCGGCATCCGATCACCGTATCCTCCACCCTGCCCGTTCTCCTGGAGTAAATTGATGAGCCCCTCCTCGCAGATCCACGCGAAAATTTCCGGCCCCATCGTCATGGTCGGCTTCGGTTCGATCGGCAAAGGCACATTGCCGATGATCGAGCGGCATCTCGATTACGACAAGTCGCGCATCACCGTCATCGATCCCAAGGACGAGGGTCGCAAGGCGCATTGCGAGAAGCACAATGTACGCTTCATCCAGAAGGGCGTGACCAGGGACAATTACCGCGAGTTGCTGACCCCGCTGCTCACCGAGGGCGGCGGCCAGGGTTTTTGCGTCAATCTCTCGGTCGACACCGGCTCCACCGACATCATGGAGCTCTGCAACGAACTGGGCGCTCTCTACATCGACACCGTCAACGAGCCCTGGCTCGGCTTCTATTTCGACGCCTCGAAGGGCCCGGAGGCGCGCTCCAACTACGCCCTTCGCGAAGTGACGCTGGCCGCCAAGAGGGCGCGCCCGGCGGGCTCGACCACGGCCGTCTCCTGCTGCGGCGCCAATCCCGGCATGGTCTCCTTTTTCGTCAAGCAGGCGCTGCTCAACGTCGCCGCCGACCTGAAGCTCAATGCCCCCAAGCCGAAGACCAAGGCAGAATGGGCGGATTTGATGCGGCAGGCTGGCATCAAGGGCATCCACATCGCCGAACGCGACACCCAACGCTCCAGGTCGCCGAAAGAGCCTGACGTCTTCGTCAACACCTGGTCGGTGGAAGGCTTCCTGTCTGAAGGCGTGCAGCCGTCCGAACTCGGCTGGGGCACCCATGAGAAATGGATGCCCGAGAATGCGCGTACCCATGAAGCCGGCTGCGGCGCAGCCATCTATCTGATGCAGCCCGGCGCCAATACGCGCGTACGTACCTGGTGCCCGACCCGCGGCGCACAGTATGGCTTCCTCGTCACCCACAACGAGTCGATCTCGATCTCCGATTATTTCACGGTGCGTGACGCATCTGATACGGCGATCTATCGGCCGACCTGCCACTATGCCTATCATCCGGCCGACGATGCGGTGCTGTCGCTGCATGAAATGTTCGGCCGCGCGGCGAAGATGCAGGAAAAGCACCACATCCTCGATGAGAACGAGATCGTCGACGGCATCGACGAACTCGGCGTGCTGCTGTTCGGCCATGACAACAATGCCTACTGGTACGGCTCGCAGCTTTCCATCGAAGAGACCCGCAAGCTCGCGCCCTATCAGAACGCCACCGGTCTGCAAGTGACTTCCGCCGTGCTCGGCGGCATGGTGTGGGCGCTGGAAAACCCGAACGAAGGCATCGTCGAAGCCGACGAGATGGATTTTGATCGTTTGCTGGAAATCCAGATGCCCTATCTCGGACCGGTGAAGGGTTACTACACCGACTGGACGCCGCTCACCGACCGGCCGGGACTGTTTCCGGAAGACATCGACACCTCGGATCCGTGGCAGTTCCGGAATATTCTGGTGCGGTGATTCGTCGGGGAACTGCGGTCGCGCGATTTGTTGCCGCAACCACACAATCCACAACTATGCAAACGGCGGTGATGACGCACGCGTCACCACCGCGTTATGATTCGGCTTGGTAGGTGATGTGATTCACCGGGCGGGAATGCAATGAAAAATACGTGGTCGCTTCTCAATCCGTTCAGCCAGAATCAGGAGCCGGCCAAACAGGCCAGAGCTTCCAGCATGCGGCTCGCCAGCCGAAATGCGACGCGGGCGACGCCGGTCTGCTCGACCTGCCGCTCTGACGACATCATCGCGCATGCCACGATCCAGTGGAGCAACGAATCCCAGGATTGGGAACTGGCCAGCACGTTTGGCCGTCCGACGCATTGCAATCAGTGCAACTGCGCCTGCGAGATCACCTGGCTGCCGCTGAACTGATTCCGAAGGAATCATCCCGGAATGCGCGCCGAGCGCATATCCGGGATCTCGAAATGCGAGGCCCGAGATTCCGGGTTCATCGCTGCGCGATGCCCCCGAATGACTTCGTCACTTCGCCAGATAATCGAACGCTACCGTTCCTAGGCCCAGCGTCAGGTCGGTCCTGAAATGCACCGCGGAGACCACTTCGCGCACCGGCAGGCGCGCGACATCGGCCAGTGCGTGTGGAAATAGCCCGAGCGCGGCCGGGCCGGTCCAGGCTTCCTTCAGCGTGATGTCCTCGAGATAGTAGCGGACCAGCTCGCAGATCCGCGGGCTGCCGTCGACATGCGGGATGATCTTCAGCATGAAGTTCGGCGCCTTCAACGATTTCAGCAGCGTGTCATGATCGACAGAGCGGTGCTTGTAGCCCATGGTGGCGCTGACGCAGAGCACCGAGCCGTAATGCAGCGTGCCGACCAGCACGTCGCTCTCGATCTCGATCTTCGGCCGCGCCAGCTTTTTTGGAAATCCCCACAGCTCGCGGCCGCCGGCGATCGGGCCTTCGTCGTCCAGATACATCGAGTGGACGTAGCTGCCCTCTTCGCCCCTGAAGCGCACCGGGATCACCTGACCGGTCTCGGTGTAGTCGCCGAAGCCGGTGGAATCGGGCATGCGGATGAATTCGTATTTGACGATGGGATCGGTGACCTCGAGCGGCTCCGGCACCACGGCGGCGAGCGCTTCGGGATCGGTCCGGTAGGTGATGACGAAAAATTCGCGGTTGAAGAATCGATACGGCCCCGGCGGGAAGGCCGGGTTGGTCAGCGGCATGGAATAGGCGGTTCGCCTGACGTCGTCGATTTTCATGGACTGCCCCTGTTGTCGCGCGATGGTGCGATTATGGGGCAACCGGGCGCGGCGGGCGAGGCTGCAATATCGGGGCGACCGTCAAATCAACGTCATGTGTCGTCATCCGCGACGCGCCAAACCGGGATCACCGCTCCTTGATCGGCGGCGCGGTCTTTTCGGCGGGCGCCGGCGGCAAAGCGGGCTGGGCGCCGGATTTTTGCGCATCCGCATCCGGGCGCGCGGGCTGCGGGGCCGGCGTGGTCGGACGCTCGCCACCGGGCTTTGACTCGGCAGGTTTTTCGTTCGTTGGAGTTGCACCAGGTGTCGACTGCGCAGGCTGCGTCGCCTGCGCCATCTCTCTCGGATTGTCGGCGGAAATCTCGCGTAACGACAGGCCCGCGATCACCAGTCCCGCCACGACCATCGCAGCGGCGATCAGCAACTGCGTCTTGTAAGCATTCTCGCTGTCATCGACGGGCATGTTTTTTCACCGCGAACTTGTTCGCGATATCAACGGATTTGATCGGGCAAGGTTCCCGCTTTGCCCGCGAGGGAATAGCGTGAACGCGTCCGGAAGGCGCCCCTAGTCGGCGGTGTTGACTTCCCAGGTGGCGTGGCGAACGCCGCTCTGCTTCTGCATCTCGAGCGCCACTGCATTGAGCTCGTTCGGGTCCGCGGCGGTCGGCACCAGCTTGGCGACGATCTCGAGCTGGCCGTCGCCGATCTCGGCCACTTCGACATCGGCGACCGGATAGTGGGCCGCCTCCAACTGTTCGACGAGGCGATCGCGCATCGCCGGCAGTGCATGCGAGGTCACGGCGAGCTTGAAATAATAGGTTGCTTCGGTGGCTTTCTCGTTGAGCGGAATGCGATTGATGGCGTTGACCAGCGGCCGCAGCAGCGTGTTGCCGGCGAGCACGAAAATCGTCAGCGCGGCCGCCTGCGCGACCATGTCTGCGCCGGCGCAGGAGCCGACGGCGGCCGAAGCCCACAGCGTCGCCGCGGTGTTGAGGCCGCGCACGTCCATGCCCTGTTTCATGATGACGCCGGCGCCAAGAAAGCCGATGCCGGACACCACATAGGCGATCACGTGGACGCCGCCGTGCGTGCCGTTAAGGTGCATGGCGAGATCGACAAAGGCGGCCGCGCCCACCGCCACCAGCACGTTGGTGCGAAGGCCCGCGGTGCGCTGGCGGTATTGCCGCTCGGCACCAATCAGCGTTGCGAGCACGAAGGCGACGCCGAGGCTGACCAGCGTGTCGAGAAAATCGCCGAGTTGGAAAGTCGTCAGGAATTTCATGAACGCCCCCGGATGCCCGACGATCTACTACAATTCCAGAAGGCCGCCGTCACCATCCTCCGCCGAAAATGCCAGCAGTGTGCCCTTGGCGTTCCAGGCCAGCGCCGCGACCGGCGTGCCGACATTCCGCCGCACCAGGATCTCCGCGCCGTCCTCCAGCCGCACCATCAGCACGGTGCCGTCGCCGTAGCCGCAGGCGAGGATGTCGTTCTTCGGATGGCAGGCGACCACGGTGACCTTTGTCTGCAAGGGCGCCAGCATCGCGGGCTCCTTGCCCATCGGCCCGTCCTTGCTGGCGAACGGCCAAACGATCACGGTATCCGCGCCCGACGTTGCCAGCCCCTTGCCGCCGGCGCTCCATGACATCGACCGGACGCGGCCGGGATAGCCGCTCATGCGCATGTGCCTGTTATCCGCGAGCCGCCAGCCATGCAGCGCCGGCTCGTGCATCGCGGTGACCAGGAATTTGTTGTCGGGGCTGAAGGTGACAGCGAGATGCGAGCCGGCCCATTCCAAAAATTCGGGTTTTGCCGCCATGTTGGGAAACCACAGCGTCACACCATTGTAATGGGCGACCGCAAGCCGCAGGCCCTTGGGTGCGAACGCCAGCCCGCCGACGGTCGAGGGCGCATCGAAGGATTTTTCCTCCGCCTTGCCGCTGCGAACAAACGCGGTCTTGCCGGCCGACCACGCGAACGCGCCATCGGGATGCAGCGCCACGCTGTCGATCCAGCGCCGCTTGGCGTCGGTCGCCAACGTCGTGACTTCGCCCTTGGCGCTGAGCGCATTCACCTTGCCGTCGTCGCCACCGGTGACGATGCGCTTTCCATCCGAGACCGAGCACAGGATGGCGCCGCCGTGAACAGCGACTTGCGAGATGTCGCCGTCGGCATCGACGACAGCGACATTCTCCTCGGCGCCGACGAAGCAGGCGCGCTCGCCGAGGAAATGCACGGAGGACACGCCCATGCCGAGCGCGAGCGGCCGCACGCGGTCGGTCACCGAGACGATGGAGGCGGACTCGCCGGGGTCGAAATCAGTCATCACGAGGTGATGCAGTCCGCAAAGCCGTCGCGGATCAGTTGCTCCGGCAATTCGCGGCCGATGAAGACAACGCGGCTCTCGCGCGGCTCGCCGTCCTTCCACTTCCGCTGATGATCGCCTTCCAGCATCATGTGCACGCCCTGGAAGACGTAGCGGTCGTCATCGTCGGTGAAGGCCAGAATGCCCTTCGATCGCAAAATCTTCTGGCCCTCGCTGGCGACGAGGTTTTGCAGCCACGGCATGAACTTTGTCGGATCGAGCGGCTTGTCCGTCCGCAGCGACAGCGATTGCATGTCTTCGTCGTGGTAATGCTTCAGGCCGCCATGGCTGTGGCTGTGGCCATGCCCGTGATCGTGGTGATGATGATCATGGTCGTGGTGGTGATGATCGTGATCGTCGCCGGCTTCCAGAAATTCCGGTTCGATCTCCAGGATGCGGTCGAGATCGAACGCGCCGCGCTCCAGCACGTCAGACAGCGCCACCTTGCAGCGCTCGGTGCGATGCAGCTTGGCGTAAGGATTGATGCCGCGAATACGCGCCTCGACCTCGGCGAGTTCGGGCTTCGAGACGAGGTCGGTCTTGTTCAGCACGATGACGTCGGCGAACGCGATCTGGTTCTTGGCTTCGGGCGCATCCTTCAGGCGATCGCTCAGCCATTTGGCGTCGGCGACGGTCACGACCGCATCGAGCCGGGCGTTCTTCTGCACGTCCTCGTCGACGAAAAACGTCTGCGCCACCGGCGCCGGATCGGCGAGACCCGTGGTCTCGACGATGATGGCGTCGAACTTGCCCTTGCGCTTCATCAGCCCGTCCATGATGCGCACGAGATCGCCGCGCACGGTGCAGCAGACGCAGCCATTGTTCATCTCGAACACCTCTTCATCGGCGCCGATGATGAGGTCGTTGTCGATGCCGATCTCGCCGAATTCGTTGACGATGACTGCGTATTTCTTGCCGTGGTTCTCCGACAGGATGCGGTTGAGCAGCGTGGTCTTGCCGGCGCCGAGATAGCCCGTCAGCACGGTCACGGGAATTTTTTGCAGGTCAGACATAAGAACTCCAGAAACGGAATTGGGGCGCTCAAGCCGGCGGGGGTGGCCCCCTGCATTAAGCGCCGAGCGCGCGCGTCAGGGCCTTTATATTGTGCCTTACCATGTCAATGTAAGTGGGGGCATCGCCCTTTTCGCCGGTCAGACTGTCCGAATAGAGGGTCCCGCCGACCCTGGCGCCGGTCTCCTCCGAGATGCGCCGGATCAGCCGGGGATCGCTGATATTTTCGAGAAAAACCGCCGGAATTTTTGCCGATTTGATCTGGGTGATGATGGCAGCGATATCGCGGGCGCTCGGCTCGGATTCGGTCGAGACCCCCACCGGCGCGATGAACTGGATGCCGTAGGCCGCGGCGAAATAGCCGAAGGCGCTGTGCGTCGAGATCACCTTGCGGCGCCCTTCCGGAATTTTCGCGGTGGCCTCGCGGACGTCGCGGTCGAGCGCATCTAGTTTTGCCGAGTAGGCCTCTGCGTTGGACTTGAAAAATTCGGCGTCGGCAGGACTGGCCGCGCTGAGCGCGACGTGGACGTTGGCGACGTAGATTTTTGCGTTGGCGACGGACTGCCAGGCGTGCGGGTCGGCATCGGAGCCATATTTCAGCGGCGTAATGCCGTTCGTCGCGGTGACGATGGCGGCTTTTTTTCCGGCGGATTTTACCAGCCGCGGCAGCCAGCCTTCCATGCCGAGCCCGTTGACGAACACGAGTTTGGCGTCGGCGACCTTCCTGGCGTCGGCCGGCGACGGCGAATAGACGTGCGAGTCGCTGTCGGGGCCGACCAGGGTCGTGACATTGACACGGTCGCCGCCGACGTTCTTTACGAAGTCGCCGAGGATCGAGAAGCTGGCGACGACGTTCATGCGCTCCTGCGCGTGCGCGGGAGCGATGGCGGCGATGCATAACAGGCCGATTAACAAGACAAGCCGCATTGGTTTATCGATCCAGATTGGTCCCGCAGCCCATCCTTCGAGACGCCCGCCGGTGGCGGGCTCCTCAGGATGAGGACCTGTTGCGCGGCGATGAGGGCCTGTTACGCAGCGAACACTTGGACCCTCATGGTGAGGAGCGCCGCTTGCGACGCGTCTCGAACCATGGAGGCCGGCCAACATATGCGATACCAAATTCATCGCTCTATGCCTCCAGATGGCGGCCGGGGAACAACTGCCGTACCAAGCCGCTGACGCTGCCGAACAGCAGCGAGATGACGTAGAGCCCGGCTGCGACCAGGATGATCGCGGGGCCGGAGGGGATGCGGGTCTGGAACGAGAGCACCAGCCCGGCGTAGCCCGCCACCATCGCGCTCAGCACGGCGATGCAGATCATGCCGGTGATGTCGCGCGACCAGAAGCGAGCGATGCCGGCGGGCAGGATCATCAGGCCGACGGCCAGCAATGTGCCGAGCGCGTGAAAGCCGTTGACGAGATTGACGACGACGAGCGCGAGGAAGGCGAGATGCGCCGGGGCGCCGGCGCGGCTGACGGTGCGCAGGAATACGGGATCGACGCATTCGATCACGAGGGGGCGATAGATCACCGCCAGCACCAGCACCGTGATGGTGGCGTTGAAGGCGATGACGAACAGGGTCTGGTCGTCCATCGCGAGGATGTTGCCGAACAGCACGTGCAGCAGGTCGATATTGGTGCCCTTGATCGAGACGATGGTCACGCCCAGCGCCAGCGACACCAGATAGAAGGTGGCGAGCGCGGCATCTTCCCGCAGCTCCGTGGTGCGCGCGACGACGCCCGACAGGATCGCGACGGCAAAGCCTGCGATCAATCCACCCGCGGTCATCGCGAACAGGTTGAGGCCCGACAGCAGGAAGCCGATGGCCGCGCCCGGCAGGATGGCATGGGCCATGGCGTCGCCGACGAGGCTCATCCGCCGCAGCATCAAAAACACGCCGATCGGCGCGCCGGCGAGCGAGAGCGCGATCACCGCGGCGAGCGCGCGGCGCATGAATTCGAATTCGGTGAACGGCGCGATCAGCGCATCGTGGATCATCGGCGTCAGGCAGCGCGTGAGGACATATCGTCCACGGCGCAGGCGGCGGCGCGGTCGTCAAAGGCTTCGCACATCCGCATCGCCACCAACAGGTTTTCCGAGGTCAGGACCTCCGGCGTCGCGCCCCACGCCACCGGCCCGCGCGCCAGCAGCAGCGTGTCGGGGAAATGGCTGCGCACGGTGTCGAGATCGTGCAGCGCGGCCAGCACCGTGCGTCCCTCGCCGTGCCAGTGCCGCACGAGTGCCAGCAGGTCGGCCGAGGTTTTGGCGTCGATGGCGTTGAAGGGCTCGTCGAGCACGATCAGCCGCGCATCCTGGAGCAGCACGCGCGCGAACAGCATGCGCTGCATCTGGCCGCCCGAGAGCGTGCCGATCGGGCGGTTCTCAAAGCCGTTGAGGCCGACGGCTGATAGCGCTTCCGCAATGCGGTCGCGCTCGCGCTTGCCCATGCCGCCGAAAAAGCCGGTCATGCGCCACAGCCCGGTGCCGACGAAATCGAACACCGAGATCGGGAAGCTGCGGTCGATGTCGGCCGTCTGCGGCAGATAGGCGATGTCGCGGAATTTCAGCCCGCCCAGCGAGATCGATCCCGACAGCGGCTTCAAGATGCCGGCGATGCCGCGGAACAGCGTCGACTTGCCGGCGCCGTTCGGGCCGATCACGGCGAGCAGCGCGCCGGAGGCGACCTCGCCGTTGAGATGATGCACGGCCGGATGGCGGTCATAGCCCAGCGTGACGTCGCGGAATTGCAGTTGCGCGGCCATGCTCACCTCATCGCCAGCCAGACGATGCCCCACAGGCCGGCGCTGACCGCAAGCGCCGCGGCGAGGCGCGAGAGCACCGGCATCCGCAGGATCGACCAGTGCGTGGTCTGCGCCGGATGCGGGGAAGCCGGGCCGTGGCTGTGGGCATGGCCGTGATGGTGGTCGTGGCTGTGGGAATGAGAGTGAAGCATCCAAATATGTTATATTATAACATTACGGAAGTCCACGCGGACTGACACAGCTTCGCGATCTCGCGGCCGGTTTCGCCCGAGCTTTTGCATCGAATTCTCGCGCCTTCAAGGAGGGCGCGGGGAAGGCCGGGTGCACGCCGCACCCGAGGTCTCGTGCGCTGTGCTTGCGCAACAAAGAAATGCACACGAGCATACAGGTGAAGCGGAGGCAGTCCGGCCTTCCCTGCGCAATGGGTTTACGGCTTATGGCGCGCTCTCCCCGGTGAACGGCTCTTTTGCCACCGTCGCTCCGCGGGTTGCCCCGCAAAACTTGACGCCAGCACCGCGGCGCCAGGACCACACGCTTTTGCCGTCCGCTACGGTCACGCCTCGTCAGTCGTGCCGTCAGCGGCCACCGCATCCCACCGCACGTTTCGTGACGATCGCGAGCCGCCCCTCTTGTCGGGTGGGACGGGCGGAGTTGTACATTGATTTGGGATGAGAACAAAAGGGGAATATTTTTGTGGGAGGGGCTGGACCTAGGGGTGGCGTGATTTGGCCGGCGGGTGGCGCAGGGGGTGGTGGTCTGCCTCGGCTGCCGGGGAGCACTCCCTTCACGCGGAAGCGGTCCAAGGTTCGGGAGGGTCCTAGTTTGAATTTTCGCCGTCTTCTAATGTCCACAGGCGTTTCAGCAAGCCCTTCAGGTCAGCGTGGCAAGTCTCAAGGTGTTCACGGATTCCAGCTCGTTCTTCGGGGGAAAGGCGACCGGCGAGATCAATCCAGTCTAATTGCATCGAAGTGCGAAGCGTCTCGATGTCACGCAACAGCTTTTCAGTTTCGGTCATGTTGCCTTCGCTCTCCGTTCCGTCACGATTGCCGCCCGCACCGCATCCAAGTCAGCAAGAGTAAGGTAATGTTTTTGGAAGTGCGGTGAAGCTAATACGAGTCATTATGTTGGAAGCACAATTCCGCGTTAGCGGCATCCATATTTGCACCCGAAAATGACCAGCAGTATCGCGTACATCTCTGTGCCCCAAAGACATCTTTGTAATGGAGCGCACCCCAATAAACGAGAACGTAGTCGCCGCCTTTTTTGACGAGATCGACTTGCTCCTGAGATACGCCAGCAAATCCCTTGATGGTGAAATTCGATTCCTGCTGCGGAAAAAGGGTAAAGGTGTTCACAACTGCAGGCGCCGGCGTGCAATGCACGGGACCGAATTGTTGGCCTCTATTCAAAACAGCAATTGCGGGCGGTGCCATAAAGAGGTCCACAGCGGGAGTCAGACCGAAGTTCTTTCTCGTGATTTTCAGCGCCTGCTGGGGAGTACCGAAGTTCTCTAGTCCCTGTTGAACGACCCCAACGTAGGCCTTTAGCTGTCTCGTTTCTGTATCTCGCGCAACGGCAAGCTGCTCTTGACCGGTTTTCGCTTGATCACCAGCGTGCTTGGTCTGAAATACGCCCGCGATGAGTAGTCCAATCGTCAAGGCAATGTTGATGGCGACGCCGATCGCCAGAAAAACCTCAATTCGAAATCTGGTACCGTTTCGTCTTTCGTTTGCGGTCTGATCGGCTTGATATGACGAAACAAACTCTTTCAGGGTGCGATTCAAGGCGGAGGTTTCCTCCGCTGTGCTGCCAACCTTTTTATCCGCCACCAGCCACCCCCTCCCTAGTATAGCTGTTGCAAGCTACAACCAGAGTCAGGACGCGGTAAAGGCTAGCAAGCCAACCCAGGGGCTCTAATCGACCGTGGAAAACCGTGAGATATCCGCGAGGAGTTTGACCTCCACATGGGAAAGTCTAGCTCGTAGCGTAATCCGCCTTCCGTGTTAGGCTCATAGATGGCGGATTGCGCTATCGCTACCGCCCTGCGAACTGCGAAGATGCTACTGTATGTGGTCCCGATGCATCAGGTTGTTGCAATCCTCGCATTCCTAGTTTGCTACGTTATTGGATTTCAGATCGCATTGGCCGGACCCGGCAATCACGATGTGTTCGGGTGGGCTCTTTTGTTCGGGGTTGCCTTGAGCATTCCTTCGCTCTTTTTCGTCGGCCTTTCATATCTTCTGTTTATGCTGATCCGCTGGTGGGCCACCGTATTGCTTTCGGTAACTGCAATTGGAGTTTATGCTTATACATCGGGCCTTCTTTCAGAAGGCTGGAACATGGCATTTGCGGTAGTTATCGCAACTATCGTCTATCAGCTCGTTCTACTGCTATTGAGCCACGAAAAGCGGCCAGCCCGTAGCCATAAGGCGGATTAGCGCAGCGTAATCCGCCTCCCCTGTTGGCCCGCGTAGACGGCGGAGTACGCTATCGCAATCCGCCGTACGCGCTTGTCGCTCTACTTCGCCTTTATGCCGGAGTCGCGTTGATTTTTCTTGTATAGCTCGCGGTCGGCGGCACTGACCTGGCCCAACATGAACGGAGCTGCGGGACCTGTGGTCGTGGCGGCGGCAGCAGCAGGTGCTGCCTTCGGCTTCGCCGCTTTCTTGGCGGCCAAAGCGGCAGAGGTGGAGACAGCGAGGATAGCAAAACCAACAAGAATTACTTTCTTCATGCTCAGCTCCCTGCGTTGGAAAAGGACGCGCCGGCAGTCGAGCACAAAGCTCGCATCACGGCAAGCTGATGCCGAAGAGAGATGGCTCGCAGAGCGGATTGGCGTAGCGCAATCCGGCTCTCCCGCTAGCGCAAAGATGGCGGATTACGCTGCGCTAATCCGCACTACGGACTACGGACTGCTTTCGAGGGCCGAGCGGACATGATCTCGACGATCGGCGACGTCGGCAAATGGCTCGAAGCGGAAGTCACCCGTCCGCGATTCAAAACAGATAGAAGGTCCCGATCAGCAGGCCCGCGGCAAAGGACCAAAGCCCCAGGGTGCAGGCGGACACGAGGCGCACCAGGGTGCGAACCTGCACCTCGAACTCCTCATCCGTTTTCTCATGGAAGCGAGCTGTCATTGGCGCTGCCCTGCCTAGCAGGCACGGGCCGGATGTATGTACAAATCATGGTGAACGTGGGGCATTCACCGCCACAGCGATCACGATTGTTATCAGGATTGGGGCTCTCGCGCAGACATTCGGCTGCACCTGGACCGGTGCCGTCAGTCGCACAAGTGGCGGATTACGCTATTCGCTGATCCGCCCTGCGCGCTTCAGCTCCCGCCGAGATAGGCGACGGCTTCGATCTCCACCAACACTTCCGGTTTCGCAAGAGAGCGCACTTCCACCAGCGTGGAAGCGGGAAAATCGCCGGTGAAGAACTCGCGGCGCGCTCGCCAGACCTCGGTGTTTTTCGTGATGTCGACGACGTAGATCGTCATCTTCACCAGATTGTCCATCGTCCCGCCGGCCGCCTTGATGATGCGATCGATGCGGGAAAATATCTGCCTCGCCTGTTCGTATTCATTCTCTCCAACCATTTCCGTCCCGCCTTCGAAGGGACGCGCTACCTGGCCGGAGATGTACAGCGTGTCGCCGGCGCGTATGGCGTTCGACCACAGGCCGGGGCCGGCCTCGGCTACATCGGGGACGGGCAGCTTGGTCCTGGGCACGGCATTCCTCCCGTGAAATTATCGGATGCGTTTCGCCATCGGCTTATCGCAAATATCGGCAAGCCCGTCGCGGCTCCTTTGGCCGTTACGGACATCCACTTCGGCCGATGTAGGCGCCAGCGGACATGGGCCCCTAACGCCCAAAGGGCCTCGTATAAGCCCATCAAAACCGATATTATTTTTCGATCCTGAGCATTGGGGTAGACAATGCATCGCCGTCAATTTCTGCTAGTTTTTGCCGCAACGACAGTAACGCCTCAACTCGCAGCACAGGCACAGCCGACCGGCCGACTTTACCGCATTGGAATAATCGAACCGATACCGGCGCAACTCAACATGACCAACCTCGCTGCCTTGCGGCGTGGGCTGGAAGAACTTGGATATGCCGAGGGACGCAATTTCGTCTTTGACTATCGGTCGGCAGACGGCAATGCAGCGCTCTACCCCGGCCTTGTGGCCGAAGTGATCGGCCGCAATCCCGACCTGATCGTCGCCCGCGGCACACCAGCCGCGCTTGCCGTCAAGCGGGCGACGCGTACGATTCCCGTCGTCATGATCGTCGGCGAGCCGCTGCTCGTGGTCGACAGCCTTGCGCGGCCAGGCGGCAACATCACGGGCTTGAGCGGCGTGCAGCCCGAGCTTGAAGCCAAGCGAATGGAATTGCTCAAGGAGATCGCGCCTTCGACCACCGGCATCGCCGCGCTTCTCAACATGGGCAATCCTGTCACCGCACCGCAGCTGGAGGAGCTCAAGAAGGGAGCGCAGGCCCGAGGGTGGCGCTTTCGGTTGTTCGACGTGCGCAAGCGCGAGGACATCGAGCAGGCCTTTGCTGCGCTCGACAGGAGTTCGGACGCGATCATCGTAGGACTTGAGGCACTGACCCAGGCACACCGCGGTTTGATCGCGGATCTTGCCGCAAAGGGTCGGCTGCCGGCCATCTACGGTGGCCGGGAGTTTGTCGAAGCAGGCGGGCTGATTTTCTATGGGCCAAGTTTCCCCGATGTATATCGCCGGGCAGCGACTTACGTTGACAGAATCCTCAAAGGCGCAAAGCCTGCCGATCTGCCGGTCGAGCAACCGACCAAGTTCGAGATGATGATAAACCTCAGGGCTGCAAAGGCGATTGGCCTCGAGGTGCCGCCGTTGCTCCAGCAGCGTGCTGACGAGGTGATTGACTGACAAGCGCGCGGCCGCGTGCTGGCGTTGCTGACAGGGAGTGGCAGGATGATACTCAATCCGGATCATGTGACGATCGCGGTGGCGGACGCCGGCCCGGCGATCGCGTTCTTCGCGCTGCTTGGCTTCCGAAAGGATCACGTCGCGACGATCGACGGCGGCGTTCCCGCCCGCTACATGGGCATGCCAGCCATGAAGGCGCAGCACATCACCCTCGTGCTCGAAGGCGCGGATCCTCATTTCGAGATCCAATTGCTCGAATTCGATCCGCCCCCGGGGAGCGATCCCGGTGCGCACCCGACCAATCTGCGACAACTGGGCTTCAATCACCTCGCGTTCCGCGTCGACGACATCGAGGCTGTTACCGCGCACCTCGTGGCCAACGGCGTAACCATGCTGAGCGAGGAGATGGACTACATCAGCCGAAAGCTGCGGCTGTTCGAGGGACCCGAGGGCATCACCTTCGAGCTGGTGCAGCGGGACGACTGAAAACGCTTCCGACCAGCTCGCAAAGGCGGATTTGGCGCGTGCCGGCGTTCCGCGCGGCGTAGTGCTGCCATTAACTATCGCAGCGCTTTTCGCGGCGATCGCGCGACGCTTAATGCGCATTTAAGCTTTCTGCACGACAGCTAGTCGACCAGCGCAAATATCATCACGCAGCAAGAATTGCGGGCGGAGCCAGCCTCCTGGGGAGGATCGCTTGAGAACGCTTTGTGCTGTCGCACTGGCAGCGGCCCTGACCGGCTGTAGCAGTCAACCACCCCTGCATGTGCAAGCGGCCGCCGAATCCCGCGGCACGAACGGATCTACCCGCTTCGAACGGACGGCTGAGCCGACGATCAGGCTGGCGACATTCAGGACCACATCGCCGGCCGCCGGCACCAGA
Organism: Bradyrhizobium lablabi; assembly: GCF_018129385.1. Classification (GTDB taxonomy): domain Bacteria; phylum Pseudomonadota; class Alphaproteobacteria; order Rhizobiales; family Xanthobacteraceae; genus Bradyrhizobium; species Bradyrhizobium lablabi_C. Next base: position 215,004 of record NZ_JAFCLN010000003.1, read on the forward strand.
TCCGCAGGTGCGCGCAGGACGGAAAAGCCGTCGTCTGCTCACGCCCGGCCTACCCCCCGGCCCAAGGCTCCACCCAAGGCTCGCCTCGCAGCAACGAAGTCGACGACGATCGCGGCAAAGGCCGAGCGGGCGACCGCCCGCATCCCGCTCCCGCGGAGTTCGCCGAAAACACAACGCCCCGGCAACGCGACTGAATCCGGAACGACCGACGACAACAATGCCGCGCGGAATCGCACAGCCGGCCGTGCCAATTCCGATACCAGAACGACCGAGGCGCGGGTGGCGGCCGCCACTGCGCTGGCCGAGCGTGTGACGGCTGCGACCGCTTCCGCCGCGCCGGACAAGAAGACCGACAGCACGGAGGGGTCCGGCCGCCTGGAAACGGCGATGTATGGCGCTATCGAAAAGCCCGGATCCGCGCCGGCCTACAGCAGGGAGCTCCCGGTCGCGGTCCTGATGGCTCGCCAGGACATGACATCAATATCCGATCTGGCCGACAGGACGATTGCGATCGACGACATGTATTCCGCCTCCAATAGGGCGATCAGCACGGCGCTTGGCGCGGCGGGAGCGCCTTCCGTCCAGCTCAGCGAGGGTCAGGGGACGGCGATCAATCGGCTGCTCGACGGAGAGGTATCGGCCGCCGTCGTGGCGCTGGTGTCGGCAGAAGCGGCACGGGGGTTTCCCGAAATCCCGGGCTTCCGGATCTTCCGCATTCCGCTTTCGGCGGCTTCCGTGAAGGCACGGCCGTAGAACTCGTGTAAGGCCCTACGCACGTTTCCGGATCATGCCTAGTGCACGACCAGCACCGGCACGCTGCCGTCCACCAGGACCTCCGATGTCTGACTCCCCAAGAACAGCTTCCGGAGGCCGCGACGCCCATGAGAGGCCATGACGATCAAGTCGCAGCCTCTGGACTTTGCTGTTTGGATAATCGCCGTGGCCGGATGCGCATTCGGGATATGCAGGAGCTCCACCGGTGTCCCGATCTTCTCTGCCATGACTCGCGCGTCGTGGAGCACCTTGCCCGCATGTTCTTCGCAGGCTGCATCGTAGCGATCAAACTCTTCCTGTGAAGGCATCCATCCGCCGGCATGTCCGCTGCCGTAGTCGACCGGCAGCGCTTCCGTCACGGTGATGACGGTCACCTTGGCATTCAGGGCCTTGGCCAGGGCAATCCCGTGCTCGATGCCTTTTTTCGCGATATCCGATCCATCCGTGCTCAAGAGGATATTGGCGTACATTCGGGACTCCCTTGCTCGTCGAACATTTCTCTCAAGAGCGCTCCTTGCCCATCATGGTCCGGTCGCCGCCATCCGTCCACGGGCAATCTCGAAGCGCATGGGGCGGATTGTGCTACCCTCCGCGTCGCCCTTATCTCCATGATACGGCCATTCTTTGGATAAGACTGCACGGAGTACGGGGATAACCGACCTGACGGATGGTCGACCGCCACCGTATGGATGACATTGGACGGAAAAAGGAATCGCCAATGAACTCCACACCGGACCCGAAGGCAAGCGAGCCCCGGGATGCCTCAGTCGCACGCGGCGATGAGCGGCTCTCGCATGCCTACGAAGAGATCGTGCGCGCGGATGAGCAGCTCGCGCGCCTGAGTGAACAGGTGGCAAGAATGGAGCGCAATGCCGCGCGCGCGCCTTCGGCCGGGGTCAGCCTGAAATCGCCGCCCGGACGGCGACGGCTCGGCGCCCTCGTCGGCTTGCCACTGGCGGCGTGCATCGTCGTCGCTGCGCTCGCCTTGCATTCGTCCTATGGCGGCGGGGCCAGGCCGGTTGCCGCCCCCTCGCCGCCGCAGCTCGCTTCGATTCCCACCTTGCCGGCGGAAAAATCATTGCCGGCGGAAAATTCGCCGTTGCCTGCGCAGCCCGCTCTGCCGGCCGTGGCCGTGGCGGAGGCCGCAGCAGCGCCGGCAACGCCGGTGGCCCAGGCCGCTCCGCAAGACGCCGCGCCGGCAGCTACTCTGCCTACTCCGCCTGTAGCTACCGCAGCATCTCCCGATCACACACAATTGCTGGAAACGATGGCGCGCGATCTCGCAAATCTCCAGCGAAGCATCGAGCAGCTCAAGGCGACCCAGCAGCAATCAGCCAGCGACAACGCAAAAGAGATTGCGCAGCTCAAGGCGAGCCAGGAAGAGATGAAGCGCACTCTCGCGAAGGTTTCCGAGCAGAACCTGGCGAGGACATCAGCGCCTGCAACGCAGCCGGCTCCGGCCGTGCGCAAGCCCGAGCGGACGGTCCAGTCGCCGCGCCCGCGATCGCGGCCGCGAATCCCGAGGGAGGATTGGTACTACTACGACGATTGGTAGACGCCGATGCGGCGGGCCGCCCTGCGACCTCGTCAGCCGGTCGGCGCGGCGGTGAAAACCGCCAGTTGCGCAGCGAACGCACGCCTGAAGGCCGGCCGCGCTTCGCCGCGCGCGACATAGGCGGAGAGGTTTTGATATTCCTTCAGCAGACCCGACGCGTGCAGCCGGCGCAGCACGGACACCATCAGAAGATCGCCGGCGCTGAACGTGCCGTCGAGCCAGTCGGCTTCGCCGAGGTGAGCCGAGAGTTCGCGCAGACGGTGACGGATGCGATCCTTCACCATCGGCAGGCGCTGCTCGTACCAGCTCTCGTTGCGCTCGATGATCACGGCCGTTCCGAGATCGACGATCGGCGGCTCCATCGTGCTGACCGCGGCGAACATCCATGTGATGGCGCGCGCCCTCGCGTTTGCATCTGACGGCAGCAGGCCGGAATAATGCTGCGCGAGATGCAGCACGATGGCGCCCGACTCGAAGAGGGAGAGGTCGCCTTCCTGATAGGTCGGAATCTGCCCGAACGGATTCAGCGCGCGATGCGCCGATGCCTTCATCTCGCTGAACGAGACAAGGCGAACGTCGTACGGCCGGCCGACTTCCTCGAACGCCCAGCGAACGGGCATGTCGCGCGCCAGCCCCCTGCCGCGATCGGGCGAGCGTTCAAAGGCTGTGATGGTAGGGGACATGGGAGGCTCCGGGTGAGGCGCGACGCTGCCGAGGCCGGCATTCGGCGCTCGTCTTGTATCCCGAGGACGAACGGCCGGCACCGCTCCCGACAATCTGCTTCGTTTTCGCGAGATTTCCTGCGCGGGCTGATGTCACAAGGTGGTCTGCCGGTCGGCATGCGCGAACCGGCGCCGCTCACATCCGCGATGCCTGAGCGGACATCTTGTCGCTGTCTCCTGTCGCAATCTCCGCGGTTGCATTGTGCTAGTCAAACGCGGCGGCTCAATCCCACCAACGACGCGTTGGAGGCCGCCGCTGCCGCGGCGCAGACGACCCGTTCCATCACCGCGTGAAAGGAGTTACCCGTGACATATCATCTTGGTCTGCTTGTGGTGGCCGCCAGCCTCTTCCTTGCGAGCACCGTTTTGCCCGCGCAGGCAACGGCCGGCCCGCCGTCAGCGGAGGAAAGCAACAATCGTGCCCTGATCAGCCGCAGCTTCGATGCCTGGCGCGATGGAACCGGCGGTCCCTACGATCTGCTGGCCGAGGATGCCGTCTGGACCATCACCGGCAATTCGCTTGCGGCAAAAACATACCCGAGCCGCGAAGCCTTCATGAGCGAAGTCATCCGCCCGTTCAACGCGCGCATGCGCACCCGGCTCGTGCCGACCATGCGGCACCTCTACGCCGAGGGCAACACGGTGATCGCCTTCTTCGACGCCAAGGGCGAGACGCGCGACGGCCAGACCTATGTCAACACTTATGCATGGTTTCTGGAAATGAAGGACGGCCGCATTGTGCGGGCGCACGCCTTCTTCGATAGCAACGCCTTTGACGCGTTCTGGCGGCGCGTGACGCCGGAGGCGAAGTAGCAACCAGACAAGCTCGCAGCCCGGGCGGATCAGGCGGAGCCGTGATCCGCCCGATCCCTGGTGGCGGTTGACGCGATCGCCAATCCGCCCGTTGCGCCTGCGCGGCGCTCCGCAGCCCGCTCGGGTGAACGCCAAGCGGCAACCCGCGATAGAGCCGTCGCATGCGAATAACCGATAATTAATCATATAAGTCCATGATTTAGGACGAACTTGAATGGCCAATCGCGCGAGGGGCGTCGCTGGATCGTCCATGCGATAGCGCTTTGTTTGGCCGATCGGCGAGGGAAATGTTGCGACCGGGCTGACAGGTGGGGACCGCAGGTGGCCGAAGCACCGGAAAAGGATGGGCAAGGAGACAAGCAACCTGTTGCGGTTCAACAGGGAGTTTCGGGCCGCCGGACGGTGACGATGGTGTCCCTGGCCGCCCTGGCGATCATTGGCGCAGCCATTGCCAACTCCTTCCCGAAACTGGATCGCTTCGCCCTGCCGGATTTCGATCAGGTCTCGTTCCCGACATTCGATCTTTCGTCGTCATTGCCGAATTTCGATCACGTGTCCTTGCCGAATTTCTCCTGGCCGAATTTCTCCTTGCCGAATTTGTCCTGGGATTTCGTCTGGCCGAATTTCAATCGTACGGCGGCACTGCCTCCGCAAAAGGCGCCTCCACCCCCGATGCCGGATCCCGTCATCATCGCGGCGCTAACGGATATTCAGGTTGCGCAGCGGCAACAGGCCGCTGTATTGGCCTCGCTCACGGAGAGTTCGGCGATCCAGCAGTCGGATCTGAAAAGGATCTCCCGTCAGGTCACCTTGCTGACGGTGCAGGTGGATAGTCTTCGCGGCACGATGAGCCCGCTGACGACTTCCAGCATTCCGACTCCTTCCAGCACTCCGACTTCGAACGCCCGCGTGCGAATGGTGCGGACGTCGCGAAAAACCGCCCCTGCAACTCCTCCACTGCCCAAGCCTGTCGGCCCTGTTTCGGTCGGTGGCGCTCCGCTCGGCCCTGCGCCGGCAACGGGCGCGGGCGCGTGATCGCGCCCAGCAGGACGCTCGAATAGCGACCGCCGCCGGCCATTCAGTGGTTGCTAACGCGATGCCTGGGGCAGATCGGCCATTGCGGACCAGCGGTCGTCAAAATTCGCAGCCGGGGCCTGACCCGGATCAACCGTGGGCCCCTTTGACAGGGCCGAGCCGAAAAGGCCTTCGGCCCAAGGCGATTGCGACCAAGGCGAGTTCGACCGCATGGTGAACGCGGTTGCGGCGACAGCGACCAGAGCGACAGCCACGAACCCGGTAATCGTTCGATGCTTCGTCATCAGAACCTCCTGGTCCCCAAGAGCCTCCCTTAGTGTGAGTCATGAGAATTTCGGGAAGGTTCGCGGGGTGAGGCCATCGCTCCCGGATATGTGACTGGCCGCGATTTCACGCGACCGGCCAGGCCGCCATGGCGGCTGCGGCAACGCCTTTCAACTCCGCCGACGTGGCGCCGTCCTGCGCCTGAGTGGCCATTCCCTCGAGGACGCCGAAATACAGCCGGCTCAGGCCTTCGGTATCCGTCGAGTCTGGCAGTTCCCCTTTGGCCACCGCGGCCCGCAACCGCGCACGCAGCTTGCCGAGCAATTCGAGCCGGACCTTTCGCGCAACACGGGCGACCGCCGCCGGCCATTCGTCGCCGACGGCCCCCAGCAGCACCATGCAACCCGCCGGTGTCGCCCGGGATTTCGGCAGGAATCCGGCCCCTGCAAGCAGCATGTTCTCGACGCCGGCCCGGGCGGTCGCTCCTTCCGCAAGCCTGTCCCAGACCCGGGGGCCCTGAGTCCGGACGTAATGCTCGATCGCTTCGAGATAGAGCGCTTCCTTGCTGCCGAAGGCCGCATAGAGGCTCGGCGAGCCGATGCCCATGGCCTCGCACAGGTCGTGCATCGAGGCCGTCGCAAAACCCTTGCGCCAAAACAACAGCATGGCTGCCTCAAGCGCCGCGTCGCGATCGAATTCCCTTGGCCGGCCGATAATCGCCATCTCCGCACTTTCTGTAACGATCAACACATAAGGCCCTTGACGTTCCCGATCAAGGCCCCAGATGCTTCTGTGTCGATCGTTACAAAAAGGAGATTGCGATGACGCTGACGGGAAAACGGGCTCTGGTGACCGGAGCAAGCAAGGGCATCGGCGCGGCGATTGCCAAGGCGCTCGCCGCCGAAGGCGCTGACGTGGCGATCACCTACGAGAAATCCGCGCAGAGCGCCGCGGAAGTCGTCAGCGCGATCAAGGCGAAGGGACGCAGAGCCGTGGCGATCCAGGCCGACAGCGCCGACGTCGCCGCCGTTCAGGCCTCGATCGACAAGACGGTCGCTGAACTCGGCGGGCTCGACATCCTCGTCAACAATGCAGGGATTCTTCGCGTGGGCGAGCTCAAGGACATTTCGGTTGCCGACATCGACGCGCTGCTGAACGTCAATGTCCGTGCGCCGATGATTGCAAGCAAAGCCGCCCTGCCCCACCTTGCCGAGGGCGGCCGCATCATCACCATCGGAAGCTGCTTCGCAGACCGCGTGCCTGCGCCGATCGTCGGCGTGTATGCGGCAACGAAGCTGGCGCTGTCCGCGTTCACGAAGGCGTTGGCGCGGGAGCTCGGCCCAAAGGATGTCACAGTCAACCTCCTCCAGCCGGGCTCGATCGACACTGACATGAACCCGGCGAACGGCCCGTTCGCGGAGAGGCTCCTGCCGTTCATGGCGTTAGGCCGGTACGGCGCGACGGACGACATCGCCAATGCGGTGGCGTTCCTGGCGAGCGCCAAGGCCCAGTACATCACGGGCTCGACGATGACCGTCGACGGTGGCGCGAACGCCTAGAGCCTGGTCCGGAAGGAGACACCGATGTTGAAGCGCATCGGGCGGCATCGCTTTACGAAAAGCTTGGCTTCTCGATGCGGCAAACGATCCATCTTGTTGGTCTGAGGAGACCGCGCACCATCCCTTCCTAGCGACGAGATTGGGGGTGAAGCACCACGAAATTCAGACGGAGAAAGACAATGGAAGCCGGCATCACAACCAAATTCGAGCAGACTGATTTCGCCGGGATCAACGCCAGGATCATCAATGCGGATACAAGCCTGTTCACGATCCTGGACATGACGATCAAGCCGGGCTTCGGTGCACCGGCGCATATTTCGGCATCCGAGGACAAGCTGTTTGTCGTTCTGGAGGGGACGCTGAAATACCTGATCGGTGACAGGACGGAAGTCGCCGGCCCCGGAGCACGTGTGCAGGTCCCAAAAGGGATCGTGCATGGCTTTACCAATGTCGGCACCGGCGATGCCCGTCATATTCTCGTCTCGACGCCGCGACGGCACGAGGAATTTTTCCGCGATCTCCACAACATCCCCGAGCCGCGGGAACAGCATATGCATCTTCTGCCTGGAATCGCTGAACGGCACGATCAGACGATCGTTGGGCCTCTGCCATAATATTCCGTCGCTGACGCAATTGTGGAGAGAGGCCGCGACGACTAGTCAGTCGCGGGTCATCGAGATCAGCTTGAAATCCTTGTCGAGCTTGATGTCGTATTGCCCGTCCTTGCACCTGGCATCATCGACTTCAAAGTACCCGCTGGCCTCGCTCTCTTTTTCCATCTTGCCGCCCGTGCAGCCGAGGACTTCCAGGGCAGCCTTGATCTTCTCGGCCTCTGCCGGCGTCACGGGCGTGTCAGCAAACGCGGAGGTGCTGCTCACAAGTGCAGCAGCGAACACCATGAGGGAGGGCTTCATCTGTGCATTCTCCAGTTGAGCAAGCAAAACCAGCTCAAGCCCAGTCTGTTCCTGCCACCCGGATCGTCAGAAGCCCCAACCGCCAAGCCTCAATTGCGCAGGCCGAACATCGGCAGGAACGGCAGCGCCTGGGCATCCTGCACGGACGTGCCCTGTGCCCGGGCATCCTGTACGGACGGACGCTCTGCCTGCACGGGCGGGCGCTCTGCGTGTGCCCTTTGCGCGCGCCGGACCTGCCTTCGGAGATTTTGCGTGCGCATCTCTGCCCGCGCGTTGTGCACGGATCGAGCATGCCGGCGCTTTTGCACGAACCGATTTGATCCTCGAGCGCTCTCGGCCTCCTGTGCCGGAGCATTTTGTGGCGAAACATCTTGTGCCGGAACGCTTTGCGCCGGAGCGTTCTGTGCGGCCTGTGCCGGGGCATCCTGAACGGGCTGCACGGGCTCGGCACGTGCCTGCGCCTCTTGCTCCGCCGCCCAGGCCTGGAATTGCCTGAACAGGGCTTCAGATAGCGGCTCAGTGTTTTCCGTGCGATCCTTGCCGACCGGTTCTGATGCGGCAACTTCCTCGCGGGCCGGCGCGTCCTTTGTGGCCGGCGGCAAGGACTGCGCATCGGCGGTGGACGAAATCGGCGCCGGCGCATCGGCGGCAGATTGAATCGCCGGCGTCGGCGGCGGCGCGGAATCGCCGACCAGCGAAGCCGTCCCCCACGCAACGAGCGCCACCGGATCTCCCACTGCCAGAAACGCGATCGCGGCCGCCGCGACGGTTGCAATCAAGATACCCGCCTTGAAGGTCCGCGATGCGGGAACTGCCCCGTCGAATACATTGCCGATACCCTGCTCAGGCTGAACAGCGAGAAACTGAGGTAACGGATGGGCCGGATCAAAACCGTCTTTCGTCGGCATTGGGTGATGCTCCTCAATGGCTTCGGCGACCGTTACCCGGCTATCGAGGTGCAAAAGCGGAGGAATCTTGGTTTCACTTGGGCCCGGGAACCGCGCTGCGGCCTGTCGAGATCAACGCTGATGGCAATTCGGGCGGCGGCGTAAGGCGGCGTGCAGTCAGGCGAGGCCGATGGTTGACGCGAACCGGGCTTTTCGGCCGCGCGAAGAACAGCCGATCAGGTCCCACCAGCTCCGGTTGATGGATGATCTGATAGGTCAATTGAACTGCCACGATGCGCATATTCCGACAAAGCCGAGAAAGGAATATAGTGCAATCCATTTAGACCATCACTTTTCATTCTCGGACGAGGGAGGAATCCATGCGGAAGTCCCTGTTCCCGGTCACCGTCGCAGCTCTCACCCTATCATCCTCAGCGCCGCTGCTCGCGCAAAGCGACGTGGATCAACAACTCGGCAGCGTTCACTTCAAGACCTCCTGCAACGAAGTGGCCCAGCGCCGCTTCGATCGCGGGATGCGCTATCAGCACTCGTTCTGGTACCTCAACGCCAAGGAGGTCTTCGAGGAGGCCATCAAGGCCGATCCGACATGCGCGATGGCATATTGGGGCATCGCGCTCACGCTGATGGACAACCCTCACGGCGCAATCCCGCGGCCGAACCTTGCGCCGGGTCTCGCCGCGATCACCAAAGCCAAGGAAATCGGAGCCGCGACCGAGCGCGAACGCGACTACATCGACGCCTTGATGGTGATGTACACGGACTACGACAAGATTCCTCACGTCCAGCGCATGCGCGCGTGGCGCGACGCCCAGGCTAAGGTCGCAGCGAAGTATAAGGACGACGACGAAGCCCAGATCGCCTATGCCATCACGCTCAATACGTCGGCGGACCCGAACGACAAGACCTACACACAGCAAACCAGGGGCGCCGCAATCCTGGAGCCCATCTCCGTGCGGCTGCCGCAGCATCCGGGCGTGACGCATTACCTGATCCATCTTTACGATTATCCGGCGACCGCGCATAAAGGCCTCGACGCCGCCAATCGCTACGCCAAGATCGCGCCGGCTGCGCCGCACGCCCAGCACATGCCGTCGCACATCTACACCCGCGTCGGCTATTGGAAGGAATCAATCGCTTCCAACACAGCTTCCGTAAAGGCAGCGCGCGCCGAAAAATCGGTCGGCAATTATCTGCATGCGCAGGATTACATGGTCTATGCCCACCTCCAGCTTGGTCAGGACCAGCAGGCGCGCGCCGTCATCGACGACATGATGAAGGAAACCGACTTCAAGGCGACCGTCTTCGCGGCCGATTACGCGCTGGCAGCTTCGCCGGCCCGTTATGCTATCGACCGGGCGGACTGGGAAAGCGCTTCGCAACTATCCGTCAGGCCAAGTGGTTTGAACTACGCGATGGCGATAACGCACTTCGCGCGCGCGCTCGGCGCGGCGCATTCCGGCAAGCCGGAGGCCGCCAAAGCCGACGTCCAGAAGCTCGCCGAATTGAGCGACAAGCTGCGCGACAGCAAGGATGCCTATTGGTCGGAGATCGTCGACATCCAGCGTCAAATCGCCGTTGCCTGGGTGCTTCACGCGGAGGGCAAGTACGATGAAGCGCTGAAGGCCATGAGCGCCGCTGCGGATGCCGAGGACAGGACGGAGAAGCATGCGGTCACGCCGGGTCCTCTGGCGCCGGCGCGCGAGCTCTATGGCTTCATGCTGCTCGATCGCGGCCAGGGCAAGGAGGCCCTTGCGGCGTTCGAGGCCACCAAGGCCAAGGAGCCGAACCGCTTCCAGGGTTATGCGGGCGCCGCCAGGGCAGCCGACGCGCTCGGTGACAAGGAGACGGTAAGGCAGAACTATCAGCAACTCGTCGCCTTGACGGCGAATGCTGATACCGAGCGGCCGGAGATTGCGACGGCGAAAAAATATCTCGCCAGCAACTAGTGCTGCCTCGAGCAACGGCGGTGAAACGATGAGGAGAGCAACTGTTATCGCCGTTGCGGCAATCTCGCTCGGAAGCGTGCTGGCGGCAGCGCTGTTATGGTTCAGCCTGCCCCGGCGTGCCATTGCAACGGCGGCCGTGCCGGTATGGACCGAAGTGGCCTGGCCCTTCCCTGTCGATCAGTGGGGCAAGGGAAAGGCATTCCGGTGCAGGGCGTCGGACTGCGGCGCCGAGGTGAACGTTTACCTGCGAGCCAAGATCGGTTTTTGCAATTGCACGACAGGTGTCGCCGATGACGACGATCTGGACCGAATGGGAGATCTTGTTCTGTTCGGCACGGCCGCTCCTCGCGGCACCGGTCATCCGATCAGCGTCGCGTGGATGAAGGGGCGCAGCCGCGCCTATGTGCTCGATGCCGGCAGTCGATCCGGCAAGACAGCGATATCGATCGTTTTCAACGAACGATGCGACATGATCGCAGCGACGGCGGTGCTCGGCCACGACAGGCCGGAGATTGCCGAACCCGGCGTGATGGAGTTTCTCAACAGCAGCACAGTGATGCGCTGGGCCGAGGTAACGCTGGGACTCTAGGCAAGCGCGCTGGCAACGTGTCGGCTCGTTCGTCTCATTTGGAATCGAAAGCCCCTTACAGCGCGCTATCGCGAATCCGCCTTACGCGCTCCTTGCAAAAGGCCGCAAATGGTATATATCGTCGTCATTCGATTAGCCGCTGTGCCTTGTTGAATGCGCCCGCGGGCTCCTTTTCCAAAGACATCGACGAAGTTGAAATTGGTTCGCGCGATCACCGCGCGGAATGCGCTCGCGCGCTTTGGAGAACGGAATGACGACAGGTACTGTGAAGTGGTTCAATGGCCAAAAAGGCTTCGGTTTTATTCAGCCAAGTGACGGCGGCACCGATGTGTTCGTGCACATCAGCGCAGTCGAGCGGGCCGGTTTGTCCGGATTGGCGGAAGGCCAGAAGGTAACATTCGAAATCAAGACCGACCGGATGCGCGGCAAGGTCAGCGCAGAGAATCTTTCGCTGGCCTAAGCCGGTTACATCTTTCCACGGATGTACTGGAAAGGTGTTCATGCCCGCTCAGCCGAAGGGTTGAGCGGGTTTTGTCGTTCGGCGTGCCCTGCACGACTCACGGCTTGCCGATCAACATCGCGAGCGCCGCCGCGAGGAATGGAAACGGCAGCGACACAGCCGCGCGGAACCAGACGAACCTGGCCGGCATGAACGGGATTTCCCAGAGAATCATCCGCTGGAAGGCGAACAGCGCCCAGGCGATGACATAGGCAATCACTTGCGGCGGGCCGCCGCCGACCTTCAGCGCGACGGCCGCGATCGAAAAGCCGACCACCGGGCCGCCGGGCGTGAGCCCGCCAGCGATGGTGGCGGTCAGCACGCCGAACCAGCCGCTGTCCGGGCCGAGCCAGCCGGTGATCACTTCGGGCGGAATGACCGCGGCGATGAAGCCGGAGCCGATCACGCCAAGCGCGATGCGCGGCACGATGTTGATGAAATCCATGGTGCCTTCGCGCGCCGCTGAAACTGCCACCACGCGGCCGCGCCGCCACACCATGAAGCCGAGCACGGCGACCGAGCCCCACAGCGTGACGTCGATGATCAGGGCTGCGGTCATTCGTCCCTGCCCTTCTTTGGATACATCCGCACATAGACGATGCGACCGAGCGCGCCGGCAAGGATCGGGATCGGCACAGAGAGGATGATCCGCCACAGCGTGAAATCGGTGCCCAGGATCGGCAGCTCCCAGGCGATGGCGCGGCCGTAGCCGATCAGCGTCCAGCTCACCACCATGGCGATGGTCGCGCCGAAATCGGCGCCCACGGTGAGCAGGGCCGCGGCGACCGGATACGCCGTGAACGGCCCGCCCGGCAGGATCGCGCCGAAGGCGGTGCCGATCAGCAATCCCTTCAGGCCGGATTCCGGCCCGAGCGCGCGCGAGACTTTTTCATGCGGCAGGATTTCGGCGATGAAGGCGCCCAGCAGGCAGCCGGCCAGCACACGCGGCAGGATCTCGCCGAACAGCCAGATATCGCTGGAGAGAATTTCCGTGACGCCGGATGTGCCGTCGCGGCGCCAGACCAGCACGACGCAGACCGCGACCAGGACGCCGATGAAGATCATTGACCAGCCGACCGGCTTGCGCTGCTTGCGCGGCGCTGCCTCCGGCTCGGCCGTGTCGTCGGGCGGCGGTGGGTTCGCGGTGGGCTCTGACAATGAGGCGAGTCGGGGTTTGGAAAAGGACTTCCCTGCTTAGTCGCCGCGGCGAGGGGACGCAAACCGAAGGACGGCCTATCCCATGCGCCGCTCAGGGATGGCCATGCAGGCCGGCTTCAGGCGAAGTGCCGCACCAGCGCGAGGCCGGCAAACAGCCCGGCGATCGACAGCACCACCGAGCCGATCACATAGAGCGCGGCCAGCATCAGCTCGCCGCGCTCATAGAGCAGCGCGGCATCGAGCGAATAGGCCGAGAAGGTGGTGTAGCCGCCGAGGATGCCCGTCATCAGGAACAGCCGCCATGGCTGGGCGGCTTCACCCTTGAAGGCGAGATAGCCCGCGATCAGGCCCATCACGGTGGAGCCCGTGATGTTGATGATGAAGGTGCCCCAGGGAAAGCCGGGCGGCATGCAGCGCGCGCAAGTGAGATTGATGAGGTGGCGGAGCGTTGCGCCAAGGCCGCCGCCGATGAAAACGAGGATGTAGCTCACCTGCCCTGCCCTTAGCTCAGGGAGCGACTTTCATCGTCATTGCGAGCGAAGCGAAGCAATCCAGCTTTCCGCACGGGGATGGATGGATTGCTTCGTCGCTGTCGCTCCTCGCAATGACGGCTGAGGGACTATCAGACCTTGCCGATCACACCTTGCCGAACAGCTCGTCGACATAGTCCCAGTTGATCAGGTGATCGCAGAACGCCTTCAGATAATCCGGGCGGCGGTTGCGGTAGTCGATGTAGTAGGAGTGCTCCCAGACGTCGCAGCCGAGGATCGGCGTGGCGCCGTGCACCAGCGGGCTCTCGCCGTTCGCGGTCTTGGAGATTTCGAGCTTGCCGTTCTTGACCTGTAGCCAGCACCAGCCGGAGCCGAACTGGCCGACACCGGCGGCGGCGAAATCGGTCTTGAACTTGTCGAGGCCGCCGAGGTCTTCGTTGATCTTCTTCTCCAGCCGGCCCGGAATCTTGCTGCCGCCGCCATTCGGCTTCATCCAGTTCCAGAAATGCAGGTGGTTGTAGTGCTGGCCGGCATTGTTGAACACGGCCGCGTTCTTGCCGAACGAGCCCTTGACGATCTCCTCAAGGGATTTGCCTTCGAATTCGGTCCCCTTGATCGCGTTGTTGCCGTTGGTCACATAGGCCTGATGGTGCTTGTCGTGATGGTACTCCAGCGTCTCCTTGGACATGTGGGGCGCGAGGGCGTCGTGGGCATAGGGCAGGTTCGGGAGCGTGAATGTCATGGGACTGTCCGCAAATGGTGGGAGACGGGGGGTAACGGGAACTCCTTATAGAAGGTTCCAGCGGCCTTCGACACCTGCAAATTTTGGAAAACAGGCGCCGCGCGGGGCATGGATGGTCACATCCGGCGGCAGCAAAATATCATTTGGAATGAATTGCTTACGCGATCGATCGACGACATGCCGGATCGATCCTGCGGAAGCGCCCGGATTGTCGCAGCGCGCCTGGTATTGCCGGCGCCGGCCTTCGCGGTTCGATACGGTCTCCATCGCCGATTGCGCGTAAGGACGAATTGCAAACAACCAGTCCTTCGCATTTAATCCGGCGCGTTATTGTAGCTATTTTGCCGGGGGTACATCCATGGGGCTGAAGACGATTTCGTTCGGTGCGGCGTTGGCCGCCACCATCCTTACAACATCTGCGCCCAGCGAAGCGGCCGGCCAGGTCAGGGCGCGGTTCACCTTCGAGGGCCTTGCGACCTGCCAGAACCCGCCGATCACGAACTTTCCGATTCGTGGCGAGGGAGAAGGCGTGCTGTCGACCGACCGCAGCGCGACACTCAACATGAATTCCACGGTCGAGGGCCAGGTGCAGTACCAGGCCAAACTCGGCGGCAAGGCGATGGAGGCGCCGGCGGGCTCGGCCTCGCTGCATGTGGTCGGACGGCATACGCTGCGGGCGGTGCGGGATTATCCGAACAACCAGATCATCATCACGATGACCATTCGCGGCGCTGCCTGCACGATGACGATCGACCAGCGGCTGAAGCCCGGCAAGAAGCAGTATACCTTCTACAACGGCTCCGGCCTTTCCTACTGCTCGCGTCCGGTCATCACCCGGACCCAGTGCACCAGCTACTGATCGGCAACGATTGCGGGGCGCCCCCGCTATTCGCAGAACGACATGCCGTTGGCGACGAAGCACTTGCCGCCGCGCCGGCCCGAGGCGGGCGCGCGGCGCTCACGCTGCTGCGTGACCTTCGGCGGCCGCTTCTGGCAGGCACCGTTGGAGCCGAGCACGTAGCCGTCGTCGCAGGTGATCTTGACGCATTGTTCGCCGCTGGCGCGGTAGCCGCGCTCGCAGGCGAGCGGACAGACGCGGCCGGTTTTCGATTTCACCACGTCGAGCGCATCGATGCTGGCGAGCTTGATGTCGAGCTTGGTGCCGGCATTGTTGTTGAACGATGACAGCGCCTTGCGCGCCGATTCATTCCACTCGCTGCTCACGTCGCCGGTCTTGCAGCCGACGCGCTTCAATTCGGCCTGCAACAGGCGGGGGATATCGGGGGGTGCCGGCTGCGACGTGCGGCTTTCCTGCGGCGCAAGCGAAGCCACCTTGGCTTCCTCCGCTTTCCTGCCCTCTTCCGCTTTCCGCGCCTGTTCGGCGGCAAGCCGCGCCTCGTCGGCCTGCTGCTTCTCTGCCGTCTTGCGGGCCTCCTCGGCTACCTTGGCGGCGAGCTTGGCGTCGTCTGCCGCCTTTTTCTCGGCGGCCTTGCGGGCGTCCTCCTCTGCCTTGGCCTGAGCGGCCGCCTTGGCCTTCTCGGCGGCGGCGACCTTTTCTTCCTCGATGCGCTTCTGCTTCTCGGCGGCCAGTTTCGCTTCTTCGGCCGCTTTGGCCTGCTGCGCGGCCTTGGCCTGTTCGGCGGCCCTGGCGCCTTCGGCGGCTAACCTCGCCTGCTCTTCCGCGGCCAGCCGCGCCTTCTCGGCGGCGGCAACCCGGGTAGCTTCCGCCGCGAGCTTGTTGCGCTGGGCTTTCGCTAGCTCGGTGTAGAAGCCGGACGGATGGGCGGCGATGAAGGAATCCCACGCCTCCCGCGTGCCGACGCGCTCGGCCAGTTCATAGTCTCTGCGGACACCTGCATTGGGATCGGCGACCACGGGCGGCGCCGCGACTGCCGGCGCCGGCACCAGCGAAACATCGTTGCCGCCCAGCGAACCATAGACAAACGGCTCCTGCCGGTTGCCGGTGGCTTTCATGACGTCATCGCGCACCAGGCGGAATGCCTTGCCGAGTTCGAGCCCGGGCTTGGCCAGATGCGCCAGCAAGGCCGATGTGAAGGGACTGTGGCGGCCGTCGCCATCGGCGGCGGTCGATCCGCCCTTGGCCGCGAACGCGATCAGCGTGTTCGGCCGCGACGGCTCGACACCGGCGAGCCCGCGGCCGAGCGCGCGCGAGGCCACCATACGTTTCATCGTCTTCGCGAAAGGATTGTCGCGGCAGGCATCGAGGATGACGAGCCGCAACTGCTTGGCCGGCTCGATCGCCTGTAGGATGCGGTCGAGCGAAATGGCCTCGTCATAAGCGTCGGTATCGCGCTCCAGCACGGCGTCGACGGGCACGAGATAGTTGGTGCCGTCCACCTCGAGCCCGTGACCGGCATAATAGATGACGGCGATATCGGCATCGCGCGCCTTTTCGGTGAAGTCGCGCAAGGCGCGCCGCATTTCCGAATTCTTCAGGTCGCGGCGGGTTTCGACGACGTCGAAGGCGGCCTTCTTGAACATGTCGGTGACGGCGGCGGCATCGTTGGCGGGATTGGCCAGCGCGACCACGTTCTGGTAGCTGGAATTGCCGACCACGAAGGCGACGCGCTTGTCGGCGAGCGCGGACCGGCTGGCAAGACCAATTGCCAGCATGGCAACGATCAAGGTGGCGAGCCGGCGCATCGAGTTCCCCAGTTTCCGATCGTGGAATCATATCATTTGCCCACATCACAGCAAGGCGAGGCGCCGCCATCTGTGATTTCCGTCACCGATCGGCTATGGCGGCACCCGGGCATCGTGTGGGAATCGAGCATGAGCATCGAAATCGAGGTCTTGAACGGGGATGCGTCCTGGCCGGTGGCTGAGCCGTTGATGGAGGCGGTCTGGCCGCCGCATGTGCTGCAAAAGCTGCCATGGGGCGAGGTGGTATTTGCCCATGCCGATTTGCGGGTGCTGGTGCAATCCGAGGAGCAGGGCCTGCTCTGCCACGTCGGCATTTTCCGGCGCGAAGTGACATGGAACGGGCGCAAGCTGCGCGCCGGCGGCATCGGCGCCGTCGCAACCCGCGAGGATTGCCGCCGCCACGGCCATGCCAGCATCGCGCTCAATGCCGCCGTGCAGACGCTGCGCCACGAGGGCGCGATCGATTTCGGCATGCTGTTCTGCGAACCGCACAACGCGCCGTTCTACGCGGCGCGCGGCTGGCAGCTCTATGAGGGCGAGGTCTATGCCGAGCAGCCGGAGAAGGGCCGTCTCCGTTTCGATGTCCTGACGCCGTATATCTTCCATATCCGCCGCTCACCGCTGCGGGGCGTCGTCGACCTATGCGGCCTGCCGTGGTGACCTCTGCGCGGCAGGGGATAGTTTGCCGCCCGCACCGTCTATAATATGTCGTCCATAATCTATTGCGCCGGGCGGAATTCGCTCCGGCAGGCCGGGGACGCATGACCATCGAAGCTTCTGTTGATGCGCGTCCGCCGGCAGCTCCCGTCAACGCGCTGTTGACCGCGCCGATCCTGCCGACGCTGCTGAAGCTGGCCCTGCCCAATTCGATCGCGATGTTCGCCACTGCCCTCGTCGCGGTCGCCGAGACCTCCTATATCGGCCGGCTCGGCGTCGAACCGCTGGCCGGCATTGCGCTGGTGTTTCCGTTCGTGATGCTGACGCAGATGATGTCGGCGGGCGCGATGGGGGGCGGCGTGTCGTCGGCGGTCAGCCGCGCGCTCGGCGCGGGCAACCGCGAACGCGCGGCGACGCTGGCGCTGCATGCGGCGATCATCGGCACATTGGCAGGACTGTTCTTCACGGTGATGATGCTGGTGTTCGGCCGCGCCTTCTATGCGCTGCTCGGCGGCAGCGGCGCGGTGCTCGAACAGGCGATGCATTATTCGCAGGTGCTGTTCTCCGGCGCGGTGTCGATCTGGCTGGTCAATACGCTGGCTTCCGTGGTGCGCGGCACCGGCGACATGCGCGCGCCGTCGGCCGTGCTGATTGCGGTTGCGATCATCCAGGTAGTGGTCGGGGGCACATTCGGGCTCGGCCTGTTCGGCGTGCCATCCTTCGGCATGCGCGGCGTCGCGGCCGGTCAGCTCATCGCCTTCACGCTCGGAGCCATTTTCCTGATCTGGTATCTTGCCAGCGGACGCAGCCGGTTGAAGCTGAACCTGAGGAATTTTGCGTTCCAGCGCGACATGTTCCTCGACATCCTCAAGGTCGGCGCGATTTCCTGTCTGTCGCCACTGCAAACCGTGCTGACGATCCTGATCTTCACGAAGATCCTCGCCGGGTTCGGCACCGTGACGCTTGCCGGCTATGGCATGGGCTCGCGGCTGGAATTCTTGCTGGTGCCGATCTCGTTCGCGTTCGGCGTCGCCTCGGTGCCGATGGTCGGCATGGCGATGGGCGCGGACCTCGTCAGCCGTGCGCGAAAAGTGGCCTGGACGGCGGGCGCTGCGGCAGGCCTGAGCCTCGGTCTGCTCGGCGTCATTGTTGCCATCAAGCCCTCGCTCTGGGTTTCGCTGTTCACCAGCGATCCCGGCGTGACGCAGGCCGCCTATTCCTATTTCGCCTGGGCGGGTCCGGCGTTCGGATTCTTCGGCATGGGGACGTGCCTCTATTTCTCCTCGCAGGGTGCGGCGAAGATGCTGGGCCCGGTGCTGTCGGGCACCTTGCGCCTCCTGCTGGTCGCGGTCGGCGGCTGGTGGCTTGCCTCGTCGGGTGCCGAGGCCTGGACGCTGTTCGCGCTGGTTGGCGGTGCGATGGTGGTGTTCGGGCTGACGACGGCGCTTTCGGTGCGGCTGACCCGCTGGGGAAAATGACGCGGCCCTGCGGCCGTTTCCAGCATTGCGCAAGCCGGATTTATTGATATTCAGGCCCCCGGTTTTCAGGAGGGGGTTATGACGCGATTCGGCTTTATCGTTGGGGTCATCGCCGTGTTGTTCGGCGCGTCGCCTGCACGGGCGCAAGGGGCTGAGCCGATCGGCATCTGGCAGACCCAGGCCGGCGATGCGCGGGTGCGCGTCAGCAAATGCGGCGGCGGGATTTGCGGTGTCATCGTGTGGCTGCGCGAGCCGATCGATTCGGCGACCGGCCGGCCGCAGGTCGACGACAAGAATCCCAATCCCGCGCTGAAGACGCGGCCCGTGATCGGGCTGCCGCTGTTTTCGGGGATGCGGCCGTCGGCACCCAACCGATGGTCCGGCCACATCTACAATGCCGACGACGGCGGCACCTATGAAAGCCACGTCTCGATGGCGGGCTCGGGCAGCCTGCGCGTCGAAGGCTGCGTCGGCGCGATCTGCGGCGGCGAAAACTGGACGCGGGTAGGGAATTAATCGTTCCTTCTCCTCATCCTGAGGAGCGCGCTCTTGCGCGCGTCTCGAAGGATGAAGGCCGCAGACGGGCCTTCATGGTTCGAGACGGCGCTGCGCGCCTCCTCACCATGAGGATCACGCGGCCATCGCCTTCAGCGCGGTTGCCGCCGAGGCATAGCCGCCGCGTGCGCCATCGATGAAATGCACATGGTCGCTGCGCATCACCGATGGCGTGAAGCAGGTCATCATTGCCGCATCCTGCCGGTGCAGGCCGTAGCGCACGATGCGGCTTGAGGCGGCGGCCGCAAGGCGCTGCGACAGCTCGGCCTCCAGCTCGGGCGTGCAATCCAGGATCATCCGCAAGCCGTCGTCATATTTACGGAAGTCGGAATTTTCCACCACTTGCTGCCGGTAAACCTTCGGCACGAAATTGCCGACCTTGATGCCGAAACGCATGATCACATAGGCCCAGAACGTGAAGGCGAGCACAAAGGTGCGCCGCATCAGAAGCGGACCGCCGCGCGCGGCGCGGGCCTCGTATTCGAGGCCGGCCGGCGGCCATTTCAGCGGCGGCCCGTCCGGCGGCACCGGCCGTCCCGCATCCGGGCTGCGTTCGACGCGGTTGATGACGTCCTCGATCACCTTGCGAAAGGCGTTTGGATCGGCGCCGCGCGCGGGCATCACCAGCACCGAGAGGATCACCCCCTGCCGCGCGGGGATTTCCTCGAACCGGCACGACAGGCCCGACAAATCCGGCTGCGTGCCTGCGGGCGCAGGCGGCACCGCGAACTCGCCGCGCTTCATCGCCGCATCGGCCCAGCCGAGCCCGCCGCCGGAAAACATCGCGTAGGAAAGATTCGCCGACGGCCCAAAGCGCGCAACGCGGACATCGAGCCCTTGCGCCCTCACCGCCGAGACCGGCACCAGCGCCACCCGCATCACGAGGTCGAGGTCCTCTTTCGCCCAGGCCGCCGTCGCCGCCAGCGCTTCGCGCGCGGAATCGAGGTCGTCAGGCGCCACCGCAAAGCTCGCGCCATCGCCGCCGAACACGAAAGGAAACTCGCGTCCGCCCAGCGCATTGGTGACGGCCGCGATCACGGCGGCACCCGCTACATTGACCGCCTTGTAGCGCTGGTTCGCGATCGCCTTGGTCGAGTCCACGATGTCGGCAACACCGATGCACCAGTCATCCGGCAGCGGCGAATACAGCTTTGGGTCCATCAGGCTGGCAAAGCCGCGAAAGACCGGGATGCGCCCGTAAAAGCTGTCGGTAGCGTTTGCCATCGCGATGCGGGCCCCGTTTGCCAACATTGTCTAGCAGATACGGGCGCGTTTGGAATCCGGTTCGGCCGAGCGAGCTAGAGTTTGACTCCCCGCAGCACCAGCCGATTCAGCCGGTTCGCAAACGCCGCCGGGTCCTCCGGCAATTCGCCGTCGAGGATTTGCGCCTGTTCCAGGAGGAGGAACGACAGATCCTTTGCCGAATCCTTTGCTTCGGTGATCGCCGCGACCAGCGGATGCTTCAGGTTGATTTCCAGCACCGGCTTCTGGATCGCGCTCTTGTCGTGCTGCGCCAGCAGCCGCTCCAGCGCGCGGTCGCGCGCCTCGCCCGAGGCGACGAGGCACGATGCGCTCGAGGTCAGCCGCTGCGAGGCGCGCACGTCGGAGACGCGTTCGCCGAGCGCATCCTTGATCACGGCGACCGTCATCGCCTCGTCGGCGGCGGCTTCCGCCTTGTCCTCGGACTTGTCGTCGAGCAGCGGGATCAGGCCGAAATCGATATCGCCCTGGCTCAACGATTTCAGCGGCTTGCCGTCGAAATCGAGCGGCGCCGCGGTCCAGAACGCATCGACCGGATCGGTCAGCAGCAGCACTTCGATGCCGCGCGCCTTTGCCGATTCCAGCTTTGGGTTGGATTTCAGGCGATCGATGCTGTCGCCGACCAGATAATAGATCTCGGTCTGGTTCGGCTTGAACTCCGCGACATATTGCTTGAGCGAGCGCTTCTCGCCTGTCGTAGTGGTGAAGCGTGATAGCGCCAGCAGCTTTTCACGGCGCTCAAAATCTTCCCAGATGCCTTCCTTGATGACCGGGCCGAATGCGTCCCAGATTTTTGCGAACGCCTCCGGCTCCTTCTCGCCGAGGCTTTCCAGCTCGCCGATGACGCGGCCGGTTACGGCCTTGCGTATCTGCGCGAGCTGCGGATTGTTTTGCAGCATCTCTCTGGAGATGTTGAGCGGAAGGTCTTCGCTGTCGATCACGCCGCGGATGAAGCGCAAATAGGCCGGCAACAGCTCGGCATCGTCGGCGATGAAGACGCGGCGAACGTAAAGCTTCACCTTGCCCTTGCGCGCCTGGTCGAACAGGTCGAACGGCTTTGTCGAGGGCGCGAACAGCATCACCGCATAGGACTGGCGGCCCTCGGCGCGGTAGTGCAGCGTCATCGCGGGCTCGTCGAAGGCGCCGGCAATGGATTGATAAGCCTGCTTGTAGTCTTCGGCCGTCAGCTCCGATTTCGACCGCTGCCACAGCGCGCTGGCCGAATTGATCTGGCGCGGCTCGCCCTCCTCCGGGACCAGCTCGATCGGAAACTGGATGTTGTCGGAATAGGCGCGCACGATGCGCTCGATCTCATAGGTCTCGAGATACTTTTGCGCATCCTTTTTCAGGTGCAGCACGATCTCGGTGCCGCGCGTGACGCGTTTAGCATCCTCATCGCTGGCGGGCGCGACTTCAAAGCCGCTGCCGCCCGACGACGACCAGGTCCAGACCTGATTGGAGCCGGCGCGGCGGCTGGTGACGACGATGCGCTCGGCCACCATGAAGGCGGCGTAGAAGCCGACGCCGAACTGGCCGATCAGGTTGGCGCCGTCCTTGGCCTCGGTCAGCCGCGCGAGAAAGGATTTGGTGCCGGAACGCGCGATGGTGCCGAGATTATCGATCAGCTCCTGCCGGTCCATGCCGATGCCGCTGTCGGCCACGGTCAGCGTATCAGCCTTCTTGTCCGGCCTGATCCAGATTTTTGGCGGCGCACCGTCGGCGATCAGCTCGGGCGAGGCAATCGCCTCATAACGCAGCTTGTCGCAGGCATCCGACGCGTTCGAGATCAGCTCGCGCAGAAAAATGTCGGTCTCGGAATAGACCGAATGCACCATCAGGTGCAGGAGTTCGGCGACCTCGGCCTGGAACGGCTGGGAGACAGGGGCGGTGTCGGTATCGGACATGGCGTGGCTCACTGGAACGCAAAATAGACGGTAGGTGGAAAGCCCCGATATAACAATGGCATCCGGGCTGGCAAGACTTGCCGGGGCCGCTCCGCGCCGGAACACGCCTAGCCGGCGATTGCCGCGAGATATCGCCGCACGGACGCATCGAACGCCGCCTTGGCGCCCGATGCGATATTGCGGCCCCACCAGGCGCCATAGACGCGGTCGAACGCCAGCGGCGCGATTGCGCTTGCGATGGCGCGCACCGCGGCCGCGTTCAGCGGAATGTAGTTCGGAAAACTGTACATGAAGCTGAGCGAGCGGCGGTCCATCGCCACCATGGCAACGTCGCCGGTGAGCAGCGCGCCGCGCCCCTCCGCACCGGCGCGCCAGTGCAGGATGGTGGCGCCGGCAAAATGACCGCCGGCGCGCACCAGCAGGATGTCATCCGATATGCGATGGCTGTCGCCGGACCATGGCACGATCGACGGATGCGGACGCGTGACCCATTTTCCATCGTCGCCATGCAGATAGACCGGAACGCCGCCGAACGCCGCGCTCCAGTCGGCGACCGCACCATAAAAATGCGGATGCGATACCGCGATCCCCTTCAGGCCGCCAAGCGATTTGATGTGCTCGATTGCTTCTGATGTCGCCAGCGGAATGCAATCCCACATCACGCAACCGTCGGTCTCGCGGATCAGCAGCGCGCGCTGCCCGATCGCAAATCTCGGCTCGAGGGCGATGCCAAGCAGGCCGAGATCGTCGCGCCAGACGACCTTGTGGTTTTTTGCGAACGCGTCGCGGGTCAGCCATTTCTGGCCGTCCCAGTTCACAAACTGCCGTTCGTCCTCGCAGATCGGGCATGATGCCGGCGGCTTGTCGCTCTCAGGGAACTGAGCGCCGCATTGTTCGCAGGTCCAAAAGGGCATGGCTGGATCTCCGTCCGAGAAGAGCATGTATGCCTGGTTAACTTGCAAATCAGCCCTTGACGCTGTGGTATGAAATGCACAGCCGCGGACTACAACCGCTCACATCGATCTCTCCAGTCGAGAAGCGCAGATGTCATCTAGTACGCCGAAGCTTACCCGTAGAGCCTTCGTTGCCGTAGCCGGAAGCGCGGCGTTCTGTACGCCGGCGCTCGCCCAGCATGCCGGGCACGGCAGCACCCTGCCCGAGGCCAAACCCTCGACTGATCCCTTCTCACGATTGCAGGGCGGCGCGCCGCATCATCTCACCACCGAGCAGATCGCCCAGCGCAAGACGGGAAGCCCGGCGCCGAAGGGACCGCCGGGCCGCTGGACTCCGAAGGCGGCATTGCCGCTGCCGCGCAGTGAGATGGCCTGGGCGACGGCGTGGGCCGGGCGCATGCATATCGTCGGCGGCTATGGCGAGGGCCGCGTCGACCGCGCCTATCACCATGTCTACGATCCCAGGGATGACCGATGGTTCAACGCAGCCCCCTTGCCGCGCGGCGCCAATCATGTCGCTGTCGTCGCGGATGCCGGGCGCATCTATGCGCTCGGCGGCTTCATCGAGCAAAACCGCAATCCCGATCCGAATGCGTTCTTCTACGACGTCGCGTCGGACAAATGGACCACCATTGCGCCCCTGCCGCGCTCGCGCGGCGCCGCCGCGGCGGTCGCGCTCGACGGCAAGATCCATCTGATCGGCGGCGCCGGCGCGCCGACCATGGAGCGCGCCAGCGTCGGCTGGCACGAGGTCTACGATCCGCAAGGAGACAAGTGGGAGATCCGCAAGGCGCTGCCGGCGGCGCGCGACCATGTCGGCGCGGTCGCCCATAACGGCATGATCCACATCATCGGCGGCCGCTTCAACGTGTTCGAATACAACACCGATCTCCACCATGTGTACCTGCCCGTGCAGGACACCTGGAAGGAGCGCGCGCCGCTGCCGACGCCGCGCTCCGGCCACGGCCTCGTCGTCTACCGCGACCGCTTCTTCGCGATGGGCGGCGAGTACGGCGTGATCGAGGGCGGCCAGATCACGCAAGGCGCCGTGTTCAGCCAGATGGAAAGCTATGATCCCGCGACCAACACCTGGCAATCGCACGCCCCGATGCTGACGCCGCGCCATGCGGTCGGCGCCACCACCATCGGCGATGCGATCTACGTCGCAGGCGGCGGCGCCGTCACCGGCGGCGCGGTGCAATCGTCCGTGCATGAAGCGTTTACGCTGGCGGCTTGATCGTCCGCGGTACTGCCCGCGCCAATGGCGTGGCAAGGCTCTCGCGCCGGCAGCCACCATGGGCCGAGCCATCTTGCGCGCATCACCTGATGAGGTGATTACGCCGCCGCCTCCGCCATCCATAGTCGGGAAACCGGCAGGCGGAGGCCTTTCGAAAAGCGATGACTCTCAGAAACGCGATTGCTTCGAGCCTCGTGCTCCAATGGCTTTTGCTCGCAGTTCCGGCCGCTCCCGCATTGTCGGCGGCGGATGGAACTCGCGTCCAGTTTTGCTGGGCGCTCGGGAAATTCGACCACACAGTCTATTTCGCCGAAGCCGAGGTCCGCGAGGATCGGCAAACAAGCTTCACCGAGCTACTCGATATCTCCGGCATCGACCACGATCTGGTCGAATGCCGGCTTTCGGATTCAGGATCGTTCCGTTCGGTGCGCGCCGAATTGATGAAAACCTGGGCAGACTCCGAATTCGAGATCATCAACACCACGTTCCTGTCCGATCTCGATTATTGAGGAATCGGGAACTCCGCGCCGTCATCGCTCTGTCGTGTGAGGCGCGCCGTTGTGCCGGCTGGCGCAGCCACCCATTTGGGTGAGGTATTGCGCGCATCACCCAAATTATCGTCACAACGCGTCCTTAGATTGATCGGCGTTTGACGTCCGCTGGTTCCATTGGCGCGATCGCGCCACAAGGTGAGACGATCGTGATTATTTCAGACAAACGATCAGAAACTATTCTCAATCTCGTCTATGACGCCGCTGCCGAGGAAGAACTGTGGAGCAGCGTTCTTACCGAGATCGCGGATTTGACCCGCAGCCAGGGCGGAATCCTGTTCGGTCAGTCGCTGACTGCAAGCCGGGTCTACTTCGACTACAACGGCCGGCTCGACGAGGAATGCAACCGCGTCTACCAGGAACGGCACATGCAAAATGTGTGGTCGGAGCACATGGAGCATCAGCCGGTCGGCCGGGTGGTGTTTTCCGACGATGCGGTCGAAATGTCGGCACTGCGCGCGACGGCCTTCTTCGATGAGGTTCTGCGGCCGCAGGATGTCGCCCACAATTCGATGATCGCGCTGGCGGCCAAAGAAGATTTCCGGGCGGCCTTCAATATCTGCCGCAGCTCGCGCCAGGGGGCTTTCGGAGCAGACGAGCAAAAGCTGTTCGAGTGGCTGGTGCCGCATTTGCGCCGCTCGATCACGCTGGGATTCAAGCTCGACAGCTACCAGGCCATGCAGCGCGCCGCGTTCGAGGTGCTCGAGCAACTCTCGGATGCGGTGATGCTGCTCGATCGCCGGGCTCGCCTGCTGTTTGCCAACGCGGCGGCCCGGGCGCTTGAAGAAAGCGGGGCGCTGCGCCTGCGGCAATGCGTTACGACTTACTCGCAGCCGCATTCGCAGCGATTGGCCGGGCTGATCCGATCGGCGCTGGAGGGATCGGCCGGCGGATCCATGAGCATGCCGGGCTGCATCGCGGGCCAGCACCTGACGATCCTGGTCTCCTCGGTACGCAGCAAGGATATGGGGCGGTTTTCCGACCTCAACATGAAGGACGCGGCCGTGCTGGTGTTCATCATCGACCCGGCGAACCACAATTCGATACCGCTGGCGCGGATCATGGACGCTTTCGGGCTGACGCAGGCCGAAGCGCGCGTCGCACTGGCATCGTCGTCGGGAAAGACGATGTTCGAGACGGCTCAATTGCTGGGATTATCGCCGAACACCATCAAGACCCACCTGCGCCGGGTGTTTGCCAAGACGGCAACGGGACGTCAGGCCGAGCTGGCACGACTCATGGCATCGATAGGGACCATGCGGTTTCCCAATGACGACCGCTAAGTCCCTTTCGCCGGCGTATTTGCTACCGGCCTCAGCGAGCTGCTCCAGAGCGCGGGCGGAGCATCCGCGCTCATCAGACCGGTGTGGCGACGCCGCTTGATGGCCGTGATGACGATCACCACGATGCAACAAATCGCATAGAGCCCGCTACAGGCCGCGAGCAGGCGATCGCCGAGATTGATGGCGGCATAACAGCCGGTCGACACATGGCTGCCGGTCCACATCAGCCAGGTGGAATATGAGATGGCGGAGGCGCCGTTGCCGTCACGGGCCACCCGCCAGATCTGGGGAAAATAGGATACGAGTCGCAACCCGCTGAAAGCACTGAAAGTGCCCAGGCTGATTTCTGCAAGCGTCATTGCATTCTCGCACGCGGCGCTACCGACCTCGATTCGACCCTAGGGTTTTCGACGATGCCGGCGCGTCATCCCATCGGGTGACGTCGAGAATTTTTGATCAGCGCGCCTCACCTGAATGGATGACGACGATTGTCGCGCGCTCGCTTACAGCTTTGCGCACTTCGGCTCGGGGTAGGGGCGAGAATGCGTGCATTTTTCAAACAATACCTGAACGAGGTTGACGATGAACAGATTTTCAACAGGTCGGACAAGCTTTTCGAAATATCCTGACGATCTCAGCGAACAGGACCGGCGGACCTACCGCCGGTGGGTTTCGGGACTGTTCGTTTTCTATTCGCTGGCGATCGCAGTTGCCGTGGCCGCTACCTTCACGCATCGGCCTGGCGGCGATGAAACGGCCTCTATCGAACGCGGCAAACAAGTCACGGCGGCGACTGCGACGTCCGGCTTCGTCACCAGCGCTGCCGCTGAGAAAAGGTGAGCGGTTACCCGCTCGCCCGTGATCGCACCGTGCGAAGCTGTTGCGGTGGCTGTGAGGTCATTTCGCTGTCACACTAAATAATCGCGGGGCGCGGCGGTTCGCGCCACGCGCAAGTGGCCTGCCCGCAACACCCGTCGAGAAAGCGGCTGTGGCCAACACAATTCCGTCCATTCGCCAAAAGCGTGCACGCGTTGAGAAGACGCTCCCCGGCCATTGCGCTACGAAAAATGCAGGCTACGGCGGTGGTTGGGGGAAGTGATGGAAGCGTTCGGCGGCAGGCTGGGCATGTGGCGCGGCGCGCTGCTCGGTTCGGTATCCCTGGTGGCGATGGCGTGCGCGTCGGATGCGTTGGCCGCGTGCCAGGGCGTGAACACCGGCAATGTGCTTTGCGATGCCGCCCATCCCTCAGGCGGCTCGCTCAATACGCAGTCCGGCGTCGATACGACCGTTAATATCAATGCCGGCGCCGGCATCACGGGCGGTATGCTCGTGGTGGCCAACGGCGCGTCCACCTCTCAATCTGTTACCGTCAATCACAATGACCCGGGCGGCATTCGCAACAGCACGTTTGAGGCCATATTAATCTATAACTTTACCCCCAGCGGTGCTGTTACCTATACGGGGTCGGCCGATGTCGTCGGACCGCTGAGCATCAAATCATCTGGCGGCCCAGTCTCCGTCACGCAAACCTCCGGCACCGTAACCTCTGTCGCAGTCGAGACCGAGGCCTCCGGGAGCGTCGACATCAACACGGTCGGCAGCCGGGTTGGGTTCGTCTTTGCCCGCAATATCGGGACGGGAGGACAATCGGACTTCACGATCAGAACCGGCGAAGTCACGGCGGCGGATGCCAACCAGGACGCCATATACGTGCTGGCGGGCAACAGCAGGATCACCGGACGCAATCTCAGTCTCACGACTGACGGCAACGTTCTTGGCCGCATAAGCATGTCAATGATGGGGACCGGAACCGTCGATTTTACGACCAACGCCGGTGTCACCGGCGACGTCAGGGTTGAGGCGACCAATCAGGCGAGCACCGGCGCATTCAGGATCAATCTCAATCAGGACGTCACCGGCAACGTCAGTCTGTCCAACGCCGGGACGGGCACCACCACCGTTCACACGCGCAACATCGCCGGCACACTCTCGGTCGGAGGCGGTGGCGGTGCAAACAGCAGCATTGTCGTTGACGGCAACGTGAACGCGGGCACCGTTGCGGCTTTCTCCTCCTACGGTGGCGGTGTTGCCTCGATCGGCCTCCGGGGTGGCGGGACCAACAGCGCGACCTTCAACGGCGCCATCTCGGGTACATTCGACGCCTCCGCCGCTCCCCGTCCGTCACTCGGCGGTCGCGTCACCGGCCTGGGCGCCACTTTGGGAAGTACATCCACTGACGGTTCGGCGACGCTGAACGTCAACGGACCGGTCACGGTGACCGGTATCGGCCGGGCCGGCGATGCGGCGCATGTAAACGGCGTGTCGCTCAGCACCGACCGCGATAGCGTCGTCCCGTTCGACGTCAACCTGCGCGGTTCGGTGTCGGCGACATCGATCGGTGACACCGCCGCCACCGTTTTCGGCATCAGCGCCTCGCAATCCCGCCTCGGCACGCTCCGGCTGACCGCCGACGGCGCCGTCACCGCCACGGCCAACGCCGCCGGCAGCACCGTCACGGGAATCTCCGTCGGCGCTTCAGCGTTTTCCACGTTCGACAATGCGACCACCTTCATCGTCCGGGCCAACGGCGATGTGACCGCGACATCGGACGGCGCTGCGACCGGCATTTTCGTGACACGCGGGAGCACGTCCGCGGGTGTCACCGCAGGAGCGGGAGGCGCCGACGTCATCAGCAGGGGGACCGTGACCGCCAACTCCACCAGCGCGGGCGCGATCGGCGTGCGCGGCCTGTTCATGAGCGACGACACCAACGCGGCCACCCTTTCCCTGCGCACCGAAGGCAACGTGATCGCCAACGGCACGGCTGCCGGCAGCTACGGCATCTTCGCCCAGCGCGGCGGCCTCGGCGATCTGAAGATCGAGGTACTGGCCGGGGTGCAGAGCACGGGTACCGGCATCGGCGTCACCCGCACCAATGCCGGCAACATGTTTATCACGGCGGGCAGCAATGCGGCGATCAGCGGCGTGACCGGTGTCACGACTTCGGGAGGCACCACCACGCTGGTCAATTACGGCGGCATCACCGGCACCGGCGGCACCGCGATCCAGTTCGGCGGCACCAATGACGTGCTGCGGATGATGTCGGGCAGCACGGTGAACGGCAATGTCGTCGGCAATGGCACCAGCATTTTGCAGCTCGGCGGCACCACGGCCGCGACCGTCAACCTTTTGCAGTTCTCCGGCTTCTCGAACATTGCATCGCTGGCCGGCTCGAACTGGAGTTTTTCGGGCACTTCGAATTTTGCCGGCACCTTCAATGTCGACGGCGCCTTCACCTTCAATGGCGACATGTCCAATGCCAGCGTCATCGTCGGGGCCGGCGGCACGCTCGGTGGCAACGGCACCTACGGCAATCTCGTCGTCAACGGCACGTTGTCGCCCGGCAACTCGCCGGGCACCATCACGACCGGCAGCCTGGCGCTGAGTTCGGCGTCGATCTATCTGTTGCAGGTCACAGGCACGACCAGCGACAAGATCATCGTCACCGGCACCGCCAACATCGACGGCAAGGTCGTGGTCGATCCGCTGGAGCGGCTGCTGAAGAAAACCACCTATACCATCATCAACGCAGGAACGCTGAACGGCACCTTCACATCGGCGAGCGTCGCCGGCACCAGCAATTTCGCCCGCAACGCTATTCTGAGCTATGTCGGCAACGACGTGCTGGTGACCGTCGATCCCGGCCTGCTCTCGCCGGTCCTGTCGGCGAACGCACCGGTCAATCACAGGAACGTCGCCGGCGGGATCGACAATGCGTTGCTGGGCGGCGCCAATCTCTCCAACGCCTTCAGCGCGATCTTCAATCTTTCGGGCAACGCGCTGGAGAACGGCCTGACCCAGATCTCGGGCGAGACCGCCACCGGCACGCAGCAGACGACGTTCAACGCCATGAACCAGTTCATGGGCACGCTGCTCGATCCCTTCATCGACGGGCGCGGCGCGGCCGCCAGCGCCGGCGGCGCACCGAATGCCTTTGCAGACGAAGAAGCGCTGGCTTATGCGGCCAAGCGCTCCAATAACGACGCCTATGCCGCGATCTACCGCAAGGCGCCACTTGCGGCGGCCTACGATCCGCGCTGGAGCGTGTGGGCGGCGGCCTATGGCGGATCGCAGAGCACGAGCGGCAACGCGGTCGTGGGTTCGAACGACACCACCAGCCGCCTGTTCGGCACCGCCGTCGGGTTCGACTACCGTTTTTCTCCGAACACGATTGCGGGCTTTGCGCTCGCCGGTGGCGGCACCAATTTCGGCGTGACGGGCGGCGGCAGCGGCCGCTCCGACCTGTTCCAGGCCGGCGCCTTCGTTCGGCACAATACCGGCGCAGGCTATGTGGCCGGCGCCCTCGCCTATGGCTGGCAGGACGTCACCACCGACCGCACCGTGACGGTGGCGGGCATCGATCGCCTGCGCGCCGAGTTCAACGCCAACGCCTGGTCGGGCCGCGTCGAAGGCGGCTATCGCTTCGTAGCGCCGTGGATCGGCGGCGTCGGCTTCACGCCCTATGCCGCCGGCCAGTTCACCACTTTCGACCTTCCCGCCTATGCGGAGCAGGCTGTGGCCGGCAACAACACCTTTGCGCTGGCCTATAATTCAAAGAGCGTCACCAACACCCGCAGCGAGCTCGGCCTGCGCACCGACAAATCGTTTGCGCTCGACGGCGCGGTGCTGACGCTGCGCGGCCGCGCCGCATGGGCGCACGACTTCAACCCCGACCGCAATATCGCGGCGACCTTCCAGACCCTGCCCGGCTCAAGCTTTGTGGTGAACGGCGCCGCGCAGGCGCCAAACTCCGCACTCACGACCGCCTCGGCCGAAGTGAAGTGGATGAACGGCTGGTCAGCGCTCGCCAGCTTCGAGTGCGAGTTCTCCAGCGTGACGCGCTCCTACGCCGGCAAGGGCGTGGTGCGATATGCGTGGTGAGCGCGGCGGGCACTGATTAAATCAGCTAAGGCCATTTCCGAAACAGCAAAGCAAAAGGCCTCCGCGATAATCGCTGGAGGCCTTCACTTCACGAGGGGTACATCCGCCCTCGCTCCACTACTCTTGCTATATTACTGTTGCCGTGCTGCTTCCCGGGCCAGCCGTTCGGCCTTCAGACGCTCGTAGTTTGCGCGGAAAGCATTGTCCGCGCGCTTGCGCTCCGCCATCGCCTGTTCGGCTTCGATGCGCTGCTTTTCCAATCTCGCCTCCCGCTCCATGCTGCTGGCGGCAGGCTTCATTCGGTTTTCATAGGTCATACAGCACAACGCGCTACGGCACCAAAAGTTCCCGTCAGATTGGCCATCGCGGGCAATCTCGCCCCCAAAGAGTCCCAACGCCTGAAGGGGGCGATGCCGTTCCAATGGCATTGGCCGGCGCAGGAACAACCCGGCACGCGGCGCGATTAAGCCATCATCCGGATCATGCCCCAGGGAGCATCTCACGCAGCAATGGCCGACAAGCGCCCGCAACAACAGAAGGGCAAGGCAACGCGGCTATGGCCGCTGCTCGCGGTGAACTTCTTTGTGGCCGACATGCAGTCCGGCATCGGCCCCTTCCTCAGCGTGTTCCTGCTCGAGCGCGGCTGGGCCGCCGGCATGATCGGCACCGCCATGACGGTGGGCAGTATCGCCGGCATGCTGGTCACCACGCCCGTCGGCGCTCTCATCGATGCTTCACGTCGCAAGCGGGTCTGGGTGATCGTGCCCGGCATCGCCGTGGTCGCGGCTTCTTCCATCATCCTGATCTGGCATAATTTCTGGGCGGTCACCGCATCGCAAATCGCGACCTCGATCGCTGGCGCCGCGATCATCCCTGCGATGACCGGCATCACCCTCGGCATCGTCGGACAGAAAGGCTTCAACCGGCAGAACGGCCGCAACCAGGCCTTCAATCACGGCGGCAACATGGTTGGCGCGGCCCTGTCCGGGTACCTCGGCTGGCAGTTCGGATATTTTTCGGTGTTCCTGCTCGCGGCGCTGTTCGGTGTCATCACGATCGCCTGCGTGCTCATGATCCCTGCCGACTCGATTGATGACCGTGTCGCGCGCGGCAGCAAGGAAGACGATCCCGAAAGCCAACCCAGCGGTTTGACCGTGTTGCTGAAACACAAACCGTTGCTGGTGCTCGCGCTGGCGCTGGCCGTCTTTCACCTTGGCAATGCGGCGATTGCCCCGCTTTACGGCATGTCCGCCGTCGCCGACAGCCAGGTCAACGGGCCGAGCTTTGTCGCCGCGACGATCGTGATCGCCCAGGGCGTCATGGTGATCGCCTCGATCCTTGCGATGCGCATCGCGGAAAAGCGCAATTACTGGCTCATCATGCTGGTGTCGTTTCTGGTGCTGCCGCTGCGCGGAATCCTTGCCTATTTCCTTGCGGGGTGGTGGGGCGTGGTCCCCTTGCAGATTCTGGACGGTATCGGCATCGGATTGCAGAGCGTGGCGGTGCCCGTGATGGTGGCGCGTTCGCTGAACGGGACCGGCCGCGTCAATCTCGCGCAGGGTGCGGTCATCACGGTGCAAGGCGCGGGCGCGGCATTGAGTCCTGCGCTCGGCGGCTGGATCGCGCAAGCGATCGGCTATACGCCGGTCTTCCTGTTGCTGGGAGGGCTTGGGCTGGTCGCCACGGCCGTGTGGATCGCTTTGGGTGCGGCCGTCAAAAAATACTGACATCCCTTGCGATCACGGCGGCCATGCCGTTCAGGCTGGTGACGGCGGGGTCGCTTGCTGCGAAGCCAGAACCAGCCGGCGGTCGTGGATCAGGTTTTCCAGCCGGTGCGCCGCCACGTTGAGCGCGACGACATCGCGCGCCGTCTCCTCGCCGGCGGCCTCCCTCGCCCGCTGCCCTTCCAGCACCCGGTCGATTTCGCTCTCGATCGCGTCGAGCTCAGCTTCACTATTGCTGGCGCGGATGCGGCGGCCCAGCGTGTAGAGCGCATCGAGCGCCTGTTCGCGCGAGAGCGGCGTGCCGGCGCGCAGGAATTTCCAGGCGGCTGCCAGCACCGATGCAAGACCGCCCGCGATCATCGGCACGAGGAAGATGATGTTGCCCCATTTGTCGAGAAAGCTTTCCTGCGTGCCGTTGTAGAAGGCGGCAGCGCCGGGATGCAGCGGAATATAGGCGGACGCGTCGGTGTCCGGCGTCGTGATGTGGGTCAGTTGTGGGTATTCCGCCAGCAGGTCCCGCCGGGCATTCATCAGCGACTCCGTCAGGTCGGCGATCAGGTCGCTGTCGAGCTTCTTCTGCGCGACGAGATAGAAGGACGTCCGGAGCGTCGTCAGATCGTCGGACGGATTGGGCGGCGATCCGCGCAGCGTGCCTTTCGGCACGTCGAAACTTTCATAGGCACGGTCCTTCCCCGCAATCGCTCCGGCCTGTTCGATGGGAATCATTATCGGGCCCGACTTGCCGCCCGGCGGAAACAGGCCGCGCAGCAGCGACAGGTATTTTTCCGTGAGCGGCGTCATCACCAGGATCGCGCGGACCTCCTTCGTTTCAAGCGCCCGGCGCACGTCCGGCAGCGCAAGCGTTTTGAAGGTCACGCCCGCCTGGCCAAGGTCGTATTCGTCGGTCAGGTCTTTGATGAGCCGCTTGTCGATGTTGCCGCCGATCACGCCCACTGCGACGCGTTTCAGTCCCGCAATATCCGATATCGTCGAACCTGGCGGCGCCATCAACAGCGCTACCGCGTGGCCCACGACCGCAACGGCGTACGCCTGCGAGAGATCGCCGACGTCACCCCTGACAATCGCAAGATCGACCTTGCCGGACGAAAAGGCATTGGCTGAATCGAGGGTGCTTGCTGTTTCCACCAGCGAGAGCCGCACCGGCGCCTTTTGCTGCGCGAGCTTGCTCGCCAGCGCCGACACGACCTTGTTCGCCTCGCCGTCGAACGACCCTACCGCAATGGTCAACGTCGTCGGCCGGTAATACCAGCGCCAGGCAAACAGGCTGGCGCCGGCGACCAGAACGACAATCCCGGCGACCAGCGTGATGCGCAGCCAGCTTGGCAATCTGGTTGGATCCATGTCCGGCAAACTACCCGATCAATCCGGCATCAACCAGCAGCAGCGAGCCGCAATGGCCGCGCGACCGGCGGCAAGTGCCGGTTAACCACAAGCCCGCCGAGGGGCTCAAAAAAAATTTTGCCGCCCTCTTGAACTTTTTTTCGCTCTGACGATTTTTTCGATCGCCGCATGACAAAGCGGCCGGGGTGCCTGTCGGGCCCCGCGACTTGAGGCGGGCGCCGGAAGGTGTCCGGCGCCAGCTCGTACCCAACTTGCTCTATGGAGGATTTGGCTATGAGGTATGATTGGACTCCCCTGTGGAGGTCGACCATTGGCTTCGACCGCCTGTTTGACGTTCTCGACGAGGTCCAGCGGACCGCCGAAGAGACCTATCCCCCCTACAATATCGAACGGCTCGACGAAAACCGCTTCCAGATCTCGGTGGCGCTCGCCGGATTCACCCCGGACGAGGTCACGCTGACGATGGAGCAAAACGTCCTGACGCTGGAAGGCCGCAAGACCGAGAAGGACGAGAAGACTTTCCTGCATCGCGGCATCTCCACCCGCTCGTTCAAGCGTCAATTCACCCTGGCCGACCATGTCGAGGTCAAGGGTGCGCGCTTCGAGAACGGACTGTTGCTCATCGAGTTGCAGCGCGAGATCCCAGAAGCCATGAAGCCGCGCCGTATCGCCATCGCCGGCGCAGGCAAGGTGAGCCAGATCGAGGCCAAGGCCGCCTGACCAACCTGCGGCCAGGACCGATCGCGTCGCGCGGGAGCTTCCCGCGCGGCACCCTATCAACGCGTCTTTCGATTGGAGGCAGCCATGCGGCCGACGCCCGCTCAACACGACAACGTCTTCGACTTCAATTCTCTGCTTCATCCCGGCACGGTGTTCACGCATCCGCGGGATGTTGTTTCCCATCCGAACCTCTCTCTCGCCGAGAAGCGCGCCATTCTGGCGTCCTGGGCATCCGATGCTTCGGCGATCGCGTCCTGCCCCGCCTTGCGCGCCCCCGACGGGCTGAAGGCGCCCGTTCACATCGACGACATCCTGGAGGCGCTGCGCGCGCTGGACGACAGCGGCCCGCGCCATCCGCCGGGCGGCAAGCCGATGCGCCTGCGCTCGAGCGAGCGGCGGGCGGCTGCCTGAAAGGTGACGGCAATGGAAACGCATCTTGAATTGCCGGGCGATGCCGAACAACTCCAAAGGGCCCTTGCGCAACGTCTTGAGGACGAGGTGCATGCCTGGCGGGCGGTGCGGGCGCGGCGATCCAGCGTAACGGCGAGCGGCGTGCCCGTGCTGCGGCGAACGCCGCAGACGGGCCGCGTCCGGCCCCGGACGTGAGCTGATCATGCCCTATAACATCCATGCGCAGAGCGGCTTGGGCGCATTCGGTGTCATCGTCGAAACGGCCCGGGAGGCGCTCGCAACGGCTGCGCAACTGGCTGAAGAAGGGCATCCCGACG
Organism: Bradyrhizobium lablabi; assembly: GCF_018129385.1. Lineage (GTDB taxonomy): Bacteria > Pseudomonadota > Alphaproteobacteria > Rhizobiales > Xanthobacteraceae > Bradyrhizobium > Bradyrhizobium lablabi_C. The sequence goes on from NZ_JAFCLN010000003.1 coordinate 250,990, forward strand.
TCCTGATCAAGGACCTCTTCGGAAACACGCTCACGCTTGGCGCGTTGACGGCGCTGGCCGACGCAGAAGACGCCTGACGCGACAGCGGCGGTGAGCGAACACCGGAAAGCCATTTGCGCTACGGGTGCAGAATGCAAAGGTTTTGCGCGACCCGGGCGCAGGCAAATCCGGCCCTTCCCGGGAGATTGTGGTAAGGTGATACGCTCGATAGGCTCTGGAAGCGCGCAACCCCCGCTGCTGGTGATGACAATGGATGCGCTGGGCTTGGCCTTGCTGGTTGGAGGGTTCGCCTTCCTCGTCAGCGGACTGATCTTTCTGGTGCCGACACGGCGCAAGCAATCGGCGCAGCGGGAAATCGTCGATGAAAATCTGGAACAGGTGGATCACTATTTGCGGGAGATGCGCCGGGGACGGGAGGATCTGCCCTGAGCAGGCCGGGAGCGCCACGATGCGTGCGATAGCTGTTTCGATCCTGCTCGCCCTGATCCCGGCCGCCGGCGCCGAGGCGCAAACATACGACCCGAGATACCCGATCTGCCTTCAGGTCTGGGGCACCGACGGCAGCTCGATCTCCTGCCGCTTCGGCTCCATGGGCCAATGCAAGGCGGTGGCGTCCGGCCGGGCGGCGCAGTGCGTGACCAATCCGTATTTCGCGAAGCGACGCCGTTAGGCCGCGTTGGCACGGGGGAAGGACAGCGCAAAACAAAAAACCCTTCCAAGCCGTTGGCCTGGAAGGGTTGTTTGGTTGCGGGGATAGGATTTGAACCTATGACCTTCAGGTTATGAGCCTGACGAGCTACCGGGCTGCTCCACCCCGCGTTAACCGTTGCGCGCCTTCCAAAAACCGGGCCGGAAACGAACCCGGCCCGCGCTTGCAGCGCCGATCGTCCCGTTCCGGAGGCTTCCTGAGAAGGCAACCCGGGCATCGCCAACGGGTGCGGGGCGTATGTATCAACGCTGATCCCCTTTGGAAAGGGCAAAAGGTCCGGTTTTGAGGATTTTGTGACAGCTAAATCACGGGTTTTCCGGCTCAAAATCGGAATGGGGAACCGCTCTTGCCAGAAACGGCCGAAAAGCGGAGCTTCACTGCAAAAATGATGGGGGATACGCGTGACGGATACATTCGATTTCGTGGTGGTGGGCGCCGGCTCCGGCGGGAGCACGTTGGCGGGGAGGCTTTCGGAGAACGCGGACACCTCGGTGGCGCTGCTGGATGCCGGCGGCAGGAACGACAATTGGGTGGTCACCACGCCCTTTGCGCTCGCGCTGATGGTCACCGGCAACATCAACAACTGGGCGTTCGCCACGGTGCCGCAGGCCGGCCTCAACGGCCGCATCGGCTATCAGCCCCGCGGCAAGGGGCTCGGCGGCTCAAGCGCGATCAACGCCATGGTCTATATCCGCGGCCATCGCAGCGACTATGATCACTGGGCTTCGCTGGGTAATCCCGGCTGGTCCTATGCCGACGTATTGCCCTACTTCAAGCGCGCCGAGGACAATGCCGATTTCGGCGGCGAGTATCACGGCAAGGGCGGCCCGCTGGCCGTCAACCGGCTGCGTACCGACAACCCCGTGCAGCAGATCTTCATACAGGCGGCGCAGGAAGGCCAGTTCCGGATCCGCGAGGATTTCAACGGCGAGGACCATGAAGGCCTCGGCATCTATCAGGTGACGCAGAAGAACGGCGAACGCTGGAGCGCAGCGCGCGCCTATGTCCATCCGCATATCGGCAGCCGTGCCAATTTGCGGGTCGAGACCGGCGCCCACGCCACCCGCATCCTGTTCGAAGGCAAGCGCGCGGTCGGCGTCGAATACCGGCAAGGCAAGGAGTTGAAGCAACTGCGCGCGCGGCGCGAGGTGATCGTTGCCGGCGGCGCGTTCCAGAGCCCGCAACTGCTGATGCTTTCTGGCGTCGGGGACGGCACAGAACTCGGCAAGCACGGGATCGCCAGCGTGCATCACCTGCCCGGCGTCGGTCAGAACCTACAGGATCATCCTGACTTCGTGTTCGGCTACATGTCCGACAATCCCAACTTCAACGGGCTCTCGCTGAAGGGAATGCCGCGACTGTTGCGCGCGATCCGCCAGTACCGGCGCGAGCGCCGCGGTCCGATGACGTCGAACTTCGCCGAATGCGGCGGTTTTCTGAAGACCAGGCCCGACCTCGAGATTCCCGACGTGCAACTGCATTTCGGCATGGCGCTGACCGACGATCACGGCCGCAAGCGTCACCGGGGCACCGGCTTCTCGTTGCACGTCTGCCAGTTGCGGCCGAAGAGCCGCGGACATGTCGGGCTTCATAGCGCCGATCCCATGGCCGCGCCCCTGATCGATCCGAATTTCCTCGGCGATCCCGATGATCTCGAAACCATGGTCGGCGGCTACAAGATCACCAAGCGGCTGCTGGAGACGCCGGCGCTGCGAGCGATCCAGAAAAAGGACATGTTCACCGAGGGCGTGCGCACCGACGATGACATCCGAAAAATCCTGCGCGAGCGCGTGGATACCGTCTATCACCCGGTCGGCACCTGTAAGATGGGCAGCGATCCCCTGGCGGTGGTCGATTCACGGCTGAAGGTGCATGGCATGGAGGGATTGCGCGTGGTCGATGCCTCGATCATGCCGACCCTGATCGGCGGCAATACCAATGCGCCGACCATCATGATCGGCGAGAAGGCCGCCGACATGATCAAGGCGGAGATGCGGGCGAACTGAATAACCGCTCGTCATGCCCGGACTTGATCCGGGCATCCATCGATCTTCGGAAAAAATCTTTCATGCGAGGTGGATTGCCGGGTCAAGCCCGGCAATGACGAGAGAGTTATCACGAGAGCTGTCGGAACCAAACGGCTGCGCCGATACCGACAATTTTAGCGATCGCGCGGCCGGTTCCTTGACGAACCTAGGGCATGGAAAGGCGCTGTTGGAAGTGCCACATGAACAGTTTCGATATCGTCGTCTATCTTGGTTTGGTCATCGCCATCGTGACTGGCTTCAACACCGGCCTTTTGCGCAGCGCGATCACCATTCTCGCCTATCTGGTTGCGATGCCGCTGAGCGCGTGGATCATGACGATGGTCGCGCCGCAACTCGGCGGCCAGTTTGCCGCGCCGCTTTCGCAAAACTGGGTGATCTTCTTCGCCACGTTCCTGTTCGCAGGGATGGGGCTGGGAAAAATGGCGCGGATGGCGCTGGACGATGCCATCGGCTCCGAGACCGGCATCGGCGACCGTCTCGGCGGCGCGGCGCTGGGCGCGGTTCGCGTCGGCTTGGTCGCGACCACGTTCGTCCTCATTTTCGATCAGCTCGTGCCGGCGGCCAAGCAGCCAGCGTTCCTGAACGGCTCGCAATTGCGGCCGCTGTTCTCCGCCGCCGGACAGAGCGGCATCCGGTCGCTGCCGCCCGACCTCACCGCCACCATCGAGCGGATGAAAAAAGAGCGGCACATCTGAAGCTTTTTGCTTTGAGCATAATCTTGCGGAAAGCCGGTGCCCACTTTTCCGGATTATGCTCCCTCTTCCCGCCGTCATGCATTTCTGCCGCGCGCGGTCCCTTATCAGGGCCGCGGAGGTTGGCTATGGTGCCGCCGTCCGACCTCAATAATCATCCGAAATCACGGGAGTGAAACAGTGGATCTTGGGATCAAAGGCCGCCGCGCCATCATCTGCGCCTCCAGCAAGGGCCTTGGCCGCGCCTGCGCCATCGCGCTCGCCGGTGAAGGCGTTCATGTCACGCTGACGGCGCGCGGCGCCGAGGCGCTGAAGGCGACTGCCGACGAAATCCGGAAGAAAAGCCCCGGCGTGACCGTCACCGAGATCGTCGGCGACATCACGACGCCGGCGGGGCGCGCAGACGTGCTGAAAGCCTGTCCCGAGCCGGACATTTTGATCAACAATGCCGGCGGCCCGCCGCCCGGCGACTTCCGCAACTGGACGCGAGACGACTGGATCAAGGCCATCGACGCCAACATGCTGACCCCGATCGAGCTGATCAAGGCGACGGTCGACGGCATGATGGCGCGAAAATTCGGCCGCATCGTCAACATCACCTCGGCCGCGGTGAAGGCGCCGATCGAAATTCTCGGCCTCTCCAACGGCGCGCGGGCCGGCCTCACCGGCTTCGTCGCGGGTCTCTCGCGGAAAACCGTCATCAATAACGTCACCATCAACGGCCTGTTGCCGGGCCCGTTCTTGACCGACCGGCTGCGCAACACCGCAAAATCCGAAGCGGAGAAGCGCGGCATCACGCATGAGGCGCGGCTGGCGGAACGCGCCAAGGAAAATCCGGCCGGCCGCTTCGGCGATCCCGAGGAGTTTGGCCTCGCCTGCGCATTCCTTTGCGCCGACAAAGCCGGCTTCATCACCGGCCAGAACATCCTGCTCGACGGCGGCGCGTTCCCGGGAACGCTGTGAGAGCGATCTGGTACGAACGCACGGGACCGGCGGCGGACGTTCTCACCTATGGTGAGATGCCGACGCCGGTCGCGGGACCCGGTGAGGTGCGGATCAGGCTCGAGGCATCGGGCGTCAATCCCGCCGATGTCGGCCGCCGCGGCGGCACCTATCGCGCGATGGAATATCCGCGTGTGATTCCGAACAGCGACGGCGCAGGGATTATCGACCAGATCGGCGATGGCGTGACGCGGTTGAGCACCGGCCAGCGCGTCTGGCTGTTCAACGGCCAGCGCAACGGCAGAGCGTTCGGTACCGCCGCCGAATACATCGCGTTGGCCGAGCACCTCGTGACGCCGCTGCCGGACAATCTCACCTTCGCGCAAGGTGCGACCCTCGGCATCCCCGGCATGACCGCCTGGTGCTGCCTGTTCGGCGACGGACCGATTGCGGGCAAGACCGTACTGGTCACCGGCGGCGCCGGCGCGGTCGGCCACTATGCGGTGCAACTGGCAAAATGGGGCGGCGCGCGGGTGATCGCGACGGTCAGTTCGGCGGCCAAGGCCGAACAGGCGCGGCTGGCCGGCGCCGATCTCGTGATCAACTACAGGAACGACGACGTGGTCGAGAAGGCGATGGCCTTCACGGGAAGGCGCGGCGTGGACCGCGTCGTCGACGTCGATTTCGGCGGCAATATCGAGACTACGCTGAAATTGATGGGCATGAATTCGACCATCGCGATCTACGCGACCAACGGCAACCGCACGCCCGTGGTGCCGATGCGCGAGCTGATGGAAAAATGCATTGCGGTGCGCGCGCTGGTGCTGTTCGCGCTGCCGCCGCCGCTGCTCGCGGCTGCGCAAGCCGACATCACCAAATGGCTCGCGGCGGGAATGCGCATTCACAACATCGCCGGTCAGTTCGCGCTGTCAGATACGGCGCAGGCGCATCTGGCGGTCGAGAAGGGCGACAAGCTCGGGACCGTCATCGTCGATTGCGCGCGATAACAAGAAACGAGGGAAACGCCGGATGCAGTGGAAGGTAGGCAGGGTCAAGATAACGAAGGTCGTCGAGCTCGAGACGTTGGGTCACACGCGCTTCATCCTGCCGCTCGCGACCAACGAGGAAATCCAGAAACTGCCCTGGCTGATCCCGCACTTCGCCAATGAAGAGGGCCGGCTGAAAATGTCGATCCATTCGCTTGTCGTGGAGACGCCGACGCGGCGGATCATCGTCGACACCGGCCTTGGCAATGACAAGCAGGGCCGCAACGTTCCGACCTGGAACAACCGCAAGGATCCCTTTCTGGACAGGCTGACCGCCGCGGGCTTTCCACCTGACAGCATCGACACCGTGCTGTGCACGCATCTGCATGTCGATCACGTCGGCTGGAACACCAGCCTCGTGGACGGCAGATGGGTGCCGACGTTCAGGAACGCGCGCTACGTGTTCGGCAAGACCGAATATGAGCACTGGCGCGACCACAGCGAGGAGCCGGCGCATATCGCCGTCTTCAACGACTCGGTGAAGCCGATCGCGGATGCCGGCAAGGCCGATCTGGTCGCCAGCGATGCAAAACTCGCCGACGAGATCACGCTGATCCCCACCCCGGGCCACAGCCCCGGCCATATGAGCATCCACATCAGGTCCGACGGCGAAGAGGGCCTGCTGACGGGGGACGTTGCCCACCACCCCTGCCAGATGGCGCATCTGGACTGGTCCTCGACCGCGGATAGCGATCCCACCCAATCGCCGGCGACCCGGCGCGAGCTGTTTTCGCGCTTCGCCGACACGCCCGTGCTGGTGATCGGCGGGCATTTCAACGCCGGCCACATCAGGCGCGAGGGCGACGCCTTCAAGTTCATTGCGCTCGCTTAGACCCTCATGGTGAGGAGGCGCGTAAGCGCCGTCTCGAACCATGAAGGCCCCAATTTTACCCGCGGCCCATCCTTCGATACGGCCGCTTTGCGGCCTCCTCAGGATGAGGGGTGCTGCGTTGCAGCAGCGCAGGCGAGAGGCCATTGCAATCCCGCCCGCGCTGTTCCATGAACGCTGCCAAGAAGGCATCAGTCAAACCAAGACCCTCAAGGGAGTGCTGAAAAATGAAGCTTGTGCGTTACGGCGAAAAGGGTGCGGAAAAGCCCGGCCTGATCGATAAATCCGGCCAGTTGCGCGACCTCTCGGCCCATGTGAAGGACCTGGATGGCGCGGCCTATTCGCCTGACAGCCTGAAGAAGCTGGCTGCGATCGACCCGGCCTCGCTGCCCGCCGTCTCCGGCAAGCCGCGCTTCGGCGCTCCCGTTACCGGCATCTCCAAATTCGTCGCCATCGGCCTGAACTACGTCGACCATGCCAAGGAGACGGGCTCGCCGATCCCGACCGAGCCGATCTTCTTCATCAAGGCCAACACGGCGCTGTCGGGTCCGAACGACGCGGTCGAAAAGCCGCGCGGCTCGACCAAGCTCGACTGGGAAGTCGAGATCGCAGCCATCATCGGCACCCGCGCCAAATATGTTTCGGAAGCCGATGCGCTGAATCACGTCGCCGGCTATTGCTGCTGCAACGACGTTTCCGAGCGCAATTTCCAGATCGAGCGCCTCGGACAGTGGACCAAGGGCAAATCGCACGACACCTTCGGCCCGGTCGGCCCGTGGGTTGCGACCAAGGACGAGATCGCGGACGTGCAGAAACTGTCGATGTGGCTCGACGTCAACGGCCAGCGCCGCCAGACCGGATCGACCTCGACCATGATCTTCACCATGGCCAAGTGCATTTCCTACGTCTCGCAGTTCATGACCCTGCTGCCCGGCGACATCGTCACCACGGGCACCCCGCCCGGCGTCGGCACCGGCATGAAGCCGCCGCAATTCCTCAATGTCGGCGACGTCGTCACGCTGGGCATCGAGGGCCTCGGCGAGCAGCGCCAGGAGATTGTTGCGGCCTGAGCGCACACTCCACCGTCATTGCGAGCGAAGCGAAGCAATCCATCTATCCGCTTGCGGAGCTATGGATTGCTTCGTCGCCTCGCTCCTTGCAATGACGTTCCAATTTCCAATGGACCATTTGGAACCACTCATGAAACTCACCTTCTCTCCCGCCTCGCCCTTTGCCCGCAAGGTGCGCATTGCCGCGATCGAGCTCGGGCTGATCGACAAGATCGAGATGATTCCCTCCACCGTCGCGCCCGGAACGGTCAACGAGGAATATTCCAAAATCTCGCCGCTGAAGAAGCTGCCGGTGCTGATCACCAATGACGGCGACGTCATTCTCGATTCCTACGTGATCGTCGAATATCTCAACGAGACCGCAGGCGGTGCGCTGATCCCCGGCTACGGGCGCAAGCGCTGGCAGGTGAAGACGGATCATTCGCTGATTCAGGGCATGCTCGATTCCATGCTGCTGTGCCGCTACGAAAAGGCCGTACGGCCGCAGGGCCTGCAATGGCAAGCGTGGAGCGACGACCACTGGAACCGGGCATGGACCGGCATGGCGCGGTTCGAGAGCCGCGATGACGTGCTGGGCGGTCCGTTCGACATCGTGCAGATCGGCCTTGTTTGCGTGCTCGGCTATGCCGATTACCGCTTTGCCGATTGCGGCTGGCGCAAGGCCTACCCCAAACTCGACAAATTCCATCAGAAGATGCTGGAGCGGCCGTCGGTGAATATCTCGGTGCCGCCGCCGGCGTAGAGTAGAGATTTGCGAGGGAGTGACCGACATGCGCCACCATCTCCCTCGCCTTCACTATCTCTGGCTTGGCGCCTTGTTCTCGCTCATCGCTTCCGCGGCATGGGGACAGAACCAGATGTCGCCTGGCCAACGAAATCTTGCCTGCGGATCTCCGACATCGCTCGACGACGGTTGGGTGACGGCCGCGCCCGAAAGCGCCGGGATGGATGGCGAGCGCCTCTGCACCATCGCCGCGCGTCTGCAACTCACGGGTTCGGAGGTTCACTCCGTGGTCGTCGTCCGCCACGGCAAACTGGTATTCGAGCAGTATTTCCCGGGGCTGGACCAGCCGTGGGGCGAGAAAGAAGCGCGGCACGAATTCACGCCGACGACCAGGCACGACATGCGCTCGGCATCGAAAAGCGTGACTTCGCTGCTGGTGGGCATCGCGATCGACCACAAGCTGATCGCAAGCGCCGATGAGTCCGTCGTGAAATTCTTCCCGGAATATCAGGTGGTGAAGCAGGCCGGATGGGATGCGATCACCATTCGCCAGCTCCTGACGATGTCCTCCGGCATCAAGTGGGACGAGACGCTCGGTTGGAGCGATCCGAGGAACGACGAACCCCACCTCGCCTTCGATCCCGATCCGCTTGGCTACGTGCTTTCAAAACCGATTGCCGCACCCCCGGACACGCTATGGGTCTACAATGGCGGTGGGACGGACCTGCTCGGCAGCATTCTCGAACGCGCATCCGGAAAGAAGCTGGAAGCGTTTGCCCGCGAAGCCCTGTTCGGGCCGCTCGATGTCACCGACTTCGAATGGAAGAATTATCCGAGAAATGGCAAGCCCGCCGCAGCAGCCGGCCTGCGCCTGCGCCCACGCGATGCGGCGAAAATCGGCCAGCTTGTGCTCAACCGCGGGACGTGGAACGGCAAGCCCATCGTTTCGGCGGACTGGATCGAAAAATCCATCACGCCGCGTTTCCAGGCCGCCGGCTATTTCGGCGGAACGATGTTCTACGGCTATCAGTGGTGGATCGGCCGCTCGCTCGCGCGCGGAAAGGAAGTGCAATGGGTGGCCGCGTTCGGCTGGGGCGGACAGCGGATCTTCGTCGCGCCTGAGTTTGATCTCGTCATGGTCACCACAGCTTCGCAATACGGCAAGCCGAAGGAAGGCCTCGCCGCGATGGATATTCTGGCCAACGTCGTCCTCCCGGCAGCGCTCGACAAGCACTGAACAGAAGAAACGGAAATGCCATGAACCTCACATTCAAAGCCGGCGATCTCACCATCCATCGCATCATCGAGCAGGAGACCACCTTCCTGCCCGCGCTCGAAATGCTGCCGGACTTGACGCCGGACGTACTGGCGGAGAATCGCGCCTGGATGCAGGCCTCGAACGCGCTGGATGGCGAGGACGTGCTGGTCCTCTGCTTTCAGTCCTACGTCGTGAAGACGCCGCACCACACCATCTTGGTCGATAGCTGTATCGGCAACGACAAGCCGCGCCCGACCCGGCCGAAGTGGAACATGAAGACCGACGACACCTATATGCGGGGCCTCGCCGCCGCAGGATTTTCCGTCGCCGATATCGACTATGTGATGTGCACGCATCTGCATGTCGATCACGTCGGCTGGAACACGCGGCTGGCGAACGGCCGCTGGGTGCCGACCTTCCCGAAGGCCCGCTACGTGTTCGGCAAGACGGAGTTCGATTACTGGATGGGCGTGCATGCCAAGACGCCTGTGCCGGTGATCGAGGACAGCGTGCTGCCGATCGTGGAAGCCAGGCGTTTCGAGGCCGTCGCCAACGATCACCAGATCGGCGATCACGTCCGCATCCTGCCGACGCCGGGGCACACGCCCGGCCACTCGGCCTTCGTCCTTGGCCGAGGCAGGGACGACGCCGTATTCTCCGGCGATCTCATGCATTCCCCGATCCAGACCCGCTATCCCGAGATGTCGGTGAAATTCGACGTCGATCCGGCGGACGCCGCGAAGACACGGCGCAGTTTCCTGGAGCGCTATTGCGACACCGAAACGCTGTGCTGCACGGCGCATTTCCCTTCGCCGTCGGTCGGGAAGATCAGGCGCTGGGGCGACGGGTTTTCCTGCGAGGCGGTGTAGCGGGCTTTTCCCTTCTTCCCCTTGTGGGAGAAGATGGCGCGAACGCAGTCCGCGACGGATGAGAGGTCTGTCTCCGCGGATAGAGACCCCTCACTCGCGCTCGCTTCGCGATCGCACCCTCTTCCACAAGGGGAGAGGGAAGAAAACGCTAGTCAAACAAGCTCGGCGTGTGGTTCACCGCGGCGCCCTCGATCGCCAGCATCTTCAGCTTGGTCACCACGCCGCCATTGGCCGAGAAGCCGCCGGGCTTGTTGCCGGCCGCCAGCACGCGGTGGCACGGCACCACGATCGGACAGGGGTTGCGGCCCAGCGCCTGGCCGACGTCGCGCGACAGTTCGACGCCGCCCAATTTCTTGGCGATATCGCCATAGGTCATGGTCTGGCCCGGCGGAATCTTCCGCGCGATGTCGTAGACGCCGCGGTTGAACTCCGGCACGCCGTCGAGATCGAGTTCGATCTCGAGCAAATCGTTCGGCTTGCCCGCGAGCAGTTCGACCATCGCGTCGATCGCGCTCTGCACCTCCGTCGGCGGCGGCGCTTCCGTCACCTCGCCGTTGCGCTGGAGGATCCGCTTGCGGGTCTTTTCCTCGTTGCCCATCGGCAATTGCACGCCTGATATGCCGCGCTCGCCCCAGATGATTCCGCAGGTCCCGATCGCGCTTTCGAAAATCGCAAAATGCTGGCCGGTCATGGCTCGCTCCTGATTCCTTGCGCTCCAGTCATGAGCTTGATGCTGGCCCGGAATCTAGGCTTGGAAATAGTTGCTATCCACCCGAATCCCGAAAGGATTTTGCGGCATCAACAGCCTGTGTTCCCTGCGGAAATCGGGCCTACTGGCGCTTTTCGGCCATGGGCAGGGGTGCTCTTCCATGAAATTATGGCGGCCCCTCCTTCTCGGTTTTCCGGCACCCCATGCAAACCCTGCGCGTCAACGGATATGACATGGCCTATCTCGATGTCGGCCACGCCGAGGGACCGCCACTCGTCTGCGTGCACGGGTCGCTGAACGATTTCCGCATCTGGAGTTGCGTGATCGGTCCGTTGTCGACGCAGCATCGCGTGATCTGCGTCAGCCTGCGGCATTTCTTCCCCGAGCAATGGGACGGCACGGGCAATACCTACTCGATCGCGCAGCATGTCGACGACCTCGCAGCTTTCATCGAGAAACTCGATGCTGGTCCGGTCACTTTGATGGGCCATTCCCGCGGCGGACACATCGCGTTCCGCGTCGCGCAGCTGCGCCCGGCCCTGCTGCACAGACTGATCCTCGCCGAGCCCGGCGGCGAGATCGATGCCTCGCTCGACCCCGGTTTCAAGGGCGGACCCTCGCCGCTGCTGGCGCGGTTTACGACTGCGGCGGACAGGATCGCGGCCGGCGATATCGAGGGCGGGCTTGCTTTCTTCGTCGACACGCTGGAAGGTGCGGGCCGTTGGCAACGGCTGCCGCCCGCAATGAAGCAGGGCCTGCTCGACAATGCGACCACGCTGATCGGCCAGGTCAGGGACGAGCGGCCGCCATTCTCCAAAGCGGATGCCGAATCGATCCAAATGCCGACGCTGTTCATCGGCGGCGAAAAGACTAAGGGCCTGCTGCCGAAAGTGCTGCATGCGCTGGCAGCGCATGTTCCCGATGCGACGACGGTGATGATTCCGAACACGACGCATCCGATGTTCGAACAGGCGCCACAGAAATTTTCCGAAGTCGTACTGGATTTTTTGGCGAGCTGAAGTATGCAGACAATCAAGGTCAATGGTTACGATATGGCCTATCTCGAATTGGGGAATGGCCCGCCGCTGGTGCTGGTGCACGGCACGTTAGGCGATTTCCGCACCTGGAATTCGGTGATGGGTCCGCTGTCGCGCAAGCACCGCGTGATCGCGGTAAGCCTGCGGCGCTTTTTTCCCGAACACTGGGACGGCGTCGGCGACGATTACAAGATGGCGCAGCACGTGTCCGACGTGCTCGCCTTCCTCGAGCAGATTTCGCCGCGGCCGGTCGACCTGCTCGGACATTCCCGCGGCGGTCACATCGCGTTCCGGATCGCCGAGCAGCGGCCCGACCTGTTGCGCAGGCTGGTGCTGGCCGAGCCGGGCGGCGATCTCGATGCGTCGCTGTTGCAGCCGAATGCGCCGCCGCCTCCGCCGATGCCGCTCTCGATCGCCATGCCCGTCGTGCTGAAGAGCATCAGGGGCGGCGACATCGACGGCGCGCTAAAACTGTTCGTCGATGCGATCGACGGTGACGGCGCCTGGGGACGCCTGCCGGCCGCCGCCAAGCAGCAATTGCGCGACAACGCTTTCACGCTGCTCGGTCAGGCCGGCGAAGGCCGCAAGCCGTTCACTCTGGCGCAGGCGCAATCGATCCATACGCCGACACTGTTCATCGGTGGCGCCAATACGACGGGAAGCCTTTCGATCGTTCATCGCGTGCTCGCGCAGCATTTCGAGAACTCGCGGACGGCGATGGTTGACGGCGCCAAACACTGGATGTTCGACGACTCGCCGCAGCAGTTTTGCGGGGCTGTTTTGAAATTCCTGGCGGATTAGCATCCCTTCCCTTCTCCCCTTGTGAGAGAAGGTGGCGCGAAGCGCCGGATGAGGAGTCTGCGTCCGCGGAGACAGACTCCTCACCCGTCCGCGATGTTGCCGCATCGCGTCCACCCTCTCCCACAAGAGGAGAGGGTAAGAAAGGACCGACGTCTCACACCTTCCACGCGCCGACCGGCTGGCGCACCACGACATTAAGCCGGTTCCAGACATTGATATTGGCGATGGCGAGGATCAGCGCAGCGAGTTCCGCCTCGTCGAACTGCTTGTCGGCGGCGCTCCAGATTTCATCCGGCACCGGATCGGCACGATCGGAAATCCGCGTCAGTGCCTCCGTCAGCGCCAGCGCGGCGCGCTCGGCCGCGCTGAAGTAGGGGGCCTCGCGCCAGGCCGCTACCGCGAATAGACGCTCGTCGGTCTCGCCGGCCTTTTTCGCGATTTTCGGGTGCATGTCGACGCAGACGCTACAGCCATTGATCTGGCTGGCGCGCAGATGCACCAGTTCCAGCAGCTTTTCCGGCAGACTGTTCTTGGGCAAATCGCCGAGCGCATGTAGCGCTTTCATGGCATCGGGAATGACCGCGACCGGGTGATTCATGCGGGCTTGCATTGGTCTTTCTCCATATCTGGTTTTCCTTTTGACGTTCCCTGCCGATCTCTGTCACATCGGCCGGGTTTCGTTCGTCATGACCGTGACGGAGCGCGATCAGGGAATGTGACCGATGGACGAGACAAAATTTCTGGCGGAAAAGTTTGAGGCCAAGCGGGCCCATCTGCGCGCGGTGGCCTACCGCATGCTGGGCTCGACCGCCGAGGTCGATGACGCCGTTCAGGAAACCTGGCTGCGGCTCAGCCGCTCCGACACCAGCGCGGTGGAAAATCTCGGCGGCTGGCTGACGACGGTGGTCGCGCGGGTGTGCCTCGACATGCTGCGCGCGCGTAAATCGCGGCGCGAGGAGCCGATGGGGCCGCATGTGCCCGAACCCGTCGCGGACGACACGCATGGACGCGATGCCGAGATGGCCGACTCCGTCGGCGCCGCGCTGCTGGTGGTGCTGGAGACGCTGGCGCCGGCCGAACGGCTCGCGTTTGTACTGCACGACATGTTCGCGGTGCCCTTCGAAGAGATCGCTCCGATCGTCGGCCGCACGCCGGCTGCCGCCCGCCAACTCGCCAGCCGTGCCCGTCGGCGCGTGCAGGGCGCGCCGCCGCCCGACGCCGATCTGGGTCGGCAGCGCAAGATCGTCGACGCCTTCATAGCGGCGTCCCGCAACGGCGATTTCGAGGGCCTGCTCGCGGTGCTCGATCCCGATGTGCGCTTCCGCGCCGATGAGGCCGCACAGCGCCTTGGCTCGCTTGCGGAAATGCGCGGCGCACCGGCGGTCGCCGCAGCCTTCAAGGGACGTGCGCAGGCGGCAAGAACGGCGCTGGTCGATGGCGCGCCGGCGATCGCGGTCATCCTCGGCGGACAATTGCGCATCGTCGTGCGGCTCACCATTGCCGGCGATCGGATCGCGGCGGTGGAGGCGGTGGCCGACGCGGACCGCATCGCAGAGTTCGATGTGGAGATGCTGTAGCGCTTGGCCGTGGTCTGGCGTCGGGCCTGATGCTAGTCTCAACGGAGAAGCGGAGAAACATCATGCACGCGCCTATCCGTCGCCTTGCCTCGACTGCCCTGTTCGTCCTTGCGCTTGCTTCAACTTCGGCATTCGCGGCACCCGATGAGAAGCTGCGCGCAAGCGCGGAGGCGGCAAAGCCAGCCCTGATCGACACGCTGCGCGACATGGTGATGATCGAATCCGGCAGCGCCGACGTCGAGGGCCTCACCAGAATGGCCGACTTTACCGAAGCGCGGCTGAAAGCGCTCGGCGCGAAAACCGAGCGGCGCAAGGTGGCGCGCGGCCCCGGCGCCGATATCGTGATCGGGACGTTCGAGGGCACCGGCACCAGAAAACTGATGCTGATCGCGCATATGGACACCGTCTATGCCAGGGGCATCTTGGGCTCACAGCCCTACCGGGTCGACGGCAACCGCATCTACGGCCCGGGCATCGCCGACGATAAAGGCGGCATCGCGGTGATCCTGCATTCGCTGAAAATCCTCGGCGAAGCCGGCTGGCGCGACTACGCAAAACTGACCGTGCTGTTCAATCCCGACGAGGAAATCGGATCGATCGGCTCGGGCGAGCTCATTTCCGATATCGCGGACCAGCACGACGTGGTGTTGTCCTGCGAGCCGATGGGAGCCGCGGGGGTGGCGGCCAGAAATGACGGCCTCCTGCTCGGCGCCAGCGGCACGGCGACCGGAACGATGGAAGTAAAGGGCAAAGCCTCGCATGCCGGCGCCGCGCCGCAGCTCGGCCGCAACGCGCTGATCGAACTCTCGCATCAATTGCTGCAAACCCGCGACATCGCGGCATCGATACCCGGCACGCAACTGAACTGGACCACGGCGCAGGCCGGCACGGTGCGCAACCAGATCCCCGAGCGGGCGACGGCCGGCGCCGACATCCGCGTGACCGTTCCCGGCGGCTTACAGAAGTTACAGGCCGCAATTGACGAGAAGGTGAAGCAAAAGCTCGTGCCTGACACCGAGACGACCATGAGGATCGAAGCGGGACGGCCGCCCTTCGTCTCAACGGATCGCGGCCGTGCGCTCGCCAAAGAGGGGCAGACGATCTATGCCGAGATCAATCGCACCCTCGACATCATCGAGATGACCGGCGGCGCCACCGACGCCGGCTATGCCAATCGCTCCGGCAAGGCAATCGTGGTGGAGGGCTTTGGCCTCACCGGCTGGGGCTACCATGCCCGCGACGAGTTTATAGACGCCGGCTCGATCATTCCGCGGCTCTATCTGATGACGCGGATGCTGACGGAGCTGGGCAAGAAGAAATAGAAACTCGAAGTTCTTCGCCCCCTCTCCTGCCGGTCCGGGTCATGAAGGTTTCTTCGCGGAGATAATCATGGCCTGGATCGCCATGCGCCCGGGATCACCGAACTCGCGACGAAATTCCTGCGCTAGCGCGTCGACTATCTGCTGCGGGTCGACGCCGCCGCGCTGGCGGACCTGATCAATCAGCGGGTTGCCATGCACTGCCGCGTGCGCAAACGCCGCGATATCGGGAATCCTTCTCTCCTGCCTGATCACGGCGATGCCGATATCGCCGAAGCCGGCAGCGGTCAGGTATTCCTTGAGCGGATCGATCTGATGACAGGAGAACGGAACGTTGTAGAACTGTGGCGGATCGACGGAGAAGAACCGCCCCGCAACCTCGTGTGTTATCCGCCCGAACGGGTTGTACCGATGCGAGTCCCAGACGCTGAGCCAATAGCGGCCGCCAGGACTGAGGACGCGATAGGCCTCGGAGAACGATTTCGGCTTGTCCGGATAGAACATCACGCCGAACTGGCATACGACGGCGTCGAAGCTGTTGTCGGCGAAGGGAAGCGCAAGGGCATCCGCCGGCTGAAACGCAACCTGCTCGTCGGCGCGAAACTTGCTGCGCGCGATTTCGAGCATCGGCGGATTGAGATCGGTCGCCGTCAGATGCGCGCCGGCAGCCAGCGCATCGCGCAGCTTTCGGGTGACGATGCCGGTGCCAGCCGCCGTTTCCAGCACCCTCGATGGGTTGGTCGCGGCCGCGCGTCGGGCGGTATCGGCGGCGTACTCGGCAAAGATGATCGGGCCGAGGCCTTGATCGTAATATTGCGGAATACTGCCGGTGAAACCGGCTGCGTCGTTGCTCATGACGACCCTCCGATCGCCCCCAGTGCGGCCGAGCATAGCGCGGGGCCGCCCCTCCCCGCAGCCGAAGGCTTGACTGCGACCTGACCTAGGTCTAAAAATACGGAATTCCGTATTCCAATTGGAACACCCGGCATGATCCCGCTCGACCCGCTTCCGAACCTGATCGACCAGGTCTATGCGCGGATCCTGGAGGCGATCATCGACCGGTCGCTGCCGCCGGGGCACCGCATTCGCCAGAATGAACTCGCCGACAAGCTGGGCGTGTCGCGCCAGCCGGTTTCGCATGCGCTGCATCTGCTGCACCGACAGGGGCTCGTCTCCGAAAGCGGCCGCCGCGGCTTTGAGGTCACACAGCTCGATCCGCTGCGCATCCGCCAGCTCTACGAAGTGCGCGGCGCGATCGATGCGCTGGCGGCGCGGCTCGCGGCGGCGCGGGTAAAGACCGATGCGTCCGGACGGGCACAGTTCGAGGTCGCGGTTCGAGCCGGGCACAACATTGATGGCAAGACGCCGCTGGCGCAACTGATTGCCCGCGACGTGGATTTCCATTGCGCGATCTATCGGCTGTCCGGCAATCCCGCGATCGAGGAGATGATTGCGCCGCAATGGCCGCACATGTGCCGCTCGATGGCGACCGTGCTTGCCGAGCTCGATTACCGCGAAAGCGCCTGGACCGAGCATGAGACGATTGCCGCGCACATCCTGTCCGGCAACGCCAAGGCCGCCGAAAGCGCTGCGCTGGCGCATGCGCTCGGCGCCGGACGAATGACCGAGGAACGACTGAGAGCAAGCGACGAGGCGGCCTAGCCGCCGGTTCAAGAAAACAAGAACAGCGGAGGAAAGACCATGAAACTCAATCAAGCGCAGATCGACTATTTCAACCGCGAAGGCTGGCTGTTCCTGCCTGAATTGTTCAGCCAGGAAGAGGTCGACTTCCTCGCCCGCGAGGCGGTCAGCATCTACGATGCCGATCGCCCGGAAGTCTGGCGCGAAAAGAGCGGCGCGCCGCGTACGGCCTTTGCCGCCCATCTCTACAACGAGGCGTTCGGACTGCTGGGCGCGCATCCGCGCATGATCGAGCCGATCGAGCAGATCTTTGGCGAAAAGCTCTACATGCATCAATTCAAGATCAACGCGAAAGCCGCCTTCACCGGCGACGTCTGGCAGTGGCACCAGGACTACGGCACCTGGAAGCGCGACGACGGCATGCCGCTGCCGCGCGCGATGAACATCGCGATCTTCCTCGACGAGGTGATGCCGATCAACGGCCCCCTGATGCTGGTGCCGAAGAGCCAGCATGCCGGCGACCTCAAGGCCTCGCATGATCTGGAGACCACGTCCTACCCGCTGTGGACGCTGGACGAGGAGACTGTGACACGACTGGTCAAGGAAGGCGGCATCGTCGCGCCGACCGGCAAGGCCGGCGGCATGCTGATGTTCCACGGCAATCTCGTGCACGGCTCGGCCGGCAACATCACGCCCTACCCGCGCAAGATCGTGTATCTGACGCTGAACGCGGTCTCGAACTACATCCGCACGCCGACGCGGCCGGAATACATTGCGCATCGCGACTTCACGCCGATCCAGACCGTGGATGACGATGCGTTGGTGCGGCTGGCGCGAGCGCCGAAGCAGGCGGCGGAGTAACACTCTCGTGCCCTGGATGCGGTGCAATGTGAAACGTTGCGCCGCAGAGCCGGGGCCCATTCTATAATGAACCCATGGGCCCCGGCTCTGCGAAGCAGCGCTTACGCGCTGCATCGCGTCCGGGACACGATAGCCGGATCAATGCATCATGAACCTTTTCCATCTCCTCAATGCCCGCCGCGCCGCCGGCAAGCCTGTCCGCGTCGCGCTGATCGGCGCCGGCAAATTCGGCTCGATGTTTTTGTCGCAGGTACCGCACACGCCGGGGCTCGAGGTATCAGTCATCATCGACATCGACCGCGACCGTGCGCGCGAGGCCTGCCGCACCGTCGGGTGGGATGAGGCGCGGATCGCCGCCACGGCCTTCACCGATGACGGCGCCCGCGCCATCGCGGGCGGCGCGATGGATGTGGTGGTGGAGGCGACCGGCAATCCCGCGGTTGGAATCAAGCATGCCCGCGCGGCGATCGCGGCGGGCAAGCATGTCGTGATGGTCAATGTCGAAGCCGACGTGCTGGCGGGGCCGTTGCTGGCGGAAGAAGCGCGCAAGGGCGGCGTGGTCTATTCGCTGGCTTATGGCGACCAGCCGGCGCTGACCGCCGAAATGGTCGACTGGGCGCGTGCGACAGGTTTTCGCGTGGTCGCCGCAGGCAAGGGCACAAAATATTTGCCGGCCTATCACGATGTGACGCCGGAGGGCGTGTGGGGCCATTACGGGCTCACCGCCGCCGAAGCGCAATCGGCCGGCATGAATCCGCAGATGTTCAACTCGTTCCTCGACGGCACCAAATCGGCGATCGAGATGGCCGCCATCGCCAACGCCTGCACCCTCGACGTACCCACTGGCGGCCTACTGTTTCCGCCCTGCGGCGTCGACGATCTGCCGCATGTGATGCGGCCGCGCGAAAAGGGCGGCGTGCTGGACAAATCCGGTGTGGTGGAAGTGGTGTCCTCGCTGGAGCGCGACGGCCGGCCGGTGTTCCGCGATCTGCGCTGGGGCGTCTATGTCGTGCTGGAAGCGCCGAACGATTACGCCGCCGATTGCTTCAGGCAATATGGCCTCAAGACCGACGCCAGCGGGCGCTACGCGGCGATGTACAAGCCGTATCACCTGATCGGGCTGGAGCTGAACATCTCGATCCTGTCGGCGGCGCTGCGGGGCGAGCCGACCGGCCAGCCGCATGGATTCCGCGGCGACGTTGCATCCATCGCCAAGCGCGACCTGCGTGCCGGCGAAATGCTCGACGGCGAAGGCGGCTACACCGTGTGGGGCAAGTTGATGCCGGCAGCGGCAAGCCTCGCCGCCGGCGCACTGCCGATCGGGCTGGCGCATCGCGTCAAGCTGAAGAACAACGTCGCCCACGGCGAGGTGGTGCGCTGGAGCGACGTCGAGTTCGACGCAAGTAGCGATGCGGTAAAGACACGCAAGGCGATGGAAGCGACCTTCGGCGCCACTTCCACCTCTCCGCGCCTGCGGGGAGAGGTCGGATTGCATGAAATGCAATCCGGGTGAGGGGACTCTCTGCGAGTCCCGATGCCGCACTACCCCTCACCCCCAACCCTCTCCCCGCAAGAGCGGGGCGAGGGGGTACAGCGGCTTCCGCGGAAGCAGTTATGGCAATAGACGCTGCTCGCGTGCCAGCCTGAACCACTCCGGAACATCGCTTCGGTATCCATCATCTCGGTGAAGCCGGCCTGGTTGATCTTCACCGTCGAGGAGATCGACGCCGGACCTGGTTCGGTCTGACCATAGCGCATCTGGTAATCGGCGTACTGGAAGGACAGGCCGACGAATTCTTCCAGGCCAGGTGCAATCAGATTGTGTTTGCGGCGCAGCTCGTTCCATGGCGCGATCCAGTTCTTGTATTCCTGCGCCATCGACAGCGGCGCGGCCTTGCCGGGCCTCATGCCGAGCCCATCGGCGATCGCCGGCCAGATGTTCTCCCAGGTGTAAACATCGCCATTGGTGACGTTGAAGGCTTCGTTGCGCGCGGCGTCCGATTCGCCGCACCAGGCGATCGCGCGCGCCAGCAGATCGACATCGACCGCCTGCCCCACCCGCGGCGCGCCGCCGGGATAGTCGAGATCGCGTCCCTGCTCGCGCAAAATGGCGGCGTACACGCCAAGCGGCGGGATCAGGTCCATCGCGCCGCCCATGGCGAGGCCAACGATCAGCACCGGACGCAGGATGCTGAAGTGCCAGGACTTGCCCTTCTGCAAGTCCCGCAGGAAATTCTCCTGCGCCCAATAGAAATTCGGCTGCTCGTACATTTCCGAGCGGCCTTCGCGTGCCGGCACCTTGAGCGGGCGGACATGGGAGCCGTAAGCCTTGGTCCCCTGTAGCAGCGCGACGTGCCTGAGCTGCGGCGCGGTCGGCTCGAGCGCGGTCATCAGGTTGCGCAGCATCCGGTCGTTGGTGTCGATCTGGTGCGGATCGCGCCAGCCGTCGACCAGGTTCGGCGCCTCATAGAGCGCGGCGAAGATCAGATGGGTTGCGCCGTGCAGCTCGGTCGCCGCTTGCGTGCATTGAGCCGGATCGGTCAGATCGATCGGGACGTGGCGGGCACCATACAATTCCCGCGGCTTGCGGCGCGAGAGCGCGATTACTTCACATCCTCCGACGCTGCCAAAATGGCGTAACGCCGCGTTTCCCACGAGCCCCGTCGCGCCCGCGACGATTACTTTCTTGGCCATTCACACGTTCTCCGGTGCGATTTGCGCAGCTTGAGTAGCAGATGACGGCGGCGGCCGGCAGCCCCGAAAGGAAAGCCTCGCCCAGGGAATGGGCAGCCCATACGACTTTGGTGCAAGATTTGGCGTTAACTCTTGCCCTTTCGCACATGCATTGAGCCGCGATGCCCCCTGATCCGGCTTGATTCCTGAGGACCGATTGGCCATCCTGCCCGCAGTCTGGAATTTTAGAACGTTCGGTTTTTCGCAACTTCCCAAGGCAGGGGTTCGGGAAGCCAGGTTTCAGATAACAAAACGCCGATCGTCGGCGAAAAAAGCGACACCAAGATCGCACTCGTCGCCGGAAACTCGGCACAACGGAGGAAGCGAATGAAACGTCGTGATTTCTTGAAAGCAGGTGGCGTGGGTCTGGCGGCAAGCGCTGCGGTCGCAGCGCCTGCCATTGCGCAGTCAAACCCCGAAATCAGGTGGCGCCTGGCCGCGAGCTGGCCGAAGGCGCTCGATACGCTGTACGGCGGCTGCGAGTATTTCTGCAAGCGCGTTGCCGAAGTCACCGACAACAAATTCCAGATCCAGCCGTTCGCCGCCGGCGAAATCGTGCCGGGCCTGCAGGTGCTCGATGCGGTGCAGAGCGGCACGGTCGAGATGGGCAACACCGCGCTGTATTACTACTGGGGCAAGAACCCCG
>NZ_JAFCLN010000003.1:277500-595047 GCF_018129385.1 Bradyrhizobium lablabi
ACCCGCTATCTGCCTCACGGCTGATAACGAGCGCCGAAATGATCCGGAGATAATGAAGTCTCGCGCAACGAATGCTGCACGATCCAACTCGGATCGATCTCCTCTTTACGATGTCAGAAAACACGCAATTACAGTTCTTGGTGAGAACCTGCAAAAGCGAAGCGATGTTTCGCGGACGATGATTGAACGGCAAGCCACTCGAATGGAGTGAGCGTCGATCTTCGATTTCATCTGGTGGAGCCAGACGGGATCGAACCGACGACCTCATGCTTGCAAAGCACGCGCTCTCCCAGCTGAGCTATGGCCCCGTAACCAGAAGACGAATGCTCACGCTCGATGAAAGTGGTGGGCCTGGGAAGACTTGAACTTCCGACCTCACGCTTATCAAGCGCGCGCTCTAACCAACTGAGCTACAAGCCCCTTACACGAGGAGCATGCTGCCGCGCGCGATCGGCAAGCTGCCGATGCTTGGCACAGCGCAGCCCCTGGCGCGTGTTCGTCCGCGAAGAAAGAGAAACGAAGACGGCGAAATCCCGCCTATGGAGCTCAACAATCCTGAAATTGCTGGCCCCTGAATGTTTCTAAAACGATCCGATAGCGAGCGTGAGCTCTCTGAAGGATCATCCTTAGAAAGGAGGTGATCCAGCCGCAGGTTCCCCTACGGCTACCTTGTTACGACTTCACCCCAGTCGCTGACCCTACCGTGGCCGGCTGCCCCCTTTCGGTTAGCGCACCGTCTTCAGGTAAAACCAACTCCCATGGTGTGACGGGCGGTGTGTACAAGGCCCGGGAACGTATTCACCGTGGCATGCTGATCCACGATTACTAGCGATTCCAACTTCATGGGCTCGAGTTGCAGAGCCCAATCCGAACTGAGACGGCTTTTTGAGATTTGCTAGGGGTTGCCCCTTCGCTTCCCATTGTCACCGCCATTGTAGCACGTGTGTAGCCCAGCCCGTAAGGGCCATGAGGACTTGACGTCATCCCCACCTTCCTCGCGGCTTATCACCGGCAGTCTCCTTAGAGTGCTCAACTAAATGGTAGCAACTAAGGACGGGGGTTGCGCTCGTTGCGGGACTTAACCCAACATCTCACGACACGAGCTGACGACAGCCATGCAGCACCTGTCTCCGGTCCAGCCGAACTGAAGAACTCCGTCTCTGGAGTCCGCGACCGGGATGTCAAGGGCTGGTAAGGTTCTGCGCGTTGCGTCGAATTAAACCACATGCTCCACCGCTTGTGCGGGCCCCCGTCAATTCCTTTGAGTTTTAATCTTGCGACCGTACTCCCCAGGCGGAATGCTTAAAGCGTTAGCTGCGCCACTAGTGAGTAAACCCACTAACGGCTGGCATTCATCGTTTACGGCGTGGACTACCAGGGTATCTAATCCTGTTTGCTCCCCACGCTTTCGTGCCTCAGCGTCAGTACCGGGCCAGTGAGCCGCCTTCGCCACTGGTGTTCTTGCGAATATCTACGAATTTCACCTCTACACTCGCAGTTCCACTCACCTCTCCCGGACTCAAGATCTTCAGTATCAAAGGCAGTTCTGGAGTTGAGCTCCAGGATTTCACCCCTGACTTAAAGACCCGCCTACGCACCCTTTACGCCCAGTGATTCCGAGCAACGCTAGCCCCCTTCGTATTACCGCGGCTGCTGGCACGAAGTTAGCCGGGGCTTATTCTTGCGGTACCGTCATTATCTTCCCGCACAAAAGAGCTTTACAACCCTAGGGCCTTCATCACTCACGCGGCATGGCTGGATCAGGGTTGCCCCCATTGTCCAATATTCCCCACTGCTGCCTCCCGTAGGAGTTTGGGCCGTGTCTCAGTCCCAATGTGGCTGATCATCCTCTCAGACCAGCTACTGATCGTCGCCTTGGTGAGCCATTACCTCACCAACTAGCTAATCAGACGCGGGCCGATCTTTCGGCGATAAATCTTTCCCCGTAAGGGCTTATCCGGTATTAGCCCAAGTTTCCCTGGGTTGTTCCGAACCAAAAGGTACGTTCCCACGCGTTACTCACCCGTCTGCCGCTGACGTATTGCTACGCCCGCTCGACTTGCATGTGTTAAGCCTGCCGCCAGCGTTCGCTCTGAGCCAGGATCAAACTCTCAAGTTGGACTTGAAACTTTGAACCGGCTGATCACAACGTTTGACGAGGTCCACACCAAAATCGCCTGCGATTCACATCGCGGGCGACCCGATCTCAATGAAGAGATCATGGTGTAACCTTATTCAAAACGTGTACCGCCGAAGTCTTTCGTCCGATCCCGAAAGATGAAAACCGAAGTTTTCAAGTATTCGAGATCACGCAAGGACTCCGCCGTCCACGTTTCTCTTTCTTCATCTTTACTTGTCAAACAGCCCGGGGTTCGAAAACCCCAACTCCCAACCAAGGGAGGTTCCGCAGCCCCTCATTCGACGGCAAATGACAACCGACGAACTATCGGCTGTTGTTGCACTCATCTTAATGAGGAGCATGACGGGCACGAAAACTTGCCTTGGCCGAGGGCCAATGCAGTGCCGCGCTCAGTGGCCGGGTTATAGGCCCGCCCGATCGTCGCTGTCAACACCCGTTGTCAACAAATCATCACATCGGGCGCGAGAATCTTTTCGGCCCGAGAACTCCCGACAAAGGGGGCCTTTGTGCCGTACTTGAGCCACAATCCTGCGACGTTCTGACGGTAAGTTAAGCATTGAATCATCGGATGCCAGTGGGGGCTGCCGGTGACGATCTATCCGGGAACGGGCGGTTCCGACCGAGCATCGCCTGTTTCAGACGGCCGAGAAACATCGAGAGCTCTGCACACCATTGACCTTCGTGATTCCGGCCGGTCTTCTTGCTGGCCATTGATTCCCGAATTTTCATGCGTGCGGCACGCCATGCTCCGGAGGCGCCTTGAACGGCGGATGTGGGACCCGGGGTGTGAGCGAAGGGGTTGTCGAATGTTGATGGAAACTGGGGGGATGGTGGCTTGAGCCAAAGGGCGTCACGCGGGGGCGGATACGGTCGCGAAACCGGGATCATCGATCTCGGCAACGAGCCGCCGCTTTCGGTCGATGGCACCGAAGCTGCCGTCATCGACCGCCGTCGCGTCTCCGTACAATGGTTCAGCGGCACGATCCTGACCGGCCTGTGCGGCGCAGCCCTGATCGGCGGCGCCGTTTTCGCGTCTCTCGACGGCGAAATGACCTTTGCCAAGATTCCGGAACGGGTTGATGGCGCGCTGCGCGGCGCCTTCGGCGCCAATGACAAGGGCGCCTCACTCCACAAGAGCGACCGCCTGCCCCCGCCGAGCGAGTCGACCGCCGCCCGCAACGTGGTGCGCGTCTCGACCGCCACCCGCGTCGGCAACCGCGACGTGATGCGCGTGCGGCCGTTCGTCCGGATTTCCGGCAATCTGTCGATGACGACCAGCGACCTCTCGGCCAAGATTCCGCCGTTCAACGCCCAGCGCATGCTGACCGACGTCGGCACCACCACCCAGGCGGCGGCGGAAGATCCGAACAATCCCGACGCCGTCGAGCCGGATGCGGAAGTCTCCTTCGTGATGAAGGATCTTTCCACCGTCCTGCCGAAGGCAAAGATCGCCGCCGTGGTTCCGCTCGACGAGATCATCCTGCGGGTGCGCGATGCCTCGAACTGGCGCGGCAACAGCGGCGGGGTGCGCTATGCCGCGCTCGCCAACGCCGCTGCGGACGCCGGTCGCGTGCAGTCCGACATCAAGCTGGCCTATGCCACCGAGGGCGTTTCCTCCGATCCCTATGCCGGCTTCGAGACCCGCGTGGTGCCCGAAAACGTCACGCTGTTGCCGAAAACCAAGGACCAGGTCACCGGCGGCAATCCGAACGGCGAACGCGTTCATATCGTCAAGAAGGGCGACACCATCCCCTCCATCCTGCGCGAGGCCGGCGCCACGCCGGAGGAGGCCAAGGCGATCGCCGCCACGCTCGGCGCCAAGGGCCGCGATGGCGGCCTGAAGGAAGGCCAGAAGGTCCGCATCCTCATGGCCGCGCAAACGCCCGGCGCCCGCCTTCAGCCCTACCGCGTGGTGGTCGCCGGCGAATCCGCGGTCGAGGCGGTCGCCGCGCTCTCCGACCTCGGCAAATACGTCGCGGTCGACGTGCAGAGCATGAACACCGTCACCGAAACCGCCGCCGCCGACGATGACGACGAGGATGATGGCAGCGGCGTGCGGCTCTACCAGAGCATCTACGAGACCGCGCTGCGCAACAAGGTTCCGGCGAACATCATCGAGGATATGATCCGGATCTATTCCTACGACGTCGACTTCCAGCGCAAGGTGCAGCCCGGCGACTCCTTCGACGTGTTCTATGCCGGCGAAGACGAAGGCGCGACCATCACCGAAAAGAACGAAGTGCTGTTCGCATCGCTCACGGTCGGCGGCGAAACCAAGAAGTACTACCGCTTCCAGACCCCCGACGACTCGGTCGTCGATTTCTATGACGAGACCGGCAAGAGCGCGAAGAAATTCCTGGTCCGCAAGCCCGTCAATAATGCGATCATGCGCTCGGGCTTCGGCGGCCGCCGCCACCCGATCCTCGGCTACGTCAAGATGCACACCGGCGTCGACTGGGCGACGCCCTACGGCACGCCGATCTTCGCATCCGGCAACGGCGTGGTCGAAAAAGTCGGCTGGGAAGGCGGCTACGGCAAGTATGTCCGCCTGAAGCACAACAACGGCTATGAGACCGCCTACGGCCACATGTCGGCCTTCGCCAAGGGCATGGAGCCCGGCAAGCGGGTACGGCAGGGCCAAGTGATCGGCTTCGTCGGATCGACGGGCATGTCGACCGGCGCTCACGTCCACTACGAAATCCTCGTCAACGGCCGCTTCGTCGACCCGATGCGCATCAAGCTGCCGCGCGGCCGTTCGCTCGAGGGCTCGCTCCTCGGCAGCTTCGAGAAGGAGCGCGACCGTCTCGACGGCATGATGAACAGCCGTGGCGGCAGCGCACGCATCTCCGATGCCGGCAACACCGGCAACGTCCGCCAGGTCAGCAACCGCTGAGCCCCGTCAATTCTGACCGCCACGCCCACACTGCGTGAGATCAAGCCTCACGTCAGGGCGCAAAGTACGAGCAGATCAGAAACACGATGCCGATTCCGGTGAGACCGAATGCGACGGCCGCAAGCGGCAGCAGCATATCGATCGCAGCCTCCGTTCCATGCAGGCGGCTGCCCCAGACCGCGAAATCCCCGGTACGCCATTCGCGAAACGTGACCGCGTCCGGACGCCGATCGTCGACGCCGTGTGTTCGCCAGATCCACGCCAACGCCAGCGGAATGAGAACGGCAATCAGGAGCAGCACGCTGGCCATCATCAGCGGCAGGGCGATGTCATCCTGCCGATCAAACAATATCCACGCTGCCAGCGCGAACCAGGCCACGAGCCCGACCGCGGCGGCATAGATCCTCGGATGGAATTGATCGAAGACAGGCTTGTTGTGAGTGACGAGTTCCCTGGACATGTGTCCGTCTCCCTCTTTCATTTCGGGGATTCGGTCAGCCGGTCCATCTCACAGGCGCAACGCTTGCACTTGATGCCGGCTGTGCCGGCACAGGGACAATTGTCGGCGAGAGCGCGCGGTTTCATGAATTCGCTTTAATGTGCGCCGTCTCCAACCCTTCGGTCTGCAAGATCAACAGCCGCGGCTTCGCGAAGTCGCGCGGGGACGCGCGGCGGCGTGCCATCTGCACGCGTGAACAATTTCGGCCCGACGTCCCGGCTGGCGCGCGCTTTCGAGCAAACAGCAAGGCCTGCTTCACACCATGCGCCAGCTTCGCACGACACCAATCGGAAAGCCCTGCTCCTTGACCGCATCGCCCTGATTTCCGCCGAGCAGCCTGACGCGAGTTCCGTCCCAGGACACGACGAAACCCACATGCCCGCTGGCGCCGGCGGCAAGCGGTTTGGTCACGGCAATCGCCCCGTATTGAGGGCCATCAAGGCCTTTCCCGTTGTTCAGCCAGTCAGCGGCGCGCGCTGAATAGTTCAGCGGGGAACGGGCACCGTTGGATTCCTTTATGCACCAGGACACGAAGGCGGCGCACCAGGACACATCATCGGGCTGCATGCCGAGGGTGGTAGCCTTGTGATACTTTTCAATTTCCGGGTTGCTGCCGTTCCTGAATTCATGAATGTCTTTTGCCAGCTCCTCCTTGGCTTTCACCATCCATGGCGCATCGCTCGCATCGTCTGCCGTTTCCGGAGGACCGACCGAGAGCTCCGGTTCAATCTTCTGGATGAGCCCGGCAGCATCTTCGAATCCTGTCTCGAGCCTGGCTTCGATTGCGGCCCGCAAATCCTTGACAATGACGCCGGCGGTGAACAGGCCCGGCCTTCGGGCAAAGATGGCATCGATATCGGCGGCGGGCATTGGAGCCAAAACGTCGCGAACCGTTCTGGTCTGGTTCGCCTCGTCCAGAAAGGCCGGGATTAGATCGGAGCCGAACACGCGGGCTATGCATAACTCCTCTGAAGTTGGCAGCCTCTTGTCGGGCAGCTTTTCCCGCGCCTTCTGAGTAAGGTCGACAACAAAGCGCGCTGCGATGGCGGCCTGCGCGATTGGATTGAATCGTCCCGCATCTCCATATCCGGTCTCGGCCGGAACGTTCACAGCCTTCCATTCGGTCTCGCTGATGGCGTAGGGGCCGAAAAAGAGACCGTCCGGGCTTTCCTTGTTCGTCAGTGCCGTTTCGGCATCGGCAAGCGCAATCAACAGATGGCCGTTCGTCCCGTAGTGGGCAGCCGCGTCAAGACAAGCCTGCGCAAACTCTTCCGGCACGAAGCTGGACAGCACCGTTTGCGGCACCAACCAGTCCTTGCGTGCAAATCCCTCATGCGTCGAAGTGTCCGGAGCCGTCACCTGGACTTTCAACCACGCTGCGTCGACTTCCTGGAGTTTCCGCACGGGCATGTCTGTTTCTACACGAAGCAGCCGCTGAGCCTCGTCCTTGGCTTCTGCGCGCAACCCGAATGGTTGCTTGTCCGCAAGAAACAATCCGGTCGGGACGGGAACGGCGGGCGGCCGCACAAACGGCTTCGGTGGCGGCATATCGGCTTGCCCACTTAGCTTGACCGCACCGTCGGCAACCAGCTGCTTGAGAACCGCTGCGGCCCCAACCTGACTGCTCTCCGCGTTGGGGTCAAACTTATGATCGCCGACATACTTGCCCCTCGTGTAATGGTTCGTGCACGACCACAGGTAGGGCGACTTCACCTCCGGGTGGTTTCGTCGGTATCCGAATCCGTTATAGCGCTCCAGTTCGAACAAAATCCGCTCAATCGACCAGTTGGCCTTTCCGATGTTCTGGAGGCCATGCATGGTCAAGGCATCGATCGCGCTGGCGGCCCAGGTAAATGGCGGCGAGCCGCTCTTCGGGCGGCCGTCTGGAACCTGCACCGTGCGCGCTGTGAGTCGATCCCCATTGTGGAGATGGCGGTCCATCCGGAGGCTGGCCTCCAGGTTGTGAACCGCCCCGATGAAATACCAGGGGACGCCGGTGGCAGCGCTCACTTCGTCATAGGTCGCCTTGAGGCCGCGCACATCCTGTGCGGTCTTTTTCACCACCTGAGCCTTTTCGGGCCGGATGACGGCAGTATCCCAGAGAGATTTGTATTCAGCGGCAAGGGCGGCGGCGGTGAACTTCGGCATGCTGCGCTCCGGAGGATCGCCAGATTATCTTTCAGGATTCATCTTCGCGTAGAATTCGAGAGTGACGTCACCGTCGCTCGGAAGCCCATATTTGGTCTTAAGCTTGCTGATAGCCTGCCGGGCTGCATCGTCGATAGCGGTGGAAGGGGCGGCGGGCGCTGCGAGAGGCGGAATGCCCTCAGCTTGCAATGCCTTGTTGAGCATCGGGTAGAATGGAGTTCGCGCAAGCTCCAAGCGAGTGAACAAGCCGACTTCAAGGGCATTGCTGAACCCTGCCTTCCTGCAATCAGGAAATAGCCGGGATGCGTCTCGTAATCTCCCCAAAATAGCATCGTTGGCAACCCGATCGACCGCGTCCTTGTCGGTTGGAAACAAGGTAGCTCTGTTGAAGTTCTTCAGCTGCTGCCGAGTGGGCGTATCGAACGTACCGGATGCCTGGACGCACAGCATCTTTTGAAATTTCTGGCCGTCGGTAACTGTGATGGTCGTCTCGACGGGTGGTATCGCACCACCCATCTTCTGCGATAAATCACTGCCTGGCGATGGGCCGCCTCGATCCGATCTTTGACCACCTGCGGGTCCGACGTTGCCAGTCCTGGTAACTCTGAGATCGCCGATCTTGAACGGCACGCTTGGGCCCAAAGCAGCCACCGGTGCGACCGAAATCGCTGGCAAGTTCGCCTTGCAGGTGTTCGGGTTGTTAGACTTCGGGTCCGACGTGATGAGATCGCAAATATAGTTCATCAGCCCGGCAAGTTCGTAGAAGAATTTCTGTTGAGGGAACGGTTCGAGTCCGCGTCCGCGCAACGCCGCCATTTCGGCGATCCATGCCGGCATGTCGTCGTTGCCGCGAATATAGATTTCATAGAGAGGTGCAATATCGGCCGGCGTAACCTGATAAGGCGGCGGACGCGTATCAATGGCAGGCGTGCCGATCCATACCTGCACTTCGAGCTCGACCGTGTCGCGGTAAAGCGCACCGACCACACGCCCGTATTTCAGGGCGTCCCTGCCGATCTGCACGAGGCTGGTCAACAGGTCGATGACGTTGATTGGATTGACGCCCCCCGAGACCGTCGACATGAGGGCTTTTGCGTCGTCGAACGGCAATGCGATCATGGCAAGATCGAACAATCCCGTCGAATAGTCGACCATCGCGCTGTCATAGTAGAAGCAGGGATCGTTCTTGGCTTCCGGCACCGCCAGCGGATTGTTGTTGAATGCGCACATGTAGATCGGCATGAAGCGCTTCGTCAGGGCGCCGATGCGGATTGCCAACAATTGGCGATCTGACTCGTTTTTTGCCGAAACGGACGCAATGCGGGCCAACGAAACCTGCATCGCGAAAGCGCGCAGGGCGCGCATCGACTTGGAATCCGCCCTCAGCCAATGCCTGTCGAGAACGGAATCGAGATAACCGCCTCGATTTCTCGTCTCCATGTCATAAACTGCGCATCCGCTGTTGAGCAGCAGCGCAGCTGCCACAAACATACTGACTAAAATACGCATATCACGCCCCACCTGCGCTTGAACGATTGTGGTTGCGAGACGATCAATTGTTCAAGGAGATTCACGCGGCCGCGCGAGAATCGCGATGCGTGTCTCATTTACATCACACCCGTAAAACGAGATACCGAATAAATCGCTCTGTGGTTGTATGACCAGAGCCACGGAATTCCTCGCGAAAAGACGTTTGCGCGCTACGCGGGATACGGGAGACGACAAGCTGACGTCGGGCTGAACTTCCGCCGCGCGCTGCGAGGCAAGAATTCCGCCTGCGGCTATTTGCCTATGACGGCAAGGCAGGCTTTCGCGATCCCAGGGGCAAGTCGCATCGGCGCCAACGGCAAACTTCGCCACTTGGCAACCGCCAGCGAGGGAAACCTCTCCGCTGCTCCTTGGTTATCCCTGCCGGGGGCATTCAATGTGGGATGCCAAGCCATGACGCGCATTACGCGGGAGGACGTTACGCGGGCAGTCAGCGCCGCCGACGACGTCACCATTGCACAGATCGTTGGAACCCAGGCCACCGTCGAGGAACTGGCCGAGGCCCAGGCATGGCTCGCCAATGACGAGCCGATGATGAACAGCGGCCGGCCGCTGGCGATCGGCCGGGTGCGCCAACTCGTCGATATTCTCAGCGAATTGCAGGCGGACGATGAGGATGAAGCCGGGCCAGCCGCGAACCCGCAAGCTACCCCGGAGTAGGATACAAAAATGCACCCTGCCTCTCGGCAGAGTGCATCCTCGCATTTTCGTCAGTTCAGCTTCCGCTTCGGCACCGGCGTCTCGAACTGCGCGATCTCGGCGGTCTGGGCCGGCTTGCCGTTGAAGGTCAGCACATTGCCCTTGGTCGAGATATTGACGGTGTCGCCGTCGGCGACCTCGCCTGCCAGGATCATCTCGGCCAGCGGATCCTGTAGGTTGCGCTGGATCACCCGCTTCAGCGGACGGGCGCCGTAGGCGGGATCCCAACCCTTCTCGGCCAGCCAGTCGCGCGCGGAGGCATCGAGCGTGAGCGTGATCTTGCGATCCTCCAGCAGCTTCGTGAGGCGGGCGAACTGGATCTCGACGATCCGGCCCATCTCGCTCTTCTGCAAGCGGTGGAACAGGATGATCTCGTCGACGCGGTTGAGGAATTCGGGGCGGAAATGCGCCCGCACCATTCCCATCACCTGCTCGCGCACAGCCGAGGTGTCCTCGCCTTCCGGCTGGTTCACCAGGAACTCCGAACCGAGGTTCGAGGTCATGATGATCAGCGTGTTGCGGAAGTCGACGGTGCGGCCTTGCCCGTCGGTCAGGCGGCCATCGTCGAGCACCTGTAGCAGCACGTTGAAGACGTCAGGATGCGCCTTCTCGATCTCGTCGAACAGCACGACCTGATAGGGCCGCCGCCGCACCGCTTCGGTGAGCGCGCCACCCTCGTCATAGCCGACATAGCCCGGAGGCGCGCCGATCAACCGCGAGACCGAGTGCTTCTCCATGTATTCGGACATGTCGAGGCGAACCATCGCGGTCTCATCGTTGAAGAGATATTCCGCCAGGGCTTTGGTCAGTTCGGTCTTGCCGACGCCGGTGGGGCCCAAGAACATGAACGAGCCGGTCGGCCGGTTCGGATCCTGCAAGCCGGCGCGCGAACGGCGCACGGCGGTCGCTACCGCACGCACGGCCTCGGCCTGGCCGACGACGCGCTTGCCGAGCGCATCCTCCATCTTGAGGAGCTTGTCCTTCTCGCCTTCCAGCATCTTGTCGACGGGCACGCCGGTCCAGCGCGACACCACCTGCGCGATGTGGTTGGCGGTGACCGCCTCCTCCATCATTTCGCCGGGAGCCTCATTGGCCTCGATCGCTGCGAGCTTCTTCTCGAGCTCGGGGATCTTGCCATAGGCAAGCTCGCCCGCCTTCTGGAACTCGCCGCGGCGCTGCGCATTGGCCAGCTCAATGCGCAAGGCATCGAGCTCGCTCTTGAGCTTGGCGGCATCCGAGAGCTTGTTCTTTTCCCTGCTCCAGCGCGCCGTCAGGGCCGCCGACTTCTCCTCAAGCTCGGCCAGCTCCTTTTCCAGGTTCTGTAGCCGGCTCTTGGAGCCCGGATCGCTTTCCTTTTTCAGCGCCTCCTGCTCGATCTTGAGCCGGATGATGTCGCGGTCGAGAAGATCGAGCTCTTCGGGCTTGGAATCGACCTGCATCTTCAGCCGCGCCGCCGCCTCGTCCATCAGATCGATGGCCTTGTCGGGCAGGAAGCGGTCGGTGATGTAGCGGTTCGACAGCGTGGTCGCCGCCACCAGCGCGGAGTCGGTGATGCGAACACCGTGGTGCTGCTCGTATTTGTCCTTCAGGCCGCGCAGGATCGAGATGGTGTCCTCGACCGAGGGCTCATTGACATAGATCGGCTGGAAACGCCGCGCGAGCGCCGCGTCCTTTTCGACGTGCTTCTGGTACTCGTCGAGCGTGGTCGCGCCGATACAATGCAGCTCGCCGCGCGCCAGCGCGGGCTTGAGCAGGTTGGATGCGTCCATCGCGCCATCGGCCTTGCCGGCGCCGATCAGCGTGTGCATCTCGTCGATGAACAGGATGATGCTGCCTTCGGCCGAGGTGACCTCCTGTAGCACGGCCTTCAGCCGCTCCTCGAACTCGCCGCGGTACTTTGCGCCTGCAATCAGCGCGCCGAGATCGAGCGACAGCAGCTTCTTGTCCTTCAGGCTCTCCGGCACGTCGCCATTGAGGATGCGAAGCGCCAGGCCCTCGACGATCGCGGTCTTGCCGACGCCGGGCTCGCCGATCAGCACCGGGTTGTTCTTGGTGCGGCGGGAAAGCACTTGAATGGTGCGGCGAATTTCCTCATCGCGGCCGATCACCGGATCAAGTTTGCCGTCGCGCGCGGCCTGGGTCAGGTCGCGGGCATACTTTTTCAGCGCGTCGTAGGCGTTCTCGGCGGTGGCGGAATCCGCGGTGCGGCCCTTGCGCAGCGATTCGATCGCCGCGTTCAGGTTCTGCGCCGTCACGCCGCCCTTGCCCAGAATGCTGCCTGCCTCGCTGTTCTTCTCCAGCGCCAGCCCGAGCAGCAGCCGCTCCACGGTGACAAAGCTGTCGCCGGCCTTTTCAGCCGCCTTTTCGGCGGCATCGAAGGCGCGCGCCAGTTCCGGCGAAAGATAGATCTGCCCGGCGCCGCTGCCGGAAACCTTCGGCATTTTGTTCAGCGCGTCTTCAGTGGCCTTGAGGATGGCGCGGGAATTACCCCCGGCGCGGTCGATCAGACCGCCGGCGAGGCCCTCACTGTCGTCCAGCAGCACTTTCAAGAGATGCAGCGGCGAGAACTGCTGATGCCCGTCGCGCATGGCAAGCGACTGCGCAGACTGGATGAAGCCGCGCGCCCGCTCGGTGTATTTTTCTATATTCATTGCGTGTTTTCCCTCGGCATGCCGCCCCGCCCCGAAGGCACGGAAAGCAGCATCTTCATTGGGTATCCGCGGACCGCGTTGACATTCCTCAACCGGCCGCGGTCGTCGCCCACGGTAGGCTTGACGCAAATGTGGGCATCGGCATGGGAAACCGGAAGAGCCCGGCTCACAAAATCGCGAGCGGTGGCGGCCGGATCGAGAATCCCTTAATAAGCCGCATGCCTGACCCAGCCCCCGCCAAGATCGCCAGCATCTACCGCTATCCCGTCAAAGGCCTGACCCCGGAGCCGCTGCCGCAGGCAGCACTTCGGCCCGGCCAAACGCTGCTCGCCGACCGCCGCTACGCCATCGAGAACGGCCCGAGCGGCTTCGATCCGGCCGAGCCGAAATGGCTCGCCAAGCCGCATTTCCTGATGCTGATGCGGGACGAGTGGCTGGCCGGCCTGCGCACGCATTTTGACGATGCGAGCTACGTCCTGACCATCCGCCACAACGGCAAGGTTGCCGCTCAGGGCGACCTCGAAACCACCGAAGGTCGAACTGCCATCGAGGGCTTCCTGACGACCACGTTCCCGAGCCTGATCAAGGGCCCGCCAAAGGTGCTGTCGAGCCCGGGCCACAGCTTTTCGGATGTCGCCCGCAAAGTCGTTTCGATCATCAACCTCGCTAGCCTGCGCGCCATTGAGAACATGGTCGACCGCCCGGTTCATCCCCTGCGCTTCCGCGCGAATCTCTACGTCGAGGGCTGGCCCGCATGGCACGAGTTCGACCTGCTCGACCGGACGATTGCGATCGGCGGCGGCGTCAGGCTGCAAGTCGTCAAGCGCATCGTCCGCTGCGCTGCCGT
Organism: Bradyrhizobium lablabi; assembly: GCF_018129385.1. GTDB lineage: Bacteria > Pseudomonadota > Alphaproteobacteria > Rhizobiales > Xanthobacteraceae > Bradyrhizobium > Bradyrhizobium lablabi_C. Next base: position 290,926 of record NZ_JAFCLN010000003.1, read on the forward strand.
GAATGTCGACCCCGATACGGCCGAGCGCGATCTGTCCATCCCGCAGGCCCTGCAACGCAAGCTCGGCCATGGCGATTGCGGTATCTATGCCGAGGTGATCACCGGCGGCACCATTGCCGTCGGCGATACCATTGCGGCCGAACAGCCGGAGCTGATCTAGGCACCGGCCTTTGTTCGTCATTGCGAGGAGCGAAGCGACGAAGCAATCCATGCTTCAGCAAGTCGATAGGTGGATTGCTTCGCTTCGCTCGCAATGACGATGCGGCTAATTCGGCATCACATACGCATAGATCCGTCCGCGCGAGACCGGCGCCTCCCGCACCCGGTTGCCGTTGTTGCCTGAAATCATGATCGGATTTCCCTTGGCATCGATGCCGGTGATGATGCCGACATGACCGCCGCCGCGTCCCCTCGTCATCACGGCAATCGCGCCGACCTGCGGCCCTGAAACACGCTGGCCGTATTTGGCGAACGAACTTGCCATGTCGGAACCGGTGCCGCGGTGACCGGTATGCTGGAGCACCATGTTCATGAAGCGCGCGCACCACAGGCTGCCGCGCCCGGTGGGATTGCCGCCGAGATAGCGGCGGGCTTCAGTAACGATGTTCGACGATCCAACGCCGCCGGCCAGAGCTGCGGGGGCGAGGTTGGGCGGGACGCTGGCCTGCGTATCGGCAAGTCCGCGCGCCCTGGTCTGCGCGACGCTGCGATCCCAGTTGGCGGCGCGGGCGACACGGCGAAGCTGGCGCGACTGGTGAGACTGCCGATATCGGGGGCGCGTCTCGGCGACGATGCCGGACGATGCAAAGCCGGCAGATGGAGCAAGGGCGGAATCGGGGGTGACGCTGATATAGGTGTTTGCCAGTCCACGCGGCTGCATCCGCGCAATGCCGCGATGCCGGTTCGAGACGGCATAGCGGAAATGACGGTGACGATGCTGGTGCCATCCGGCGTGATGACCGGCGTGCCATGCGCGCACATGACGTCCTGAGCCGTGATGATAAGGCCGTGCCGAAGCCGGCGAGACGGATACGGCGATCGCCGCGGAACACATCGCCAGCGCCAGAACACGAAGCGACAGGCGGAACGCAACCATACGAAGCATACTTGGTCCTCTGTAGACACCCCCATTTCCCCTGCGCCCGCGCGAGAGGCGAACGCGACCGCGTTTTGCAAATCGGGTTGTGGCAAGAGCAAGATTTCGTGCGGCGGTGCGGGAACGCTTTCCTGATGATTCCGCGCAGATTTCGTGACGAAAAATAATCGGCGCTGCCGCATTGCCGCCGCGAGCATTAACTGCGATTTTGTTCCGGCAGAACAACAACGAAGAAACAACGGGAGCTGGAATGCCCTACGCCACCACGCTGGACAATGTGCGGCTTCATTTTGAGGAGGCCGGCAGCGGAACGCCGATCATTTTCCTGCACGAATTCGCGGCCGACCACACCAATTGGGAGCCGCAGATGCGCTATTTTTCGCGCGGCCACCGCTGCATCGCCTATTCCGCGCGCGGCTACACGCCATCGGACGTGCCGCCTTCGGCCGAGGTCTACACCTACAAGCATTTCTACACTGATGCGCTCGCTGTGCTCGATCACCTCGGCATCGCAAAGGCGCATTTCGTCGGCCTGTCGATGGGGTCCTACTCCTCGCTGCAAATCGGCCTGAACGCGCCCGAGCGCGCGCTGTCGATGACGCTGGCCGCAGTCGGCTCCGGCTCTCCCCTCGAAACCCTCGAGGCCTTTCGCAAGCAGTGCCGGGCCAATGCCGAGCAATATGAGTCCATCGGCTCGGCGGAAGTTGCAAAGGTCACCCGCGAGGCGCCAAGCCGGATCCCGTTCCTGCTGAAGGATCCGCGCGGCCACGCCGATTTCTACGCCGCGCTTGCCCGCCACGACGCAAAAGGCTCGGCGAACACCATGCGCAGCTTTCAGGGCGGCCGGCCGTCGATCTACACGATGACCGAGGCGATCCGGAAAGTGCCAACGCCGGCGCTGATCATCTGCGGCGACGAGGACGACAATTGCATCGAGCCCAGCCTCTTCCTGAAGAAGCACCTGCCGGCGGCGGGGCTGGCATTCTTCCCGAAAACCGGCCACGTGCTCAATCTCGAGGAGCCCTCGCTGTTCAACGAGATGGTCGAGCGCTTCGTGACGCTGGTCGAGGCCGGAAGATGGCCGGTGCGCGATCCGCGCTCGCTGGTGCACGCGCCGGTCTAAGCCGTCATTGCGAGGAGCAAAGCGACGAAGCAATCCAGCTTCGGTGGTGCGGCGAGATGGATTGCTTCGCTTCGCTCGCAATGACGGGACGGCTATTTCCCCCGACTGAGCAAGAACACGCCCTGCTCGCCGAACATGTTCCAGACCCACCAGGGCAGGTTCAGCGGCACCGGGCGGCCGTAGAGATCGAGCGCCACCGCGCGCTCCATCTTGACGTTGATCGCGTCGCACAGCTCGACGAAATCCTTGATGGTGCAGAAATGGATATTGGCGGTGTCGTACCAGGTCGCCGGCAGATTCTCCGTGCGCGGCATGTGGCCGCCGATCAGCAGTTGCAGGCGCATCTTCCAGAAGCCGAAATTCGGGAACGAGACGATGGCGCGCCGGCCGATGCGCAGCAGATTTTCCAGCACCACGCGCGGCTGCCGCGTCGCCTGTAGCGTCTGCGACAGGATCACGTAGTCGAAGGCATCGTCCGGATAATTGACCAGGTCGGTATCGGCATCGCCCTGCACCACCGCAAGGCCCTTGGCGACGCAGCGGTTGACGCCTTCGCGCGACAGCTCGATGCCGCGGCCGTCGATGCCGCGGCTTTCCAATAGTTGCAGCAATTCGCCGTCGCCGCAGCCGACATCGAGCACGCGCGAGCCGGGCTCCACCATTTTGGCGACCAGCAGATGGTCGGTGCGGTAATCGCCGGTGCGGTCGGGCGCGATGCCCGGCAGCGGCAGGGCCTGTTCCTGAAGCGCCATCTCAGCCACCTGATTTCAGCCCGCGCGCCTTGCCTGCCGATTGCAGGAAGGCGCGGGAAATGTCGAAGAATTCGGGCACGTCGAGCAGGAAGGCATCGTGGCCGCGATCGGTCTCGATCTCGGCAAACGACACCCGCGCGCTCGAGGCATTGAGCGCATGCACCAGCGCCCGCGATTCCGAGGTCGGAAACAGCCAGTCGCTGGTGAACGACACCACGCAGAAGCGTGTCTTGATGCCGGCAAACGCTTTTGCGAGCACGCCGCCATGGTCAGCGGCGATGTCGAAATAGTCCATCGCGCGCGTCAGATAGAGATAGCTGTTGGCATCGAAGCGCTCGACAAAGGACGAGCCCTGATAGCGCAGATAGCTCTCGACCTGGAAATCCGCGTCGAACGAGAAGGTCGGCAGTTCGCGATCCTGCATCCGCCGCCCGAATTTCCGGTGCAGCGCCGCGTCGGAGAGATAGGTGATATGGCCCGCCATGCGTGCCACCGCGAGCCCGCGGTGCGGGAGCATGCCCTGTTCGAAATAGCGGCCTCGGCACCAGTCCGGATCGGCCATGATCGCCTGGCGGCCAAGCTCATGAAACGCGATGTTTTGCGCCGAGTGGCGCGTCGAGCAAGCCACCGGCATCGCCGAAAATACCCGCTCGGGATAGGCCGCGGTCCATTGCAGCACCTGCATGCCGCCCATCGAGCCGCCGATCACACACAGCAAGGTCTCAATTCCCAGACGGTCGAGCAGCATCGCCTGTGCCCGCACCATGTCGGGAATTGTGATGATCGGAAAATCCAGCCCCCAGGGCTTGCCGGTCGCGGGATTGGTGGAGGCAGGGCCGGTCGAGCCCATACATCCGCCGATCACGTTGGAGCAGATCACAAAATATTTCTCGGTATCGATCGGAAGACCCGGCCCAACCATGATGTCCCACCAGCCGGGCTTGCCGGTCAGCGGATGTATGTTGGCGACGTGCTGGTCGAGCGTCAGCGCCTGACAGATCAGGATGGCATTGGAGCGGTCGGCGTTCAGTTCGCCATAGGTCTGGTAAGCAATCTGGAATGGAGCGAGGTCGACGCCACAGTCGAGCTTGAGCGGTTGATCCGCGCCAAACTTCGCAACCAGCGACGAAGGATGGTCGGCCTCATGCGCGCGATCCTCCATCTGGATCGCCGGACTTACAATCGACTTCAGCTCTGCCATCTCAGCACCGGCCTCCGCGCACGGAGGTCCTTCGAACAGACATCAGGCCAATAAAAAACCCGGCCTGAACGGGGTTCGGCCGGGATATCTGTCCCCGGCCTGTTTAGCGATTTATTTAACGTGGCTGCAAGCCGGCCGGCTCAAATGACCACGAAGTGACGGAAAGCTAGTCCTGCCGGACCTTTTCGTCAAGGCAGGCAGATGGTTAACCGGATAGCGCAGACCTCATGGCCAGAAGCCGCCCTTGCGCGGCCGCAAGCCATGGGACAGAACGGAGGCCTTCGCCATCGAACCGCGCTCGATGGCGAGAAGCTTTTCGCCGGGTTTTTCAGATGTCCAAGCCACCCCCCGCTCCGCCTACGCTGCAAGAGCTGCGCAAGGAGATCGACACGATCGACGCCGAGGTACACCGCCTGCTGATGGCGCGCGGCGACATCATCGACCGGCTGATCCAGGTCAAGCAGACGCAGGAAGTCGGCTCGGCCTTCCGCCCTGCGCGCGAAGCCAGCATGATGCGGCAGCTCGTGGAGCGCCATCGCGGCATCCTGCCTCTCGACACCATCGAGAGCATCTGGCGCGTGATCATCTCGACCTTCACCTATGTCCAGGCGCCCTTCTCGGTGCATGCGGATGTGTCGGTCGGCGAATCCGCGATGCGGGATTCGGCGCGGTTTCATTTCGGTTTTGTCGTGCCCTATGTCGCGCATTTTAGCGGCGCGGCGGCGGTCGAGGCCGTGGCCAAATCCAAGGGCGATCTGGCGCTGGTGTCAGCCCTGTCGGCCCGCACGCCGTGGTGGAGCGAGCTCGAGGCCGACGGCGCGCCAAAAATCATCGCGCGATTCCCCTTCCTCGAGCGCGCCGACCATCCGGCCGCACTGCCCGTGTTCGTGGTCTCGCGCGTCGCTGACGACGCCGTGGTGACGGAAGTGCAGATGTGGAGCGTCCGCGTCTCCGGCTGGAATGCCGATATCGCGCGCGCCGTGGCGCCGCTGGCGGAAATCGTCGCCGTGCCCGACACCGCCTTCGACGGCGCGGCGCTGCTGGTATCGGTCGCGGGCGGCGGCTTCGAGAAAATCAAGCTGGCCCTGCTCAAGGCCGGCGCCTCGGTGCGCTCATCGGCCCTCGTCGGCAGCCACGCAACGCGCTATACGGTGCCCCCGAATGGGGCGGCCAAGCCATAACGCCTCAGAATTCCGGAGCCAAAAATGAACCGCTGCGTGCCGAATCCCGGCATCCTCGATATTGCGCCCTACACGCCGGGCAAGACCCCCGTGCCCGAGCCGGGCCGCAAGGTCTTCAAGCTGTCGGCCAACGAGACCCCGTTCGGGCCGTCGCCGAAGGCGCTTGCAGCCTACAAGGACGTGGCTGATCATCTTGCGGATTATCCGGAAGGCACCTCGAAGGTGCTGCGCGAGGCGATCGGTCGCGCCTTCGGGCTCGACCCCAACCGCATCATCTGCGGCGCCGGGTCGGACGAAATCCTCAATCTCTTGGCGCACACCTATCTCAGCCAGGGCGATGAGGCGATCTCCACTGCGCACGGCTTTCTGGTGTACCCGATCGCGACCATGGCGAATGGCGCGAAGAACGTCGTCGTGCCCGAGACCGACCACACCGCCAATGTCGATGCGATCCTCAAAGCGGTGACGCCGCGCACCAAGATCATGTGGCTCGCCAACCCCAACAATCCGACCGGCACCTACCTGCCGTTCGATGAGGTCAAGCGCCTGCGCGCCGGCCTGCCGCCGAACGTGCTGCTGGTGCTGGATGCCGCCTATTCCGACTACGTCTCGCGCAACGACTATGAGCTCGGCATCGAGCTGGTGGCGACATCAGAGAATACGGTGATGACGCACACCTTCTCGAAGATCCACGGCCTTGCCGCGTTGCGCATCGGCTGGATGTTCGGACCTGCGCACATCGTCGACGCGGTCAACCGCATCCGCGGGCCCTTCAACGTCTCGACACCGGCGATGATGGCGGCGGTCGCCGCCATCGAGGATACTGCGCATGTCCAGATGTCGAAGGCGCACACCGAACAATGGCGCAACTGGCTGACGGAAGAGATTTCAAAACTCGGCCTCAAGGTGACGCCGAGCGTGGCCAATTTCGTGCTGATTCATTTCCCGCAAGCGAAGGGCAAGACCTCGGCGGAGGCCGACGCCTTCCTCACCAAGCGCGGCCTCGTGCTGCGCGCGCTGAACAATTACGGCCTGCCTCATGCGCTGCGCATGACCATCGGCACCGAGGAAGCCAACCGCCTCGTCGTCGACGGCCTGCGCGACTTCATGGCGGCCAAGTGAACGGTTCGCCCATGTTCAAACGCCTTGCACTGATCGGCTTCGGCCTGATCGGCGGCTCGATCGCGCGCGCCGCGCGCGCACAGGGACTGGTCGGCGAGATCGTCACCACCGCGCGCTCGGAGAAGACTCGCGCGCGCGTGAAGGAGCTCGGCATCGTCGACCGCGTGGTCGAGACCAACGCGGAAGCCGCTGAAGGCGCCGATCTCGTCATCCTCTGCATTCCCGTCGGCGCCTGCGGTCCGGTCGCGCAGGAGATATCGAAACATCTCGCACCGGGCGCGATCGTCTCCGATGTCGGCTCGGTGAAGGGCGCGGTGGCGCGCGAGATGGGTCCGCATATTCCTGATGGCGTCCACTTCGTGCCGGCCCATCCGGTCGCCGGCACCGAGCATTCCGGCCCCGATTCCGGCTTCGCCGAACTCTTCATCAACCGCTGGTGCATCCTGACGCCGCCGGAGGGCACCGATCCCAGTGCGACCGAAAGACTGCGCGCGTTCTGGGCCGGCATGGGCGCCAAGGTCGAGGTGATGACACCCGATCATCACGACCTCGTGCTGGCCATCACCAGCCACCTGCCGCATCTGATCGCCTACACCATCGTCGGCACCGCCGATGAGCTGGCGCAGGTGACATCGTCGGAAGTGATCAAATTCTCGGCCGGCGGCTTTCGCGACTTCACGCGTATCGCGGCTTCCGATCCCACGATGTGGCGCGACGTTTTCCTGAACAACAAGGACGCCGTGCTGGAGATGCTCGGCACCTTCAACGAGGATCTCTCCAAGCTCACCCGCGCCATCCGCCGCAACGACGGCGAGGCGCTGTTCGAGCACTTTACCCGCACCCGCGCCATCCGCCGCGGCATCGTCGAGATCGGCCAGGATTCCGCCGCGCCCGACTTCGGCCGGCAGCATGAAACGCTGAAGAAGCCGGGATAGTCAGCCGGTCTGAGTTTGGGGGTTCATCCTTCGAGACGCACGCTGGCGCGTGCTCCTCAGGATGAGATCTGAGAGTTGAGCAACAGGCAGGAGACCCTCATGGTGAGGAGCGCGGCACCGCCGCGCGTCTCGAACCATGGGGCCCCGTTGCCGCCACTAATTTAGAACAGCGGCGGCACCTGCCCGACCTTCACCGGGCCGAACAGCACGGCGCCATCGGCGAAACGCAGCGGGAAGGAGCGCGCCTTCTTGCCTTCGAGAGTGGCCTCGCTGCCGATCGAGTTCAACGTCGCGGCAACGCCGACATTGGCGTTCTGCTTGATGACCTTGCCTAGCCCCGGAACGGCCTTGTCGAGCGCGCCGAAGAGGTTGTTGAGGTCCTGCGTTTTCACGCCCGGCGCGACGCGGTCGAGCGTCGCCTGCGGCACGCCCTCTTCCAGGATCTTGTCGATCCCGAGCGCCGGCACGATCCGCTCGAGGCCGGTCACCGTCATCTGCAATTCCCCATCCAGATTGCCGTTGGCATTGAGCGAAAGCGTGCCTGCGGCAACCGAAATCATGTCGCCCTGCTGGATGCGCGACTGCACGATCTCGACCTTGCCGCCGGCCGCCGCGATCTCGCGAAACCGCTCCGGCCAGGGTTTTGGCGCAAAATCCTTCAGGCCGGTCAGCTTGGCGCGGACATCGGCGTTGAAGGGCACGGCCATCACGGGATGCACGCCCTGCACGCTGCCGTCGTTGAGCTGTAGCACGGTCTCGATCACGGGATTGTCGGTGGACGATCCCTCCGCAAGGCGGCCGTGCAGTTCGACATGTTTGGCGCGGGCCACCGGTATCTGTAGCGAAGAGCTGTTGACGCGGTCGATGCCGACATCATCGAACACGATCGAGCCGCGCTGCGGCACCGCCGGCAGGCCCACCACGCTGGCGCGTGCCTTGCTCCAGTCGACCCGCAGCGGCGACTGATCGGGCACGGCGATGCTGGCGGGCGACTTGAACTCCGCGATCACGAGCTTGGGATCGTAGATCTGCGCGACCACCAGGATCTCGCCGAGCCTGGCCGTGAACGGCAGGTTGGACGCCGTCTGCGAGACCAGCGAGACGCTGGCGTCCTCGCAGCGGATTTCGAGCCGGAACGGATAGCCGCCCACCGTCCGCTTCGCACAATCATAGTTGCGGCCGGATTTGGCCTCCTGCGCACGCCAGGCATCGGCCTGCACGCCGACCTGCGAGGCCGCAAAGAACCAGAATCCGCTCCACACCGCGGCGCCTAGCAAAAACAATACGGGTACGATGAAAAGGCGCCAAAGCGGACGCCGTCGCGGCGCGGGTAAGTCTGACATGGGCGTCCTTTGTCTCGCGATTTTGTCAAATGTAAGCGGCTGGATACCCGACTTAAAGCCGTGGAATTCAATCCGCAGGTCTGCTAGCCGTTCCCCATAATGTCGGCGATTACACTTTCAGACCACGAATTCAAGGGCGACCTCTGGGTGTTCGGCTACGGTTCGCTGATGTGGCGGCCGGGTTTCGAATACGTCGAAAAGGTACCGGCACGGCTGATCGGCGAGCACCGGGCGCTGTGCGTTTACTCCTTCGATCACCGCGGCACGCCGGAAAAACCGGGCCTGGTGCTGGGGCTCGACCGCGGCGGCGCCTGCCGCGGCATCGCCTTCCGCGTGGCCTCCGGGCTGCGCGAGCGCACGGTCAATTACCTGCGTGAACGCGAACAGACCACCCACGTCTATCGCGAAGTGATGCGTTCGGTATGGCTCGACAACGACGCCCGTCAGCGCGTCAGCGCGCTGACCTATGTCGCCGATCGCGGGCATGTGCAGTATGCCGGCCGGCTGCCGCTGAACGAGCAGCTTCGCATCGTCCGGCAAGGACACGGCCGCTCCGGCAACAATCGCGACTATGTGCTGGCCACCGTCAAGGCGATCGAGGCGGAAGGTTTTCGCGACGCGCAACTGCACCAGCTCGCGATGATGCTGCATGATGCACATCCCCTGCACATTCCCGCGGTCACGCAGGTAGAAGACAGCCCCTAGCCCTTTGCCGCAACATAACTCGGCGCACAGCCGATCAACTGCTCCTGCTCCCTCCGCCCAGCCTCGACGATGCGCGTAGTTGCTTCCTCGATCGTGTCGCGGATGCGCGCAATGAACTCATCCTTCGGCAGGCCCGGCGGCAGCGGGTCGAGAAACTCCACGACCAGCGTGCCGGGATAGCGCATGAACGTGCGCCTTGGCCAGAACAGGCCGGAGTTGAGCGCGACCGGCAGGCACGGCACGCCGCAGGCGGAATAGATCTGGGCAAAGCCGGTCTTGTAATCCGGCGGCGCACCCGGCGGGCGGCGCGTGCCTTCCGGAAAGATCACGAGTTGGCAGCCGCTACGCACGGCGGCGCGTGCCCGCCGCGTCATGTCGAGCAGTGCCTTGACGCCGGCGGTGCGATCGATGGAGATCATGCCGTATTTGGCCAGGAATTGCCCAAACACGGGGATGTACATCAACTGCCGCTTCAGGATGAAAATCGGATGTTCGAACAGCGGCGGCAGCGCGCAGGTTTCCCAGAACGACTGATGTTTCGCGACGACCACCAGAGGCCCCTTTGGAATCCTCTCGACGCCACGGAATTCGACCTTGATGTTGCAGATGACACGCATCAGGAACAGCGTCGCATTCGCCCACCATCGGGCGACCGTCATCAGCGCGCCGAGCGGCATCAGAAGGGTGGGCAGCGCCAGGATCGCGAGGATCACGAACACGGCATAGAACAGCACGTTGAAGACGAGCGAGCGCAGGAAAATCAGCAACATCAGGAGTCCGATCAGTTGGCCTGAGCCGTCGCCGGCCTGCGCGGCGGCTGGCTGCCGGCTGGCTGGTCGGAAGCTTCGGGCATGAGGTCGAGGCCGAGGTCGGCCAGCCGCACCCGCACCTCCGCGGCGACGTATTTTGCGTACTCCGATAGCAAGAGCCGCAGCGTCGCGCCACTCGTCCACCACGCCTCGTCGCGCCATCTTTCGCCGACCACCACGAACGGAATCAGCGTGACGTCGGGCATGGCGTGCGACAGTTCCACGATAGCCCGCGGCATATGGTAGTTCGATGTCACTACGATCAGCGATTTGAATCCGCGTTCCTTCGCCCAGCGCCGGGTCTCGGCGGCGTTGCCGCGGGTATCGATTGCGGAACGGTCGAGGTCGACGCAGCAGATCAGGAGCTTGTGATTGTCGGGCAGTGTGCGGGAAATATCGCTGACGTTGTTGGTGGGGTGCACGCCCGAGATCAGCAGCCGCTTGCCATACCCGGCGGCGAGCAGCTCCATCGCATCCGACACCCGCGACGAGCCGCCGGTCAGCACCACGATGCCGTCGGCATTGCGGGCGGGCTTTTCCTCGGCGCCGCGCAGTTGCGAGAGAAAACCGATGAAGCCGAAACCGGCGCTGACGAAGGCGAGCGCCAGCGTCGCGACGATGGCTGCGCGCACGGTTCCCCGCGGCCGCCGGGCCGAACCATTCGGCGGTCTATCGTCAGGCTGCTGGCTCATCCGAACTGACGTTCCTCCCCCGAAAGCCCAATTCTAAAGGGTTTTTGCGTGAAGTGGAATCTCGCATGCTCCGCAACAGCATAAGTCCGCTTCAATCGATGTCGTCCAGCGCCGCAAACAGCGCGCGGCGGGCAGCCCAACCGGTAATCCCGGCAATCACCACGGCCTGCACCGCCAGCACCAGGTAGCCGGACGGGCGCAGCGAAAACGTCCCCAATAGGGCTGCGAACTGGTCGCCGACCGGGGTGCCGGAAAACCATCCGGCGATCGATTCGGAGAAGCCGAATGCCAGCATCGCGGCGCCACCGCCGATCACGCCGCCTTCGAGGCCAAGCCGCAGGAAATGCCGCAGGAAGCGGTTGGCGATGTAGCTGTCGCCGGCGCCGACGAAATGCAGCACCTCCACGATCGGCCGGTTCGCCGCCATCGCGCCGCGGGTCGCGAACGACACCGAGATGATGGTCGCGATGATGACGAGCACGAGGATGCCGATCCCCGCAAACACGGTGGCGCCGGTCATCGAACGCATCCGCTCGATCCAGGCGCGGTGATCGTCGACGCTGGCGCTGGGCGCCACCTGCATCACGCGCGCACGCAGGTTCACGAGGTCGAGTACCGTGCCGGGCTGCACCCGCGCGACGACGACGCGTGGCACCGGCAGATCGTCCAGCGACAGCCCGCTGCCGAGCCACGGCTCCAGCAGCTTTGCCGATTCTTCCTTGCTGAACGGCCGGACCTCGACGATGCCGGGCTGCACCCGCATGGTTTCGATCACGGCCGCGGTGTCGCGCGCGATGTCACGGCCGGCGACGGGCCGTATCTGGATTGTGATTTCGCTGGCGACCTCGGACTGCCATTCCGCCGCGGAAGCGCTCACCAGCAGCACGGCGCCCGTCGTCATCGAGGCAAGGAACGTCATGATGGCGACGACGGCGACCAGCGCGCGACCCGAGATCGAGGCGCGCGGCACGATCGGCGACATGATGCGTGCCTTGGCCGGCAGTTGCGGCCGCTCGTTGCCGAGGTCCACCAGCGGAACGTGCTCGTCGGCCCTACTCATAGATGTGCAACCGTCCCTGATGCAGCACCAGCCGCCTCGCCTCGTACTGGTCCATCAGGGTAATGTCGTGGGTGGCGATCACGACCGCCGTGCCCGACTTGTTGAGCTCGATGAACAGCCGCAGCAGGCGCCGTCCGAGCGTCGGGTCAACGCTGCCGGTCGGTTCGTCCGCCAGCAGGAGCTGCGGCCTTGAGATCACTGCGCGCGCGATCGCGGCGCGCTGCTTCTCACCGCCGGACAGAATCGGCGGCAACGCATCCATGCGTTCGCCGAGGCCCACCCATCTAAGGAGATCGATCACCTCGCGCCGATAGCTCGATTCCTCGCGGCCCATCACGCGAAAGGGCAGCGCGACGTTCTCATAGGTCGTCATGTGATCGAGCAGGCGGAAATCCTGTAGCACGATGCCGATCCGCTTGCGCAGGTCCGCGACCTGCTCCTTGCCGAGCAGCGAGACATCGTGGCCGAACAGGTTGACGAGCCCGCGGGTCGGCCGCAGCGACAGGAACAACAGCCGCAGCAGCGAGGTCTTGCCCGCTCCGGAGGGCCCGGTCAGGAACTGGAACGAATGGGCGGGGATGAGGAAGGAGAGGTCGCGCAAAATCTCCGGGCCGAGCCCGTAGCGTAGACCTACATTTTCGAACCGAACCAAGCTCAGCTCCGTTCGACGGGGAATCCGACCGAAAACCAAGGTCCCGCAGCCCGCCCCGGCCGGGACGGTTGTGCGGCTTTTATGGTTTCCGGTTCGTTAACGGTCGCCTTGTAGCATCCCGCTAGTACCATTGGAGACCGGCTCCGTGCACATCGTTTGCCCCCATTGTACAACGTCTTATGCCATCAATCTGGCTACCTTGGGCGCAGCCGGCCGCACCGTGCGCTGTTCCCGCTGCAAGGAAGTCTGGCTGGCGCGGCCCGAGGACGCGATCGCGGCGTCAGCCGCGATCCCCGCCATGGCAGAGGCCGGCCAGTCCAGCGCCGAGGCGGACGCCGCCGCCCAGTGGGAAGCGATGGCCCGCGAGGAGGCCGCCGAACAGCAGGCGCCGCATGTCGACAGCCCCTCCATTTCGGCCGACTGGCCCACCGATGGCGCGGCCCGTTCCACCGTGGACGACTGGACGTCGGCAGCCCGCGACGATGGGCTTGGCCATGACGAGGAGCCACCCAAGCGCGCTTCGCGGCTCTCCAAGCTCTTCCGGCTGCCGGCGCTTCCCCGCATCCTCCCGGGCAAGCCGATGATCGGCCTGCCCACAGCCTGCGTGGCGATGGCCGCGCTGGCAGTGGCCTTGCTGTTCTGGCGCACCGACGTCGTGCGCCTGCTGCCGCAGACCGCCGCGTTCTACAAGATGATCGGGCTGGACGTGAACTTGCGCGGGCTGGCGTTCAAGGATCTGAAGATCACCAACGAGACCGTCGAGGGCAAGCCGGTGCTGGTCATCGAAGGCATGATCGTCGGCGCGAGCCGCAAGGCGGTCGAATTGCCGCGGCTGCGCTTCTCCGTACGCGACGCGCAGGGCGCCGAGATCTACGCCTGGAATGCGGTGCTGGAGCAAACAGCCCTCAAGCCCGGCGAGCGCGCCTGGTTCAAGTCGCGCCTTGCCTCGCCGCCGCCCGAAGGGCGCCATATCGATGTACGCTTCTTCAACAAGCGTGATCTGACCGGCGGCCAGGCCTGAGACCTTCCGGTCACCAACGATGTGAGACCCGATGCCGCGCGTGCTGATCGCCGATGATGAAGACTCCATGCGCCAGTTGGTCTCGCGCGCCATTGCCATGGACGGACATGTCACGGTGACCGCAGAGGACGGCGCCGAGGCGCTGGAGATATTGACGCGCGAGCACGGCGCATTCGATCTGTTGCTCACCGACATTCAGATGCCCGTGATGGACGGCATCGCGCTGGCGCTCGCCGCTGCACGCGATTTTCCCGATCTGAAGATCCTGCTGATGACCGGCTATGCCGACCAGCGCGAGCGCGCCTCCGGCCTCAACGCCATCGTGCACGACGTGGTGACGAAGCCGTTTTCGGTGGCCGACATTCGCACTGCCGTGGCGGATGCGCTGGCGGCGCGGAAGGCGTAGCGCCTACCCCGTCATTGCGAGGAGCCAACGGGTCGCGCGAACGCGCGCCCGATGACAGGCTCCCGACGAAGCAATGACGTTGAACTAGTAATCCTTCAGCAGCCGCTCGATGTAATCGAGCTCGATCTGCGGACGCGAGGGATCGGCGAGCCGGCGGCGCAGCTCTTCGAGAATGCGGCGGACGCGCTGCACGTCGATCTCGCCGGGAATCTTGACCGTGTAGTCGTCGCCGAACTCACGGCCCTGCAACGGACGACCGAGGGGATCCGTGCCTCGCTGCGCACCCTGCTGGCGGCCGGCGCGGTTGCCGGGTCCGTCGTTCTGGCCTTCGCCATCGCCCTGCTGCATCGCTTCCGCAAGGCTCTGGGCGCCCTTGCGGAGCGCCTCCAGTGCGCGGCCCTGCGAATCCACAGCGCCATCGGCGTTGCCCTCGCCGAGCCGGCCGGTGGCATCGCCCATCGCGCTGTCGGCCTCGCCAAGGCCGTCCTCGCCGTCGCCCTGATCGCCGCCCTGGCCCTGCTGTCCCTGCTCGCCGCGCTGGCCCTTTTGGCCGCGCTGACCCGGACCCATGCCGCGCTTGGCCAGCTCCTCCTGGAGCTGCTTCAGGCGATCGCGCAGGCCCTGCTGATCCTGCTGCAGGTCGCCCATGCTCTGGTCGCCCTGCTTGCCGCGCATGCGATCGCGCCGCGAATCCTGGCCCTGCTTGAAGGTCTTGTCGCGGAGCTGCTGCTGCTTGCGGATCATGTCGCCGAGCTCGTTGAGCGCCTGCTCCATCTCGTTGTCGCCGCCCTGCCCGGGCTGCGCCATCTGAAGGTTTTCCAGCATCTGCTGGAGCTGCTCGAGCAATTGCCGGGCGGCATCCTTGTCGCCGGAGCGTGACAGGCGCTCCATGCGATCGAGCATGTTCTTCAGGTCGTTCTGGCTGAGCGTGCGCGTATTAGGATCGAGCGGACGCGCCAATTGCTGCGGATTGTTCTTGAACTGCTCGACGAGCTGACGGAGGAAGTTGTCGAGCGCGGCACGCAGATTGTCGGTGAGCTTCTTGATCTCCTCGTCGCTGGCGCCGCGTTCCAGCGCCTGCTTCAGCGCGTCCTGCGCCGCGCGCAATGCCTTGTCGACATCGCTGATGTTGCCGTCCTCGATGGTGACGGCAAGCGCCCAGAGGCTGGCGACGACATCGCGCAAGGCCGCGTCGGTGCGGGCGGCGTCGAGCTGCCGCGCCACGCTGTGGAGGCCGAGATATTGCCCGGCTTCCGGCATGAACATTTCCGGCGCGATCATCAGCGCATCGAGCGCGGCATAGACCTGGCCATTCTGGTTGGCGTCGAGCGCGAGGATACGACGCTGCTCGATCAGTGCTCGCGCCAGCGGCTTGACGAACAGCCGCTCCGGCAGGCGCATGTTGAACGGCTCGCTCGTGGCGGTGTTGCCGGCTTCGTCCTTGGCCGTCAGCGTCAGCGTGACTTCGGCGCCGGCATAGGGGTCCTCGCTGAGGTCCTTCACGGTCTGACCGACACCGTTGCGGGTCCGCGCATTCGGCAGCACCAGCGGAAACTGCGGCGGCTCAAACAGCGGGCGCGGCTCGGCGGCGCCTTTCGGCACATCTCGCGCGGCAAACTGCGCGCGGGCTTCGGTGACGCCGTAATCGTCCTCAAGCTTGTAGGACATCTGAAGCGAGCCGCGCGCCTGCCGCTCCGGGTCCTTGGCGAGCGAAATCGTCGGCGCGCGGTCCGGCGTTGCGGCGAACTTCCATTGCGGCTGGCCGGAGGGGGCGCGCACATGCACCGTGCCGTCGCCCTTGACCGTGAAGTGCCGCTCATTGGTACCCTTGGGGGCCTGCTCATTCGGCGCCGTTTCGCTCACGCCGCCGCCGGCCACCACGTCGAGCGTGCCGCCGCTGGAGCGCACGATCACGGTTGAGCCGGCCGGCACGGCCAATGGTCCGTCCTGCGCGGCATTTTCCTTGTTGGCGGACGACAGGATGATCGGCGGCTTGCCGGTATAGACCGGCGGCGTCACCCAGGCGTCGACCCGGATGTTGGTCGGGGCCAGCACGCCATTCCAGTCGAAGGCGGATGAGATGCGCAATGTTCGCTCATCGCCGGCGGCAACATAGGAGGCCACCAGCATGACCATGACCAGCGCGCGCAGCGCCCAGGGATCGTGGATCGCCAGCCGCGGCGACGGCAGGCCGGCGCGGATGCGCTTGAGCGAGGCCAGCGTGCGTTCACGCTGGACCTGCCACAGCGCCCGGGCAACCGGGTCCTGCGTGGTCAGCGTATCGGTGAGCGCGGTCGCCGGGCGGTGGCGGATGCCGGTGCCGCGGTCGAGGCGGCCGAGCGCCTCCTCGCGGGTCGGCCAGCGGAAACGAATCAGGGGAACCAGCGCGCCGAGCAGCAGAAGCGCGAACAGGCCGAGGCCGATCGCACGTGCGACCGATGGCAGCACCAGCCACAATCCGGCCCACGACGCCACCAGGAACAGGCCGACGACCGTCATCAGCCGGGCCAGATTCGGCCAAGCCCGCTCCCACGCGATGGCATATTTCGCCCGCTGTAGGGCCTGCGTCAGCTTGAGGCGCGCAACATCGTCAGGCTCGCGCGCGGGCTTTGACGGGTCGGTGTTGACAGCGTTCAACAAAATCTCCGGGTTGCCGGCATGTGAGCCTATCACAACGGCGGCAATGGGGCACCCGTTCCTGCACGGTATCCCACCCCTAATGGCGCATAACACGAAGGCGTGACTACCTCCGGGCAACCCCGTAGTTTCCCGCCCCGAACCGTCGGCACGGCCCGCGCCGTCATTGCGAGTGAAGCGAAGCAATCCATCTTCCTTTGCCGCAGCAACACAGAATGGATGCTTCCGCCTTCGCTCTGCGAGTTCCGGCGGACAAGTCGTCGCCGGAGCGACGAAACGGAGGAACGCTCATGGAAATCGGATTCATTGGCCTTGGGAAGATGGGCTTCCCGATGGCGCGCCGGCTGATCGAGGCCGGGCACAAGCTCACCGTGTTCGACACGCAGAAGGCGGCGATGGACAGGCTGGTCGCGCTCGGCGCCAAGGCCGGTACCTCGGTCAAGGAGATCGCCGATGAGGTCGAGACTGTCATGGCAAGCCTGCCCTCGCTCCAGGCCTCGCTCGATGTCGCCACCGGCAAGGGCGGCGTGATCGAGGGCAAGCGCGTCAAGCGCTTCATCGACCTCTCCACCATCGGCTCGCAGATGGCGGTCAGAATTCATGACCTCTTGAAGGCCCGCAACATCGTTCAGCTCGACAGCCCTGTCAGCGGCGGCGTCGGTGGCGCCGAGAAGGGAACGCTGGCGGTGATGGTCTCCGGCCCGCGGGCGGACTTCGAGGCAGTGAAGGACGCGCTCGGCGTGATCGGCAAGGTGTTCTTCATCGGCGAGAAGCCCGGCTCCGGGCAGACCATGAAGCTCGCCAACAACTTCCTGTCGGCAACCGCGATGGTGGCGACGTCGGAAGCTGTCGTGATGGGCGTGAAGTCCGGGCTCGATCCGGCCGTGATGGTCGACGTCATCAATGCGGGCTCGGGCATGAACACGGCGAGCCGCGACAAGTTTCCGAAGTCGGTGCTGCCGCGCAGCTTCGATTTCGGTTTTGCGACGGGGCTGATGGTGAAGGACGTGCGGCTGGCGCTGGAGGAGATGAAGCAGCTCGGGCTGTCGATGGAAGTTGCCGAGGCGGTCGGGCGGCTGTGGGAAGTCGTGATCCGCGATCAAGGCGCGGAGTCGGATTTCACGGCGGCGATCAAGCCGATCGAGAAGGCGGCTGGTGTCGTCGTTGGTGGCAGCGGCAAAGGCAGTCACGCGGCGAAGTAGGACGTACTACACGATGGCAACAAGACTTGGTGACATAGTAACGAGCCTCTCCAAATTCGACCGAAGCGATACGATTTACGCCGCGGAACCGTGGACGGAGGATTCCAGCGCGCTTGTTGCATATGAACCTGAATCGGGTGGGCTGCCGCGTGAGGCTGCCGAGGCTGGTATGAAGTACTTCCTTGAGGTGGACATCGCGAGCGAAGTTCTCGAAGACTGGATCGCCTCGTTGCAGGATGAACCTAGCGCGTCGGCAACCTGTGAAAGGCTTATTGAGTATGCCATCAACGATGCCTAGCCGCGCCTAGAGCCACGGCGCCGTGCGGTCCATCGCGATCAGTGCATCGACGTCGATGCGCGGGCGGACCACCGCGTATTGGTCGTCTTTGACCAGCACTTCCGGCACTAGGGGACGCGTGTTGTAAGTGCCGGATTGCACGGCGCCGTAGGCGCCGGCGGTGAGGATGGCGATCAGGTCACCGCTCGCCAGCTCCGGCAGCTTGCGGTCGAGGGCGAGGTAGTCGCCGGTTTCGCAGACCGGGCCGACGACGTCGGCGGTGATGGTGGCGGCGCCCGGCTCGGCCTGCCGCACCGGCAGGATGTCGTGATGCGCCTCGTACAGCGTCGGCCGGATCAGATCGTTCATGGCGGCGTCGATGATGACAAAGTTCTTGGCATCGCCGTGCTTCACATAGATTACGCGCGCGACGAGGATGCCGGCATTGCCGACGATCATCCGGCCCGGTTCGAACATCAGCGTGCAGCCGAGATTATGCGTGACGCGCTTGACCATCGCGGCATAGGCCGATGGCAGCGGCGGCGCTTCGCGGTCCATGTGATAGGGGATGCCGAGCCCGCCGCCGAAATCGATATGCGAGATATTGTGGCCGTCGGCGCGCAGCGTGTTGACGAAATCCGACAGGATGCGGAACGCGGTCTCCATCTTGCCGAGATCGGTGATCTGGCTGCCGATATGCATGTCGGTGCCGGTGACCAGAATGCCCGGCAGCTTTGCGGCGCGGGCATAGACGGCGCGCGCCCGCGCGATCGGCACGCCGAACTTGTTCTCGGACTTGCCGGTGGCGATTTTGGCGTGCGTGCCGGCGTCGACGTCGGGATTGACTCGCACGGAAATCCGCGCGGTCTTGCCGGCTTCGACCGCCAGCCGTGACAGCAGCTCGAGCTCCGGCTCGGACTCGACGTTGATGCAGAGTATGTCGGCGGCGAGCGCGGCGCGCAGCTCGGCCTCGGTCTTGCCGACGCCGGAGAACAGTATCTTGCCGGGCGGGATGCCGGCCGCCAGCGCGCGCTTCAATTCGCCGCCCGAGACCACATCGGCGCCGGCGCCGAGCTTTGCCAGCGTGCGCAGCACCGACTGGTTGGAGTTCGCCTTCATGGCGTAGCAGACCAGCACCTTCTCGCCGGCGAAGGCTTCGGTGAAGACGCGGTAGTGCCGCTCCAGCGTTGCGGTCGAATAGCAATAGAACGGCGTGCCGACGGCGTCCGCGATGTCGGACAGGTCGACGCCCTCGGCGTGAAGCACGCCGTTGCGATAATCGAAATGATTCATGGCAACGATTCGGAGCGCGATGACTTCGTCATCTCACTCCTTCTTTTTGTTTGAGCATGATCTTTTCGGAAAACCGGTGCCCACTTTTCCGGATCATGCTCTAGTTACCGAGCAGCGGGTCGAGGATAAAGGATTTCTTGCGGCCTTTGGGCGCGGTCGGTCCCTGCTCGGAGCCATAGGTGCCGTTATAAACGCTGGGCGTGGCGGCGCGTTCGGCGTCCGAATCAGGCTCCGCCACGGCGCTCGACGAATTCATGGCGTTCGGCGGCAGGTCGAGGCCGGCCTTGCGGCCGCAGCCGCCCAGCGCGAGCGCTGATACGCTCAGGACAAGGATGGCCCACCCCGACGGGGTCAGGCGACAGTTGCGATTCACGACGAAATCCCCAATGCGGGCCGCACCATACAAAGATTGGTCCGGTCTGGCGAGACCCGGATAACCATGGAATTGCAGCGAAATTTATGACCTCAGCCCAATTTTCGCTCTTTTTCGAGCCGCCTCGCCCACGCTTTCGCCTGGGCCAGCACGTTCTTCGGCGCGGTGCCGCCAAAACTGGTGCGGCTTTTCACAGAAGATTCCACCGACAGCACTTTTAGCGCATCGGCCGTGATCTTCGGCTCGACCTCCTGCATCGCCTTCAGCGGCAATTCATGCAGCGCCACGCCCTGTTTCGAGGCGAGACCCACGATGCGGCCGGTGACGTGATGCGCGTCGCGGAACGGCATTTTCAGCGTCCGCACCAGCCAGTCGGCCAGATCGGTCGCGGTAGCGTAGCCCTCGCCGGCCGCAGCCTTCATCTTCGATTCGTCCGGGACGAGGTCAATCACCATGCCGGTCATCGCCCGGATCGCGAGCGACAGCGCGGCAAACGCCTCCATCGCGCCCTGCTTGTCCTCCTGCATGTCCTTTTGATAGGCGAGCGGCAGGCCCTTCATCACGATCAGCAGCGCCGTCAGCGCGCCGATCACCCGGCCGGTCTTGGCGCGCACCAGTTCCGCCGCGTCCGGGTTGCGCTTCTGCGGCATGATCGAGGAGCCGGTGGTGTATTTGTCGGACAGCCGCACCAGCCCGACCAGCGGCGAGGTCCAGATCACGATCTCCTCCGCAAAGCGCGACAGGTGAACGGCGCAGATCGCGGCGGCCGACAGCGTCTCCAGCACGAAGTCGCGGTCGGAGACCGCATCGAGCGAGTTGGCCATCGGCCGGTCGAAGCCAAGCGCCTTGGCGGTCGCAGTTCGATCGATCGGGAACGAGGTACCGGCGAGCGCCGCCGCGCCAAGCGGTGATTCGTTGAGCCGCTTGCGCGCATCGGCGAACCGGCCGCGGTCGCGCGCGGCCATCTCGACATAGGCGAGCAGATGATGACCGAACGTCACGGGCTGCGCGGTTTGCAGATGGGTAAAGCCGGGCATGACGGTTCCGGCATGCTCCGTCGCCCGCTCGACCAGTGCATGCTGGAATGCGGCGAGCGCTGCATCGGTCTCGTCGATGACGTCGCGGACATAGAGGCGGAAGTCGGTCGCGACCTGGTCGTTGCGCGAACGCGCGGTGTGCAGCCGTCCGGCGGCCGGGCCGATCAGTTCCGACAGCCGGCTCTCGACATTCATATGGATGTCTTCGAGCGCGCGCTTGAAGTCGAACGCGCCCTTGCCGATCTCCGACAGGATCGAATCGAGGCCCTTGGCAATGTTCTTCGCATCGCCAGCGGTGATGATGCCGTTGTCGGCGAGCATGGCGGCATGGGCCTTGGATGCAGCGATGTCCTGGGCATACATGTGACGGTCGACGTCGATGGAGACGTTGATTTCCTCCATGATGGCGTCGGGGCGTTCGGAAAACCGCCCGCCCCACATTTTGTTGCTCATGACCTCGTGCCTTATCGCTTGCCTTTTATTGCCGGAGGCGCGAAACGCCGTGCGTCCCAGCGCGTAATATCCCCTGCATAGCCGTATCCGATACAGAATGACAAACGATATGCCCGAGCCTTCCCTGGCCTCCTCGGCCGCCATGCGCCGGATTCCGATCGTGATCGGTGCCGTGCTGGTTGCGGCCCTGATCGGGTATGTCGGGGTTTACGGGATCGGCGGCACCAGGCACGTCGCGGGCGATTCGGCGTGTTCCGCGGCGGTGGACCTGGCGAAAAAGATCGCGCCGCTGGCCCATGGCGAGGTGGCCGCGCTGACCATGGCGACGGCACCGCTGCGGCTGCCGGACCTCGCCTTCCAGGATGCCGACGGCAAGACCAGAAAGCTCTCCGACTGGCGCGGCAAGACCGTGCTGCTGAACCTGTGGGCCACCTGGTGCGTACCTTGCCGGAAGGAAATGCCGGCGCTGGATCAATTGCAGGCCAGGCTCGGCGGACGGGATTTTGAGGTCGTCGCCGTCAATATCGACACCCGCGATCCCGAAAAGCCCAAAAATTTCATGAAAGAGACCAAGCTGACCAATCTGGCCTATTTCGCCGACCAGAAAGCCAAGGTTTTTCAGGATCTTAAAGCCATAGGCCGGGCGCTGGGCATGCCGACCTCGGTGCTGATCGATGCGCAGGGCTGCGAGATCGCCACCATCGCCGGGCCGGCCGAATGGGCCAGCGAGGACGCGACGAAGCTCATCAAGGCTGCGATACAGCCGAAGATGGCTGGGTCCTAGGCGGAGATTGGGTCTTAGGCGGAAATATCGAGATTGCCGCCGACGCCGGCACCGAGATTGGCCTGCGAGGGTTGGCCGAGCAGGGTCTGGACCGCGAACTTTTCCGCGTCCGCGTTCTTCTTGATGAGCGAGGTTGAGATCTGCTGCTGGAGGGCGCCGGCCTGCTGCATCATCATGCTCGAAACCATGGCCATCATGTCCATACGCGATACTCCCGATCTGCGGGCAACCTAGCGGCAGGTAGTTAATGAATGGTGGCGGAGGTTGCGGTGGCGATGAGCGTCGGACCGCCGCATTCCCACAGACCGTCATCCTCCGCGCATGCGGGGGATCCAGTACTCCGCGGCTTATCGGTTCAATCACTGGCGACTCTGGAATACTGGGTCCCCCGGTCAAGCCGGGGGACGACGACTGAATACGTATCGGCGTTCTCGCGGTGCAATTTGCATCCGAGCTTTGCAAATCTATTCGCGCCTCCAACGATAGAGGGCGCAGGGAATGCCGGGTGCGCGCTGCACCCGCGGTCTCGTGTGCGCTGCTTGCGCAACAAGAAATTGCACACGAGCATACAGGTGAGCGGAGGCAGTCCGACATCCCCTGCGCAATGGCTTTACAGCTTATATCGCGCTTTCCCTGGTGAGCGGGCTTGTTGTCACCATCGCCGGCAGCAAAATGCCACCGACTTAGCGCCAGCGTCGCGGCGCCAGGACCACACGACTTCGCCGTACGCGATCAGCGCTTCGTCAAGCACGCCGCCCGCGTCCACCGCATCCCATCCCAACGTTTGGTGGCGACGGCCAACGCCCCTCCTCGGGGATGAGGTGCCGCCGTTATAATTCTGATTTGCCGAAATTGACAAGCGGAATATTTTTACGCGAGGGGCTTGACAACACTTCCGATAACCAGAAATCGATTTGCCCCGTCGACCTGGCGAACTCGGTCAGCTATTTTCTCTGAGCGCAGCACGTCCGGCGCCGCTTCTCTTGCGAGCGTTCTTTGCATATGGCAACCTCCGCGGCAGCAGTCTTCCGGAGTTCGAAAGGACTGTCCGGCCGCGGGTGAGGCGCAATGCTGTATCATGGCTTTATTTCCTATAGCCATGCCGCCGATGGAAAGCTGGCTCCAGCGCTACAGCGCGCACTGCATACCCTCGCGAAGCCCTGGTACCTGCCGCGTGCCCTCAGGATATTTCGCGACAAAACCAGCCTGTCAGCCAATCCGGCCCTATGGCCTGCCATCGAGCAGGCGCTCGGCGAGTCCGCGTGGTTCCTGTTCATGGCCTCGCCGCAAGCGGTGCAGTCCGCGTGGGTGCGGAAGGAGATCGAATGGTGGATCGCGAACCGGGGCGCCAAGACGATCCTGATCGTACTCACCGACGGCGAATTGATCTGGGACGCGCAGGCGCGGGACTTCGACTGGCAGCGCACCACCGCGATCCCCGACAGCCTCCGCGGCTGCTTCGAGGATGAACCGCTCTATGTCGACCTGCGCTGGGCCAAGTCGGAAGAGAATCTTTCGCTTCGCCATTTGCAGTTCCGCGGCGCGGTGCTCACCCTCGCAGCGCCCCTGCACGGCAAGGCGATGGACGAACTGGACGGCGAAGACGTCCAACAACTCAGAAGAAACAAGACGTGGGCGTGGTCGGCGGTCGGCGCGTTGTCCGTGCTGCTTGCCGTATCGGTGCTTGCGACGATCAATGCTGTCGCGCAACGCGACGAAGCCGTTCGCCAGCGCGACCTGGCACAAGGCCGCCAGCTTCGGGCGGAAGCGCAACGCGTCGGTGAGACCGACGACCAATGGGCGCTCGGCATGCTGCTGGCCATCGAAGCCTTCCGGAGGGCGCCGGACGCCGACAGCTACGAGCAGCTCTGGAAACTCAGTGAAATGGGAGCAAAGCCGGTCGGGCGATTCTTCGTCAAGGATGTCTCCGGCCCGCCGCTGGCGTTCAGCCCCGATGGCGAGCTGGTCGCCACGGGCGATCGCGAAGAGATCGTCGTTTTCCGCGCAAGAGGCGCAGTCGAGGTCAAGCGCATACCTTTTCCAAAACTGCTCCGCTTCGTGGCCTTCAGCCGAACCGGAGATCAGATCGTCGCGGCGGACGACACCTCGGTGCGCGTCTTCGATTTTGCCAGCCGGAAAGAGCTTGCCCGTCGCGACGAGGGGATGCCGGAGCCCCGCTTCGGCTTCAGCGACGACGGCCAAATTCTTGCGGTGGCGTCGGGCACGCATGCGAAGGTCATGGAGGTATTCACCGGACGCGTGCTCGGAGCCTTCGATCTCCCGGCGCCGGTCAGGAAGGTCGTCGTCAGCCCCGGCGGCAAGAGGCTCGCGTTGATATCGGAGAACAGCGCGTGGCTGCTCGATACGGCTGGCGGCCAGACCGCGGCGCTGCCCGAACGCCCGGCGCCCATCCGACCGGTGGCGTTCAGCGGCGACGATACTCTGGTAGCCACTACAGAAAAGAACGATGTGTTCTTGCTGGACGCAGCAACCGGCGAGGACCCCTACAAGCCCCCATCGGGCCCGACAGCCGCCTGGTTCAGCCCGTTCCGCAAGTTTTTGCTGACGCAAAGCCTGACCGGGGATTCCACGCTGGTGGTCCACGACGTTGCGAGGCGCGTGCATCTGGATCGGATTCCCTTGCGAGATTCCGTTCGTGTCGTCGACTGGAGCGAGGGCGGTCAGCTCGTCGCCGTGGGGACAGGCGAGCGCGACGGCAGCACCAGTGTCTTTCGTGTTGGTACCTGGCGCCGCCTGGCCCGGCTGAAGCATCAGGGGTCGGTAGCGGTGGAAGCCGTCGCAATCAGCCCCAACGGCGATCTCGTCGCATCGAGGGCGAACCGAACCATCACCGTGTTCGAGACCGGCCAAGGCGCTGCCCTCGCGCGCTTTCGCAATATCGGGAAATCGCCGCTGGTAGCTGTTGGCGGCAAGACGATCGCCGGCCTCGTGGACAAGAGTACCGTTCTTGCCTTTGCAGCCGGCTCGGATCGCCAACTGGCCCGCCTCGACAATTGCAGCAGTTTTGCCTTGTCCTTGAGCGCGGATGGCGGGCGACTTGCCGCCGGTTGCGAGGATGGCGAGGCCCGCATCATCGACGTCAGGAATAACAAGGTCATCGGCAAGGTGCCCCACAGGGCTAACACCAATGATCTGGCAATCAGTCCTGACGGAACGAAGGTGTTTGCCATCGGTCCGCGGCGTGCGACCATATTCGACACGGACGGCCGTGAGATACGGGTTCTCGGCGGCGACGCTATCGCCGCGCTCGCTTTTGATCGTGCGTCAAAGCAAGTGGCGGTCTCCGGAATGGGAACTCGGGTGTTCGAGGTATCGGGTAGCCAGCCTTCCAAAAAGTTCGACGAGAAACAGTTGATCGAAAGCGTCGCCTTCAGCCCGGACGGCAAACGCCTGGCGCTTGGCGCTCGCAACCGCTTCGTCAATGTGCACGACATTGACGCCAACCGGCCGGTGGCTGCCCTGGACCATATGCAGGAGGAAACGCAGGTGTTGCGGGTAAGCGCGATCGCCTTCAGCGGCGATGGCCGGTTGCTGGCATCGGTCGCACTCGATCCCACAGTGACTTTGGAAGGCGGCGCGACCCTGCGGGTCTTCAGTATTGATGACGAAAGGCAATTGATCCGCGTTCCACTCCCGGAGGTGCCCCTTCATATCGGCTTCAGTGCCGACCATGCTTTTCTCGAGGCGGTCGTCGGTGAAGAAGACATTCGGCTCGTGCGATTCCCGATCCATTCGCAGGATCTGATCGAGCAGGCCTGCGCGCGCCTGGGCCGCAACCTGAGCGAAGACGAATGGAACCGTTATTTGCACGATGCGCCGCCGCGCAAGACGTGCGCCGAATTAAATGCAGCAGCCGCGAGGATCAAATAGAACCGGCGGAGGCAGCGCCAGCCTCTTCGTCAGTCGCCCGGCGCGATGCCGGCGCGTTCTCTCAACTGGTCGAACTCCGCGGAATTGTAGGTGGCGCCGTCGGGCGCGACGATCTCCACGTTCCAGCAACCGTCCGATATCAACTCGTCCGCCTTCTTGATCGCGCCTGGCACGGTCTCCCGATGCAGCGTCACGCTTCCTGCCGTGTCGTGCGCAGTAACGTAGAATATCATGCGAGGTGGCCCTCCGCTCGAACACTGCCAGTCTGACGCCGGCCAAGGCGGCGTCAAGGGTCTTCGTCGGTCTTTGAGCGGGATGACTTTTTCTTCAAATCGTCATCCCACTCTATCTTTTTGTTTTAGCATGATCTTTTTCGGAAAACCGGTACCCACTTTTCCGGATCATGCTCCTAGCCGCCAACAGGCGGCGTCAGCCGAACATGCCCGACCAGGCGAGGCCGAAGCACACCATCAAAGCGCCGCCGAGCGCCAGGCTTGGGCGATCGGTGACCGCGAAGGCCACGGGATCGTCGTGCAGCTCGCTGCGTCCGCACTTCAGCCAGATCCGGCAGACGAACAGAAACAGAATGGCCGGAAAACCCCAGAGCCAGGCGGTGTTTCCGTAAAAACTCTGCCGAAACGCGTCGTTGATGATGTAGAGCACCATGATCAGCACGGCGGCGACGCCCGTTGCCATGCCGATACCCATGATCAACGGCAGGTCCATGGACTTGTAACCGCGGCCGCGGACTTCGGTGCCGCCGCGCTCGATCACGCGGGCGACCTCGGTGTGACGCTTTGCGAAGCTGAGCGAGGCGAACAGGAACATCGCAAACACCAGCAGCCAGGGCGACGGCGGTGCGCCCGACGCCACGATGCCGGCGCCCAGGCGCAGCGTGAACAGCCCGGCCAGAACGAAGCCATCGAGGATCGGAATTCGCTTGAAGGAGAACGAATACAGCAGCGTCACGGCGAGATAGAGCAGGACGACGCCGACCGTTGCAGGTCCGGCAAGCGCCGCCATGGCGAGGCCAGCGAAGATTCCGACCGGAACGGCAGCGATGCCCGTTGCGAGCGGCAGGCGTCCGCTCGCCAGCGGCCGGTTGCGCTTCGACCAGTGGCTGCGGTCGTCGGTGAGATCCCAGATATCGTTGACGAGATAGGTCGACGAGGCCACCAGACCCAGCGCAATGAATGCGCAGGCCGTCGCATAGACCGCATCAACGTGAGAGATCAGTCCGCCGAGAATAAGAGGCACGAACACCAAGGCGTTCTTCGCCCATTGGTGCGGGCGCATGCTGCGCAGCAGCGCACGGGTTCGGGACGGCCGCGGGAAGATCTTTGCAACGTTCGCAACCGTTGCGGCAGCACGCACCACCGAC
The DNA here is from genome assembly GCF_018129385.1 of Bradyrhizobium lablabi. GTDB lineage: Bacteria > Pseudomonadota > Alphaproteobacteria > Rhizobiales > Xanthobacteraceae > Bradyrhizobium > Bradyrhizobium lablabi_C. The sequence goes on from NZ_JAFCLN010000003.1 coordinate 318,352, forward strand.
GCCGGCGCTTCGACAACGATCGCATTGCTGGCCTTACGCCACACCGGAATGTCGGCCCGCGCGTCGCCGGCGTAATCGAAACCTTCGGGGAAACGCTCGGCAAGCACCAGCGCCTTCGCTTCGCCTTTCAGGTTGCGTACGCCGTCGCTGCCGATGACGCCGCGAATAAAGGGAATGCGCTTAACGACCTTTTCTGCGATGCGGGCGTCGGCGGCGGTAGCGACATAGACCGGGCGCCCGCTGGCAGCGACATCGGCCGCGTAGGCGAGCAGCTCCTCGTTAAAGGGCAGGACATCCGGCTCGACGTTCGCTTCTTCGGCCAGCCGGCGCTTGAGATAGGCGCGGCCACGCAGCATCCAGATGCCGACCTCGAACAGCCGCCACGGCTTGCTCTTGAGCAGCGCCAGCGCGCTCTCGAGCAGCATGTCCGCACGCACGAGCGTGCCGTCGAGATCGAGGATCAGCGGCCGCGGCCGTGGGGCCTCGTGCGAGTCGGAGATTTCGGGAGCGATCGGCAGCGGCAAGGTGGTCATGCAAAACCCTTTCAGCGCGCGCGGCTGTAGAAATCCCAGCAGGGATGCAGCGGGTGACGCACGAATTCCCGTTCAAGGACGGTGCGGAAGGTGGCGGGATTGGTGTTCGCGCCCGGGATCACGCAGGTGCGGAAGAACACACCGTCGGCGGATGCGAGATAGGCCGATGCCTGGCTTTCCGAAAACGCCGGCACGGTGCGCCCGGTATCCATCGCCAGCGTGGTGCCGCGGGCCGGCGTCAGGCCGAGCAAGCGCGGAAAGGATTCGGCAAAATCGATGGTGGTAAAGCGTTGCGCCTTGGCCGCATAGCCGAGGCGCTGAAAGTTTGCGCCGGCCTCGGCAACACTGACGGCCCATGCCGCGCGGGTCGCGGGGCTGGTGCTGGCGGGATCGCCGTCGAGGTCAAAACCCCTGGCGTCGGCCTGTTCGAGATCGGGTAGCCATTTCTGCTGGAGGCGCGCCATCAGTTGCGAACCGGCGAGCGTCGCCGCCGGCACGCGCATGCCCGGAAGGAATTTTGCAAAGGCGTGATCGGTCGTGCCCTGCCGCTCTCGGATCAGGCTCGAGACGACACGCTTCTCGGCGACGTCGGCCAGCGGCAGAACAAGCGTGGCGCCGAGCACCGCTGCGGCGATCAGGCGCCAGCCGCGCTCGATCCGCAGGCTCGGGTGGAACAGTGCGGCGGAGGCGGCAATCAGTCCGACGCCGCCGGTGTTCTGGCTCTCTGCGACAAGGGATATCGCGACCAGCACGGCCGTATCCACGGCGAAGGCTTGCCGATCAACCGTGTCGCGCAGGAAGGCGAGCGGGCGCCGCATCGCGGCGGCAAAATCCAGTTCGCGGACGGCGAGCACGACAATCGCGGCCGTTACGAGGAGAGGCAGCCAGTTGCGGGCGGAAGAGGAAGCCAGCCGGTACAGCGAGCCGCCGCGGTTCAACGCGCTCATCGAGACGATGTCGTGCAGATAGCCGGACACCAGTCCCCCGGTCACCAGTTGGACTAATCCGGCGGCCGCGCCCGCGACGAGGAGCATGACGAACAGTTCGACTATTCGCGCGCGTCCGAGCAGGACCGCGGCCACGACAAGGCCGAACATCGCGATCCCTGCGGTGATCTTGAAGAAGATCAGGACGGTGAAGAGGTAGCCGAGCAGCACGCCGTCGCCGCGCGCCTTCGGCAGCACGAACCAGAGGCCTGCGAGGAACAAGAGCGCGGTGGCGAAGCGATTATAGGTCGCGAAGTAGCTGATCTCCGACAGCATGGTGGGATCGAGCGTGTAGGGCACGAGAACCACCAGCGCGAGAACGACAAAGCTTGCGGCAAATCCCCAGTTCGAGCGAATGCGCGAGGAGAGCAACGCGAAGGGCGGCACCATGATCAGCCAAGCCAGCGCGTGCAGGCCGACGAACGGCTGTCCGCCGGGAAACAGGCGTTCGGCAAAATGCGTGAGGTAAAGCGTCAGCGCGCCGATCGGTGAAGCGAAGTCGACATGCGGGACCTGGCCGAGGCCGATGCGATAGGCGCCGTCGAGGACGAACACGAAATCCCACACCGCGCGGCCATAGGGAATGACATGGAGCAATGCCGCCAGCGCCACGACCACGATCGTGAACAGCGCGATCGAAACCATCCGCCCGTTGAGGGACGCCGTTCGTGACCTGAAGAGATCGTAGCTCGCTTCCGCCATATCGAACCTCGCTGCGCGCAACTGGTCGATATGGCTGTTTTCAGCGGGAGAAAACTCGTTTCACGCGTTAGGGTAAACTGCGCCGCGCGCTGCAAAAGCAGTGTCTGCTATTGGCACGCTGATGTTTGCTATTGGCACGCGTGGGACAAGTTGTCTGGCGCCTAGCAAGGCTCCCCGCGCGCGGAAGCGCCGGATGCGCGCGCGCCGTTGAGGAATAGCGCCGCACAGATTTGTACCCGGCGCTCCAGTTCGGCGCGTTTAGGCAGCGGCTTTTTACCGAACATGACGTCGCGCTGCGGCATGTAGATGACCATGCCCAGCAGCATGCCGGCGGCAAGCTCGGCATCATCGATGGCAATCAGCCCCCGCTGCTTCTCGGACTCGAGCCATTTGGCCAACGTTGTGACGGTGAGGCGCATCGCTTTGGTATAGAAGGTACGCGCAAGCTCCGGAAACGTGTCGCTCTCGGCGAGAACCATCCGGTAAATCGCGGTGACGTCGGCGTCGAGCACGCGCTCGGCGCAAACGAGCAGCGCTTCCCGCAACGCCGCCTCGATGTCATCGTTGCCGCAAGCGCGCAGACGTATCGCGGACACGAACCGGTCCTGGCGTTCGACGATCAGTGCCTCGAACAACGCCGCCTTGGTCGGGACCAGCCGGTAAAGCGTTTTGGTCGAGATGCCGGCGCGGCGGGCGATGTTCTCCATGCTCGAGGCCGCAAAGCCGCTGGTGGTGAATTCGTGGCGTGCGGCATCGATGATGACGTCACGGGTTTCTTCATCGGACCGCAATTGCGGCCGTCCGGGACCGCGCCGCGGCTCCGCGGTCGTTTGCGTCTTCACGGTTTTGTGCTGAGCCATGCTGCCGGCCGGTGCCTGTCATTCCATTGACAGTCCAAAGATGGGGTCTATTTTGGAAAATGTCAATTTTCCTAATTAGGGCATAAGGAGCCCGCCATGACCCCACAGGAACTCGTCGAAGCCGGAAATCTGCTTCTCACCGAGGCGTCGAGACTAAACCCCGCCTCCGATCACCCCGTGGTGATCGATGTCGAACCGGTTGCCGCCAAAACCGCCGCTCGCCCAGGACGGCTGCGCCGCGTTCTATTGGCAGGCGCGGCCGTGGCGTTGCTGGCCGGGGCCGGCTGGTATGGCTGGGACTACTGGAAGGTCGGGCGTTTCCTGGTTTCCACCGACGATGCCTATGTGAAGGCCGACAACACGACGATTGCGCCAAAGGTCTCCGGCTACATCGCGCAAGTGCTGGTCGGCGACAATGAGCCGGTGAAAGCCGGCCAGGTGCTCGCCCGCATCGACGATCGCGATTACAAGGTGGCGCTCGAACAGGCCAAGGCCGACGTTGCCGCGGCGGACGCGGCGGTGACCAGCAAGCGCGCGCAGATCGAGGTGCAGCAGGCCGCGATTTCCGCCGCGAATGCGACCCTCGATGTCGACAAGGCGTCGCAGGTTTTCTCGAGCCAGGAGAACAAGCGCTACAGCGATCTCGCCAAGACCGGCTATGGCAGCGTGCAGAACGCCCAGATGGCCCAGTCGCGCGATGCCAGCGCGCTGGCGGCGATCGAGCGGGACAAGGCCAATCTTGCTTCGGCGAAAAAGCAGCTCGATCTGCTGAACGCGGAAATCGCCCAGGCCGTGGCGGCATCGGCCCGCGCCGTCGCCGTCGAGCGGCAGGCCGAACTCAATCTCGGTTACACCACGATCGTGGCCCCGATCGACGGCGTAGTCGGCAACCGCACGCTGCGCGCCGGCCAGTTCGTGCAGGCCGGCACGCAGTTGATGTCGCTGGTCCCGGCAGACGGCGCCTATGTGATCGCCAATTTCAAGGAGACGCAGCTCACCAATGTTCGCGCCGGCCAGCGCGTCGACATCGAGGTCGACATGTTCCCGGGACAGGTGGTGCACGGCCATGTCGACAGCCTCGCTCCCGCGAGCGGCCAGGAATTCGCGCTGCTGCCGCCTGACAACGCCACCGGCAATTTCACCAAGGTGGTGCAGCGTATCCCCGTCAAGATCACCCTCGATGGCGGCGCCGATGTCGACCTGAGGCCCGGCATGTCCGTGATCCCGACCATTGCGACCCGGACGCAACGCAACATCGCTCCGCGTTCCACCGCCACGCAATCAAGCGTCGCCTATCTCGGACCCGAAAGGTGATGTCATGTCCGCCCTCACCGTTTCCGGCGCTCCGCCGCCGCCTTCGGCACCTGCCACGGCCTTAAATCCGAACAAGGCCAGCGCCGCGGTCTGGATTTCCGTCAGCGCCGCCATGATCGGCGCGTTCATGGCGATCCTCAACATCCAGATCACCAACGCCTCGCTGCTCAACATCGAAGGCGGGATCGGCACCGGGGTCGACAACGGCTCCTGGATCTCGACCTCCTATCTGATCGGCGAGATCATCGTCATTCCCCTCACCGATTATCTCAGCCGGGTGTTCTCGTTCCGCAGGATCATGCTGTCGTTTGCGACGCTGTTCGCGGCCTTCTCAGTCTCCTGCGCGTTTGCCACCGACCTGCCCTCAATGATCGTGCTGCGCGCCTTCCAGGGCTTTTTCGGCGGCGTGTTGATCCCGATGGCCTTTACGCTGGTGTTCACCAAACTGCCGAAGCAGCAGCAGCCAGTCGGGCTTGCGATGTTCTCGCTCGCGGTCACCTTCGCCCCCGCAATCGGGCCGACCATCGGCGGCTACCTGACCGAAAATTACGGCTGGCAGACCATCTTCTTCGTCAATGTGATTCCGACGGTGGTGATGGTCACGACGCTGTTCTTCACGCTGGAACGCGAGCCGATGCGCCTTTCCCTGCTGCGCGAAGGCGACTGGCTGGGCATTATCACCATGGCGGTCGGCCTCTCCGCCCTCCAATCGGTGCTGGAGGAAGGCAACAAGGACGACTGGTTCGGCTCGCCCTTCATCGTCAAGCTTGCGATCGTAGCGGCTGTCAGCCTGACGCTGTTCATCATCATCGAGCTCACGGTCGAAAAACCGCTGCTGCGGCTGCGCCTTCTGACCCAGCGCAATTTCGGGATGGGCACCATCGCCGCCGTGTTCATCGGCTTTGCTCTGTTCGGCTCGGTCTATCTGCTGCCCGCCTATCTCGGGCAGGTGCAGGGCTACAATGCCGAGCAGATCGGCAACGTGCTGGCCTGGACCGGCCTGCCGCAATTGCTGCTGATCCCGTTGGTGCCGATCCTGATGAAGCGCTTCGATGCCCGCTACATTGCCGTCACCGGGGCACTGCTGTTCGCCTACAGCGCCTTCATGAACATCGAGATGTCGCTCAACTATTCCGGCGACCAGCTATTTGTGCCCAACATCGTGCGCGCCGTCGGCCAGGCGCTGCTGCTGACGCCGCTGAGCGCGGTGTCGCTCGGCAGCGTCGCTCCGCAGGATGCATCCGCCGCCAGCGGCATTTCCAACATGATGCGCAATCTCGGCGGCGCGGTCGGCACCGCTGTGCTGGCGACGATCGTCACCAAGCGCGAGCAGTTCCATTCCAACATCATCGGCCAGTCCGTCAATCTCGGCCGCGAGGAAGTGCGCACCCGGATCGCGCAACTCACCGACTACTTCATGGCCCACGGCGTGGCGGACCCGGCCGGTGCGCACAGCCAGGCCATCGTTGCGCTCGGCAATACCGTCAAACGCCAGGCGCTGGTGATGGCCTATAGCGATGCGTTTACGGTGATCGCAGTTGTGCTGGTGATCGCCGCGGTTGCGCTCATGGTGACCAAAAAGGTGTCCGGTGGCGCCGGAGCCGGGGCGCATTGAGGACATGAATTGTCCGGGACGGATCAGGCAAACGGCTTATGCGGCAACGGCCCCGCGCATTGCAGGCCGGCGGCCCGCCATTCCGGTCAGACGCGACAATGACATAATGCACATTGCCAGCCAAATTTTTTGATCGACAAAGCCGGGGCAAGGGGCGATTTTAACGCATTGGCCCGATACGTCGGGTGCTCGCCGGCTGGGAATGACCTTTGGACATCGTGTTCGCGTTTTTGCTGGTCGCGGCGATCGCTGTCGCGTTGTTCGCAGCGTATAATTTCTTTCACTACGTGCTTTTCCTGCTGGTGAGCCGGCCGAGGGATGCCAGCCTGATCGGGCGGGAGTTGAACGAGTTCGAGCAGCGCCAGTTGGTCGAGTGGGCGCCGCGGGCGGACGACTTCCTCAAGCACGACGACGAGCAGCGTACCTATGACGACGTGTTCGGCACCTATCGCGACGAGAACGCAAATTACAGCACCTGCATTTTCCCCCGCGCTGCGTTTTCGCGTCCCTACGAGGCGCAACTGCTCCTGCTACAGGTGAAGGACGGGATGCGGCTGCTCGATCTCGGCTGCGGATCGGGCGCAGCGGCCTACTACCTCGCCAGCCGGCGCAATATCGAGATCGTCGGCGTGACCAATTCACCCGTGCAGGCGGACATTATCCGGCGCAAGTTCGCCAGGCTCGGCGGGCGCGGACGGGTGATCGTCACCGACTTCGACAGCCTCGATCTGCCGAATGAAAGCTTTGACGGCATCTATTCGCTGGAATCGATCGGCTACACCAAGAACCTCGATGCCTGGCTGGAGCGCTGCTGGCGCATGCTGAGGCCGGGCGGACGCCTGTTGATCCTCACACCGGGCTCGCTGGACCATTGCCGGCGCGAGGTGGATTACAAGAGCGTCACCGCCTTCTTCGACAACTGGCGCTACAATTTCGTCGGCGCCAACCTTCTCGTCTACAAGCTGCGCCGGCTCGGCTTCGCCCCGATCCGCTATCGCCGGCTGCCGTTCTGGGCCTGGGGGCTGACCTGGAATTTTCTTCAGCACCTGGTGCTGTGGAAGTACCGGCTGAAGATGCGCACCTTCGTGGAGCTGGAGAAGATCATCTGGCGGACGTCGAAAGTGTTTGTGTTCGGCAATCCGTACAACACGGTGCTGGCGACTAAGCCGGCGGCGATGTCGGCTGAAGCGGCGGAGCCGGGACAGATCGCCGAGCCGGATGCCAAGGGCCTCGCGGCAGAATGATGGCACGCGAACCGTCATGCCCGCGCATGCGGGCATCCAGTACGCCGCGGCCTCTCGATCAACTACTGCTGTCTCTGGAATACTGGATCGCCCGCCGGAGCCTGTCATCGGGCGCGCATTCGCGCGACCCGTTGGCGGGCGATGACGACTTATTACCTCGTCGGGACCGGCTTGTCGCCGCGGTAGTCGTAGAAGCCGCGCTGGGTCTTGCGGCCGAGCCAGCCGGCCTCGACATACTTCACCAGCAGCGGACACGGGCGGTATTTTGAATCCGCAAGGCCTTCGTGCAGCACCTGCATGATCGACAGACACGTGTCGAGGCCGATGAAATCGGCGAGCTCCAGCGGGCCCATCGGGTGATGCGCGCCGAGCTTCATCGCAGCATCGATCGCCTCGACATTGCCGACGCCTTCATACAGCGTGTAGATCGCCTCGTTGATCATCGGCAGCAGGATGCGGTTGACGATGAAGGCCGGGAAATCCTCCGACACGGCCACCTGCTTGCCGAGCTTGGCAACAAACTCCTTGGCGGTGTCAAACGTGTCGTCATCGGTAGCGATGCCGCGGATCAGTTCGACCAGCTCCATCTGAGGCACCGGGTTCATGAAATGAATGCCGATGAATTTTTCCGGGCGATCGGTGGAAGCGGCGAGCCGCGTGATCGAGATCGAGGAGGTATTGGTAGCTACAATCGCCTCAGGCTTCAGCACCGCGCAGACGTCATGAAAGATCTTGCGCTTGACCTCTTCCCTTTCGACCGCGGTTTCGATCACGAGATCGCAATCGGCTAGGCCGTCAAGCGATGACGCCGAGGCGATGCGGTCGAGCGCCTGCTTGCGGGCGTCCTCGGTGATGATCTTTTTCGCCACCTGGCGCGACAGGTTGCCGTTGATGGTCGCCATCGCATTTTTCAGGCGATCGTCGGAGACGTCGTTGAGCACGACATCAAAGCCGGCCAGCGCGGCGACGTGCGCGATGCCGTTGCCCATCTGGCCCGAGCCGATCACGCCGACCTTCTTGATTGAAACCGTCATCTCTTTATCCATCGGAATGGCGCGCAACGCGCCGAACCCCATTCCCCAAAGCCTCGGCCCGCGTTGAGCCCTGGCTCCCTCTTAGACGCGTTTTCCGAGCTTCGCCAGAAAACGCTCCCCCTAAAGTAAACACCGGCCGGATGTTCGTCATCCGGCCGGTGCTGTGTCGATTATTTTCCGAGCTTACTCAGCGCCTCGGTCAGTTCCGGAACCGCCTGGTAGAGGTCCGCCACCAGGCCGTAATCCGCGACCTGGAAGATCGGCGCGTCCTCGTCCTTGTTGATCGCCACGATCACCTTGGAATCCTTCATGCCGGCGAGATGCTGGATCGCGCCGGAGATACCAATCGCGACATATAGTTCCGGCGCCACCACCTTGCCGGTCTGGCCGACCTGCCAGTCGTTCGGCGCATAGCCGGCGTCGACCGCGGCGCGCGAGGCGCCGACGCCGGCGCCCAGCTTGTCGGCGAGCGGCTCGATATATTTGGCAAAGTTCTCGCGGCTCTGCATGGCGCGGCCGCCGGAGACGATGATCTTTGCCGAGGTCAGCTCGGGACGGTCGCTCTTGGCGACTTCCTCGCCGACGAAGCTCGACAGGCCCGGATCGGCTGCCGCGGCGGCGTTCTCAACCGGGGCGCTGCCGCCGTCGCCGGCAGCGGCGAAGGTCGAGGTGCGCACGGTGATGACTTTCTTGGCATCCTTCGACTTCACGGTCTGGATCGCGTTGCCGGCATAGATCGGCCGCTCGAAGGTATCCGGTGAGACCACCTTGATGATCTCGGACACCTGCATGACGTCAAGCAGCGCGGCGACACGCGGCATTACATTCTTGAAGCGCGAGGTCGCGGGCGCGACGAAGGCGTCATAGTTCCCGGCGAGCGAGACGATCAGCGCGGCCAGCGGCTCGGCGAGATCGTGCGCATACGGCGCGCCGTCGGCCAGCAGCACCTTCTTGACGCCGGAAAGTTTTGCAGCGGCGTCCGCGGCGCCCCTGGCGTTCTCGCCGGCGACCAGCACATGGACGTCAGCGCCGAGCGCAGCGGCGGCGGTCAGCGCCTTGTTGGTGGCGTCCTTGATCGACGCATTGTCGTGTTCGGCAATCAGCAGCGTCGTCATCAGAGAACCCCGGCTTCCGTCTTGAGCTTCGATACCAGTTCGGCGACGTCCTTGACCTTGACGCCCGCCTTGCGGCCTGAGGGTTCCGTGGTCTTCAGAATCTCCAGATGCGGCGTCAGGTCGACGCCGTAATCGGCCGCACTCTTGTCGTCGATCGGCTTCTTCTTCGCCTTCATGATGTTGGGCAGCGAAGCATAGCGCGGCTCATTGAGCCGCAGATCGGTAGTTACGATCGCCGGGCCCTTGAGTTTCACGGTCTGCAGGCCGCCATCGACCTCGCGCGTCACCTTGAAATCGGAACCGTCGACCTCGAGCTTGGAGGCGAAGGTCGCCTGCGACCAGCCGAGCAGCGCGGCCAGCATCTGGCCGGTCTGGTTGGAATCGTCGTCGATCGCCTGCTTGCCGAGAATGACGAGGCCGGGCTTTTCCGCATCGACCACCGCCTTGAGCAGTTTTGCCACCGCGAGGGGCTCCACATTGCCTTCGGCCTTGACCAGGATGCCGCGGTCGGCGCCCATCGCCAGGCCCGTGCGGATGGTTTCGGAAGCCTGCGCGGGGCCGATCGAGACCACCACGACTTCGGTCGCCTTGCCGCCCTCTTTCAGGCGCAGCGCCTCTTCGACGGCGATTTCGTCGAACGGATTCATCGACATCTTGACATTGGCCAGTTCCACGCCCGACCCGTCGCTCTTGACGCGGACCTTGACGTTGAAGTCGACGACCCGCTTTACCGGCACAAGAACCTTCATCGATCCTCTTTCGCTTGAATTTTGTGATTTTGATTGGCTCGGGCGCGGAACCTAAAGGGATGGTCCCCCCCGGTCAACGCGCCAAAGCCAAAAAACACGCTCCGATTCGGCCCGTTTTCAGCGGTTCTGGCCGGGCACCCAAAGCACGTCGCCGGCGCCATTATCGTTCATGACGCGGGCGGCGACGAACAGAAAATCCGACAGGCGGTTGATATAATGTATGGCAGCCGCGCTGACGGGCTCGTCAGGCTTTGCCGCCAGTTCCACCATCACCCGTTCCGCCCGACGGCAGATGGTGCGCGCCACATGCAGATGCGCGGCAGCCGGCGTTCCGCCCGGCAGGATGAACGAGGTCAGGGGCGCGAGCTTCTCGTTCAGGCGGTCGATGTCGCGCTCGAGCCGCTCGACCTGGGTTGCCAGCATGCGCAGGCGTTCGGCCTTGCCCTCGCGCTCGGGCACCGCGAGGTCGGCGCCGAGGTCGAACAGATCGTTCTGGATCAGGCCGAGCATCCCATCGAGTTCGCGCGCTTCGGCAAGATGCAGCCGCACCACGCCGATCGCGGCATTGGTCTCGTCGACGGTTCCGTAGGTGGCGATGCGAAGATCGTATTTCGGCCGGCGTTCGCCGCTGCCGAGCGCCGTGGTGCCGTCGTCGCCGGTGCGGGTGTAGATGCGGTTGAGAACGACCATGATGTCTCTCTGTATCTCAGCGGCCCATGGCCCAGACGGCGAGCATGGTGATGACGATCGCGACGAACTGCAACAGCACGCGCAACCGCATCAGCTTTTGCGAGGTGTTGGGCGAGCCGCCCCGCATCATATTGATCAGACCGAGCAGCAGCACGAATGCGACGGCACCGACTGCGACGGGAAGCAGGATAGAACTCAAAAACGTTGTCATTGGCGGTACATAACACCGCACCATCAACTTCGCCACACGCCGAGGAACCTCGTGGCGATCTGGCTTTTAGCCCAATAATATCAGAAGCTGGCAACCGGAATGGCCGGCTTTCGGCAGACAGGGGTGGCAGTGAAGGCAGTTCGCTACGTCTACCACGTCGTGGAGGATGCGCTTTACACCTTCCTCGCCGACGACGGCTGGGCGATTGCCAGCCATATCGCGCTGTCGACGTTGATGGCGCTGTTTCCGTTCCTGATCGTGCTGACCTCGCTTGCCGGCTTCTTCGGCTCCAAGGAACTGGCCGACCAGGCCGCGGAGCTGTTGCTTCAGGTCTGGCCCAAGCGAGTGGCGGACGCGATATCGGGCGAAATCCACGACGTGCTGACCACGACCCGTACCGACATCCTGACCATCGGCGCCGCGCTGGCGCTGTATTTCGCCTCCAACGGCGTGGAGGCGTTGCGGGTGGCGCTCAACCGCGCCTATGCGGTAGTCGAGACACGGCGCTGGTACTGGCTGCGGCTGGAATCGATCGGCTACACGCTGGTCGCCGCCATTGCCTCGCTGGCGATGGCATTTTTGATCGTGCTCGGTCCGCTCATTCTCGAAACGGCGCGCCAGCACATTCCGTTCTTCGTCGAGAGCAACGAGCGGCTGCTGTTCTATCTCCGCTACGGCATCGCCATCTCGGCGCTGGTCGTCGCGCTGTTTGTCCTGCACGCCTGGCTGCCGGCCGGACGCCGCAGCTTTCTCCAGATCCTGCCCGGGATCATCTTCACCATGGTGGGCTCGATGATCTCGGGCGTGGTGTTCGGCCAGTACCTGACGCGCTTCGCCGGCAACTACGTCACCATGTATGCGGGGCTCGCCTCGGTGATCATCGCGCTGGTGTTTCTGTACGCGATATCAGCGATCTTCGTTTATGGCGGCGAACTGAATGCGGCGATCATCAAGTCGCGGCTGCCGAAGGGCGTGTCGCTGCAAGCAGCGCAGTCGCTAAAGCCCGCGGAGAGACAGGCTTGAGCAGGAAGGCGTCGGCGCCGGCGGCGCGCGAAGCCGCCTCGTCCTCGCCGCGGCCGCTTACGCCGATGATCGCGACCCGCCCGGCCGGCCCTTGGAGGGCGCGGATGCGTTTGATCGCCTCGATACCGCTGATGTCGGGCAGCACCATGTCCATCAGCACCGCATCGAACGCGCCCTGCGCGACCCGCTCAGCGGCGGTAGCGCCCTGGCCGATGAACTCGGCGTGATGGCCGAGCTCGGTCAGGATCGCGTTCAGCACGACGCGCCCGAACGGATTGTCTTCGACGCTGAGGAGGCGCAGCGCCGGCGCCGGATCCGCGGAAGCATTCGCGCCCGGGCCTGACGGTTTCGGCGCCTTTGCCAGCACCAGCGTCACCATCAGCGTAAAAATGGTGCCGCCGCCCTTGCGCTCGGCCACCACGATGTCGCCACCCATTGTGCGCGCGAGCTGCTTGACGGACGACAATCCGAGCCCGGCGCCGCCAAAGCGCGAGGCGATCGACATGTTGGCCTGCGAGAATGGACGGAACAGCTTTTCGATCTCCTTCAGCGAGAGGCCGATGCCGCTGTCGGACACCGCAAAGGAGATGCCGGCCCTGCCATTTGCGCTGCTGCCCGGCTCAACCGACAGCGCGACGCCGCCCGTCTCGGTGAACTTCACGGCATTGTCGATCAGGTTTTCGAGCGCAGCGCGCAGCCGGACCGAATCGCCGACCACCAGCGCCGGCAGCTTTTCGGAAATGTCGACCTGGCATTGCAGGCCCTTGGCGGCGGCCCGGCCTGCCAGCGAATCGCCGGCGCTGCGCGCCAGCGCCCGCAGGTCGAACAGGTCCTCGCGGCCGGTCGCCGTGCCGCGGCTGCGCGCGGCATCGACGAACAGCGTGGCAAGGCTCGACAGATGTTCGGCACCCGCCTTGATGGTGTCGACCCAGCGCCGCTCCCGCTCGGGCAGGTCCGAGGTCGCCAGCAGGTTGCTGATGGCCAGAATGCCGGTCAGCGGGGTGCGCACCTCATGCGCGAAGGAGGCCAGCGCGGCCTCGATCATGCGCGGTGCAGATTTTCGCGACGCGGCCTTCTTTCGTGGTGCGGCTTTGCGTGGCGCGGCTTTGCGTTGTGCGCGTTTGACGGCCGCACGCTTGCGCGGCGCCTTTCCCTTGCCGGTCGAGACGCGTTTTCCACTATGCCCCTTGTTGGCCGCCCGCACCTTGCGCTTTGCGCGCGATCTTGCCGCCATGGTCCCCTTCAACCCCACGCCCGAACCAGAATGGCATGGCCGGGCCGTGGGAGTCACGGAGTGGATTCGGCTGCTCCCAAGATTACGGCATGGTCGCCGTTTTCATGCCGGCAGGCCAACGAGACGCCGTATGTCGGCGGGCGTCACGCCATCGGCGCGCAGTTCGCGCAGGCCGGTTGACCGCGTCGACTTCGAGAGCTTGTGACCGGAATCGTCCAGCAACAAACGATGATGCCGGTAAACGGGTTCCGGGATGCCGAGCAGCGCCTGTAGCAGCCGGTGCACGCTGGTCGACCAATAGAGGTCCCTGCCCCGCACCACGTCGGTGATGCCCTGGAGCGCATCGTCGATCACCACCGACAGATGATAGCTGGTCGGCGTCTCCTTGCGCGCGAGGATAACGTCGCCCCAGGATTCCGGCCGGGCCGCCACCCGGCCGGTCTCGCCGGCGGCGCCCTCGCCCCGCTCGACCCACGATAGTTCGCCGGCACGCGCAAGGGCGGATGCCATGTCAAGCCTCAGCGCGAAGGGTGCGCCTGATTTGGCGAGCCGCTGCCGCTCATCCGCCGAAAGCGATTTTGCCATGCCCGGATAAAGCGGTGCGCCATCGGGATCGCGCGGCCATGGCCCGCCTGTCTCGCGCTGCGAGACTTCCCGCGCGATCTCGGCGCGGCTCTCGAAGCTCGGATAGATCAGGCCCTGCGCCGACAATTTGCCGATCGCCTCATGGTAGGCGGCAAGATGCTCGGACTGCCGCCGCACCGGCGTTTCCCAGGATATGCCGAGCCAGGCGAGGTCCTCGTAGATCGCCGCCTCGAATTCGGGGCGGCAGCGCGCGGCATCGATGTCCTCGATACGCAGCAGGAAACGCCCGCCGCTCTGCCGGGCGAGTTCGAAATTGAGCAAGGCCGAATAGGCATGGCCGAGGTGGAGATAGCCGTTCGGGCTTGGCGCAAATCGGAAGACGGGTGGCGGCATTAGTTTTCAACACTTGTCATTGCCGGGGCTTGACCCGGCAATCCATCATTTGAAGAGTCCTTTACAAGATGGACACGCGGGTCAAGCCCGCGTGTGACGAGTGGAGAAACGTCCGGCAAATGCTCGTTCACCTCAAAACCCAGTCCGATCTCGAGGACGCCGTCCATACGCTGGTCAAGCAGGACAAGCGCTTACGGCCGGTCTTCGAGCTGACCGGCATGCCTTCGCTGCGGCAGCGCGAGCCGGGATTTGCAGGGCTGGCGCACATCATCTGCGGCCAGCAGCTTTCCACCGCCAGCGCTTCCGCAATCTGGGGGCGCATCAGCGCCGCCTTCGATCCGTTCGATCATGACGCGATCCGGAAAGCACGCACCGACCGGCTCGGCCGGCTCGGGCTGTCGGCGGCCAAGATCAAGACGTTGAAATTGCTCGCGCGCGAGATCGCAGAGGAGCGCCTCAACCTTGATGTGCTCTCCAACGAGGACGCCGACGCCGCGCACAACACATTGACGTCGCATCACGGCATCGGCCCGTGGACCGCCGACGTCTATCTGTTGTTTTGCCTGGGCCATGGCGATGCCTGGCCAGCCGGAGATATCGCTGTGCAGGAGGCCGTGAAAATCGGTCTCGGGCTGAAGACGCGGCCGACCGCAAAGCAGATGGCGCCGCTGGCGGAACCGTGGCGTCCGCTGCGCGGCGCGGCCGCGCATCTTTGGTGGGCCTATTATCGCGTGCTGAAGAAACGCGAGGGCGTCGCCGTCGGTCAGTAACAGCGCGTGACGTTGACCGAGTGATCGCCGCCGCGACCGGGAACGGTCACCACCTCCGTGTTGCAGCCCGGCACATAGGGCCGGTCCGACGGCAGCGTCAGCGGATAGCGATGGGTCCAGTCCCAGGGGACGTCGTAGGAATAGGTGTAGTGGAACTTGTTCGGCATCTGCGGCACGGCGTCCACGGGTGGCTGGCTGTACGGCGCACCGTCATAGTAATCCCCGTAGAAGCCACCGAATCCCGGAAAGAAGCCGAGAGTTCCGCGATTATGATTCCGGAACGCGCGCGCCCCCGGGCGGAACATCGGCGCGGGTCTGGCAAAGCCTGCGGGAGGCGCGGCTGCGGGCGCTCCGCCGCCGGGCCGTGCAAAAGTGTCGCCGGCCGGGAGCATGACGGCCGCCACGCTGAGCGAAGCGAGAAGCGCTCCATACATTTTGTACTTCATGGCACGCACCATCGTTTGGTTACACGAGCACCCCTCGCCCCCCAAAGGGCACGCTAGGCAGCGGCTTTCGCGGCTGCAAACACATAATTAATGTTTGGTTAAGGCATAGTGTTAACGGCGGCGCGCCACTTCAAACCGCCGCGGAATGCGCGGAAAACGCTGCAAAATTTCCACAATCACCCACGCAACTTTACGCGATCCTCCCGTGCGCTGGCGGTCACAAAAGAAATCACCGCGCGTACCGCCGGGAGCTCGACCAGATCAGGGTGCGCCAGCAGCCAGAGATCGGCGACGCTGACGAGCTTTTGCGGGGCGACGCGGATAAGGTCCGGATAGGCGGCGGCGACAAAGCAGGACAGCGCTGATATGCCGAGGCCGGCGCGCGTGGCGGCCAGCATGTCGCCCTGCGAGGAGCAGCGCATCACCACATTTCCCTGCCGCGTGATAAAATCGCTCCAGCGCGCCAGATGCGCGTTCGACTCGCGGTCGGCAAAGCCGATGATGCTGTGGTCTTTCCACTCGTCGCGCCGTTCTGGGAGTTTTTTGCGCGCGGCATAGTCGCGCGAGGCATAGAAGCCGGTGCCGAGCCGGCCGATTTTTCGCCCCACCAGATTTTCCTCGCCGGCATCCACCGGACGCAACACGACATCAGCCTCGCGGCGGCGCACGCTGGCGGGGAACGGATGAGTGATGATTTCCAGTTGCAGATGGCCGTGCTCGCGCAGGAACGCGCCCATGCGCGGCATCAGCCAGTGCGCGGCGAGCGTCGCGCCGATCGACAGCTTCACCACACCGCGCGCCTGCGCGCCGCCCGCCGATACCGCGGCTTCCGCACGCAGCGCCGCGGCCGACATCGCTTCGACGTGCTCGCGGAATTTTCGCCCCTGTGCGGTCAGCGAGAGGCCCTCGTTCGAGCGCGCGAACAACCTGGTGCCGAGCTGGTTCTCCAGCATCGCGATGCTGCGGCCGACGGTCGGATGGCTGGAGCGCAGGCGGCGCGCGGCGCCGGCAAAACTGCGGGTTTCCGCCACCGCAACGAAGGTCTTGCAGAGGTCCCAATCCATCGGGCGTCACCTGTTCATTTCCAGCGGTCAGGCTGTTCAATATTGAACGGGCCGATGCACGCGTCGAGCCCTATAATGATCGCAATGAACAGCGCCGGTCCGGGCCACCCATGAAAAGCGGCTTTCCCGGGCGCAGGCCGATCCGCCGCCTCGCCGGCCTCATGCCAAGGGATGGAATTCAATGCCGCTGCCAGCTTCGCTTGCCGATTCCCTCGAACTCCCCGTGGTGGGCTCGCCGCTGTTCATCGTGTCGGGGCCCGAACTCGTGATCGCCCAGTGCAAGGCCGGCATCGTCGGCTCGTTCCCTGCGCTGAATGCGCGGCCGGTCGAGAAGCTCGGCGAATGGCTGAGCCGGATCGAGGACGAGCTCGGCGAATACAAGGCGCTCAATCCCGGCAAGAAAGTTGCGCCCTACGCGGTCAACCAGATCTGCCACGCCTCCAACGACCGGCTGATGAAGGACATGGAGACCTGCGTAAAACACAAGGTGCCTGTCATCATCACCTCGCTGCGTCCGCCCTCGGAGATCGTCGAGGCCGCGCACTCCTATGGCGGCGTGGTGTTTCACGACGTCATCAACGTCAAGCACGCGCGGAAAGCAGCCGAACAGGGCGTCGACGGTCTCATTCTCGTGTGCGCCGGCGCGGGTGGGCATGCCGGCACGCTGTCGCCGTTCGCGCTGGTGCGCGAGGTCAAGCAATGGTTCAAGGGCACCATCCTGCTGTCGGGCGCGATCTCCGACGGCTGGAGCATTGCTGGCGCGCTCGCGCTCGGCGCCGACCTCGCCTACATGGGCACGCGCTTCATCGCCACCGAGGAAGCCAATGCCGATATCGGCTACAAGAAGGCGCTGATCGAGCACGCCGCGCACGACATCGTCTATTCGAATCTGTTCACCGGCGTGCACGGCAATTATCTGGGACCGTCGATCGCCGCTGCCGGGCTCGATCCGCAGAATCTGCCGGTCGCCGACAAGTCCAAGATGAACTTTGGCTCCGGCGGCAACATGAAATCGAAGGCGTGGCGCGACATCTGGGGCTCCGGCCAGGGCATCGGCCAGATCAACGACGCGCCGCCGGTGGCGGAGTTGGTGGAAAGGCTCAGGTGCGAATTCTCCGAGGCCGGCGCCGATTTCCATCGCCGCGCGATCGCCTGACCACAAAGAGAAATCGAGGGAGGAAAGAATGACGCGGCTGCGGCATGCATTGACGATCGCATTTTCGCTCGGCGGGATCGCCACCGCCATGGCGGCGGCGGAAATCCGCATCGGGCAGACCCTGCCCTATAGCGGGCCGGTATCCGGCTTCGGCATCATCGGCAAGGCGGAAGAGGCCTATTTCGAGAAGATCAACGCGGAAGGCGGCATCAACGGCCGCAAGATCAAGTTCATCTCGCTCGACGATGCCTATTCGCCGCCCAAGACGGTGGAGCAGACCCGAAAACTGGTCGAGCAGGAAGAAGTCGTGATGATGTTCGGCTCGCTCGGCACCGCCACCAACAATGCCGTGCACCGCTACCTCAACGCCAAGAAGGTGCCGCAACTGTTCGTGCTGAGCGGCGCCACCAAATGGGCCGACCCGAAGGGCTTTCCATGGACCATGCCGGGGATGGCCACCTACGATTCCGAGGGCGTGATCTATGCCAAGCATGTGCTCCAGACCAAGCCGGACGCCAAGATCGCGATCCTGTCGCAGAACGACGATTTCGGCCGCGACTATGTCGCCGGCTTCAAGCGTGCGCTGGGCAGCAAGGCCGCTTCCATGATCGTGGCGGAGGCGACCTACGAGACGTCAGCGCCGACCATCTCCTCGCAGCTTGCGACGCTGAAGGCATCCGGCGCCAACGTGATGTTCGGCGTGGTGCTCGGAAAATTTACGTCGCAGATGATCAAGGGCGTGGCGGAGCTGAACTGGAAGCCGGATCAGTTCTTCGTGCCGACCTCGGCATCGTCGATCTCGTTCCTCGAGCCGGCGGGACTGGAAAATGCGGTCGGCCTGATCTCGTCCAGCGCCCAGAAGGACACCGCCGATACGCAATGGGCCGACGATGCCGGCGTGAAGGAATATCTGGCGTTCATGAAGCAGTATCTGCCGAATGCCGACCTCAACAACTCGAACTACGCCGCCGGCTATCACTATGCCACCTTGCTGGTGAAGGTGCTGAAGGCCTGCAAGGATGATTTCAGCCGCGAAAACATCCTCAAGCAGGCGGCCTCGCTGCGCGACGTCGAGCTGCCGCTGCTCTTGCCGGGCATCACGGTTTCGACCGGGCCGGATGATTATCTGCCATTCCAGCAGTTGCGGCTGCGCCGTTTCAACGGCAAGAACTGGATCGGCTTTGGCGATCTGATCGACGACCGCCAGGACTGAGTCAGAACGGGAGCAGAGCATGATCATCAGCGGTGACCGGCAAATCAGCTATCCCGAGATTCATGCGCGCGGGGCGCGGGCCGCGAGCGGGCTGAAGGAGCTGGGGCTTTCCGGCGGCACGCCGGTGGCGCTGATGCTGCGCAATGACTTTGCGCTGTTCGAGGCGTCCGTCGCCGCGGCCACGCTCGGCTCGCCGGTGGTGCCGATCAACTGGCACCTCAAGGCCGAGGAAGTAAACTACATCCTCGGCGATTGCGGCGCCGGCATTCTGGTGTGTCACGCCGATCTCTGGCCGCAGATTCAGGGCGGCGTGCCCGCACATATCAAGGTGCTGATCGTGCCGACGCCGCCGGAGATCGCGGCGGCATTCGGTATCGCACCCGAACTGACCGTTGTGCCGTCAGGCATGACAGACTGGGACGTTTGGCGCGATACTCATCCGGCGTGGACTGGACCTGCGGGACGGATGTCGCCGATGTTCTACACGTCAGGTACCACCGGACTGCCCAAGGGCGTGCGGCGCGCGCCGATCCGCCCCGAGCAGCTTGCCGCGGCCGAACGCGTCTCGATCCTCGCTTACGGTGTCGCGCCCAACGACAACCAAATCGTGCTGATGAACGGGCCGATGTATCACTCGGCACCGAGCTCCTACGGCATGCAGGCATTCCGTTACGGCTGCACCATCGTGCTGGAGCCGCGCTTCGATCCCGAGGATCTGCTGCGGCTGGTGCAGGAATATCGCATCACGCACATGCATGCGGTGCCGACCATGTTCGTTCGCCTGCTGCGCCTGCCGGACGAGGTGAAGAAGCGCTACGACGTCTCCTCGCTGCGCTTCGTCATCCATGGCG
Organism: Bradyrhizobium lablabi; assembly: GCF_018129385.1. Lineage (GTDB taxonomy): Bacteria > Pseudomonadota > Alphaproteobacteria > Rhizobiales > Xanthobacteraceae > Bradyrhizobium > Bradyrhizobium lablabi_C. The sequence goes on from NZ_JAFCLN010000003.1 coordinate 338,140, forward strand.
CGGCGCCCTGCCCGACCGAGGTCAAGCGCGCGATGATCGAATGGTGGGGGCCGGTCATCAACGAATATCTGGGCTCGACCGAGACCGGCATTCCGGTGTGGCACTCGTCCGCGGAAGCGCTGGCGAAGCCCGGCACGGTCGGGCGCGCCATCGAGGGCGGTATCGTCAAAATCTTCCGGCCCGACGGCACGCTGTGCGACGTCGGCGAGCCCGGCGAGATCTTCATGCGGCAGACCGCGATTTCCGATTTCGACTATCACGGCAATGCCGCCGCGCGCACTGAAGCCGGCCGCGACGGCCTGATCAGCGTCGGCGATGTCGGCTATCTCGACGCGGACGGCTATCTCTTCCTGTGCGACCGCAAGCGCGACATGGTGATCTCGGGCGGCGTCAACATCTACCCCGCGGAGATCGAGAACACGCTGATCGGCATGGAAGGCGTGCACGACTGCGCGGTGTTCGGCGTGCCCGACGACGAATATGGCGAGCGGTTGTTTGCCTGTATCGAGCCGGAGGCCGGCGCTACGCTGTCGCGCGGCGCGGTGCAGGCCTTCCTGAAGGCGCGCCTTGCCAATTTCAAGGTGCCGAAGGACATCCAGTTCCTCGACGCGCTGCCGCGCGAGGCCTCTGGCAAGATCTTCAAGCGCAAGCTGCGCGACCTCTACACCGAGGGCAAGCTGCGACCGGCCGCCTGAGACCTGTTCACCGACTTTCACGTCTGCGTCAGGCGGTCCGACCGCCTCTTACCAAACCGCGTTTGGTCGACAAATAAATTCCCTCGTTTTTCGGGGAGCATTTGAGTTGACCAAATTGGGCGAAGCGATCTGGTCCGAGCGCGACGGCGGCCCGCCAGCCATGCTCGAAGCGCACGGCGCGCCCGGCGAAAGCGGCGTTTCGGTCCTGCGCCTCCAGTTTCGGCGCGTGGCGCACTTCAAGGCGGCAATTCAGCACCTGATTTTCCTTCAGCTATCGCCGCATCTGCGGCTCGACTGCCGCATTGGCGACAGCAGACTCCGCCATGAAACGGCAACCGGCGCGCTCGCGATTTGTCCGGCGGGGACCGACTGCTCCGTCGAAGCCGATGCGAGCGCCGATCTTCTCCTGGTGGCCGTCAAGCCCGGGCAGGTGGCGCTCACGGCGGCAGAGAATTTGGCGATCGAAGCACGATTGTGCGAGCGTCTCGCGGGATATGATCCGGCATTGTTGAGCATCGCCGGCCTGCTCGCTTACGAAAACGACAGCAATCATCCGGGCGGGACGCTGTTCTGGAACGGCGCGGCGCAGAGCTTTATCCGCCGGCTGGTCGTGGCTCATACGAAGCCCCTGCGCGCCAGATTGGGGCCGATCGTCCTGAAGAGGATCCGGGATTACATTCACGATCATCTGGCCGATCCGATCGAGGTCAATGACCTCGCCGCGCTTGCCGCCCGGAGCCCGTTCCATTTCTCGCGCGTGTTTGCCCGCTCGATCGGCATGACCCCTTACCGTTACGTGGTGCATCGCCGGCTACAGATCGCAATCGACCGCATTCGCAGCGGCATGAGCCTGGCCGAAGTTGCGGCCGATACCGGCTTCTCCGACCAGAGCCACCTGTCGCGCTGGATTCGCCGCGTGCATGGCGTTGCGCCATCAGAGCTGGCCTGAAGCTTCGATGCCGCAGGGCTCTCAGCGAACGCTGCACATCGTCCGGCCGCCTGTTCACCGACTTTCACGACTGCGTCAGGTGCGGTGAGCAGACCTTACGAAACTGCATTTGGTGGACAAATGAATGCCTTCGTTTTGTCGGGAGCATTTTAATTGACCAAATCAGGTGAAACGATCTGGACGCAATGCGACGATGGTCCGCCAACCGACCTCGAGACAGGCCGCGCCCACGGTGAGAGCGGCGTATCGATCCTGCGCATGAATGTGCTGCGTACCGCCACCTTCAAGGCTGCCCGGCAGCAGCATCTGATCTTCCTGCAATTGTCCCCCCATCTGCGGCTCGAGTGCCGGGTCGGCGGAAGCAGGCGGCGCCATGAAGCAACGACCGGCTCGATTGCCATCTGTCCCGCCGGCTGGGAATCCTCCGTCGAAACCGATATGCACGCCGATTTCCTGGTCGCGGTCGTCAAGCCGGACCAGTTCGCACTGGCGGCCGCCGAGGATTCCGCAATCGCCGCGCAGTTGCACGAATGTGACATCGGACACGATCAAACGCTGCTCGGCCTCGCAAAGGTGCTCGCGGCCGAGAATGCGGCAGAATACCAGAGCGGCTTGCTGCTGTGGAATCGCACCGCAACGAGCTTCATCAATCGCCTGGTCCTCGCCCATACCCGGATTCCGACGGCATCGTCGCGCGGGTCGCTGGGGCTGCCCGTCCTGAACAAGATCAGGGATTATGTGCACGCCAATCTGTCCGAGCCTATCGAGGTCAATGACCTCGCCTCGCTCGCGGGACAAAGTCCGTTCCACTTCACGCGCGTGTTTGCTCGCTCGATCGGCGTGACGCCCTATCGCTATGTCGTGCACCTGCGGCTGCGAGCGGCGATCGAGCGCATCCAGCGCGGCATGAGTCTGGCTGAAGTTGCGGCCGATACCGGCTTTGCCGACCAGAGCCATTTGTCGCGCTGGATCCGGCGGGTGCATGGCGTCACGCCTTCGCAACTGGCTTGACCCGCAAAACCGCAGGAATCTTCACGAACTGCACGCATCGCCTTCGCTAATCGGCCATGACGCGGGTGCAGCACCCGCGCCTTCAACGAAAGGAAAGCGTCATGACGGATGCAGTTCTTCAGAGCGACGGCGACATTGTCATGCAATTGCGCGGTCTGGTATCCGCGCCGGGCGACGAAGGCTATGTTGCGGCCACCTCGATCTGGGCCAGGCAGCGCGACGTCCGCCCGCGATTCGTCGTTCATTGCCGGACGGCGAATGACGTGCAGGCCGCCATCCGCGCCGCGCGCGAGCGAAACCTGCCATTGTCGGTCCTCGGCGGCGGCCACGACTGGGCCGGCCGCGCGCTCTGCGACGGCGTCGTGATCGATCTCACGCGGATGCGAGCCGTGATCATGGACTCTGATCGCCGTGCGGTGACAGCGGGCGGCGGCGCACGCGTCCGTGATATCACGGCCGTCACTGACGGCCATGACCTCGCCGTAGTGGCGGGGTCGGTCGATTCCGTCGGCATGGCCGGACTGACGCTGGGCGGCGGTTACGGTCCGCTGATCGGACGTTTTGGGCTGGCGCTCGACAATCTGCTGGATGCGCAGGTCGTGCTGGCGGATGGGCAAATCGTGTTCGCGAACGCGGAGCGCAATGAAGAATTGTTCTGGGCGTTGCGTGGCGGCGGCGGCAATTTCGGCGTGGTGACGGCGTTGCGTTACCGCCTGCACGAATTGCCCAACATCCAATCGGGCATGCTGTCCTATCCGCTCGGGGAAGCGCAGTCCGTGCTGGAAATCTGCGCGGCCGTCACGGCATCGGCGCCGGACGAACTATCCGTGCAGTTCGGCATCGTGGCCGGCCCGGACGGCTCGTTTAACGTTCTGGTGATTCCGACCTGGTGCGGCGCAATCGAGGAGGGCGAAAGCTGGCTCGCGTCGATGATGGATCTCGGGACGTTGCTGAGCGGATCGATCGAGCAGAAGTCCTACGGCGCGCTGCTTCGCACCTTTGATGGCTTCATCACCGACGGATTGCGCGTATTTCTCGATTGCTGCTGGCTGCCGGCACTCGATCCCGGGAGCATCCAGACGCTGGTCTCGGCCATGAAGAATGCCGTTTCGCCGGCATGCGCCATCTTCACCCATCACTTCCGGGCCGCGGCAACGAACGTGCCTGTGGAAGAGACCGCATTCGGCCTTCGGCGCGAGCACATTCTCGTCGAAATACTTACCATGCTCCCCGGTGATTCCAGCCTGCGTGAGGAGTTGCAGCACCTCGACTGGATTCGCAACACCCGCGACGCCCTTCGCAGCGCCCTGCCCGGCGGCTATCCGAACATGCTCGGCCGCAATGAAACGGCGCGCGCCACGGAGAGCTTCGGCCCCAACGCAGCGCGATTGATGCGGGCCAAGCGGCAATACGATCCCGACAACCTGTTTTCGTCGGCGATTTCGCTGCCGGCTGACAGCGCCTGAGGACGGCAAGCGAGCGCCCGGAGCCAAAAAATGTTGATCTGCATTTTGGGCCTGTACGTGCTCAGCGCCCGGGCGCGGCGCCGGCTGACGATCCAGTTGCGGCTGTGCGCAGAGCGGCTGGCGATGCGGCGGGGTCCGCTCGATCGCCTTGCTCCGCCGCGCCGCGGGCTCGGCGGACGCGCCCGTGGCAAGCAACGTGTCATCCCGCAGGAAGAGTGACATCGTCGCCTGATCGTGGCTCAATTCCGAACATGACCGATTACCGGAAACCCCGCGTCGCTCTCTGCGACTGCTCCGCAGGTCCATGGCGGCTTGATCGTCCGCCGCGCCGGGACCACCACCGAGCGATTGCCCGGGCCACTTCGTCCCATAGCGCGCCGGGCATGTCGGGCACTGCGATGCGGACCAGGTATCGATCGGTGATGGAATCGTGAAACCATTCCGTAGCGCCGAAGTCGAAACCGAAGCTTCCGGCGTGTCGGATCAAAAATCCCATCTTGCCCAAGTCACGGCTTAGATCCTCGGCCATTTCCCTGGCCCTGCCCTCATCTACCGGCTTGTCCGGCTCCAGCGTAAGGTACAATGCATGTGCGAAATGCGCATGCGACGCGGGACCGAGCACATCGGCGAAGTACCGTGATGTACGACGGCTGTTTCGCAACATGGAAGCGACACGCCGATCTGTCAGCACGCGATACGTCGCCGATCCGACATAGGGTGGGAAATGAGCCGGAAGCGGAGCGCCGCCCAGCAAGCGGATGGCCTTCCGCATCTCGCCCGAAAGCGCGCTCAATAGATCACGATTGCGATCGACGGCGGGGCATTTGGCATCGACGAAGACGGCCGAGCCCAGCCGGCCATACTCCAAACCCAGCGAATCCAGCTTGGTATGGCTGCGAACCAGCACCATCGGGAATTCGCGTCGGCGCGCCCAATTCAGCACCCGGCCGATTCGTCGCGACCCGCTTGAGAAACACGTGGTGTCAAAGACCACGAGGTCGAGCTTCGGCGCAAGGCGCAAGACGCTTTCGAAGGCCTCGGCCGTGGAGCAGGAATCCAGCAGCAAGATGCGAGGACCGCCGGCCGGCCGCACGAGTTGTTTGGCCGGAAGGGTGATGTGGACCGGCTGCAAATGGCGACAGTAACTTTCCACGAACTCGATCGTCTCGCCGTATGAGCCCGGCAGCAACAGGATTTCGGCCGAGGGTATTGCGTTTTTGGAGCTGAGCAATAATGCCGATATCGCCGACATGCCCGACGATGTGTAAATCGTATCGTTCAGGACGGGATTTGCGAAAGCGTAGAAGGACGGTCCACGTACTTCGAGATCGGCACGCTGATAGTCATAGCTGAATTCGAACGGTCCTGCCCTCATCCGGCCATGATGGGCCCACGCCGTTTCGGTGAGGGCCCAATCTTCAAGGGCAAACTCCGCCTTGAGAGCCGAGGCGATTTTGAACTTCTGCTTGATGGCATCAGCCGGGCAACTCGGAGCTTGCAGTGACAGGGGCGTGTTCAGGCAAGCATTCAGCAGCTCGATTTCCTGCTTCTTTCTTTGCAGATACTTTTCCGGTGTTTCCATGGACGACGCCAGCTCAGGACCTCATCGAACAACGTTTTCAAGTGCCATAAGGTCCTAAAGTCCACTGACTGATAAAGTGCAGATCGAAACGCTGCCCGCTTGCCGAGCCCGGGTTTTCCGCGCAGTGAACATGTTCGTGCCACGATGAGGAAGCTGCTTCGATGGCGATGCCCGCGTCCAGACTACAGAGTGCAGGCCTCTTGCTGTTCCGCGCCGTCGACACCGGTGTCCAGATATTGCTTGGACACCCGGGCGGCCCATTCTGGCGTCGCAAGGATCAGGGTGTCTGGACTATCCCCAAAGGACTGATCGCACCCGGCGAGGCCTCTGATGCGGCGGCGCTGCGAGAGTTCGTCGAGGAGACCGGGCACCGTCCGGCCGGCGAGTTTTTCGCGCTTGGCAGTGCGAAGCAGCCGGGCGGCAAGATCGTTCACGTCTGGGCCGTTCAAGGTGACTGGGATCCGGCCGAGCTTGCGAGCAACACATTCGAGATGGAATGGCCGCCACGGTCCGGCCAACGGCAGGAATTTCCGGAGATCGATCGCGCGGCCTGGTTTGGCATAGCGGAGGCGCGGGCCAGGATACTGAAGGGTCAAGCGGTGTTCATAGACCGTCTGTTGGAGATCATCGGGCAAGGTTGAACAAACCGGCTCGATCGCCGGGGCTCGCAAAAAGCCAACAACGTTTCAAACATTGTTGCTGTTGCCAAACCGCCGGCGACCGGCGCAAAGATCGCAACCATCAAACGCGGGAGAGCATCATGAAGGCCGCCGACTTCATCGTGGCACGCAACGATTTGCAGCAATGCAGGGTGATCGAGACGCAACTGCCCGATATCGCCGCCCTGCCCGACGAGACGTTGCTGGTGAAGGTGACGCGCTTTGCCTTCACCGCCAACAACATCACCTATGCGGTGACGGGCGATCGCTTGAAATACTGGTCGCTGTTTCCCGCCCCTGACGAGTTCGGCAATATCCCGGTGTGGGGGCTTGGCGAGGTGATCGCCTCACAGCATCCGAACGTGCCGGCCGGCGAAATCCTGTTCGGCTATTTCCCGATGGCGACGCATCTTTTGATCGAGGCGGCCGATGTTACAAAACGCGGCCTGCGCGACGGCGCCGCGCACCGGCAGGGCGTCTCTCCAGTCTATAATGCCTATGCGCGCGTCAGCGGCGATCCCGCGTTTGCGGGCAAGCAGGGCGACTATCAGGCTTTGCTGCGGCCGTTGTTCATGCTCTCGTTCATGGTCGACGATTTCCTCGCCGAGAACGAATTTTTCGGCGCAAAGAGCGTGCTGCTCTCTTCGGCCTCCAGCAAGACCGCGTTCGGCCTCGCGCATCTGCTGCACTTAAGGCGTAACGGCATCAAGGTGGTCGGCCTCACCTCGGCGTCGAACGTCGGCTTCGTCGAGTCGCTCGGCTGCTACGACGAGGTCGTGACCTATGACCGCGTGACCTCGCTACCATCCGGCTCGCCTGTCGCCTTTGTCGACATGGCCGGCAACAGCGCGCTCCGTGAAAACCTGCACCGGCATTTTGACGCACAGATGAAGTATTCAGGACTGATCGGCCTCACCCATCGCGCCACTTCGCCGGACGAGAAAGCGCTGCCAGGCGCCAAACCGGCATGGTTCTTTGCGCCCGACCAGATGCGCAAGCGCGCCAAGGAATGGGGACCGGGCGGGATCGATACGCGCTTCGGCGCGGCGTGGTCCGGCTTCGCGCCGAACCTCGACCGCTGGCTCAAGGTCACCGAGGGCCGTGGGCCGGCGGCAGTGAAACAGGTTTATCTCGATACCCTCAACGGTCATGTTCCGCCCCAGCAGGGCCACATCCTGTCTCTCGCGTCATAGCCGCCTGCTCTGCACGCTCTTTCTGGGCCGACCCGAATGGGTATAGGCTTCCTCCAAACAGGCCGCGCGAGACGGCCGCTGGAGAGAAGCGCGCATGCTGGACAAGACGTCGGACATTGCGATTGCTGCCGAGAGCTGGCTGGCGGAATTCGAATCCGCAATAGCCGCGCGCGATGACGGCGCGCTGAAAAACCTGTTCCTTTCCGACAGCTATTGGCGCGATGCGCTGGCCTTGAGCTGGACGCTACAGACCCTCAACGGACGCGATGCGATTTTGCCGGCGCTGAAGGCGCAGGCGGCGAAGGCGAAGCCGTCAGGTTTTGTCGTCGATCCCGATCGCGCGGCCCCGCGAAAAGTGATGCGGGCCGGCATCGATTGCATCGAGGCGATCTTCAAATTCGAGACCACGGTCGGGCGCGGCGACGGCGTGATACGCCTCATCCCGGACGCCGACGATAGCGGCCGGCTGAAGGCGTGGACGCTGCTGACGGCGCTGGAGGAACTGAAGGGCTTTGAGGAACAGCTCGGCGTCAACCGCCCGCGCGGCAATGCCTATTCGCGCGATTTCCGCGGACCGAATTGGCTCGATCTGCGCAAGGCCTCGAATGACTATGTCGACCACGACCCGACCGTGCTCGTCATCGGCGGCGGCCAGTCGGGCCTCTGCATCGCCGCGCGGCTGAAGCAGCTCAATGTCGACACGCTGATCGTCGACCGGATGCAGCGCATCGGCGACAACTGGCGCAAGCGCTATCACGCGCTGACGCTGCATAACCAGGTGCAGGTGAACCACCTGCCTTACATGCTGTTTCCGCCGAATTGGCCGACCTATATCCCGAAAGACAAGCTCGCCAACTGGTTCGAATCCTATGTCGACGGCCTCGAGCTGAATTTTTGGACCAGCACCGAATTCGAGGGCAGCACGTACGATGAGGCGCAGGGCCGCTGGACCGTCACGCTGCGCCGTGGCGATGGCTCCAGGCGCATCATGCATCCGCGCCATGTCGTGCTCGCCACCGGCGTCAGCGGCATTCCGAACATTCCAGCCATCCCGGGCCTGAAGAATTTTTCCGGAAAAGTCGTGCATTCCAGCGGCTACGACGATGGCGAGAACTGGAAGGGCAAGCGCGCGATCGTGATCGGCACCGGCAATTCCGGCCACGACATCGCGCAGGATCTGTATTCCAGCGGCGCCGCGGTGACGCTGGTGCAGCGCTCCTCCACGCTGGTGGTCAGCATCGAGCCTTCGGCGCAACTGGTATACACGCCGTACAACGAAGGCACGCTTGACGATAACGACCTGATCGCGGTCTCGATGCCGCTCAAGGTTGCGCGCAAGAGCCATGCGCTGACCTGCAACAAATCCGCCGATCTCGACAAGGAGTTGCTCGACGGGCTGCGCGGCATCGGCTTCAAGCTCGATTTCGGCGAGGACAACACCGGCTGGCAGTTCAAATACCTCACCCGCGGCGGCGGCTATTATTTCAACGTCGGCTGCTCCGATCTCTTGATCAAGCGCGAGATCGCGCTGAAGCAGTTTTCCGATATCGATACGTTCGTGGCCGAAGGTGCCAGGATGAAAAGCGGCGAGATCGTCGCCGCCGATCTCATCGTGCTCGCCACCGGCTATCGGCCGCAGGAAGAGCTGGTGCAAAAGCTGTTCGGCGATGAAGTCACACGGCGCGTCGGCACCATCTGGGGCTTTGGCGAGGAGCAGGAGTTGCGCAACATGTATGTGCGCACCGGCCAGGCGGGTCTGTGGTTCATCGCCGGCGGCCTCGCGCAATGCCGGATCGGCTCGAAGCAGCTCGCGCTACAGATCAAGGCAATCGAGGAAGGGCTGATACCGCGGCACGTAGGCGCGACGACGGAGGCTGCGATCGCGTGAACCATCCGCCGTCATTAACAAAGTGGGGGAAACATACATGCGAACCATCCTTGGCACCGGCGAACACCGCTACCGCGTCGTCGAGAACTGGGCAAAGCTGCCGGACGGCTGGAGCCTGACCGACGCCGCTTCCGTCGCGGTCGACAGCAAGGACCGCATCTACGTCTTCAACCGCGGTGAGCATCCGATGGTGGTGCTGGATCGCGAGGGGAATTTCATCACCTCCTGGGGCGAAGGCGTGTTCAACCGCGCGCATGGCCTGCATATCGACGCCGACGACAATCTCTACTGCACCGATGATGGCGACCACACCGTGCGCAAATGCGACACCAGCGGCAAGGTGCTGCTGACCATCGGCATCCCCAACAAGCCGACGCCGTTCATGAGCGGCGAGCCGTTTCACCGCTGCACCCACACCGCGCTGTCGCCGAAGGGCGAGATCTACGTCTCCGACGGCTACGGCAATGCCTGCGTCCACAAATTCTCGCCGGACGGAAAGCTGCTGATGACCTGGGGCGAGCCCGGCACCGATCCCGGCCAGTTCAACATCGTGCACAACATCGTCACAGACTCCGATGGCTGGGTCTATGTCGCCGACCGCGAGAACCACCGCGTGCAGGTATTCGACGGCAACGGCAAATACGAGACGCAGTGGAATAATCTGCACCGGCCTTGCGCGCTGTGCTGTTGCGGCGGCGGCAAGCAGCCGAACTTCATCATCGGCGAGCTCGGCCCGGGCCTTGCGGTCAACCGCAAGGTGCCCAACCTCGGCCCGCGGCTGTCGATCGTCGATGCAAAGGGCAAGCGCATCGCGAAGCTCGGCGGCGAGAACGGACCCGGGATCGAGGTTGGAAAATTCCTGGCGCCGCACGGCATCGCGATGGATTCGAAGGGCGATATCTACGTGGGCGAAGTCGGCGTCACCGACTGGAAGACGAGTTTTCCGGACACCGAGATGCCGCCGGAGGTTCGCGTGACGCGGTGCTTGCAGAAGCTGGAGAAGGTGTAGCGCGGCATCGCGCGCTCTATCCCCGTCATTGCGAGGAGCGATAGCGACGAAGCAATCCATCTATCCTCGCGGGGAGAGATGGATTGCTTCGCTTCGCTCGCAATGACGTGGAGAGAGCGTTGCCTCAATCGACCTTGATGCCCGACGCCTTGATGATCGGCCACCAGCGGTCGGCTTCCTGCTTCTGGAATGCTCGCAACGCTTCCGGCGATTGCTGGGCGAGCGGCGGAATCTCGATGCCGAGCTCGGCAAAGCGCTTTTGCACCGATGGATCGGCCAGCACCTGCACCATCGTGGCGTTCAGCTTTGCAACGATCTCCTTCGGCGTATCCTTCGGCACCCAGAGGCCGTACCACAGCGTCGTGACGAAGCCGCGCAGACCTGCTTCATCCGCGGTCGGAATGTCGGGCGATGATTTCAGCCGGGTCTTCCCTGTGACCGCGAACGGCTTGACGCTGCCGCCCGCCAGCAGCGAGCGGAAATTCGAGGACGGCTCGATCATGAAATCGATCTGCCCGGAGACGAGATCCTGCATCGCCGGGCCGTTGCCGCGATAGGGCACGAACTGGAATTTCGTGCCGGTCTCCCGCTGCAACGAAATCCCGGTGAGATGGCCGGTGGCGCCGACGCCGGCGATGCCGACCGAGGCCTTGTCGGGATTGGCCTTCAGCCAGGCGATCAGCCCCTTGAGGTTGTCGGCCGGTAACGCCTTTTTGCCGACGATCAGCAGCGGCTCGCTGCCGATCATGATCACCGGTTCCAGATCCCTGAGCAGGTCGAACTGGAGCGCATACAGCCCGCCGGTCAACATATGAGTGGTCGAGGTGCCGATGCTGAGCGTGTAACCGTCGGCCGCCGAGCGCACCGCGCGGCCCACCCCGATGGTGCCGGCCGCACCCGCGACATTCTCGATCACGATGGGTTGCCCGAGGACGGGGCGCATTTGCTCGGCAAGGTAGCGCGCCAGCGAGTCGGTGGCCCCTCCGGCCGAAAACGGCACGATCACGGTGACCGGGCGCGACGGATAGTTTTGCGCGGCGGCTAATCCGCCCCACAACAGCCCCAACAGGAACGCCGTCAGGAAAAACCCTCTGCGCATGCTCCCTCCGAATCACTTTTTGGCCGCAATATGCGCCTCAGGCCGCCGTCAAGCCGGGACCGGAACGCAAGTTAGGCCTGCAGGATAAGCCCTTCAACGCTCTTCACAATCCCGTCACGCTGCATGTAGTATGTGATCGCATGCTGCTTCGCAGCGTATACGGAGGCCGGGAGCGTTACTTGAACGCACATGTCTCGCAAGGCGGTTGGCCGGTACTGGTGTTGAATGCGGATTTCCGGCCGCTGAGTTATTACCCGCTGTCGCTATGGTCCTGGCAGGACGCGATCAAGGCGGTGTTTCTCGACCGCGTCAACATCGTCGAACACTACGACCGCGCGGTACGAAGTCCGACCTTCGAAATCCGGCTTCCCAGCGTTGTGTCGCTAAAGTCCTTCGTCAAGCCGACCACGCATCCCGCCTTCACCCGGTTCAACGTCTTCCTGCGCGATCGCTTCTCCTGCCAGTATTGCCTGTCAGGCGACGACCTCACCTTCGATCACATCATTCCGCGCAGCAAGGGCGGCCAGACCACCTGGGAGAACGTGGTCGCGGCCTGCTCGCCGTGCAATTTGCGCAAGGGTAATCTGACGCCGCAGCAGGCGCGGATGTTCCCCAAGCAAACGCCGTTTGCGCCGACGGTGCATCAACTGCACCGCAACGGCAGGCTGTTCCCGCCGAACTATCTGCACGATAGCTGGCTCGACTATCTCTATTGGGACACCGAGCTCGATCCGTAGGATCGCTTCTCTGCCGCATCCTCTTTCCGTGCAGGTGAGCCCGTGTGGAAGCAGCTTTGGCAGACATGGACGATCGACAAGCCCGCGGCTTTCGGCGATTTGCTGCGGGAGGCGTTTGTCGTCCAGCTCGCCGCATGGCTGGACCGGCTGACGCTGCGACGGATTATCGCCGTCCTTCCCATACCCATTCTTGCCTGGGCCTACACGCACAACGTTCCGATCCCGCCGACATTGATGCTGGTCGGCGACCTCCTCGCCTACATCGATATCTTCGCGATCATCTTCCTGCTCAGCGTCGTGAGCCGCGTCGAAAACCTCGCGTTCATCCTGAAGCAGACGGCTTCGTATTTGGTCAGACTCGGGCACCGCCTGTCGGCCGGCATGAAACGGCCCGACTTCCGTAACCGCCGCGAGGGCGGCACGCAAAGGCGGAGGGATACGGAGCGAGCCGGCAGCGCAGATGACGATCCTGCCGCCATTCATGGCCTTGCCTGGGCCTGATTGCTTCGCTCACCGGCGGCCTTGACTCCCGGCGTCGCTCGCTGGTGAACTGCGCGCCAACTGGAAACACAAGCGCGTCAGTCAAGACGCCCGTCACGGAAACGCCTCATGCTCATCCCCATGGCCGATGTGCCGCGCTGGTATGCCGAGCGCAAGCCAAAGGACACGATCGCGATCACCCACGGCAAGGATACGCTGACCTGGGAACAGCTTGAGCGCAATGCCAACCGCCGCGCCCGCGCCTTTGCGGCCAAAGGCGTCGAGCCCGGCGATTTCGTCGCCATCGGGCTGCCGAACGGCAACACATTCTTCGAGACCAGCTTTGCAGTGTGGAAGTGCGGCGCCACGCCGACCTCGCTGTCGTGGCGGCTGCCACGCGGCGAGGCGGCGGCGGTGCTGGAGATCCTGCGACCCGCTTTGGTCGTCGGCGGCGAAGCCGACTGGAACGCGGCCAACCGCCTGCCGGCGGACTTCGTGCCGGAAGGTTTTTCGGACGAGCCGATCAGCAATCCGGTCGCCCGCTACTGGAAGGCGATGACCAGCGGCGGCTCGACCGGGCGGCCGAAGGTGATCCTCGATCACGGACCCGCCGTCACCGACACTGCGGCGGACCAACTGCTCGGCATCACGCGCGACGTCTCGCTGCTCAATCCGGGGCCGCTCTATCACAATGCGCCGTTCATCCTGTCGCATGCAGGATTGTTCGCCGGCGGACATCTGACCGGGATGGTGAAGTTCGATGCCGAGGAGGCGCTGCGCCTGATCGAGACCAATGGCGTGCAATGGGTCAATTTCGTGCCGACCATGATGCATCGCATCTGGGCGCTACCGGACGAGGTGCGCAACCGCTACGACGTCTCCAGTCTGAAGATCGTGTTCCACATGGCCGCGCCCATGCCGCCCTGGCTGAAGGAGAAATGGATCGAGTGGCTCGGACCGGAGCGGATCTGGGAGCTCTATGGCGGCACCGAGCGCCAGGGCGCCTGCGTCATCAACGGCGTCGAGTGGATGGCCCACAAGGGTTCTGTCGGCAAGATCGGGGACACGGCACGCCTGAGGATCATTGGCGAGGACGGCAACGACGTGTCGCCAGGAGAGACCGGCGAAATCTATTTCCTGCCCAACGACGGCGCGGGCAGCACCTACCACTATCTCGGCGCCGAGCCGAAGCGCCGCGCCGACGGCTGGGAATCGCTCGGCGATATCGGACGGCTCGATGCCGACGGCTATCTCTATCTCGGCGACCGCCTCGCCGACATGATTTTGCGCGGTGGCGCGAATATCTATCCGGCGGAAGTGGAAGCTGCCGTGAGTGCGCATCCCGGTGTGCGCTCCTGCGTCGTGGTCGGCCTGCCCGATCCGGAATTCGGCCAGCGCGTCCACGCCATCATCGAACTGAACGAGACAGCCAATGCGCAAGCGGTCGCCGACGACATGGGCGAATTCCTCGCCGATCGCTTGAGCCGCTACAAGCATCCGGAAAGTTTCGAGATCGTCAGCGTCGGCTTGCGCGACGATTCCGGAAAGGTCCGCCGTACCCTGTTGCGCGACGAACGCGCAGCCTGGCTGAAGGAGAACCGCGCCTTCCGGATCATGCCGTCGCGCGTGACCGCGAAGGCCGGTTGAGGTTCCACGGTCTGACATCTTGAGGTAGGATAACCCCGGGGGATCGGCTCGCCGGTCCGTGGGAGATCACCGATGTCGTTCGTCAAAGACAATGACGCCTACGAGGCCTGGCTCGCGCGGCAATGCGATGTGGTCAAGGAGGACATCAAGCTCAAGCACGAAGAGAAGATGACGGACAGCGCCTTCTCCTTCCTGCGCGCCACCTATTTCCGATGGGCAAGGAAGATCGGCTCATGGTGTCCGGAATTGATGGATGCGCCAAATGTGCTTGCGGTCGGCGACCTGCATCTGGAAAATTTCGGGACATGGCGCGATGAAGACGGCCGCCTGGTCTGGGGCGTCAATGATTTCGACGAAGCTGCCGTCATGCCCTACACGCTCGATCTGGCCCGCCTCGTCACCAGCATCCAGCTTGCGCCCCGGCGCCACGAGGACGTCAACGACAAGGCGGCGGCGAAAGCTGTTCTCAAGGGATATCGCCAGGGTCTCGACAGCCCGCAACCGGCGCTGCTGTTCGAGGGCGAGACCTGGCTGTGGGATTATGCCTTGCCGGACAAGGGCGGCCCCAGGCGCTTCTGGAAGGAGGTCGACAAATATCCCAAGGCGAAACGCCCGCCGGATGCACGGATCAAGCGCGCGCTGATCGAGAGCATGCCGGAAGGCATCGACACCAAGACCATTCACATGCGCACGCGCCAAAAGGGCAGCGGCAGCCTCGGGCGGCCGCGTTATGTGGCGGTCGGCTATTGGCGCGGTGGGCGCGTCTTGCGCGAGGCCAAGGCGCTGGTGCCGTCGGCGTGGACCTGGGCCAACGGCCAAAAGCAGGAATCGAGGCTGCTCGACGCGGCGAACGGCCCCTACCGGGCACCGGATCCGCTGCTCGATGTGCGCCACAAATTCATCTTCCGCCGCATCGCGGGCGATGCCGAGAAAATCGAACTCGGCAAGAAGGCCGGCGCCAACATCCACCTGGAACTGCTGCGAGCGATGGGATTCGATCTTGCGTCGGTCCATGCCGCAAGCGCGCGCAGCGCGGGTCCAATTAGGAAGGATCTCGACAAGCGGCCGCGCGGCTGGCTGAACAAGGCCGCCGCCATCGCGGCCACTGAAGTTGAACGCGATTTTCATGAATGGAATAAATACATGGCGCAGCGCTAGTCTTTCAGCGACCTCGCGCCCCGCCACTTTCGTTGCTATATTATTGCGGAGCCGGTCCGCAAAAGGACCCACGATTTTTTCGATTGCGCAGCGTTGTGCAGATGGCGCGGGACGCAATTGCAAGGGAGTGCCAGCATGGCCTCAACCTCCGAATGGCAAGTGCCGCCGGCGTTCCAGCCCCGCCCGGGAGATTACAGTTTCGATGTCGATGCCGTGCTGAGCTCGGTTGTCGGACTGCATTCGATCATCCCACCCGATGCCTTCAGCGCCGAGACGCTCGGCACCGAGCGCGCCGGCAACGGCGTGCTGATCGACGACGGCCTGGTGCTGACGATCGGCTATCTGATCACCGAAGCGGAAGCCTTGTGGCTGCACCTCGGCGACGGCAAGGTTGTGGAGGGCCATGCGCTCGGCTTCGACTCCGAAAGCGGGTTTGGGCTGGTGCAGGCGCTCGGCCGCGTCGATCTCGAGCCGGTGCCGCTCGGCTCTTCGGCAGCGACCAGGGTCGGCGACCGCGTGGTGATCGGCGGCGCCGGCGGCCGCACCCGATCGGTCGCAAGCCAGGTTGTGGCGAAGCAGGAATTTGCCGGCTATTGGGAATATCTGCTGGATGAAGCGATCTTCACCTATCCGGCGCATCCGAACTGGGGCGGCGCCGGGTTGATCTCAACCAGGGGCGAACTGATCGGCATCGGCTCGCTACAGATGGAGCGCGAGCGCGAGGGCAAGACGGAGCACGTCAACATGATCGTGCCGATCGACCTCCTGAAACCCGTGATCTCCGACATCAGGAAATTCGGCCGTGTCAACAGGCCATCACGGCCCTGGCTCGGCATGTACTCGACCGAGATCGACAACCGCGTCGTGGTGGTCGGCATCGCGAGCCGCGGCCCTGCCGCGCGCGCCGAGCTGAAGGCCGGCGACGTCATCCTGGCGGTGAACGGCGAAAAGATTTCCAGCCAGAACGCGTTCTATCGCAAACTATGGGCGCTCGGCCCGGCCGGCGTCGACGTGCCGCTCACCGTCTATCACGAGGGCGTCACCTTCGACGTGACGCTGGCCTCGACCGACCGGGCAAAGCTGCTCAAGGCGCCGCGGCTGCACTGACACCTCTGATCGCTGGAATCCGCCAATGAGCGAGGCCGTCGTCGACGACATCGTGGCCGTGTTGCCGCCGCTCTTGCAGTCGCTGGAAGCGCTGTCCTTTGTCGCGCGCCATTTTCATCCGCCGGATTTCGACCGGGTGATGCAGGCTGCCGGCACGCCGGACCAGGCGCTGCAATCGGTGCGCGAGCGTCTGAACGACTGGCCGGAAGAGTTTGCCGGCATCAGAACCGCGCTCGAGACCGCGAGCGACGCGGCGCTCGCGGGATTCGGCGGCTTGCGCATGGTGCACAACGGTCGTGGCGATATCACCGATATATTCAAGGCGATGCGCTATGCCCCGCGCGCGCAGGAGGCGCTTTATCCGCTGGTCGCAAAATTGCCGCCGGTGAGCCAGTTCTTTCTCGACGTCTCGCTCCGTGAAGACGCCGGCCTGCTGGAACGGCTCGCCGCACCGGCCGACAACACCGGCATCTTCCATCACGACAACGAGCCGGGCAGCCGCGGCGGCTTTTCGATCTATGTGCCGGAATACTACACGCCGGACCGGCAATGGCCGCTGGTGATGGCGCTGCATGGCGGCAGCGGCAATGGACGTAACTTTCTCTGGAGCTGGCTGCGCGACGCCCGCAGCCGGGGTGCCATCCTGGTCGCGCCAACCGCGACCGGTCCGACCCCGGAGAAAAGCACCTGGGCCTTGATGGGCGAAGACACCGACACGCCGAACCTGATGCGCATCCTCGAATCCGTTCGCGCGCGCTGGAACATCGATCCCGCCAGAATGCTGATGACCGGAATGAGCGACGGCGGCACGTTCTGTTATGTCAGCGGCCTCGATGGCGCTTCGCCTTTCACGCATCTCGCGCCGGTCGCCGCCACCTTCCATCCATTGATGGCGGAAATGGCCGACGCCGAGCGGCTGCGCGGCCTGCCGATCCACATCACCCATGGCCGCCTCGACTGGATGTTCCCGGTGCAGGTCGCGCGCCAGACGCAGCAGGCGCTGTCCGCCGCGGGCGCCGATGTGACCTATCGCGAGCTCGACGACCTCAGCCACACCTATCCGCGCGAGATGAACGCAGCGATGCTGGACTGGATGAACGGCCCGTGACGTCAATCCTTCCTATCGGTCACCCGCCTGCAACAAGACCGGTCCGCAGATGGACATCCGGCAGTTTTCCAATCTGATCTCTGGCCTTTAGCAAGACCTGGCGGTCATCGGCCCCCAGTGTCGGCAGATCTCCGTCCCTGAAGAATCCAATGGCGCGCAACACCTGAGCCGGTTCACCATGAAACATCTGACGGAAGGCGCTCAGTCCTACCGGCAATGACACACCCGCGGCAATCAGTTGCGCGATGTCCCGATAGTCCTTTGCTTCTGCGCGGTCGAGCGTTGCCTTCAATTTGGTTGCCAACAAATCCTCGCGAGATGCGACGAGCAAAACACCGTCATTGGTACAAAGCGGATCGTTCACCCGTCCAAAGCTCATTCCGCCAAAGAACGATACCTTCACTGGGCCGGATGGCATCTCGGCGAGCACGACCAGAGTTTCCGGCATGTCCTGCAAGATCGTGGCGTCCTGCATAAAGTTGAAATCCCTTCGCAGGCTCTCCTTGTCCAGCGGACTCGACTTGAAGAAATCGAAGTCAACCGATACCCGGTGTCCCAGGTAAAGCGCGACCGCAGTACCGCCGTAGAGCACCAAACCTGATTCCACGGCAGGTGCCAGGCTTGGCCAGATTTCTCTCTGCGCAACCGGCATGGCCTCAAATCTCGGCTCAAGGCGTTGCGTCATGAAATACCCTGCGGGGCGGATCGGCCGGAACTGCTGCGCCGGTTCTAAAATGCAATCGGCCTCGCCAGAAATCCCACGAGCGATCGTCGATCCAACCGGGCTCGGCCCGACGCATGACTTCGACCAGTCGAGGCCAGCCGACCGTCTGCTCAAGCAACAGGATGTCGTCATAGGTCGCAAGACTCATGGCCTGCGCGATAATGCGATCCTCAGAAAATGGCCGTCCATCGATCGGCGTCCACCAAAGGTATTTCCGCCGAAACTTCGCGAGTACGTCTGCCGACATGTCATTTCCCATCATCGGCCACGATAGCAAAAACGATCCCGTGAGGCCACGGTCGCCGACATATTGTCGTCAGAATTTATTCTCATATCTGAATGACTTACACCAACGTGGGGGCGTTGACCGGGGCGGTTCGTACCGCAACAGGAACACCAGATGTCCCCGATCACAGGCGCGGCCCCGAATGCGCCCGCTTCTCCCGCCTCCAACTCGCTCCTGCTCTCCAAAAATGTCGGCCGGCTCGAGGTCACGCTAAAGCTCACCACCGCGATCCTCGCGCTGGCGGCCGGCGTCTACACCTATCTCGGCGTGCGCGAACTGCTCAACGGCAGTCCGACCATGGTGTTCTTTGCCGCCGTGATCTATTCCGTTGCGGTCTCGGTCGGCATCTACGCCTTCTGGGTGTTTCTGATGCAGTTGATGCCGCATGTGGTCGAGCGCACCGGCCGCGCGCTGATGGTCGGCTGCATGCTGCTGGGCTCGCTGATGATCGTGGCGATGTCGTCCTGGCTCAACGCCTCGGCGCTGGCCGGAGCCGCCGCGATCCAGCAGCATCTTGCGATCACCGTGCAGAACTATACCCGCGACCTCGACCAGGCGAACACCAATGCGATCGCCGCGCAAGGGCTGCTGCCCGACATCCAGCTCGCCTCCGCGCGCTTTTCCAAACTGGCCGATGCCGAGCGCGCCGGCTCGCTCACGGGTACCGCGGGCTCGGGCACCGTCGTGCAGCTTCTGACGCAGATGTCGGGCCAACTCGACAGCCTCGGCCAGGAGGTGCAGGCCTCGGGAAAGCGCGTCTCGGCGCTGTATGAACAGGGCGGCAAGAGTCTCGCAAAGATGCGCGAGCTCATCTCCGACCGCGGGCCGATCGCGGCGCGCAGCGATGCATTCGCGACGGAATCGCTGGCGCTAATGGGCGTGATCGCCAATCTACAGCAGACCTCGGTGGCGCCGGCCGTGAAACGGGCGGCGACGTCGCTCTCCTCGGGCTTCATTGCGCCCGCCGCCGGCGGCCGCACAGCCGATCTCGCCGACCGGCAGACCGCAGTCGTCGGCAAGGTGGAAAGCTCGATTGCGACGCAAGCGGCTTCGCTTGCCGACGCCGCTGACAAGATCCTGGCGATGCCGAAGGTTGAGCCCGCCCGTTTCCAGACGCTGTCACCGGCCGAAGCCGTGCTGCGCTATGCCGGCGACTTCATTCCGAGCTGGGCCGGCGCGATCTCGATCGACCTGATGCCGGCCGTGCTGGTGCTGATCCTCTGCGTCGTGCATGCCGCGATTCGCCGCGAGGGCCTTCCGGCAATGAGCGCGTCCGAGATGACCGCGGGGCAATTGGTAGCCGCCATGCAGATGGCACGCGAGGTTGCGAACGCGCAGCGACCCGTACCTGCTGAGATCAAACCCGATGCCGATCGCACCGGCGAGCCTCCGGCGTTGGACGAGAACGTCACCACGCTGCCGGCGGCGCGTCACACCAAGTAGCGACAATCATGTCGAGCATTTCGCAACGCTTTCACGCCTGGCTCGCCGACAATCCGGACGAAGCCGTGTTGCGCTGGCTGTTTCGCAGCATCGTCGCGGTGACGGTTGCCGTGCTCGCGCTCGATCTGGCGGACCAGAACGGCTGGATGACAAGTCCCGACGTCGCGGCATCGCCCGCCGAGACCGGACCGGCAACGCCTTCGCTCGATCTTCCATCCATCCTGCCCTCGATTCTGGCGCCGCTGCTTCCGGGCGGCGACCGGCGCACGACGCCGTTGCCGCAGCCGGAAGGCGTGCTGGCGAAACCAATGACGTTCGAACTGGTCGGCGGCGGCAAGCTGATGGCGAGCGGGACCATCACGCCCGGCATATCCAGGGATTTCGCGGCCGAGGTCGGCAAGCGCGGCGACTACATCAAGACGATCGTGCTGAATTCGCCCGGTGGTTCGGTCGCCGATGCCATCGCGATCGGCCGGCTGATCCGGGAGAAGAGGTTCTCGACCGAAGTCGAGCCCGGCAAATACTGCGCTTCCTCCTGTCCGCTGGTGTTTGCCGGCGGCGTCGAGCGCCGGGCCGGCGACAAAGCCACGATCGGCGTGCATCAAGTCGCCGCACTCCGCTCCGCAGCGAACGGCCCGCCCCGCGACGAGATGGGCATCGCGCAAAATATCTCGGCAAGCTGTCAGCGCTATCTGCGCGAGATGGGGATCGATCTCGAAGTCTGGGTGCATGCAATGGAAACACCGCATGACCGGCTGTTCATCTTCAAGCCGGACGAATTGAAATCGCTGAATTTGGTGACGGCGGCGCCAGTTGCAACGCCTGCGCCGTTGCCTGTTACGACCAAAGGACGCACGTGAAATTCATCGGCGTTCCTGCGTTAACAGCGACGACGCGGAACCAAACTGCCGGCCCTTACGTTGTCCGGCCATCATCGGAGGCATGGACCATGCAGACGTTTATCGGAATGATCCTGGGCATTCTGCTGCTAGTGGGCGGCGTCTACATCTACGATTCGATCCAGACGTCGAGCGCCACCAGCGGCCAGGCGGCGCAGTCCAATCGCACGATCGTGAATTGGGATGTCGCGGCGGCGGAGTGGAAGACGCTGAAGAACCGCGCGCACGAGGATTGGGTCAAGATTTCGTCAAAATAGTCTCGATTGCGAGATCGCATGATGAGGCGCCATCGCTTTCGCGGTGGCGCCTTTTTTGGCGACTACTTTTTCGCCAGCGCCTTGCGGGCGTCGGCAATGACCAGTTCGAACTCTGACATGGTCAGAACGCCGGGGACGCGGAATTTGCCGACGATGAAGGACGGCGTGCCGCGGAATTCGAAGGCTTCCGCCTGATCGGCGTTGCGCTTGAGGATGGCGTCGATCTCCTTCCCCTTCGCCGTGAGATCGCTGGCCAGGCGATCCATGTTGACGCCGGCGCCAGCGAGCAGTTCGCGGACGCGCGGCTCGGTCAGGCGGGAGCTGACGCCGATCAGCGCCTCATGCGCCTGGACGAACTTGTCCTGGTATTTGGCGGCCAATGCCATGCGCGCCGCGATCTTCGAGACTTCGCCGAGGATCGGCCAGTCCTTCAGCACGAGGCGCACCTTGCCGTCGTCCTGCACCACCTGACGGATTTCAGGCGCGACCTTGCGGCAGTACGGGCAATTGTAATCGTAATATTCGACGATGGAGATGTCGCCGTCGGGATTTCCGATCACGGGAATATCGGGATCGCGAAGCACCAGCGCTTCGGTCAGCACCTTCTCATGGTCGTCGTGGGCGAATGCCGGACCGGACGCGGCACCAAGCAGGCCTGCTCCGAGCAGCCCGAGCGCCTCGCGGCGGGTGAGCGAGGGGTGTACGGGCACTTCTATTGATTTTTTCATATCTGCTGGTCTCGTTGGGACCGCGGTGGCCCGATCTGTTGTAGCGCAGGAGTCTACGCTTAAGACACGGATAAGTTACGCGCCAGCATATACAGCGCTACCGCAATAATGACGATGGCAAGGCAATATTGAGGGCGCCGCGACAGGTCGCGCGGATCGCCGGCCGGCCAGTCCCCGGCCGACGGCGCCCGCGGCGAGCAGCGCGGGTCAGTTGGTTGTTGCCAGGACCCTGCCTTGCGATTTTGCTGGATGGCGCGGCTGCAACGCCATCAGCGTGCCTGTCATGGTCGCCACCAGATGCTCGGCGCCGCCGCGCTCGGCATAGGCGCGGGCGTCGCAGATCGTCAGCGTACGGCCCGCCTTGACGACGGCGGCGCGGAAGTAGAACCGCTCGCCGCTGGCAGGCGCCAGCAGATTGGTTTTGAACTCGACGGTGAGGATGTCAGAGCCGGCCGGCATCAGCGTGAAGGCAGCGATGCCGCAGGCGGTGTCGAGGCCTGCGGTAATGACGCCGGCATGGATAAAGCCGTTCTGCTGGGTGAGGTCGGACGAATAGCCCATCGCGAGATCGACCTCACCGGCATCGAGACGCGCGATGGAGATGCCGAGGGTGCGCATCGCCACTTGCCGGCCGAACGTGTCGGCCGCCACGCGGCGAAAGTCCGGGTTTTTCGGTTCGAAGCGCATCTGCTTCAGACTGCCTCTGGTTCTGGAACGACGACATGCTGCGCCGCGATGTTGCGGATCGATTCCTCGAATGGCGCTGACTTGCGGATTTTTCGATCCATATGCACGCCGGTAAGCTCGCACGTCGCGGCGATCTCGCCGGTTTCGACGTTGCGCATCTCGTGCAGGAAGCGGATCGATTTTTCGCGGATCCCGAGCAGCCTGCTCCTGATCTCGACGATATCGCCGGCCAGCAGCTCGCGCCTGTAGGCGATATTTTGCTGCACGGCGGCCATGCCGCGCCCTGAGCTGCGGAGATAGCTGGGGGTCAACCCGAACCGGGCGATGAAATTCCAGGTGGCCTCGTCGAATTTGCCGACATACCACATGACGTTCATGTGGCCGACATGGTCGCATTGCCACGGATAGACCGTGCCGCGATAGGTCGCCTCCTCCATCGAAACGCTCCCGCCTCCGATTTTTGATACGGTAGCGTATCACCGGCCTGCCGGGGTAGCAATACGGCACCGTATCACGATCGGGAGAGCGTCATTGACAGCCGGCAGCAAGGACGACGTCTGGATCGGGGCGGGGTTTGCGGAGCTTGCCCGCTCCGGGGTCGAGGGGGTGCGGGTCGAGGTGCTGGCCAAAAACCTTGGCGTCACCAAGGGCGGCTTCTATCGACGCTTTCGCGACCGCGCGGCGCTGCTCGAGGCCATGCTGCAAAACTGGAGCACCGGGCGCATCGCGGCGATCGAGGCGCAGACCAGCCTTGACGGGGTGAGCGCACGCGAGCGGCTGAAGGCGCTGATCCGGCTCTATTCCGAACGGATGAACACCGAAGGCATGGCGGTGGAGCTTGCGATCCGGCAATGGGCCCGCGCCGACGACAATGCCGCCGCCGCGGTCGCCAGCGTCGATGCGGCGCGGCTGAAGAATGTCGGCCAGCTCTATCGCGCGACCGGACTTCCTTCCGAGGACGCCGACGCGCAGGCGTTTCTGTTCTACAGCTTTATCTTCGGTCAAAGCCTGCTGTTTCCCGAACGGGGTCCGCGCAAGCGCGCGCAGCTGGTGGCGAAGTCGGCCGAAAAGCTGATCGACGACGGGGCATGAGACGCGGCCGGTATTGAGCGGCCGCGCCTCAAGCGCAAGGCCGCTTATGCCGCGCCCTTCAGCTTCTTGTTGCATTCGCTGTAGTAGCCGCCGCCCTTCTGGATCCACTTCAGGCCGCCATTGGCGTTGGTGGTCTTGTTGGCATTGTACTGGTCGACGCAGGTGTGCATGCGCGCCTTGCTTTCGCTCTCCTTGGAATATTTCGGGTCGACCGCGTTCGGGAAGACCGCAGGTCCCGCCGGAGCGGCCGGCGCGGCAGCCTCCTTCTGCTTGGCTTCCTTGGCCTTGGTTTCCTTGGGCTTGGCTTCCGCAGCCTTCGGTTCAGTGGGCGCGGCCGGTGCCGCCGCGGCGGGTGTTGCGTCGGCGCCGCACTGGGCCTTGCGGAAGTCATTCCATTTCTGGCCGCCCAGCGTGCCGTCCTTCTTGGCCGCCTGGTACTTGGCGCTGCATTCCTGCGCGGTGAGCGCCTGCGCCGGCGAAATGGCGATGGAAGCGGCGAACGCCGTCACGGCGGCGGCACACAATAATTTCGCGTGGTTATTCATCCCTGAGTCTCCCTACGGGGGCATTGCTGAACGGGCGCATCCTAACGCAACCGCAAGGTGCGACAACGCGGCCTCCCAATGACGTGATGAAAATATTCTGTTTTCGGGCACCCATTCTGTTCATATGCCGTTCATAAAGGCTGTAGTTGCGGGAACGTTCTCTGAACATTTTCACTATCGTACGGATATATGCGATATATTCCGTATATTGTTCGACTTTCTCCGTATATCGTACGGCACACATCGAAACACAGATCGGTCCTTCAACCGCATCGGGAAATGCGCATTGCCCCATGGCAGGGGCGCATTTGTCGCCTGTTCGCGGATTTGCCATAAGGCCCGCGTGAACATGATCCCGACATCGCTGGCCCAACATCTTCCGAGCCGCAGCGAAACGCTGCGCGTGGCGGAGACGATTGCGATCGGCACCGCCGGCGGCCTGCTGTTCCTGTGGGCCAACCTGCCGGGCGGGCTGATTTCGGGCGCGATGATCGCGGTCGGCGGCGCCGCGCTCTGCGGCCGGCAACTGCTGCTGCCGCCGGTCATGACGCAGACCGTGCTGCTGCTGCTCGGGATCTCGCTGGGATCGCTGGTGTCGCGGCAATTGATCCAGCATGTGAGCGAATATCCGCTGACCATCGGCCTGCTGGCGCTCGCCACCTTCTGCTCGACCTTCGGCAGCAGCCTTTATCTTCAGCGCTTTCACGGCTGGGACCAGACCTCCGCGCTGCTCGCCGGCAGCCCCGGCGCGCTGTCGCAGATCACGGTGCTTGCGGCCGAGAAAGGTGCCGATGTTGCCGGCATTGCCGTCGTACAGACCATTCGGGTGATCATCCTGACCGCGGCGTTGCCGCTGGTGCTGGTCGTCGCGGGGGTGGCGCCCTCGGCGCCGACGATCCTGTCGGCGGAGGTCGCCTCTCCCATCGGCCTCGCTGCGCTGATCGCGGCCTCGATCGCGGTGGCGCTGCTGCTGCGGCTGGCAAAATTTCCGGCGAGCTGGATGTTCGGCGCGATGCTCGCCTCCAGCCTACTGCACGGCGCCGGCCTCGTCGAAGGCGGCCTGCCGAGCTGGATGCGCAACGTGGCGCTGGTCGGCATCGGCGCGCTGATCGGCTCGCGCTTTGCGCGGATGCGGCTGAAGACGCTGCGCGCCCATGTCAATGCCGGGCTCGGCTCGTTTGCGGTGGCGATCGCGGTGTCCTCGGTCTTCGTCGCCGTGCTGGTGCTGATGACGAATGTGCGCTTCTCCGACATCGTGGTGGCGTTTGCCCCGGGCGCGATGGACGCCATGCTGGCGCTGGCGCTGACCCTGCACATCGACCCGATCTTCGTCGGCGCGCATCACCTCTCGCGCTTCGTATTCGTCTCGATCGCCACCCCGGGTATCGTCCATCTGTTCGGACGGCCGCAGGACGATGTGGACGACTAGGCTCGCTTCGCCGACGCCACAAAGCCCCACAGCGAGATCGCGGCCATGGCGAGCGAGATCAGCACATTGTAGCCGGCGAGCGACAGGCCGAGGAAACGCCACTGCACCTCGTCGCAGCGGATCACCTTCACCGTATCGAGCTGCTGTAGCAGATTGCCGGCCTTGCTGAGATCGAGGACCGGGCCGGAGCAATCGGTCGGACCCTGCCAGAACTTCCATTCGACGCCGGCGTGGTAGCCGCCGAGATAGGCGTTGGCGAGCGCGGCGATCAGCAGGATCGCAAACGCCGCCATCAGGAGGTGCCGCGGCGCGTGGCGCGCGGCGGCAAAGGCCGTCAGCGCGCCGAGCGGGACGGCGAGGTAATAGGCGTAGCGCTGCTCGAGGCAGAGCGGACAGGGGCGGATGTCCAGCACGAGCTGGAAGAACCAGGCGCCGGCCAGCGTCGCCGCCGCGACCAGCGTGATCGCGAGCGCGGCCATCAGCGCGGAATTGGAGGCGATGCCCTGCTGTGACGGATTGGCGGCGGCAAGTGTCACATTGATCTCCTCGGCCTTGACCGACTTTGTGGTATCGCGCCGGCACTTTTCTGTCGAGGCGCGCCACATTCACATCCGCGCGGGTTGACCGGAACAGGCCGCCAGCTATATTCCGCCGGCTTCGCGACAGTCGGCCCCAAAGGTCCGTGTCCTGAAGGCCCCTGTGGCGGAACTGGTAGACGCGCTCGACTCAAAATCGAGTTCCGCAAGGAGTGCTGGTTCGATTCCGGCCAGGGGCACCACGCTACGCCCGGCGGGCTTCGCGTGGCGCGGCCAAGTTTTCCGCATACGCTTTGCGAGCTTCGGCGTGACAGGTTCGCTTTCCAGTTCAATCTTCAATGCAACCACCGTCATCATTCCGGGACGCGCCACTTGGCGCGGGCCCGGAATCCATACGCCGTAGCGGTTGTTGTTTGGGCAGGATGGTTAACGGCTTTCTTTGAAACAACGGCGGCCTGTGGTTATGGATTCCGGGCTCGCGCCAAAGAGGGCGCGCCCCGGAATGACGAGCGGAAGCGTTCTCGCGACGCATTTTCGCCCGAGGTATTGCGATCTCGTGTCCCTCTACGAGAGAGGGCGCAGGGAATGCCGGGTGCGCGCTGCACCCGCGGTCTCGTGTGCGTTGCTTGCGCAACAAAAAGGTGCACACGAGCATACAGGTGAGCGGAGAACACTCCGACATCCCCTGCGCTGTTATAATTCTGATTTGCCGAAACTGACAAGAGGAATATTTTTGATTTCGGGGCTTGACATTGATTCTGAAAATCAGAAGTGATTTGCCCGACAGACCGACCGCGGCCAGGCAGCCGGTTCAATCGGTGGCGCAGATCAGATAGGTCGGCGTTCCGCCGGTTGAGACCTTTTCGGATGAAGCCCGCCCTTCGCGCGCCCGATCCGAGGTCACATACGCCCTGAGTGCATCCATGCTCTCGAACTTGATCTCGGCCACGCGATAGATGTCCTGCGGCGCGCCGGCGACGTTGCGAACGCGGTGGGTGGTCAACACGGCGCCAGCGCCGACGAGACGGCGCATCAGCGGCATGTGGCTTGCGAAATACGCGCGTTCGAAGGCCTTCGCATCGAGCGGCGGCGGATAGAGAACGATCAGCCTCGCGGCCAAGGTCAGGAGCCTTGCGGGACAGCGACCTCGACGACGGGTTCGTGAAGAACAGGAAAATTCACCGATCGCGTGACGAAGCAGTTGGCATGCGCCGTCTCGTGCAGTTGCTCGGCCTTTTGCCTGTCCGACCCCGGGGCCAGCAGGACGCGCGGGTGCAACGTGACCTGGACGAACTGGCCCGCTCCGTCGACCGCTTCCTCGACCATGATTCCTTCGGCTTCATCCTCATAGGCGAGCACGACGATACCCTCTGCCGCGCAAAGGCCCATGTACCAGAGCTTGTGGCAGGAGGAAAGCGAGGCGACCAGCAGATCCTCCGGATTCCAGCGCGCCGCGTCGCCGCGAAACACCGGATCGGAAGATCCGGCAATCACCGGTTTTCCGGGCGCGCTGATTTCATAGGAGCGGACATGGTTGCGGAAGGATTTTGTCTTGGCTGCACCAGTCCAGACGAGGTGCGTGCTGTAATGATGCCGGCGATCTGTCATCTGCCTGCTCCCGCTTCGATGCTGACGCTATTGGTTGCTATCAATTTTATAGCATTGTCCAAAAGATGCAAGCGGCATCGATTCGGACGGAGTGCGGCGCGCGTTCGGTAAGCCAGAATCAAGACTGTCGATCGGCAACGAAAAGCAGGGTAGGTTTCGCGTCATGAGTTCATCAAAAAAGCCTCGCCACCGCGTGCCGAAGGTCGGGACGCCAGTCCGCGGCTCGAAGACGGGACGCCCCATCATGGTGGCGCTCGACCTGCTCGGGCGGCGCACGGCCTTGCGCATTCTTTGGGAGCTGCGCGACGGGCCGCTGACTTTTCGCGCGCTTCAGGAGGCCTGCGAAACCACGCCGGGGCTGCTCAATACGCGCCTGAAGGAGCTGCGCGCCACCGATATCGTCACGCATGCCGACGGCGGCTATTGCCTGACGGCGCAGGGGCGCAAGCTGCGCACGGCCCTCAATCCGCTCAGCGCCTGGGCGCAGGCGTGGGCCGACGAGGGCGCCGGCAAGCGGGCACAGGATTGAGTGTGGCGGCCCCTCGCCGCTATTGTCCGCTCCGGACCGACAAGAACAATCAGGGGAGAGAAAGCCCATGGAAGATATCGCGGCCCGGCGCGCGGCCGAAACGCTGCTTGCCGAACACAAGGCCAACATCCGGTTCAGGACGCTTGCGCCGCCCGACGGTCCCGCCACGATTGCCGACGCCTACGATATCCAGGAGCGGTTTGTTCCGCTGCTGCGGGGCGAGCACGGTGAGGTGGCCGGCTACAAGGTCGGGCTGACGTCGGCGACGATGCAAAAGTTTTGCGGGATCGACCATCCGATCGGCGGCGTCGTGCTGGCGCGCCGCGTGCACCAATCGGGCGCCACCGTGCGGCGCGCGGATTACGGGCGGCTCGGCCTCGAATTCGAGATTGCCGTTCGCATCAAGTCGGACGTGCCGGTCGGGCCCTGCACCGCCGAGACGATCGCGCCGCATATCGACGGCGTCTGCGCGGCGATCGAACTCGTCGACGACCGCAGCGCCGATTACGGCAATCTCGATGTCCGCTCGCTGGTGGCGGACAATTCCTGGAACGCCGGCATCGTGCTGTCGGAATTTTCCACGAAATGGCCAGACCTCGAGGCTGTGCTCGGGCGCGCCACCAAGGACGGCGCCGCGATCGGCGAAGGCTATGGGCGCGATATCCTCGGCCATCCCTTCAATTCGGCGGCGTGGCTTGCGACGCAGCTCGCTTCGCGCGGCGAAGGCCTGAAGGCGGGCCAGGTGGTGATGACGGGAAGCGTGATGAAGACGGTGTTTCCGGAAGACGAAGGACGCTACCGGTTCGAGCTTGCGGGGCTAGGATTGGTTGAGGTGCAGGTGCGATAGCATCGTAGGGTGGGTTAGCGAAGCGTAACCCACCGCTTTCGCGCGAGGAGAATGGTGGGTTACGCCTTCGGCTAACCCACCCTACGGGTCGGCAGCCGGAGAGACAGCAATGCAATTTCGAACGTTTGGCCGCACGGGGCTAAAGGTCTCCGTGCTTGGCTTTGGCTGCGGCGCCGTCGGCGGGCTGATGGTGCGCGGCGATCCCGCCGACCAGGAACGCGTGGTCGCGCGCGCGATCGACGCCGGCGTGAACTATTTCGATACGGCGGTGCTTTATGGCGACGGCGAATCGGAAAAGAATCTCGGCCGCGTCCTCCAGAAGCTGAAGCCGGCCAATGCCATCGTCGGCACCAAGGTGCGCCTCGCCGCCGGCGATCCCGGCCGCACGGCGGACGCGATTGCGGCTTCGCTCGAAGGCAGCCTCGCGCGCCTTCGTCTTGATCGCGTGGACATCTTCCACCTGCACAATCCGATCACCGTGACGGGAGGCGGATCGTCGTTGAGCGTGCGGCAGGTGATGGACGACGTGGTGCCGGCGTTCGAGCGGCTGCGCGCGCAGGGGAAAATCCGTTTCCTCGGGATCACGGCGCTGGGCGATACCGCGGCGCTGCTTCAGGTGATCGACGCCGGCGTCTTCGACAGCGCGCAGGTGGTCTACAACATGCTCAACCCTTCCGCGGGCGAACAATTGCCGAAAGATTATCCGGCGCAGGATTACGGTCGCTTGTTCGATCACACCAAGGCGGCCGGAATCGGCGTAGTGGGCATTCGCGTGCTGGCAGGCGGGGCCTTGTCCGGTTCGGCCGAGCGCCACCCGATTGCGAGCCCGGCGCCCGAGCCGCTCGGCTCGGCCATGAGCTATGACGGCGATATCGATCGCGCGCGCCGCCTGATGCCGCTGGTGACGGAGGGCTTTGCCGGCAGCCTGACCGAGGCCGCGACGCGGTTTGCGATCTCGCATCCGGCGATGGACACCATTTTGGTCGGCATGGCAACGCCACAGCAGTTCGAGGACGCGCTGGCGGCGGTGGAGAAAGGTCCGTTGCCGCAAGCTGCGCTCGATCGGCTGGCCGTACTGCAACGCGAATTTTCCGGCGAATCGCGATAGAAGCCGCAGCGTGTAGGGTGGGTTAGCCAACGGGTCGCGCGAATGCGCGCCCGATGACAGGCTCCGCGTAACCCACCGCTTTTGTGGCGAAGAGGATGGTGGGTTACGCTTCGCTAACCCACCCTACGGACTGATCGATTGGATAGAGCGTGAATTATTCGAAAGCGCATTTCATCGGCATCGCCGGCAAAGGCATGAGCGCAACCGCGCTGCTGCTGCGGCAGATGGGCGTGCGGATCACCGGCTCAGATGAAGGATTCTATCCGCCGGTCAGCGACTATTTGAAGAACGAGAAGATCGCGTTCGCCTCGGGTTACCGGACGGAGAATATTCCAGATGATGCCGACGTCATCGTGATCGGCAAGAACGCAAAGCTCGTACCTGAAAGCAACGAGGAAGTCCGCGCCGCGATGGAGAGCGGCAAGCCGGTGCGCTCTTTCGCCGATCTGCTGCACGAGATGAGCCTTGGCGCCGAGACGATCGTCGCGGCCGGCAGCTACGGCAAATCGACCTGCACCGCCCTGCTCGCCTGGTGCCTCAAGAGCGCGGGCAAGGAGCCCAGCTATTTCATCGGCGAGATCACCAACGGTTTTGACACGCACGCCCGGCGCGGCAAGGGCAACACGTTCGTGCTTGAAGGCGACGAATACCCGGCATCGAACTGGGACGACCGCTCAAAGTTCCTGCTCTACAACGCCAGGAACGTGCTGCTGACCTCGGCAACCCACGACCACATCAACGTGTTTCCGACGCACGCGGATTATCTCGCGCCGTTCCGCACCCTGCTCGGCTCGCTGCCATCGGACGGGCTGCTGGTCGTCAGCGCCGAGCCGCACGCCCGCGCCCTCGCCGCCGGTCTTGCGTGTCCCATCGTCTGTTATGGGCTGAACGACAAGGCGAACTGGCATGCCGAAAATATCGTGCGCGGCGCCGAGACCGGTTTTGACCTAATGCGCGGCAGCGAGAAGATCGTGCGCCTGTCGACCACGCAGCTCGGCGACCACAACATCGACAACATCGTCGGTGTGGCCGCGATGCTGCTGGAGAAGAAGCTGCTGACGCCCGAGGAATTGCACGCCGGCATGCGCACCTTCCAGGGTGTCAAGCGCCGCATGGAATTGCTGTCGCCGCGATCGAAGGTGCCGGTCTACGAAGGCTTTGGCTCGTCCTACGAGAAGGCACGCAGCGCGATCGAAGCCACAAAGCTGCATTTTCCGAACAAGCGGCTGATCGTCGTGTTCGAGCCGCACACCTTCACCTGGCGCAACCGCGCGGCGATTGCGGCGTATGACGATGTGTTCGCGGGAGCGGAAAAGATATTCATTTTCGAGCCGGCGTCCCAAGGCGCGGGCACCCATGCCCAGTTGACCCAGGACGAGATTGTCGCGCGAACGAGGGCGGCGAACTACGATGCCGAGGCGATCAATGAACCAGACGAGGCGTTGCAACGACTGAGCGATGTCCTGCGCGCGGATGATGTCGTCCTGTTGCTGACCTCGGGCGAACTTGGCGGACTGATACGGCGAATTCCGGAATTGGTTGAAACGAAATACCCGCACTAAGGGGCCCTCATGCGAATCCGGCGCTTGCTTCTCATCCCGGCGCTGCTGATCGCGGCGGCTGTATCGGCCCACGCGTTCGAGGCCGACGGTTGCGAGAAGCAGCGCAAACTGTTTCCCGCCGACTGGAACGATACGTCAAAGGAGAAGACGCTGTTCGCCTGCGAGTCGCAGCAGACCCGCTTCTACGTCAAGACCGGCGCGACTGACGGGGCCGGCCGGACGCTGATGAGCCTTGTGCCGTTCTCGCGCAGCGAGGCCAATGCAAGGGTGGAGACCGGGCAGGATGTGTTGCGCATCTGGCTCGACAAGGAGCAGACCCGGCGGCTGCGCGAGGGGAGATATTTTGCGACGCTCGTCCGCAAGGAAGGATCGTGCTGGATCCGCGGCAGCATCGAGGAAGATCTCATCTTCCTGATGGACAACGCGCATCCGCCCGCGGACGATCCGGACAAGGCCGGCTCGTTCTACAACAAGGCACCGCGGTTCAGCGTGCTGGGCCGCGACACCACGAATTGCGAGCGGCTCAAGTAGCGTTTGCCCAACGGTCCCACGCTAAGCGCGGCCGATGACAGGCTCCGGCATAAACCTTGAGCAAAGATGGTGGGTTACGCTTCGCTAACCCACCCTACGATCCCTGCCCCAGTCACGCGCTTTTTATAACTCCGTTACCGCCACAGCGCTTCAAATTTGACGCTGAAATCCCACATCAGTAGGAAATGATGATCGTCATCTGATCATCCTCCCCCCGAGATCTGGAGCTGACATGGGCGAGGTTATTCAATTTGTCCCAAAGTCTGAACGTGAGCGAATCCGGCTGATCCGGGAAGCCCGCGCGATCTACGACCGCCTGTCGTGATCAAGATCATTGCCGTGCTTTGCAGTCTCTCGTCTCCGGCCAACTGTCACGAGCAGACGGTAACAACCTCGGACTTCGCCAACGTATCTATACAGTCCTGCCTGGTTGGTGCGCCGCAGCTCGCCGAGTGGATGAAGCAGCATCCGGCCGAACGGCTTGCGGGATGGCGCTGCGTTATCGGCAAGCAGGATGGCGGGAAAGCTTAGGCGCGGAAGGACCGTAGAGCGGGCTAGCTGAAGGCGTAAGCCGCCGCGGACAAGATGGTGGCCCACCCAACGATCCCTACCCCTTCACCGCGCCCGCGGTGAGCCCGTGGATCAAATGCCGCTGCAAAAACGCGAACAGCACTGCCACCGGGACGGTACTCAAGATCACCCCCGCCGATAACTGCCCCCACTGCACCTCGTACTGGCCGACCATGTAAAGCAGGCCGGCGGAGAGCGTGCGCATGTTGGTCTCCGTGGTGAAGGAAATCGCGAACAAGAGTTCGCTCCAGGAGACGACGAAGGCGAAGATGGCGGTCGCGGCGATGCCGGGGGCGGCGAGCGGCAGCACGATGCGGCAGAGCGCGCCGAAATGGTTGCAGCCGTCGATCATCGCGCTTTCCTCGAGGTCGCGCGGGATCGAGGTGAAATAGCCGACCATCATCCAGACCGTGAACGGCACGGTGAAGGAGAAGTTGGAGTAGATCAGCGCCTGGTAGCTGTCGATCAGACCAAGCGCGCGCCACTGGGTCAGCAGCGGCGCGATCAGCAGCACGCTCGGAAACATTTGCGTCGCGAGGAAGATCAGCAGCAGCGCGTCGCGGCCGGCGAATTTGAAGCGGGCGATGGCGTAGCCGGCGAGCACGGAGACGATGGTGGTGGCGACCATCGTCACCGAACAGACCCAGAGGCTGTTGAGAAAGAAGCGCGAGAACGGCGTGACCGGCGAGGTCCAGGCCTCGACATAGTTCTCGAAGGTGGGATGGCGCGGCAGATATTGCAGCGGCGTGGCGTAGAGTTCGGTGCGGTCCTTCAGCGAAGTCAGCAGCATCCAGATAAACGGGCCCAGCGCGAAGGCGGTGAGCAGGATCAGGCCGATCCAGATCACGGGGCCGGCGAGCAGGCGCTCGGCGAGATCCCTGGGGACGTGACGGCGCGCCATTATTCTTCCTCCACGCCCTTGGTCACCCGCAGGTACAGCGCGGTGAAGACCAGCATCACCACGAGCAGCACCACCGACAGCGCGCCGGCATAGCCGAAGTCGAGCGTGGAATAGGCCTGCACCAGCGTGTAGGTCGAGGTGATCTGGGTGGCGTTGGCGGGGCCGCCGCCGGTCATGACAAAGATCAGGTCGGCATAGTTGAAGGTCCAGATGATGCGGGTGGCGGTGGAGACCACGATGATCGGCCGCAGCATCGGCAGCGTGATGTGCCAGAAGCGCGAGAACACGCCGGCGCCGTCGACGTGGGCGGCTTCATAGAGTTCGTCCGGCACCGATTGCAGGCCGGCGAGCAGCATGATCGCGAAGAACGGGATGCCGCGCCAGATGTTGGTGAAGATGACCGCGCCCATCGCGGTATCCGGCGAGGACAGCCAGGCGATGCGCTCGCTCATCAGGCCGGTCCAGATCAGGAAGTCGTTGATGAAGCCGTAATTCGGCTGGTAGAGCCACTGCCAGATCAGCCCCACCACCACGCCCGGAATGATCCAGGGCAATAGCGTCAGCGTGCGCACCAGCGCGCGGCCGGGAAAGGCCTGATGCAGCAGCAGCGCGGCGGCAAAGCCGAAGATGAATTGCAGGAAGACCGAGCCGAACACCCAGACCACCGAATTCCACAGCGAGTGCCAGAAGACGGGATCCTCGATCAGGCGGAGATAATTGCCCAGCCCGATGAAGCGATAGTCCTGCGGCTTGTAGAGCACATCGGCATAGAGGCTCATCTTGATGGCAAGGAAGATCGGCACCACCACGGTCGCCAGCATGCAGAGCGCGGCGGGGACGAGATAGAGATAGCCGATCATGCGCTTTCGCACGCGCCAGGAGATCAGGGGACGGGTGCGCGGGGTGGCGAGAGTTACGGAGGTCATGGAGGATTCCAGTGACATCGCGCGCTGTGCGACGCGACGGGATATAACGACAAGAACAACCGCGCACTGCGCGTTGTTGCGCCCTCTCCCCTTGTGGGAGAGGGCATGTACGCAGGCGGCGTCAAACTCACCTGGGTGAGGGGTCTGCCCGACGGTCGTATCCTGCCCGCGGAGAGAGACCCCTCATCCGGCAGCCTTCGGCTGCCACCTTCTCCCACAAGGGGAGAAGGGAAGGAGAAGCGCAGCGCTGCGGGCGAGCGTATCGTCATGCAGATTCCCAAGGCGGGCGACTTTGCTCCGTCATTCCGGGGCGCCTCGAAGAGGCGAACCCGGAATCTCGAGGTTCCGGGTTCGATGCTGCGCATCGCCCCGGAACGACGGTCAGGACATTTCCTTCTTCAGAATCTCCGCAAAGCGATCGAGGCAATCCTTGGCGGAAATCTTGCCCAGCATCGCCTGCTGGATCAGCGGCACGCCGTCGGAGTCGATCTTGCCGCCCCAGCCGGGATAGGCGAGGTACGGGCTGACGACGCCGATGTCGAAGGACTTGATGAAGCCCGTCAGCGAGGGATCATTGGCGAATTCCGGCTGCTTCAGGATCGACTGGCGCGCCGGCAACAGGCCAAGCGTGGAATTGTATTTCAGGCTCGGCTCTTCCTCGAGCATAAAGCTCATGAAGGCCCAGGCGCCGTCCTTGTTCCTGGCGGCCTTGAAGGTGGTGAGCGTCTCGGAGAACCAGAACGAGGCGCGCTTCTTGGCGGGGCCCACCGGCAGCGGCAGCGTGGCGAAATTGGCGATACCGACATTCTTCTTCTGCTGACCGCTGGAGCCGGAATTGTGCAGGTACATGCTGGTGACGCCGCGGCCGAAGGCTTCGACGATCTCGACGAAGCCGTCGGTGGCGATCGAGGGCGGCGTGACCTTGTGCTTGAGCGCGAGGTCGAGATACCAGGAGAAGGCGTCAATCGCCTCCTTCGAGTTGATCACGACCTTGCCGTCCTTCAGCACTTCGGCGCCGTTGGCATAGGCGAACTCGCTGGGATAGAGCATCGCCCAAGTGCCGCTGCCGCGCATGCCAAAACCGTATTGATTCTTGTCTGATTTGGTGAGGCTTTTGGCGATGGCGAGGAATTCGTCCCAGGTCCAGTCGGGCGTCGGCTCCTTGAGGCCGAGTTCCTTGACGCGGTCGGTGCGGTAATAGATGCCGTCGAGCGTGACGGCGAGCGGCAGCGAAATGATCTTGTCGTTGATGGTGACGGTCTGCCAGGCCGTCGGCGCGACATCGGCGTAATGTTTCCAGGCTTTGGCGCGCGCGGTGATATCTTCGACCGCGCCCATGCCGTTGAACTGGCCGATCCAGTTGTCCCAAGCCTGGCACAGATCCGGCGGATTGCCGCCGGTGATCGAGGAGATCAGCTTTTGCCGCGCCTGCGCCTGCGGCACATATTCGATCTGCACCGCAAAATCCTTTTGCGACTGGTTGAAGCGCTCGGCGAGCGAATTCATCAGCGCAATGCGCGTCGGCTCGGGAACGCTCCACTGGAAGCGCACCGGCTGGGCGCCCCACGCCTTGCGCGGGCCGATATAGGGCGCGTCCCACCAGGCGAGGTCAGCCGCGGCGATGACGCCTGCGCCGGCCAATGTGTGCAAGAGTTTTCGACGAGAAAGCGTAGTGCGCTCATCCATGGCAGACCCTCCCGCTTCATGTTTGAGCATGATCTTTCGGAAAACCGGTGCCCCCCGCATCAAGTGCGGGGCAGGCTTTTCCGAGATCATGCTATTGGCCTTGTTGCGGCCATTAGCGGGATGATGCCACAGCAACCGAAGCGGGAAAAGCAGTCAGGCGTGCAGCGCGATACGCTCGAGTCTCTTTTTATTTTCGACTGCCCACCAAAATGATCGCAATCATTTTTTTGTAGCGCGTCAGGCACTCACGCTGACGCGCTGGATACTAATCGTCGTCTCCGCCGAACAGCCGGATGCGCGGCATCTCGATCCGCTCGACCCTCGGCTCGGAGGCAAACAGCGGCCGCTGCTCGGTGTCTTCGCGCACCCTTCGCTCGACGTCGCGCAGATCGGCGTCATCGTCGCGCTGGCGCCATTTGCGCCGTTCGGCCCAATGCTGGCGGCGTTCGCGTTCGGCCTTGCGTTTTTCTTCGCGGCGGGGGTCGCGCTTCACGTCGGCGTCACGCGCCTTGGCGTAAGATTCCTGCGGTGCTGCTTTTTCTTCGCGCGCTGCGGGCTGTTCGGCGGCGGCAACGGGCTGTGCAGCGGGAGGATTGGCCGGCGGTGCGGCCGCCTGCTGCGGCACAGGCTGGGGCGGCGCTTGCTGCGGCTGAGCTTGTTGCGGCTGGGCTTGTTGCGGTTGTGCCGGCTGCGGTTGAGGTGGCGTCTCGGCGACGGCGGCGGAAACCTGCGGCGCGGGGAGATAAGGCACCGGTTCGGGCGCCGCCTTGTTGGTGGCGGGGATCGGCTCCGGCGACGCCCGCCGCTCCAGCCGCGAGACCTCGCTGCTGCCGTGCTTCTCGGGGTGCGGACTGACGATACTGAAGAACAGGTATCCGCCGCCGAGGCCCGCGGCGATCGCCGCGATCACGGTTCCGGCGCCTGCGAAATAGGCGGTTGAACTGCGCATATTGTCTCTCCCTCTCCCGCGGAAAACGTCGGGTAAGGGCCGATGTTCCGGCAGGAACTGTCGCGGCGATCACTCAAATGCGAGCCTCTATGGAGAGTGCGCCGCCGCTAACCACCCCCATGAATATGGCTGTCGCAATCGCTGTTCCCGGCGCTAGAATGCGCCGTGGCTGCGGGGACAGCGGCAGGAAGCACCCATCCGATGACTGTGTTGAGCGATGAGCGGGCCTCGCAGGCAATTTCCGTGTTGCTCGTCGAGGATGACGCGCCGACCTCGTGGCGGCTACAGGACGCGCTGACGAGTGCCGGCTTCCAGGTCACGGCCGCCGCGACGCTCGCCGAGGCGCGCGCCTGCCTTTCGCGCGGCGGTCCAAAAGTGCTGCTGACCGACCTGCAACTGCCCGACGGCCACGGCGTCGAGCTGATCCGCGAAACACGGCGGCGCTTTCCCGATACCGAAATCATGGTGATCTCGATCCTCGGCGATGAGGAGAGCGTGATCTCGGCCATCACCGTCGGCGCCACCGGCTATCTGCTCAAGGATGCGTTTCCGACCGACATCGCCACCACCGTGCACGATCTCGTCGCCGGGCATTCGCCGATCTCGGCCTCGATCGCGCGTTTCATCGTGCGCCGGACGCAGGCGACCGTCGAGCCGCCGCCGGGGCCGCAACTCAACACCGCAAAATTGACGCCGCGCGAGATCGATATCCTCTGGGGCATCGCCAAGGGTTTTAGCTACGCCGAGATCGCGGGCCATCTCGGCATGTCGCGCCAGACCGTGCCCGGCCACATCAAGAGCATCTACCGCAAGCTCGAAGTGCATACCCGCGGCGAAGCGGTGTTCGAGGCGCTACAGCAGGGCCTGATCAAACTGTGAGCGAGATGGCGGCGAAGATAGCGCTGCCGGCCCGGCACCGGCGATGGCCTTCCCGGCTCGTCCCCTATCTGCTGCTACAGGCGCTAATTGCCGGGCTGTGCGTACTGGCGTTGCCGCTGTCGCTGCCGGAGCCGCCGGCGCAATATCGCATCACCGACTTCAGGATGATCGAAGACGGCACCGAGCGCCTGGTGGCGCTGCCTCACTTCACCGCGCCGCGCTATGCCCCGGACGATTCACCGCGCTTTGCCGCACAATTCGTCCGGCCACATGCCGAAGCAGGCCGTGCGTGGTCGGTGTTCCTGCCGCGCTTCACCAATGGCGTGGAGGTGACGGTCAACGGGGTCATCGTCCACGACAGCCGGCGCGATCCCGCCGCCAACCGGCCCGACCGCAATACGCCGCAGATCGCGGACATCCCGGCGCCAATCCTGCGCGACGGCGTCAACGATCTGTCGATCCGCCTGTTCGTATGGGGCCCGATCCCGGGTTTTCTCGACCGCATCTGGGTCGGAGCGGACGAGGTGCTGCGGCCGTATTACGACCTGCGGACGCAGTTGTTCGTGACGCTGCCTGTCGTGTTCTCGGCATGGCAGGCGATCCTCACCGTCATCCTCGGCATCATGTGGGTGATGCGCCGGCACGAGCCGGCCTATGGCGTGCTGGCGGCGGCGATGGCGGTGGGATTTATCCAGGCCTTCACGCAGACGCCGATGGACGAGACCCCGCTTTCCCGGCTGAACGTCTTCCTGATTTCGTCGGCGCCGCTGGAATGCGCGCTGGTGCTGACGTTCACGCTGCTGCTGTCGGGGTTGAAGTGGCAACGCTGGTGGCTGGTGTTCTTCGCGCCCGCCATGCTGCTTGCGCTGGCAGGCTTGATCGGCAGCCAGGCGACGGCGCGCGCGCTGTATCCCGTGCTGGCCGTGCCGACGGTCGGCACATCGCTGCTGGTCATGGCCTTCGTCTCGGCGCGCTCGGCGGTACGGCGGCAGAATGTTGCAAGCTTCCTGCTCGGCTGCGCCGTGACAATCATGCTGACCTGCTGGATCGTCGACCTGCTCTCGGTGTTCCAGATCGTGCCCAACCGCATCTTCACCTCGCGGCTGTCCTATTCGGCCATGCTGGTGGCGATCGGCGCCGGTCTGACCTGGCGGTTCGCCCGCGCCCTCAACGAGGTCGACAGCTTTGCCGGCCAGTTGGTGACGCGGGTGCGCCAGGCCGAGGAGCGGCTGAAGGCGAGCTTTGCCCGCGAGGAAGAGCGCGCCCGCGCCGCCGCGCTCGCGCGGGAGCGCACGCGGCTGATGCGCGACCTGCATGATGGCCTCGGCGGCCAGCTCGTCAGCATCGTGGCGCTGAGCGAGCGCGCAGAGGCCGGCGGGCCGATCGGCGACGCCGCCCGCGCGGCGCTGCGGGATTTGCGCGTCGTGATCGATTCGATGGACGACATCGGCGGCGACCTGATGCTGGCGCTAGGATCGTGGCGCGAGCGAGCCGTGGCGCAACTGCGGCCGCATGACATCGCGCTCGATTTCCGGATCCTGACGCCGCAGGGCCTGCCGGTTCATCCCGAGTTGCGGCCGTGGCACGTGCTCCAGATCGTGCGTATCCTGGACGAAGCGCTCACCAATGCGGTCAAGCATTCCGGCGCGCGCCGCATCACGGTGAGCATCGAGACGATCGATGATGCCGGCCCGCAAGGCCGCATCACCATCCAGGACGACGGCAAGGGTTTTGAGCTGGTGGCCGGCGACGGGGGTTTCGCCAGCCACCAGGGCGGGCGCGGCCTGCGCAATATGCAGAGCCGCGCCGCGCGCTGCGGCGCGGAGCTGGTGCTGAACTCCGATGCCGCCGGCACGCAGGTGAGGCTGACATTGCCTCACCGCCTTCCCGACAGCGACGGCGCGGGAAGTTAGCGCCTTCCGACGCGGTTGACGGGGCCGCCGCGATTCATCGGCGTGCCGGGACGGACACCGACGCCGGGCGCACCGACGCCGACGGTGCCGACACCCACGGGCGTTGCGACGGCTGCTGCAACGGGCGTCGGCCGCGCCACGCAGCCCTTCGGCACGCCGACCGTCTTGCAATAGACCACCGCGGCCTGCGCCGAATTTGCGCCAAGCGAAACCGACGCGGCGGCGAGCGCCACCAGCGTCACGCTTGCACCCAGCCATCCTGCTTTCTTCGACATCTCGATCTCTCCCATTTGCCGTGCGGCCTTGCGGACAACCGACCGGTCGTCGCAGCCGACGCGGGAGCTTGATGGCGCAGGCGAGTGCGCCGAAACATGCCATGAAGATGGGGGATCGATGAAACCGCGCGCGATCGCACGCCATGAACATGGCATGGACCGAGGCCCCCGCCGCGACGATGGTCCGCCCGCTCGTTCGAACCCCATTGTCCCAACGTCAGAGGCGATCCATGAAAATGTCGAACCATTTCGCGTCCGCCGCGCTCTCCCTCGTGATCCTCACCGCCAACGCCTTCCTGCCCGCCTCGGCGCAATCCGGCCCGACGCTTCAGGAGCAGATGGCCTGCCGCGGCGATGCCGGCAAATACTGCGCCGAGCATGTCGGCAAGCCGCCGCAGATGAATGCGTGCCTGCGCGCGAACAAGGACAAGCTTTCGGAGTCCTGCC
This sequence comes from Bradyrhizobium lablabi, assembly GCF_018129385.1. Lineage (GTDB taxonomy): Bacteria > Pseudomonadota > Alphaproteobacteria > Rhizobiales > Xanthobacteraceae > Bradyrhizobium > Bradyrhizobium lablabi_C. Next base: position 379,285 of record NZ_JAFCLN010000003.1, read on the forward strand.
GCAAGGTCGTGGAAGCGCGCGGCGGCTGAGGCTGATTACGGCGTCAGGATTTGTGCCCGCGTTGCTGCCCGAGCAGCGCGGTTGCGGAAGTCGCAGAAATGTCGTGGTGAGCGGAAGCGACTGAAATTACATTCACGGCTTCGGCGTGGAACCAGCCGGAGCGAGCGGACACCACTTCCCCCAAGCCTGATATGTGGTGCGCAAGGGGCTTGCTTCAAGAGTGGGCTCATCCCGTAGAACCGCCGGCCTGAGCCGGAAACTACGGGGATCACGAAATGACTGTATTGCTGTCAACGCGCCGGTCGCGCGCGGCTACGACCGATCATGCGGTGGTGATTGCCGGAGCAGGTCCGACGGGGCTGATGCTGGCGGGCGAACTGGCACTCGCCAGCATCGACGTGGCCATCGTCGAGCGGCGCCCCAACCAGGACCTCGCTGGCAGGCGCGCCGGCGGCCTGCACGCGCGCTCCATCGAGATCCTCGACCAGCGCGGAATCGCCGACCGGTTCCTCTCGCAGGGAAAGACGGGCCAGATCGCAGGCTTCGCCTGGATGCCGCTGGATATCAGCGACTTCCCTACGCGGCACAATTACGGGCTCGCCCTGAAACAGAACGACATCGAGCGCATCCTCGCCGGTTGGGTCGATGAGCTGGCGGTGCCGATCTACCGCGAACGTGAAGTGACGGGGTTTGCGCAGGACGACACCGGCGTCGGTATCGAACTGTCCGACGGTTCGTCGCTGCGGGCAAACTATCTCGTCGGCTGCGATGGCGGACGCAGCGTGGTCCGCAAAACCGCCGGCATCGAATTCCCCGGATGGGACCCGACAATCAGCCACCTCATTGCGGAGGTCGAGATCACAGAAGAGCCGCAATGGGGCTTGCGCCGCGACGCGCTCGGCATCCATGCCTGGAGCAAGCTGGAACATGGAACGGGCGTGATGGTGACCGAGCAGCGCCGCGACCGGACCGGCGAACCCAGCTCGAGTGATCTCCGTGAAGAGCTCACCGCCGTCTACGGGACCGATTACGGAGTCCACGCGGCAACCTCGATCTCCCGCTTCACCGATATGACGCGGCAGGCGGCGTCCTACCGCAAGGGAAGAGTGCTGCTGGCCGGAGACGCCGCGCATGTTCATTACCCCGCAGGTGGACAGGGCCTCAACACCGGCGTGCAGGATGCGGTGAATCTGGGATGGAAGCTCGCCCAAGTGCTCAGCGGGATATCGCCGGAAAGCCTGCTGGATACCTACCATGCGGAGCGGCACCCGGTCGCCGCCACGGTGTTGCGCAACACGATGGCTCAGGTCGCGCTGCTGCGCACGGATGAGCGCACCGACGCGTTGCGCGACATCATGGCCGATCTGCTTGGGATGGACTCGCCGCGCAAGCGGATCGCCGCGATGCTGTCCGGTCTCGACGTTCGCTACGACCTTGGCGAGGGACATCCGCTGCTCGGACGCCGCATGCCCGACCTCGATCTCGTCACATCGGATGGTCCGCTGCGGGTCTTTTCCCTCCTGCACCATGCGCGGCCGGTGCTGCTGAACTTCGGTGAGCCCGGCAGCCTCGACATCACCTCATGGAAGGATCGGGTGCAGCAGATCGATGCAAAATATACCGGCGAGTGGGAGCTTCCGGTGATCGGCGTCGTTACCGCTCCGGAAGCCCTGCTGATTCGGCCGGACGGATATGTGGCGTGGGTGGGGGACGGGTCGGCGCTGCGACTTACTGACGCCCTGACCTTCTGGTTTGGACCACCGGCCGGGTAATCGTGCGGGTTTCCAATGAGATCGGGAGGAAAAGCATCCCGGACAGACGGCTGCGGCAATTTCGGCCTGGGCCGCTCTTCCGGCTGCGCGGGCCGTCGTATATGAGATTTGTTCAGCAAACGCGCCGATAGTTGCTGGCATTTCGACAGTTGCAGGCATTTCGACCAGGGATCGCATGGCAAATCGATTGACAACGATGCAACCCACCGTGGCGATGCGGCGCTGGCGGCCTGCCGCCATCATGACCTTCGCGGCCATCACCGCGCTGACGGCGCTGACCACCGGCGCCGCGGCGCGACAGGCGCGCCCCACGGCACCCACCGAGGCAACGGCGCCGCGCGATGCCGGCGAGCCGATCATGGCGATCGTTTCGATCAAGAGCCAGCAGGTCATCTTCTACGACGCCGAGGGGTGGATTTTCCGCGCGCCGGTATCGACCGGCACGACGGGGCGCGAGACGCCGGCCGGCGTGTTCGCGCTGGTCGAGAAGAACAAGGACCACCGCTCGAACATGTATGACGATGCCGAGATGCCGAACATGCAGCGCATCACCTGGAACGGCATCGCGCTGCACGGCGGCTCCTTGCCCGGGTATGCCGCCTCGCACGGCTGCGTGCGGATGCCCTACGGCTTTGCGGAAAAGATGTTCGACAAGACGCGGATCGGGATGCGGGTGATCATCTCGCCGCACGACGCGGCCCCGGTCGACATTACCCACCCGGCGCTGTTCATGCCGAAGGCGGAAGCCATCGCAGCCGCACCGGCGCGTGCCGAGACGGCCACGCGTGAGGCCGAGGAAGCTGCCAAGGCAGCCGCCGAGGCCAAGAAGACCGCAGCAACTGCGGCGCGCGATGCGGCATCGATGACCGCGGCCCTGCGCAAGCTGGAAACGCTGAAGACCCGCGCGGACGCCGAGCTCGCATTCACCGACAAGGCGCTCGCCAACGCCAAGACAGATCAGGCCAGGGCGCAAGCCGAGGACCGCAAGCAGAAGGCCGCCCTCAAGGCCGCAGAAGCTGCAACGCAGTTAGAGGCCGCCAGGGCCGATGCGAAATCGAGGCCCGATCCCGCTGCTGCCAAGGAAGCCGCGAAAGTGGCCGACAAAAAGAAGGCCGATACCGCCAGAGCGACGACCGACGCCAGGCTCGCGCTCGAACCGGTCTCGATCTACATCAGCCGCGCGACGCAGAAGCTGTACGTGCGTCGCAACACCCATAAGCCCGCACCCGACGGCGGCGGCGAGGTGTTCGATACTTCCATCGAGGTTCCGATCACGATCCGCGATCCCGGCAGGAAGATCGGCACGCATATTTTCACGGCAATGGCGAAGAGCGACGCAGGCCTGCGCTGGAGCGCCGTCACGATCGACGATGCCGATGACGCCAAAAACGCGCTCGACCGCATCACCATCCCGCAGGACGTGCTCGATCGCGTCGCGCCGACCGCCTTGCCGCGGTCCTCGATCATCATCTCGGACGAAGCGCTGAGCAAAGAGACCAACTATCGCACCGAGTTCGTGGCGGTGCTGAGCAACCAGCCGCAGGGCGGCTTCATCACGCGTCCGCGCACACCGGATGTCCTGATTGCGGGCGGCAACGATTGGGGCGCCGACAGCTTCTTCCCGTTCTTCCAGCAGAATCCGTCGCCGCAGCCTGCCAATACGCGGCGGCGCGGCGGCGGGCAGCAGCAATATTATCAAGGCGGCCAATACTACCAACAAGGCGGGCAGGTTTATCAGCAACGCGGCTGGTCGTGGTAAGGCGCACGCCGCGCAGGTCGCTCGGAGCGTTGGCGCCTGATTTTCATCCTACCTTCAAAAGGCAAAGCCCGCTTCGGTGAAAGCGGGCTTCAGGCCATCGGCAGATGGTTGGGCGTGAACCGCGTCAGATCATCGAGGCGACGCGTTCAAGGCCGATGATGCGGGCGAGCGCGCGCACTTCGCGCTTCTGGTCCTCGCGGAGCTGGAACAGCAGTGGCATCGCCGCCGATTTGAGCTGCTGGACTTCATCCCAATCCGGATCGATCGGGGGCGCGCCGGCGGCGGGATCGGACTGGCGGACGGTGTGCATCTTGCGGGCGATGGCGCGCAGCGATTTCTCGACGCCGGGCCAATAGGATTCCTGATCGGGCGACAGCTTCAGCCGCTCCTTGATGCCGGCGATCTGGGCGTCGCTGAGCAGCGTGTAGTTCTTCTGCGCCGGCGGTTGCGGCTTTGCCGCGGCCTTCGGCTTGGGCTGCGGGGCCGGAGCCGGCGCGGTCACGATGCCAGGCGCGCCGATATCGGAGGGGGCGGTGGAGGCATAGGCCTGGCGCAGCGGCTCGGTCAGGACCGGCATCTGCTGCGGCGGCTCAAAGGCGGCGGTCGCCATCGCGACGACGGCGAGCTTGTCCTTCTTGCTTTCCTTGTTGGAGACGGGGCCCCTCGGCGTTGGAGCGGCGGCGGCCAGTTCGAACCGGTCGCTTAGTCCGGCGGACGGCAGGCTGTCGCGTCCCAAAATCGCCGCCGCGGCGGCGCCGACCACGAGAATGCAGGTCAGCGCGACAATCGAGATGGCTCGGGTCAAAAATGGTCTCCGTTTGGGTCGGCGGCTCACTGCTTTATCCCCGAAATGTGAACGGTAATTAAGGCTTAACCGTGCCGCGCCATCAGCGACAGGGCGCGAAAATGAGTGGAAAATCGCCCGAAATGGCCAAAAAATCAGGCCGCTGCGTACAGATCGTAGGCTTCCTGGATGTCGGCGACGATGTCGGAAGCCTCCCACAGGGCGTCCGGGGCGACCGACCGCAGGCTGATGGTCCAGTTGCCTTTGGCCGTGCGGGGCATGCTGATGATGTCGAACTCGACCCCGCGGCAGAGCGGGTGCCGGTCCAGCGCAAAGGCGACGCGGGTCCTGATCTCCTCGAGGGTGGCCGGAGTCTTTGCAAAAAGCCTATCGAAATCCATCCCGCTACCCCCGCAACGCCGGAGGTCCGGCCGTGGCGGCGGACCGTCCTGTCGGACTATTGTTGGCGTCAGCTTGGTTAATGGCGCGTTAAGCGGCCGGATTTTGCGCGGGAAGGCGACACATCGGCATGGCGGGATCGGCACCTGACCTGATGACACCCGAGGTGACGGCGGCGGCGCCGGCACCGGCGGCGGCCTCGGTGCGCGCCGGGGTGCTGGCGGCGGCCACGGTCTCACTGGTCACGCTGTCGATCGCTACTTTCGAATTGTCGATGGCGGACTGGCCATCCGGCTTCGTGCTGCTGGTGATCCTGCCGCTGGCGGCGCTTTTGTTCTTCAGTTGCAGCCTGTGGTCGGCCAGCCAGTTGCTGCGGATCCGGAAAGAGGGCGCAAGATTCGCCCTGCCCTTCCTGATCTGCGCGGCCACGCTGGCGGCGCTGGTCTATGCGCCGTTACAGCAGATCTACCTACAGCGCGATTTCTGGGCGCGCCGCGCCGACCGCGAAAGGATCGTGGCGCGGGTGGAGAATGGCGAGTTGTTTCCGAATGTCAGCTACAACAGGAATTTGATCGCGCTCGGCGAGAACGCGCCGCGCGTCTCCGCCGGCAACGACATCGTGATCGACGATCGCGACGAAGGCGCCTATGTGCTGTTTTTGACCTCGCGCGGGCTAAAACACCATTTCACCGGCTTCCTGCGCGTGCCGCCCGGCGGCGATCCCAAAAAATTCTTCGAGTTCGCGGACAAGCCGCCGTCGCGGCTCGAGCCATACGACAAGGATTGGTGGTTCGTGGCGAATTAGGGTGTGTCTGCTCACAGCGCCGCAAGCGATCGAGGTCCGCAAAGAGCCGGCTTGCTTGGTATGCTGGGATCAAAAATGATCGAGCAGGCTTATTTCAGCCCGGTCAGCGCGTTTTCACCCCGAGGGAGACCATGGATGGCGCACCCGTTCTATACCATCGGTCATGGCACAAGGCCGCTTGGAGAATTCATCGGCCTCCTGCAAAGCGTCGAGGTGACCCTGCTCGGCGATGTACGCACCGTGCCGCGGTCCCGGGCCAACCCGCAATATAACCGGGAAGCGTTGCCGGATGCGCTCCGGCCGCACGGAATAGGCTATGAGCACATGGCCGAGCTCGGCGGCCTGCGCAGTCGCGTGCGCGAGGTGGCGCCCACCGTCAATGCGTTCTGGACCAACGAAAGTTTTCATAACTATGCCGACTACGCCATGGGCGAGCGCTTTCGTGCCGGGCTCGGGCATTTGCGCGAGCTCGGCAAGACCCGGCGCTGCGCGATCATGTGCGCCGAAACGTTGTGGTGGCGCTGCCACCGGCGGATCATCACGGACTATCTGCTTGCCGCCGGCGAGCAGGTGTTTCACATCCTTTCGGCGGGGAAGATCGAACGGGCGATCATCAACGAGGCGGCCCGGCCGCATCGTGCCGACCTCCTGGTCTATCCGGCCGCCCCTTCGGCACAGTCCGACCTGTTCGCGAGGTAGGTTCCAAGGTGGCACTGCGCCGGCTTCCGCGCGTGAGGGCAAGGCGCTCGAGGACTCGCGGCTTCGTCAAGCCGGATCATCCGCTGGTCTTCATAAATTGAGACGTTGCGGATCGGGTGCGTTTGATGTCCGATATACAATCGACGGCGACGCGAAGCTCGAACGTCGCCGGATGTCCGAGTCGGGTTCAGGCTGTGTGTGACAAGGAGGCCAAGAGATGAGGATAATGACCGTGGCGTTCGCTCTCGGAACGACCCTGGTGCTGTGCACTCAGGGAACGTTTAGTGTCACAGCACATGCGCAGGAGGCCAGGGTCGTTCGTGAACCGCGGCAAAGGCCTCTGATCAGGGTGCCTATCGTAACACCAGCCCCATACTGGGATTCCTATATTGTTCCACGATATCGCTACCGGCCTGAGGACGACCGGGTCGATCCATGCGGCGGGCCCGTGGTGCCGGTGATCCGGTTCGGACCTCAAGAAGAAACGGTTCCGTTGTGGTTGGCGAACGAGCTGGGTCTTGGCCGTGTGCATGGCCGAGATTGGCCATGCAGGGGTCGGTAATGCGCCCGCCGCGCATTACTTGATCGCGATCGCGTCGGACATCGTGACCCACCTCGTGCCGTCGAAGCGCTGGGGGCGCAGCGATTTTATCAGCCGGTAATCGTCGCGGCTGGTGTTCACGGTGATTCCTGGAATCAATCCCGGAAGCTTCACCTCTTTCAGCGCGGTCGCCTGCTTCATGATGTTTTCAGGCGAAAGGTCGGAGCCGCAGGCTTCGAGAACCTTCGTCATCAGGACGGCGATATTCCAGCCGGTGAAGTTGAGTTGTTCCTCTATATTGCCCTCCGGGTAATACTTCTTCATGAAGTCCAGCCATTCGAGATAGCCGGGGTCGTTCACCCATTCGGGATCGCCCACCGTTTTGGTCGGCGTCGCCGATATCGCGCCTTTTGAGTATTCAAGCCCTGCCGGCTTCAGGATCGTCGCCACGAAATTGCTGCCGATCGGCAGGAATTGCTGGGCGCGCCAGCCAAGTTCGCCGGCCTTGCGGATGGCTTGCGTGGTGAATTTTCCAGTCGACGCGTTCAAGAATACGTTCGCGTTGGTGCTCGCGAGCGCAACGACCAGCGAGTCCACCGTGGGCGAGGTGACCTCGTACGGGGAAGCAGCCACGATCTCGGCCTTGGAGTCGAGACGGGCCAATTCCGCCTTGAAACTTCGAAGATATTCTCGCCCGTAATCATCGTTCTGGTACAGCACGGCCACGCGCGCCGCCGGGATCGTGCTCGATACGAGTCTGGCGTAGACCGTTGCCTCGGTGCTGAACAGCGTCATCCCCGAGAGCGTGTATGGGCTCGCATGGGGGTCGGCGAAACGGTCGCTCGCGGCAAAGACGAAGAGCTGCGGGATTTTTCGGCTGTTCAGATATTTCTGCACCGCCGCATTCTGCGCCGTGCCCATGCTGCCGAATATCGCGACCGCGCCGTCGCTCTCGACCAGCCGGCGCGTCTGCTCGACCGCCTTGGGCGGACTGTAGGCATCGTCGAGCGATATCAGCTTGACCTTGCGGCCGTTGATCCCGCCCTTTGCGTTGATCATCTCGAAGTAGCGCGTCTGCACCTTGCCGACGGCGCTGAGCGCGGATGCAGCTCCGCTGTAGGGCATGGTTTGTCCCAGAACGAGGTCGCCCTCGTCCGCCATCGATGGCGATGCCGCAATCGCCAACGCAGCCGCGACCAATATCCAGCGCTTGCCCCGCATGCCTCTCCTCCCCTCTTTGTTGTTATTCCAATTTGTCTTCCTAGGAAGATATATTGTCAAGCCGGAACGGACGGCGGCAAATGGTCGCCTTTAGGCTAAGGAGGCCAGCGATCTGCCGCCGGACAGGCCGCAGGGCGACACTGCAATTCCGGAATGATAGACTTTCGTCGGCTGCAATTTCCGGCTTTGGGAGAAGAGTGAAACGATGGCGAAGAGAAGCGTGTCCCGCAACGCGGTCCGGGTCGCAAGAGAACCGGAGAAGTCGATCGCGACCCTCTACGACAACATCGAGGCGGCTTGGCTTCAACAGCGTCCCGACCTCGACATGGCGATGGCGTGCACGCTGCTGCGCCTGGAGCGGGTCAACCAACTGCACGAAATGCGGGTGCAGGCGATATCGAAGACGGTCGGCCTGCAAACCGGCGAGCTTCATGTCCTGCTCGCGCTCAGGCGGTCGGGCAAGCCGTACGAGCTGCGCCCGACCGACCTGTTCCGCGCCCTGCTTGTCACTTCCGGCGCCATGACCAAACGCGTGGCAAGGCTCCAGGAGGGCGGCTTCATCCTTCGTGTCTCCGCCAACGACGACGGCCGCTCCGAACTCGTCCGGCTTACCGCAAAAGGCCTCGCGACCGCCGACCGCGGCATTACCGAAATCGCGCGCGTCGTCGAACGCGTGACGGAAGACAGCGGCTTGACGCGAGCCGAGATCGCAGCGCTCGACCGCGCGTTGCGCAAGCTGCTGACGGTCACCACGGTGGGGGAAGGAAAGCGCAAGAAGCGGCCGGCCGCGGCAGACCAGCGCGCCCGGTGAGGCGGCCTCGCCGCGTTCATCCGGCATTCGCATCATCGATGTTCACGTAAACCTCGCCGTCGCGAACCTCCACCTGAAAGACCCTGATGTCGTCATAGTCGCCCGCCCGGCACTCGCCGTTGCGCACGTCGAACATCGCGCCATGCAGCGGGCATTCGACGACATGTCCTTCGATGAATCCGGTCGACAGCAGCGCAAAGGCATGCGGGCAGACGTCGTCGGTCGCGAAGATTTCGTCGTCGACCTTGTAGAGCCCGATCCGCAATTCGCCGAGCTTGAAGCCCAACGGCTCGCCTTCCGAAAGCTTTGCAGCCGCGCACAGGTGCTGCCAGGTTGTGGTCGCGGTCATCGAATCCTCCGGGGAAGCCGATCGGGGCGATTGTTCTTGCGTGCCTCAGGCCGCTAGCGTCCGCCAATCAACGGCGGACGAAGCCAGCTTGCCGCCGACGGCGCGGATGCTCTTGTAGGACATCGCCTCGCCCTGGCCGCTCTTCGGCGGCTGTCCTTTCATGAAGCGGCTGACTTCGTCGAGCAGCTCGCGGCGGACGCGGATGATCGCCTGATCGGCCGAGCAGAGATATTCCTGGGTGCGATCGACGATCGGCCCCATGCTTACCATCACCACAAAGTCTTCCGTGGGGATGTCGTGAAAGCCGGTGGCGTTGCCGGCCGTCATGATCTCGCGGTTCTGCCCCCAGTTGTTGCTGCGGTCGCCCGGCAGGCCGCCGGACATCGGCCATTGATTGGCGCGCTGCACCCGGCGGAACGAGTCGCAGGGACGCTCAGGATTGTAATAGATGTACCATTGGATCAGGTTTTCATCGTCGATCGGCACCGCGATGATGGCGGTGCGGTCCTGCATCGCCCCGGTGCCGAACACCGGCGGGATCAGCCCGTAATAGGGCATGACGAATTCGGTGACGCGGGCAAGGCGGGAGCCATCGCCGATCTCGCGCAGCGCCGCCGCGCGAAAACCGTACGGCTTCTTCTCGAATTCGTAACCGACCGCCGTGTTCTGCCGCGTCGCCCCGAAATCCGATGCCGACGCCGCCGTCCAGCTCTGGTGCAGCAGCGCAATATGCGAGGAGTCGATGGTGGCTTCGACGCCTTGCAGCCAGTTCGCGTTCAGCTCGATCCCGGCCGTGTAGACCTGCTCGGGCGGCAGATCCATCCATTCGAAGTCGGGCGGCGGCGGAGCTACTCCCTCGCCGAGCCAGACCCAGATCAGGCCGGCTCCTTCGCGCGTCGGATAGGATTTGACCTTCACGGTCTTCATGAATTCCTTTGGGTTGTTCGGCTCGTTCGGCACGTCCAGCACCTCGCCGCGGGCGCTGATCCGCCAGCCGTGAAACAGGCAGGTGACCGCGCAATCGTCGACGCGGCCCAAAGCGAGCGAGGCGCCCCTGTGGGGACAGGCTTCATCGAGAAAGCCGACCTGACCGCCGCCTCCCCTGAACGCCACGAAATTGCGGCCGAACAGTTTGACCCGAACCGGCGCCTCTCCCTTTCGAACGCGCACCGACAGGATGGCGGGCAACCAATAATGCTGCCGGAGCATGCGCCCCATCGGCGCGTCGCCGGTGACGCGGCACAGCAATTCGTTTTCTTCCCTGGAGACCATGACGCATTCCCTCGATTGACGTTCGCGACTTTTGTCATATTATCTTCCTAGGAAGATATCTTGTCAATGCCGGCAATGCGGGGGTGGTTTGCGATGACGGGCGGGAGCTTGAAGAATTGCGTCGCGCTGGTGACGGGCGGCAGTCGCGGCGTCGGCAAGGGCGTTGCCATTGGCCTCGCCGAAGCCGGCGCTACCGTCATCGTCACCGGCAGGACGCGTGGCGGCGGCGACTCGGAGTGGCCCGGATCGCTCGAGGAAACCGTCAACGCCATCAATGAGGCCGGCGGCAACGGCGCGGGTCTATTGTGCGACCATTCCGATGACGATTCGGTGCAGTCCGTGTTCGAACGGATAAAGCGGGAGTACGGCCATCTCGATGTGCTCGTGAACAATGTGTTTGCAGCGCCGCACGTCATGCCGGTCAATGTGCCGTTCTGGCAGATACCGATGTCGCTCTGGGATACGATGCAGCGGGTCGGCCTGCGTTCGCATCTCGTCGCAAGCCGGCTGGCGGTTCCGCTCATGCTGCCGCAGGGACGAGGGCTGATCGTCAACACCTCTTCGGGCGGCGGCATCCGCTACACCTTCAACGTTGCCTTTGGCGTGCAAAAGGCCGGCGTCGACAGAATGGCGCGCGACATGGCGCACGAATTGCGGGGATACGGCATCGCCGCGGTTTCGATCTGGCCGGGATACATCAGAAGCGAAAAGCTCGCGGCGCAGCCCGATCGCGTGCCGCCGGCGCTGGCAAAACTGATCGCCGAGCGAGGCGAAACGCCCCAGTTCGCCGGACGCGCCGTTGCCGCGCTCGCCGCCGACCCTGACGTCATGAACAAGACGGGCCAGATCCTGCTGGCCTCCGAGCTCGCCCTTGAATACGGGTTCACCGATATCGACGGAAAAATCCCGCCACCGCCAAGCCGCGATCCTGCGCCGCTTTCTGTTTTCAACCCTGCCACGTCAAACCAGGCGTAAAGCCCCGCACAACAGGAGGTATCGATGAACATCGCATTGGGAAGAAGTCCCGCGCTGAACCACGACTGGCGTCAGCTCGCGCTGGCTGCCGCCGCCGGACTGATGTGCGCGCTGGCCATCGCCAGGACATTGCCGTTGACGGTCAACGCGGCCATCGCCGTTACCGACACGCTTTGTTCCGACAGCCGTGCGGCGGGTTCGCCGCTCGACAAGGTCGAGCTGATTTCGTCTCACGCCTTGCCGAACGTAGCGGGCAAGCGCGTGACCATCGTGCGGGTGACGTACGGACCGGGCGGCTTCACCCGGCCGCATCGTCACGCGGGCTCGGTAACCGCCTATATCACCAAGGGCCAGGTACGTTCCCAGCTTGCCGGCGGCCCGGTCGAAACCTTCGCCGTGGGGCAGTCGTTCTTCGAGCCGCCGGGCGCCGTCCACCTCGTTTCGGCCAATGCCAGCACCACCGAGATGGCGGAGATGATCGCCGTTTTCGTCGCCGACGAGGGTGCGCAGCTCACCACGTTCATTGATTGATCGGACGCCCTGCGCCGGCGGCGTCAGCCCGCCGCCCGGCGCGGCATCTCGTTCGATGTGCCATCGGCCACCGCCGGCGCCGGAACGTGCATCAGAATGGTCTGGCCGGCGGAAGCGATCTCGATGCCGCATTCCTGAAAGCGCCGCTTCATGCGGCGGTTGAATTCGCGCTGCACCGGCCAGCGCCCGTTGTCGGTGCAGCGGATCTGGCCGACGATCGTCGCCATGGCGCCATCGACCTTGTCGACGCCCCACAGTTCGAGATCGCCGCGGATCGACATCCGGTACTCCGCTTCCTTGCGCATCTCCGCGACGATGTCCTTGAGGATCTGGCCGGCGCGGTCGGTGTCTTCCTTGTAGGCGATACTGACGCTGACGGCGGCATTGCCGGCGCCTCGGCTCGCATTGGTGACGGTCGTCACCGCGCTGAAGGGAATGATGTGCACCGAGCCGTCGCCGGCGCGCAGGCGAATGGTGCGGATCGACACGTTCTCGACCGTGCCCGTCAGGCCCGCGACGCTGACATTGTCGCCGACCTGGACGCCGTTCTCGAGCAGCAGGAACAGTCCGGTGATCAGGTCCTGCACCAGCTTCTGCGAACCGAAGCCGATCGCGATGCCGACGATGCCGGCGCCGGCCAGCAACGGCGCGACATTGACGCCGATCTCACTGAGCGCGGTTAGGCCGACCACGGCGACGATCAGGCACAGCAGCGCCGTGCGGAGCATGGGCTGGAACGTGCGCAGCCGCGCAGCGCGCGCATAATGCCCGTCGCGCGACAGTGCGTTGATCTGGCGATCCATCAGCGCGTTGCTGATCTCCCAGATTGCGGCGGCAACCAGTGCGGCAATCGCAACGGTGGCGAGCGCGGACAACAGGCGGCTGCCGATCTGGCCGCCATAGAACCAGACAACGGCGTCGACGCCCCAGACCTCGAGCACCGCCACGAAGCCGATGAAGCCGATGATCGATGCGACGATCCTGCGCAGCAGCGGCAGATAGCGGTTGGCGCGGGTCTCCAGCCCGGGGAAGCGTTGCAAAATCTCGGGGCGGATCGAGAAGCCGCGGTCGATCAGGCTCAACACCACGATGGTGGCAAGGCGCGCGATCAGGACGACGGCCACGGTGCCGACGAAATATTGCAGCATCAGTGAATAGCCGTTGCGGATATTGAGCGCCCAGACGGCCCAGAGCGCGATATCGAGCGTGATGGCGAGATAATGCCACACCGCCGCGAGACCGTTGCGCGCCCTCGCCGCAACGCCTTCGCGGCCATCGGGGGCGCGGATAAGATCGGCCACCGGCTTACGGCATTGCAGGATGATAACGACGATGAAGAGATGCACGACCAGCATCACCAACCGCAACAGCCCGGCATAGCCGCCGCGATGCAGGCCGAGCAGCAGCGCCACGTTTGCGAACGCGATGCCCGAAACGGCGACGGCGACGATGCGCCGGGCCCAGATCTCGATATAGGCGGCGGTTTCGGCGGGCACGCGCAGCAGCCCGAATGGCCCAACCAGCGCCCGCACGGCGCAGATCAAGGCGCGCGACAGCGCATAGGCGTTCACCACAGCAAGGATCACGAGCCGCACGGTCGGCATGGCGCCGATCTCGGTGCCGACCAGCATGGCGGCCATGCCGACGAACACGGCCACGGGCAGCAATTCGAGCAGCAGGCGTGCGAGCACGAACGGCAACCGGAGCACTGACTGCCACGCGCGCGCCAGGCTGAGACGGCGCCGCTGCGGCGCGGGCGCCACCAGATCGGCAGCTGACGACGGCGGATCGGCGATCGGAAGCGGCGCACTTGCGGCCTGCGGAATGCGCGCTTCGAGCAGCGCCACCGGCCGCTTGATCAGGCGGAACACCAGCCATTCGGCAGCGAAGGCGCAGCAGAACACCAGCGCCAATTTCCAGGCGATGTCGAGCAACAGGCCGTAGGCGTTGGGATCGTTGGCGGTGCGAACGAACCACCAGTAGAACGCCTTGTAGCGCGTGAGCGAGCGCGCGACATCGGCGATCTGGCGCGAAATCTCGCCGATCTGGTCGGAAACCGTTTCCAGCAGTTGCGCACCGAGGCTGTCTGCGGTGAGCGGGATCGCGGACTGCTTTTCCGGCGCTGGCGGCGCCGCCTGCGGCGAAGCGCCGGCAATCGCCCGCAGCGTCTCGATGACCTGCGCGCGCTTCTGGTCGTCCTGGAGCGTGTCGAGGGCGCGCCGCGCCTGATCCGGCGTCAGCACGTCGGGCTTGTTCGCGGCAGGCGCAGGCGCATCATGGGCCGGCGGCGCGCCGCCCTGGGCGAAGGCCGGCATGGTGAGGAGCGCAAAGGCGAGCAGGATCGCGGAGAGGGTTTTTTGCGGCACGAAGACCCCTTCGAATGTGTTGCGCGCAAGCCGGAAGCGGAATTGCGCGTGCGCGTCACGTCGAAGGGTGCCGTTCTCCGCCATCATGTGTCGGAAATTTGCCGACGTAACGGCTTTGTTTTGGCATTTGCCGACACCCGCTATCGAAGCAGGCGGGGTGGTTGGAACCAACTTACTGAATTGTGAAACGATCGAGGTAATCGCGCCTTCGTGATCATCTTTCCGCAATCCAACGCGGACATCCATCGATGTCCGCGTTCTTGTTCCTTAACGCTGGCCGATTGCCTAGCGGACGAAATCCGCCTAGCCCGCCGCCCGCTTGCCGCCGCGGACGTTCCACTCGAAGCCGTTGGGCACCTCGATGTCGACCTCCAGCGTCGAGACGTTCTTGCCACGGTCGAGCTTGACCGTGACCTTGTCCGGGTCGAGCTGGACGTGGCGCGACACCACGGCAAGGATCTCCTCGCGAAGCGTGACGAGGAGGTCCGGCTGGCCGAGCAGGCCGCGCTCATGTGCCAGCAGGATCTGCAGCCGCTCCCGTGCGACCGGTGCGGTCGCGGGCGCGTCAGCAGGGCGGCTGCGGAACAGCCGCAGCAGGTTCATGCTCATGCCGCCCTCCGTCCGAGCAGCCGGTTCATAAAGCCCTTGCGCACGGCCGGGACGGTCATTTCGACTTCCTCTCCCTTGAGGCGGCGCATCGCATCGAAATAGGCGCGGGCCGGCGCGCTGCTTGCGTCGTTGAGGGTCACGGGCGAGCCAACATTGGAGGCGCGCAGCACATCCTGGCTCTCCGGGATGATGCCGATCAGCGGCGTGGCGAGGATTTCCAGGATATCGTCGATGCCGAGCATCTCGCCGCGCGCTGCGCGCGCCGGATCGTAACGGGTGATCAGCACGTGCTTTTCGACCCGCTCGCCCTTCTCGGCCTTGACGGTCTTGGAATCCAGCATGCCGATGATGCGGTCGGAGTCGCGCACGGAAGAAACTTCGGGATTGGTGACGATCACGGCCTCGTCCGCATAGCGCATCGCGAGCGTGGCGCCGCGCTCGATGCCGGCCGGGCTGTCGCACAACACCCAGTCGAATTTTTCGCGCAGTTCGCCGATAACCTTGCCGACACCTTCTTCGGTGAGCGCGTCCTTGTCGCGGGTTTGCGAGGCCGGCAGCAGCCACAGGCTCTCCAGCCGCTTGTCGCGGATCAGCGCCTGCGGCAGTTTTGCGACGCCCTGCACGACATTGATCAGGTCGAACACCACGCGTCGTTCGGCGCCCATCACGAGGTCGAGGTTGCGCAGGCCGACATCAAAGTCGACGACGACCACGCTTTCTCCGGAATGCGCGAGCGCGGCGCCGAGCGCCGCCGTGGACGTGGTTTTGCCAACACCACCCTTGCCTGACGTCACGACCAGGACCTTGGCCATCGTAATATCTCCTTAGCCGGTTAATTCAGCGGGGTAATCTTCATGACGCCGCCCTCGAGCCAGGCCTGGGCCGGGCGGTTGCGAAGCGAGGCATCGATTTCTTCTGCCGTCTGGTAATAGCCATCGATGGCGAGCAGCTCCGCCTCGATCTTCTGGCAATAGATCCGCGCGGACGAATTGCCGTTGACGCCGGCCATCGCCCGTCCGCGCAGCGTTCCGTAGATGTGGATCGAGCCGCCGGCGACGATCTCGGCGCCGGATCCGACCGAACCCAGCACGGTGACGTCGCCGTCGGGGAAGATGATCGACTGGCCCGAGCGCACCGGGCTGTCGAGCAGAAGCGAGGTGGACTTCGGCTTTGTCTCACGCTTGGGCTGCGTATCGGTGCGCGTGATCACGCAGGGACGTCCGCCGGTGAGCATCGGCGGCATGCTCGATGTCAGGCGATCGGCCGCCACGCCCTCGATGCCGAGGACGCGGATGTTGCGCTGTTCGAGGCTGGTGACGAGATGGGCGATCGCGCCCTGGCTGAGATCGACGCCGGACAGATCGAGCACGACGGGCTTGCCGACAAAGAAGCCCGGCGAAGACGCCAGCGTCGCGTCGATCTCGGCGAGCCATTCCACGATCGGCACGACCGGGGCGAACACGTATGCGACGTAGGAGCGGCCGCGGAGCCGCACCTGTTGACGGGTGGCATCCGCCCTGCTGTCCGCTCTGCCGTGCATGATGTTCGACTCGCTTTCTTATCGAATAGTTAAAAATCAACGGACTTGGTTAACGGATGATTAACGTTCGTTCGGTTTCGCCGCGTCTGTGCACAGGCTGTCGCGAGCGAATCAGACGCGGTGCCGTTAACCAAACATGTCAGTGATTTTGTTCACCTGATGGCCGCGCGTCATCGACGCGTCACAGTCCCGGGCGGCTTGGCTGGCGCCATCAAGGGCTTACGCGGCTTGCGGACAAGTTGTTCCTTGCCAAAAACACAACGAGGTTTGGACATGTTTTCGGCCTAATAATGTCCGTTCGCTGTTCCATCACGTACCGGTGACGTGCCGGCTTGGGCGCCGGGGGTCGCTTCCGCAAAGCAGCTTGCGGACACTTGCCGAAGGGGATGAGGCAATGGGGATGGGATGGAGCGGAGCGGTTGCGGGATGCGTCCCGCAGGCCGGTGCGGTGTGCCGCACGCTGCCGATTCTGTCTCCACTTGGATTCAAACTTTCCGATCAAGCTTTGCAACTTTTTTGGGCGGGCCGCGCATTGTGCGCGACACGGCGCATCGGGTTGCGGCCCTGGTCATCCTCGTTTCGGAACAACCTGCCACAATCAGAAAAGCCGTGAGGAGTAGGCGTATGAGTAGCGTTAGCGAGCAAGACCATCTCGATCCCAAGGATCCCCTGTCCTACGCGCCGCGCTGGTTGCGGGAAAAGCGCGAGGCAGCTCCGACGCTTTCGCCGGAGCCCATCGATACGCAGCTCGAAAAGGCCGTGTCCAACGCGCTGCGCCACCCGCTCGATCCGCAAGTGATCGAGGAGCCGGAAGAGCTGACGCGCGAGTTGCGTCGGATGGCCATCCTCGGCGTTGCCGGCCGCTTCGCCGCCGCCGTCGGCGTATCAGCGCTGGTAGCGTTGTTTTTCGTGGTGATGATCCCCGCGTCGCGGTCGCCAGAAGGCATCAACCTGTCCGCCTCCGCCGTCATCGATCAGATCAAGACCGCGCTGGCTTCGCAGCCGGCGCCGGAAAATGCCGGCGCGCCGCCGGCGTCTTCCGAATTGCAGACCCTTCTTGCCACCACCCCCCCTTCTTCAGAGCCTGTAACGCGCGAGCAGTCCGAGCAGTTGCTGAACCAGTTCGTTCAATGGCAACACAAGCCCGCGCCGAACCAGGCATCTCAACCCTGATTGCCTAGGAGATTGACGATGTCCGACCACAGAGTTGGCAAGGCCCGGACCCTCGAGGTCTTGCGGCGCATAACGCATCGCCCGCGCTGGACGATGATCCTGCTTGGCACGCTGATCGCGAGCGCCGCCACGGCGGCGCCCAGCAATGTGGATGTCGTTCGCGACCTCGCCACGCGCGTCGGACCGATCATCGGCTCGGCGCTGGCGTGCACGGACATCGCCCGCCCGCGCATCCAGACGGTTGTCGACAAGTTCGTGGCCGTCATCCGCGAGACCGCGCCCAACGAAGCCATCCGCGTCGACCTCACGCAGGTGCTCGACCGCAGCGTCGCCGACGGCCGCGCAGCCATCTCGTCGGGACGGGCCGATTGCAGGAGCACCGACCGGCAGCTCGCCGAACTTGAACGCTCGATCGCTGCGCCCGCACCGAGTTTGTCGGGCATGATCGGACCGTCGGCGGCGGTGGCGGCCACCACCCCGACGGCACAGGTCAACACTGCGCCCCCGGTGCGCGGCATGACCGACCGCGAAATCCGCTTCGGCATCGCAGCCCCCTTCTCCGGCCCCAACAAGGAGCTCGGGCGCCAGATGAAGCTCGGAATCGATGCCGCCTTCAACCGCATCAACGACGCCGGCGGCGTCGACGGCCGAATGCTCCGGCTGGTTGCGGCCGATGACGGCTACGAGCCGACGCGCACCGTCGAGGCGATGCGCCAGCTCTATGAAAAGGACCAGGTGTTCGGCATTGTCGGCAATGTCGGCACGCCGACCGCCGCCGTTGCCGTGCCGTTCGCACTGGAGCGCAGAATGCTGTTCTTCGGGGCATTCACCGGCTCGGGCATTTTGCGCCGCGATCCCCCGGATCGCTACGTTTTCAACTATCGGGCCAGCTATGCCGAGGAAACCGACGCAACGGTACGCTATCTCGTGAAAATCAGGCGGCTGAAGCCGCAGCAGATCGCGGTGTTCGCGCAGCAGGATTCGTATGGCGATTCCGGATTCCAGGGCGTGGCGAAAGCGTTCCGCGCGATGGGCGTCAACGACAACACCATCGTTCGCCTCAACTATCAGCGTAATACCGTCGACGTCGACGACGCCATCAACCAGCTCAAGCTTCAGAAGAACATCAAGGCCATCGTCATGGTCCCGGGCTACCGGGCCGCGGCGAAGTTCATCGAAAAGACGAAGGATCTATTCCCGGGCCTGATCTACACGAGCGTGTCGTTCGTCGGCTCCACGGCGCTTGCGGAAGAACTGAAACTGCTCGGGCCGCGCTACGCCAACGGCGTGATCGTAACCCAGGTGGTTCCGGCCGTCTCCGGCTATTCGTCGATCGTGCTCGAATACAAGAACGCGCTCGCCAAGTATTTCCCGGGTGAGGCATCGGACTACGTTTCGCTCGAGGGCTATGTGGCGGCCAATGTGCTGATCCAGGGCATCAAGCGGGCTGGACCGCAGTTCGACACCGAAAAGCTGATCGACGTGCTGGAAAATACCCGCAACTTCGACCTCGGCCTCGGTGCCCAGCTCAGTTTTGGCCGCGCCGAACATCAGGCGTCGCACAAGGTCTGGGGCACGGCGATGGACGAGACCGGCACGTATCAGCCGATCGAGCTGGAATGATCGAGCTGCGTTTTATGCGCTAGCGTGGCAGGAAGAATTCCGGCCACAGCGCGCGCTATTTGGCGCCCGGCGCATGATAGTCCTTCGGCGTGGTGTCGTGGCACTCGGCGCCGGCAGCGGGCATGATCCAGCCCTGCGCGCTTCGCGTGAACATGTGCGCGACCGGGATTAGCCAGTTTGTGTCATCGAGCGATCCGGCGCGGGCATTGATCGAATCCGGTCAGTTGATGTCCGCTTTGCTACTAAAGCAGCGCGGTTGCTGCGTGGCAGCGAAATGACGCGATGACCAATAGACGAACTGGGACGCCCGCGAATTGGGGCCCTTGTCGGTACAGACTGGTTCGCCTATCTACCCCATAGTGATGGGGATGGGGTTCCCCCGAGAACCGCCGTTTTGGCTGATGACTCCTACTGAGCGCGAGAGCGCAGGTAGGAGCATGTGTAAATGGCCCCTCAATTCATTCTTGCTGTAGCCGCCGGTGGCGCACTCGGATCGGTCGCGCGATATTTGGTCGGCGTCGGATCGGGAAGGCTCTTCGGAACCGACTTTCCTTGGGGCACGCTCATGATTAATGTGACCGGCTCATTTCTGATTGGTGCATTCGTCGGCCTTTTCGCAGCCAAATGGGATTTGTCGCAGGCAATGCGGATATTCCTGACGGTTGGCATTTGTGGCGGCTTCACGACATTCTCCACATTCTCTCTGGACGCCTACTACTTGATTGAACGTGGACAGACGTTGGCATCATGGGCCTACATGATGGCTTCGGTAGCGCTGTCCGTTGGTGCCTTGATCACGGCGCTGCAGCTTGTTCGGGCAGCCCTATGAAGAATCTTTTTCTGTCCTGGGTACCGTGGGCGGTGCTCTCTGCCGGATTCGCAGCTTTAACTGCAATCTTTGCAAAGGTCGGTATCGAGAACATCAATTCGGACTTTGCAACGTTTATTCGCACCGTCGTCATCTTGTTGGTGGCTGGAATGATCGCTTACGCCTCCGGCAACTGGCAGGGGCCGTCCAGCGTGTCCGCGAAGACGTGGCTGTTCCTCATCCTATCGGGCGCGGCGACCGGCGCCTCTTGGATTTGCTACTTCCGCGCTTTGAAGCTGGGAGATGCCGCGCGCGTTGCTCCGGTGGATAAGCTCAGCGTCGTCTTCGTGTCGCTTTTTGCGGTACTCTTCTTGGGCGAGCGGCTTTCGCTGCCGAATTGGCTTGGCGTGATACTGATCGCTTGCGGTGCTGTTCTCGTTGCCTACCGAGCGTAAGAAACGCGCACCCGATCAGCACGAACGGTTGCCCAAAACCCAACGACCGCCATCAAGCTCTGGATATTGTCTTCATCGGCTTTTTGGACACGAGCTTTCGCAGATCACGTAGCAAGTCGTCGGCCAATTCCGAAAGGCAGTTGATTTCCTTTTGCGCGTCAATAGCGTGCTGTTTGCACAACTCCCTCGATTCGTTTTTCGTCGATGCGAGCGCATGGAGGTGCCCGGCAAGGCCACCGGCACGCGTGAAAAAATAAGCGATCTTTCGCTGAAGCGCAGCGTCGAAAAAGTCGAGTCGATCCGCATTGGATTCATAAACGGAGAACTTTGGCAATGTGAAAGCGGTGAGTTCGTCAAGATGCTCCTCGGCCTCGAACTCCATATCCTCAAGCTTCCGAACTTCTTCAAAGCCCTCCATGCTATCTATAACAGCTGCTATTTCTCCAATGAGCGCTGACGAAAGGCCTCGTCTGGCGCGGCAACGTCCAAAATGCAGCATGGCCTCCTCCCGGTTATTCGACGACCGGATCGTGCGCGAGAACAAGCCTGAAGGTATCTTACAGCAGACTGCGGGTTGATGCCATTAACCCACGGCGTCAGGCGGCGTCACCCCAAGACGGCTTGTTTCAACCGCTGCCCTGGATGGGGAAGCCATACTTACACATGAAGCGGCAGCCTGCGCCAAATGTCCGTT
The DNA here is from genome assembly GCF_018129385.1 of Bradyrhizobium lablabi. Lineage (GTDB taxonomy): Bacteria > Pseudomonadota > Alphaproteobacteria > Rhizobiales > Xanthobacteraceae > Bradyrhizobium > Bradyrhizobium lablabi_C. The sequence goes on from NZ_JAFCLN010000003.1 coordinate 400,471, forward strand.
TAGGACCGCAGAGCAGCCGCCGGGCAGGGGAAGCGCGGGCCGCGCACCGATCATCAATAGCTCCGAATCGAAACGCGCGTCAGCCCACCGGAAAACTGCGGCCGCCTCCACGTCGCAAGAAAGCGCTTCAGCGCTTTTCGATCACGAGGCTCTGGATCGCGCGGCCGAAATAACCTCTCACGTCGGCGAGCCTTGCCATCGCAAGCCCCGCGCCATCGGGCCCGATCCAGGATTCGGCGTCGAGCAAGATCCATTCGCCGACCGGCTGGCGCGCCATGCTGACGGTGAGATCGGCATTGAGAAAGGTCCATTGCCGGAAATCCAGCACGGCCGAGGTGCCGTTGCAGAAATCGGCGGCGACCACCGCGCGCATCGCCTGCGATATCGCAAAACCTTCGACCAGCGGCCGGTCGGCGCGATACCAGATCGCGCCGGGGCCGGGCACGCCGAAGCTGCCGCGCGCGGCGCGCAGCGACATGCCGGTCAGGAAAGGGCTGGAGGAAAACTCTGCGTCCTCGATGCGCGATTGATCGGGGCCAGGCAGCTCGAGCGCGGGCTCGGCCGCTTCAGGCGGCAATTGATGGACCTGCGACTTGATCTTCAGCACAGTGGCGCCAACGGTCAGCACGCCGTCGGCGAGCAGCCGGACCGCGCAGAGCTGGATCTTGCGTCCCTCGCGCAGGACTTCCGTCTCCAGCGTCAACGGCGCCACCGGCACCGGGCGCATCAGGTCGATGGTGACGCGCGCGACCTGCATCGGCACCGGCGTTGCGATCCGCTCGGCCGCCCACACCACCAGCGAAGCCGGCGCGGAGCCGTGCTGCATCCCGGGGTCCCAGGGACCGGCGGCGTGCGGGCTGGTCGTGACGCGATTGCCGTCGACGCGGAAGATGGCGTCCATTGGTCGATTCTCTTGCGACGTTCCCCGGATGCTGCGCAGCGCGAAGCGGTGCGCTGCTGATCCGGGGTCCATGGATGGTGGCTGGCATGGGTTCCGGCTCTGCGGAGCAGCGTTGCACGCTGCACCGCGTCCGGGACACGAATTCAGGCAAGCGCGGGATCGACGGCTTCGGCGTATTCCTTTTTGAAGCGCGCGATCAGCTCTGCGGCGGGGACGATCTTGCCGACGCTGCCGACGCCCTGGCCGCTGCCCCAGATTTCCTTCCAGGCTTTTGGCTTGGCGCGTTCTCCTGACGCATCCGTGCCAAAGCTCATCTTGGAGGGATCGGAGGTCGGCAGGTTGTCGGGGTCCATGCCGGCCGCAACGATCGAGGGCTTGAGGTAATTGCCGTGCACGCCGGTGAACAAATTGGAATAGACGATGTCCTCGGCCGATGAGGTCGTGATCATCTGCTTGTAGCCTTCGACCGCATTGGCTTCCGCGGTGGCGATGAAGGCCGAGCCGATATAGGCGAAATCAGCGCCCAGCATGCGCGCGGCACGGATGGCGCGGCCGTTGCCCATCGCGCCCGACAGCGCGATCGGGCCGTCGAACCACGCACGCGTCTCCGCCACGAAGGCAAAGGGCGAAATCTCGCCGGCATGGCCGCCGGCGCCGGCGGCGACCAGGATCAGCCCGTCGGCGCCCTTCTCGATCGCCTTGTGCGCGAATTTCTGGTTGATCACGTCGTGGAAGACGATGCCGCCCCACTGGTGCGCGGCCTGGTTCAACTCCTCGCGCGCGCCGAGCGAGGTGATCATCATCGGCACCTTGTGCTTCTCGCAGACCGCAAGGTCCTGCTCGAGCCGGTTGTTGGACTTGTGCACGATCTGGTTCACCGCGAACGGCGCCGACAAGCGGTCGGGGTGCGCCTTGTCATGCGCGGCCAGCTCTTCCTTGATCCGCGCGATCCATTCGTCGAGCAACGCCGCCGGGCGGGCGTTGAGCGCCGGAAACGATCCGACCACGCCCGCCTTGCACTGGGCGATCACCAGATCGGGCACGGAGATGATGAACAGCGGCGCCCCGATCACGGGTATCGACAGACGGCCCTTGAACAGAGCAGGCATGGACATGCGAATGATCCTTACGTTTTCTTGCCTTGCGTTTCTTTCGGCGATCCAAGAGATGGCGGCCGTCATACCAACAGCGCCATCTTTCCAGTGTCAAGTATTGCGTTTTGGCGCTGGCGCGGCGTGATCTACTGGCACAACGCCTTGATCACGTAATTTTCCGTCTTGCAGTCGCCCGGCTGGCGCTTCCTGCCCGGAATGAACACTTTCGGAGAACATTTTTCCGCGGCGTCGATGTCGAGGCTCTTGCCTTCCTTGTAGCCCTTGGTCTGGCACAGGCGGTCGGCGCCGGCCTTGCAGTCCGGCGCGCCATTGGGCCCCGCCACGCAGGCCATGCGGCCGCTCACCATGGTCGAGGGCTTCGCCATGTTGGTCAGGCTTTCGCTCGCGCCCTTGATGTCGTCGAGCGTCTCTGACGGGCCCTTGATCCTGGGCAACTTGTCCCAGAGCTTGCCGATTTCGTTGAACAGGCCGGGATTCTCTTCCTGCGCCGGCGGCGACGGAGGCGGCGGTGCGGCTTGCTGGGGGGCCACCGGCTGCTGCGGCGGAGATTGCAGGCCAAGCGATGGGGGCGCGGCTTGCGGCCAGCCGGCGGTTGCGCCGATCAACAGCATCGACAATGCCGCGCCGGCGGTGGCGGCGCGCATCCCGAGTCGCTGGTCCATTCCATCAAGCATGCGGCGAGCGTAACCCCTGGCCGAAGCCGCGGCAAAGGCCAATGGTGCTAGACCAGCTTCACCGCGATGTAGAATCCCAGCACGAGGACGACGGCACCGATCACCACCCAGAGCGTAAGGTTCTTCTCGAGCTGGACGCGGATGAAATCGCCATAGCGGTTGAGCAGGACGGCCAGGAAGAAGAAACGGCCGCCGCGCGCCACGATCGAGCACAGAATGAACAGCCAGATATCGTAGCCCGCAAACCCTGACGTGATGGTCACGAGCTTGTAGGGGATTGGCGTCAATCCTTTCAGCAAGATGATGACGGCGCCCCACTCCGCATAGGACTGGCGGAAGGTCTCGACCTTGTCGGTGAGATTGTAGATGTGCATCAGCCACTGCCCGATCGAGTCGTAGAGCAGCGCGCCGATGGCATAGCCGACGACGCCGCCGGCAACAGAAGCAACGGTGCAGACCCCGGCGAAGAACCATGCCCGCTTCGGCCGCGCCAGCGACATCGGCAGCAGCATCACGTCGGGCGGGATCGGAAAGAACGAGCTTTCCGCGAACGACACCGCCGCCATGATCCACAGAGCGTACGGTTTGTCGGCGGCGGCGATGCACCAGTCGTAGATACGTTTCAGCATGGCCGCGATGAACCATCATGGCGCGGAAATGTCCATGCCGGGAAATGCAGGATTTGGGGGTGTTTTTCAGCGCCTTTTGCGCAGGCGGCCTTCCAGCGCGACAATTCGCCGCCGCACCTCGGGCGTTGCCGGAATCTTCGGCATTTTGACCGGCGTTTTCGGCAGCTTCTCGGCGATCCCGAGCAGACGCTCGCGCCGCTCCATCTCGCGCCAGACATCCTCGGGGCGGACGCCGGCCGCAGCCCAGAGCACGGTGAGATTGTAGAGCAGGTCGGCGCTCTCGCGGACAACGGCCGGAGCATCGCCATTGACGGCGTCGATCACGACCTCGATGGCTTCCTCGGCAAGCTTCTTGGCCATCTTGGAAGGGCCGCGTTGAAACAGCCGTGCGGTTCGCGACGTGGCCGGATCGAGATCCCTGGCCGCGATGACAGCCTGATACAGCCGCTCGAGCGAATCACTCATAGCCCGAACTTAGTCCAAAGCGGTCGACAGCGCGTTAACATATGGTGCGGCAACGAAAAATTCCGCCGGCCAGATCGGCCGGCGGAATCGTAACTTGCAGTTGTGGTTACCAGCTTGCGAGCGGATGGCCCTGATAATAGGGCGTTCCGGAACGGTAATAGCCGCCGCCGTAGTACGGACCGCCGCCATAGCCGCCATAATAGGCCGGGCCACCGTAATAGACCGGACCACCGCCATAGTAGCCGTAATTGTCGTAGTAGTAGTCCCGACGGCTGTTGGCCGCGGCGATCGCAATGCCGGTGCCGACGATGCCGGCGAAGGCCGCGGCGGCAGCAGCGCCACCACCGCCACGATAGTACCGGCGGCGGGCGCTGAAATCGGTGGCGTCGCTCGTGCCGGAGGCAGCCGTCAGTCCCTGCTTCTTCGCAGGCCCGGCGACAGCCAGCGACGGCTCTACGGCCGTCAGCGCCAGCGCCGCCACCGTCGCCAGCGCGGTGGTACGGCCGATCGATGAAAACAAACCCTTTCGCGCGAACATGTTCGCTATCCTCCGTGGAAGCCGGCCTGACTGCAGGCCTGCGATAGCTAACCACTGAGCCGATATTGGGTTCCCCAACCCGAATGCAAGCTGAATGACCGGTGTCAAAATAATGGCGGTCATCCTGCATTCAGACTAAACCGGGCAGAATACCGTTAACGCCGCGGTGTCATGATTTCATCATGGCGCCGGCGGCAACATCGGCGCCAACAGCTCTCGGTCTGTCTTCATGTGCGTAACCAGGACCAGCGCCATCCGTTTCATCCTGGCCTTGCTGATCGGCCTCGCGGGAGTGGTGTGTCCTGGCGCGGCGCGGGCGCAGTCCATCGGAATCCAGTTCTCGCTCGACCGCCCGATCGATGCCGTGGCCGCGCCGTTTGTGATGGCCGCGAGCAACGGGCTGTTCGGCGCGGAGGGCCTGAACGTCACCATCAACATCGCCAGCGGATCGCCCGATGCGATCGCAAAGGTCGCTGCCGGGACCAGCGACTTTGCGCTGGTCGATATCAACGCGCTGATCCGCTATCGCGGCGGAAAGGACAAGGCCGACCCGGCGCCCATCAAGGCGGTGTTCGTGCTGTTCAACAAGGCGCCCTACGCCATCATCGCCCGCAAGAGCCGCGGCATCAGCGCGCTGCCCGACCTCCAGGGCAAATTGCTTGGTGTCGCCGACGGCGACCTGTCGGCGAGGCTCTGGCCGGCAGTCGCCAGGCTGAACGGCATCAAGCTTTCGAGCGTCAAGCAGAGCCAGCTCAGCGCCGCCGTGCGCGAGCCGATGCTGTCGGCCGGGCAGGTCGATGCCGTCACCGGCTTCTCCTATCTGTCGGCGATCAATCTCAGGGATCGCGGCGTGCCGGCCGACGATCTCGTCGTGCTGAAATTCTCCGACTATGGCTGCGAGTCCTATGGTTTTGCCGTCATCGTCAATCCGGCTTTCGCCGCGGCCAAGCCTGAGGCGGTACGAGGGTTTGTCCGCGCGGTGATCGGCGGCACCCATCTGGCCATCAAGGAGCCGGCCAAGGCGGTGGACCAGGTGGTCAGCCGGATGGACGGCGGATCGCGCGACCTCGAGCTTGAACGGCTGCGCGCCGTGATCGACGACAACATCCTGACCGGCGAAGTCAGGCGCCACGGCCTCGGCGGCATCGATGGCGCCCGCTTCGAGCGGTCGATCGATCAGGTCGCCGAGGATTTCAAGTTCCGCAAGCGGCCGTCGGCCACGGATGTCTTCGACGACAGTTTTCTGCCGCCGATCAACGGGCGGTTGATCAATTGAACGAAGCTCCTCTCTCCTCATGGTGAGGAGGCGCGCAAGCGCGCCGATGCCGGACGATGCTTCGCATCGCCGGGAGAACCACGAGGCCCGCGGCCCATCCTTCGAGACGCGCGCGATGCGCGCTCCTCAGGATGAGGTTATAGTGTTGCGCGAAATTGGGTGGTCCTCTCTCCGAATCCCTGCTTAGAATAGCCTGCCGAAACGCCGCTGCGAGTCGCCTCCCGCATGTCCATGCTTCGCCTTTACGCCCGCGTGCTTGAATTGCTCGGCAAGGAGGCGCGGCTGGGCTGGATCCTCGCCATCGCGAACCTGGCTCTGGCCGCCGCGCAATTCGCCGAGCCCGTGCTGTTCGGCAAGATCGTCGACGTGATGTCCGGAAAGCCCGTCACCGGGCTGTTGGCGACGTCCTCGCCCTGGCCGCTGCTCGGCGCCTGGGTCGCGTTCGGCCTGTTCACGATCGTCTGCGGCGCCACGGTCGCATTGCATGCCGACCGGCTGGCGCACCGGCAGCGGCAGGCGGTGCTGACCGATTATTTCGAGCACATCATGCAGCTCCCGCTGACCTTCCACACCGGCACGCATTCCGGCACGCTGATGAAGATCATGCTCAACGGCACGGACGCGCTGTGGCGGCTGTGGCTCGGCTTCTTCCGCGAGCACTTTGCCGCGATCATGTCTGTCGTGGTGCTGCTGCCGCTGTCGCTCTACATCAACTGGCAGCTCGCGACCCTCTTGTTCGCGCTCTGCATTGTCTTCACCGTCCTGACCACGCTGGTGGTGCGCAAGACCTACGGCATGCAGAGCGAGGTCGAGGAGCACTATAACGACCTCTCCGCGCGCGCCTCCGATGCGCTCGGCAATGTCGCGCTGGTGCAGAGCTTTGTGCGCATCGATTCCGAAGTGCAAGGGCTGCGTTTTGTCGCAAGCAAGCTGTTGGCGGCGCAGATGCCCGTGCTGTCCTGGTGGGCGCTCGTCACGGTCATTACGCGGGCTTCCACCACCATCACGGTGCTGGCGATCTTCACGGTCGGTATCGCGCTGAACCAGCGCGGGCTGACCACGGTCGGCGAGATCGTGATGTTCGTGACGTTCGCGACCATGCTGATCCAGAAGCTCGAGCAGGTGGTGAGCTTCATCAACAACGTGTTCATGGAAGCCCCTCGCCTGAAGCAATTCTTCGACGTGCTCGACGCCGTGCCGGCGGTGCGCGATCGGCCCGGCGCGATGGAAGTCGGCCGGCTCTCCGGCCTCGTCGAATTCCACGATGTCTCGTTCTCCTATGACGGCAAGCGGCCGGCGATCGAGGACCTCTCGTTCACCGCGCTGCCGGGACAGACCATTGCGCTGGTCGGATCGACCGGCGCGGGCAAATCGACCGCGATCGCGCTGCTGCATCGCGCCTTCGATCCGCAGTCCGGCATCATCAAGATCGACGGCATGGACATCCGCGGGCTGAAGCTGACGGCACTGCGCCGGAACATCGGCGTGGTGTTCCAGGAAGCGCTGCTGTTCAACCGCTCGATTTCGGACAATCTGCGCGTCGGCAAGCCGGATGCCACGGAAGAGGAAATGCGCGCCGCCGCGGCGCGGGCGCAGGCGCTGGACTTCATCGAGCGCAGCGAGAAGAAATTCGAGACCCATGCCGGCGAACGCGGCCGCATGCTGTCGGGTGGCGAGCGCCAGCGCCTGTCGATCGCCCGCGCGCTGCTGAAGGACCCTCCGATCCTGATCCTGGATGAGGCCACCAGCGCGCTCGATGCGGTCACCGAGGCCAAGGTCAATGCCGCATTGGACGAGGTGATGAAGGGACGCACCACCTTTGTGATCGCGCACCGGCTCTCCACTATCCGTCACGCCACCCGCATCCTGCTGTTCGACCGGGGGCGCGTGATCGAAAGCGGAACTTTCGATGAACTGGTGGCCAAAGGCGGCCGTTTTGCGGAACTCGCGCGGGCCCAGTTCATGGTGCAGGAGCAGGCACGCCCGCCCAAGGAGAAATCAGAGCCCGATCCGAGCACGATCACCTAAGTTTGAGCACGATCTCGCCCGAAAGTCAGTGCCCACTTTTCGGGATCGTGCTCGGGACATCGTCGAAATTGTGCCTATTTCGTCCACGATTTAGCACGGCTAGCCTCTGTTCTGAGAACCCGACCCGGTATAGGTTGGCATGCGCCGCAAGCGACGGCACCGGACACGCTTGAAACCCGTACGTCACATTCAAGACCTCCTCCCGATGAGGCGGGTCTCAAAGGACCGGAAACCGGACTGTGCCATTCATTCGCCCGTTGCTTCGTCATCCCCATTTGAAACAAGCCGCGCTTGTTGCGGCTCTTGCTCTCGCCACAACTCATTTCGCCAAGGCCGAAGCGCTGCTGGTGGTCGAGGCCGACACCGGAAAGGTGCTCCAGGCCGACAACGCCACGATGCCCTGGTATCCGGCGTCCGTCACCAAGATCATGACGGCCTATGTAACGCTCAAGGCGGTCAAGGACGGCAAGCTCACGCTGGAGACGCCACTCACGGTATCGCCGGTGGCCGCCTCGCAGGCGCCGTCGAAGATGGGCTTCAAGCCGGGCACCATCGTCACCGTCGAGAACGCGCTCGCCATGATGATGGTGAAGTCGGCCAACGACATGGCCGCCGTGCTGGCCGAAGGCGTCGGCGGCTCGATCGACGGCTTTTCCGGGATGATGAACCAGACCGCGCAACGCCTCGGCATGACGCAGACGTCCTACGTCAATCCGAACGGGCTGCCGGCTGACGGCCAGATCACCTCCGCACGCGACCTTGCGATCCTCGCGCGCGCCTTCATTCGCGACCTGCCGGAATACGAATATTTCGTGCACATCCCCGCGATCCGCTTCGGGCGCCGGGTGACCAACAATTTCAACAAGCTGATGGGCCGCTATCCCGGCGCCGACGGTTTCAAGACCGGTTTCATCTGCGCCTCCGGCTATAATCTCGTGGCATCCGCCACGCGCAACGGCAAGCGGCTGATCGCGGTCGTGCTCGGCTCGACCTCGGGACAGGCCCGCGCGGTCAAAGCCGCGCAACTGCTCGAGCGCGGCTTTGCCAACAACAGCCTGGCGTGGCTGAGGCCTTCGATGGGTTCGGTGGAGGCCCTCGCGCCGATCGACGCCTCGCCGCCGAACCTGCGCGACGAAATGTGCGGCGGCAAGCGCAAGCGTCCGGCAACCGACGAAGACGAAGCCTCCATGACCGTTGCCAGCGGCAGCGCTTCCAGCGGCGAGAGCGCCGTGACCTTCTTCACCGCAGGCCTGCAAGCTCCGATGGCAAAGCCTTCCGAATTGCTGCTGGAGAGCACCGGCCCGGTGGAGCCGATGGTGGTCTATACCGGGCCGAAGAAGACCGGCGCGGCGCTGATCGCGGCCGTTGCGACCGACGCCGACAAGCAGACGGAGCGGCGCGGAAAGAAATCGCGCGCACATAAGCCGGCCGCTGCCGTGGCGGAAGCAAAGCCCGACGCCAAACCGGCAGCCAAGCCCGAGGCGAAGCAGGCGGCCAAGCCGGCCGCTGCCAAGCCGGTGCGGCACGCCACCGCGAAACCGGAAGCTGCGGTCAAACCGGAAGCTGCCGCCAAGCCTGCCACTGCCAAGCCCGTCGCCGCCAAGCCGGCGGCCGCGAAGCCTGCGGCCGCCGCCACGGCGGCACCCGCGCCGAAGCCGGCGAAGCCGAAGGCTGCAGCGCCGAAGAACGAGGCCAAGCCTGCCAGCTAGCGGCTAGCGCGTGCCGCCGATCTGAGCCGTCCTTGCGGCGGTTAACTGCATTTTCGTGATCATTGCCGATGCGTCCATAACGCGCAGCCGCTTGCCATCTTGGGCTGCATTGCCAATACTGACGAAAACAAGGCGGTCCCGGCCCAGGATGCGGGAAGCAACCAATAGATAATAGAAGATATAGAGGGGAAGACCATGGAGCGGATCTGGCTCAAGCAATACCCGGCCGGCGTGCCGTCCGATATCGACGTGACGCAATACTCTTCGCTCGTCGAACTGCTGGAAGAGAGCTTCAAGAAATTCGCCGATCGCAAGGCGTTCATCTGCATGGACAAGTCGATCAGCTACCGCGACCTCGACGAGATGTCGACGGCACTCGGCGCCTACCTGCAAAGCAAGGGTCTGCAAAAGGGCGCGCGCGTCGCGCTGATGATGCCGAACGTGCTGCAATATCCGGTCTCGACCGCGGCCGTGCTGCGCGCCGGCTTCACCGTGGTCAACGTCAACCCGCTCTACACCCCGCGCGAGCTCGAGCATCAGCTCAAGGATTCCGGCGCCGAAGCCATCATCGTGCTGGAGAACTTTGCCACCACGGTGCAGCAGGTGATCGCGAAGACCTCGGTCAAGCACGTGATCGTCGGCAGCATGGGCGACCTGCTCGGCTTCAAGGGCGTGATCGTCAATCTGGTGGTGCGGCGCGTGAAGAAGATGGTGCCGGCCTGGTCGATCCCCGGCGCGGTCGCCTTCAACGATGCGGTTTCCGCAGGGCGCGGTAAGAAGCTGAACAAGCCGCAGCTCACCCTGAACGACGTCGCCTTCCTGCAATATACCGGCGGCACCACCGGCGTCTCCAAGGGCGCGACGCTGCTCCACCGCAACATCCTCGCCAACGTCTTGCAGAACGACGCCTGGCTCCAGCCGGCGCTGAAGAAGCCGCCGCATGTCGAGCAGCTCTTCATCGTCTGCGCGCTGCCGCTCTATCACATCTTCGCACTGACCGCCTGCTTCCTGCTGGCGGTGCGCGCGGGCGGCGTCAATCTGCTGATCCCGAACCCGCGCGACATGCCGGGCTTCATCAAGGAATTGATGAAGTATCAGGTCAACAGCTTCCCTGCGGTCAACACGCTGTACAACGGGCTGTTGAACTCGCCCGGCTTCGACAAGGTCGACTTCTCCAAGCTGAAGACCTCGTTCGGCGGCGGCATGGCGACACAAAAGGCAGTCGCCGAGAAATGGCTGAAGGTGACCGGCTGCGCGCTGTCGGAAGGCTATGGCCTCTCCGAAACCTCGCCGACGCTGACCTGCAACCCCGCGGACACCGACCAGTTCTCCGGCTCGATCGGCATCCCGGTGCCCTCGACCTACATTTCGATCCGCGACGACGACGGCAACGAAGTGCCGCTCGGCGAGCGTGGCGAAATCTGCGCCAAGGGTCCGCAGGTGATGTCGGGTTACTGGAATCGGCCGGAGGAGACCGCCGCCGTGATGACAGCGGACGGCTTCTTCCGCACCGGCGACATCGGCGTGATGGATGAGCGCGGCTACACCAAGATCGTGGACCGCAAGAAGGACATGATCCTGGTCTCCGGCTTCAACGTCTTCCCGAACGAGATCGAGGACGTGATCGCGACCCATCCGGGCGTGCTGGAAGTTGCCGTGATCGGCGTGGAAGATTCCAAGTCCGGCGAGGCGGTAAAGGCCTTCATCGTCAAGAAGGACCAGAACCTCACCGCCGACGACGTCATCAAATATTGCGGCACTCAGCTGACCGCCTACAAGGTGCCCAAGCAGATCGAGTTCAGGACCGATCTTCCCAAGACCAATGTCGGAAAAATCCTGCGCCGCGAGCTGCGTGACGAGAAGAAGAAGGCGGCGGCCTGAGGGCCGCGCCGACGCCCGACAATGGTTACGTCAACCGTCGCGCCGGCCGATATTCTGGCGTTCTGGCGCGACGCCGGCCCCGACCGCTGGTACACGCCCGATGCCGCGTTCGACGCGGAAGTGCGCCGGCGCTTCCTCGACCTGTGGCAGCAGGCCGCGGCAGGCGAATTGCCTTCAGAATTGCCCTGGCAAGAGAGCGATGACGGGCTGCTTGCGCTCGTCCTCGTGCTCGACCAGTTTCCCCGCAACATGTTCCGCGGCGATGCGCAGACCTATGCCAGCGATGCGCGGGCGCGCGAGGCGGCGCGCCGCGCGATCGAGGCCGGCGTGGACGGCCGGATCGATCCGGCGCTTCGTGAATTCCTCTATCTGCCTTTAATGCATTCCGAACGGCTGGAAGACCAGCTCCGCTGTATCGAGCTGTCGCAAGCGGCCGGTCTTGCCGAGAGCGCCAAATGGGCCGCGCACCATGCCGAAATCATCCGCCGCTTCGGCCGCTTTCCCCACCGCAACCGCCTGCTGGGCCGCGCCACCACGGCCGAGGAGCAGGCATGGCTCGACGAAGGCGGCTTTTCGGGGCTGATGACAGAACGGTGAAGCCACCGGCCATTGCCGTTTTTGGCTTGCCCAATTTCCCTTGCTCAATATTGTGCCCGCCACCTGCCCGGTCTAAGACACAATCCGCATTTCAGGGAGAAACGAACGATGGCGATCCAAGTTGGCGACAAGCTGCCGGAAGCGAAATTCCGCGTCATGACCGCGGAAGGTCCGCAGGTCAAAACCACCGACGACATTTTCAAGGGCAAGAAGGTGGCGCTGTTCGCGGTGCCCGGCGCCTATACCGGCACCTGCCACAAGATGCATCTGCCAAGCATTTTCCTCAACGCCTATGCCATCAAGGACAAGGGCGTGAACACCATCGCGATCGTCTCGGTCAACGACGCCTTCGTCATGAACGCCTGGAAGCGCGACACCGACCAGCGCGATGAAGCCACCTTCCTCGCCGACGGCAATGCCGACTTTACCAAGGCGATCGGCATGGAGCTGGACGCCTCCGGCAACGGCCTCGGCATCCGCTCCAAGCGCTACTCCATGCTGGTGGAAGACGGCGTGGTGAAGAAGCTCAACCTCGAGCCGGCGCCCGGCAAGGTCGAAGTGTCAGGCGGCGACACGCTGCTGGGGCAGTTGTAAACCGCGGTCGCTTTCTTCCTTCTCCCCTTGTGGGAGAAGGTGGCGCGCGCAGCGCGCCGGATGAGGGGTTCTATCCGCGCGGAAAGAACGCCTCATGAGAGGTCTGCGTCGCGGAGACAGACCCCTCACCCGTCCGCGATGCTTTGCATCGCGTCCACCCTCTCCCACAAGGGGAGAGGGGAAGAAGTCAGCCCTTCAACCGCGCCATGGCCACGCCCTCGCGCGCCAATTGATCGGCGCGCTCGTTTTCGGCGTGGCCGGCGTGGCCCTTGATCCAGTGCCAGCGCACCTCGTGCGGCTTCAGCGCGGCATCGAGGCGTTGCCAGAGCTCGGCGTTCTTCACCGGCTTCTTGTCCGCGGTGCGCCAGCCGTTCTTTTTCCAGCCGTGAATCCAGCCCGTGATGCCCTGGCGGACATACTGGCTGTCGGTGGTCAGATCCACGACGCACGATTTTTTCAGCGCCTCCAGCGCCGAGATCGCCGCCATCAGCTCCATGCGGTTGTTGGTGGTGTGGGCCTCGCCGCCCTTCAATTCCTTCTCGACATCGCCAAAGCACAGGACCGCGCCCCAGCCGCCCGGTCCGGGATTTCCGGAGCAGGCGCCGTCGGTGAAGATCGTAACATGCGGCTTGCCGCTCACGCCGCGCATCCCGCCGGCGTCACGCCGTAGTCGCGCAGGCTTTGCACGCTCTGCTGGAAGCGCAGCTTGCGGACGTATTCCAGCGGATCCTTTGGCTTCACCAGCGCGCCCGGGGGTACGTTGAGGAAATCGACGAGACGCGTGAGCAAAAAGCGCAGCGCCGCGCCGCGCGCCAATAGCGGCATCGCCTCTTCCTCGGCGGCGGAAAGCGCGCGCCCGCGGCCATAGGCGCTCAGCAGCGCGCGCGCCTTGGTGACGTTGAAGGAGTGATCCGACTCAAAGCACCAGGCGTTGAGGCAGATCGCGACGTCATAGGCGAGGATGTCGTTGCAGGAGAACGGAAAGTCGATCAGCCCGGACAGCTTGTCGCCGAGAAAGAACACGTTGTCCGGAAACAGGTCGGCATGGATGACACCGACCGGCAAATCGATCGGCCAGCGCGTCTCGAGATAGTCGAGCTCGGCCGCGATGAAGTTGCGAAGGCCCGCCTGCACGCTGTCGGCGCGATCGGCGGCGCGCTCAACGAGCTGCCGCCAGCCGCCGACCGACAATGGATTCTTGCGGAACATCGGAAAGTCGCGGCCCGCGACATGCATCTTCGCGAGCGCTTCGCCGACGCCGCTGCAATGCGCGACATTCGGCCGGCGCGGCCACATGCCTTCGAGAAAATTGATGATCGCCGCGGGGCGGCCGGCCAGTTCGCTGTAGACCGCGCCGCTGCGGTTCCTTGCCGGCTGCGGACAGCTCACGCCTCGCTCGGCCAGATGCGCCATCAGCGACAGGAAGTACGGCAGGTCGTCGGCCGCCACGCGCTTCTCGTAGAGCGTGAGGATGTAGGCGCCCGTCGAGGTGTGCATCAGAAAATTGGAATTCTCGACGCCCTCGGCGATGCCCTTGTAGGAGAGCAATTCGCCGATGTCGTAACCTTTCAAAAATTCCGCAAGCTCTTCGGCGGCGACGTCGGTGTAGACCGCCATGGCTACGCCTATGCTGCGTCGGGGCGCACCGAGCGCGGCAGCGGGAAGAACTCGTTCTCTTCCGCGGCCGAGACCGTCTCCACATGCAGCTCGTAGCGCTCGGCAAAGGCGCCCATGATCTCCTCGACGATCACTTCCGGCGCGGAGGCGCCTGCCGTGATGCCGAGGCTCTTGATGCCTTCAAAGCGCTTCCAGTCGATGTCGCTGGCGCGCTGCGCCAGCACCGAAATCTTGCAGCCCTCGCGTTCGGCTACTTCGCGCAGCCGCTGCGAGTTCGAAGAATTCGGCGCGCCGACCACGATCAGCGCATCCACCACGGGGGCCACCTTCTTCACCGCGAGCTGGCGGTTGGTGGTGGCGTAGCAGATGTCTTCCTTGTGCGGACCGGAGATGTTCGGAAAACGCTCCTTCAGCATCGCGACGATCTCGGCGGTGTCGTCGATCGACAGCGTCGTCTGGGTGACGAAGGCGAGGTTGTCAGGGTTTTTCGGCGTGAAGGTCTTGGCGTCATCGGCGGTCTCGATCAGCGTCACCGCGCCCTGCGGCAACTGGCCGAGCGTGCCGACCACTTCCGGATGATGGGAATGCCCGATCAGCAGGATTTCGCGGCCGCGCTTGAAATGGATCGCCGCCTCGCGGTGCACTTTCGTGACCAGCGGGCAGGTCGCATCCAGCGAGAAGAAGTTGCGCGCCTTGGCCTCGGCCGGAACCGATTTCGGCACGCCATGGGCGGAGAACACCACGGGGGCGTTGGTATTGTCGGGGATCTCTTCCAGCTCCTCGACAAAGATCGCGCCCTTGGTCTTCAGGCTGTCGACCACATAGCGATTGTGGACGATCTCGTGGCGGACGTAGACCGGGGCGCCATAGATGGCGAGCGCCCGTTCCACGGTGTCGATGGCCCGCACCACCCCGGCGCAGAAGCCGCGAGGGGAACAAAGCACGATTCTGAGGTCTGGTTTGGCGTTCATGGTCGCTGACATGGGGCCATTTTGGGACCGAATCACCCCTCGCCGGCGGGCGGGGAACGGCCAGTTCGGGTAAGGACTTGGGACTCGTTGGGCGCGGTGTCAAGGCACTTTTGCTGGGCCATTGCGCGATTGGTGCCCCAGGGTCTATATACGGTTCAAATTCCGTCATCGCTGATGACTACCGGCTTCGCCTCCCAGAGATGGGCGAAGCGCAAAGGAGATTTGCCATGAGCAACGCCCCGCTGATGCCAAAGGCAACTGCCGTGTGGCTGTTGGATAATACCGCCCTCACCTTCGACCAGGTGGCGGATTTCACCAAAATGCACCCGCTGGAGATCCGCGCCATTGCCGACGGCGACGCCGCCCAGGGCATCAAGGGCATGGACCCGATCTCCAACGGGCAATTGACCCGCCAGGAGATCGAAAAGGGCGAAAACGACCCGGAGTACCGCCTCAAGCTTGAGCAGAGCAAGGTGGTGCTGCCGCCGGCCGCCAAGAAGAAGGGCCCGCGCTACACCCCGGTGTCGCGCCGCCATGAGCGGCCGAGCGCGATCCTCTGGCTGGTGCGCAACCATCCCGAACTGAAGGACGCGCAGATCATGCGCCTGGTCGGCACCACCAAGACCACGATCGCCAGCGTGCGCGACCGCACCCACTGGAACGCCTCGACCCTGACCCCGATGGACCCGGTGACGCTCGGCCTGTGCTCCCAGATCGAACTCGATTTCGAGGTGCAGCGCGCCGCCAAGGAAAAGCCGGTGCCGGCCAATTACGGCGGCGCCACCCTGCTGCCGGCCTCCGAGACCACGCGCAAGGAGGAAGAGGTCGAGCACGCGGAGAAGAGCAGCGACGATCTCAATGTCGATGCCGTGTTTGCGAAGTTGAAGAATATCGGCGGGAAGCGGAGCGAGGAGGAGTAAGGACTCCTTCGGATGCGATTTGAATTTTGAAAAGCGCGGTAGGGAAACCTGCTGCGCTTTTTTGTTGGAGACATTAGCCGTGCACTTGCCGTCATGCCCGCGAAGGCGGGCATCCAGTACGCCGCGGCCCCTCGGTTCGATCGCTGACGTCTCTGGAATACTGGGTCACCCGCCTGCGCGGGTGACGACAGCGAGGCTTAACCCAATTCGATCTCGCCCGCGATCTCGTGCGTGAGACTCACGCCGCCGATGGTCAGCACCATCTTGGCCGGCAGTGTTTCGTTGCCCTTGAGCTTGCCGGCTTCGATCGCGGTGCGGATAGCCTTTTCGATTTCGCGCTGAGAGGTGATGCCGACTTTCTTCAGGAAGCCGCGCAGGCTGGTGTTGAAAACGTCTTCGTTCATCAATGCCTCCTCAAAAATCCTCAAGGCCTCGTCGGGTTGTTCAGCATCTGCTCGGCGAGGTTTCGCTGGGCGCGATCGGCGCGGGCGTTGGCATTGCCGCGCTGGACGTCGCGGTTCTTGCGGCAGTTGACGTAGTCGTTCGAGCCCACCGCCGCATTGGAGCGGCAATAGGCGTCGTCATCGGCCGACGAGTCGACCATGACCGGCTGGCCGCGTTCGAGGCAGCCGGCGAGCAGGGGAGCTACGAGTACAAGTGCCAGATGGAAGCGCATTTTGAGCCGCCCTTTCGAGTTCGTCATTGCCGGGCTTGACCCGGCAATCCATCGAAATCAAGGCATTTTTGGAAGATTGATGGGTGCCCGAACCATGAGATAGGCCGTCATTCCGGGGCGTGCGCAGCACGAGCCCGGAATCCATACTCCCGATAGTGGTTATGGATTCCGGGCTCGCGACTTCGTCGCGCCCCGGAATGACGCGGGCGGAATAACGCTACACCCTGCCCTTCAGCGCGTCGCCGATCTCGTCCAGCACCTTCGGGTCCTCGATCGTCGCCGGCATGGTCCAGGGATCGCCGTCGGCGATCTTCTTGATGGTTCCGCGCAAAATCTTGCCGGAACGCGTCTTCGGCAGTCGGCCGACCGTGATCGCGAGCTTGAAGGCGGCGACCGGGCCGAGCTTTTCGCGCACCAGCGCGACGACTTCCTTCTCCACCTCGGCCGGGTCCTTGTTCACGCCGGCCTTCAACACCAGGAAGCCGCAGGGCACCTCGCCCTTGATCGCATCGTTGATGCCGAGCACCGCGCATTCGGCGACATCCGGATGCGAGGCCAAAATTTCTTCCATGCCGCCGGTGGAGAGGCGGTGGCCGGCGACATTGATGATGTCGTCGGTGCGGCCCATCACCCAGACGTAGCCGTCCGCATCCCGATAGCCGGCATCCGAGGTCTTGTAGTAGCCGGGGAATTCGGTGAGGTAGGCCTCCTTGAAGCGCGCATCCTGCTGCCACAGCGTCGGCAGGCAGCCCGGCGGCATCGGCAGCTTGATCACGATCGAGCCCATGGTGCCGGCGGGCAAAGGCTTTGCGGCTTCATCGACGACATCGACCTGATAGCCCGGCATCGGCACCGTGGGCGAGCCGTGTTTCACCGGCAGCATGCCAAGACCGATCGGATTGCCGGCGATGCACCAGCCGGTTTCGGTCTGCCACCAGTGATCGATCACGGGCACCTTCAAGTGCTGCTCCGCCCATTCCACCGTCGGCGGATCGGCGCGCTCGCCGGCCAGGAACAGCGTGCGGAATGCGGACAGATCATATTGCCGGATGAACTTCCCGTCCGGGTCTTCCTTCTTGATGGCGCGGAACGCGGTCGGCGCGGTGAAGAAGGCCACCGCCTTGTGCTCGCTGATCACGCGCCAGAACGCGCCGGCATCGGGCGTGCCGACCGGCTTGCCCTCATACATGATCGAGGTCGCGCCATGGATCAGCGGCCCGTAGACGATGTAGCTGTGCCCGACCACCCAGCCGATGTCGGAGCCGCACCACCAGATCTCGCCGGGCTTGACGCCATAGAGGTTGAACATCGACCATTTGACCGCAACCAGATGGCCGCCATTGTCGCGCACCACGCCCTTGGGAATGCCTGTCGTGCCCGAGGTGTAGAGGATGTAGAGCGGATCGGTGGCCTCGACCGCGACGCAATCGGCGGATTTTTTTGCCGCGATTGCGTTCGCCCGAAGCGCCGCCCAGTCATGATCGCGGCCGGAGACGAGTTCGCAGGTCTGCTGCGGCCGTTGCAGGATGATGCAGGCATCGGGTTTCGCGGTGGAAAGCTTGATCGCTTCATCGAGCAGCGGCTTGTACTGCACGATGCGGCCGGGCTCGAGCCCGCAGCTTGCCGAGAAGATCAGCTTTGGTTTGGCATCCTCGATGCGGGTGGCGAGCTCCTTGGCGGCGAAGCCACCGAACACCACAGAGTGCACCGCGCCGATGCGTGCGCAGGCGAGCATCGCGACCACCGCTTCCGGCACCATCGGCATATAGAGGATGACGCGGTCGCCTTTGGCGACGCCGAAATCCTGCATGATGGCGGCGAGCGACTTCACCTCATGCAGCAGTTCGGCATAGGTAAACTTTGTGACCCTGCCCTGGAGCGGCGAGTCGTGGATCAGCGCGAGCTGGTCGGCGCGGCCGCCGGCAACATGGCGATCGAGCGCGTTGTAGCAGGTGTTGACCTTGGCACCCGAAAACCAGCGGCCATAGAGGCCAAGGGCAGGATCAAAAACCTTCTTCGCCGGCTCGATCCAGTCGATCTCGCGCGCGGCCTCGGCCCAAAAGCCCTCGGGATCGGCGAGCGAGCGGGCATGGACGTCGCGATAGCGGCTTTTCTCGTGAATGTTCATGGCGTTCCTCCCGCGCCAGTGGCGCGTCTTTACGCCATTGTCACGGGAAGCGGAGAGAGATCAAGCCGGAACAGGCTCGATCATTTGGCCAAATCTACCTTTGGGCGATGGTATTGAGCGCAGCGAGCCGCTGCTCCATCGCCTGCCGCAGATCGTAGCCGCTGCGGCCGAACGAGGCGTTGCGCTGGCTGATGAACTCGCGCTGCTCCTTGGTCAGCGCCAGCGCCGTGCGCTGGCTGTCGGCTTGCGCACTTGCGACTGCCTTCAGGAACACGTCGTTGATGTTGCGGTCGAGCTGGGCGAGGCCGGGATCGGCACAGATCGCCTTCTCCACCGACCGCTTCGCAGTGGCACAATTGAAGCTCGCCAGGTTCTGATAGGCCAGCGCGCCAAGCCGTTCGTTCTCGAGCGCCAGCTCCCGATGGTTGGAGGCGGCGTTCTTGTCCGAGGGATCGAGCCTGACAGCCTCGGCATAATCCTGCAAGGCGCGGATGCGGTCGCCCTTCCTGCGCCAGGCGGTACCGCGGTTGTTGTATGCGCGCTGGAATTTCGAATCCAGCTTCAACGCCGCGTCGTAGTCGGCAATGGCGCGGTCGTAGTCCTTCAGCGCCTGCCAGGAATCGCCGCGATTGGTGAGGAATTTCGGTTCGGGATGAAGCTTGATCGCCTCGTCATAGTCGGCGATCGCGCTCTTGTAGTCGCCGTTGGCCGCCAGATGCAGTCCGCGATTGTCGAAGAATTCCGGCTGGCTCGGGTCGATCCGGATCGCCGCCGTGTCGTCGTCGAGCGCCTTCTGGGTGCGCCCGAGCTTGCGGTACGCCGCGCCGCGGTTGGTGTAGGTCCGCGCCCGGTCCGGATCGAGGCGGATCGCCTCATCGAAATCGGCGATAGCCTTCTGGTACTCGCCCTTGAAATACCAGGCCGCACCACGATCGGAAAAGACCTGCGCGAAATCGGGCTTGAGCCGGAGCGCTTCGTTGTAGTCTTCGATCGCTCGATCGTACTTGCCGGCATTGTTGAAGGCATTGGCGCGGTTGGCGTAGCCGTTGGCATTGTCGGGATCCAGCCGAATGGCCTGGTTCAGCGCTTCGAGCGCGGCTTCGATCTTGCCGCTGGTGCGAAAGATTTCGCCGCGGGCGCGGAAGGCGCGGGCACGGTTGGGATCCCGGGCCACGACCGCATCGATCTCGGCCAGCGCCTTGGCGGTTTGGCCATTGCCATGCAGCGCCGCGGCACGGGTGATCATCGCATCCAGACGATCAGTCTCCGACGTTGCCGGGTTGTCGATCACCATGTTGCAGCTTTCGAGCAGCGCTGCCGGTGCGGCAACCGTCAGCGGCGCGCAAACCGGCAGATCGAGGGTGGGTTGGGCGCTGGCCGGGAGGAAACAAAGCATGGTGCCGGCAAACACCGCAGTTGCGGCAACCGCTGAAACAAAGGATCGCATGATCGGCTCTTGAAATTGATGGGCGGACGGAGCGGCAATGCCGCGTTCGGACGGTTTGTCGCAGGAGCCCCCTCCAAGGTTCGAGAGCCGGGCTGTTCTTTCTATCGGATCAGGCCCTAATACCCGTCCACGCCGTTGATCTTCTGGAGCCGTTCCCGCATGGCCTTTTGCAGGTCATAGCCGGGTTTGCCGAATTGCGCGTTGCGGCGGGCGATGAACTCGTCCTGTTCGCGCTGCACGGCGCGGGCTTCGCGCGGGTCGCGGGCTTCGCGAACCACCCGGACGAAGGAGCCGTAAATCTCGCGATCGAGATCAGCCAGCTCCGGGTTGGCACAGATCGCCTTCTCGACCGCGCGCCGGGCGGTGGCACAATTGAAGCTCGGCTTGCCCTTGACCGCGATCAGCGCCCCGGCCCGTTCCAGCTCCTGTGCCAGCGCCTTGTGGTTGGCCCTGGCGGCGGCGTGATCCGGATTGAGTTTCAGCGCGGCACTGAAATCCGACAACGCCTTGCGCTGGTCGCCCTTCCTGCGCCAGAGCTCACCGCGGGTATTGAGCACGTCGGCCTGCGCGGCGTCGAGCATCAACGCAGCATCGTAATCGGCGATGGCGCTGTCGACGCTGTCCTTGCGCTGATAGGCGGCCGCGCGCGCGAGCAGCGCCTTGAGACGATCGATCTTCTCGGTCTTCGCATTGGCGATCAGCGGACCGCAGACGGCGATGATCTTGTCGTCGTCACTGGCCGCGGCCGCCGCAAGGCATGGCGCAGTATCGACCTTCAAATCCTTCTCGGGCTCCGCGCTGGTCGCGAACGTCGCTTGCGCGGCGGCCGATAGCGCCGACGCGACCAGGACCCTTGCCGTTATTCTGCACGCCATCGACATGAACCGACCGTAGCAACCAGAGCTGCATACCGACAGAAGAGTTTCCGGCAGAAGCATAACACGGGGATTACGAGGAGACTGCGGCGCGCAGCTCGTCGAACAACCAGGCAAGACCGGCATCCATCAGCGCCGCCTTCGGCACCACCGCGCGGATCGAGAATTTTCGTACCCGCAGCGGCACTTCGCGGGC
This sequence comes from Bradyrhizobium lablabi, assembly GCF_018129385.1. Lineage (GTDB taxonomy): Bacteria > Pseudomonadota > Alphaproteobacteria > Rhizobiales > Xanthobacteraceae > Bradyrhizobium > Bradyrhizobium lablabi_C. Next base: position 421,708 of record NZ_JAFCLN010000003.1, read on the forward strand.
AACCACGGCAAAGCGCGCCGCATGCATCGCGACGAAGCGTCGCGGCATGGCGACGATCAAGTCAGTGTCGGCTGCGGTCGCCAATGCAGAGCCGAAATCCGGAACCGTGAGCGCGACATCGCGCGTTGCATTGTGCTTCGCCAGTTCCTTGTCGAGAAAGCCGCGCGGATCGGCGGTCATGGAGACCACGATGTGCCTCGCCTCGCAGAATCGCTGCAATGTCGGCTTGACGGCGAACGGATGGCGCCTGCGCGCGACCACCACGAAGTCTTCCTCGTAAAGCACACGGGTGACGAAGCGCGGCGGCGCGCCATCGATCGGCGCCACCGCGACGTCCATTGCGCCCCGCTCGAGCTCCGACAGCGCCGGCGTCCATGCCTGCTCGACCGACTGGCCTCCGCTTGGCGGCAGCAACTGCCGGATCCCGATGTCGATGCCGGGGGCGCGGCGATCCAGCCTTGCCAGCAGCGGCGCGAGGAAGACCGGAGAAATTCCGTCCGGCGCGCCGATGATGAAGCGGCGCTTCGACGTCATGGGATCGAACGGCTCGGCGGTCGCCAGCACATTGCGCGTGCGCGCCAGCACGTCGGCGATCGGCTCGGCCAGCGCCAGGGCGCGCGCGGTCGGCATCACCCCCTTCGGCACGCGCAGGAACAACGGATCGTTGAGCAGGCGCCGCAGCCGCGACAGCCCGTGGCTGACGGCGGACGGCGTCAGGTTCAGCCGCGCCGCCGCGCGGCCGAGATGGCGCTCGCCGAGGATCACCTCGAACAAGGCCAGCAGATTGAGGTCGGCGCGCGCCAGGTTAATTTCATTCATCATATCAGATAAATCATATCATTGGATTCATCCAAATCCAACTGCCAGTCTTCCGGGCAACGCACCGACAGGCGTACCGATCAAAGGAGACCAGGATGCAGTGCTGGACGATCAGCGGCGGCGCCGCGACCCGCGAGGGATATCTGGAGCAGCAGTTTCATTCCGGCAGTATTGCCGCGAGCAGTGTTCCCGCGAGCGTTCCCATCCGCCCTTCTGGTATCATCGCCTTCTGGAGCGAAGCCGGCCCTTCGCTCTGGTTCGCCAAGGATGACGCGTTCGATCGCCGCTTCCGCGAGACGTTTATGGAGGCTCATGAGGCAGCCTGTCGCGGAGACCTCGATCACTGGCAGCGGACACCCGGCGGCGCGCTGGCGCTGATCCTTCTGCTCGACCAGTTTCCGCGCAACGCGTTTCGCGGCACGCCGCGGATGTATGCCAGCGATGCGAAGGCGCTTGCAGCCGCCGACGCCGCCATTGCCGCCGGCCGCGACCGGCATTTTGATGCCGATCTGCGCCTCTTCTTCTATCTGCCGTTCGCGCACTCCGAAGCGCTCGCGGACCAGGAGCGTTCGGTCGCGCTCTGCCGTGCACTCGATGAGAAAAGCCTCGCCCATGCCGAGGGCCATCGCGACATCGTCAAGCGGTTCGGACGCTTTCCTCACCGCAATTTGATTCTCGGACGCATGATGACCGAAGAGGAGCAGCGCTTCCTCGATGCGGGCGGATACTCCGGTTAGTGATCCAGATCACTCGAGCAGGCTGCACAATACGCTAACCATCGGCAAACGTGTTCCACGTTCGAGAGACCAGATCCCCATGACAATCCTGATCGAAGACCGCCGCGTAAGCGGAGCAGTGGCGTCGCCTGCGCGGTACTTTTACTTCAACATGGCGCTGGCCTGCGCGGCCGTCGCTTTCATCGGCTTTGCCCCAACCTATTTCGTGCCGCTGGCATCCGGAAAATTTTCGGCGCCGGCGATCATTCACCTGCACGGCATGGTGTTCTTTGCCTGGTCGATCTTTTTCGTGTTCCAGGCGTGGCTTGCATCGTCCGGACAAGTCATGCGTCACCGCTCGGTCGGCCTGATCGGCGTTTCGCTGGCAACGACGATGACGATCTTTGGCGTTCTCGCCGCCATCGCTTCGATGAAGCGTGCCGCCGCGATCGGCCAGGCCGATGCCGGCATCGCCTTCTCGATTGTGCCGCTGACCGGCATTGCGGCTTTTGCCGTCATCTTCGCGCTCGGCGTCGCGGCGGTGCGCGATCCCGAAGCGCACAAGCGGCTGATGCTGCTGGCCGGCATCTCGGTGCTGGACGCGGCAGTCGCGCGCTGGTTCCTGACCTTCCTCGCGCCTCCCGGACCGGCCGGCCCGCCACCGGTCGTGGTGACGATCCCGCCCGCGTTCGTCGCGTATCTCCTGCTGGTGGTCGCGATGGTGCATGACTGGCGCACCCGCGGCCGCCCGCACCCGGTCTATGTGATCGGCGGCATCGCGCTGATCGCGGTAAAACTGCTCAACCTGCCGATCAGCGAGACGCAGGCGTGGCACGCATTTGCCGGCGGCCTGCTGGCGATGGCGCAATGAGCCGTCACTCGCCTATCGTGCAGCACATATGACGCTGTGCTAAACACCCTGCCGGCGGCATTCTCCGCCGGCAGGGAATTTGGGTTTGCATACATTCGAATGGATCATCGGGTTGTTGCTCGGTGCGGTGGCATTGTCCGCATTGGCGCGGCGCATCAACGTGCCCTACCCTACCTTGCTCGCCATCTGCGGTGCGCTGATTCCCTTCATCCCGCACGGGCCTTCATGGGCGCTCGAACCCGATCTGGCGCTGGCGCTGTTCGTCGCACCGGTGCTGATGGATGCCGCCTACGACACCTCGCTGCGCGACCTTCGTAATAATTGGGTGCCGGTTTCGGCGCTGGTGTTTGCCGCGGTCGGCGTCACCACCGCCGCGGTCGCCGTGCTGGCGCATACGCTGCGGCCCGACATGCCGTGGTCGGCGGCAATCGCACTCGGCGCGATCGTGGCGCCGCCGGACGCCGCGGCGGCGACCGCCATCCTGCGACAGGTCAACCTGCCGCACCGCATCCTGAAGGTCCTCGAGGGCGAGAGCCTGCTCAACGACGCCAGCGCGCTGCTGATCTATCGCGTCGCCGTTGGAGCTGCAGCCGTCAATCACTTCACATGGACCGCGTTTGCACCCCCCGTGCTGCTTGCGCTTGTCGGAAGCCTGATCGCCGGATATTTGCTGGCGCGGATATGGACGCGGGTCATGGTCCGCATCACCGAGGCACCAAGCGCCATCATCACGCAATTCGCCGGCGCGTTCACGGTGTGGATACTGGCCGAGCGGCTCGGCCTCTCCGGCATCCTCACCGTCGTCGTGTTCGCCATCACCATTGCGCGCACCGCGCCCGCGAGAACACCCGCCCGCCTTCGCGTTCCGGCCTATGCGGTGTGGGACACCGCCGTGTTCGTGCTCAACGTGCTCGCCTTCATGCTGATCGGGATGCAATTGCGGCCGATCTGGGAGCGGCTCGACGAGTTCGTGCGGCTGGAATATTGCGGCTTTGCCGCGCTGATCGTCGTTGCGGTGATCCTCGCCCGCATCGCCTGGGTCATGCTGTATGGCGTCACGTTCCGCGCGCTGATCAGATCGGGCCTGGTTCGTCCTCCCACCACTTTCCCTGTCCCGACCCTCCAGAGCGGCATCGTCGTATCCTGGTGCGGAATGCGCGGCATCGTCACGCTGGCGGCGGCCTTTGCGTTGCCCGAAGCCTTTCCCGCGCGGGACATCATCCTGTTCACCGCCTTTGCGGTGGTGCTGGGAACGCTCGTTGTCCAGGGGCTGACGCTGCGGCCGTTGATCCTGGCGCTGGGTTTGAAGGATGAAGACCCCGTCGCAGCCGAAGCGTCGCACGCCCGCGCCGTCGGCTATCGCGCGGCGCTGGAGGAAATCGACGGCGATTCCTCTGATGTCGCCGAAATTTTGCGACTGGAGTACCGGACGATGCTGTTGCGCATCGAGAGTGATCCGGCCGGCGGGATCGCGCTGGCCGGGCTGCCCGCCGATCCCTTGCGCCGCCGTGCGATTGCCGCGGCGCGCCGCGCGGTCCTGCAACTACGCTTCGCCGAGGAGATCGGCGATGACGCATTCCACCTGCTGGAGGAAGAGCTCGACCGCGCCGAGCTGAGCGCGCACGGTTAGGACCCGGCCTTCACCGTGATCCCGCCGTCGACAACGAGCTCGATACCCGTCACGTATTTCGATTCATCGGAAGCCAGGAACAGCGCGGCATTCGCGACGTCCCAGGCATCGCCCATGTGGCCCATCGGCACCTGCGCATCGCGGGCGCGCCACATCGCTTCGACATTGCCGCCGGAATAGCTGGCCGCCAATCCCGCCGAATGCTCGACCATCGGCGTCTTCATCAGCCCGGGCAGGATCGTATTCACCCGCACATGGTCGCGCGCGAATTGCACCGCCGTGGTCTTGGTCATCTGGTTCATCGCGGCCTTCGAGGTGCCGTAGCTGACATAGGAAATGCCGAGATGGCGGATCGAGGCGATGGAGGAGATGTTGATGATCGAGCCGCCGCCCTGCTCCTGCATCACGGGAATGACATGCTTCATGGCGAGGAACGCGCTCTTCAGGTTGACCGCGAACACCCGGTCCCATTCGCTTTCGGCTACTTCAACCACATTGCCCATCTCGGCGATGCCGACATTGTTGTCGAGCACGTCGATGCGTCCATAGGCCTTCAGGCAGGCGGCGACCATCGCCTCGACATCGCCGGCGCGCGAGACATCGGCGGTGAAGGCGGTAGCCTTGTTGCCCTCGGATCTGATGATGTTGACCGTCTCTTCCGCGGCCGCTGCATTGCGGTCGACACAAAATACCTGCGCGCCCTCGCGCGCGAAGGTCACGGCGGTGGCCTTGCCGTTGCCCCAGCCCGGCCCGACCGAGCCCGCGCCCACCACCATCGCCACCTTGCCCTTGAGCCGGTCCATTTAGTTCTCCCTTGCCGTTTCTTTATTGATCGCAAACGCGCATGGCCGTGACATTGGCCCCGACCGGATGGCCGAGAATAGCCGAGAGTGTCCGGCATTGACCATCCGCGCACAGGCGCCATTCGCCGGCGGCGCCGGAATTGCCGAGCACCACTTCCGGCATGGGCGGCCGCTTTGGCTTCCAGACGAACCAGCCGTCGATCAGCCGCGCTTCCGGCGGCGGCTCCATACCCGCGCCAGTACCTTTGACGCGTGCCTGCGCTAGTTCGAGGCCGGCCGGCGTGACGTGCCAGTCCTCCTGCCAGTCGACCTTTTCGATGGAATGGGTCCACACCAGCGTGAACGCCGCTAGCGACAGCGCCTTGACGGCGCCGGCCGAGGCAAGGCACAGGCTCAAGCCGCCGCCACCTTGTTCTGTACGCGCTGCCGCCATTGCCACAGCACGACCGCAGCCGCGAGCGTGAAGCCGACGGTGTCGCTGAAGCGGAAGTCACCGAGCAGGCACAGCGAGGCAATGAGGGCGACCACCAGTTCCACCAGCGTCAGGCGCGTGAACAGGAAACCGATGGCGACGATGCCGAACAGGGCGATGGCCACCAGCGCCTTGAAGGTCGCGAGCGCGACCGCGCCATAGAAACCGAGCTGGGCTTCCATGGGATCGCCGGATTGCAACATCAGTGCCGGCGAATAGACGAAGATGAAGGGAATGACGTAACCGGCGAGTGCGATGCGCATCGCCTCCCAGCCGATTTTATCAGGGTTTTCCTTCGCGATCGGTGCAGCCGCCAGCGCGGCCAGCGCCACCGGCGGCGATAGGTCGGCCATAATGCCGTAGTAGAACGCGAACATGTGGCTCGCGATCAAGGGCACACCGAGCTTTGCCAGCGCCGGCGCGGCCAGCGCGGCGGTGATGATGTAGGTCGGAATCGTGGGAATGCCGGTGCCGAGCAGGATCGACAGCAGCATGGTCATGACCAGCGCCAGGAACAGGCTCTTGGCGCCGAGGCCGATGATCCAGCTGCCAAAGATGGTGCCGACGCCGGTCTGCGTCATCATGCCGATGATGGTGCCGACGATGGCGCAGGCCATGCCGACAGTCAGCGCCGATTTTGCACTGTCGGCCAGCGAGTCGCGGCAGGCGGCGAGCGTGGCGCGGCCGCCGCGCGAAATCGCCGCGATCAGGATCAGGCCGCCGACGACGGAAGCCACCGGCACGATCTCGAGTCCGTGGCGCGAGACGGCGCCGACGACGAGCGCCAGCCCGATCCAGAAGATGTAGCGGACGACGGCGCTGGAGACGCCAAGCGTGATGCTGGCGCCGAGGATCAGCGCGACGGTGAGCGCGAGCCCCATGCTGCCGGCATAGAGCGGCGTAAAGCCCTCGAACAGCATGTAGACCAGCGCCGCCAGCGGCAGCACGAGATACCAGCGCTCGACCAGCGCCTTCCAGGCGCTCGGAATTTCCGACTTCTTCATGCCCTCGAGGCCGTGCTTGCCGGCCTCTAGATGCACCATCCAGAACGCGGAGGCGAAATAGAGGACCGCAGGGATCACCGCGGCCTTGACGATCTCGGAATATTGCACGCCGAGCGTCTCGGCCATGATGAAGGCGACCGCGCCCATCACCGGCGGCATGATCTGTCCGCCCATCGAGGCGGTGGCCTCGACGCCGGCGGCAAAGGCGCGGCGGTAGCCGAACTTGATCATCAAGGGAATCGTGAACTGGCCGACGGTGACGACATTGGCGACGCCGGAGCCGGAGATGGTGCCCATCAGGCCCGAGGCGAACACCGCGACCTTGGCGGGGCCGCTGCGGGTGCGGCCGAACAGGCCGAGCGAGACGTCGGTGAAAAGCTGGATCATGCCGGCGCGTTCGAGGAACGAGCCGAACAGGATGAAGAGGAAGATGTAGGTCGCCGAGACATAGATCGGCACGCCGTAAAAGCCTTCGGTGCCGAAGGAGAGATGGCTGATGATCTGATCGAAATCATAGCCGCGATGGTTGAGCGGCGACGGCAGATACTGGCCGAAGAACCAATAGAGCAAACAGACGCCGCACATCAGCGGCAGCGCGAGCCCCATCAGCCGCCGCGTGCCCTCGAAGATCAGCACCGCCAGCAGTGTGCCGACGGCTAGATCGACACGGGTCGGATCGCCGTCGCGCGCGATCAGGTCGGCATAGAAGATCCATTGGTAGAGGCCGCAGGCAAAGCCGAGCGCTCCGATGATCCAGCCGAGCGCGCGGCCGAAATCGCTTTTGGCGGTGAAGTTGCCGATCAGGCCGAAGGTGAGCAGCAGCAGGAAGCCGACATGGACACCGCGCACCACCTGGCTCGGCAGGTAATTGAACGCGGCGACGTAGAGCTGGAACACCGCAAAGGCGAGGCCGATGGCATAGGCGAGGTAGGCCCACCCACCCGGCCCGAAGCCCGGCGGAAAGCCGTGCTCAAAGTTGTCGAATTCGACCTTGATGGGCTCCGGTGTGCCCTCGGCGAGTTGCATCTTAAGTCGTCCCCTGCCCTGCGAGGCTTATAGCTGAGTCGCTCGCTCCTGGATGGAACGCGGCGCCTCGAAAACCGCTGTCCCCGTCATTGCGAGCGAAGCGAAGCAATCCATCGGGCCACACCCAAAAAAAGCTGGATTGCTTCGTCGCTTCGCTCCTCGCAATGACGGCAGAGGCAGCGCGGTGCTCCCTACTTCAGTAGTCCCTTTTCCTTGTAATAGCGGATCGCGCCGGGATGCAGCGGGACGGGGCTGCCGCCGGCAGCCGTCTCCAGCTTGATCTCCTTGCCGGCGGCATGGGCGTTGGCAAGCTCCGGCAGCGACTCGAAGATCAGCTTTGTCATCTGGTAGGCGAGATCGTCCGACACCGCGGAGCTTGTGACCAGATAGTTCACGACGGCCGCGGTCGGGACATCCTTGTCCTGGCCCGTATAGGTGTTGGCCGGGATCGTCACGGCGACGAAGGGCGGGCCGATCTTGTCGACGATCTCCTTCGGCACCGAAACCACATTGATCTCGGTCGAGGTGGAAAGATCCTTCAGCGAGGCAACGCCGAGGCCCGCCGATTGCAAGGTCGCGTTGAGCTGGCGGTTCTTCATCAGGTCGACCGATTCCGCGAACGGCAGGTACTCGACCTTCTTCATGTCCTTGTAGCTCATGCCGGCGGCGGCAAGGATGGCGCGCGAGTTCAGCTCGGTGCCGGATTTCGGCGCGCCGACCGACAGGCTCTTGCCCTTCAGATCGGCCAGCGTCTTCACACCGCTGTCAGCGGTGGCGACGATCTGGATGTAGTTCGGATAGATCGCACCGATGGTGCGCAGCTTGTCGAGCTTGTTCTTGAAGCCGGCTTCCTCGTCGCCTTCCCAGGCGGCTTTCAAGGAGTCGCCGAGCGTGAATGCGATCTCGCCGCGGCCCTGCTGGAGCAGGATCAGGTTCTCGACCGAAGCCTTGGTGGCCTGCACCTGGGTTTTGACGTTCGGAATTTTTTCGCCGTAGATTTTGCTGATGGCGACGCCGAGCGGGTAATAGACGCCGGACGTGCCGCCGGTAAGGACGTTAATGAATTGCTGGGCCATGGCGGATGGAGCCGAAAGGACCATAGCCGAAGCGACCGCGAATGCGGTCAGTCGCGAATGAACTGGCATTAGTTTCCCCATTAAAGCGCGCCGGAAATTGGCCGGATGACCCTTCATGGTCAACGCCGCCGGGGGAAGGGCTGGCAGGCTTATTTGCAATGCACCCTGGTTCCGCCTCATCCGAAAGTCGGTGGCCCGCAGCCTCTTGCCACGCTTGCCCAAAGTAGGGTCAATGCGCCCAACAAGAGCCGGCCGAGGCTGGCGGGCAGGAGGAAGCATGACGGCAGACCAGAGATCACCGGGCAAGGACAAGGCGCCCGCCAATGACGAGGTCGTTGCCGTCTCCGACGAGGCGCTGCAAAAGGCGGAGGCCTTCATCGAGGCCGAGGAAGGCGCCACCAACCGGCTGATGGGCTGGGCGGGGAAGATCTCGACCGCGATCGCGGTCGCGATGAGCCTGTTTCATCTCTATGCAGCCTACGCGATCGTACCGACCCAGGAGCTGCGCTACACCCACGTCGCCTTTACGCTGATCCTCAGTTTCCTGCTGTTTCCGCTGGCGACGCGATTCCGCAACCGGGTGCGCTGGTGGGACGTGGTGCCCGGCATTGTCGCGGTCGCCACCATCGTCTACGCGCTGTGGGGCGGCGAGGATTTCACTGACCGCGCCACCACGCCGCTGCGGCTCGACGTCATCGTCGGCATCGTCTTCATCGTGCTGCTTCTGGAAGCAACGCGCCGCACCACCGGGCCGATCATGCCCGTGGTGTCGCTGTTCTTCATCGCCTACGCGATGCTGGGGCCGCATCTGCCGGCGCCGTGGACCCACCGCGGCTATGACGTCTCGCGTCTGGTCGGCCATCTCTTCATCACGCTGGAAGGCATTTTCGGCGTCGCGGTCGACGTCTCAGCCACGCTGATCATCCTGTTCACGATCTATGGCGCATTCCTACAGCATTCCGGCGCCGGAAAATTCTTCATCGATTTTTCGCTGGCGCTGATGGGCGGCAAGCCGAACAGCGCAGGACGCACGGTGGTGCTGTCGTCATTCCTGCTCGGCGGCCCCTCCGGCTCCGGCGTCGCGACGACAGTGATGATCGGCACGGTCGCCTATCCGATGATGGCAAAGGCGGGCTTCGAAAAGAACGCCGCCGGCGGCCTGCTCGCGGCCGGCGGCCTCGGCGCGATCCTGTCGCCGCCGGTGCTGGGCGCCGCGGCGTTCCTGATCGCCGAGTTCCTGAAGATCAGCTATCTCGACGTGATCTGGATGGCGACGATCCCGACCTGTCTCTACTACCTGTCGCTGCTGATTATGGTCGAGCTGGACGCGAAAAAGTTTCATGCACGGGATGTATCATTCAGGCCGGATCTGACGCTCGGCCAGATGACGATGCGCTACGGTTTCCACTTCATCTCGCTGCTGGCCGTGGTCTTCTTCATGATCATCGGCTACTCGGCGTCGCTGTCGGTGTTCTACGCCATCTGCGTCACCTTCGCGCTGAGCTTCCTGCGCAAGGACACCGCGCTGGTGCCGAAAAAGCTGGTCAGGGCGCTGGCCGACGGCTCGATCGGCGCGCTCAACGCCGCAACCACCTGCGCCTGCGCCGGCATCGTGGTCGGCATCGTCACGCTGACCGGGCTTGGACTGAAGTTCTCCTCGATTGTGATCAGCTATGCCGGCGGCAGCCTGCTGCTGACGGCAATCTACACCTCGCTGATCGTCTGGATCATCGGCCTCGCCGTGCCTGTCACCGCGTCCTACATCATCTGCGCGGTCATCGCCGCGCCCGCGCTGATCAAACTGGGCGTGCCTGATTACGCCGCGCACATGTTCATCTTCTACTATGCGGTGCTCTCGGAAGTGTCGCCGCCGACCGCGCTCTCTCCTTTTGCGGCTGCCGCGATCACCGGCGGCGATCCCTACCGGACCACGCTGCAATCCTGGAAATATACCCTGCCCGCCTTCCTGGTGCCGTTCGTGTTCGTGCTCGACCCGCAAGGCGTCGGCCTGTTGCTTTCGATCCCCAAGGGCGGCTCGTGGGTCGATATCGTCGAGATAACCATCAAGACGACTTTTGGCCTGTTGGCGCTGGCGGCGGTTGCCCAGAACTGGGCACTGCGACAAAATACGCCGATCGAGCGCGGCCTGCTTCTGCTATCGGGGCTGCTGCTGGTATTTCCGAGCCTGATCGAGGCGATCGTCGAATGGTTGATCGGGCGCGACATCAGCTACACCTACCTGCCTGGGCTCATCATCGGCCTCGGCGTGCTGGTGTGGCAGCTAAGAACGCGGACGCCGCCGCAAGCGGCGCCGGCAAACTGAGGGAGTAGACGACCATGAGAACAAGAATAAAAACCGCAGCGATTTTTGCGTTCGCGCTTTCCGCCGGACTGGCGCTGGCCGGCATCGCGCATGCCCAGCAGAAGGTCTATTCGATCGGCACCGGCGGCACCGGCGGCGTGTACTATCCGCTTGGCGGCGCCGTCGCGAACGTGCTGTCCAAGTCGCTGCCGAACGTGCAGGCCACCGCTGAAGTGACCGGCGGCTCGGTCGACAATCTCAAGCTGATCGGCACGGGCCAGAGCGAACTCGGCTTCACCATGGCGGACGCTGCGCTCGACGCGCTGAAGGGCCAGGACAAGTTCAAGAACAACAAGGTCGGCCTACAGGCGCTGCTGGTGGTCTACCCGAACCGCATGCATGTGGTGACGGTGGAAGGCACCGGCATCAACACCATGGCGGACCTGAAGGGCAAGCGCGTCTCGACCGGCTCTCCCGGCAGCGCCACCGAGGTGATGGCGTTCCGCGTCATCGAGGGCTCGGGCCTCGACAAGGACAAGGACATGACCCGCGAACGGCTCGGCGTCGCCGAATCCGTCAATGCCATCAAGGACCGCAAGATCGACGCCTTCTTCTGGGTCGGCGGCATCCCGACCGCCGCGGTGACCGACCTTGCCGCCACGCCCGGCCTGAAGATGAAGCTGATCGACCATTCCGACGCGGTCGAGAAGATGAACGCCAAATACGGCAAACTCTACTCGCCGAGCGTGATCAAGGCCGGCTCCTATCCCGGCTACGACAAGGACAACAAGATCGCCGAAGTGTGGAACCTGATCGTCACCGGCGACAAGATGAGCAACGACGACGCCTATACCATCGTCAAGACGCTGGTGGAGAAGAAGGCCGACATCGTCGCTGTGCACAAGGAAGCCGAAAGCTTCAACCTCGACAACCAGGTGCAGGACCGCTCGCCGATCCCGTTCCATTCCGGCGCACTGAAATACTTCAAGGAAAAGGGCGTCGGCGGCTAGCTGGACGCCGGAACTCAACAGGGACCGCCGTGCCGATGCGCCGCGGTCTTTTCTTTTGGGGGGCACGGACCGCCACGTGGTCAGCGCGGGAATAGCCTTTTTCCGGACGCAGCGCGGCGCCCGTTTCGGCGGTATATGCAGAGCCCAAATCAAAATATCGAAAACAACCCCATGCACAGTAGGCCGTGCCGCTGACCGGCGGCCGCTATTCTGTGGCGCTGACTTGCACTATCTGTTTGTATAAGCATGATCTTTTCGAGAATCAGCATCCGCTTCCCGTGCGCGAGCGACATTCAGCTTCCGTGCAAGGAACCCGGTTCAATCGGGGGCCACTTACCTTGAGCAAACCGGGGCGATTGGATTGGCGAGCATCGACAAATCCGGCCTCGGGCGCTCACTGGACGCCCTCAACTTCTTCCTCGCCGATGTCCGGGACGGCCTCGGCCCGTATCTCGCGATCTATCTGCTCACCGAGCAGAAATGGGATGAAGCCTCCATCGGCCTTGTGATGTCGATGGCCGCCATCGCCGGCATCGTCGCACAAACGCCGGCCGGCGCCCTGATCGACCGCAGCACCGCCAAGCGTGCCCTGATGGTGGCGGCCGCCATCGCCGTCACCATGGGATGCCTCGCTCTGCCCCTGACGTCGCGGTTCGAACTGATCGCCGCGACACAGGCCATCGCAGCCGCGGCGAGTGCCATCTTCGCCCCGGTCATCGCCGCGGTGACGCTCGGCATTGTCGGGCCACAAGCCTTCGCCCGGCGTACCGGCCGCAACGAAGCGTTCAACCATGCCGGCAATGCCGTGGCAGCGGCGATCGCTGGCGGTACAGCTTATTTCTTCGGAACCGTCGTCGTGTTCTGGCTGCTGGCGGCGATGGCACTGGCCAGCATATTCGCGACGCTCTCAATTCCCGCCGGCGCTATCGACAACGAGGTAGCACGCGGGCTCGACAGCGCGACGCAAACGGAAGCCGGCGTGCATCACCAGCCCTCCGGCTTCCAGGTGCTGCTGACCTGCAAGCCCCTCCTGATCTTCGCGGCCGCCACGGTAGTGTTTCATTTTGCCAACGCGGCGATGCTGCCGCTGGTCGGGCAAAAGCTCGCGCTGGTCAACCGCGAACTCGGCACCACGCTGATGTCGGCCTGCATCGTCGCGGCGCAGGTCGTGATGGTGCCGGTCGCGGCGCTGGTTGGGCACAAAGCCGATGTCTGGGGGCGCAAGCCGATCTTCGCCGTGGCGCTCGGCGTGCTGGCCGTCCGCGGCGCGCTATATCCACTCTCGGAGAATCCATATTGGCTGGTGGGCGTGCAATTGCTTGACGGCGTCGGCGCCGGAATCTTCGGCGCGCTGTTTCCGCTCGTCGTCGCCGACCTCACGCATGGCACCGGACATTTCAACGTCAGCCAGGGCGCGATCGCAACCGCCGCAGGACTCGGCGGCGCACTGAGCGCGGCGGTCTCGGGCTTCATCATCGTCAAGGCCGGGTACAGCGCGGCCTTCCTGTTCCTGGCCGCGGTAGCAGCCGCCGGGCTGATCGCGTTCTGCATTTTGATGCCGGAAACACTGCGAAATCGCGCTGGTGGTCCAGGGCGTTAGCGCATACGGTCCGGCCGAAAAAACAAGGACCTCGACATTCCATGCGTACTACCAGGAATTCTACTCGTCTCTCGCTTCCGACCCGCCGCTCCGTCCTGATCGGAGGCGCCGCGCTCGGCGCCATGCCGCTGTTGTCGCGCGGCGCCCGCGCCGACAACTGGCCGTCGCGTCCCGTGAAGATGGTCGTCCCTTTCGCGGCCGGTGGCACCACCGACATTCTGGCCCGTGTCGTTGCCCAGAAGGTATCGGAAGAATTCGGCCAGCAGTTCATCGTGGAGAACAAGACCGGCGCCGGCGGCAACATCGCCGCCGATTTCGTCGCCAAGGCGGAACCGGACGGCTACACTTTCCTGGTCGGCACGCCGGGCACGCACTCGATCAATCCGCTGGTGTTCAAGAACATGCCGTTCGATCCGGTCAAGGATCTGGCGCCGGTCATCATCATCGCTCGTGTACCGAACCTGTGTTCCGTCACCAATTCACTGCCGGTCAAATCGGTCTCGGAGCTGATCGCCTACATCAAGTCCAAGCCCGGTGAAATCTTCTACGGCACGCCGGGCCTGGGCAGCACCGCCCACGTCTCCACCGAGTTGTTCAAGTCGATGACCGGCGTGGAGATGACCCACGTGCCCTTCCGCGGCAGCGCACCGGCGCTGACCGACCTGATCGCGGGCCGCGTCCAGTTGATGATCGACAATCTGCCGGCCGCGCAGCCGTTCGCCGAAGCGAGCCAGATCCGTCCGCTGGCGGTTTCCGGCGCCACGCGCTGGCCGCTGCTGCCTGATTTGCCGACCATCGCGGAAGCCGGCGTGCCCGGCTATGAAGCCTCGTCCTGGTTCACCATCGCCGCGCCCGCCAAAACCTCCAGGGAAATCATCGCCCGCTTCAACACCAGCGTCGACAAGTTCCTCAAGACCGATGACGGCACCGCGCGCCTGCGCAAGCTCGGCGCCGAACCGGCCGGCGGCTCTCCCGACGACATGCAGCGCTACATCCTCGCTGAAATCGACAAGTGGGGTAAGGTCGCCAAATTCGCAGGCATCAAGCCGGAGTGAAGGTGAAGGCCGGGACGCGCTCCCGGCCCTTTTGCCGGGGCGTGTGCGGGCCTGTGAGCGCGGCTTAACGCGCGTGCGCTATCTGGCGCATTGCGGCCGCAAACGGGAGAAGCGGAAGTTTCAGCATCATCTCTTTGGCATGGTCGCAGAAGGCAATTGCGGACTTGAAGTTGCTCCGCAACTAGCCCCTGAAGACTGATCGACCAACACGTGCACCCTGCCGCTGTCGGACTCGACCCGCGACACACCCGTCGTCATGTCCACCTTCAAGCGGTCGCCGCGCATCACATTGCTGCACTGGGTCAGTACCACGCCGCCCTGCATGGTCATCAGGTTGGCCCTGGTATCGAAGATCGCGGTCTCGCCGGTCACGACCTGGTCCTTTTGCGTCACGACGACGTTGCCGCGCGCCTCCAGCCGCTTGATCGACGAACTGCCGCCCGGCCCGGGCTGGGCGGCCTGCATCGGCGCGCCGGGCGGGCTCTTGGCCCCGGTCTTCTGCTTAGGGGCTCCGGGCGATGCCGGCGGGGCGGCCTTTTCTTCGTAGAATACCACCAGCGTTTTCGACTGCATGGTGGTGTCGCCCTGCGTGACCTTCACGTTGCCGGCGAAGGTCGCCTCCTTGGATTTGTCGCGCACCTCCAGCGAAGCCGCCTCAATCTGAATTGGCTGGTCCCGATTCTGCGAGAATCCCTGCATCGCATTGGGGACGCTGCGGGCGGGACTCTGCGCATGCGATCCCTGAGTAACGAGAACGAGGACAATGATGATCGCTATGTGATCTGCTCGGGCGAACCTCGACATTGCTGGAAATATCCGCAAATGCTTTGACATGCGTCCATTCTTACAAGAATCGAGCTATAATCAAATGGGTTTCAGATCATCCGCTCTGAGTCATTTGCAGACATCGGACCGAGCCGAAATTCGGTCCCGTAGGGCTATGAGGCGACCATACGGCCAACCTGACCATATGCTCCCAACGCAATATCGGCAAAAACCCAAGTCGGGAAAGCGACGGACAAATGGAGCGAACAGGATCGTCAGGCCACGCTACGACTCGTTGGACCAACGGCTATACGGAATCAGAACTCGACAGGGCGCAACGTCGGTTTGGCTTGGTCTTTCCGCCCGATCTGATTGCGCTCCTGAGGCGAAGGCGGCCGGTGGAGGGATATGATTGGACGGATGACCGAGCGATAAAACGAGCGCTTGAATGGCCTTTTGAAAGTTTGCGCCTGTCTGTCGAAGATGGACGAATGTGGTGGTCGGAATGGGGAAAGTGGCCGTCTAGTGCACGAGATCGGGAAGAGAAGCTTCGAGAAGTCATTTCTCGGGCGCCGAAACTGATCCCGCTGATTGCTCACCGGTATTTGCCAGAGCAGCCGCACGAGGCGGGAAACCCCGTCTTTTCCATCTATGGCATCGATGCAATCTACTATGGTGCTAACCTGAACGACTATTTCGAAAGAGAGTTCGCCGGCTGGAACAGCAAACCGTGGCCCGCGCAAATCAAATATGTTCCGTTTTGGTCTGAGCTTGTCGAGCGATTTGCGCAGGACAGAAACAACTCATGATTCCATCAGTGCCGATATGGTTTGCCAACCCGCCTGCTTTGGATCATTCGCGTCGCGCTTAACTTATGTTCGCTGCTGCAGCATATTCGCTGTCCGGCTCATCCAAGACCTGAATTCGACGTTGCGGACATAACGATAGGCGTCTTTCGGTCCCAGGCCGCGGCCTCGTATCATGCCATACGGACTTTGAGTGACTGGTCGTTTCGAAACAGCAAAGCATCTACAATTTTATGCTTTTGCCACGCGCTTTAACCCTAACGAACTAATTACGGCCTCGTCTCAAAAACTCCATGATTTCGCACGCGCGGAGGCTGTACGAATTGATGGGGTTGCGCGGAGAGGGCAGGCATGATTCAGACCGTTCAGGGGGAGAACGTCCGATCCAAATGGTTCGGTCAACGAAGACTGACGCCTCGCGCCTGCGTCGCGGATCGCAAGAAGCACGTTCGCACCTTCATCGCCGAAGCCCTAGAGGATTTCGGCTTCATCACCGGCGAATGCGCGCAAGCCCGCGAACTCGACGACGCGCTGGATGATCAACGTCCCGACCTCGTCGTGTTCGGGGTGACGGTCGACGGGATCGAAGTCGGCAAGATCATCGAAACGCTGGCCAGAAAAGATTTCGCCGGCAAGGTTCTCGTCGTCGGGCCACCGGATTCGATCATGATGAAGGCCGTCCGGCAAATTTGCGATGAGCACGGCATCGCCATGCTGCCGCCGCTGCCGACCCCATTCGACGCCGGATCATTGCGCGCCTGCGTGGCTGCGCTCCTGCCTGCCGAGCCGTTGCCGAGCCCCCCGGTCGACGTAGCCGAGGCGTTGAAGGCCGACTGGCTTGAATTATGGTACCAGCAGAAGGTCAACCTCCGCACTCTCGCTGCCAGCGGCGCGGAGGCGCTGGTGCGGCTGCGGCATCCGGCGTGGGGCGTGGTACTCCCGGCCTATTTTATTCCGGACGAACGGGATCCGAATTTCAATGCCCTGTCCGAATTCGTGATCGGTCGCGCCACCGAGGACTGGCACTACATGCTGGAACGGAAGGGCCCCGTCGATCTGTCGATCAACCTGCCGGTTTCATTCCTCAGGGATAGCGAGACGGTGCACGAGATGTGCCGCCGGATGCCGAACCACCCGGCATTCGGGGGACTGCTGATCGAGCTCGACAGCCGTGAAGTCGTCGACAATCTCGATCTGGTGATCGACCTCGCTCACGAGGTGCGCCTGCGCAACATTGCGATATCGGTCGACAATGTCGGCGTGGAGTGGCCGTCGCTGATGGGGCTGCGAAGCTTTCCGTTCGCCGAGCTGAAAGTGGACCAGCAATTCGTCACCGGCTGCACTGACGATCGGCTGAAGCAGACCGTTTGCCGTCACATCATCGAGTTTGCGCATGAGCAAGGTGCACGCGTGCTGGCGCAGGGCATCGAGACCCGCCCCGACTTTCTCGCCGCGCATGCCCTGGGTTTCGACCTCGTGCAGGGCTTTCTGTTCGGCAAGCCGGCCGCCGTCAGGAAGTTTGCCCGGTCCAGGCTGTCGCCGGCATCGACTGCCGGCAGCGTTGCGTGAAGCTGCGAGGCGGCTCGCTCACTGGAATGTCATGTCGAGGCATTTCGAGACGTCCGAGCCAAGGCCGGAGGCGATGGTGATGCAGCCGCGCAACTTGCGTTCATTGGTGGCGCTGGCCCATACGGCAAAGCCGCCCGGACCGAAGAACGAATTGGTATTCGGCGGCTCGGTTTCCATGGCATCGAACATGTAGTCGCCGTCGGACTCGAAGATGCGCGGCCGCTTGGTGCAGCCGCCGTCAGCCTGCACGTTGATGACTTCCTTGTTGTCGCGCGTCATGACCAGCGTCATCTGGCAGCGGAAGAATTCCGACGTCTTGGTGTTGAAGAGATAGGCGTAGGTCTTGCATGTCGCGGTGTTGAGCTTGCCCGGGGAGAGACCGCGGCCGCAGGCGATCCGCTGGTTGCTGACGAGCTTGTAGTCGTCGGCCGTCGCCGCCACGGGGACCAGCGTCATGAGCGACAATGCGACGCCTAAACAAGATTTCATGACGTTGTTCATCCGAATCATCCCTATGAGGTGTTGGGCAATAAAAACTCTTGTAGACGACGGCGAACATAGTCGTGAAGTCCGGAGCGGGAAATCACAAACTCGCTGGGAGCGTGTGAGGCGGGTGCGCCCGCTGGTCGTATTGACGGAATAACGGCGTTCGTGATTTGTTCAAAAGAAATGGCGGCGCTGCAAGCAGGAGGACGACGGGACATGACGATGACGCGAATTTCGACGAAAGGTTTCTTGATCGCGGCGGCCGCGCTGGCGGCACTTTCGACCTACGCCTTTGCGCAAGAGGCGACGCCCTGGGAGCTGAAGCCCGACATGGGTTACGCTTACGGCAAGGACGGCAAAACCTTCGCCTACAAGATGGGCACCAGCAATGCCGGCACGCTCCTGAAGGGCGCCAAGAAGGTGCCGAAGGGGACGCTGTTCTTCATCGGCCAGAACGGCCAGCTCTACATGCGCACCGGCCCCTATCTCGAGGGCGACAAGTTCATGTTCGGGACGAATTGAGGCTCTTCCCTTCTCCCCTTGTGGGAGAAGGTGGCGCGCGTCAGCGCGCCGGATGAGGGGTTCTATCCGCGGGACAGAGTGCCTCGATCGGATCTCGGCGCCAGCCGAGAGAGACCCCTCACCCGTCCGCGATGCTCTGCATCGCGTCCACCCTCTCCCACAAGGGGAGAGGGGAAGCGAAGCATCCTAAAACGCCGCCGCCAGTTCCTGAGCGCCGGGCTTTGCGCTGTTCACATCCATCCGCTCGTCGGTGATCGCAAGCAGCTTTGCCACCGTGTTATTGCGGCTGGCGACCGGGTTGCGCTCGTAGCCGCCGCGCTGGAAGAAGTTCGAGGTCGGGACCTTTTCCCGCATCGCCTGCGGCATCGTCACCATGTCGAGCCCGGTGCCGTCGCCGGTCAGGTTCATCATCTCGAGTTCGGCCGCGGTCAGCGGCTTGGTGTAGCCCTTGGCGCGCGCAAAATGCACCGAGGTCAGCAGCTTGTGGGTCTGCAAATGCGGGCCGACGTCGATGTCGAGCACCATGGCATGCAGCGCCCAACCCTGCGGCGTATCGGCGAGCCGTTCGTGGTCCGACCAGGTATCCGGCACCGTGCGCGAGAAGGCGTACATCTTTTTGAGGACCGCGATCTTGTGCTCCAGCGCCTTGCGCGGCGCGCCCGAAAGCGTCGCCGCCTTCGCGGTCAGCGCCTTGATGATCTCGTGGCCCTGCTCGGCGATCAGCTCGACGCTGTTGGTGGTCAGGAGCTGATTGTAGCCGATCGCGGTCGAGATCGGACGCGTGCCCGGGCCACGATAACCCGACTGCATGTCGTAATTGCCGTTGCCGCCGGTCTCGAACGAGTAGACCCGCACCGCCTGCTCGCGCGTCAGCCCGGCGGCTGCGGCTACGCGCGCATACGCACGCTTGAACTCGGCTTCGGTCGCCGGCTTCTGCGGCGTGAACTGAAAATGCTCGACCGCTGCCTGGATGAGATCGGGAACCATCGGGAGCGCCTTGCGCGGCGGCCGCTCGGGCGCCGACGGATCGGCCGGCTTTTTGGGCCCGGTATAAACCGGCGGCTGTGTCAGCACGTAGTCGTCGAGCGTGATCTGCTGTCCGGCGCGCCGCTTGGCATTGCGGCCACGCCGCTTCTCGGCGATCGAATTCCAGTAAGCCATGACTGGCGCGATCGCTTCCTCGTATTCCTGCAGCTTGCGGCGGTATTCCGCCATCGCCTCCGGCGTGGCCTGCGCCATCGCGTCCGCCACCGACGGCGGCAGCGAGGATGCATCCATGGCAAAGCAAGCGCCCGCAGGAACGGCGAGCGCAAGACCGATCAGAAAAACCCGAATCAATGGCCGACGCATGAACCCGTTGTAGCAAGCGTCGCCCTTAAGTCAGCCCCGAAACATTGCGGCGGTGTGCCGCCTTTACTCCTGCTCGGCGCCGCTGGCCTTGACGAGCCCGGCCCATTTCTTCTCGTCCCTGTCGATTAAAACGGCGTAATCTTCGGGCGTGCCCGGCGTGATGTCGGTGCCGTCATTGCCAAGCTGCTTCTTTACTTCGTCGGAGGCAAGCGCATCGCGCAGCGCCTTGTTGAGCTTGTCGATGATCGGCTTTGGCGTGCCGGCCGGCGCGACCAGGCCGTAATAAAGCGAGGCATCGAAGCCGGCGAGACCGGACTCGGCGATGGTCGGCACGTCAGGCATCAGCCCCGAGCGCGAAGAACTCGTCACCGCCAGCGCACGCAGCTTGCCGCCGGTGACCTGGGCGTGCGAGGCCGGCACCGGCGCGAATGCCATCGGGATGTGGCCGCCGAGCAGATCGGTCAGCGCGGGACCGGTGCCCTTGTAGGGGATGTGCACCAGCTTGATGCCGGCGGCGCTGGCAAAATATTCGCCGGTGATGTGGCTCGCGGTGCCCGCGCCCGCCGAGCCGAAATTGACCTTGCCGGGATTGGCCTTGGCATAGGCGATCAGCTCCGCGACGGTCTTTGCCGGAAACGACGGATGGACCACCAAAGAATTCGGCGCATTGCCGATCATGCCGATCGGCGCAAAATCCTTGCGCGGATCGTAGCCGGGATTCTTGTAGAGCGAAGGCCCGATCGCGAGCGTGCCGGTGTAGCCGAGCAGCAAGGTGTAGCCGTCCGGCTCGCTCTTCGCCACGGCCTTGGTGCCGACCGTGCCGCCGGCGCCGGGGCGATTGTCGACCACAAGCTTTTCACCCAGCAATTCGCCCATCTTGTCAGCAACGCCGCGCCCGACAACCGATGTGCTGCCGCCCGGAGCGAATGGGATCACCAGCGTGATCGGCCGGCTCGGGTAGTTTTGCGCGTGGGCGAAGCTCGCGGTGAGGACAAGCGCGGCGGCAGCGCAAAGCAACTGTTTCAATGTGGGCATGATGGGCAGGCTCCCGAACTATTCTTGTTATTAGGCGCATCGTCGCTGAAATGAAAAATATCCGCAACCCGGCTTTCGGTTAAGTCGTCATTGCGAGCGAAGCGAAGCAATCCATCTCGCCAATAGGGAAGAATGGATTGCTTCGTCGCTGCGCTCCTCGCAATGACGGCTGAGACCGGCGCGCCGTCTTATTTCCACGCAAACACCGGCTGCTCCAGCTCGGCGACGCGGGTGTCACGCCCTGCCAGCATCTCGCGAAACTGATAGATCAACGCTGCCGTCGGCGCATGGATGTGCTGGCCGGCCAAGCGAAAGCGGATCACACGCCGCGCGCTCTCGGGGATGGTCGTGAAGCTGAAGGCATCTTCCGCCTCGACGTGATCGAGCGCGATGCGGTGCACGGAAGCAACCTCGTCGGGGTTCGGCACAACAGGCGCGCGCGATGAAAGCCACACCACGACCGGCGTGATCAGATAGCCGGAACGGGTGGGATAGTCGTCGAGCATTCCGAGCACGTCGCAGGCCTCGGCGCGAAGTCCGAGCTCTTCATGCAGCTCGCGCAGCGCGGCCTCGGCTTGCGTTTCGCCGGCATCGCAGCGGCCGCCCGGCAGGGCCCATTGCGCGCGATGGGCACGCAGGCTCGCGGCGCGCCGGGTCAGCAGGAACGCGGTGCCCTCGCCTGCCTCGTCCTCGGTGAGTGCGATGGCGACCGCGGCGCGCTTGAGCACCGGCATCGGCTCGCGCGGATCCTCGCGCACAAATGCGTTGCAGAGCTCTGCGATATTCCGCCGGGTGGTATCGTCGAATGCGCGGGCCATGCCGCTTGACTACAACAGGTCGGCGTTCGATGAAATGCGCCTGACAACATGACCTTATGCAAGGACCGGAATGGACGCGATGCCCGACAAGGCCGCCACAAAGCTCAGGAATGACGGCTGGAGCATCGTCGAAACCACCGGTTTTCTGCATCTGATCGGGCCGCTGTGGCAACGGCTCGTCGACGGCGAATATGAATACGCGCTTGCTACCGAGGATAAGCATCACAACCGCCGGGGTCTCGTGCAGGGCGGCGTGCTGATGACCTTTGCCGACCGGACCTGCGGCATGACCGCCCGCTATGTGTCGGGCAAGCCGACGCTTGCGACCGTGCAGCTCGATACGCATTTCGTCGAGGCCGGCAAGATCGGCGAGGTGCTGATTTCGAAGCCGCGCGTGGTACGCTCGACGCGAAGCCTGATCTTCATCACCACGGAAGTGACGGTGGAAAAGCGCGTCATTGCCATGGCGAACGGCGTGTTCAAGATTTTGAAGAGCGAGACGTGATGCATCGGCCGTCATTGCGAGGAGCGTAGCGACGAAGCAATCCATACTTTCTTTGGCGCACGATGGATTGCTTCGCTTCGCTCGCAATGACGGGCAAACCTGGAGGACCCTATGCAATACCGCAACCTCGGCCGCAGTGGACTAAAGATTTCACCGATCTGCCTCGGCACCATGATGTTCGGCGGGCCGACGGATGAAGCGACGTCGTCGCGCATCGTGGCGAAGGCGCGCGAGGCCGGGATCAATTTCATCGACTCGGCCGACGCCTATAATGGCGGCAAGTCCGAGCAGGTGGTCGGCCGCGCGATTTCGAACAACCGGCAGAACTGGATCCTCGCCACAAAGCTTGCCAACCAGATCGGCGACGATCCCAACCATGGCGGGCTGTCGCGGCGCTGGGTGTTGCAGGCGGCGGAAGACAGCCTGAAGCGGCTCGGCACCGACTACATCGACATCTATTACCTGCACAAGGAAGACCATTCGACGCCGCTGGAGGAGACCGTGCGGGCGATGGGCGACCTGATCCGGCAGGGCAAGGTGCGCTATTTCGGCGTCTCGAACTACCGCGCCTGGCGCGTCGCCGAGATCTGCAACATCTGCGACAACAACGGCATCGACCGCCCGGTGGTCAGCCAGCCCTATTACAACGCGATGAACCGCATGCCCGAAGTCGAGCATTTTCCCGCCTGCAATTATTACGGCCTCGGCATCGTGCCCTACAGCCCGCTCGCGCGCGGCGTGCTCACCGGCAAGTACAAACCGGACGCAGCCCCCGACAAGGACACCCGCGCCGGCCGCGCCGACAAGCGCATGATGCAGACCGAGTGGCGGCCGGAGTCTTTGAGGCTTGCGCAGGAGATCAAGCAGCACGCCGAGGCGCGCGGCATCACCGCCGGCCAGTTCGCGGTGTCCTGGGTGCTCAATTCGTCCTTTGTCAGCGCGGTGATCGCGGGCCCCCGCACCGAGCAGCAATGGGACGACTACATGAGGGCGCTCGACTATCGCTTCACCGCGGAGGACGAAGCCCTGATCGACCGTCTCGTCGTCAGCGGCCATCCCTCCACGCCCGGCTTCAACGACCCGGCCTATCCGATCGAAGGCCGGCGGGCGCGGACGGGGTGAATTCAACCCGCCAGGGGTGAGAGCCTGGCGAGCTTCTCGAGCTGGGCAACCAGCGATCCCTCCATCCAGCCAAGGTCGTTGTCGCTGACGCCGGCCTTCTTCCGGCGCTCGCGCTCCTCGGTTACGATCCTCGACTGCAAGGCGGCCGCTTCGTCCTTGCGGCCGAGCCCAAGCAGCGCCTCGACCTTGGTAGCGCCGATCCAGAAAATCTCCTCGCCGACGGGAGCCGGGGTCGCCTCCAGCCGTTGATCGCAAATGGCCAGGACTTCGCGGCGTCGCCGGCGCGCGAGCACGCGATCCGTCAACGCCTCCTCGCCTGAGGTCTCGGCTGCGCGGACATCGAGGATGAAGGCGTAGTTGATGCCGGTATAGTAGTCCTTCCTGATGTAGTAGCCCCGCGCATAGGCCATCACCGATTCATCGAGATCGGCAGGCGTCTTCAATTCCTCCCACAGCCGTTTGTGGATCGCGCCCCATATACCGACCGTCTCCGCATCGCTTGAGGTCTGTGGCGCGAGCTCGCCGAGGATGATCTTGGCCTGTATCAGCGCGACCTTCCTGTCCGGCTGCTCGTGCTTGTACGTCGCCAGCGCCAGTTGCTGAAGGATGTAGGGATCGGTGGGCTGCATCGTCTTCAGGCGACCCAGCAGGTTCAGCGGCTCCTTCCAGTCGGCCGGCTTCCTTGCCTTGTCCCTGGCGGCACGAAACGCCTCCAGCAGATGGGCAAAACTGTTTGAATCGGTCGGTTCGGCAGAAGGTGCAGGCGGAGGCGCCGCAGCGATCGCGGCCGGGCTTGCCGCGGGAAGGCTGGCCGGCTTCAGCGTCGGAATGAAAAGATAGACCGGGCTGTCCGGCTCGGGGCTGCCCATCAGCGCGGTGATCTTGTCCACGAGAACACCGCGGACGCGCATCACCTCATCGAAGCCGATTTCCTTGCCCAGATGCTCGTATTTCAGGATGCTGAGATGATTGAGATCGAACGGAAAGCTGAAGCTGTTTTCCGCCATCACGATCGTGCGATGCGGCCGCAGCGCATGACGGACGCCAAGTTCATAGACGGCGTTGACATTCGCAGTGGAAAGATCGGCGATCACGAGGTCCGCGCTCAGCAGATTGTCGTACATCGGCTTGTCGATGACGGTGGAATGGATGATCTCGTCCGCGCGCACGCAATCGTGGCCCGCCTGGATAACGGCCGGCTTGATGATGTTGGCGTAGGTCTTGTTCAGATTCAGAACGCGCTGCGGATTCGACTGGAAATCGGTCTTTTCGCCAAAACCCATAATGACAAAGCAAGTTCCCATGCGCGTTCCCCCTCGCAAGGCCTTGAGTCACGGTGCAGACAATCAGGGGTTGCTGATAGCACGATGACGGTATTGCGGCCAGATCGCGCGCTGCGCGGCGGACACTTTTAATGCCGGCTCGACCGATAGTAGGATCGGATGCAGCGGACGGCTGCGAGGCATCCATGGTTCATCAGGATCGTTACGGACTTGGCTTATCAACGGTTTCGGCTGAGGCCGCCGACGCCTATCGCGAAGGCGTCGATCTGCTGCTGGCGGGATGGCCGGGCGGGGCGGAGGCCTTTGAGCGGGCGGTTGCGGCCGATCCGGATTTTGCGCTCGCCCACATCGCGCGCGGGCGCATCCATACCTTCTATCAGCAGGGCGAGGCCGCGCGGAAAAAGGCGGCGCTGGCGCGCCAGCTCGTCGCGAAGAACGGCAGCGAGCGCGAGCGCACGCATGTCGAGACGCTCGCGCTCGCCATCGAAGGCCAGATTCCGGCGGCGCTCGCTTGCGCGCTGGGACATCTGGAAGCGCATCCGCGCGATGCGATGGTGATGTCGCTGCCGATGGGCGCATTCGGGCTATTCGCCTTTTCCGGCATGGCCGACCACGACCAGGCCCGTGTCGATCTGTGCGGGCGCCACGCGCACGCTTACGGCGACGACTGGTGGTTCCTCACCATGCACGGCTGGGCGCTGACCGAGAACGGCGACGTCAAGCGCGGCCGCCCCATGACGCAGCGCGGTTTCGACCAGCGCCGGGCCAATGCGCACGCGGCGCACGCGCTGCTGCATGCGATGTTCGAGGACGGCTCGGTCGCCGATGCCGACGCGCTGGTGACCGGGTGGATCCCGAGCTATGACCGCTCCGGCATCTTGCATGGCCATATCCTCTGGCATCAGGCGCTCGGCGCGCTCGAGCATGGCGATGCGGCCCGCGCGCTCGCGATCTACGCCGACGTGCTGACGCCTTCCGCGACCAAGGCGCCGCCGCTGAACGCGGTGACCGACGGCGCTTCGCTGCTGTGGCGACTTTCGGCCTATGGGCATGCGGTGCCGGACAATCTCTGGGCCGAGGCGGATGCCTTCGCGCAAGCCGCGTTTCCGAAATCGAGCATCCCGTTCGCCGACGTGCACATGGCGCTGTTTGCTGCCGCGACGCGCAACCAGGCGGCGCTGGAAGAGCGGCTCGCCGTGGTCGAAAAGCGCCTCGCGGACGGCAAGCTGCCGGCCGGACCGGTGGTGCCGCGCATCTTCCGCGCGATGACGGCGTTTGCGGAAGGGCGCCATGACGCCTGCGTCGGCGCGCTCGAGCCGGTGCTCGGCGAGGTCGTTCGCATCGGCGGCAGCCATGCGCAGCGCGAGCTGATCGAGGACACCTTTATCGTCGCGCTGATGAAGAGCGGCGATCTTGCCCGGGCCCGCGCGATGCTGGACGCCCGCCTGCACCGTCGGCCTTCGGCCCGGGACACGCGCTGGCTGGCGTCTGCCGCAACGCACACGTCGGCCTGACCGCCAGGACAGCCTTTCGATTTTTTTTCGGTGCGCGCGGAATAAATCGCGCTCGCGGTGATTGATGTCTCAACCATCACAGCTGCGTCGAACGGTCGCATTAGAGCGAAGTCTAGTTGCCAAAGCCCCGTACAAGCCTTTGTGTTGCCGCCAATAATTAAAGGCCGCTCAATCGGGTTGGCCGCATCACGGGAGAGGAAAACCAATGACCAAGACAACCAAGGACAAACGGGCAACGCGCCGCGCCTTTTTGAAGACGGCAGCGGTGGGTGCCGCCGCGGGAGTTGCCGCACCGGCCGCACTCGCCCAGACCGGCCCGATCAACATGCGCTGGCAGAGCACCTGGCCGTCGAAGGACATCTTCCACGAATTCGCGCTCGACTACGCCAAGAAGGTCAACGACATGACCGGCGGCGACCTCAAGATCGAGGTGTTGCCCGCGGGCGCCGTGGTGCCGGCGTTCGGCCTGCTCGATGCGGTGTCGAAGGGCGTGCTCGACGGCGGCCACGGCGTGCTGGTCTATCACTACGGCAAGCAGACCGCGCTCGCGCTGTGGGGCTCGGGCCCGGGCTTTGCCATGGACGCCAACATGCTGATGGCCTGGCACAAATACGGCGGCGGCAAGGAGCTGCTGGCCAAGCTCTATAGCTCGATCGGCGCCAATGTCGTGTCGTTCCCCTACGGGCCGATGCCGACCCAGCCGCTCGGCTGGTTCAAGAAGCCGGTTGCGAAGGTCGACGATCTCAAGGGCCTGAAATTCCGCACCGTCGGCATCTCGATCGACGTGTTCACGGCGATGGGCGCGGCGGTCAACGCGCTGCCCGGCGGTGAAATCGTGGCGGCCATGGACCGCGGCCTGCTCGATGCGGCCGAATTCAACAACGCCACCTCGGACCGCGTGCTCGGCTTCCCGGACGTCTCCAAGGTCTGC
The DNA here is from genome assembly GCF_018129385.1 of Bradyrhizobium lablabi. Taxonomy (GTDB): domain Bacteria; phylum Pseudomonadota; class Alphaproteobacteria; order Rhizobiales; family Xanthobacteraceae; genus Bradyrhizobium; species Bradyrhizobium lablabi_C. The sequence goes on from NZ_JAFCLN010000003.1 coordinate 448,798, forward strand.
ATGCTGCAAAGCTATCACCAGAACGCCGAGCAGTTCGAGATCATGTTCAACAAGGACAAGTTCAACGCGCTGCCGGACAAGCTGAAGGCGATCATCGCCGGCGCGGTGGACGCGGCTTCGGCGGAAATGTCCTGGAAGGCGATCGATCGCTATTCCAAGGACTATACGGAGATGCAGAGCAAGGACAACGTCAAGTTCTACAAGACGCCCGACGCGATACTGAAGCGGCAGCTCGAGGTCTATGACGAGGTGGTGAAGAAGAAGGCGGCGGAAAACCCGCTGTTCAAGGAAATCCTGCAATCGCAGCTCGACTTCGCCAAGCGCGCGACGCAGTGGGAGCAGGATACGGTGGTCGGTCGCCGCATGGCCTACGACCATTACTTCGGCGCGAACGGCGCGGCCAAGAAGCTCTGACGCCTAAATAAAAACGGGCAAGGCACCGTCCGAGGACTATTCGGGCGGTGCCTTGTGTTATAGGGGGCAGATAAAGTCTCCGGGGACCGGATTTATTCTTCCGAACCACATCACATGAACGTCCAGAGTTTACTGCACACCATCGACGGCATCTCGACCTGGGTCGGCAAGGCCGCCGCGTGGCTGATGATGGCGCTGATGACCGTCGTCTGCGTCGAAGTGTTCAAGCGCTACATCATGAACATGCCGACGTCGTGGATCTTCGACTTCAGCAACATGCTGTACGGCACGCTGTTCATGATGTGCGGCGCCTACGCGCTCGCACAGAACGCGCATGTCCGCGGCGACTTCCTGTATTCGTCGATGCGCCCGCGCACGCAGGCCGCGCTCGACCTCATCCTCTATTTCGTGTTCTTCATTCCGGGCATCGCGGCGCTGATCTATGCCGGCTACGATTTCGCCGGGGACTCCTGGCGCATCAACGAGCACTCCAACGTCACAGCGGACGGACCGCCGGTCTATCATTTCAAGACCATCATCCCGATCGCGGGCGCGATGATCATGCTCCAGGGGATCGGCGAGATCATCCGCTGCATCGTCTGCCTGAAGACCGGCGAATGGCCGAGCCGGCTGCACGACGTCGCCGAGATCGACGTGATCGAGGAGCAGCTCGCGCACAGCGAATATGTCGATGAAGAATCGCGCAAGATGGCGATCGAGGGCGCGGCGCGCATCGATGAAATGGCCCGGCAGCGCGGCATGGGCGGGGATGTGAACACATGAGCGATCCGGCACTCGGCCTCCTGATGCTGGCGCTTATCGTCGTCGTCATCATGATGGGCTTTGCCACGGCCTTCACCCTGATGGGCCTTGGCATGTTCTTCGGCTTCATCGCCTTCTACGACCCGTCGCACCACTGGACGCAGAACAAGGTGTTCGACCTGATGGTCCAGCGCACCTATGGCGCGATGACCAACGACGTCCTGATCTCGATCCCGCTGTTCGTGCTGATGGGATATGTGATGGAGCGCGGCGCGTTGGTCGACAAGATGTTCTATTCGATCCAGCTTGCGTTCCGCCGCCTGCCCGCCTCGCTCGCGGTCGCAACCCTGATCGTCTGCACGTTCTGGGGCATCGCCTCGGGCCTGGTCGGCGCGGTGGTGGTTCTGATGGGCGTGATCGCCTTCAATCCGATGCTGCGCGCCGGCTATGACACGCGGCTTGCTTCCGGCGTCATCACCGCCGGCGGCACGCTCGGCATCCTGATCCCGCCCTCGGTGATGATCATCGTCTACGCCGCGGTCGCGGGCCAGTCGGTGGTCAAGCTCTACGCGGCGGCGATGTTACCCGGCTTCTTCCTCGCCTTCCTCTATCTCGTCTATGTCGTCGGCTGGGCGATGATCAATCCGAAGGTTGCACCGCCGCTGCCGGAGGAGCAGACACGCGTCCCCGTGCCGGCCTGGATCCGGCAATTCGAGGCGCAGTATTCGCCGAACATGTTCGTCGGGCTACTGAAGGCAGTGTTCTCGCCCGGCACGGCGAGCAAGTTCGAGGTAGACGGCAAGCCGATGCGCTATCGCGCGATCTTGCAAAACTTCGTCATTTCGCTGGTGCCTTTCCTGCTCTCGGCGATCACGCTCGGCACGATCTGGTGGTACGTCGTGATCCACCAGCAGGCCGGCGCGGCGGAAGCGGTCGAAGGCCTGCAACAGCTCGGCAGCGCGGCTGCAACGCCCGAACCAAGCGAAGCCAAGGGTCCGTCCACCAATTTCTATATCGGGTTCGCCGTCACCGCCCTGCTCCTGCTGGCCTGGAGCCTGCGCTCCTATCTGCGGATGAACGGCGAGCAGTTCGAGATCCTGCGGCTGCTGACGTCCTCGGTGATGCCGCTCGGCATCCTCACCGTGGTGGTGCTCGCAGTCATCCTGTTCGGCATCACGACCGCGACCGAATCCGCCGCGGTCGGCGCGGCCGGCGCCTTCATACTTGCCTTCCATGCCCGCACGCTCGACTGGAAGCGCACCAAGGAAGCCGTGTTCCTCACCGCAAAGACCACCGCGATGGTGTGCTGGCTGTTCGTGGGATCGGCGTTGTTCTCGGCGGTGTTCGCCATCCTCGGCGGTCAGGCGCTGCTGGAGAGCTGGGTGCTCTCGATGAACCTGACGCCGCTACAGTTCATGATCCTGTCGCAGGCAATCATCTTCGTCCTCGGCTGGCCGCTGGAATGGACTGAGATCATCATCATCTTCGTGCCGATCTTCCTGCCGATGCTCAAGCATTTCGGCATCGATCCGATTCTGTGGGGCACGCTGGTGTTCGTGAATTTGCAGGCCGCCTTCCTGTCGCCACCGGTGGCGATGTCGGCGTTCTACCTCAAAGGCGTCGCACCCAAGCATGTCACGCTCAACCAGATCTTCGCGGGCATGATGCCCTACATGCTGATCGTGATCCTCTGCATGGTGATCATGTATGTGTGGCCCGGCATGACGCTGTGGCTGCCGAATTACCTCTATGGCGGCTAGCGGGTACTACCCGCCCGCCGGCTGCGGCGCGCTCAGGTCTTCCGGCTCCTGGGCCGCCTCCAGGCGGCTCATCGTCTCGATGTCCGTTTCGGGGGCGCGCATCGCAGGGGCGATCGCGATTTCCCTGGCGATCCGCGTGTAGTCCGACCACATCAGGTACAGCATCAGCGGCGGCTTTTGCCGCTCGGCCAACATCTGGGCGCACCGCTGCACGGCGCCTTCGGTCTCCCACCATTGCTGGGCGAGACGGACCACCTTGCGAAAGCTGGTGAGGGTGCGCGCGACCTTCTCGCGCGGCACACCGGCGAGCGAGGCACAGTGATTGAGCCAGTTGAAGCCGGCGATGACCGCGGTGCCGACATCTTCGGCCGCAACGCCGGAGAAATCGATCACGGTGTTTTCGTGCGGCTGCTGGCGCAGGAAGGCCGAGACCATCTCGCCCTGGCGCGAAGGCGCGATGAGCAATTCGCTGTCGCGCCCGGGCACCGACACCAGATAGCGAAAGGCCTCGATCCTTGTATGCTCCCAGACCGGGCGGACGCCGCCGTGCGCATCGTCAGGGGTTCGCTTGCACGCGGGATAGACCAGTTCGTGCCGATCGATGCTGTCGAGGTATTTTGGGACGGTCTGGTCGAGCCTGCGCAGAACGGCGGATGGATCGAACATATCGCCGGTGGCCGTATCGAGCTGCGCGCCCTCGGCCGCCTTCCCCTTCTCCGCCCCCCAACCGAACAAGGCCATTCGACCTCCCCCGCCATCGGTGAAGGCAGACTAGACCGAGCTTGAAGCGAAGGGCAACGTCAGGATCGCCGCGCGCCGACCGCATCCAGGATCAGCCGCAGACCGAGCAGGCCCATCAACGTGCCCGCCAGCCGGTCCGCCCAGGGCTTTGCGCGCAGGTAGAGTTTTCGCGGATAAGGCGCCGAAAGGCTCAAGGCGACGATCGCATACCACCCGGCCTCGACCGCAAAGACCAGCGGCGGCAGTGCGATCAGGAGCGAGGCGGGCGGCGAGGCCGGAAGCATCGCCGCGAAGACGCTGGCATAAAATACCGCGGTCTTGGGATTGCTGAGCTGGGTCAGTAATCCGAACACGACCGAGCGCAGCAGCGTGCCGTCCTGCGCGGAAGCGGCATCGACCGACGGCAGCGGCTCGGTCGCTCCCTGCCAGATACGAATGCCGAGCCAAATCAGATAGAGGCCGCCGGCAAGCTTCAGGATCGAGTCAAGCCATGCGATCTGGCTGAGCAAGGCGGCAAGCCCGAGCAGCGCGAGGCCAGCGAACACGGTTCCGCCAAGGCCCATGCCGACCGCGGCAGCAAGACCATGAGCCCGGGACTGCGCGACCGAGATGCGCGACACCAGCAGGAAGCTGGGACCTGGACTGACAACGCCGACCAGGAGCGTTGCGATGATGGCGAGCAGAACTGCCGGTGTCGACATGCGGCTTCCTTTTCACATGGCCAGGCGAACATGATGGCCCCGGCATTGAAATGCAACGGACCGGCGAGAGTTGCACCCAGCCGCCGCAAATTCATGTGCGCCGGGTGCATTTTTGGTGCACGCTTATGCAGTGAAAAGGCCTGCCCATCCTGCGGCGGGGAGGAGGCTTCGGCGAGTTCACCCACATTGCCTCACGCGAATTGCGCAAGGCCGTGGCCGACCGACCAGTTCTCCTTCGCGGACTCCAGAATGTTCACGAAAACATCCTCCGGCCGGATGCCGGGGTTTTGGCCGAGCAGTTCTGCGGTCCGCCGGAACAGCGCCTTCTTCTGTTCGGCGGTGCGGGTGTTGAACACGGTGATCTGGATGTAAACGACATCCTCACTCCGATTGACGCCATAACCCGCGCCATAGCGGAAGTTCGCCGCGTCGTGCTCCGTGATGGTCATGAACTGGTCGTCCTCGGGCACGTTCAGCGCATCGCGCATGGCGCGGTAAAGGCTGTCAAAGATCGCCTGCCGGTAGGCGTTTGGCTTGCCCGCGCGCATCGAGACGTGAATGAGCGGCATCGCAAAATCCCTTCTGAAACGATCGCGCCTGCGCGCGCCCGGCCGGCGTCTGCCCCACCTCATTGACGAAATGGACCACCGGCCTTAGTTTTTGACACGATGTCCAGAAATCATGCCCATGTTCTTGACGCGATGTCAAATACTTTTCCGCTCGCATTGAAGGGCCGAGTCGCACCTGATCCCTGCGTAGGAGGAGAAACATGAGGCCGCGCGAGTTTGAACACGACGAAGTTCTGCGCATCGCCTTCGAGCAATTCTGGCGCAAGGGCGTGCGCGGCACGTCGCTGTCAGACATCGCGCGCGATGCCGGCGTCCAGCGCGGCAGTCTCTACAACGCGTTCGGCAGCAAAGAAGCGCTGTTCCTGACCGCCTATGAGCGCTACGCGAGCGAGTATCTCACCTCTGTTCAGACGGCGCTCGCCTCCGGCACGTTGCGCGCGCGCCTCACGGCCTTCTTCGATCTGGTCATCACAAACTTCCGCGCCGGCTCCCCGCCCCGCGGCTGCCCGACCACGCGTGGACTGATGGAACTGGCGCTGGGCGAAGGCGAAGGTCTGGATGACGACGCGCGAAAGGCTTTCGCGGATCTGGTGGCGCGGATCACCGCGCTGCTTCAGGAGGCATTGGCAGAAGGCGCGAAGCGAGGCGAGTTCACCGGAGACCCGGAAGCCGCAGCATTGCACATTGCCACCGTCACGCGCGGCCTGGCCGTGCTCGAACGCGCCTTTGGCGATGAGGCCCAGCTTCGGAAGATCGCCGCCCACGCGGTCGATCTCGTGCTCGGCAAGGACGAACGCCGGAGCGGTCATACGGCTGGGGTCGGGTAACTTCCGCTCCAGACGCCGATGCAAGCCTACGAGTGCCCCATCACCATTTCTCGATCCACGGCCGCAGCACCACTTCGAACGCCCATGTCGACCGATGCTGGCGGTGCAATTGAAGATAGGTCACGGCGATATGGTCGGGGTCGGCCATGTTGTCGTCGACTGTTGTTCCCGCCCGCCGGTGCGCGCGGATACCATCCTCCTGCGTCCAGCCGATCGCAGCGTCGATCGGCTCGTTCGCCACATGGATGCCCTGCGGCATCAGCTCGCGGGCCATGCTCTGCGCAAGTCCGGACTTCGCATGACAGGCCATGGCGAAGGCGCCGCTCGACGGGAAGCCCTTGAGCGCAGCGCTGGCGTTGGTGAAGATGATCGTTCCTCTCGCACCGTTGGCGCTGGGTTCGTTTCCAAGCATCAGCCGCGCGGCCTGCTGACCGACCAGAAATGCGCTGAACGCCGCGTTTCGGATGGTTTCGAACACCATGCCCGGCTCCGCTTCGACGATGGTCTTGCGGAAAATGCCGGCAACCCGGCCATCGATATTATGCACGACAAGGCGCGGCGTCCCGATGTCGCGAACGACGTTATCGAACAACTGCGCGACGAGAACGGGATCGCTGGCATCGCAGGCATACCGGCGCACGCCATGCATCTTCTCAAGGGATTCGAGCACCGCCTTGTCGGGATTCCTGGCTGCCACAGCCACGCGCATGCCGCTTTCCGCAAACAGCCTGGCGCAACTCGCACTGATGCCAGGACCGCCACCGACGATAAGTGCAACGTCTTCGACTAAAGGCTTTTTGCCGCGCTCGCCGGATTGAGTCATGCGCCTTGCCCTGATGATGACCGTGACTATTGTGTTAGATGATGATCGTCATTATAAGAAGTCAAGACCCACCGCCACGAAGACGCCGAACGGTTGATCGCGCAGATGCGACCGGATGCGGCCACCTTGACTTCAATGCCGAGGCCTCCGTTCCGGAAAACCTGAGGAGACCGCAATGGCCGAACCGGTGTGTGTCATAAGCGGCGTTGGTCCCGGAACGGGAACGGCGCTCGTGCGCCGTTTCGCTGCGGGCGGCTATCGCATTGCCATGCTGGCACGAAACGCCGGGCGGCTGAGCGATCTCGCGAAACAAGTGCCCTCGGCGAAGGCCTATGTCTGTGACGTGGCGGATCAGTCCCAGGTCGATGCGGCGATGGATCTGGTGGAGCGCGAGATGGGCGCCCCGAACGCCTTGATCCATAATGCCGTGGGCGGCGGCTGGGGAACGTTCATGGAAATCGACCCGGCCATGCTCAACCGCAACTTCCAGGTCAACACCATGGGCCTGCTCTATCTCGCACGCCGTGTGGCGCCGGCGATGGTCGGCGCCGGGCAAGGCGCTATCATCGTCACGGGTAACACATCGGCGCAGCGCGGCCGTGCGAACTTCGCCGGCTTCGCCCCGACAAAGGCCGCGCAGCGCATCCTCGCGGAGGCGATGGCGCGCGATCTCGGACCGAAGGGCGTGCATGTCGCCTATATCGTCATTGATGCCGTGATCGACGTGCCGTGGGCACGGGAGCGATTCAAGCAAAAGCCCGACGACTTCTTCATCACGCCTGCCGCCATCGCCGACGAAGCATGGCACGTCGCCAGCCAGCCCCGTTCGGCATGGTCATTCAATGTCGAGATCAGGCCATACGCCGAGACGTGGTAGCGCGGGCGTCAACAGCAGCAGCGCGCTGTGAATGTGCGCTGAGCGGCATCAACCACCGACGAGACGGCCATCCTCGGATGGCGTCGTTCAAAACTTCGCCTCCGCCGTGGCCGGTATTCGAATGGCGGCCGTGGACTGCGGTTTGGACAAGTGCCGCTTCAGCCGGGAAATCTTTTGCTCGGACCAGTCGCGGACATCAGTCACCTCTATCCATGCATCAATGTAGTGCGCCGGGGCGTAGACATGGCCGTGGCCGATCGGTGCTTCCAGCGCCATGAACATGTCCAGCGCCAGTTGAAGGAAGGTGACGACGGGATACCACCGCAATTGCGGCGACACATCCGGGCCGCGCGGGGGCAGCATCCAGTCCGGTTCACGGTAGAAGCTGCGATGGTCGAAAAAGGTCACCGGATCGCTTGCATATTGCAGGTAGACGATCCGGATCGGTCCCCATGCGGCATTCAGAACCGGGGCGGCAGCGTCACCGTGCTGATTCATGAACCGTACAAAAGATCCGTCCCGGAAGCGGGGGAGCCAGGCGGGCGATCCGGGAGTCCGGTTGTCGGTGAGAAAGCGCCAGAGCCTGCTCGAGTGAGGCGGCCCGCTCCAGAGCACGCCGGCGAATGGGTCGCCAAGCACTTCGATCAGGTCCGTCGACATTTCGGAGTATTTCGCGCCAAGGCTGAGGCCGTGCAAATAGAGTTTCGGCCGGCCGGCTCTGGGAAGAGTGGTCCAGTATGCGTAGATCTCCTTGAAGAGGGCCCGCGCGGCGTCCGCGCCGTAGTCCGCTCCCACCAGCAGGTACAGCCAACTCCCGAGATAGGAATACTGTAGCGCCACGCTCGCGACGTTGCCGTGGTGCAGATATTCGAGGCTATTCAGTGCTGCCGGGTCGACCCACCCGGTGCCGGTTGGTGTGATCACGACAAGCACGGGGCGTTCGAACCCTCCGGTCCGCTTCAATTCTTCCAGCGCGAGCCTGGCGCGCGCTTCCACCGTGTCTTCGGATCGCAGCCCGACATAGACGCGAACAGGCTCGAACGACGCCTGGCCCGAAAACGCGCCGATATCCTCGCGGGTCGGTCCCGAGGAGATGAACTCCCGCCCCGCCCGGCCGAGCTCTTGCCAAGCCAGCAGGGAAGCGCCGCTGCCGGTCTTCAGAGGATCCGAAGGCGGCGGCGTCTCCGGTTCGATCAGCTCGTCCAATTGCTGGTAGGACGCGTCCGCGATGCGCAGCACGACCCGAAAGAGGACGCCATCGATGATCGACCAGAACAGCGCAACCGCCGCGACGACGCCGACGACGTTGGACACCCGCCTTGGCAGAAACCGGCTAACTCTCATCCCCACGAAGCGCAGCGTCAGCTCGAACAGCCGCGCGAGCGCCACCGCGATGGCGAAAATCGCCAATGCGATCATCGTGACCCGAAGCGGGTATGCCGTGTCCACGGCCTCGAGTTGCATCAGTTCCCGGATCGAATTCTGCCATGGCGCCGCCGACCATAAGGAAACGACCGCGACGAGCGCGCAGCCCGCCGCGGCAGCAAGCCTGGCGACGTGCAGTATGCGGCCACTGGGCTGCGGCAGCTCCATATAGGTCCAGATCCACTGGCCGAAGACGCCGATGCCGTATCCGGCCGCGATCGCACATCCCGAGACCACGCCTTGCGTGAGATAGGTCCGCGGCAACAGCGTTGGTGTCAGGGAGGCGGCATAAAACAGCGCCCCAAGCAAAAGGCCGCCGATCGAGAATGAACGCCACAGCTCTTTGCGCATATGTCCGCACCCGGATGAGCGGCCTGGTCCGGCCAGCTTATCGTGCTGCTCGACCGGCGGAACCGGGAGCGACCGGGCACGAGATCATGACTGTCATCGGCCCAAACGTCAAAAAGGAGTCACGCGCTCCGCCCGCGCCGCGCGATCGACAGTAGGTGGCTTCGTAAAAAACGCGGGATCGACGGCCAAGTAACTGAAAGTGAAGGATGCGGAAGTGGTGCCCAGGTGCGGGATCGAACCACCGACACTGCGATTTTCAGTCGCACGCTCTACCAACCGAGCTACCTCGGCATGCCGCTGCCTGCTACGTTAGCTTGCGGCAAATACTGGCAAGTTTTTCACTGAAAGCGAATTAACATGAACCATCGCCGTCAGATTCTCGCTGCGCTCGGTGCAACAGCGGCTCTGCTTCCTTTTCGGACGTTCGCCCAAACTCCTGCGAAGGTCACACGCTTCGGAATCCTGATGTTCAACTCGCCGCAACTCGACCCGGTCAAACCTTTACTCGAAGGTCTGCAAGAATTTGGCTATGTCGACGGCAAGAACATGGCTGTTGAATACCGCTATGCCGAAGGAAAGCCCGAACGGCTTCCTGCCCTTGCTGCGGAGTTGGCACAACTCAATCCGGACGTCATCTTTGCTTTCGGCGGCGACGTGGCGCCGCACATGAAAAGAGCCACTTCTTCGATTCCGATTGTGGTCCTGGTCAGCAACGATCCGGTGCAGGCCGGCCTGGTCGCAAGTGTTGCACGCCCTGGCGGGAACGTTACCGGAATTACGCTGATCTATGACGAGCTCGCGGGCAAAGTAGTCGAGCTGGTCAAGGAAGCCGCACCAGGCATCTCGCGCGTCGCAGTGCTGTGGAATCCGGATCACGCCGATCCCGAATACCGCGAAACCCAGCGCGCCGCGACGGCGCTTGGGATTAAGCTGCAATCGCTGGCGGTGCGCCAGCCCGGCGACTTTGACGCTGCATTCGAGGCTGCGATCAGCGAACGTGCGGAAGCGCTCATCACGGTTTCAAGCCGGCTGCTGTTGCAGCGAAGGAAAATGATTGCCGAGTTTGGAACAAAAAACCGGATCCTCATGGCAGGCAGTTGGGGAGACTGGGAGGGAATGGCGCTGACCTACGGCCCTAACCAGGCGGTCGCTGCGCGTCGTCTCGCCTATTACGTCGACAAAATCCTGAAAGGCGCCCGCCCCGCCGACCTGCCCATGGAGCGGCCAACGCGATTCGAACTGGTTCTCAACCAGAAGGTGGCCGCTGCCCTCGGTATCAAATTCCCGCCTTCGCTCCTGGCGCGGGCAGATGAAATAATCGGCTAGTCCAGAGCAGCGTCTGCAACCGCGTCTGCTGGTGCGCAGCAAAGGATGCAAATGGTGCCCAGGGGCGGGATCGAACCACCGACACTGCGATTTTCAGTCGCATGCTCTACCAACTGAGCTACCTGGGCATGCCGCGAGCCCAAAGGCAGACGCGAGCGGGCGGTTTATAGTGAGGTCGGATCGTCCTGTCTACCCATCCCGCAAACCTTCGGAAGCCGCGAAACGCCGCAGAATCAGTAAGTTGGGGATGGCGCAGGCAGGCGGGCCGCAAAAATCGCGCCGTCCCGCGAAAACTTTGGGCCGGCCTCAATTCTCCAGCTTGATCCTGGCCTCTGATATCACCGGGCCCCATTTGGCGATCTCGGACTGGAGGAACGCGGCGAGCTCCGCAGGGGTCGAGCCTTTTGGCACGGCGCCGAGCTCCTCGAAGCGCGATTTCACCGCCGGGAAAACCAGCGCGGCATTGGTGTCGGCATTGAGCTTGGCAATCACCTCCGGCGGCGTCTTGACCGGCACGAAGAAGCCGAACCAGGAGAACACGTCGAAGCCGGGAACCGTCTCGGCGATCGTCGGCATGTCGGGCACGATGGCAACCCGCTCCGTGGTGGAGACGGCGAGCCCGCGCAGATGATTGGCGCGCACATGCGCGATGATCGAGGGCACGTTGTCGAAGATGACGTCGACACGGCCGGGAATCAGGTCGTTGATCGCGGGCGCGCCGCCGCGATAGGGCACGTGTGTCATCTCCACCCTGGCCAGCCGCTTGAACAGCTCGCCGGACAGATGCAGCGTGGTGCCGTTGCCGGATGAGGCATATGTCACCTTGCCCCGGTTCGCGTTGCAGAAGGCGATGAACTCCTTCACCGATTTTGCCGGCGAGGTGTTCGGCACGCACATCATGTTGGGCTGGGTGATCAGCCGCGTCACCGGCGCAAAATCGCCGACGGGATCGTAGGTCAGCGAGGGATAGAGGAACTTGTTGGTCGCCATGCCCGGGCCGACGATGAAAATCGTGTATCCGTCGGGATCGGATTTGGCGACGAGGTCGGCCGCGATATTGCCGCCGGCGCCGCCCTTGTTCTCCACTACGACGGTCTGGCCCCAGACGTCCTGAAGGCGGTTGCCGATCAGGCGCGCGGTGATGTCGGTCGAGCCGCCGGGCGTGAACGGCACGACGATCCGCACCGGCTTTGCCGGCCAGTCCACGCCGGCGGCGCGGGCGGCGCGAACGAAAGGGGCGGCGATGGCAGTCGCACCGAGGCCAACGAAGCGGCGGCGATTGAGCATGGACGCACTCCTCCTGAAGCGACCGCCCGATTGCTGCGGGTCTTGTTGTTGTGCGCAAGCGTGGCGAAGGAGTGCGGCAAATCAATGCCGCGCAGCCCTACCTGTCGTCACTCGCCAACGGTCGCGCGAATGCGCGCCCGCTGACAGGCTCCGGCGGGTGACCCAGTATTCCAGAGACGTCAGTGATCGAACCGAGAAGCCTCGGCGTACTGGATGCCCCGCCTTCGCGGGGCATGACGGCTGGTGGCTACTCCTCGTCTTCGTCCGTCTGGTTACGGCCGGGGATGGCGTAGGAGCCGGAGAGCCAGCGGTTGAGGTCGACGTCGCGGCAGCGCTCGGAGCAGAACGGCTTTGAAGCTTCAACCGCCGGCTTGCCGCAGATCGGGCAAGACTTCGCCTTCGAGGCCTTGCCCTTCGAGGCGCCGTTCGCTTTCGGCTCAGCCGGCATTCAACCAGCCGAAGCGCACGGGAAAACCTTCGCCCCCGAGCAGCGTGATCGATTCATAGAGCGGCAGGCCGACGATGTTGCTGTAGGAGCCGACCATCTTCACCACGAAGGAGCCGGCGATGCCCTGCACCGCATAGCCGCCGGCCTTGCCGCGCCATTCGCCGGAGCCGATATAGGCCTGGATGTCGTCCTCGCTGAGCCGCTTGAAGCGCACACGCGTTTCGATCAGGCGCTGGCGAAACGCTTCCTTCGGGGTCACGAGGCAAATCGCTGTGTAGACGCGGTGGTTGCGGCCCGACAGCAATCGCAGGCATTGCGCGGCTTCATCGACCAGGTTGGCCTTGGGCAGAATGCGGCGGCCGACCGCCACCACGGTGTCGGCGGCGAGGATGAAGGAGCCGCGCAGTTCGTCGTCGAGCTGCACCGATTTGAGCGCCGCGTCGGCCTTGGCGCGCGCCAGCCGATTGGCGCAGGCGCGCGGCAGCTCGCCCCGCCGCGGGGTTTCGTCGACGTCGGCCGGGCGCAGCGCATCGGGCTCGATGCCGGCCTGGTTGAGCAGCGCCAGTCGCCGGGGCGAGCCGGAAGCAAGAACGAATTTGGGACGGCCAAGCATGCAGGATTTGTCGCAGCGGGAATCGGCGGGGTGAATGCGCGCGGAAACTATCGGATGGGCCCCTCTTTCACAACCGGGGAACAAGCCTTTGTGGCTACACGGATAAATCTTTCCGTCGCCCCTGCGGAAGCAGGGGCCCATAACCACCGGCTTGTTGTCATGGAAATGAAACACGTCAACTCGTACCGCCTCAAATCGATGAGCCGCGGCGTATGGGTCCCTGCTTTCGCAGGGACGACAGGCTAACCGCTCGCGGCGCCGGCTTTGGCAAATCGCCGGCGGATGCGCATCAAGAGGCCGTCACAGACCTCGCGATAGGCGGCCAGTTTCTGCTCGCGGCTGCCTTCGGTACCGGTGGGATCGGGCGTCGGCCAATACTCGACATCGGCGGCCAGCGTGCGCGTCAGCTCCAGCGCCTTGTGATGCGCCTCCGGCGACAGCGTGATGATGAGATCGAAATTCAGCCCCTCCCAATCGTCGAGCTCCTCGAACGTGGTCGGCTTGTGGCTGGAAATGTCCTGGCCGAGCTCCGCCATCGCGGCGACCGCAAACGGATCGAGCTCGCCTTTCTTGACGCCGGCGGACTTCACATAAAGCGCCTGCGGAAACATCTGCTTCAACAGACTTTCGGCCATCGGCGAGCGCACGCTGTTCTGCCCGCAGGCAAACAACACCGCCTGCGGATTTTTCGCGCGCGCTGGCGCGACCACCTTGGCCTATCCTTTCCAGTGAAGAACGCAGATCAGCGTGAAGAGCCGACGCGCGGTTTCGAAATCGACCCGCACCTTGCCCTTCAGCCGTTCCTGCAACGTGCGCGACCCTTCGTCATGGATGCCGCGGCGGCCCATGTCGATCGCCTCGATCTTGTCCGGCGTCGCTGTCCGGATCGCCTGATAGTAGCTGTCGCAGATCATGAAATAGTCCTTCACGATCCGCCGGAACGGCGTCAGCGACAGCAGATGCGCGACCACGGGCGTGCCGTCCTCGCGGCGGATGTCGAACATCAGCCGGTTGCCGGTGATGGCAATGTGCAGCGTGAACGGCCCTTGCTGTGCGCCCTCCGGCGCAAACAGATTCTGCTCGATCAAATCGTAGATCGCGATCGCGCGCTCGTGCTCGATATCGGGCCCGGAACGGCCAATCGATTCCTCGTCGAGCGTCACCGCGACGATGCGATTGCTGGGATCCTCGTCGGCGGGCTTGCTGGTCATGGCAGATTGAGCCGCATCCCGACGGAACGTGAATGGGCTTCCAGCCCCTCGGCCTTGCCCAGCGTCATCGCCGCAGGCCCCAGCGCGCGCAATTGGTCGGGACCGCATTTCAGGATCGAAGTGCGCTTCATGAAATCGAGCACGCCAAGCCCGGATGAGAACCGCGCCGAGCGCGCGGTCGGCAGCACGTGGTTGGAGCCGCCGACATAATCGCCGATCGCTTCCGGCGTATGCGCGCCGAGGAAGATTGCGCCGGCGTTGCGGACCTTCGCTGAGACAGTTTCGGCATCGGCAGTCATGATTTCCAGATGCTCGGCGGCAATCGCGTTCGCAAGCTCCGCTGCCTGGTCGAGATTTTTCACCATGATGATGGCGCCGAAATCATTCCACGAGGCACGCGCGATCTCCGCGCGCGGCAGGGTCGCAAGCTGCGACTCCACGGCACGCTCGACCTCGGCGGCCAGACGCGCGCTGTCGGTGATCAGGATCGATTGAGCGCTCGCATCGTGCTCGGCCTGCGCCAGTAGATCGGCGGCGATCCAGCCGGCATTGCCGGTGTCGTCAGCGATCACCAGCACCTCCGAAGGCCCCGCGATCATGTCGATGCCGACCTTGCCGAACACCAGCCGCTTGGCAGCGGCGACATAGGCGTTGCCGGGCCCGACGATCTTTGCGACCGGCGCGATGGTCGCGGTGCCGTAAGCAAGTGCCGCGACTGCCTGCGCGCCGCCGACGCGATAGATTTCGGAGACGCCGCCGAGATGGGCGGCCGCCAGCACCAGCGGATTGAGCTTTCCGTCCGGTGACGGCACCACCATCACCACGCGCGGCACGCCCGCGACCTTGGCCGGCACCGCGTTCATCAGCACCGAGGACGGATAGGCTGCGGTGCCGCCGGGCACATAGAGGCCGACGGCATCGATCGCGCTCCAGCGCCAGCCGAGCTCGACACCGAGCGGGTCGGTGAAGCGCTCGTCCTTCGGCATCTGCTTGACATGAAAGCTCTCGATCCGGTCACGCGCAAAGGTCAGCGCCTCGACGGTTTTGGTATCGCACGCCTTGACTGCCGCATCGATCTCGGCCGCAGTCACACGCAGGCCTTTGGCGTCGATGTCGAGCCGGTCGAATTTCCTGGTCGCCTCGATCAGCGCGGCATCGCCGCGCGCGGCTACGTCGTCGACGATGGCGCGGGTCGCCCTCTCGACATCGGCCGACACCTCACGCTTGGCGGCCAGGAAGGCGGCGAATCGCTGGTCAAAATCGGCGCTGCTGCGGTCGAGGCGAATGGGCATTGGCGGCTTTACTTGCGGGATTTTCTCTACTGCTCAATGGCGCGCCGGGGGTGCCGCCGTCAACCCTTGCAAGGAGCAAATGACCTGTCGTCCCTGCGAAAGCAGGACCCGTAACCACCGGATTTGGTTGGTTTAGGAGGTATCGGCCACCGCCCGAAATCGATACATCACGCGGTATGGGTCCCTGCGAACGCATGCGTTCGCAGGGACGACGAAAGGGGGTCACCCCGCCGGCGCCGTCCCGAAATCATCCGGCCCGAGGTCGGTCAGCTCGCATTCCAGGCATTCCACGTCCAGCCGCAGCGCCGCGCCTTGGTTGAACAGCAGAAGCGCGCTGCCGCCGGGCGGATCGCCCGGATGAAACTCGATCCCGATCAGGTCCAGCGCGGCCTGCGGCGCCTCGAGATCGATGTTGCGCGACTTGCAGGCCAGCACCCGGTCGAAGCGGAGAGCAGCGACCAGCCGCCGCGGCGAGGTCTCACCGGCCAGCGTCTGTTCCCAGTCCAGCCGATTCATGCCGATCACCAGCCGCTTCTCGTCCTGCCGCCAGATGATATCCGCGGCCTGCACGTGAGCGTCCTGCACATGCGTCGAGATCACAGCGAGATCGTCGGCATCGAGCGCGATCAGTTTGAGCGGCGAATTCATGGCGGAGCAGCTTACCTTGCGCATGCTCCAATCGCAAAAGCCGCCATAGGTTCCGGCTATGTGACCATGCTGGTCGCGATTTGATGGGTCAGGATGCGCGATTTATGGTTACATTCCGTCACAAGCGACCAGGGGCCGGCGAAGAGAGGATGCGGCTGTCATGCTAAATCGCCGGCTGGCCGTCACG
Source organism: Bradyrhizobium lablabi (assembly GCF_018129385.1). Taxonomy (GTDB): domain Bacteria; phylum Pseudomonadota; class Alphaproteobacteria; order Rhizobiales; family Xanthobacteraceae; genus Bradyrhizobium; species Bradyrhizobium lablabi_C. Next base: position 465,060 of record NZ_JAFCLN010000003.1, read on the forward strand.
GCCTTATTGATGAGCGTATCCACGATGTCAGCGAACGCGGCGGACGCCGTTCTCCTCCATGCGGCGGGCAGCCTGCGCGGCGCGCTCACCGAAGTCGGCGACGCCTTCGAGAAATCCGCCGGCCTCAAGGTGCAGGCCAAATTCGGTCCTTCAGGATTGCTGAAGGATGAGATTGCCACGGGCGGCAAGGCCGAAATATTTGCCTCCGCCAACATGGAGCACCCGCAGGCGCTCGCGAAGACCGGCAGAAGCGCACCTGTGGTTCTCTTTGCGCGCAACAAGCTCTGCGCGCTGGTTCGTCCCGGGCTCGCCGTGACCAGCGAGAATTTGCTGGAGCGCATGCTCGATCCCGACGTCAAATTGGCAACGTCGACGCCGAAGGCCGATCCGTCCGGCGATTACGCGTTCGAGACGTTTCGCAAGACAGAGGGCATTCGGCCGAACGCGCGCGCAACGCTGGAGACGAAGGCGCTACAGCTCACCGGCGGCGCGACCAGCGCGGCGCCTCCCACCGGACGCAATCCCTATGGCTGGCATATCGCCGAAGGCCGCGCCGACATTTTCCTCGCTTATTGCACCGCTGCGCGCGACGCGCGGAAGGAAAATCCGGAGCTGCAAACCGTCGCGTTGCCGGAGGCGCTGGCAGTCAGCGCGGATTACGGGCTTACCGTCACAAAAGATGCATCACCTGGCGCTTACCAATTCGCATTGTTCATGCTGTCGTCCGAGGGGCAGCGTGTGCTGGCAAGCCACGGATTCTCGGCACCCAATCTGCCGGACTAGCAACAAGGAGCACCGCATGAAGATCAGCGCACGCAACCAGCTCAAGGGCACCATCACCGAAGTTGCCAAGGGCGCGACCACCTCGCATGTCCGGATCGATATCGGCGGCGGCGTCATCGTCACCGCCTCGATCACCAATGAGGCCGTCGAGGACTTGAAGCTGGCCAAGGGCAAGGCGGCCGTCGCCGTGATCAAGGCGAGCGACGTGATGGTGGGCGTCGATTGATTGATCGCCGCACCCTGATCGCGGCCCTGGCGGCGGCGCTGCTCGCGCCGGCTGCCGCCTGGGCCGAGACCGTCACCGATTCTGCGGGACGCAACGTTGCGATTCCGGCGAAGGTGACGCGCGTGTTTCCGGCCGGGCCGCCAGCGGCGATCCTGCTCTACACGCTGGCGCCGGATCTCCTGATCGGCTGGCCGCGTGCCAACCGCGCCGAGGAATGCGCCTATCTGCTGCCGGAGATTTGCGCGCGGCCGGAAGTCGGCCGCATCACCGGGCGCGGCAACACCGCCAATCTCGAAACCGTGCTCGCGCAAAAGCCGGACCTCATCCTCGACGTCGGCTCCACCAGCGCGACCTATGTCTCGCTGGCCGATCGTGTGCAGGAGCAGACCAATATTCCCTATGCCCTGCTCGACGGCCGCTTTGCCAGCATCGCGAAAGCCTACCGCACGCTGGGCATGCTGACCGGCCGGAGCGATGACGCCGAAAAACTGGCGCGCTATGCCGAGGATACGCTGAAGACGGTCCTGGGCCGCATCGAAACAATTCCAGCCGGCGAACGGCCAAAAGTCTATTACGCCCGCGCGCCGCGCGGCCTTTCGACCGGCCTTGGCGGCTCGATCAATGTCGAGACCATCGAGATGCTCGCGCGCAATGTCGCGGGCGAGACGCAAGGCGGGCTTGCCAATGTCTCGATCGAGCAGGTGCTGGTGTGGAATCCCGATGTGATCGTCACCATCGACCAGGAGTTCGCATCGACCGTGCGCAACGATCCGGCCTGGGCTTCGGTGAAGGCGGTGCGCGACAACCGCGTTCATTTGTCGCCCAAAATGCCGTTCGGCTGGGTGGATTTTCCGCCGTCGGTCAACCGCCTGATCGGGTTGTGGTGGCTTGCCAAAATCCTTTATCCGGAAAAATTCCCGGAAGACCTGCACACCCTGACGCAGGATTTCTATACCCGTTTCTATCACGTGACGCCGACACCGGCGCAAATCGACCATGTACTTGCGGGCCGGGATTGATAGCCTGCGGGACATGAGCCGCCGCACATGAAGCCTTCCCGATCCACCCTGCCCGGTTTTTCGCTCGCGATCGCGGTGCTGATCGCGGGCCTGCTGCTGGCTTTGACCGTCGGCCGCTATCCGGTCGGACTCGGCGATCTCTTCAGCGTTCTCGCCGCCAAGCTCGGAGGTCATCGCGCCGACGTTCCGCCCGCGGTTGAAAGCGTCATCCTGCAAGTGCGCGGACCGCGCGTGCTGGCGGCGATGCTGGTGGGCGCGGCGCTGGCGGTGGCCGGCACCGCGTTCCAGGGCCTGTTCCGCAATCCGCTGGTCTCTCCCGACATACTGGGAGCATCATCGGGCGCGGCGCTTGGCGCCGTGATCGGCATCTATCTTTCGCTCAGCGTGTTCGCGATCCAGGCGGTCGCCTTCTTCGGCGGGCTGATCGCGGTCGCCGCCGTCTACATCATCGGCGCGTCGGTGCGCTCACGCGATCCGATCCTGGTGCTGGTGCTGACCGGCGTCGTGGTGGGGGGGCTGTTCGGTGCCGGCGTCGGGCTCGTGAAGTATCTCGCCGATCCCTACAATCAGTTGCCGGCCATGACGTTCTGGCTGCTCGGCAGCCTGTCGTCGACGACCGTGCCCGATCTGCTGCCGCTGTTCGGACCGGTCGCGCTCGGCACCGCAGTGCTGGTGGCGCTGCGCTGGCGCATGAACGTGATGTCGCTGCCGGAGGAAGAGGCGCGCGCGCTTGGCGTGGCCACCGGGCCGTTGCGCGTTGCGATCGTCGCCGCTGCGACGCTGGTCACTTCTGCAAGCGTGGCGACCGCCGGGATCATCGGCTGGGTCGGACTGGTCGTGCCGCATCTGGCGCGCTCACTGGTCGGCCCCGATTTTGCAAAGCTGCTGCCGGCCGCCGCGATCCTCGGCGGCGGCTATCTTCTCGTGATCGACACGCTCGCCCGCACCCTGGCGCAGGTGGAAATCCCGCTCGGCATCCTCACCGCCGTGATCGGCACGCCCTTCTTCATCTGGCTGCTCGCCAGCATGCAAAAGACGTGGTCGTGAAAGACCTGGTCATGATCCTCGAGGGCCAAAAACTAACCATCGGCTATCCCGACCGCGTCGTCGGCAGCGGGCTCGATGTGCGCCTGGAGAACGGCGAGGTGCTGGCTCTGCTCGGACCGAATGGCGGCGGCAAGACCACGCTGCTCAAGACACTGCTCGGCCTGCTCCGCCCGAAGGCCGGCGAGGTGCGGCTCGGCGGCGCGGCGCTTTCCTTGCGCGGCATCCGCCAGCGCGCGCAACTGATCGCCTATGTGCCGCAGACCCATATTGCGACGTTCGCCTTCCCGGTTGAAACCGTGGTGTTGATGGGCCGTACCGCGCATGGTGGCCTGTTCGCGCGCCCGACCGCGAAAGACCGCATGGTCGCGATGTCCGCGCTCGAGCGCCTCGGCATCGCACAGCTTGCGCCGCGGCCCTACACCATGATCTCGGGCGGCGAGCGGCAACTGGTGCTGCTGGCGCGCGCGCTGGCGCAGGAGCCGCAATTCATCGTACTGGACGAGCCGACCGCCAATCTCGACTTCGGCAATCAGGGCAAGGTAATGCGCGAGATCCGCGCACTGGCGGCCTCCGGCCTGGGGGTGCTCTTCACCACCCACGATCCCAATCACGCGCTGCGCGCCGCCGACCGCGCGTGCCTGCTGCGCGGCGGCGAGATCGTCGCCGAGGGCCGGGTGAGAGACATCCTGACCCAAGCGCAATTAGAGGCACTCTACGACGCTCCGGTGCAGATGATATCCGGGGCCGACGGCACGGCGTTTGTGCCGGGCTAACGGTGTCATTCCGGGATGGTGCGAAGCACCAGACCCGGAATCTCGAGATTCCGGGTCCACGCTTCGCGTGTCCCGGAATGACCGCGAACTAGATGCGGTTGATGTCCTCGCTCTCCAGTATCTGCTTCGGATAGCCGTCACGCGCGACCTTGATCATGGCGCGGCCAAGTTGCTCGCTGGTCGTCATGTATTGTGGCATGGCACGGTGGAAGTAGCTCAGTATTGGCGCGCAGATAACGTAGACGGCGTTGATCCAGCCGACCTTGGAGCGGACACCGTGCAGCGGCTGGATGCCGGCCGGGCGGAACATGTAGGCCGCCTTGAACGGCAGCTTGAGCAGGTCGTTCTCGGTCTTGCCCTTCACCCGCGCCCACATCAGCGAGCCCTGTTCGGTGGAGTCGGTGCCGCGGCCGGTGACATAGGTGAACACCATGCCGGGGTTGAGCTTTGCAAGCGTCGTCGCCGCCGCCATGGTGATATCGTAGGTCAGGTGCCGATAGCGTTCCGCATCCATGCCGATCGAACTGACGCCGAGACAGAAGAAGCAGGCGTCGTAGCCGGCGAGCTGAGACTCGATCGCGGAAAAATCCGTGAAGTTATCGTGCCGCAGGTCGCGCAGCTTCGGATGGCTCTGTCCGGTCGGGCTGCGCCCGACCGCGAGCACGGCCTCGATGCCGGCATCGACCAAGCATTCGAGCAGGACGCCCTGCCCGACCATGCCGGTGGCGCCGAAGATGATGACTTTCATCCCTTGATGAACGCCAAAAGGTCGGCGTTGATCGTCGCGGCTTCCGTCGTCGGCATGCCGTGCGGAAAACCCTTGTAGGTCTTCAGCGCGCCGTTCTTCAACAGCTTTGCCGACAGTGGCCCGGAATCGGCATAGGGAACGATCTGATCGTCGTCGCCATGCATCACCAGCACCGGCACCGTGATCTTCTTCAAATCCTCGGTGAAGTCGGTCTGCGAAAAGGCGACGATGCCATCGTAATGCGCCTTCGCGCCGCCCATCATGCCCTGCCGCCACCAGTTCTGAATGACAGCCTCTGAAGGTTTGGCGCCCGGCCGGTTGTAGCCATAGAACGGCCCTGACGGCAGCGCGCGATAGAATTCCGAGCGATTGGCGGCGAGCTGCGCCTGCAAGTCGTCGAAGACGGATTTCGGCAAGCCGCCGGGATTGGCTGGCGTCTGCACCATCAGCGGGGGCACCGCGCTGAGGATCGCCGCCTTCGCCACCCGGCTCTCGCCGTGGCGGGCGATGTAATGCACGACCTCGCCGCCGCCGGTGGAATGGCCGACGTGCACGGCGTTCTTCAGGTCGAGGTGCGACGTCAGCGCCGCGAGGTCATCGGCATAATGATCCATGTCGTGACCGTCGGCGCCCTGGCTGGATCGGCCATGACCGCGGCGATCGTGCGCAATCACTCGAAAGCCGTGATGAAGGAAGAACAGCATCTGCGTATCCCAATCATCCGACGACAGCGGCCAGCCATGGCTGAACACGATCGGCTGTCCCTTGCCCCAGTCCTTGTAGAAGATGTCGACGCCGTCCTTGGTCTTGATGGTGGGCATGGCGAACTCCAATGCAATGAGCAATCAACGCGCCGCCGGCGCGCTGGTCACCCGGGAAAAAGATGATCTGTTTGCCGGCTCAGGCCGGATGATAGCGCCTGATCACGCGGAAGATCATGAAGGCGAAGAACGCCAGCACCATGAGCTGCACCACGCCGAACGCCGGCCCCGACGGCGGAGCACCGGGAGCGAGCGCGCTCAGCGCCGGTATTCTCAGGAACAACTGGATCACCAGCACGAATGTATTGAGGTACAGCGAGATCAGCGCGGTGAGCACGTACACCCAGCGCCACTTGCCGGCGAGGTTCTGGCTGTACAGCGCAAAACAGGCGATCGCGAGCAGCACCAGCGAAAGGATGGCGATCGCTTGCGACGGCAGAAATTTGTCGAACAGCAAGGGCGGGATGATCAAGCCGGAGGCATTGGTGAGGATCGTGGTCCACAGGAAGGTATTGGTCATGCTTGGCATGCGCCTGGAATCGAGCATTCCAGACATCACGATAAAGCCCGTAATGATCGCAATCAGGCTGATCGCCACATGAATAAGAATCACCACGTTCATGTGGCTTGCTCCTCTTTGAGACCCATGTCTCACGCTACGATGTGCCGGAACAAATTTCCACATCTTCCCACGAGTGGATCGTGGGATTTTGCAATCGCCGACGAAAGTATCAGAACGGCGAGCTCGCGCAGTCGGCTTCAGTAGTAGCGCGGTATCGGGCCATTATGCGGTGTCTTGCGCTTCGACAGATCGAACAGGACCTTGTCGACATAGCACCAGCCCCATCCTTCCGGCGGATCGTAGCCTTCGATGACGGGATGGCCGGTGGCCTCGAAATGCGCGGTCGCGTGCTTGCCCGGCGAATCGTCGCAGCAGCCGACATGGCCGCAGGTTCGGCAGATGCGCAAATGCAGCCAGCGGCTGCCGCTCTTCAGGCATTCTTCGCAGCCGAGCGCGCTCGGCGTCACGTCTTGAATATCGGCGATGTGGCTACAGCCTTTAGCGCTCATTCAAGCCACGCTTCCCGCCGGTTTCTCCGCGTCGGCAAGAAAACCGTGCAACGCCGCCACCACCTGCGCACCCTCGCCGATCGCGCCGCCGACCCGCTTGACCGATCCGGAGCGCACGTCGCCGACCGCGAACACGCCGGGGACGGTCGTCTCCAGTGGCCCGACCGGCCGGCTGTTTCCGCCGACCGGCATGCCGGTCAGCACAAAGCCCCCGCGATCGACCTGGACGCCGCAGCCCTCCAGCCAGGTCGTGGCGGGATCGGCGCCGACGAACAGAAACAGGTTGCGGATGTCCATGGTCATCACTTCCGGCGACAGACGGCTGCGCCAGCGCACGCGCTCCAGCGTTGCTTCTTCGCTGCCTTCGAGGCCAACCACCTCGGCGTTGAAGATCAGCTCGATGTTCGGCGTTGCCTCGATGCGCTCGATCAGGTAGCGCGACATGCTGGCCCCCAGGCCGCCGCCGCGGATGACCATGTGGACTTTTCGCGCATGGCCGGACAGGAAGACTGCCGCTTGCCCGGCCGAGTTGCCGCCGCCGACGAGGACCACATCCTGGTCGGCGCATAGCTTGGCCTCGGTGGGCGAGGCCCAGTACCAGACGCCGCGGCCCTCGAATTTTGCGAGATTCTCGATCTCCGGCCGCCGGTAGCGTGCCCCGCTTGCGACCACGATCGATCTGGCGCGCAGGAAGTGCCCGCATTCGGTGGCGAGCTGGAAGGCCCCGCCGCTCTTCGAGCAATCGAGCGACTTCACCGAAACCGGGATCAGGATTTCCGCACCGAATTTTTGCGCCTGGCTGTAAGCTCGGCCGGCCAGCGCCTGGCCGGAGATGCCGGTCGGAAAGCCCAGATAATTCTCGATTCTCATGCTGGCGCCGGCCTGGCCGCCATAGGCCCGCGAGTCGAATACGGCGACCGACAATCCTTCGGAGGCCGCGTAGACGGCGGTGGCAAGGCCGGCCGGACCGCTGCCGACGACTGCCACGTCGTAAAGCTTCTCGGGGCCGTGCGCGGCAATCATGCCGATCGCCATCGCCAGCGCGCTTTCCGACGGGTTGCGCAACACGGTGCCGTTCGGACAAACGACCAGCGGCAGATCGGCGCGCGAGGCCGCATAGCGCGCCACGAGATCGGTGGCATCCTTGTCGTCGGCGGGATCGAGCAGATGATAGGGCTGGCCGTTGCGGGCGAGGAAATTTTGCAGCCGCGCCAGGTCGCCGAGCGTCGGCGGACTGATGAGCACCGGACCGCCCTTGCCTTCCTGGATCAGGTTGACCCGGCGCAGGATCAGCGCGCGCATGATGCGCTCGCCGAGATCGGCCTCGGCAACCAGCAGCGCGCGCAATCGCTCCGGCGGGATCAGCAGCGTTTCGACGGCGCCGTCGGCATGCCCGTCGACCAGCGCCATGCGGCCGGAGAGCTGGCCGATCTCGGCCAAAAACTGTCCCTGCCCCTGATCGATGATCGGCGTCACGCGCCCAAGGCCGTCGCGCTGGGTGATCACGACATTGCCTGACAACACCACGAACATGCCGGGACCGGGCTGGCCGATCTCGAACAATGTGTCGCCGTCCTCGTAGCGGCGAATCTCGCCGAACCGGCGCATGCGCTCGATTTCCTGCGGCGTCAGGGTCGGAAAGGTCTGCTCATGCCGGGGAAACGTAATGGCCGCTCCTCGCGGCGGGTCTACGATCGTGACGTCTGCCGCCATTGCCCCACTCTCTCGCTACCGGTCCTGTTTTCCGCGTGGGTCATCTAGGGAGGCCTCCGTCGATTCGGAAGGTGCGCCCGCCACATCACCGCGCCCGCGCGCCTGCGACTTTCGCCGCTTGAGATTTTCGCGCAACGCCAGCTTAAGCCGGTCTTGCCGCGATTTCTTTTCTGAAGCCACGACTTTCCGGCCGCGACCGTCGTTCTCTTGCGTCATTGCGGGTCCATTACAGCGATTGCGCGACGGGAGAATAACCGACGGCATCCCTCCGCCGCCATCTCGTGATTCGTGCAATACGGCTTCTGGCGGGGTACTGCCGCGACAGCGGAACCGGCGTGAGCCTGGCCTGGACGGGCTGAGGCGATACCTGCCCCGTTTTTGCGGCCTTTCCGCCCCTTAGCATGCTTGCGCCAGCGGGGGGCTTGTGGCAAGAACCGGCCGCCTGTAGGGGCTTTTGTGCCGATTCCTATATCCCGGGCATATGCTGCCGTAGCTCAGTGGTAGAGCACTCCATTGGTAATGGAGAGGTCGACAGTTCAATCCTGTCTGGCAGCACCATCCTCTTTGTCGGCGCTCTTCACCACGCTCGGCTCATTTGGAATTGAATCCCGCCAGATGCGGGACGAGCGAGCGCGTGTGACTCGCAGGCTGCGCCTTGCCGGTCGCCACAGTCGTGCCTGCTTCATGCGCGAGATTCGCGGACGTTTGATGATTGATGAACAGGCCGGCCGCAGCTGCCATTACCAACACGTAGAATGCAAACATACCGCCGATCCATTTCCATGAAATCGGGCGCTTGCCGGGAGCCAGACTTTCGATCAGTCGACGCATCGCTGCCTCCTCTTGGGATACATGCGCGCGGTATATCTTGCACCTCATTCGCGGCGTGTGATCTGCTTCACACAACACGAGGCGTTGAAACCCGGTGACCGGACCCGAACTCAAGCAACTGCGGAAGGATCTTGGCGAAGCGATCGGCCGGCCGCTGTCGGCCGCCGACATGGCAAAACTATGCGGCCTGCCGCCGGCGGACGGCGTCGACATCGTCCGTCGCTGGGAAGTCACCGGGCCCATCGGGCCGGTCGCCGAACGGCTGCGCATCCTCGCAATGGCGAGCGACCGCTATCCGATCCTGGAAAAGTTCGACATTTTCGACCGCTTCGATATCGCCGAAAAGGAGCGGCCCGCGCGGCGCGCGGAGTTCCGCCGCAAGATACGCGAAGAAGTGCTCGAGCGGCTCGACTGAGGCGCTCGCTCCGCCCTTTAACGTTTCATTAAGCAAAGAACGGGTTCCGGCGTTCAATTCGTCCGGGCATCGGCCGGCGCCGCCTGCGAGTGACGGCATTTTAGTCAAATGCAAATTTATTGGATCCCAACGATGACGCCTGCGGCGTCTTGCAAACGATCTGTCGGGGATTCCAATGAAAAAGATCCTGCTCGCCACATCCGCCCTTGCCGCCCTCGCCGCTCCAGCGCTCGCCGCCGATCTCGGCCCGCGCGGCTACGCCAGGGAGCCGATCTTAGCCGCTCCGATCTACAACTGGACCGGCTTCTATCTCGGCGGCCATCTCGGCGGCGCCTTCAGCGGCAGCAATACCTTCAACGGCCTCGTGCTGAGCGACTATGAGGCGCGCTTTCTCGGCGGCGTGCAGGTCGGCGCGGACTGGCAGTTCGCTACGAACTGGGTGATTGGCACCGAAGGGCAATATAGCTGGCTCGGCAAGAACAACATCAACGCGATCTTCCCCGGCGGCTTCGTCTATGGCAACGACCAGCGCGGGCTCGGCTCGATCACCGGCCGCGTCGGCTATGCCGCGGGTCCAGCGCTGTTCTACGTCAAGGGCGGCTACGCCTATTCGGACAATCGCGAGACGCTGACCTTTGCCGGCGCGCCGGTCGCCTTCCTGCTCGACAGCAACCACACGAACGGCTGGACCATCGGCGGCGGCGTCGAATACATGTTCTTCGCGCCGAACTGGACGGCGAAAGCGGAATATCAGTACTACGATTTCGGCGACGCCCGCTTCATCGCGCCGGCTGCGCTGGTGCCGTTCGGCAGCTTCAGCAACGACGTGCACACGCTCAAGATCGGCGTGAATTATCGCTTCAACTTCGCGAACCCGGTGGCCGCGCGGTACTGATTCGAAGAGCGATCAAGAATTCTTGAACGCGGCGATACACAAAGTTTCGCCGCGTGCGGAATCGCTGCGCATTTCTTGCGTAACGGGTCCCGAATTAAGGCTTCTTTCAGACATTGTTAGGACTCCATTAGGCAGTCACGCGCGCGTGTTCCCTGCGCGGTCGGTTGTCGTCATGTGTGTCGGATGAGTGACAGCAATTTAGGCAAAAGCATTTTATCAGCGCGTCTCTGAATTGGCGTCAGCACGTCGTCGGCGTCACTGAATTGATCTGTTGGAGACCAAGAAAAATGAAGAAGCTTCTGCTCGCTACTGTGGCGCTCGTCGCCCTCGGTGCGCCGGCGCTCGCAGCCGACCTCGCTGCCCGCCCCTACACCAAGGCGCCCCCGATCGCCGCCGCGCCGATCTATAACTGGACCGGCTTCTATATCGGCGGCCACATCGGCGCTGCGTTCAACAACGACAACACCTTCAATGGCGTTGTCACCGGCGGCAACGATGACGCGCGCTTCCTCGGCGGTGTGCAGGCCGGTTTCGACTTCCAAGTCGCCCCGAACTGGGTGCTCGGTGCCGAAGCCCAGTACTCCTGGCTTGCGAACAACAACGGCGCCTGGCTCTTCCCGGGTGGCTACGCCTACACCAACGACCAGCGTGGCATCGGCTCGGTGACCGGCCGCATCGGCTACACCTGGGGCCCGGCGCTGCTCTACGTGAAGGGCGGTTATGCCTTCGCCGACAACCGCGAAACCCTGCTGCTCGCCGGCGTTCCGACCGCCTTCACCCTCGACGGCGACCACAAGGATGGTTGGACCGTTGGTGCCGGTCTGGAATACATGTTCGCCCAGAACTGGTCGGCCAAGGCTGAATATCAGTACTACGACTTCGACCGTTCGACCTTCGTGACCCCGGTCGCGCTGGCGCCGTTCGGCAGCTTCCGCAACGACGTGCACACCGTGAAGGTGGGCATCAACTACCGCTTCAACTTCGGCGGTGGCCCGGTTGTTGCCAAGTACTGATCTTAAGTACTGATAAACTCTCGACGGAAAGGCCGGCTTAGCGCCGGCCTTTTTGTTTGCCGGATAAAAGCAGACAGTCCCTCTGCCCTCTTTCCCGACTTGTTAACCGGGTATCGCGATACTGCCGCCGGCTTTCATCTGGGGTTGGGGCAGGCAATGGCGTTTCGGTCCGGCATCGGCAAATTCAGGCTCAAGGGCTTTGGCTTCCCGAAATGGGGCGTGAGGGGCAGCCTGTTTGCCGCCTTCGCGGTCATCGCCGGCATGGCGATTCTGATCAGCGCCGGCGCCGGCTGGGTGCTGAACCACCTCGGCGAGAGCATGACCAATCTGAGCGGCCGCGACATTCCGCGTCTCGCCGCCAGCCTGCAATTGCAGGCGCAGAGCGCCAGCCTGGCAAGCCAGGGCCCGGCGCTGCTCGCCTCGCGCGATGAGGCGACTCTGAAAGAGCGCGCCGCCAAGGTGAAGGAGACCCAGGCCGGCGTGATGGCGAAGCTCGGCGAGATCGCCAGGCTGGGCGCCGACAAGGAAATCGTCGCCAATCTCACCGAGACGGTGAAGAGCATCGACGACATGATCAACAGCCTCGGCTCGGCGGCGCGCGAACGGCTGGAGGCGGGCGCGCAGCACGAGAAGCAGTATGAGGCGCTGCGCAAGGCGCAGGCGGAATTCGTCGCTGCCTCCGTGCCCGAGATGGTGGATGCCCAGAGCCGGCTCTATGCCGTACTGACCGCCGTCGATCTGTCGGCCGACGATGCCAGCCAGGCCGCGCGCGTGGTCGAGCAGCTCGGCAACGTGATCGCCAGCGGCAACCTGCTGGCGTCCAACATGGCGGCCGCGCTCTCGGCCACCAACAGCGACACGCTGGAAGCGATCGAAAAGGAATTCAAGGACGCGGTCGAGCGCATCAAGTCCAATCTGGAGATGCTGCCGAAAAACGCCGGCGGCAAGACCATGGGCGAGGCGGCGGCGAAGCTCCAGGCGCTCGGCCAGGGCAAGGAGCGCATCTTCAAGATCCGCCAGAAGGAGCTCGACTCCGACGATTACGGCCAGACCATTCTGGAGGAAACCCGCAAGCTCAATGTCGGGCTCGGCATCAGCGTGCAGCAGCTCGTCGACGGCGTGCGCAAGGAAACCGACGCCGCCACCGCGCAGGCGCAGCAGGAAATCTCCTGGGCGACGCTGGTCATGCTGGCGCTGGGCGCGGCGACCCTGATCGGATCGGTGCTGTTCGTCTGGCTCTATGTCGGCGGCAGCATCCTGCGCCGCCTGCGCGCCCTGCAAAGCTCGATGAAGATCCTGTCGAACGGCGATCTGGACTCGGAGATCTACCGTTCCGGCCAGAGCGACGAGATCGCCGAAATGTCGGAAGCATTGCAGGTGTTCCGCGAAAGCATGATCACGGCGCGCGCAATGTCCGCCGAGCAGGACAAGGACCGCATTGCCAAGGCGGAACGCGCCACCCGGATGGAAGAGCGCATCGCCGAATTCGAATCCACCGTCCGCGCCGCGCTGGACAATCTCCAGGCCTCGGCCAATTCGATGCAGGCGACCGCGCAGAGCATGTCGGCGACCGCCGATCAGTCGAGCGCACTGGTGAGCGCGGTGGCCTCCGCCGCGGAAGAGACCTCCGTCAATGTGCAAACCGTGTCGTCCGGCACCGAGGAGCTGTCCTCGTCGATCGCCGAGATCGGACGCCAGGTCGTGACTTCCTCGGAAATCGCCCGCAAGGCGGTCGATGAAGCCGGCGCCACCGACACCACCATGCAGGGCCTCGCCGACAACGCCGCCCGCATCAGCGTCGTGGTCGACCTGATCCAGACCATCGCCTCGCAGACCAACCTGCTGGCGCTCAACGCCACCATCGAGGCGGCGCGCGCGGGCGAAGCCGGCCGCGGCTTTGCGGTGGTGGCTTCCGAAGTGAAGAACCTCGCCAGCCAGACCGCCAAGGCGACCGACGAGATCCGCCAGCAGATCGTCAACATGCAGACGGTGACCAATTCGGCCGTCGGCGCCATCAGGAACATCTCGAACACCATCACCGAGATCAACGAGGTCACCTCCGCGATCGCCGCGGCCGTCGAGGAACAGGGCGCGGCGACCCGCGAGATCGCCCGCAACATCCAGCATGCGGCCGGCGGCACCAGCGAGGTCTCCAGCAACATTATCGGCGTCAGCAACGCCTCGAACGAGGCCGGCACCGCCGCCGGCGAGGTGCTGACCGCCTCGGACGCGCTGCGGCGCGAGGCCGACATGCTGCGCGGGGAAATCGACGCGTTCCTGCAAAATATCCGGGCGGCGTAAGTCACGGGGATCTGCTGTCCCGGACCGGGTCGGCGCCGCCGCCTCGGCCCGGCCGACAAAAATGCGAAAACAACCCCATGCACAGTAGCGGATTACCCCCGGGGTGCGCTGCCCAGCAGCGGGACACGTAGCACCGGTGCCGTGCGGCCAGCGCGGTGAGGCCGAAGTGCTGCGTGCGGGAATCGACGCATTCCTGTCGAATATCGGGGCGGTGTAGACCTACGTCTTCGACACTGAATATCGCTGGATTTCGCCAGCGAGTGTCACATTTCTTCGGCCGCCGACGCATTCCAATTTTGAGCCAGGTCGGCATCACGCTCGCCGGGCTTTTTGCGCCACCACCACTAGCAGCGGCGGCAGCATTCCGAGAAGCACTTCGCAATCTGATGGAGGGCTTCCCTCATAGACAATAGCGAAAGCGGCAGCCGCCACGTAGTGAAGTTACTTTGTGTCGAAGGAGTAGTCGTGCTGACAGAGCGGGAGAAGCAGCTTCTCAGGCGCTTGGCCGAGGGAAAGACAGACAGGCAGATTGCTGTTGAGATGGGCGGCAAGCGGGAGCAGATCGCCGCGCAACGTGAGCGCCTGTTAAGCAAGCTCGGCGTTTCTTCGGAGGATGAAATCAAAGAGGCCGCGAAATCGTTAGCCCGATGGCCATATCGTCAAGCCGGTTCGAAGACCGAATGAATTCTGGCTGCCCGTCAGACTGTGGGATGCCGGAATTGCTCGCCGAAGGTCTGCCCATGAGTGGCAGCCTGGGACTCGACCTCGGTTATCGGGTCGGCAAGGGCTTTATTTCGGAAGGCACTCCACGCTGTAGGCAATGATGATCTGCGCTGGATCGGCCTTGCCGAGGCTCCTCAAGTCCTCCATGCCGCTTTTGAGTTTGGCTCCAGCTTCCTTCAAACTGCCTTCAAGCGCCAACTTGGCGGCCTTGCATCGCTCCTCGTTTGAGAACTCCTGAAACACCACGGTCGGAAGGAGCCTCCACTCCGCCCTGTCGTTGGTGGCGGCCGGGCTGACTGAGTATGAGAAGACATACATCAGGACCCACATCCGTAGGCTCCATGTAGCGCGCCACAACTCCACCGTGGATTTTCCGAACGGCCACGCCCAATTAATTTGCCATCCGGCAGTCACTGGAAACGTTGATTTGCATCAAGCCCGGTACCGAAGAGCATTTCAGACTGGCCCGCCTAAAAATCTCATAGGGAGGAACGCGCCATGCTCCGGTGTATTCTCGCTGCCCTTGCAGCATTTGTTCTGCTCACTGTCACTCTGATCCCCGATGATGCATATGCGCGGCGCGGCGGAGGCGGCGGCTTTCGTGGCGGCGGCGGGTTTCACGGCGGAGCCGCTATGGGCGGTGGTGGCTTCCGTGGGGGTGCCATTCATGCGGGACGGATACACGGAGGACATCGCTTCGCAGGAGGCCCCCGGCCAGTGCACCCGATAGCAGGCCGCCCGATCCGCCCCGGCGGGCCGATTGCGGGCCGCCCCGGTCGTCCTATTGCCGGCTATCCGGGATACGGCGGCGGTTACTATCGACCCGGTTGGGGCTACGGCGCGGCGGCGGCGGCGGGCGCAGCCGCTGCTTACGGTGCCTATAGCTATTACGGCAACAACTGCTACTACGACAACTACGGCCAATATATTTGTCCGCAGCAATATCCGTATCAGTACCAATATCAGTACTGACGGCCTCCGTGTCGAGGGAGGCGGGCTTTTGCGCGCCTCCCTCTCCAGTCGCCTTCTTGGCAGGCCAAGCGGTCAGTTCACTGACGGTTGCGCGAAGTTGTGCGTCGGACCGAATGTGCAACTTCGCGACCAAGGCCTCCGGGATGTCCTTTGGGACAATAGTCGCTGGTCAGGGGTTTCCCCTACCTAAATGTGCCGCGTGCGGCTCTCCGGCTCTGCGCGGTTCGCGCTCCGGCGGGATGGCTATGGCTCAACCCCTTGACGCCGGCCTCTCGTTGGAGCGCCGAGGTCTACGACTGAAAGGACATCGTGCAAGGTCTTGCCCCTCGACATGCGGTTGGAAATCGGCATGCAGGAATTTGAGGGAGATGATCTGGAGCCCGGCCAGCGGGTGCGCCTCACTCCATTAGGAATACAGCGGTGCCCGAGATTTAAGAGCTATACCGGGGTCATCGTGGGTGTAGCAAAACGCGGCAGAGCCTATCGCGTAAAGCTCGACGGACGGTCCAGGCCGACGATGCTCCATGAAAGCTACATTGAACCCGAATAGGCGCACGCGGCGATGGCCGCCCTCGGAACCCTGCTGCTTAGCCCGAGAACAGACCCGCCGCGACCAGCCCAACTGGAAGCAGGCCAAGAACGATTATAGCAATGCGGTAAGCGATCTCACCCATGTCGCTCAGTCTAAGGCGGGAAAACTCGGCAAGAAAGTGCAGTTTGTGCCAAACACAATCAAAGATTGATCACTTCCGCGAGCGACACCATGGGTCACCTCCTTTACCGGCGCTGGTAAAGATACCCTAATCAGGACTTCCCCCTTCACAACCGGTGTCGCGTCTCGAACGCCTGCGGCGCGCCAAGCGCATCGGGCTCGCGCTTGCTCAAGCCGACGTCGAACATTTTGGCGAAGTGGCGCGAGGTTCTGCCGCACGTAAGCCGGATCGCCACGGCGCTCGGAGGCTAGCATCGGCGGGTCCATGCCTTTTTGTCCGCGCGGGCTCCGCTTTTTCGGCTGGCGCTGCGCCGCTTGTGCCGCTAAGCCGATAGTATGCATTCGAAGACCGACAGCATTCAGTCCATCGCGGAGACCCTGCGATACCCCTGGGAAAGCCACCCCGGCCACGATCAGGTCGTCGAGGTGATGCCCGGCGTGCTCTGGGCGCGGCTAAAGCTGCCGTTCCGCCTCAACCATGTGAACATCTACCTGCTCGCCGACGGCGATGGCTGGGCGATGATCGATTCCGGTTTCGGCAACGAGGAGTCGATTGCGGCCTGGACCGCGCTGTTCGAGGGACCGCTGAGGGGCGTGAAGGTCACGCGCCTGATCGTGACCCATTCGCACCCGGACCATGTCGGTCTCGCGGGCTGGATCACCGAGCGCTTCGACTGCCCGCTCTACATGTCGCAGGTGGAATATCTACAATCGGTCTATCACCAGAACCGCGGCACCGAGGAACGGCGCAACGCCCAGCGCCTGTTCTTCCTCCGTCACGGCATGGACGAGAGCCTGACCGACATGCTGCTCGGCCGCGGCCAGGATTATCTCAAGCGCGTCTCCGTGCTGCCGGCGTCCTACCGCCGCATCTCGCATGGCGAGGAGATCGTGATCGGCACGCGCCGCTTCAAGGTGATCACCGGCGGCGGCCACGCGCTCGACCAGGTGATGCTGTATTGCGCGGCGGACAAGCTGTTCCTCTCAGCCGATCAGGTGCTGAGCAAGATCTCGCCCAATGTCAGCGTCTGGGCGGTCGAGCCCGAGCAGAACTCGCTCGGCGAATATCTGTTCTCGCTCGCCAGCCTCACCACCACGCTGCCCTATGACGTGATGGTGCTGCCCGGCCATGGCGTGCCGTTCCACGGGCTGAAGACCCGCATCAAGCAGCTCGCCGACCATCACGAGGAGCGCTGCCGGCTGATCGCGGAAGCCTGCCGGGAGATACCGCAGACATCCAAGGAACTGGTGCCCGTCGTATTCCACAAGCACACCCTCGACCCGCATCAGATGGGTTTTGCCGCGGGCGAGCTGATCGCCCATGTCAATTACATGCTGGTGGAGGGGCGGCTGACGTCCGAGCTGGCGGACGGAGTCTTGCGGTTTCGCACGACGTGATTTCCGGAAAGCGATGGCTGCAAAGGCGGCCTAGCGCGTTGATCCACATCAAGTTTTGTTGTGCGCTTTTGCAGGTCCGCCCCGCGCGGCGGGGCCTGATTTCGGCTCGACATTAAAGCTGGAAAAGCTCTAAAAAGACTCGCCAATCCGGCCAGTTCCGCCTCCGCCTTCAGGTTTTGCGATGGATTACAGCCAATTTTTCCAGAACGCCCTCAATCGCTTGCATGACGAGCGCCGCTATCGCGTGTTTGCCGATCTCGAGCGTATCGCCGGCCGGTTCCCGCATGCGGTCTGGCACTCGCCGCAGGGCAAGCGCAACGTCGTGATCTGGTGCTCCAACGACTATCTCGGCATGGGCCAACACCCGAAGGTGGTCGGCGCCATGGTCGAGACCGCAACGCGCGTCGGCACCGGCGCGGGCGGCACCCGCAACATCGCCGGCACCCATCATCCGCTGGTGCAGCTCGAGGAAGAGCTCGCCGATCTGCACGGCAAGGAAGCTTCGCTGCTGTTCACCTCGGGCTACGTCTCGAACCACACCGGCATCTCGACGATTGCCAAGCTGATCCCGAACGTCCTCATTCTTTCGGATGCGCTCAACCACAATTCGATGATCGAGGGCGTGCGCGAAGCGCGCTGCGATCGCCAGATTTTCCGCCACAACGATGTGGCGCATCTGGAAGAGCTGTTGATCGCGGCCGGCGACCGGCCGAAGCTGATCGTCTGCGAAAGCCTCTATTCCATGGACGGCGACGTCGCACCGCTGGCAAAGATCTGCGACCTCGCCGAGCAATACGGCGCCATGACCTATGTCGATGAAGTGCACGCGGTCGGCATGTACGGCCCGCGCGGCGGCGGCATCGCCGAGCGCGACGGCGTCATGCACCGCATCGACGTGCTGGAGGGCACGCTCGCCAAGGCGTTCGGCTGCCTCGGCGGTTATATCGCGGGCAAGGCCGAAGTCATCGACGCCGTGCGCTCCTATGCGGCGGGCTTCATCTTCACCACCGCGCTGCCTCCGGCGATCTGCTCGGCTGCAACGGCTGCGATCCGTCACCTGAAAACCTCGAACTGGGAACGCGAGCGCCACCAGGAACGCGCGGCGCGCGTCAAGGCGATCCTCAATGCCGAGGGTCTGCCCGTGATGTCGAGCGACACCCATATCGTGCCGCTGTTCGTCGGCAACCCCGAGAAGTGCAAGCAGGCTTCCGACATGCTGCTCGAAGAGCACGGCATCTATATCCAGCCGATCAACTATCCGACGGTCGCCAAGGGAACCGAGCGGCTGCGCATCACGCCCTCGCCCTATCACGAGGACGCCCTGATCGATCATCTGGCCGAAGCGCTGCTCCAGGTCTGGGAGCGCCTCGATCTGCCGCTGAACCGGAAATCGCTGGCGGCCGAATAAACCTTAACGTCGCCGAATTCCCCTAAATCGGGCCGGTAACGCCATGCGTTGCCGGCCCGATCCGTCTATACTCCCTCCTTCGCGATGGCTGCCGCTGCGGCGTCATCGGCCTAAGGGAGATCCTTCGCGATGTTGCACGATTGGGGCGTGATCGCAGCCGCCTTCGGCTACATCGGACTGCTGTTCCTGGTTGCCAGCCATGGCGACCGGCTGTCGCCGGCACAACGCGGCCGCGCCAGCGGGCTGATCTATCCGCTGTCGCTGGCGATCTATTGCACGTCCTGGACGTTCTTCGGCTCGGTCGGTTTTGCCAGCCGCACCAGCGTCGACTTCCTGGCCATCTATGTCGGCCCGATCCTGATGGTCGGACTGTGCACGCCGCTGCTGCGCCGCGTGATCCAGCTCGCCAAGGCCCAGAACATCACCTCGATCGCCGACTTCATCGCCGCGCGCTACGGCAAGAGCCAGGCGGTCGCCGCCACCGTCGCGACCATCGCGATCGTCGGGTCGGTGCCCTATATCGCGCTACAGCTCAAGGCGATGGCTTCCTCGCTGGAGACCATCCTGAGCGAGGACAAGCTGTTTTCCACCATCCCGATCATCGGCGATATCGCGCTGATCGTGATGCTGGCAATGGCGGTGTTCGCGGTGCTGTTCGGCACCAGGCAGGCCGACGCCACCGAGCACCAGCACGGCCTGATGCTGGCCATCGCCACCGAATCCATCGTCAAGCTGTTCGCGTTCCTGGCCGCCGGCCTGTTCGTGACCTTCTGGATGTTCACGCCGCATGAGCTGATCGAGCGCGCGATGAAGACGCCGGAAGCGGTGCGCGCGGTCTCCTATGTGCCGTCGATCGGCAATTTCCTGACCATGACGCTGCTGTCGTTCTGCGCGATCATGCTGCTGCCGCGCCAGTTCCACGTCAGCGTGGTCGAGAACTCGACCGATGCCGAGGTCGGCCGCGCCCGCTGGCTGTTTCCGCTCTATCTGGTCCTGATCAATCTGTTCGTGATCCCGATCGCGATCGCCGGCCTCGTCACCTTCCCGTTCGGCGCCGTCGACGCCGACATGTACGTGCTCGCGCTGCCGATGGAGGCGAATTCCGGCCTGCTCAGCGTCATCGTGTTCGTCGGCGGACTTTCGGCGGCGACCGCGATGGTGATCGTGGAATGCGTCGCACTGTCGATCATGGTCTCCAACGATATCGTGCTGCCGCTGGTGCTGCCGCGCAGCGAGCAGGCGCGCGCCGGCGGCAAGGATTTCAGCGACTTCCTGCTGCGCGTGCGCCGCTTTGCGATCTTCGCCATCATGGTGATGGCCTATTGCTATTACCGTGCGCTCGGCAACACCCAGCTCGCGGCCATCGGCCTCTTGTCATTCGCCGCGATCGCCCAGCTCGCACCGGCCTTCTTCGGCGGCCTGTTCTGGCGCCAGGCCACCGCACAGGGCGCGATGGGCGGCATGCTGGTCGGCGTCGCGGTGTGGATGTACACGCTGTTCGTGCCGAGCTTCCTCGAGAGCTCTACGGCCGGCCTCATGTTCCTACAGCAGGGCCCGTTCGGCATCGTGGCGCTCCGCCCGCAGGCCCTGTTCGGCGCGGACCTGCCGCCGCTGCTGCACGGCGTTCTCTGGAGCCTCTCGCTCAATATCTTCACGTACATCGTGCTGTCGGTGTCGCGCGCTCCGTCCGCGATCGAACGGCTTCAGGCCGATGTGTTCGTGCCGCAGACGCTGGCGCCGATCGCGCCGACGTTCCGGCGCTGGCGCACCACGGTCACGGTGCAGGACATCCAGAGCACGGTCGCGCAATATCTCGGTCCCGAACGGGCGCGACAGGCTTTCGAGACCTTCGCGCTCAGCCATTCCGTCAATCTCGATCCATCGGCGCCCGCCGATTTCGAGCTGTTGCAGCATGCCGAGCATCTGATCGCCTCCTCGATCGGCGCTGCCTCCTCGCGCCTGGTGATGTCGCTGCTGCTGCGCAAGCGCACCGTCTCCGCCAAGGCTGCGCTGAAACTGCTCGACGATGCGCATGCGGCGGCGCATTTCAATCGCGAGATATTGCAGACCGCGCTCAACCATGTGCGGCAGGGCATCGCCGTGTTCGACGCGGATCTGGTGCTGATCTGCTCGAACCGGACATTCGGCGAGATCCTGGCGCTGCCGCCGCACCTGATGCAGCTCGGAATCCCCTTGCAGGAAATCCTGGAGTACATGGGCGCGATCAATCCCGCCGGCGCAGGCAACAGCGATGCCCTGCTGGAGAAGCGGCTGGCCGCCTACACCACCGAGGGCGAGCCTTATCTGGAGCGCCTGGCCGACCGCCACATGGTGATCGAGGTGCGCTCCAACCGGATGCCCGGCGGCGGGCTGGTCATCACCTTCTCCGACGTCACGCCGAGCTTCGAGGCGGCCGAGGCGCTGGAGCGGGCCAACGCCACGCTGGAGAAGCGCGTGCGCGACCGCACCGAAGAACTGACGCGGCTGAACTCCGAACTGGCGCAGGCGAAAAGCACCGCGGAAGACGCCAACAATTCCAAGACGCGCTTCCTGGCCGCCGCCAGCCACGACATCCTACAGCCGCTGAACGCGGCGCGGCTCTATGTCACGAGCCTGGTCGAACGCCAGGACGGTGGCGAGGATTCGCGCCTCGTGGAAAACATCGACGACTCGCTGGAAGCGATCGAGGAAATCCTCGGCGCGCTGCTCGACATCTCGCGGCTGGATGCCGGCGCGATGACGCCATCCATCACCCGCTTCAGGATGGGCGACCTGATGCGTTCGCTCGAGATCGAGTTTGCGCCGATCGCCCGCGCCAAGGGACTGAAGCTGACCTTCGTGCCCTGCTCGCTGCCGGTGGCATCCGACCGCACGCTGCTGCGGCGGCTGCTACAGAACTTCATCTCCAACGCGATCAAGTACACCCCGCGCGGCCGCGTGCTGGTGGGCTGCCGCCGTCACGGCGAAAGCCTGCAGATCGGCGTCTATGACACCGGCGTCGGCATTCCCCAGCAAAAGCGCGGCGAGATCTTCAAGGAATTCCATCGCCTCGAACAGGGCGCCCGGATCGCACGCGGCCTCGGCCTCGGGCTGTCGATCGTCGAGCGTCTGGCGCGCGTGCTCAACCACGGCATCGCGCTCGATGCCACCGCCCGCGGCGGCTCGGTGTTTTCGGTAACGGTGCCGGTCGCAAAAGGCGTCAACTACACCGCGGCCGTCACCGTGGCGACGCCGCTCTCGACCCCGGTGCGCGGCGCGCTGGTTGCCTGCATCGAGAACGACCCGGCGATCCTCGACGGCATGAGAACGCTGCTCACCGCCTGGGACGCCGAGGTGATCGCAGTTACCGATCCCGACGCCGCGATCGAGGCGATCGAGGCCGCCGGCCGGCCGGTGACCGGCCTTCTTGTCGACTATCACCTCGACCGCGGCAACGGCCTTGCCGCCATCCGCGAAATTCGCCGCCGCTTCGGCGACAATTTGCCGGCGATCCTGATCACCGCCGACCGCAGCCCGCAAGTGCGCGCGGCCGCCCGCGAGGAAAACATCGTGGTGCTCAACAAGCCGGTCAAACCGGCTTCGCTGCGCGCCCTGCTCGGGCAGTGGCGGACGCAGCAGATGGTGGCGGCGGAGTAGGCCGACTCCCTCGCCCCGCTCTTGCGGGGAGAGGGTTGGGGTGAGGGGCTGTCTCAACACTGGGACTCGCGGAGAATCCCCCTCACCCGAAATTCGCTTACAGCGAATTTCGACCTCTCCCCGCAAGCGGCAGGGCTATCGCATATGGCCCATTGAGCGTGTGAGCGAGCCCGGCCTTCATGGTTCGAGACGCGCCGCAGGCGGCGCTCCTCACCATGAGGGTTCTAGGATTTTGCCACGAAACAAGACCTCATCCTGAGGAGCCCGCCAAAGGCGGGCGTCTCGAAGGATGGCCACAACGAAGTCGCCTCATCGAGTCCTCGCTCATATGCGATAGCCCTGCCGCAAGCGGGGCGAGGTTAAGAGCGGACGGCTTCGGACTATTACGTCACGCCGTCGGCGTGCCTTGGCGCCACTGGCCGCCGGAAATTTTTGCAGCCGCGATCACCGCCTGCGTGCGGCTCTCGACGCCGAGCTTTTGCAGGATCGCCGAGACGTGCGCCTTGATGGTCGCCTCGGAGACGCCGAGCTCGTAGGCGATCTGCTTGTTAAGCAGTCCCTCCGACAGCATCATCAGCACCCGCACCTGCTGCGGGGTCAGCGTCACCAGCCGGTCACGGAGCCGCGCCATGTCGGGGTCGGCGGCCGCGTTGAGGTCGGTGTCCGGCGGCACCCAGACGTCGCCGTCCATCACCTTCATGATCGCATCGCGCAGCGTCTCCACCCCAAAACGTTTCGGGATGAAGCCGGACGCGCCGAAATCCAGCGAGCGTCTGATAGTGCCGACATCGTCGCTGGCCGATACGACCACGACCGGGATCGCCGGATATTGCGCACGCAGGTAGATCAGGCCGGAGAAGCCGGAGATTCCAGGCATGGTCAGGTCGAGCAGGATCAGGTCGACCTCGGAATCCTGTTCCAGAAGCGTAGTCAATTCGTCGAATGATCCGGCCTCGTCGACCTTTGCCGTATGCAGGACGCTCGCGACCGCCTGCCGCAGCGCGTCTCGAAACAGCGGATGGTCGTCAGCAACGACGAGGCGGGTGTGGGTAGCGGCAGTCATTGATTTCTCTCAAGAAGTCGCTCTGGATGGTTGTCCTCCTACCAGCAATCTGGCGCAAGCGCTCAATTATACCACGCTTCAAAGCAGTTAATGCTGCGCTTGTGCGCCGCAGCATGATTGCGGTCGCTTCTGACGGGGCGACACTCGTGCAACCTTCGCCGTGCAAACGGCCGAAAGTCGTATTGGGACGAGTTTCACGGCGATGTTACCTTGAAATGAAGCCCACAGCTCAATCCGGCCAAGTTCGGCGCGTGGGGCGGCCTTTCATCAATCAATTGGGGAGCGAATTAGATGTCGACTATGACTGCTACATCTACCAAGCAGACGGGGATGACGAAGGACGAACGTTTCGTCATTCTCGCTTCCTCGCTCGGCACCGTCTTCGAATGGTACGACTTCTATCTCTACGGCTCGCTCGCCAGCATCATCGGCGTGCAATTTTTCTCGGACTATCCGCCGGCAACCCGTGACATCTTCGCGCTGCTGGCATTCGCCGCCGGCTTCCTGGTGCGCCCGTTCGGCGCCATCGTGTTCGGACGCGTCGGCGACATCGTCGGCCGCAAATACACCTTCCTCGTCACCATTCTGATCATGGGCCTGTCGACCTTCATCGTCGGCCTGCTGCCCAACGCAGCCACCATCGGTATCGCGGCGCCGATCATCCTGATCGCACTGCGCCTGCTGCAGGGCCTTGCGCTCGGCGGCGAGTATGGCGGCGCGGCGACCTACGTCGCCGAACATGCGCCGATGGGCAAGCGCGGCTACTACACCTCATTCATCCAGACCACCGCGACGCTCGGCCTGTTCCTGTCACTGCTGGTGATCCTGTTCACCCGTACCGCGCTCGGCGAACCTGAATTCGCCAAGTGGGGTTGGCGCATTCCGTTCCTCCTCTCGGTGTTCCTGCTCGGCATCTCGGTCTGGATCCGCTTGCGGTTGAACGAATCGCCCGTGTTCCAGAAGATGAAGGACGAAGGCAAGGCATCGAAGGCCCCGCTGACCGAGGCGTTCGCGAACTGGAGCAACGCCAAGATCGTCATCCTGGCGCTGGTCGGCGGCGTGATGGGTCAGGGCGTTGTCTGGTATACTGGCCAGTTCTACGCGCTGTTCTTCCTGCAATCGATCCTCAAGGTCGACGGTTACACCGCCAACCTCTTGATCGCCTGGTCGCTGCTGCTCGGCACCGCTTTCTTCATCGTGTTCGGCGCTCTCTCGGACAAGATCGGCCGCAAGCCGATCATCCTGTCGGGCTGCCTGATCGCGGCGCTGACCTTCTTCCCGATCTTCCGCATGATCACGACCAACGCCAACCCGGCGCTGGAAAAGGCCATCGAGAGCACCAAGGTCGAGGTCGTCGCCGATCCGAAGGCCTGCGGCGACCTGTTCAACCCGGTCGGCACGCGCGTGTTCACCGCGCCGTGCGACACCGCCCGCGCCTACCTGGCCCAGCAGTCAGTGAAGTATTCGACCACCTATACGGCCGGCTCGCCGGTCAAGGTCGTCGTCAACGGCAAGGATGTGGCCTACACCGACGCCAAGACCTCGAATCCGCAAGTGCTGGCGGCGGTCCAGGCGGCCGGCTATCCGAAGGCGGGCGACGCCGGCATCGTAAAGATGTCGAACCCGTTCGACATCTTCCGTCCGCAGGTCGCGGCCATCATCGGATTGCTCTTCATCCTGGTGATCTACGTCACCATGGTGTACGGGCCGATCGCGGCGATGCTGGTCGAACTGTTCCCGACCCGTATCCGCTACACCTCGATGTCGCTGCCCTACCATATCGGCAACGGCTGGTTCGGCGGCTTGCTGCCCGCGACCGCATTCGCGATCGTCGCCTCGACCGGCGACATCTATGCCGGTCTCTGGTACCCGATCATCTTCGCATCGATCACCGCGGTCGTCGGCTTCTTCTTCCTGCCGGAAACCAAGGACGTCGACATCACGAAGTGAGCCGGCCGCGCCGGGTACTCACAAGACAACAAGCCGGCCGCGGAGCGATCCGCGGCCGGTTTTTCTTTCAGGCGATCGAGCCGATGAATTGCAGGACGATCTCGCGCCGGTGCGGACGCGCGCGGTGCTCGATCAGATAGACCGCCTGCCAGGTGCCGAGCGCGAGCTCGCCGCCGAGCACGGGAATCTGGAGCGAGGTTGCGGTCAGCATCGTCTTCACATGCGCCGGCATGTCGTCGGGGCCTTCGGTGTCGTGAACCCATCCGGCGTTTTCGGGCGCAAGGCGGTTCAGCACCGTGGTCAGGTCGCGCAGCACCGACGGATCGGCGTTTTCCTGAATGGTGAGGGACGCCGAGGTATGGCGGATGAACACGGTCAAGGCGCCTTCACGAGCGCCGGCTTCGCGCAAAAATTTTGCGACCTCGGTGGTGAGATCGGTGAAGCCGGCGCCTGACGTCTGCACCGTCAACCGCGAAAAGACGATGCTGGTTGCGGCGACGGTCGAAGGCTTCGATTGCGATATCGATCTGGATGAACTCACGGCAAATCTCTCCACAGGTCGTCCCGGCGAACGCCGCCCCCCCAGATTCAGTTGCTTGCGAAAGGTATCAACCACCGCCCGAAATCGAGAGGCCGCGGCGTATGGGTCCGGCGCGCCGGGACGACATGCGTCTAGATCTTTCCCGACACGTCCTTCTGCACGCGGCCCGCCATCTCGATCAGCCGCCGCCAGGCTTTTTCCAGAAAGGTCATCATGCGATCGAGGTCGCGGTCGCTCGGCAGCGGGATTTCGATCTTGCGCTCGCCCTCGGCAACCTTCGGCTCCGGCGGCTTCAGCGAGTCCGATTTCGGCAGCGCGTCCTCGACCTTGCCGGTGACCGTTCCGTCGCGCGCGGCGAGCTGCGCGCGGAGTTTTTCATTTTCAGCCTGCAACCGGCCGATTTCGGTATCGAACGCCGCGCGCTCATCGGGCACCGCATAGCAGGCCCATCCCGCGCCGGAATTGTTGCAGGTGGAGACCGCGCCCGTCCTGGTGTCGAGCCGGAGCACGCCGTCGGCGATCGGCGACAACGCGTAGCGCCCGTTTTCGGTATCCGGCTTCGATTGCGCGAGCGCGGTGCCCGCGCCGGCGAGGAAAACTGCAAACGCAACGGATGCGGACAATTTCGAAGGCGATGGCGCTCGGCTCATGGCATGCTCCGCCTCAGAGAATGAATCCTATACCCGAGAACTATAGGCGTCGCGGCCCGACTTCAACGCATCCGCCAGCAATTCGATCCGGTCCTGTCCCCAAAACACTTCACCCGACAGCACGTAGGCGGGCGAGCCGAACACGTCGGCTGCGAGCGCATCCTGCCGGTTCTGCTCATAGGTCGCGCCGATCTCGTCCGAGCCTGAACGCTCGACCAGTTTTCTGCCCGGCAGCCCCGCCTCGTCCGCTATCGTTGCGACCGTGCCGGGATCGGCGAGATTGAGCTGGTCTTCCCAGATGGCGGCGAAGGCACGGCGCAGGTAGCGATCGGGATCGAGACCCGCCTCGAGCGCGGCGATCACCACGCCGTCGGCCAGACGTGCGTTGAGCGGCCAGTGCGCCGGCTCCAGATGGAATTTCAGCCCGCGCTTGTCGCGCCAGCGCTGGAGCTCCACCATCCGGTAGCGCTGCCGCACCGGATGGCGCTTGAGCAGCGGCATTCCGCCGGTCTCCGAGAACAGGTCGACCAGCACCACGGGCTTGTGGTTTACCCTGAGATCGTAAGTACTTACGAGATCGCGAAACGGCTTGTGCCCGATATAGGCCCAGGGCGATTGCAGCGAGAAATAATAGTCGACCTGACGCGGCATGCCGGCTCCGGAACGGGGCTGTGACGAGCTCTTGGACGAGCTCTTGGCTGATCCGAGCAGAGCCGTCCGGCATGAGCAAGGCGCATCCCCCTGAGACAAGGTGTTGCAGTGCGGCGACTGCTCCACAGGCGCGGCGGCCGGATCCGAATAAAGCGAGATAAATCAATATGCTAACTGGTTGCCACGTAATCTTGACTTGATTAAACGCGGTAAGTATGGTCCGCGCGGCTTCTTGGGGGTGACGGCGTAATTTCCATCGATTGCAGCATCGTTTAGTGTCGCGGCATGGCTGAAGACACAAACAGCGGCGGAAGTGGGAATCGCGATCAATCGTCCTCCGACGAAGCTGCGCTTTCCGCAAGGCTCGGAAATCTCGATCAGCGGTTGTCCAAAATTCGGGACAGCCGAAAGGTCGGGACTGACCAGTCAGGAAACGAGCAGGACACTCAGGCCCGGGCTTCTGCCATGGCCATGGGCTTTCGCCTCTCCTCCGAACTGGTTGCGGGTGTACTTGCCGGAGCGGCTCTCGGCTGGGGTTTCGATCGCTTGCTGTCGACTTCGCCCTGGGGCCTCATCGTATTCTTGCTGCTCGGCTTCACCGCCGGCGTAATCAATGTGATGCGGGCGGCAGGTGTGATGGCAAAGCAGTCCAACAGACTCTGACGGGTGCCTCGCCAGCGCAACCGAACGACTTGATCCGCGAGCAATTCGCGAAAACGACAGACTGAGAGACGGAATGGCCGCCGATCCAATTCATCAGTTCGAGATTCACAAGCTCTTCACCATCGGCCATATTGGCGGACAGGAAATCGCGTTCACCAATTCGTCGGCCTACATGTTCGCCACGGTGGCGGTGATCTCGCTGCTGATGCTGGCGACCGGCCGCCAGCTCGTTCCGGGCCGCATGCAGTCGGTGGCCGAAATCTCCTACGAATTCGTCGCGAGCATGCTGCGAAGTAGTGCCGGCTCGGCCGGCATGAAGTTCTTCCCGCTCGTGTTTACGCTGTTCATGTTCATCTGCGTCTCGAACCTGATCGGCATCATTCCCTACACGTTCACCGTCTCGAGCCACCTGATCGTCACGGTGGCGCTGGCGCTGCTGGTTTTCTTCATCGTGCTGTTCTACGGCCTCTACAAGAACGGGCTGAAGTTCTTCAAGCTGTTCGTTCCGTCGGGCGTGCCGATCTACATCCTGCCGCTGGTGGTGTTCATCGAGGTCATCTCGTTCTTCCTGAAGCCGGTGTCGCATTCGGTGCGTCTGTTCGCCAACATGCTGGCGGGCCACATCGCGCTGAAGGTGTTCGCAAGCTTCGTCGGCATGCTGGGCGCGCTCGGCTTCGTCGGCTGGCTCGGCGCCGTGTTGCCGCTCGGCCTGACCATCGCGCTGACCGCGCTCGAACTGCTGGTCGCGTTCCTACAGGCTTACGTCTTCGCCATCCTCACCTGCATCTATCTCAACGATGCCATCCATCCTGGCCACTGACGGCCAGTATCTCTAAACCCGAGAATCTTCCAACCCAACTAAGGAGTTCGTTAAATGGATCCGATTGCCGCGAAGTACATTGGCGCTGGTATTGCCTGCATTGGCATGGGTGGCGCCGGCGCGGGCGTGGGCATCATCTTCGGCAACTATCTTGCCGCTGCGGTGCGCAACCCCTCGGCCGCTCAGGGCCAGTTCGGCAACCTGATCTTCGGCTTCGCCGTGACCGAAGCGCTCGGCATCTTCTCGCTGCTGATTGCGCTGCTGCTGCTGTTCGCTCTCTGATCCTGTCACCGGTCCGGCCGATGAGGTCCTTCGAACGGACCTCGTTCGGCCACAGAGGAGAAGCCCGTGGCTGAAAGTCATGGCAACAAGGGCGCGGCCCACACATCGGCGGGCGACGGCCACAAGGCCCCGTTCCCGCCGTTCCAGAAGGAGACCTTTGCCTCGCAACTGGTCTCCCTGGCGATCGCGTTCGTCGCGCTTTACCTGATCGTCTCGCGCATCGCCTTGCCGAAGGTCGGCAAGACGATCGACGACCGTCAGGCCAGGATCGAGGGCGACCTCGCCGAGGCGCAGAAGCTGAAGGACGAGTCCGACGCTGCGTTGAAGGCCTATGAGGCCGATCTCGCCGCAGCGCGTTCCCGCGCCCAAGCCATCGGCAACGAGACCCGCGAGAAGCTCAGCGCGGCCTCGGAAGCCGAGCGCAAGACGCTGGAAGACAAGCTCTCGGCCAAGCTGGCGGATGCGGAAAAGACCATCGCCGCCACCCGTGAAGCGGCGATGAGCAACGTGCGCGGCATCGCTTCCGACGCAGCGGCCGCGATCGTGCAGCGGCTGACCGGCGTGGCGCCCGACGCCAAGGCCGTGAATTCCGCCGTCGATGCTTCGTTGAAGGGATAACGCGATGTTCTACGAAGCCGAAACCTGGGTTGCGATAGCCTTCGTCATCCTGATGGCGGTGTTCCTCTATGTCGGCGTCCACCGCACGCTGCTGACCGCGCTCGACCACCGCGCCGAGCGCATCAAGGGCGAGCTCGACGACGCGCGGCGCCTGAAGGACGAAGCGGCCAAGGTGCTGGCGGAATACAAGGCTCGCCGCGCCGCCGCCGAGCGTGAGGCCGAGGAGATCGTCTCCTCCGCCAGGGCCGAGGCCGAGCGCATTGCGGCTGATGCCAAGACCAAGATGGAAGATTTTGTCGTCCGGCGCACCAAGACCGCCGAGAGCAAGATCGCCCTCGCCGAGGCCCAGGCTCTCGCCGACGTCCGCGCCGCGGCGGCCAACGCCGCAGTCGCCGCCGCCTCCACCATCCTCTCGCAGTCGGTCAGGGGCTCCGTCGCCGACGACCTGCTTGCCAAGGGCATCGCCGAGGTGAAGGCCAAGCTGAACTAGAGCGTGATCTTTCCGGAAAACCGGTACCCACTTTTCCGAATCATGCTCTGAGGCGGTTCACCATTTCAAATAAAGAACCGGCGCGAGACGATCGCGCCGGTTTTTTCATGTGCAATGGCTACTGCTTCTTCTTCGGCCTCGCCTTGGGCTCGGGCTTCAGCGCCTGCGGATCGAAGCCGATATAGAACACGTAACTGTCGGCGACCGTGCCCGAAGGGGCCGGATAGACCAGTTCGTCCGCCACGATGGAAAACGGCACGCTCGTATCCTCCGACATCGATACGGTGGTCGTGTAGGCCTTTGTTGCGATCACCTTCTCGCCGACTCCGGCCTGCACCACCGCGACGCGCAGCGGAACCTGCACCGAGGACGGGGCACCGGCGGGGCCGGCGATGACGCGGCCCTGAATGCCGATCCGGGCGGTGATCTGGCCGGCCTTGATGGTGCATTCGCGCGCCGTCTTGCCGATCGTCGCCTGATAGCTCAGGTCGTTGCCGGCCGCCTGCTTGCCGGGCGCTCCGACCGCAAAGGTGGAAGCGCCGGCGCGGACCGCGACCGGCGGACAGGTCAGGTCAGGATCGCCGCCCTCATCCGTTATCGACCGTTCGGCGGGCGCAGCGGGCGCGGCGGCCGGCTCTTCAGACTTGCCGCCGAACAGGCTCTTGAAGCGATCGGTGATGGATTGCGAGGCCGCCGGGGCGGCGAACAGGCTGCAACCGATTGCAATCGACAACGCGGCAGCAGCCGCGCTTCTGATCACAGGTCTGTCACCCATGGATAGTCCCTTGAATCACGTCGTATCTCCCCCGGGGCGCCTTATAACAAGGCAATGGCGGCGAGCCCAAGGCACCAAAAGTTTGAGGAGCGGGCCGAGACCCCGCCTGAAACTACCCCCGAAAATCCTCGTGCAGCAGGCCGAACAACAGATGGTCCTGCCAGACCCCGTTGATGCAGAGATAGCGCCGCGCCAGCCCCTCGCGGGAAAAGCCGCATTTCTCCAGCACCCGGATCGAGGCCGCGTTGGAGGGAATGCAGGCGGCCTCGATGCGGTGCAAATTGAGTTCGCCGAACAGCGACGGCAGCAGCACCCGCAACGCCGTCGTCATATAGCCGCGATGGGCATGCGGCTGGCCGACCCAATAGCCGATGGTGCCGGCTTGCACGATGCCGCGCCGGACATTGGCCAGCGTGACGCCGCCGATCATGACACCGTCCGCTTCGCGGAAGATGATGAAGGGATAGGAGCGGTCGGCCGCAATGTCCTCGGCATAGCGCCGCAGGCGCCGGCGGAAACCGGCACGGGTCAGATCGTCGGATGGCCAGATCGGCTCCCAAGGCGTGAGGTAGGCGCGGCTGTGCTCGCGCAACTGCGCCCATTGCGGGAAATCCGACATTTGCGGCGCGCGCAGCAACAGGCCGTGACCGCGCGGCACCAGCGCAGCGGGTCCGTTGGTTGGCAAACGAAACAGGGCCATAGCCCAAAACTCCCCTGCCTTCTCCCTCGCCCCGCTCTTGCGGGGAGAGGGTTGGGGTGAGGGGTCTCTCGACAGCGGGACTCGCGGAGAGGCCCCCTCACCCGAAGCCTTCGGCTTCGACCTCTCCCCGCATCCGCCTTCGCCCGAAGGCGGACTTCGGCGAGACGGGCGCGGGGCGAGGTGATCTGAACGCGCTCGCGCGCCGTTCAGCCTAAACCATACCGCCGCTAGTGTAACAGCGTCTTGGCCTTCGACCGCGTCAATCCTTCCGCAAAAGACACCGCCGTGTCCAGACCCCTGCCGCTGCCGAGCGCGACCACCGCCGGCCGGCTGCGCGAGAGCAGCGCCCGGGCAGCGTTGCGGGTGGTGTCCACACTCACCGCGTCGATCCGGTTGACGAGTTCCTCGACCGTCAGTGGCCGCCCGTAGGCCAGAACATGGCGCGCCAGTTGCTCGGCGCGGGAGGAGCAGCTCTCCAGCGCCATCAACAGCCCCGCCTTCATCTGCGCCTTGGCGCGCGCGATTTCGGCCTCGGTCAGGGTTTCGACCGATTCATTGATCACGTCGACGATCACTTCCATCATTTCGGGCGCGTCGGCCGGATCGGTGCCGGTGTAGAGCCCGAAAAAGCCGGTGTCGGTATAGGGCGCGTGGAACGAGTAGATCGAGTAGCACAGCCCGCGCTTTTCCCGCACCTCCTGGAACAGCCGCGACGACATCCCGCCGCCGAGGATGTTGGTGAAGACCTGTAGCGAGAACAGCGAGAGGTCGGCCTGCGGCACGCCTTCCAGCGCCAGCGTCAGATGCGCCTGCTCGAGGTCGCGGTGCACCACGCGCGAGCCACCCTTGCCGAACATCGCCGCCTGCGGCTTTGGCGCCGGCGTGCGGTCAAAGCCTGCAAATTTTTGCGCGACATCCTCGACGATCCGCTTGTGGTCGACGGCGCCTGCCGCCGCCACCACCATGTCGGGTCCGCGATAATGGGTGGCGAGATAGCCGCGCAGCATGTCGCGATCGAGCTTTTTCAGCGTCTTGGTGGTGCCCAGCAGCGAACGTCCCATCGGCTGGTCCGGATAGCAGAGCTCGTTGAGATGCTCGAATACGACATCGTCGGGCGTGTCCTGCGCCGCGCCGATCTCCTGCGCGATCACGCTTTTTTCGCGTTCGAGCTCGTCGGCCACAAACGAAGGATTCGACAGGATGTCGGAGAGCACATCGAGCGCGAGCGGCACGTCGGCCTTCATCACCCGCGCATAATAGGCCGTGGTCTCGGTGGAGGTGCCGGCATTGAGATCGCCGCCGACCGCCTCGATTTCCTCCACGATCTCGCGCGAGCTGCGCCGCGTCGTTCCCTTGAACGCCATGTGCTCCAGGAGATGCGATATGCCGTGCTCGTCCGGCTTCTCGTCGCGCCCGCCAACACCGGCCCACACGCCCAGCGCCGCCGTCTCCAGATGCGGCATGGTGTCGGTGACGACGGTAAGACCGGTCGGCAGTTTTGTAACCTCGACGCTCATCCGGCAACTCCCTGCTTGGCGGCGCGGCTGACCGACAGCACGAAGCGCTCGACTTCCGAAGAATCGTTCTTCATTACCGTGACCTGTTCGGGCTTTGTCATGAGGCCATCGAGCCAGGCCGGTAGCTGCGGCCGCACCCCGCAGGCAGCTTCCACCGCGTCGGGGAATTTTGCGGCATGCGCAGTCGACAGCACGATGTTGGGCACGCTC
This sequence comes from Bradyrhizobium lablabi, assembly GCF_018129385.1. GTDB lineage: Bacteria > Pseudomonadota > Alphaproteobacteria > Rhizobiales > Xanthobacteraceae > Bradyrhizobium > Bradyrhizobium lablabi_C. The sequence continues at coordinate 498,435 of NZ_JAFCLN010000003.1, forward strand.
GAATCCGAGGTATCGCGGTCGGCGACGGCGAGCGCCACCGCGGTGTGGGGATCGACGAGATCACCCGCCTCGCGCCAGGCGGTGCGGATCGCAGCCGCGGTCTCGGTTTCATTGGCACGCCCGGCGTCGAACTCTTCGCGGATCGCCGCCAGCATCGCATCCGGCAGCACGAAACGGCCTGATTGCTTCAGCGATTCCATCAGGCGCCGCACACCGGCGGCATCGCGGCGGCTTGCCTCGAACAACAGCCGTTCGAAATTCGAGGAGATCTGAATATCCATCGAGGGCGATGTGGTGGCGTGGACGTCGCGCACCTCGTAGATGCCGGTCTTCAGCGTCCGCGGCAGGATGTCGTTGACGTTGGCGGCGATGCGCAGCCAGCGCACCGGCAGGCCCATGCGCTTGGCGGCGTAGCCTGCAAAAATGTCGCCGAAATTGCCGGTCGGCACGGTGAAATCGACGGTGCGTGCGGGTGCACCGAGCGCGACCGCCGAGGTGAAGTAGTAGACGATCTGCGCGACGATGCGGGCCCAGTTGATCGAGTTGACGCCCGACAGCGAGACCGCGTCGCGAAACCGGTGATGGTTGAACATCGCCTTCACGATCGCCTGGCAATCGTCGAAGGTGCCTTCGATCGCCAGCGCATGCACATTGGATGCACCTGATGTCGTCATCATCCGCCGCTGCACATCGGAGATGCGGCCGTTCGGGAACAACACGATCAGGTCGACATTGTCGAGGCCGGCAAAGGCATCGACGGCGGCGCCGCCGGTGTCGCCGGAGGTTGCTACCGCAATCGTGGTTCGCTGCGCGCGCCTGGCGAGCACATGATCCATCAGCCGCGAGATCAACTGCATCGCCACGTCCTTGAACGCGAGCGTCGGGCCGTGGAACAGTTCCAGCAGGAATTGATTGGGGCCGATCTGGTCCAGCGGAACCACCGCCGGGTGGCGGAAGGTGGCGTAGGCCTCATTCGCCATGCGGCCGAGGTCGGCGTCCGATATCTCGCCGCCGACAAACGGCTTCATCACGTCGACGGCGACTTCCCAATACGGTTTTCCGAAAAAGCCTGCGACGGTCTCGGGCGAAAGCGTTGGCCAGACCTCGGGCACGTAGAGGCCACCGTCGCGGGCAAGCCCGGTCAGCATCACGTCGCAAAAGCCCAGCGTGGGGGCCTCCCCCCGCGTCGAAATATACCGCGTCAAACTGACCTCCAAAGGCTTAAGACCCTGTTAAGCCTTTGATATTGATGGATTTTAGCTTTGCTACTCGATGCAAAACCGTCGGGCACCATAATGTGTTTTCGCTAGATGGGAAATGCCGGCATGACGGAAAAGATCTAGTCCGCCGACCTTGCGAACGCCTGAACCCTCCACGCAACGACATCATTCTCCGGGGATCCAGCACGCCGCGGCTTCCCGGTTCAATCAGTGTGGGCACAGGCTGCCGCGTCCACCGCGTCTCATCCCAACGCTCGATGAAGATGGCCAACGCCCCTCCCAGGCGAAGAGATGGGCCAACTGGCGCCACCGATTTGCCCGACATATTGAGCGAATATTTTGCGCGGCGATCCGGACAGCCCAGATCACATTGATCTGACTGTGGAAAATCAATTTGATACGCATCGGCTTCGGGAACAAAAATCTACCAAATCCGGTTGATATCCACGCGTCGGAAACCCGGAGGCTTCCATGAAAATTGCGAAGATCACCTTGGCGGGTGTCGCGATGCTCGCCGTCATGAGTTCGGCCGCGCTGGCCGAGCAGACGACCAACGCAACAGGCCTGATCACGAAGATCGACCGGACCACCGGCATCATCGCGATCAAGCGCATCCAGGACGGCACGGTCGGAGCAAGCACGGCCGGCGCGGAAGAGTTCAAGCTGCAAAGCGGCTCGCTCGAGGCCTGGCATGCCGGCGATCGGGTCTCGTTCACCGCCACCGAGAGTGGCGGGACCAAGACGATCACCAAGATCGAGAAGCAGTCGTCGGCCTCGAGATAACGGGCGCGGCGAGGGCGAAGGCGACAGACTGTCGGAAATGAAAAAGGCCGCGGCAAAGCCCGCGGCCTTTCCACTGGAAGGGGCCTGCTGATTTTCTGGATCTGGTTGTTGATGCCAACCTTCATGGTCTCATATCGCGTGCGGCATAGAACTCGGCAGCCACGCTCCGCGTGAGGGCCGACGCAGCAACGGGCCAGCGCGCCGACCATCCAGATTTTCTTCAACTCTTCCTCTCCGATTCGTGATGAGAAGCAATTGCGCGGAAGGAACCGAACGTTCCGGTTTTTCCCGAAATCGATCATGCACCCTAAAGTGGATATCGCCGATATATTCTATTCGCTCCATTCGTGGGCGCCGCGGGCAGATCGCCACTTTTTCCCGATCCTTGGCCGGGCGGATTCGAAATCGGCGTGGCGAGTCGAAAGATGAAGGAATCAGGAACCATTAGCATGTTGTCCCGTTTGGTCCGCTGCCTGTGGGGGCGGGCGACGAGATCGGTTTGGCCAATGCCTGTTGCGCGATATTTTCTCTACACAGGCGGCGTGCTGCTGGCGCTGCTGTTCCTGCTCGACTGGTATTTGCCGCCGCCGGCTGTGGAAGCGGCCCGCGCCGACATCGACCGTTCGACCATCCGCCTTCAATCCGCGCACAAATGGCCGAGTGCGGTGGTGTTCGATACCAATCAGCCGACCATTGTTCCGCCCGCGGCGGTGGCGGCTGTCGCCCCCGCGCCCCCGCCGCCTAAATCGCCGGCGAAGCCGCCGCTCGACGCCCTCGCGATGGCGCAACCGAAAGAACCCGCGGCCGTCCATGCCGCACCGCCGGCCGCCCGCAAACGCGTCGCGCGGCGTACGACGCGGGTTGCCCGCACACCCGCCCCTGCCGCGCCGCGCGTGGCCAGCTACGACATGTTCGGTTTCGGGACTCCGTTTCGGATGGGTTGGTGAGGCGATCGGCGGCTCAGCCGAGGCCCATCTCCACCGCGATGCGGATGAGGTCTGAATGGTTTTTCGCCCCCAGCTTCTGCTTCAGCAGCGAAGTGGTATTGGCGACCGTCTTGTAGGAAATGCCGAGCGCCTCGGCGACCTCGACGATCTTGTCGCCGCGGCCCAGCAGCCGCAGGATTTCCAGCTCACGCGCGGTCATCTGCGAGGCAGGGTTGGCCTTGATCGCCGCACCTGAAAAGGTCACGGCTTCGGCGAGATCAGGCGAAATGAAATTGTCGCCCGCCGCCACCTTGCGCACCGCCTTCACCAGGACGCGCGGATCGTCCGCCTTCGAGACGTAGCCCTGCGCGCCCATGTCGACCGCGCGCACCACGAAGGCGGGATCGTTGTTCATGCTGAACATGATGATGCGGGCATCCGGATCGTCTTTCCGGATCCGCCGCATCAGTTCGAAGCCGGAAACATCCGGGAGATTGATGTCGATAATGGTGACGTCGGGCTTCTTCTGCACGAAGGCGCGATGACCCGATTTGGCGTCATTGGCTTCCTCGATCCTGACTGAGGCATCGCCCGCAAACAGCGCCCGGCAGCCCGACAGCACCACGGGGTGGTCGTCGACAATCAGTACCTTCGTGGAAGATTTGACGGTATCCTGCATCATTCCGCTGCCTCATCAACAAGATAGGAAATCCTGGCAGCCGCCAGAAGAGAGAATTCCACGTGCAACTTAGAATCTTCCAAATGTGGAACGGCCTCTCCCTGCGAATGCGGTTGTTCCTGCCGCTGGGAATCATGTTCCTGGCGGCGCTGATCCTCGGCGGGGTTGCGCTGCAACTTTTTGCCACCGAGCAATTGGCCGATGAAACCGTGCAGGCGACAAGATCCGCCAAAGTGGTGGCCGATGCCCTGAACAGCGCGCTGGCATCGGCCGACAATCCGAAAGCGGTGCTGGACACGTTCGCGCAAGGCCTCGGTACGTCCGAGGCCATTCGCTTTCGCCCCTCCGGAACCGCCGCCGATGCCGCGCCGGTCGAGGTTCGCACGCCGCTCGGCCGCGTGCCGCAATGGTTCATTCACCTGCTCACGATTCCCGAGATCGGCGCCGCCTTTCCGATCATGCTGGACGGCAAGCACGCCGGCGATATCGTGTTCTCACCGGATCTTACGGCGGACATTTTCGAGAAATGGGTAGGCTTCCTTGCGATCGTCGGCTCCGGCCTCGTGCTGACGCTGCTGACCGGATTGATCGCCTATGTCACCGCCGGCTCGACGCTGGGTCCTTTGCAGGCCCTGAGCGCCGGCCTGACGCGGATGCGGCAGGGGCACTATCACAGCCCCATCCCGCCGTCGGGGCCGCCGGAAATCCGCAGGAGCTGCGAAGCGGCCAATGAACTTGCCAGTACGCTCGATGCGCTGAGCCGCGACAACCGCGGCCTGCTGCGCAAGATGGTGTCGCTACAGGACGACGAGCGCCGCGACCTCGCGCGCGAGCTGCATGACGAGCTCGGACCGCTGCTGTTCGGCATTCGCGCCAACAGCGTGGCGGTGCTGGAATCGATCCGGTCCGGCGATGAAAGGCTGGCAGCTTCCACGCAAGCCATACTGCAATCGGTCGAGGCGTTGCAGCAGGCCAACCGGCGCATTCTCGATCATTTGCGGCCGCTCTACATCCGGGAGCTGGGACTGGAGAAGAGCGTCCAGACGCTGATCAATAATGCCCGCTCGCAGGCGCCGGAAATCAGGCTGGAGGCGCGGATCGATCCCCGGCTAAACGATGTCGATGGCCTGCTCTCGCAAACCGTCTATCGCGTGATCCAGGAAGGCACCACCAATGCGCTGCGGCACGCCAATGCCTCATCGGTCAACGTCGAGGCGGCGATCCATGGCGATGAAGTGTCGATCGGGATTTCCGACAACGGAATAGGTTTTCCGGCCGATAGTCCTTTCGGGCGGGGCCTGACCGGCATGCACGAGCGCATCAGGGCACTGAGCGGGACTTTCGAGCTGCTGCGGGAAGGCGGCAGGACCGTCGTCCGTTGCCGTCTGCCGATCAACGACCCGTCGCTGCGCCGCGGCTGACGGACCATCGACAGAGGCGCAACGAAGGGCCGGACCGAACCTGAGAGATCCGGCACCGGCTCATCGCCACCCGCATCCCTCAATGCAGGTGAACCACCGGGCGCTGGCGCGCCCTCTCCTCCTCCATGCAGCGCGGAGACAACAGACGGCATGGCCTGCTGTTCCAGCCATCCGGGAAAAAGTTGCAATGAAGGGGATCGCCGCTAACATGGATCCGCTGGATCGCCTGGGGGACAGAGCCGGAATGCCTGAGTACCGTGCCTACGCAGTCGGCCATGATGGCCACATCTTCGATTCCGCGGCGCTGATCTGCAAGGACGACCAGGAGGCCATCGCGCAGGCAAAAGCGGCATTCGTCAATTGCACGATCGAGGTGTGGAGCGGCGCGCGCTTTGTCGTCAGGCTGGAACGCCCGGACCAGCCGAATCGTCCCCGGTGACATCGGGCGCAGGGCTGCAAACCGTCTGGCGTATCTTGCCTTCCGGAGAGAAGGCGAACGAAATCCGGACCGGTTCGCCTTCAAAGCTCAGATAGTCGAGCACGACGCCGTCGGCAGCCGGCGTGATTTCCTCGAGCCCGAAGGCGTTCGGCACGAAGGCAATGAGCCGCGGCCGCCAATAGGCTTCCAGCGCGGCGCGGCCCTGGATCAGCGTGGTGCCGCCGCAGGAGCATTCCAGGCCGGCATCGTCGGCATACAGATCGAGAAGACCTGCGAGATCGCGCCTGCGACAGGCGTCGAGCCAGTCCACGACGACAGCTACGGGATCAAAGTTTCCAGGCATGTTCGACATATCGTCCGCATGGTTGCATCTACCGGAGTTTTGGGGGAAGGCCGACGGAATATCGAAAAAATCGTGAATGGACCCTGAAGAGGCGCGTCAGAAAGGGTTCAGGGAGGAACCGTCAATTGCCATGCCCGGAGCGGACATCAGCTCCTGCGCTGGGCGCGCCACCACACGCCGAAGGCGATCACGACCGCGGCTGCCAGCGTGAACCAGGTGATGGCGTATTGCAGGTGGTCGTCTTTCAGATGCACCTTCAGCGGGCCGGGCTTTGGAATGCCGCTGTCATGGACCGGCGATTCCAGGTCGATGTAGAACGGCGCGACGGTCTTGCCGCCCTCGCCCCAACCGAGCGCGCGCGCCATGGCCAGATGATCGCGCACGAACCACAGGCGCTTTGCCGGATTTTCCGCCGGCGTCATCGTGCCGGCGCGCTCGGGAAACCGGATGTAGCCGGTCAAGGTCACCGGCTGGCCGGTGACCAGCCTGGCCACCGCACGGTCCTGCTGGGCACGATCCTGCATGGTGTTCTGGACGAAGCCGGCATTGACCGCGATGGTCTCGCCACCGGCAAGCCTTGCGGGCAGGAACGCCCAGGTGCCGGGGCCGGAGACATCCTCACGCACCGCCGAGCCGGAGCTATAGACCATCGCATCCGGCAGCCTTGCATAGGTAGCCGCGAAGGTGACGCGGCGGAATTCGTCCGTTGAGGGGGTGAGCGTGCTCCAGCTTGAGGCCGATGGCAGCGGCACCGGCGCAGCGGCGAGCCGCTCGTCGAGCGCAGCGATCAGCGCATGTTTTTCGACCCGGCGCTGCAACTGCCAGAAGCCGAGGCCGAGGAGGACCGCCAGCATCACCACCGTGAACAGCGAGAAGCCGATATGCCGTTTGCTCATTTCGGCGTGCGATCGATCAGCCGGCCCTCGGCAGCCTTGTGATGGAATTGCAGCGCGATCAGCAGCGACTTCATCGAGCGCAAAGGCAGCAGCGTGGTGGCGAGAATCAGCGGCAGCCACAGCACGGCGTGCAGCCAGAACGGCGGCTGATACTTGATCTCCACGATCAGGGCGGCACCGACCACGATGGCGCCCGCCAGCATGATGATGAAGACCGCCGGACCGTCGCCGGAATCGATGAAGGCGTAGTCGAGCCCGCAGGCTTCGCAATTCGGCCGCAGCGTCAGGAAGCCGGCATAGAGCTTTCCCTTGCCGCAGCGCGGGCAGCGGCAGGCGAGGCCGCGCAGCGCGCTTTCGGTGACGGTGGGCGGGGTCTGGTCGGACATGCGGCGGCTCCTCTTACCCTCTCCCCTTGTGGGAGAGGGTGGACACGATGCGTCAGCATCGTGGACGGGTGAGGGGTCTGTCTCCGCGGATAGAGACCCCTCATCCGTCGCGGACTGCGTCCGCGACACCTTCTCCCACAAGGGGAGAAGGAAAAGCAAAAGGGCGGCCTTTCGGCCGCCCTTTCTAACACGATGACGGCATCTAGTGCGCGGCGTGGCCGGCGACTTCCGCGCCGCGGCCCCAGACATAGATGCAGACGAACAGGAACAGCCAGACCACGTCGACGAAATGCCAGTACCAGGCGGCGAATTCGAAGCCGAGGTGTTGCTTGGGCGTGAAGTGGCCGGCATAGGCGCGGAACAGGCAAACCAGCAGGAAGATGGTGCCGACCAGCACGTGGAAGCCGTGGAAGCCGGTCGCCATGAAGAAGGTCGCGCCGTAGATGTTGCCGGAGAAGCCGAATGTGGCGTGGGCGTACTCATAGGCCTGCACGCAGGTGAAGAGGGCGCCGAGCACCACGGTGAGGATCAGGCCGTATTTCAGGCCCTGGCGGTCGTTCTCCAGCAGCGCATGGTGCGCCCAGGTGACCGTGGTGCCCGACGTGAGCAGCAGCAGCGTGTTGAGCAGCGGCAGGTGCCAGGGGTCGAAGGTCTCGATGCCCTTCGGCGGCCAGGTGCCGGGCACGGCGCAGGCGCCCGCGGCGGTGCCGGGGCCGCAGCCGAAGATGGCGTCGCGGGTGGCGTGGACGGCATCGGCCGGGAACAGCGCGGAATTGAAGAAGGCCCAGAACCAGGCGACGAAGAACATCACTTCGGAAGCGATGAACAGGATCATGCCGTAGCGGTGGCTGATCTGCACCACGCGGGTGTGGTCGCCCTTGTACTGGGCTTCCTTGATCACGTCGGCCCACCAGCTCGCCATGGTGTAGAGCACGCCCACCGCGCCGGCGCCGAAGATGATCGGAGCGGCGGCGAACATGTGGTGCATCCAGGCGATGGCGCCGACCGCCATCACGAAGGCCGAAACCGAGCCGACGACCGGCCACGGGCTCGGATCAACCAGATGGTAGTCGTGATGCTTCGCTTGCGCCGCCATTGCAGTGTCTCCGTTAGTGCCGTGCCCTCGGCACGTATGTCTCAAGAATCAAATTCCGTCTGAGCATGATCTCCGCGCAAACGCTTCGCGTTTGTCGCAGGGAAAGCCGGTACCCGTTTTTCCGGATCATGCCGTGGTTCACAAGGCACCCTTGCGCTTGTCCGTCTCGGTGGAAGCTTGCGGCTTCGGCGTCGGTTCGCGCACGGGGTAGAAGGTGTAGGATAGCGTAATGGTGTTGAGGCCGTCGTTCTCGCTATCCGCCGCAAGGGCCGGATCGACATAGAACACGACCGGCATCTCGCGCTTTTCGCCCGGGCCCAAGGTCTGGTCGGTGAAGCAGAAGCAGTTGATCTTCTGGAAGTAGGCCCCGACGGTGAGCGGCGCGACATTGTAGGCGGCCTGCCCGGTCGTCGTGCGCGCCGACTGGTTGATGACGTTGTAGAAGACGGTGACGACCTGGCCGATCGGGATCTCGATCTCGGTCTGCTCCGGCTCGAACTTCCAGGGCAGGCCCGGGCCGACATTGGCGTCGAAGCGCACCGCAATCTTGCGTGCCAGCGGGCCGCCGCTCGGTGCGGAGGTCGCGACCTGCGTGGTGCCGTTGAAACCGGTGGCGCGGCAGAACCAGTTGTAGAAGGGAACGGCGGCGTAGGACGCGCCGACCATCAGCACCACGACGAAACCGCAAATCGCCGCCACTGCCGCATCGCGGCCGAGGCGCAGCGGCTTGGAGGATTTTGGCGGGGCGGCTTTCTGGTCCATCGCGCTCACATCATACCGTCACATCGGCCGGACCAACACGGCCGGGCCCTTGACCAGAGTAACGGCGAAAAACAACAGGACGAGGACGCCAAGCGCCAGAGCGATCGCGATTGAGCGCTGGCGACGGCTTTTCTTCTGCGCCTCGGTGAGGACGATTCCTGGCTGCTTGTTGTCGTCCATGCCTGTTCCATGCGCCCCCTCTACCAGACCATAGGAGCAATGGCGCGGACGACGACCTCGAGCAGGAGGACGGCAAACAGCGCGAACAGATAAAGAATGGAGAAAGCAAACAGCCGGCGGGTGGCGCGCGAAGCCTCGATACCCTCGCGGTGGCGATAGACGTTGATCGAAAGCCACAGCATGCCGGCGCCGAGCACCAGCGAGGTGACGCCGTAGGCTGCGCCAAAATAGCCGAGCGGCCACGGCGCCAGTGCAATCGCGACCAGCACGATGGTGTAGAGCAGGATCTGCAACCGTGTCGCGTCGGGACCGGCGACGACGGGGAGCATCGGCACGCCGGCGCGGGCATAGTCGTCGCTGCGGAACAGCGCCAGCGCCCAGAAATGCGGCGGGGTCCAGAAGAAGATGATGAGGAACAGCAGCAGCGGCTCGACCGACAGCGAGCCGGTCGCCGCCGCCCAGGCCACCACCGGCGGCAGCGCGCCGGCGGCGCCGCCGATCACGATGTTCTGCGCGGTCCAGCGCTTCAGCCAGATCGTATAGACCACGGCATAGAAGAAGATGGTGAAGGCGAGCAGCGCGCCGGCGACCCAGTTCACCAAAATGCCGAGCGTCATCACCGAGAAGAAGGCGAGCGTGATGCCGAAAGCGGCCGCCTCCCCTTGCGTGATCTTGCCGCGCGGAATCGGCCGGTTGGCGGTGCGCGTCATCAGCGCGTCGATGTCGTGCTCATAGGCCATGTTCAGCGCACCGGAGGCGCCGGCGCCAACGGCGATGCAGAGGATCGACGTGAAGGCCAGCACCGGGTGCACATGCACCGGAGCGATCATCAGGCCGACCAGCGCGGTGAAGATCACGAGCGACATCACCCGCGGCTTCAACAGCGCGATGTAGTCGCCGACCTCGGCCTCGGAAATCCGGGGGCTCAGATCGATGGCGTTGTGATCGACAACCGACAAGACAGGTCTCGCTAGCTAATTACGCTTGGGAAACGAGCGAGCCGCGCTTTTGGGGCGCGGCTCGCGGATTTGATTACTGCACCCGCGGCAGCACTTCGAACTGGTGGAACGGCGGCGGCGACGTCAGCGTCCATTCCAGCGTGGTGGCGCCGGCGCCCCACGGATTGTTCGCCGCCTGCTGCTTGCGCACGAAGGCATCGATCACACCGTAGAGGAAGATCAGCACGCCGAAGCCGGAGATGTAGGAGCCGATCGAGGAGACCAGGTTCCAGCCCGCGAACGCATCGGGATAGTCGACGTAGCGGCGCGGCATGCCGGACAGCCCGAGGAAGTGCTGCGGGAAGAACACGAGATTCACGCCGATGAAGGTGAACCAGAAGTGCGCCTTGCCGATCGCTTCCGAATACATGTAGCCGCTCATCTTCGGGAACCAGTAGTACCAGCCCGCGAAGATACCGAACACCGCGCCGAGCGACAGCACGTAGTGGAAGTGCGCGACGACGTAGTAGGTATCCTGGAGCACGCGGTCGACGCCGGCATTGGCCAGCACGACGCCGGTGACGCCGCCGACGGTGAACAGGAAGATGAAGCCGATCGCCCACAGCATCGGCGTCCTGAACTCGATCGAGCCGCCCCACATGGTGGCGACCCACGAGAAGATCTTCACGCCGGTCGGCACCGCGATCACCATGGTGGCGGCGACGAAATAGGCCTGCGTCGCCGACGACATGCCGACGGTGTACATGTGGTGCGCCCACACCACGAAGCCGATACCGCCGATCGCGACCATGGCGTAGGCCATGCCGAGATAGCCGAACACCGGCTTGCGCGAGAAGGTGGAGACGATCTGGCTGATCATGCCGAACGCCGGCAGGATCAGGATGTACACTTCGGGGTGACCGAAGAACCAGAACAGGTGCTGGAACAGCACCGGATCGCCGCCGCCGTCGGCGGCGAAGAAGGTAGTACCGAAATTGCGGTCGGTAAGCAGCATGGTGATCGCACCGGCGAGAACCGGCAGCGACAGCAAGAGCAGGAACACCGTCACCAGGATCGACCACACGAACAGCGGCATCTTGTGCAGGGTCATGCCCGGCGCGCGCATGTTGAAGATCGTGGTGATGAAGTTGATGGCGCCGAGGATCGACGAGGCACCGGCAAGATGGAGCGAGAGAATCGCGAAATCGACCGCCGGTCCCGGATGGCCCGAGGTCGACAGCGGCGCGTAGATGGTCCAGCCCGCGCCGACGCCGTTGGCGCCGGGCTCACCCTCGACGAAGGTCGACATCAAGAGCAGCGCGAACGAGGCCGGCAGCAGCCAGAACGAGATGTTGTTCATGCGCGGGAACGCCATGTCGGGCGCGCCGATCATCAGCGGCACAAACCAGTTGCCGAAGCCGCCGATCATCGCCGGCATCACCATGAAGAAGATCATGATCAGGCCGTGCGAGGTCACGAACACGTTGTAGGTATGGCTCTCGTGGAAGAGCTGGACGCCGGGATACATCAGCTCGACGCGAATCGCGATCGACATCGCAGCACCGATGATGCCGGCGAAGATCGCGAACACCAGGTACATCGTGCCGATGTCCTTGTGGTTGGTCGAATAGACCCAGCGCCGCCATCCGGTCGGATGGGCATGCGCATGATCGTCATGAGCGTGGGCGTGATCGTCGTGTGTGGTTGCGCTCGTTGCCATCTCTGTAATCCTTAGCAGTCCCAGTTGGGACCCTTTCGGTCCCGTCGCCCGTTCCCTTTAGCTGCGCGAAGCCTTGAAGGCTTACTGCGCAACCGCGCCGCCAGCCGAGGCAAACGTGCTGCCCGGGTTGGTCGCAAATTTCTTCTTCGCCCCTTCGACCCATTCGGCGAATTCCTGGTCAGAGACCACGCGCACCGCGATCGGCATGAAGGCGTGGTCCTTGCCGCACAGTTCCGAGCACTGGCCGTAATACATGCCGGTCCTGGTGGCCTTGAACCAGGTCTCGTTCAGGCGGCCGGGGATCGAGTCGATCTTGATGCCGAAGGCCGGCACCGCAAAAGCGTGAATCACGTCGGCGCCGGTGGTCTGGACGCGGATGATCTTGTTGACCGGAACGACCATCTCATTGTCGACGCCGAGCAGGCGCGGCTGCTTGTCGGCCACCAGCAGCGAATCGAACTCGAACTTGCCGTTATCCGGGTACGAATAGCTCCAGTACCACTGCTTGCCGGTGACCTTCACGGTGAGGTCCGCCTTCGGTATGTCGAGCTGGAGAAACAGGAGGCGGAACGAGGGCACCGCGATGCCGACCAGGATAAGCACCGGAATCAGCGTCCAGGCCACTTCGATCAGGGTGTTATGCGTGGTCCTGGAGGGAACCGGGTTGGTCCGCGCATTGAACTTGACCACCACGATGACCAGCAGCGCCAGCACGAACAGCGTGATGACGGTGATCAGCACCAGCAGGAAGTTATGGAACCAGACGATGTTCTCCATCACCGGGGTCGCCGCTTCCTGTAGCGTCATCTCCCACGGCTTCGGCTGACCTGCAAAAGCCGCCCCGCCGGCGATCAGCGCGGCGCCAGCCGCCGCCAAACCCAGCAAACCCCGGCCAATGTGGCCCATCGACATCTTCATGCCGTTCGCTCTCCCATCAAAAATCCCCAAAGCATGGCGCCGGATGGCTGCCTGCTGCCCGACCCGCTCCTGACAAACGGCCTTGGGGGAGTACTTTGGGAAGTACCTTAGAACCACCGGGGCCTGATCGCTAGAATGCGTCCAAATCCAGCCTCTCAAACCATAATTCCGGGGCTCTCGCAATGCAGTAGTAGAGCGTATTCGGAAGCCCTGCCCGCCGTCATGCGGATGTCAGAAATTCCCGAGAAATCAGGCATAATCGCCGCTACGGCTTGCGTGCGGCGCTTGACAGCGGGATTGGCCACGCTACCCACAGGCAAGGCGTTCCACAGGAAGATGATTCGCCTGACGGAGCGGGGTGACCGGCGCGGGAATTGCTTGACGTCCGCAGGGAGAACGGCCTTCAAGGTGCCGTCATTTCGGTACTCAGTGGCCGTGTTGTGACGGATTATTGACCGGTTTTGCCGCCGGAATCCGGCAGCGAGGCCCGGAAAAATCAGAGGATCGACCCGGATGGGTTTCTTTCATCGTCAGGTGACATCGACCGCGAGCCGCGCGAGCGCCTTTGGCCGCCTCGCCGGCGGCCTTCTGGCCGCTGTCCTGTGGGCCGCCCTGCCCCAAGCCGCCCACGCGCAAGGCGCAGTCAAGTCAGTGCATGGCGACTGGCAGATCCGCTGCGACACCCCGCCGGGCGCCCAGGCCGAGCAATGCGCCCTGATCCAGAGCGTGGTGGCCGAGGACCGCTCCAACGCGGGTCTCACCGTGATCCTGCTGAAAACCGCCGACCAGAAAAGCAAGCTGATGCGTGTGGTCGCCCCGCTCGGGGTGCTGCTGCCGTCCGGCCTTGGCCTCAAGCTCGACAATCAGGACGTCGGCCGCGCCGGGTTCGTGCGCTGCCTGCCGAACGGCTGCGTCGCGGAGGTCGTGATGGACGACAAGCTGCTCGGGCAGCTCCGCAACGCCAAGACCGCGACGTTCATCATCTTCGAGACACCGGAAGAGGGAATCGGGTTTCCGCTGAGCCTGAACGGGATCGGCGAAGGGTATGACAAGCTGCCGTGAGGCTGCCTCGTCCGGATGCCTGCGTATTGATGGGGCGCAGCTCTATCCCCGTCATTGCGAGGAGCACTTGCGACGAAGCAATCCAGCTTTTTTGTTGCGACAAAGGAAGCTGGATTGCTTCGCTTCGCTCGCAATGATGGGTCGGCAACAGGGGCGCAACTCTCTTACCGTCAGCACGCGGAGCGAAGCGTCTGCATGAGCGTCGCCATCAGGACCACGTTCTCAAAGGCGCCGTCGATCTGAACCGCGTCGCGCAATAGACCCTCGATCTCAAACCCAGCCTTCTTGTACAGCTCGATCGCGTTCTTGTTGTTTTCGCGGACCGTCAATTCGATCCGATGAAAGCCAAAGGTGCGGGCGGCCACGAGGGTTCGGTCAAGCAATTGCCTGCCGATACGCCTGCTTCGAAATTCCGGCAGCAAAGCGATTCCGAGAACGCCGCTGTGGGCATAGATCGGCCGCGCCTTGCGCGTCACGTCGCACCAGCCGACCACTTCGCCGGCCGACAAGGCGACCAATTGCGGATAGCCCTGTTCGATGTTGCCGAGGACGAAGCTCCGGGTCGCCTCGAGTGGCGGGGCTTCCAGAAATGCCAGATAACGCCGCTCACGCGCGACGAAATCCAGGGCACGATGAAAGCTCTCGATATGGTCTTGCCTTATCGGAACTATTTCGACCGCGTCATCCATCGTCTCGGCAACGTGTTGATTCCGCCCCTCGCAGAATGGCCCGGGAACAACTATCTTGCATTAACTCCTCAGACAACGGACCGATTGATGACCAGCCCCGCTACAACCTCCCTGCTCGACCGCGCCCAGCTTGACCGCGATGCCGTCCGCCGCGAACTCGCGCGGGGGCTGGCGGGGGCTGATGATGGCGAACTGTTCCTGGAGTACGGGCAGACCGAAGCGCTGATGTTCGACAATGGGCGGCTGAAGCAGGCCACTTATGACACCTCGCAGGGGTTTGGCCTGCGCGCGGTGAAGGACGACGCGGTGGGGTATGCGCATTCCTCCGACGTGTCGCTGCCGGCGCTGATCCGGGCGGCGGATGCGGTGGCGGCGGTGCGCGGCGGCTATGCCGGTTCCTTTGCGGCGGCGCCGGCGCATACCAATGTGAAGCTGTATGGCGATGACAATCCGCTGGATGCGCCGGGGTTCGAATCCAAGGTGAAACTGCTGGCGGAGATCGACGCCTATGTGCGTGACCGGGATCCGCGGGTGCGGCAGGTTACGGTAAGTTTAGGTGCGACCTGGCAGGTGGTGGAGATCGTCCGTCCCGACGGCGAGAGCTATCGCGACATCCGCCCGCTGGTGCGCGTCAACATTTCGGTGGTGGCCGGGCAAGGCGACCGGCAGGAGAGCGGCAGCCGCGGCTATGGCGGGCGCGAACCTTACGCGCGCTTCATCGAGACAAAAGCCTGGCGCGAGGCGGCCGACGGCGCGCTGCGCGAGGCGCTGATCAACCTGGAATCGGTTCCCGCTCCGGCCGGCGAGATGGACGTGGTGCTCGGCGCCGGCTGGCCCGGCGTGATGCTGCACGAGGCGGTCGGCCATGGGCTGGAGGGCGATTTCAACCGCAAGAAGACTTCTGCGTTTGCCGGGCTGATGGGCCAGCAGGTCGCGGCCAAGGGCGTCACCGTGGTGGATGACGGCACCATGGCGTCGCGGCGTGGTTCTCTTTCCATCGACGACGAGGGCACGCCGACCAACCGCACCGTGCTGATCGAGGACGGCATTCTGGTCGGCTACATGCAGGACCGGCAGAACGCGCGGCTGATGAACATGAAGCCGACCGGCAACGGCCGCCGCCAGGGCTATGCCCATGTGCCGATGCCGCGCATGACCAACACCTACATGCTGGCGGGCCAGCGCGATCCCGCCGAGATCATCGCCTCCGTCAAGAAGGGCGTCTATGCCGCCAATTTCGGCGGCGGCCAGGTCGACATCACCTCGGGCAAATATGTGTTCCAGTGCACCGAGGCTTACAAGATCGAGAACGGCAAGCTGGGCGCGCCGCTGAAGGGCGCGATGCTGATCGGCAACGGGCCGACCGATTTGCACCGCATCACCATGATCGGCAACGATCTGGCGCTCGACACCGGCATCGGCACCTGCGGCAAGAACGGCCAGGGCGTGCCGGTCGGCGTCGGCCAGCCGACGCTGCGGATGGAGCGCATCACCGTGGGAGGGACGGGTTAGGTCTTCCAGGATCGCCGGGAGTGATTGAAGTTTTATTTAGAATTTTCCGGAGCGCGCTCAACTGCTCCGGCGGAACCTTCGTCCTGCGGAGGTTGAGAATCTCAAGATACCGGAGGGACTGGAGCGGTTGCACATCGCGGACCTGCGTGTCGCTCAAATTGAGGTCCGTTAAATTTGTGAGATGCGCGAGCGGCGTGACATCCATGACCTGGGTCCCTTCGAGCCAAAGGATTCGCAAGTTCGCTAGATTGATGAGCGGTTTCAGGTCGGAAACCTGCGTTCCATCTAAATAGAGGTACTTCAAGTCAATGAGTCCTGAAAGTACTGACAAATCCGCGATACTTGTATTCGTAGCATCAAGCGTGCTGAGATTGCTAATGCCCGACAACGGCGAAAAGTTACTTACCTTTGTCCCTTGAAGGTCAAGCATGAACAGCGAAGTATTGCCTGATAACGGTTCCAGACTTTGAAGGGGCGTGTCAGCAGCATACAGGATTTCAAGTTGCTGTATTTTGGCAAGCGGCCTCAAATCGGAGACTTTCGTACGTGAGATGTCGAGTTTTCGGAGCTGAGCGAGAGTCTCGAGCGGCGCAAGATCGGAAATGTCCGCGTTCCCTATCGTGAGCTCGGTCAAAGATTTCAGCTTCTGAAGCGCGGCAATGCTTGTCAATGGTATCCGGTCGCGTTCCCAATTGAACCGCGCGTATCCGATCTGTAGCTCTGTCAATAATGAGAGCCGTGCCAACGGATCGATATTGCTTATTTTCAAGCCCCGAATGTCGAGAAGACGCAATTGATTTAACTCCCCAATCGGCGAAAGATCCGTCATTTCACCCCGAAAACCAAAGATTGGGCGATTATCCAAGTCCCTAGCGACCCTAGCGGGATCATCTTGCCCTATCTCGGTGACGGGGCGATCTAGCTGTTTCAGAATGGGCACGGCGCTTCTTATGAGATCCGGGGTCGCGCCATTGGGAAATGTTGCGCGCAGTCCTCCCGCTGTGCCGTCGGTTATCGATATCTTCAGGGCCGCAAGCTGCTCCAGCCGCTCGAGCTGGATCTGGTTCGGCTGAACGACAGTGACGTAGTACACCACGCCTCCGCCCAGCAGCAGTAAGAACGCGACCGAAGCGGCAATGGCAAAATTCCTCGCGCGGCTCAGCGCGCGCTTCGGGCGCGTCCGCTGGACCCAGACATTATCGAACAAGCGACAGTAAATCGGATTTCGGACGACAAGATTACCACTGTTGTCACGCTTGACGAGCCCGGAAAGCTTCAGTTCGGCACTTGCCAGTGTCGTCCGGTCGGGCACTTTCTCGCCGTTCAGGACCCTCGCGTACAAATCGATTGTCGCTGCCCCGTCCGACAGGCGATCTTCCAGAAATCGAAGGATTTGCTGGAAATGAACGTCGCTGCCCGCCTGTCCGAGATTTTCGTAAGCTTGCGTCACAAATCGATCGAAGGCATCGACATCGTCGATCCGTCGCTCCATCACGTCCAGGCAAAATTTCTGCGTGAGGTAAGGCTGTCCGCCGCTCCAATGCAGAATGCGATCGAGCAATCGGCTTGCTACTTTCTCAGTGGGGTTCAATACCGCGGTAAACGGCGAAAGATTATCGACCTTGCGGTCAAAGTCACGCAGCGTCAGCGGCGTGCCGACATTGTAAGCGGTGGTGCGGCGGTCCTGAATTAACTCGTTCGGCGTCGCGACGCCAAGCAGACAGAACGTGATGCGCCGATAAACCTCCACAATAGGCCGGTCGTTATACATGCCTCGGATAGCAGTGAAGAGGTCATCGGTGTACGACAGCTTCAAGGTACTGTCGATTTCGTCCAGGAAGATGACGACGGGTTGCGTCGCCACTTGGCCGACGACGTCGCGGAAGAAGCGCATCAATCGCTGATTGACCGTCTCCGTATCGTGGCGTTCCCACCAAGACTTCAAGTCCAGTTGCAATTCGAGTACGCGCGCGATCTTGCTCAGCAGGCCAAGACAAAAGACGTCGAGATTGGGCGGGGTGCCCAGCTCGGCCGCAAGATCGATCGTGACCGACTTGATACCTTTCTCGCTCAGCCGCTGGACGGCCCGCATCATCAGGCTCGACTTGCCCATCTGGCGCGAGCTCAGAACATTCACATACTCCGCCTGCTCCAGCAGCTCGAAGAATTTCTCGTCCTCGCGCCGCTCGATATAGAGATGCCGGCGCGAGTTCAGCGTACCGCCAGCCTGAAGCTGAAGCTCCTCGTTCATTGAACCTGCCTGAAGAAGCGGCATAGAGCATGTTCGAGGGTGCGGCGTTCTTTCCCCTCCGCACGACAAGGCCCGCGGCGTGGAGCCGATAGAAAGTATCCATGTCCAGCTCGGTTGCCCTCGAAGCGACACTCCGCATCTTGCCGAGGAGCTCAGGCTGCCGCTGCAGCATGAATATTCTCGACCGCAAATGCTCGCCGAAGGGACCGTCCCCATTGGACGATTCCTCCATCAGCGTCTCAAACGTGAGATCGGAGGAAACCAGTTTGTAGAAGGCAAGCCTCGTTAGGTACGGATGCCCTGACAGCAGTTCATGCAATTGATCCTGTTGGTCATCACTCAGCGGCCCACCATAGGCAATATTGATCTCGCGGACGTTCTGCTGCTCAAAGGGCTCTATTTCGATAGCGGGCGTCACGTTGAAAGGCGAGCGATCGGCCGCGGCGATTAGCATGAAAGGCTCGGTCGCGATTACCATTGCCAGGTCCACGTTCTCCCAAGCGGACATCGGCTGCGCACGCTCGTTGTGCCAGTGGCGCAGCATGCTGAAGAAATCGGCCTGGTAGGGGCGACCAAGAAGGCGGTCCACTTCGTCCATCGCGACGACCACCGGTACGCCCAGCGCCCTCAATATCCTGTCTTCGACGAAGTAGGTGAAGTCGAGCTGGGTGGCGAAGGCGCCTGGAAGATCGACGTTCAGCCTGAAGGCACGGAGCATGATTTGGGCGATCCGCCGCAGCAGCGCCGGAAGCTCGGCAAGCTCGGCCTCCGAGAATGATTGAAAGTCAATGAAGGCAAACTGCTTGTCGGCTTGCTTGCAAGCGGCGAGGTACCGGATCAGCAGGCTGGATTTGCCCATCTGGCGAGCAGCCTTGATGACGATGGTTTGTCCGTTACCGGCCGCAATCTTGGCGATATTGTTGTCGGCGTCCCGGCGAACATAGAACGCATCGTCAATCTTGATTGTGCCACCAGGCGGCAACAGCACGCGGGGATCCTCCGATGCCCGGGGGCGTGCAGGTGAAACGCCGGCATCCGGCAGTGACGGCAATTCATCAAGACTGGGCGAACGCTTGGGATGGCCGGCGCCCGCCTCTTCTATGCCGACCTGAAGACCGGCCAAGACTTTCGCGGTGTCGACCTCGCCTTTCCAGCTCAGATACTGAATGCGGCTGAGATAGGCATCGAGCTCGTAGCCGAGCTCACCTGTGTAGTTCACACGGACCGGCAGAATGACCGGGCGGCCATCGCGCCGGCGCGCCTGACGGGCGAGCCGCACCTCTGCCTGCACCATCTCACTTTCGGCAGCAGCCTCCGAAAGCAGCACGATCAGGAAGTCGCACCAGCGAATGCGCTTGTCGATTTCGGCAACCCAGTCTGTGCCAACCCTCATATTGACGTCAATGAAGACATCATGGCCGGACGCAACGAGTGCATCGCGCAGCGCATGAGCAAGCCTCTCGTCCGCAGGAATGCTTCGCTTGTACGAAATAAAGAGCTTGGCGCCTGCCATCTCGCCCTCAAAAAGTGCAGTCACCCAAAAATGAACTTATAGCAAATACAACCGTTTGGTGAACATATTGCCACCCGAAACCACTTTGACGCAATGGTGTTCTGGACCTTGAGCCTCCCACTTACTATCTGCAAAGCGACTGCAGGAAAGGAGCCCGCCCTTGAGCACGAAGAACGAAGCAGCCCCGGCGGCGAAATCATCCACGAGCTGGCGCGGCCAGGCCGCCCAGCTCGTCGCCATCGTTGCCGCGGTGTTCATCGCCAAGGGCGCGATCGCAGAACCCTTTTATGTGCCGTCGGGCTCGATGGAGCCGACGCTCTTGATCGGCGATGCGCTGGTGGCCTCGAAATTCCCCTATGGCTATGGCGCGGCCTCGCTGCCGATCCAGATCACGCTGCCGGAAACCGGCCGCCTGTTCGGCGAGACGCCCAAGCGCGGCGACGTCGTCGTGTTCCGCTGGCCGGGCGACCGCTCGCAGGCCTGGGTCAAGCGCGTGGTGGGGCTGCCGGGCGACCGCATCCAGATGCGGCAGGGCCAGCTCTTCATCAACGATCACGCCGCGCAGTTGCGCCCCGACGGCATCGGCCAGGCCGAGGACGACCGCGGCGGCAGCGAAATGGCGTACCGCTACATCGAGACGCTGCCTGGTGGCGTCGAGCATGCGATCTTCAAGATGCGCGAAAATCGCCTCGACAACACGCCCGAGGTGACGGTGCCGCCCGGAAACCTGTTCGTGCTGGGCGACAACCGCGACAATTCCGCCGACAGCCGTGTCCCGGTACGCGACGGCGGCGTCGGCCTGTTGCCGATCGACAATCTGATCGGGCGCGCAGATGCCGTGGTCGGCTCGTGGGACATGGGCATCCGCAGCCAGCCGGTGTGGACGTGGCTGTCGGGTTTCCGGCTGAGCCGGTTTTTCACCAGCGTGCATTGATTTTGCTCCGTCATGCCCGGGCTTGTCCCGGGCATCCACGTACTTGCGTGGGGCCGCAGCCAGGAAAGACGTGGATGGCCGGGACAAGCCCGGCCATGACAAGGGGATAGAGGGTTGCTCCACCTCATGACCTTCGACGACGTCAGAAAGATCGCCCTTCGCTGGCCCGAGGTCGAGGACGGCACCTCCTACGGCACGCCGGCGCTGAAGGTGCGCAAGAAGATGCTGGTGCGGCTGAAGGAGGACGGCGATTCGCTTGTCATGCCAGGCGTGCCGCAGGACGAGCGCGAGATGCTGGTGGAGAGCCAGCCGAAGGTTTTCTATTTCACCGATCATTATCGCGATTATCCGATGGTGCTGATCCGCCTGTCGAAGGCGAAGCGTGCGACGGTGGAGCCGCTGCTGCGGCGGCACTGGCGGGCGCTGGCCTCGAAGAGGGCGCTGGCGGCCGAATCGGAATAGAATCGTAGGGCGCAGGAAGACGCAAAACCGTCATTGCGAGCGAAGCGAAGCAATCCATGTCGCCGCAACAAAGATGGATTGCTTCGTCGCTTTGCTCCTCGCAATGACGTGGAGAGAGCGTCGATGACCCAAAACGAATTCCTGGACCTCGCGCTTCGCAATCCCGTCAACGCTGATATCGCGGATGAATTGTTCCGCCTCGCGCTGCCGGATGCATGGGTCGTGTCGGGGTGCCTGGTGCAGACAGTGTGGAATGTGCTGACCGGCCGCGCGGTGGACTACGGCATTGCCGATTACGACGTGTTCTATTTCGATTCCGACACCTCGTGGGAGGCCGAGGATGCGGTGATCCGGGAACTGCGCGGCGCGCTAAAAGGACACGGCGTGGAAATCGAGCCGCGCAACCAGGCGCGGGTTCATCTCTGGTATGGCGAGAAGCACGGCCTGCCCTATCCGCCGCTGCGGTCGTCGGCCGAGGGGATTGACCGGTTCCTGACGAAAAACACGCGGGTGGGGATTCGGCGGACGCGGGATGGCTATGATGTGTATGCGCCGGATGGATTTGATGATGTGGCCGGCATGATCGTGCGGCCGAATCCGGGACCGAATTTTTCAGCGGCGAATTACGCGAGGAAGGCGGCGCGGTGGAAGCAGATGTGGCCGGAGGTGACGGTGGTGGCGCCTTAAAACTTCGCTGTCGTCCCTGCGAAAGCAGGGACCCATAATCACCGATGTCTGTTGTGACGACGCTACTAACTCCAGCGCATCATGGAGAAGCCGCGGCGTATGGGTCCCGGATCAGCGCTCCCTGCGGTCGCTTGTCCGGGACGACGGAAGATAGAGCTACCGCACCACGCCCGACGTAAATCCGGCCTTCCGCCTTGGCGGCTTGATGTCCTTTTTCAGGAAGCAGTGCGCATCCTTTCCGGCATAGCCGGGCCTGGCATAGGTCCAGGCGCGGCATTGCTTGTCGGCGGTGCAGGCGGCCTTGCAGGCATCGTCGCCGTCGCGGGCGTTGAGCTCGAAACTCTTGTAGTCGCCGCCGAAGCGGTCGATCGAGGTTTCGACCGCCGTGTTGCGCGGCTCGACCACGCCGGCGCCGCGCACGCCGGAGACACAGCAATTATCCTGCGTGCGCGCCGGCACGCTGTTCTTGAGCCAGCACACCGACCCCCGCATCACGTCGCTCGGGTAATTGAAGCTCCAGGCGCGGCAGCGGCGGTCGCGCTCGCAGGCCAGCGCGCAATCGGCGGGATCGCCCGAGACGACCGGCGCGCTCAGATAATCGCCGCCGGGCCGATCGAAATTGGCCTGCGCCTGCGCCGGCCGCACATGCATCGCGGCCGCCAGCAGGGCAAACGTCACCACACACGCCCCGAGCAGGCCGTTCATCCTCATTTTTGGTTGCTTTCGAGCAGTCTGCACCCGCGTTCCGCGGGCTGCTCATTTGATCGGCAGCAACCTGTACGGTGGATGAACGGCGGCTATTGGGCTGATCAGGAAGGCGATTTTCCCGTTGGCAGCAGCGGGACCTGCATCCTTCGAGACGCCGCTTCGCGGCTCCTCAGGATGAGGGGAGAGATCGCGCGTTAGGGAGGATTTTTGACCCTCATGGTGAGGAGCGCGGCGATGCCGCGCGTCTCGAACCATGCGGCCCAGCTGTCCACCGGATCACCTAGAACGCGTATTCCTGATAGACCGGCTCGATCGAGCCGGCCCAGGCGCCGTTGTATTTATCCAGCATTTCTTCGGCCGGCGTGCGGCCGCACTCCAGGATGCGCTCAAGTGGCTCAAGGTGGCGACTTTCGTCGCGGCCGAGGTGATCGACCCGGCCGCGGCGGCGCAGGCCGGAATGCGCCAGCGTCACGCATTCCTTCGCGATCTCGAACAGATAACGATCCCTGATCCGGGCCTTGAAGCCGAAGCGCGGCACGTCGTCGCGCAGCGCCTGCCGTTCATGCGCACTCCAGTGCTTTACGATGTCCCAGGCCGCATCCAGGCTCTGGTTGTCATAGAGCAGCCCGACCCAGAACGCCGGCAGCGCCGGCAGCCGGCCCCACGGCACGCCGTCGGCGCCGCGCATTTCCAGGTAACGCTTCAGCCGCACCTCCGGGAAAATCGTCGAGAGGTGGTTGGCCCAGTCCGACAGCGTCGGCCGCTCGCCCGGCAGCGAATTATTGCGCCCGTCGAAGAAAGCGCGGAACGAGGAGCCGGCGACGTCGATGTAGGCATCGCCCCGCTTCACGAAATACATGGGAACGTCGAGTGCATAATCGACATAGCGCTCGAACCCCATGCCGTCCTCGAACGCCCAGGGCAGCATGCCCGACCGCGCATTGTCGGTGTCGCGCCAGATTTCCGAGCGGAAGGAGAGGAAGCCGTTGGGCTTGCCTTCGGTAAAAGGCGAATTGGCGAACAGCGCGGTGGCCACCGGCTGTAGCGCCAGCGAGACGCGCAGCTTCTTGACCATGTCGGCTTCTGAGGAGAAATCGAGATTGGTCTGCACAGTGCAGGTTCGGTACATCATGTCGAGGCCGTACTGGCCGACCTTCGGCATGTAATTGGTCATGATCTTGTAGCGGCCCTTCGGCATGACCGGGATCTGCGCGCGCGACCAGGACGGCGTCATGCCGAGCCCGAGGAAGCCGATGCCCAAGGGCGTAGCGATCTCGCGCACCTGCGCCAGATGCGCCATCAGCTCTGCCTGGGTCTGGTGTACGTTCTCGACCGGCGCGCCGGATAGCTCAAACTGCCCGCCTGGCTCGAGCGAGATCGCCCCGCCCCCGGTGACATCGTAGAGCCCGATGATGTTGCCGCGCTCCACGATCGGCTCCCAGCCGAGCAGCAGCTTCATCCCTTCCAGCAGCGCGCCGATGCCCTTTGCGCCCTCGTAAGGCACGGGATGGCGCCCATCGAGCGTGAACGGCGTCTTTTCGTGCTCGGTGCCGATGCGGAATTCGGACGGCGGCTTTACGCCCGCCGCCAGCCAGGCCACGAGTTCGTCGCGCGATTGCAGCGGCGTCATATCGATCTGGTCACGCGCCATGGAAATTCCGGATCAAGGGCGCTGCGACCGAACGCGCGCGGGTGGCAAGGCATCCGCAGCCCGAAGGGGATGCGGAGGTAACGGGACAAAGCGATGTCATCGGGCGGGCACGCCCTCTTTGGCGACGGCGGCCGGTCTTGCATCGCTACAGGAGCAGCCGAGCCGGTCGAGCAGACCGCAGAGTTTCAGGGCATCGGTATCGGACAGTTTCGAGCCGACATGTTTTTCGATCGCGGCCGAATAGGCGCCCCACATCTTCTTCTGCAACTCGCGCCCGGCCTCGGTGATCTCGACGAACTGGCCGCGCTTGTCGATCTTGCATTCGCGGCGCACGGCAAGCCCCTCGTCGACCAGACGGTCGATCAGGCGCGAGGTCGAGTATTGCGGGATCAGCATCTGCTTCTCCAGCTCGACCGGGCGCATCTCGCCGCTCGGGGCGCGCGACAATTCCAAGAGCGCGTCATACCAGGCGAGCGGCGGAAAGCCGGCCTTCTTCAAATCCTGCTCGACGCAGTCCAGCACCCGGCTCTGCACCCGCATCAGGCGGATCCAGGCGGCGGTCGCCTCGGTCGATGGTTTGCGTTTCATGTCCTATTCCATATCTCTCACGGCTGAGTGTACCTACTGAATGCACCTGCATCAATCTTGACTATTTCATGCAAATGCATTTAGTCACGCCTGCGTCTCGGCCAATAATCCCCAAGGGAAGGAAAAATCCGATGAAACTGTATTATTCCCCCGGCGCCTGCTCGCTTTCCCCCCACATCGCCCTGTTAGAGGCGGGCCTGCCCTACGACCTGGAGAAGGTCGATCTGCGCGCCAAGAAGACCGAAAACGGCGACGACTATCTCACGGTCAATCCGAAGGGCCAGGTTCCGGCGCTAAGGCTCGAGTCGGGCGAACTCGTGACCGAAGGTCCCGTCATCGTGCAGATGATCGCGGACAGGGCCGCCGACAAGGGCCTGGCGCCGGCGCGCGACAGCGCCGAGCGCTACAAGCTGCTCGAATGGCTGAACTTCATCACGACCGAACTGCACAAGAATTTCGGCCCGATCTTCTCGCCGGTGCTGGCCGATGAGGCCAAGGCCTTCTTCAAGGATCGCGTGATGGGCAAGTTCAGGTATATCGACAGCCAGCTCGCGGGCCGCGACTACCTGATGGGCAAGCAGTTCACGGTGGCCGACGGCTATCTCTTCACCATGCTGAGCTGGGCCGACCGCATGAAGTTCGACCTGTCGGCGATGCCGAACCTCGTCGCCTACAAGACCCGCGTCGCCGCGCGTCCGAAGGTGCAGGAAGCGCTGAGCAAGGAAGGGCTGCTAAAGGCAGCGTGAGGTTTTTGTGTATCACAATGAGCGAAGGGCCGGATCGTTAGTCCGGCCCTTCCTTGTTTTGCGGTGAACTCTTGCCACACGACGTCCCTGCGAACGCAGGGACCCATACCGCGTGATCTATCGATGGGGCAGAATAGCTGACACCATCTGCAACAATTGCCGTCGGTGGCTATGGGTCCCTGCGTTCGCAGGGACGACGATCCATTTTGCCTCGCCCTACTCCGCCGCCTGCGCAGTAGGCTGCTTCTTCGGCGGGAAGCGGCCGTAGAAGGTCTCGCCCTTGGCGGCCATTTCCACCAGCAGCTTCGGCGGGGTGAAGCGCGAGCCGTATTTGGCTTCCAGCTTGTGGCAGAGCTCGACGAACTTCTTCGTGCCCATGAAGTCGATATAGGACAGCGTACCGCCGGTGAACGGAGCAAAGCCAAAGCCGAGGATCGAGCCGACATCCGCCTCGCGCATGTCGGTGATGACATGGTCTTCCACCGTGCGCGCGGCTTCCACCGCCTGCACCACGAGGAAGCGCTGCTTCAGTTCCTCGACGCTGAGCGTATCCGGATCGAGCTTCTTCGGCTGCAAATCGGCCAGCCCGGGCCACAGGCTCTTCTGGCCCTTGCCCTTCTCGGGATAGTCGTAAAAACCCTTGCCGTTCTTGCGGCCGAGGCG
Organism: Bradyrhizobium lablabi; assembly: GCF_018129385.1. GTDB lineage: Bacteria > Pseudomonadota > Alphaproteobacteria > Rhizobiales > Xanthobacteraceae > Bradyrhizobium > Bradyrhizobium lablabi_C. Next base: position 524,608 of record NZ_JAFCLN010000003.1, read on the forward strand.
GTTCTGCTTCTCCACCATTTCGACCATCAGCTTCTTCTGGTCCGGGTTGATGGCATTGGGCCCGAGGTCGACCTCTGTCGCCTTCATCACCTTGAGCCCGAGATCGAGCGCGACTTCATCCGACAGCGAGAGCGGGCCGACCGGCATGCCGGCCATCTTGGCGGCGTTCTCGATCATCGCCGGCGGTACGCCTTCGAGGAACATCTCGTTGCCCTCGGCGATGTAGCGGCCGACGCAGCGGTTGGCGTAGAAGCCTCTGCTGTCGTTCACCACGATCGGCGTCTTGCCGATCATGCGGGTGTAGTCGAGCGCGGTGGCGAGCGCGGCGTCGCCGGTGTTCTTGCCGAGGATGATCTCGACCAGCATCATCTTGTCGACCGGCGAGAAGAAGTGGATGCCGATGAAGCGGTCCTGGTCCTTGAAGGATTCGGCGAGCGAGGTGATCGGCAGGGTCGAGGTGTTGGAAGCGAAGATCACGTCCGGCTTGAGATATTGCTGCGCCTTGGTGAAAGTGTCCGCCTTGACCTTGCGATCCTCGAACACGGCCTCGATCACGAGATCGCAGTCCCCAAGCGCGGCATAGTCCGACGTGGCCGTGATGCGCGACATGATCTTGTCGCCTTCTTCCGGCTTGGCGCGGCCCTTGGCGATCAGGCCGTCGATTACGCTCTTCGCATGGCCCTTGCCCTTGTCGGCGCTCTCCTGGTCGCGGTCGATCAGCACCACGTCGATGCCGGCTCGCGCGGAGACGTAGCCGACGCTGGCGCCCATAAACCCGGCGCCGATCACGGCAAGCTTCTTCACCTTGGTCGGCGGCACGCCCGCCGGACGGCGCGCGCCCTTGTTCAGCTCCTGCATCGACAGGAACAGGCTGCGGATCATGGCTGCGGCTTCCTTCGAGCGCAGGATCTGCGTGAAGTAGCGCGACTCCACACGCAGCGCGGCGTCGATCGGCAACTGGAGGCCTTCATAGACGCAGCTCATGATGGCGCGCGCGGCCGGATAATTGTCAAAAGTTTCGCGGCGATAGATGGCGTTGCCGGCGGGGAACATCTGCATGCCGGCCTTGGAGAACACCGGACCGCCCGGGAGCTTGAAACCCTTCTCGTCCCACGGCGCGACCGGCTTGCCGCCGCCCTTGATCCAGTCTTTGGCGGCCTTGATCATGTCGGCGGCCGGCACGATGGCATGGATCAAATTCAGCGACTTCGCTTTTGCGAGATTGACTGCCTCGCCCTTGAGCAGCAACTGCATCGCGTCCTGCGGCTGCACGATGCGCGGCACGCGCTGGGTGCCGCCGGCGCCGGGGAACAGGCCGACCTTGATCTCGGGAAGGCCAAGCCGCGTCTTGGGATTTTCCGCGGCGACGCGGTAGTGGCAGGACAGCGTCAGCTCAAAGCCGCCGCCGAGCGCGAGCCCGTTGATCGCGGCGACCCACGGCTTGCCTGAAATTTCGATGTTGCGGAACACCTGCGAGAAGCGGCGGCTCTGCTCGAACAGCGTCTGGTTCGCGGCCTCCTCGCCCTTCGCCTTCATCAGGTCGGCGTAGGTCTTGCTCATGCCTTCGAGCATGGAGAGATCGGCGCCGGCGCAGAACGCATCCTTGCTGGAGGTAATGACGACGCCCTTGATCGCGGCGTCCTCGGTGGTTTGCTTGACGATCGCTTCGAGCTCGTCGACCGAGGTCTCGTCCAGCACGTTCATCGAACGTCCCGGAATATCCCAGGTGACGAGCGCGATGCCGTCGGCGTCGGTTTCGAATTTGAAATTCTTGTAAGCCATGGGGTGCTCCCTCAATGCCGGCTGCCGCACAAGGCGCCGCGGTTGTTGCTGATCGTAGGGTGGGTTAGCCGAAGGCGTAACCCACCGATATCGAAGTCGTGGCGAGAATGGTGGGTTACGCTTTGCTAACCCACCCTACGGATTGCGAATTACACCCGCTCGATGATGGTCGCGGTGCCCATGCCGCCGCCGATGCACAGCGTCACCAGCGCGGTCGACTTGTTGGTGCGCTCGAGTTCATCGAGCACGGTGCCGAGGATCATCGCGCCGGTCGCGCCGAGGGGATGGCCGAGCGCGATCGCGCCGCCATTGACGTTGATTTTTGCATTGTCGATGTCGAACGCCTGGATGTAGCGCAGCACGACGGACGCGAAGGCCTCATTGAGCTCGAACAGGTCGATGTCCGACTTCTTCATGCCGGAACGCTCGAACAGCTTTTCGGTGACGTCGACCGGACCGGTCAGCATCATCGCGGGCTCCGAGCCGATATTGGCGAAAGCACGGATTTTTGCGCGCGGCTTGAGGCCGTGCTTGGCGCCAGCTTCCTTGCTGCCGAGCAGGACCGCGCCGGCGCCGTCGACGATGCCGGAGGAGTTGCCGGCGTGGTGCACGTAATTGATCTTCTCGATTTCCGGATGCGACTGGATCGCGACCGCATCGAAGCCGCCCATTGCGCCGATTACTTCGAACGAGGCCTTCAACTGACCGAGCGACTGCATCGTCGTGGTCGGGCGCATGTGCTCATCCTTGGCGAGGATGGTCAGGCAGTTCTGGTCCTTCACCGGCACCACCGAATTCTTGAAGCGACCCTCGTCCCAGGCTTTTGCAGCGCGCTGCTGGCTTTGCACGGCGTAGGCATCGACGTCATCGCGCGAGAAACCGTATTTGGTCGCGATCAGATCGGCCGACACACCCTGCGGCATGAAGTAGGACGGCACCGCCATCGAGGGGTCCATCGGCCAGGCGCCGCCGGAGGCGCCAATGCCGACGCGGCTCATGGATTCGGCGCCGCCGCCGATCACCAATTCATGCTGCCCGCTCATGATCTGGGCGGCGGCAAAGTTCACGGCATCGAGGCCGGAGGCGCAGAAGCGGCTGATCTGTACGCCGGGCACGGCCTGGCCGAGACCCGCCTTCAGCGCGGCAAAGCGCGCGAGGTCGGAGCCGGCTTCACCGACCGGATCGACCACGCCGAGCACGACGTCATCGACGACGTCTTCGCCGAGGTTGTTGCGGTCCTTCAGTGCTTTCAGCGGCACGGTCGCCAGCGCCAGCGCGGTGACTTCGTGCAGCGAGCCGTCCGACTTGCCGCGTCCACGCGGGGTGCGGACGTGGTCGTAGATGAATGCCTCGGGCATGACTGCCTCCCTAGATATGATGGTCGTAATTTATAGCCGGTTTTGCCGGCGAAGCGAAGATCGTTCAGAACGCTTCCGCGGCCAGTTCCATGGTGGTGACGCTTCCAGTCTGGAGGCGCGCAAGATGAGCCGCGGTTTCCGGCAACATGCGTTCCATGAAGAAACGGCCGGTCACCAGCTTGGTGTTCAGGTAAGGCGTGGCGCCGGAGGCGGCGATCTTGTCCTGCGCCACCTTCGCCATCCGCGCCCACATATAGGCGAAGGTGACGAGGCCGAACAAATGCATGTAGTCGGTGGCGGCAGCGCCGGCATTGTCGGGCTTGCCCATGGCGTTCTGCATCAGCCAGCCGGTGGCCTGCTGGAGATGGCCGAGCGCATTGGAGAGCGGGGCCACAAAAGGCTTCATGGCTTCGTCGCCGCCATATTCCTTGGCGAAGGCGCCTACCTCGCCGAAGAAGGACATGATGGCACGGCCGCCGTCGCGCGGCAGTTTTCTGCCGACGAGATCGAGCGCCTGGATGCCGTTGGCGCCTTCATAGAGCATCGCGATACGCGCATCGCGCACGAACTGCTCCATGCCGTGCTCGGCGATGTAGCCGTGGCCGCCATACATCTGCTGCGCCATAACAGCGTTGGCAAAGCCGGTGTCGGTCATCACGCCCTTCATGACCGGGGTCATCAGGCCCATATGGTCGTCGGCCTCCTGGCGATCCTTGGGATCGTTGGAGCGATGCGCGATGTCGCTCTTCAGCGCGGTCCACACCACCATCGCGCGCGCAGCTTCGTTGAAGGCGCGGATAGTGAGCAGCACGCGGCGCACATCGGGATGCACGATGATTGGATCGGCCGGCTTGTCCGCGGCCTTCACGCCAGTCAGCGCGCGGCCCTGCAAACGCTCGCGCGCATAATTGACCGCGTTCTGATAGGCGACCTCGGACTGCGCGAGACCCTGCACGGCAACGCCGAGCCGGGCCTCATTCATCATCACGAACATGCCCTGCATGCCCTTGTTCTCTTCGCCGATAAGCCAGCCGGTGGCGTTGTCGTAATTCATCACGCAGGTGGAATTGCCGTGAATGCCCATCTTGTGCTCGATCGAGCCGCAGGTCACGCCGTTACGTGCGCCGAGCGAGCCATCGGCATTGACCAGCACTTTCGGGACCACGAACAGCGACACGCCCTTGATGCCGGCGGGCGCGCCTTCGATACGCGCCAGCACGAGGTGGATGATGTTCTCGGTCATGTCGTGCTCGCCGGCCGAGATGAAGATCTTCGTGCCGGTGATCTTGTAGCTGCCGTCGGCCTGCTTCACCGCCTTGGTGCGCAAGAGGCCCAGATCCGTGCCGCATTGCGGCTCGGTGAGGTTCATGGTGCCGGTCCACTCGCCCGCCACCATCTTCGGCACATAGGTCTTCTTCTGCTCGGCGTTGCCGTGCACCAGCAGCGCCGCGGTCGCGCCCATCGTCAGGCCGCCATACATCGAGAAGGCCATGTTGGCCGCGCTCTGGAATTCGGTAACGACCTGGCTCAGCGTCACCGGCAGGCCCTGCCCGCCATATTCAGTCGGCGCCGACAGGCCGAGCCAGCCGCCTTCGGCGACCTGCTTGAAGGCCTCCTTAAAACCTTTCGGCGTGGTGACGCGGCCGTCGTCATGGCGCTTGCAGCCTTCGAGATCGCCGACGCGATTGAGCGGCTGAATCACTTCTTCGCTGAGCTTGGCCGCCTCGCCGAGGATCGCTTCGCGAACGTCGGCGGAAGCGTCGGTAAAGCCGGGAAGATTGTCGTAGCGGTCGATCTGGAACACGTCGTTGAGCAGGAAGCTCACATCTTCGACGGGGGCTTTGTAGGTCGGCATCGGATTCTCCCGGCAGGCGACAGAAATTAGATGGAGGCGTTAGAGCAAATCGCGCGCGGCAGGTGCGGGCTTCCGGGACAGAACCTTATCTGGTTCCGCACGCAGGTTGCAGCACCAATCGCGATCAACTTTGCGGCTTTGGGGTGCAGGCATCAGCCGGCCGCCGCGGCAAGCTGCTCGCCCATCAGGCGGTGCAGCAGGTTGATGGCCTTGAGCGGGCGCACCATCACCTTGAAATGAGTGATGCGACCGTCACGATCGAAGGTGATGATGTCGACGCCGTTGATGGTGATGCCGTCGATCTCGGTGGCGAATTCGAGCACCGCGCCATCATCGCTGCGCCACTCGCCGAGATACCGGAAGCTGTCGCCATTGAGCACCTTCAGCGCGCTCACCAGATATTTGAAGGTGATGTCGCGGCCGCGCTGCGGTGTATGCACGACAGGGCTTTCGAACACCGCGTCGGGATGAAGCAGTTCCCAGAGCTCGGCGCGGTCATGGGATTTGATATAGCCGTACCACTTGTCGAGACCGGTCATCGTCATCGGACGTCTCCAGGGTAATCGAGCATTGCGATTGCGGGCCGGGCGGCGGCCGGACAGGGGCCGACGGTCCGTCATATGCACATTGACGCATATGCACCTTTGTGCATATTGTCAAAGGAAATCGACGGAGGGTGCTGCTTGGCGCTCGGCGACGCAATTTTGGCATGCCTGACCGAACAGCCGATGACGGGCTACGAGCTCGCCAAGACCTTTGACGTCTCGATCGGCTTCTACTGGAAAGCCAACCACCAGCAGATCTACCGCGAGCTGACCAAGCTCAAGGACCGCGGTTACGTCGAAGCCAATGAAGTGGTGCAAACCGGCAAGCCGAACAAGCTGGTCTATACGCTGACGCCGGCCGGCCGCTCCGCGCTGCGGCACTGGGCGGCGCGGCCCTCCACGCCGGCCTCGATGAAGGATGAGCTGCTGGTAAAATTGTACGCACTCGATGCCGTGGACATCGAGCCGCTCCGCGACGACCTGATGGCGCGGCTGGAACACCACCGCGACCGGTGCGCCCGCTATGAGCGGATCCTCGCCAAGCGATTCCCGGACGGCACGTCCCCGCTCGCCGATCTCGGCAAGCTATTGGCGGTCCGCCTCGGCATCCGCCATGAGCGCGCCGTGGTGGAGTGGTGCGAGGAGGCACTGGAGGCCCTGCCCGCCGGCGCCGGGAAGGCGAAGGTCACGCCGGTCAAGGACGGGCAAGGCAAGGCCAAAGCCTGAATTCCCTCCCACCGTCATTCCGGGCGAGCAAAGCGAGAGCCCGGAATCCATAACCACGATCAGGAGTATGATTCCCGGGCCCGCGCCAAGTGACGCGCCCCGGAATGACGCGTGGAGAGGTGTGGGCCCTCCGAAAAACTGCGCAGTTCGGCCCGTCTTTAACTTTACGGCACGGCGGCCGCATTCCTTAACCCGTTATTTACCGTGACGGGAAAAAGTCAGGTTCTGAGGCAGACGACCTGCGCGAAATTCGATTGTCTCTTCAGTGGGACGCGCGGGGAGGGCTGTAGGCACCAGGACGGTGCCGGAGTTCGAACCGGACGAGAGCATGAATTCGCGGGTATCGTGGAGTGTCGACGGCATCGATCCATCCGTCCGCGAGAGGGCCGAGGCGGCCGCGCGGCGTGCCGGCATGTCGCTCAACGACTGGCTCAACTCCACCGTCGGCGAAGCCATCCCACCGAATTTCCGCGAGCCTTATGGGCAGCCGCAAGGTCATCAGGGCCATTTTGCGCAGGAAGCTCGCGCGGTCGACGATATCCACCAGCGGCTGGACGCCATCACCCGCCAGATCGAGCAGATTGCAAAGCCCTCGCCGCGCCAGGACGCGCCGCGCGGCGAGGCGCGGAGCGCGCCGGCGGTTGCCCGGCAATTGAACGACGCGATCTCGCGGCTGGACGCGCGACTGTCGCAGATTTCCAATCCGGCCCCGCGTCAGACCCAGCAGGACAAGCAGCGCCAGGCCGAGATGGTCGAGCGCGCCGCGGCGCAGGTCTATCGGCCCTCGCCGCCGCTCAGCCCCGCCTCGTTCGATTCGGCGATCGCCGAGATCGCCGCGCGCCAGAACGAGTTGGATGCGCCGCTGCCGCCGCCGCGCCGGCCGATTCCGTCACGCAATGCGCCGCCGGTGCAGCAATACGCGCCGCAGCCGGCGCCGCAATACACGCCGCCGCCACAGATGCCGGCCTATGCGCCGCCGCCGATGGCCGCGCCCGCGCCTCCTCCGCCGGCGCCGGGCCCGGATTTTTCCGCGCTGGAACGGCACCTGATCAAGATCACCAGCCAGATCGAGTCGCTACAGCGGCCCGATCACATCGAGCAATCGATCGCGGCGTTCCGCAACGAGCTGGCCGAAATCCGCCACGCCATCACCGAGGCGATGCCGCGCCGGGCGATCGAATCGATCGAGAACGAAATCCGCTCGCTGCACCGGCGGATCGACGAGAGCCGCCAGAACGGCACCGACGGCCAGGCGCTCGCCAGCATCGAACGCGCGCTCTCCGACATCCGCGAGGTGCTGCGCACGCTGACGCCGGCCGAACAGCTCGCCGGCTATGACGATGCCATCCGCAATCTCGGCGCCAAGCTCGATCTGATCCTGCGCGCCAATGACGATCCCTCGACCGTCCATCAGCTCGAAGGGGCGATCGCAGCGCTGCGCTCGATCGTCTCCAATGTCGCCTCCAACGACGCGCTGGCGCGGCTTTCCGACGACGTGCAGATGCTGTCGTCGAAGGTCGACCAGATCGGCCGCACCGGTGGCAATAGCGATGCCTTCGCGATGCTGGAGCAGCGCATCGCCGCGCTGGCTTCATCGATCGAGACGCGCGAGCGGCCGGCGCCGAGCAATACCGAATACATCGAGAACGCGCTGCAAGCACTGTCCGAGCGCATCGACCGCCTGCCGGTCGGCAACGACAATACGTCCGCGATCGCGCATCTCGAGCAGCGGGTGTCGTATCTGATCGAGCGCATCGAGGCTTCGACGGATTCGCACGCCAACTCGAACAACAATCTCGGCCGCGTCGAGGATGCGCTACAGGACATTTTGCGCCATCTCGAGCGCCAGCACGCGAACCTGGCCTCGCTCGCCGACACCAGCCGTCATTTCAGCGCGGCGCCGGTTCAGCCGCAGATGGATCCGGCGATCGTCGACATGGTGAAGCGGGAGCTGTCCGATATCCGCTTCAGCCAGTCGGAGACCGACCGCCGCACGCAGGACTCGCTCGAAACCGTTCACTCCACGCTCGGCCATGTGGTCGATCGCCTTGCGATGATCGAGGGCGATCTGCGCGCCGTACGCGCGGCGCCCGTCGCAGCACCGGCCCCGCCGCCGACCGCCCCTGCCTTTGTGCCGCCGGCCGCAGCCGCCTTTGTGCCGCCCCCTGCCCCGGTCATTGCCGAGGCGCCGGTCGAGGCACCGCGCGCGGCCATGCCGCTGCCGCCGAAACCGGAATTGCCGAATCCGGCCGCCTCGCAGGCGTTTGCCCAAGGAAATATTCAGGCTGCGGCCCCGGCACCAAAAGAGCATTTCGTCGCCGCCCCACGCAATTTCGGCGCCGTGGAGCCGGCCGCGGCGACCCCGCCGCCCATCCCGCCGCGTGCGATCAGCGACATCCTGATCCCGCACTCGGCGGCAGCGGCGCGTGCCGCGATCGAGCCGGACCTGCCGCCCGATCATCCGCTGGAGCCCGGCACCCGGCCGACCGCGCGGGCATCCTCGTCGACCGAGCGCATCGCGGCTTCCGAAGACGCCTTGAGCGAAATTCCCAAGGGACCGAAAGAGCCGGTCTCTACATCGAGCTTCATCGCCGCCGCCCGCCGCGCCGCGCAAGCCGCCGCGGCCAACGCGGCCAATGAAAAGACGGCGCGTGCCGCTCCGAAGAAAACGGCGGCCGACAAGGCCAAGGAAAAAGCCAAGGCCAAGATCGAGGCGAAAGTCGAGGCCAAGGCGGCTGCCGCCAAGGCCGCCGACGACAAGGAGCCCTCGACCATCACCTCGAAGATCCGCTCGCTGCTGGTCGGCGCGAGCGTGGTCGTGATCGTGCTCGGCACCTTCAAGATGGCGATGACGCTGCTCGACACCGGGACCGCGCCGCCGATGCCGGCGATGGAAGAGCCGGCTGCCGCTCCGGCGCCCGCCGCAAAAGACTCCAATGCCGCGCCTGCATCGCCCGCGCCCGCCGCGCCGTCGATGATAACTTCGCCGACGCCGATCGGCCGGCAATCCAACCATACGCCGGCGCCGAACCTGCTCGACAGTGCGCAGGTCCCGATCCCGCCGGCGCAAGTCCCGGCTGCGCCGGCACCAGCCAGCGACGTGACCGGCGCGATTCCCGCCACGCCGCCGGCACCGGCCGCGATGACGACGCCTGGCAAGATCGGCGTCGTGCAGGTGCCGCCATCAGAACAATTGCCGGAGGGCATTGCCGGTCCGAAACTGCGCGCCGCCGTCATGAAGGGCGATGCGGCCGCGGCCTACGAAATCGGCACGCGCTTTGCCGAGGGCAAGGGCGTGGCGGTCAACCTGGATGAAGCCGCAAAGTGGTATGACCGCGCGGCACAGGCCGGCCTGATACCCGCGATCTTCCGGCTCGGCACCTTCTACGAGAAGGGCCTGAGCGTGAAGCGAGACCCCGAGATCGCGCGGCGCTATTACACGCAGGCGGCCGAGCGCGGCAACGCCAAGGCGATGCATAACCTCGCCGTGCTGGACGCCGACGGCGGCGGCAAGGGCGCGAACTACAAGAGTGCAGCGCAGTGGTTCCGCAAAGCCGCCGATCGCGGCGTCGCCGACAGCCAGTTCAACCTCGGCATCCTCTATGCCCGCGGCATCGGCGTCGACCAGAACCTTGCCGAATCCTTCAAATGGTTCAGCCTCGCCGCCGCCCAGGGTGATGCCGATTCAGCGCGCAAGCGCGACGACGTTGCAAAGCGACTCGATCCGCAATCGCTGGCCGCGGCCAAGCTCGCGATCCAGACCTTTACGCCCGAGCCGCAGCCGGAGGACTCCGTCAACGTCGCGGTCCCGGCCGGAGGCTGGGACAGCGCACCGACCCAGGCCAGCGCTGCCAAGCCTGCGGCCAAGCCCGCCAGACGCGCCGCGGCTCCGGCTACCACTACCGCCCGCTAAAGTTTTTCCAGGCCTTCATGGTTCGAGACGCGCGGCGTTGCCGCGCTCCTCACCATGAGGTCCGACATCTTGCGCGACTCCCAGACCTCATCCCCAGGCACGGCTACTTGGCCGCGTCCCGAAGGATGAAGCCACCGAGCCGAACATTACAGATGAGTTAAGTGCGGCGCCGCGAACCTGTATTTGTTAGAACGACACTATATAGACAGGCAGCGTCGGCGCCGCTGACGCCTTTGCGCCCTGAGGATTCGACTTGTCCACCGACGATCGCCAGCAAAGAGGAAGTGGCCTGCCGGTGCCGCCCGCGCGGCCCTGGGACCCGCCGCCTGCACCGCGACCGGTCAATCGGCCCGCCGCGCAGCCACAAGCGGCTGCGCGTTCTGGCCGCAGCTTTATGTCGGCCCTGATTCCTTTGCTCGTCATTCTCGGCGTCGTTATCCAGGCCTATCGCGAGCTGTCGGAGCCGGGCGCCTGGGACTATTGGAGCGACCGCTATTTTTCGCCCAGCATGACCTCTTCGGTGGCGGACGTCGATCTCGGCGGCCGCCGCGTTCAGGCACTGGTGCTGCACGGGAAAATCGGTGCCGCCAGCGCGAGCTGGTTTCGCGAGCGGCTGGATGAAGCGAGGCTCAAGGCGGGCGACGCCGTAGTGATCTCCTCGCTCGGCGGCGATGTGGGGCAATCCCTCATCATGGGCGAAGTGATCCGCGCACGCGGGCTGGTAACGGCTGTCGGTACCGTCGATACGTCCAGCCGGATCCGGCCGGCTTCGTGCGCCAGCGCCTGCGTGTTCGTGTTCGCCGGCGGCAAGACCCGCTTTGGCGTCGAAGGCTCGCGGCTGGGGATCCATCGCTTTACATCGAGAACAGCCAGCGCCGATCCGCTGGCCGACGCCCAGCGCGTCACCGGCACGATCCTCGGCTATCTCACCAAGATGGGCATCTCGTCCTCGGTGTTCGTCGAGGCCATGTCGCGCACCGGCGATATCCGCTGGCTGAGCAAGCAGGAAGCGGTGACGATGAACCTCATCACCGATCCATCAAAGTAGGCATGATCTTTCCGGAAAACCGGTGCCCATTTTTCCGGATCATGCCCCTAGGCCAAACCAGCGCACCTTGCCGTTAATGTGAATTTTTCACCACGCCCGCAAATGCATCCCAGCGTCCGGCAAATAATTGCCGCAGGGCGGATTCTTTAGTCCCTCCCTCCGTCAAATTCGGTTATGCAGGACCACGGCAACCGGTCCACACCAGCTTCCCGCCCCCGTGCGACAACCGGATTTCCTGCCGGTAAATGCTCGAACCCACGCTGCCGCGAGCGGCCCTTCGGCTGGCCCGCGGCGCATTAACAAAAGCAAACCGCGTGCAGCTCTACCTTCCCATCGCCGACCTTCCGGTCAATGTTTTGCTCATCCTGGCGATGGGCGCGGCGGTGGGGTTCGTATCCGGCATGTTCGGGATCGGAGGCGGCTTTCTGATGACGCCGCTCCTGATCTTCGTCGGCATCTCACCGGCGGTCGCGGTTGCCTCTGTCGCAAGCCACATCGCGGCATCGTCCTTTTCGGGTGCAATATCCTACTGGCGAAGGCGCGCCATCGACCCATCACTGGCGCTGGTATTGTTGACCGGCGGCACGATAGGGACTGCGCTCGGCGTGTGGACCTTCACGCTGCTGCGCTCGCTGGGCCAACTCGATCTCCTGATCGCACTGTCCTACGTGATCCTGCTCACCACCGTCGGCGGGCTGATGTTCTGGGAAGGGCTGCGCGCGATGCTGCGCGCCCGCGGCGGCAACCCGGTGCCGGTACGCCGATCCGGCGGCCACGGCTGGATCCACGGCTTGCCGTTGAAGATGCGCTTCAAGCGCTCCAAGATCTACCTTTCCGTCATCCCCGTCATCGTAATCGGGCTGATCATCGGTTTCATCGGTGCCGTGATGGGTATCGGTGGCGGCTTCATCCTGGTGCCGCTGATGATCTACGTCCTGCGGGTGCCGACCTCGACCGTGATCGGTACCTCGATGGTGCTCACCCTCGTCACCATGGTGTTCGCCACCATGCTGCATGCGGTCACCAATCATCTGGTCGACGCCGTGCTGGCGCTGATCCTGATGGTGGGCGGCGTGACCGGCGCCCAGTTCGGCGCGCGCGCGGGCCAAAAAATCCGCGGCGAACATCTGCGGCTGCTGCTCGGGCTATTGGTGCTCGCCGTCGGCATCCGCTTTGCGGTCGAGCTTGTGATCAAGCCGGCCGATCTCTTCACGGTTCGCGAGACCTCCACCGGAGGCCCCGCATGAGGCTTGCCGCCGCTATCGCCGCCTGTGTGCTCGGGGCCGCGCTCGCAGCACCCCCTGCGCGCGCCGATCGGCTGATCGTGTCGGTGTCGAACCATCGCGTGACGGTGACGCCGAACTATTCCGGCGAGGAGCTGGTGCTGTTCGGCTCGGTGGAAAAGGACGGGAATACGCCGCCCGGCCGCAACGCATACGATCTCGTCGTCACCGTCTCCGGCCCGCGCATGGACCTGGTGACGCGGCGCAAGGAGCGCAAATTCGGAATCTGGATCAACACCGATTCCCGGCAGTTCTTGAAGGTGCCGAGCTACCTTGCCGTGTTCTCCAACCGCCCGCTGGAGCAGATCGCCTCGCCCGAGGTGCAGCGGCGGCAGCAGGTCGGGCTGAACAACGTATTGCTCACCCAGCGGGTCGGACCCGACTACGCCGACGTGGTGCCCGAGGACGCATTCCGCAGCGCCTTCGTGCGGCTGCGCAAGCAGCACGGGCTTTATCGTCAGGAAACCTCCGCGGTGACGTTCCTGACGCCGACGCTGTTCCGCACCGGCATCCCGCTGCCGGCAGAGGTGCCGATCGGCACCTACAATGTGGATATCAAATTGTTCGCCGACGGCGTTCTGGTGACGCGCACCGAGACCGCATTCGAAATCGTCAAGGTCGGATTCGAGCAGTTCGTCGCCAACGCCGCGCGCAACAACGGTTTTGTCTATGGCCTCGTCACCGCGATGATGGCGCTGATGACGGGCTGGATGGCCTCGATCGTGTTCCGGAAGGATTAGGTTTTCCCGAGGAAGAATCCCACGCCCATCGCGATGACGCTCAGCGCCATCGCTGATGTCGAGAGCCAGCCCAGCCAGTACAGCGGCCCGCCGATGACGAAGCGGCCCATGACGTTCCGGTGGCGCGCCATCAGCATCAGCAGCACCATCACGGGGACCGCGAGCACGCCGTTGATGACCGCGCTCCAGTACAGCGCCGAGATCGGATTGATCGAGGTGAAGTTGAGCGCGATGCCAAAACCGCCCGAGATCGCCAGCACCGAATAGAAGGCGATGGCCTCCTTTGGCTTGCGCGCGAGCCCTACGGCCCACTGCCATCCTTCGCCGACGGCATAGGCGGTGGCGCCGGCCAGCACCGGAATCGCAAGCAGCCCCGTGCCGACGATGCCGAGCGCAAAGATCCATTCTGCCAGCGGCCCCGCGATCGGGCGCAGCGCTTCGGCGGCCTGCGCCGAACTCTGGATATCGGTCCTGCCCGACGCATGCAGCGTCGCGGCTGCCGTGGTGATGATCGCGAGCGCGATCAGGTTGGAGAAGGCCATGCCGACCATGGTGTCGGCGCGGATGCGGGAGAATTCCCGCCGCGCGCCGTAATGCTTTTCGATCAGCGGCCGCTTTGTGACGTCGACGCGCTGGTCCTCCGCCTCCTGCGAGGCTTGCCAGAAGAACAGATAGGGCGAGATCGTGGTGCCGAGGATCGCCACGATGGTGGTGAAATAATCGGCGTTCCAGCTCATCTTCGGAAGCAGCAGGCCCGGCAGCGCCTCGCTCCAGGAGACGTTAGCAAACACCAGCGCGGCGACATAGGCGAACAGGCTGAGCGTCAGCCATTTCAGCACGGCGACATAGCGCTTGTAGTTGAGAAAGATTTGCGCCGCGATCGATATCACGCCGAAACAGACGACATAGAGGATGGTGTGCCCTCCGATCAGCAGCTTTGTGGCATCGGCCATCGCGCCAAGGTCGGCGGCGATGTTGATGGTGTTGGCTACGAACAGCATCGTCACCACGATGACGAGCAGCCAGCGCGGATAATGCCGGCAGACATTGCCCGAGATGCCGTGCCCGGTGACGCGGCCGACGCGGGCGGAAATCTCCTGGATCGCGACCATCAGCGGAAACGTCAGCAGCATGGTCCAGCCGATGCCGTAACCGAGCTGCGCGCCGGCCTGGCTGTAGGTGCCGATGCCCGAGGGATCGTCGTCGGAAGCGCCGGTGATCAGGCCGGGACCGAGCGTCTTGAGGAAGTCGCGGATGCTGAAGGACTTGCGATGCTTCGGCGACGGCTTTGCGCTGTCCGCCTTGTGGTGATGCTCCCCGCCGCCGTTGCGCCTGTTCTGCCTGCGATCTGTCATGTCCGGTCCAGCCGGTCCAACAACGAACCGGCTACCGTTCGGTTCCTACCGGAAGACCTGGCGCGGGACCCAGACCTGGATCAGCACGGCTCGATGATCGTGGCGACTCCGGGTTCGAGGATGCGCAACCGCGTACCGAAGCCGAGCGTATCGAAGGTCACGCGCAAATCGCCTGAAGTCTGCCGGAAATGCTTCCAGCCTTCGGTATGCACGGGCACGATCACGGCGTCGGGGAAAGCGCGCGCGGTCTCGATCGTGTCGTTGGTGTCCATGGTGAGATGGAAGGGCCCACGGGTCTGGGCCGCGCCGGCAAAGGGCAGCACAATGCCGGCGTTGAAGCGTCTTGCGACCTCGGCGACGCCGTCGAACCAGACCGTGTCGCCGCTGACATAGATCGGGCGTGTCGCGGTGTTGCTCGATGCGACGACGAAGCCGATGACGTCGCCGGAGAGCGGCTCGATCCCGGCCGGCCCGTGGCGCGCGGGCGTGGCGGTGATCGTCAGCGAGTTTCCATTCTTGCCCTTGAGCTCCGTCGAAGCCCATGGCGCGAAACCCTCGGCATGTCCGCCGAGCCGCTTGGCGCCGGCCTCCGTCGTCAGCACGCGCCTTGCTTTCTTGAGAAATTCGCGGCCGGAATTGTCGAGATTGTCGGAGTGCTGGTCATGGCTGAGCAGCACGGCGTCGATCTCACCGACCCTGTCAGCGCCGAATGCCGGTCCGGTCACCTTCTCCAGCTTCACATGCGGCAGCTCGTAGGCGCCAGGCCCATCAAAGGTGGGATCGGTGAGCAGGCGAAAGCCGTCGACTTCGATCAGTGCGGTGGGACCGCCGATCAGTGTGATTTTTGTCGTCATGATTTGCTCCTTGGCGCCGCCGGACGCGTTACCAGATAGATGCCGAGCGCCACCGGGATGATCCCGAGCAGGTCGCGGGCCTCGATATGCTCGCCGAGCACGAGGAAGGCGAACAGCATGCCGAGCGGTGGCATCAGGAAATGATAGGCACTCGCGGCGGTCGCGCCACACACTTTCAGGAGATGAAACCAGAGCAGATAAGCGAGGATCGAGCCGCCGAGCACCAGGAACGCGAACGCGCCGAGCAGCCGTGCGCTGGGGACGATGTCACTGATGCTCGACAGCGTGAATGCGAAGGGCAGCAGCGCGAGGCCACCGGCGATGTTCTGGATACCGTTGCCGATCCAGAGCGAGCCCTTCGGCGACAGCAGCTTGAACAGGATGGTGCCGGCAACGATCGAGGCAAGCGATGCCAGCGTGAACACGATGCCGTCGAAATGGTCGGTACCGATCTTGAGCCGATGCCAGACGATAAAGTTGACGCCGGCAATGCCGAGCAGCAGCCCACTTACCTTGCGCCAGTTCAGCGTCTCGCCGAGGAAGACAGCGGCGAGCACCGCGGTAAAAACAGGATTGGCGCTGACGACGAGGCCGCCGAGGCCAGCGGAGACGGTTTGCAGGCCGGTGTAGCCGAATCCCAGATAGAGCGCGTTATTGGCGACGCCCAGAACCGAAAACACCGCGACGTCGCGCCAGCCGAGATTCCAGCTCTCGCTTCGCAGCGCCGAAATGCCGAGGACGAGGATTCCGGCGAGCGAGAAACGTGCCGTGAGCAGGATCAGCGGCGGGCAATCGGTGACGCCGATCTTGCCCGCGACAAAGGCGAAGCTCCACAGCAGGCAGAACAGGCCGATCAGGAGCGGCAGCCAGTTGAATTGGGCGCGGGAGACCGCGAGCGAGGGCGCGAGCGACATGGGATGCTCCTTTGCCCTTGATCTAGGCCCGCGCGTTGATATTTGGAAATTAAATGATAAACTGATATCCAGTGGATTTATAAATGGAGCATTCAGATGCTCGATCTCGAACTCCTGCGCAGCTTCGTGTCGGTGGTCGATTCCGGCGGATTCACCCGCGCGGGCGCGCGCGTCCACCGCACGCAATCGACCGTCAGCCAGCAGATCAAGCGGCTGGAGGAGGACGTCGGCCAGCCCTTGCTCCACCGTAACGGCAAGGACGTGACGCCGACGGAAGCCGGCGAGCGGCTGTTGTCCTATGCGCGGCGGCTGCTGGCGCTGGCGGAGGAAGCGCGCGACGTGCTGGCGCAGCCGGGCCATGGCGGCGCGATCCGGCTCGGCGTTCCCGAGGATTTTGCCGCCTATCGCCTCGCCAAATTGCTGGCGGCGTTTTCGCGCTCGCACCCGGGCCTGCGGCTCGACGTGCGCGCCGACCAGAGCGCCAATCTCAAGCGCGAGCTGGAGCGCGGCGAACTGGATCTCGCGCTGTTCAAGCGCACGGCCGGCGAAAAGGGCGCCATCGCGGTGTGGCCGGAGCGCGTGCACTGGGTCACCAGCAAAAGCCACCCGCGCGATACGCGCACCGGCTCGGTGCCGCTGATCGGATTTCCCACCGGCTGCCTGTACCGCGCCGGCGCCATCCATGCGCTGGAGAGCGCGGGGCGAAGCTGGCACATGGCGTACACGTCTTCAAATCTCTCCGGCATTCAGGCCGCGATTGCCGCCGGCATGGGGTTGAGCATTTTGTCCGAGATCGCGATCCAGGCCGAGCATCGCGTGCTCACGGCGAAAGACGGCTTTGCGCCGATCGACAGGACGGAGGTGGCGCTGGTCGCAGCGCCCGGTGCGAGCCCCGCAACGCTGCGGCTGGCGGATCGGCTGGCGGAATTTTGCGGGACGGTGCAGGCGAAGGCGGCGTGAGACCAGCGCTGCGACAACTTCAGCTGTCGTCCCTGCGAAAGTAGGGACCTATAACCACAGGCAGCAGTTGTTGACGCAAAGCCGGCGACCAGTTCGCTGTCACAACAGCGGCCGGGCGTATGGGTCCCGGCTCGCGCTTCGCTTGGCCGGGACGACGGATTCAATAACACCTGGCCGCGGCAAACGTATGCACGCGGTTGTCGCCGAGGACGTGGGCCATGAAGCCCGGCGTTCCAAATATTCTCGCAAACGCCTTGTCGCGGATGCTCAGGCCCCCCGTGTAGGCGCCGAAGGACGGCATCACAGCGCGTTCGCCGTCGCAGGCGAAACATCGCCGCTCCACCGTGCGGCCGCGGGTCGGCACGCGGGCCTTGGGATGCAGATGGCCGGCGATCTCGCCAATCGCGCCGGTCGGCTCATGGCGGAAGGCGATGGGGCCGATGCAGACTTCGGTCGCGACCACGCCGCCGAGATTCGAGGGCAGCGCGGGATCGTGATTGCCCGAAATCCAGATCCAGTCGCGCCGCACCTGGAGCGCCGCGATGGCGTCGCGGTCGGCGCCGCACAGCCGCTCATGGGCGGTGCGGTCGTGAAAACTGTCGCCGAGCGCGATCACCATGCGCGGGTCGTGGCGCGCGATCACGGCAGCAAGCCGGCCCAGCGTCGCCGCGGTGTCATAGGGCGGCAGCAGCACGCCGCGCGCGGCAAAGCTCGAGCCTTTTTCCAGATGCAGGTCGGAAACCACGAGCAGGCTCTGCTCTTCCCAGAACAGCGCGCCGGAGAAATCGGCGAGCAGCGTGATGCCGGAAATGTCGAGAACCGAGGCGCGCAATGTCCGGCCATTCTGCAACAATTGCGCTGACGTCACGTTCTATTCCATCGCCTCTTTGACGAGCTCTTCGGCAGCTTCCGCCAACAGCTCGTCGGATGCTTCGCCATAGACCGACTCGCGGCCGATTTCCAGCATGACGGGCACCGCGAGCGGCGAAACGTGGTCGAGTTCCCGGTGGGTGATTCGCCCCTGGATTCGCGCGAGCATATCACCAAGACGGCGAAGATCGAGCAAGCCCGAAGCGGCATCGGCGCGAGCGGCGCGCAGCAGCACATGGTCGGCCTGATGTTTGCGCAGCACGTCGTAGACGAGGTCGGTCGAAAACAACACCTGGCGGCGGCTCTTTTCCTCGCCGGTGAAGCGGCGCGGGATCAGGCCGGAGATCAGCGCGCAGTTGCGGAAGGTGCGCTTCATTAGCGCCGATTCGGCGAGCCAGGCCTCGAGATCGTCGCCCAGCATGTCCGGATTGAACAGCGCGTTGAGATCGAGATTGCCGTGGCGAACCAGATGCGAGATGTCGCCGACGCCCCAGATTGCGAGCGCATATTCATTGGCGACAAAGCCGAGCGGCCGGGCCCGGGCGCGCTCCAGCCGGCGCGTCAAAAGCATGCCGAGCGTCTGGTGCGCGAGGCGGCCCTCGAAGGGGTAGCAGACGAAATAATGCTTTCCCCCGCGTGGAAAGGTTTCGATCAACAGTTCGCGCACCGCCGGCACGCGGGAAAAGGCGCGCTGTAGCGAGAGCCAGTCGCGCACCTGTTCGGGCAGCGCGTTCCACTGGCGGCGATCGTCCAGTAGTTTCCTGACGCGTTCGGCGAGATAGGTGGAGAGCGGAAATTTGCCGCCCGCATAGGCCGGCACCTTGGCGTCCTTGTCGTTGGCCCGCGAGACATAGACCTGGTCCTCGACCAGCGCCTCGTAGCGCACCACCTCGCCGCTGAACACGAAGGTGTCGCCGACCACGAGGCCTTCGATAAAATATTCCTCGATTTCGCCGAGGATTTTTCCGCCGCGGGCGATCATGCCGGTATGGCCGGAGCCGCCGCCACGCGAGCGCACCAGCTTTACCTTGAGCATGGCCTCCTCGACGATGGTGCCGACATTAAGGCGGTAGCTCTGCCGCACCCGCGGATTCGCGACGCGCCATTTTCCCTGCTTGTCCTGCTTGATGCGCGCAAATCGCTCGTAGGTTTTCAGCGCGTAGCCGCCGGTGGCGACGAAATCGACGATGTCGTCGAAATCGGTCCGGGCGAGATTTGAGTAAGGCGCCGCGGTCAGCACTTCTTGATAGAGTTCATCCGACAAAAACGGCTCGCCGCAGGCGCGGCCGAGCACATGCTGGGCCAGCACGTCGAGCGCGCCGGTGCGCAGCGGCGGGGTGTCCTGCGCGTTTTCTGCGACGGCGTCGATCGCGACCGTGCATTCCAGCACCTCAAAGCGGTTGGCTGGCACCAGCACGGCGCGCGAGGGCTCGTCGAGCCGGTGGTTGGCGCGGCCGATCCGCTGCATCAGCCGGGAAGCCCCCTTGGGCGCGCCGACATTGATGACGAGATCGATGTCGCCCCAGTCGATGCCGAGGTCGAGCGAGGAGGTGCAGACCACGCCGCGCAGCTTGCCGGCCGCCATCGCATCCTCGACCTTGCGGCGCTGGGCGACGTCGAGCGAGCCGTGATGCAGCGCGATGGCAAGGCCATCGTCGTTCATGCGCCAAAAATCCTGGAACAGCATTTCGGCCTGGCTGCGGGTGTTGACGAAGATCAGCGTGGTCTTGTTGAGCTTGATGAGGTCGTACATCTCGCCGAGCGCGTGGCGCGCGGTGTGGCCGGCCCAGGGCAACCGCTCCCTGGTGTCGAGCATCTCGACGATCGGCGCCGCGGCGCCGCCCGCCACGACGATGTCGGCGGAGACTTCCCGCCCCAGCGGCTGCGGCATCAGGAAACGCGCCAGCGATTCCGGCTCGGCCACCGTCGCGGACAGTCCGATCGCGCGCATCTCGGGTGCGATGCGCCAGAGACGCGCGAGGCCAAGCGAGAGCAGATCGCCGCGCTTGGAGGTGACCAGCGCATGCAATTCGTCGAGCACGATGCGCTTGAGTGAGCCGAACAGGAACGGCGCATCGTCGGAGGCAAGCAGCAGCGCGAGCTGCTCAGGTGTGGTCAGCAAGATGTCCGGCGGATAGCGCCGCTGCCGCTGGCGGCGCGACACCGGCGTGTCGCCGGTGCGGGTCTCGACCTTGATCGGCAGGCCCATCTCGGCGATCGGAGTTTCCAGATTGCGCGCGATGTCGACGGCGAGCGCCTTCAGCGGCGAGATGTAGAGGGTATGCAGGCCGCCGATTCGTTTGACGCTGCGGCCGGTGGAAACGACGCTCTTGCCATCTGCCGCCATCGGCGAGGAAAGCTCCACCAGACTCGGCAAAAATCCCGCGAGCGTCTTGCCGGCGCCGGTGGGCGCGATCAGCAGTGCGGAGCGGTCATCCCGCGCCTTCGCCAGCAGAGCCAACTGATGCTCGCGCGCCGACCAGCCGCGTGCGGCGAACCATTTCTGGAAACGGTCCGGCAGCAGCGCTGTGGGCACGTAGGTAAAGAGGTCGGGCGATTGCACGCCCCAAGAGGTAAGCGGTTGAGGTGGGTTCGTCGAGGGTGGCGGCTGCGCTTACTTCACCTCGCCCCGCTTGCGGGGAGAGGTCGGATCGCATCGCCAGATGCGATCCGGGTGAGGGGGTACAGGTCTGACGGTTAGCACCACCCGTGCGGAGAGAGCCCCTCACCCCTGCCCTCTCCCCGCGAAGAGCGGGGAGAGGGGGAAGATCACTCCGTCACCGGCTTGTCCGAAATGTCCCAGTCCTTGCCATTGAAGATCGAAATGTAGAGCGTCTTCATCGGCGTGTAATCCTCCGGCGTGTAGCTGAAATTGATGCCGTCGAGGAAATAGGGCGAGTGGAAGCCGGCGAGCGTGGTGGCGTGCTTGAGCACGTTGGCGCGGGTGAGCTCATCGCCGCAGCGGCGCAGGATTTCCGCCATGCTCGCGACCTGGCCATAGCCGGCAAAAGCGATGGTGTTGTCGGGGTCGACGGTCGGCAGATATTTGGCGCGCAACGCCTCGAACGCCATCACGTCGGGATCCTTTTCCCAGCGCGGCACGCCGACTTCCTTGGCGTAGCGGATGGCGACGATGTCCTTGGCGTTCTCGAACCCGGCGGCGGACAGGATCGAGCGGCCGGTCGAGCCCGCAGAGAGAAGCTGTAGCGGCTTCCAGCCTAGTTCGGCGACTTTCCGGATCGACTGCGAGGTCGCCTTGCCGGTGGTGATGTTGTAGAAAACGTCCGCGCCCGATTTCGAGAGATTGATGATCTGCGAGTCGATGGTCGGCTCGGTGAGATCATAGGTCTGCTCCATGATCACCTTTGCCGTGCCGCCGGCATCGGCGAGCACCTTCTTGAACGGGCCGAGGAAGTCGCGGCCAAAGTCGTCGTTCTGATAGAGGATGCCGACCTTGGCGTTCGGCTTGGTCGCCACCACGTGCTTGGCGAGGATGCGCGCTTCGGTCGGATAGAGCGGCAGGCCCGCCATGGTCCATTTGAAATTCTTCGGGTCGTTCCACTTCGAGGCGCCGGTGTTGAGCAGGAGTTGCGGCACGCCCTTGGAATTGAGGTACTTGTGCACGGCGGTCTGCGGGGCGGTGCCGAGCGAACCATACAGCGCGAGCACCTCTTCCTGTTCGACCAGGCGACGCGTCGCCTCCACGCATTTCGGCGCGCTGTAGGCGTCGTCCATGGTGAAGAATTTTACCTTGCGGCCGTTGATGCCGCCCTTCTCGTTCAGCATCTGGAAATAGGCTTCGCCGACGCGGCCGAGCACGCCATAGAGCGAGCCGGGGCCGGAATGCGGCACGGTCTGGCCGAGCTTGATCTCGGTATCGCTGGCGCCGGGATCGTATTGCTTGGCTGCCCACACGGCGGGCGCCGGCAGGACGGAGGCGGCGATGGCGGAAAGCGTCGTCG
Source organism: Bradyrhizobium lablabi (assembly GCF_018129385.1). Lineage (GTDB taxonomy): Bacteria > Pseudomonadota > Alphaproteobacteria > Rhizobiales > Xanthobacteraceae > Bradyrhizobium > Bradyrhizobium lablabi_C. The sequence continues at coordinate 546,773 of NZ_JAFCLN010000003.1, forward strand.
CGCCGAATTCGCGCCGGCTCAGTTTGTTCTTCATTGTTGTTTCTCCCTTTGTGGGAGACTTGATCGAACATTTAATAAAGAGCGGCAATGGCTGACATGTCGCAGCAATGCCGCCATTCGCGAAGCGGATAGCGTCTAGACTCAAGTTCTGGTCGCGACGACCACGAGCCCCGGCACTGGAGCATTACCCTCGTTGCGCGGCGAGGCCTCTTGCAAAAGCGCCAGTCTCAGGCCTGCGGCCGCGACCGCCGCGCGCACGTGGCTGGCGGCATGGGCGTAGCGCAGCCCGCCGCCGATGATTACGCCCTCGCCCGGATGGGTCTCGGTGGTGAAGGCGATGAGTCCGCCGGGCATGAGCACGCGGTGGGCTTGCGCAAGCACCGGTGCAAGGTCGGCGACATAGACCATCGCGTCCGCTGCAAGGACAAAGTCGAAACTGGCATCGGGTTTGGTGGCGAGGCCGGCCACCATGTCGGCGATTTCGAGCTCGGCGTAGACGCCGGAAGCGCGCGCCTGCTCGATCATGCCCGGCGACAGATCGACGCCGGTGAAGCGGTCGACGTGTTTGGCAAAAGCTGCCGCGCCGAGGCCAGTGCCGCAGCCAAGATCTATGGCGCGCTTGAAGAAGGCCGGCTTCTTCGCGGCATTGCGCACCGCCAGCACCGCCTTGAACAGCAGCGATGGGCCGCGATAGCCGAGATCGTTGAGCAGCGCATGCTCGAAGCGCGGCGCGTACTGGTCGAACAGCGACTGCACATAGCCGGCGGGCATTGCCGACAACGGCTCGGCGCCGAGCTGCATCAGGTGCACGGCCGCGCCGTGGCGATCCTGCGGATCGGCGTCGCGCGCCTTGCGGAAGGCCTCGGCCGCCGCCTCGCGCTCGCCGAGCTGCTGTCGGATTTCGCCGAGCGTGAACCAGGCCGAGGCAAAGCCCGGCGCGAGCTCCACCGCCTGCTGCAAGAGGTCGGCTGCCGCGGGCAGGTCGCCACGCATCTGCAGGTCGCGCGCGAAATCAAAGCGACGGTCGGCAATCAAATCGCCGGAGGACAGGAAAAGGCGGGCAGGCATGGAATTCTTCTCGTCATTGCCGGGCCCACCCGGCAATCCATCAAAGAAATAACTTTTCCGGAACATGGATGCGCGGGTCAAGCCCGCGCATGACGGCTAAACATCGCGGGAAAAGCGCTTATATGCGGCATATGCGCCCGCAAGACATCCTGCTGCCAACTGCCGCCGGCCTGTGCTGCAAGCCTGGCGGCTTTCATATCGACCCGGTGCGCCCGGTCGAGCGCGCCGTGATCACCCACGGCCATTCCGACCATGCGAGGCCCGGCCACGGCGCGGTGCTGGCGACGCAGGAAACGCTCGACATGATGCGGCTGCGCTATGGCGACAATTTCGCCGGCAGCACGCAGGCCATCTCTTACGGAGAAGAGATCAGGCTCGGCGACGTCAAGGTGAAATTCCATCCCGCCGGGCATGTGCTGGGCTCGGCGCAAATCGCCGTCTCCTGCAAGGACACCTGCATCGTCGCATCGGGCGATTACAAGGACGCGCGGGATCCAACCTGCGCACCATTTGAGCTCGTACCCTGCGACGTCTTCATCACCGAGGCGACATTCGGACTGCCGGTGTTCCGGCATGGCGACGCGGCGGAGGAAGTGAAGAAGCTGCTGGCGTCGGCAAGACTGTTTCCGGAGCGGGCGCATCTGGTCGGCGCCTATTCGCTCGGCAAGGCGCAGCGCGTGATCGCGCTGCTGCGCGAGGCCGGCTATGACGCGCCGATCTATCTGCACGGCGCGATGGAGAAGATCACCTACTACTATCAAAGCCGAGGCATAAACCTTGGCGAGCTGCGCCCGGTGCGCGGCGAGAAGAAGGGCGATCTGGCCGGCACCATCACGCTGGCGCCGCCTTCGGCGACGTCAGACATCTGGACTCGGCGCTTTCCCGATCCGGTCACCGCCTTTGCCTCGGGCTGGATGCGGGTGCGCGCGCGGGCACGGCAGGGCGGCGTCGAGCTGCCGCTGGCAATCTCGGACCACGCCGACTGGGACGGCCTGACGTCCACGATCGCGGCGACCGGCGCCGGCGAAATCTGGGTGACGCACGGCCAGGAAGACGCGCTGGTGCATTGGTGCAAGACGAAAGGTCTCGCCGCGCAGCCGCTCGACCTCGTCGGCTACGGCGATGAAGACGAGGGCGAAGCAGCGGTAGCCCCCGGCGAGGCCGAGGCATGAACCGCTTCGCCGAGTTGCTCGATCGCCTCGCCTATGAGCCCGGCCGCAACAACAAGCTGCGGCTGATCACGGCCTATTTTCGCGAAGTGCCAGATCCCGACCGCGGCTACGCGCTGGCGGCGATCACCGGCGCGCTGTCGTTCAAGCACGCAAAACCCGGCCTGATCCGGGACCTGATCGCGGAGCGCACCGATCCCGTGCTGTTCGGACTCTCCTACGACTATGTCGGCGATCTCTCGGAGACCGTAGCCCTGATGTGGCCGAAGGCGGTCCCGCTGGCCGGCCATAACAATCCCCCTCCCCCGACGCTGGTCGAGGTCGTCACCACGCTGCGCACGCTCGGCAAGACCGAACTGCCAAAACAGCTTTCGCGCTGGCTGGATGAACTCGACGAGACCGGCCGCTGGGCGCTGCTGAAACTCGTGACCGGAGCGATGCGGATTGGCGTTTCGGCGCGGCTGGCGAAGACGGCGGCAGCGGCGCTCGGCGACAAGGACCCGCATGACATCGAGCTGATGTGGCCCGGACTTTCGCCGCCCTATCTCGATCTGTTTGCGTGGCTGGAAGGCCGCGCCGACAAACCCGTCAATCGCGATCCGGCACCGTTCCGCCCGGTGATGCTGGCGCATGCGATCGAGGATGCGGATTTCAAAAATCTCGACGCTGCCGATTTCATCGCGGAATGGAAATGGGACGGCATCCGCGTGCAGGCGGTGAGCGGCCGCGACGCGCGCGGCAACATGCAGGCGCGGCTTTATTCACGCACCGGCGAGGACATCACCAACAGCTTTCCGGACCTCGTGCCATCGCTGCACCTGCCCGGCGCCATCGACGGCGAACTGCTGGTGCTGCGTGACGGGCGCGTGCAGACCTTCAACGTGCTCCAGCAGCGGCTCAACCGCAAAGTGGTTTCGCCAAAACTGATGAAGGATTTTCCGATCCACCTGCGCGCCTACGACCTGCTCGGCGATGACGAGAATGATCTGCGTGAGCTGCCGTTTGTCGAGCGTCGGACACATTTGGAAGCATTCGTCAAAAAGCTGGGCGATCCCCGCATCGACCTATCGCCAACCATTCCCTTCGACAGTTGGGAGGCACTGACGGCGGCACGCGCCGATCCCGCGAGCGCCGGCGCGGGCGAGGATGCGGACGCGGTCGAGGGCGTGATGCTCAAGCGGCGTGATGCACCCTATCTACCGGGCCGGCCGAAGGGACAGTGGTGGAAATGGAAGCGCGATCCGCATCTGATCGACGCCGTGCTGATGTACGCGCAGCGCGGGCACGGCAAGCGCTCATCGTTCTACTCCGACTACACCTTTGGTGTCTGGACCAACGGCGAAGACGGCGAGCAGCTCGTACCTGTTGGAAAGGCCTATTTCGGCTTCACCGACGAAGAACTGTTGCAGATCGACCGCTTCGTCCGCCGCAACACCACGGAAAAATTCGGCCCCGTGCGCCATGTCGTGCACGAGCCCGACCAGGGGCTGGTGCTGGAAGTCGCGTTCGAGGGGCTGCAACGCTCACCGCGTCACAAATCCGGTGTCGCGATGCGCTTTCCCCGCATCAACCGGCTCCGCTGGGACAAGCCGCCGCGCGAGGCCGACCGGCTGGAGACACTTGAACGGATGTTAACGAGCGTGACAGGAAATTAAAGTTCCTCCACTTCCGCGCGCCATTGACGGCAACTGGCGGGTTCCCCATGTGCCCCGCCGTGCCCTATAATGCGGGCGAACAAGGAGATCACGATGCCCCAAGACGTCAGGGATTTGCCGGCCGGAAACCATGACGGCCTGTATCGCTTTCTCGGCGGCTCGCCGCTCGCGGTGGCGTTCCGGCTGATCCTGCTGTCGATCCTGGTCGGCGTCGTGCTCGCCGCCATCGGGTTCGATCCCTGGAACATCCTCAACAGCATCCGCCTGTTGTTCCAGCGGCTGTGGGACCTCGGCTTCGATGCCATCAACTGGCTGTGGCGCTACTTCCTGCTCGGCGCCGTGATCGTGATCCCGGTTTGGCTGCTGATGCGGATTTTTGGCGCGCCGCGCGGCCGCTAGTTCCTTCCCAAGAGGGCGGCAGCCGATGCAACTGCAATTCATCGGCTGCGGCGATGCGTTCGGCTCCGGCGGCCGGGCAAACACCTGCTTTCACGTCACAGGCCAGCAAAGCAACTTCCTGATCGATTGCGGCGCCTCCGCGCTGCCGGCGATGAAGCGGCTCGGCGTGGCGCGCGAGCCTGTTGACCTCATCCTGATCACGCATTTCCACGGCGATCATTTTGCGGGCCTGCCGTTCTTCCTGCTCGATGCGCAGTTTTCGCGCCGCAGCCGGCCGCTGGTGATCGCCGGGCCAGCCGGGATCGAGACGCGGCTCGCACAGGGGATGGAGGTGATGTTCGAGCACTCTTCGAAAACGCGGCAGCGTTTCGATCTCTCGGTCGTAACGCTGGAGCCGGAGCAAACCCGCACGTTCGGTGCGGTAGCCGTGACGCCGTATCCGGTCGTGCATGGCGAATCCGGCGGGCCGTTCCTCGCTTACAGGATCGAGACCGAGGGCCGCGTGATCGCCTACAGCGCCGACACCGAATGGACGGAGACGCTGATCCCAGCCGCGCGCGGCGCCGACCTCTTCATCGCCGAAGCCTATTACTACGAGAAGATCGTCAAGAACCATCTCAGCCTGAAGACGCTCGAAGCGCATCTCGGCAAGATCAATGCCAAGAAGCTCATCCTGACGCACATGAGCGACGACATGCTCGGGCGGCTGGACTCGCTGCCCTATCCTGCGGCAAACGATGGCATGATCGTCGAAATATAACAACGGGCCCTCTTCCTTGAACGCCACAGCCAAGGTCACCTCGGCGCAGGTCTTTGCCATCGCCGGGCCCGCGATGGTCGCGAACCTGACGACGCCGCTGATCGGCATCGTCTCGACCACGGCGATAGGCCGGCTCGGCGATGCCACGCTGCTCGGCGGCGTTGCGATGGCCTCGGTAATTTTCGACTGCATGTTCTGGCTGTTCGCCTTCCTGCGCATGAGCACGGTGGCGTTCACCGCGCAGTCGCTCGGCGCCGGCGAGACCAGGGAACTGCACGCGATCCTGGTGCGCGGGCTGATCGTGGCCGGCATCGTCGGCGTTGCGCTGATCACGCTACAGGTGCCGCTGGCCGCGATCCTGCTTGGCGCGATGGGCGGCAGCGAGGGCGTCACGCGCGCGGCAAAGACCTATTTTGTGATCCGCATCTGGTCGGCGCCGCTGGCGCTGGCGAACTATGTCGTGCTCGGCTGGCTGATCGGGCAGGCGCGCGCCACGCTGGCGCTCTCGGTGCAGATCGCGATCAATGTCATCAACATGATCGCGACGATCCTGCTGGTGCTGGTCGCCGATCTCGGCATATCAGGCGCGGCGATCGCCGCCGTGATTGCGGAAGCGGCCGGCCTTGCCATCGGCGGCGCCATCGCCAGGCGCCTGACATCGGGCCATCCGCCGCTGGCACGCGCCCATCTGTTCGATCGTGACAGCTTGATGCGGATGCTGACCGTCAACCGCGACATCATGATCCGCACGGCATCGCTGATCGCGGCGTTCCTGTTCTTCACCGCACAGGGGGCGCGGGCCGGCGACGTTACGCTGGCGGCCAATGCCGTGCTCAACAATTTCCTGTTGATCAGCGCGTTCTTCCTCGATGGGCTGGCGAATGCCGCCGAGCAGCTCTGCGGCCGCGCCTATGGCGCCCGCTCACGCGATGAATTTTCCGGCGCGGTGAAGCTGGTGGTGTCCTGGGGCTTTGGCTTCGCGCTTGTCGTCATGGCGGTATTCGCGCTGTTCGGGCCCGCGCTGATCGACATGATGACCGCGAGCCCGGAGGTGCGCCGTGTCGCGCGCGATTTCATGATCTTCGTGATCGCCTCGCCGGTGCTGGCCGTGTTCGCCTTTGCCTTCGACGGCGTCTATATCGGCGCGACCTGGGCGCGTGACATGCGCAATCTGATGGTGGCTTCGCTGGTGATCTTTCTCACCGCGTGGTTCGCCCTGCGCTCGTTCGGGAATTACGGACTGTGGGGCGCGCTATTGGTGCACTACGCCGCGCGCGGCGGACTGGAGGCGGCGCGATACCCGGCGCTGCTGCGGAAGTCGTTTGGAGGGTGAGAGGCCTCTTCTCCTTCTCCCCGTTCTTACGGGGAGAAGGTCGGGATGAGGGGCTGTTTCGACGCATTTGGACTCGCGGAGAGAGCCCCTCACCCCGACCCTCTCCCCGCGAAGAGCGGGGAGAGGGGGAGAGAACTCTCACACTACCGGCCAATCCTCCGCCGTAATCGTCGCGGCATCCGCGCCGACGATTTCGGACAGCGAGTCGCGTCCCGTTCGCAGCAGCGTCGAGGAAAGGTCGCTCTTGATGGCCTCGATGAGGCCGATTCCCTTGTAGACCAGCGAGGAATACAACTGGATCAGGCTGGCGCCGGCGCGGATCTTTGTCAGCGCGGCGCCGCCGCTGTCGATGCCGCCGACGCCGATCAGGGGGAATGCGCCTTCCACGCGCACATAGGTTTCCGCCACCATCCGCGTCGACAGGCGGAACAGCGGCCGGCCGGAGAGACCGCCCTGCTCCTGCGCGCGATTGGTTTCGCGCAAGGTGGAGGGGCGGGCCAGCGTGGTGTTGGCGACGATCATGCCGTCGACACGGCGTGAGCGCGCGATATGCACGACATCATCGAGTTCGGCGAGGCTGAGGTCCGGCGCGATCTTCAGCAGCACCGGCGAGTCGCCGGCCTGCTTGCGCACCCGTTCGCGCACGTCGATTACGCGGGCGAGCAGATCATCGAGAGCGGCGGATTGCTGTAGATTGCGCAGGCCCGGCGTGTTCGGCGAGGAGATGTTGACGGTAAAATAGCTCGCGACCGGCGCGAAGATTTCGATCTGTTTGACGTAATCTTCCGTACGATCGGCCGAATCCCTGTTGGCCCCGACATTGACGCCGACGATGCCGGAAAGATGCGCGCGCGAGGCAAGCCGCCGCAGCACGGCTTCTGCGCCGTCATTGTTGAAACCCATGCGGTTGATGACGGCTTCATCCCGCTCCAGGCGAAACACCCGCGGCCGCGGATTGCCGCCCTGCGGCTTCGGTGTCACCGAGCCGATCTCGACAAAGCCAAAGCCGAGCCGCAGCAGCGCGTCCGGCACCTCGCCGCTCTTGTCGAAGCCGGCCGCCATGCCGACGGGATTTGGAAAGTTCAGACCGAACGCCCGCACCGCCAGCTTTGGATCGTCGGGCTTCAGCCGCACCGGCGGCAGCAGTCGCAGGCCCTGGATCGCCATCCGGTGGGCGTCCTCCGGATCGAACCAGCGCAGCAGCGGCAGCGAGAACGCATCGAAAGCGCGGATCACGGCGCAAGCTCCGGAACGTCATGATAACCGTCGGAGCGCGCGCGCAGGTCCAAAATTTTGGTGACGGCACCGAGATCGAGCTCGCCATACAGATGCGGAAACAACTCGTCGTTGCGCGAAGGCTCCCAGCGCAACGCATCGCCAAGCGCATCGGCATCGACCGCGATCAGGAACAGCCCGGTCTGGCCGAAAAAATGCTTTCGCGCGGTTTCGGCAACCTGGGCGGCGGTGGAGAAATGAATGAAGCCGTCGCGCGCATCATCGGCGCTACCGCGAAAAACCCCCTGCCGTTCGGCCTCGCGCCAGGCCGAAGCGGGGCAGATTTTATAAATGGTACGCAATCCGGCGTTCCCTGCTTGTTGTTGAGTCTCTTGGGAGATTTGCGGGTTCCCTGAAGCTGGGGCGACCGTATCGGCGCGCCGGGCGCACTTCAAGCGCCGCCCGGGCCGATCATCACACAGAATCGCAGCCGCGGGCGATTGGAGGCCAATAATTCCTGAATCGGGACGGATTTTCGGGATATGCCGGGCTACGCGGCGGTCACCATTCTGCTGCCGGGGGCAAACATCGCTTCCATCTCCTTCCGGGCCTGAAATGCCAGAAGGCTTTCGTCGATGGCGACATCCTTCCAGGTCAAGAGCTGATCCTTCCGGACCGGACGCTCAAGTTTCAACTGATGCGCGAGCCCGAGCGGCAGACCGCCCAGGGCGAGGGATCGCTGCGCGGGAACGAGCTTGCCGAACACGGTATAGCCGCCCTCGCCATCCAGCATCTCGCCGGGCGCGAGGTCGCGCTTGGCGGTCGCCACCACGTCGGCGTTGAAACAGGTGGCTACGCCCGTCGGCTCGCCGCGCAAGCCCACCGAGGCGACGGAGATGCCGAGCTCCAGCCCGATCATGTGCCAGCGGCGGTACATGCTCATGTAGCGGCCGCTCGGATCGGTGACGACGCCGTATTCGGTAAAGCAGCGCTTGATGTAGTCGGTATCTGCCTCGATGCAGACCCAGACGCCCTTGCGGATGTCGTAGCGGATCTGCGCGCCCTCTGGGGTGAGACAAGAGACAACTTCCACCAGCCCCTTGCGATCGAGAATGCCGCCTTCGGATTTCGGCCGCATCAACGTGGGGATGTCGTCGATCGAGCCGGGCGGAAAGGCAAGGCCTTCATCCGGCGCCTCGAGACCGGTGGCGTTGGCGATCGCCGCGCTCTCGATCGCCGGCTTCGATCCGTCGAGGAAGGCGTTGAACATTTTTGGATTGAGCCCTCCTTCCCTCGCTTGCTCCGCCGTAAGTCCCCAATGCTTCCACACCGTGTCGGGCGTCGATTCGCGATAATGCGGCAGCCATTTGTGGCCGCGGCCGGCGGCGACGACGGGGAAGCCAGATGTGCGCGCCCAATCGACGAGCTCGCAGGCAAGGCCGGGCTGGTCGCCATAAGCGAGGCTGTAGATCACGCCGGCCTCGCGCGCCTTTCGCGCCAGCAGCGGACCGCAGAAGGCATCGGCCTCGACGGTGACATTGATAACGCGCTTGCCGTGGCGAAAGGCGGACAGCGCATGCTCCACCGCCGCCGGAGGATTGCCGGTGCACTCGATGATGATCTCGATATCGGGATGCGCGACCAGCGCTTGCCAGTCGTCTCCGACATGCGTTCGTCCGGTTTTCAGGGCGTCACTCAGCGAAGCTGCCGAGAACCGCTCTTTCGGCCAGCCGACCCGGGCGAGATTGGCTTGTGCGTTAGCCGGAGAGAGATCGACTATTCCGGCAAGATGGACGCCGGGTACGCGCGGTACCTGCGCCAGATACATCGACCCGAACTTGCCGGCGCCGATCAATCCGACCCGCAACGGTTTTCCGGATGACTCGCGTTCGCGCAATTTGCTGAAGAGGTTCACGATCGGTCTCCGGGTTCCCGTTTCTCTGACTGTTTTGCCGGGACACTAGCGGAAATGTTCCGGCGGGGCATGACCGTTTTTGCGGGATTTGCGCCATTTCGAACGGATGACGCGCGCAGTAGTTTCGCTGCCAGTGCACAGCAATTCATTGGACCGGCATGAAGTGGCGACTTGCAGCATGGAGCGGACTGGGGGTCATCGCCCTCCTCGCAGTGGGCGGCGGAGGCTGGCTTTTCTCGCTGCCGCCGGCGCCGGCGCACCACACGTCGCCGCAAATCTCCAGGGAGGAGGCCGATGCCACCATCGCGGCGCTGAAGCCGCCGAAGCGGCAGCGTCCGCTGATCGCCATTGTCGGCATTAATGACCAGAGCGAGACCACGGATTATCTGATGCCCTACGGCGTCCTGAAGCGCGCCGACGTTGCGGACGTGATGACGCTGGCGACCAAGCCGGGGCCGGTGACGCTGTTCCCGGTGCTGAAGGTCGAGCCGGATGCGACCATTGCCGAATTCGACGCTACATATCCGGACGGCGCCGACTACGTCATCGTTCCCGCCATGAGCCGCGACGATGATCCGGATGTGCTGCAATGGATCAAGAGTCAGTCGACGAAGGGAGCGATCATCGTCGGCGTCTGCGCCGGCGCAAAGGTCGTTGCCAGCACGGGCCTGCTCGACGGCAGGCGGGCGACGACGCACTGGTTCTATCTGAAGGAAATTCGGAACGAGCATCCCGCGATCAACTACGTGGCCGACCGGCGGCTGGTGGTGGACCGCGGGGTGGCGACGACGACCGGCATCAGCGCGTCGATGCCGATGTCGCTCACCCTGATCGAGGCCATCGCCGGCCGGGACAAGGCCGAGGCGGTGGCGCGGGATATCGGCCTCACTTCCTGGGATACGCGTCACGACAGCGGCGCGTTCAAGTTCACGCGGCCGTTCGCGCTGACCGCAATTGGCAATACGCTGGTGCCGAAGGAAGAGCTCGGGATCGCACTTTCGCCCGGCGTCGACGAAGTATCGCTGGCGCTGGTCGCGGATGCGTGGTCGCGCACCTATCGCTCGCGCGCCGTCACCTTTGCCGATTCCGGCGGCGCGCAGCAGACCCGCTACGGCATGCGTATCCTGCCCGAACAGGCCGCCGCGAACTGGCCGGCGGAACGGTTGCTGCCGGCGGTCGGAGATCAACCGCCGGCAAAGGCGCTGGACAAAGCCCTTGAGGATATCGAGGCCCGCTACGGAATGCCCACCGCCGATTTCGTCGCGATGCAGCTCGAATATCCTCGGCAGAGGCGCTGAACTTCAGAACATCTCATAGCCGGGCGTCAGCAAGTGCTCGGGATCGTAGCGTCGCTTCGCTTCGGCGAATTGCGGCCACCGCGATCCAAAGTGCTGCTTCCAACCGTCCGATGACATCGGAAACGCGCTGACAGGATATAGCACGCCGCCGGCCTCGCGAACCCGGTCGTAAAGCGCATGATTCTGCGCGACCATCTGCCCGACCTTTTCCTTGTCGGCCGCGACGCGAACGACGTTGAACGGGAAGGCAGTACTGTCGTCCGGCAATCGCACCAACGGCGAGCCGAACGCCTTTGTCAGCATCGGATAGAAGGTAACGCGCCCGAACGTGCCGACGTCATCGCCGCTCAGTCCCCGCATCAGTTCCCCCGCTGCGCGTTCCGCTTTGCTGCCGGGGAGGAAGGTGAACAGCCATGGCTGCGGACGGTACCACAGTTCTTTCGATCTCAACAACGTTTCCAGCTTTTCGAACACCCGCGCGTCGTCGTGATACGTCAGGTCCGTGATGACGGCGGCGTCGCGAATATCAGACAAGCCGGCAAGAACGGTCCGGTTGTCGGGTATCGAGCCGCTGTAGTGAACGGCGCCCTCGAGCTGGTAGCGCCAGCCGCGCTTGCCATCGGGAATGATCGCGCCCTGCAACTGGTCGAAACGATCCGCGGCCAGCACACTCCGCTGATCCGCGACGAGCGAGGCCAGATCGCGGTAGAAGAGCTGATAGCGGCGCACCCGCTCCGGCGCGCGCACCAGCGCCAGCGTCGCGCGGGTGATGATGCCGCATTGGGCCAGTCCGCCGCGCATGGCATCGAACAAGTCCGGATTGGACTCGCGCGAGCACTTCAGCTCCCGTCCATCGCCGGTCACGACGTCAAGCTCGATCAATTGATCGCTCTGCATGCCGAAGCGCGACGATGTTCCGCCGATGCCGCCGACCGCCAGCGTGCCACCGACGGAAAGGCCGAGATAGTTGGTGAGCACCGGCGGCGTCAGTCCTTGCGCCAGCGTTGCCTCGAGCACGCTCTTCCAGGTGGCGCCGGCGTCGACCACGATGCGATCGGTGCCGATCGCACGGATCGCGTTCAGCGAACCCATATCGACCACGACGCCATCCGAAGCCATCGACCGGCCATAGGTGGAATGACCCTGTCCGCGCGCCGCGATCTTCAGCTTCTGCGCGGCCGCCCATCGGATCGCCTCGGCAATGTCGGCAGTTCCGGCGGGCTTGAGTACGGCCCGCGGCAATCTGTGAACGATATTTCCAAAATCATGGGAGGCTTCGGCGCAAACATCGGTCTCGCAATTAAAGCGCGCGGCGGCCGACAGCCCGTCGCATTGACAGGGAACAGTCGGGGTGTCGGCCTTGTTTGGACCGGAAGCCAGCGCCGTGGAGAGGCCGACGCCGGCACGCAGCAGCGTACGTCTGTTCATGGAGTCCTCCTCGAATTAACGCCTGCCCAGCCTGCTTCAAATTGAGATCGCCACCTGCTTCGGACAATCGGCGCCACGCAGGAAAGACATTCCCGATTTCCGGGAGAATTACGGCTACGCGTGGCTGCGCCCTCAAAGCCGCTCGCGCTTGAGCCGCTCCGCGAGCAGGTCGGCAAACAGGCGCGTCTTGGCCGGCGGCATGCCGCTCGGCGGAAACACCGCGTGCACCGGCATGCGCGGCGCCTCGAAATCTTCCAGCACGGTTTTCAGCGCGCCGCGATCGAGGTGATGGCGGATCTGCCAATATGGACCGTAGCCAATACCGAGACCCTGACAGGCGGCGGCCTGCGCGGACGATGTATTGTCCGTGCTGAAACAACCGGTCACGCGGATGGTCCGGACGCGCCCGCTGATCCGGAATCGCCATGCTTCGGTTTCGCCCTCGCTGGTGCTGCGCAGGATGCAACGGTGGCGGACCAGATCGTCCGGATGACGGGGACGGCCATGGCGCGCGAAATAGTCGGGCGAAGCGTAGACGACGGTGCGGATTTCACCCAGCCGCCGCGTCTTCAGCGAGGAATCAGGCAATTCCCTGATTCGTACGGCAAGATCGAAGCCGCCGCCGACCAGATGGATCGGCTGGTCGGATACCCGAAGATCAGCCTCGATCCGCGGATAGCGCGCCATGAAATCGGCAATGGCCGGCACGACATAGGTCGAGCCGAACAGCACCGGCGCGGCAATACGCAATAGTCCGGACGGCTCGATCCGGCGGCTCGACGCTTCCACGCGCGCCTCGGCAATTTCCGCAATGGCCGGCTTGACGCGCCGGTAGAAGGCAAGGCCGGCCTCGGTGGCAAAGGATTTTCGCGTGGTCCGCCGCACCAGTTCGACACCGACGCTCTGCTCCAGCGCGGCAAGCGAGCGGTTGACGGCCTGTAGCGAACGGCCAAGGCGACGGGCGGCGGCGGTCTGGCTGCCGGTTTCGATAACCGCAACAAAGACTTCGATATCCTCCATTGCGCTGCCCTTCCATTCTCCCGAAAACCGGTAGAATAAATGCCGCTCGCGATGGATTGTTTCCGCATGGCGCGGACGTTGTGGGCAAGCCGGCACGTCACAAGACGACAGCTTGCCGCAGCACGGCGCTTTCACTAGCGTCGCACGCGACACTTCAAATCATTTCGCAAGGCTTTTCTCTCAAGACATTGGAGACCGATCATGAATCGTCGTGATGCGCTGAAGGCGCTCGCTGGCCTGGCGCTCTGCCCGTTATGCGCGCCGTCCGGATTTGCCGCCGAAGGCGCCCATTGGGGCTATGAGGGCGCGACCGGGCCCGCCCGATGGGGCGATCTCGATGCCGCGAGCAAGGTCTGCGCCGTAGGCTTGCAGCAATCGCCGATCGACATCGTGGCGCCGATCAAGTCGCAACTGCCGCCGCTGAAGATCAACTGGGCGAAAACCGCCGACACCATCGTTAACAACGGTCACACCATCCAGCTCAATTTTGCCGGGGGCTCGACGCTCGCGGTCGGCGCCAATACCTACAAACTGCTACAGGTTCACTTCCACCGGCCGAGCGAGCATATGATCGCCGGCAAGAGCTATCCGATGGAGGCGCACTTCGTGCACCGCGCCGATTCCGGCGCGCTCGCGGTGGTCGGCGTGTTGATGTCGACGGGCAAGCCGAACGCTGCCTTTGCCAGGGTGATTGCAAGCATGCCCGCCAAGGAAGGCCCGCCGGTCAAGGCCGACGCCGGCTTCAATCCCAACGACATGCTGCCGAAGAAGCTCAGCTACTACCGCTACGAAGGCTCGCTGACGACGCCGCCCTGCGCGGAGACGGTCGAATGGCTGGTGCTGACCACTCCGATCACGGTGGCGGAAACGGATGTGGCGGCGTTCGCAAAACTCTATCCGCTGAACGCGCGGCCGGTGCAGCGGGACAACCGGCGCTATGTGCTGATGTCGGGCTGAGGCAGGCAATCGCGGGATGGGTCGGTACGGCGAAACCCGTCTCGCGAACCGATGCCTGCGGTCCCCGAGCTGAGGACGATCAGCGCGGCTCCTCATGGTCCACGCAGTCAACATTGTGGGCGTGAAGATACCGGCTGACGGCTTCCTCGACGGTCGCGAAGAAGCCCTGGTCGCCGAACCGCGCAAACAAGCCGAAGCGCTTCAGCTTGTCCTTCACCGGATCCTTCAGCTCTGCAAAGCAGAGCTCAATGCCCATGGCGCGCAGCTTGTCGTCCAGCTCGGCAAGCTCATCCGCCGCGGTGACATCGACACTGGTGACCGGCTCCGCTGCGACCACGAACCAGCGGACCGGTGTCGGCGATTCAGCAACTGCGTCCAAAACGCTCTGCTTGAAAAATTCGGCGTTGGCGAAGAACAAGGGTGCGTCCCAACGAAACAGCACCAGCCCGGATATCCGGCGCGCATCCGGATAGCGCGTGATGTCATGGTATCCCTCGACGCCGTCGGCGCGGCCAAGGATCGCGAAGTGTGGACGCCAGCCATCCCACAGGAATTCGATGATGGCGAACACGACCGCCAGACCTATCCCGGGAATAGCGCCAAGCACCGCCACGCCGACAGAACAGACGATCGAGAGCCAGAACTCCCATTGCTGCATGCGGTAGATGCGCTTGAGGTCGGTGACCTCGATGAGGCCGATCGCAGCGGCAATCACCACCGCGGCCAGCGCCGTTGTCGGCAAGTCCCGAAGCAGGCTGGGCGCCAGGAGCAGCAATAGCGCAACCGCCAGCGCGCCGGTGATGCCGGTCAGTTGGGTGCGGGCACCGGCGGCTTCGGCGACCGGAGTGCGCGAGCTGCTGCTGCTGACCGGAAAGCCCTGGAAGAATCCCGCGGCGAGATTGGCCGCGCCGAGCCCCACCATCTCCTGGTTCGGATCGACAGGCGCACCGGACCGTGCTGAGTAGGCCCGCGAGAACACGCTGGTATCGGCAAACGAGACCAGGGCGACGGCGAAGCCACCGATCAGAACCGGAACGATGTCGGCGGTGGTGATCCAGGGGATCGCAAAGCCGGGCAGCCCCTGCGGCAGCGGCCCCAGCACGTCGACGTCGAAGCGCGAGGCCAGATCAAGCGATGCTACGACGACTGTCGCGGCAACGACGGCAATCAGGATGCCCGGCACGCGCTTGCTCGCCCGCAGCAGCATGATCAGCGCCAGCGTTCCCGCCCCGATCATGAAGGTGATCCAGTTCGCCTTTCCCGCCAGCAGGGCCTCGGCGATGGCCCGCAGGTCCCTCAGCAGGCCGTTGCTCTCGATCGAGAGGCCAAAGAGTTTTGGCAGCTGGCTGACCAGCACCGTCACCGCGATGCCGTTCATGTAGCCGTAGCGGATCGGCTTGGACAGAAGCTCGGTTACGAAACCGAGCCGTGCGATGCCGGCGACAATGCACACCGCTCCGGAAACCACTGCCATCATGGCGGCGAGCGCGACGGCGCGCTGCGGATCGCCGCCGGATAGCGGCAGCACGACGCCGAGGATAATGGGCGCCAGCGATGAATCCGGTCCAAGCACCAGGATACGGCTTGGTCCAAACAGCGCGTAGACGAGGAGCGCAATGATCGTCGCGTAGAGCCCATTGATGCCGGGCACGCCGGACGCCACCGCATAGGCAATGCCGACAGGCACCAGCATCGACGCCAGGACGAGGCCGGCCGAGAGGTCATGCCGCAACCATGATGCCTCGTACCGACGGAAGATGTTCAATCCCGGCAACCAGCGCAGCGGACGAGTTTGGCCTTTCATTGCATCCATCGAGGGGCGTGTTCTTTCCCTGGCGCAGCAGACGAGCGCCGCGAAGCCCATCGCCCCTGGATGGAGGGCATGGCGCAACAGCGCCTTTGCCCGCCCTGCTCAGGCGCGCAACGAGCTACGTCGCGTAGTCCGGCTCCTTGCGGTCAAGGATGCGCTTGAGCGCAGCGAAGTGCCGCTCGGAGGGAGTCGGGCCCTTGTAGAGGTGATCGTCCATGTAGTCGCGCTTGGTCTTTTCGACCACCGGCGTCGGGAGCTGCTTGAGCGGCTGTCCGGTCCACATCGCGTAGATCTGCACCTGCGCGGCGCGCTCGATGTAATAGAGCCTGTCATAGGCTTCCGCGACGCTCTGGCCGACCGTGGTGATGCCGTGATTGGCCATGAACAGCACGCCCTTGTTGCCGATCACGCGCGCAAGCCGCGCGCCCTCGGCCGGGTCCAAAGCCGGGCCGGTATATTCGTCGTCGTAGGCGATGGCGTCGGAGAGGCCGACTTCGGTCTGGCCGATCTCCTTGATGCGCGGGTCTTCGAGGCGGGTGAGCGCGCTGGCATAGGGCATGTGGGTGTGGAACACGGCCTTGGCCTGCGGCAGCGCCTTGTGGATCGGCGCGTGGATGCAAAAGCAGGAGCGCTCGACATCGCCCTCGCCGCTCTTCACCTCGGCATCGTCGATGCCGACTTCCATAAAGGTCGAGGCCGTCACTTCCGACCAGTGGGTGCCGAACGGGATCTGGTAATAGCGGTCGCTTTGGCCGGGCACCACATAGGTCAGGTGATTGAAGATGCCCTCGGAAAAGCCGTGCATGTAGGCGAGGCGATGCGCGGCCGCGAGATCGACCCGCGCCTGCCACTGGTCGTCGGATACATTGTCGCGAACCGATTTTGGCGAAACCCTGTCGTGCATGCGCGTGCTCCGTAGGTTTTGTTGTTGTAGGCAAAGCATAGCGCATTTCACGCACGCCGTCATTGCCGGGCTCGACCCGGCAATCCATCAAAATCAGATGGCTCTTCTTACGAAGTAAGATGGATGCCCGGGTCAAGCCCGGGCATGACGAATTTGCAGGCGGCGGCTCGCCGTTACGCCGACCTCGCCAATGCACCATCAATCATGGCGACCGCGTTTTGCACGCCGTAGACCGCGACGAACGAGCCGAAGCGCGGTCCCTTCTCTTGGCCGAGCAGCACTTGGTAGAGCATGTTGAACCAGTCGAGCGAGACGCCGGGGCGGCCGTCCTTGCCCTTCTTGACAGGGTCGAGGAACGGCTCGCGGCGGCCGATTTCGTAGACGACGTTCTGGATGTCCTCGGCGCTCGCGCCGGCTTGCATGTTGGAGAGCGCATCGCGCAGATCCTGCAACGCGGCGCGTTCGCTCTCGGTCGGCTCGCGAAACTTTTTCGTCGGCGCCACGAAATCGCGATAGTAGTTGATGGCATAGTTCACCATCGCGTCCAGCTTCGGATGCGTCTGCGGCGTTACGCCGGGGCGGTAGCGGCCGATAAAGCCCCACAGCGTTTCCGCATTCTCCGCATTCGACGACGACACCAGCGTCAGCAGCATCTGGAAGGTCACCGGCATGTCCGTCATCGGCGGATTGCCGGAGTGGATGTGCCACACCGGATTGGCAAGGCGATGCTTCATCTCTTGCTTCGGATAACCCTCAATGAACTGCTGGTAGTCATCGACGTTGCGCGGGATCACATCGAAATAGAGCCGCTTGGCCGCCTTCGGCTCGCGGTACATGAACAGCGACAGCGATTCCGGCGAGGCGTAGCGCAGCCATTCGTCGATGGTGAGGCCGTTACCCTTGGACTTGGAAATCTTCTGGCCGTGCTCGTCGAGGAAGAGTTCGTAGTTAAAACCTTCCGGCGGGGTGCCGCCGAGCGCCGCGCAAATCTTGCCCGAGAGCTTGACCGAGTCGATCAGATCCTTGCCCGCCATTTCATAGTCGACGCCGAGCGCATACCAGCGCATTGCCCAGTCCGGCTTCCATTGCAGCTTGCAATGACCGCTGGTGACGGGGACCGTGACGCGCTCCTTCGTATCAGGGTCGTCGTAGGAAACCGTGCCGCCCTTCGCATCGTGTTCGACGATCGGCACGTAGAGCACCTGGCCGGTGCGCGGACAGATCGGCAGG
Source organism: Bradyrhizobium lablabi (assembly GCF_018129385.1). GTDB lineage: Bacteria > Pseudomonadota > Alphaproteobacteria > Rhizobiales > Xanthobacteraceae > Bradyrhizobium > Bradyrhizobium lablabi_C. Next base: position 564,934 of record NZ_JAFCLN010000003.1, read on the forward strand.
AACGGCGAATAGCTCGCCGCGCGCTCCTCGCGCAGCGACGGCAGCATGATCTTCATGACGGCATCGAGCCGCTCCAGCATGCGCAACAGCGCGGCGTCGAACTTGCCTGACGTGTAGTAGTCGGTCGAGCTGGCGAACTCGTAGTCGAAGCCAAAGGTGTCGAGGAAGGCGCGCAGCCGCGCATTGTTGTGCGCGCCAAAGCTGTCATGGGTGCCGAAGGGATCGGGCACGCGCGTCAGCGGCTTGCCGAGATTCTGTTCCAGCAATTCCTTGTTCGGCACATTGTCCGGCACCTTGCGCAGGCCGTCCATGTCGTCGGAGAAGGCGAGCAGGCGCGTCTTGATCTTGTCGTCCGTGAGCACGCGGAAGGCATGGCGCACCATGGTGGTGCGCGCGACCTCGCCGAAGGTGCCGATATGCGGCAGGCCGGACGGGCCGTAGCCGGTCTCGAACAGCACCTCGTCCTTTGGATTCTTTTTCAGCCGCGCGACAATCGCTTTCGCCTGCTCGAACGGCCAGGCGTTGGATTGTTCGGCGAGCGAACGAAGGTCGTTCGGGGTGGCGGCGAGTTCAGTGGCGGACATACTAGAGGAGCTTTCTCTCCGGCAAAATCGGGCGCCTTGTTAGCACAAACGTCATTGCGAGCGAAGCGAAGCAATCCACATCGAGGCATCGGAAGCCTGGATTGCTTCGTCGCTCCGCTCCTCGCAATGACGGAGACGGAGCGATCAAAACGGGCTGATGGAAAAATAGCGCAGCCACAGATCGGTGTAGCGGCCTTTTTCCCAGACCCGGAACAGCGCCCAGTTCAACGACTGGCGCAGGATATCGTTGCCCTTGCGCACGGCAATGCCGACGCCTTCGCCGAAATAGCGGCTTTCGACGAAGGGCCCGCCGGAGAAGGCGCAGCATTCGGCCGAGTCGGTGCCGTTGACCCAGAACGCCAGCGAGATCGCATCGCCGAAAATGAAGTCGACCTCGCCGCGCCGCAGCGCCAGCCGCATCGCGTCGGCATCGGCAAAGGAGCGGATTTCCGCGTCGGTGAACAACGCCTTCAGATAGGCCTCATGCGCGGTGCCGCCGATCACGCCGACCTTCTTGCCCTCGAGATATTCGGGGCGCACTTCCGCCAGCACCGCTTCGCGCCGCGACACGAAGCGGGCCGGCGCGCGGTAATAGGGATCGGTGAAATCGACCCGGCCGCGCAATTGCGGCGTCACCGCCAGCGAGGCGATGATGGCATCGCCCCGGTTGGAGGTGATGGCGTCGATCAGGGTCTCGAAGCGGCGCATCTGGATGGTGCAGGTGACCTTGATCTCGTCGCACAGCGCGCGCGCCAGGTCGACGTTGAAGCCGGCGGGATTGCCGTCCGCGCCGGTGAAATTGAACGGCGGATAATCGGTCTCGGTGAGAAAGCGGATCACGGTGATGCGCGACAGGTCCGGCCGGTCCGGCCGCCGCCGCGGGTCCCAGAAGCCGGGCACGGCCTGCGGCGCGGCTTGAGGGGCGCCCTGCTTCGGCGGCGTCTGGGTTTGTGTCTGGGCCTGCGCGGAGGCGCCCGATACGGCAAGCGCTATCGCCCATCCGGCCAACAAGGCCGAAAAGGTGCGAAACGCATTGGCGCGAAACGATGGGGCTAAAGCAGGCATTACCGGCGATTTCTGGATTTGGAGGGCCTTATAGACCATCCGGCCGCCGAATCGAGGGCGGATAACCTTAAATTAGAGATATCGCTTCAGATCGGCAGCCGCCTCTTCCGGCGTCCGTTTCAGGTTGAACGGGGCGACGAACTGGCCGTCCTTGTTCATCAGATAGACCAGCGCGGTGTGGTCCATGGTGTAGTCGCCGTCCTTGAGCGGCACCTTCTTGGCATAGACGCGATAGGCGCTCAGCACCCTGGCGATCGCTTCGGGATTGCCGGTCAGGCCCTTCAGATGCGGATCGAAGCTGGAGAGATAGTCCTTCATCGCCGTCTGCGTATCGCGCTCGGGATCGACCGACACGAAAAAGGCGTTGACCTTGTCGGCGTCCTTGCCCATCGCGCGCAGCACTTCGGAAATCTCGAACAACGAGGTCGGGCAGACGTCGGGGCAGTGGGTGAAGCCGAAGAAGATCAGGGTCGGACGGCCCTTGAGGTTTTGGTCGGTCACGCTCTGGCCGGCCTGGTCGGTGAGCTGGAACGGTCCGCCGATCGCGGACGGGGCCGCGACGTTTTTCAAGCCCCCCATCACCCACGTCATCACGAGCAGCCCGATCGCCAGACTGGCGGCAAAGGCGCCGATGATCACCAAGGGGCGGGTGGCGCGGTCCATCGCAAATTCCTTAAAGCTATCCTGGGGCGTCAGAAACAGGCGGCGATGCCGGCTGCGATCATCTCGAAGAAAACAGCCGTGCCGTAGTGGACCCACAGCGCCGCCGCACCGAGCAGGACCAGGCCGCCGAGGCCGGCGGCGCTCCCGACGATGATTTTCGCGGCCCGCCCGGCAGGGCGAGCATCGGAGATCATGTTCTGCTGGGCATGGATCGGCTGGGCCATACCCCTCAGATATGGCCAGATGGCTGGCGGAGCAAGCGCCGTTCCGGCGCTGCCAATCACGTCACACGGAGATAGGGCTTTTTAGGTTGAGCATGATCTTGTCGGAAAACCGGTACCCGCTTTTCCGGATCATGCTCCCGCTTAGCGCGAGGCCGGTTTGTTGGCGGAGGCCTGGGCGTCGAGGTAGCAGGGCTTGTACATCGCCTGCAATTGCTTGCCGCGCAGGAAGATCATGCGCGGGGTCAGGCCGCCGCGCGAGGCGATCCATTTGCGCACCGGTGCCGGATACATCGAGTACAGCATCTGCGTCGCTTCATGATTGGTGACGGCACGGCCGTTGGCGCCAAAGTCCCAGGCGGCGTGGAAGCCGAGATTGGCGTGCGAGGTCACGCAGATGCGGTCGTGGGGAACGGCGCCAAGGACGATGGTGCAGGCCGAAGCGCACAGGCCGTCGATGATGACCGTCTCGCCCGAGGTGCGCAGGCCCTGGTACTTGTCGACGTAGGTGCCGATGCGGCCGCCGCGATCGTCGGCGATGCGGACCACCGCGTGGCTGGCGGTGATCCCGGCCAGCAGGAGAACCACCGCAAGCAACCCCGTCACCAACTTCATGTCCCAGCCCCAGTCCGTCGCAAACCGAATCTGATTTGTCTTGTGTGATGCAGACGGAAAGCAGGGTGATTTCAGATCGCGTTTTTGTCTAGGCAAACCGGATCGATCAAAACAAATTCAAATCGAGTGTTGCAGGGCCGCTGCACCCGACCGTGCTTAAGGTCCCAAACTGGAACATTAACGATTAAGCCCGTGGCCGCGCCGCCACAGGCTGTCGGCTTTTGCCGTTGACCTCCCGGAAACTCGCGGGCTTCATTCGGCCAAAGGGGATGGGGAGGAAACGATGGCTGATGATGCTGACGTGATTGTGGTCGGCGGCGGCCTGGCGGGGCTGGTGGCCGCCACCGAGATCGCCGATGCCGGAAAGCGCGTCATCGTGGTCGACCAGGAAGGTGAACAAAGCCTTGGCGGCCAAGCCTTTTGGTCGTTCGGCGGTCTGTTCCTGGTGGACTCGCCGGAACAGCGCCGGCTCGGTATCAAGGACTCGTTCGACCTTGCGCTTCAGGACTGGATGGGCACCGCCGGTTTCGACCGCGACGAGGATCTCTGGCCTCGGAAGTGGGCGGAGGCCTATGTGGCGTTTGCGGCCGGCGAGAAGCGCGGCTGGCTGCGCGCGATGGGACACCGTATTTTCCCGGTCGTCGGCTGGGCCGAGCGTGGCGGCTATGATGCGATGGGCCACGGCAATTCGGTGCCGCGCTTTCATGTCACCTGGGGCACCGGGCCCGGCATCGTCGAGCCGTTCGAGCGCCGCGCGCGCGAGGCGGCAAAAACCGGCAAGCTGACGTTCAAGTTCCGCCACCGCGTCGATGCGCTTTCGGTCACCAACGGAGCGGTCAACGGCGTCAGCGGCGCGATCCTGGAACCCACCGGGGTCGAACGTGGGCAGAGCAGCTCGCGCAAGGTAGTCGGCGAGTTTATGCTGCGGGCGCAGGCGGTAATCGTCGCCTCCGGCGGCATCGGCGGCAATCATGACCTCGTGCGGGAGAACTGGCCGAAGCGCCTCGGCGAGCCGCCAAACTTCATGATCTCCGGCGTGCCCGAACACGTCGACGGCAGGATGATCGGCATCACCGAGGCCGCGGGCGGGCGTCTGATCAACCGCGACCGCATGTGGCATTATGTCGAAGGCATTCAGAACTGGTCGCCGATCTGGCCGCGCCACGGCATCCGCATTTTGCCGGGCCCGTCGTCGATGTGGTTCGATGCGACAGGCAGGCGCCTGCCCGCCCCTCTGTTCCCCGGCTCCGACACGCTGGGGCAACTCAACTACATCATGTCGACCGGCTACGATTATTCCTGGTTCATCCTGACCCAGAGCATCATCAAGAAGGAATTCGCGCTCTCCGGCTCCGAGCAGAACCCCGACCTGACCGGAAAGAGCTGGCGCATGACCATCAAGCGCGCCACCAACAAGGGCGCGCCGGCGCCGGTGGAGGCGTTCAAGAGCAAGGGCGCCGATTTCATCGTGCGCGACAATCTCGGCGATCTGGTCGAAGCCATGAACAAGCTGGCCGGCAGCGACCTGCTCAAGCTCGATCATATCAAGGCGCAGATCGAGGCGCGCGACCGCGAGATCGAGAACCCCTATGTCAAGGACGCGCAGGTGATGAACCTGCACAACGCCCGCCGCTACATCGGCGACAAGCTGATCCGCACCGCAAAACCGCACCGCATCCTCGATCCCGCGCACGGCCCGCTGATCGCGGTGAAGCTGAACATCCTGACCCGCAAGACGCTGGGCGGTTTCGAGACCGATCTGGATTCGCGTGTGTTCGGGAACGACGGAAAAATTATTGGCGGGCTCTATGCGGCCGGCGAAGCCGCCGGCTTCGGCGGCGGCGGCGTGCACGGCTACCGCTCGCTGGAAGGAACGTTTCTTGGTGGCTGTCTGTTCTCGGGAAGGAACGCAGGCCGGGCGGCGGCGAAGGCGGTGGGGTAGATCGTAAACCGGGCGTGAGGCCGATGAGTTGGCTGCTGCGCACATCGCGAATAGCCATCGCTTTGGCGATCACGTGTGCCGCGTGGCCGGCGCTAGCCGAGACGATCAGCATCAACGGCGTTTCGCGGACCTTCCTCGCGCAATTTCCCGAGTCAAGACCGGCGCCGCTCGTCATCGTGCTCCACGGCAATACCCAGAGCGGTGCCGACATGGTGAAGCGCACGCAGTGGCCAGCGGTGGCCGGGCGCGAAAAGTTCGGCGCGCTGTTTCCCGACGGGTTGAATGACGCCTGGGCCGATCTGCGGTCGGATACCAAGCGCGTTGGCCGCTCCCCGCCAAAAGGCACCGACGATGTCGCCTTCGTCGTCAAACTGATCGAAAAATACGTCGCCGACGGCAGCGCCGATCCGAAGCGGGTCTATGTCACCGGGCTCTCCAATGGCGGCGCGATGACCATGGCGCTGGTCTGTGCGCGCGCCGATCTTTTCGCGGCCGCAGCCACTGTCATCATGAACCTGATGGACGAATCCGCCGGTGCCTGCCATCCCTCACGGCCGGTGCCGATGCTGATGATGAACGGAACCAATGATCCCCTGATCCCCTATCGGGGGGGCCGCGGCGCGAGCCGTTTTGCGGTGGACGGGTACTGGTCGACCGAGAAGACGCTGGCGTTCTGGCGCCGCGTCAATGGTTGCGAGGATGGGGATGCTTCAATCACCGACATCGCCGACCGCGATCCGACCGACCGGACCACGGTGACCCTTATCGGGTCGCGCTGTCCGCCGGGACGCGACGTCGTGCTCTACCGCGTCAATGACGGAGGCCACCGCATGCCCGGCCCCTACTCAGACGCGCGCTTTCCGCGGGTCGCCACCGCCTTCCTCGACCTGCAGAACCGTGACATTGACGGGGCGGAGACGATTTGGGCGTTTTTCAGAAGGTTTCCCTGAGCGTCAAGAAACTCTGACCTCGGAGGTAATCGATTGGCCGCGGCTTCTCTTCGATAGTCGGTCCGCCGGACGGTCCGGCGACTATCGAAGGAGAGCTATGATGACCGACGTCAAAGTGGTTGCGAAAACCTATATCGACCTCTGGAACGAGCGAACGCCGCAACGGCGGCGCGAAATGCTCGCGACCAACTGGACCAGCGATGCAAGATATGTCGATCCGCTGATGTCGGGCGAGGGCCATGACGGCGTCGACGCGCTGATCGCGGGCGTGCAGCAGAAGTTTCCGGATTTCACCTTCACGCTGATCGGCGAGCCCAACGGGTTCGGCGACCATGTTCGTTTCTCCTGGGGCCTCGGCCCCAAAGGCGCCGACAGCCCGATCAAGGGCACGGATTTCGCCGTGCTGAAGGACGGGCGCATCCGCAGCATTACCGGGTTTCTGGATCAGGTGCCGCCAGGCGCCTGATCAAAGCACGGGAGTCAAAATGGCGCGGCTGCCGTAAGGCAAGCCGCGCCATGGGTTTTCATGCGGCCGATTTGGCCGTTGTGGCGGCAGTGCGTTCTGCTTCCAACCGCTTCGAGAACAGCCAGCGGAAATAGGTCAGCGGCGCGTCCGCGCCGATTGCGAGCAACTGGTAATCCGGATCGGCGTCGAACACCTTTTGCTGCGCTTCGATGATGTCCTTGTCCTCGTTAAAACCTTCTTCGAGGCTGTGCCGCAGCGACAAGGCGATGTTGGGATTGTCGATGTCGAAGTCATGCAGGTAGTTCCAGAAGAAGTGCGTGGTCGAACGCGTCTCGGGCGTCATGAACTGCGCGTTGCGGTATTGCCGCGTTCCGGGGACTTGCACGCCCTTCTCGACGCCCCGACCCGCGGGAGCGAAGGTCGTATCGAGCGTAAAAATGCCAGGGATGATCATGCGGCCGATGTTGCGGCGGTCGATCTTGTCGGTTTTGTTCGCAATCACCTTCTTGTGGTAGGGCGGCGGATCGGCGTCCATGTGCCAGCGCTCGACGCGAAAACCGTCATCCAGCTTCTCGATCGCGACCGGCTTTGTCTTGTAGGCATATTCCTCGGAGCCGCCGAGCGTGTTGGTGTGCACGAAGGCGAGATGGGCGAAGTCGCTGAGGTTGTCGACGATCAAGAGCCAGTTGGCCTTGTAGTGCATATAGCCGGGAAGACCGCGCCAGTTGGGATCGGCGAGCGGCGGATAGTCGAGGATCAGCTTCGGATCGGCCTTCTCGGGATCGCCAGTCCAGATGAAGATCAAATTGTACTTCTCGACCACGGGATAGCTGCGCACGCCGAGCTTTGCCGGGATGATGTCCTGGCCGGGAATCTGGATGCACTTGCCGTCGGCTGCGAACTTCATGCCGTGATACATGCACCTGATGTCGTCGCCCTCGATCCGGCCCATCGACAAGGGCGCGGCGCGATGACAGCAGCGGTCGTCGAGCGCCACGACTTTGCCGCTCGATCCGCGATACAGCACGATCGGCTTTTCCAGAATGGTGCGGGCGAGCTTCTTGTCGTCGATCAGTTCGTGATTCCAGGCCGCGACATACCAGGTGTTGCGCAGGAAAATTCCATTGTCGTCCGCCATGCGTTCTCCCTCCTGAAGGCGTTTGACGCAGGCTAGGCGATCGGGAATTTGCGGAAAGCCGGTTTGTGCTGGACACACTGTACCGCGGGGTGGACAATCCGGCGCATGGAGTGGCGCGATTGGGAATTATTCTGCGAAGTCGTTGAGCACGGCGGCTTTTCCGCCGCCGCGCGCGTGCTGGGGCATCCCAAATCGAGCCTTAGTGCTGCGGTGCAACGACTGGAGGCCAATCTCGGCCTGCGCCTGATCGAGCGCACGACGCGTCATTTGCGGCTCACCGATGCCGGCGAGACCATCTACCGGCGCGTAAAACCGCTGTTCGCTGCGCTGCATGATACGCACAGCGAGGCGCTTGCCATGAGCAGCGCGGTGGCCGGCACCTTGCGCATCAAGTCGCCCTATGAATTCGGCGCGCATTATGTCGGGCCGGTCGCCAGCGAATTGATGGGCCGGTATCCCGAGCTTGCGATCCGGATCGATGTCGAGCACGAGATCGTCAATCCGGTCGCCGAGAACTATGACATCGTGTTCGCGATGATCGAGGCGCCGCTGCCCGCGGCAAGCACGATCATCCGGCGGGTATTTTCGATCGAGCGGGGATTGTTCGCCGCACCGGCGCTGCTGGAGCGTTTTGGCGAACCCCGCTCGTGGGAGGACCTTGCAAAGCTTCCGCTGCTGACCGGGCCCAACGACGCGCCCTGGGCCATCACCACGCCGCAGGGAACGCTCGAACATCTGGCGGTGGAACAGGCCAGGTTGATCAGCTCAAACGCCCACATCAGGCTGCACGCCGCGCTTGCCGGGCACGGCGTGCTGCGGGTCACCGCCAGCTTCACCCGGGCCGCGGTTGAAGCGGGGCTGCTGCGGCACCTGTTGCCGGACCATGTTTGCGAGCCGCTCAACGTCCATGCCCTGCTGCCGGCGCGGCAATTCGTCCCGGCAAAGGTCCGTTGCTTCCTCGACGCGCTGGAAGCGCATGCCCATGATCGCCCCACGGTGCGGGCCGATCAGTGGCCGGGCTGATTTTTTCTTTTTTTTCGGGAACCTTGGCGCGACAGCCGCATCCAAAGCCAGGCCCCACTGTGTTAACGGGAATGCCATGCGCCAGGCCCAAGCTCCGGAGATTACGGCTGCCGGCACCGACGATGCCGAACTGGTCCGCCGTTCCCTCGCCCGCGACGAGGCCGCCGTGCGCGCCGTCATGCAGGCGAACAACCGCAGGCTCTTTCGTCTCGCCCGCGGCATTTTGCGTAACGATGCCGAGGCCGAGGACGTGGTGCAGGACACTTATGTACGCGCCTTCACCCATCTCGAACAGTTCCGCGGCAATTCCAGCCTCTCCACCTGGCTGTCGCGGATCGCGATGAACGAGGCGCTCGGCCGCCTTCGCCGGCAGCGGCCTTCCGTGGAATGGTCCACGCTGGAGAAGAGCGTGCCGGAAGCGCAGATCATTCCCTTCCCTCTCGCCTCCCCAGACGATCCGGAAAAATCCATGGCGCAGCGTGAAATCCAGCATGTCGTCGAGCACGCCATCGATGAATTGCCGGAGCCGTTCCGCCTCGTCTTCATCACCCGCGTGATGGAAGGGATGAATGTCGAGGAGACCGCCGAGCTGCTCGGACTAAAGCCCGAGACCGTGAAGACGCGGCTGCACCGCGCGCGCAACCTGTTGCGCGACAATGTCGAGAAGAAGATCGGGCCGGTGGTGATGGAAGCGTTTCCATTTGCCGGCCGGCGCTGCGAGCGGCTGACCGAGGCGGTGCTGAAACGGCTCGGCTACAGCACGTAAATTTTCCGGGAACCTCCGCGCACCGGCGCCATCCAACTCCTGTGCACCAATAACCCCGCCGGCGCGGCGATGCGGCCGGCGTCACAGGAGGGTCAGATGATGTTCGTTCGTTTGAGCGCGGCGATTGCCGCATTGAGCCTGATGTCGGGCGCTGCGATGGCGCAAGCGGCAAAACCGACCGATCCGCAGATCGCACATATCGCCTACACCGCCGGCGTGATCGACATCACCGCGGCGAAGCAGGCGATCTCGAAAGCCAGCAACAAGGACGTAAAAGCATTTGCGCAGGACATGGTGCGCGACCATGAGGCCGTGAACAAGCAGGCGCTCGATCTCGTGAAGAAGCTCAACGTAACGCCGCAGGACAACGACACCAGCAAGACGCTGTCGAAGCAGGCCAGCGACAAGCTGGCCGAACTCGCCAAGCTGAGCGGCCCCGCCTACGACAAGGCCTATGTCGCCAACGAGGTTGCCTACCACAAGGCGGTCAACAGCGCGCTGGAGACGCAACTGATTCCGTCCGCCACCAACGCCGAGCTGAAGGGCCTGCTGCAGACGGGGCTGAAAATCTTTCAGGGCCATCAGCAGCATGCCGAACACGTCGCAGCCAACCTGAAGTGACGGAGAAGCCCATGCTGTCGAGACGGCACCTCGTAGCCGCGGCCCTGCTCCTTGTTGGCGCGATGGCCGTCCCGGCGCATGCGGCGACGATTCAGGTCGTGATGGAGAACCTTGTGGTCTCGCCGGCCGAAATTTCGGCAAAGGTCGGCGACACCATCGAATGGGTCAACAAGGACGTGTTCGTTCACACGGCAACCGCGCGCAATGGCGATTTCGACGTGATGATGCCGGCGAAAAAGACCGTAACCTCGGTGCTGAAGAAGCCGGGCACGATCGAATATTACTGCCGCTTCCATCCCAACATGAAGGCTGTACTTGTTGTCGCACCTTAACCCGGCATGGCCCGCCCCGGAAAACGGCAGTAGCGGAGCACGTGCCGCCGCGCTATGGATGCCCGGCTTTTCACCGGGAGAACTGTATGAGCATCCAGCGTTTTGAGACCGGCCCGCGCATGAGCCAGGTCGTCGTTCACGGCAACACCGTCTATCTCGCGGGCGTCGTCGCCAACAAGTCGGCCGGCGGCAGCGTGACCGACCAGACCAAAGAGATCCTGTCGATCATCGACGGCCATCTGGCAAAGGCCGGCAGCGACAAGTCAAAACTGCTTTCGGCCAACATCTATATCACCGACATGAAGACGTTCCAGGAGATGAACGCGGTGTGGGATGGCTGGGTGTCGGCGGGCAATACGCCGGCCCGCGCCACGGTCGAAGCCAAGCTGGCGGCGCCGCAATACAACGTCGAGATCATGGTGGTCGCGGCGAAGTAATTTTTGGACGCCGTGGCGCCCTCCGTGGGTGCCGCGGCGCTTCCACGGCAGCGCCGTGGCTGGTAGTCTCTTCCGAAAAGAAGACCGGGAGGACACCATGAAGGCAAGCGCAGCCTTCAACAATTTTGCCATCAACGACATCACGCCGGCCGTGCTGGCGATCGGACGGACGACGTTCCCGCAGGCGCTGATCTCGGCGTTGCGGCGCGTGGCCGATGTCGGCCATTGCATGGTGTTTTCTTTCGAGGGCGAGCGTTCGGCCTGCCTGCTCGATGCCGGCAACATTCCGACCGGGCGCGATCTCGGCATCGCCTATGCCGGGCACTTTCATCAATCCGACCCGAACCGCGACGCGATTTTTGCCGGGCATGGCGAGGCGGCGCCCGTGCTGCTGCCGACATTTGCGCGCCGCGCCTACAGCGACAGTTACCGAAAGATCTTTTTCGACGACTCCGACATCGTCGACAAGTTCGCCACCGCAATCTGGGTCGACGACACCTGCTTCTATGTGAATTTCTACCGGATCACCGCGCAGGGCCGCTTCACGCCCGAGCAAATTCGCCGCCTTTCCGCGGTGGCGCCGGCGGTGAGCGCCGCGGTGGCGCGGCATTTCCAGCTCGATGCCACGGCGGACGGCGATCCGATGGGCCGGCTCAAGACGCTGTTTGCGACCGGCCAGCCGCTGGCGCTGCTGACCGGACGCGAGAAGGAGGTGTGCCTGCGCATCCTCTCCGGCCTTTCCTCCGAGGCGATCGCGGCCGAGCTCGGCATCAGCCTGCATTCGGCGCTGACCTACCGCAAGCGTGCCTATGAAAGGCTCGGCATCTCCTCGCAGAACGAGCTCTTTGGCATCGTGCTGCGCCTGATGGCCTCGCGCAGCCTGAATTGAACGGGCGCTGTCCCCAGCGGTGGGGACAGACCGGCGCTGGCCGCCCGGCTATGTTCGCTGGAGAGCCCCGAGGATTCGCCCGTGAGCACCGCGCCCCGCATCGACATCGATCCCGCCGCATTCTGGCAGGACCCCTACCCCATGCTGGCCCGCTTCCGCAAGGAAGCGCCGATCGTCTCCGTGCCGCAGCTCGGCTCAACGCTGCTGTGCAGCCGCGATGACATCTTCGTCTCGGAGAAGCAGGTCGACGTGTTCTCGTCGCACCAGCCGCAGGGGCTGATGAACAGGCTGATGGGCCACAACATGATGCGCAAGGACGGCGAAGCGCACATGGACGAGCGCAAGGCGATCTTTCCGGCGATCTCGCCGAAGACGGTGAAGACGCACTGGACCGCGCAGTTTCAGGCGCATGCCGACCGCATCATGGACCAACTCGAGCCGGTGCCATCAATCGATTTCGTGCAGGCCTTTGCGCTGCCGTTCTCGGCCGAATGCCTGAAGTCGATCACCGGGCTCACCAACATGCGCTTCCAGGACATGAACGCCTGGTCGCAAGGCATGATCGACGGCATCGCCAATTATGCCGGCGACCCCGCGGTGGAAGCGCGCTGCAACGCCGCGACCTCAGGCATTGATGCGGCGATCGACGACATGCTGCCGGTGCTGTCGAAGAAGCCCGACCTCAGCCTGCTCGGGGTGATGCTGCAATCTGGCATGCCGATGGAGAGCGTGCGCGCCAATATCAAGCTGTCGATATCCGGCGGCCAGAACGAGCCGCGCGATGCGATCGCCGGCACGGTGTGGGCGCTGCTGACGCATCCCGACCAGCTCGAACTGGCGCGGAGCGGCGCCATCTCGTGGATGCAGGCGTTCGAGGAATACGCCCGCTGGATCTCGCCGATCGGCATGTCGCCGCGGCGGATCGCAAGGCCCTGGAAGATCCGCGATGTCGAGTTCGAGCCGGAAGAGCGCGTGTTCCTGATGTTCGGCTCCGCCAACCGCGACGAGAAGCACTTTGCCAATGCGGAAGCCTTTGACGTGCGGCGCGATACCAGCAAGAGCATCGCCTTCGGCGCCGGTCCGCACTTCTGCGCCGGCGCCTGGGCCTCGCGCGCGATGGTCGCCGACGTCGCGCTGCCCACGATCTTTGCGCGGCTGCAAAACCTGCGGCTGGCCGCGCCGCCGCGCATCGGCGGCTGGGCCTTTCGCGGGCTGATCGATCTGCCGGTGTCTTGGGACGTTTGCCGCATCGCGGGGGCGGCCTGACTCAAAAAGTCGAAAACAACCCCATGGACAGTAGGACCGGCGGCGCGGCCTCGATCGGCCGAATTTAGCGCTCAAGCCGATTTCGTCTGCAATATCAAAGACAAGCGCAGCGCCACCGCGGCCTGCCAGACCGGATAGAGCACCGAGGTCTGATCGAGCCCGAGCGCGCTGTCGAGCGCCAGCAGCGGCCCGAACACAGCCCCCGTCATCAGCATCGGCCACCAAGCCGCCGCCTTGCGCGGCCCCGCCGGCAGGAACGCGATCCCCAGCGCCATCACCGCTGACCCGACCAGCCCGCCGGAAAGCCCGGCGAGGATGTTGCGCATCACCGAAACCGCGCCTTTGGCCTGCCCGTCGATGAACACGGCCGCGTTCACCGCGGCAACAAACGCAATCATGGTGACGACCGCCGCCACCAGCGCCGCCCAGACCGGATTGGCGCTGCACCGGCGGACCACGAAAAACACCAGCACCGCGAAGGGCGCCGCGACCAGCGCCAGCCGAAACATCCCCGGCGCGCCGGTAAGCTTGTCGACCAGGAGCGGCGTCAGCGGCGTGAGGATGCCGGAGACGAGGCCGCCGATGGCGATCTTGAGGAGGCTGCTTCCGGAGGTGTCAGCGGTGAGCATGGCAGTCAACTGCACCTGACGAACGAAGCGCGTATCCGAGTCAATACTTGCGCTCTGGCGGATGATGCCGAAACCCTAAATCATCCCGCTGAGAAAGAGTACGAACGAAATGGAATTTTCGATGACTGAGCACTATTGCATCGCAATAAAATAGCGAGACGGAAACGCATTGGCTAAAACCCGCAACTGCTCGAATACCAACTTGGAAAGGCGAGCAATCACATGTTCTGGGCCTTGGCACAGCGCCTCGTTACATGCCTATACTCCAGCGAATCAAGCTCGCCGAGCCCGCCAAACACCGCCGCATGACTCTAATACATCCAGAACGTCACATCCTGGTGATGCCCAGCGACGAGCTTGAAAAGTTCGCCCGCGAGTGGGCTCTCCTCAAAAAGGGTTACTTTGGTGTCGAGCGCTTTTCCGGCCCCGGCGACATGGGACGCGATGTCGTTGGGTACCTTACCAAGGCAAAGCATGAGGGCGACTGGCACAACTACCAGTGCAAGCAATACGGCAAAGCGGTTCCCCTTGGGTCAGGACTCGGCGAACTGGGAAAAATTCTTTACTTCGCGCACGAAGGCAAATTTACCGCTCCCACGAAATACTTTTTCGTCGCGCCAAAGGGTGTCGTGCGCCCCCTGCGTGAATATATTTCGAAGCCTAGCCAACTCAAAAAGGTGCTTATCGACACGTGGGATAACTACTGCGCAAAAACCATCACGAAGACAGCAGTTGTCGTTCTCACGCCTTCGCTGAAGACGTTCATCGAAGCGTGGGACTTCTCCTGCGTCTCTGTCATTTCGGTCGACGATATGCTGGGCGATCCCGCTGGCAAAATTATTATGGCGAAACGGTTCAAGGAGAATCCCGAACCCGCTCCGAAGGGAGTTGTCCCGATCGATCTTGAAGACCGCGAAATGCCTTACGTTCGCCAACTATTGGACGCATACGGGGAACGGGACTCGTGCGCCTACGCGGATCACCGCGAGGTGAAAGATCACGACGATCACGGCCCGCATCTTTCGATGCAACGCGAGCGGTTCTTCGATGCCGACGCTTTCACGCGTTTTTATCGCGACAACACGATGAGCGAGGAAATCGATTTACTTCGCGATGACATCTATCATGGTGTCACCGATACACACACCGCAAAGCACGATGACTCACTTGCGCGAGCAAATGCGGTGATGTCCCAAGCCGCGAACATTCAGCCTTCTGGGGTGTTATCGAGACACGCACGCGTTCCAGTAAAACAAGGCATCTGTCACCATTTCGCCAACGAAGGGAAACTTAAATGGCGAAAGAAGTAGCTATTGCCGAGCCATCCGAATCGGTTCCTCTTTTCAACAGCACCTTAGAAACTGGCGTGCGCGCTGTCGTGGTTCTCGACGCGCTGCATCCTCGCGCCTTCGATCTCGCACATTTGACGTGGTTCGATCATCTCGTTGTTCACACGCGTGACATCGGTGGGCCGCACAGCCTGCACCCGGACATTCCGCAGCGGACAGGAGAGTTGCTTGTTCGCCGCAGGCTTGTGGAGGACGGAATAAAGCTTATGCGGCGTCTGCACATGATCGAGGCAAACGTCGACAAGAGCGGAATTACCTATCGTGCGAGCGAAGATGCATCCGCGTTTGTGGAGGCGCTACGCACGGAGTATTCGATTGAGTTGAAGGAATGCGCCGCCTGGCTCGCATCGTTCGTGGGGCGCACCTCTGACTCAGATCTTGCTGGATTGATCTCCGCCCGAATTGGCCGCTGGGCAGTAGAATTCCAAGGAGAAGCGGGCACCCCGAGCACCACATGACACAAGCACCACGCATAACTCTCTCGGGTCTCACTTTTACGGGCGAAGGACAGCAACCCGCTGGCGTGTCATTCGGCCCCGAGCTAAACGTGCTTTGGGGCGCATCGAACACAGGCAAATCGTTCACCGTCAAAACGGTCGATTTTATGCTCGGCGGTGGAAGCGCATTGCCGGATATCGCCGAACGCGATGGGTACAACCAAGCATGGCTTAACCTCACACTCCCGAAATCCGGCGACGTGACATTTATGCGCGCATTAGCCGGAGGTGCCTTTGAGCTGCTACCCGGCAGCGTGTTTGAAGCCGATCCCAAGCGGAAGGATCGTCGAAAGCTCTCGGGAAAGCATAACGCTGCCAAACCCGACAACATGTCCCAGTTTCTGCTGAACGAACTGGGCTTGTCTGCAAGGTCTATCGCACAAGATTCGTATGGCAAGAAGCGATCGCTCAGCTTTCGCGATCTCGTCCGATATTGCCTTATCGACGAGACCGCGATCCAAAGCGAGACTTCGCCCGTTGAATCCGGTCAAGTGATTGGCATCACCGAAGAGCACAGTGTTTTGAAGCTGATGCTAACCGGTCAGGATGACAGCGCGGTCGTAACTGTGACCGACAGGAAGACGTTCAGGACCTCGACAACAGCCAAGATCGAAGTGATCGATGAGTTGCTGAAATCGGTGAATGACGAGTTGGAAGCCGACTTTCCCGACGCGGAAGGATTGGAAGAGCAAAGTGCGAAGCTGGAGCAATCCTGGGCAGAGGCACAGAACGAAGCTCAAGCGGCGCAAGAATCCATTCGTGAAAAACTTCAAGTGAAGAATAGATTGGCGCGCGAAATCTTCCAGGCGACGCAGCGGCAAGGTGAGATCCAGCTGAATTTCGGGCGCTTTGAGCAGCTTGAGGATGTTTACGCGTCCGACATTAAGCGACTAGAATCCATTGAAGAGGCTGGCTTCCTGTTGTCCCTGTCCGGGGATCAGCCGTGTCCCTTATGTGGCGCGTCACCTGACGATCAAGCCCATTCGCATGGAATGGACGACATTAAGCGGGCGCGCGCAGGTGCAAACGCAGAAATCTCCAAGATCAAAAAACAGCGATCCGAGCTGCAGTTCACCATTCAAAACATGAACAACGAAGGCTTGCAGCTAGGGAGGTCTCTCAAGGAGCTCGAAGACGAATTGCAGCTAATTGAGACTGACTTATCGCGGATGGCTCCAAGCGCCTCGGCAAGCAAGAAGCGGCTCGACGAAGTTCTAGAGGTGCGTGATCGCGTAAAGCGCGGCCTCGATCTTCTGCAGCAACGGGCATCACTAACCGAAAGGAAAGAGGCGCTTGCCAAAGCAAAGCCCTTAACGAAAGCCGACAAGCCAATACTGGGCGCGCCCGGGACCGTGATGGACGATTTTGCGCAAACCGTTAGCAAGGTGCTTACGGAATGGCAGTTTCCTGGCCAGCGTCGCGTCTCGTTCGATGAGGGCGCCTACGATTTACGTATCGATGGCAAGCTTCGACGCGACAACGGCAAAGGTGTACGCGCAGTCACGCATTCCGCATTCAAGGTTGCATTGCTTATGTTTTGCCGAGAGCGCAATCTTCCCCATCCTGGCTTCATTATCTTGGACACGCCGCTGCTCACCTATCGCGATCCGCTAAAGAACAAAAAGGACGGTGCATTAAGCGCCGATGAGCAAGCACTCCGAAACACATCACTGAAGGACTTCTTTTTCGAACATTTGGCCGAAGTAGCCAAAGTCGGCCAGATCATCGTCGTCGAAAATGTCGATCTGCCCACAAATCTTAGTTCGGTTGCGCGCGTCGAAACCTTCACAGGTGATCCGTCTACCGGACGGTTCGGGCTATTCCCGCAGCGGACGAACTAAGCCCGCAGGGCGAATTCGAGCCGAAGGCATCATCCGCCATCATCTCATTTGTCGGCGGGCTATGCCTTCAACGAACCTCCCGCGATTCTACAGAAGTTCTGTGAACTCCTCCACGGTCAGGCCGGTCTGTCGAATGATCGAGCGCAGCGTGCCGGGTTTCAAGTCTCGCCCGGCATGAACAGGAACAGTCACTGTTCGCGTCGGGTCTCCGGGATAGACAAGAACGTGATGACTGCCGACAATCCGATTGACGACAAAACCCGTTCTCGTGAGTGCCTGGATAACGCGCTTACCGCTGACGGCAGGCAGCCGTCCACCGACCATGTCAGGCGGCTACCGTGACGTGGCGAATTTCGGGTTGAGCGTCGGACGGAGGCGCCATTCCTTGTTCGCGCCGATATTCGAGGATTGCGCGGATGGCCTCCTCGGCGTTGGCGAGCGCTTCCTGTTCGGTGTCGCCCTCGGTCACGACCTCGGGCAAGGCCGGGACAAGCACGGTAAAACCACCGCCTTCCTGCGGCTCAAGAATGACGGAATAGCTGTAGCTTGCCGCCATGATGTGGCTCCTGTTGCCCACGGCAATTGAACGGAAACAACGCCATTTACCGTATCAAATCAATTGCGCCGGTCAAATCAATGAGCGCCGGAGACGCGCCTTGATTCAGAAGGCGTATTGGAGCGGGCGAAGGGAATCGAACCCTCGTATGCAGCTTGGGAAGCTGCCGTTCTACCATTGAACTACGCCCGCGTTCGCCTCTCCTGATTAGCCGAGACGGTGCGATCCGCCAAGCGGGATCGCAAACGAAAGCCGTCCGGGGCGGGTTAAAATGCCATCACGGTTGATACAGCCGGCCGGTTGCGCCTTCCGGGCACGGTGAACGTATCGCGCCTTTTGGCCTCCCTTTGCCCGAGGGTTCATTCCCCCGACTGCGCGGCCGGCAACAGTGGCTGAACCTTGCAGCACTCTCACGGCACTACACAGGAGTTGGACGTGATCATGCTGCGTACCGCGCTCATCCTGACCGGGCTCACGGCTTTCTCGTTGCAGGCGTTCGCCGGCGGGCCGGTCTACACCTATCGCCACGAGCTGCCGCCCGCGATTGCCAGATTGCATAGCTGCATTGGGCCGCACCAGCGCACCTTGCGTGATCCCGAGCCATGGCATGTGGGGAAACGGCGCATGTTCCGGGTTGGATGCCCGGAGAATGCGCCTGACATCAACCGCCTGCCGCATCGCGATGACACCGGTCATGTTCGCAAGCCGGACGATGATCCCGATCACTTCCAGAGCATGGTCTACTATCTCGCCGACGACGCGCGCGGCCGTCATGCAAGGCGGCTCGTGCTGCCTTATCCGCGCGCCGACGGGACGATGCTGATGACCGATGCTTTCGACGAGGAGCTCGACATCGGCTGGTCGTCGCGCGCAAACACCAGCCTTGCCAGCGGGCTCGCCTACCTCGATCTCACCGGCACCGCAATCCAGCCGCCGGGCGAGTTCATGGTCGCTACGCGGATCGTGCCGGTCGATCGGCCCGAGATCAAGAACGTCTTCGCCATGTGGCGCGTCAGGAAAGACAAGGCCGAGCTGATTTACTGGGCAGAGACCCGGGAGACGCTTCCGAAGGACGCACCGTCGCACCAATCGCCGCCCTATGAGATCGTGCTCGACAAGCGGCCGGGGAGGTAAAAGGCTTGTGCCGCCGGCGAGCGGCCCGGTCGCGCCGACCATTGATCGAGTGCATGGCAGGCAATCATCTCCGCAGGTTCCGTCACTCGTGCAAGCGCACCTCGGGCGCGTCACAGAATGATGGGCGGCGGTTTGCAGCCATCGACCAACGGGTGGATGACCCAGTCGTTCGCCGGGTCGTCCCGGTTACCGCCGTCTTCGGCGTCCTGCGCGCCCTTCAGCATTCCGCACCAGAACTCGCGGAAGCGCACCACATTGTCCACGGTGTCGAGCGTGAACTGTAGCTGAGTGTCTTCGTCGGTGTAGACGAAGCCTTTCCAGCCGTCCGCGGGCAAGTGGCCGATGACCTGGCAAGCCATGACAGGGTGGATCTCATTCCAACCCTCATGGCCCGAGTCATAAATCCAGCTGCCGGCGACCACGACGATGGCGCCTCCGTCGAGCGACCCGGGGTTCACTCCCACGTCGAGAGGCGTCCCCGAGCCGGGCTGGCCCTTCGACCCGAAGATCCCTTTCCCGAAGATCAGAAGCAGCCCCAGGATGATGGAGACGATCCAGAAGCCCGGGATGAGGAGCGCTGCCAACAACGTCGCGACGATTCCGTAGAGCGCATTGAGCCGGTCGTGGATGCCGCTCCCCTCGAACTCGCAGTGCAGGAACTTGACGTACTTGCGATCCGGATAGTGCTTGTTGATGTTCAGTATCTCAGGGTTTTCAGCGACGAGGTGGCCCTGGGGTGCCTTCCAATACTCCTCCTCCGGCTCCGAGTCCGTGAGCGGCCCGGGCGCCAGCCAAAGGTTCATCGTGTAGTCGTCGTCGCCGTACTTCTCGCCCCAGGAAGGATCGGATTGGCCATGGCTCTTGACCGCCCCGATGATGGCGCAGTTTCTGTCGTCCGGCCCCAGGCAGATCAGTCGACCGTGCAGATACCACAGCAACACGGAAATCCAGACCGTCAGGAACGCCAGGACCGCGATAATGGCAACCGGACCTCCGGCGATCGTGATGATGGCGAACGCAGCGAAGCCGACCGACAGGGCGAACAAGACCAGTTGCGCGTAGCCGAGCAGGTGGGTGCCGAAGTCGAGAACGTAGTGCTCGGGCTCGATGCAGGTGGTGTATTTCTTGAAGGCCATGGTTATGCCTTGGTCACGTAAACGGTCACACCACCGGCGTAGACGCCGTTGTCCATGACCGCGTGGAGGTTGAAAGCCTTCTGGCCGGTGAACCCCGCCGGCGGCGTGATGGCGACGGTAACGTCCACTTCGTCGCCAGGGTGCAACGTGACGGCGGGCGGGGTGAACGCGACGGTCCAATCCGGGGGCACGGGATGGTTGGCTCGGTTGTGGAGGGCTTGCACCTCCTTCCACTTCTGCACGTTATCCTGGCGCCTGGTCGGGCGCGCGCCGCAATCGGCCAGCTCCGGCAAGGTGTAGGTGTCCGCTTCCATCCGATAGGAGCGCTGCTTCTCGTCCTGGTTGCGGAGCTGGAACGTGAACGTGGCCGGCGAAGTGGCGGCGACCACGTTTACATTGTTCTGCCCGACGTTGTTGTTCGGATTTGCGTCGTCCACCCACTGGAACGCCACGACGATGCAGTAGTGGCCGGTGGGAGGGGTCGTCCAAAGTATGCGGGCGACGGCCGGATGCTGAGTGCCCCCCTTCACACCCAGGTTCACGACCCTCGAACCGATGGCGGTCGCGACGGTGGTCACACCGAAAGTCAGGAACGAAAAGTCGACGTTCAAGCCGACGATCGGCGCGTCGTAGGAGTTGTTCCGGATGGTCGCCCGGATCTCGTACTCGGTATTGGGGAGCAGCTCGCCCTCGGAGACCTGGACGCCGTTCTTGAAAAGGGCGATGTCCGGGTTGTCCCACGTCACCGCAAGCCCAAGACTGAGAAGGTACTTCTGAGAGTAGATTACCGGGTCGGGCCGGTGGAACGACGGGTGGTCCACCGAGGCGCACCCCGTGTTCGTCGTGTTCGTTTCGGAGTGAGGAGGTTTGGGCCGGAAGAGCTTCCTCAAGAACTCGAGGATGAGCCGGACGATGTCGATGAGCGCGACTACCCAGTCGTAGGCGATCCCCTTCAGGAGCTTGAGAAAGAGCTCAAGCAGGAATCGCAGCAGCTTCACGGGTCTACCGGCTGGACCCCTCGTGACCGCACGAGGCGCCCGTATAGCGAAAGGAGAAACCGAGCGATGAAAGAGCTTCCCTGCATGTAGAACACCGGTCGTTGCGGATCAGGTGTTAGACCGAACCTTGTGCGGAAAGACGAGAGACTGGAGAAAGCTCAAGACACACCAGACCGCCAGGAATGCGAGACATTCGAGCGTGAAGCTTTTGAACTTGAAGAAAAACTCCGCAATCGCGAACGCGATCAGGAACGGCACCGCCTCTTGCTTCGCGGCGACACGGACGCCCAGGTCCTTGATAAGTGAGAACACGAGCTCGCCCCTCAGTTGAAACAACTTGAGCTCAGCACGTACCATCCTACACCAGCTAAACGGGAAAGCAAGACGGTGATATCGTGGGATCGCTGGAATAAGTGTGGTGCAGATATCGGGGTATGCTGTGGCCAGCAGCGAAACCAGAGCTGGATGACTTTTCTTCGAATAGTCATCCCCTCTATCTTTTTGTTTGAGCATGATCCCTCGGGTCGAGCCCGACGGCAGGCTTTTCGGAAAACCGGTATCCACCCCGCATCAAGTGCGGGGCAGGCTTTTTCCGGATCATGCTCTGATCAGTCCGTCGGCACGAGCCGTTTGTCCCACTGCGCCGCAAGCTTCCTGATCTGATCGAAATTCAGGATCGCCGGTTTGCCCTTGCGGACGATGGTGGTCCGCTTGCGTTCCTTGGGCAGCAACGTCATCGCGCGCGAAACTGCCGCGCGCAGTTTCATCGAGCCGTGATTTTTGAGGGTGACGAACTCTTCGGGGTCAAGGGCCATGGGTCCACGCCTACACTTACCGGCTGGCCCGCAAAGCCAGCACACGCGCCCCGACTGCCCAACCATCCGGATAACCCAACATGGTTAATAAATGGTTACCGTTCGGCTCGGCCTTCCTTAATTGGCGCGCTCCTGTCGGTCATTCGGTCCCGGCCGCCCGCCAGCGCACAGGGCTCTCGCATATGAGCGAGGACTCGATGAGGCGACTTCGTTGTGGCCATCCTTCGAGACGCCCGCCTTTGGCGGGCTCCTCAGGATGAGGTCTTGTTTCGCAGTAAAATCCTAGGACCCTCATGGTGAGGAGCGCCGCTTGCGGCGCGTCTCGAGCCATGAAGGCCGGGCTCGCTCACACGCTCATGGGCCATATGCGATGGCCCTGTGCCAGCCCACGACAGCAGGAGTGCATTCGCTCGTGGCGCCTGCTATGGCCAGGCCGGGTGAGCTGAAGCGGATTCGACCGACGGATTTGCACAAAGCAGGCGCTTGCGAATGGCCGTTTCAATGAGCGCGAGCGCTTCCTCGGCCTGCCGCGCTTCGGCTTCAGCGGCTTCGGCGCGAAGCTCTATCGCCGTCAACTTGTGCTTCTGAGCTTCAATACAGGACTGGGCCTGTTCCAGCGCCCGGCACGCATCCTGTAGCCTGCGCTCGGTGGTAACGATAAGTTCCTGCTGTGCCCGCTCGGCGGCTTCCGCCCGCATCTCGGCAAGCCGCAATCTTTCCAGGGCGTTCGTGCAGAGCGACTGGGCACGGGCTTCCGTCTCGCGGGCGTGCTTCTCCATGCCGCGGAAGACATCGGCCGCTTGATAGACCAGATCGAGAGCCGTCGCTCCCTTGTCCGGTGCCAGCGATGAGGGAAAGCGCAGGACGGCCTCATCCCCTCCAACTGACGCTCTGGACGTACGCTGCGCCATGTCGTTCAAGCCCGT
Source organism: Bradyrhizobium lablabi (assembly GCF_018129385.1). Classification (GTDB taxonomy): domain Bacteria; phylum Pseudomonadota; class Alphaproteobacteria; order Rhizobiales; family Xanthobacteraceae; genus Bradyrhizobium; species Bradyrhizobium lablabi_C. Next base: position 587,793 of record NZ_JAFCLN010000003.1, read on the forward strand.
CGCGAACACTCAACACACGAACATATCATGAATGGTTATGGTTAACGGATGGTTAAACGAGGCGAAGGCGCCCCAGCGCGTTCGCGATTTTGCGGAAATCAGCGCGCGAATTTGTAGTAGGCGAACGCCGCCGACGTGACCGTCAGCAATGCCGAAGCAATCCAGATCGGCCCCAGCACAAAGATGGCTATCGCGCCCTGCCCACAGGCACCGCATGCAACCCAGAACAATACCGGAAAAAAACACAGCAGGACGACGACGGCACATCCTGCGCCGAGCCAAACTCCTCTCGACCCCCATCGCGCACCAAACAGCCATGGCACGGCGGGAAAGCCGAATGACAGAACAACCAGGAGATTCATCAGAACGTCGAACATGATCTCTGCCCGATTGGCTTTTCAGATGGCGCTCCAACCCACCTAAAATGCCGCCAGCCAAACTCTCGATGTGACTGCCAAAGCCGGCTCTTGGTCGTTAACACGAGGCAGATCGTTCAAACTCATACGAGACGGCGCGATCCGCCCAGCGGCTTCGCAATTGACAGCCGTCCGGGCTGGGTTAACATCACATCACGGTTGATACGGCCGGCCGGTTGCGCCTTCGGGTACGGTGAACGTATCGAGCCTTTTGGCTTTCCTTTGCCCGAGCGACCGGGTCAGCAACGCAACCACCTGACGCATCTGGTTCGCTCCCAAGCAAAGGACGCTACCCATGCGCGATTTTCGCGATGCCAAGGCTATGGCGCAGACGCTGCGCCACTCTCTCGTCCAGAAGTCCCTGACCATCAGCCACAGCGAGAGCCTGGAGCTGGTTTCAAAAATGCTCGGCGCGGCTGACTGGAATACGCTGTCCGCGCTGATCCAGGCCGGTCGGCGCGAAGGCGCGGCGCTGCCGGCCGCCGCACCTGTCGTGCCGGGGCGCTACCCGGCCATTCCGCTGCGCGATTTCGTGCCCTTCCCGACCGGCGTCTATCCGCTGTTCGCGGGCCGGCCGAGGACCATGCGCGCGCTCGAACATGCCTTCGAGCAGGGGCGTGAAGTCGTCGTTGCGATCCAGCGGGATGCTGCGATCGACGAGCCGACGACCGAGGATTTTTACGAAGTCGGCGTGATGGCGCGGCTGCTGCATCTGCTTCCGCTGCCCGACGGCACGTCGAAGGTGCTGGCGGAAGCGGAGCGGCGCGTCACGATCCACCGCTTCCTCAGCGAGGGCGACGCCTACCAGGCCGACATCGGCGACATCACTGAGGCGCAAGTCGCGGATGCACCCGAGCTGATCCGCCGCGCGCTCGAGCGGTTCAAGGTTTATATCGAGGCGCGCGGCATCAAGTCGCCATGGACCTGGCCTTCGCTGCACCAATTGCGCGATCCCGGTCTGTTGGCCGATGTCATCGGGCCGCACATCGCGGTCTCGCTGGCAGACCGGCAGATGCTGCTGGCAACGCTCGATCCGGTGGCGCGGCTGGAGAAGGTGGAGTCGATGCTGGCGGCTTAAGCGCTGTCCTTTTGTTTGAGCATGATCTCCGCGCAAACGCTTCGCGTTTGTCGCGAGGGAAAACCGGTGCCCACTTTGCGCTAACGCGGCCCTTCGGGTCCGGATCATGCTCGCGCAAAGCGTTGCGCGCGATGCGACCAATGGCCGGGCGGCACATCGTCGCATCGCGAGTTCGAATCTGAACGTACGTTCAAGGACTTATCGGTCATTTAATGTTGGCGGGCGGAACGTGCGCTGGCCTCTATCCGTTGTCGCGGCACAACTGAATTGGAGTGCACACCATGAAGAAGACGATGATCGCGTTGGCCATTGGCGCCGCTGCCTTGATGGGCGGTTCGGCCGCGAATGCGGCAGGCGCAGATGCGGCGAAATCGACGAGCGCAAAGCCGACAACCGAAGCGAGCCGGTCGACCGATATCAGCGCGCAGCGACGGCATCATCACTGGCGACACCACCACGGCATGCATCGCCATCACCACTTCCACCGGCACGGCTATTACCGGCCCTACGCGCCGCGCTACTACAACAGCTACGGCTATTACGGGCGGCCCTACGGCTACTACGGCGGCGGCCCCGGCATCTCGTTCAGCTTCGGCACCGGCGGCTATCGCTGGTAACGACGACAGGAAGCCCGCAGCGATGCGGGCTTTTTGTTTGGCGGATTCGTAGGGCGGGTTAGCCGCAGGCGTAACCCGCCGCGGCGGCAAGAAAGGTGGGTTATGCCTCCGGCTAACCCACCCTACTCTTCTCCGCCCGCGCCGTGCCGGCGCCGCCACACCCAGCCGGCATCCTTAACCGAATATGAAGATTCCGGATGCGCCGGTTTATGACAGTGTTATGATCTCCGCCGGGGTTGGGTGGCGTCATGTCGGGGTATGGGTACACGGTTTTTGACACCGCAATCGGCCGATGCGGCATCGCATGGGGCGTATCCGGCATTGTCGGCGTGCAGCTTCCCGAGGCGCGCGAGATCGATACCCGCCGCCGGCTGTACCGGCTCTATCCCGAGGCGCGCGAGCAGCGGCCGCCGCTGAACACCGAAATCGCCATCGAAGGCATCGCAGCGCTGCTGCGCGGCGGCGACGCGGACTTTTCCGACGTGGCGCTCGACGTCTCCGGCATTCCGAACTTCAACCAGCGCGTCTACCAGTTCACCCGCACCATTCCGCGCGGCGAGACGCGCACCTATGACGAAGTCGCAAGCGGCGTGCGCGTGCCGGGCGCGGTCCATTCGGTGGCGCAGGCGATCGGCCGCAATCCCTTCATGATCATCGTGCCCTGCCACCGCGTGCTGGAAGCCGGCAATTACGCCGACAAGATCTCGCCCTATGGCGGGGTGATCTCCAAGCGCCGGCTGCTCACGATCGAGGGCGCGCATCCCACCATGAGCAAGACCCTGTTCGAGGTGCTGTTGCCGCCCGTTGCACCGCCACGGCCGCATAATTAAATTCGCGGTATGCACCGCAGGACGCTGCTCGAGCGCGACCATATTGCCGTGACCGAATTCCGCTGCACCGCGGGACCGGGCTCAAAGCCGTTTGCGGAAGCGTTTCCCGCCCATTCGATCTCCTATGTGCGCAAGGGCAGTTTTGGCTGCCGTTGCCGCGGCCGCTTCCATGAGCTGGTCGCGGGCTCGATCCTGGTCGGCTATCCCGGCGACGAATATGTCTGCACGCACGACCATGTCTGCGGCGACGAATGCCTGTCGTTTTTCATTGGACCCGAGCTGGTCGAGACCATCGGGGACGCCAGCGCGATCTGGCGGGTCGGCGCGGTGCCGCCGCTGCCGGAATTGATGGTGCTGGCCGAGCTCGCGCAGACGGCGGCAGATGGCAACAGCGATATCGGCCTCGACGAGGTCGCCCACGCCTTTGCCGGCCGCTTTGTCGAAGCGGTGTCCGGGCGCAAGACCAAGGCGCCGACCGCGGGCCTGCGCGACCGCCGCCGGGCGGTGGAGACCGCGCTGTGGGTCGATGCCAATTCGCATCGCGACATTGCGCTGGACGATGCCGCCAAGCAAGCCGGCATCAGCGCGTATCATTTCCTGCGGCTGTTCTCCGATGTGCTCGGCGTCACCCCGCATCAATATCTGGTGCGCTCGCGGCTGCGCCACGCGGCGCGGCGGCTGGCCGACGACGACAGCCCGATCACCGATATCGCCTATGACGTCGGCTTTGCCGACCTCTCCAATTTCGTGCGCACGTTCCATCGCGCCGCCGGCACCTCGCCGCTGAAGTTCCGGCAGGCGTCAAAAGGGATGCGCAAGATTTTCCAAGAACGGCTCGCGCTGAACTGACTAAGGTCGCTCCAGTACCCCGCGCAATTGTCGCGCGCTTGCAACTGGAGAGCTTCATGTACGATCACATCGGACTTCGCGTCGGCAATCTCGACGCCAGCATTCGTTTCTATACGGCGGCCCTCGCCCCGCTCGGCTTCGAGCTGTGCTCGCGCGATGATTCCGGCGCGGGTTTCGGGCCGAAAGGCGCACCGGCGCTCTGGCTGCACCTGCACAAGGGCGGGAAGGCGGCCGGCGCCCATGTCGCCTTCCGCGGCAGGAATCATGACGCGGTGAAGAAATTCCATGCCGAAGGATTGAAGGCCGGCGGCCGCGACAATGGCGGCGCCGGACCACGCGCCGATTACAGTCCGACGTATTATGCGGCGTTCCTGATCGACCCTGACGGCAACAATGTCGAGGCGGTTTGCACCTGATTTGCTCCGCTCTCACCTCCGTCATTGTGAGGAGCACTTGCGACGAAGCAATCCAGCTTTCTTCGTGTGGCAAAGCTGGATTGCTTCGCGGAACCTGTCATCGGGCGCGCATTCGCGCGACCCGTTGGCTCGCAATGACGGGGCTGGCAACGTCACTCCTACAGAAAGAGCTTCTCATGGCTTCCATCCACAAGGACATCATCATCGACGCGCCGCCCTCCGCGGTCTGGGACGCGCTGCGCGATTTCGGCGCGCTGCATACACGGCTGGTGCCCGGCTTCGTAACCGACACAAAACTCGACGGCGATGCCCGTATCGTCACCTTTTCCAACGGCACGGTGGCGCGCGAGGTGCTGGTGGATTGCGACGACACGCGGCAACGGCTGGTCTACGCCGTCAAGAGCGAGCGGCTGACGCAGCACAGCGCATCAGTGCAGGTGTTTGCCGAGGCCGACGGACGCAGCCGCCTGGTGTGGATCGTCGACGTGCTGCCGAATGAGGTGGCGCCCTATATGAATGCGCAGATGGATCTGGGCGCCGCTGCCATGCAGAAGGCGCTCGGCCGCGGCGCTGCATAAAAGCTCTATTTTTTGCAAGCATGATCTCCTTCGGAAAACCGGTATCCACTTTCCGGATCATGCTCGAGTGTGATTTTTCTCACAGAAGGCCGGCCGTGCCTTCCTTAAGCCTTGCCCGGTGCGTCCCGACTGCGCCGCCTTCCGCGGCGCGGCGCACGGGGAGTTTTGCCATGACCGGTGCCGACAAGGTGGTGTGCCAGGCCGCCACGCTGCTGTTGCTGTTTACGCTGAGCTCGATGCCCGCAAAAGCCCAGTTCGCCGGTTTTGGCGGCGGAGGCGGCGGCGAAGACATGATGACCCAGATGGCGCCGATGCTGGAGATGATGAAGGCGAAGATGGGCAAGCGCCGCTTCGCCATGATGATGCAGACCATGGGGCCGATGATGAGCCGCATGATGGAAGGCGGTGGCGGCGGTTTCGGCGGCATGATGGGTGGCGGCATGGGTGGCTTTGGCGGCGGCGGAATGCCGGTCGACATCGGCGCCATGAGTGGCGGAATGGGCGGCATGGGCGGAATGATTCCCGGCGGCTATGGCGGCATGATCCCCGGCGGCATGGGCGGTTTCGGCGGCGGCGACATCATGGGCATGATGGGGGGCATGGGCGGCGGCGAGATGATGGCCATGATCCCGCAACTGATGCGGATGGTGAACATGGGCGGCGGCCGAGTTGGGCGACGGCACAAGCGGCGGTAGTTCTCCCATCAATGCGAGCCAACGGGTCGCGCGAATGCGCGCCCGATGACAGGCTCCGCGAAGCAATCCAGCTTTCCCCACGGGGATAGATGGATTGCTTCGTCGCTTCGCTCCTCGCAATGACGGTCCTACAACAACGCCGGCCGGACTTTCACGTTACCTCGCTTCGGACCCCAGCGCGTCAGGATCACGCTGGCGCAGGACAGCAGGCCCAGCAGCGCCATCGAGCTCGCCGTCAGCACGAAAAAGTCCTGCGCGGTCGCATCGTGCGCCAGTAGCCAAAAACCGCCGGCGACGATGAAGACCAGCCGCGCGGTCTGCGCCAGCACGGGGCCGAGCACCTTGGCCGCGCCCTGCGAGGAAAAATACATCGCGGTCGCAAGGCCCAGGAAGGCGTACATCGGCGCGGCCGTCGACAAATACTGCCGGCTGGTCGCGCGCACGCTCGCGTCATCGGTGAAAATGGCGATCCAGACATCCGGAAAGACCGCAAAGGCGGTTGCGAATATGCCGACCGATGCGAATCCGACAAGACCGGCGATCCAGGCGATCCGCCGCGCCCGCGCGATTTTCCCGGCGCCGACGGCCATGCCGATCATCGGCACCGAGGCGATGCCGACCGCAAAGGCGATCGACGTCAGCATGAATTCGAGCCGCGCGCCAATGCCGTAGCCGGCGAGGATCGCGGTGCCGAAGCCGGCCAGCATGTGGGTGAAGATGCTGATGGTCAGCACCGATTGCAGCGGCGAGAAGCAGGCGATCGCGCCGACCTTCAAAATGTCGATGAACATCGCCCATTGAATTTTCAGGCCTCTGATCTTCGGCACCACGCGCGCACGGCCGGAGAAGAAAAAATACCAGACCATGATGGAGATGCTGATGGTGTAGGCGATCAGCGATCCCGCCGCGACGCCGCGCATGCCGAACGAGGGAATCGGCCCGAGCCCGAGAGCGAGCGTGCCGCCCAGGATGATCTGGCAGATCGCGGAGGACAGCATCAGCGAGGACGGCAGCTTCATGTTGCCGGTGCCGCGCAAAATGCCGGACATCGTGTTCATCAGCCAGGGAATGACGGCGCCGCCAAAGAAGATTTGCGTATACGAGATCGCCAGCGCCAGCACATTGCCGCGGCCGCCGAGCAGTTCGAGCAATCTTGGGCCGAAGATCAGCATGCCCAGCATAAAGACGAGACCGAAACCGATGCCGACCAGCAACGCGTGCGAGGCCAGCATCGCGGCGCGATCCCTGTCGCCGGCCCCGAGCGCGCGCGCAATCGAAGACGCGACAGCCCCGCCCATGGCGCCGCCGGACATCGTCATGGTGAGGATCACGGTAGGAAACACCAGCGCCATCGCGGCGAGGGCTTCCACGCCGAGCCGGCCGATATAGGAAGTCTCCGCGATGACGACGCAGGTGCCGGCGGTGAGCGCGATCACATTCGGCCAGGCAAGCCAGAGCAGCGTCGGCAGGATCGGCCCGTCCAGCAGCGCGTTCTGCACCGGCGGCGGCGGTGGCGGCAGCGGGCGTTCTTCCTCGTCGACGGGTATTTCGGCAACGCCGATGTCGGACATTTCTGCTCCCGCGCGCGCAGTCTTCGGTGCCGCGCCGCGGGGTGTCTAGCACGGCAGGTGTCGATTCCACGTGCGGAAACCGCAATGGGGGCCTGCGGGATTGCCTCACGCTCCACCTCTCCCCGCACGCGGCAGGGCTATCGCATATGAGCGAGGACTCGATGAGGCGACTTCGTTGTGGCCATCCTTCGAGACGCCCGCCTTT
>NZ_JAFCLN010000030.1 GCF_018129385.1 Bradyrhizobium lablabi
GCGGCAGGGCTATCGCATATGGCCCATTGAGCGTGTGAGCGAGCCCGGCCTTCATGGTTCGAGACGCGCCGCAGGCGGCGCTCCTCACCATGAGGGTTCTAGGATTTTGCCACGAAACAAGACCTCATCCTGAGGAGCCCGCCAAAGGCGGGCGTCTCGAAGGATGGCCACAACGAAGTCGCCTCATCGAGTCCTCGCTCATATGCGATAGCCCTGCGCTTGCGGGGGAGGGCGGGGTGGGGGTGCTTCCGCAGCAACGGTGCCCGTGGGGAGAGAGCCCCCACCCGGCGCTTCGCGCCGACCCCTCCCGCAAGCGGGAGAGGTTGAACGAGCCCGCGGCCAATCAATTCAGTCCAATCCCATCGCGCTCCAGCTAAACGCCGAGCGTGCCGGTGCGCGCCGCGGCGTAGCGGTCCGCGACCTTCTTCCAGTTCACCGTGTTCCACCAGGCCTTGAGATAGTCAGGGCGGCGGTTCTGGTAGTGGAGGTAATAGGCGTGCTCCCAGACGTCGTTGCCCATCAGCGCGCGCTTGCCGTCCATGATCGGGCTGTCCTGATTGGGGCGCGTCTCGATCGCGAGCTTGCCGTCCTTGGCGACGGTGACGAACACCCAGCCCGAGCCGAACTGGCGTCCGCCGGCGGCGTTAAAGTCGTTCTGGAATTTCTCCATGCCGCCGAGGTCCTTGTCGATCGCGGCGAGGAGATCGCCTTCCGGCTTGCCGCCGCCGCCCGGCCCCATGATCTCCCAGAACATGGTGTGGTTAGCGTGGCCGCCGAGATTGTTGCGCACCGTGAACTTGATGTCGTCGTTGAGCGCATTGAGATTGCCGAGCACGTCGGTGATCTGAGCCGTGCCAAGCTGCGGATTGCTCTTGGCGACATTGTTCATATTGGCGACATAGGCCGCGTGGTGCCGGTCATGGTGGATTTCCATGGTCCGGGCGTCGATATGCGGCTCCAGCGCATTGAAGGGATAGCTGAGCGGCGGCAGCGTGAACGGGCCGGTTGCGGCAGGCGCGGCCGCAGGTGCCGCAGCCTGGGCGAAAGCGATCCGCGGCACGGCCGCAAACGCAGCGGCGCCGGCCGCAGCGCTGAACAGATGACGGCGCGATAGAGATGGCATGAAAAACCTCCTGATGAGCGACAACCCTGCGCGGGCCGGCGACGTAAACCTAGCCCGGCCTGCCCCAGAGTGAAATGCGGAGCAGCGCCGGTTCGGGTTTCAAATTTTTGCGCTTCCCGCGCTGCGGCGTTAGGGCGCACAGCCTCTGTCACACAAACAAAAAGGGCGGCTGAAAAGCCGCCCCCCGTTGCATCACTCTTTTGAGAGGCATGATCCCTTTCGGAAAACCGGTACCCGCATCAAGTGCGGGGCAGGCTTTCCGGGATCATGCGTTAGCGATCCTTACTCGCCGGCCGCTTCGCGCGGGGCCGGCGCCTCGGTCTTCTGCTTGGCCTCGAGGTCCTCGCCGGTGGTCTGGTCGACCGCCTTCATCGACAGCCGCGTCTTGCCGCGGTCGTCGAAGCCGAGCAGCTTGACCTTGACCTTGTCGCCTTCCTTGACGACGTCGGAGGTCTTCTGCACGCGGTTGGCCGCGAGCTGGCTGATGTGGACGAGGCCGTCCTTGGCGCCGAAGAAGTTCACGAAGGCGCCGAACTCCATCACCTTCACGACGGTTCCCTCGTAGATCTGGCCGATCTCCGGATCGGAAGCGATCGACTTGATCCACTTGATGGCGGCCTTCATGGCCTCGCCGTCATTGGAGGCGACCTTCACGGTGCCGTCGTCCTCGATGTTGATCTTGGCGCCGGTCTTTTCCACGATCTCGCGGATCACCTTGCCGCCGGTGCCGATCACTTCGCGGATCTTGTCGGTGGCAATCTTGAAGGTCTCGATGCGCGGCGCGTATTCGCCGAGCTCGGCACGCGCGGCGGTGAGCGCCTTGGCCATTTCACCGAGGATATGGATGCGGCCTTCCTTGGCCTGGCCGAGCGCCACCCGCATGATCTCTTCGGTGATGCCCTCGATCTTGATGTCCATCTGGAGCGAAGTGATGCCCTGATCGGTGCCGGCGACCTTGAAGTCCATGTCGCCGAGATGGTCCTCGTCGCCGAGGATGTCGGACAGCACTGCAAAGCGCTTGTCTTCGAGGATCAGGCCCATCGCGATACCGGCGGTCGGCCGCTTCAACGGCACGCCGGCATCCATCAGCGCCAGCGAGGCGCCGCAGACCGAGGCCATCGAGGAAGAACCGTTGGACTCGGTGATTTCAGAGACCACACGCACCGTATAGGGGAATTCATGGTGCGGCGGCAGCACAGGGTGGATCGCGCGCCAGGCGAGCTTGCCATGGCCGGTCTCTCGCCGCTTGGTGCCGCCGAGGCGGCCGGTTTCGCCGACCGAGTAGGGCGGGAAGTTGTAGTGCAGCAGGAACGTCTCTTTATACGTTCCCGACAGCGCGTCGATGTACTGCTCGTCCTCGCCGGTGCCGAGCGTGGTCACCACCATCGCCTGGGTCTCGCCGCGGGTGAACAGCGCCGAGCCGTGGGCGCGGGGCAGGATGCCGACTTCGGCCAGGATGTTGCGCACGGTCTTGACGTCGCGGCCGTCGATGCGCTTGCCGGTGTCCAGAATGTTCCAGCGAACGATCTTGGCTTCCAGCTCCTTGAACACGCCGGCGACGCGGAGCTTGTCGTATTTCGGCTCCTGGCCTTCCGGGAAGAAGTGCGCCAGCGCCTTTTCCTTGACCGCGCCGACGGCGGCATAGCGCTCCTGCTTCACAGGGATCGCATAGGCTGCGCGCAAATCCTGCTCGATCAGACCGAGCATTTCCTTTTCGATTTCGGAATTGTCGATCGCGGTAACCTCGCGCGGCTCCTTGGCCGCCTTCTCGGCGAGTTCGATGATCGCGTTGATCACGGGCTGGAAGTGACGGTGACCGAACATGACCGCGCCGAGCATGATCTCTTCGTTCAGCTCCTTGGCTTCCGATTCGACCATCAGCACCGCATCGGCGGTGCCGGCGACGACGAGATCGAGCTGGGTCTCTGCCATCTCGTCGAGCGTCGGGTTGAGGATGAACTCGTCATTGGCGAAGCCGACGCGGGCCGCGCCGATCGGGCCCTTGAAGGGCGCACCGGACAGCGTCAGCGCGGCGGAGGAGGCCACCAGCGCCACGATGTCGGGATCGTTTTCCATGTCGTGCGACAGCACGGTGGCGATCACCTGGGTCTCGTTGCGCCAGCCGTCGACGAACAGCGGACGGATCGGGCGGTCGATCAGGCGGGAGACCAGCGTCTCCTTTTCGGTCGGCCGTCCCTCGCGCTTGAAATAGCCGCCGGGAATGCGGCCCGCGGCGTAGGTCTTTTCCTGGTAGTCGACGGTGAGCGGCAGGAAGTCGACGCCTTCGCGCGGCGCCTTGGCGGCCACGACGGTGGCGAGCACGACGGTCTCGCCATAGGTCGCCACAACGGCGCCGTCGGCCTGACGAGCGATCTTGCCGGTTTCAAGCTTGAGGGGACGTCCGCCCCAGTCGATCTCGACGGTATGCTTGTTGAACATTTCGGTCTTCTTTCATGGTTTCACGAAAGACGGACCCCCAGAAACGCAAAGACCATGCGCAAGATGGCGAGACGCTGATCGCAATGTGAGATCAGCGGCCGGCGATCCTGCCATGGTCCTTGAATTTCGGATGGCGTCCATCCTTTCGGTAGTCCTGGGCATCTTGCCCCGTCCAGCCGCCGGATTGCTGCTGGACGTTCTTGCGCATGACCGTCTTTCGGAAATCGAAAGTCCGCTTCTTGCGGAAAGATCATGCGAATACGCGCGCAAAACTGTTGCGCGCGCGAACCTGTAATCAACGACGAATGTTATGCTTTTCGAGCAATGCCTTGTAGCGCGCCTCGTCCTTCTTCTTGATGTAGTCGAGAAGGGAGCGGCGCGTCGACACCAGCTTCAACAGGCCGCGGCGCGAATGGTTGTCCTTCACGTGGCTCTTGAAGTGGTTGGTCAGGTTATTGATGCGTTCCGACAGGATCGCGACCTGAACCTCGGGCGAGCCGGTGTCGCCGGCTTTGGTGGCATTCGTCTTGATGACTTCCGCTTTGCGTTCGGCGGTAATCGACATCGTCAGATACTTTCATTGTTGCGACCGGAGCTGGCGACCAGCCCGGTCAGGTTGAACACGCGCTTGGGGATGAGTTCGCCATTGCCAATCTCGGCAAGCGCCAAAAGCCGGCCTGCCACCGTGACATAGACTGTGCCGCTACTATTGGGCGCATCCCGTCCGCGCAACAAAACGGCCTGGCCCCGATGGAGCCTTGCCGCATCAGCCCGTGTGACGGCCAGTGCCGGGATGTCGTCCAGCGCGGTCTCAACGGGCAAAAGCGCGTCGGCGAGGCTACCCTCGCCAGACGCGGCTCTATTACACAAAGCCTCCAATTCTGCCAGCGGAATCATGTCCGATTCGGTAAACGGCCCGACCAGGGTTCTCCGCAGGGCGCAGATATGGCCGAAACAGCCGAGAATCCGGCCGATATCGCGGGCCAGCGCTCGCACATAGGTGCCCTTGCCGCACTCGGCCTCGAACACCGACCGGTCGTTATCTAATTGTTCTACAAGGGATAAATGGTGAATCTCGACCGGGCGGGGCTGTAGCTCGACGGTCTCGCCGTCGCGCGCCAGGTCATAGGCGCGCTCGCCCTGTACCTTGATCGCCGAATATTGCGGCGGGATCTGCGCGATCAGTCCGGTGAACTGCGGCAATAGGGCCGAAATCGCCTCCGCTGTCGGCCGCGCATCGCTGGTGCGGACCACCCGGCCTTCGGTGTCGTCGGTGTCGCGCTCCTCGCCCCAGCACACGGTGAAGCGGTAGCGCTTGCGGCCGTCCATCACGAAGGGGACGGTCTTGGTGGCTTCCCCGAGCGCGATCGGCAGGCCGCCGGAAGCGAGCGGGTCGAGTGTGCCGGCGTGTCCGGCGCGCTTGGCGTTGAACAGGCGCTTCACCACCGCGACCGCATGGGTCGAGGTCATGCCGATCGGCTTGTCGAGAATTACCCAGCCATGAACGTCTCGCCGGTCGCGGCGCGGCTGGTTGTTCTGGCGCTGTTTGTTCGCGCTCGGATCGTTGCGAGGATCATTATTGGTGCGACGCTCGTCGCTGCGCGTGTCGGAAAAAATATTTTTGTCCGCGTCGTGCGAGGGCGCATTTTGCGGCTCGTCGACGCGGTTCGTCGTTGTGGTGATCATCACTCATCGTCCGAATCGGGTGCGAGGTCTCTCTGCACCGCAGGTGTTCGCAGTAATTTCTCGATACGTTCCGCTTCATCGAATCGTTCGTCGACGCGAAAGCGGATGTCAGGAGCAAATTTCAGGTTAACGCGATGCGCGATCTCGCCGCGCAGGAACTTCTTGTTGCGCTCGAGTGCCGCGAGCACGATCTCCGTGTCGCGGCCGCCGAGCGGCATGACATAAATGGTCGCAAGCCTCAGGTCGGGGGACATCCGTACCTCCGGCACGGTGATGATGTGACCCTCGAGGTCCGCATCATGGACACTGCCTTGCGCCAGAATATCGGCAACTGCATGGCGCACGGTCTCGCCGACGCGCAATTGCCGCTGCGAGCCGCCGGGTGCGGAGCCTTTTTTCTGGTGGTGACGGGGCATTATTATCTCTCGAAAAACATTCCGTCATGGCCGGGCTTGTCCCGGCCATCCACGTCTTTGTTGCGGCTGAATTCTTAAGGCGTGGATGCCCGGGACAAGCCCGGGCATGACGCCAACTAACTTAATATCGTCTGCGACGAAGCCGTAAGGTTCAGACTTACAGGCTGCGCTGGATCGTCTCCACGCGGTAACACTCGATGACGTCGCCGACCCGCATGTCGTGGTAGTTCTCGAACGCCATGCCGCATTCCTGGCCGGACTGCACTTCCTTCACTTCGTCCTTGAAGCGTTTCAGCGTCGAGAGCTTGCCCTCGTGCACGACGACGTTGTCGCGGATCAGGCGGACATTGGCGCCGCGCTCGACGGTGCCGTCGGTGACGCGGCAGCCCGCGACCTTGCCGACCTTGGAGATGTTGAAGATCTCCAGGATCTGGGCGTTGCCGAGCATGGTTTCGCGCAGCGTCGGCGCGAGCAGGCCGGACATCGCCTTTTTGATGTCGTCCACGAGATCGTAGATGATGTTGTAGTAGCGGATCTCGATGCCGTTGCGCTTGGCCGCTGCCGCCGCTTCCTTGTTGGCGCGCACGGAGAAGCCGATGATCGCGGCATTGAAACCTTCCGCCAGCGTGACGTCGGATTCCGAGATGCCGCCGACGCCGGCATGCAGGATGCGCGCGGCGACCTCGTCGGTACCGAGCTTTTCCAGCGATCCCAGGATCGCTTCCAGCGAGCCCTGCACGTCGGCCTTCACGATCAACGGGAATTCCTTGCGGCCCGCTGTCTTGAGCTGCGACATCATCTGCTCGAGCGAGCCGCGCATGCCGGACACGCTGGCCGCCGCGTTCTCGCGCTTCTGGTGCGCGCGGTAGCTGGTGACCTGGCGGGCGCGGGCTTCGTTCTCCACCACCGCAAGGCGGTCGCCGGCTTCCGGCGGGCCGTTGAAGCCGAGCACCTCGACCGGCACCGAAGGGCCGGCCTCTTCGATCGTTTCGCCCTGATCGTTGATCAGCGCGCGGACGCGGCCCATTTCGGCGCCGGCCACGATGATGTCGCCGACGCGCAGCGTGCCGCGCTGCACCAGCACGGTTGCGACCGGACCGCGGCCGCGATCGAGCTTGGCTTCGATCACGGTGCCTTCGGCCGGACGTTCCGAATTGGTCTTCAGTTCCAGGATGTCGGCCTGGAGCGCGATCATCTCCAGCAGCTTGTCGAGATTGGTCTTGTTCTTGGCGGAAACCTCGACGTCGACGACGTCGCCGCCGAGCGACTCGACCTGCACCTCGTGCTGAAGCAGCTCGGTGCGCACGCGCTCCGGCTTGGCATCCGGCTTGTCGATCTTGTTGATGGCGATGATCATCGGGACCTTCGCCGCCTTGGCGTGATTGATGGCTTCGACCGTCTGCGGCATGACGCCGTCGTCGGCCGCGACCACCAGAATGACGATATCGGTCACCTTGGCGCCGCGGGCGCGCATCGCGGTGAACGCGGCGTGGCCGGGCGTGTCGATGAAGGTGATCTTCTTGCCGCTCTCCGGCGAGGTCACCTGATAGGCGCCGATATGCTGGGTGATGCCGCCGGCTTCGCCCGACACCACGTTGGCGTGGCGCAGCGCGTCGAGCAGCGAGGTCTTGCCGTGGTCGACGTGGCCCATCACGGTCACGACCGGCGAACGCGGCTCGGTATCGGTGGAATCGTCGACGATGTCGAACAGGCCTTCTTCCACGTCCGACGCGGCGACGCGCTTGACGGTGTGGCCCATTTCCTCGGCGATCAGTTGCGCGGTATCGGCGTCGATCACGTCGGTGATCTTGTGCATCGCGCCCTGCTTCATCAGCAGGCGGATCACGTCGACCGCGCGTTCGGTCATGCGGTTGGCGAGTTCCTGAATCGTGATGGCTTCAGGAATGATCACCTCGCGGATGAGCTTTTCCTTTTGCTCGTTCGCGGCATGGCCCTTCAGGCGCTGGGTGCGGCGGCGGAACGAGGCGATCGAGCGTTCGCGCACGTCGTCGGCATTGAGCGCTGTCGTGACGGTGAGGCGGCCGCGCTGCTTCTGCGGGCCTGGCTTGTGCGTGGTCTTGGGGGCCGCCACGGGACGCATGGCGCCGCCGGGGCCGCGGCGGATCTGGCGCGGACCTTCGTCCTCTTCGGCTTCAACCGCGATGCCGGGAGCCTTGACGGCGGCCGGCGTGCGTGCGGTCGTGGTTGTGGTCGCGGGTTTTGCCGTTGCCGGCGCGGGCTTCGGAGCCTCGGTTTCGCCAAAGCGCCGCTTGGCCTCGGTCTCGGCCTTGCGCTTGGCTTCCTCTTCGTGGCGATGGCGTTCTTCCTCGGCCTGCCGGCGGGCTTCGGCGGCTTCGCGCTCGGCCCGCTCGATGCCTTCGCGGCTGGCGCGGCGCTTGGCTTCCTCTTCGGCAGCCCGGCGCTCTTCCTCGTCACGGACCTTTGCGTCGGCCAGCGCGCTGGCGCGGGCGGAACGCTCGTCCTCGGTCAGCGTGCGCAGCACCACGCCGGAATTGCTGCGGGGCGCCGCCGGCGGGCCTGACGGCTGACGGCCGGCCGGTGCCCTCGTGGGCGCAGCCTTCGCCACCACCGGTTCCGGTGCCTGCGGTTCGGCCATGCCCGGTCCGTCGCCGCCGATGCGGCGCTTGCCGCGCTTTTCGACCACGACCTGCTTGCTGCGGCCGTGGCTAAAACTCTGGCGCACGGTGCCCGTCTCGACGCGCGGCTTCAGCGTCAAGGTCTTGCTCGGCACACTCAAAGTCTTGTCGCCAGGCGTTTTGGTATCAACCATTCACTAGTCCCAATCTCGTTACGTCGTGCGCGAGCACACAGCGTTATTGAAGTTTCGTCGGTGGGCGCGATGACGTTCCTTCGTCACCTCGCCCTATCTGCGTTTGAGCATGATCCGTACGGAAAACCGGTCCCCGCTTTTTCCGGATCACGCTTCAGAATTCTTTGCCGCCCCGCCCCCGGCCGTCTTGTCGTCGTCCGCCATCCGGTATCGGACCAGGATCTGGCTACGCGACAGGAAGGTCTTGCTCGCCGGGCCTGCGAGCAGCGCAGCATGTATCACATTTGAGCGCCCAAGTGCCAAATCCAATTGCGCCGAAGTTAAAATGGTGAAGGTCGGGATTTCAGCCGATTCACCAATATTTCCGGCGGGTTGCCTTGCGATAGCGTCCAATTTGCGGATTCCGTCGGCAGCCCCATCGCTGGCATGCAACAGGGCCGCGACCTGCCCGGCCCGGAGGGCATCCTCGACCTTGCCGAAACCGGCAACCGCCTGCCCCGCCTTGGCCGCCATGGCCAGGGCCTCGATCACGCTGCGAGCCAGCAGGCTTTCGGTGTCTTCGGACAGGGTCTTCGAGGCGCGGATATCGCGTTTGAACCCGCGGCTAAACTGGTTACGCCGGACCGCTTCCGCAACCGCCGCCCGCGAGGCTGAAACCCACATGCCCCGGCCGGGAAGCTTGCGCTTGAGGTCCGCCACCACGGCGCCGTCGGGCGAGACGACGAACCGGATCAGCTCGTCGATCGGCCGGACCTCTCGGCTGACCGCGCACATCCGCATCGTCGCGGACCTGTCGGTCCGCGGTCCGTTGTCGAGATCGGTATCGACCGATGCGAGCATGCGCGCGGCATCTCCGTTACTTCATCTTATGCATGTCTTCACACATAACCGGTGCCCACTCTCGCGGACACGCGTTATGCCGTCTGTTCTTCGGAAGCCTCGGCTTCCGCGGTCTGCTGCTTGGCGAGATCGGCCTCGGTTATCCAGCCCGCCTTGACGCGTGCCTGCATGATCAGGGTTTCGGCGTCGTCGCGCGAGACATCGATGCCGTCGAGGAAACCGGCATGCTTGACCGGCTCGCTGCCTTCCTTGCGCTCGGTCCAGCCGACCAGATCGTCGGTGGCGCAGCCGGCGAGGTCCTCGACCGTCTTGACGTCGTTCTCGCCCAGCTTGACCAGCATCTTCGAGGTGATGCCGGGAACTTCCTTCATGGCGTCCTCGACGCCGAGTTCCTTGCGGCGCTCCTCGAGTTCACCTTCGATCCGCTCCAGATATTCCCTGGCGCGGCTCTGCAACTCATTGGCGGTCTCCTCGTCGAAGCCTTCGATTCCCGCGAGTTCCCGCACATCGACCAGCGCCAGTTCCTCCACCGAGGTAAAACCTTCCGACGCCAGGAGCTGACCGACGACCTCGTCGACATTGAGCGCTTCCATGAACACCCGGGTCGAGTTCTCGAAGTCGGCCTGACGGCGCTCCGATTCCTCCTGCTCGGTGAGGATGTCGATGTCCCAGCCGGTGAGCTGCGAGGCGAGGCGGACGTTCTGGCCGCGGCGGCCGATCGCCAGCGAGAGCTGGTTGTTGGTGTCGGGCACCACGACCTCGATGCGCTCGCGCTCTTCGTCGATCACGACCTTGGCGACTTCGGCCGGCGCCAGCGCGTTGACGACGAAGGTCGCGATATCGGGCGACCACGGAATGATGTCGATCTTTTCGCCCTGCAATTCGTTCACCACGGCCTGCACGCGCGAGCCGCGCATGCCGACGCAGGCGCCGACCGGATCGACCGAAGAGTCGCGCGAGATCACGCCGATCTTGGCGCGCGAGCCGGGATCGCGGGCCACCGCCTTGATCTCGACGATGCCGTCATAGATTTCAGGCACTTCCTGCGCGAACAGTTTTGCCATGAACTGCGGATGGGTGCGCGAGAGGAAAATCTGCGGACCGCGGGTTTCGCGGCGCACGTCGAAGATATAGGCGCGGACGCGATCGCCGTTGCGGAACACTTCGCGCGGCAGCATCTCGTCGCGGCGCACGATGGCCTCGCCACGGCCGAGATCGACGATCACGCTGCCATATTCGACGCGCTTGACGACGCCGTTGACGATGTCGCCGATGCGGTCCTTGAATTCCTGGTACTGCCGGTCGCGCTCGGCCTCGCGCACCTTCTGCACGATCACCTGCTTGGCCGATTGCGCGGCGATGCGGCCATATTCGAGCGGCGGCAGGGTGTCGGCGATGGTGTCGCCTACCCTGGCGCCCGGATTGGCGCGCTGCGCGTCCGCCAGCGAAATCTGGTTCGACGAATTCTCGACGACGTCGACCACCAGCATGTGGCGCGACAGGCGAAGCTCGCCCTTCTTGGCGTCGATCTCGGCGTGAACGTCGGTCTCGCTGCCGTAACGGGCGCGGGCGGCCTTGGCGATGGCGTCTTCCATCGCGGCGATCACGATACTGCGGTCGATCGACTTTTCGCGCGCGACGGCGTCCGCGATCTGTAGCAGTTCGAGTTTGTTGGCACTGACGGCCATGGCTCAGTCTCCTTCGGTCGGATCGAATTCGCCTCCGGGCAATCCTTGCGCGGCGAGGCGGTGTTTCTTGGTATTCTTGGGTAGCGGCTTCTTCTGTTTCGGCTTCGGCTTGTTGCTCTTCGCCGGATCGCTCTTCCTGGCGTGCGGCGGCGGAGGCGGAACCAGTCCGAGGTTCTGCTTGAGTTCGCGCTCGGCGGCCTTTCCGCGGCGCATCGCTTCCTCGATCAGCTCGTCGGTCAGCACCAGCCGCGCATCGGCGATGTCTTCCATCACCAGCAGCACGTCGGCATCCTCGCCCTTGGGCGTGTCATCGCGACGAACGCGAACGGTACCGTTCTCGACGCCGGCGAGCGTACCACGAAACCGCTTGCGGCCCTGATGCGGCACTGCCATCTCGATCTTGACGAGATGACCGGCATAACGCTCGAAGTCCGAACGGCGCACCAGCGGGCGGTCGATGCCGGGCGAGGAAATTTCCAGCCGATAGGCGCGCTCGATCGGATCGGCGACATCGAGAACGGGCGACAGCGCCCGCGAGATCGCTTCGCAATCCTCGATCTGCATGGTTCCATCCGGGCGCTCCGCCATGATCTGGACGGTGCAGCCCGCTTCCCCGGAAATCTTGATGCGGACCAGCCGGTAGCCCATGCCCTCCAGCACCGGGCCTGCGACCGCCGACACCCGCGCGGCGACGCCGGGCTCGACCACGAGGCGCGGCTCGGCAAGCAGTTCGGCGTCCACGGAACCAGCGATTGGATCGGTCATATCCAGCGTCAAAAGTGGCCTGACTTGGTCGGTCTAACGTTGCTTGTCTGACGTTCTTTCCGGGCCCGGAATCGGTCGGGTTTGCGTATCCCCGAGCCGGTCGGCTCCGTTACGGGAGCCGGCCTCGTTCAGGTAATAAAAAAGAGCGGGTCCCGGGGGGCCCACTCTCAATACGCGATCGTATGAGAACTGTAAGTTGCTGCCGATATAGCGGTTTTCGTACCCTCCGGCAAGGCCCGCGAGCTCGTTAAGCACGTTTCCGGGCACAATTTTAGGTGTTTGCGGCCTAACCCTTCGTTCACACACCCCTGCCTAGATAGCCCGCAACCGCGCCAGCCGGCCGGTGTTGAGTTGAGTAGATGGCGGCTGCGATATCCCTGATCCCCGGGCTCGAAGAGATCGTCCGAGGTGATGATCCTAAACGCCGTGCCGAAGCGGCGCGTCGCATTGCGGATTTGTTTCTGCAAGGCGCGCCGAGTTTCCGCGACGAGCACGTCGATCTGTTCGACGGCGTGTTGATCGGCCTCGTGCCGCACACCGAAATTGCCGCGCGTGTCGATCTTGCCGAACGGCTGTCGCTGCTGGCGAATGCGCCGCGCACGCTGGTCGGTCAGCTCGCGCGCGAGGACGACATTCTGATCGCCGGTCCCCTGCTGCGCCGCTCGCCCGTGATCGACGAGCAGGCCCTGATCGAGATCGCGCGCGCCAAAAGCCAGGAGCATCTGCTGGCGATGACCGAGCGCCCCGTCCTGTCGCCCGCGCTTACCGACGTCATGGTCGGCCGCGGCGACCGTGACGTGGTGCGCAGCGCCGCGAAGAACGCCGGCGCGCAGTTTTCGCCGGCGGGCTACTCGACGCTGATCAAGCGGGCCGGGCAGGACGGCGTGCTGACGATCACGGTCGGCCAGCGTGACGATCTTTCCGAAGCGCATCTGAAGGAATTGCTGGAGGGCTCGATCGACGTCATCCGCCGCCGCCTGTTCGATGTGGTGAAGCCGGCGCGGCAGGCCGCGATCAAGCGGGCGATGACCAACATCGACAGCCTGATCGCGCCGGTCGACAGCAAGCGCAATTTCGAGCCGGCCCAGCGCGCCATTCTCGCTTTGCATGAAGCCGGCGGGCTGACCGAGGCCGCGCTGCTCGGCTTTGCCAAGGCCCACCGGTACGAAGAGTCGATCGCGGCGCTCTCGGCGAAGTCCGGCGTGAAGATCGGAACGCTCGATCGCCTGGTCGCCGGCGATCGCTACGATCCGATCATCATCGTCGGTAAGACCATCGGGCTCGAATGGGCGACCGTGCGCGCGCTGATCCTGTTGCGGCTGGGGCCGAACCGGGTGCCGTCGCCGGCCGACCTCGAAGGCGCCCGCGTCAATTTTGCCCGCCTGATGCCCTCGACCGCCGCGCGCGTGGTCGAATTCTGGAAGACGCGGCAGACGCTGTAGCTTCTTTTTTCCGCGTACGATGCTTCCGCCGTCATTGCGAGCGAAGCGAAGCAATCCAGCTTTGCCGCAACGAGAAAGCTGGATTGCTTCGTCGCGGATCCTGTCATCGGGCGCGCATTCGCGCGACCCGTTGGCTCCTCGCAATGACGGTTGAGGCTCTTTCCAAGACCAAAACGAGCCAGCTATGATCTTCCCAAGGCGCCACACAGCGCCAGGACGGGGAGATCGCAATGCTCGAAGCCGACATTCAGGCGCACGCCAATCGAATCCGCGACGACGGCTTCACCGTGATCGAGCATGCCGCAAGCTCCGAACTCGTCAAAGGCTTGAAGGAAGCGCTGCTGCGCACCGAGCGCGACCATAATCTCGGCTACGCCAAGACCTCATTCGAGGGATTCAAGACCGTTCGCATCAACAACCTGCTCACCTATGACGACGTCTTCTGGGAAGTGCCGCTGCACGAGAACGTGCTGCCGATCGTCGAGCGCGTGCTGGACAGGGAGTGCCTGTTGTCGTCGTTCTGCTCGCTGGTGCTGGGCCCCGGCCAGGAAGCGCAGCCGATCCACGAAGATACGCAACTGATCCCGTTGCCGCGGCCGCACATCCCGATCACGCTCAATGCGATCTGGGCGCTGTCGGATTTCCGCGAGGACAATGGCGCGACACGGATCGTGCCCGGCAGCCACAAATACGATTCATCGCCCGAATACGGAAGGGTATATGACGCTGTCACCGCGACCATGCCGGCCGGCAGCGTGATGCTGTTCGACAGCGCGCTGTGGCACGGCGGCGGTGCCAACATGTCAGATGCCCGGCGCTTTGCGTTCTCCTGCGCCTATTGCTGGGGCTGGATGCGGCAGCAGGAAAATTTGCAGCTCGGCATCCCCCGCGAGACCGCGATCCGCTTTCCCCGCCGCCTCCAGGAGCTTTGTGGCTACAGCGTTTACAAGGGCCAATTCGGCCACATCGACAACCGCGATCCGATCGAGCTGCTCGGCCGCGAGCGCGGCAAGCGCATGGTGTGGGAAGCCACCGACGCGAAGAAGGCGCGGATGGCGGCCAAACCATGATGTGTCATTCCGGAGCGCCAATTCGGTCGTCTTGAGCGCACGCCTGGTGGCACAGCGGCGTCGGGGTGCGTCGTTGAGAAGGCCGGCCAGGCTGATCCTTTGCTGGCGCGACAGCGGATTTTGTCTGTTTCAGGCCTGGAAAGCCGCAAACTTTCTTCCCGTTGGTGATTTTGGGTTGTGGATTGAATTGCCTGCATCCGCCCCTTGCGGCTAAGACGACGGCATTGCTTGAACTTGCACGTTCGGAAAAATGAGACCCTGCCAACGCAATTGGCTGAGCTTTATAGCCGGCAGCGTTTGACGCGGGGCAATTTTGCAGCACGGGGAATCGCGGGTGAGCGAAGCCCGCGAAGAGGCAGGAAAGGTAGGCGCGTTATGCGCAAAGTGATTATCTCGGCCGCGTCGATCGCGGCCCTCGCTGTCGTTGTCTCGGTCTCGGCTTTTTGGCCGACCGTTCATCCCGATGTCGAGGGACTAGGAGATAGCGTCTACGAAACCATTTGGGTGTGGCGCATTCCGGCCTATGCCAACAACCCGTCCTGGCGCGTTCGCTGGAGTTGGAGCGATCCCCTTCGCGCGCAAGCGAGGTGTTGCAGGGCGCTGTCGACTGGTTTCTCACCGGGCGTCAGCCCGCCAGTTCAGATGTCGGAGAGGCGAATATAGCCGCGATTGCGGATCACTGACGCTCATTCCATCTCGAACATCCGGAACCATTGCAGCGCGCCGGACAGCAGACTCGATAGTTTCTCCGCAACAGATTTTCGGCTCGGTTGCGTTATGTCGCATTTGACGGAAACTTGGATCAAAGTTGGTCTTACTTTTTATCCTTAACCAGGAACCCGGTCTTTAGTTTACATCTTCTCGATGAAGTTTACCTTGCGTTCGTGAAGCACGCGAACACAAGGAAACCAAGAAAATGCACCGCGTAGGCCTCAAGGGTTCGCTTGCTTTGTTTTTCTTGGTGCAGGCGGGCTTCAGCGTAGCCGCGGATGATGCCAAAAAAGGTCAGTCGATTGTTCCAATCGCGCGCATCGAGTGTTCCCTGCGCGGGAAAGCCGTGGACTCCTCCGATCCGCCGTCAACATCGGCAATCCCTTCTGCCGAAAAATTCGTAGGTCATGAACACTTCAAGGAAGACGTCTCGCCGACGGCCGAAGTCAAGATCTCCTGGCTTGGTGCAACCTTCGTGCGTCGGTTCGCAGGCAAGGTCGAAGACCGCGCGGGCAGCACATCTCTACAAACGCATCACCTGAGCGAGCCGACAAGCGATCAGGAAATCATTGTCCAATTGGGCCAGGGTCGTGAAGCCGGCCTGATCGATGTCTGGTGCATGTTGCGGCGGCAGGCCAATGGCGAAGATGGCGCGTTGCGGATCAATGCTACGCCGAACATCTTTTTTGTGCGGGATGTCATGGGCGAGATTGGTGTCGTCGATGCGATCTGGGGAGGCGCGGGCTGGGAGATTGGCGCAAGTCCAGTCGGAAACAAGCGTCGATGGTCGTCTGGAACGCGTATCTTTTCCCGCTGACCTTCCTGCTTAACCTGTTCTTCGAAACCGCAGATACGTGGCCACGCGTCCCTCGCGCGCGGCCTTCTTCCCGTAGCGCGTCATGGTGTAGCCTGGCCATGGCAGGCGCCAGTCGTCGGCGCGTTCGGCAAGCCATGCGAAATCGCGCGAGCGCAAGAGATGGGCGAGCGTCCACGCGACATAGTCATCGATATCGCAAACGAAGCGGAATTCGCCGCTCTCCTTCAGCACGCGCGCCATCGCCGCCACCGTGGCATCCTGCACAAAGCGCCGCTTCCAGTGCCGCCGTTTTGGCCAGGGATCGGGATGGATCAGGTCGATGCGCGACAACGAGCGCGCCGGCGCCCACGCCAGCAGCTCGGCGGCATCGCCCGCGAACAGTCTGACATTGCCGACATTGTGCGCCTCGATCTGGGCGAGGACCTTTGCCATGCCGTTGACATAGGGCTCGCAGCCGATGAAGCCGGTGTTCGGAAAGGCCAGCGCTTCCGCGATGAGGTGTTCGCCGCCGCCAAAACCGATTTCGAGCCGCACGCCTTCCAGCGGCGCTTCGAAAACCTCCGTGAGATTTTCCGGTGCCGGGGTGCCGATGTCGAGCGCCAGCCGCGGCAGCAGGTTCGCGATCAGATCGGTCTGATGCGAGCGCAGCTTGTGGCCCTTGCGCCGGCCGAAGAACGAGCCTTGGCCATGCGCGTGCTCGCGATCCGGGTTGGAGGGGCGCGTCATCGCAGCGTCTGATACAGCCGATGAAGCAGCCGCGCCCGCGGCTCGATCGACGAGATGTACAATTGCTCGTAATGGGTATGCGCGCCTTCGCCGTCGACGCCGAGTCCGTCCAGCGTTGCGGTATGCGGCGCGGTGAAATTGCCGTCGGAGCCGCCGCCGGTCGAGGTGTCGACGAGATCGAAGCCGATCTCGGCCGCCAGCGATTTGGCGTGCTCATACAGTGCTGCGCCCGCATTGCTCTTTTCATAAGGCGGCCGGTTGAGCTCGCCGACCACGCGCACGCTGACGCCCTCGGTGCGCGATTTCAGGCCGAGTATTCTTGGAACGAGCTCGTCCGCATCCGCGATTGTCGGCACGCGCATATCGACCTCGGCATAGGCCTCCTCCGCGATCACGTTGGGCTTGGTGCCGCCGCGGACCACGCCAACGTTCACCGAGATGCCGCGCGAAAAATCGTTCATCGCTTCCAGCGTGTTGATGACATGGCCGAGTTCGCGGATCGCGCTGCGGCCGTCCTGCGGCCTCGTGCCGGCATGTGAGGGCACGCCCTTGATGAACACCTCAAAGCGCGCGACGCCCTTGCGCCCGGTGACGATCTTGCCGCCGTCGCGTGCCGGCTCCGTCACCAGCACATATTTTGCCTTGCGTCCCTCAGTCTCGATCAGCGCGCGCGAGGTCGGGCTGCCGATCTCTTCGTCGGAAACGAACAGTTGCGTGATGCCGAGCGGCGGCCGCGCGCCGTTGGCGCAAATCGTGCGGAATGCGTGGTAGGCCAGATACGCGCCGCCCTTCATGTCATAGATGCCCGGGCCGAAGGCGCGGTCGCCGTCGATCTTGAAGGGCAGCCGTTCGATGAACCCCAGCGGATGCACCGTGTCGAGATGGCTCAGCACCAGAATGCCTGCCGCATCCTGGCCCCATGACGAGCGCGCCACCAGATGGTCGCCGCAGCCGTCGCGCCCATCGATGCGTTCCACCGTCGCCGGCAGGTCGCGATAACCATCGGCGACAATGTCGGCGAGCTTGTTGACCTGCGCCGGCACGTCGGTCGGCGTCTCGATCTCGACCCATCGGCGGATGCCGTCGAGGATATTTGCCGCATCGAACGGATTGGCGGATGCCGAACTCATGGTCATTGCCTTGCAATCATACTGGCAATGTCATGCGCTCGCGGCCTTGGCCGCGTCAATCCGCTGTTTCGAAAAATGATTGTCGGATCTCGAGCATGATCCGGACCCGCAGGGCCGCGTTAGCGCAACGTGGAAACCGAGATCATGCTCAAACAAGGAGACTAGGTCATGATGCGATTTCTTGTAATCGCATCATGACTTAGTGCTTCTCGGCGGCTTCGCGCGCCGCGATCTGCTCGACCAGCTCGACGATGCTGCGGCGGAGTTTTGAATCGCCGATGCGCGTGAAGGCGCGGGTCAGCGCCAGTCCTTCCGAGGTCGCGAGGAAATCGGAGATATAGGCGGGCGAACCGCTCTCGCCAAAATTTTCGCTGGTGGCGATGCCGCTCGGACCGCCATCGAACAGGAAGGCGACCGGCACCTGCAAGATCTCGGCGATCTGTTGCAGGCGGCTCGCGCCCACGCGGTTGGTGCCCTTCTCGTATTTCTGCACCTGCTGAAAAGTAAGTCCCAGTGCCTCGCCGAGCTTTTCCTGACTCATGCCCAACATGATGCGGCGCATTCGCACGCGGCTGCCGACATATTTGTCAACAGGGTTCGGTGCTTTGGTGGACATTCCGTCTCTCCTTGAGGCATTTGCGCCTGGGGACGAGGCAAAACGATCAAGCGCAATGCCTCGGATGCGAGTGCCGTTTCCTCAGAGGGGGAAGTCGTCGAATCAGGACAATTGAGCAACAAGCCGACCGGGGTCGAACAGCGCGCGCAGAATGCGAATGGCCTCGCCGATATGTCAACAGGCGGAACTTCTGCGGACACCAAATTATTCCCGCTCGAATAAAGAAAATTTCGTCATTGGAAATTCTGCCGCGATAGGCGGCGCACCACGACGAAAGTCAGGGCAATCATGACGAGAATTGCAGCAGGGATGTTCCCGACGCGCGCAAAAACCGTCGGTGCGATCGCCGCGGGCAGGCCGGCATCCAGCACGCCTTCGAGCCCCAGACCGAGCTGTGCGGCAATACGTCCCATCGGATCGATCACGGCCGAGATGCCGGTGTTGGCGGCGCGAACCACAGGCAGGCCTTCTTCGATCGCGCGCAGCCGCGCCTGCTGTAGGTGCTGATAGGGGCCGGTCGAGATTCCGAACCAGCCGTCATTGGTCAGATTGATGATCCATCCCGGGCGATCGTCGCGGGCTGCAACATTTCCGGGAAAAATCACCTCATAACAAATCAGCGGTAGTGCGCGCGGCGCATTGGGAACCGCGAGCGGATGCCGCCGCGTGCCGGCGATGAAGCCGCCCTGCACCTTGGTGAGTTGACTGAAGCCCAGCTTTTCCATCCAGTTTTGGAATGGCAGGTATTCCCCAAACGGGACCAGGTGCAGCTTGTCATAAACCGACAGCACGCTGCCGTCGTGGTCGATCACGTAGATCGAGTTATAGGCGCGCGTCACCCTGGTACCGGGCCTCGCATCGTCAGGCGCCCGCACCGAGCCCGTGATCAGCACGGTGCCCTTGGGCAGCAATTCGGCGATCTGCGCCATCGCATCCGCCTCGCGGGTGAGGAAGAACGGAAAAGCGGATTCGGGCCAGATCAGGATGGTGGCGTCGCGCACGCCGGTGGCATTCGGCCCCGAGGAGCGATCCGACAAGGTCAGGTATTTCTGCATCACCTCCGCCTTGGCGGAGTAATTGAACTTCACGTCCTGCTGGAGATTGGGCTGCATGATGCGCAGCTTGACGCCGGCAACCAATTTGGTCGGCTGCATCGAAAGCCTGATGGCGCCGAGCGCGCCCATCGCGACCAGCAGCGCGAGCGCGGACGCAGGCCAGATCCACGGCCGGCGGCCGGATGCTTTTCCATCGATCAGCGCCGCGGGGCTCGCGAAGATTGCAACCGTCAGAAAGGTCATTCCCCACAGCCCGATCAGCGATGCGACCTGGGCCAGCGCCAGCGGCTCCGACAGCGCGTAGCCGAACGCATTCCAGGGAAAGCCGGTGAGCAGATGCCCGCGCAGCCATTCGCTGACCGTGAGGCTGACGGCGAGCGCCAGCACGCGCGAGGCGTCTTTTGTCCAGATCAGCCGCGCCATCGCAAAGCCGAGCGCGGTGTAGAGCGCAAGATAAGAGGGCAGGCCCAGCACGGCGAACGGCGTCAGCCATGCAAATGTCTGCGCGTCGACAAAGAAGGCGTAGCCGGTCCAGTACAGTCCCGGCACGAAATAGCCGAGCCCGAAGCAGAAGCCGGATAGCGCGGCGGCCGGCACGCCGCGCCATCGCCCGCCGGCCGCGCCGTCGATCAGCCAGACCGCGACCGGAAAGGTCAGGAACAGCACCGGCCAGGCGTTGAATGGCGCCATCGCCAGCACCGACAATGCGCCGGCCGCCATCGCAATGACTGCGCGCTTCCATCCCCAGGTCAGGAGGATCGAAAGCGCGGCTGCATGAAGCTTGTCGATTACCCTCACCGCGTGCCGGCTCCATCGCCGGTTGGCGGAGCCGGATTGTCACCGGCCGGGGGCGGCTGGCCCTGCTCGGGAGCAGGCTGACCTTGCTCGGGGGAAGCGTCGCGACGACGCCTTGTGGGCGGGGCCGGGCGCTCCTTGCGCGTGGCGATGCGCAGGCGCTTGACGCGCCTTGGATCGGCATCGAGCACCTCGACCTCGAAATTGCCGGGCCCCGAAATCACTTCGCCGCGCACCGGCAGACGGCCGACATGCGACACCAGATAGCCGCCGAGCGTCTCGACATCTTCGCCCGCTTCGCCGGTGACAAAATCCTCGCCGATCACGGTGCGGACATCATCGAGGCTCGCGCGCGCATCCGCGATGAACGAATTGTCGGCCTGCCGCACGATCGACGGCGGCTCGTCACTGTCGTGCTCGTCGTCGATCTCGCCGACGATCTGCTCGACGATATCCTCGATCGAGACGAGGCCGTCGGTGCCGCCATATTCGTCGACCACCAGCGCCAGATGGATGCGCGAGGCCTGCATCTGCGCGAGCAGATCGATCGCCCGCATCGACGGCGGCACGTAAAGCAGCTTTCGGATGATGTTCGCATCGGCAAGCGGCAGCGCGAGATCGACCGCACGCAGATCGAGGCCGGCAGGCAGCGGCTTCTTGCGCCTCGTCTTGGCGACCTCGCCCACCTTTGCCTTCGCCGTGATGAAGGCGAGCAGGTCGCGGATGTGCACCATGCCCTCGGGATCGTCGAGCGTCTCGTTATAGACGACGAGGCGCGAATGCGCCGCGCTCTCGAACAGGCTCATCAATTCGCCGAGCGGGATGTCGCGTTTGACCGCCACGATGTCGGCGCGATGCACCATGACGTCGGCGATGCGCCGCTCGTGCAGGCCTAGGATGTTGCGCAGCATGGTGCGCTCGATCGCGGAGAAGCCGACATCGTCCGGCTGCGATGCGTCCAGCACCACCTTCAGGTCGTCGCGCACCGATCCCGGCTTCCAGCCGAACAGCGTGCGGATCGCGCGCACCAGCCAGTTGTCGTTGGCCGGGCGCAGCACTTCGCCTTCTTGCACCACCGCCGGCAGGTTGGGCGTGTTGCGCGGATTGTTCTGGGTAGGGTCGGAGTCCGGCATGTCAGTTCACCCGCTCCCGATCCGCGTAGGGATCGGGAATGCCGAGCTGCGCAAGAATTTCGCGCTCGAGGCTTTCCATCGCCTCGGCCTCGTCGTTGCTCTCGTGATCGTAGCCGATCAGATGTAGAAAGCCGTGAACGGCGAGATGGCTGAGGTGATGATCGAACGGCTTGTGTTCCTCGTCGGCCTCGCGCCGGGTCGTCTGATAGGCGATCGCAATATCGCCCAGCATGCGCGGCGCATCGTCCGGCCCGACCGGACCGGTCGGCTGTAGCGCGGGGAACGACAGCACATTCGTCGCTTTGTCGATGCCGCGCCAGTTATGATTCAGCGTGCGGATTCCGTCATCGTCGGTCAGCATCACCGCGAGTTCGGCATCCTCGGTGTCGGCGTCGGCCATTTCGGCGGCCGCTTCGATGGCGCGGTGGATCACGGCTTCGGCCGCGGGCTCGTTCTGCCAGCAATCGGCGGTGATGAGGACTTCGGTCTGGGGCAGGGCAGGGCGTGCCATCGTTCTGGAATGTTGGTGACGGCCGGAACCCGATTGCTTGGGGTTGCCGGCGGTTATTTGTCGTTTCAAGATTTTCCGGTTGCCGGTTTCTGCGGCAATCCCTCATAGGCGGCGACGATGCGCGCCACCAGCTCGTGGCGGATGACGTCTTCGGCCGTGAATTTCACCTGTGCGATGCCCTCGACCCCATCGAGCAGCTTCACCGCTTCCGCAAGGCCGGAAGCCTGGCCGTGCGGCAGATCGATCTGCGACGGGTCGCCCGTGACGATCATACGGCTGTTTTCGCCAAGGCGGGTCAGGAACATCTTCATCTGCATCGATGTGGTGTTCTGCGCCTCGTCCAGGATGATGACGGCGTTGGTCAGCGTGCGGCCGCGCATGAAGGCGAGCGGCGCGATCTCGATCTCGCCGCCCTGTAGCGCGCGCTCGACGATCCGCGCATCCATCAAATCGTACAGCGCGTCATAGATCGGCCGCAGGTAAGGATCGACCTTTTCGCGCAAATCGCCGGGCAGGAAGCCGAGCCGTTCGCCGGCTTCCACCGCCGGCCGCGACAGAATGATGCGATCGACTTCCTTGCGCTCGAACAATTGCGCGGCATAGGCCACCGCCAGCCACGTTTTGCCGGTGCCGGCCGGGCCGACGCCGAACACCAGCTCGTGGCGTTTTAGCGCGCGGATATATGAATCCTGGGCGGCGGTGCGGGCGCGCACCGGACGCTTGCGCAAGTTGATGGTCTCGAACTGCGACTTCGCGGCCTTGGCGTCGTATTCGAACAGCGAGCCTTGCGCGATGACGGCGCGGATGGCGCCCTCGACGTCGCCCTGCGCCAGATCCTGGCCTTGCGTGGCCTGCGCATACAGCGTCTCCAGCACCCGCCGCGCTGCATCGCAGCCGTCGCGGCTGCCGGCGATGGAGATGTGATTGCCGCGGGAATCGACCACGACGCCGAGCCGGCGCTCGATCAGCGCAAGGTTCTGGCCGTAAGGGCCGACGAGGGCGGAAACGGCGCGGTTGTCGTCGAAATCGATGACGACTTGCGTTTCGGGCGGTATCTGCATGTCGCGGTCAAGTTTGCGGCTGGGAGCGAGCGAAGACGAATCCGATGCGCTTTTAGGCAAGGGTTCAGGCTCCAGTAGATATCTGCGAATGCGCTGACGGCGCGGATGCGATCGGCCGCGACGCGAGACGGCCGAGCAGGCTGTAGCGCTCGAGGCTCTCGATGCTGACAGGGCGAATCTGTCCGATGATGTCGGGTGAAGCCATCACATGCGCGGGCTGTAGGTAGGCGGTGCGGCCGACGATCTGGCCTTCCTTGCGCGCGGGCCGTTCGAACAGCACATCGACCGTTGAGCCAATCGCCGCCAGGTTGAAGGCCGATTGCTGACTGTCGATCAATTGCTGGAGCCGCTCCAATCGCTCGTCCATCTCGCCTGCTGACACCATCTCCGGCATGTCCGCCGCCGGCGTCCCGGGCCGCGGCGAATACTTGAATGAATAGGCGGCAGCGTATCCGATTTGTGTGACGAGGGCGAGGGTCGCAGAAAAATCTTCTTCGGTTTCACCGGGAAAACCCACGATAAAATCCGATGAAAATGCAATGTCTTGGCGCGCGGCGCGGAAACGATCGATGACGGCGTGGTATTCCGCGGCGGTATGCCTGCGGTTCATCGCCGAGAGGATGCGGTCGGATCCCGATTGCACCGGCAGATGCACGAACGGCATCAATTCGCACAAGTCCCGATGCGCCGCGATCAGGCTGTCGTCGACGTCGTTCGGATGACTGGTGGAATAGCGCAGCCGGGCGATGCCGGGGATATCGGCCAGGCGGTGCAGCAGTTTTCCGAGCGGCCATGCGCGGCCATCCGGACCGTCGCCATGGTAGGCGTTGACGTTCTGGCCGATCAGCGTGATCTCGCGCACGCCGTGGTCGGCGAGCCGCGTCACGTCGTCGATGATCTTTGCGACGGGGCGCGAAACTTCGGCGCCGCGCGTATAGGGCACGACGCAGAACGTGCAGAACTTGTCGCAGCCTTCCTGCACCGTGACGAAGGCGGAAATGCCGCGCGAACGAATCGCATCCGGCTTCGGCGGCGGCAGGAAGCCAAACTTGTCCTGCACCGGAAACTCGGTTTCCAGCGCGCGTCCGTCGCGCTTCGCCTTCGCCAACAGTTGCGGCAAATGATGATAGCTTTGCGGGCCGACCACGACGTCGACGACGGGCGCGCGGCGGATGATCTCTTCGCCCTCGGCCTGCGCCACGCAGCCGGCCACCGCGATGTTCATCTGGCGCCCGTTGCGTGCGGCCTCGTCCTTCATCACCCGCAGCCGTCCGAGTTCGGAATAGACCTTTTCCGAGGCCTTTTCGCGGATGTGGCAGGTGTTGAGGATGACGAGGTCCGCATCGTCAGCGCTCGCCGTCTCAACAAAGCCCTCGCCTGCCAGCGTGTCCACCATGCGCTGGGCATCGTAGACGTTCATCTGGCAGCCATAGGACTTGATATGCAGCTTGCGCGGCGGCGTCATGGAACCTGGTCGGGGAGCAAGCGGCGCCATCCGCGCCGCAGGGCTCAATTATAGCCTACAGGGGCGAAAATCCAGCGGCAGGGCTGCCTTTATTGGGTCATGGCGCCGTCTTGCGGATATCTCAAAAATAAGATATGCAAGTGGTGTGGCTTGGCGGGTGGATATCCTCAACGAAACGGTCGCTGCGGAGATCGCCGCTCTTCCAGATGACATGCAGGCACGTTTTTTACGGCTTGCGGAGCGGATCGCATCTGTGTGGCTGGAAAGCCTGAGTGAGCCGCACGTCAAGCATCTGGAAGGGAAGCTGTGGGAACTGCGGCTGACAGGCCGCGACGGAATCGCACGCGCTCTTTACGTCACGGCGATCGGCCGGAGGGTCGTGGTGGTACGTGCGTTCGTCAAGAAAACGCAGAAAACGCCGCGGAGCGAGATCGAACGCGCACTGCGGCGAGCAACGGAGATCAAATGACCATCCCGTTCGAAAAGCTTAAGGCTCGCCTCCTTGCTAATCCAAAGGTCAAGGCAGAGTACGATGCGCTCGCGCCTGAGTTCGAGATTGCCGCCGAACTGCTTCGAGCTCGCGTGCGGGCAGGTCTTTCACAAGCTGAACTGGCCGCGCGAATGCGTACCAGTCAGTCCACGATTGCCCGGCTGGAAAGCGGTCAAACGCTGCCGAGCACAAAGACGTTGCTGCGCTATGCGGAGGCGACCGGTAGCAAGTTTCACGTGCGGCTATCAGCTGCCTAGCAGGATAATCTAGCCGGCCACTGGTGCGAATCGACTCTGCGGACCAGTTCCGGCAATTGCCGCATGTCGTCGAACACCACAGCCGCGCCCGCTTTGCGCAGCTTGTCGGCATGGCCCGGCTGGCAGTGGCTGCCGCCATGGAAACCGAGCACGGTCATCCCGGCGGCGCGGGCGCCGGTGACGCCGGGAACGCTGTCCTCGATCACGACGCAGCGCTCTGCCGCGACACCCATCTGCCGGGCCGCGAACAGGAACAGATCCGGCGCGGGCTTGCCGCGCTTGACCTGGGTGCCGGAGAAAATGTGCGGTGCGAGCTGCTCGTAGAGCCCGGCGCATTCGAGGCCGTGGCGGATTTTTTCCGGCGTGCCGCTGGAGGCCACGCATTTCGGCAGATCGATCGCCGCAATTGCCGCGGCAACGCCGGCAATGGCCTTGAGGTCGCCGGCGTAGAATTTCAGCGTCGCTTCCTTCACCTGCGCCTCGAAATCACCGGGAAGCGCTCGCCCGATCTCGCGCTCGATGATCATTCGCGCCTCGCGGTCCGACACGCCGAGGAAACGGTGCAGCACCTGTTCCTCGGTGATCGGATAGCCGTGACGGGTCAGCGTCTCAGCATGGGCGCGGCAGGATATGACTTCGCTGTCGACCAGCACGCCGTCGCAGTCAAAGATGACGAGATCTAGATTCACGTTGATGAGACGTCCCGCGATCAATTCTTGTCATCGTCCAGCGGCACGCAATAAAGCTCGAGCCGGTGATCGACCAGCTTGTAGCCGAGCTTGCGCGCGATCTCCGCTTGCAGCTTCTCGATCTCTTCCGAGGTGAACTCGATCACCTTGCCGTCGCGCAGATTGATCAGGTGGTCGTGATGGCTGTCGCGCATCGTCTCGTAGCGCGCGCGGCCCTCGCGGAAATCGTGCCGCTCGATGATCCCGGCATCCTCGAACAGCTTTACCGTCCGATACACCGTCGAGATCGAGATCTTGTCGTCAACCGCCACGCAGCGGCGATACAGCTCCTCCACGTCGGGATGATCGACGGCATCCGCCAGCACGCGCGCAATCACGCGGCGCTGCTCGGTCATGCGCATGCCGGTCGCGGCGCAGCGCGCCTCGATGCCGGTGGCGTTTTGCGCGGAGGATTTGAGTGCGGTCATGCTCGCGGGCCTTGGAATGATCCTGGGGACGAACGGAGGATGTTTGCCACCATCGGCATCTTACGACAAGTCTCGCCGCATCAGAAGCGCGTTCAATTGTTCCCCGCCGGGCTGCTGGTAATAGCGTTCGCGACGGCCGACGACGCCGAAGCCGGTCTTTTCATATAGCCTTCGCGCCGGCAAATTGTTTTCCTCCACTTCGAGGAAAATACGGCGCACGCCAAATCCCGCGAGATGACCGAGATGCGTCATCAGCAGGTTGTTCGAAAAACCCTTGCCGCGATAGGCCGCATCGACTGCGATCGACAATATCTCCGCTTCGTCCGCGGCCATGCGCGAGACCGCAAAGCCGATGACCCTTCGCCCGAGCCGCAAGCGATGCACCAGCGTATTGCGCTCGCGCAGCATCGCCTCGAACTCGCCTTCGCCCCAGCCGCGATGAAAGGACGCAGCGTGCAATTGCGCGAGCCGCGCGGCATCGCGCTGGGTCGCGGACTCCACCACCGGCGTGCCGCCGCTCCACCACTGCGCGAGGAGGTTCATCATGCCGGCTGCGGCGCCTGTGGCAGCGCCTCTTTCGGCGGCTTGGCATCGGGCGCGCGCAGGTAAAGCGGCCGGGCGAGCGCGACCTGGGGATCGACGGCGGCGCCGAGCCAGGCCACCCAGGCGATGTCGGGCGCTGCTTGCGGGTCGACCTTGATCAGCGGCGATTCAGCCGGCCAGCGGTCGGCGAGGAGTTTTGCGGCATTGCCGACCAGATGCGGCGCACCGAAGCGCGCGGCCTCGATCGCTTCTGCAATCGATGCAACGCGCGGTGTCACCAGGGCGGCGCCGCTGCCGCTCACCACTTGCAGATAGACGTGGTCATGCCGCGCATCGACCGCGGAGATGATCGGATGCTCGTCGCTTTCGCTCACCACAGGGGCGGCATAGGCCGCGAGCGTGGTGACGCCGACCACGGGCTTGTTCGCCGCCAGCGCAATGCCGCGCGCGGCGGAAAGACCGACCCGCAATCCCGTGAAGCTGCCTGGCCCCGTCGTCGATGCAATGCGATCGAGCGTGTCGAACGCGACACCGGATTCCTTCATCACGCGCGCGATCAGCGGCATCAAGGCTTCGGCATGCCCGCGCTTCATCGCCTGCGATTCCTGCGCGATCAGTTTATTTTGGGCGGTGTCGAGGACAGCGGCGGCGCAGGCGTCGAGGGCGGTATCGATGGCGAGGATCAGCATGAGGGGATGTTAGCAGCTTTTTTCGGCGTCATGGCCGGGCTTGTCCCGGCCATCCACGTCTTTGCCGCCTCCCAAAACGTGGATGCCCGGGACAAGCCCGGGCATGACGGCTAAACGAGCAGGCTCAGCCGATGTCACATCGGCCGCACTTCGACCACGTCGGGCACGAAGTGGCGCAGCAGGTTCTGGATGCCGTGCTGGAGCGTGGCGGTCGATGACGGGCAGCCGGCGCAAGAACCCTTCATGTTGAGATAGACCACGCCGTCCCTGAAGCCGCGGAAGGTGATGTCGCCGCCGTCATTGGCCACCGCCGGGCGCACCCGCGTCTCGATCAGATCCTTGATCTGCGCGACCGTGTCGGCGTCAGACTCATTGAAAAATTCGTCTTCCTCGTCGGCCGCCTCGTCGTTGTGCGCGCTGCCGTCGGCAAGCAGCGGTGCACCCGACATGTAGTGCTCCATGATGGCGCCGAGGATCGCGGGCTTGAGCTGTTGCCACTCGCCATCCGCCTTGGTGACGGTGACGAAGTCATAGCCGTAAAACACGCCGGTGACGCCGGGCACGTTGAACAGCCTTTCGGCCAGCGGCGAGCGGGCTGCGGAATCGCGGCTGGAAAACTCCATCGTGCCGGTGTCCAGCACAGTGCGACCCGGAATGAATTTCAGGGTAGCAGGATTGGGGGTGGCTTCGGTCTGAATGAACATGGTTTTCTCCGGCGTCGCCGGTTCAAGGCCGGCGCGTGAGGTCCTGCTTAGCAGATGGCGTCCCGCGGCGCACGGTCAAGGGCGCAGGGCAGCTTTTCCTGCGGTGCATCAAACATTTAGGTGTCCGATCGCGCATCTCCGTCATGGCCGGGCTCGTCCCGGCCATCCACGTCTCGCTCGGAGCAATTGCAACAACACGTGGATGCCCGGGACGAGCCCGGGCATGACGGGCGTAGGTCTAGGACAGCGCGTCGATCTCATCGTCGGTCAGTCCGCCCGGCACGATGATAAGGGGTATCGGGAACGATCCCACCGTCTTCGCCATGGTGGTGATGATCGGGCCGGGACCCTCCGGGCCCGGATTGGCCGCCAGCACCAGCATTGCGATATC
This sequence comes from Bradyrhizobium lablabi, assembly GCF_018129385.1. Classification (GTDB taxonomy): domain Bacteria; phylum Pseudomonadota; class Alphaproteobacteria; order Rhizobiales; family Xanthobacteraceae; genus Bradyrhizobium; species Bradyrhizobium lablabi_C. Next base: position 28,511 of record NZ_JAFCLN010000030.1, read on the forward strand.
GACGTCCTTGTCGATGACATCGAGAATCTGCTCGGCCGGATCGCCTTCGCGGATCACCCGCTCCGGCGTGATCGCGGCAATCCCGTTGGCGCGGCCGGAGGCGCGGTCGAGCGCCTCGTTGGCGGCTTCATGCGCTTCGGCCCGCATGATGTCGGCCACCCCCAGCCATTGCTGGTTCTGGTCCTCGGTCTCGATCACGCGCAGCATCACCACGCCGCCGCCGACCCGGATAGCCCAGCGGCTGGCATAGTAGACCGCGCGGTCCCACTCCGCGGTGTCGTCGACGATGACAAGGCATTTTGGCTGGTGACCCGATTCGTAGCTTTGTCGCTTGCTGGTCATGCATGTCCCGGTGCTGCCAAACCGTCGCATGCTGCCACACTCCCTCTCCCAATGGGAGAGGGGCAGCGTGACGGTTCCGGTCTATCTTTGGTTGATGACGTCAGGCCTGCCGGATGAAGCCGACGATGTCCTTGGTCCTGCGCATGGTCTCGTCCGCGATCGCGCGTGCACGATTGGCGCCGTCCACCAGGATCGCGTCGACATGGCCGGGATCGGCGACCAGCTTCTTCATCTCGGCGGCAATCGGCGACAGTTTTGCGACGCACACGTCGACCAGCGCGTTCTTGAAGCTGGAGAATTGTCCGCCGCCAAAATCCTTGAGCACGGCTTGCTTGGAGACACCGGCCAGCGCCGCGTAGATGCCGACGAGATTGTCGGCCTCGGGACGCGGCTCGAGGCCTTTTTCTTCCGTCGGCAGCGGCTCCGGATCGGTCTTCGCCTTGCGGATCTTCTGCGCGATGGTGTCGGCATCGTCGGTGAGGTTGATGCGCGAATTGTCTGATGCGTCCGACTTCGACATTTTCTTGGTGCCATCGCGCAGGCTCATTACGCGCGTCGCCGGGCCCGTGATCAGCGGCTCCGGCAGCGGGAAGTACAGCCCGTCATTGAAGCCGTTGTTGCGGATCGAGTCGCCAAAGTCGTTGTTGAACTTTTGCGCGATGTCGCGCGACAGCTCCAGATGCTGCTTCTGGTCGTCGCCGACAGGAACGTGGGTGGCGCGGTACAGGAGAATGTCGGCCGCCATCAGCACGGGATAATCGAAAATCCCGACGGAAGCGTTCTCGCGATCCTTGCCGGCCTTCTCCTTGAATTGCGTCATGCGGTTGAGCCAACCCATGCGGGCGACGCAGTTGAAGATCCAGGCGAGCTCGGCATGGCCGGAGACCTGGCTCTGGTTGAACACGATGTGCTTCTTCGGATCAATGCCGGCTGCGATGAACGCCGCCGTGACTTCGCGGGTGTTGCGCGCCAGCTCCGCCGGGCCGCCCCAGACGTCGGTCGGCATGGTGATGGCATGCATGTCGACGACGCAATAGATGCAGTTGTGCGTTTCCTGCAACTTCACGAAGTTGACGATGGCGCCGAGATAATTGCCGAGATGCAGATTGCCCGTCGGCTGGACGCCTGAAAAAACCCGTTCCACGAACGCCATGGTTCTCGTTCCCGTCTGTTACGCGGCGTCGTTTGCCACGGGGCGTCTAGTCGTGCAAGCCGCCTGACCTGACGGCGTTAACCGCCTCGCGCCAGCCGATCACGCCGAAAAGCCACAGAATCAGGCCGTAAAGCGCAATGCCGGCGGCGACAAGCGCGAGCAGGGCCGCCGCCTGAAAAAGTCCGTGACTGGCGATCGGCAGAAACGTCGTCATCAGCCAGAGCAGGCCGCCCATCGCCAGCGCCGCGAGAGCGATGCGCGGCAAGCGCTTTCGTGCAGCGGCATCCAGCGAAAATCCGAACGTCGTTGCGCCCTCGCGCAGCAGGGATAGCGCGCTGCTCCATGCGCCCAGGGTGAGGGCGGCCGCAACGCCCTCGGACCCGAAGAAATGTCCGAGCAGGAAGGCGAGAGCGGTAGCGAGTGCGATGCCCTTGAGCACCGAGGCCAGCGGCGTGGTGGTGTTCTCGCGCGCGAAAAACGCCGGCGCCAGCGCCTTGAACAGCACATGCGCCGGCAGCCCCAGCGCCAGCCACATCAGCGCGCGGGCGGTCGCCGCCGTATCATCAGCGGTGAAGGCGCCACGTTCGAACAGCATTTTCACAATCGGCTCGCTGAGCACCAGCAGCCCGAGCGCCGCCGGCAGGGCGAGCCCGGCCGCAAGCTCCAGCGAACGCGACTGGGCGTGCGAAATCGCATCCCGATCCTCGCCATGCGCCGCGCGCGACAGTTCCGGCACCAGCACGGCGCCCATGGCAACGCCGACGAGGCCGAGCGGCAGTTCGATCAGCCGGCCCGCAAAATAGAGCCACGACACCGCCGACGGCGATGACGAGGCGATGATGGCGCCGGCGACCATCAGGAGCTGCGGGCCGCTGCTCGCGATCATGCCCGGGACGGCTTTCGCAACAAAGCCGCGCATCTCGCGATCAAAGCTGACGCGGATCCATGCCGTGACACCGTCGCCCCGGAGTAGCAGGATCGACAATTGCAGCAGTCCGGCGACGCCGACGGTGGCGGCCAGCACCATCGCCGCGAGCGCTGCGCTCTGATGCCACAGCAGCAGCGCGACCGTCACGGCGATCAGCGCCACGTTGAACAGCAGCGGCGAGAATGCGGGCAATGCAAAGCGCCCTTGCGCATTCATCAGCGCCATCAGCACCGTCACAGGGCCTGCGAACGCCAGATAAGGCAGCATCAGCCGGGCGTTGCTCACCGCAAGCTGAAGCGTTTCCGTGCCGACAAAGCCCGGCGCCAGCACGGCCATGACATAAGGCATCAGCACGCCGATCAGGATCGTGGCCATCATGAGCGCCACGCTGATGGTGCCGAGCACCCGCCCGGCAAACGCGGCCGCTGCCGCCGCGCCCTCCTGCTCGCGAATCCGCAACCAGGCCGGCACCAGCGCCGCGTTCAGCGCGCCCTCGGTCAAAAGCCGCCGCACCACATTGACGAGCTGGAACGCGACCAGAAAGGCATCCGCCACCGCGCCGGCGCCGAGCAGCGCTGCCACCAGCGAATCGCGCGCAAATCCGAGCAGTCGCGAGGCCAGCGTGCCCGAGGACACCGTGAGGAAGGAGCGGATCATGAAATCGCTTATAAAGCGCTTTCGAGCGAAGTGGGTACCGGTTCGCGTGAAGAAAGCGCGTCAAAACAAAAAGGCAGCGCCGCTTGCTGGCGAAGGGGCTAACGTGATAGGCCGCAGCACCTTTTCAACGCCGAATTTGGACTTGGTAAATGGCTGAAGCGAAATACGACGTGCTGGCGATCGGCAATGCGATCTTCGACATCTTTGCGCAGACCGACGAGAAGTTCCTCGCCGACCACGGCATGGCCAAGGGCAGCATGGCGCTGATCGACGAGCCGCGCGCCGCCGCGATCTATCGCGACATGGGGCCGGCCACGCAGGTGTCGGGGGGCTCTGCTGCCAACACCATTGTCGGCATCGCCAATCTCGGCGCGCGCGCGGCCTATGTCGGCAAGGTCAAGGACGACCAGATCGGAAAGCTCTACAGCCACGACATCCGCGCCGCCGGCGTCGCGTTCGAAACCGCTGCTGCCAAGGACGGCCCCGCCACCGGCTGCTCCTACATCCTGGTGACGCCGGACGGCGAGCGCACCATGAACACCTATCTCGGCGCGGCGCAGGACCTGACGCCGTCAGACATCGACGCGGCGCAGGTCGCGGCGTCGCACTTGCTCTATCTCGAGGGCTATCTCTGGGACCCCAAGAACGCCAAGGAAGCCTTCGTGAAGGCGGCGACGATCGCGCATGACGCAGGCCGCCAGGTCGCGCTGACGCTCTCCGATTCATTCTGCGTCGATCGCTATCGCGACGAGTTCATCGATCTCATGCGCAAGGGCACCGTCGACCTGATCTTCGCCAACGAATCCGAATTGCATTCGCTGTACCAGACTTCCGATTTCGACGCCGCGCTGAAGCAATTGCGCGACGATACGCGGCTCGGCGTCGTCACCCGCAGCGAAAAGGGCTGCGTGGTGGTGTCGAAGCTGGAAACCGTGGCGGTGCCGGCGTCCCCGATCGAGAAGCTGGTGGACACCACAGGCGCCGGCGATCTGTTTGCCGCGGGTTTCCTGTTCGGCATGGTCCGCAACGCCGGTCATTACAACTCCGGCCGTCTCGGTGCGCTCGCCGCCGCCGAAGTGATCCAGCACATCGGCGCCCGGCCACAGGTTTCGCTGAAGGAACTAGCCAGGCAAAACGGCTTGCCCGTGTAATGTAATCGTCATCTGCACGAAAACGCCTGAAAACCACGCGCAACCCTTAATTGCCTTTCCTGTGCCGGCCGGATAGCTTCCGCCGCAAAAGGCGGGTACGGGAGCGATCGGTGTCGCCAGCGCGGAAAATTCGTGCCGTCTCCGGCATCCTGCCGGCGGTTGTCGCCGTTTTTGCGCTCGGTTTTCCGCTTTCCGCAAGCGCCGACGACTGGACCGACTGCAACGGCACGGCGGTGAACAAGGTGGAGCCCGCCTGCTCCGCCATCATCGCCGATGCGATGCGGCCGGTGCCCGACAAGGTGAAGGCCTATCTCAACCGCGCACGGATTTATCTGAGCAGTTCGCGCTTCGACAAGGCGCTGGCGGATGCCGACGCCGCGCTCAAGCTTGATCCGAACTCGGCACGCGCGCTGCTGACGCGCGGCGTTGTGTTGGCACGCAAGGGCAATCAGGAAGCCGCGCGCGGCGATTTCGATCGCGCATTGCAGATCGAGCCGAAGAACATCGCGGTGCTTCAGGCGCGCGGCAATCTCTTCATCCAGCAGAAAAAATGGGGAGAGGCGATCGCCGACTACAACAACGTCATCGCGGCGCGGCAGGATATCGCGCCGGTCTATATCGGGCGCGGCCGCGCCTATGTCGAGATGGGCCTCGCCGACGCCGCCATCAACGATCTCGACCGCGCGCTCGCCATCAACGTCAACGAGCCCTCGGGCTTCTACTGGCGCGGGCAGGCCTATCGCCGCAAGGGCGACGCCGATCGGGCGCTGGACGATTTCTCCCGCGCCATCGCGCAGAACAAAAAGGATCTCGGAGCCTACTTCGCGCGCGCCCAGCTCTACAGCAGCAAGGGCGATTACGCCCGCGCCCTCGCCGATGTCGACGCCGTTCTCGCCGCCGCGCCCGACAATGCAACAGCCAGGCAATTCAGGGAATCGACGCTCGCCATGCAGTCCGAGGTGGCGAAGGGGCGCGACAAGCCCGCAGGCGCGGCACCCACTGTGGCGACGCCGGTGCCGCCTGTCGCATCCCCTTCGGCGCCATCAGCTCCGGCATCTTCAGGGAAGCAGTTGGTGGCCCGCGCGGTCACGCTCGTCACCCAGGCGAAATACCAGGAGGCTGTCACGCTGCTCGATCAGGCCGTCGCGCTCGATCCGCGCGACGAAACGGCGCTGAAATTGCGCTTGTTCGTGCACGGCAAGCTCAACCAGCTCGCCGAGACGCGCGCCGACCTCGATGAACTCATCAAGCTGAAGCCGAACGATGCGCCATTGCTGGCGGCTCGCGCGGTGGCGACGGCCGGCATGAAGCAGTTCGATGCGGCCACGGCCGAGGTGGACCGCGCGGTGGCGATGGACCCGGGCAATGGCAAGGTCTATGTCAGCCGCGGCATCATCAAGCGCATGCAGAAGAAGTTTCCGGAAGCCATCGCCGATTTCGACCGGGCGATCGAGCTCGCGCCGAAGGACGCCAATGCGTTCACCGAGCGCGGCACGACCTGGTTCGGCATGAACCAGTACGAGAAGGCGCTGCCCGATTTCGACCAGGCGCTGGCGCTCAATCGATTCGACAACCGCGCCCGCGCGAGCCGCGGCCTTGCGCTGATCTTCCGGGGCAGCACCAGCGAAGGCCTGCCCGACGTCAACGCCGTGCTGGAGCGCGATCCGGCCAACCCGGCGGCCTTGTTCGGCCGCGGGCTCGTCATGCTCGTCTCCGGCCAATACGACCGCGCCATCGTCGCGCTCAATCAGATCACGACGCCGGCAGGCGACGACGATACCGGCATGCGGCTGGTGCGCGCGCGGGCCTATCTCGGCAAGGGCGATGCCGCCGGCGCGATGCCGGACCTGAACGCGATCCTTACGGCGCGGCCGGGTGATGCGCCGGCGCTGACCTTGCGCGGCAAGGCCTACGCTGCGCAGCGCGATTACGCCAAGGCGCTCGCGGATCTCAACCAGGCGGTCGAGAAGCAGGAGACGCTCGAGGGCTACACGACGCGTGCCGACGTCTTCGAGGCTCAAAGCCAGTTCGAAAAGGCCGCGGCCGATCTTCGCCGCGCCACCCAGCTCACGCCGAAAAACATGTTCGACGTCGTTGCGCAAAACAACGCCAAGCAAAAGCTTCAGCAGCTCAACAAGAAAATCCCCTGCGACGGGGCCGGATCGCCAAAGAGCGGCGACACGTGCTTGTAGCACCACGCACCGATGCACCCTCTCCCCTTGTGGGAGAGGGTGGCGAAATCGAGCGTTAGCGAGATGAAGCCGGGTGAGGGGTCTGTTTCCGCGGCGAATATGTTTCAGATCAGCACTGCTGCACCCGCGGAGAGAACCCCTCATCCGTCGCGCATCTATCGATGCGCGCCACCTTCTCCCACAAGGGGAGAAGGGAAGTGGGTCGCGCACCGTTGCGAACTGCTCACGCCGCCTTCTGCCCGCTGCCGACGTCCAGCCCGGCATAGATGCCGCTCTCGAAGCCGGCAAACGCCTCCAGGCATTTGCCGTCCCAGAACGGCAGCAGCTGCATCAGGATCACGCCGGCCACGTCGCGCGACGGATCGATCCAGTAATAGGTGTTGGCAAGGCCAGCCCAGGCGAGGCTGTTCGGGCTGCGGCCTTGCGGCGTTTTCTCGGCGTTGATCAGGAAGCTCAGCCCCCATTTCTTCATAATGCCGGGGAAGAGATCGACGTCGTTGGTATAGATCGGCGTCGCGGTTGGCAGCCTGCCTATCTCCAGCGCGCCGATATGGTTTTCGCCCATCAGCGCCACGGTCTCGGCTTTCAGCACCTGGTTGCCGCCTGCTTTGCCCTTGTTGAGGATCATCTGGCAGAATTTTAGATAATCCGCCGCGGTGCCGTAGAGGCCGCCGCCGCCCATGTGGAATTCCGGATTTTGCTCCAGCTCGAACGGGATAGGTGCCAGGCCCTCGGGCGTGCGTGCATGCATGCCGACCAGCCGCTGGCGCATGGAGTCGGAGATCTTGAAGCCGGTGTCGTTCATGCCGAGCGGCGCGAACAGATTGTCGCGCAAGTAAGCGTCCAGCTTCTTGCCGCTGACCGCCTCCACCGCCTTGCCGACAAAGTCGATATTGGTGCCGTATTCCCAGCGCGTGCCGGGATCGCTCATGATCGGAGTTTGCAGCGCCGCGTTCTGGCAGGTGGTGATCGCGGGCGTGCCGGTCTTTTCCAGATAGGTGCCGAGATCGCCGTTCCACATGTTGTAGGCAAAGCCCGCGGTGTGGGTCATCAACTGGCGCAGCGTGATTTGCCCCTTCGCCGGCCGCAGCTTCGGCGCGCCGCTGGCGTCAAAACCTTCCAGCACCTGTGGCGAAGCCAGGTCCGGCAACAGCTTTCCGATCGGCTCGTCGAGCGAGAGCTTGCCTTGCTCGACCAGTTGCATGCCAGCGGCCGTGGTGACCGCCTTCGTCATCGAGGCGATCCAGAACACGCTGTCCGCGGTCATGGCATCGTCCTTGCCGAGGTCGCGCTTGCCGAACGCGGCCTGGTAGATCACGTCGTTTCCGGTGCCGGCAATGGCCACGACGCCGGGGATCTCTTTGGCGTCGCACTTCTGCCGCAGCAATTGATCGATTTGAGCGTTGCTCTGCATGGGGGTCGCCTCCTCAAGATTATTGTTATGGAGTGCGGCGATCTTCCTCCCGCTTTACGTCATCGGCAAGGAGAAGCTCCGCCTGTGCGCCGATGCCGCGATTCCTCGCGCGCGCCCGATGGGCGTGCTCGTGGAGGGGCTGGGCGCGGCCAAACTGCAACACTTTTCCATAATGTGCGGTGGAAGAATTGCAGGAGCGGTGACCAGCCACCACATAGCCGCTATCGTTCAGGACGTGCTGAGGCGGCGGCGTTTGTTCAGTAACGTATTCAGATTACAGCACTAATAGTGTCGGCGGCGGCAATGCGCCGGCCCATGTCAATTGCAAGCATTTGTTGCGGGGGCAAGTCATGATCTCGAAGTGGAGCGAGTGGAAGCGCTATCCGCGGCCGGGCCGCGGCGAGAATATCGAAGCGCCGATCACCCCCGGCATCTATGAAGTCCGAGTTGCCGGTACCGGCGCGCTGCATTCCTTCGACGCGGTCGAGAACGTCGCCGTGGCGCTGGCGATGCTGCAAGTTGGAACCAAGTCCTGGTTCGGCCGCCGCGATCCCGCCTCGGTGCCCGAGCTTGAATACCGCACCTGCGCCACCAACTCGCGGGCCGACGCCAAGGCCGCTGCCGAGCGCATGATCGGCCGCCGCGAAACCTATATGAGCGGCGCGGCGTAACACCGTCATTCCGGGGCGATGCGCAGCATCGAACCCGGAATCTCGAGGTTCTCAGGGGCGCAAGTGCGCCCCATAGTTCTCGCTTCGCGCGCCCCGGAACGACGGGAATAGAAACGATCCTCAAATATCGTTGAAACGGCCGCCTCCGGGCGGCCGATGCGTTTGGGCTGTTTTCGGCCTATACTTGGGACATCCTAAAGGAAACCCAAGAAAATCCGAGGAGCACGCCATGACCCCGACCGCTGCCGCCCGCGCCCAGACTTCCGCCCCCTCGCTACGCGACCGGTTGAAGGATTCCTCGCTCCTGAAAGATCGCTGCTACATCGACGGCGCCTGGGTCGGCACGCCCTCGCGCCCCGTCACCAATCCCGTCAACGGCGCCGAGCTCGCCAAAATCCCGGTCATGGGCACCGCGGAAACCACGCAAGCGGTGGAAGCCGCCGAACGCGCGTTCCCGGCCTGGGCCAAGCTCACCGCAAAACAGCGCTCCAACATCCTGCGTAAATGGTTCGAGCTGATCGCCGCCAACCGCGAAGACCTGGCGCTGATCCTCACCTCCGAGCAGGGCAAGCCGCTGGCGGAAGCGCTGGGCGAAGTCGACATCGGCGGCGCCTATGTCGAGTTCTTCGCGGAGGAAGCCCGCCGCGTCTATGGCGAAACCATCCCGACGCAGCGGCCGGATGCGCGGCTGCTCGCGATCAAGCAGCCGATCGGCGTTTGCGGCGCGATCACGCCGTGGAATTTCCCCTGCTCGATGATCACCCGAAAGGTATCACCCGCGCTCGCCGCCGGCTGCACCGTGGTGCTGAAGCCCGCCAATGAAACCCCGCTCACCGCGCTGGCGCTGGTTGCGCTGGCGGAAAGGGCCGGCGTGCCCAAGGGCGTATTCAACATTCTCACCGGCAATTCCTCCGCCATCGGCAAGGTGCTGTGCGAGCATCCCGCCGTGCGCTTCGTCGGCTTCACCGGCTCCACCGAGGTCGGGAAAATCCTCTACCAGCAGGCATCGGTCGGTGTGAAAAAGCTCGGCCTCGAGCTCGGCGGCAACGCGCCGTTCGTGGTGTTCGACGATGCCGACATCGACGCCGCCGTCGAAGGCGCGATCGTCTCGAAGTATCGCAACATGGGCCAGACCTGCGTCTGCGCCAACCGCCTCTACGCCCAGGACAAGATCTACGATCAGTTCGTCGAGAAGCTCTCAAAGAAGGTTTCGGCGATGAAGATCGGCGACGGCACGGAAGCCGGCGTCGTTCAGGGCCCGCTGATCAACATGGAAGCCGTCGACAAGGTCGAAAAGCACATCGCGGACGCCGTGAAGGGCGGCGCAAAAATCGTCACCGGCGGCAAGCGCCATTCGCTCGGCGGCAGTTTTTTCGAGCCGACGGTGCTGTCGAACGTCAAGCCGGACGCGCTGGTCGCGCATGAAGAAACCTTTGGCCCGCTCGCGCCGGTATTCCGCTTCAAGGACGAGGCCGAGGTGATCGCGATGTGCAACGCCTCGCCGTTCGGCCTTGCCTCCTACTTCTACTCCCGCGATCTCGGCCGAGTCTGGCGCGTCGCCGAAGCGCTGGAATCAGGCATGGTCGGCGTCAACACCGGCTTGATCACCACCGAAGTCGCCCCGTTCGGCGGCGTCAAGGAATCGGGCCTCGGCCGCGAAGGCTCGCATCACGGCATGGAAGAATATGTCGAGATCAAATACGTGATGATGGCCGGGGTGTAACCTTCTTTCCTTCTCCCCTTGTGGGAGAAGGTGGCGCGAAGCGCCGGATGAGGGGTTCTATCCGCGGGCGCAGCCGAGTCGATTGAGAGGTATCGCCACGCGGAGACAGACCCCTCATCCGTCGCGCTGCGCGCGACACCTTCTCCCACAAGGGGAGAAGGGAAGAGGCGTCGCCGAACGAGACTACCTCAGCACCGCAATCGCGCGTTGCCTGGCCGCGTGATTGCACCTGTTGCATCCCTGCCGCATTCGCCGGCTTTGTTCCCCGGAAGCCTTGCCGACGGCCGCACCGTCCTGTTCAATCGGTAGCTGATTAAGGTTGAGTAATTTTTTTGAGGCGTTTTTCCATGAGATATTTGCTGCTGGCCGTGATCGGCCTCGTCCTTGCCGCGTGCAATCAGACCAGCGAAACCGCGTCATCGGGTTCATCGCCCATGCAAACGGCGAGCACCGAGCAATTGCCGCCGATCTACGAGCCGCTGGTCGACATGCATCGCGTCAAGCCGGCCAAGTATCAAAAGGATCTCGCCGAGTGTCGGGCGCAAGCGGCCCCGCAGGAAGCGGCGGCCCGCGCGGCCCGGCAGCAACAGGCGGCCGGCACCGGGCTTTCCCTTGCAGGTACTGCGGCGAGTTTCTTGCCCGTATCGACGTTCAACCAGGCGCGGGCGCTGGACGCGGCGACCGGCACCGCGCAAGCGGTCGGCGGAAACACCGCGGCGAACGGCGCAGCGGCGGCGGATGCCGCTACCGCCGACTATGCGCTGGTCGTGAACACCTGCTTGCAGCACAAGAAGTATCGGCTGCTTCGCGGCTGATCACCTTCGCAACACCGCGATCGTGCGGTTGGCGAATGTCAGCCGCTCCGCCATCACGGACACGAAATACGTCAGCAGTTTCTGGCTCAGCGCCGGATCGTCCTCTTTGATCGCCTCGAACTGCTGCGTGCTCAGCACGTAGAGCACGCTGGCGATCTCGGCCTGGATCGTCGCGCTGCGCGGGGCCTGCGCCACCAGCCCCATCTCGCCGATCGTGGTGTAGCGGCCGAGGCTGCGCACCCGCGTGGTGCGGCCGCCCTCGGCCGGCACCATGATGCCGACCCGCCCCTCCAGGATGAAATGCATGGAATTGGCAGCTTCGCCCGCGCGCACGATGATCTCGCCGGCCTCGACCTCGATGCGCTGGCAGCGATGCATCAGCGCTTCCGCATCGTCCGCCGATCCGACGATCCCGGTGAACCAGTCGCGCAGGTCCGCTTCCTCCTGCGCATGGCCCTGGTGCTCGGCGATGATCGCGTTCTCGCATTGCTCCAGCGCGTGGTCGAGCTCGTCGAAGATCAGCACATCATCGGTGATGAACCCGCTCGACCGCAGCGTCTTTTCCGCTGGCGGCGGCAGGTGCACCAGCGCCAGCCTGACGCCGAGATCCTGCGCACTGCGCTTGATCTGGGCAAAGCTGTAGGCCGCCGAGGAATCGATGCCGGTCACCAGCTTGAAGTCGAACACCAGATAGCGGCACTCCGGATGGCGCGCCAGCAGCGCCTTGACGTGCTGATACAGCCGGTTGGCCGAGCCGAAGAACAGATAGCTCTGGAGGTTGAGGCCCTGGATCGCGCGGCCATGTGCCGACAATATTGCCTGGTCGTCGCGCGAGCGGTCGAGCGAAGAGCGATATTCGGTGCCGTCAAAGCTGAACTTGATGGAATCGATCCGGGCGGCGCTGAAGGCGAAGGTGGCGCAGCCGATCACGACGCCGATCAGCACGCCCGACACAAAGCCCCACTTCACGATGATGACGATGATCGCCAGCAGCGACAGATATTCCGAGATCGACAGCCGCTTGCGCGACTCGATGATCCATTTGTGAAGTTGGTCGGCGCCGAGATAGATCAAGAGGCCGCCGAGCACGAATTTCGGCATGTAGCCGAGCAGGGCTGGCGCAAAGGCCAGCATCAGCACGGAAATCGCCGCTGTCGTCAGGCCGGACAGCCGGCTGCTGCCGCCCGCGCTGTAGTTCAGGATCGAGCGGCTCACCGAGACGCAACCCACATAGCCGCCCACCGCGCCGCTTGCGATATTGGCGATGCCGGCCGCGTTCAGTTCGCGCTCGAGATCGGCCTCGCGCTGGGTCGCGACTTCAATGCCCGTGGTGTTGAACAGCGTGCTGGTCGCGGTCACGAACATGACGGCAATCAGGTCGCCGGCCAGATCAGGCAGGATGTGCCAGGGATAGCGGCCGAGCTCGGCCGTGCTCCACGGCAGCATGAAATGGATCGGCGGCAGCGGCTCGAAAAGCCAGCCGGAGGCCTGCGCGTCCAGCCGCGAGACGCCGGCAAGCCAGAACGACAGATGCGCCGCCAGCGTGCCGCCGATCAGGATCAGCGGCAATCCCAGCGGACTTCGGGAGCGGTGCCAGGTCAGGTACAGCACCAGCGCCATGGCGCAGGCGGCCAGCAGCTCGGCCAGCACCATGGCATCGCTGAGGTGATGGAGCGTTGCGAGCGTGACCGGAACGTCCGTGATGACCTTGATCGCGCCGAGCACGATCAGGCAGCCGGTCGCGCCCAAAAATCCGCCGACGACGGGATAGGGCACATAGCGGATGGCGCGGCCCATCCGCGTGATGCCGAATGCGCAGAGCACGAGGCCAGTCGCCAGGGCTGAAACGCCAAGGGTGATCAGGAGTGGCGCCAGCAGCGGCGCCGACGGATTGGCCGACACCATGCGTTCGGCCATGGTCGATGCCAGGATCGCCGTCGTGGCGGCGGTCGTGCTGTCGGGCCCGGCGACCGCGAACGGCAGCGAGCTGAAAACCGCGATGATTGCGGCGAGTACCGCCGAGGAGATGAAGGTCGCCGCGACGCCGTAGGACAGATACTGCGTCAGCGGACCGGAGAAGATCAGCAGCGCGTAGGACAGTCCGAAGGTGATGGTGAGGATGCTGGCGGCACTGCCGCCAAGCACGTCGCTGAACCCGCCGCGCATGCGCGGATTGAGAAAGCCGACCGTCAGATTGGCCACTTCAAACCTGCCCCCTGCACCGCCGCCGGGGCATGATCCGGAAAAGTGCTTTTCAAATCCCCAAAAACAATCATGCACAAACAAGAACCGGAACGGGATGACGAAAAGTCATCGCGCTCCAGTCCTAGATGACGACGGCGTGTCGCGACAAGAATATTTTTATGACAGGCCGCTCAGTCGCCCGCCTCTGCGGCGAACTTGCCGTGGCGGCCGACCCCCGACGCAAAGCGCGCCGCGCCCGAGAACGTCTCGCCCGAGGCGATCACTTCCAGCCCGCCGCGCATTTCGTTGGCGATGGCCTCTTCCTCCGAAAGATCCCATTGCCGCAGCGCCGAAAGGCGATCGGCGCGCATGCAGGTTTGCGGGAAGCGGGAAAGCTCTTTCGCCAGCGCAATGGCATGCGCGCGGGCTTCGCCTTTCGGCACCAGCCGGTTGGCAAGGCCCATGCGATGCGCCTCCGGCCCGCCGACCGGACGTCCCGTGAGGATCAGGTCGATCGCCTGCGAATGCCCGATCAGCCGCGGCAGGCGGATGGTGCCGAGGTCGATCAGCGGCACGCCGAGGCGGCGGCAGAAGATGCCGAAGGTCGCGTCCTCGGCGACCACGCGCATGTCTGCCCACAGCGCCAGCTCCATGCCGCCGGCTACCGCAAATCCCTCGACCGCGGCAATCACAGGCTTTGACAGCCGCAGCCGGCTCGGCCCCATCGGCGCGATAGAGCCGAACCCGCCGATCTCGCGCTTCTTGTTCGGATCGCCCGCCGCCACCGCCTTGAGGTCCGCGCCCGCACAAAAGGTGCCGCCGGTGCCGGTGAACACGGCGACGGATGCGTCCTGGTCCGCGTCGAACGCCAGAAACGCATCATAGAGCTTGCGCGCCGTCGCCCCATCGACGGCGTTGCGGCAATGCGGCCGGTTGATGGAAACGATGGTCACCGGTCCCTCGCGTTCGACGAGAACGGAATTTTCTTCGCTCATGTGGCGCCTCCCTGATGGTTGGAGCGAGCCTAGCGTGCGGGCTGCGACGTTGTCATCACGTCAGGTGAGCACAATACTTCGTCGCCCCTGCGAAGCAGGGGCCCATAACCACCGGCAGCCATTGTTGAAGCAGAGCCGTCGAACAGCTCGTTTCGAGCACATCGGCCGCGGCGTATGGGTCCCTGCGCCGGGAGCGCAATTGCGCCCCTAGGCAGGGACGACATCGTGGGTCAGGCGACGAAGTGCGGCAAATTCGACACGTCGGGCAAATCAGTTCTGATTTTCGGAAGTCGTGTCAAGCCCCGGAATCAAAAATATTTCGCTGGCCAATTTCGGCAAATCAGAATTATAACAGCGGCACCTCATCCCCGAGGAGGGGCGTTGGCCATCGCCACCAAACGTTGGGATGGGATGCGGTGGACGCGCTTGTTCAGCAGACGACTGAGCAAGGGCGTACGGCGAAGTCGTGTGGTCCTGGCGCCGCGACGCTGGCGCTAAGTCGGCGGCATATGCTGCCGGCGATGGTGACAACAAGCCCGCTCACCAGGGAGAGCGCGATATAAGCCGTAAAGCCATTGCGCAGGGGATGTCGGAGTGTTCTCCGCTCACCTGTATGCTCGTGTGCATCTTTTTGTTGCGCAAGCAGCGCACACGAGACCGCGGGTGCAGCGCGCACCCGGCATTCCCTGC
>NZ_JAFCLN010000031.1 GCF_018129385.1 Bradyrhizobium lablabi
CGTAAAGCCATTGCGCAGGGGATGTCGGAGTGTTCTCCGCTCACCTGTATGCTCGTGTGCAGTTTTTTGATGCGCAAGCAGCGCACACGAGACCGCGGGTGCAGCGCGCACCCGGCATTCCCTGCGCCCTCTGGCTTCAGAGGCGCGATGAATTTGAATAGCTCGGATGCAGATTGCGTCGCGAGAACGCGAACACACATTCAGTCGTCATCCCCGCGAAGGCGGGGATCCAGTATTCCAGAGGCCGCGGTGATAGAGCCGAGAAGCCGCGGCGTACTGGATACCCGCCTTCGCGGGTATGACGGCGCTGGGCTTGGCGACCTATCGGGGCACAATCTCCGGCACGCGTCCCGCCGGTGGCGTGTTGCGGCTGCGCTGCGTGCGCACGATGCCGTCGATGATGGTCATCCCGACACCGGGAAGATCGCCAAGCTGCACGCTCTCCAGGATGTTCTTTCCCGGCGAATGCTGCGCCTTGTCCATGATCACGAAATCGGCCGAGCGCCCGACCTCGACGATGCCGCAATCCAGCTCGCGCATTCTCGCCGTGTTGCCGGTCGCCAAGCAAAACGCGATCTCCGCCGGCAATTCGCCGAGCGAGGACAGCATCGACACCATCCGCAAGATGCCCAGCGGCTGCACGCCGGAGCCGGCCGGCGCGTCCGTGCCGAGGATCACGCGATGCAGGTCGCCCATCTCGCGCGCGGTGCGCAGCGTGAACAAGGCTGAGCGCTCATTGCCGTTGTGCACGAGCTCCAACCCGCGCTTGCAGCCCTCGCAGATGCAGCGGATTTGGTCGTCGGGCAGGGCGGTGTGGCCGCCATTGATATGGCCGACCACGTCGGTATCGGCCTCCAGCACCACGTCCTTGTCGATCAGGCCCGAGCCGGGGATCGAGGGGCCCCCAGTATGGATGGTGCTCTGAATGCCGTATTTGCGCGCCCAGCCCACCATCTTTCGCGCGGTCGGTCCGTCCTTGACGCCGCCGAGCCCGACTTCGCCCAGCAGCTTGACGCCGGCCGCGGCCATCTCCTTGAAATCATCCTCGACCATCTCGCATTCGATCACGGGCGCGCCGGCATGCACCTTCACGCCACCGGGCCGCAGCGTCCAGAACGCGCGCTGCGCAAAGATCGCCATCGCCTTCAGCCCGACGACGTCACGGGGACGGCCGGGCATGTGCACCTCACCGGCCGAGATCATGGTGGTGACGCCGCCATGCAGGTAAGAGTCGATCCAGTTGATCTGGTTCTGCCGCGGCGTCCAGTCGCCCGCCACCGGATGCACATGGCTGTCGATCAGGCCGGGCGCCACCGTGGTGCCGTTGGCGTCCACGATGGTGGTGGCGCCTTCGGTGTTGACGTCCTTGAGGCGGCCGATGGCTGATATCTTGCCGTTTTCGGCCACGATGGTGTCGGCATCCAGGATCGGCTTTTCCAGCGCCCCCGACAGCAGCAGGCCGATGTTGCGGATGACCAGCTTGCTGGGGCCGGTCGCCTGCGGTGCGTCATGGGCCATCGGGCAGTTCCCTTCTGTAATCAAAGGCAAATTTGAGCCCGGCTTGACCTCGGGATCAAGCCGGATTATTTGTTTGTATACGAACGATCGTATACGAATGAATTGGCCGGTCAATTGCGGCGCGGCGACATCAGGAAACGAGCGCGATGAGCAATTTCAACCAGGAGAGCGTCACCAGCGTCCATCACTGGACCGACAATCTCTTCAGCTTCACCACCACCCGCGATCCCTCGTTCCGTTTCCGCAACGGCGAATTCACCATGATCGGGCTGAAGGTCGGCGAAAAGCCGCTGCTGCGCGCCTACAGCGTCGCCAGCGCGAATTACGAGGACCAACTGGAATTCTTCTCGATCAAGGTGCCGGACGGCCCGCTGACCTCGCGTCTCCAGCACCTCAAGGTCGGCGATCCCATCATCGTCAGCCGCAAGGCGACCGGCACACTGGTCATCGACAACCTCGAATCCGGCCGCAACCTCTATCTGATCGGCACCGGCACCGGGCTGGCGCCGTTCCTCTCCGTGATCAAGGATCCCGAGACCTACGAGCGCTTCGAAAAGGTCGTGCTGCTGCACGGCTGCCGTCATGTGCGGGAACTCGCCTATGGCGAGATGATCACGGAAAAGCTGCCGCAGGACGAACTGATCGGCGACTACATCAGGAGCCAGCTCATCTATTACCCGACCGTGACGCGCGATCCCTTCCGCAACCGCGGCCGCATCACCGACCTCATCACTTCGGGCAAGCTGTTCGAGGATATCGGCTTGCCGTCGCTCGAAGCGGCGCACGACCGCATCATGATCTGCGGCAGCCCGGCGCTGGTCGCCGACACCCGCGTGCTGCTGAACGATCGCGGCTTTACCGAGGGCAATCACGGCGAGCCCGCGCAGTTCGTGGTCGAAAAGGCCTTTGCCGAGCGCTGACTTCTCCTCCCCAGCGCAAGGTATTCACTGGGCGTGATGGCGGTGTGCCATCACGCCCTTTCTTTGTCTGCGTCGATCTTGCGAACTCTCCTTCGTCATGGCCGGGCATAGCCGTCCGAAGGACGGCGTCGCTTCCGCTCGCCGATGCCCGGCCATCCACGTCTTCCCTTCGTGCGGCCGCAAAGACGTGGATGCCCGGGACAAGCCCGGGCATGATGGAGCAAGCACTACCGCTGCGGCCCCATCAGCGGATCGTCGTTCTCCGCGCACAGCACGTGGTGATGCAAATTCGCGATCCACTGTCGTCCCGACACCGTCATGTTGAGATACTTCATTGCGCCGCCGAGGTGGTCGGACACCCTGTTCCAGTAGAAGCTCGGATAGCGGTCGATCAGGTCGGCCGGCGAGGAATAGCCGAGCTGCCGGTTCATGCCGATTTCCTCGAATTCCCAGAACAGGGCGTTGGCTTTCCGCGAATAGAGGGGGTCGCCGAGCTGGCCGATCAGGTCGGCGGCCTGCACGAGGCGCGGTTCCTTGGAAAGTTCCGAGGTGTCTTTGGTCGGCGATGGCGGAAAGCGCGTGCATTCGATCGCATCAGCCACGCGCCTGGCGTCGACCAGCGGGGAAGTCTTGAGCCGTTCATAAGCAAAGATCTTCGAGCGATCGACATGGTAGGCCGTCAGCGCCGCATCCGATGCGCCGCGCGGTAGCTCGATGGTCTCGCCCTTGTCGTTGATGACGAATTCGTCCGCGCTGTCGCCGGCGAGCACGCCGCGCATATAGCCGATGTCATGCAGCAGGCAGGCGATGATCAGG
The DNA here is from genome assembly GCF_018129385.1 of Bradyrhizobium lablabi. Lineage (GTDB taxonomy): Bacteria > Pseudomonadota > Alphaproteobacteria > Rhizobiales > Xanthobacteraceae > Bradyrhizobium > Bradyrhizobium lablabi_C. Next base: position 3,255 of record NZ_JAFCLN010000031.1, read on the forward strand.
TGGGCGTAGTCTTCGGGCTCGATGCGGTGCGCCAGCGCCATGCCCTGCAATATGTCGCGGCCGACCAGGGTGACCTGATAGGTGTGCTCGTAATTATGATAGAGCGCATCGCTGCGGGCGAGGCATTCGATGGTGGTGCGCGCCAGCGTGCCGATACGCTCGGCGAGGTCGTCGTTGGTATGGCCGAAAATAGCGCGAAAGTCCTTGGTGAGGAAACCACCAAGCTTTTTGGCTGCCGATGCGGTGATTGTTTTCACGCAACGCCTCCCACGCCGGATTCGATCCTAGCATTTCCGGGAAAAACGAGAAGCCGGAAAGCGGCGCGCGCCGCGGTGTCGGCGGAGGGGCGTTCGGGTGCGCTTGCGACGTGTTGGCGCAAAGCTAATGTTGCACCTGCTCAATCCATTGGGCGGGAACGCCGGCATTTGATGAGGACAGGTAGATGAACACAGACAGGCACGTCATTCGCTCGGGCGGCATCGAAGCAACCATCAAGGCCGATGGGGCCGAGCTGTGCTCGCTGAAAAATGCCGGCGGCCTCGAGCTGCTCTGGCAGGCCGGGCCGGAATGGCCGCGCCACGCGCCCTTGCTGTTTCCCATTGTCGGACAGTTGAAGAACGATAAGCTCAAGCATCGGGGCAGGATCTACCCGATGATGAAGCATGGGATCGCGCGCGATTGCCGGTTCGACTGGGTCGAGCGCGGCCCGGGTTCCTGTAGGCTCGTGCTCAACGACACTGCCGAGACCCGCTCGCGCTATCCGTTCCCGTTCCGGCTCACCGTGGCCTACACGGCGAGGGATAGCGAACTCGATGTGTCGCTCGAAATTGCGAATACCGGCAAGGAAATGCTGCCGGCCTCGATCGGGGGACATCCGGCGTTCAATTGGCCGCTGCTTCCGGGATTGCCAAAGGAAGCCTATTCACTGACCTTTTCCAACGAAGAGCCGGCGCCGATCCGCCGGCTGGCCGACGGCCTGATGCGCGCCCAGCCGGAACCGAATCCGATCCGCGGAAAAGTCTTGAGCCTTGCTGAAAGCCTGTTCGACGACGACGCCATCATCCTCGACCGGCTTGCGAGCAGTTCCGTGTGCTTCGCGGCGGATCGCGGCCCGTCGATCGAGATGTCCTGGGACGACGGCTTTCCGCAACTCGGCGTCTGGTCGAAGCTCGGCGGCGCGCCGTTCCTCTGCATCGAGCCGTGGCACGGATTTGCCGACCCGGTGGGGTTCGACGGCGAGTTCGCGGACAAGCCGGGCGTAATGCATTTCGCTCCATTGGAGCAACGGAACTTCCGATATCGAATCCGTCTGGGATGAAGCTGTTGGATGCCTAAACTAGTTGAACGCCATGCCGCCGCTCATCGCGATGGTCTGGCCGGTCATGTACGGATTCTGGATCAAGAGCATCACGGCGGAGGCGACCTCGTCGGCGGTGCCGAATCGGCCAAGCGGAATCCGGCTGACGAGCTGGGTCTGCCCTTTCATCATGTCGGTCTCGATCAGCGACGGCGCCACAGCGTTGACGGTGATGCCGTCCTTGACGAGGCGCGCCGCATAGCCGCGGGTCAGGCCTTCCATGCCGGCCTTCGAAGCATTGTAGTGCGGCCCGATCGCGCCAGCGCCGCGCGCTGCGCCCGAGGAGATGTTGACGATGCGTCCCCATTTGCGGGCGCGCATCGCCGGCAGCACCGCCTGCGTGACGAGGAAGGCGGATTTCAGGTTGACCGCAATGGTCCTGTCGAAATCGTCTTCCGTCAGATCGTCGACGCCGCGGGTGATGGCGATGCCGGCATTGTTGACGAGGATATCGACCGGACCAAGCTGGGAGGCGGCTTGCTCCACCATGGCGGCAACGGCGGCGCCCTTCGAGACATCCGCCGGGATCGCGACCGCCCGTCCGCCTGCGCCGGTGATTTCCTTGACCAGCGCATCGGCCTCGCCGGCGCGCTCGCGATAGTTGACCGCGACAGCAGCGCCGGCCCCGGCCAGCGCCCGCACGATCGCAGCGCCAATGCCGCGCGAGCCGCCAGTCACAAGCGCAGTCCGCCCGCGCAGATTTTCCGCCGTCATGGACACCTCCCAGGCAGTTCATCGCCTTCCGGTGCCAATATAGGGCTGAAGCGGTCCTTGCTATTGCGCCTCATCGAAAATTTTCGGCGGAGGTCAGCCGACCGTGACGTCGATCAGTTCCTCGCCATTCAGGACCTTCGCCGCCTTCTCCCGGTCGAGGTCGCCCTCCCAGGCAGCCACTACGACCGTGGCGACGCAGTTGCCGATGAGGTTGCCGAGCGCACGCGCCATGCCGATGAACCAGTCGACCGACAGCACCAGCACGAGGCCGATGGCGGGAATGCTCGGCACGGCATTGAGCGTTGCCGCCAGGATCACGATCGCGGAGCCCGGTACGCCATGGGCGCCCTTGGAGGTGATCAGGGAAACGCCGAGCACCAGCATGAGGTCACCGAACGACAGCGGCGTATTGGTCGCCTGCGCGATGAACACCACCGCCAGCGTCAGGTAGATCGAGAAGGCGTCGAGGTTGAAGGAATAGCCGGTGGGGATCACGAGTCCGACGACGGAATCCTTCACGCCCAGCCGTTCGAGCTTGCGCATGATCTGCGGCAGTACGGAGTCCGAAGACGCCGTGGCAAGCACGATGGTCAATTCTTCGCGCAGGTAGGACAGGAACTTCAGGATGTTCACGCCGGCAAGCGCCATGACCCCGCCAAGCACGCCGAAAACGAAGATGGCGACCGAGATGTAGAACAGCACCACCAGCGAGACGAGCTGCTTCAGCGAACCGACGCCGTACTTGCCGACGGTGTAGGCGACCGCGCCGAGCACCCCGAGCGGCGCGACGCGCACGATCAGGCCCATGGTGCGGAACAGCACCGTGGATACCGCATCGATGAAGGAGGTGATCTTCTCGCCCTTCTCGCCGCCGACCAGGGCGAGGCTGACGCCGAACAGCACGGCGAAGAACAGCACTTGCAGCACGTCATTGCGCGCCAGCGCGTCGAACGAGGTGGTGGGGACGACATTGAGCAGGAAAGCGCCGATGCCGCCGCCCGACAGCTTGTGGGCGTTGTCGGCGACGGTGGTGAGTGCCTTGGGATCGAGGCTGGACGGGTTGATGTTCATGCCGTGGCCGGGGCCGAAGATGTAGGCGAGCAGCAGACCGACCACGAGGGCGACGGTAGTCATCACCTCGAAATAGACCAGCGCCTTGACGCCGACGCGGCCGACCTTCTTCAGGTCGCCGGCGCCTGCGATCCCGTGCACCACCACGCAAAACACGATCGGCGCGACGATCATCGAGATCAGTTTGAGGAAGGCGTCGGACAGGATCTTCAGGCTGATCGCAAAATCCGGCACCGTCATGCCGAGCACGATGCCGAGCACAAGCGCGGCCAGGACCTGGACGAACAGCGAGGAATAGATCGGCTTGGAGGGTGCTGCCGCAGCGGTGGTGATTGTTGTCATCGGACGTCTCCCCGGAACCAAGGTGGCCTGGAAGCAGCAACAACCGTGCCAGCTTTGGAGCCTTGGAGAAGAAAACTCTATCCTGGTGCAGCGGAGCAAAAGGCCCTTCCAAACCCCCGCCGCAAAAGACATTTCGCTACCCTTGCTTCCGCGCCGAATGTCGCGACATTACGGAGACCAACGGAAGCCCACCATGACCCAGCCCGCCTACGATCCTTTTGGAGAGCCCGTTCCCGCGGTCGCACCGTCGGCCGCCTCGGAGCGCGCTTCGAAATGGCTGAAATCGGCCGGGACCGGCGTGTTCTGGGCGCTGGTGGCGGGTATCGTGCTCGCCCGGGCCGTCTATTTCGAGCCGGGCAGCTTCAGCTTCGATCAGGCGGTCGCCTGGGTGCAGGGCGTCTTCGCCTTCCTCTAGGACGCAGCTCCGTCACCCGGCGGAAAATCGTGTGCGTCGAATGCACACGCTTTGAAAAAATATTGGCCACATCGGCCGATAGCCGTATAAAATCTTCTCCAAAAGAGAGATTTTGTGCAGCAACCATCCAACGAACCGGACCCCGCGGGGCAGCGCCCCAGAGTGCTCGGCCGATTCGTCTCCCTCATTCCCGGTATCGCGCTCTGCGGCCTGATCACGATCATAGCGATCGGCATCCAGCACGTGGAAGAGCGCTATTTCGAGCACCCCTATGTCGAGGCGCTCGTCATTGCGATCCTGCTCGGCATGGCCGTGCGGACCGCCTGGCAGCCGTCGGCGCGCTGGCTCTCGGGTATTGCCTTCAGCGCAAAACAGTTGCTCGAGGTCGCCGTCATGCTGCTGGGCGCGTCGATCAGCTTTGCCGCGGTCATGGCGTCCGGCCTGTTCCTGATCGCGGCGATTATCGCAACCGTCGCGATCATGCTGGCGGTCAGTTACGGCCTCAGCCGCATGCTCGGGCTGTCCACAAAACTCTCGATCCTGATCGCCTGCGGCAACTCGATCTGCGGCAATTCGGCGATTGCGGCGGTCGCGCCCGTGATCGGCGCCGATGGCGACGACATCGCCTCGTCGATCTCCTTCACCGCCATCCTCGGCGTGCTGATGGTATTGGGCCTGCCGCTTCTCATCCCGCTCCTTAATTTGTCGGCGACGCAATACGGCATCCTCGCCGGGCTCACCGTCTATGCGGTGCCGCAGGTGCTGGCGGCGACCGTGCCGGCCGGCATCGTCTCTACGCAGATTGGCACCTTGGTGAAACTGGTGCGCGTCTTGATGCTGGGGCCGATCGTGGTCGGACTATCCCTGGTGGCGGCGCAACGCCGCAAGCGCAATGCGGACGCGACGAAGGCGCCGCCGATCAGCCCGTTCAAGCTGGTGCCGTGGTTCATCATCGGATTCCTGGTACTGGCCGCGCTCCGCTCGCTGCACCTCGTGCCGGACTTTGCCATCGCGCCGGTCACCAAGACCGCGGCGACTCTGACCGTCCTCTCCATGGCGGCGCTCGGTCTCGGCGTCGATGTGCGCGTGCTGTCGACCGTCGGCGGTAGGGTGACGGCGGCGGTAACGCTGTCGCTGATGCTGCTGCTCGCGCTGAGCCTCGGGATCGTGCACTTCTTCCACTGACCTCCGCCTATCGAATAGGCAGGTGCACGCCGCGGCAGCGCCATGCGCGAAACGCGCGGTCGCATGATTGCAATGGAAGGAATTGAAATCGCAGCGGATTCAATTGCGCATCCGTCTCGATCTGCGTTGTACACAATGGCATAGGCCTTGCTTCGCCTTCTGTGAGAGTTCTCTCGTTCGGGGCAAGCAGTCATGGCGAACGCAAGGGGCATCATTGTCGCGGAGCCGGAGCCGATGGAGCTTGATTGGCTCGCCACCGCGCTCGTCATCATCGATATGCAACGCGACTTCATGGAACCGGGCGGCTTCGGCGAAACGCTCGGCAACGACGTCTCGCAGCTCGCACGCGCGGTGAAGCCGATCGGGACGGTGCTGGCGGCGGCGCGCGATGCCGGCATGCTCGTGATCCATACCCGCGAGGGACATCTGCCCGATCTATCCGACGCGCCACCTGCGAAGGTCGCGCGTGGCGCACCCAGCAGGCGGATCGGCGATCCCGGCCCGATGGGGCGCATCCTCATCCGCGGCGAAGCCGGTCACGACATCATTCCAGAGCTCTATCCGATGGCCGGCGAGATCGTGATCGACAAGCCGGGCAAGGGCGCGTTCTACGCCACCGGACTTGGCGATGTGCTGGAAAAATACGGCATCGAAAATCTGCTGGTGTGCGGCGTCACCACCGAAGTCTGCGTGAACACCACCGTGCGCGAGGCCAACGACCGCGGCTATCGCTGCATCGTGATCGCGGACGGCTGCGCCTCCTACTTCCCCGAATTCCACGAGATGGGCCTGAAGATGATCAAGGCCCAGGGCGGCATCTTCGGCTGGGTCGCGGATTCAGCAGCAATCCTGGAAGCAATGACGACGGAGACGTTTGGCAAACGGGCAGCGGGGGCATCGCGATGAGCACGGCAGCAACGGCAGGCAAGGGCGACTTCAAACCGGCATTGTGGACGCCGGGCGACTGGAACGCGTTCTTCGGCTTCGGCACCAACATCCTCGTCAATATGCTGGTGCTGACCGGCCTGTTGCGCTTCGTGCTGAAGATGCCTGACAGCCTGGTGTTCGGCCGCATCCTGCCCGCGCTCGGGCTGATGATGTGCCTCTCCACCATGTACTATGCCTGGCTCGCCTATCGCCTCGCGCAAAAGACCGGCCGCAACGACGTTTGCGCTCTGCCGTCGGGCGTCAGCGTGCCGCACATGTTCATCGTCACCTTCGTGATCATGCTGCCGATCACGCTGAAGACCGGCGATCCTGTAAAAGGCTGGTCGGCCGGCCTCGTCTGGGTATTCTTCCAGAGCTTCATCCTGATGATCGGCGGATTCATCGCGCCCTACATCAGGAGGATTACCCCCCGCGCCGCGCTGCTCGGCACGCTGGCCGGCGTCTCCGTCACCTTCATTTCGATGCGACCGGCGCTGGAAATGTACATGACGCCGCAGATCGGCCTCGTCTGCTTTGCGATCATCCTCGCGAGCTGGTTCGGCGGGGTGAAATATCCGAAAGGCATTCCGGCGGGCCTCGTCGCGATTGCCGCCGGCATGCTGATCGCGTGGGGATCGAATCTGTTCGGGCTCGGTCTCGGCGGCCTCAGCCTTAAGGGCCTTGGCGATGCGTTTGCAAACTTCGGCTTCTCCGTTCCCCTTCCGGCCATCGGCCATGTGTTCTCGGGCTTCGAATTCCTCGGCATCATCCTCGTGACCGCGATTCCCTTCGGGATCTACGATCTCGTCGAGGCCATGGACAATGTGGAAAGCGCAGAAGCCGCGGGCGACGAATACCCGACCACGCGCGTGCTGACCGCCGACGGCGCCGTCAGCCTGATCGGCTGCCTGACGGGCAATCCCTTCATCAACGCGGTCTATATCGGCCATCCCGGCTGGAAGGCGATGGGCGGCCGCATCGGCTATTCGGCGGCGACCGGCATCATGGTGGTGCTGCTGTCATGGTTCGGCGTCATCTCGGTGCTGCTGGCGCTGGTGCCTGTCGTCGCGATCTCGCCGATCCTGCTCTATATCGGCATGCTGATCGGCGCGCAGGCGTTTCAGACCACGCCGGCGAAACATGCGCCGGCGGTGGTGCTCGCACTGACGCCGCATCTGGCGGCCTGGGCCAAGCTACAGATCGACACCATGCTGGGCGCGACGCTCGCTGCCGCACAGAAGATCGGCGGGCTTGCCGCCGACAAGGCCGGCGAAGTGAAGGCGGCTGCGATCGCCTCGCTGCCGCAGCAGGGCGTGTTCTATCACGGGCTGGAAGTGATGGGTGGCGGCGCGATTCTCACGGGCCTCGTGCTGGGCGCGATCGGCGTGTTCGTGATCGAGCGCGATTTCGTGAAAGCAGCCTGCTTCTCGCTCGCAGGGGCGGTGCTGACCTATTTGGGTTTCATGCACGGCGAAGCCGTCGGCATCGGCGGCGGACTGGGCGTCACGCCCGCGGTAGCGCTGGCTTACGCGGTTGTCGCCGCGGTGTTCATGGCGCTGGCAAAGTCGGACATCGTTGCGGTGCCTGCGCCGGAGACCGTGGCGGCACCGGCGGAGTAGGCGGATCGAGGTTGGCGAACGGCGGCAGTTCGCCGCCGTTCGCCAATGCCGTCATCAGGCGATCGTCTTCAGATACAGGCTCGGATCGAAATATTTGCTGGCCGGCGTAAAGTCCTTGATGTTGGCGTTGGCCATGAAGAAATCGGTCGATTGCTGTAGCCAGTTGGTGACGGTGCCGTCCTGATAATACTTCTTCCACTCGGCCGAGGTGAACATCTTCTGCGCCTTGAAGGACTCGTTGATGTCGACGAGCGGCGTCTGGCTGTAATGGCCCTTCTGTAGCTTCTCCATCGCCTCGGCCGGATTGGCGACGATGTAGTCGTTGGCCTCGGCCCAGCCGCGGATCAGCTTGGCGAGCGTCTCCTTGTTCGGCTCGTAGTAATCATTGGCGGCGGCCCAGCCGCCGATGATGGCCGCTTGCGGATAATAGGCCGATGCGTCGGCGAGCTTGACGGCGCCCGGGACCTTGTCGCGGACCGTGACGTTGAACGGCACCCACAGCGCCACGGCAGGCACGGCGCCCGAGATGAACGCCGTGACGGCGGCCGGCATGGTCTGGTTGACCAGTTCGACCTCCTTGGGGTCGATCTTGTTGGCGCGCAGCGCCTTGTCGAGAAACACATGCGCAGTGGTGCCGGTCGCAGTTGCGATCCGCTTGCCCTTGAGGTCGTCGAACGACTTGATGCCCTGATCGGAGCGTACCCAGAGCTGCGCCGTTGCCACCTCGATGTCGTTGATCAGGAACACCTTGCCCTGTCCGCGGGCCGGGAAGTTTGACAGCACGGCGCCGGTCGCGAGCACGTCAAGGCTGCCGCCGATCAGCGCCTGGAAGATCTCGAGGCCGGTGTTGAACTGGCGCAGTTCCAGATTGAGGCCTTGCTTGTCGAAGCTGCCGCGATCCATGCCGGTCCAGATCTGGCCGTCGACGGCAACGGTGTGTAGATAGCCGACGCGCACCTTGGTCTTGGCCTGCGCGATCGCGGGCGCCGCAGCGGTAAATCCGCCCAGCGCCAGGCCGGCGGTCGTGGTCAAAAATTGTCGTCGATCCATGGCGTTACTCCTCCGTTGTCTTATCGTTATTCTGAAAATGAGGCAGGGCGCATCTGCGCCTGCTGCGCGCGGTATTCGTTCATCACGAGATCGCGGATGTGGCTGCGGAGCTCGGCGAATTCGGGGCGCTCCTGGATCGATTCGTCGCGCGGATAGGCGAAGGGGACCTCGATGATCTCCTTGATCCGGGCCGGACGCGCCGTCACCACCACGATGCGGGAAGCGAGGTAGATCGCTTCCTCCACCGAATGGGTAATCAGCATCACGGTCTTGCCTTCGGTCGCGAGCACCTTGAGCAACAAGTTCTGCATGTTGGCGCGGGTCTGCGCATCGAGCGCGCCGAACGGCTCGTCCATCAGCAGGAACTGCGGCTTGACGGCGTAGGCGCGTGCGATCGCGAGCCGCTGTCGCATGCCGCCCGAAAGATGCTTGGGATAGGCGTTGGCGAAATCCGACAGGCCCATCAGTTCGAGATAATGGTCGCAGATTGCTTCGCGCTCGGAGGCCGCGACGCGATTGGCCTTGAGATTCAGGCCGAACGCGATGTTCTGCTTGACGGTCAGCCAGGGAAACACGCCGTATTCCTGGAAGATGACGCCGCGTTCGGGGCCGGGGCCCTTCACGGGCGCCCCGTCGAACAGCACGCTGCCGGTGGTCGGCTTCTGGAAGCCGGCCAGCATGCTCATCATCGTGGTCTTGCCGCAGCCGGACGGGCCGATCACCGCGATGAAATCGCCGTCTGATATCTCGTAGCTGACGTCCTCGACGACGTTGAGCTTGCCCTTCGGCGTATCGAAGGTCAGCGACACATGATCGAACTTCGCGCGCTTGGCGCTTACCTTGTTCATGCCACCGCCCGTTCCTGCCACACGAGGAGGCGGGCGCTGATCTTGCGCAGGATCAGGTCCATGATGAGCGCGATGCAGCCGATGCAGATGATGCCGACATAGATGACGTCGAGCAGGAAATAGGTCGAGGCGTTCTGGATCATCGCGCCCAGCCCGCGTTGTGCGGCGATCAGCTCGGAGGCGACCAGCGTCGCCCAGGCAACCCCGAGCGCCACGCGCAGCGCCGTCAGGATGTGCGGCACTGTGAGCGGGATGATCACTTTGCGAAAAATCTCGAACTCGCTGGCGCCGAGCGTCTTCGATACGCGAATGTAGAGCGGCGTGATCTGCGAGACACCCTCATACATCACGATCACGCCCGAGAAGAACGAGGCGTAGAACAGAATGACGAGCTTGGCCACTTCATCGACGCCAAAATAAACGATGACGAGTGGGATCAGCGCGATCGGCGGCAGCGCACGAAAGAAGTTGATCATGGGATCGGCGAGGGTGCGCGCGGGCCTGTACCAGCCGAGCAGGAAGCCGACGGGAACGGCGGCGGTGATGCCGAGGATGACTCCGAAGAACACGCGCCGGGTCGAAGCGTAGATATCGAGCAGCAAATTCTCGCGCAGCAACAGCTCGACGAATTTTGACGCCACCTGATGCGGCGCCGGGATCAGGGATTCATTGACGAAGCCGCTCCAGCGCACGGCATACCAAAGCAGGACCGCGCCGACCCACGGCGCGAGCCCCAGCAAAAAGCGTCTCGCGACACTCCCGTTCATTTCGATGCGTCCGGCTGCGATAGCAGTTGATACTGGGCAGGTCATATTATAAATAGGATGACCATACAAGAGGCGGCAATGTCGCGCTGCTTTCGTCGGATTTTCCAAGATGACATCGCCGGCTTTCACAGTCCGCAGCGTCCAGGCCTACTGCTATCGCTATCCGCTGGAGACGCCCGTCGTTACCTCGTTCGGCAAGATGCTGAACCGGCCGGCGGTGTTCGTCCGGGTCGAGGACACCGACGGCATGGTCGGCTGGGGCGAGGCCTGGTCGAATTTTCCGTCGACCGGTGCGGAGCATCGGGCCCGGCTGGTCAATGAAATACTGGCGCCGGCGATAACTGGGCTTTCGGCGAGCGAGCCCACAGAGATATTTGACAGACTGACGCAAGGCACTTCGGTGCTGGCGCTGCAATCCGGCGAGCCCGGACCGTTCGCGCAGGCAATCGCCGGAATTGATCTGGCCGTGTGGGATCTCGCGGCGCGGCGCCGCAAGACCGCGTTGTGGAAATTGCTCGGCGGTGCGGGCAGCACGATCAGGGTCTATGCCAGCGGGATCAACCCGACCGGTTCGCGGCAGATGGCGGACGCGGCGCTGGGCAGGGGGCATCGCGCGCTGAAGCTGAAGATTGGTTTTGATCCCGCCACCGATCGCGCCAATCTGGCTGCGCTGCGCGACGCGGTCGGCAACGGAATGCTGGCGGCCGACGTCAACCAGGGCTGGTCGGTGGAGCAGGCGGAAGAGATGGCGCCGCAGCTTGCCGGATTCAATCTGGCCTGGTTGGAGGAACCGATCCGTGCCGACCGCCCGTGGCAGGAATGGCAACGCCTGCGCAAGAGCGCCGGTGTGCCGCTGGCGGCGGGCGAGAATATCGCCAGCCACGCGGGTTTCGCGCAGGCGCTGGACGACGACGTGCTGCGGATTGTCCAACCCGATATCGCCAAATGGGGCGGGCTGACCGCGTGCCGGGGCATTGCGCGCGACATCATGAAATCGGGCAAGACGTTTTGTCCGCATTATCTCGGCGGCGGCATCGGTCTGCTCGCATCGGCGCATCTGCTTGCAGCCGTTGGAGGCAAAGGCTTGCTCGAGGTGGACTCCAACGACAATCCCTTGCGCGACCGGTTTTGCGGTCCGGTTGCCAGCGTGAGTGACGGCACCATCACCTTGAGCGATGACCCCGGCCTCGGAATCGAACCGGACCTCGCCTCGATCGAACAATATCGGACAGCCTGAGATGACCGCGCAGGGATTTGACTACATCATCGTCGGCGCAGGTTCGGCTGGCTGCGTGGTGGCCAACCGCCTGTCGGCCGATCCGTCCTGCCGGGTGCTGCTATTGGAAGCCGGCGGATCGGATCGCAATTTCTGGCTCAAGCTTCCGGTCGGCTACTACCGCACGATCTACAATGAGCGCTTCTCGCGCCTGTTCAGGACAGAGCCGAGTGAAGGCACCGGCGGGCGCTCGATCGTCTGGCCGCGCGGCCGGGTGCTGGGCGGCTCGTCCTCGATCAACGGCCTGATTTTCATCCGCGGCCAGCACGAGGATTTCGACGACTGGGATCGGCTCGGCGCATCGGGGTGGAGCTACCGCGAACTTCTGCCGTATTTTCGGCGTTACGAACGCTATCGCGGCGGCGACAGCCAGTATCACGGCGGGGTCGGCGAGTTCGAAGTGTCCGATCTGCGCAACGACAATTCCGCGTCCGCCGCGTGGGTCGAAGCCGGCGTCGAATATGGCCTGCCGCGCAATCCTGACTTCAACGGCGAAACGACGTTCGGGGTCGGCACCTATCAACTCGGCATCGGCCGTCACTGGCGCACCAGCTCGGCATCCGCGTTTCTGCGGCCCGTCGCGGATCGCCCGAACCTGACCATCATCACCGGCGCGCAGGTGAGCAAGGTGACGTTTGCGGGCCGCACCGCGACCGGGGTGGAATGGATCGCAAACGGCAAGACGCACAGCGCCACGGCGGATCGTGAAGTCATTCTGTCCGCCGGCGCACTACAGTCGCCGCAAATCCTACAGCTCTCGGGCATCGGTCCGCCCGATCTGCTGCGAGGCTTGCGCATACCCGTGATCGCAGAGGCGCCGGAAGTCGGGGGCAATCTCCAGGATCACTATCAGGCGCGGCTGATCGTCCGACTGAAAGAGAGAATCTCGCTGAATGACCAGGTCCGCAATCCCGTCGAGCTTGCGAGGATGGGTTTGCAATGGATGTTCGCCGGCAGCGGACCGTTGACGGTGGGAGCCGGGCAAGTCGGTGGCGCAGCGTGCACGGAATACGCGGTCGGCGGACGGCCGGATGTGCAGTTCAACGTGATGCCGCTGTCGGTCGACAAGCCCGGCGATCCCCTGCACAGCTATTCCGGCTTCACGGCTTCGGTCTGGCAATGCCACGGCAAATCGCGCGGCAGGCTGGCGATCCAGTCCACCGATCCATTCGAGCAGCCCCGCATCGAGCCGAACTATTTTGCCGAGGAGATCGATCGCAAGACGATCGTTGCCGGGTTGAAGATCCTTCGCGATATCTACCACCAGAAATCGTTCCGCGATCTCTGGGATATCGAGATGGTGCCCGGCGAGGCCGTGGCTAGCGATGCCGGCCTGTGGGATTTCGCGCGCAACACCGGCGGCACCGTATTTCATTGCGTCGGCACCTGCCGGATGGGCAGCGACGAGCATTCGGTGCTTGATCCGCAATTGCGCGTTCGCGGGGTTGAAAGGTTGCGCGTGATCGATGCTTCGGTGATGCCGCAGGTCACGTCGGCCAACACCAACGCCACCAGCCTGATGATCGGCGAACGCGGCGCCGCCCTTGTGATGTCATAACCGCATCTTCTTAAGCCGGAGAGCGTGAGATGGATCTGATTTCCGATAGTCACGTCCCGAAATACGCGCAGATCGCCGACATTTTTCGGCAACGCATCGCGCGCGGCATCTGGCGGCAAGGTCTGCGTCTGCCGGCGAACGAAGAACTCGCCGCCGAGTTCGGCGTCTCCCGCGTCACCATCCGGCAGGCGGTCGATCTGCTCACACGCGACGGCGTGATCGAGGCGCAGCAGGGCCGCGGCACCTTCGTCACCGGCACGCTCAAGCAGGACCGCTGGCTCAAGGTGGAAACGACGCTGTCCGACCTTGCAGAAATGTATCGCGACACGTCGCCCGAAATCATCAATATTTCCGAGAGCCGCACCGAGGCGCCGCTGTTTCCCGAGGACGGCAAGCCGGCGCCGAAATACGTCTTCATGCGCCGCCTCCATTCCCGCGAGAAGCAGCCCTATTGCGTAATCTCGATCTATCTCGATGAGCGGATCTTTCGGCGCTTCCCCAAGCGCTTTCGCAACGAGACCGTGATACCGATCCTGAACGATCTGCGCGATCCCGCGATCGCCAGCGCGCGGCAGACGCTGACAATCGGCACCGCCGATCTCGAAGCCGCCCGTCTGCTCCAGATTCCGCTGAACTCGCCGGTGGCCGAGGTGCGGCGCGTGTTCACGGCGGCCGATCGGACCGTGATCTATCTCGGTGAGGTCACCTACCGCGGCGACTTCGTGCGCATCGACATGGATTTGCGGCCCTGATCGCGTCAAAAGCCCGGCGAACAGACTGCTCAACCGATTCTGATGACCATTTTCCCGAGCGCGGCGCGCGTTTGCATCGTCCGGAACGCTTCGCGGAAATCGGTGAACGGAAAAACCTGGCCGACGACCGGAACCAGCTTCTTCTCGCGCAGCCAAGCGAAGAGCTGGGCCGTGACGCGTTTCTCCGCGTCCGGCTCTCGACGGCCGATCTGGGCGACGTCGACGCCGGTCAGCACGCCGCCTTTCAGCAGCGGCAGATTGAACGGCAGCGCCGGGATTTTTCCGGCCGCAAAGCCGACCACGAGATGACGGCCGTTCCAGGCGATCGAGCGAAATGCCTGTAGGGAGACATCACCGCCGACGGGATCGAAGATCACGTCCACGCCATGGCCGTTCGTGAGGTCCTTGAGCGCTTCGCGCCAGTTGTCTTGCGTGTAGTCGACAACAGAATCGGCGCCGTGATCGGTGGCAAACTTGCGCTTCTGCTCCGTAGAGCCGGCAGCGATCACGCGCGCGCCCAGGAGCTTGCCGACCTGAACCGCGGCAATGCCCGTCCCGCCGGCGGCGCCGAGGACCAGCAGAATTTCTTCCGATCGCAGCGATGCCCGCTCGCTCAGTGCATAGAGCGCGGTGAGATAGTTGGCGCGGAAGGCCGCGCCGACCTCCGGCGCGATGCCGTCCGGCATTGCTGTGACCGCGGCGGCCGGCACCGCGATGTATTCGGCCAGGGCGCCCGACCGCGTCATGCCCATCACGGGCGTGCCACGCGTCAGGCCGGAAACGTCGCCGGCGACCTCGTCGACGATGCCGGCGAATTCCGTTCCTGGCGTGAAGGGCAGGGGATCCTTGGTCTGATACAGGCCCTGAACTTTCAGGCCGTCGACGAAGCCGATGCTGGCCGCCCGGATCTTGACGCGCACCTGTCCGGCGGAAACATCCGGCAACGCGACGTCTTTCAGTCCGACATTGTCGATGGAATCATATTTTTCGACGACGACGGCTTTCATCCACGCGGCTCCAAACGATGCAGATCGCGCGATCTATCCCGATGCTGCCAGTCGTGGCAAGCCGAGGATCAGCTCACCCGCCGCTGCTGGTTTTCCCAGAACGGCTTGCGTAGCTCGCGCTTCAATATCTTGCCGGCACCCGACAACGGCAGCGGCGTGGCTGAGATGTCGACACTTCGCGGGCACTTGTAGCCGGCGATCAACGTCTTGCAGAATTCCATCAATTCTTCGGGCGTCGCGGTTGCGCCGCTCTTGGGAACGACGACGGCGTGAACCTGCTCGCCCCAGCGCTCGCTGGGAATGCCGATCACGGCGCACTGCGCCACCGCCGGATGCTGCGCCAGCGCGTTCTCGACTTCTGCGGAATAGACATTCTCGCCGCCGGAGATGATCATGTCCTTGACGCGATCGACCACATAGACGAACCCGTCCTCGTCCATGTAGCCGCCGTCGCCGGTATGCATCCAGCCGTCGATGACGGCTTTTGCCGTCTCTTCCGGCCGTTCCCAATAGCCCATCATCACGACATCGCCGCGCACCGCGATCTCGCCGACGGTGCCTGATGGAACGACCTTGTCGTCGGCGTCCACGATCTTGACCTCGCAGCCGAGGGTGGCGCGGCCCGCGCCGCGATGCCGGCCCTTGGCGCGGCCGTCGCCGATATGCTCCTTCCAGTGCAGGATCGTTGCGATCGGCGACAATTCCGTCATGCCGTAGGCCTGCGTGAACTGCACCTTCGGCAAGGCCTTCATGGCGCGCGTGAGCACGGCATCGCTGATGACGGAGGCGCCATAGGCGATACCCGTCAGCGAGGACAGGTCGTAGTCGCCGAGCTTCGGGTGATCGACGAACATCTGGATCATGGTCGGCACCAGCAGCACGTCGGTGACGCGGTCTTTCTGGATCGCCGCCGCGACCCCGTCGGGCGTAAAGCCCTGGATAACGACGTTGGAGCCGCCGCTCAACAACACGGAATACATCGCCGCACCGTTGGCGAGGTGGAACATCGGTGCGGCGTGCAGATAGACGGTACTGCTCGGCCACATGCCTTCGCCGAGCGCATTCAGCGCATTCATCATCAGATTGCCGTGGCTGAGCATGACGCCCTTGGAGCGTCCGGTGGTGCCGCCGGTGTAGAAGATGCCTGCCAGATCGCCGCTCTCGCGCATCGCGTCCGGCATCGGCGCGCTGCGCTCGATCAGCGCTTCGTAGTTCTCCATACCCGCCGGCGTCTCGCCGTCGTCGGCATAGACCAATTTCAGGCCGGGGATGGCCTTTGCGAGCGCGCTGCCTACCGGCGCAAACGCCTTGTCGACGAACAGGAGATTGGCGCGGCAATCTCGCATGGCGTCCTCGTTCTCGAGCGGGCTCCAGCGGATGTTGAGCGGCACGATCACGGTGCCGGCCCAGCCGGCGGCGAGATAAAGCTCGAGATAGCGGTCGGAGTTGAGCGACAGCACCGCGACGCGATCGCCTGGCTGCGGGCCGAGGCTGCGGATGCCAGCCGCCAGCCGCGCCACGCGCTCGCCGACCTCGCGCCAGTTTTTCCGCCTGTCACCACAGACGATGGCAAGGCCGTTCGGATTGATCTGTAGCGCGCGCCGCAGGCCATGGGTGATGTTCATCGCGTTCCTCCACGCATCTTCTTTGCCTTCACCGGCGGTTTCTCCGCCTTCTTTCGTGTTGTTTTCGCTGCGATGCCTTCGGTCAGGTGTATCGCGAATTCTTCCGCGATTGTCTCGGGCGGCAATTTGCCGCCGGGCTGGAACCAGTGGCCGATCCAGTTCAGCGAGCCCGCGATCGCAAACGCGGACAGTTTTGCGTCGCATGGCTTGATCGAGCCGTCCGCGATGCCTTCCCTGATGTAGCTGCGAAAGGCGCGGTCGATCTTCCGCTTGGCGAGTTGCACGATCCTGCGGTTGTGCTCGGTCAGGTCGCGCATGTCGAAGCGCACGAGGCTCTTGCCGTAGTCTGTTGTCATGACCTCGGCATAGCCGACGATCAGCTTGCGCAATTTCGCAAGCCCGCTGCCGCCGCCGGCAGCGATTTCGTTGAGGCAGTCGTCGACGCGTTCCTGGCCGATTGCCCAGCACTCGTACAGGATCTCGTCCTTGCCGCTGAAGTAATTATACAGCGCGGGCTTTGTGATGTTCAGCCGTTCCGCGACATCGTTGAGCGTGGTGCGGTGATAACCCTGTTCGAGGAATAGCTGCACCGCCATGCGCAACACCGCCTCGCGCTTTTCATCACGGGCGCGCCGCCGGCTTTCGAACGGCATCCAGGGCGACTGGCTGGCGGGGGAGGGCGATCCGTCCATTTCAATCCCGTGTGAGGCGCATTGACTCTCCGAAAGCGCGGCCCGTATATTACCCGCGGGTAATAAATAGTCCAGCGGGTAAATTTAGGGAGGACAGTAATGACGTCTCGCGCCTGTGTTGCCGGTGTCGGCATGATCCCGTTCGTCAAGCCCGGCGCCAATGAGCCGTATCATGTGATGGGCGCGGAGGCGGCCAGACTCGCGCTCGCGGATGCCGGCCTCGATTACGGCAAGGTGCAGCAGGCCTATGTCGGCTATGTCTACGGCGATTCCACCTGCGGGCAACGCGCGCTCTATCCGGTGGGGATGACCGGCATCCCGATCGTCAACGTCAACAACAATTGCTCGACCGGATCGACCGCGCTGTTCCTGGCGCGGCAGGCGATCGAGTCGGGCGCGGCCGATTGCGTGATGGCGCTCGGTTTTGAGCAGATGAAGCCCGGCGCGCTGGGCGCCGTGTTCACCGATCGGCCCAGCGCGTTCGACGATTTCGACGCGGCGGCCGACAAGCTGGTCGATGCGCCGGGTATACCGCTGGCGCTGCGCTATTTCGGCGGCGCCGGCCTCAGCCATATGAAGAAATACGGCACGCCGCTGTCTGCCTTCGCCAAGGTGCGCGCCAAGGCGAGCCGGCACGCCAAGAACAATCCGCTGGCGCTTTTCCGCAAGGAAGTCACCGCCGACGATGTGATGAACGACCAAGTGATCTGGCCGGGCGTGATGACGCGATTGATGGCCTGTCCGCCGACCTGCGGCGGCGCGGCAGCGATCCTGGTGTCGGAGAAGTTCGCGGACCAGCACGGGCTGCGCAAAGACGTTCGCATCCGTGCGCAGGCGATGACGACCGACACCGCTTCCACGTTCGGCGCGGGCGACATGATGCAGGTGGTCGGCTTCGACATGGCGCGCGATGCGGCGAACAAGGTGTATGAGGCCGCCGGCCTCGGCCCTGATGATCTCGACGTGGTCGAGCTGCACGACTGCTTTGCCCACAACGAGCTGATCACCTATGAGGGCCTCGGCCTCTGCAAGGAAGGCGAGGCGGCGCGCTTCATCGACGACGGCGACAACACCTACGGCGGGAAGATCGTGACCAATCCCTCCGGCGGGTTGCTGTCAAAAGGCCATCCGCTCGGCGCTACGGGACTCGCGCAATGCTATGAGCTGACGCGGCAGCTCCGCGGCACGGCGCAGGCGACGCAGGTCGAGGGCGCGCGGATCGGCTTGCAGCACAATCTCGGGCTCGGCGGCGCCTGCGTCGTGACGCTCTACGAGCGCGCCTGAGATTTTCGTGATGGTCGATCAATCCGCTGTCGGGCGCAGCTTCACGCCTGTCACCGCGCGCGTCGAACCCGGGCGTTTGCGCTTTTTCCTCGATACGCTCGGCGAGGAAAATCCGGTCTATCGCGACGCGGACACTGCACGCAAAGCCGGCTATGCCGCAACGCCGGTGCCGCCGACTTATCTGTTTTGCCTCGAGATGATGGACGCAACCGAGCCGTTCGAGTTCCTGACGGCGCTCGACATCGATCTCGCGCGCGTGCTGCATGGCGAGCAGCGCTTCGACTACCACGCCCCCGTGGTGGTCGGCGACACCCTGACATTCCGGCCGAAGGTCACCAGCGTCACCGAGAAGAAGGGCGGCGCCATGACGCTGATCGTAGTCGAGACAGGGGTCACCAACCAGAATGGCGTTCACGTGGCGGATGTCTCGCGCACCGTCGTGGTGCGCAATGCGAGGCCGTCATGACGCTGTTCGTTGGCGAGCGCATCGTCCACAAGACGTTTCCGCCGATCACCCGGCACCGGCTCGCGCTCTATTGCGGCGCGTCCGGCGATCACAACCCGATCCATGTCGATCTGGATTTTGCGAAGCAGGCGGGTTTCCCCGACGTGTTCTCGCACGGCATGCTGGTCATGGCCTATCTCGGCCAGGCGTTGACCGACGTGGTGCCGCCGTCGCGCATCCGCTCGTTCTCGACCCGCTTTGCTGCGATCACGCAACTCGGCGCCACGCTGACCTGCGAAGGAACGGTCGCCGAGCTGCTCGAGCACAATGGCGAGAAGCGGGCGCGTATCGCGCTCACCACCAAAGATCAAACCGGCGAGGTCAAGCTCGCGGGCGAAGCTGTTGTCGCGCTCTAAGAGGATCGTATGTCGAAATTGAAGGGAAAAGTTGCGCTCATCACCGGCTCCGGCCGCGGTATCGGCCGCGCGATTGCGTTGAAGCTGGCGAGCGAGGGCGCCAAACTCGTGGTCAACGATCTCGATGCGGCGCCCGGCGATGCCGTGGCGGCCGAGATCAAGGCGGCGGGCGGTGAGGCGGTCGCGGTCAATGGCAGCGTGTCGGAAGCAGGCTTTGCCGATCGTTTTATCGGCGCCGGCATGAGCGAGTTCGGCGGGCTCGACATCATCGTCAACAATGCCGGCTATACTTGGGACTCGACCATCCAGAAAATGACCGACGAACAGTTCCAGGCGATGCTGGACGTCCATCTCGTCGCGCCGTTCCGCATTCTCCGCGCTGCTGCCGAGCCGATCCGCGTGCTGGCGAAGAAGGAAGCGGAAGCCGGCCGCGAGGTGTTCCGCAAGGTCGTGAACATCTCCTCCATCGCCGGCCTCTACGGCAATGCCGGGCAGGCCAGCTATTCCTCTGCAAAAGCGTCGCTGGTCGGGCTGACCCGCACGCTCTGCAAGGAATGGGGACGCTACAAGGTCAACGTCAATTGCGTCGCGTTCGGCCTGATCAACACCCGCCTGACCCAGCCGATCGAGACCCAGCAGAAGACCATCGACGTCGCCGGCCGCGACATCAAGGTCGGCGTGCAGCCGCAGATGCTGGAGGCGATGGGCCGGATGATCCCGCTCGGCCGCGGCGGCACGCCGGAGGAGGCGGCGGACGCAGTTTATCTGTTCTGTAGCCCGGAATCGAACTACATCAGTGGTCAGGTGATCGTCGCCGGCGGCGGTCTCATCATCTGACCGCGGGGGTTTTCATGAGTTACCGATCTTCCTGGATGACCGAGGAACTGGACACGTTCCGTGACCAGTTCCGCAAATTCCTGGCCAAGGATTTGGCGCCGCACGCCGAGAAATGGCGCGAGCAGAAGATGGTCGACCGTTCGGCCTGGCGCGGCCTCGGCGAGATGGGCGCGCTGCTGGCGAGCGTGCCCGAGGAATATGGTGGGCTCGGCGCCACCTTCGCATATGACGCCGCCGTGCTGGAGGACATCGAGAGCGTGGTGCCGGAAGTCACCACCGGCGTATCCGTGCACAGCGCCATCGTCGCGCATTACATCCTCAATTACGGCTCGGAAGAGCAGAAGAAACGCTGGCTGCCGAAAATGGCTTCGGGGGAAATGGTCGGCGCCATCGCGATGACCGAGCCCGGCACCGGCTCCGACCTGCAAAGCGTCAAGACGTCGGCGAAGAAGCAGGGCAATTCCTACGTCATCAACGGCCAGAAGACGTTTATCACCAACGGCCAGGCCGCCGACCTCGTCGTCGTGGTGGCGCGCACCGGCGGGCCGGGCGCCAAGGGCCTGTCGCTGATCGTGGTGGAGACCGCGGGCGCAGACGGTTATCGGCGCGGGCGCAACCTCGACAAGATCGGCCTGCATGCTTCCGATACGTCAGAGCTGTTCTTCGACAATGTGACGGTGCCGCCGGAAAACCTGCTCGGTAACGAGGAAGGGCAAGGCTTCGTCCAGTTGATGCAGCAATTGCCGCAGGAGCGCCTTTCGCTCGCGATCGGCGCGGTTGCCTCGATGGAGCGCGCGGTGAAGCTGACGGCCGAGTACACCAAGGAGCGCACCGCCTTCGGAAAGCCGCTGATCGAATTCCAGAACACCGCCTTCAAGCTCGCCGAGCGCAAGACCGAAGCGATGATCGCACGCGTGTTCGTCGACTGGTGCGTCGAGCGGCTGGTCGCCGGCGATCTCGACACTGTCACCGCCTCGATGGCGAAATATTGGTGCTCGGAGAAGCAGGTCGAGACCGCGGACGAATGCCTGCAACTCCACGGCGGCTACGGCTACATGCAGGAATATCCGATCTCGCGGATGTTCATCGACTCCCGCATCCAGAAGATCTACGGCGGCACCAACGAGATCATGAAGGTGCTGATCGCGCGATCGCTGTGATGCCGGCTCGATCTAGCGTGGCCTATCGGTCTTCTTGCCTAGGACGAGGGTCCAGCCCTTGTCCTTGCGAACCAGCTCGGCCTCTTGATCGTAGGACGTCTTGCCGTTAATCCAAGCCTTCATGCTGATGCGTGTGTCGTCGCTCCAGGCCGTGACTTCCCAGTTTTCATACTGCTTGGCCTTGTACTTGTATTCCTGCTTGGGAGGATCCGTTTCCAGCGATCAGATGGCGATGTCGTACTTCCGCTCCTCTGCGTCGTTCTGATCGATCGAGATCAGGTATTTCGCGTTCGGCGACAGCACCGGAATTTCCGACACGGCAATTTCGCCGCCTGTGCGCCGGCTGACGAACAGATATTGGCCGCCCTCGTAAAGTGCCCGCTGGATCAGATATGATTGTGCTGGTGGATAGTACCCTGCCATCCTGAAGACGATACACTTATCGACGTTGACGTTTTCGCCATCGCATGAGGCGCGGTTACCGACATACTTCTTCGACTTCCCACCATCCAGTTTGATGGTGAGTGTATCGCTATTGCGCGTGAACATTCCCTTCAGCTTGGTCGCGCAGGCGGGTTCCTCCATGTTGTCCTTGACGCCACATACGATCGGCGCTTGTGGCCCGCCGGTTTGTCCAAAGCACGGGCCCGTTAACAGCGGCATGCTCGATAGAAGGATCAACGCGAGATATCTCGGCATGCCCGGTACTCTGCAGCCTGCAGGAAAAGGGAGATCATCACTATAGTGACGGGAGTAAGGATTGCCCAGCGGTGATGTGGGCGGGTTAGCCATGATTCCTGACGCGTTGGAAATGGTGATTGCCACAAGCCGGGCAACCCGCGGCCTTCAACGCCTCGATCGTTGAGGGGATTCCATCCGTGCCGAGACTCCAGCGCCGCTTGCACTCGGTGCAGGCATAGAGCCGGACGCGCGGGTTGACCTCCGCGGTGTAGAGCGGGCCTTGCCACTTTTCGGCAGGCGCGGTTCTTCCCGTCGCGACCAGTTCGTGCAACTCGCTGGTCGATCCCAAAATCGAGGCGCCGGCATAGGCATTGAAGGCGGGATAGAGCGCCGTGGTGGCGACGCCGAGGGATGTCAGCGCCTGCTGTAGCTTCAGGCGATCGGGCGGGGAGGTGTGGCCGAACGACAGCATGCCGTAGCCGCGGCCGTGATCGAGCGCCTCGACGCCGCGGCGCACGAACAGCGAGGCGCCGGCGATGGTGTAGGGCGGGTCGGTCTCAAAAGTGTCGAAGGCGTTCTGAAGTTCCGCCGGCAGCGGATCGCGCAGGTCGTGCGGCACTAGTTCGATGGCGAAGCCGACCGCCTCTGCCGCCTGCCTGAGAAAGGCGACGCGCTCGGGGTCGAGCTCGAACACGGTCAGACGGCGGGGCAGCTCCTTGCCGGCCAGCATGTGGCCGAACAATCCGATGGCCAGCGAAACGGAATCGTCGTCGCCGAAAATCGCGATACGCCGGCCTTCCAGCGCGCCGGAGCGATAGAGCAATGCCGCCCGCCGCACCGAGGTCTCGGCCGCGCAGGGCGCCTGATCCAGCGTGACGTCGACGCGCGGGGCGGCGGCGAGGTGCGTCTCCAGCGCGCGCACGACCGGCTCGAGTTCATCCGGCAGCCGCGCCTTCGGCGTCAGCGGCACGTCGATGGCGAGCAGCGCGCCGAAGCCGAGTTTTTCGCGGACCCATTGTTCGCCGCTCTCGGTGAAGGCGAGGCCGTGCTGGCGCATCAGCACGCCGCGCTTTTCCAGTTCGCGGCGCACGGCGGTCGCGACCGGCAGCGGCAGGCGGGCTTCGCGAGCGGCGTCGGCCAGGCGGCCGGATTCGTTGCGGTGGACGGCGCGCAATAGCGCTTCGACGCCAGCAGTCCCTTCGCGGAGCGAAGTCGCCTCTGCCACCTCCTGAAGGATTTTGTCGTTCAAGCGCCGATATTCCCTGTTTGCCGAGCGGCCGCGGATTGCACGCTTTACCTGCGCGTACTAAGCCGGATCATACAGGACGACAAGCGAAAGACCCAAAGATGCTGATGACACAGGTTCTCGCCGATGCCTATCGCTGCGAGGCTGCTATCGAGGACGCGGACGCGCTGATGGCGGCGGCCATTGCGGGGGCGGCCGCGGTGGGGGCGACGGTCGTCGGCGAGAGCACCGTGCGCTATGTCCCGCACGGCCTGACGATTGCCGTGTTCCTCGCCGAATCCCACATCGTGCTGACGACCTGGCCCGAGCACCGGCTGCTGCTGATCGATACGCTGCTCTGCAATCCCGAGATGGACCCGGACGTTGCGATCGACGAGATCGTGCGGCGCCTGTGTCCTGCCGGCGAGGTGGTGCGCCAGCGCATCCCGCGGCGGATTGCGGATGGGCCGAACGGCTAGCTGTTGTCTTTCAGATCGATCGCCTTCTCATAAAATATCTGCGTCGGAATAAATCCGATCCGGGCCAGCACCGCCTTCATCGGCTCGTTGGTGGCGCGGGTGCGGAATACCACGCGGTCGAGTTTTTCCTGGCGGCAATAGTCGAACACGGCTTGGGCCAGCTTGTCGGCCGTGCCGCTGCCGCGCTGCGACGGATGTACAAAGATGCTGTGGAAGTCCGCGTAACTTTCCTTGGTGATAAAATTCTGCCGCTTGCTGACATAGGCCCAGCCGACCGGGCCGGTGCCGTCGTCGGCAACAAAGGTCGCGGCGTTGCGGTCGTCGATCAGCTTGCCGACTTTCTTCTTGTAGAAGGCCAGATCAGTGATCGGATCGTCCGGAAAGGAGATCGCGGCGATGTCGCGCTCGAAGGTCGCGACGGTTTCGATGTCCTCTTCCCTGAGGGGACGCAGGCGGGCTTGCGGTCTTTCGGTCATTACTCGCTCGTTCTGGTAGCCGTCAAAAATACTTCGTAACGCACGGTCTTGCCAGTGAACTGATGCGACGGTTTTGGAGATTCCAGCAGCGGCGGGGCTCGCAGCGGCCATTTCAGCACCACGCGTTCCCGTGCCGAGGCCAGTGCCACCCGCATCAGTTCATCCGCGTCTTCGTCCGCGCCGACGATGCTGCTCAACAAACGCATTTCCTGCTTCACCAGCGCCGTGTTCCGCCGCGGCGGGTGCATGGGATCGATGATCACGACATCGGGCCGAAGTTCCGGCAGGCGTTCCCTCGCATCGCCATGGATCAATGTCATGCGCGCGACGACGTCGGCGAGTTCGGGCGATTCAGCGCTCGCGCGCGCCAGTGCGTCCGCCAGCAGCGCATGGACCTCCGCGGAACGCTCCAGCATCACGACCTTGGCGCCGACCGAGGCCAGCAGGAAGGAGTCGCGCCCCAGGCCGGCGGTGGCATCGACAATGCCGGGAATGCGGTCCTTCTTGAACCCGGCCGCCCTCACCAAAGGATGGCCGCGACCCTGGCCTTGCCGGAAGCGGTAGCCGACGGCGCCGCCTGCAAAATCAAGCCGCAACTGGCCGGTCTGTTGGCTCATGGACCGCGGTACAGCAAAAAAGCCGCCCGGGGTCAAACGGGTAGTGCGCGGCATAAAGCGCCCCTCGCCACTGGCCTCCGCGTGGCCGGCAGTCTACAAAGGCGCCCAATCGTCCCACCACCCATCCAACGCATCAATCAACAACACAGGGAGAAGTCCGTTGGCCTATTCCAACACGCAATTGTTTATCGGCGGCAAGTGGCGGCCGGCCCAGTCGGGCAAGGTGCTCGAAGTGCTCAACCCCGCCACCGAAGAGGTAATCGGCACCGTTGCCCATGCCGGCCAGGCCGACCTCGACGAGGCGCTGGCTGCGGCCGCTGCCGGCTTCAAGGCCTGGCGCGCCATCGCTCCCTTCGAGCGCTGCAGGATCATGCGCAAGGCCGCCGCGATCATGCGCGAGCGCAACGAGGAAATCGCGCCGCTGCTGACCCTGGAGCAGGGCAAGACGCTGGCCGAAGCCAAGATCGAGGCGATGCTGGCCGGTGACGTGATCGAATGGTTCGCGGAAGAGGCCAAGCGGTCCTATGGCCGCATCATCCCGGCGCGCGGTCCCGGCATCTATCAGCTCGCGATCAAGGAGCCGGTCGGTCCTGTCGCGGCCTTCACGCCGTGGAATTTCCCGATCAACCAAGTCGTGCGCAAGCTGTCTGCAGCGCTCGCCGCCGGCTGCTCGATCATCGTCAAGGCGCCGGAAGAGACGCCGGCTTCGCCCGCGCAGTTGATCCGTGCCTTCGCTGACGCCGGCGTGCCCGATGGCGTGGTCAATCTCGTCTACGGCATTCCGGCAGAAATTTCGGAATACCTGATCCCGCATCCGGTTATCCGAAAGATCTCCTTCACCGGCTCGACCAATGTCGGCAAGCAGCTCAATGCGCTGGCGGGCCTGCACATGAAGCGCGCCACCATGGAGCTTGGCGGCCATGCGCCGGCCATGGTGTTCAAGGACGCCGATGTGGCTACCGCGGCAAAGGTTCTGGTGGCGGCAAAATATCGCAATGCCGGCCAGGTCTGTATTTCGCCGACCCGCATGCTGGTGCAGGACGATGTGTTCAAGGAATTCGTCGACAAGTTCGTCGAGGGCGCCAAGGCGATCAAGGTCGGCAACGGCATGGATGCCGACTCCACCATGGGCTCGCTGGCCAATCCGCGCCGCGTCACGGCGATCGAAGGCATGGTGCAGGATGCCGTCAGCAAGGGCGCCAGGCTCGAGACCGGCGGCCACCGCTTCGGCAACAAGGGCTACTTCTTCGAGCCGACCGTGGTCAGCGATGTCCCGAAGACTGCGCGCGCCATGAACGAGGAGCCGTTCGGCCCGCTCGCGCTGATCTCGCGCTTCTCCAGCCTCGACGAGGTGGTCGAGGAGGCCAACCGGCTGCCCTTTGGCCTTGCGTCCTACGCCTTCACCAGTTCGACCAAAACCGCGACCGCGATCGGCGCGCAGGTCGAGGCCGGCATGATGTCGATCAACGCCTTTGGGCTGGCGCTGCCCGAGGTGCCGTTCGGCGGCATGAAGGATTCCGGCTACGGCTCGGAGGGCGGCACGGAGGCCATGGAGGCCTACTTCAACACCAAGTTCATCTCGCAGACCGGGGTCTGATCGGCCCGTCAGTGGCGAGGAATCGACGGAAAGGCTGCGCCCGGAATCGCCGGGCGCGGCTTTTTTATAGGGCTTTTTCGAACGAATCAGTTTACTGGCAATTGCTCTAACAAGCTGCGGAACAGGCGGCAGTGCGAGAATCCGCAGGAAAATAAGGCATTTCTCGCACTGCGATGACGATTTTTTACGAAGATAGCTGTGCAGAATGTTGAAAAAGCCTGTTTTTCTAGGCATTTTCAGCCATATCGTGCGGCTTCCAGAATCAAATGGAGCAATCATGGCCACCCAACTGTCTAAGTCGCAGCTGATCGAAAAGATCGCGACCACCACCGAACTCTCCAAGCGTGACGTCAAGAACGTCATGGATTCGCTGGTGGATGTCGGTCACAAGGAACTCAAGAAGAACGGCCTCTTCCTCGTGCCCGGCTTCGCGAAGTTCGTCGTGATCAAGAAGCCGGCGACCAAGGCGCGCAAGGGCACCAACCCCTTCACGGGCGAAGAGATGATGTTCAAGGCCAAGCCGGCCCGGAAGATCGTCCGGGCCCGTCCCGTCAAGGCTGCCAAGGACGCAGTCGCCTGAAAAGGCTAAAAGAAAAGGCCTCCGGTGACGGAGGCCTTTTTGCTTCGGGGCCCTGAGGCTGCTCCAGCAGGCTTTTTGTTGGGGCATGATCTCCGCGCAAACGCTACGCGTTTGTCGCGAGGGAAAACCGGTGCCCACTTTTCCGGATCATGCCCTAAACCACCGGCGAACGGCCGCCATCGACATTGATGGCGGTGCCGGTGATGTAGGAGCCCTGATCCGACGCCAGGAAGCAGGCGAGGTTGGCGAACTCCTCGGCGGTGCCCATCCGCCCCATCGGAACGGCCTTGGCGAGGTCGCGCGTGAAGGCGTCGAAATCGCTATCCGGCGCGGTCTTCGCGTGCCGCTTCACCCATTGATCGCTGACGATCAGGCCGACCAGCATCGCATTGACGAGGATGTTGTGCGCGGCGCCTTCGTTCGCCATCGCTTTGGTGAGCGCCATGCCGGCCGCGCGCGAGACCGAGGTGGGCGTGGAGGAAGCCGCCGGCGCCTTGGCGCCGATGTTGAGCACGTTGATGATGCGCCCCCATTTGCGCTGCTTCATGCCCGGCCAGACCAGCCGCGAAAGGCGGATCGCCGCGAACAGTTTCAGGTCGAGGTCTTCCTGCCAGATCTCGTCGGTCACCGTCTCGAACGGCATCGCGCGCGAGGTACCGGCGTTGTTGACGAGGATGTCGACCCTGCCGTGATCTTTCACGATCCTGTCGTAGGTTGCGGAAATCTCTGGCGCTTTCGACACGTCGCAAACGTAATCGTGAACCTGAAGGCCGTCCTTCGCGAGCGCCTCACGTGCCGCCTTGAGGTCTGCTGCGCCGCGCGCGAGGATCGCGACCCTGGCGCCGGATTCAGCAAAGCGACGCGCCACCGCGATGCCGATGCCCTTGCTGCCGCCGGTGACGACGGCCACGCGATCCTTCATCGTGATCTGCATGTTGTTGTCCTTTGTTGAGATCAGATCGAATTAGGTCTTCAAGGCCTCAAGCAATTCGTCCGGCCGCTCCGCCATCATCATGTGCCCGGCGCCGGGCAGGACGACGGTTCGCGCGTTCGGCACGGCGGCAGCCAGCGCCTTGCCGGCTTTGGCCGGCGTCATCATGTCGCGCTCGCCGAGGATGACGGTCGTGGGCACCGCAACGCTGGCCGCTGCCGCAAGCGCGTTCTGATAGTTGTTGCAGGCCGAGAGGTCGTTGAACAGCACGCCGGGCCGACACTTCTCCAGCACGCGTTGCGCGCCGCTGTGCATCCAAAGTCCGGGCGCCAGGCTGCCGCCGAGCTCGGCCTTGAAGCCGAGGCCCCAGATCGAGACCATGTCGATGGCGGCGGGATCGTTGGCTTCGGCGGCCTTCAGCAGGTCCGGACCGACCGTCATGGTGGCGGCGGTGCCGATCAGGCTGAGGCCGGATACCTTGGCAGGATGCCGCACGACCGTCTCCAGCGCGATCAGCGAGCCCATGGAATGACCTATGAGTTTTCCCTTCGGGGCCTTGGCGGCATCGAGCAGGGCCGCGGTCCAGTCGGCCATGTCTGATATCGTCGGCAGCGGCTTGCCGTCGGAGCGGCCATGGCCGGGCAGGTCCGGCGCCAGCACCGAAAAGCCGTGATGGGCAAACCAGCGGCTGTGCAGCGCCCAGGTGGAGTGATCGAAACCCGCGCCGTGGAGCATCACGACAGCAGGCAAGGACGGATCGAACGGACGGCCGCCGGTGGCTACAAACGTATCGACGCCGTTGACAGAAAGCTGCATGGCTCAAACCCTCTGAGAGGCGCGCAGCGCCTGGCCGAGATCGTCGATGATGTCCTGCGCCGTTTCGATGCCGACCGACAGCCGCACCAGCTCCTCGCCGACGCCGGCGGCCTTGAGCTGCGCGGCGTCCATCTGCTGATGTGTGGTGCTGGCGGGATGGATCACCAGGGTCTTGGCGTCGCCGACATTGGCGAGATGGCTGATCATCCGCAGTGACTCGATGAACTTCTTGCCGGCGGGACGCCCGCCCTTGATGCCGAAACTGACGATCGAGCCGGCGCCGCGCGGCAACAGTTTTTTGGCCAGTTGGTGATCCGGATGATCTTCCAGCGCCGGATGCAGCACCCATTCGACGCCCTTGTTGCCCTTCAGGAATTCTAGCACGGCCAGCGTGTTCGCCATGTGGCGGTCCATCCGTACGCCGAGCGTCTCCACGCCCTGTAGCAGATGGAAGGCGTTGGTCGGCGACAGGCAGGCGCCGAAATCGCGCAGGCCTTCGGTGCGGGCGCGCATGATGAAGGCCGCCTTTCCGAACTGCTCGTCGAAGACGATGCCGTGATAGCCGGCATAGGGCTCGGTCAGAACAGGGAATTTGCCCGAAGCATGCCAGTCGAAGCCGCCGCCATCGATCAGGACGCCGCCGATGGCGATGCCGTGGCCGCCGATCCACTTTGTCGCCGAGTGCATCACGAGGTCGGCGCCGAGGTCGATCGGCTTGCTCAGATAGGGCGTGGCAAAGGTGTTGTCGATCAGCAGCGGGATTTTTGCGTCATGCGCGATCTGCGCGACCGCAGGAATGTCCAATACCTCGAGGCCCGGATTGCCGATAGTCTCGGCGATGACCAGCCGCGTGTTGGGGCGGATGGCGGCGCGGAATTCGTCCAGTGCGCGCGGCTTGACGAAGGTGGTCGTGATGCCGAAGCGCGGCAGCGTGTGCGCGAGAAGATTGATCGTGCCGCCATAGAGTGAGGCGGAGGCGACGATGTGATCGCCGGCATTCATCAGCGTCGCGATGCCCAGATGCAACGCGGCCATGCCGCTGGCGGTGCAGACCGCGCCGACGCCGTTTTCCAGCGCCGAGAGCCGCTCCTCCAGCACCGCCGTCGTCGGATTGGAGATGCGTGTATAAATGTGCCCCGCACGCTCCAGGTTGAACAGCGCCGCGGCGTGATCGGAATCCTGAAACACATAGGAGGTGGTCTGGTAAATCGGGACGGCGCGCGAGCCCGTCACGGGATCGGGATGCTGGCCCGCATGCAGGCTCAGGGTCTCGAAGGCAGGCGGTTTTGGTGCGGGCATGTTGGTCTCGCAGGTGCGGCGGGGCAGGGCGTTTTGCCACAGATTGTGACGCAGCGTTAGCCTGCACGGTCGCGCAGATTTGCAAAATTTTGTCCTGTAAAAGCCTCCAATGAGTGGGTAGCCTGAAGGGCTTGTAAAAACGTGTTCCGACTGACAGTTCAAGAAAATGCCAATCAAAAGCCTGCGTTCGGTATCGTTCCTCATCGTGGCGCTGCTGACGGCGGCTACAGCCGCGGCACAGCCGAATAGCGGCAAGGCGGATGCCGAGATCCGCATCGGCAATATCATGCCCTATACCGGGCTGCTGGCGGCGTTCGCGACCATCGGCAGAGCCGAAGCCGCCTATTTCGACATGGTCAACGAGCGCGGCGGGATCAACGGACGCAAGATCAAGTTCATTTCCGTCGACAACAACTCCAGCCCGCGGGAAGCGCTCGAGCGGACGCGCGAACTGGTCGAGAAAGAAAAGGTGCTGTTCATGTTCGGCTCGTTCGGCACGCCGGACAACCTTGCGACCCGTCCGTATCTCAACGAAAAGAAAGTCCCGCAATTGTTCATTGCCTCCGGCGACGAGGAATGGGCGCATCCCCGGCGCTTTCCGTGGACGATGGGATGGCAGCCGGCCTTCCGGACCGAGGGGCGGGTATTCGCCAATTACATCCAGGTCGCCTATCCCGATCGCAAGATCGCCGTGCTCTGGGAGAACGATCAGTTCGGGCGTGACCTGTTCAAGGGGTTGCGGGAGGGGCTTGGCGATACCGCGGGCAGGATCGTCTCCGATCTCGCCTTCGACGTCTCCGACAATTCCATCGACAGTCAGATCGAAATCCTGAAGGACAGCGGCGCGGAAATTCTCGTTTTCAACGGCTCGCCGGCCAAGGCCGCCCGCGCCATCCGTAAGGTGGCAGAGCTGGACTGGCATCCGGTGTTTCTGTTGAACAACGCTGCCGCCTCGATCGCCAGCGCGCTGCGGCCCGCCGGCCTACAGAATGCCGTCGGCGTGATTTCGTCCGCCTTCCTGAAGGATGCCGGCGACTCCATGTGGAAGGAGGATCCCGCCATCAGGGCGTTCTCGGCCTTCATGGACAAATACTATCCCGACGGCGACAAGGACGACGGCTATGCACTGTACGGCTATGCGGCGGCCGAGACGATCGTTCAGGTGCTGACCCAGTGCGGTGACGATCTGTCGCGCGAGAACATCATGAAGCAGGCGGCTTCGCTGAAAGACTATCGCCCATCGATCGTGCTTCCCGGCGTCGAAATCAATACAGGTCCGAAGGATTTTCGTCCGATCAAGCAGATGCGGCTGGTGCAATTCGACGGCGATGCGTGGCAGCCGATTGGCGACGTGATCGACAGCGCCTTCACCAGCCTGCCCGGCGACAACTGATTTCGCCCCATCTGTTTAATTCATCTATAAAGGCAGTATGTACCCCGATCCAAATTCCCGTTCGCAGAAGATGTACGATCGCGCGCTGTCGAGCCTGCCCGGCGGCAATACGCGCACCACCGTCTTCATGAA
Organism: Bradyrhizobium lablabi; assembly: GCF_018129385.1. Classification (GTDB taxonomy): domain Bacteria; phylum Pseudomonadota; class Alphaproteobacteria; order Rhizobiales; family Xanthobacteraceae; genus Bradyrhizobium; species Bradyrhizobium lablabi_C. The sequence continues at coordinate 34,828 of NZ_JAFCLN010000031.1, forward strand.
GCCCTATCCGATCTATGCCGCGCGCGGCGAGGGTTGCCGCGTCTTTGATCTCGACGGCAACGCGTTCATCGACTGCATCAACAATTTCACCTCGCTGATCCACGGGCATGCGCATCCCGCGCTGATCAAGGCTGCGACCGACCAGCTCGCGCTGGGCTCGGCCTTCGGTCTGCCGACGCAGTCGGAGGTGGAACTGGCGGAGCTTTTGGCGGCGCGGCTGCCGTCGGTCGATCAGCTCCGTTTCACCAATTCCGGCACCGAAGCGGTGATGATGGCGCTGAAGGCCGCGCGCGCCTTTACCGGCCGGCCGAAAATCGCCAAATGCGAGGGCGCCTATCACGGCTCCTACGACTATGCCGAGGTCAGCCTCGATCCCACGCCGGAGCAATGGGGCCGCAATGCGCCAGTGTCCGTTGCCTATGCCAGGGGCACGCCGGACAACGTGCTGGCGGATGTCGTCGCCATACCCTTCAACGATGCGGAAGCCGCGGTCAGCCTGATCCGCGAACATGGTCGCGAGCTTGCCTGCGTGCTGGTCGATCCCATGCCGAACCGCGCGGGCCTTGCGCCCGCTGACAAGGCGTTTGTGCAGGCGCTGCGCGATGTCACGCGCGAGGTCGGCGCGTTGCTGGTATTCGACGAGGTCATCACGTTCCGCCTGGGCTATGCCGGCGCGCAGGGGATTTGGGATATCGAGCCGGACCTGACCACGCTCGGAAAGATCATGGGCGGCGGCTTTCCGGTCGGCGCCGTCGGCGGCCGCAAGGACGTGATGGCGGTGTTCGATCCGCGGCCGGGCAAGCCGATGCTGCCGCATGGCGGCACGTTCTCCGCCAATCCCGTGACGATGCGCGCAGGTATCGCCGCGATGGAGCTGCTAGATCACGCCGCCTTCGATCGCCTCGATGCGATGGGCGAGGCCGTTCGCTCCGGCATCAACGACGCCTTCCGCCGCCATGGCGTTCCCGGCGGCACGGTCGGGCTCGGCTCGCTGCTAAAGGTCCATTTTGCGGATCGGCCGGTGCGCGACTATCGCTCGGCTTACCTCACCGACGAAGAGGCGAGGCGACAGGCAATCTTCAACCGCAGCCTGCTCAATCGTGGCGTGCTGGCGGCGGGCTATGGCTTGATGGCGCTATCGACGCCGATGAGCGATACCGATATTGATGCGATCATCGAGGCGGCATCGGGCGCATTGGCCGAAGTCGCTGCGACGCTCTGAAAGGACTCTCAAGGCAGGCATGGCTCCCAAGATCGATCCCATCACGCGGTCCGTGGTCCAGCACCGGCTGGGCTCGATCGTGAAGGAAATGGGCGAAGCCATGCTTCGCACCTCCTATTCGCAAATCCTCAATTCCAGCCGCGATTTTTCGCTGGCGATCTGCGACACGCGCGCGCGGCTGATCGCGCAGGCCGAGCACATCCCGGTGCATGTCGGCGCGCTGCCTTGGGCGACGCGCGCGGTGGAGGGGCGGTTCAAGGACATTTCGCCCGGCGACGTCATCCTGCTCAACGATCCCTATCACGGCGGCAGCCATCTGCCCGATCTCACCGCCTTCGTGCCGATCTTCGACGGCGACAAGCGGTTGCTGTGGACCATCGTGCGTGCGCATCAGAGCGACATCGGCGGCGCTACCCACGGCGCCTACAATCCCGCCGCCACGGAGATTTATCAGGAAGGCATTCGCGTCCCGCCGATCAAGCTCTATGAAGCCGGCAAGCCGCGCGAGGATCTGCTCGACCTGCTGGCGCTCAATATCCGCAACCCCCGCGAATTCCGCGGCGACCTCGCAGCGATGCTGGGCGCGGCGCATCTCGGCCAGCGGCGGCTGTCAAAACTGTTTGCCGAATTCGGCGCACCGACGGTGGAAGCCGCGATCGAGGCGATTCTCGATGCCGCCGAACAGCAGGCGCGTGCCGTGGTCTCGACCTGGAAAGACGGCGTGTTCCATGGCGAAGCCTTTCTCGACGATGACGGCCACGGCCGCACCGACATCCGCATCGCGGCAAAGGTCACCAAGAAGGGCAGCGATGTCGAGGTCGATCTTTCCGATTCCGATCCGCAGTCGACCAGCTTTGTAAACTCCTCGCACGCCAACATGCAGGCGGCGGTGGCGATGGCGTTCGCCTATCTGATCGATCCCGAAATCCCCAAGAACGACGGCGCGCTGCGGCCGCTGAAGGTGATCGCAAAGCAGGGCACCATCGTCTGGGCCGATCCGGGCCGGCCGGTGACGCTGTGCACCAGCCATCCCTCCAATGAGATCGTCGAAGCGATCGTGAAAGCGATGTCGGCATCCTGTCCGGAGAGCGCCATGGCCGGCTGGGGCCGCCGTTTCCGGATCGCGATCCAGGGCGAGAACCCGCGCAACGGGCGCAACTTCATCTGGCATATGTTCCAGGCGCGTCCTGGCGGCGGCGCATCGTCCGGCGGCGACGGCTATTCCTCGATCGGCGAGTGGCACTCGGTCGGCGGACTCAAATTCGGCAGCATCGAAGTCGCCGAGGTGCGCTTTCCGCTTTATTTCCGCGCGCATGAATTTCGTCCCGGCTCCGGCGGCGACGGACAATTTCGCGGCGGGCTGGGCGTCTCGCTCGACATGGTGCTGGAGACAGAAAAGCCCGCGCTCGGCAATACGGCGGGCGAGGGAACCAAGCACGGGCCTTGCGGCATGCTGGGCGGCGAGGACGGCGCGCCGCATCGCTATCGCCTGCTGTCAGAGGGGCGCGAGCCGTGCGTTCTGCGCACCAAGGAAGTCGGCATCGAGTTGCATCCCGGCGATTGCATCGAGGTGCGCTCGTCCGGTGGCGGCGGCTGGGGACCGCCGGAAAAACGCTCGGCGGAAGCGCGCCGGCGCGATGCAGAACAGGGCCTGACGGCCGATCTGTCGGCGGAGCCAGGGGCCTGAGCATGTACACGATCGGCGTAGACGTCGGCGGCACCTATACGGATCTCGTCGCCACGGACGATAGCGGGCGCACGGTATTTGCGAAATCGCCGTCGACCCCGGCGGATCAATCCATCGGCGTGATGGCCGGGCTGGAGGAGCTGGCGCGGCGGCTCGGCGTGGCGCGCGCTGACATGCTCGCGAACACAGACCGGCTCGTGCACGGCACGACGGTTGCGACCAACGCGCTGCTGGAGCGCAAGGGCGCAAGAGTCGCGCTGTTGACCACCGAAGGCCATCGCGACGTGCTCGAAATGCGCGAGGGGCTGAAGCCGGATCGCTACGATTTGCGCTCGCCGCCGCCGGAGCCGCTGGTGCCGCGCGAGCGGCGGCTCGGCGTGCGCGAGCGGTTGAAGGCCGACGGCAGCGCAGCGATCCCGCTCGATGCGCGCTCGCTGGACGAGGCGATCGACGCGGCGAAAAAATCCGGCGCGAACTCGATCGCCGTCTGTTTCCTGCACGCCTATCTTAATCCCGCGCACGAACTCGCCGCGGTCGAGCGATTGCGCGAGGCGATGCCGGACCTGACGGTCTCGCGCTCAAGCGACGTGCTGCCGCAGATCAAGGAATATGAGCGCGTCTCAACCACGGTTGTGAACGCCTATGTCGAGCCGGTGGTGCGGCGCTATCTCACCAATCTGGAAAAGCGCCTCGGCGAAGCAGGCTTCAAGGGCAGCCTGTTCATCGTGCTGTCGCATGGCGGCATGGCGCCGGTGGAAGAAGCCTCGCGCCTTGCCGCGGGCACGGTGCTGTCCGGGCCGGCCGGCGGCGTTTCCGGCGGCAGACGCTGCGCCGAACTGCTCGGCATCGCCGATCTCGTGCCGTTCGACATGGGCGGCACCAGCACCGACATTTCGCTGATCGCGGATGGCCAAGCTTCGCTCTCAGCCGACGGCATGCTGGCTGGACAGCGCATCGCGCTGCGCAGCCTCGATATCGCCAGCATCGCGGCCGGCGGCGGCTCGATTGCCAGTGTCGACGGTAGCGGCACGCTGCGGGTCGGCCCGGAAAGCGCGGGCTCGGTACCGGGCCCGGCCTGCTACGGCAATGGCGGTACGGCCGCGACCGTCACCGACGCCAATGTCGTGCTGGGCTATCTCGATGCCTCCGCCTTCATGGGCGGCGCGCGCCCGCTCGATCGCGCGGCATCCGAGGCCGCGGTCGATCGCGTCGCGGCGTCGCTAGGCCTGTCGCGGCTCGAAGCCGCCGCCGGCATCTACCGCATGATCAACCTGAAGATGGCCGACGGTATCCGCCTGATGACGCTGCGCCGCGGCGTCGATCCCCGAAAATTCGCGCTGCTCAGCTTTGGCGGCGCGGCAGGCCTGCACGCGGCGGAAGTCGCGCGCGAGCTCGAGATCAAGCGCATCATCGTGCCGACGGCGGCCTCGGTGCTGTCGGCCTGGGGCATGCTGACCAGCGATCTCCGCTACGAAGTCAGTCGCACGCATTATGGCGCCGGCAGCCGCATCAGGGCGGACGAAGTGCACACCTTGTTCGGCGAACTGGAGCAGCAGGCCGAGAGCCGTCTGCGGAGCTGGTTCAACGGACCGATCCACATCGAGCGCTCCGCCGAAATGCGCTATGGCGAGCAGATCTTTGAGATCGACGTCTCGCTCGACGGCTTAGATTTGAATTCGCCGTCACTGGTCGACGAGATCGAAGCCCGCTTCCACCGCCGCCACGAAGAGCTCTACACCTATGCCTCACCCGGCCAGGAGGTCGTGTTCGTCAACGCCCGCGTCGCCGCCGTCGGCGAGGTTTTGCGACGCGGAGAGGACGCGAAAGCCGCAGCGCAGGCCTCGGCCTGCAAGCCACAAGGGACGCGCAAGGCGCATTTCGGCGGCTGGCGCGACATACCGGTCCATGCCTTCGACAGGCTACAGCCCGGCCATTCGCTGGAGGGACCGGCGATCATCGAAGCGGAAACCACCACGGTGCTGATCGACACCGGCGACCGCGTCAGCGTGAACGCGCTCGGCTGGCTGGATATTTCGCTGCGCTAATCAGAGATCGTGCGCTGTCACCCTCTCCCCCTTGTGCAGGGGAATCGCATATGGATTTGAGAGGCCTATTGCATTGGAGGGCAATAGGGATTCTGAAGACGGCTCCCGGATC
>NZ_JAFCLN010000032.1 GCF_018129385.1 Bradyrhizobium lablabi
ACGATTTCTTCGGTGTGGAACACGCCGTCGACCACGATGCCAAAGGTCTGGCTGCCAACTTGCGTCACCACGATAAAGCCGTTCTCGGGATCGGAGGTGGCGCCGTCGTCGATCTTCAAAAGCTTCTTGAGGTGGATGAGCGGCAGCAGCTTGTTGCGCAGCCGCAAGACCGCGGTGTCCTTGATGCGCTCGATGCGGTGTTCGCTATTGGCGCGGGCGCGAACCAGTTCGACCACCGAGAGCTGGGGGATGGCAAAGCGGTCGCCGCCGGCTTCCACGATCAGCGCCGAGACGATCGCCAAGGTCAGCGGGATCTTGATGGTGACGCTGGTTCCTTCGCCGGCCACGGACTTGATGTCGATGGTGCCGCCGATCTGGTCGATATTGGTGCGGACCACGTCCATGCCGACGCCGCGGCCGGACACCGAGGTCACTTGCGCGGCGGTGGAGAAGCCGGGCGCAAAGATAAACTTGTGGATCTGCGCTTCCGACATTTTTTCCAGATCAGCCTCGGAGACGAGGCCATTGGCCAGCGCCTTGGCCTTGATCCGTTCGGTGTTGAGGCCGCGTCCGTTGTCGGCGATGCAGATGATGATGTGGCCGCCCTCGTGATAGGCGGACAGTCTTATGGTGCCCTGCTCGCCCTTGCCGGAGGCCAGCCGCTCGGCCACCGTCTCCAGGCCATGGTCGGCGGAGTTGCGGACCATGTGGGTCAAGGGATCCTTGATCAGGTCGAGCACCTGCCGGTCGAGCTCGGTGTCGGCGCCGTGCATCTCCAGCTCGATCTGCTTGCCGAGTTCGCCGGAGAGGTCGCGGACAATCCGTGGCAGCTTTTGCCAGGCATTGCCGATCGGCTGCATGCGCGTCTTCATGACGCCTTCCTGCAACTCGGCGGTGACGTTGGAGAGCCGTTGCAGCGGCACCTTGAACTCGGTGTCTTCGTTGCGGCGGGAGATTTCCAGAAGCTGGTTACGGGTCAAGACCAGCTCGGAGACCATGGTCATGAGATGCTCGAGGGTGTCGACATTGACCCGGATCGACTGGTTGGCGACCTTGTCGCTCTCGGCCATCTCGCCCTCGACAGAAGCGGAAGCCTGTTTCTTCAGGACCTTCTTCTCCTTCGCGGGCTCCTCGGCGATGGCCACCTTTGGGGCGGCAGCGGGAGCAGCTGATGTCACCTCGGCCTCGGTTTCGCGGAAGGCGCGCTCGAGCTCATCGAGCGAGACTTCGCCCGGGCGCAGCGCGCGCTCCAGGGTCTGCTCGACCAAGGTCCCTTGGGCGTGCTTGGGCGCGACAGGCTGAGTCGGAGGCGAAGCAACAACGGGCGCGGCCGCCTCCGCCGCCATTGCCGCCATGCCCCGCTCGACCATCGCTTCCAGTTGATCGATCAGATCGCGATCGCTGCCATCGGGCTCGGCCTCGGTGGCCTCCAGCCCTGCCAAAATCTCCTTGATGCGGTCGATCGAGGATAGGATCAGCGTGACGGCCTCGGCAGTCACCGGCATGCCGTCGCGAAACTTGCCCATTAGGGTCTCGCCGGCATGAGCAAGCGCTTCCAGCCGCGGCAGGCCAAGAAAGCCGCAGGTGCCTTTGATCGTGTGGACCAGGCGGAAGATGTTATCGAGGATCTTTGCGTTGTTCGGGTCCTGCTCGAACCGAACCAACTGATTGTCGACCGTGTCCAGGCTCTCGCTGGTCTCGGTCAAGAACTCCCGCAATAAATCATCCATGAAACTGGCCTTCGAACACATGGACGCGCGACATCGACGCGCCTCTTGGAGTTCGGCCAGCTTCTATCGAAAGCGTTTAAGTTTGGTTGAGCAATTGGAAAAGAACGGCCTCAACAAATAGATAAGACGGGTTCAATGAATCCCGCCTCAATCTGTAAACCAGCCGTTAACTATCGACGCCAACGCCGCGCTTACGAGGCGGCGATGATCACCGCTTCGCCTTCCGGTGTCAGCGTCACTTTCAGCCCGCAGGCCTGCCCCAGCAGCCGCGTGTAGTAAGGCTGCACCGCATGAGCATCGACCGCGTTCGAGGTCGAGTTCAGCATGTCGACGATGTTCTGCGGCACGCGCGCATTGAGGCCGACGGCGGTAATGCGAAAGCTCATGGCCTCGCCATCGCCAACGGGATCGATGGTCAGCGTACCGCCGCGCGGAATGGTTTGTTGCGCGACGATGAGCATGTTGAGCAAAAGCTTGACGCGGTTCTTCGGCAACAGCAGCCGCGGCAGATTCCAGGTCAGCGTGATCTTGCCGTCTTCGATATGCCCCTTCGCCGTAGCCTGAGCATCGCCAAGATCGATCTGCGCGCCGGACGATCCGGCCGCGCCGAAGGCAAGCCGGCAGAACTGGAGCCGGGCGGAGGCGGTCCTGGCGCTCTTGCGGATCAGGTCGAGGGCAAAATCGCGGTCTTCCGGCTTGGGATTGTCGTCGAGCACTTCAAGCCCATTGACGATCGCGCCGACCGGGCTGATGAGGTCGTGACAGACCCGCGAACAGAGCAGCGCCGCCAGTTCAAGGGCATCGGGAGAAGGTAGATTGCCGGACATCGGATGTTCCTGGAAAGCCGTTACGGCGCGGGCCGAAATACGAATCATGCAAGCTTTTCCGCTTGATACACTGTGCATGCGCATGCGACCAGCACGGGACGGACATGAAGGGAAGTGACAAACAACAATGAGTCCTGACAAAAACAAGGCATGCCGGTGAAACAGGCACATGCGCAGCGCATCGGCGTCGAACTCGCGGCCGGGCTGATCGAACCGCTGACGGAGCTCGTGATTCGGGCAGGCGCCGCGATCCTTGCGGTCAACCGATCCGCGATGAAGGTCGACGGCAAGCTCGACGGCTCACCGGTCACGGAGGCCGATCTCGCCGCCGACCGCATCATCGGCGACGGGCTGAGCCGGCTCGCGCCGCAGATACCGTCGCTGTCGGAAGAGCGCGTCGGTCTGGCGAGGCCGCCGTACAAGGACAGTTTCTTCCTGATCGATCCGCTCGACGGCACTAAGGAATTCGTCGCCGGCCGCAACGAGTTTACGGTCAATCTGGCGCTGGTCACGGAAGGCAAGCCGCTGCTCGGTATCGTCGGGGCTCCGGCGCTTGGCCTCGTGTGGCGAGGGCTGGTCGGGCGCGACGCCGAACGGCTCAGCATCGCGGATCAGTCCATCGCGGCCATCGAGCCGATCCGGACCCGCCGCTGTCCGCCGCCCGGCACCCCCTGGACCGCGGCCGTCAGCCGCTCGCATGGCGACGCCAGGACCGAAGCCTTTATCGACAGCCGGCCGGGGGCGGTCCGGGCGCAGCTCGGTTCAGCGGTCAAATTCGGCCGGGTGGCGGAGGGCCAGGTCGACATCTATCCCCGCCTCGGCCCCACCTCGGAATGGGACGTCGCGGCCGGCCATGCCGTGGTCACCGCTGCCGGTGGCAAGGTGACGGATTCAAAGGGAGCCGAGCTGCAATTCGGCCTGGGGCGCGAGAATTTCATCGTGCCGGAATTCATCGCCTGGGGCGACCCGGCCGCAGTGAAGGTCTGAGCGCGGCAAATCTACTGCGCGAGCTGCTGCTGAAGCGCCGGCCAACGGGCTTCGGCCTCAGTGAGAAACCGCTGCGGATCGGCCGCAAAGGCCGCGCGATGCTCTTCAAGCCCGAACAGATAGAGCCGCTGGCCCGTCACCACCCAGAATCGGGGATTACCCCCGGCGGTGACCCCTCGCGCTATGTCGATCGGGTCGTAACCGCCGAACTGGGGTCCGTAGATTTCCGGATGGGCGGCAAAGGCGGCGCGGTTGCTCTCGTTGCGGAAGCGCCAGACCGCGCCAGCCTCGGACACTTCGTAGTCGGGCACGCCCCGGACGGCGCGTTCATCGGTGAAATAGGCAACGGGGTCGAACCCCTCGATCGCCAGACCCGAATAGCGGTTGACGACCAGCCGCTCGGTGGTCGCGGCCCCGGCCGTCCGGTCGAGGCCGGCCAAGGCAAGCAGGGCCGCCAGCAGCGCAATAAAGGCTATTCCGGGGCACCAACCGTTTTTTTCCTGCCGTTCTGCCGTCATAGTTGGTATCGATAACATTCGAGTCGAGGGGACATCGGACGCAACCTAAAGCCGTGGATGTTGGCGTCAGGTTAAGGCAGCGGCCGCAATTTCGGTGCCTAGGGGTAGTTTCATGACTTTCGCTACACGCCTTGCCGCGGTGACGTTTGCCGCCTTGATGTGTTGGACCGTGCCCGTTTCGGCACAACAGCCGCAGTACCCCGCCCAACCGCCGCCGCCGCAATATCCTGCGGAGCCGGCGCCGCCGCCGCAATATCCGCCGCCGCAGCGCCAGCCGGCCCCCAACACGTTCGGGCCGGACGAGCTGGTTTCGGCGGGCCACAAATTCTTTGGCAATGTTTCGCGGGGGCTTGCCTCGATCATCGAGCGGGCGGTCAGCCAATGGGGTCTGCCCAACGGCTATGTGCTGGGCGAAGAAGGCTCCGGCGCCTTTGTCGCGGGCCTGCGCTATGGCGAAGGCACGCTCTACACCAAGAACGCCGGCGACCTTCGGGTATACTGGCAGGGACCGTCGGTCGGGTTCGACTGGGGCGGCGACGGCGCGCGCACCATGACGCTGGTCTACAACCTGCCTTCCACGCAGGCGATCTATCAGCGCTTTGCCGGCATTGACGGCTCGGCCTACATCGTCGGCGGTTTTGGCATGACCGCACTCACCGCCAACAACATCGTGCTGGTGCCGATTCGCTCCGGCATCGGGCTGCGGCTGGGCGCCAATATCGGCTATCTCAAATATACGCCGCGGGCGACCTGGAACCCGTTCTGACCTCCGTGCAAGACGTGCCTGCCGATCAGGCATTTCTTCTGGTTACGGATTCACGTTAACGCGCCTATGGGCTGGCGTTTTCCCCGTGCCCCATGGCATGGTCTTTGGTAAATTTTCTGAAAATCATCTTCGCGCGATGCAGACGCTTTGCGCGAAGATGCGGCGTTGCAGGCCTCAGACGGAGCGGGAGTATCACTCATGATCGAGCCGATCATGTATCTGGCGATCGGTTTTCTGCTCTCGATGTTGTGCGGGCTGATGATCGTGCCGCTGGTGCACAACCGCGCGGTGCGGCTCACCACCAAGCGCATGGAAGCGGCAACGCCGCTGTCGATGGCTGAGATCCAGGCCGACAAGGACCAACTCCGCGCGGAATTTGCCATGTCGGCGCGCCGGCTCGAGATGAGCGTCGAGCAATTGAAGAACAAGACCACCAGCCAGTTGGCCGAACTCGGCAAGAAGAGCGACGCGATCAACCGCATGAAGGTCGAGCTCGGCGAGAAGAACGCCACGATCTTCTCGCTGGAGGCGCGCGAGAAGGCGATGAAGGAGCAGCTTCGCGCCACCGAGGAGGAATTTTCCGCCAAGACCGGGATGCTGCGCAGCGCCGAACAGGCCCTGAGCGACAAGCAGGGCGAGCTGGCCAAGATCAATTCAGAGCTTTCCGATCGCGCGATGGTGGCCGACAGCCGCCAGGTCGAGTTGGTCGCGGTGCGCACCCAGATCGAGCAGTTGAAGGGCCGCGTCACCGACGCCGAAAAGGAATTTTCCGACACGCAGACGCGGCTGGCGCAGGAGCGTTCGGATTCCGAAAAGGCGACGCGCGAACTCACCGAGGCCCGCAGCCGGGTCGAGAATTTGAGCCAGCGCGTGACGGACCTGGACCGGCAGCTGATCGTGCAGGTCAAGGAAGCCGAAATGCTCGGCAGCCGCGTCAACGACCTCGAGGCGCGGCTCGCCACGCAAGGCAAGCTCCTGGCCGAGCGCGAACTCGAGAACAGCCAGTTGCGGCAGGTCAATGAGGTGGCCGAGCGCACGGTAAAGGAATTGCGGGTTCAGATCGCCGCGCTGAACGAGGGAGGCAAATCGCCGGGCTTCGAAAAGCTGCGCACCGAAAAGGCCGCACTCGAAGAGCAGCTCCGCATCACGCGCGACGAGCGCTCAAAGCTACAGCGCGACATCAACGCCATGCAGCAGCAGGCCGAGAGCACCTGGGCCACCGAGCGGATGGAAAACGCGCTGCTGCGCGAGCGCATCAACGACATCGCCGCCGAAGTCGCAAAGCTTGCGATCCAGCTCGAAGGGCCGAATTCGGCGATCGAGGCCATGCTGGTGGCCGCGGAACCATCCACCCCGCCGAAAGTCGCGCCGAAACCGGCCAACGGCAACGTCGCCGCGCCCAGCACTCCCGCCGAAGTGGCCGGTGGAACGCTGGCCGAACGCATCCGCGCGCTGCAATCGCACGCCTCCCGCGCCCGCCAGCAGGGGGCGTGAGCCGCTTTATCCGACCGCGGCCGGGCTGTTTGGCTTGACACCCCTGCCCTGCACTTCGTAAATCGCACGCTTCTGGCGTAAGCGTATTTGCTGATCCGGTGCCCCGTCGGGCCCTTGATTCAGCAAGAAAATTCCCGGACGCATAGCTCAGCGGGAGAGCGTTCCCTTCACACGGGAGAGGTCCAAGGTTCGATCCCTTGTGCGTCCACCATCTGCCTCAACAAAATCAATAGCTTCTCGGACGTCCCTGCTTGCTGCTGCCTCCAAGCCGCGCGCGCCAGGTCAATGGGGTTCCCAGATCGGCGTGTCGGTGAACAGGCCGCCCTCGGCAAACCCGATACCGTAGATCAGGACCATCCCGAAGCAAAAGCTGATCAAGCCCGACGCCACGCGGAGCCGCCAATTGAATTTCGGCAGATTGACCGCCGTGAATGTAAACGGCGCCGCCAGCATCAGCGTGATCAGCATCATTCCGACGATAGTCCCGAGCCCGAACAGCAGCAGATATCCAAGCGCGGCCATCGGTTCGCGGATGATGGACAGGATCATCAGGGCGACGGCGGCCGACCCTGCCAAGCCGTGCACGAGGCCGACCACGAAGGGGCGCAGCCAGCCATAGAACGCGATCCGGCCGAGGCCGCTGCGGTCGAGCCGCGCCAGCGGCGTGCGCTCGTCGGCGTGTCCGTGAGCGATGGTGCCGTGACCATGCGGGTGCCGGTGCAAGTAGTCGCCGTGCGCATGGAGATGATCGTGGACGAGCTCATGTACGCCAGGAACGCCCGTAGGCGCGTGGGCCGCGCCGCCCGTGCGGACCACGCCTGTCAAGGTGAGAACGCCGAGCAGGACGAGCATGATGCCGACGGCGAACTCCATCGACATGCCGAGCCGCGGCGGGATGACGACCCCGAACACGACGATCGCCGCGCCGACCGCGATGACCGTCACGGTGTGCCCGACTCCCCAGGCGGCGCCGATCAGGGCCGAGCCGGTCATGCTGCGCTCGCGACTGACGATCGTCGCAATCGCGACCACGTGGTCGGCGTCGGTCGCGTGCCGCATCCCGAGGAAGAAGCCGAGAAACAGGAAGGACACGACGTTCAGGACGGCTTCGGTCATCGCGCATGTTTCAAGATGGCATCGAAGCCAGGGACTTTTCACGCGGATAGGTCAGGACGATACGGTCGCCCGCGACAGCCAGTCCATCAGGGTGATTCCGTTAGGAGACCGGGGGAGAACCCTGATTGACACGTACCAGTTGTGGTCGGCCTAATGCCGGGTAGCTGTCGTTGCTCGCAGATTCTGACAAACGGCCCGTGGAACGGCAGCCCAACCAGCTCAATCGTGCTCCTGCTTTCCCTAAGTAAAACAAACCAGGCAGGGCCCGGAGGATTGCATGCAACTCACTCCGAGAGAGTTCGACAAGCTGCTCGTCTACACGATGGCGGATGTCGCGTTAAAGCGAAAGGCCAAGGGCCTCAAGCTCAATTATCCCGAAGCCGTCGCTGTCATCTCCGCGGTCGCCCTTGACGGGGCGCGTGCCGGGAAAACAATCGAGGACGTAACCAGGGAGGCGCGTAGCGTCCTGACCAAGGCTGACGTGATGGATGGCGTCGCCGATCTCATTCCAATGGTGCAGATCGAGGCGGTGTTCACCGACGGCAGCCGCCTGGTGACGGTGCACACGCCCGTCCAGTGAATGCCTGACAGGAGGCTAGCATGGCCGGACCAAAAGTTGGCCCCGCGGTTGCCGCAAATGTCGACCCGGCGACCGAGGACGTGCCGGTCGGCGGTTACGTGTGCAGTTCAGCGGCGATCACATTCGAAGCCGATCGCCCGGTGACGACGCTAAAGGTGCGCAATACCGGCGATCGCCCGATACAGGTCGGATCGCACTTCCATTTTTTCGAAGTCAATCCTGCGCTGGAATTCGATCGCGCAGCCGCCTTCGGGCTGCGCCTGAACATTCCGTCATCGACAGCAACGCGGTTCGAGCCCGGTGACGAGCGCGATGTTCAACTCGTTCCCTACGGCGGCAAACGCGCCGTCTATGGCTTCAACAATCTCGTCGACGGTCCCACCGCAGGCCAGGACGCCGCCACGGTCAAATCCAAAGCGGTGGCGCAGGCGGCGAAGCGAGGCTTCCGATCGATCAAGACGTGAGGTCGCGTCGAAAGGCAAAGCTTGAACGAGGGCCATCATGCCTACCATGTCTCGGAAAGAATATGTCGGCCTCTTCGGTCCGACGACGGGCGATCGCATCCGATTGGGCGATACCGGCCTGTTTGTCGAAATCGAGCGCGATCTGCGCGGCGGCTACGGCGACGAGCTCGTCTTTGGCGGCGGCAAGAGCATGCGCGAAGGCATGGGCATGGATAATCAGGTGACGCGGAAGGGCGGCGCTCCTGACCTTGTGATCACCAACGTGACCGTAATCGACGCGGTGCTGGGCGTCGTGAAAGCGGATGTGGGGATCAGGGACGGCCGTATCAGTGCGATCGGCAAGGCCGGCAACCCGCAGACGATGGATCGCGTTACGCCTGGCCTCGAGATTGGCCTGACCACCGATGCCATCTCGGGCTCACATCTGATCCTGACGGCCGCCGGGATCGACACACACATTCACTTCATTTCTCCGCAGCAGGCGCAGGCGGCGCTTTCGAACGGCACCACGACATTGATCGGCGGCGGCACCGGCCCTTCGGACGGCTCCTACGCCACGACGGTCACGTCGGGTCCCGGAAACATCAGTATGATGCTGCGCGCGTTCGAAAACTGGCCGCTCAACGTCGGCATTCTCGGCAAGGGGCACGGACACGGCAAGGCGGCACTGGTCGAACAGATCGAGGCCGGTGCCGTCGGCGTGAAATGTCACGAAGACTGGGGCACTACGCCAGCGGTGCTTCGGTCCGCGCTAACCGTCGCAGACGAGACCGACACTCAAGTGTGCATCCATACCGACACGCTGAACGAATCCGGCTTCATCGACGATTCGATCGAGGCGTTCGAGGGCCGCACGGTCCATTCCTTTCATACCGAAGGATCCGGCGGCGGCCACGCGCCCGACATCATCAAGATCGCAGGCCTTCCCAATGTCCTGCCGTCTTCGACAAACCCCACGCTCCCCTACGGCATCAATTCGCAGGCAGAGCTCTATGACATGATCATGGTGTGTCACCACCTCAGCCCCGACATCCCGTCGGATGTCGCATTCACCGAGAGCCGAATCCGCGCCGAAACCATCGCCGCGGAGAACGTCCTTCAGGACCTCGGCGTGATCTCGATGTTCTCCAGCGACTCGCAGGCCATGGGACGCATCGGGGAATGCTGGCTGCGTTGCATCCAGACCGCCGATGCGATGAAGACCGGGCGCGGCAAGTTGCCGGAGGACGCGCCCGGCAACGACAATTTCCGCGTGCTGCGCTACGTGGCGAAGATCACCATCAACCCGGCGATCACGCACGGCATTGCCGACGTGCTGGGCTCAGTCGAAGTCGGCAAGATCGCCGACCTCGTCCTGTGGGAGCCGGCGTTCTTCGGCGCCAAGCCCAAGATCGTCATCAAGAACGGCTTCATAAGCTGGGCGGTGATGGGCGATCCAAACGCGTCGCTGCCGACGCCGCAGCCTACCTACTATCGGCCCATGTTCGGCGCCTACGGTGATGCGCTGGCAGCCAATTGCATCACATTCGTCTCCGGCGTCGCCCATGCCGCCGGAATCAAGGAGCGGCTGGGGCTTCGCCGGCAGGTGATGCCGGTACGCAACGTGCGCAAGATCGGCAAGAGCGATATGCTCCGAAATACCGGGACGCCGAAAATCGAGGTAAGCCCGGAAACCTTCGCCGTGACCGTCGACGGCAAGCACGCGACCGTGCCGCCCCTGACGACGGTCTCGTTAAACCAGAAGTATTTCTTTAGTTGAGGAGCGCACCGTGATCCTCATCAACACCATTCTGGGCAACATCGGCGATCCCGTCTGGGCCGAGCGCGTGTCTGCCGGAAAGAGCGACTGGCTGGAGATCGACCAGTGGGAGGCGCAGAAGAGCCGCTTCCGCAAGGCGACTGCAAAGGGTGTTGAGATCGCGGTCTCGATCGACCGCGGCACCCACATCCGCGATGGAGATGTGCTGCTCTGGGATGCCACGACGCTCTCGGCTTTGGTCGCGAGAATCGAATTGCGTGACGTGATGATCGTGCATCTGGACGGTCTGGCGAGCTTTGTGCCCGAAGTAGCCATGCGTACATGCGTTGAGCTGGGCCACGCGATGGGCAATCAGCATTGGCCGGCATTGGTCAAGGGCAACCTCGTCTATGTCCCGCTCACCGTCGATCGCAAGGTGATGGCGTCCGTCATGAATACGCATCATTTTGACGGAATCCGCTACGAATTCGTACCCGGCCGGGAGGTCGTTCCCTATCTCGCCCCACATGAATCACGCCGGCTTTTCGGTGGCGCGGAGGGGCCGGTACATTCACACACGCATGAGAATTATGCGGGCGTCGAGGCCGAGACGGGACGCGTATACGGACATCCGCCGACGCATGTCCATCCTCATCCGGGAGCCGCTCGCCACGGACAAACATCGCCGGCAACGGCCGGTTCTGCGCATGATTATCGAAAATGATGCCGTCGATGCGTCGAGCAGCACCGCATTTCTCTCGCGGATGCTGCAATTTGGCGATTCGATGTTTCCCATTGGCGCGTTCGCGTTCTCTTCCAGCCTGGAATCCGCCATTCAGGAAGGTGTCGTCACCGACGCGGCAACGCTTCGAGCGTTCGCGCGCACCGCGTTGGAACAGGCGGCGCGCGGTGACTGCATCGCGCTGATCGCCGCGCATCGCGCGGCAACTACTAGCGACATCGACACCCTCGCCCGGATCGATGCGCTGGTATACGCACGCAAGCTTTCTGAGGAAACGCGGACAATGTCGGTTCGCATGGGCAAGAAGTTCACCGAGATGGGCGTGGAGGTGGTGGGCGGGCCGCTGCTTTGCAGGTGGCGTGAATGTATTGAGACGTCTGTCACCCCCGGTTGCTACCCGGTAGCATTGGCGATCAGTTTTGCCGTGCAGAGTCTGCCTGCCAGCCAGGCGTTTGTCGTGCACCAGTATGGCGTTGCGACGACGATCCTCGGCGCAGCTTTACGGTTGATGAAGATCAGCCACATCGAGACGCAGAAGATTCTCTACGAGCTTACCGGACAAACGGGCGGGATGTACGAAGCCGCCGCGACGGCGCGGCTGTCGGACATGGCAGGCTTTGCGCCGTTGACGGAGATTCTGGCCGCTGTCCATACCAGAGCGCATGTGCGTCTGTTCATGAGCTGACATTCAAGGGAGCTTTTCGATGTCGAAGAATATCACGCGCATCGGCATCGGCGGTCCGGTGGGATCAGGCAAGACCGCGATCGTGGAAGCCATTACGCCGCGCTTGCTCGATCTCGGCATCAAGGTTCTCATCATCACCAATGACGTGGTGACGACCGAGGACGCCAAGCACGTTCAGCGTACGCTCAAGGGTGTTCTGCTCCAGGAACGCATTCTCGGAGTGGAGACAGGTGCCTGCCCCCATACAGCAGTGCGCGAAGACCCAAGCATGAACCTCGCCGCGGTCGAAGATATGGAACGGCGTTTTCCGGATAGCGACGTCGTGCTGATCGAAAGCGGGGGCGATAACCTGACGCTGACCTTCTCGCCGGCGCTGGTAGACTACTTCATCTATGTCATCGACGTCGCCGCGGGCGACAAGATTCCTCGCAAGAACGGACCCGGGATCACGTATTCCGACATCCTGGTGATCAACAAGACGGATCTGGCCCCCCATGTCGGCGCCAGCCTTGAGGTGATGAGGCAGGATTCGCAGATGATGCGCGGCCGCAAGCCGTTCCTGTTCACGAACTGCAAGACAGGGGAAGGTATTCCGGAGTTGGTCGCACTGATCGAGCGGGAGTTCCTGTTCGATATCAACCCGCGCGCACGGCGTTCCGCATGATACCGGCGGCCTTCCCTCCCTGGGCACGCGCCGAAACGCTCGGCGCATCGATGCCGGAATTCGCCTCGTTTCAGGATGAACCGCCGCAGATGAGCAGCGGCACGGTGGGCAAGACGGGTTTCCTCCGTCTGGGTTTCGAGCACCGCTCCGGCCAAACGATCCTGGCAAACCTGGAACGCCGTGTTCCCTACATGGTGCAGCGCGCGTTGCATTGCGACGAGCAAATGCCGGGTTTGGCCTACGTGTTCTTGATCACCACCACGGGCTGCTTGCTGCAAGGCGACAGGCTCGCCCTGGACATCACCCTGCGTCCGCGCGCGCAAGCTCACCTCACCTCCCAATCGGCGACCAAGATCCATGCGATGGACGCCAATTACGCGGCGCAAAGCCAGACTATTGCGCTTGCCGATGACGCATACCTGGAGTTTCTTCCGGAACCCGTGATCCCGCACCGGCACTCGCGGTTCATCAGCGACACGCAAATCTCGGTCGCTCCGTCGGCGACGTTGCTCCTTTCGGAAATCATTCAACCGGGCCGAAAGCACCATCATCCGGACGAGTGCTTCGGGGCAACCGTGCTGTCGGTATCAACGGCGGCGGCGCGGCCCGACGGTCGCTCCTTGTTCGCAGAGAAGCTGGTAATCGAGCCGCGACGATATGCGATGCGGCAGACCGGCGTGATGGACTCTTTTGATGTATTCGCCAACGTGATTCTGTGCGCGCCCAAGGACAAGGCAGACCGCATCCACGAGCGTGCGGGGGCCGATATCGACCTCGCGGACGGTGTTGCGTTTGGCGCTTGTCGCTTGCCCAATGATGCCGGCCTGATCTTCAAGGTGTTGGGCCGCGAAACCGCGCAGGTAAAGGCCAAGGTACGCGAGTTCTGGGGACTGGTACGTCAGGAGGTGATCGGCGCCGCGCTACCTCCGCCCTATCTGTGGCGCTAGCGGATCGGCGGTGCCAACAGGTGATCTCCAACGGCGGACGTCGACACGTTCGAGGAGTCAACAATGAACAGTATCCTGGATAAGTGGGAGAGCCTCTCCGCGTCGTCAGGGATCATGCGATTCCTGGACATCAATTTGCGCAGCATCGGACAGGTTATGTTCCAGAACAACCCGCTAACCGGGATTTTATTTCTGGCCGCGATCGCCTGGGGTTCATACGTAGCCGGCGTGCCCCGAGTGGCAATTGCCGGCGTCCTCGCCGTCGTCGTGGCAAACTTGACGGCCCAATGGCTTCGCGTCGACACCGAGTCGCTCCATTCCGGGCTCTATGGCTTCAACGGCATCCTCGTCGGCCTCGCGCTGGCGACGTTCCTGGCTCCCGGTCCGCTGCTTTGGGTGTATGTGATACTGGGAGCGGCCGTATCCGTCGTCGTGATGCTGGGGACAACCAACGTCGTCAAGCCATGGGGTGGCGCTCTCACATTTCCGTTCGTGCTCACAACGTGGCTTCTCCTGTTGGCCACGTATGGATTTTCCGGCCTCGCAGGAGCCGCGCTGCCGATCGGCAACGTTGTCACCGCATTCCAGCCCTACCAGGGAAGCCCGCTCCAGGTGATTGATCTTGCGCAGGGAATGTTCCTGAGCATCTCGCAGGTCTTCCTGAAAGCCAGCAGCATCGCGGCGCTGCTCCTGCTGGCGGGGCTCGCCGTGAACTCGCTCGCAGCCGCCGCCTTCGCTCTCGGAGGCGCGATATTGGCTGTGCTCACGGCCCATCTCTTCGGCGCCGAGAGCGAGCTGATCACCGGCGGTCTCCTCGGATTCAGTCCGGTACTGACGGCAATCGCACTCGGTACCGTCTTCTATCAGCCGAGCTGGCGCGTCGTCGCCTACACGATCCTCGCCACGGTGTTCACGGTGGTCGTCCAGTCAGCGCTGAACGTTGCGCTGACACCGTTCGCCATTCCGGCCCTGACGGCGCCCTTCGTGCTGGTGACGTGGTTGTTCCTGCTGCCGCGGCAACGCCTGGAGGGAGTATCTGAGGGTGCCCCCGATATTGAAAAGCCTGCCGCCGTAGCTTGATATTCATTACGGTTGTTCGGGATCTCCATCTCGGATTTGTCGGAGAAGGTGGACCATGGGACTCATTGGGATATTGCTCGGTCTCGCCCTGCTGATGTGGCTTGCATACCGGGGCTGGAGTATTCTGATGGTCGCTCCGCCGGCGGCGCTCATCGTGGCCGCCTTCTCGGGCGAACCGCTGCTCGCCCACTGGACACAGACCTTCATGCCGGGAGCGGCGCGATTTGTGGCGCAATGGTTTCCCCTGTTTCTGCTCGGCGGGCTGTTCGGCAAGCTGATGGGCGACAGCGGCTCGGTCAGCGCCATCGCGCAGTATTTGACCAAGAAGTTGGGGGCCAGCCGCACGATGCTCGCGGTGGTGGCAGCCTCGGCGATCGTGACCTATGGCGGCGTGAGCGTGTTCGTCGCGTTTTTCGTGCTGGCCCCGCTGGCCCACGAGATGTTCCGGGCCGCCAATCTGCCGCGCCGGTTGATACCGGCGGCCGTCGGCCTCGGTGCATTTACCTTCACCATGTCGGTGATGCCGGGAACCCCCTCGGTCAATAACGCGATTCCGATGCCGTACTTCGGCACCACTACCTTTGCCGCCCCCGGCCTGAGTCTCATCGCGTCGGCCATCATCTTTGTCTTCGGCATGTGGTGGCTTGGCCGTGCCGAGGCGGCCGCGCGCAAGGCTGGTGAAGGTTACGCTGGCGAGGCGGAAACCGTCCCTGTCGTCAACGAGATGGTCCGCGAGCAGGCGGCGCCGGCGGGCGACTTCGACCCGGCCGAGTTACCGCATGGCAAGCAGGCCGAGAGCGGGCCGCCCTTCGTCCTGGCCATGCTGCCCATCGTCGTCGTTATCGTCACCAATTTCGTGATGGCGCTCGTCGTATTCCCGCGGCTCGATTTTTCGTTCCTGTCCGAGCCCCGCTGGGGCGGCATCACGATCGGGGCCGTGTCCGGCGTCTGGTCGGTCCTGGTGGCTCTCGCGTTGGCAAACTTGACGGTCATTCTCATCAACTTTCGACGTTTGCCATCCGTGCGCGAAAGTCTCGACGCCGGTGCGAATTCCGCCGCCCTGCCGATGCTGATGATCGCCAGTCTTGTCGGCTTCGGCGCAGTCGTGGCCGCGGTGCCGGCATTTGGGCTGGTTCGCGATGCGGTATTCTCGGTTCAGGGAGGACCACTGGTCTCATTGGCTCTCTCCATGAATGTGCTGGCGGGGCTCACCGGTACCGCTTCCGGCGGCATGG
This sequence comes from Bradyrhizobium lablabi, assembly GCF_018129385.1. Lineage (GTDB taxonomy): Bacteria > Pseudomonadota > Alphaproteobacteria > Rhizobiales > Xanthobacteraceae > Bradyrhizobium > Bradyrhizobium lablabi_C. The sequence continues at coordinate 15,574 of NZ_JAFCLN010000032.1, forward strand.
CAATTGTACTCAATGCATTTGGCGCCGACTTCATGAAGCTCGCCACCGAGCATCACATCGATCCCGAGTTGATGCATCGCATAACAACGATGAGCGCCGGCACCCTGGACGCGCTTCCCCACAACGGCACAGTGTTGCTGTTGCTGCAAATCAGCGGTCTTACTCACCGTGAGAGCTATCTGGACATGGTGATGACCGTGATCGTCAGTTGCATTATCGCACTTGTCGCTGTCCTGATACTGGGTACGATGTTCGGATCATTTTGACGACAGCGGCTATCGCTGCTTCGGAAGATTGACCAAGCGCTGGTTTGCCTGCTCCGCCAGATGCTTCAATTCGATCCGGTCGCCTGAAGCTCTCAGGGTGCAACCAATTTCTTGCGGATGGCATAGCGGACCAATTCGGCCGTCGACGACATGCCGAGCTTGCGCATGGCCGAAGCCCGATGGGTTTCGACGGTTTTCACGCTCAGCTTCAGTATTGCGCTGATGGATCTGTTGGTGTGCCCTTCCGCAATCAACTGGACCACGCTCTGCTCGCGCGACGTCAGCAGCATGTCCGATTTATTCTGCTTGTTGACCTGGTAGTCGTGGAGCAGCTTCTCCAGCAGGACGCTGGTGAAATAGGGCCTGCCGTCCAGCAAGGCTTCGATCGCAGAAATAAGGTGCTTCCGGGCATCCGACTTGAACAGGAAGCCGCGGACGCCGGCCAGAATGGCTTCCGTCAGCAGTTCCTCGCTTTCGTGCATCGTCAGGATCAGCACTTCAGTGCGCAGATGGAGCGCCTTGAGGCGGCGGCTCATCTCCAGTCCGTTCATGACAGGCATGGAGTAGTCGGCGATCACAATGTCCGGCCGGGTTTCCAGCGTCAGCGCGACGGCCTGCTCGCCATTGGTCGCCTCCCCGCTCACGATCCAGTTGGAACGCGCTTCAACGATCGCGCGAAGCCCGGAACGCACGACTTCATGATCATCCGCAATCACGATGCGCTTCACGGCGTCGTTCCCGTATGCCGGTACCGAACCTTCAAGCGATCGGCTGAGGTGACCGGCAGCAAACTGGACGATCATACCGATCGCTGCTGGAAGGGTTATCCCACAAAACCCCGAGATCTCCCGGCGAATGTACTGACGTGAAACCCGCTCAGGTCATCGTCATGCCTCGACCAGCCTCGCCCGAACCGCGTATCGGACCAGCCCCGCGGTTGAATTCACGTCCAGCTTGCGCATCGCGGCCGCCCGATGTGCCTCGGTCGTCTTGACGCTGAGATTCAGGATGGCGCTGATAGCCTTGTTGCTGTAACCCTCCGCAACCAGCTTGACGACAAGCTGCTCTCGCGGCGTGAGTCCCTGATGCCTGCCCGTATCGGCACGCGATCCGCCATCCAATTCATTAATGCAGCTTCTGGTGCAGAACGGCTTGTGGACCAGAAGCGAGTCGACGGCCGCCAATAGCAGCTTGTTCGCATCCGACTTCACCAGGAACGCGCGGGCGCCGGCCTGGAACGCCTGTTGCGCGAGCAGACCGGAATTGTGCACCGTGAAGATCAGCACCTCCGTCTGCAACGGATGATCCCTGATCCGCCGCGCAACCTCCACGCCCGTCATTCGCGGCATTGAGAAATCGAGGATGGCAACATGGGGCCGGCTCTCAATCGCCGCGGCAACTGCCTTGCTGCCGTCGTTTGCCTCGGCGACGACTTCCCAATCCACTCGTTGCTGTAGCACTGCTCGTAGCCCCGACCGCACCGCTTCGTGATCGTCAGCGATAAGAATCCGCTTCATGGCAGAACACTCCAGGTCGTTTTGCACGATGCAAGCGGAAAGGCATCAGAAATGGCGGCTTCCGCCTGTCACCGGCGATTCGCGTTTTGGCTCTATTGAGTGCCTGTGTGAGTTGTGATGACTGAGGTGGCCTTTCGTCGGTTACGTTTGTTGGCAGCAAAATCATGCGGAAACACCGCGCACAACACGGTGCCTGAGGGCCGCATCGCGGGACCGGAGCGGATCTCGATTGTGCCTCCGATCTGTTCCAGCCTCGCTCGCATTGCGGGAATTCCAACACCAAGCGATGTTGCCCTGGTGCCGGATCGCGATCTGGCAGCCTGCATGCCGCGACCGTCGTCGCTGATCGTCAGCCGGACGCGGCCGTCAGCTACCTCAAGGACGATCTCCACCTTGGTCGCCTTGGCATGACGGAAAACATTCGTCAGGGCTTCCTGGACGACCCGCAGCAGCGAGCGCTGTTTCTCGTAAGGCAATCGATCCACGTCGGACGCGATCCTGCTGCTGACTTGCAGCGACGTGCGTGATGCGAACCCCTCGGCATAGTGCTCGATCGTGGCTTTCAGTCCGTCGATGGTCAGATGCTGGGGGTACAGCAGATAGGCAAAGGCCCGGATCTCCCTGAGCGCTTCGTCGATCGACGCATCGATTTCGTCGCAAAGCCGCTCGGCGCTGACGGGGTCGCCCAGGCTGGCCCGGATCCGCATAAGGCCAAGGCTGGCTGCGATCAAATGCTGACAGGTCGAATCGTGGAGATCCGATGCGATTTTTTGCTGGATGTCCTCCTGAATGGAAACCAGTCTGACATTCATCCGCGCGTCGATGGTTCCTTCAGCGGCGCCCTTAAGGGAGCCTTCGCTCAGGATACGATGACTGCCAATCAGGCGAACCATGCTGCCGGTCGCGGCATCGCAGATCGGAGCGACGGTGGTCTCGATCGTTCGCCGAGGACCACCAAGCGCGAGGCGATGGCGAATTCTGACCTCTGCTCCATCGGCAAGACAGGCGTGCAGAGCCTCGTAAACGGCCCTGGCATCTTCCCTGCTCAAACAGGCAGAGACGTCCATCTCCCGGATTTCCTCCGATGAGATGCCAAGAAGAGCTTCAAACGCCGGATTTATCCCCTCGTACGCAAATCGCCCACGGTGCAAAGGGCGGACTGCAAATAGAAGATCGGCTGCGAACATCCAGTACAGCCGATCACTCGTTTCTTCCGAACCAATTCGCAGCCATTCGCTGACGCTGGCCCGATTCGACTCGCAGGCTGGAGAGCTACGCAACTTCACGATACGCACTCACTCTTCTCAAGCGACGCTCGATATCGACGATATCGTGAGCCGCTTTTTCCCGCCCCGCCCTCGTGGCATGAATCCCAAAACCGGATCAGAGGCCGCATCCTTCGGTGGATTGATTATACACGGCCAGGACGGCCACACCACCAGGTAGTATTCCCGCAAGAGCTAAATTTCGAATCTGTGAGACGAAATCCGGACATGCACGAATGCGCGGGCCGGGCCGGGAAGCATCGCTCCGGGAGCGAAGCTCAAATGTGACGCAACAGATACTAAAAGTGCTTCAAACGGGATTTTCACGAACCGTGTGTTTTTTCGAGAGAATTCTCTCTCGCTGACACGTGGTATCCCAGCTCTCCCTTAGACGCTGGCCTTTGCCGAATCCGGATGGAACTCGTAAATGGCAATGGCGAGGATCGGCTCTTCGTGGCTCGCGAACCTATGGAGCGAGCTCAGCGTGACGCTGCCGTAGACTGGGGAGAGAGATGTCCCGGCTTGGATAATCGGGAACATTCAGCCCTGCTCACTGAGGGTTTTCCGGGATGCCGCGTCAACGGATTGCGTACTAATCTGCTGCATTGCGTCAACCAGCGGCTTTTCAGTCCTGGCCGCCGATGCACTCGCAAGCGTGGCGGAGCGACCGGCGGCCTGAACGGCCGCCATTCCCTCTCAGCGTCGGCTGCCGACGAGGCGAAGCATCATCATGAACAGGTTGATGAAGTTGAGGTAGAGCGAAAGTGCGGCAATCACGGACTTGCGGCCGGCCGAAGTTTCGTCATCCTTGCTGTCGTACATCGCCTTGATCCGCTGCGTGTCGTAGGCCGTGAGCCCGGCAAAGACGCCGACGCCCACGATCGAGATCAGCCAGTCAAGCCCGGTCGAGCGCAGGAACAGGTTGACCAGGCTTGCGATGATGATGCCGATCAGACCCATGAACAGGAAAGTGCCTAGCCCGGACAGGTCGCGCCGGGTGGTGTATCCAAAGATGCTGAGCGCGCCGAACGTTGCGGCTGAGATGAAGAACACGCGAGTGATCGAGGAGCTGGTGTAGATGTGGAACAGGATCGAGAGCGAGACGCCGACCAGGCCGGCATAGACGAAGAACAGAAGCCGCGCCGTCGCCGCCGACAGCGTGTTGATCCGCGCTCCGATGAAGAATACCAGCGCAAGCGGCGCCAGAATGAAGACCCACATCAGCGGATTCTGAAGCAATTCGGGACCGGTAAGCTGATAGGTGAGCCACGCGACGACAGCGGTCAGGCCGACGCCTGCCGCCATGTAGTTGTAGATGCGCATCATGTAGGCGCGCAGTCCGGCGTCCACCGCGATCGCGCTACCGGAGGGGCCTGGGGCTGTCAGGTTCTGATCATAGTTTGACATTGCTTGCGCCTCCTCGCGCGCCCGTAGCATGATGCCAAGCTATTCCCCAGCCTTCACGCGGGATATCGGACAATCACCCGAGTTCCGGAGGTAAATCACCCTATTCCGCCGCGATCAAAGCGTGGCGTGCCCGTCGCGGCAACCTGAACGCGGCCCCTGGGGGATGCTGGCCAGCCAATTTCCTGCCATCGCTCTCTACAGAGAATCCCTGATGTGCGGACGGGAAAGGTGCCTCTAAGGTCCTTGCAGAGAGTTGGCCGGCATCCCGCGACTCGAGCTGCCTGTCGTGCCCGCCTCATCTCCGATTGGAAGGCCATCTTCCGTCATGGCTCCTTCGTCAAACGCGGCCGATCAGAAGCTCTCCCGCACCGCGTTCATCGCGCTCGTGATCGGGTCGGTGACCAGTTCCGATGACGCCGTACTAATCGCATGGAGGCGAATATGAATATCCGAACCATATGCGGCGCTCTGATCCTTGGCGGATTGATAGCCGGGGCTGCATCTACGACCCTGTCCCTGGCTCAATCGAAGGACAAGGGCGTGCTCGCGCCAAAGGATGCCGGCGCGCCTAAAAGCACAACGGAGAGCGCTACGAAGACCGCGACGCCCAATACAAACACAAACCCGACAAAGCACCGCTACTGGCGTCATCGCGGCGGCAAACATCCGCATTTTGGCAGCCGTCGTGTTCGGACCAAGCTTCCTGCGCCACAGTAGATCGTTTCACCCCTGCGGTCGGTTCGTCCGATGAGCGATACGAGGACAGGACAGAAGCGCGAAACCATGCTGCGTGATGATTCCGCCGATCAGCACGCCAGGCGGCGCAGCGCTCTCGCAACGGGGCTGGCTCTGCTCGCCGCATGCGTCGTCCTTTTCCTGGCGTGGCAGACGGTATCGAGCCTCCTCATTGTCTTTGCAGGTGTGTTGTTCGCGGCATTTCTGGATGCCTCGGCGAGGGCTTTGGCTCCGGTCATTCCTCTCAATCGCGCCTGGCGCTTGACGCTGGTGCTTCTGCTGTTCTCGGCCCTGTCGGGATTCGGGCTGCTCTGGGGCATGCGCAAGCTGCCGGAGCAGACGCGCCTGCTGCTGAGGGTGATGGACGCCCAGATCGACGTCCTTCAGGCGCATCTGATGTCGTACGGCGTCGATCTGCTCGGTCCGGAATGGGGCCGAGATTTTGCACAGTGGCTGTTTTCCGATCAGGGCCGGTTTCTCAGCCACGCCCAAATCCTGCTCGGCGGCGCGTCGAGCCTTCTGGCCGGCGCCCTTGTGATCCTGTTCCTCGGGATCCTGTTTGCCTTCGATCCCACCAGCCATCGCGAGAGCCTGGTGATGCTGGTGAAGCAATCATACCGCGCCCGAACACGCGCGGTCATGGATGAAATGGGCAATGTGATGCGGCTGTGGCTGGTCGGACAGTGGGTCCGGATCATCCTCATGACGCTGTGCGTGTGGATCGCGCTCTATCTCATCGGGCTGCCCGGTCCTTTCGTGCTCGGGTTACAGGCGGGTCTCTCCAACTTGATCCCCTATCTCGGGCCGATCATTGCCGGGATTCCGATCGCACTTGTGGCGATGCCGCTCGGCCCCTCGCCGCTGATTTGGGCCATCGTCGTCTACACCATCATTCAGTCGATCGAAGGCTATGTGATCGGCCCGCTGATCCAGCGTCAGGCGGTCGAGACTCCTCCCGCCTGGACGTTGGTCGCGATCGTCCTGCTGGGCGCATTGTTCGGCGTTCTGGGAATCGCGCTCGCCATGCCTCTGGTCGCGGTCGGCCGCGTCGCAATCATCCGATTCTACGTCGAGGACTACCTCGGCGACGACCTCAAGCCAACAACAGCCGACAAATCGTGAGTGAGCCCATGAGTGAGATCGATGCGCGCCGCAACGAGGGCATGGAGCCTCCCCGGCCTCAATCCGGAATGGCCCATTTCCTGTGGCAGCAGCTCCCCTATATCGTGGCGCTGGTGCTTGCCATCGCGGGCGTCGCCTATACCAACGTCTCCCACCAGCCCCTCATCGGCTACTGGGAATTCCTGGCGCTTGCCATCGGGGTCGTTTGCGTCGTCACCAAATGGCCGGAGACCGCAGGCAAGGAGGCGCAGCTTCGCTTGATCTGGACGCAGGCGCTGCACTGGGTTGCCGTGCTGGTCACGATGAACGTCATGCTGGTGTCGGGCGTCCAGCAACTCCTGCCGACGCCCGCAACCAGCCTGGTCCTGCTGACGTTGCTCGCGCTCGGCACGTTCCTCGCGGGCGTCAGCCTTCTGTCCCTGCAAATCTCCTTCCTCGGCTTTGCGATGGGCGCTGCGGTCCCGGCGATATCCTGGCTACAGCAGTCCGTCATCTTCTTCCTGCTGGGCGCCGTGTTTCTGATCGGCCTCGGCATCACCTTCTGGCTTCGTCAGGGCCGAAGGCCCGCGGCAACGCCGGCCGACGCGAACAGTCAAGTGGAGGTCTGAATGCGAAGGATGCAATTTCTCGGAGCCGTCGGCGCATTGGCCTTGCTGTGTGCCGGCGCCCTGCCCGCCCGCGCCGATACGTTCAGGGTCGGCAGACTGGTGTGCTTCAGCACGCCGCGCGTGGGAATGGTGCTTGGATCGGCGCAATCGCTGCGCTGCGTGTTCTACGCTCGGCGGCCGCCTCGCCAATACATCTACGAGGGGCGGATCAGGCGCGCCGGTCTCGACCTGGGCGTGACCAGCGCAGGTACCCTGTCCTGGGCCGTCTTCGCCAAGAATTCGCGGATCGGCTCCGGCACCTTGCGAGGCAGCTATGTGGGAGCGAGCGGCAATGTCGCATTCGGCCCCGGCCTCGGAGCCAACGTCCTGATCGGTGGCTCGCGCCGGAGTGTCATGTTGCAGCCGCTGTCGGTCGAGCGGTCGATCGGACTCAACCTCGCCGTCGGCGTAACCCATTTGACGCTGGGTCCGAGAGGACGGCGATAAATCCGTATCGGCGATCTCTTGCGAGATCGATGCGGTTCCAGCCGGATCACTGGGAACATTCCCGCCTCATCGCTCAGGGTTTCGTCGGATGTCGACGTTGCAGATGGGACGATAGCATGCCGAGTGGCCGATCGTCTGGCTCCTTGGATTCCTGCTTGGCGTCGACCTGATCTCGCACGGCCTGGCGTGGCTGCTCTATGCGCCTCAATCGGTGCGGAGGACTGCGTAACAAGAGAGGAGAAGACGATGGACACTCCCACCCGCCGGGCTTTCCTGGCCAATGCCGTTGCCGCCGCAGCGATCGGCGCCGTCGGGGTTCGTTTGATCGAGACCGCGGAGGCTATGCCGATCCCACCCGGTCTGGGCCTGGCCGGCAAGCCGTCCGATCTCGTGGCTCAAGCGCAATGGTGGGGATCTCCCGGCTGGGGGCCTGGTCCCGGTTGGGGAGGCCCGGGCTGGGGCCAGCCCGCACCGCGCACGCGCCGCTGGGTCTGCTGGTGGGATCGCGGTCGTCGCCGATGCGGATGGCAGTGGGGAGCAGCGCCCGCTCCCGGTTGGGGGCCCTCGCCCGGTTGGGGTTCGCCCGGTTGGGGTGCCTCTCCTGGTTGGGGGGTCACGCCCGGTTGGGGCCCTGCCCCTGCCCCGGGCTGGGGTCGCCCACGGCCGCGCAGGCGCCGCTGGGCTTGCTGGTGGCACCGCGGTCGTCGTCGTTGCGGATGGCGGTGGTACTAGGAACGCTTCCGGCAATCCACACGTTCATCAGCGGCAGGTTTGTCATGAACACCGCGCAAGCCTTTACCCGGGTGATGGAGGGAACCGTGCGCAGCAAGAGCCGACAGCTTCTTGCTGCCGTTCTGGCAGCTCTTCTTGTTGGGGCAGCCTGGTACTGCGTGTCGGCATGGCGGGCGGCGCCAGCAATGTCACTCCAGGACAACATCATCATGGCAGTTGCCGCCATCCTGGCTCTCGTGGCCGGGTGCGGCCTGATCACGCTCATGCTCTACAGCTATCGCAAGGGTGACGACGAGTCTGCGCGCAGCAATCGGCTTCCGCCGGAGTAAGCGATATCTTCGGGGAGTAGTGACCTGAATTCTTTTTCGGGCTTGGGGCAAGGAGTGCAAGATGTGCCTTGCTAAGGTCTCGCTCAAGCTGCTCGCGGCGAGCCTTGTCACGATCGCTACGGGCGGGGCGGGCTTGGCCCAGCCAGCTCCGGCCGGTCCGCCCGCGGTCGGTGTGGTCGAAGCGACCAAGCGACCGATCACCGAGACCAACGAATTCCTTGGCCGGATCGAGGCGATCAATCGGGTCAGCGTCGTCGCTCGCGTAACCGCGTTTCTGGAACGGCGCCTGTTCGAAGAGGGCGCCGAGATCAAGAAAGGCGATCAGCTCTATCAGCTCGAGCGCGGTCCGTTCGAAGCCGATCTCGCATCGAAGCAGGCGCAGGTGGCGCAGCTCCAGGCGACACTGGAGAACGCCAAGCTGACGACCGATCGCGCGCGCACCCTGCTCGGCGGGCCGGCAGGGCAACAATCGACTTACGATGCAGCCCTCGCCAACCAGCGCAGCCTCGAAGCGCAGGTCCAGGCCGCGCAGGCGCAGGTCAAGGCGTCCCAGATCAATCTCGACTACACCATGATCAGCTCACCGATCGACGGCAAGATCGGGCGCACGGCCGTGACGGAAGGCAATGTCGTCGGCCCGAGTTCGGGCGTGCTGACGACGATCGTCAGCCAGGACCCGATGTACGTCACCTTTCCGGTGCCGGTGCGCCAGGCGCTGGAGCTGCGCGAACGATACGGGCCGCAGGGCGGCCTCGATGCCGTGGTGATCAGGCTGCGGCTGCCCGATGGCCGCATGTACGGCCAATCCGGCAAACTGAATTTCGTCGACAACACCATCGCGCAGAGCACCGACACGATCACCGTACGGGGCGAGATTACCAATCCGATCCTGCGTGCTCCTTCGGCGGCAGGCGTGACCGTTCACGAGCTGACCGACGGCGAATTCGTCACCGTCCTGCTCGAAGGCGTGCAGCCGGTCGAAGTGCTGGCGATCCCGCGCTCGGCGGTGCTGTCCGATCAACGGGGCGATTACGTTCTCGTGGTCGGCCCCGACGACAAGGCCGAGCAACGGCGGATCCAGCTCGGACAGTCCACGCCCACCATCGCCTCCGTGATCAGCGGCCTTGCGGCCGGCGACAAGGTGATCGCCGAGGGACTACAGCGGGTTCGTCCCGGTCAGGCCGTTGCGCCGGGGCCGGCGAGTTCGCTGATCCAGTCCACCATGAAGGCCGGCGCGAGCGGCGCGGCTGCGCCGGCGGATCGCGGCAGCTCCGGCAAGCCGCCCCCGGCGGACACCAAGCCATGATATCCGGCGTATTCATCGATCGCCCGCGCCTTTCGATGGTGATCGCCTTCATCATCACGATCGCCGGTGCGCTGGCACTCATGCAAATCCCGGTGGCGCAATTTCCGGATATCGTGCCGCCGCAGGTCACCGTCGCCGGGACCTTCCCCGGCGCCTCGGCCGAGGTCGTGGAGGCCAGCGTCGCCCAGCCGCTGGAAGCGCAAGTGATCGGCGTCGACCGCGCGCTCTACATGAAATCGACCAGCGCCAACGACGGCACCTATACGCTCACGGTGTCGTTCGCGCTCGGCACCAACCCCGATATCAACACCGTCAACGTCAACAACCGCGTGCAGAGCGCGCTGTCGCAATTGCCCACGGAGGTGCAGCAGCAAGGCGTGACCGTGCAGAAGCGATCCTCGTCGATCCTTCAGTTCCTGGTGCTGTACAGCGCCGAAGGTCAGCAGGATCCGCTCTTCATCACCAACTACGCCATCATCAACGTGCTCGATGCGATCGCGAGCACGCCGGGAGTCGGCCAGGCGAATCTGTTCGCCAAGATGAATTATTCGATGCGGATCTGGTTCGATACGCAGCGCCTCACCAGCCTCAATCTCACGCCGGGCGATGTCATCGCCGCCATCCGCGCGCAGAGCGTCCAGGCACCCGTCGGCCGCATCGGCGCGCGACCGATCAGCGATCAGCAGCAATTCCAGTTCAATGTCCAGACCCTCGGCCGGCTGGCAACGGTCGATCAATTCGCCAACATCGTTCTGCGCGCAAATCCCGATGGTTCGTCACTGCTCGTCAGGGACGTCGCCCGCGTCGAGATCGGCGCGCAGAATCTCGACAGCGAAGCGCGGATCGACGGGCGTGCCGCCGTGCCGGTCGCGATTTACCTCGCACCCGGCGCCAATGCCGTGACCACCGCGCAGGCAGTGGCGGCCACGATGCAGCGTCTGTCCGCGCGGTTTCCCGAGGGGCTGAACTACCTCGTGCAATACGATTCCACGACCTTTGTTCGAGATACGATCGCCGAGGTATTGCGGACGCTGGGCGAAGCCTTCGTCCTGGTGGTGATCGTGGTTTACCTGTTTCTCGGCAATCTCCGTGCCACGGTGATCCCGGCCATCGCGGTGCCGGTGAGTCTGGTCGGCACCTTCGGCGTCCTGCTCATGTTCGGCTATTCGGTCAATACGGTGTCGCTGCTGGCGATGGTGCTCGCGATCGGCATCGTGGTGGACGACGCCATCGTCGTGGTCGAGAACGTCGAGCGCGTGATGGAGGAGGAGCCAGACCTTTCCGCCGCCGAGGCCAGCAAGAAGGCCATGACGCAGATCACCGCACCGATCATCGCGATCACGCTGGTGCTGCTCTCCGTGTTCGTGCCGATTGCATTCGTTCCCGGCATCTCCGGCACGCTGTTCCGCCAGTTTGCGGTGACGATCAGCGCCGCCATGCTGATTTCGGCGCTGAATGCATTGACATTGTCGCCTGCATTATGCGCGCTGTTCCTGCGTCACACCGGCCCTCGGCGCGGCATCATGGGCCGCGTCCTCGGCGGCATCGACTGGATACGCGATCGCTACAGCGGCGGCGTGCGCCGGCTGGTGCGCGTGGCCGGACTGTCGCTCCTCCTCGTCGGAGTGTTCGCCGCCGGCATCTTCGGCATGTCGCGGATCACGCCAACGGGCTTCCTCCCCGAGGAGGACCAGGGCGCCTTCTTCACCTCGGTGCAACTGCCGGACGGCGCGTCGGTGGCGCGAACCAGCGAAGTCACCCGACAGATCGAAGAAATCCTGAAGCAGATGCCGGCCGTCGATCACGTCCTTGCCATCATCGGCTTTTCCCTGCTCGACGGCGCATCCGAACCGAACAGCGCGCTGGTGGTCACGCGGCTGAAGCCGTTTGCCGATCGCAGGGCGGCCGCGGATTCGGCCCAGGCATTGATCGGGCGCACTTTCGCGGCCGGTGCGCAGATCCGGCAGGCCAATGTACTGCCGTTCAACCTGCCGCCGATCATCGGGCTCTCCACCGGCGGCGGATTCGAATACCAGCTCCAGGCGCTGGAAGGACAGAGCCCGACCGCAATCTCCAGCGTCACCAGCGCGCTGATCGGCGCCGCAAATACCGATCCGCAGCTTTCGCGCGTCTTCTCGACCTTCACGGCAACCAATCCGTCCCTGTATCTCGACATCGACCGCCGCAAGGCGCAGGCGCTCGGCGTCACCATCAGCGACATCTTCACTGCGCTACAGGCCACGCTCGGCGGCGTCTTCGTCAACAACTTCAACCTGTTCGGCCGCACCTGGCAGGTCAACGTTCAGGGCGAAGCGTTCGACCGCGCCGATATTTCGGACATCTGGCGGATCTACGTGCGCAACCATACGGGCGAGATGGTGCCCCTGAGGTCGCTGGCCGGCATCAAGATCGTGACCGGGCCTCAGGTGATCACCCGCTACAACAACTATCGCTCGGTAACGATAAACGGCAGCCCGGCGCCGGGCGTCTCCTCAGGCACTGCGATTGCCGCGATGGCGAAACTCTCCGATGCCGTGCTGCCTGCGGGCTACAGTTTCGCGTGGACCGGCACCGCATATCAGGAGCAGCAGGCTGCAGGCCAGACCGGCATCGTGCTGATGCTTGCGGTTCTGTTCGCCTATCTGTTCCTGGTGGCTCTCTATGAGAGCACGGTGATTCCGATCCCGGTGCTGCTTTCGGTCGTCGTCGGCGTGCTCGGGTCCTATGTCGGCATCAAGATCGCCGGACTCAATCTCGATCTCTACGGCCAGATCGGACTGGTGGTGCTGATCGCGCTCGCCGCCAAGAACGGCATCCTGATCGTCGAATTCGCAAAGGAGCAGCGCGAAGCCGGCGTGGCACTCAACGACGCCGCGATCCAGGGCGCTCATATGCGCTTCCGCGCGGTCATGATGACCTCGGTCGCCTTCATCCTTGGCCTGTTGCCGCTCGTGATCGCAACCGGCGCCGCCGAGCTCAGCCGCAGAGCGGTCGGCACCGCCGTGTTCGCCGGCATGCTCGCCGCGAGCTCGATCGGGATCTTTTTGGTGCCAATGCTCTACGTGACGTTCCAGCGTCTGCGCGAGCGCGTGAAGGGGCCGTCCAAACCAATCAATCGGCCGACGCCTCCGGCCGATGGAAAGGTCTAGACCATGAAAGGCAATCGAAGAGGCCGGCTGATCGCCCTGCTCGTCGTGGCCCTCGGCGTAGGCGGCTACTTTGCCTGGCAAAAGCTCGGGGGCGACAATCTTCCGCCCGGGTTCGCCAGCGGCAACGGACGTATCGAGGCCGTCGAAATCGATGTTGCCACCAAGGCACCCGGGCGCATCCGGGACATCCTGGTGCGGGAAGGCGATCTGGTCTCGGCCGGACAGGCGCTGGCGCAGATGGACACGGTACAGCTCGAGGCGCAGTACCGTCAGGCCGAAGCACAGTTGCGGCGCGCCAAGATCGGCATCGATACCGCGAAGAGTCTCGTGACCCAGCGCGAAGCGGAGAAGAAGACAGCGACCGCGGTCATTGCCCAGCGCAGCGCAGAACTGGATGCGGCCGAGCGAAAGCTCCAGCGATCCGAGCAACTGATCAGGACCAACGCCGTACCCCAGCAGGTGCTCGACGACGACCGCGCCGCCGCCAATGGCGGCAGGGCGGCGGTGGCGGCGGCAGAGGCACAGCTTGCGGCTTCGGAAGCCGCGATCAGCGCCGCCGAGGCGCAGGTGGTCGATGCAGAGGCCGCCGTCGAGGCAGCAAAGGCCGCGATCGAGAGCATCAAGGCGGACATCAACGACAGTACGCTGCGATCTCCGCGCGACGGACGCGTGCAATTCCGCGTGGCCCAGCCGGGAGAAGTTCTCTCCGCCGGCGGACGCGTGCTCAACCTCGTCGACCTCGGCGACGTCTTCATGACCTTCTTCCTGCCGACGGCGCAGGCCGGCCGCGTCGCCATTGGCTCGGAAGTCCGCCTCGTGCTCGACGCCGCTCCGCAATGGGTCATTCCCGCCAATGCGACGTTCGTCGCCGATGTTGCGCAGTTCACACCCAAGACGGTTGAGACCGAGGAGGAGCGGCAGAAACTGATGTTCCGCATCAGGGCCCATATTTCGCAGGAACTGCTGCGGAGAAACATCGAACAGGTCAAGACCGGCCTGCCTGGCCGGGCCTTCGTCCGCCTCGATCCGAACGCCGAATGGCCGGCGTGGCTGACGGAGAAACTGGTCAAATGAGCGGCACGCCGAACCCAGATCGATCTCCTGCTGCCACGCCGGTGATACGGCTCGAAGCGGTCGGGCTGTCCTACGGCGCGACGCGCGCGCTCGATGGCGTCACGCTCGATATTCCGTCGGCGTGCATGGTCGGGCTGATTGGACCTGACGGCGTCGGCAAGTCCAGCCTGCTCTCGCTGGTCGCCGGAGCCCGCGCGATCGCGGAAGGACGGGTCTACGTGCTCGGTGGCGATATGGCCGATGCCGCACACCGGCAGCGAACCTGTCCGCAGATCGCCTATATGCCGCAGGGCCTCGGCAAGAATCTCTACCCGACACTGTCCGTGTTCGAGAATGTCGATTTCTTCGGCCGCCTGTTCGGTCAGGACAGGCACGAGCGTGAGCACAGGATCGGCCAGTTGCTGAAAGGCACCGGCCTTGCTCCTTTCGCGGATCGACCGGCGGGCAAGCTGTCCGGCGGCATGAAGCAGAAGCTCGGTCTTTGCTGCGCGCTGATTCATGATCCCGACCTCTTGATCCTTGACGAGCCGACCACTGGCGTCGACCCGCTCTCGCGCCGCCAGTTCTGGGAACTGATCGACGAGATCCGCGGCAACCGCTCCGGCATGAGCGTCGTCGTCGCCACCGCCTATATGGAGGAGGCGGCCCGTTTTGACTGGCTGGTTGCGATGAACGATGGCCGGATGCTTGCCACCGGAACGCCCGCGGACCTGCTGCGACAGACCGGCGCTGACAACCTCGATGCCGCCTTCATTGCCCTGCTCCCGGAGGAGCAACGCCGGGATCACCAGGAAGTGGTGATCCCGCCCCGCTCAGGCAGCCACGCCGACGACGTCGCCATCGAGGCCGAGCATCTCACCGTGAGGTTTGGCGATTTTACCGCCGTAAGCAATGTGAGTTTCCGCATTCCCCGCGGCGAGATCTTTGGCTTTCTCGGCTCGAATGGTTGCGGCAAGACCACGACCATGAAGGTGCTGACCGGGCTCTTGCCTGCCAGCGAAGGCACCGCAAGATTGTTCGGCCACGAGGTCGATCCCAACGACATGGATGTGCGGCGCCGTGTCGGCTACATGTCGCAGGCCTTCTCGCTCTATTCCGAGTTGACAATCCGGCAGAACCTCGAGCTGCATGCGCGGCTGTTTCGGCTCCCTCCCGACACCATCGAGGATCGGGTCCGGGAAATGGCGCAACGGTTCGACCTCGCCGGTATGATCGATGCGTTGCCAGATGCGCTGCCGCTCGGCGTCCGCCAGCGCCTGTCGCTCGCGGTCGCGATGATCCACGCGCCCGACATCCTGATTCTCGACGAGCCGACTTCCGGCGTCGATCCTGTGGCGCGCGACGGCTTCTGGCAGAACCTGTCCGACCTCTCGCGCAAGGACAACGTCACGATCTTTGTCTCGACCCATTTCATGAACGAGGCAGAGCGCTGCGACCGTATCTCGCTCATGCACGCGGGCAAGGTGCTCGTCAGCGATACGCCGGCCCGACTTGCCGAGCAGCGCGGTGGCGGCAGTCTCGAAGAGGCCTTCGTCGCCTATCTGCAAGATGCGATCGGCACGGCAGATGCCGGGCCGCCGGGCACCGAACCGGCAGTAGCGATCGAGGCTGCGCCGGCCGACACAGGCGGGGCGGCGCACCACCGGCTTGTGCGATTCTTCGATCTGCGGCGCATGTTCGCTTACACCAACCGGGAGGCGCTCGAGCTGCGGCGCGACCCGATCCGCGCCACACTGGCCATTCTCGGCAGCCTCATCATGATGTTCGTGCTCGGCTACGGCATCAACATGGACGTGGAGAATCTTTCGTTCGCCGTCATGGACCGCGACGAAACCGGGATAAGCCGCGATTATATCCTGCAGGTCTCCGGATCGCGCTTTTTCACGGAATCGCAGCCGATTACCGATTATGACGATCTCGATCGCCGCATGCGCAGCGGCGAGCTCAGCCTTGCGATCGAGATTCCCCCGGGGTTCGGGCGCGACGTGGCACACGGCCGCAACGTCCAGATCGGCGCCTGGATCGACGGCGCCATGCCCTCGCGCGCGGAGACCGTGAGGGGTTATGTGCAAGCGATGCACACACAATGGCTGACGGAGCGCGCCCGCCTGCTCTACGGCAGCGCTGCGACCACCGGCGATTTCCAGATCGAGATCCGCTTCCGCTACAATCCGGATCTCAAGAGTATCGTGGCGATGGCCCCCGCCGTGATCCCGATCCTCCTGCTGATCATACCCGCGATATTGGCGACGCTGAGCGTCGTGCGCGAGAAGGAGCTGGGATCGATCATCAATTTCTACGTGACCCCCGTCACGCGACTGGAGTTTCTCGTCGGCAAGCAGCTTCCGTATGTGGCGCTCGCCATGCTGAATTTCTTTCTGCTGACCGCCTTTGCCGTTTTCATTTTCCGCATCCCGTTCACCGGCAGCTTCTTCGCCTTCACGGCCGCTGCGCTGCTCTACGTCATCATCACGACCGCGATGGGGCTCGTTATCTCGGCGTTCATAAGCAGCCAGATCGCCGCGATCTTCGCGACCGCGCTGCTGACCATGATCCCCGCCACCCAGTATTCGGGGCTGGTCGATCCGGTGTCCTCGCTTCAGGGAGCCGGGGCCTTCATCGGACGAATCTACCCGACCGCTCATTTCGTCACCATTACCCGCGGCACTTTCTCCAAGGGACTCGATTTTGGCGATCTCACTGGTCCATTCGTCGCGCTGCTCGTGACCATTCCGGTGCTGCTCATTGTCGGCGTGATGCTCTTGAAGAAACAGGCAAGCTAGCCATGCGTATCGCCAACATCGCTCGGCTCGGCGTCAAGGAACTGCGAGGCCTCGGCCGCGATCCGATGCTGATGATTCTGATCGTCTATGCCTTCACGATCTCGATCTATACCGCCTCCAGGTCGCAGCCCGAGACCTTGAATCAGGCCGCGCTCGCCATCGTCGACGAGGACAAGTCGCCGGCATCGACACGCATCATCACGGCGTTCAATCCGCCCTATTTCACGATACCGCGCCTGATTTCGCAGTCGGAAGTGAACGCCCGCATGGATGCAGGTCTCGACACCTTCGCGCTCAACGTCCCACCGAACTTCCAGCGCGACCTTCTCGCCCAGCGGTCGCCGGCCATCCAGCTCAACGTGGATGCGACCCGCATGTCGCAGGCCTTCACGGGAAGCGGATATATCCAGACGATCGTAAACGCGGAGGTCAGCGAGTTTCTGGCGCGCTACCGCTCGGCCGCGCCTCTCCCCATCGAACTGGCGCTCCGCGCACGCTTCAATCCCGAGCTCAACAAGGGCTGGTTCGGCGCCATCAATAACGTGATCTCCTCCATTACCATGCTGTCGATCATTCTGACCGGGGCTGCGCTTATTCGCGAACGCGAGCACGGCACCATCGAGCATCTGCTGGTTATGCCGGTAACGCCGTTCGAAATCATGGCGAGCAAGATCTGGTCGATGGGCCTCGTCGTGCTGGTGGCCGCCAGCGTGGCGCTCGTGTTCATCGTGCAGGGATTGCTGGCGGTCCGGATTGGAGGCTCGATCCCGCTGTTCCTGTTCGGCACGGCGCTCTACGTGTTCGCCATGACCAGCATGGGCATCTTTCTGGCGACGGTCGGCGGAACCATGCCGCAGTTTGGCCTCCTGATGATGCTCGTGCTGATGCCGCTGCAAATGCTGTCGGGAGCCACGACGCCGCGGGAGAGCATGCCCGAGATCATCCAGTACATCATGCTCGCCGCTCCCAACACGCACTTCGTCATCCTCGCGCAGGCCGTGCTGTTCCGCGGCGCCGGAACGACCGTGGTCTGGCCGCAGATCGCGGCCCTGCTGGTGATCGGAGCGATCCTGTTCTTCTACTCGCTGCGGCGATTCAGGGAGTTCTTGCGCTAAGGGACGCTTCCCGACGCCATGCGCCGGCAAAGTCAATCGAAGCGGCCGCTTGAGATGCGGCGAAGGCCGTTGCGAGGCCTGCAACACGCCTTGGATGGCACGCATGGGAGAGACAGCATGGCAACACTCTCTACTCGAAAGCCAAAAGTGAGCAACGCCGAACAGGCGCCGTTGGCGAACGAAGAGCTGGAGCTGATGAACCGCTACTGGCTTGCGTGCAACTATCTCTCGGTGGGCATGATCTATCTCAAGGACAATCCGCTGCTCAGAGAGCCCTTGAAGCCGGAACATGTGAAGCACCGGCTGCTCGGGCACTGGGGCGCAAGCCCGGCGTTGTCCTTTGCCTGGGTGCATCTGAACCGGATGATCGTCCTGCACGACCTCGACGTGATTTTCGTGGCGGGGCCCGGACACGGCGCGCCCGGGGTGCTGGGGCCGGCATACCTCGAAGGCGGCTACTCCGAATTCTATCCGGACAAGAGCGAGGACGCTGAGGGAATGCAGAAATTCTTCAGGCAGTTCTCGTTTCCCGGCCATATCGGGAGCCACGTCACGCCGGAAACGCCGGGCTCCATCCACGAAGGAGGAGAGCTCGGCTACAGCCTTTCGCATGCTTACGGCATGGCGCTCGACAATCCCGACCTGATCGTCGCCTGCGTTGTCGGCGATGGCGAGGCGGAGACCGGGCCACTGGCCACCGCGTGGCATTCCAACAAGTTCGTCAATCCCGTGCGTGACGGGGCTGTGCTGCCGATCCTGAACCTGAATGGCTACAAGATAGCCAATCCGACAATCCTTGCACGTGTGAGCCACGACGAGCTGGAGGCGCTGTTTGTCGGCTACGGGTACACTCCGTATTTTGTTGAAGGTGATGACCCCGCCCTGATGCACCAGAAAATGGCGGCGACGCTGGAGCAGGCCATCGGCGAGATCCGTGTTCAACAGAAGACCGCGCGGGATTCGAACAAGCCCGTCCGTCCGCGGTGGCCGATGATCGTGCTGCGATCGCCCAAGGGCTGGACCGGGCCGAAGGAGATCAAGGGCCACAAGGTAGAAGGCTCGTGGCGCGCGCACCAGGTGCCGCTTACCGACGTGCGCGAAAATCCGGCGAACCTGAAACTGCTCGAAGACTGGATGCGCAGCTACAAGCCCGACGAGTTGTTCGATGCAAACGGCTGGCTGGTGCCGGAGCTCAAGGCGTTGGCGCCCCGCGGCAACCGGCGCATGAGCTGCAACCCGCACGCCAACGGCGGATTGCTGCGCAAGGACCTCAAGCTGCCCGACTTTCGCGACTATGCGGTGGAGGTAACAGCACACGGCACAACCATGCACGAGAACACGAAGCCGCTCGGCGAGTACCTTCGCGATGTGATGAAGAATAACCCGACCCGCTTCCGCGTATTCGGCCCTGACGAGACCGCCTCGAACCGCCTGCAAGCGCTTTATGAAGCGAGCAAGAAGACCTGGATGGCGGAGACGCTGCCGGAGGACGCCGATGGCGGCGAGCTCGCGCCGGACGGGCGCGTGATGGAGATGCTCTCGGAGCATACGCTCGTTGGCTGGCTGGAGGGCTATTTGCTCACGGGCCGGCACGGATTCTTCCACACCTACGAAGCGTTTGCCCATGTCATCGATTCGATGTTCAACCAGCACGCCAAGTGGCTGGACATCTGCAAGAACCACGTGGCGTGGCGCGCACCGGTCGCGTCGGAAAACATTCTTCTCTCATCCACGGTCTGGCGCCAGGACCACAACGGATTCTCCCACCAGGACCCCGGATTTATTGATCTGGTGACCAACAAGGGGCCGTCCGTCACACGTGTCTACCTGCCGCCCGACGCCAACACGCTGCTGTCGGTTGCGGATCACTGCCTGCGCAGCACCGATTACATCAACGTCATCGTCGCCGACAAACAGAAGCACCTCCAGTTCACCACCATGGACGAGGCGATCGTCCACTGCACCAAGGGCCTCGGCATCTGGCCGCGTGCCAGCACCGACGCTGGCGAGGAGCCCGACGTCGTGCTGGCCTGCTGCGGCGACGTGGCGACCATGGAAGCACTGGCTGCCGCCGCTATCTTGCGTGAGCAAGTGCCCGATCTGAAGCTGCGCTTCGTCAATGTCGTGGATTTGTTCAGGCTCCAGCCGGCATCCGAGCATCCGCACGGATCGACGGAGCGCGAGTTCGACAGCCTGTTCACCACGAACAAGCCGATCATCTTCAACTTCCACGGCTATCCCTGGCTCATCCACAAGCTCTCATACCGGTTCAAGGGACACGAGAACCTGCACGTGCGGGGCTACAAGGAAAAGGGCAGCATCAACACGCCGCTTGAGCTCGCAATGCTGAACGACACGTCCCGCTTCCACCTCGTCATCGATGTGATCGATTGGGTGCCCAAATTGCACACGAAGGCCGCTCACCTCAAGGAGGCAATGAAGAACGCCATCATCGACAATCGCCGCTACGCGCACGAGCACGGCATGGATCGGCCGGAGATCGTCAACTGGACCTGGCCGTACTGAGCGTTTGCCGCGGCGCTCCGAAGCGGTTCGGAGCACGCCCGCCGATTGCCGCTTGACTGTCCCTGCGCTGCGTCCCGCCAGAACGAATGGAGGGCGATCGAGCTGGCTGCATCGAAACTTCAGGAAGAGGTGAGTCAGATGACAAAAATGAAAGCCGCCGTCTTTGTCGAGCCCGGCCGGATCGTGCTCGAACAGAAGCCCATACCCGATGTTGGTCCGCTCGACGCGCTGATGCGGATTACGACAACGACCATCTGCGGCACGGATGTTCACATCCTCAAAGGAGGATATCCGGTCGCCATGGGCCTGACGATCGGCCACGAGCCCGTTGGCGTGATCGAGAAGCTCGGTTCGCAGGTCAGGGGATTCCGCGAAGGCCAGCGCGTGATCGCCGGCGCCATCACGCCGAGCGGCTACAGCAACGCCTGCCAATGTGGCCGCTGCTCGCAGGATGGTCCTGATGACAAACATGGATGGAAGGCGGCGGGCGGATGGCGGTTCGGCAACACGATCGACGGCTGCCAGGCCGAATATGTCCTGGTACCTGACGCGATAGGCAACCTCGCGCCCGTCGCCGACGAACTCACCGACGAGCAGGTGCTGATGTGTCCCGACATCATGTCGACCGGCTTCAGCGGCGCCGAGAACGGCGGGATCAAGATCGGCGACATGGTGGCGGTGTTCGCTCAGGGTCCGATCGGTCTTTGCGCCACCGCCGGTGCCAGGCTGCTCGGCGCCTCGACCATCATCGCAGTCGACCGGCTGCCGGAACGTCTCGATATGGCGCGTCGTCTCGGCGCCGACTACGTCGTGGACTTCAGTAAGGTCGATCCGGTTGCCGAAATCCTGCGCATCACCGATGGACGCGGGGTAGATGTGGCCATCGAGTCGCTGGGTATCCAGTCCACGTTTGAATCGTGTCTGCGGGTGTTGCGACCGGGCGGGACCTTGTCGAGCCTTGGCGTCTATTCGTCCGACCTGAAGATACCCGTCGACGCCTTCGCGACCGGACTCGGCGACCACAGGATCGTGACAACGCTCTGCCCGGGTGGGAAAGAGCGCATGCGACGATTGATGGCCGTGATCGAATCGGGACGCGTCGACCTCAGCGCGATGGTGACGCACCGGTTCAAGCTGGATGAGATCGAAGCCGCCTATGACCTCTTCGCAAACCAACGCGACGGGGTGTTCAAGGTCGCGATCACGCCGTGACGGGCCACGAGGCCCCGCACCGCAAGGACGTTTACAACCACACCATGGCTGGATCAGGCTGGTCATGGTCTGCGGATTGTGGTTCACACGGGAGAGGCGCAAGGTTCGATCCCTTGTGCATCCATCATTCCTTCAAGCGATCCGTACGACTGCCTTTTCGTCCAGAACGTCCGCATACTTCGACACATTTGGAGGCGCTTCCATGCAGATCTATAATGTCGTGAAATTCAAGGTGAAGGCGGGCGAAGAGGCCGCGTTCCTCGATGCGCATCGCGGCGGCAAGGCCAAATGGCCGGGGCTCGAGCGCGGCGTCATCATCAAGACGGGCGAGCAGACATTTTGCCTGATCGGCACGTGGTCCAGCCAGGAAGCGATGGTCGCCGCGCGGCCGGCAATGATCGAGACGCTCAACAGTTTTCGCGCGCTGCTGGAGGATCAGGGCGGCGGACGCGGCGTGACGGATGCCGTCTCGGGCGGCGTGGTGCTCGATCTCTGACGTCGTTCAGATTTGGCGGAGAATCGGCGGTAAGCGCGCTCCGGCCAGGCTGGAGCGCGAGGGTCTTGCTGTAAGCCGCTGGCTAGATTCCCAGAAGCCAGACGGCGATGATGGTGCCGAGCACCGCAAGGCCGGAAATCGTCCAACCCGTCGCGTAGACCGCGCCATCGGGTTGGGGGTGATCCACCATCGTATCGTGCCAGTGGGTCATAAGAGCCTCCTGGAGACCGCCTGTGTAGGTTAGGTTCCGGACCCGGCCAAAGGTTCAAACCGGCCGCAAGATTTCCAGGGAAGCGGATCGGCGGCCGTTTCGCGTCGCAGCGAGACCCGCCATTTGCCTTTGACTTTTGTCGTAGCCTGACTAGGCTCCGCCGCGGTGTTCCGGGGGGAATGTCATGCAAAAACAAACCGGTCTCATCCTCAAGGTCAGGCCCTGGTCGCCGCTGGCGTTCCTGGCGGCGCTGCTCGCGATCGGCCTCGGGTCGGCCCTTGAGAAGGTTTTGCTGGCGTTCGGGATAAATCTCTATTTTGCCGGGTTTGTGCCGGCGATCCTGATCGCCAGCCTGTTTGCCGGCGTGCCGGCCGGGCTGTTTGCGAGTGTGGCCACGGTACCCCTCGTCTGGTGGGCGTTCATGCCGCCGCACTTCGAATTCTCCGCGCTCACCGCCGCGGATTATCACCGCTTTGTCATGTTCGCGCTGATGAGCGCACTGGCGATCAGCTTTTCCCGGCTCTATCGCGAGGCGCTTTCGCTTTCGAGGAAACGAAGCTGAGGAAGGCCGCGGAAGTGGCACTGCCGATGTCCCCGCAAAAGCTGCTGATGTATTTCGCCAGCCTGATCGGCGGCGCCATCGGGCTGTTTGCCCCGGTCGGCGTAGTGAAATGGCTGATGCAGACCGAGCCGGAGGACGCCGGGATCTTGACGTTCTTCTTTGTGCCCGTCTGGTGCCTGCTGGTGATCGCAGGTCTGCTCGTGGGATGGCGGCTCGGGCTGCTGGTAACGGGCGGCAAGCGAGCTGCGAAGGTTGGCTGACGGTCATCCCGAGCTGCGCGGCGTTCCGATTCAATTGTCAAACAGCCCCAGTCACGTGGCCCCTGCGAACGCCGGGCACGTTCAACAGCAGCGGTCGTCATACCCGCGAAGGCGGGTATCCAGTACGCCGCGGCTTCTCGACTCATGCGCTGACGTCCCTGGAATACTGGATCCCCGCCTTCGCGGGGACGACGACTGAATGTGCGTTGTCGTTCTCGCGACATCATCTGCCCGAGCTATTCGATCTTCATCGCGCCTCCGAAGCCAGAGGGCGCAGGGAATGCCGGGTGCGCGCTGCACCCGCGGTCTCGTGTGCGCTGCTTGCGCAACGAAAAAATGCACACGAGCATACAGGTGAGCGGAGAACACTCCGACATCCCCTGCGCAATGGCTTTACGGCTTATATCGCGCTCTCCCTGGTGAGCGGGCTTGTTGTCACCATCGCCGGCAGCATATGCCGCCGACTTAGCGCCAGCGTCGCGGCGCCAGGACCACACGACTTCGCCGTACGCCCTTGCTCAGTCGTCTGCTGAACAAGCGCGTCCA
>NZ_JAFCLN010000033.1 GCF_018129385.1 Bradyrhizobium lablabi
CGAGGAGCGAAGCGACGAAGCAATCCAGCTTTCTTGTTGCAGCAAAGCTGGATTGCTTCGCTTCGCTCGCAATGACGAAGGCGTTAGAACGCCGTATACCCGCCGTCGATCACGAAGCAGTCCGCGGTGTGATAGGACGATGCCTTGCTCATGATGTATACGGCGATGCCGCCGAAATCCGAGGGCTCGCCGAAACGGCGCACGGGAATGCGCGGCATCACGTTGGCCACGAATTTGTCGTTGGCCATGATGCCTGCGGTCATGTCGCTCTTGATCCAGCCGGGCAGGATGGCATTGGCGGTGACACCGTGACGCGCAAGCTCGACCGCGAGCGCGCGGCACAGCGCGTTCAACGCCGCCTTGGTGCCGGCATAATGCTCGTTGCGCGCGGTGCCGAACAGCGAGGCAAGGCTCGACGTCGCCACCAGCCGGCCGAATTTGTCGCCGGCCTCGGCGCGCTCGGTCATGTGGCGGGCGGCCGCCTGGAACACGTGGAAGACGCCGTCGAGATTGGTCGCGAACATCTTTCGCCATTCCTCCTCGGTGCGGTCGATGAAGGAACGCCGGCCGCCACCGCCGATGCCGGCATTGGCGAAGCAGCCATCGACGCGGCCGAACGTATCGAGCGTGGCCTTCATCGCATCCTTGACCGACGCTGAATCGGTGACGTCGGAGACGAGGGTGTGAACCTTGCCGGGCCCGGCCGACATGGTGGCGGCCGCAGCCTTGTTCTTGTCGGCGTTGCGGCCCCAGATCGAGACATTGCAGCCACTGGACGCAAGTGCCTGCGCGATGCCGAGCCCGATACCGCCATTGCCGCCGGTGATGACGGCCGTGCGGCCGGTGAGGTCGAAGATGCTCATTTGGGTGTTTCCATTTGGTTTGGCGCACTTTAGATGTGCGTCCGAAGAAGGCCGCTGTTCGGGCGCAACCATGGACAAGGCCGACCCAAAAATCAAATATGGCCTGGAAAGCCGGGCTCCCATCGCTACGAGGAAACAAATGCAGTTCAAGCACGTCACGCTCGATTTCGACGGACCGGTCGCGGTTCTCAGGCTCGACCATCAGGAGGTCATGAACGCGGTCTCCATGGACATGCTGGGCGGCCTTGCCGACGCACTCGATGCGATCGACGAGAAGAAGGCTGAGGTGCGCTGCGTGGTGCTGACCGGGGCAGGCCGCGCCTTCTGCACCGGCGCCAATCTGCAGGGGCGCAACCAGCAGAAGCCGGGCAAGAGCAATGCCGGCGCCTCGCTGGAGGTCGGCTTTCATCCGTTCCTGCGCCGCCTCCGCCGGCTGCATTGCCCGTTGGTGACGGCGGTCAACGGCCCCGCCGCCGGCGCCGGGATGAGCTTTGCGCTGATGGGCGATCTGATCCTGTGCGCGCGCTCCTCCTATTTCCTGCAGGCGTTCCGCCGCATCGGCCTGGTGCCCGATTGCGGTTCGACCTGGCTGTTGCCGCGGCTGATCGGCAAGGCGCGCTCGGTGGAATTGTCGCTGCTCGGCGAGCGCCTGCCGGCGGAGAAGGCGCTGGAATGGGGTCTCGTCAACCGCGTCTATGACGATGCGGTGCTGATGGACGAGGCGATGAAGCTGGCGCATGAGCTTGCCAACGGTCCGACCATCGCGCTGTCGCTGATCCGCAAGCTCTATTGGGACAGCCCGGAGAACTCGTTCGAGGAACAGCTCAATCTCGAATATGAATCGCAGCGCGTCGCCGGCGCGGCGGAAGATTTCCGCGAAGGCGTCACCGCCTTCCTGGAAAAGCGGCCGGCAAAATTCTCGGGCCGATGATCGAGGCCGAACTCGCACGCTGCGTCGCCTCGTTTGTTCCGGGGGCGACCGGCGTTGCCGGCGCCGCCAAACTGTCCGGCGGCGCCAGCCAGGAGACCTGGACGTTCGACATTCTGCATCCGGGCGGTAACATCGGCGCAATCCTGCGCCGCGCGCCGCCTGGCTATGGCGCGTCGCCCGGCCGTGCTGCCGGGCTCGATGCCGAGGCCGTGCTGATGCAGCTGGCCTATGATGCCGGACTGCCGTCGCCCGAAGTGATGCATGTGCTGAAGGCCGAGGAGGACCTCGGCAATGGCTTCATCATGCGGCGGATCGAGGGCGAAACCATCGCGCGCAAGATTCTGCGCGACGAGGAATTCGCCAAGGTGCGGCCGATGCTGGCGCGGCAACTCGGAAAGGTTGCGGCCGGCATTCACGCTTTGCCGCAATCGAAGCTGCCGACCTTGCGGACGGTGACGTCGACCCGGGAGATCGGCGACCTCGAATGCGAATACCGCAGCTTCGACTGGCCGCGCCCGGTGTTCGAACTGGCGCTACGCTGGCTGGCCGATCACGATCCGGGCCCGTCGCGTGAGATCACGCTGGTGCACGGCGATTTCCGCCACGGCAACCTGATCATCGGGCCGGACGGCGTGCGCGCGGTACTGGACTGGGAGCTGGCGCACTACGGCGACCCCATGGAAGATCTGGGCTGGATCTGCGTCAATTCCTGGCGCTTCGGCGAGATCGACAAGCCGGTCGGCGGGTTCGGCGCGCGTGAGGATCTGTTCGCCGGTTACGAGGAAACCGGTCGCAAGGTCGATCCGGGGCGCGTCAAGTTCTGGGAAGTGATGGGCACGCTGCGCTGGGGCGTGATGTGCTGCGGCATGATGCAACGCTTCCGCAAGGGGCCGGATCATTCGATGGAGCGCGCCATGATCGGGCGGCGATCGTCCGAGACGGAGATCGATTTGCTCAGGCTACTCGCGCCGCGGGCATGATCCCGAAAAGTGGAAACCGGTTTTCGGACAGGATCATGCCCAGGAAGATAGGAGGGTAGTGTGCAGGACGAACCGACACCGACGGAATTGATCAAGGCGGTCGCGGAATTTCTGCGCACCGAGATAGCGCCTGCGATCAAGGGTCACAACGGGTTCAAGCTGCGCGTCGGCATCAATGCGCTGGATCTGGTGACGCGTCAGTTGGCGCTGGAAGGACCGGGTGATGCCGCGGAAGCTGCGCGGCTCAAGCAACTGCTTGGAATGGATGGTTCGGTGATGGAATTGAACCGCGCGTTGTCTGAAAAGATCGCGAAAGGCGAGGTCGATCTGAGCACGCCCGGGCTGAAGGACCATTTGTGGCAGACCACGATGGACAAGCTCGCGGTCGATCAGCCGAACTATGCGTCGTACAAGCGGGAGTTGGGAACGAAGTAGATGCTTCACCCGCGCTCGTCATTCCGGGGCGAGCGAAGCGAGAGCCCGGAATCCATAGCCACAGGCCGGGGTTGTCTTAAAGAAGGCCGTTGGCCATCATTGCAAGACAATGAGCGTCACGGCGTATGGATTTCGGGCTCGCGCCAAGCGGCGCGCCCCGGAATGACGGAGGAGAGAGCGGGGCTTATCGCCCCAGCCATTTCGGCGGGCGCTTCTCCGCAAATGCCTTCGGGCCTTCGATATAGTCCTGCGACGCCGCCATTGCCTTCACGGCCGGATATTCGCGCTGCTCCGATATCGCCTGCTCCAGCGACACTTCCATGCCCTTCTGGATCGCCTGCTTGGAGGCGCGGATCGACATCGGCGAGTTCCTGGCGATGGTCTCGGCCCAGCGTTCGGCGGCGGCGAGCGCTTCGCCTTGCGGCACCACCTCGTTGACGAAGCCGAGCTCCAGGCCTTCCTTGGCGCTGACATGGCGCGCGGTCAGGATCATGCCCATGGCGCGCTTGAGGCCGATCTGGCGCGGCAGGCGATGCACGCCGCCGGCAAGCGCGGCGAGGCCGACGCGCGGCTCTGGCAGGGCGAAGGTGGCATTGTCAGAAGCGATGATGAGATCGCAGGCCAGCGCGATCTCAAAACCGCCGCCCATGGCGACGCCGTTGACGGCGGCGATGATCGGCTTGTCGCAGTCGAAGCGCGAAGTGAGGCCGCCAAAGCCGCCCTTGTCCCAGCCGCGTTTTCCTCCGGCGGCCTGCCATTTCAGATCGTTGCCGGCGCAAAAGGCCTTGTCGCCGGCGCCGGTGACGATCGCGACCCATTGCTCGGGATCGGCGGAGAAATCGTCAAACACCTTGTTGAGCTCGAAATGCGCGTCGATATGCAGCGCATTGTATACTTCGGGGCGGGACAGGGTGACGATCGTGATCGGGCCCTTGCGCGTCACCTTTGAGAACTTCAGATCCATGTTCGCTCCCGTCGTTTTTCTGCGGCGAGGAATACGCCTTGCCGATTGATCCCATCCAATTACGCAATGCGCCCGCGCGTGCCAAGGACCATCTGAGGCCCACTCCCTTGCTTGACGGGGGTAGGGTGTGCTCCGCTAAATCGCTTTCGAGCGATGGCGCTGCGTAGCGTCTAAACGCAAGCGACAAGAACCAAAAATCTCCGGGAGAGCCGCCTTGGATTTCAACCTGCCTGCCGACCTCGTTGCGTATCTGGCCGAACTCGACCGCTTCATCGAGCGCGAGATCAAGCCGCTGGAGGAGGCCGACGACAACATCCGCTTCTTCGATCATCGCCGCGAATGGGCCCGCACCGATTTCGAAAACGGCGGCCTGCCGCGGCATGAATGGGAAGCGCTGCTGCGCAAGGCGAAGAATCTGGCGGATGCGGCGGGCCATTTGCGCTTTGCGATCCCCAAGCGCTATGGCGGCAAGGCCGGCTCCAACCTCTGGATGGCCGTGATCCGCGAGCATTTTGCCTCCAAGGGACTCGGCCTGCACAACGACCTTCAGAACGAACATTCCATCGTCGGCAATCTCCCCATCGTCACCATGCTCGATCGCTACGGCAGCGACGAACAGAAGGCGATGATCGACGGCTCCATCACCGGAAAATATCGCATCACGTTTGGCCTCACCGAACCCGATCACGGCTCGGATGCAACCCATATGGAGACCCGGGCTGTTCCAGCCACCCGCGACAACGTCAAGGGCTGGCTGATCAACGGCCAGAAGATGTGGACTACGGGCATGCACGTCGCCACGCATTGCGCGCTGTTTGCCCGCACCTCGGGCAATGACGGCGACGCCCGGGGTATCACTTGCCTTCTGGTGCCGGCCAAGAGCGAGGGCGTGAAGGTCGAGGAATACATGTGGACCTTCAACATGCCGACCGACCATCCGCGCGTCAGCTTTACGGATGTGTTCGTGCCGGAGGACGCGCTGTTCGGCGAGGTCGGCCGCGGGCTGTCGCTGGCGCAGTGCTTTGTGCACGAGAACCGCATCCGTCAGGCGGCGAGCTCGCTGGGCGCCGCGGTCTATTGCATCAACGAGAGCGTCAAATATGCGCGCGAGCGAAAGCCGTTCGGCAAGGCGCTGGCGGAGAACCAGGCGATCCAGTGGCCGCTGGTGGAGCTGGCAACGCAGGCCGAGATGCTGCGGCTCCTGATCCGCAAGACCGCCTGGGAGATGGACCAGTTGACGCAGGCGCAAGTCGAGCACACGCTGTCCGACCGCGTCTCGATGTGCAACTTCTGGGCAAACCGGCTGTGCTGCGAGGCCGCCGACCGCGCCATGCAGGTGCATGGCGGCATGGGCTATTCGCGCCACAAGCCGTTCGAGCACATCTACCGCCATCACCGCCGCTACCGCATCACCGAAGGCAGCGAGGAAATCCAGAAGCGCAAGGTGGCGGGTTTTCTGTTCGGCTATATGGGAGCGGGGAAATACTGAGCATGATCCCCGACCCGAAGGGCCGCGTTCGCGCAAAGTGGGCACCGGTTTTCGGATAGGGATCATGCTCAAATAAGAAGGGAGCGAGGGCGGCATGGAAGGTGGATGTGCCTGCGGAAATATTCGCTATCGTCTGACCGGCAGGCCGCTGGTCGTGAATGCCTGCCATTGCACTTGGTGCCAGCGCGAGACGGGATCGGTACACGCGCTCAACGCGGTGTACGAGTTCGATCATGTCGAGCATCTCAAAGCCGAGCCGGAGATCGTCGATACGCCGTCGGCCAGCGGCAAGGGCCAGCGCATTGCGCGTTGCCCGATCTGCAAGGTTGCGATCTGGAGCAATTATCCGGGCTCGGGGCCCGCGATGCGCTTCGTGCGCGTCGGCACGATGGATGATCCGAGCCAGTGTCCGCCGGACGCCCACATCTTCACCTCCACCAAGCAGCCCTGGGTGACACTGCCGCCGGATGCGAAGGTCTATGCCGAGTTCTACAATCCGGCCGAGGTGTGGTCCGATGAATCCCGGGCGCGCTTCCGCGCGGCGCGCGAGCGGGTGAAGAAGTAACTCTCTCCCCACGTCGTCCCTGCGAACGCAGGGACCCATAGCTACCGGACGTCGTTGTTGAAGGCGGTATTGCTCCAGCCTTCGTCAAACTGTGCCTGTGGTTATGGGTCCCGGCTCGCGCTTCGCTTAGCCGGGACGACAGGGGGCTAGTTCACCTGCCGATCCTTCCCAGCCCAATACGGATCGCGCAGATTCCGCCGCAGGATCTTCCCTGACGGATTCCTCGGCAACGCCTCCATGAAATCCACCGACTTTGGCGTCTTGTAGCCGGCGATGCGGGTCCGGGTGAAGTTGATGATGTCGGTGGCATCAGCGCTCTTGCCGGGCTTCATCACCACGATCGCCTTCACCGCTTCGCCCCATTTGTCGTCGGGGATGCCGATCACGGCGGCTTCCGCCACATCGGGGTGATCGCACAGCGCACTCTCGACTTCGGCGGGATAGATGTTCTCGCCGCCGGAGATGATCATGTCCTTGATGCGGTCGTGGATGTAGAGATAGCCGTCCTTGTCCATGTAGCCGGCATCGCCGGTGCGCAGCCAGCCGTCCGACTGAAGCGTCTTCGCCGTCGCTTCCGGCAGATTCCAGTAGCCGACCATGTTGGAGCCGGAGCGGGTAGCGATCTCGCCGACTTCACCGACGGGTAAGGGATTGCCGTTGGCATCGATGATCGCAAGCTCGATGCCGGGCAGGGCCTTTCCGGCCGAGCGCATGCGGTCGAGGCCTTCGATGTGGTCTTCGGGCGGCAGCGCGACGATGGTGCCTGTCGTCTCGGTCATGCCGTACATCTGGACAAAACCGCATTTGAAAACTTCGATGCATTCCTTCAGCAGCGCCGCCGGAATCGGCGAGGCGCCGTACAGCATGTATTTCAGCCGCGAGAAGTCGACCTGCCGCGCGCGGGGCTGGCGCACCACGAACTGCATCGCCGCCGGCACCATGAACAGCTTTGTGATGCCGGACTGCTCGAAGAAATCCAGCACCCTGGTCGGATCGAACTCGCGCGCGATCACGCCCTTGGCGCCGTGATAGAGCCCCATCACGCCCCAGCCGGAGCCGCCGATGTGGAAGATGGGCATCGCCACCAGCGAGACGTCATCGGTCGACCATTTGTTCCACTCCGGCTTCTCGTCCGGGTTGCCGGTCTGCACGAGATTCAGGAAGTTGGCGTGCGAGAGCATCGCGCCCTTGGGCTTGCCCGTAGTGCCTGATGTATAGAGCTGGATTGCTACATCCCTGGGCTCGATCGTCACCTTGGGATCGTCGCCGCTTGCCGCGTCGCGCCAGGCCGTAAAATCCTGCCATTCCGGTTCGCCGCCTTCGGTGGTGATGATGTGGTTCACGCTGGGCAGCACGGACTTGATGTTCTTGACCTGCGTGATGAACTCGGGGCCGACAAACAGCACCGGCGCCTTGCAATCCTCGACGATGAAGGCAACCTCCGGCCCTGCGAGCCGCCAGTTCACCGGCGCCATCACGACGCCGGCCTTCATGGCGCCCATCAGCAGCTCGAAATAGATGTCGCTGTTCTTGCCGAGATAGGCGATGCGGTCGCCTTTCCTGAGACCAAGCGCGATCAGCGCATTGGCGACGCGGTTGGTCTTGATGTCGAACTCGGCAAAGGTGGTCTGGCGTCCTTCGAATTCATAGGCCAGCGCATTGCCGCGATTTTTCGCTTGAGCACGCACCATGTCGGCGAGGTTTGCCGGTACTCCCGTGGCGGACATGTTTCTCCCGTGATTGTTTTATTTGTTGGAATCCGGCTCCACCGTCATTGCGAGGAGCGAAGCGACGAAGCAATCCAGTTTACTCGCAGCAGCGAAGGAAGCTGGATTGCTTCGCTTCGCTCGCAATGACGGCGAAGGGTCACCCCCTTGCCGCGCGGTCCTTCTCGTTCTGCTTGGCAATGTTGTCACGCGCCTGCTGCCAGTCGGCATCGGACCATTCGCGCAATTCGTAGAAATTGCCGCCGGTGGCGAGTGCCTGGGCGCCGTCCATCGCGATGGTCTCGCCGCTGATCCAGTCGCAGCCGCCGGAGATCAGGAACACGGCGAGGTTTTGCAGTTCCTCCATCTTGCCGACCCGGCCCATCGGATTGCGCGCGATGGTCCGCGCGCCCGGCTGGTCATTGGGATTGAGGCGCTTGCTCATGCCCTCGGTCGGGATTTCGCCGGGCGCAATGGTGTTGAGGCGGATGCCGTAACGTCCCCATTCCGCCGCCAGCGACATCGTCATGGCATGGATCGCCGACTTGCTCATCGCCGACGGCACCACGAAGGGGCTGCCGTTGCGCACCCAGGTCACGGTGATCGAGACGACGTTGCCGGGGTGCTTGCCCGCGATCCAGCGCCGGCCCACCGCATGCGTCACATAGAATGTGCCGTGCATGACGATATTCGCCACCGCATCGAAGCCGCGCGGTGAAAGGTCCTGCGTACGGGAGACGAAATTGCCCGCCGCATTGTTGATGAGGTCGGTGAGGGGACCGCCGGTCCAGATCTGCTCGATCATCTCGTCGACGGCAAGCGCGTTGCGGATATCGACGCCGTGGCTCACCACGCGCCCCCCGTACAGGTCCATCAACTCGGTGGCGGTTTCGTCGCACACGATCTTGCGGCGGCCGCAGATATGCACCTCGGCGCCGAGCTCCAGGAATTTGGCGGCCATCGCCTTGCCAAGGCCGGTTCCGCCTCCGGTCACAAGGATGCGCCGCCCGGCGAGAAGCTGATCGTTGAACATCGTTTCCACCCAGGAGAATTGTTGTTAATTGGTCGATTGACTAAAACCGAATGACGGCCTTTCTGTAAAGCCGCCACAAGAAAATCAGGTGAGGAGATTTGCTCATGGAAGATCGCGTCTCGATATCGATCGCGGACGGTATCGCCGACGTCCGGCTGGTGCGCGCGGACAAGATGAATGCGCTGGATCAGGCGATGTTCGAGGCGCTGGTCGCCGCAACCGGGCGGCTTTCGCAGGAAAAAGCCGTGCGGGTGGTAGTATTGTCCGGCGAGGGGCGCGCCTTCTGCGCGGGCCTCGACACCAGCCGTTTCGCCGCCATGAAGGAAAAGGGCGGTAACGGGGTGCCGGGCGGGGAAAGCCGTGATCTCACCAAGCGCACCCACGGCCTGGCCAATTTTCCGCAGCAGGCGGTGTGGGGCTGGCGGCAATTGCCGGTGCCTGTCATCGCCGCGATCCAGGGCGTCGCCTTCGGCGGCGGTTTCCAGCTCGCGCTCGGCGCCGACATCCGTCTGATGGCGCCGGATGCCCGCATGTCGATCATGGAGTTGAAGTGGGGTCTGGTGCCTGACATGGCCGGCACGCCGATCCTCGCCAGCCTCGTGCGCGACGATATCCTGCGCGAGCTGACTTATACCGCCCGTATTTTCTCTGCTCAGGAAGCGCTCAGCTACGGCCTCGCCACCCGCATCGTCGACGATCCGCGTGCGGCGGCAATGGAAATGGCGCGCGAGATCGCCGGCAAGAGCCCGCACGCGATCCGCGCGGCCAAGCGGATGCTGAACAATCTCTCCGTCGATCCCGGTCCGGCATTGCTGGCGGAGTCGGTCGAGCAGCAAAAGCTGATCGGCAGTCCCAACCAGACCGAAGCCGTGCGAGCCAATCTGGAAAAGCGTGCGCCGGTCTTTGCGGAGGCTGGCTAATCCTCATCCTGAGGAGCGGCCTCTTGGCCGCGTCTCGAAGGATGAAGGCCACAATCGGGCCTGCATGGTTCGAGACGCGCGCAAGTGCGCGCTCCTCACCATGAGGGTCTTATGAAGCCGACGACAGAATCGGAAAGCGGCAAATGTCCTCTCCCTACCACGGCATCATCAGCGGCAATCGCCGGCGCAGCCACGACGAGGTCGCCGAGCGTGCCGACCGCATCGCCTCGGGCTTGCAATCGCTCGGCGTGAAGCAGGGCGACAGCGTCTGCATGCTGATGCGCAACGATATCGCCTTCATCGAGGCGGCCTATGCCGCGATGCGGCTCGGCGCGTATGGCGTGCCGATCAACTGGCACTTCAAGCCCGAAGAAATCAACTACATCCTCAAGGACACCGGCACGCGCGTGCTGATCGCGCATGCCGACATGCTGCATCAATTGCGTAGCGCGATCCCGCAAGGCGTCACGGTGCTGAGCGTGCCCACGCCGCCGGAAATTTTGGCGAATTACAAGATCGACCCGGATCACCTTGCGACGCCGGATTTCGCGGCCAGTTTCGAATCCTGGTTCGTGCCGTTCCCGCGCTATGACGGTCCGGCGGTGCCGCAGCCGCAGAACATGATCTACACCTCGGGCACCACGGGCCATCCCAAGGGCGTGCGCCGCAACGCGCCAACGCCGGAGCAGACCGCGAATGCCGAACGCATGCGCGGCATGATCTATGGCTTGAAACCCGGCGCGCGCACCATCCTGCCGGGCCCGCTCTATCACTCCGCGCCGAACTCCTTCGGCCTGCGTGCGGGGCGCCTCGGCGGCGTGCTGGTGCTGATGCCGCGCTTCGACGCCGAAGAATTTTTGCACCTGATCGAGAGCGAGAAGATTGACACCATCTTCATGGTGCCGACCATGTTCATCCGCCTGATGAAGCTCCCGGAGGGGGTGCGCAAGAAATACGACATGTCCTCGCTGCGCCACATCATCCATGCGGCGGCGCCGTGCCCGGCCGACGTCAAGCGCGCCATGATCGACTGGTGGGGACCGGTGATCTACGAATTCTACGGCTCGACCGAGTCGGGGGCGGTGACGTTTGCAACATCGGAAGATGCGCTGAAGAAGCCGGGCACGGTCGGCAAGATTTCGCCGGGCGCGGAGCTGCGCTTCATCGACGAGGACGGGTGCGAACTGCCCCCGGGCGAGATCGGCGAGATCTATTCGCGCATCGCAGGCAATCCGGATTTCACCTACCACAACAAGCCGGAAAAGCGCACCGAGATCGACCGCGAAGGATTCATCACCTCCGGCGACGTCGGCTATATCGACGAGGACGGCTATGTCTTCATCTGCGACCGCAAGCGCGACATGGTGATCTCGGGCGGCGTCAACATTTATCCTGCCGAGATCGAGGCGGCGCTGCACGCGGTGCCCGGCGTACACGATTGCGCGGTGTTCGGCATTCCCGATTCCGAATTCGGCGAGGCGTTGATGGCGGTGGTGGAGCCGCAAGCAGGCGTGATGCTCGACATCGCCGATATCCGCAAGCGGCTGAAGACGTCGCTGGCCGACTACAAGGTGCCGAAGCACGTTGAAATCCAGTCCAATCTGCCGCGGGAGGATTCCGGAAAGATCTTCAAGCGCCGCCTGCGCGATCCCTATTGGGAACAGGCGGGGCGGAGGATTTGAACTTCGCGAGAAACGTGAGACCCTCATGGTGAGGAGCGCGGCTTCGCGCCTCTCGGACCATGTGGCCCGTGGCCCATCCTTCGAGACGCGGCCAAGGGGCCGCTCCTCAGGATGAGGTCGCCTCCAACTTCATCTTGCACTGCGGCAAAAAACTTGCACACTCCAAAGCTGCCGGGCAAGCTTCTGGAGTAGCGGGCCGATGTCTCTTCAGACCATGCCTTCCGAGACCGAAATCCGCATCGATCGCCCCGAGGACGTGCAGGCGGATGCCCGGCTGCGGGAGGAAATCCGGCTGCTGGGGCGCATCCTGGGCGATACCGTGCGCGACCAGGAGGGCGCCGACGTGTTCGACCTGGTCGAACGCATCCGGCAGACCTCGATCCGGTTCCATCGCGATGAGGACAAGCCCGCCCGGCGCGAGCTGGAGCTGATCCTCGACAGCATGTCGATCAGCCAGACGGTGCGGATCGTGCGTGCCTTCAGCTATTTCTCGCACCTCGCCAACATCGCCGAGGACCAGAACAACATCCGTCAGATGCGTGCGCGCGGGCCAGGTGGGGCGCCGCGGCCGAGCCTCTTGACCCAGACGCTGGCCCATGCGCGGACGGCCGGTATCTCCGCCGCTGACTTGCGCCGCTTTTTCGAGACGGCGCAGGTCAGCCCGGTGTTGACCGCGCATCCGACCGAAGTTCGCCGCAAGAGCACGATTGACCGCGAGATGGAGATCGCCGAACTTCTCGACCGGCGCGAGCGGGTCCAGCTCACCCCGGAGGAGGCTGAAGCGGGCGACGAGCAGTTGCGCCGCGCGGTGCTGACGCTGTGGAAGACCAACCTCTTGCGCCGGACCAAGCTCACCGTGCTGGACGAGGTCGCCAACGGTCTCTCTTTCTACGATTACACTTTCCTGCACGAGGTGCCGCGCATGCACTGCGCGCTGGAGGATCGGCTCAACGAAGGCGATGGTGCCGCGCGCGGCGAACTGGCTTCGTTCCTGAAAATGGGAAGCTGGATTGGCGGCGACCGCGACGGCAACCCGTTCGTGACGGCTGACGTCATGCGTGGCACGCTGAAACTGCAGTCGAGCAAGGTGCTGCGCTTCTATCTGGAGGAATTGCACATCCTTGGTTCCGAGCTGTCGATGGCAGCGCATCTGGCCGACATCTCCAAGGATTTGCGTTTGCTCGCCGAGCGGTCTCCGGACAAGTCGCCCCACCGGAGCGGCGAGCCGTACCGTCTGGCCGTTTCCGGCATCTTTGCGCGCCTTACCGCGACCGCGGCGCGGCTGGGCGTGGAAACCACAAGGGCCGCGGTCGGCCAGGCAGCGCCTTACTCCGGCACGGCCGAATTCAAGGCCGACCTCGACATTATTCATCGGTCACTGGTCTCGAACAATTCCGCCGTGATCGCGCGCGGACGGCTACGGCTGCTGCGTCGCGCCGTGGATTGCTTCGGCTTTTATCTGGCAAGCCTCGATGTCCGCCAGAACTCGGCAGTGCATGAACGGACGGTCGCCGAATTGATCGACGCCGCTATGCCAGGCATGTCCTATCTCGCGCTGAACGAGGAGCAGCGGGTGGCGCTGCTCACGAAGGAGCTGAGCAATGCGCGGCCGCTGACGTCCTTGTTCGTCAAGTACAGCGAGGAAACAGTCGGCGAGCTCGCGCTATTCCATGCCGCCGCTGAAGCTCACGCCAATTACGGCTCCGCGGCAATCCCCCAATGCATCATCTCGATGTGCAAGGGCATGTCCGACATGCTGGAGGTGGCGCTGCTCCTCAAGGAGGCGGGCCTGATCCATCCCTCCGGCCGCTGCGCGATCAATATCGTGCCGCTGTTCGAAACCATCGAGGATTTGCAGGCCTCCAGCGGCATCATGGACCGCATGCTGTCGCTGCATGATTACCGGAAACTGGTCGACAGCCGCGGCGCGCTCCAGGAGGTGATGCTGGGCTATTCCGACAGCAACAAGGACGGCGGTTTCGTCACCTCGGGCTGGGAGCTCTACAAGGCCGAGATCGGCCTCGTCGAAGTGTTCGAGCGCCACCATGTGCGGCTGCGGCTGTTCCACGGCCGCGGCGGTTCGGTTGGCCGCGGCGGCGGGCCGAGCTATGACGCGATCATTGCGCAGCCCGGCGGCGCCGTGAACGGCCAGATCCGCATCACCGAGCAGGGCGAGATCATCTCCAGCAAATATTCCAACGCCGAGGTCGGCCGCAGCAATCTGGAAATCCTGGCCGCCGCGACGCTGGAAGCGAGCCTCTTGCAGCCGAAGCACAGCGCGCCGCGCGCCGAATATCTCGAAGCCATGGAGGAATTGTCGGCGCTGGCCTTCAAGGCCTATCGCGGGCTGGTGTACGAGACCGAAGGTTTTGCCGAGTATTTCTGGGCTTCCACCGTCATCAACGAGATCGCCACCCTCAACATCGGCAGCCGCCCGGCCTCGCGCAAGAAGACCCGCGAGATCGAGGACCTTCGCGCCATCCCCTGGGTGTTTTCCTGGGCGCAATGCCGCCTGATGCTACCGGGCTGGTACGGCTTTGCCAGCGCGGTCGAGGCGTGGATTGCAAAACATCCCGACAAGGGTATGGCGTTCCTGCAGGAACTCTATCGCGAATGGCCGTTCTTCCGCATGTTGCTGTCGAACATGGATATGGTGCTGGCGAAAAGCTCGATCGCGATCGCTTCGCGCTATGCCGAGCTGGTGCCGGACGTGAGTCTGCGCGAAAAAATCTTCAGCCGGATCCGGCGCGAATATCACGACTGCATCGATCTATTGCTGAAGATCATGGGGCAGGACCGGCTGCTACAGGGCAACCCGCTGCTCGAACGCTCGATCCGCAACCGTTTTCCCTATCTCGACCCGCTCAACCACGTGCAGGTGGAGTTGTTGAAGGAACACCGCGCGCAGAATCCCGATGAGCAGGTGCTGCGCGGCATTCAGATCACGATCAACGGGATATCGGCGGGGCTCAGGAACAGCGGGTAACTGTCGTCCCGGCGAACGCCGGGACCCATACGCCGCGGCCCATCGGTTGGGCGATGTAGCAGTTGCCTTTGCGAACAATTGGCAGCGGTGGTTATGGATCCCGGCTCCCGTGCTCAATTGCGCACTAGGCCGGGACGACAGCAGAGGTTAGGTCACTGACGACGCCAGAAGCCGCTCACGGCTTCAGGGCGCCCTGCGCACTGGTATAGACAGCATAGAGCGATGACGAGCCGCAGATATACAATCTGTTGCGCTGCTGACCGCCGAAGCACAGATTGGCGACCGTTTCCGGGATGTGAATCTTGCCCAGCAGGTCGCCGTCAGGCGTGTAGCAACGCACGCCGTCCTCATTCGGATCGCCCCAGCCTACCGAACACCACAGACGCCCGGCGGTGTCGCAGCGCAAGCCGTCAGTGATGCTGGGCTTGGGCATATCCGCAAAGACCTTGCTGTTCGAAAGTTTGCCGGCCGCATGGTCCACGTCGAACACGCGAATATGCGACGGGTTGTCCGGTCCGTCCGTGAAGCCGGTGTCGCAAACATAAAGCTTCTTCTCGTCGGGCGAGAAGCAGAGCCCGTTCGGCTCCACGAAGTCGTCGACGACCATCTTGATGTCGCCGGATTTCGGATCGACCCGGTAGACGTTGTGCTTTTCCTGCTCGGGCTCGGCCTTGATGCCCTCGTAATAGCCGCCGATACCGTAGATCGGATCGCAGAACCAGATCGCACCGTCGGCAGCGACGACCGCATCGTTCGGCGCGTTGAGCTTCTTGCCGTTGTACTTGTCGGCGATGATGGTGATCGAGCCGTCGAGCTCGGTCCGGGTGACCCGCCGGCCGGAATGTTCGCAGGTGATGAGGCGCCCCTCGCGATCGATGGTGTTGCCGTTCGAGTTCATCGACGGCTGGCGATAGACGCTGAGGTGACCGTCATCCTCCGAAAAGCGCATGATGCGGTTGTTGGGGATGTCGGAGAACAGCACATAGCGCCCTGCCGGGAAGTAGACCGGACCCTCGGCCCAGCGGAAGCCCGTTGCGACGCGCTCGACCGCCATGGTGCCGGCGAAGGCCGGAAAACCGGTCGGCCCGAACGAGACCTTGGGCTTCTTCATCGACTCGAGCCGTGCATCTGGATATCGCGCCCCCGGAAGCGGGCCCAGCGGCAAAGGGGTCTGAAGGGTAGGCGCACCCGTTTGGCCCAATGGCGCAACGCTCGCGGCAGAAGCCGTCTTCATCGTCACGGCCGAAGCGGCGATCGCGGCTGCGCCCGTCAGCATCTTGCGGCGGTTGAAGCCGCCGCCTTCCTGTTTAGGATCGGGAAAGGTCAGTGGGGTTGTCATGATTTCCTCCCGTGATTTTTTTGTAGGGAGGATAATCGTGTGCCCGCATTCCGGCATAAAGCGGGCAAGTTGCGACGAACAACCTGAGATGGCGCACGTCACGACAGGTGAGCGAGCGGAGCGCGCTGCGTTGCACGCAGATAAAAAGGTGGGCGCGTGCCCGGCGCCCACCTTACGCTTACACTCTGTGCTTAGACCGGATCCCAGGTAAAAATGTCGGCGGAACGGTCGAGCTTGTAGAACGATCCCTTCAGCGCCGGCATGCCGTGCTCGGCGATGCTCTGCGGCGTCCAGCCTTCGCTGCGCTGCACCGAGCGGATCGGGCGGTTCTGGCCGAACAGGAAAATCTCGTTCATGCGCACGCCGAAGATTTGCCCGGTCACATCCTTGGCGGCGTCGCCGAGCAGATAGCCGCAGAGCGGCGCGATCTTCTCCGGCCCCATCTGCTTGATTTTCTCCACGCGCGCCTTCTCGGCCTCGGTCTCGGTCGGGATGGTGCCGATCATGCGGGTCCAGGCGAACGGCGAGACACAGTTGGAGCGGACGTTGAAGCGGCCCATGTCGAGCGCAATGGACTTCGACAGGCCGACGATGCCGAGTTTTGCGGCGGCATAGTTGGCCTGGCCGAAATTGCCGATCAGGCCAGAGGTCGAGGTGAAGTGCACGAAGGAGCCGCTCTCCTGCTCGCGGAACAGCCGCGCTGCCGCGTGGCTGACATAGAACGAGCCCATCAGGTGAACCTTGATGACGGCCTCGAACGCTTCCACGCTCATCTTGTGAAAAATCATGTCGCGCAAAATGCCGGCATTGTTGACGACGCCGTCGAGCCGGCCGAAGTGATCGGTCGCCGTCTTGACGATCTTGCTGGCGGGAATGGCTTCCGCCACCGACTCGAAATTCGGTACCGCCGTGCCGCCGCGCTTCTTGATTTCCTCACACACTTCCTCGGCGGGCGCCGCGCTCGAGCCGGCGCCGTCGGCCGCGCCGCCGGGATCGTTGACCACGACTTTTGCGCCCTCGGCAGCGCAGAGCAGCGCGATCTCGCGGCCAATGCCGCGGCCCGCGCCGGTGACGATGATGACTTTGTCCTGAAGTGATTTGGCCATTGCTCTCTATCCTGTCATTTGCAGCCGCCGCGAACTTCAACTCGTCATGCGCGGGCTTGACCCGCGCATCCATCTCTCTTCAGAAGAGGATGGATTGCCGGGTCAAGCCCGGCAATGACGCATTGTGTTACGCTCCAGCCAGTTACTTCTCGTTCGTAAAGATGATCGTGCCGCTCGCCGCGAACATGCCGCCGACGCCGTGGCACACCGAAATCTTCGCATCCTTCACCTGCGCCGGCGCGATGCCGCGCATCTGGCGCACGCTCTCCTGGAGCGCATACATGCCGTACATGCCGGAGTGCATATAGGACAGACCGCCGCCATTGGTGTTGAGCGGCAGTTTTCCGCCGGGGCGCGTGTTGCCGTCGGCGATGAACTTGCCGGTCTCCTCATACGGCATGAAGCCGAGATCGCCGAGGCCGTACAGCGGCAGATGCGCAAAGGCGTCGTAGATCATGAGATGATCGACGTCCTTGTGGGTAATGCCGGCTTCCTTGAAGGCGAGGGGGCCCGCGACCTTGAAGGCACGCGAGGAATCAAAGGTCTTCATCTGGCTGACCATCGGCGTTTCCACGCTCTCGCCGGTGCCGAGGATATAAACCGGCTTCTTCGGAAAGTCTTTTGCGCGGTCAGCCGAGGTCAGGATCAGCGCACCGCCGCCGTCGGTGACGAGGCAGCATTGCAGCAGGCGGAACGGATAGGCGATCATGCGCGAGTTGAGGACGTCGGCGACCGTGATTGGGTCCTTCATCGTCGCCCGCGGATTTTTTGCCGCCCATTCCCGCTGTACCACCGCGACCATGGCAAGCTGTTCATGGGTGATGCCGTGGGTCTTCATGAAGCGCAGCACCGGAATCGGAAACATGCTCGGCGGGCCGTAGACGCCGAACGGTGCTTCGAACTGGCCGTTGAGACTGTCCGGCGGCGTCGAGCGCGGCAATTTGCCGATCATCGATTTTCCGCTTTCGGCATGCGTGATCAGCACCGTCTTGCACAGGCCGGCCTCGATCGCCGCCGCCGCGTGGCGCACATGCAACATGAAGGAGCAGCCGCCGACCGAGGTGCCGTCGACCCAGGTCGGCGTGATGCCGAGATAATGCGCGACCTGCTGCGGCGTCTCGACCGCCGTGGCAAAGCCGTCGATGTCGGAAAGCTTTAATCCGGCATCTGCGATCGCATTCAGCGCCGCGTCCGCGTGCAGCTGGATCTGCGACATATTCGGGATGACGCCGAGCTCGGTGGTCTCTGCCGCACCGACGACGGCAACTGCGTTTCTGCGCATGTGCTTATCCCTTCGCCGGACGGAACAAGGGAAGGGTGATCTTGTCGTCGAGCTTCTCGAACGCGACTTCCAGCTTCATGTCGAGCTCGAGCGCCTCCGGCGTCTGCGGGCAATCGATGATGTTGCTCATCATGCGCGGGCCTTCATCCAGCTCGACCACCGCGATGGCGTAGGGCGGGGTGAAGCCGGGCGCGGCGGGACGGTGGTTGATGACGTAGCTGTAGAGCTTGCCTTTGCCGCTCGCCTTGAACACGCTGACCTTGCGCGAGGCGCAGGACGGGCAGAACGGGCGCGGCGGAAAGTAGACATTGGCGCAGGCGTCGCAGCGCTGGAGGCGCAATTCGCCGGCTTGCGTGCCATCCCAAAAATGCTGGGTTTCCGGCGTCGGCTTCGGTTTTGCGCGCGCGGGCTCCGCCATACGGAAAATCCTCCCCGAAAGTTCAGTGCTTGTTGCGGTCTTGATGCGCTATCGACCATTCGCCGTCAACGCCGCGAAGGCCGCCGCATAGCCGCATTCCCGGGGAGCCGGAGCGACTTGTATGCCAGCGCGCCGCCGCGCTAGGGTGCGCCGCCTTTGCAAGGCGCGACCAGCCACAAAACGGGACAGATATGCCGAACAAGACGCTAGCCGCTTTGGCCGACGAACTCGCTGATGGCCGTACCAGCGCGAGAAAACTGGTCGAGGAATGCCTCGCCAAAATTGCCGACCCCGCAGGCGAGGGCCAGCGTGCCTTCATTCACGTCGACAAGGACACAGCACTCGGCGCTGCCGATGCAATGGATGCCTTGCGCAAGGCGAATGCGGCGCCATCGCCCTTTGCCGGCATCCCGGTGTCAATCAAGGATCTGTTTGACATCAAGGGGCAGGTGACGCGCGCCGGCTCGCGCGCGCTGGACGATTCCGCAGCCGCAGAGGCCGATGCGCCGGTGGTAGCGCGGTTGCGGCGGGCCGGCTTTGTCGTGATCGGCCGCACCAACATGACCGAATTCGCTTATTCCGGCATCGGCATCAATCCGCATTACGGCACGCCGAAAGGTGCCTGGAATCGCAGCGCAGGGCACGTGCCGGGCGGCTCGTCGTCGGGTGCCGGCGTATCGATCGCCGACGGCATGGCCTATGGCGCGCTCGGCACCGACACCGGCGGCTCCTGCCGGATTCCTGCGGCCTATAACGGCATCGTCGGCTACAAGCCGACGCAGCGCCGCGTGCCGCTTGACGGCGGCGTGCCGCTGTCCTCCTCGCTCGACAGTTTTGGCCCGCTGGCGAATTCGGCCGCCTGCTGCGCCATCCTCGATGCCGTGCTCGCCGATGAGCCGGTCGCGCCGCTGCGCCCGCGTCCGATCAAGGGCATACGGCTGGCGGTGCCGACCACGGTCGCGCTCGACGATCTCGATGACGCGGTGGCAAAGACCTTTGAGCGGACGCTTTCGGCGTTGTCGAAGGCCGGCGCGCTGATCGAGCGCGTCGAGGTGCCGGAATTTCTCGATGTCGGCGTCATGAACGCCAAGGGCGGTTTTGCCGCGGCGGAAAGCTTTGCCTGGCATCGCTTCCTGATCACCAGCAAGGGCGACGTCTACGATCCCCGGGTAGCGACCCGCATCATGCGCGGCGAGGCCATCACCGCTGCCGATTATATCGACCTGCTCAACGCGCGGCGTTCGCTGATCGCGCGCATTGCGCTGCGGCTTGCGCCCTATGATGCGCTGGCGATGCCGACCACCGCCAACACGCCGCCGCGCATCGCCGATCTCGCCGACGACAAGGAGTTTACCCGGCAAAACCTGCGCAGCTTGCGCAACTGTACGCTGATCAACATGATCGACGGCTGCGCGATCTCGCTGCCCGCGCATCGCGAGGGCGAGGTGCCAGTCGGGTTCATGCTGGCCGCGACCGGCGGCGCCGATCGCCGCATCTTCGAGCTTGCCGCCGGCATGGAGGACACTATTCGTGTATGACCTGACTTTCACCGTGATGGACAACGGCGCGCCGACGCCGCTCACCATGTCGATCGACCAGGCCGTCATCGCCGGCTGGACCGGCCGCGATCCCGTGGCGCGCGACAAGCATATCGCCGAGCTCGAAGCCATCGGCATCGCGCGCCCGGCGACCACGCCGATCTATTACCGCTGCTCGGCGCGGCGACTCACCACGGCCGACGTCATCGAAGTCTGCGGCGGCGATTCCTCCGGTGAGGTGGAGTTCGTGCTGATCGGCTGGCAGGGCCGCACCTTCGTCGGCCTCGGCTCCGACCACACCGACCGCAAGGTCGAGAGCTACAGCGTCACCGTCTCCAAGCAGATGTGCGACAAACCGATGTCGCCGGTGCTGTGGGAGCTGGAAGACGTCATCGGCCATTGGGACCAACTGGTGCTGCGCTCCTGGGCGTGGATCGACGGCGCACGCGTGCTCTACCAGGAAGGCACACTGGACGCGATGCTGCCGGTAAAGGACCTGATCGAGCGCGGCTTCGACGCCTCGCGCCTGCCGGACGGCTGCGCCATGTTCGGCGGCACGTTTGCCGCCAAGGGCGGCATCCGCCCCGCCAGCCGGTTCGAATACGAACTGGAGGATCCCGTGCTGAAGCGCAAGCTCACCCACGCCTATGATGTGATCGTGCTGCCGCTGCGGGGCTAACAGCCCGCAACAGCCGTCATTGCGAGCGAAGCGAAGCAATCCACTTTTGCACTTGCGGAGCCATGGATTGCTTCGCTTCGCTCGCAATGACGCGGAGGGTATCCGGAAATCGGGTGGCGGGAACCGGCAGTGTCTGCGAGATTGCCGCCCATGAAAGCAACCGCTCGAAAAACTCAACCCTCCGACATCGCCGCCCGTGTCGACGCGATCGACTGGGCGCAGGCGACCAGCGATCTCGATGCACAAGGCTGCGCCGTGCTCAAGGGCATGCTGTCG
This sequence comes from Bradyrhizobium lablabi, assembly GCF_018129385.1. Classification (GTDB taxonomy): domain Bacteria; phylum Pseudomonadota; class Alphaproteobacteria; order Rhizobiales; family Xanthobacteraceae; genus Bradyrhizobium; species Bradyrhizobium lablabi_C. Next base: position 21,193 of record NZ_JAFCLN010000033.1, read on the forward strand.
CCGGATCAATGCCGCGCGCTCGCGGCGATGTATCCCGACGACGCCAACTTCCGCAGCCGCATCGTGATGGGCCGCCACGGGTTTGGCCGCGGCGAGTACAAGTATTTTTCCTATCCGTTGCCCGACCTGATCGCGGAGCTGCGGCCGGCGCTGTATGCACAGCTTCAAGGCATCGCCAATCGCTGGAACGAGACGATGGGGATCGACATCCGCTATCCGGCCTCGCACGAGGCGTTCCTGAAGCGTTGCCACGGTGCGGGGCAAACACGTCCGACGCCGCTGCTGCTGCAATATGAGGCCGGCGACTACAACTGCCTGCATCAGGACCTCTATGGCGAGCACGTGTTTCCGATCCAGGTCGCGATCCTGCTGTCGGAGCCGGAGCGCGATTTCACCGGCGGGGAATTCGTGCTGACCGAGCAGCGGCCGCGCATGCAGTCGCGGGCGGAGGTGGTTGCGCTCAAGCAGGGCGATGCGGTGGCCTTCGCCGTGCATCACCGGCCGGTGCAGGGGACGAAGGGATTTTATCGCGTTAATCTGCGCCATGGCGTCAGCCGGCTGCGTTCCGGACAGCGGCACACCGTCGGTGTAATCTTTCACGATGCGAAATAGGCAGCACGCTGCGTTGACCGCGGATTTGTTCGAAGGCGTCACCGATATCGGACCCTCGTGCGAAATGATGGCGGAGGGCGCTATATTGTTGCGCGGTTTCGCAAAACCCGTCGAGGACGCGTTGCTCGCGGCCTTGCGCGAGATCGTTGCGCAGGCGCCGTTTCGCCGCATGTTCACGCCGGGTGGCCATCAGATGTCGGTGGCGATGACCAATTGCGGTAATTTGGGCTGGGTCACCGATCGCAGCGGCTATCGCTATGACGGCATCGATCCCGAATCCGGAAAGGCCTGGCCCGCGATGCCGGCGCCGTTTCGCGAACTGGCGCAGCGCGCGGCGGAGGAGGGTGGCTTCCATGGCTATTCCCCCGATGCCTGCCTGATCAACCGCTATGAGCCGGGCGCAAAGATGTCGCTGCATCAGGACAAGGACGAAAAGGATTTCGCCGCGCCGATCGTCTCGGTCTCGCTCGGGCTGCCGGCCGTGTTCATGTTTGGCGGAGCCAAGCGCAGCGACAAGCCCAAACGCTACCGGATGGAGCATGGCGACGTCGTCGTCTGGGGCGGGCCGTCGCGGCTGTTCTTCCACGGCGTCGCCCCGCTCGCGGACGGCGAACACGCCGTGCTCGGCCGCCGGCGCATCAACCTGACCTTTCGCAGGGCGCGCTAGGTCAAGGCTTCGGCGGGTGAATGAACGCCCACGGGCTGACTTCGGAATCCGTCGGCACTTCCACCGCGATCACGTACGGCCCGCCGTCCGCCAAAGCCTTCTCCAGCGCCGGCCGGAATTGATCCGGCGACGCGACCCGCGCCGCGCCGGCGCCAAAGGACTCCGCCAGTTTCACAAAATCCGGATTGACCAGATCGGAAGCCACCACGCGTCCGTCAAAGCGTTCGCGCTGATCGCGCCGTACATTGCCATAGGCGTTGTTGTTGAACACCAGCGTCACCACGCCGATGCGGAATTGCACGGCCGTCGAAAGCTCCTGCACGCCGAACATGAAGCCGCCGTCGCCTGATATGGCGACCACCGGCCGGTCCGGATGCGCGACCTTGGCGCCGAGCGCGGTCGGAAAGCCCGAGCCGAGCGTGCCTTGATAGCCCGACGTGATAAAGGTGCGCGGCTGGTAGACCGGAAAGCCGTACCATGAAGCAAAGCCGACCTGCGACAGCTCGTCGGTGACGATCGCATTGTCCGGCAGCACCTCGCGCAGGATTTTCAGGTAGGCCATCTGCGGCTGGATGCGCTGGATTTCTTCTTGCGCCGCGGCCGTCGCCTCGCGGATCGCGGCCCGGCGGCCGGATGTCTTGCTGTAGCCGGCCTTTCGCACGGCTGCGACCAATTCAGCGGTACCCGCTTTGGCGTCCGCGACGATCTGTGCATCGGAGACGAGGCGGCGCATCTCGACGGGGTCGATATCGATGCGAACCGACTTCAGGCCAGGCGGCTGATACGGCCAGCGGAATCCGGATGCCGGCAATTCCATGCGTGTGCCGATACCGATCATCAGATCGGTGGTCGGCCACAGTCTGTACGCCGCCGCCATCGTCAGCCCGAGTTCATGCGCGTTGGAGACGATGCCGCGGCCGCTGCGGAATGCGACCACCGGCGCGTCGATCATCTCGGCCAGTTCCAGGATTTCCTCGCCGGCATCGATCGCGCCGCTGCCGACGAAGATCATCGGCGCTTTGCTGGCGGCGATCAGCGCCGCAGCAGCCTTGATGCGATCGGGATCGGGCTGCGGCGCCGGGAAGCGATCATAGACCTGCGCCTTGCCGACCGCTGCGCGCTGCGTAAACACGTCCCACGGCATTTCCAGCGAGGCCGGCCCGCGACGGCCGGACCCCATCTCCTGGAAGGCGCGGCCGACAAGCGCCGGCGCGGCGTCGGGATATTCGATGCGGTCGGCCCATTTCACGAACGTGCGCAACGTGGCGAGCTGATCCGGCATCTCATGCAGATGGCCGCGGCCTTTGCCGAGGAAATTGGTCGGCACCTGTCCGGTCAAACACAACACCGGCTCGTTACAGCCGAATGCGGTGAGCAGCGCCGCACTCGCGTTCAGCACGCCGGGGCCGGGCACCACGCTGAACACACCGGGCCGTCCGCTGGCGCGCGCGTAGCCGAACGCCATGTAGCCGCAGGCTTGCTCGTGTCGCGCCCCGATCACCTTGAGCTGCGCCTGATGAAAGGCGTCGAACAGGCCGTAGATCTGCGCGCCGGGCAGCCCGAATACGGTGTCGACGCCATGCGCCACCAGCCCGTTGACGATGGCTTCGCCGCCGGAAGTCAGTCTCATGCTACGTTCCGTTTTCTCATCATGCCGCTTCGTCGACGACGCCGTTGCGCAGGATGCCGACGCCCTCGGCCTCGACCTCGATCACATCGCCCGGCCTCAGATAGCGCGGCGGATCGAACCGCGCACCGGCGCCGGTCGGCGTGCCCGTCACGATCACGTCACCGGGCACCAGCGTGGTGAAGGTCGAGATGTAGCTGAGGAGATAGCGGAAGCCGAAAATCAGCCGGCCGGTGCGGTCGTCCTGCCGTGTCTCGCCATTGACCCGCGTCGTCAGGCGAACATCCGCAATCTGCGCGTGATCGGTGTAAGGCACCAGCCAAGGGCCGAGGCTGCCGGTCGAGTCGAAATTCTTGCCTTGCGTCACGTTGAATTTGGCATGACGCACCCAGTCGCGCAGCGTGCCCTCGTTGCATAACGTGACGGCGGCGATGTGATCCAGTGCGGCATCTTCCTTGATATGCCGTCCGGCCTTGCCGATGATGATGACGAGCTCGCCCTCGTAGTCGAGCTGCTGCGAGGCGCGGGGGCGCACCAGCGGCGTGTTATGGCCGACAAAGGAGCGCGGCGTGCGCATGAACATGCTGGGATATTTCGGCGCGTCCTGACCGTCCTTGTACTCGGCATTGCGGTCAGGATAGTTCACGCCGATGCAGATGATCTTTTCCGGTGCGGGGATGGGCGTCAGCCAGTTGATGGCGTCCAGCCCGTGATCGGGCGAATGTCTCTCGCCTTCCTCCGCGAGCTTCATCAGCGCGCCGGCCTCGATCACTTCGCGTAGCGTTGGATACTCGAAGCGCGCCGAGAGATCGACGATACCTTTGTCGGTCACCGCGCCGTATTTGACGATGCCGTTGACGGAGTAGGTGGCAAGGCGATGCAAGGTCATGACGCCCTCAATCCGCTACCAGCACTTGCGCGACAAACGCCGGCTCGCGCACCTTCTGTCCGGTGAAGGGCGAGCCTTCCTCGAACCATGACTTCGGCGCCGGCGCGCCCCACAGCGTCTGCCGCCGGGGATCGCGCAGCGACCAGCGCAGCGGCTCGTGGTCGTGGTCCATGGTGAAATAGTCGCTGGTGTAGAGTTCCACCCGATGACCATCGGGGTCGCGGATATAGAGGAAGAAAGCGTTCGAGATGCCATGGCGGCCCGGACCGCGCTCGATATTCTTCAGAAAGCCGCTGGAAGCCATCACGTCGCAGAGATGCAGGATGTTCATCGCGGTCGGCACCCAATAGGCGATGTGGTGCAGGCGAGGGCCCTTGCCGTTGGTGATGGCGAAGTCGTGGACATTGCCCTTGCGATGCATCCAGGCCGCGGCGATGCGGCCGTTCGGCCCGTCCTCCTCGGCATATTCGGTAAGGCGGAACCCCAGCCGCGCGTAGAAGTCGACCGTGTCCTGCACTTCGGCCGCAAACACGTTGAAATGATCCAGCCGCTGCGGATGACAGCCCTTGTAGAGATCGTAGCGCCGCAAGAGGTGCGGCCGCTTGTCCATCGTGGCGTACAGCTCGATCTGATAGCCGAAGGGGTCGGTGAATTGCAGCGTGCGGCCCTGGAACGGCTGCTCGGTGAATGAATAGGCGATGCCGTTGGCGGAGAAGAAGGAAGCCGCCTTGTCGAGGTCGCCGTCATTGCCGACCTTGAAGCCGAGCCGGTTGCAGGCAGGCACCACCGCCTTGCGAAGCACCAGCGAGTGATGCTGATGCTCCTCGCTGCCGCGCAGGTAGACCGCCTTGTCGTCCTGATCCTCGACGTGCAGGCCGACCGTCTTCTCGTAGAACGCGCGGCTGGTCTCGAGATTGGTCACGTCGAGCACCGCGTGGCTACAGCGGATGATGTTGAACGGCGGATCGAACACGTGTGTCGGAACGGGCATTGTTTCCTCGGTTTTCTCTGTCATTCCGGGCTGCGCCGCAAGGCGCAGCTCCGAAATCCATAACCACGATCTTGAGTAAGGATCTTATCCATGGGCCGCTTCGACTTTCAGCACATCGTGGATGTTGTTGCGTTTCCAGCTCGTTTCCTTGTCGTTGATCTGCATGTCGAACGACAGCGCGAACTTGCTGCTCGCGAATACCGGATCGAGATAGGCCGACAGCGTCTTGAAGATATGCTCGCCCGCCTTCTTGCGGGTGGCGAGGTCGCGTCCTTCGCCGAGCCGCAGCACCATATCGAGAAACCCAAAATTCGGATTGCCGTTGGCGATCGCAAAATGCTCGCATCTGACCGCGCGGACGCGGATGCCGCCGAGCGGGAAGATGCCGGTTTCCACTGCCGCCTTGCGGACCAGTTCCACCACCGTGCCCATGTCGACGCGCTTATCGAGATTGGCGGAATATTCGATCGTGAAATGCGGCATGGCGGTTCACTCCGATTTTCTTGATGCTTCAGGCGAAGTAACAGCTCACTGAACCATAGGGTCCATAGTCGGCCTGGATCGTGTCACCTTTGCGGGTTTCGATCGGGCGGATGAACGATCCGGCGAGCACCACTTGCCCCGGTTCGAGCGCGAGTCCATTCGGCGCGATCTTGTTGGCGAGCCAGGCGACCGCGGTGGCGGGATGGTTGAGCACGCCGGCGGCAAGGCCGGTTTCTTCCAACTGGCCGTTGCGATAGCAGAGCGCGCCGATCCAGCGGAGATCCGCATCGAGGGGCCGGATCGGCCGGCCGCCGAGCACGATACCGGCATTCGCGGCATTGTCGGCGATGGTGTCGAAAATCTTTCGAGTCGATTTGGTCTCGGGGTCGACACGTTCGACACGCGTATCCAGAATCTCGAGCGCCGGCACGACAAAATCGGTCGCATTCAGCACGTCGAACATCGTGCAGTTCGGGCCTGAAAGCCGTGTCTTCATCACGAAGGCAAGTTCGGCCTCGACGCGCGTGGCGATGAAGCGCTCGGTCGGCACCAGGCCGCCATCGGCAAAGAACATGTCGTCGAGCAGAATGCCGGAGTCCGGTTCGTCGATATTGAGCGCACTCTGCATCGCCTTCGAGGTCAGCCCGATCTTGTGGCCCTTGACGATGCGGCCCGCCGCGACCTTCATTTCGATCCAGGCCTTCTGGATGGCGTAGGAATCCGCGATGGTGATGCCAGGATGCTCCAGCGATATCTGCCGGATCTGGGTGCGGGTTTTTTCCGCATGATCGAGCCGTTCGGCGGCGCGGCGGATATCGTCTTTGGAAAGGGCCATGGGAACGTCTAAGAAAGGGGATGCCTGGAGATGATTAACATGTTAAATGTATTTGGGCAAACTGAATTGCTGCTTGTTGCAGCGCAAACGTGAAGCGCATGGCGTCGAAGAAATCGCCCGAAGGTTCCAGCTCGAATGTGTTGAACGCGCCAGCGGCCAGGCGTGTGCCGATGCGCGAGTTTTCCCGCTCGCTGCCGATGTCGCTGCTCCGTGCTCGCGAGGCCGTGATGCGGCAATTCCGTCCAGCATTGCGGCAGCACGGGCTGACCGAGCAGCAATGGCGGATCCTTCGTGCGCTGACGTCGGTGGAGAGCATTGAAGTCACTGAACTGGCGCGCGTCGCGTTCCTGCTGGGCCCGAGCCTGTCGCGTATCCTGCGCGATCTCGAGGCGCGCGACTTGATCGAACGCAAGGCCGCGAAGGCCGATCTGCGCCGCGCCATGGTGTCGATCTCTGCCAAGGGCATGAGATTGATCGAAGCCGTCGCCCCGAGCTCCGAAATGATCTACGCCGAAATCACAAAGCGTTACGGCGCGCGAAAACTGGCCGAGTTGCAGGAGATGCTGGGCGCGCTGGAAAGCAGCCTTGCCGGGTTGGAGGCCGCTGATAACGGTGACGCCGGACCGGACGAGTAAGCAAAATTTGCATGATGCTACCGGCGCGATGCATAGCGGCCGGGAATGATTGCAATCATCGGCCGATCGATCGCCCGTGGCCATGGACACAGACGCGATTTTTCGCTCAAAGTGCCGGCCAAGCCGGTCATCAAAACCGGTACAGGAGCAGGGGTCGCTATAGCGTCTCCGACACAAGGACAGGGCTAAACTCCAGACATGGTCACGATACAAGTCGACAGGCTGATCGATTTCGTCTCCGAGGTTTTCACCCATTCGGAATCTACGCCCGAGGAAGCACGGCGCATCGCCAGCTATCTCACAACAGCCAATCTCACCGGCCATGACAGCCACGGCGTCATCCGCGTGCCCGTCTATATCAGGTGGAAGAAGATGGGCTCGGTGGTGCCGAACCAGACCGCCGAAGTCGTCGTCGACACGCCCTCGCTCGCCGTCGTCGACGGCAAGTTCGGCTACGGACAAACCGTGACGCCGCAGGCGGTGAAACTCGGCATCGAGAAGTGCAAGAAGGCAGGGCTGTCGTCGGTCGCGCTGCGCAACGCCGGACATATCGGCCGCGTCGGCGATTGGGCGGAGATGGCCGCCGCCGAAGGGTTGGTGTCGGTTCATTTCGTCAACGCCGCCGGCTCGCTGCTGGTCGCGCCCTATGGCGGCGTCGAGAAACGCCTTTCGACCGCGCCCTATTGCGTCGGCATTCCGCGCAAGGGGCAGGACCCGATCGTGCTGGATTTCGCGACCTCGGTCGTTGCCGAAGGCAAGGTGCTGGTCGCAAGCCGCGGCGGCAAGAAGTTGCCGAAGGGCGCGCTGGTCGATTCCGACGGTACGTTGAGCGAGGAGCCGAGCGTACTCTACGGCCCGTACACGCCGGACGGTCCGCGCGACCACACCAAGGGCACCGGTGCGATCCGCGCCTTCGGCGAGCACAAGGGTTCTGGCTTGGCCTTCATCTGCGAACTGCTCGGCGGCGCGCTCACCGGCACCGGCGCAACATCGGGCGACCGCCGTTTCGCCAACGGCATGCTGTCCTTCTACATCGATCCCAACGTGGTCGACACCAGCAACTTCTTCGACGGCGAGATAACGCGCTACACCGACTTCATCCGCGCCACCAAGCCGATCGCTGGCGTCGACAGCGTGCTGATTCCCGGCGATCAAGAGCGCAAGACGCGCGCTGATCGGACGAAGAACGGCGTGCCGCTGCCGGACGACACGTGGGCCGCGATCGTCAATACCGCGCGCGAAGTCGGCGTCAGCGAAGTCAGCATTCAGCGGGCGACTTCATCATGATTTCCGTCATTGCGAGGAGCGAAGCGACGAAGCAATCCAGAGTCCTTGCTCGGCTCTGGATTGCTTCGCTTCGCTCGCAATGACGGCGAGCAGAATTCAATAGGAGAAACAAAGTGGCTAAAAACAACGTCAAGAATGTATGGGCCTCCGGCAAGGCGGTGGTGAACGCGTGGCTCGCGATCCCCTCCGGCTTCTCCGCCGAGGTGATCGCGCAATGCGGCTTCGACAGTGTCACCGTCGACATGCAGCACGGCGTACAGGATTATCTTTCGATGGTGCAATGTTTTCAGGCCATGAACGGCCACCCCGTCACGCCGATGGTGCGCGTGCCCTGGAACGAGCCCGGCATCATCGGCAAGGTGCTCGACGGTGGCGCCTATGGCGTGATCTGCCCGATGATCAATACGCCGCAGGAAGCAAAGAATCTGGTCTCCTACGCAAAGTATCCGCCGAAGGGCACGCGCTCGAACGGTCCGATCCGCTCGGGCATGTACGGCTCGGCCGGCACCTATCAGCAGACCGCCAATGACGAGATTGTGCTGCTGCCGATGATGGAAACCAAGACCGCGATCGAGAACATGGAAGCGATCCTGGATGTCGAAGGCATCGACGGCGTTTATATCGGCCCGTCCGACCTCGGCTTCTCCTATGGCCTCGTGCCGAAACTCGATCGCGACGAGCCGGAGATCCTCAAGATCTATGAGAAGATCATCAAGGAGTGCGGCAAGCGCGGCCTCAATCCCGGCATCCACTGCTCGGGCGCAGAGGGCGCCGTGCGCGCCATCAACATGGGCTTCAAGCTCGTGACGCTCTCGAACGAGAGCGGCTTGATGATGACCTATGCCAAGATGCAGGTGAACCAGACCCGCAAGGACTCCGGCGGGAAGGCCTGATCCCGTGTCCCGGACGCGGTGCAGCGCGCAAGCGGTGCACCGCAGAGCCGGGACCCATCTCGGCGCAGTGGAACATGGGCCCCGGATCAGCAGCGCACCGCTTGCGCGCTGCGCGGCATCCGGGGCACGATAGCTCTGAGTATGAAGGAGACTCCCATGGCCCCGGCACCCGTGATCCGCCTGCATCCCGACGATGGCGTGCTGATCGCGCGCTCGAGCTTGCCGCCGGGCATGGTGGTGGCCGAAGGGGTCACGACGGTCGAACGCATACCGGCGGGGCACAAGGTCGCGATCAGGCCGATCGCGGTCGGCGAGCCGGTGCGGCGCTACGGCCAGATCATCGGCTTTGCCACTGCGCCGATCGCGCCGGGCCAGCATGTGCACACCCAAAACTGCGGCATGGGCGATTTCGCCAAGGATTACGCTTACGGCGTCGACGTGAAGGCGATGCCGAATTTCGATCTGCCCGCGACCTTCGACGGCATCCGCCGGCCCGACGGCCGCGTCGCGACCCGCAATTATATCGGCATCCTCACCTCGGTGAATTGCAGCGCGCATGTCGCTGGCCTGGTTGCGGATGTCTTCAGGAAGAATCCGTTCACCGGCGACAATCCGCTGGCCGACTTTCCCAATGTGGACGGGGTTGTGGCGCTGACGCACAAGACCGGCTGCGGCATGACGCAGGATGAGCCGCTGGCGCTGCTTCGGCGCACGCTCGGCGGTTTTGCGCGCCATGCGAATTTTTCTGCCGTCGTCGTGCTGGGCCTCGGCTGCGAGGTCAACCAGATCGGCGGGCTGATGGAGGAGCAAAAGCTCGCCGGCCGCCTGCGCGCGATGGATATCCAGGAAGTCGGCGGCACTCGCAAGACGGTGGAGGCAGGCGTTGCCTTCGTGAGGGAGGCGCTGACCGACGCCAACAAGGTGAAGCGCGAACCGGTCCCTGCGAGCGAATTGACGGTGGCCCTTCAGTGCGGCGGTTCCGACGGTTATTCCGGCGTGTCTGCCAATCCTGCGCTCGGTGCAGCGAGCGATCTGCTGGTGCGCCACGGCGGCACCGTGATCCTTTCGGAAACGCCCGAGACGTATGGTGCCGAGCATCTGCTCACCCGCCGTGCCGTCAGCCGCGAGGTCGGCGAGAAGCTGGTCGGCCTGATGCGCTGGTGGGAGGAATACACGCAGCGCGAAGGCGCGGAGATGAACGCCAATCCGAGCCCCGGCAACAAGGCCGGCGGCCTCACCACCATTTTGGAAAAATCGCTGGGCGCGATGGCGAAGGCCGGCAGCACCAATCTCGTTGACGTCCTCAACTATGCCGAGCCGGTGACCAAAAGGGGCTTCGTGTTCATGGATACGCCCGGCTACGACCCGGTGGCGGCGACCGGGCAGGTGGCCGGCGGCGCCAATCTGGTCTGCTTCACCACCGGCCGCGGCAGCGTGTTCGGCTGCAAGCCGGCGCCATCCATCAAGCTTGCGACCAACACGCCGATGTTCAAGCGGATGGAAGACGACATGGACGTCAATTGCGGCACCATCCTCGACGGCGAGGAGAGCGTGCAGGAATGCGGCCAGCGCATCTTCGAACTGATGCTGGAGACCGCTTCGGGCAGGCCGACCAAGAGCGAAGCGTTCGATTTCGGCGGCGCGGAGTTCGCGCCGTGGGTGCTTGGCGCCACGATGTAGACCGTCGTCCCGGCGAACGCCGGGACCCATACGCCGCGGCCTTTCCGAACTGCTCCGCGGCCAGTTGCCTTCGTTACATCTGATATCGGTGGTTATGGGTCCCGGCGTGCGCCGGGACGACGATGGAATAGTTCCTAGGCACCTCGTGCCCGTTGTTAGTGCTTGATCGGGGCCATCAGCGGTGTTCTGCTTAAAAAAGCCGCTGGAGTTGTTCATCCCGTGTCGATCTACGTCGCACTGCATCACGTCACGCACTACAGATACGACCGACCGATCGACCTCGGCCCTCAGACCATCCGCCTGCGCCCTGCGCCGCATACGCGCACGCCGATCCTGAGCTACTCGCTCAAGGTCACGCCCACCAATCACTTCGTGAACTGGCAGCAGGATCCGCAAGGCAACTGGCTGGCGCGCTTCGTCTTCCCGGAGAAGGCGAGCGAATTGAAGATCGAGGTCGACTTCACCGCGCAGATGACGGTGGTCAATCCGTTCGACTTCTTCGTCGAGCCTTACGCCTATAGTTTTCCGTTTGCCTATACCAACGACCTCAAGACGGAGCTTGCGCCCTATCTGGCGACGACCGAACAGGGGCCGCTGTTCAGCGCTTACCTGAACGACATTCCGCGCGAGGCCGACAGCACCGTCAATTTTCTCGTCGATCTCAATGCGAAGCTTCAGAAGCGGATCGGTTACGTCATCCGCATGGAGCCGGGCATTCAGACGCCGGAGGAGACGCTGGCCAAAGGCTCCGGATCGTGCCGTGACTCTGCATGGCTGCTGATCCAGATATTGCGCCATCTCGGGCTCGCTGCGCGTTTTGTCTCCGGCTACCTCATTCAGCTTCGTCCGGATGTCGATCCGGTCGAAGGGCCGCGCGAGGTGGAAAGCGATTTCACCGATCTGCACGCCTGGGCCGAAGTCTATCTGCCGGGCGCCGGATGGATCGGGTTCGACGTTACCTCGGGCATGCTGACGGGCGAGGGGCACATCCCGGTCGCGGCCACGCCGCATTACCGCTCGGCAGCGCCGATCTCCGGCAGCGCCGGCGCTGCCAATGTCGAGTTCGGTTTCGAGATGAGCGTCAGACGCGTTCGCGAGGCGCCGCGGATCACAAGGCCGTTCTCCGATGAATCCTGGGCGCGGCTCGACCAGCTCGGCGAGCAGGTCGATGCCGATCTCAAGACGCACGATGTGCGACTGACGATGGGCGGCGAGCCGACGTTCGTGTCGGTCGATGACCTCGAAGCGCCGGAGTGGAACATCGCCGCCGTCGGTCCGACCAAGCGCGCGCTTGCGGACGATCTCATCCGCAAGCTGCGCACGCGCTTTGCCCCGGGCGGGTTGCTGCATTACGGGCAAGGCAAGTGGTATCCGGGCGAGAGCCTGCCGCGCTGGGCGTTCGGGCTGTACTGGCGCAAGGACGGCGTGCCGATCTGGAAAAATTCCGACCTGATCGCGAAGATCGAGAATCCGAACAAGGCCGCGGTCAAGGACGCGAGGCAACTGGCCGAGGGCACGGCGAAGCGGCTCGGGCTGGGCCAGGATTATGTGCTGCCGGCCTATGAAGATCCCGCGCACTGGCTTCAGAAGGAGGCGGCGCTGCCGGCCAATGTCGATCCGACCGACTCGAAACTCAGCGATCCCGAGGAGCGCTCGCGGATGGCCCGGGTGTTCGATCGGGGGCTGAACGAGCCCAAGGGCTTTGTGCTGCCGATTCAGCGCTGGAACACGATTGCCAGCGCGCATCCCGGCCGCTGGCGCAGCGAGCACTGGAAGCTTCGCCGCAGCAATCTGTTTCTGTCGCCGGGCGATTCGCCGATGGGGCTGCGGCTGCCGATCGGTTCGCTCGAATACGTGCCGCCGGAGGACTATCCCTACATCGTCGAGCGCGATCCGATGGATCCGCGCGGTGACCTGCCGGACTTCGACAAGGGCGTCCTCACCGAGGAGGAGAAGGAGAAGCGCAAGCCGCCGCCGGTTCGCACGGCGATGGCGATCGAAATTCGGGACGGTGTGCTGTGCGCCTTCATGCCGCCGGTCGAGCGGGTGGAGGACTATCTCGAACTGATCGCGGCGCTCGAGGCGAGCGCCGAAGAGCTGCGGATGCAGGTGCATGTCGAAGGCTATGCGCCGCCGTTCGATCCGCGCATCGAGGTCATCAAGGTGACGCCCGATCCCGGCGTGATCGAGATCAACGTGCAGCCGGCGCAAAGCTGGCGCGAGGCGGTCGATATTACGCTCGGCCTTTACGAGGACGCTGCCAGGACGCGGCTCGGCGCCAACCGCTTTTTGATCGACGGCCGTCACACCGGCACCGGCGGCGGCAATCATGTCGTGGTCGGCGGCAGCAAGCCGGAGGATTCGCCGTTCCTGCGCCGGCCCGATCTGCTCAGGAGTCTCGTACTGTATTGGCAGCGGCATCCGTCGCTGTCCTACCTGTTCTCCGGCATGTTCATCGGCCCGACCAGCCAGGCGCCGCGCATCGACGAGGCGCGGCATGATGGGCTCTATGAACTGGAGATCGCGCTGGCGCATGTGCCGCCGGCCGGCGTTGAGGCGCCGTTGTGGCTGGTGGATCGCCTGTTCCGGCATATCCTCGTCGACATAACGGGCAATACCCATCGCGCCGAGATCTGCATCGACAAGCTCTATTCGCCCGATGGCCCCACCGGCCGGCTCGGCCTCGTCGAATTCCGCGCGCTCGAAATGCCACCCGATCCCCGGATGTCGCTGGCGCAGCAGCTTCTGATCCGCGCGCTGATCGCGAAGCTGTGGCGCGAGCCGCAGCAGGGGAAATTCGTGCGCTGGGGTACCACGCTGCATGATCGCTTCATGCTGCCGCACTTCCTGTGGGAAGATTTTTTGGGCGTGCTCGCCGAGCTCAAGCAGTCCGGCTACGAATTTTCGCCGGAATGGTACACCGCCCAGCTCGAATTCCGTTTCCCCGTGTTCGGCCGCGTCCATCATGGCGGCGTGGGGCTGGAACTGCGGCAGGCGCTGGAGCCCTGGCATGTGCTGGGCGAGGAGGGCTCGGCGGGCGGCACGGTGCGCTATGTCGATTCGTCCGTGGAGCGGTTGCAGGTCAAGGCGGAGGGTTTTGTCGAAGGCAGGCACATCGTTACCTGCAACGGCCGGCGGATGCCGATGACGCAGACAGGCCGCTCCGGCGAAGCGGTCGCCGGCGTCCGCTTCAAGGCCTGGCAGCCGGCCTCGGGCCTGCATCCGACCATTCCGGTCCACGCGCCACTGACCTTTGACCTGATCGACACCTGGAACGGCCGCTCGCTGGGCGGCTGCGTCTATCATGTCGCCCATCCCGGCGGGCGCAATTACGAGACCAAGCCCGTCAATTCCTACGAAGCCGAGGCGCGGCGGCTGGCGCGCTTCCAGGATCACGGCCACACTCCGGGAAAAATCGACCCGCCGCCGGAGGAACGAACAGCAGAGTTTCCGTTGACTCTCGACTTGCGGACGCCGCTCCGGCATTGAAGGAGGGGTGGTTGGGAGAGTCGGATGGCGGGACAGGCCGGCCAGGGCGACAGTCAGGACAGCAAGGCGCGGCCGGCCAACCGGCGGCTGGCGCAATGGACCCGCGACTACGTCCGTCTGCCCGGAATCCCCGACGAATTCATCGGCCCGGACGGCGCTCCCCGCGGGGTCTGGACCCGCTTCTTTGACGCCTTTGCGACGCTTGCCCCGCCCGAGATCGAGCGGCGGTTCGCCTCCGCCGACCGCCATCTGCGCGAGGCCGGCGTCACCTATCGCGCGCCGGGCGATACCGCCGACCGGCCCTGGTCGCTGAGCCATCTGCCGCTGATCATCGATGCCGCGGATTGGCGGCAACTCGCCGCCGGCATTGCCCAGCGCGCGCAGTTGCTCGAGATGGTCCTGCGCGACATCTACGGCGACGGAAGACTGGTCGCCGAAGGCGCAATTCCCGCCGCGGCGATTGCCGGCAGCAACGAATATCTGCGCGCGGTGTGCGGCATGAAGCCGCCGGGCGGGCGCTATCTCAGCGTCTATGCCGCCGATGTCGGCCGTGGACCGGACGGACGCTGGTGGGTGCTGAGCGACCGCACCCAGGCGCCATCGGGCGCGGGCTATGCGCTGGAGAATCGCCTGGTACTGTCGCGCGCGTTCACCTCGCTCTACAAGTCGATGAATGTCGAGCGCGTCGCGCCGTTCTTCGAAGCCTTTCGCGATGCCTTGCGCGCCAGCGCCGACCGCGACGAACCGCGCATCGGCTTGCTGACGCCGGGCAGCTTCAATGAGACCTATTTCGAGCACGCGACGCTCGCGCGCTATCTCGGCTTCATGCTGGTCGAGGGCGACGATCTCGCCGTGAGCGGCGACCGCATTCATATCCGCACCGTCGCGGGCCTGAAGCGGCTCGACGTGCTGCTGCGGCGCGTGGATTCCAATTCACTCGATCCGCTGGAGCTCGATGCCTCCTCGCATCTCGGCGTGCCCGGCTTGATCGACGTGCTGCGCAAGGGCGGCGTCGTGGTTGCCAACATGCCGGGCTCGGGCGTGCTGGAGGCGAGGGCGCTGCTCGGCTTCCTGCCTAGTCTGGCGCGGCGATTGCTCGGCGAAGACTTGAAGATGCCGCACATCGCAACCTGGTGGTGCGGCCAGAAGGCGGCGCGCGAGGAGGTGCTGTCGCGGCTCGACGAGGTCGCCATCGAAGGCGCCTATACGCGCGGCGTTCCCGGCTTTCCCAGCAACGGCCCGGTGCTGACGAGCGAATTGTCGACCGATGCGCGCGAGCGGCTCGCCAGCGCGATTTCCGAACGCGGCATCGATTTTGCCGGCCAGGAGCAGGTCAGGCTGTCGACCACGCCGGTGTGGGAAGACGGCCACATCGCGCCGCGCCCGTTCGTGCTCCGCGTGTTCGCAGCCGCTACGCCCGATGGGTGGACCATCATGCCCGGCGGCTTTGCCCGCATCGCCGAGCAGGCGGATGCGCGCGCGATCTCGATGGGCGATGGCGCGAAGGCGGCCGACGTGTGGGTCGTCTCCGACAAGGCCGTCTCGGCTTCGACGCTGCTGCCGGCGGTCGACACGGTGCGCATCCGCCGCATCGCCGGCGTGATGCCGAGCCGCGCCGCCGACAATCTGTTCTGGCTCGGCCGCTACCTCGAGCGCGCCGAGGCGACGCTGCGGCTGATCCGCGCGCTCGGAACGCAGGCGCGCGAGCCGGCAAAAAATTCTTCCGGGTTGCATGCCGCCGAGCGCATCCAGCGTTTGCTCGTGACCTGGGGCGCGGTCTCGCAGACGTCGCGGTCGCAATCCGCCAAGGTCGCCGCCGAGGCGTTGCAGAGTGAGGAGCGATTCGGATCGGCGCTCAGTTTGCTCCGTTCGGCGCTGCGGACTGCGTCTTCGCTGCGCGAGCGGCTGTCGCCCGACGCGTGGCAGGTCATCACCGAGATGGCGGAGAATCTTGCTTTCGACGTCGACGACGACGACGGCATCCTCACCTCCGCCGAGCTGACCCTGCGCGATCTGGCGAGCTTTGCGGGCCTTGCGCACGAGAACATGAACCGTGCCGCCGGCTGGCGCTTCCTCGACATGGGCCGCCGCGCCGAGCGCGCCATCAATACGGTGCGCTTCGCGCGCCAGTTCGCCTTTGACGAGGCCGGCGAGGACGACCTCGACGTACTGCTGACCTTGGTCGACTGCCAGATCACCTACCGCTCGCGCTACCTGGTGGCGCCCTTGCTGGAGCCGGTGCGCGATCTCGTCGTGCTCGATCCCTACAATCCTCGCTCGGTCGCCTTCCAGGTCGCGGCGCTGAACGAGCATATCGCGGCATTGCCGAGCCTGAAGGAGTACGGCCTGATCGAACGGCCGCAGCGGCTGGCAGTCGCGGCACAGGCCACGCTGACGACGGCCGAGGTATCCTCGCTGGAAGTGAAGACGCTGTTCGCGCTGGAGCAGGATCTGCTCAACCTTTCGGAGGCCATCGGCCTGCATTATTTCCCGCACGGGCCCAATGCCAGCCGGCCGGAAAAGCTGACAGGGCTCGCGTGATCTACGACGTCAGGCACGTCACCACCTATTCCTACGAGAGCCCGGTGAGCTTTGCGCGATGCTCGCTGCGGCTGGAGCCGAGGAGCGGCGATGGCCAGCAGCTCATCTCGCATAGCGTCGAGATCAGGCCGAAGCCTGCCGAGCGCACCGCGCGGCGCGATTTCTTCGGTACTCATACCGAGAGCGTGCTGATCGAGGCGGCGCATCGCACCTTGCGGATCGATTCGCGCTCGCGGGTTTCGGTCGATCGTCATGCGCTTGATCGTGCCGCGCCAAGCCCTTCGTGGGAGAGTATTCGCGATGTTGCGTTCGAGGCCACCAGCCTCGGGCCTGCGTCGCCGGTTGGTTACGTCTTTGCCAGCACGCTGATCCCGGTGCTGCGGCCTGTCACCGAATATGCCGCCACGAGCTTTCCGCACGCCGGCGGCATCGTTGCCGGTGCGGCCGACCTGATGCGGCGCATCCGCAGCGATTTCAGATACGATCCGAAGGCGACGGTGATCTCGACGCCGCTCAGGGAGGTTTTCGAGAAGCGCCACGGCGTCTGCCAGGATTTTGCGCATGTGATGATCGCGGGCTTGCGCGGGCTCGGGCTGCCGGCTGCCTATGTCAGCGGTTATCTGCGCACCATCCCGCCGGCGGGCAAGCCGCGGCTACAGGGCGCCGACGCGAGCCACGCCTGGGTCTCGGTGTGGTGCGGCGCCGAGCTCGGCTGGATCGGCTTCGATCCCACCAACGATCTCATGATCGCGAATGATCATATTGTGCTGGCGGTGGCACGCGATTTTTCCGACGTCTCGCCGGTGGACGGCATCATCGTGGGATCGCCGAAGCAGAAGCTGAGTGTGGCGGTGGATGTGATACCGGTGGAGTGAGCGGGCGAGGGCGCGCCGCCGCGATTTCAGATACGATTGTCAAACAGCTTCACCGCCGTCATCGCCCGGCTTGACCGGGCGATCCAGTACGCCGCAGCTTCTCGGTTCATCACTGCGGCCTCTGGAATACTGGATCGTCCGCCTTCGCGGACGATGACGAGTGAGTATGTGTTCGCGATCTCGCGATGCAATTCGCACCCGAGTCTTGCTTCGTCGTTGCTCCCCTCCGAAGAGAGGGCGCAGGGAATGCCGGGTGCGCGCTGCACCCGCGGTCTCGTGCGCCTGATGCGCAAGCACAAAAAGGTGCACACGAGCATACAGGTG
>NZ_JAFCLN010000034.1 GCF_018129385.1 Bradyrhizobium lablabi
CAACAAGCCCGCTCACCGGGGAGAGCGCGATATAAGCCGTAAAGCCATTGCGCAGGGGATGTCGGACTGCCTCCGCTTCACCTGTATGCTCGTGTGCAATTTTTTTATGCGCAAGCAGCGCACACGAGACCTCGGGTGCAGCGCGCACCCGGCATTCCCTGCGCCCTCTGGCCTCAGAGGCGCGATGAATTTTGAAAGACTCGGGCGCAAATTGCGTCGCGAGAACGAGAACACACATTCGGTCGTCATCCCCGCGAAGGCGGGGATCCAGTATTCCAGAGACAGCAGTGATTGAATCGATAAGCCGCGGCGCACTGGATGCCTCGCCGGAGCCTGTCATCGGGCGCGCATTCGCGCGACCCGTTGGCGGCGGGGATGACGACGGAGGCTAGGCCTATCGCGCAAATCATTTCACGCAAGGGTGCCCTCCGATAATGCGCGGGCAAATCGGCTCGCGCGGCCGCGCTTTCGTGATAGCAAGATGCGCGAAAATCCCGAGGAGAACTCAATGCGCGTTTCGATATGGGCGATGTTGGCGGTTGCGGCAGGCTTGATGACTGCGCCGGCCCGGGCCCAGACCTACGATCCAAGATACCCGGTCTGCCTTCAGGTCGCCGATGACAATGGCGGCTACATCGAATGCGCCTATTCCTCGATCCCCCAGTGCAACGCGTCCGCCGCGGGCCGCGCTGCCGAGTGCATGATCAATCCCTTTTATGCCGGCGGCCGGTCGGCGCCCGCATTGCCGCCCGGTCCGCCGCGCCGCTAGTGCACCATCATGATGCCGCCTTCCATTACCTCCGCGGAAGTTCGTACGTCGCTGCTGCTGCGCGACGAAATCGCGCTGCTGGACGTCAGGCACGAGGCGGAATTCGCCACCGGCCATCCGCTGTTCGCGGCCAACATGGCCGCAGGCCGGATCGCGCTGGAAGCCGAAGTGCGATTGCCGCGCAAGGACGTGCCGGTCGTGCTCTATGACGCCGGCGAGGGGCTCGTCGCCCCGGCGGCGGATCAGCTTGCGGCACTGGGCTACACCAACGTCCGTCAACTCGAAGGTGGGCTCGACGCGTGGCGCCGCGCCGGCTTTGAACTTTTCCAGGACGTCAATTCCTACGCAAAAGCCTTTGGCGAACTGGTGGAGTCACGCCGGCACACGCCATCTTTGGCAGCCGAGGAAGTCGGCGCGCTCATCGCTGACAACGCCAACATCGCCATCCTCGACGTCCGCAGGTTCGACGAATACGCCACAATGAACATCCCGGGCTCGGTCAGCGTGCCCGGCGCCGAGCTCGTGCTGCGCGCCGGCCGCGCCGCGCCGGACCCTGCGACCACCATCGTGGTGAACTGCGCCGGCCGCACCCGCTCGATCATCGGCACGCAGTCGCTGATCAATGCCGGCGTTCCGAACAGAGTGGTGGCGCTGCGCAACGGCACCATCGGCTGGACCCTGGCAAGGCAGGATCTCGAACACGGCTCCGCGCGCCGCAGCGCCATCGGAGCGTTCGAAGGCGCAGCGGAAAATGCCCGCGACGTCGCCTATCGCGCCGGCGTGCGTCGTCTCGGCGTCGAAGAGGCAAGAGTGCTGGAGGCGCAAGCCAACCGTACGCTCTACCGCTTCGACGTCCGCGATGCGGAGGAATATGCCGCGGGCCATCTCAAGGGCTTTCGCCATTACGCCGGTGGGCAGCTCGTGCAGGAGATCGACATGGCAGCGCCGGTGCGCGGCGCGCGCATCCTGCTGTCGGACAACATGGGCGTCCGCGCCGACATGACGGCGTCCTGGCTCGCCCAGATGGGTTTTGAAACCTATGTGCTCGACGGCGGCTATGACGGCCCGCTCGAAGCGGGACCGCCGATGGTTTTGCCAAAGCCCGACCCGTCCCATCGCTACCGCCGCCCCTACGAGGGCACTGACGTGTCGCCTGAGAAGATGCAGGCTTATCTGGACTGGGAGTTTGGTCTCGTCGAACAGCTCCGCCGCGACGGCACGCATGGATTTGTCGTGATTTGAGAACGAATGCCAATCAACCGGATTGCCGCCAGCTTTTCGCCGTCAGCCGTTCCAGTTCGGAAAAATACGCGTCATTGGAGTCGGCATCAGCCTTTCCATCTCCTAAGTCGGCCTTCCGCAGCAATTCATTGAGATGTCCGGCGAGGACCGCGCCGATAGCATGGAGCGCATCGTGCCGATCGAGCCCTTCAGCCATCAGCCGTTGCAACGTGCGGCGGACGGGCAATTCATCGCCCAGCGCGATCTGGGTTTCAACCACGACATGAATAATCGCATGCGCTTCCAGACGTTCAACCTTGAAACCTTCGCGCCGGTGATAGTCCAACGTCGCATCGATACGCGATTGCTCGTCGGCCGCGAGCCACTCATCCGCGTCGGGTTCGACGAACGGATCGTATTCCCCGATCAATCCGGCGTCCTCGAATGCTTCCAAATCCTCTGCGTCAAAGGGATCGTCGGACGCCATCACCGGCTGAAGCTCCGCCGGTGGCTTGCCGAGACAGCACTTCTTGAATTTCTTGCCGCTGCCGCAAGGACAGGGATCGTTGCGACCGACATCGCGGAACGGATTTCTTACCGGCGTGTCCGGCCAGGCAGGAAGCGGCTGATGGTCCGCCGTTCGCTGTTTTTTCGGCTGGAAGCCATCCCAGTGCGACAGCTCCGCGACGACGTCACCGAACGGCTGGAATTCGTTGCGTCGCCATGCTTCCACCGGGCGGCCGGCGCACGCCCGTTTCAGGTCGCCTTCAAAGTCCTTGAAGGGCACGAGTGTCGTATCAATGAAACCGCGCTGAAATACCTGCCGTACAAGCGGTTCCATCTCGGCCAAAGCAAGCAGGGCGACCGCACCCTGCCAGCCGTCCCACACCACGGACGGGCCCTGTGGCTGGAGGTCCGCGAACGCCGACCGCACGAATTGTGCAACTTCCGCTCGATCGAGCTCGCCCTGAAAAACGAGCATGACGAGTGCGTCGAACATGCGACTGCGAACGAACTCGTCGGCTTCGCTGTCGTGAATAATGTCATAGATTGGCTGTGGATCGCCGTCGAAAACATTGGCCATCACCTTGTGACATGTGACGGTCGTAGCATCGCCAAGGACCGTCTCGATGTCAGGCCGACGCAAGAAGCGGGCCAGCACGCGATAGGCAGACTTCTCCCGCCACTGGCCAAGCAGGTGAAAGGCAATGAAGAGTGCGTTGTCCTCCTGCTCGTTCTTCGGGTCGTACCGGTCGATGGCGTCCAGCAGCAGTGGCGTTACATTTGCGCGATCGGCGGTTGCGGCGTGGATCGCTTCGATCGGCATTCCTTCGCCGGAACCGAGTTGGTCAAGTATCTGCATTGCAAGCGGGCCCGCCGGTTGGTCCATTTTTCAGGTCCAGCTTGCAGCGGGTGGCCGTCGACGACAACAAAAATCGGTAACCTATTTGCCCGGCCCGTCCTTGGCCGCGATGAATACGTCGCGATGCGGAAACTTTTCGAACAGTTCGGGCGGCTGGCTGAAATTGGTGGCGAGCACGTCGAGCGGGTTGGCAGCGATCCAATTCGACAGGTCGATGGTTTGATAGACACCGGTGTTGAATCCGATCAGCATGCGCGACGGCCGGTTGCCGATGTTCTCGATCGAGTGGCCGTATCCTTGCGGGATGTAACCGACATCGCCCTTCGAGAGCTGCTCGGTCCGGAAGCGCCCGTGCGAGCCGAACAGGGTTACGCTGACATCGCCGTCGATGACGTATTGCCACTCGTTGGCGTTCGGATGCCAGTGCAGCGTTCGCACGCCGCCGGGATCGAGATCGAGTATCACGCCGGTGACTGTCTTCGAGATCGGAAACCGGGTGGAATCGACGCGCCATTCGCGCCCGCCCTGAAAGGTGCCGTGCGGCGGCTGCGCCAGCAGGCGGTAGCGGTGTGTCTCCGGCGGCAGCTTCCATCCCTCCAGCGGCACCGAGGGCTCGGTGGGCGGAATCTTGCCGCGGGCAAAATACACCTCGTCCTTCGGAAAACTGTCGAACGCCGATTCCGGCAAACCAAAGGTCTTCGCGAGCAGCGGCTTTGGCGCATGTCCCACCCAGTCGGTGATGCTGAATGTGCCGAACTCGGAAAAATAGCCGTTGTCGAAGATCAGGATGAAATGACAGGGCTTGTTATCGAGGCACTCGAGCATGTGGCCATGGCCGCGCGGAAAGTACCAGACATCGCCCGGCTCGAAATCGTTGGTCTCGGCATAGCCTGCGGGATCGAACACCGTGGTGCGGACGCGTCCTTCGAGCACGAAGGCCCACTCGGCTGCGGTGGCGTGCCAGTGCAATTCGCGCATCGCGCCCGGCTCCAGCTTCATGGAGACGCCGGCAATCCCCTTGGAGATCGGCAGTTGCGTGACGGTGGCCTCCTTGCCGAAGCTGTTGCCGATCACCTTGCCTTCGGACTTCTCGAGCGCGAACTTGAAGGTCGGCAGTTCCTTGCCCGCCGCTACGGGATCGGGAACGTTGTTCATGAAGCTCGGATCGCCGGCCGCAGCGGGCTGCGTTCCACTCAGCGTCGCCAGCGAGGCAATGCCTGCGGCGGCAACCAGAAATTCGCGACGTTGGGGGTCGGACATGCGGGGCCTCCAGGTGGGGTGGGAATACTGGCTCTGCACGTTTCAGATGTATTTCGGCAAAGTAACATTTTCCCCAAAAAGCACGACGAGGCCTGCGCCTGTGCACCGCACCCGTTCGCTCGCAACGATTCCCGCGTTTCGAGGTTTAACCCTGCTGACCCAAACAGGAGGCGGAATGGCCAGGGAAGCACCGGTTTTCGTTCACCACGACAGCCTCGTCCTTGTCGGCGATGGTCAAAAGGCGCTGTTCCTGCGCAACAAGGGCGATGCGGGCCGCGTTCAGCTCGTCGTCGAGCAAGTGCTTGAGCGGGAAAATCCGCCGACGCGCGAACAGGGTACCGATCGCCCGGGCCGTTCGGTTGCAAGCGTCGGCGTTGCCCGCAGCGCCATGGAAGAAGCCGACTGGCATCACCTCGAAAAGGAGCGCTTTGCCGACCAGCTTGCCGAGGCGCTTTATCGTTATGCCCATGACAACCGCTTCGAGGAACTCATCGTCGTCGCTCCGCCCAAAGTGCTCGGCAGTCTGCGCAAGGCCTTTCACTCCAAGGTGACCGATCGCATCGTCGCCGAGATCCCCAAGGAAATGACCTCGCATCCGATTGCCGAAATCGAGCGGCATATCGCCGCCTGACGGAGCGTGCGCTGTTCCCGCGGGTTCCGCCGCAGCACCGCCAACAAGAGAAAGCCACGCTTGCGCCACGAACGGCCCGTTGTCGCAAGGATATGAGGAATCTGCCGTAACGCATCGGAACGTTTCCTCGCGGGATTCATTCCGTGCCTATGGACGTAAGCGAAGGAGCAGGACATGCGTCTGAATGAGACACAAGTGAAACAAACCCTGACCCAGTTCGATGCCCAGGTGCTTCCGGACGATCATCCGGCGGTCACGCAGTTGAGCAGCCTGTTCGGCGATCACACCTTCTTTCTCGACGGCGGCGGCCTCAAGGTGCTGGAGCCGGATGAGACGCAGGCCGATGGTCAGACTGGAGAGGTGATCAGCCTGGCCGATTGGAGCGATGCGACACTCACGAGCCTGAGGCCACACGAGCCTCAATCCACCGGCGTGATGATCGTGCTCGAATCGAAGCACTAGAGCATGATCCGGAAAAGTGGAAACCGGTTTTCCCTGCGACAAACGCGAAGCGTTTGCGCGGAGATCATGCTCAAATAAAAAGCGCCGTTGCGGCGCGCGGCAAATGCCGCGCGTCTTGCGCCGTTAATTCCTCACCGCATAGAGCGGCGTGCGTACCGTCAACTGATAGGCTGGCTTCGGCACCCACGCGATCTGCGCGGTGATGCCGAACAGGCGGTTGTCGTTGTCGTCCATCCTGTCGAGGTCGAGGCGCACGATCGGCTGGGTGAACGCCTCGATCGGCGTCTGGCGCAGCAGGCTCGCCCCGCCGAACGACTGCATGCCGATGCGGCCGGTGAATTTCCAGTTGTTGTCCCACTGATAATAGCCGCCGACATAGCCGAGCAGGTTCGAGCCGATCCGCGCCAGCGGCGACTCGATATCGACCTTGGTGTGCTGGAAGCCGGCCAGCCATCCGCGTGTCTCGTCCTCGTTGAGCGCGTAGTTGAACTCGACGACATTGTTGAGCGAGATCGTCGCGAGCGGTCCATCCGGGACCGCGCGGGTGACGGTGGTCTGCAACGTAACGGTTGGAAACATCCCGCCGTTCTGCTGGTAGAGATCGGCCTGGACACCGACATTCCAGCTCGTGACCGTCAGTTGCGACCAGTCGGAAAAATCGGTGCGCGAGGTGCTCGCGGTCGGGCCGCCGTAGAGCGAGATGCGGTCGCTGACATCGATGGAAAACGGAAAATCGATGAAGATCGACTGGCTGGCCGGCAAGGACACGCCGCGCGGCAGCGCCGGAAGCATGTTGTTGTCCGGCCTGATCTGCTGGAGCGTCTGGAGCGTCGTGAACAGCGCGGTATTGCCGAAGCCGAGTGATAGCGAACCGGCGGGCACCGCGCCGAAATTCGTTCGCAGGTCGAGATAGAGGTTCGGGATCGCCGGCGCGGCGCTGGCCCCCTCGTCGTCATCCTCTTCCGCCAGCGCGGGGTCGCAAAGGCAGACCGCAGCCAGCATGGCGAACGTCATGCCCCGAAGCGGCTGGGGCAGAATAGCCGCCGGAATCTGCGTCAGAGGATGGCCACGCATGAACTCTTGCCCGAAGGGATGCGCGATCTGATCCAACTGCGCGCGAAAAGGATATACTGCAGACTGCCTGCCTTCAATATTATCCGGCAAAGCGACATTCCCTCAACAAACGAGCGTCCATGCCCGCCTTTCCGACGTCCACCACCGTCCTCGATTCCATCCTGTTTCGCGATGCCTTCGGTACGCCTGCGATGCGCGAGGTATTTTCCGATCTCGCGCTCGTCTCGCACTATGCCGAGGTCGAGGTCGCGCTGGCAAAGGCCGAGGCGCGCTGTGGTGTGATACCGGTGGAAGCCGCAGAGGAGATCGCAAAGCGCACTGACGTAGCGGCGCTCGATTTCGATCTGTTACGGCAGGAAACGGACGTCGTCGGCTATCCGATCCTGCCGCTGGTGCACCAGATGGTAAAGCAGTGTGGCGAGGCCGGCCGCTACGTGCACTGGGGCGCCACCACCCAGGACATCATGGATACCGCAGTGGTGCTACAGATCCGCGCCGGCCTTGATATCATCGAAGCCGACATCGCCGAGTTGCGCGGCATCCTTGCAAACCTGTCAAAGCGCCATCGCGACACGCCGATGGCGGGCCGCACCCACCTCCAGCAGGCGCTGCCGGTGACGTTCGGCTACAAGACCGCGATCTGGCTTGCGATGTTCGACCGTCACGCCGAACGGCTGGCGCAATTGAAGCCGCGCGTGCTGGTCGGGCAGTTCGCCGGTGCGGCCGGCACGCTGGCCTCGCTCGGCGACAAAGGTCTTGAGGTGCAGCAGGCGCTTTGCGAAGAACTCGGCCTCGGCGTTCCCGTCGCTACCTGGCACGTCGCGCGCGATGGCTTTGCCGAAGCGATCAATTTCCTGGCGCTGGTCACCGGCTCGCTCGGCAAGATCGCGCTCGACATCATGATCATGGCTTCGACCGAATTCGCCGAAGTCTATGAACCGTTCGTGAAAGGCCGCGGCGCGTCCTCGACCATGCCGCAAAAGCGCAACCCGATCTCGTCCGAACTGATGCTCGCGGCCGCCAAGGGCGTACGCCAGCATGCGGGACTGATGATGGACGCCATGGTGCAGGATTTTGAGCGCGCCACCGGTCCCTGGCACGCCGAATGGATGGCGATCCCGGAAAGCTTTGTGCTGACGGCCGGCGCCTTGCACCAGGCAAAATTCGCGCTCGGCGGCTTGATCGTGGACGAGAAGAAGATGGCCGACAACCTCGACATCAGCCGCGGCCTGATCGTTGCCGAAGCCGTCATGATGGGGCTCGCACCGCAGATCGGCCGTCAGGAGGCACATGACGTCGTCTATGACGCCTGTCGCCTCGCCAACGACAAGGGCATGACGCTGGCCGATGCGCTGTCGGCCGATCCGCGGGTGGCCGAGCGGATCGACCGCACAACGATCGAGCGGCTGACGGCGCCCGGGAACTATCTGGGCCTTGCGCCGCAGATGGTGGATCGGGTGCTCGCGGCCACGAAACGATGAAGCTTCACCTGCTAGCTCGCCTTCGCCAGCAATTCGCTCTGGCCCTCGCGCACGAAGGCTTCGAACGATTTCGGCCTGGCGCCGCCGATGGTCTCGATTGTCTCGCTCACCCTGTATCGGGCGTCGCTCGGATCGATCGCCGCCGAGCGCAGCGCTTTCCACAGCGAGGAAAGATGGGCAATCGCATGCTCGTTGTAGCCGCGCGAAGCGGCCTGGGCCTTCCACTCCTCGTCCGAAATTTCCTCGTAGCGGATGTCCTTGGCCAGCACGCGGCCGAAAGTAGCAATGATCTCCTTCAGCGAAATAGTGGCCCCGATCAGGGGATAGGCGGTGCCGGGGGCAAGCTTCGGGCTCGTCAGCAGGCCAGCGGCGACGCGGGCGACGTCTTCGGCCGAGACCATTGGCAGCACTGTGTCCTCGCCGCCCCAGGGCAGCCGCACCGCGCCCTGCGCCGGCAGGCTCTGGCGCGCCATGGCGCCGAGGTTCTCGTAGAAGACGGTGGCGCGCAGATGCACGGCGCCGATATTGGCCCACTCGAACACCTGCTCCGACAGATAGTTCTGCCGCATCCGCGGCGTCGGCGCATCGGGCGAGGATTGCAGCATCACGAGATTGACCAGCCGCGACACGCCGGCTTCCCGGGCGGCAACCGCCATCGCCGCAGTCGCGTCCATCAGCCCGTCCTGCACGGGATAGGCGAAGTAGATCGCGCTTGTACCCCGGGCGGCGCGCTGTACGGAGCCGATGTCGAGGAAATCGCCCTCGAAAATCTCCGCGCCCAGTGTGCGCAGATGGTTGGCGCGGTCGTCGATCGTGCGCACGAAGGCGCGCACGGGGACGCCACGCTTGAGCAGCATTTCGGAGACGTGCCGGCCGGTCTTGCCTTGCCGGCCGCCGGCCGCGGAGGTCACTAGTACGGGTCTTGTCATGGCGGGAACTCCCGGGTTGCTGTGGAATATGGTACCAGTAAGTACCACATTTGCTGGAGTATGGTACTGATTGGTACCAAGTCAAGGGATTGCGATGGTCACGAAAAAGTCAGCAAGGCCGGTTCCGGACGCCGGCGGACAAAACCCTGTCCGGGCGCGAATCATGGAAGCGGCGTTCTCGGCCTTCACCGAGCGCGGCTTTGCCGAGACCTCGACGCTCGAAATCGCCACGCGTGCCCGCGCCTCCAAGCGCGAACTCTATGCGGAGTTCGGCAGCAAGCAGGACATGCTGGTCGCCTGCATCAGGGAGCGGGCGGACCGGCTCAAGCTGCCGGTCGATCTCCCCGAAATCACCGATCGCGCCACGCTGGAGCGAACGCTGGTTGCGTTCGGCACGCAGTTGTTGCGGGAGGTCAGCGATCCCGCGGTCGTCGCCGTCTTTCGTCTGGCGATATCGGAGGCCGTTCGCGCGCCGGAGGTGGCGCAAACACTCAACGATGTCGCGATCGCGACAAGCCGCGCGGCGCTGCGTGAGATCATGCGCCGCGCCGTCGGTGCATGTCTGCTCGACGGCGAGCCGGTCGAGATTGCCGAGCATTTCTTCGGCCTGTTATGGGGCAGCAAGATGCTCGGCCTGCTGCTCAACACCGCCAAGCGGCCGGGCGCCGGGCAAATTGCGTTGCAGGCCGAGCGGGTGGCGTCCATCTTTCTGCTCGCTTATCCGGCGCCCGCTTTAGTGAAGCGTTGAAGGAACCAGCCGCATGGCTTATCTCTGAACGACAATCGATTTGAGGCCCGCCATGACCGCGCATCAACGTAATCTTTCCGCCGCCATCGACCCCATCAAGCTCGACCGGCTCGCCGAAGTCGCCATCAAGGTGGGCCTACAGCTACAGGCGGGGCAGGATCTGCTGCTGACGGCGCCGATGGCATCGCTTCCGCTGGTGCGCCGGATCACCGAACATGCCTACAAGGCCGGCGCCGGGCTGGTGACGACATTCTTCTCCGACGAGGAACTGACGCTGGCCCGCTATCGGTTCGGGCATGACCTCAGCTTCGATCGCGCCGCGGGCTGGCTCTATGAGGGCATGGCCAAGGCGTTTTCGCAAAACACCGCGCGGCTGGCGGTGGTCGGTGACAATCCGATGCTGCTGTCGGGTGAGGATCCGGCCAAGGTCGCTCGCGCCAGCAAGGCCAATTCGATGGCCTATCAGCCGGCGCTGGAAAAGATCGTCAATTTCGACACCAACTGGAACATCATCGCCTATCCCAGCGCCTCCTGGGCGAAGCAGGTATTTCCGGATGATGCTGAAGACGTCGCGGTGGCAAAGCTTGCCGATGCGATCTTCTCCGCCTCACGCGTCGACAAGGACGGTGCCGTGGCGAACTGGGAAGCGCACAATGCGAAGCTGCGCGAGCGCACCGAGTGGCTGAACGGCCAGCGCTTCCATGCGCTGAAATATTCCGGCCCCGGCATGGACCTGACCATTGGCCTTGCCGACGGCCATGAATGGGAAGGCGGCGCCTCCACCGCCAAGAACGGCATCACCTGCAACGCCAACATCCCGACCGAAGAAGTCTTCACCACGCCGCATTGCCGGCGCGTCAGCGGCCATGTCGTGAGTTCCAAACCGCTGTCCTATCAGGGTACCCTGATCGACAACATTTCCGTCAGGTTCGAGGAAGGCCGTATCGTCGATGCAAAAGCCTCGCGCGGCGAGGAGGTGCTGAAGAAGGTGCTCGACACCGACGAGGGCGCGCGCCGGCTCGGGGAAGTGGCGCTGGTGCCGCATTCCTCGCCGATCTCCAAGTCGGGGCTGCTGTTCTTCAACACGCTGTTCGACGAGAACGCCGCCTCGCACATTGCGCTCGGCCAGTGCTATTCGAAATGTTTTGTCGGAGGCGACAAGCTGACGCCGCAGCAGATCGCGGAGCAGGGCGGTAACCAGAGCCTGATCCACATCGACTGGATGATCGGCTCGGCGGAAACCGATATCGACGGCGTTCATGCCGATGGCAGAACGGTGCCGGTATTCCGCAAGGGCGAGTGGGCATAGCGCCGTGTCGTCGGGCGAAGCTCCGATCGAGCCTTGCTGCGAGGATCTGGCGGCCGCGCTGTCGTTCGAGACCGGCCGCCACTTCTTCGTCGAGGACGGCGAGCTCAAGCTGCTGGTCGCGCACACGCCTTTGCTCGATGGCGGCGACGAGGAAGAGGAAAACACCGTGCGCTATTGCCCGTTCTGCGGCAAGCCGACCGCGGAACTGTTCGCCCGATAGCGGCGACGCGTTCACGCAACGGACCGGCAGGGGCTTCGTAAAATGGCGAGAGGACCGGACCTATTGCGATCCCTCCGATGCCTAATCGGTTGCCCAGGATATTGTTGATGGTCCGTTCCCGAATATTCGCGTCGAGTGTGTGGCTTTTCACAAGCTCGCAGTAGTTGTCGTGTCAAACTGCAAAAGCAATTTCAGGTTGCCATGCAGGAGCTAGACATGATGCAAGCAGACGTGATGCAGGATGCAGCGTTCGGCCAAGCGGCTACATTCAATAGCGGAGTCGGCTTCGACCTCGCCGTCAGTCCGGACAGGAAAGCGTTCACGGCCACCTTCAGCGGCCTGGAAGCGGTCATCGAAGGCAAGTCGGCCGCTGCGGTCGCGACACGCGTGTTCTCGTTTTCCATTCCGCTCTCCGGCGCCGATCCGGAGTGGGAAATTCCGTTCTCGGTGTCCGGCTTTGCCTTCTCGGAAAAGGAGGCGAGCGCGCATCTGGTGTTCAGTGTCAACAATCAGACCAGCGTCACCGATTTCCCGGCCGATTCGGATTCGTCCTTTGTCCAGCAGCTCAAATACAAGCCCGGCAACGCGACGGAAGCGCGGATCACGGTTTTCCTGCTGGCGGACCGGGATTCGAAGTCTGACTCAGCCGTCCACGTAACGGTCAACGCCATCGATACGGACATGGCGATCGGTAGGTCGAAGAACTGACGGCCGGTAACCGCGGATGCCGCGAGACCGAGCTGGTGCGGTGTTGCTCATCTCGCGGCCAGGCGCCGACGCGGCCTCGCATCAGGTTCTGGAACGCAGCTTGTCCAGCGTCGGCGCCGACGGCGGGGAAGTGATCATCGCTTCCATCGTGTCGAGCATGTTGTCGATCGTAAAACTCTGGTCCCACAGCCGGTCGCTACGGCTCTTGCTTTCCAGCGCCGCTTCGTGCGCCGACAGCACGGCGTTGGCGTAGATCGAGAATAGCGTCAGCCGCTGCTCGAGCAGCTTCGGCGGCAGCGGCAGCATTTTTTTCAGGTAGTCGAAGCAGGCGACATAGCCGTTGTTCCAGCGGTTGTTCAGCGCCGCGCGCAGGGTTTTCCGATCGGACGCCTGTAGGATCGAGGTGAAGCGGATATAGCCGCGCCAGCGCTCGTCGTCGGCAAGCTCGATCACCGGCATGACCAGCACGTTGAGGATCTCGCGGATCGAAGCCGGGCCGCCGCGCGCCTCGATCTCCGCCAGCATGCCGCGCCGCCGCTCGTCGAGCACGGCCGCTCCGTCGACCACGAGCTGCCGGATCAGCTCTTCCTTGGAGCCGAAATGATAATGCAACGCGGCGTTGTTGCGCTGTCCGGCCGCAGAGACGATCTGTTGCACGGTCACCGCATCGACGCCGTGTCGGGCGAACAGCATCTGCGCCGCCGCCTTGAGCTGGCTCTTGGTGTCTTCCGACGCCGCACGGGAGCTTTCCCGCGTCCTGGTTGACATGGATATCGGCCTTGATCTATTTTAAGCGAAATCGCTTAATTACCAAAACGGGGTGGAGACGTCTCATGCGAGTGCTCGTCGCAGGCGGCGGTATTGGTGGTCTAACTACTGCGATTGCGTTACGTCATCAAGGCATCGACGCACTGGTGCTCGAACAGGCGCCGGTGCTGAACGAGATCGGCGCCGGCATCCAGATTGCCGCCAACGCAGCCATTGTGTTGCGCGAACTCGGCCTCGAGGCCGCCATGCGCGCGTTCGGCACCAAGCCGCAATCCTATGATTACAGGGATTTGCGCACCGGGCGCATGCTCTACCGGGCGCCGCTCGGCGATGAAGCCGCAGCCCGCTACGGCGCGCCGATGTACAACGTCCATCGCGCCGATCTGATCCAGATGCTGTTCGATGCCGTCCCGCCGGAATCGAAGAAGCTCAATGCGCGCTGCGTCGCCGTGTCACAGGACGACGATGGCGTCGAGGTGACGCTACAGACCGGCGAGAAAATCCGCGGCGACGTGCTGGTCGGCTGCGACGGCATCCATTCCGTCGTGCGCAAGCATCTGCGCGGTGAGGAAGAAAAGCATTTCGCCAACATCCTGATGTGGCGCTCGCTGATATCGGCCGAGAAGCTCGAGGGTCTCAACCTGCCGGAATGCGGCAATTACTGGTTCGGTCCAGGCCGCACGCTGATCACTTATTGGGTGCGGCCAAGAAAGCTCTACAGCATCCTCGCCTCGGTGCCCGCGAACGAGGTGCAGCGCGAATCCTGGGACGACAGCGGCGACATTTCCGAGATGCTGCGCTCGTTCGACGACGCCGAGCCGCGCGCCCGCAAGATGCTGGAGCAGTGCCCGAGCGTGTTCATCACCGGCATGTTCTATCGCGACCCCATCGACAACTGGACGGACCGCCGCATCACCCTGCTTGGCGATGCCGCGCATCCGATGGTGCCGTTCCTCGCCGCCGGCGCCGGCCAGAGCATCGAGGACGCCTGGACCTTTGCGCGCGTGCTGGCGCGGCGGAAGGACGATATTCCCGGCGCACTGCTGGAATATCAGCAGCGCCGTTTGCCGCGCACGACGCGCATCCAGGCGGGGGCCCGCGCCGCGGTGAAGTTGATGCACGAGTCCGAGCAGCAGCGCGTGCGCGACCGCAACGGCCGCTGGAAAGGCATGGCGCGGATCGATCCGCTGGCCGAAACGAGCTGGGGCCTGGCGTGGTCGTATGATGTCGTCAAGGCGGTCGAGGGGCCGCCTGGCGAGGTGCTCAACGTCATCGGCCTGCGCGAAGGCAAGCGGCTGCAGCGTCCGGAAGGACAGCGCGCCTTCGAACTCTGGAAATACGCATTCCGCCCCGAGGACGTCGCGCGTGGCCACGATGGGTTGCGCGAAGCCTATGACCGCTTCCTCACCACCAACTTCCCGCTGCCGGCCGGCGTGAGCGCGGTCGAGGACGAACTCGGCGACGTCAAGGCATGGCGCGTGTCGGCGCCGGATGCGCCGCGAGGCAATGTCGTGCTGCATTTCCATGGCGGCGGTTATCTGATCGGCTCGGCAAAAGGTTCGCTGGAATATGCCAGCCGGCTTGCGGCCGCCGTCGACGGCACTTGCTACACCGTCGACTATCGCCTCGCGCCGGAGCATCCATATCCGGCGGCCATCGACGATGCCGTGATGGCCTACCGCGCATTGCTGGCGCGCGGCATTCCCGCAAGCTCGATCCTCGTTTCCGGCGAATCGTCCGGCGGCGGGCTTGCCGTCGCGCTGGTACTGGCCCTGCGCAATGCCGGCGAGCCGCTACCGGCGGCGATCTTCGCAGCGGCGCCATTCGCGGATCTCACGCTGTCGGGGCCGACCATCAAGGCCTTCAACGGCGACGATCCCGCCGCCAACGGCGATCTCCTGACCTTCATGGGCGCGTCCTATTTCCAGGGCCACGAGCCGACCGATCCGCTGGTATCGCCGCTATTCGGCGATCTCACCGGCTTGCCGCCGCTGTTCGTCACGGCGAGCCAGGGCGAGATGCTCCTGAGCGACACCACGCGCCTTGCCGAGCGCGCGGAGGCGGCCGGCGTCGACGTCACGCTGCGGGTCGTCGAGGACTCCGTGCACGTCTACCCGATCTTTCCGTTCCTGCCGGAAACCAAAAGCACCATGGAGGAAGTCTCCGCCTGGGCGCAGCGCAAGCTTCGCCGCAACGATACGAGGCCACAGGCCGCAGAATAGTTTGCAGCAACAACAGAACAACAACGCGCAACGCAGGTCGCGCGAACGATGGAGGACGCCATGAGAAAAGCAGTTTTGCGTGCAGCAATGGTCGCCGTGGCCGTCGTAGCGGCGAGCGCGGCCAGTGCGGAGGGTGTTTCCGACAACACCGTGAAGATCGGCGTGCTCACCGACATGGCCGGCGTATTCTCCGATCTCGCCGGTACCGGCGCGGTCACCGCCGCGCAGATGGCGATCGACGATTTTGTCGAGAAGGAAAAGCCGCCGTTCAAGGTCGAACTGGTGTCGGCCGACCACCAGAACAAGCCCGACATCGCCACCGGCATTGCGCGCCAGTGGTACGATACCGGCGGCGTCGATCTCATCACCGACGTGATCAATTCCGGCGTCGCGCTCGCCGTCTCCAGTGTTGCCGAGTCGAAGAGCAAGATGCTGATCGTCACCGGCTCGGGCTCGACTCGCCTGACCAACGAGCAATGCTCGCCCTACACGATCAGCTATACCTGGGATACCTATTCCTTTGCCAACGGCCAGTCGCGCATCGTCAAGTCGATGGGCCTCGACACCTGGTATTTCGTCGCCGTCGATTATGCGCTCGGCAAGTCGCTGGTGGCGGAAGCCTCCGACGCGGTGACACGCTCGGGCGGCAAGATCGTCGGCACGGTCTATCACCCGATCAGCACGACGGATCTGTCTTCCTTCCTGCTACAGGCGCAGGGCTCGAAGGCCAAGGTGATCGGCTTTGCCAATGCCGGCGCAGACCTGCTCAACTCCATCAAGGCCGCGAAGGATTTCAACATCACGCCCGGCCAGACCATCGTGCCGCTGGTCGGTACCATCACGGAAGTCAACGCGCTCGGTGCGGCGGCGACGCAGGGCATGTTCCTGGTCGAGCCGTTCTATTGGGACCTCGACGATCTCTCGCGCGCCTGGAGCAAGCGCTTCTTCGACAAGTACGGCAAGATGCCGAATTTCGTGCAGGCCGGCGCCTACTCGGCCATCACGAATTATCTGAAAGCCGTGCAAGCGGTGAAGACCGACGAAGCGGCCACCGTGATCAAGCATCTCAAGTCGACGCCGATCAACGACATGTTCGCGCGCAACGGCAAGGTGCGCGCCGACGGCCGCATGGTGCACGACATGTACCTGGTGCAGGTCAAGGCGCCCGGCGACGTCAAGCAGAAGTGGGACTATTATAATGTAAAGGAGACGATCCCGGCGGATGAGGCTTTTCAGCCGCTCTCGACCTCGAAGTGCAAGATGGTGGCGCAGTAGAACTGCGCCACTTTGCTAGACAAGTTGCAGCCGATAGACGTCCGTCGCCGTCCTCGAGAACAGCGCCGCCTGCTCGGCTTCGCTGTACTGCGCGGCGATGCGCTTGAACGCGTTGAAGATCACCTGGTAGCTGCACTGGCCCTTGTCGGGCGGAAAATTGCTTTCGAACATCGCGCGGTTTGGCCCAAACGCCTCGATGCAGGTTTCGATATAGGGCCGCCACGCTGCGGCGCATTCTTCGGATGACGGCGGCCTTGGCCGCAAGTGGAAGTCATAGCCTAGCAGGCACATCGCAAGCCCGCCAAGCTTGACCACGACGTTCTCGCATCTGGCGATGTCCCGGATCGAGGCCTTCCACACCGCAAACGTCTCCTCGCGCTTGCCGGCAAAGCGACCGCGACCAACCGGCCCGCCGCAATGGTCGAGCACGATTCTGGTGTCGGGAAAGGCACGGGCAAGGTCGGCGAGTTCGCCGATTTGCGGGTGGAATAGCCAGGCATCAAAGGAAAGGTTCAGCGGTGCGAGGCAGGCAAATCCCTTGCGGAAAGTGGGATCGAGCAGCAGGCCTTTCGGTCGTGTCGCATACATGCCAGCGACCTCAGGCTCGGCGTCCCATGCCGAGGAATGCCTGATGCCGCGGAAGCGACCATGGCCGGCGGCGATCTCGGCTTCCAGCACCGGCTTTGCGTCCGCGCCGAGCAGCAGGTTGACGTGGCTGACGATGCCGGCGTTGATCTGCGCCGGACCGTAGCCGCCGCTCGCGCTCATCGCGGCGACGCCATTGGCGAACTCGACCTCGCCCACGGGGCGAAACGCTTCCGGCCCGTCCTTGCGATACATCGAACGGCAATCGACATAGACGGTCGCGATGATGTTATGGCCGGAAGCAATATCGTCCACCATGTCCTCGAGCATGTAGCGCAGGCCGCCGCGGTCCCAGAGATGGTGATGCGGATCGACAATCGGGCGGGCGGGATCGATGATCTCTTCAGTGTGCTGCGCAAGCCAGTCCTCGCGCGGATCGGCATAGAGCCCGCTCTTCGAGGCGGGCGCGGTGCTGGCCATCAATCGTTCACTCCCTGGTCCCGGTTGTCGAGAATGCACACCCGGTTGTCCGCTAGCTTGGCAGGTTCTGCGCGAAATCGATGATCGCGGCATTGACCTCCGCGGGGCGCTCCTGTTGGGTCCAGTGGCCGCAGCCGGGCAGCATCTGGACCTTGCGCAGGCCGGGGACGAACTGCTTGAGGTTTTTGAGATGCTCGGCGGTGCCGGGGGCGGCGAGCACCATGTCGTGATCACCGGCGACGTAAAGCGCCGGTACAGTCAGCTTCAGGTCCGCAAAAGCCGCGAGCAGCTCCCAGTTGCGGTCGACGTTGCGATAGTAGTTGAGCGGGCCGCGAAAGCCGCTACGCCGGAACTCGCCTGCATAGAAATCGATGTCGGCTTCGCTGAGCCACGGCGGCAGCGGCACCGGTGTTCCCGCAGCCGGCAACATCCCGCCGGCGCGCGGCACCATCCCGACGTTTGGTGCAGCGCCGCCACTTGCCGCGACCGCGCGAAATGCGGCAGCGCCTTCGCCGGACGCGCCGTACAGCATGGTGCGCACGCTCACCCGCGGATCCCGTTCCAGTTCGGCTTCGGCGACGCCGGGTTCCTGGAAATACAATTGATAGAACTGGGCATCGGCGGTGCGCGGCATGACGCTTGTCGGAGGCGCGGGACCGCGCGGCCGATATGGCACGCTAAGGCAGGCGACGGCGCGAAACCGGTCGGGGCGCAGGCGGGCCGCTTGCCAGGCGATGCTGGCACCCCAGTCGTGGCCGACGATGATTGCGGTCGGAGCTTCGAGCGCGTCGAGCAGCCCCACGAGGTCGCCGACCAAATGGAAGATCGTGTATTGGCCGATCGCCTCCGGCCGGTCGCTCTTGCCGTAGCCGCGCAGGTCGGGCGCCACGGCGTGGAAGCCCGCCGCGGCGAGCGCATCAATCTGATGGCGCCAAGAGTACCAGGATTCGGGAAAGCCGTGGCAGAACAGCACCGCCGGTCCTTCGCCTTGTTCGGCAATGTTGAGACGGATGCCGTTGGTGTCGATCAGCCGCTGCGCTGGCTCACTCATGTTTTCGCTCCGTCGCGCGCCTATTGCGAAGTAGTTTTTCTCACACCCCGTCCAGAATGATCACCGTCGGCTTGCCCGGCAGCGTGTCGCGCGAAATCTTCAGCGTGCGTTCGCTGCGCTGGTCGATCTCGAACTGCTCGCCGATCTTGCGCATGAATTCGTCGAGCGGGGTCATGAAGCGGTGCATCGGCAGCACCACGGAGGCGCGCAGCCGCTTGGTGATATCGGAGACGCCGTCGAGCGACATGGTGTAGCTGCCGTCGATCGGTACCATGACGATGTCGAGCCGGCCGATCATGGCAAAGTGGCTGTCGTCGAGCTTGTGATGCAAATGGCCGAGATGGCCGATGCACAGGCCCGCGACCTCGAAGATGAAGATCGAGTTGCCGTCCTTGATCATCGGGCCGCTGAAGTCGTCGCCGTAATAGCGGCGGATGTCGGTCGTGACGTTGCGGATATGGGTATCGCCGACGCGCATGTTGATCAGCGCGGGCTGGCCGTTCTCGCCCCAGCCATGCAGCACATGGGTAATCTTGGGGTCGGGATATAATGTGTAATGCGTCGAATGTGCCC
The DNA here is from genome assembly GCF_018129385.1 of Bradyrhizobium lablabi. Classification (GTDB taxonomy): domain Bacteria; phylum Pseudomonadota; class Alphaproteobacteria; order Rhizobiales; family Xanthobacteraceae; genus Bradyrhizobium; species Bradyrhizobium lablabi_C. Next base: position 19,130 of record NZ_JAFCLN010000034.1, read on the forward strand.
GGTTCATGGTCACGACGTCGGGCAGGCGGCCGCCGGCATGGTAGCCGCCGCTGTAATCGGTCGCGATCCGCACCCCGCCGGGCGTGTCGATGTAATAGGTGGAATGGCCGGCATAGGTGATTGCGACCTCTTCTGCCTTGGCGGCCGTGCGGCGAAGGCTGACCGGTACGACAGGCGGCGCGGCATTCGCCATCGCGAGGCATTCGCTGCGCAGCGGGGTTTGCGCATGGGCCGCATTGGCCAGTAACCCCAGCAAGACCAGAGCGGCGAACAATTTTTTCATGACCGGGCCCGTCCGCGACAACGATTGACGGATCACTCTATCGCCGAAATCGGCACCCGTCATGACGGCAAACCATGTGTGACACGCCGCCGCGGTACGCCTTTATTTCAAGCCGTCGTCAGCCGGTCGAGCAGCGACAGCATCACCGGTGCGTCGGGCATCGGCAGCACGGCGTCGATCCGCTCGATCAGGCGCGTTTGCAACAGCGCGTTGCGCGCCTTGCCGATGGTGCCGAGAGGCCCACGGAATCCGTGTTCTTCCCAGGCGAGCTCCAGCAGGCTTTCGCTCAAGAGCGCCTCGATCAGGTCATCGGCGGCGCGGTCGACGCTGATCAGCGGGTGGGCGGAAAACGCCGTCGGGCGCGGATAGAGGATCACGGGTTTCGACGGCGCGCTGGCCTCGACCCGTTTCCAGCGCTCGGCGTCCTGCAACACCCATTCGATCAACTGGTTTTCGTAGCCGACGATCAGTGGCTGCGCGCCGGCGCCGCCCGCGACGTAATCGTCAAACAGCTTGCCGGAGGAGGGCGGCTTGTAGCCCATCCGGCGGAACACGGTGGCGACGTCGCCGTCGATCTTGCCGAGCGAATCCAGCGCGATCACATCGCCGCTGAGCAGGCTGGCCACGAGGCCGGCGAACATGAAACCCGAATTGGATTTGTTGGGATCGGTCGAGACGATGCGGGCGCGGCCGAACAGTCCGGCAACGCCCATCGCCTCCCAGGTCTCGCCGGCGATGATCGCTTTGAGCACCTTCAAGAGGTCGACCGTGTAGCGCGGCCCGCCGGCCGGCTCGGCAAAGCCGGCCTTGACGAGGCCATCGGCGATACGGTCCCAGGAATAGAGCACGATCGGCGAATTGAAGATCACCTGGTCGCGCGAAATTTTTACGCCCGAACTGCGCGCCAGTTCGACCAGCACCGAGGACGACGGCCACAAAAATTGCGGCTTCTGGTCGAGCAGCGTTCGCTCACGAACGAGTTCGACCGATCCGGCGCGCCTCGCATCGAGAATCAATCCGAACCGCCGATCGAGCACGCTGCGCACGCGCGCATTGCTCAAAAATCCTTCCTTCTCGCCGCCGATGAAGCCGAACAGCTTTTTCGGCTCGCCGAACCGGCCTGCGATTTCCGGATGCTGGCGCAGGTAAACGTAGCCACCAGTGCCCATGGCACTTGCGGCCAGCAGTCCAATTCCAAAGGCCCGGCGCGAAATGGCCATCAGGCGCTCCTCTTGCCCTTGTCGGGCGGGGTGCCGCCGCGCTGAGCGGACGGTCCGAGATCCTCGTCCAGCGAGCTCTTCAACAATTTCAGCTCGATGTCGAGATTGCCGAGATCGGCTTCCTGTAGATTGGCGGCATAATGGGTGAATGCGGCGTCAAGCCGTTCGATCAGTTCGCCCGTCGTCGCGATGCGTGAGACGTCGCGGCCGCTGCCCTTTTCCAGGAGCGCGTAGGCTTCGGCAAGATCGGCTGCGCGCGGCAAATAGTAGGTCAGGAAGCGCCGGACGCGGTCGACCCGCAGCGGATCGTCCTCGACGCCGGCAAAGATCTCGCGCGAAATGCGCGCCATGTGGCGCACGCGTTCGGCGATCTTTTGCGTGGCGATCGAGCTGACGGCGACCTCGAGGCGGACGGCCAGCGGCTCGGCGTCGGTCAAAAGCTCGCGCGCGAATTCGATCTTGCTCTGCGCGGCGCCGCTGGCCTCCAGCCCCTCGAACAGCCTTCGCGGCGACAGCGTGACCAGCAGCCCGCCGCCGGCCGCCAGGCTGATCAGGCCGGCCATCCAGAACGGCATGCCGACGCCGACCACCAGTAGCGGCAGCAGGATGGCGGCGGTGGCGCCGCCGACGATCCAGTTGAGGCCTGCCGGAGCGGAAAGCATCTTAATTGTATCCCCGCACCGCGCGGAAAGCCTGGGTCAGGCTTTTTGTTCCATCGAACACCCGGCCGCCGGTCAGCTTGGCGAGATTGTCGAGCTGTGAACGGTCGGCGCTGTCGCCGAAGGTAACGCCGAACACCGGCACGCGACGCCCGTCGCTCTGCCACGCCTGCTCGAATGTCGACATCATGCCCTGGCTCTTGCCGTCGGTCATGATGACGATGGCGGGCAGATGCCGTTCGTCGTCGAGCCATTGCTTCATCGCTGATATTGCCCGCGCACCGCAGGTGTAGAAATCGGTGCCGCCGTTGGCGCGCAGTTGCATCGTCTTGGCCAGCAGCGCTGCCTGCGCGGCATCGTCGCCGGCCGAGCTCTCGATCCACTGCACGCGTTCGCTGAATGGCAGCACGATGATGCGGTCGTCCTTCGACCATTGCACCAGCATTTCGCGGGTGCGCGCCGGCGTCAACAGGAACTGCATCGCATCGAGCAACTGCCGTTCGCCATTGCCCTGCATGCTGCCGGAGACGTCGATGCAGAGCGCGGTCAGCGACGGCCGGCGCAGCGCTTCCTGGTAGAGTCCGAGCGCCTTTTGAATCACGGCAGGTTCGGGCGGACGAACGACGGTGAGCGGGCGGCCCGGGTCGAGATTGGTCGCTTTATCTGCGGGCAACGGCGTGGCGCGGCCTAATTCGACGCGCCGGCCGGTCGCCGCAATTTTGGCCTGCGTTTCGCTCTTCAGCAGGAACGCTTGCAGGTCGTTGAAAAACTCCTCGACCGGCTTGCCACGCCCGCGGTCGACAAAACCGAGCGGCGAGTCGCCGACCGATACGCCGTCTTCCGGATAGATCGCGAAAAGCGGCTCCTTGCGGTCGGCGATCAGCTTGTCATTGGTCTCCTTGATGACCGCCTCGTAGTTCCACATCGCATCGTACTGCGTGCCGCCCCGCGCACCGTCGCGGTAGAGATCGGCGAGCCAGCCGCTCGAGCCGGAAGAACGCTCGACGCCGCGCAAGAGCCCGCGCACGGTCGCGAGCACCTCGTCCCTGTCGAGATCGCCCGATTCGATCAGGTCAGGCTTGCCGATGCCGGCGGCGAGCATCGCAAGATACGCGGCGGCCCCCGAATTCGATTGCGTCGCCGATGTCATCAAAAATCTCAGGCGGCCGCCCTCGACCGCCGCGAGGATGTCCTTGGTCTTCACCTTGGCGCCGACCCAGCCGAGCGCTTGCGCCTTCGAGCGCCGCACGCCGAGGATGACAGGCATCTGCGCGATCGATTTCACCGACTTCACCCGCCGCGCGGTGTCGAACATGTCGATCCAGATCGAGGCGGCGGGCCATACCGCATCCGCCTCGGGGTCATTGCCGGGCTTCAGCGACAGCGCAATGTCGAGCGAGCCCTGATAGCGCACCGTGCAGGTGGCGCGGCGCGATTTGCAAAAATCCTGCACCATCGGCTCGAGCACGTCGTTCTCCGAGCCGGAGAGGATGGTGAATTGCGGCCCGGGCGGCGCCGAACAGGCGCCGAGCGCCAGCGCGAACCCCGGGACGGCGAGCCATCGCAGCAGGGCAGGGATCATGTCGGCGACTTGGACAACGCTGATTTGAGCTGGTCGGTCAGTTCAGCCATTCGCTGCTCGATCTCGGCGCGCTTCCGGCGGCCTTCTTCCTGCACGCTGAGCACGCCCGAGATGGTGTCGATCAGGTCGCCATTGGTCTTTTCCAGCGTCTGGATGTCGACAATGCCGCGCTGCGACTGTTTTTCGATCTCGATCGCCTGGGTCTTCATCATCTCCGACGCCTGCTTCATCATTTCGTTGGTGGCGTCGGTGACGGTCTTTTGCAATTCGAGCGCGGACTTTTGCCGGCTAAGGCCGAGCAGCAGGATCATCTTCTGCTTCCACACCGGAATGGTGAGCTCGGTGGTCGCCTGCAAATTCTCGATCAGGGTCTCGTCGCCGGACTGCACGATGCGGATCTGCGGCAGTTGCTGAATGCCGATCTGGCGCGCCTGCTGCAAATAGAACACGCGCTTTTCGAGCCGGTCGAGCGCCTGCGCCGCGTCCTGATAGGTCTGCGCGGCCAGCAGCGCATCGCTGCCTTCGCCGGCTTTCTTGGCGGCCTGCTCCAGTTCGACCAGCTTGCCGCGGCGGAAATCCTCGATGAAGGCCTTGCCGGCCCCGATATGCGAATCGAGATCGCCAAGCGAGGCCTTGGTCTGCTCGTGCAATTCGTCGAGCACGGCGATGTCGCGGCGCAGGGTCTCCTTGTTGCGGTCGAGCTCGACGCAGACGCGATCGATCTGCGAGGAGACGGCCCCGAATTGTTCGGAGAAACGCCGCAGCCGCGCTTCCATCGAGGAGAACAGGCGGGCGAAGAACCCGCTGTCCTTCAGGGAAGCGGGATCGAGCCCGCGCGCCTTGGCAAGGATGTCGGAGAGCAGCTTGCCGGTGGTCCCAAGCTCGCGGTTCTGGGTCTGGGCGAGGATGCGGTCGGCGAATTCCACCACGGAGCGCTGCGCGCGGTCGCCGAAGGTCACGATCCGCGATCGGTCGGAAATGTCGATCTCGGACTTGATGCGCGCCACGGCGTGGGCGTCCACCATGACCGCCGGGACATTGATGGTTTCGCTCATCGCGCTTCCTCTCCTGATCTGTTCAGCCCCCGCGCTGGCACATGGTACCGCGGTATGAGTTCGGCAAGATAGCCCGGCGAATCCAACGAATGGATGACGGCCGGAGTGGCTTCCACTAATTCAAGTCGTTGAAATCCATTTTTGGTTCAACGGGATAGCGATAAATCCAACGAGGTATTGGCTCGCTTTGCCGGTCACTCCCGCTTTGGGCTGATCTTCCAGGTCGCGGCCATGATCGCTGCCGTGATCGCCCCGCTGACAAGCGCGGCAACAGGAATGGCCAGCGCCAGCGCTGCCGTGGCGGCCCAGCCGATCGAGGAAAAGGCTTCGGCAAAGGTCGCAAGGCGCGAGGAGGTCTGGCGGCGGCGGAAGTGGCTGCGCCTGGCCTGCACGCGAAACCAGAGCTGGATCGCGGTCGCCGATACCGTGGCGATCATGACGCCCGCTGCGGTCACCGCGGCCTGCAATGGCGAGGCAAAGGCGAGCGCGGCCACCAGCGGCGCGAAAATAACGGCGACTGCGATCAGCACCACCTCGATCTTCGCGCGCGTCACGCTCGAGGGAGACATCGGCGCGGTCGCGATCAGGTCGGCGGCGTCCTCGCCCGAGATCGTGAGCCAGGCAAGGCCGCCCGCGAGCTGGCCGGCGGCCATGACGATGACCGGCGTGATCAGCACGGTCGCCGCCGAACTGTCGGAAAAGCTGCGCCACAGCAGCAGTGCCGGCGGCACCAGATAGAGCAGTTGCATCAGGCTCTGCGACAGCAGCCAGGGATCGCGCTTGAGCAGCACGAATTCCTTGCGCCGCAGCGCTAGCTGGCGCGAGCCGTTGCGAAAGGCGCGCGTACGCAGTCCCTGCCGCGCCGAGTTCGAGGACGCCGCAACATTGACAGCGGTATCGGCAAAGCGCGGCGAGAAGACCGCCATCACCACGCCGAGCAGCGTCAGGCTGCCGGACAAGAGAAGCAGCAGCGCTTCGCTGTCGCCGAGCGCGGCGCGCGCCGGCCACCACAACAGGCTGTCGAGATCAGGTGCATACGCAGCCGCCGCATCTGATGTGAGCACGGCAAAGCGCGATAGCGTACCGTAAGACAGGATCGCGGCCACTTGCAGCGCGATCACAAAGCCAGCGCCGACGACTGCGGCGAGGATTTGCGCGACGAGACGTGTTCGGCCCGGGCCGATCAGGCGAAACAGGATCAGCGTCGCCGCGATCGCGAGCGCCGCGGCTGACAGTCCGATCGCGATCACGACGCCGAAGGCGGCAAGCCACCGCACGCCGCCGCCGATCACCAGCACGTCGACGAACGGCGTTGCGAACAACAGCGCCATGCCGGTCACCATCAGCGCGATCGCCGCGATCCGGATCGAAAATACGTTGGCGAGTCGCACCGGCGAGGACATGATGAGGTCAAGATCGGCGCGGGCGTAAAACACCCGCGTCACCGACTCGATGGCCTGCGACAGCATCAACGCCCAGCTCAGCGCGATGGTCGCGGTCATGACGATGAGAGAGGGCTTGTCGAGCGGCATCTGTAGGTCCGCAAAGCGCCCGATCACGGCATAGGCCGGCAGATGCAGGATGGCCGCGAATGCGATCAGGCCGACGATGGCGGCGCGTTTGCGCCCGCGCCGGCCGGCCATCATCGCGATGAACTCGCGCCATGCCAGCCGGATTTCGTGCCGCGCGAACCAGCCGAGGTCGGTTGCGACGCTCATGCGGCCGCAGCCTCGGCGTCCACCAGCGCGATGAACATCTCTTCCAGGCTGGTGTCGTTGCTGCCGTTCTGCCTGCGCAATTCCGCCAGCGTGCCTTCGGCGATGAGACGGCCCGCGGCGATCACGCCGATCCGGTCGGCCATCCGCTCGGCCACTTCCAGGATGTGCGTCGTCATGATCACGGTGCAGCCGGCGCGCACGCGCTCCTGCAACAATCCCTTCACATGACGCGCTGACAACGCGTCCAGCCCGGTGAGCGGCTCGTCCAGGATGATCAGGCGCGGCTCGTGCACCAGCGCGCCGGCCAGCGCCACCTTCTGGCGCATGCCCTTGGAAAAACCTTCGCAGCGTTCATTCATGTGCGGCTCGAGCCCGAGCGAAACCAGAAGCTCGGGGGCGGTCGCTTCAGCGCGCCTGGAATCGATGCCCCAGAGGCCGGCGACGAATTCGAGATATTCCAGCGGCGTCAGCTTATCATAGATCATCGGCTCGTCGGACACCCAGGCCATCACCTGCTTGGCGGCGACGGGATCCTTGAGCGCATCGATGCCGAGCACACAGACCGATCCTGCATCGGGGCGCAACAGCCCGACCACCATGCGCAAGGTCGTGGTCTTGCCGGCGCCGTTGGGGCCAAGCAGCGCATAGAACTCGCCAACATGAATGGTGAGATCGAGCGCATCGACTGCGGGGCGGTCAAAACGCTTCGTTAACCCTCGCAAGGCGAGCGCGGCTTCGAATGGCTGCATGATCGGGGCGCTCCTGCGTGGAACGCACAACATGCACGACAACCGTTTCGGCGCGGTGAATCCTCAACGCCAAATCGCAGGCGTTAACGCATTGGCCGGCTGCGGCATTTCTCCGCAATTATACCACGGGCGGCAACCATCGCTTTGTTGACAGGGGTCTGCCCTTTAAGGCTGTATAGCTGCCGGCTGCTTCGGAGTTCCGACACAAGGCTCCCGCAGCGGGTAAACACAAGATGCGCGAAACAGCGATCGCAAAGAATCGCGCCGCATCGGGGGAGGGACATCTGCAATGCTGGACTTTGTTCAGCAGTTGGTGAGCGGTATTGCGCTCGGCTGCGTCTACGGCCTGATCGCGCTTGGCTTTGTGCTCATATACAAGGCAACCGAGGTCGTTAACTTCGCCCAGGGCGACCTGATGATGCTGGGCGGGTTCTTCGCCTTCACCTTCATCGGCCTGATGGGCCTCAATTACTGGATCGGCTTTGCCGGTGCCGTGATCGCGATGGCGCTGTTCGGCATGCTGACCGAGCGCGTGATCGTGCGGCCGATCCTCGGCTACCCGCAATTTTCCGTCATCATGGTGACGATCGGGCTCGGCTATTTCCTGCGCTCGATCACCGGCATCATCTGGGGCACCGACGATTTCAAGATCGATACGCCGTTCAGCCAGGGCGTGCTGCGGATCGGCTCGCTGGTACTGGCCCACGACAAGCTGTCGGTGATCGCGGCCACCATCATCCTCTGCGCGCTGCTCTATCTGTTCTTCAACCGCACCACGCTCGGCACCGCGATGCGCGCGAGTTCCGAGAATATGCTGGCCGCCTATTACATGGGCATTCCGGTCAAGCGCGTGGTCTCGATCGTGTGGGCGATTGCCGCTGCGGTTGCGACCTTTGCCGGTGTGCTGCTGGCGCCGATCACCTTCATTCATTCCAACGTCGGCCTCGTGCTGGGATTGAAGGCGTTCCCGGCGGCGGTGCTCGGCGGCTTCGGCTCGATCCCCGGCGCCGTCGTTGGCGGCATCCTGATCGGGGTGATCGAGAGCATGGCCGGCTTCTATCTGCCGCAGGGATGGAAGGACGTCGCGCCCTACATCGTGCTGCTCGCAGTGCTGCTGCTCAAGCCTGAAGGCATTTTTGGCCTTCATGTCCGCAAGAAGGTTTAGAGCATGATCCGAAAAAGTGGGAACCGGTTTTTCGAGAAGATCATGCTCCGACAAAGAGATGAGACCTTGATCCGATCTCATCGGATCAAGGTCTAGGGGACAGCATGCGCTTTATCTTCAAGACCGATTACGAAGACGACATCCGCCTGTTCCCGCATTCGGGCTACGTCTGGTCCTACGGCACGCTGCTGTTGCTGCTGGCGATCGCGCCGTTCGTGCTCTCCAGCTATCTGATGAGCCAGTTGGTATTCGTCTGCATCTACGCCACCGTCGGGGTGGGACTGTTGATCCTCACCGGCTTCACCGGCCAGGCCTCGCTCGGCCATGCCGCGTTCCTTGCGATCGGCGCCTATACCACCGCCTATCTGCAGCAATACAACGTCCCCTTTCCGGTCTACTTCCTCGCCGCCGGCCTGTTGACCGGCGTGGTCGGGGCGCTGGTGGGTTTTCCGGCGCTGCGGCTCCAGGGCATTTATCTCGTCATCGCCACCATCTCCTTTGCCTTCATCGTCGAGGAGATCCTGGCGCGTTGGGAAAGCGTCACCCACGGCAATGAAGGCATGCGGGTCAAGACGCTGACGCTGCTGGGTACGGCGGTGCCACGCGACAGTCCGGCATTCTACTTCCTGTGTCTCGGCGTCTTGATCCTGACCATCGTCGGCTCGCTCAACCTGTTGCGCTCGCCGACGGGCCGCGCCTTCGTCGCCATCCGCGACAGCGAGACCGCCGCGCGGAGCATGGGCGTCAACGTCGCGCTCTACAAGGTGAAATCATTCGCGATCTCGGCGGCCATTACCGGAATGGCCGGCTGCCTGTATGCGCACAAGCTTTCCTTCATCTCGCCGGAAATGTTCACGCTTCAGCTCTCGATCGAGTTCATCATCGTGATCCTGATCGGCGGCACGTTCAGCCTGCACGGCGCGGTGCTGGGCGCGATCTTCCTCGTCATGATCGATCCGTTCCTGACCTATCTCAAGGACGACATGCCCGGGATCATCGCCAACGTCGCCGCTGCGTTCGGCGCGAGCAAGGCGACCGCGTCGAACATCCAGAGCAACGTCGCCGCTTTTGCCTCGGCCAACGGCCTGAAAGGCGCGATTTACGGCGTCATCATCATGTTGTTCGTGCTGTTCGAGCCGCTCGGTCTCTACGGGCGCTGGCTGAAGATAAAGCTCTTCTTCCAGCTCTTCCCGCTCTACAAGCGCGCCACCTTCAAGCGGCAGAAGATCTACGTCAAATCGGAGCGGAACCGATGAGCTACTTCCGGGCCGAAAACCTCTCGCTGCATTTCGGCGGCCTGAAAGCGGTCGATGCCGTCAGCTTTGCGGTCGAGAAGGGCGAGATCCTCTCGATCATCGGTCCCAACGGCGCCGGCAAGAGCTCGATCTTCAACCTGATCTCGCGCATCTATCCGCCGACTCACGGCAGGATTTATTTCGAGGATCAGGACATCACGCAGGAGCCGGCCTACGACATTGCCAAGCTCGGCATCGCCCGTACCTTCCAGAACATCGAGTTGTTCGAGAATGCCACGGTGCTGGCCAATCTGCTGGTCGGCCGGCACCGCCATTCCACCACCCAGCTCTGGCAGGAATTGCTGTTCCTGCCCAATGTGCGCGCAGCAGAGAAAATGCATCGCCGCCGGGTCGAGCAGGTGATCGAATTCCTCGATCTCGAACCCTACCGCGAAAAGCTGATCTCGGGACTGCCCTATGGCGTGCGCAAGGTGATCGAGCTGGCGCGCGCGCTATGCACCGAGCCGAAGCTGATCCTGCTCGACGAGCCGTCTTCGGGACTGAACGTCGAGGAGACCGAGGACATGTCGTTCTGGATCCGCGACATGAAGACCGAGCTCGGCATGACGGTGCTGATGGTCGAGCATGACATGACGCTGGTGAACCGGGTGTCCGACCGCGTGATCGCGCTGAACTACGGCAAGGTGCTGGCGATGGGCTCGCCGTCCGAAGTGCAGCAGCACCCGGACGTCGTCGCTGCATACCTCGGCGCATGAGGACGATGGCATGAGCACCTCCGACATCATCCTCAAGCTCAGCAACGTCGAAAGCTATTACGGACCGATCCAGGCCATCCGCGGCATCAGCCTGGAGGTGCCTCGCGGACAGATCGTGACATTGCTCGGCGCCAACGGCGCCGGCAAGACCACGGTGCTGAAGACCATCTCGGGCATCCTCGATCCACAAAAGGGCTCGATCGAATTTTTGGGCAAGTCGATCCAGCGCATGGAGGCCGACAAGATCGTGCGGCTCGGCCTTAGCCACGTGCCGGAAGGGCGCGAGGTGTTTCCGTTCCTGTCGGTGCGCGAAAACCTGATGATGGGAGCCTATCCGCGCAAGGACCGCGACGGCGTCGCCGAGGACCTCGAGCGGGTCTACGGCTATTTTCCGCGGCTGAAGGAGCGCATCGACCAGCGCGCCGGGCAGCTTTCCGGCGGCGAGCAGCAGATGCTCGCGATCGGCCGCGCGCTGATGAACCGGCCGATCCTGCTGTTGCTCGACGAGCCGTCGCTCGGCCTGTCGCCGATCCTGGTGAAGGAAATCTTCAACATCATCCGGCGCGTCAACGACGAGCAAGGCATGTCGATCCTGCTGGTCGAGCAAAACGCGAAAGTGGCGCTGGAGACCGCGCATTACGGTTACGTGCTGGAGATCGGCCGTGTCGTGATGAACGACACCTGCGAGCGGCTGATGAATTCCAAGGACATCCAGGAGTTCTACCTCGGCGCCAAGGAACAGGGCGCACGGGGCGAGCGGCGCTGGAAGAAGAAGAAAACGTGGCGTTAGGAAGCAGTTGGGCCAGTAGCGTTAACAAGGACTTGGCGCTAGATTCGGGCTCCGTTCCGCGACAACAAGACCGGCATAAGCTGGCAGGTGGAACGGGTTCAGGCGAGGGAGGAGACAGGCATGGCCGGACCGGCAATGCTGACGGTCGCTGACACGATCGCAAGGAGCTTTCTGCTTTCCGTGGACAGGCGCGGAGACAGGCCGGCGATTCGCGAAAAGAAATTCGGCGTCTGGCAGGCGACGAGCTGGCGCCAGTGGCTGGAGATTTCCCGCGACATCGCCTACGGCCTGCATGCGGTCGGCTTCCGGCCGGGTGACGTCGCTTCCATCATCGCGAACGCCGTCCCCGAATGGGTCTATGCCGACATGGGCATCCTGTGTGCCGGCGGCGTTTCCTCAGGTATCTACCCGACCGATTCTGCCGTACAGGTCGAATATCTCATCAACGATTCCCGCACCCGCGTGGTGTTCGCCGAGGATGAAGAGCAGCTCGACAAGCTTCTGACCTGCCGTTCGCGCTGCCCGACGCTGGAAAAGATCGTCGTCTTCGACATGGAAGGCCTGCACGGCTTTTCCGATCCGATGGTGCTCTCGCTCGCCGAATTCACGGCGCTGGGGCAAAATCACCGGCAGGACCATGCGGCGCTGTGGGACGAGATGGTCGGCAGCCGCCGCTCGGACGATCTCGCCATTCTCGTCTACACCTCGGGCACCACGGGCCCGCCCAAGGGCGCGATGCATTCCAACCGCAGCGTGACGCACCAGATGCGCCACGCCAACGATTTGTTCCCTTCGACCGACCGCGAGGAGCGGCTGGTGTTCCTGCCGCTCTGCCACGTCGCCGAGCGCGTCGGCGGCTATTACATTTCGCTGGCGCTGGGCTCCGTGATGAATTTTGCCGAGAGCCCGGAGACGGTGCCGGACAATCTGCGCGAGGTGCAGCCGACCGCGTTCCTCGCGGTGCCGCGGGTCTGGGAAAAATTCTATTCCGGCATCACCATCGCGCTGAAGGATGCGACCCCGTTCCAGAACTGGATGTACCGGAAGGCGCTTGCGATCGGCAACCGCATGACCGACTACCGGCTCGAAGGTGATACGCCTCCGGCGTCCTTGCGCGCGGCGAACCGCATCGCCTACTGGCTGGTGTTCCGAAACATCCGCCGCATGCTCGGGCTCGACCGCTGCCGCTTGGCCTTCACCGGCGCGGCGCCGATCGCGCCGGATCTGATCCGCTGGTATCTCGCGCTCGGCATCGACATGCGCGAGGTCTACGGCCAGACCGAGAATTGCGGCGTCGCCACCGTGATGCCGCCGGAGCGCATCAAGCTCGGCTCGGTCGGCAAGGCGGCGCCCTGGGGCGAGGTCGCGATCTCGCCGGAAGGGGAAATCCTGATCAAGGGCGATTTCCTGTTCATGGGCTATCTCAACCAGCCGGAAAAGACCGCTGAGACCATCGATGCGCGCGGCTGGCTGCATACCGGCGACGTCGGCTCGATCGACAACGAAGGCTTTGTGAAGATCACCGACCGGATGAAGGACATCATCATCACCTCGGGCGGCAAGAACATCACGCCATCGGAAATCGAGAACCAGCTCAAATTCTCGCCCTACGTTTCGGACGCGGTGGTGATCGGCGACAAGCGGCCGTATCTCACCTGCCTCGTGATGATCGACCAGGAGAATGTCGAGAAATACGCGCAGGACCACGACATCCCCTTCACCAATTACGCCAGCCTGTGCCGGGCGGCTGCGATCCAGGATTTGATCCAGCGCGAGATCGAGGGGGTGAACGCCAACTTCGCGCGCGTCGAGACCATCAAGAAATTCTACCTGATCGAGCGCCAGCTCACGCCGGAAGACGAGGAGCTAACGCCGACCATGAAGCTGAAGCGAAGTTTTGTGAACAAGCGTTATGCGACCGAGATCGAGGCCATGTATGGCCAACGGGCGGTGGCTTAGAGCATGATCCGGAGAAGTGGGTACCGGTTCTCCGAGTAGATCATGCGCAAGTAAGTGGGGGAGAGAAAGGCGAAGGAAACGAGAAGGCCCGATCCTTCGCCCAACACGGGCCAACAAGAGGAGACTGCAATGACGAAAACGTTCAAGGCGCTCGGCCTTGCGGTGGGTGCCCTTGCGCTGACCCATCTGCCGGCTGCGGCCCAAACCAAGGTCACCAATCAGGGCATCTCGGCGGATGAGATCGTGATCGGGACCCACCAGGATCTTTCCGGACCGATCAAGGTCTGGGGCGTTCCGGTGTCCAACGGCATGAAGATGGCGGTGGAAGAAATCAACGCCGCCGGCGGCATTCAGGGCCGCAAGATCAAGATGATCCTGGAGGACAGCGGCTACGATCCGAAGCGCGCCGTGCTGGCCTCGCAGAAGATGGTCGAGCGTGACAAGGTCTTCGCCATGGTAGGCCCGATGGGTTCGCCTACCGTGCTCGCCGCGCAGGACGTGCTGTTCGACGCCGGCGTGCTGCAACTGTTTCCGCTCACCGCCGCCGAATTCACCTTCAAGTTCGATCCGGCCAAGCCGCAGGAGCGGTTGAAGTTCAACAATCTCCTGCCCTATGTCGAGAGCACCCGCGCGGCGCTCAAGCACATGATCGAATGGAAGGGCTTCAAGAAGCCCTGCGTCATGCATCAGGACGACGAGTACGGCAAGAACGTGCTTGACGGCTTCAACCAGCAGCTCGTGGCGATGAAGATCCAGCCGGCCTCGATCACCAGCTACAAGCGCGGTGTTTCCGACTTCAGCGCGCAGGTCGCCAAGATGAAGGCTGACGGGTGCGACCTCGTCGTGCTCGGCACCGTGATCCGCGAGACCATCGGCGCGATGGGCGAAGCCAAGAAGCTCGGCTGGGACGTCACCTTCCTCGGTGCCACGCCCACCAACGTGCTTGAAGTGCCGACGCTGGGCAAGGAAGCGGTCGAAGGGCTCTATGCGGCGTCCGGCTTCGAGATTCCGTACGAAGACACCGCCAAGGGCAAGGTCAAGGACTGGCTCGCTAACTACAAGAAGATGTTCGGCTCGGATGCCAACACCCAGGCCATTATCGGCTACAACGCGGTGATGACCTTCGCTCACTACGCCAACAAGGCGGGCAAGGATCTTACGGGGCAGAAGATGCTGGACTCGCTGGAGTCGGGCGACAAGTTCCTCGACATCTTCTCTTCGCCGCCGACCAAGTTCTCGAAGACCGACCACCTCGCCAACACCATCACCCAGGTCCAGCAGATCAAGAACGGCCGCTGGGTCCTCGTGAAGGAAGGCCTGATGTTCTGATGGCGTGCGTAGGGTGGATTAGCGAAGCGTAATCCGCCGCTTTGGCTAGATGACAAAGGGCTGCGCGATTCTCTCGCGCAGCCCTTTTCTTTTCTCCCTTGCCCACAAGCGGGCCGAGGTGACCTGGACCAGCGCGTGCCCGGGCGATTGCGTGCCTTTACAGGTGTGAAGGCTTCAATCGTAAATTCCGTGCATGGAGAATCCCGAACGGATCCTCGCGGTGGGCCAGCCTCCGATAGGTGGTCAGGTCGTCCCCTTGCAACAACGGTGCCTCGCCACGCCGCCCGGCAGAGCCCAAGCCTGGTCCCAGCGGCAGCGAGGTGCCGACACCCGCATAAAGATATCGGTCGCCGAAAGCCTGTTTCAACGCTGCGAAGGTCGGCTCTCCGGTGCAGTGACCCGGAGCGATGTTCTCTACCTTGAACGTGTCCTTGAGCGCGGCCACGATCTTGGCAATGGTCTCGTCCGGTGCGACGACGAGGTGGAAGCCGCCGGTGATCAAACGAATTTTGGGATTGATCGCCGTCGCCGCCTCCACGATCTTTTCGATGCCCGGATGCGAGCAGCCAACCACGAGCACCAGGCCGTCCGGGGTGTTCACAGCCAGCGATAACTCTTTGAGCTCCTTCGTGCCGGGGGCGTCGGACACAAGGGCTATCAACGTAATACCCGGGGCAATTTCCGTCGTCTTGTCTATAAGCTCGATGTTGGCTCCCTGCCACGCGGTGCCGAATTTCATGACTTCCGGCGGCTTGCCGTCGTAGTAGCGCATCTGTGGCGCCAGGGATTCGTCCTTTCTGTAGAAGCTCGATGGCAGCGACGAGCCGTAAATGCCGAATCCTTCCCTGGGTGCATAAATCTTCACCGCAGGATTCACGCTCAGAACATGGTTCAGCCCCGCCATATGGTCGGAATGGCGGTGAGACAGAACGACGAAATCGATGTTGGCAAGGTCAATACCCCTAGCCTTGACGTTAGCTGCGAAGATGTCCCGATCGTTGCCTGTGTCGAACAGGATTCGTTTGCCGGCGGTCTCCACGAGAGCGGAGAAGCCCCAATCCTTTTTCATCGTGGCGTCGGCACCGAAAGCATCATAGAGGATGGTGATCTGGCTGTTGGGCTCAGCCGCGGCCATGCCAGTAGCGGCGACCACGGCAGCGACGCCGGCAAGTGCGGCCGAAAAGAACAATGTTGCGCGAAGCTTCATGGAAGTTCCTCCTCTTCGAGAGTTCCCCCCTTTGAGTTTACTGTCGCGGCCTTGGGCGAATTTGCTATTGGGCTCCTGTGCCAGGCTCGGCGCCACGCGGATGATATTTTGGTCTATGCTGCGACACCAGATGGAACAGGTGGCTAGCCTTTGCGCGGGCAATGCAAAGACTGAAGCGACCGAACGTTAGCGGTCTTTGGAACCTCCGCCGCGCTGTACGCCTCGAGTATGGATGAATGTCAGCACCGCTGCCAATGTGGCGGCAGATCGGCCATATAGTGCCGTCATGACCTTTGCCCATTACGCCAACAATGACCGGCGGTCAGAAGATGTCGGACTCGCTGGAGTCAGGCGACCAACTCCTCGACATCTTCTCTTCGCCGCCGACAAAATTCGCCAAGACCGATCGCCTCGCCAACACCATTACGGATCAAGGACGACCGCTGGGCTCTGGTGAAGGAAGGCCTGATGTTCTGAGGGCTGAGATCTCCAATACATAGAAGGGCTGCGCGAGATGATCGCGCAGCCCTTTCTCTTTCTCCGTCATTGCGAGGAGCGCAGCGACGAAGCAATCCAGCTTCTTGTTGCGGCAAAGCTGGATTGCTTCGCTTCGCTCGCAATGACGGCGACTGGCGCCGCCGCGCCTACTATTTCGGCCGGATCGCGTCCGCGGTGCCCTGGATGAACGCCTGTAGTTTCGGGATATCCTCTTCTTTCAGCTTGCCGGTGAAATCCGGCATGCCCTGGTCACGGAACGGACCCTTGAACACAAAGTCCTTCAGGTTGGCGATGGTCTCCTTCGAGACGTAGCCGAGGTTGGGGACATTGCCGCCTTTGTCGACGCCAGGAACGCCGTGGCAGTAGACGCAGTTGCTGATATACAGCAGCGTGCCCTCGCCGACATGTTTGGGATCATAGGGCACGCCCGCGAGCAATCCCTCGGTTTGATACTTCACGAATTCCGGCGCCGGCGCGTTGCCGTCGATTGCAAAGGTGTAGACCGTGCCCGGGCTGCGTGTTTCGGTCGCGCGCTGCATGATGCCGTACACGCCGCCCCAACCGACAGCGATCGAGACATACTGCTTGCCATCGATCATGTAGGTGGAAGCCGCCGCCACCACGCCGCTGCCGACCGGTCTCTCCCACAGCTTTTCGCCTGTCGTCGCGTTGTAGGCGACGAAGCGTCCGTCCGCAGTTCCCTGGAACACGAGATTGCCCGCGGTGGTCAGCGTGCCGCCGTTCCACGGCGAGACATATTCGGTGCGCCAGGCTTCCTTCTGCTTCACCGGATCCCAAGCCAGCAAGCGGCCGAAAGGCTTGGACTTTGGCATGTCTTCTGCCGCGCCAAAGCCGAGATTCCAGCCAAGACCGGAATGCGGCCGCCCCGCAACGTTCTCGTTGTGCTTCCACTTCTTGTCTTCGACCATACGCGCGGGAACGTGCTGTGCCGGCAGATAGACGAGGCCGGTCTGCGGATTGAACGACATCGGATGCCAGTTGTGGGCGCCGTACGGCCCCGGGATGGAGTCGAACGGCTTGTCGGTGCGCGCTTCGGCGGTTTCGATCGGCCGTCCGTTGGCGTCGTACCCGGACGCCCAGGTCACATCGACAAAGTTCTTCGCCGAGATGAACTTGCCGTTGGTGCGGTCGACCACGAAGAAGAAGCCGTTCTTCGGCGCGTGCAGGATCACCTTGCGCGGTGCGCCGTCGATATTGATGTCGGCGAGGATCATCGGCTGGGTGGACGTGTAATCCCAGTTGTCGCCGGGCGTTTCCTGGTAGTGCCAGATGTATTTGCCGGTGTCGGCGTTCAGCGCCACCAGCGAGGCGAGGTAGAGATTGTCGCCGCCGGACGGGCTGCGCGCGTTGCGCGCCCACGGCGAGCCGTTGCCGGTGCCGACATAGACCATGTTGAGATCAGGGTCGAAGGTGATGGTGTCCCAGATGGTGCCGCCGCCGCCGTTGACCCAGTACTTGCCGGATGGATCCCAGGTCTTGGCCGCCGCCGCCATCGAGTCGTCCTCGAACGGCTTTGACGGATCGCCGGGCACGCTGAACCACCGCCAGGACTGGTTGCCGGTCTCTGCATCATAGGCGGTGATGTAACCGCGCGCGCCATATTCGGCGCCGCCATTGCCGATCACCACCTTGCCGTTGAACACGCGCGGCGCGCCGGTGATGGTGTAGGAGTGCACCTTGTCGATCAGCGTGTCCTTTTCCCAGACGACCTTGCCGGTGACCGCGTCGAGCGCGACCAGACGGCCGTCATAGACGCCGACATACACCTTGCCTTTCCAGAGCGCGACGCCGCGGTTGACCACGTCGCAACAGCCTCTATAGCCCTTCTCCTTGTCGACCTTCGGGTCGTAGCTCCACAGCCTTTTTCCGGTGCGGGCATCGATCGCATGCACCACGCTCCAGGACGCCGTGACATACATGATGCCGTCGACGACCAGTGGCGTCGCCTCGACGCCGCGCGAGGATTCCAGCGGATAGCTCCACATCAGGCCGAGCTTTTTGACGTTGTCGGTATTGACCTGGTTGAGTTTTGAAAAGCGCGTTTCCGCATAGTCGAGGCCGATGGTCGGCCAGTCGTTATTCGTCGCCATGTTGGCCTTGATCGAGGCGCCGTCGACCGCCGAGGTCACCGCCTTGATGTGCTCGGGCGATCCCTTGGTCTGCGCGGCAGCGGTCCCGGCCGAGAGCGCAAACGCAAGACCGATACGCAGCAGGGTCTTGGCGATTCGCGGCGGTCGATCGATGTGCGGGGATGTGGTGGGGAATAAACGGCAAGCAGAATCAACGCGCGGCAAACACGTCATCTCGTCCTCCCAGTGCGATCTCTAACGGATCGGTGCGCAACGATGGTAAGCTTGCGAGAATGGAGGCGTCAATCAATGCGCCGGCGCGAAATGCAAAAAGAGAAAATCCGTTCGCCATTTTTTTCGTCCAACGAAATGCGAAGTGGCATGCCAGCCGCGCCGCAATATGGGCGTGCAGCGTGTTGACGCAAGCGGACGCAGTTCGCGGGATCATATCGAGCGCGGCCGGCGTCACGGGCAGTTGAAAGCGGTGTCCGAAAACAACAATCGGCGAACGGCACGGCGACCTAGAACGCTAACCCGGCTTGCAGGAGCCGACGCGCCCGGTGATCTCGTTGCGAGGCTCGTCTGCAAGTCCTGGCTGTAGCATCATGCAAGAGGTTTCTGACGATGTCCGACGATCTCAACCTGAAAGAACGTCCGTCGGCGGGTGCAAAAAACGGCACGGAAGTGTTTTCTCCGCAGAACGATCTGCGTCCGACGAACGAGTTCCTCACCGAGGTTTCCGGTGATGCGGCAGACTACTGCGTCATGCGATGCACCCTTCCCGCAGCAGGGCTATCGCATATGAGCGAGGACTCGATGAGGCGACTTCGTTGTGGCCATCCTTCGAGACGCCCGCCTTTGGC
>NZ_JAFCLN010000035.1 GCF_018129385.1 Bradyrhizobium lablabi
CCAGCATCGGTCTCGATGATCCGACCGTGTTCAACCGCACCGCGATTTGGAACGCCTCTACTGCTCTTGCCATCGGCCCCACCGGCACTGGCACCAACTCCTACGGCGGCACGCATGCTCCCGACATCGTCGGCCGCATCCGCGTCGATCAGGCCTGGGGTCTCTTCCAGGTGTCGGGCGCGGCTCACCTCGTGAACGCCTCGTACAACAACCTGAACGCCGCCGGCGCTCCGAACAACTTCTCGGAAATCAGCGGCCACCCCGAAGACAAGTGGGGCGGTTCGGTGATGGCTGCGTTGCAGATCAAGAATCTGCCGACCGGCCCGGGCGACGACTTCAAGATCGACGCTTCGTATGCGGTTGGTACCACGAAGAACGTGATCTCGACCTCGGGTGGCTCGCCGAGCTTCGCGATGTTCGGTGGATCGGGCTTCGGCTACCAGAGCATCGGTTTCGGTGGCACGTCTGACGCTGTCTTCGCTCCTCCGGGCTCGTTTGGTGGCGGTCCTCTCGGTGGCCCTGGCTCCGGTCTCATCCTGACCAAGGCTTGGGGTGTTCGTGGCGCCTTCAACCACAATTGGGACCCCTACTGGTCGTCCTCGCTGTGGGGCAGCTACGCGCAGGTCAAGTATGACGGCAACGCCGACGACAACCTCGCTGGCATCGGATCGGCCAAGGGCATCATCTGCAACGGCTTCGCTGCGACCCGCCCGGGCCAGACTGGTGTTGCCGGTGTCGGCACCTACTCGTGCAACCCCGACTTCAACATCGCCCAGGTTGGTGTGGTCACCCGCTGGACTCCGGTCAAGAACCTGACGTTCTCGGCTGAAGTCGGCGCGTTCCTCCTCGACCAGAAGTTTGCGGGCAGCGCAGTCTTCACCCCGGCTGCTCCGAAGCCGAACGCTCTGTACGAGTTCAAGGACCAGAGCACTGTGTTCCTGAACGTCCGCGCTCAGCGTAACTTCTGATCCCGGAAGACTTGAAACACGAGGAAAACCCCCGGCAGGCAACTGCCGGGGGTTTTTCATTGTCCAGGTGGGCGAGTGGCGAATAGGGGGAGCATCTGGTCGAGTGATGGTTCACTCGCCACTCGCCACTCGCCACTCGCTGTTCGCCAATCGCTGTTGGACTATTCGACGCTGGCGCCGCGGCGCAAATCGGCCTCGATCTGGAGCCTGGTGCCGCCGCCGAAGCGGGCGCGGTACACTTGCAGGTTCTCCATGATCCGCTGCACGTAGTTGCGCGTTTCCGAGAACGGGATCAGCTCGACCCAGTCGACTGCATCGACCTTGGGATCGCGCGGGTCGCCGTAGCGCTCGATCCATTTTTTCACGCTGCCGCGTCCCGCATTGTAGGCGGCAAACGTCATGATGTAGGAGCCGCGATAGTCCTCGAGCAGCCCGCCGAGCTCGGCAGCACCAAGCGCGGCATTGTAGACCGGATCGGTCTTCAACCGGGCGAGGTCGTAGGTGGCGCCATGCCGTTTGCAGACATAGCGCGCCGCATCCGGGGTCACCTGCATCAACCCATAAGCCTGCGCCGGCGACACCACCGACGGATTGAAGGCGCTCTCCTGCCTCGCGATCGCGTAGACGATGCTGCGTTCCACTTCGGGCCCGATCGACCTGAAGGATGGAATGCCGTTGACGGGATAGGCGTAGAAGTCGAAGGGCAGCCCGCGGTTGAGGGCGGCCTTGCCCAGCAGCAGCATGCCGCGGGCATCGCCGTGACGCCCGGTTACCTCACCGAGCCCGACCAGCGCGTCCGGATCGCCGTTCTCGCCCATGTCGGCCAGAATCGGAATCGCGTATTCGCCCTCGTCGAGCTCATAGAGCAGTTGCACGGCGCGGACGATTTCGAGCCGCTCGACGTTGCGTCCGCGCCCCGAAGGCGCCCCGTTGATATCGAGCTGCGGCAAACCGAGCTTTGCGCGCGCCAACTGGCCGTAATAGCTGGTCGATTGCTCGGCCGCCCGCAAATACGCCGCGCGCGCTTCCTGCGCACGGCCGGCGGCTTCGGCCGCACGGCCCTGCCAATAACCGGCGCGCGCCAGCGCGGTCGGGTTGACGCTGCCGACGCCGATTCGGGCAAAATGCTGCGCGGCGACCGCGGGGTCGTTGAGGAAGCGCAGCGCGATCCAGCCGGCGGTGAACTCCTGCTCGGTCTTGTAGATATCGCGCGAGGGAAGCGCGGCGTCGCGGGCGATCAGATAGGCGGTGCGGAATTCGTTGCTGTCGATCATCTTGCGCGCCAAGAGGCGCCGCTCGATCCACCATTCATCGAGATTGTGCAGGCGGTTTGGATCCTTCGGCGCGCTCATCATGAGCTGCGCGGCCTCGCTGAACTTCTCGTCGCGGCGAAGCATCTGGATGCGGGCGAACGTGTAGCCGGGATCGGAATGCAGCTCGTGCGGCACCGCATCGAGCAGGGCCTTGAGGTTACCGCCCTTGCGATTGGCGGCAATGCGCGCCTTTGCCAGCGCCAGATGGCCGGCGCCGAGGCGCTTGGCGGCGCGCATGCCGGCGGCCTCGTTCTCGGTGCCATAGAGCAGGGTATCCATCCGCGCCTTGTGGTCGCCCGCGGTCAGCAGCGCGCCGAACATGTCGAGCACGTTGCTCTCGGTCTCCTCCGACATGCCGTCGTTGCGCCAGGCCTCGCGCACCAGCCGCTCCGCGTTGGCGCGATCGCCGCGCGCGATCATCGCTTTCGCAAGCGACAGGCGGCCCTTGGCCGAGATCGGCGACTGGTTCTCGAACCAGGCCCATACCGCCCCATCCTCGCGCCTGTCGTCCCACAAGGCCGCCTCCAGGCGGCGGCGCAGGAAGGTCTGCGACGGCCAGCTCGGATTCTGGGCAAGAAAGGCACGGTAACGTTCGACGGTGACGTTGTTGTTCTCGCTGCGCAGGACCAGCCATTCGGCGAGCTTCTTCGCTACCGGATCCTCGATGCCGGCTGCGAGCTGCGTAGCGTCATCGGGCTTGCGCTTGCGGATCAGCTCGATGACGTTTTCCAGCGTTTGCTTGTCGGCCTGCGATGTCGACGAGGTCGCGGCCATCGCGGCAGGCGCGATCGGTTTGCGGGGCGGGGCCGCGACGGCGTGCTGCCGCGTCGCGGGTGCCAAGGCCGGCGCGTGCCGCGTTGTGTCGGGCGCACCGGCAACCGGCGTAGGCGCGCGTGCAGGCGCCGCAGGTGTCGTCGCCGATGTGGTTTTGGGCACCGCGTTGCGGGCGATCGGTCGCGGCTTTGGCAGGGGAACCTTTGGTGCCGCGCAAACCTCGGTCACGGCCGACAGTGCAACAGCGAATGCCAGGCTGGTCACCAGCGCGGTCGATCGCAATGCAGCGGTGTGGACAGATCGGGTCACGGCTTTCCCTGACGGCGAATCATTCGGGGCTCACAAGAGCTAGGTCTATTTGATTGAATATGCGGTAAAAACACCAAACGGCCCGCGGCCGGTGCGACCTTGTGCGCCCATACCGCGGCAAAATCGCGGCCACAACAGGCCCGGTACGGCCCTTTCGCCCCGCCGTCAGACCCGATATGAATTGCAATCCAGTCCAGATCGCCAGTTCAGACAGCGCGCGCAAGTTTCGGAGGAAGTCCATGGCAGCCAAGACAAAATTCCGGGGGTCGTTCACCGCCTTGGTCACGCCGTTCAAGAACGGCTCGCTCGACGAGGCGGCGTTCCGCTCGCTCGTGAACTGGCAGATTGCGGAGGGTACGCATGGCCTGGTGCCGGTGGGCACGACCGGCGAGAGCCCGACGCTGAGCCATGACGAACACAAGCGTGTGGTCGAATGGTGCATCGAGGAGGCCAAAGGCCGCGTGCCCGTGATCGCGGGCGCCGGGTCCAACTCCACCAAGGAGGCGGTCGAATTGTCTGAGCATGCCGAGAAGGCGGGTGCGAGCGCGGTGCTGATCGTCACGCCTTACTACAACAAGCCCACGCAAGAGGGCATGTACCAGCACTTCAAGGCGATCAACGACGCGATCAATATCCCGATCATCATCTACAACATCCCGCCGCGCTCGGTGATCGATATGTCGGTCGATACCATGAAGCGCCTGTTCGAGCTGAAGAACATCGCCGGCGTCAAGGATGCCACCGCCAGCATGGTGCGGGTGTCGCAGCAGCGCGCCGCGATGGGCGAGGAGTTCAACCAGCTCTCCGGCGAGGACGCGACGATCATCGGCTACATGGCCCATGGCGGCCATGGCTGCATTTCCGTCACCTCCAACGTCGCGCCGCGGCTCTGCTCGGAATTCCACACCGCCTGGCAGAAGGGCGACGTCACCACCGCGCTGAAAATCCACGACAAGCTGATGCCGCTCCATACCAACCTGTTCATGGAAACCAGTCCGGCGCCGATCAAGTACGCGATGTCGCTGCTCGGCAAGATGGATGAAAAGCTGCGCCTGCCGATGGTGCCGGTGCAGGAATCGACCCGCGTTGCGGTGCGTAGCGCCATGGTGCATGCCGGCCTGATCAACTAAAGCGTTTTCAAGCGAAGTGGATACCGGTTCGCGTGAAGAAAACGCGTCAAATCAAGAATGTGGATATTTGGTTCTGATACAATCAGAACCAAATATCCAGCTGCTGGTTGCGCTCGCTTCGAACGCGCCCGTCGTCGCAGCGGAGGATTTTCCATGCTGAAGGAATTCAAGGAATTCGCGATGAAGGGCAATGTCGTCGACCTCGCGGTCGGCGTCATCATCGGTGCGGCCTTCGGCGCAATCGTCAATTCGCTGGTCGGCGACGTCATCATGCCCATCATCGGCGCGATCACCGGCGGCCTCGATTTTTCGAACTACTTCACGCCGCTCGCCAAGTCAGTCACCGCCACGAACCTTGCGGACGCCAAAAAGCAGGGTGCAGTATTGGCTTGGGGCAGCTTCCTCACGCTGACCCTCAATTTCCTGATCGTCGCTTTCGTGCTGTTCCTCGTGATCCGCGCCATGAACCAGTTCAAGCGCAAGGAAGAAGCCGCGCCCGCCGCGCCGAAGCTGACGAAGCAGGAAGAACTGCTGACCGAGATCCGCGATCTCCTCAAGAAGAACTAATGGCCCAGAAAGAAGAGCGCCCGATCAAGGTCGTCGCGGAGAACCGAAAAGCCCGCTTCAACTATGCGATCGAGGACACGATCGAAGCCGGCATTTCGCTGACCGGCACCGAAGTCAAATCGATCCGCAACGGCAAGAGCACGATCGCGGAGTCCTACGCCGATTCCAAGAACGGCGAGATCTGGCTGATCAACGCCAACATTCCCGAATATCTCCAGGCCAACCGCTTCAACCACGAGCCGAAGCGGCCGCGAAAACTGCTGCTGCACCGAAAGCAGATCAACAAGCTGTTAGGGGCGGTCGATCGCGAGGGCATGACGCTGATCCCGCTGAAGCTTTATTTCAACGAGCGCGGCCGGGCGAAATTATTGCTGGCGGTGGCGAAAGGCAAGAAACTGCACGACAAGCGCGAGACCGTGAAGAAGCGCGACTGGGGCCGCGAAAAGGGCCGCCTGATGCGCGCGCGGGGATAGGTTTGCCGTCATTGCGAGCGAAGCGAAGCAATCCATCGTTCGGCAGGAAAGATGGATTGCTTCGTCGCTGCACTCCTCGCAATGACGGCGGATAGAGGAGGGCGAGATGAATCAGAAAAACCTGCTCGACGTCGACTGGAGCAAGATCCCGGCACCGACGGACGATGGCGGTGCCGCGCATCTGAAGGGCACGCAAGTCCCCTCGGTCAGCCTGCGCGCCACGGACGGCAGCGCGGTCGATCTGTCGAAACTATCCGGCCGCACCGTGGTCTTCGGCTATCCCCGCACCGGCGAGCCCGGCAAGATCGCGCTGGTCGACGACTGGGACATGATCCCCGGCGCCCGCGGCTGCACGCCGCAGACTTGTTCGTTCCGCGATCTGTTTGCCGAACTGAAAGGGGCCGGTGCCGCACAAGTGTTCGGCCTGTCGACGCAGAGCAATGAATATCAGACCGAGATGGCCACGCGGCTGCATCTGCCATTCCCGGTGCTGTCGGACGAGAAACTGGAACTGACGCGCGCGCTGAACCTTCCGACCATGCAGGTGGCGGGTCTCACTCTGATCAAGCGCCTCGCGCTGATCGCCGATGACGCGCGCATCACGCAGGTGTTCTATCCGGTGTTTCCGCCGGACCGGAACGCCGGCGACGTCCTGGAGTGGCTGAAGAAGAATCCGGTGTGATTTCGTAGGGTGGGTTAGCGAAGCGTAACCCACCATTCTTGGCACAGCATCGGTGGGTTACGCCTTCGGCTAACCCACCCTGCAAATCAACCGGCCAAATCCGCTCTTACCCGCGCGAACACATCCCGAAACATCTTTGGCGTCAGCACGCCGGTGTTCGTGTTGTACCGCGAGCAGTGATAGCTGTCGTAGAGCCCGATCTTTCCCGCTATATGCACGGCACCATGTGCAAAGGGCACAGCGGCATTGCGCAGGCCCAGCGCCTTCACCGTCGATTCGTGCGCGATCCGGCCGAGCATCACGATCGCGCGAAGCCTTGGCATGGTCGCGATCGTCGCCGACAAAAATTGCCGGCAGGTATTGATCTCGACCGGCAGCGGCTTGTTCTGCGGCGGCACGCAGCGCACGGCGTTGCTGATGCGGCAATCGACCAGCCTCAGGCCATCGTCGGGCCGCGCCTGATAGACACCCTTCGCAAACCCATATTCGAGCAGCGTCGCGTAGAGCAGGTCACCGGCATAGTCGCCGGTGAAGGGCCGACCGGTGCGGTTGGCGCCCTGCATCCCCGGCGCGAGGCCGACGATCAGCAGCCTCGCATTGGCATCGCCGAAGGAATCGACCGGAGCATTGTACCAGGTCGGTTCCTTCGCACGCGTTTGCTCGCGAAAACTCACCAGCCGCGGGCACAACGGACAATCGCGGCCAGGTGCGGGTACCGGGAGGAGGGCGCTGGTCTCAGTCGTCGAAATCGTCGTCACCGGCTCCGCGGGGCGCCATGGTGGTCGCGCGTTGCAGGAATTGCGGCGCGTGATGACGCGGCTCGCGCGGGGCCGGACGCTCGGACGGATCGCGTCCGAGCTTCGATTGCAACTCCACGAGATCCGTAAAGACGTCGGCCTGGCGGCGCAGTTCGTCGGCGATCATCGGCGGCTGACTCGAAATGGTCGAGATCACGGTGACGCGGACGCCGCGGCGCTGTACCGCTTCGACCAGCGAGCGAAAATCGCCGTCGCCGGAGAACAGCACCATCTGGTCGATATGCTCGGCGAGCTCCATCGCATCGACCGCCAGCTCGATATCCATGTTGCCCTTGACCTTGCGGCGGCCGGAGGCGTCGATGAATTCCTTCGTCGCCTTGGTGACGACGGTGTAGCCGTTGTAGTCGAGCCAATCGATCAGCGGGCGAATCGACGAGTACTCCTGATCCTCGATGATCGCCGTGTAGTAGAACGCCCGCAGCAGCGTGCCGCGTCCCTGGAATTCCTTGAGAAGGCGCTTGTAATCGATATCGAAGCCGAGCGTCTTGGCGGTTGCGTAAAGGTTGGCGCCGTCGATGAAGAGCGCAATCTTGCTGGAAACAGGTGACATCAAGGTTTTCTCGCGTTGTTAAACGTTTCTAGCGCAGCGACGAGCGGTCGCGCGCACTTTCACGCTATGCTGCCTAAAGTTCGGTGAATCTTTCCCCGCGACAGTCACCACCTCAATTATGGTGCGGCGAGGGCAAAAAACCTAGACTTTTGACGCTGCAATGTAGCGATTTTGACTTGTCCGAGACGGCACGAGGGCTGCGTCTGGACGCTCCGGCCTAAGGCCCCGCCGGACGGTTATCAGTTCCTGCCCGGAACGCAAATCACAAATTTTGCCTTGCGAAATCAGGTAGGGAGCTATAACTAGCCCCGAAAGCATACATATTGGCCCCATTTAACGGAGCGACAGGCGATGGCGCGCGTCACCGTGGAAGATTGCATTGATAAGGTCGACAACCGGTTCGACCTGGTTCTGCTGGCGGCACATCGTGCCCGGATGATCTCTTCCGGTTCTCAACTCACGGTTGATCGCGACAACGACAAGAACCCCGTTGTTTCCTTGCGCGAAATCGCCGACTCGACGATTTCGCCCGAGGACCTCAAGGAAGAGCTCGTGCACTCCCTCCAGAAGTTCGTCGAGGTCGACGAGCCCGAGCCGGATACGGTCCCGCTGATCGGGTCGGCCGGCGCCAGCGTCGATGCCGACGATACCGAAGTGGCGGTCGAGCGCATGACCGAGGAAGAGCTGCTCAAGGGTCTGGAAGGCCTCGCGCCGCCGGAAGAGCAGCCGGAAGAAGACGAATAATCGCCGCCCGATCGGTTGGATTTTACGAAAGGCCCGGACCTGGTTCCGGGCCTTTGCTTTTGTTGACATTTTTGCGGTTAGGATGCGTCATGAGATGGGCGGGGCGTTGCTGCACTTGAGGGTGCAGTGCCGCGCGAAAGCGCATTACATTGGTGCGTGAAGATGGCTTTTTGGCCCGGGCGCGAAGGTAGTGATTCGATGGCGGTCAGGCGCCGCATCATCAGGCAGATGCAGGCCGCAACCGAGCAGGTTGCGGTCGCGCCTTCGTCGTCGCCGCCACGAGGTGCCAAGCCGCGCTCGGGGATCATGCGGCAATATGACTTGGTCGAGCGGGTCAGGTCCTACAATCCCGACACCGACGAAGACCTGCTGAACCGGGCCTATGTCTATGCCATGAAGGCGCATGGCGCGCAGACCCGCGCCTCCGGCGACCCCTATTTCTCGCATCCGCTGGAGGTCGCGGCGATTCTCACCGCGCTGAAGCTCGATGACGCCACCATCGTGGCGGCGCTGCTGCACGACACCATCGAGGACACCGAGGCGACCCGCGCGGAGATCGACCAGATTTTCGGCCATGAGATCGGCGCGCTGGTCGAGGGGCTGACCAAGCTGAAGCGGCTCGAACTGGTTTCGCGCGAGGCCAAGCAGGCGGAAAACCTCCGCAAGCTGCTGCTGGCGATCGCCGACGACGTCCGCGTGCTGCTGATCAAGCTCGCCGACCGCCTGCACAACATGCGCACGCTGGAATTCGTGCCGCCGGCCTCGCGCCGCCGCATTGCGGAAGAGACACTCGACATCTATGCGCCACTTGCAGGGCGCATGGGCATGCAGGAGATGCGCGAGGAACTCGAGGACCTCTCGTTCCGTACCCTCGATCCGGAAGCCTATGCGGTCGTCAAGCAGCGGCTCGACGCGCTGGCGGAGCGCAATCGCAATCTGATCGGCGAGATCGAAAGCCAGCTTTCGAAGAACCTCCAGAAGAACGGCGTGGTCGCCCATGTCTATGGCCGGCGCAAGAAGCCGTTTTCGATCTGGACCAAGATGGAGCGAAAATCCGTCGGTTTCGAGCAACTGTCTGACATTTTCGGCTTCCGCATCGTGCTCGACAATGTCGAGGCCTGCTACCGCGCGCTCGGGGTCGTGCACACCACCTGGCCGGTCGTGCCCGGCCGTTTCAAGGATTACATCTCGACGCCGAAGCAGAACGACTATCGCTCCATACACACCACTGTGATCGGGCCCGGCAACCAGCGCGTCGAGCTACAGATCCGCACCGAAGACATGGACCAGATCGCCGAGTTCGGTATCGCCGCGCATGCCTTCTACAAGGACGGCGTCGGCTCGCCGACCGAGCTGCTGAAGCGCGAATCCAATGCCTTTGCCTGGCTGCGCCACACCGTCGGCATCCTGTCGGAGAGCGCCAACCCGGAAGAATTCCTGGAGCACACCAAGCTCGAGCTGTTCCACGACCAGGTGTTCTGCTTCACGCCGAAGGGCCGGCTGATCGCGCTGCCGCGCCACGCAAATGTGATCGACTTTGCCTATGCCGTGCATACCGACGTCGGCAACAGCGCCGTCGGGTGTAAGATCAACGGCAAGTTCGCGCCGCTGTCCTCGGAACTCACCAATGGCGATGAGGTCGAGGTGTTGACCTCGAAAGCCCAGTCGGCGCCGCCGTCGGCCTGGGAATCCCTGGCGCGCACGGGCAGGGCACGCGCGGCGATCCGCCGCGCCACCCGCACCGCGGTGCGCGATCAGTATGCCGGCCTCGGCCGCCGTATCGTCGAGCGCCTGTTTGCCCGCGCCAAGATCGAATATGCCGACGACAAGCTGAAGGGCGCGCTGCCGCGGCTGGCGCGCACCTCGATCGAGGACGTCATGGCCTCGGTCGGGCGCGGCGAGATCAAGGCCTCCGACGTCGCCCGCGCGATGTACCCCGACTACAAGGAGGAGCGCGTCGCCGCCCGCTACGGCGCCAAGAAAGGGCTTGCCGCCAAGCTGAAGCAGGCGCAGCCGCATCACCCCGCGCGCAGCGCTTCGGTCATTCCCGTCGGCGGCCTCGGCAAGGCAGACCTGCCCATCAAGTTCGCGCCGAACGGCGGCGCGGTGCCGGGCGATCGCATCGTCGGCATCATCACGCCCGGCGAGGGGATCACGATCTATCCGATCCAGGCGCCAGCGCTGAAGGATTTCGAGGAAGAGCCGGAGCGCTGGCTCGACGTGCGCTGGGACATCGACGAGACCACGCCGCAGCGTTTTCCGGCGCGCATCCGCGTCGACAATGTCAACGAGCCCGGCAGCCTCGCCCAGGTCGCGACGGTAATCGCCGAGCATGACGGCAATATCGACAATATCAGCATGAGCCGCCGCTCGCCTGACTTCACCGAGCTCACCATCGACCTCGAGGTCTATGACCTCAAGCATCTCAGTGCAATTATCGCGCAGCTCCGTGCAAAGGCGGTGGTCGCGCGGGTCGAGCGCGTCAACGGCTGACCATTTTGTCATTGCCGGGCTTGACCCGGCAATCCATCCTTTTCAAAAGATGGATGTGCGGGTCAAATAAGGCGAAGACCGCTTCGCGCTTTTGCCCACGCATGACGGTTCGAATTCTCGGTTGCGAGTCGAAAGATGTCCAAACCTCTCCCGCTGCGCCTTGGAGTGAACGTCGATCACGTCGCCACCCTGCGCAACGCGCGCGCCGGGGCGCGTCCCGATCCGGTGCGCGCGGCGCTTGCTGCGATCGAGGCCGGTGCCGATGGCATCACCGCGCATTTGCGTGAGGACCGCCGCCATATCCGCGACGAAGACATGACCCGGCTGAAAGCCGAAATCTCAAAGCCGCTGAACTTCGAGATGGCGGCAACCGACGACATGCTGCGTATCTCGCTCGCGACAAAACCGCATGCGGTGTGTCTGGTGCCGGAGCGGCGCGAAGAACTCACCACCGAAGGCGGCCTCGACGTCGCCGGCCAGCACAATGTGCTCAAACCATTCATCGCCAGGCTGAACGACGCCGGCATCCGGGTGTCGCTGTTCATCGCGGCCGATCCGCGCCAGATCGAGATGGCGGCCAAGCTACAGGCGCCGGTGATCGAGATCCATACGGGCGCCTGGTGCGACGCCGTGGTCGACGGCCACACGGCGAAGGCCGATGCCGAATGGCGGCGCATTGCCGAGGGCGCCAGGCTGGGCCGCGCCGCCGGGCTCGAGGTACATGCCGGCCACGGCCTCGACTATGCGACCGCCGAGACCATCGCCGCGCTCCCCGAGATCGCCGAGCTCAACATCGGCTATTTCATGGTTGGCGAGGCCATCTTCGTCGGCCTCGGCGAGACCGTCCGCCAGATGCGGGCGGCGATGACGCGCGGCCGCAGCAAGGTGGAAGGCGCGGCATGATCATCGGCATCGGTTCCGACCTGATCGACATCACGCGCGTCGCCAAGGTGATCGAGCGCCACGGCGACCGCTTCCTCGACCGCATCTTTACCGACGCCGAGCGCGCCAAGGCGGTGCGGCGCGCCAATAGCGAGAAGATGGTGGTCGCGACCTATGCCAAGCGCTTTGCCGCCAAGGAGGCCTGCTCCAAGGCGCTCGGTACCGGTATCCGGCGCGGGGTCTGGTGGAAGGACATGGGCGTGGTGAACCTGCCGGGCGGCCGGCCGACCATGCAACTGACCGGCGGAGCGCTGGCGCGGCTTCAGGCGCTGACGCCGCAAGGTCTCGAGGCGCGGATCGATCTTTCGATTACGGACGATTGGCCGCTGGCGCAGGCTTTCGTCATAATTTCGGCGGTAGTTCCCGGCAAATCCTGAGGTCTTCGCGGGCGCCCGCGGCCGAGGCCGGACAAAACTAAAAATCCTTTATTTTCAATGGATTGGAAGTTTTTGATGCAGCACTTGATTGCGCGCCTGAGAACAACCGTCTAAAACGCCGCAGGGTTCGCGAGCATGATCCGGAAAAGCGGGAACCGGTTTTCCGATAAGATCATGTTTGAACTTCACAAATCGAGTCTGGGCGAACCGCCGGTATTGCATCGGAATTCGCTCTCAACATCAGATGAGAGAGCATTTTCCTGACGCGAAACGAAGGCGATTCGCGTAGGGAATGCGTTCTGCCAGTGTGCGGGCACCGGGCTTGCTGGAATTGGGAAAGTCATGAGCGTGACGTCAGGGACTAAATCAGAGAGCGGATTTGGCGAAACCATCCGCGTCGTCGTTCATGCCCTGTTGATCGCCCTGGTGATCCGGACCTTCCTGTTTCAGCCCTTCAACATTCCCTCGGGGTCGATGAAGGCGACGCTGCTGGTCGGCGATTATCTCTTCGTCTCGAAATATTCCTATGGCTACAGCCACTACTCGATCCCGCTGTCGCCACCGCTGTTCTCGGGGCGCATCTTCGGTTCGGAGCCGTCCCGCGGCGACATTGTCGTGTTCCGCCTGCCCAAGGACGATTCCACTGATTACATCAAGCGCGTGATCGGTCTGCCCGGCGACCGCATCCAGATGCGGGAAGGGCTGCTCTACATCAACGACGTGCCGGTCAAGCGCGAGCGCCTGAGCGATTTCATCGGCGAGGATCCCTGCGGCTCCGACGCCACCGCGCGGGTAAAACGCTGGCGCGAGACGCTGCCGAACGGCGTCAGCTATGAGACGCTCGATTGCGTCGACAACGGCTTTTACGACAACACCAATGTCTACACCGTTCCGGCCGGTCATTTCTTCATGATGGGCGACAACCGCGACAACTCGACCGACAGCCGCGTGCTGTCTGCGGTCGGCTACGTGCCGTTCCAGAATATCGTCGGGCGGGCACAGATGATCTTCTTCTCCATTGCCGAAGGCGAGCACGCCTGGATGTTCTGGCGCTGGCCCACTGCCGTGCGCTGGAACCGGCTATTCACCATTGTGCGATGAACGACGATACGCCCGTCATCCACGCGACCAAATCAGGCGACACAGCCGAGCAGCCGGACGCCGCCCCCGAGGCCGCGCCGAAGAAGAAGGGCAGGCGGGCCCGCAAGACCGCGGCCGTCAATGCGATGGAAAAGCGCGTCGGACATGTATTTTCCGACCGCACGCTGATGGTCACCGCATTTACGCATGTATCGGCGCTGGCCCCCTCGCGGCACCGGCGTGAGAGCTACCAGCGGCTGGAATTCCTTGGTGATCATGTACTCGGCCTCGTGGTCTCGGACATGCTGTATCGCGCCTTTCCCAACGCCGACGAGGGCGAGCTGTCAAAGCGGCTTTCGGATCTCGTGCGCAAGGAAAGCTGCGCCGATGTTGCGGAAGAGCTCGGGCTTGGCGAAGACATCAAGCTTGGTGCCGTCGGCAATGCGATGGCCAATGCGCGTCTGCGCAAGGCCGTGCTCGGCGACATCTGCGAGGCCGTGATCGGGGCGATCTATATCGACGCCGGCTTCCAGGCGGCGCAGCAATTCGTCGAGCGTCACTGGACCAAGCGGATGACCAAGCACCGCCGGCCGGTGCGCGATCCCAAGACCGGTTTGCAGGAATGGGCGCAGTCCAAGGGACTGCCGACGCCGGTCTATCGCGAGGTCGACCGCACCGGCCCGCATCACGATCCCGTGTTTCGCGTCGCGGTGACCTTGCCGGGCCTGGAGCCGGCCGAAGGCACCGGCTCCAGCAAGCGCCAGGCGGAGAAGAGCGCCGCGCTCGCCATGATCGAGCGCGAAAAGGTCGGCGGCAAATATGAAGTCTGAAGTGGCCAGCGCTGGCGGGGACGCCGCGCCGCGCTGCGGCTTCGTCGCGCTGATCGGCGCGCCGAATGTCGGCAAATCCACGCTGGTCAACGCGCTGGTCGGCGCCAAGGTGACCATCGTCTCGCGCAAGGTGCAGACCACGCGCGCTTTGATCCGCGGCATCCTGGTCGAGGACAAGTCGCAGATCGTGCTGGTCGACACGCCCGGCATCTTCGCGCCCAAGCGGCGGCTCGACCGCGCCATGGTGCTCACGGCCTGGACCGGCGCGCATGACGCCGACCTCGTCTGCGTGCTGCTGGATGCCAAGCTCGGCATCGACGCCGAGGCCGAGACGATCTTCACGACGCTGGCCAATGTGGCGCATCCGAAGGTGCTGGTGATCAACAAGATCGACCTGGTTCCGCGCGAAAAGCTGCTGGCGCTGGCGAAGGCCGCCAACGAGCGCATGAAATTCGAGGAAACCTTCATGATCTCGGCGCTGTCCGGCGACGGCATCGACGATCTCAAGAAGACGCTGGCGCGACTCGTTCCCGCCGGCCCGTTCCATTATCCTGAAGACCAGATGTCGGTCGCGCCGATGCGTCATCTCGCGGCCGAGATCACCCGCGAAAAGCTGTTTCAGCAGTTGCATCAGGAACTGCCATACCAATCCACCGTCGAGACCGACTCATGGGTCGATCGCAAGGACGGATCGGCCCGCATCGAGCAGACGATCTTTGTCGAGCGCGAGAGCCAGCGCAAGATCGTGCTGGGCAAGGGCGGCGCCACCATCAAGTCGATCGGCGCGGAAGCGCGCAAGGAGATCGCCGAGATCACTGGCCAGGCGGTGCATCTTTTCCTGTTCGTGAAAGTGCGCGAGAACTGGGGCGACGATCCCGACCGCTACCGGGAAATGGGAATCGAATTCCCCAAGGAATAATCAAGGAATAATCGAGCAATGGCCGCGCCCGCGATGACCGTACCCGTAAACGTCTGGTGGTTCGAGGTGCTGCTCTACGCATCGCTGACCATCGATGCGCTGTCGGTCGCATTCCAGGACCGCACGCCAAGGCCCGACATGACCGAGCAGATGATCGGCGCCGCCACCGTCACGGCGGCTGTTCTGCTCCTGCTGCTCACCTTCCTGGTCTGGCTTGCCGCGCAGCGGCGCAAGAGCTGGCCGCGCTGGGTGCTGACCCTGGCGCTGGTGCTGTCGTCGATTTCGCTGACGCAGGTGGTCGGCGAAAAAGGCCTCCAGTTCGACAGTTTTGTCGACATCGTCTCGTGCGCGCTGACGCTCGGCGGGCTCTATTGTTCCTTCACGGGCGATGCCAAGGACTGGTTCAACGCCTGAGCCACCGTCATTCCGGGGCGATGCGCAGCATCGAACCCGGAATCTCGAGATTCCGGGTTCGCTTTCGCGCCCCGGAATGACGGCCGTGTGATGGCTGCGCCCCTAACCGGAATCCTGTAATCTCCCGTCCATGGAATGGACCGACGAAGGCATCATCCTGGGCGTGCGGCGGCATGGCGAATCCTCCGCCATCGTCGAGCTCTTGACGCGCGAGCACGGCCGACACCTTGGCCTCGTGCGCGGTGGCGCCGGCAAGCGCATGCGTCCGATGCTCCAGCCCGGCAACAGCGTCACTGCCGTCTGGCGGGCGCGGCTCGATGAGCATCTCGGCTATTACCAGATCGAGGGCACGCGGCTGCGGGCGGCGACGCTGCTGGCGTCCTCGCATGCGGTTTACGGCATCACCCATCTCGCCTCATTGGCGCGGCTGCTGCCGGAGCGCGATCCGCACGAAGACATTTTTGCGATGCTCGAGGACACGCTGGACGATTTCGACGACGCCTCCGGCGCAGCCGCGCATCTGATCCGGTTCGAACTCGCCATGCTCGCCGAACTCGGTTTTGGCCTTGATCTGGAAAACTGCGCGGCCACCGGCGAGACCACCGATCTCATCTACGTCTCGCCAAAGTCGGGCGGTGCGGTATCGCGCTCCGCCGGCGAGCCGTTTCGCGATCGCCTGCTGCGGTTGCCGGCCTTTTTGCGCGAAGGCGAGGGCGGCCAGAACGGCTGGTCGGACCAGGATTTGCAGGACGGCTTTCGACTGACCGGCCTGTTCCTGCTGCGCCACGTGCTGGAGCCGCGCGGGCAGGGCCATTCCGACGCGCGGGACGGATTCATCAACGCGGTGACCAGGCGGCGGGCGCGAATCACTTCCGCAACTTAATCGCCACGCTTCAGGACGTCGTCCCGGCGAAAGCCGGGACCCATACGCCGCGGCCCATCGAACGGAACCGGCTATCGGCGATTTCCCTCACAAACGCCTGTGGTTATGGGTCCCTGCGTTCGCAGGGACGACAACGCTGCGGATGCATGGATTCGCGTCTTGCCCGATTCAGCCCAAAAGCCTAATCCGTGCCCATGGGAAAACGAGTACCGCCGCCGGAAGAGCCGGCTGAAATCCACGAGGTGATGCTGCGCGATGCGCTCGAAGAGCGCTATCTCGCCTATGCGCTCTCGACCATCATGCACCGCGCGCTGCCGGATGCCCGCGACGGGCTAAAACCGGTGCACCGGCGCATCCTCTACGGCATGCGGCTGCTGCGTCTCGATCCCGGTGGGGGATACAAGAAGTCGGCAAAAATCGTCGGCGACGTGATGGGCTCGTTCCATCCGCATGGCGATCAGGCGATCTACGACGCTATGGTCCGCCTCGCGCAGGATTTCTCCTCGCGCTACCCGCTGGTCGACGGCCAGGGCAACTTTGGCAATATCGATGGCGATAACCCGGCCGCCTACCGCTACACCGAAGCGCGCATGACGGATGTCGCGCGGCTGCTGCTCGAGGGCATCGACGAGGACGGCGTCGAGTTTCGCCCGAACTATGACGGCCAGTCGAAAGAGCCGGTCGTCCTGCCCGGCGGCTTTCCGAACCTGCTCGCCAACGGCGCGCAGGGGATTGCGGTCGGCATGGCCACCTCGATCCCACCGCACAACGTCGCCGAACTCTGCGACGCCGCGCTGCATCTGATCGACAAGCCCGAGGCGAAATCGAAGTCGCTCTTGAGGTGGGTCAAGGGCCCGGATTTCCCGACTGGCGGCATCGTCGTCGATTCCAAGGAAGCGATCACCGAGGCCTACACCACCGGCCGCGGCTCGTTCCGCGTCCGCGCCAAGTGGGAGCAGGAAGAGGGCGCCCGCGGCACCTGGGTGGTCGTCATCACGGAAATCCCGTGGCTGGTGCAGAAGTCGCGGCTGGTCGAAAAGATCGCCGAACTGCTCAACGAGAAAAAGCTGCCGCTGGTCGGTGACGTCAGGGATGAATCGGCCGATGACATTCGCCTCGTCATCGAGCCGAAATCGCGCGCGGTCGATCCGGCGCTGCTGATGGAATCGCTGTTCAAGCTCACCGAGCTCGAGAGCCGCATTTCCCTGAACCTCAACGTGTTGGTGAAAGGCAAGATCCCGAAGGTGATCGGTCTTGCCGAGTGCCTGCGCGAATGGCTCGACCATCTGCGCGATGTGTTGATCCGCCGCACCAACTTCCGCAAGGCCCAGATCGAGCACCGGCTGGAAATCCTCGGCGGTCTTCTGATCGCGTACTTGAACATCGACAAGGTGATCAAGATCATCCGCACCGAGGATGAGCCCAAGCCCGCGCTGATCAAGGCGTTCAAGCTCACGGAAGTGCAGGCCGATGCCATCCTCAATATGCGCCTGCGCTCTCTGCGCAAGCTCGAGGAGATGGAGATCAAGACGGAGGACAAGGACCTCCGCAAGGAATTGAAGGGTATCGAGGGCCTGCTCGGCTCTGAAACCCAGCAATGGGCCAAGGTCGGCGAGCAGGTCGGCAAGGTTCGCGAGATTTTTGGGCCGAAGACGCCGCTCGGCAAGCGCCGCACGCAGTTCGCCGATGCGCCCGAGCATGATCTCGCCGCGATCGAGGAAGCCTTTGTCGAGCGCGAGCCGGTCACGGTCGTGGTCTCCGAAAAGGGCTGGGTCCGCACCATGAAGGGCCACGTCGAGGATCTCTCCGGGCTTTCTTTCAAGACCGACGACAAGCTCGAACACGCCTTCTTCGCCGAGAGCACCTCAAAACTTCTGGCGTTTGCGACCAACGGAAAATTCTATTCGCTTGACGTCGCAAAGCTGCCGGGCGGGCGCGGCCATGGTGAGCCGATCCGCATGTTCATCGACATGGAGCAGGAGGCCGCGATCGTCTCGCTGTTCGCCAACAAGGGCGGCCGCAAATTCCTGATCGCGAGCGCCGAAGGGCAGGGCTTTGTCGTCAACGAGGACGATTGCGTCGGCACCACCCGCAAGGGCAAGCAGGTGCTGAACGTCGAGTTGCCGAACGAGGCCTGCGCGATCACGACTGTCGCCGGCGACACGGTCGCGGTGATCGGCACCAACCACAAGATGGTGCTGTTCCCGCTCGATCAGGTGCCGGAGATGGCCCGCGGCCGCGGCGTCCGCCTCCAGAAATACTCCAGCGCCAAGCTGTCCGACGTGGCGGTGTTCGATTCCAAGGCGGGCCTTTCCTGGAAGGATTCCGCCGGCCGCGAGCAGAGCATGACCATGAAGGAACTGGCCGACTGGCGCGGCAGCCGCGCCGACGCCGGCCGCCTCGCACACGGCCTGCCGAAGTCGAACAAGTTCAACCGCGGCGTGGAGTAGGGCGCCGAGTAGGGTGGGGTTGGGCAAAGCGATAACCTACCGACGGCGGATTACGCTTCGCTAATCCGCCTTACGGTGTTCCACGATCTTCAGATCAATCCCACCAGCCGCAGCAGCACGCCGGCGGCGCACGATCCCGCCAACACCGTCAGCATTCCGACGTTGAAGCGAAAGATCGCGGTGGCGGCTGCAACCGCCAGCACCAGCGCCGCCCAGTCGATGCTCGACCATATCGGCATGTCGAACGACAGGCCGAACGAGCGCACCGGCGTGGTTTGCCGGAAGATCGTGTGCAGCGCGAACCAGATCGAGAGGTTGAGGATCACACCGACCACGGCTGCGGTGATGGCGGAGAGCGCGCCCGCCAGCCCCTTGTTGCCGCGCAGCGTTTCGATGAAAGGTGCGCCGAGGAAAATCCAGAGGAAGCAGGGCGCGAACGTCACCCAGGTGGCCAGGAGGCCACCGAGCGTGCCCGCCAGCATCGGCGACAGCGAGCCCGGATCGCGGAAGGCGGCCATGAAGCCGACGAACTGTAGCACCATGATCAGCGGGCCCGGCGTGGTCTCGGCCATGCCCAAACCGTCGAGCATCTCGCGTGCGGACAGCCAGTGATAATGCTCGACCGCGGTTTGCGCGACATAGGCCAGCACGGCATAGGCGCCGCCGAAGGTGACCATCGCCATCTTGCTGAAGAATAGCGCGATCTGGCTGAACGTATTGGCTTCTCCGAACGCGATCAGGATCGCCGCCACCGGCACCAGCCACATCGCCAGCCAGAATGCGCCGACCCGCAATGCGCGCATTGCATCGGGACGGACATGCTCCGGCACGCCATCGCCCAGCATGCTGTCGATGACGGCCGTCTTGCCACCGGTGCCGTGCCCGGCCGCGGCGAATTCGGGCCGGCCGCTTTTTGCGCCGATATAGCCGATCACGCCGGCCGCGATGATGATGATCGGGAAGGGCACGTTGAAGAAGAAGATCGCGACAAAGGCGATGGCCGCGAGCGCGACCATCACCTGGCTGCGCAGCGCGCGCTTGCCGATCCGCACCAGGGCCTCCACCACGATCGCCAGCACGGCCGCCTTCAATCCGAAGAACAGCGCCTCGACAAAGCTGACATTGCCGTAAGCCGCGTAGATATAGCTCAGGCCCATGATGGCGATGATGCCGGGCAGGATGAACAAGCCGCCCGCCATGAGGCCGCCGGCCGTGCGATGCATCAGCCAGCCGATATAGGTCGCAAGCTGCTGCGCCTCCGGGCCGGGCAGCAGCATGCAGTAGTTCAGCGCGTGCAAAAACCGGCTCTCGGAAATCCAGTGTTTTTCCTCGACCAGGATGCGATGCATCACCGCGATCTGCCCGGCAGGCCCGCCGAAGCTGAGCATCGCGACCCGCAGCCAGACCCGAAAGGCTTCGCCAAAGCGGATGCCGTGGCCGGCATCCGCCTTTCTCGTTCCACCGGCTGTCGCGTCCATTATTGCTTTGCCTTGTTGGTAGGCCAGTTGTGGGTCTCGCCTGACGCGTCGCGACACCAGCGGTAGAAGGCATCGTACAGCAGCATGCCGGCCGCGAGCTGTTCGAGATCGTCGTCATACATGCGCGACAGCCCGAGCGAAGCCGCCAGCAAGCCCGGGGCTTCCGGCGACAGGTCGAGGCGGGCGGTATCGGCCGCGCGCACCATGGTGGCAAGCCGCAGCAGAGGCGCCGTCGCCAGCCCGAACTCCTCGATCATGACGTCGAAAGTGCATTTTTCACCGCGATGACTCCAGAACACGTTTTCGACGTCAAACGGCGCGGCGTTGAACCGCTCGCCAACGGCGACGACCTCGGACGGCGCCACGAACAAAAATACCGCATTGGGATCGACGAAGCGGCGGATCAGCCAGGGGCAGGCGATGCGGTCGATCTTTGGCCGCGCGCGCGTGACCCACACCGTGCGGCCTTTTGCATCGCGCGGTGGGAGCTTTGTCGCGTCGATCAGCGGCAGCTTTGCCGCTTTCCAGCCCTCGAAGCCGCCTTCGAGGGATTCGGCTGGAACATCGAGATGCCTGAGCCAGGCCGCGGTGCCTTGGGCTAGCTTTTCACCGCGAAAGCAAACCACGATGGCCGGCTGTCCGGCATAGTCGCTGCCCCAATCGGCGGCTTCCGCCGGATTGCGCCTGATGGCGCCCGGGATCAGCCGCTGGTCGGCGGCAAAGTCTTCGTCGGTCCGCACGTCGATCAGGACAGGCGTCTTCGCGGTGCCGATCAGGCGGATGAGTTTATCGGAGGAAATAGTAGATGGTGCTGACATGGCTGCGCCCTCGTAAAGCAAAACGGGACGCGATACTTGGGCATGTCGCCTCGTGGGGAGATCGCAAAATCCCCATACGTTATGAATAAACCGGCGGCGCGGGCCGGTCAACGGCCGCGCGTCGGGTCCGCCGCATCTTTCTCAATTCCGGGCGGCCGTCTTGTCCAGTGCCGCACGCAAGCCTCGCGCCAGCTTGAGGGCGTCGTCGTTGGCCCAGAAATGGATGAAGAACAGCCGAGGCTGTTCATCCAGCATGTGGCTGTGGATCGCCGTCACCTCGATTCCGCCGGCGCGCAGTGTCCGGATCAGCGGATTGACTTCATCGCCGGTCGCCAGGAAATCGCCGGTAATGGCGGCCTTGCCGTTTCCGGTCGGCTGAAAGCCGATGGCATTGGCGCCGCCCATCGCGCCGGCCACGGTCATGCCGCCTTCGGTCACCGGATCGCGCCGCGGGATGCCGAACTGATAGACACCGCCATTGACCGTTCCCTTGGCGTGCATGATCTCGTCCATCTTTGCCGTGTCGAGATCGAGCGCTGCCGGCGCGTTTGCCGTTGTCGTTGCTTGATCAAACGGGGTCTTGCTTGCCGCTGATAACGCCGCGTGAATGGCCGAGGCCATCTTCTCGGGATCGCCATGTCCGGCAACATGCATATAGAAGGTTGCCGGTGAAGCGCGCAGGATGTGGTTGTGGATGGCCGTGATGTCCAATCCGCTATCGAGCAGCCTTGTCATCACCGGAGTGATTTCGGATTCGAGCAGGACGAGATCGCCCATCACCATGGCCTGTGCATGCATCGGTGCAAAGGCAACCCAGCCACCGAGCGCAAGCGCAGGCTTTATCGCAACTCCGTCCAGGGTGACCTGCAAGTCGGACCGCGGCAGCCCGTAGCGGTGCACGTCGCCGCTGACTGTCGCCGTCTTGCCGAGCGCGGCATCGACCTTCTTCCAGTCGATGGACTGTGCAGAGGCGCCAGGCAGCGCCCCGGCCAACATCGAAATGACTGCCGCAAGCGCGGTGTTTGCGGCCGTTTGAGCGATTGATCGTCCTGGCATGGTCCTTCTCCTTACATAGTTCAGCCCCCATCGACGATTTCAGGTTTATGTACATGGACCGACGATGGCGCGATGGGCCTCGTCAGCCCCGCTGATTGAAGTGGTCTGGATGATCCGGATCGATTCCCATCGCACCAAGTGCGATTGCAAAGCCTTCTTGCACGGCCGCTGGATCGCCGCAGAAAACCACGGTGGTGGCGAGGATGCTATCGCCGGCTCTGCCCCGTGTCCTTGTTGCGGGACCGGGCACGCCAGGAGGTTCAGACAAAGGTGGAGAATTTTCTGGTTCGTCCATGCGCAATCCCTCGGCAAAACGAGTGGTGCGCAGAGCTTGGACGGGTGCCGTCTGAAGGGGAGTCTGCTTAATCCCCGCGGGTTGTTTTAATTCGATCGCATGGCGGCAGCAAGCGCCGTCATGCGGCGCTCCAAACACTAACAAGTGTGGGGCCCTCTGGAACCATTTGTCGCTTCCGTGACGGACAGCGTCCGGTTCGACGGCGCCGGTACAGAAAACCGGGTAACGCCCGGTGGCGAGGATACCGCCCAGATCGAAATGCCTCGTCGACGCGAGCCATACGGCTTCCGGAGACGCGCCACGCGATGTGATAGTATTCGTTACTCACGCCGTTATATGAAGCTGAAATGCGGCGTCATCTGTTGCGCCCGGAGAGACCGGCCCATGCACTCGCACTCGCTCGACCAATGGACTCACGACCACGTCTATCTCGGCCACAAGCACGACCGCCACGAGCGCCGCACCTGGTTCGTCGTCGCGCTGACCGCGGTCATGATGGTCGGCGAAATTGTCGCGGGAACGCTGTTCGGCTCGATGGCGCTGCTCGCCGATGGCTGGCACATGGCGACCCATGCCGCAGCGCTCGGCATCGCGGCGCTGGCCTATCTGTTCGCGCGGCGGCAGGCGAGCAATCCGCATTTCACCTTCGGCACTGGAAAATTCGGCGATCTCGCCGCCTTCGCCAGCGCCATCACACTGGCACTGATCGCGATCCAGATTGGCTTTGAAAGCGCAGAGCGGCTGGTCCGCCCGGTGCCGATCGCCTATGGCGAGGCGATTGCGGTCGCCGTGCTCGGCCTTGCCGTCAATCTCGTCAGCGCCTGGCTGCTGCGCGAACAACACGACGATCATCATCACGGTCATTCTCATGCGCACGGCCATTCGCACGATCACGCACACGGCCATTCCCATCGCGACAACAATCTTCGCGCCGCCTACATCCATGTCGTCGCCGACGCCGCCACGTCTGTGCTTGCGATCGCAGCGCTGGTCGCCGCGATGCTCGCGCAATGGAGCTGGGCCGATCCGCTGGTCGGCATCATCGGCGCCGTCGTGATCGCGAGCTGGGCCTACGGCCTGATCCGCGATTCCGGCGCGGTGCTGCTTGACGTCAACAGCGACAAGAAGCTCGAAGGCGCGATCCGCGAACGGATGGAAACCCGCGGCGACAAGGTCACCGACCTGCATCTCTGGCAGATCGGCCCGGGCCACCGCGCCGCCGTGATCTCGCTGATTTCGGACGATCCCTTGCCGCCCGCGGACTACAAGCGCCGGCTGAGCGGCCTGCACGGCCTCAGCCACGTCACCGTCGAAGTCGAGCTTTGCAGGCACGAGAAGCAGGGGGCCTGCTAGATCGCAGATCTTACTGACAATTGCCGCCATCCAGCTCGCGATCTGCTGACACATGTCGCCAACTTCTTTGCGACTCGAAAATCTTTTGTGGCTGACATTCGCTTCGTATTGGCTTGATGCGAATTAGGGCCTACCTCGTCTGCGCACATAATGCAGCTCGGGGAGGCGGCGGTGACCGAATGGATCGGAGTTGCGATCGCGCTGGTGTCGAGCTGTCTCGGCGGCAGTGCGGCGGCGATCACCCGCTATCTCGCCGGCAATACCGATCCCGTCACGATGGCGATCCTGCGTTGGGGCATCGGCTTTCTCTGCGTGCTGCCGGCGGCAATTCTGCTGCGGGCGAAATGGCCGCAGCGTAGCGATCTTCCCGCCGTCGCCGCACTCGGCGTTGCCTTCTTCGGCGTCTTCTTCGTCCTGTACAACATCGCGATGTCGTACACGACGGCGGCGCGCGCCAGCCTCGCGCTCGCGACGCTGCCGCTTTCCACCATGGTGGTCGGCGCGCTGCTTGGCGTCGAAGCGTTGACCTTCCGCAAAACCATCGGTGTCTGCATCGCCGTCCTCGGCGTCGCCGCAGCACTGGCGTCTGGCCTTGCAGCAGCGCCGCAGGGCGCCTGGCGCGGCGAGCTGATCATGATGGGCGCGGTGCTGTGCATGGCGTTCTACAACGTGCTGTCGCGGCCCTTCATCCGGCGCTCCAGCGCGCTCGGCTTCCTCGCCGTCGGCATGGGCACCGGCGCGGCGGCGCTGATCGCGGTGGGCGCGCTGACCGGCAGCGCAACCGTATTGAGCGGCTTCACATCTGCGCAATGGATCGCCGGCATCTATCTCGGCATCGGCGGCGGCGCGCTCGCCTTCATCCTGTGGGTGCTGGCGCTGGAACGGGCCTCGCCGACCCGCGTCGCCAACACCATGACCGTCAACCCGATCGCCGCGGGACTATTGGCAACGCAGCTCGTCGGCGAGCCGATCACGCCGAATCTGGTGCTGGGATTGATCGCCGTGTTCGCGGGGATCTGGATCGCGACGTCGGAAGCGAAGAGGGCATAGGAACCTCAGATCGCTGCGATTGCCTCGATCTCGATCTTGAAATCCGGCCCGTACAGTTTTGCAACCTCGACCAGCGTCACGGCGGGCGCCGCCGGCGGCGTCACTGAGGCGAAGAAGCGATTGCGCGCCTCGCGGTAACGCGCGAGATTTTCCATGTCGGTGAGGAACACCGTCAGCTTTACGAGATTGGCGGCGGTGCAGCCGCTTGCCTGTAGGGCAACGCCGAGATTGCGGAACACCTGGTCGGCCTGGGCGGAGAAATCGTACTTGCCGACCACATGGCCGTCGGCGCCAGTCGC
Source organism: Bradyrhizobium lablabi (assembly GCF_018129385.1). Classification (GTDB taxonomy): domain Bacteria; phylum Pseudomonadota; class Alphaproteobacteria; order Rhizobiales; family Xanthobacteraceae; genus Bradyrhizobium; species Bradyrhizobium lablabi_C. The sequence continues at coordinate 25,066 of NZ_JAFCLN010000035.1, forward strand.
CGTCTGGCCGGCGATGAAGATGAGGCGGCTGCCGGAAACCTCGACGATCTGCGAATAGCCGGGCGGCGTGCCGAGTTCCGGCGGGTTGATGCGGTTGATCGTGGGAGCCATGTTCCATGTCCCGTCGGAAGGATTAGCTGCGCGGCGCTGTGGCGGCGGGCTGCGGTGCGGGCGGCGTATGCTTCGGCTTCAGCGTGCCAGCGTAAAACGATCCCACGAAAACCAGGATCAGGCAGACGAGATACAGCACATAGGATTGCGGCGGTGTGATCGCCCAGCGCCACAAACTTTTGTCCGGACCAGGTTCGTTTGCCATGCCATGTTTGTGCGCGAAAGCGGCCCCCAAGGGAAGCGGAAATGCGCGTTCATGTGGGCGACCCGCACGCCAATCCCGCTGATGTGTGACTGCCTGTGTGACTACCCGACGGGCAAATCAGTGACCGATTTTCGCGAGGCGTTACGAACCTTGAAGTCGAAAATGCCCAAAGCTGATGCGCGAAAAAAATCGAATTTACCTTGCAATCTCAATCTGATTTGGGTCGTCCAGATCACCGCGCAAAATATTCCGCTTTACAATTCTGAAAATCAGAAGTATAGCCTGCCCGTCTCGTGCCCACCATGAGGGGCGTATCGCCATCGTCACGACACGTTGGGCGCGGGATGCGATGGACGCAGTGGCGCCACAGGCGAGTGGCGTTGCGCTTCAAGAAGAGGACCGCACGGGCCGTGCCCGGCGAAGCCTCTTGGCGAAGCCGGGCTGCGTACGGTCAAGTCGTGTGGTTCTGACGCCGCGATGCTGGCGTCAAGTTGGCGGGCTCTTGCGTGA
>NZ_JAFCLN010000036.1 GCF_018129385.1 Bradyrhizobium lablabi
ACAAAGGCCACACCTCGTTCTACACCGATTCCATCCAACCAATCAGCAGGGACCAAACACGAACGCAGGGACCCATAACCACAGGGTTTAGTTGTTTTAACGAAGCCCTCGACCAGCTTTCTCAACCCATTCCTGCCGCGGCGTATGGGTCCCTGCGTTCGCAGGGACGACAGCTTGGTTTTGGCAACGACCGCAATCCTGTCATGCACGGCGCCAGTTGACCGCGTCAGTCGCAGTCGGCACGGTGCCCGGCATTGCCGCCGGTACCCTCCCCCATGTTCACCATCGCCTCGCTCTGGATTCCCTTCACCATCATCGCTGCGCTCGGCCAGGTCGCGCGCAATGCGATGCAGCGTTCGCTGACCGGGCCGCTCGGGACCTGGGGCGCGACCAATATCCGTTTCCTGTTCGGCTTTCCGTTTTCGGTGCTGTTCTTTGCGGTGGTGGTGACGGTGACCGGCGACAATATCCCGGCGCCGACGGCGGCGTTCTGGCCGTGGCTGCTGCTCGGCGCGCTCAGCCAGATCGTCGCCACCGGCATGATGCTGGTCGCGATGAACGACCGCTCCTTCGTGGTGACGACGGCGTATTTGAAGACCGAGGCAATCCAGACCGCGATCTTCGGCTTTGTCTTCCTCGGCGATCATCTCACCTGGCTGAAGGTGATCGCGATCCTGATCGCGACCGTCGGCGTCGTCATCACGGCGCTGCGGCCGGGCGGGGAAAAGAGCTTTGCGGAGATCAGGCCGACCATCGTCGGCCTCGTCGCCGCGGCCTTCTTCGCGCTTTCGGCGATCGGCTTTCGCGGCGCGATCATCACCGTGCCTGATGTGTCGTTCGTTACGGCCGCGTCCTACACGCTGGTGTTCGGCCTGTTCGTGCAGACGCTGGTGCTGACGATCTATCTGCTGGCGCGCGCGCCCGACGTGCTGAAGAAGATTTTTGGACTGTGGCGGCCCTCAATGCTGGCGGGCTTCATGGGCGCCTTCGCCTCGCAATTCTGGTTTCTGGCGTTTGCGTTGACGGCGGCCGCCAATGTGCGCACGCTGGCACTGGTCGAAGTGCTGTTCGCGCAGGGCGTCGCGTATTACTCGTTCAAGCAGCCGCTGTCGGCGCGCGAGCTTTCGGGGATCGTGCTGATCGTGGTGGGCGTGGGGCTGCTGGTCGCGGCGTAACGACACTATCCGTCATTGCGAGGAGCACTTGCGACGAAGCAATCCAGCTTTCCTTGTCGCGGCGAAGGAAGCTGGATTGCTTCGCTTCGCTCGCAATGACGAAGAAAGAGCGTCAGTTCCTATCTTCCGGCAGCACCGGCAGCGGGGACACTTCGACGCCTTCGTCGATCAGAGCCTTGGCTTCTTCCGGCGAGGCCTCGCCGTAGATCGGACGATGCTCCTTGTCGCCGTAGTGCATGGCCCGCGCTTCGTTGGGAAAACGCTCGCCGACATTGTCGGCGTTTTTCACGATATGGTCGCGCAGCTCCTTCAGCTTGGCGCGCAGCTCGCGCTCCTGCGTCATCATCAGCGGCGTGGACTCCGTCGCGGGCGTTTCCACGGACGGCTCGACCGGCGCTGATGCCTTGTCGCGGCCCTTCTTGCTGACGATGCGCGGCGCCATGATCGCTTTCTCGACCTTGGCCGAGCCGCAGACCGGACAGCTCACCAGCTTACGCTTGACCTGGGATTCGTAGGCGCCCGAACTCTGGAACCAGCTCTCGAACGAGTGGTCCTTGTCGCAGCGCAGGCTGTAACGGATCATGCCGAGCCCCGCACCAGGTGCAGATGCTCTGGTCCTGCCTTGGGATCGGCGATGCCGAAGCGGCGGCCGTGCTGTAGCGACGGCACGGTTTTCCGCGCGGTCTCGACCTTCGCCGGGTCGATCTCGGCGAGGAACACGCCCGGCTCGACACCGCCCTCCGCGAGGATTTCGCCCCAGGGTGCAACGATCAGCGAGTGCCCATAGGTCTCGCGCTTGTTCTCGTGCAGCCCGGCCTGCGCCGCCGCGAACACGAAACAGCCGGTCTCGATCGCGCGCGAGCGTAGCAGCACGTGCCAGTGCGCCTCGCCGGTCTTGCGCGTAAACGCAGAGGGCACGGTGAGGAACGAGGCGCCGGCCTCGGCGAGCGCGCGATAGAGCGCCGGGAAGCGCACGTCATAACAGATGGTCAGCCCGATGCGGCCCCACGGCAGGTCGGAGATCACCGCGGTCTCGCCCGGCTGGTAATTGGCCGATTCGCGATAGCTCTCTCCGCCCGGCAGATCGATGTCGAACATGTGGATCTTGTCGTAGCTTGCGAGCACGTTGCCGTCGGGCGCGATCAGGAAGGAACGGTTGACGGCCTTCTCCGGCGAGAACTTCAGCGCCAGCGAGCCGATATGCAGATGGATGTTCAGCTCCTTCGCCAGCGCGCGATAGGCCTTCAGCGACTTGTCGTACTCTTCGGTCGCGAGATGTTCGAACAGCGCCTTGCGGTTCAACTGCATCATGTTGCTCACCTCGGGGGTGAGCACATAGTCGGCGCCTTGCGCCTTCGCCTCGCGGATCAGCTTCATCCCCTGCTCGAGGCTCGGCTCGGGCAACAGGCCGGTGCGCATCTGCACCATGGCGGCGGTGAAAACATTGCCGGTGCTCATGAGGTGGCGCCTTCGCTTGCCAAGAGCCCGTCGAGCTTGCCTGCGCGATCGAGCGCGTAGAGCTCGTCGCAGCCGCCGACATGGGTCTTGCCGATGAAGATTTGCGGGAATGTCGAGCCGGCGCCGGCGCGATGATACATCTGCTCGCGATAGGTGGGATCGACTGAGACGTTGAGTTCGGTGAACGCCGCGTTCTTGCGCGTCAGCAGCGATTTGGCAGCGGTGCAATAGCCGCAGCCCGGGCGGGTGTAGATTTCGATAGCAGCAGCCATCTTGTGCTCGGTTCGGGGAACGATTTGCCGGATTATATGGGACCTTTATGGGTGTCCACAACCCGGGCAAACACCAGCACATCGACCTGCGCCGCTTTGGCGCGCAGCAGGGCCCGCGCACAGGCATCCGTGGTGGCGCCGGACGTCAGGACATCGTCAACCAAAACCACGCGGCGGCCCTGAATGTCAGCCATGCGCTCAGGCGCCACCTTGAAGGCGCCTTGCACATTTTCGGCGCGCTGCGCACGCGACAACCCGATCTGCTGTTCGGTCGCCCGCACGCGCCGCAGCGCTTCCGCCGCCACTTTTACCCCGCTTTGCTGCCCGATTACCCGCGCCAGCGCGCCGGACTGATTGTACCGCCGGCTCCAGCCGCGCCGCCAATGCAGGGGAACCGGCACCAGCACGTCGGCGCCATCGAGCAGTTCGCGGCCGGCCCGCGCCATCCAGCGGCCCATCGCGGGCGCCAGATCCGTGCGGTCCTGGTATTTCAGCGCATGCACCAGCGTGCGCGCCACATCGTCATAGCGCACCGCGGCGCGAGCACGCTGATAGGCCGGCGGATTGGCGATCGCCTCCATCGACAGCAATTCCGGGCCTGGATCGTAGACAAAGGGAATGCCGAGCCGCGGGCAGAACGGCGGGGCGATGAAGGAGAGTTTTGCCCAGCACGACGCGCAGACGCCCTCGCCGTCGACCGGCTCGCGGCAGGAGACGCAGAGCGTCGGCAGCGCGATGTCGAGGGCGAAACGGGCGGCGTGCGCGCAGGCGGCGTGGACGGCGCCGAAGGCGCGGTGCAGGTAGTTGGGGCGTGGTGATGGCGCGGCGTCCATGAGGGCGAGGCTAGCGCCGCTTGCCCGCTGGCTCAAGCGTGCGGTCGCTCTCTCGTCGTCATTGCGAGCAAAGCGAAGCAATCCAACTTCCTTCGCCGTAACAAGAAAGCTGGATTGCTTCGTCGCTTACGCTCCTCGCAATGACGTTGAAGCCGGGTTGCCAGCCATTGGCTCCAGGCATACCAAGGCTGTATGGCGAACCCGACCACCGCACCCATCCTGTTTGACCGCGCGCTGCTGCGCTCCCGGCAGGCGCGTGCGCGGAAACTGGGCGAAGTCGCCTTCCTGCTCGATCGCGTCGCCGAGGATTTTGGTGACCGCCTGCAGGCGGTGATGCGGAGTTTTTCCGATGTCGCCGACATCTGGACGCCGGGTGAATTGCGAGGGCCGTTCGCTGATCGCTTCAAATCGATCGCAAGAATCCCGTTCGACTCCGACAGTGAAACGCTACCGATGCATCCGGAATCACTCGACCTCGCCGTCTCCGCGCTCGCCCTTCAGTTCGTCAACGACCTGCCCGGCGTGCTCGCGCAAATCCGCCGTGCGCTGCGGCCGGACGGGCTGCTGCTGGCGGCGATGATTGGGGGCGACACGCTGACGGAGCTGCGGCAATCCTTCGCTGCCGCAGAGGCCGAATGCGAAGGCGGGGTGTCGCCGCGCGTTGCGCCGTTTGCCGATCTGCGCGACATCGGCAGCCTGCTGCAGCGGGCGGGCTTTGCGCTGCCGGTCACCGACGTCGACCGCGTCGTGGTGCGCTACGACAGCGCGTTTGCGCTGATGCACGATCTGCGCCGCATGGGCGCGACCAATGTGCTGGTCGAGCGCCGCCGCACGCCGGCGCGACGCGCCACCATGCTGCGGATGGCGCAGATTTACGGCGAGCGCTTTGCCGACCCCGACGGCCGCATCCGCGCCACCTTCGACATCGTGTGGCTGTCCGGCTGGGCGCCGCATGAGAGCCAGCCAAAACCGCTGCGGCCGGGTTCGGCGAGAGCGAGCCTGGAGGCGGCGGTGAAGGGGAAGACAAAGTAAGATCGTCATTGCCGGGCATAGCCGTTCGAAGAACGGCGTCGCTTCCGCTCGCCTATGACCCGGCAATCCATCCGCTTCGAAAAAAGCTTTTCTCAAGTGGGATGGATGCGCGGGTCAAGCCCGCGCATGACGAGTGGAGACTACAGCAGCAAATCGATCAGATGCGGGATCAGCGGGATGTCCGCCGGCGGCATCGGATAGTCGCGCAATTTGTTGGCGCGCACCCAGGCGAGGTTCTGGCCCTCGCGCGCGATCACCTGGCCCTCCCAACGGCGGCAGATGTAGAGCGGCATCAAGAGATGAAAGGTCTCGTAGGCATGGCTGGCAAAGGTGAGCGGCGCCAGGCACGGCTCGCTGACGTCGATGCCGATCTCCTCGTGCAATTCTCGGATCAGCGTCTGCTCTGGCCGCTCGCCCGGCTCGACCTTGCCGCCGGGAAATTCCCACAGGCCCGCAAGCGCCTTGCCCTCGGGGCGCTGCGCCAGAAGGATCCGCTTGTCGACGTCGATCAGCGCGCAGGCGACCACGAGGGTTAGTTTGATGTCGGCCATAGCTGGCGGGTGCTCGGGATGAAGGACAGAAAATTGTCCTTTCCATAGCCAGCAAACAGCCGTCCGCCAAACGGTTTGTTTGACGTTGGGTTTTGCTAGAGCAGCGTCCCCCTCAGAATCAGCGAGGCGACGCTGAAATAGATGACGAGGCCGGTCACATCGACCAGCGTTGCGACGAACGGCGCCGATGCGCTTGCAGGATCGAAGCCGATCCGCTGTAGGATGAACGGAAGCATCGATCCCGTCAGCGAGCCGAAGGTGACGATGCCAATCAGCGCGACCGCCACGGTCAGCCCGACCAGCACCCAGTGTTCGCCGTAATCATAGAGGCCGAACAGCTGCCAGATCGCAATGCGAACGAACCCGATCAGTCCCAGCATCGCACCGAGGGTGATTCCGCTCGGCAGCTCGCGCAGCGCCACGCGCCACCAGTCTCCGAGTCGCAGCTCGTGCAGGGCCAGTGCGCGGATCAGCAGCGATGTCGCCTGCGAGCCGGAATTGCCGCCCGAACTCATGATCAGCGGGATGAACAACGTCAGCACGATCGCCTTTTCCAGCTCGCTCTGGTAGCCCTGCATGGCCGTCGCCGTCAGCATCTCCGACAGAAACAGCACGGCAAGCCATCCGCCCCGCGCCCGGATCATCTTCCAGAACCCGATCTCCATGTACGGTTCGCTCAACGCTTCCATGCCGCCAAGCTTCTGAAGATCTTCCGTCGTTTCCTGCACGACGGCGTCCATGATGTCGTCGACCGTCACGATGCCGATGATCCGGCCGTGATCCACCACCGGCACCGCGAGCAAATCGTATTTGGAGATCAGGCGCGCGACGTCTTCACGGTCCATCAGCGGCGAAACGGTGATCGATCTGCCGGGCCGCGCCACCGACAGCACCGGCGCCCCCGGCTCGCCCGTAATCAGCCGGCGCAAGGTGATCGCCTGCACCAGGTTCGCGGTGACGGGATCGAGGACGTAGATCGCGTAAATGGTCTCGCGCGTGCGCTCGACCCGGCGGACATAATCGAGCGTTTGCTGCACGGTGAAGTCGGACGGCACGCTGGCGAATTCGGTGGTCATGATCGAGCCGGCCGAGTGCGGCGGATAGGACAGCAGGCGCAGAATCAGCACCCGGGTGTCGCCGTCCAGGCGTTCCAGCAACTCCGTGCGATGAGGTTCTTCCAGCTTGCGGAACAGGCCGGCGACCCGGTCAGCGGAAACGCCGGCCAGAAGCGCCGCCGCCGTTTCGCGCGGCAGCAGCGAGACGATCTCGGGGCCGGAATCGAGGATCGGCTGATCCAGAATTTCGATCGCGCGATCCCTCGGCAAGCCCATCAGGACCGCCGCGGCGACGCCCGGCGATTCCTCGTTGAGGGTTTCAGCGATGTCGGCCGCGCGCTCGTTCGCGCAGAGGATCACGAGTGCGGCCGCCTGGGCAACCTCATCGGGATCGAGCACGGGTTGCGTTTCGATGTTCATCGGTTGCCTCCTCCTGCCGGTGGCGGCGCAGGACCAACCGGTATCTGTCAGAATTCAGCGTGGACGCTTGCAGTCAGAGAAATCGCCGACGGGGGAATCGGCCGCCAGACCTCACCGTCACTGCGAGCCAACGGGTCGCAATGACGCAACGGCTCACGACCTGTAATCCCCGTTGATCGCGACATATTCCTTGGTGAGATCGCAGGTCAGCACGCGGTCGCGGCCCTTGCCGAGGCCGAGCGCGACCTTGATCTGGATCTTCGGATCCTTCATCGCGTTCGAGACTTCTTCCTCGTTATACGAGGGATCGCGCGCGCCGCTTTTGGCGACGCGGATGCCGTTGAAGGAGATCGAAAGCTTGTCGCGGTTGGCGGGTTCGCCGGCCTTGCCGACCGCCATCACCACCCGGCCCCAATTGGCGTCCTCGCCCGCGATCGCGGTCTTCACCAGCGGCGAATTGGCGATCGACATCGCGATTTTTCGCGCGGAGTTTTTGGTCGTGGCGCCCTCGACCACCACTTCGACCAGCTTGCGGGCACCCTCGCCGTCGCGCGCCACTTGCTCGGAGAGATCGGCAAGCACTTCGTAAAACGCTTTTGCGAATGCCTTCAGCCGAGGATCGCTGGCGCGGCTGATTTTTGGGGCACCGTTTGCGGCTGCCGCGCCGGTCGCGAACGCCAGCAGCGTGTCCGAGGTCGACGTATCGCCGTCGATAGTGACGGCATTAAAAGTGTCCTCGACGCCGCTCTTGAGCAGCGATTGCAGCACGCTTGAGGACAGCGGCGCATCGGTGAACACGAACGACAGCATGGTCGCCATATCAGGCGCGATCATGCCGGCGCCCTTGGCCATGCCGTTGATGGTGACCTTCGCCTTGCCGAGCTTGACGGTGGCGGTCGCCACCTTCGGGAAGGTATCGGTGGTCATGATGGCTTTCGCCGCCTCCATCCAGCCGCCGGGCTGGGCGGTTTCCGCGAGCGTTGCCAGCACGCCGTCGAACTTGCTGGCATCGAGCGGCTCGCCGATCACGCCGGTGGAGGCGAGGAAGACGTCGTTGACGCTACAGCCCATCGCCTTGGCCGCGATCTGCGCCGTCAGCGCGGTGGACTGCTTGCCGGTCTTGCCGGTAAAGGCGTTGGCATTGCCGGAGTTCACCACCAGCGCGCGGGCCTGGCCGCGCTTCAGCTTGGCGCGGCACCATTCGACCGGCGCCGACGGGCATTTCGATTTGGTGAAGACGCCGGCCACCATGGTGCCCTTGTCCATCACGGCGAGCAGCACGTCGGTGCGGCCCTTGTAGCGGATGCCGGCGGCCGCGGTCGCGAGCTTGACGCCCGCGATCTCGGGCATGTCGGGGACATCGGTCGGGGCGAGCGGCGAGACAGCGGTGGACATCTGGGATTTTCCGGCGGTTTGGTGCGAGGGAGCCGCTCTGTATCACCTTCGTCGGCGCGAGGGGAGAGGCGCGCGTGCAAACCCATGCTGTCGTCCCTGCGAACGCAGGGACCCATAACCACCGGCTGCAATTGTTGTAAAAAAGCCGTCATACAGCGCGCTCTACTGACGGGCCGCGGCGTGTGGGTCCCTGCGTTCGCAGGGACGACGCAAGACCCCTCACCGCGCCGTCGGTGACGGCACCAGCACCGGCCGCAGCGATGGAATGAGCCGCGCGCGTTCACGGTGGGCGGGGATGGCACGGTAGACCTGCTTGGTGGCTTCCACGATGTGGACACCGGCCAGCGGCATCGACAACACTTCGCCGGCGCGCTCCCACGCCATCGCCGAACGCAAGAACCAGCTATTGCCGACCGGCGGCATGAACAGCGCCTCGCCCCAGGCCGACGGCGTGAACCAGGTCTGCCGCAGCAATTGCGTGATCTGCGCGCGCGAATAGGGCCGGCCATGGCCGAACGGGGTGTTGTCGGTACGGGTCCATACCCCGCCGCGGTTGGGGATCACGGCGATCATGCGGCCCGAGGGCGACAGCACGCGCCAGACCTCGCGCAAAAGGTCTTCCGGGTCGTCGCACATCTCCAGCGCGTGTACCAAAAGGATACGGTCGACCGCAGCATCCGGCAGCGGCAGCGAGAACTGATCGACCAGCGAGGCCAGCGCCGGCCGCCCGGTCGGCCATTTCAGCACGCCCTGGGCCGCCGGCATGAAGGCTAGGCAGCGCTCGGCGTTTTCGCGGAACAGCCCGAGATAAGGCGTCGGATAGCCGATCCCCAGCACGCGCTGTCCCTCGGCGCTGGGCCAGCAGGCCTGAATGCCGCGGTTGATCAGCCGCCGCGCCACGATGCCGAGGCGCTGCGAATAGAAATCGCGCAGATCGATGACGTCCATGATCACCAACCTATAGCGTTTTCGAGCGAAGCGGGTACCGGTTCGCGTGAAGAAAACGCGTCAAATCGAAGAATCGGTGAACGGGTTTGACAAAATCAAACCCGGTCTCCGTCACGCGGATGTTCCCGGCGGGGCGGGCAAAATGCCATTGCCGCGACAGCGTTAACGCCATATCTCTTTCGGCTGGTGGGACGGGTGCGCGTTCCACCTCTGATCGTGGAGAAATCATGGCTGCGGAAATTCGCCTGTTCACCTGTCTCTCCGACAATTTCGGCTATCTGATCCACGATCCCGCGACCGGCGCGACCGCCTCGGTCGATGCGCCGGAAGCCGGCCCGATCCAGAAAGCGCTCGAGCGCGAAAACTGGAAGCTGACCGACATCCTCGTCACCCACCACCATCACGACCATGTCGGCGGCATCGCCGAGCTGAAGCAGAAATACAATTGCCGCGTGGTCGCCCCGCACGACAAGAAGGCGGCGATCGCCAATGTCGACCAGCGCGTCGCCAATGGCGATGTGGTGAAGGTCGGCGGATTGCTGGCCCGCGTGCTGGAAACACCGGGGCATACGCTCGAGCATATCTCCTACGTGTTCGACAGCGAAAAGACCGTGTTCGCCGCCGACACGCTGTTCTCGATCGGTTGCGGCCGGGTGTTCGAAGGCAACTACCCGATGATGTGGGACTCGCTCCTGAGGCTTCGCGCGCTGCCCGACGACTTCAAGCTCTATTGCGGCCACGAATACACCGCCTCCAACGTCAAGTTCGCGCTCACGGTCGATCCGGACAATCCGGCGCTGAAGGCGCGTGCCGAACAGGTCGCAAAGCAGCGCGCCGCCAACCAGCCGACGGTGCCGACGCTGATGGGCGAGGAGAAGAAAGCCAACGTGTTCCTGCGCGCCGATGAGCCCTCCATCGCGGCCAATTTGCACATGAAGGGCGCCAGCCCGGCCGAGATCTTCGGCGAATTGCGCGAGCGCAAGAACAAGTCCTGACATGCCAAGCGCCGCCTACATCATCGAGCGGCTTGAGCTCAAGCCGCATCCCGAAGGCGGGCACTATCGCGAAACGTTTCGCGATGTCCGCACCGACGCGCACGGCCGCGCGCGCTCGACGGCCATTTATTATCTGCTGGGACGCGGTGAGCGTTCGCACTGGCATCGCATCGATGCGGTCGAGATCTGGCACTATTATTCCGGCGCCGCGCTGACGCTTCGAATCGCCAATGACGGCTGCAAGCCGCACATCATCACGCTCGGCCCTGATGTCGCCGCCGGCGAGCGGCCGCAGGCGATCGTTCCGGCAGGCGCCTGGCAGGCGGCCGAGAGCAAAGGCGACTGGACGCTGGTCGGCTGCACGGTGGCGCCGGGATTCGAGTTCGCGGGCTTCGAAATGGCGAAGGCGGATTCGTTCCCCGTGATCTGAAATTCTGCGAACGGGAAACGGGTGGGTTGCAAGTCCATGCCTGAATAGATTTTCGCTCGTAGCAACGGAGCGGAACATGCACGGGACATTTGCAACGAGTATCCAGATCGAGCCGGCCATTCTGTATTTCGGCACCCCGGTGGTGCTGATCGGCACATGCAATGAAGACGGATCGTATAACCTCGCGCCGATGTCGTCGGCGTGGTGGATCGGCTGGCGCTGCATGCTCGGGCTGGACCCTACGTCCAAAACCACCGAGAACCTCATTCGCACCGGCGAATGCGTGCTCAACCTGGCCTCAGCCGATCTGGTCGGCGCGGTCGACAGCCTCGCGCGGACGACCGGCTCCGATCCGGTACCGCAAGGCAAGATCAAGCGCGGCTACCGGCACGAAAGGGACAAGTTCGGTTTGAGCGGGCTGTCGGCGCTATCAGGCGATACCGTCGCAGCGCCGCGGGCGCTGGAATGCCCGGTGCAAATGGAGGCAAAGCTCGCTCAGGTGCATCAGCTCGCGCAGGAGGAAAAGGTCTGGCGCGGCGCCAGGGCGATCGAGCTGCGCATCACCCGCGTGCATGCGCACGCCTCGATCATGATGGAGGACGAAGCCAACCGCATCGACCCCGACAAGTGGCGGCCGCTGATCATGAGCTTTCAGCAGTTTTACGGCCTGACGCCCGGGAAATTGCAGCGCTCCGAACTCGGCCAGATTCCGGAGCGCTACTACAAGCCGCCGGGCTGGCAGCCGGCGGCGTAACTCACCGCTTCCGGAACATATCTTTCGCCGCGATCAGGCCGCCGCCCGCGATCAGGATCGCAGCGAAGACGATGTTGGCGCTCGCCGCCGCATACCCCGCCAGGATCAGGAACGCGGTCGAGAGCAGCGGCGTGGCGTAGGAGGCGGCTCCCAGCACGCGGATGTCGCCGCGCTTCATGCCGATGTCCCAGGTGAAGAAGGCCGCGCCGACCGGGCCGACGCCGAGGCCGATGATGGCGAGCCATTGCAGGGCGGTTTCAGGCCAGACCGTTTTCTCGACAAGCAGGTGCACGATGGCGGCGAGCAGCGCGGTCGCCGCGCAAAAGCCTGCGACCGCGTCGGTCGGCACCGCCTTCAGTCGACGCGACATCACCGAATAGGCCGCCCAGACGAACGCGGCGACGAAGGCGGCGATCAAGCCCGGAATCTGGCCGGGCGCGAAGCTCGCGCCAGCTCCGGCGAATAGCAGGATGGTGCCGGCAAGCCCGAGCAGCGCGCCGATGATGTGATGGGCGTATAGCCGTTCGCCCGGCAGCAGCGAGGAGAACAGCACGATCAACAGCGGCCAGAGATAATTCAGGAGGCCCGCTTCCGCCGGCGGCGCAAAGCGCAGCGCAAGGAAATACAGTGCGTGATAGCCGAACAGTCCACCGACGCCGACGACCCATGCGGTGAGCGGCTGCTTCAGCGCGCTGAACGCGGATGGGCGGAACATGAAGCTGGCGAACGCGACGGCAGCGCCGATCGCAAACGTCATCGCTGCGAGCTGGAACGCGGGGATCTTTCCGGTCGCGACCGTCATCACTGACAGCAGCGACCACATCAGGATGGCGGTGAGGCCAATGAGGGTAGCGGTGCGGGGAGTCATGGGGCCGTCATTGCGAGCGAAGCGAAGCAATCCATCTTCCTTCAATAGCGTAGATGGATTGCTTCCGCCTTCGGGCTGAAGCGCTTCGGCGGACTTATACCCTGCGAAGCTTGCACCGCAAGCGAAGAAGGGTCGTCGCTATCGCTCCTCGCAATGACGAAAGAGGCTCACATCACGTCTGATACTGCCCGCCGTTCACCGTCAGCGTCGAGCCGGTGATGAAACCGGCATCGTCGGCGGCAAGGAACACCACCGCGCGGGCAATTTCTTCCGGCTCGCCGAGCCGGGCGACGGGAATCTGCGGGATCACCGCTTTCTCAAGCACGTCCTTCGGCACCGCCTGCACCATTTCGGTGTTGATGTAGCCGGGGCAGATCGCATTCACGGTGATGCCGCCCTTGGCATTCTCCAGCGCGAGCGCCTTGGTGAAGCCGATGTCGCCGGCCTTGGCGGCGGAATAGTTGACCTGGCCGAACTGGCCCTTCTGGCCGTTGATCGAGGAGATGTTGATGATGCGGCCGAATTTTCTGCTCCGCATGCCCTCGATGACGGGGCGCGTCATGTTGAACAGCGAGCCGAGATTGGTGTTGATCACGGCGCTCCACTGCTCGAGCGTCATTTTGTGGAAGGCGGTGTCCTTGGTGATGCCGGCATTGTTGACGAGCACGTCGACCGGGCCGAGATCGGCCTCGACCTTCTTGATGCCCTCGGCGCACGCGTCGAACGAGGAGACGTCCCATTTGTAGACGGGGATGCCGGTCTCGGTTTTGAATTTTTCCGCCGCGGCGTCGTTGCCGGCGTAACTCGCGGCAACCTTGTAGCCGGCCGCCTTCAGCGCTTTGCTGATCGCCGCGCCAATACCCCGCGTGCCCCCCGTAACCAATGCAACACGTGCCATGTAGATTCCCTCCTCGGTAGTCTTTTAGTAGACCGGAATTTTTCCGGTCTTTTGACAATGCTCAAGCAGAACAATTCAAAGGCGCCTGAGACAAAAATGCCCGGCGCGAGACCGGGCATTTTCATTTCTATCAGCTTGAACCGCGTTTGACAGATGATCTTTTCATCACGCAACGCAGCAAACTGCCTCTCTTGTTCGACGCGTTTCCTTCACGCGAACCTGATCAGTTACGCTCGATGCACATCGCGATGCCCATGCCGCCGCCGATGCACAGCGTGGCGAGGCCCTTCTTTGAATCGCGCTTTTCCATCTCGTGCAGCAGCGTCACCAGCACGCGGGCGCCCGAGGCCCCGATGGGGTGGCCGATCGCGATCGCACCGCCATTGACGTTGACCTTGCCGGTATCCCAGCCGAGGTCCTTGTTGACCGCGCAGGCCTGCGCGGCAAACGCCTCGTTGGCCTCGATCAGATCGAGGTCGGCGATATTCCAGCCGGCCTTCTTCAGCGCGGCGCGCGAGGCGGGAATAGGCCCCGTGCCCATGATCTTCGGATCGACGCCGGCCTGGCCCCAGGAGACGATGCGGCCGAGCACCTTCTTGCCTTCCTTGGCGGCCTGCTTGGCGGTCATCAGCACCACGGCGGCGGCACCGTCATTGATGCCGGATGCGCTGCCGGCCGTCACGGTGCCGTCCTTCTCGAAGGCGGGCTTGAGCTTGGCCATCGCATCGAGGGTGGCGCCATGGCGGGGATATTCGTCGGTGTCGACCACCACATCGCCCTTGCGGGTCTTGATGGTGACGGGGACGATCTCGTCCTTGAACTTGCCGGCCTTTTGCGCGGCTTCCGCCTTCTGCTGCGAGGCGACGGCGAACTCGTCCTGCTGCGCGCGGGTGATCTGGTACTGCTTCGCGACGTTCTCGGCGGTGTTGCCCATGTGGTAGCCGTTGAAGGCGTCCCACAACCCGTCCTTGATCATGGTGTCGACGAGCTCAAGTCCGCCCATCTTGACGCCGCCGCGCAGATACTGCGCGTGCGGGGCCATGCTCATGGATTCCTGGCCGCCGGCCACCACGATGTCGGAATCGCCGTTGAGCAGCGCCTGATAGCCGAGCGCGACCGAGCGGAGGCCCGAGCCGCAGAGCTGGTTGACGCCCCAGGCCGGGCTTTCCACGGGGATGCCGGCCGAGATCGAGGCCTGGCGGGCCGGGTTCTGGCCCTGGGCAGCGGTCAGGATCTGCCCCATGATGACTTCGGACACGCGGCCCGGCTCGACGCCGGCACGCTCCAGCGCGGCCTTGATGGCGATGGCGCCGAGGTCGTGGGCCGGCGTGGTCGCGAACGCGCCGTTGAAACTGCCGACCGGGGTACGGGCGGCTGCGACGATGACGACATCGTCTGACATGGACATCTCCCTTGTATTTTGAAGCGCAGGGGCTTGAGGGGTTATCGACGGCGGGCGGGCCGGGGTGGCTGGCCAGTCTCTTGGTTCCTATCCTGTTAACGTCATTACGGCATGTCAATTGCCGGTGCCCGAAATCGTGCCGCGGCGCATTCAAAAAAGGCGGCACAGCTCCCCCGGGGCCTTCCTTGGACTCCCCTTGGGCTTTCCTGAGCAATCCCCATGCTTTGGGATTAACCGTCGCGCACAAAACGGTAGCCGAACCGCGTTGAAAATGCTTACCTTTGCTGCGATGCGTTGCATTAGCCCTTCGGCGGCGCCGTCGGGTTCCCACCTCTCGGCGTGCGAGTGTGAGCCTCATGGCAAAATCCGACCAGCCCACCACGATCAAGAAATACGCAAACCGGCGGCTCTATAATACCGGTACGAGCACCTATGTGACTCTCGAAGACCTCGCGGCCATGGTGAAGGAAGGCGAGGATTTTCTCGTCTACGACGCCAAGACCGGCGACGACATCACCCGCTCCGTGCTCGCGCAAATCATCTTCGAGCAAGAGAACAAGGCCGGGCAAAACCTGTTGCCCACCACATTCCTGCGTCAGTTGATCCGTTTCTACGGCGACAGCATGCAGATGGTGGTGCCGAAATATCTCGAACAGTCGATCGACACGCTGACGCGCGAGCAGGAAAAATTCCGCAAGCAGATCGCCGGCGCGCTGAGCGGCACGCCGTTTGCGCCGCTCGAAGAACATGTCCGCCGCAACATGGAATTGTTTCAGCAGACGTTCTCGATGTTCAAGCCGTTCGTGCCGCCGCGCCCGGGCTCGACCTCCGAGCCCGAGAAGGTGCCGGAGCCGTCGGCCGATGACGACAACATCGACGATCTCCGCCGCCAGATGAAGGAAATGCAGGAGCGGCTCGAGCGGATGTCGAAGGAGCCGAAGAAGGAGGAGTAGGTTTTCCGAGAATTCGATTTTGTAGTGGCCGGGCTCGTCCCGGCCATTCTTGTTTATGTTCAACGACCATGTCCGATACCGGGCGACCACGAGGGTCGCCCCTACATCCGAATCGGTTGGGGCACCCCTCGTGGGTGCCCCATGACTGCCCAAATCGAACAAGCCCAAGTAATGTGATTGTCGCCGACCGAGGTTGACGATGCACAACGCGATTATCCACCGCCGCAGCCTTCGCCTCAGGGGCTACGATTACAGCACGGCCGGGGCGTACTTCGTGACCATCTGCGCGCAGGACCGTGCCTGTGTGTTTGGCGATGTGGCCGACGACGCAATGGTTCTCAATGATGCCGGACAGATGGTGGCTGCGTTGTGGGCCGGCATCCCCGCACGGTTTCCTAAAGTCGAGATCGATCGGTTCGTGGTGATGCCAAATCATTTGCATGGCATTTTATTTTTGCCGGACACCGAAGATGCCGGCGCGACCATGCCCGATAAGGGGGCGACCACAAGGGTCGCCCCTACATCCGAATCGGTAGGGGCACCCCTCGTGGGTGCCCCCATGGCACACGTCCGACTGGGCGATATTGTTGGCGCCTTCAAATCCTTGACGACCGTTGCCTATATCGACGGTGTCAACTCCAATGGCTGGCCGGAATTTCGTGGACGGCTCTGGCAACGCAACTATTATGAACACATCATCCGGGACGAACCGGCGCTGAACCGCATCCGGCGCTACGTCGAAGAGAACCCGGCGCGTTGGGATCTCGACGAGGAAAACCCGCAGAAGGCAATGCCGTGAGCACCGTTCTGTAAATCAGCCCACCACCGGCACTGCCGCGGGAACCGACCACGGCCGTCGCGGCGAGGCAAGGCCGATCAGGCGGCCCTGAATATAATCGCAGCCCCATTCGCGCAGCATCACGGCGGCCTCTTCGTCCTGCACCCATTCGGCCACCGTCTTGATGCCGAGCCGACGGGCGAGGTCGATCAGCGTCTGCACGAAGGCGCGGTCGTCGGCCGAGCGCGCGATGTTCTGCACGAAGGCACCGTCGATCTTGACGATATCAACGCCGAGCTTGCGCAGATTGCGGAATGAGGTGTAGCCGGCGCCGAAATCGTCGATCGCGATCCGGCTGCCGAAATTCTTCAGGCGGGTGACGAAGCCTCTGACGTCGTCGACATCCTGGATCGCCACCGTCTCGGTGATCTCGACGATCAGCCGCTCGGCCACGCCCGGATGGGAGTGCATCAGCGATTCGATCGAAGCCGACCAGTCCGGATCCATGGTGGTTTCCGGCGAGATGTTGAGCGAGAGGTGCACGTCGGGCGACACGACCAGTTCGTCGACGACAAGCTCCAGGATGCGGTGGTCGACCAGGCGGATCAGGCCGAGCCGTTCCGCCACCGGCACGATGTCGGGCGCCAGCAGCACTTGGCCGTCGCCCTGCTCCATCCGCACCAGGCATTCGTAGAACGCCGGGGCGCGCGAACGCGCTTCCACGACGGGCTCGAATGCCGCGACGATGCGGCGGTCGTTAAGCGCGGTGACGATCTCGTCGGTGACGCGGATATTGACGCGGCGTTGCGCGTCGCGCTCGACATTGGGCCGCCACAGCGCGAACGATCCGGCGCGGCGGCGTTTGGCGCTGTCGAGGGTTTCCTGCGCGCGGTTGATGGCTTCATCGGCGTTGCGGGCGTAGCGCGGCAGGCTGACCGCGCCGATCGAGGCGGTGATCGACACCGGGCCGGACCTGGTCGGCACCACCTCGTCGCGGATGCCGGCCAGAAAACGTTCGGCGGCGACATTGGTGTCGTCGACCGTGCAGTTCTTCAGGATGAGGCCAAATTTGTTGCCGGAGAAGCGGCCAAGCACGTCGCCGCCGCGCAGGCGCGAGCGGATGCGCTGCGCGACCTCGGCAATCACGGCGTCCGCGACGTCAAACCCGAAGGCGTCATTGACCCGCGCCAGATGATCGATGCCGATCAGCATGAAGGCGCAGGACGAACGAAACCGCGTCGTCTCCTCGATCGCCTCCGCAAGCGAGCCCACCAGATGCGTGCGGTTGAGCTCGCCGGTCAGCGGATCGTGCCGCGACAGTTTCAAAAGCGCTTCGTCGCGGGCATGGCGCTCGTTGTTGATGCGGACGATGCCGTGCGCGCGCGTCGGCCGGCCGTCGGGACCTGCGAACCAGCAGCCGGTCTCCTCGATCCAGACCACCGGTGCGGAGGCAGAGGCGCGCACGCCATATTCGATCCGGTAGGGCACGCCCTCGCCGCTCCGCGCGGGCGGCGCATGCGACAGCGCCTCGCTGCGGATCGAACGCGAAGGCTCGATCAGTTTTGCGAACTCGCTGGCGCTGGTCAGGGCTTCCGGCGGGATGTCGGCAAACACCGAAGCGGCGTTGTCGCTCCAGGCGATGGCGTCCCCCGCGATATCCCAGACAAAGGCTGCCTGGCCGATCGAGGCCAGTATGTCCTTCAAGGTGTCTTGGACTTGCGGGACAGCTTGCATCGGGTCGCCTCGTTTCGGCACAGCGGTCGCGGTGATTCCCACCTTAACGATAGTGGCATATCCGCATTAGACCCTAGGTAAAGTTGATTAACAGTCTGCAAACCATGTTCTGACGCCCGCAGGAACCAAGCGGCATGCGCCGGCACATCCCTTGCGAGGAGAAGTGGCAGGGGACCACGAGCGTCCCAAAACGTGACAAATATTCGATGTCAGGCATGGATCGGGCAGAAGCGATGGAAGCAGAGGTCGTTACCGAGGTAGCGTCCGCTTCGACCGCGCTCGTGCCCGTTACCACGGAGCTCCGCTGGCTGGCGAAAACGCCGCTGCCGCGGCCCGATCCCAGCTTTGTCACCCAACTGATCGCGGCCGCCGACCAGGCACCGCAAACCCGCGCCCTGCGCCGCGGCTCCAGCGCGGATGCACAGGCTGCCTACGGCCCGCACCTCAGCGAGCGCCGCAGCGTGACGCGGCGGACCCGGCAAATCATTTAGATTAGATCAGCGCTGCGGCTTGTCCGGCGACGGATGGGCGTCGTTCGCCGGCTGGATAGTGGGCGAGGCCACCTCCGGCGATGCCGCGGCCTCTGAAGATGGCGGCGGCACGGCAGGCGCGGGCGGTTGGACAGGCCCCGGCTCGAAACGATCGGTTTCGGCCGCCGGCGCCGGGACCGGCTTGGGCGCGGAAGCCGGCGCAGCCTCGGCTTCCGGTTCGACGGCCGGCGCCCTTCTTTGGCGCCTGACGGGTGCATCTTCGTAGACCAGCACCGCACGGCGCCGCGTACGGAGCGAAATGCCAGTCAGGAAGTCGACCAGCGAAAGGAGCGTCAGCAGCAGGAATGTTGAGGTGCCGAATTTCGGCCACAGCACGAATTCAGCCGCGGCCGCGGCGAACACGATGAACGACAGGAGATGGTCGGTGAGGAATTTTGCGCCGGGGCGCGCGCCCTTGATCACCTCGAGCAGCAACAGCACGATGCCGAGCGCGATCAATACGTCGCTCAACGTCACCGGCCACTCGACGCCCGATACCAGCGGAATCTTGAACAGCGGCTCCGTGAAGGAGACCGTCGGCATCAGGAAGGCGACGCAGTTGTAGATCGCGAGCGGTATCAGAAGCAGCGGAAAACCGACCATGGACGCGAGGCCTTTGGCAAAGGGGCTGGCCGAATTCGGGCAGGCGAAAGGCCTGCCCACGGCTCGTCGGGATAACGCGACGGAGCTGCCGAGGTGCCGCTCAGGCTTCCTTCTTCGGCTTCAGAACCTGACGGCCCTTGTACATGCCGGTCTTCAGGTCGAGGTGGTGCGGACGGCGCAGTTCGCCGGAATCCTTATCCTCGACATAGGTGGGGGTCTTGAGCGCATCGGCCGAGCGGCGCATGCCACGGCGCGACGGCGAGGTTTTTCTGCGGGGAACGGCCATTTCGGTGTCCTCTAGGGATGTTGCTGGAGGCATCGTCCGAAACGGACAGATGGCCCAGCGCCCGAACGGCGCGGACCGAAGATGCCGACAAGGCCGCGCTTATAGAGGATGACTCCCGGTAAAGCTAGGGTCCGAGAGGGCAAAATGCGCCCGGAATCGGCTCAAGAGCCGCGATTTTCGGCCCAGCAGCGCTGCAAGGCCGGGGACTGCGCCCGCGCCGCGTAGGTCGCGGCGAGGCGCCGCACCGCCGGGCCGGGATTGCGGGCGCTGCGCCTGACCGGATTGGGCAAGATCGACGCCAACAGCGCCGCCTCCCGCGGCGAGAGCGTCGCGGCCGAGCGGCCGAAAGCATATTGCGCGCCGGCTTCCGCGCCGAACTGCCCGGACGGGCCGAGTTCGGCGATGTTGAGGTAGATTTCCAGCACGCGCTGCTTGCCCAGCACAAGGTCGATCCAGAGCGCCAGCGGCAGTTCCAGCGCCTTGCGCACCACGCTGCGGCCCGGCCACAGGAACAGGTTTTTCGCTACCTGCTGGGTGATGGTAGAGCCGCCGCGCGTCACCTCGCCGTCTTCGGCGTCATCCATCACCTCGCGCAGCGCATCCCAATCGACGCCGCGATGGCTACAGAATTTGGCATCCTCCGCGCCGACCACCGAGCGCGGCAGCGCCGGTGACATCGCCTTCAGGTCGATCCACTGCCGCGACACCGGCGCGCCCTTCAGCCAGCGCCAGGCCATCAGCGTCGAGACCGGATGGCCGACGCGATAGAACGGCGTCACCACATAGGGCAGCGCCAGCAGGATCAGGACGATCAGCAGCAGGTATCGGACAATGCGCAAATCGGGAGGTTTCTGGTTCGGGTAAGTTAACGAATAGGTCCGCGCTAAAATGACATCACCATGATATTTCCGGCCCTTTCCAGCCCTTTTGGGGCGATTTCGGCAGGGTGTGCGGAATTGACGTAGGGCGCGCCATCAACGATTGTCCGCCGCCGATCTAGACCCATTCCAGGAACTTTCTCGGAGCCCTTATGACGACCGGACTTGCGGCGGATTTTGCGAAACGACTGGACCAGACCGCTGATGATACCGAGGCACTGCTGGCCAAATTGCTGTCGGATAACCTGCTGCCCGACGAGATCGCGCGCCCGAAGCGGCTGATGGATGCGATGCGCTATTCCAGCCTCAACGGTGGCAAGCGCCTGCGGCCGTTCCTGGTGGTCGAGAGTTCCGCGGTATTCGGCGTGCCGCGGCAGGCCGCGCTGCTCGCCGGCGCGGCGCTGGAATGCATCCACTGCTATTCGCTGATCCATGACGATCTGCCGGCGATGGACAATTCGGACCTCCGCCGCGGCCGCCCGACCCTGCACAAGCAGACGGATGATGCCACCGCGATCCTGGCCGGCGATGGTCTCCTCACCCTCGCCTTCGACATCATCACCCGCGACGAGTTGCACAAGGATCCGACCGTGCGCCTCCTGCTGACGCGGGCGCTGGCGCGCGCCTCCGGCATCGGCGGCATGGTCGGCGGCCAGATGCTGGACCTTGCCGGCGAAGGCCGGTTCGGCGACCGCGAGCCGGTGGATGTGGCGCGCCTTCAGCAGATGAAGACCGGCGCGCTGCTGCGCTATGGCTGCATTGCGGGGGCGATCCTCGGCCAGTCCACCGAGAAGGAGTATCAGGCGCTCGACGATTACGGCCGCGCGCTCGGCGAAGCCTTCCAGATCGCCGACGATTTGCTCGACGTCGAGGGCGACGCAGCCGCGCTGGGCAAGCCGGCCGGCGCCGATGCCGCGCTCGGCAAGACCACCTTCGTCACCCAGCTCGGCATCGACGGCGCCAAGCAGCGCGTGCGCGACCTGCTGGCGCGCGCCGATTCCGCGCTGTCGATCTTCGGCGCCCGGGGCGAGGTGCTGCGCGCGACCTCGCGTTTCGTGGCCGAGCGGAAGAGCTAGCGCTCGATGGCGACCGACGAGGAGTTCGAGCAACGCCTTGTCCGGTTCCGAAAGCTGCCGATGTTCGTGCGCGTGGTGGTCTCGCGGCCGCGCACTTTCGTCGCGCTTGGCCTCGCGATCATTGCATTTTTCCTGCTGCCGGAATCGCGGCGGCTGATCACGCGTGCGCTGGTTAGCTGGGACGTGTTCGCTGCGGTTTACCTCGTGCTGGCCTACGCCATGATGCTCCGGTGCGGACAGGAGCACATCAAGCCCAGCGCGATCCTCCAGGACGACGGCCGCTTCCTGATTCTCTTGATGACCGCGCTCGGCGCCTTCGCCAGCATCGCGGCGATCGTGTTCGAGCTCGGCGCATCGAAGAAGAGTGGCGCGGGCCTCACGCTGGCGGTGGTCACCATCGCCCTGTCATGGGCGGCGGTGCACACGACATTCGCGCTGCACTACGCTCATGACTACTACCGCGGCCGCACGCCGGGCGGGTTGCAGTTCCCGAGCGGCGCGGCGAAGGAGAAGCCGGACTATTGGGACTTTGTCTACTTCGCCTTCGTCATCGGCATGACGGCGCAGACGTCCGACGTCGGCATCACCGACAAGATCATCCGCCGCACCGCGGCCGTGCATGGCATCATCTCGTTCGTGTTCAACACCGCGCTGCTGGCGCTAATGGTGAATATCGCCGCCAGCGCGATCTGAGACTGCGCGTGCCACCTGCCGTTACGGGCACACACCCGACATGATGGCTCCGTAGGAGTGGCAACCCACCGCACGCTCCTGGCCGGTGAGCACCTGGCCGCGTTGTCCGTAGCCCGGACCGGTCTCGACGCGACCCGGGCGCCCGGCAACGGCTTGCCTGGGCATCCGAGCCTGCCGCGGCTCCGGAGCCAGCCTTGCTTCCGGAGCCCGCTCCGGCCGCTCGCGCTTGGCGACCGGCTTCTTCTCGCGGCGCTTCTCGCACTCATTGTCGTCGTTGAGGAACGAGCCGGCAGCGCAGGTGATCTTTGTGCAGCTGTTACCATCGGCCTTGTAGCCATGCTCGCAAACCAGCGGGCAGACTCGCGACTGCTTCTGCTTGATGGTGTCGAGCGCATCGGTCGAGGCCAGCCTGGTGTCGACATTGGTCCTGGCATAGCGGTTGAACAGGGTCAGCGAACGCTGCGACGTCGTGTTCCAGTTGCCGTCGGCTTCCTCCTTGAGGCAGCCGACACGGCGCAGCTCGGTCTGCACCGATTTCGTCACCTCGATCTGGGAGACGCCGGTGCTCATCGCGGCGAGGTTGGTATTGTCCTGCCTGGGCGCGGCGGGCGCAGCGGCAGCGACCTTGGTGTCGGCCGCGGTCTTCTCGGCTTCAACCCGTTTCTGCTCGGCGGCCGCCGCCTGATCCTGCGCGATCTGCTTGGCCTTCTCGGCCGCGATGCGAGCCTGCTCGGCGGCCTTGGCATCGGCCTCGGCCTTGGCCTGCGCCGCCTTCTGCGCGCCTTCGGCAGCGAGTCGCACGCGCTCCTGTTCGGCGAGCCGCGCCTTTTCGGTGGCGGCAACGCGGGCATCCTCGGCTGCGAGCTTCTCGAGATGCAGCTTGGCAAGGCTGGCGTAGAAGCCGTCCGGGTATTTTGCAAGGAACGCATTCATCGCGCTCCTGTTGCCGATCTGAAGCGCGAGCTCATAGTCGCGGCGGGCCTCGGCCTGCGGATTGGGCGCAGCTGCCGGCGGCTCGACCTTGGCCGGCCCCGGCACCAGCGGCACGTCCTCGCCGCCGAGCGAGCCGTACACGAACGGCTCCTGGCGGTTGTTGGTGGTCTTGAGCACGTCGTCGCGGACAAAGCCGAATGCGCGGCGCACATCGAGGCCGGGCGTAGTCAGATGTTTCGACAGCGCGACCGTGAACGGCGAGTTCCTGCCGTCGCCGTCGGCGGCGGTCGAGCCGGCCTTCGCCGAATAGGCGATCAGCACGTTGGGGCTGCTCGGCTCGACCTTGGCAAGGCCCTGACCAATGGCACGCGTGGCGACGGTGCGCTTCATGGTCTTGGAGAACGGATTGTCGCGGCAGGCGTCGAGGATCACGAGGCGCAGTTTCTTGGCCGGCTCGATCGCCAGCAGCACGCGGTCGAGCGAGAGCGCTTCGTCATACACATCGGTGTCGCGCTCGAGCTTGGCGTCGACCGGGATCAAATAGTTGGAGCCGTCCACCTCGATGCCGTGGCCGGCGTAATAGACGACGGCGATCTCGGCATCGCGGGCGCGGTCGGCAAAATCGCGCAGCGCGCGGCGGGTATCGGCCGCGGTCAAATCGTGGCGGGAATCGACCACTTCGAAACCGGCATCCTTGAGCGTGGTTGCGATGGTGGTGCCATCATTGACCGGATTGGGCAGCCGCGGCGCGTTTTGGTAAACGGCGTTGCCGATCACCAGCGCCACGCGCTTTTCGGCAAAAGCCGGCTGGCACACGCCCAGCAACATCGCAGCGGCGAGCAGGAAGCGGCGGAAATTTGTACGTCCAGGCGAATTTGTCATGGTGGCACCGGTACTTGGCATTTTTTCAGCCCGGCATGTTCTATCAGAAGCACCCGCCGGGCTTTGTGAGGCACCTCACCTCGCGGGCGAAACGTGCCTTCACATTGTCTTAGTCTGGCAAACACCCCCGTCGGTTCGTGCCATTTCACGGCTGTCAGCCGCCGGGTTCCCGTTCCGTGACGTGCCCCACATATTGAGGCAGCCCATCGGCGATCTCAAACCAGGTCGCCTTGGACCCCACAAAGATGTGAGCCGACGGCCGGATCGAGGGATCCTCGGTCAGCGTACCCATCGCGACGTGGACGAACGCACCTTGCCGGACCACCGAATAAAGCAGCGAGCCGCAAACCCGGCAGTGCGCGTTGTGGGCGAGCTCATCACCATAAATCATCAGATGGTCGCCGCCTCTCGTAACACGCAACTTGTCGCGCGCGATGCCGGCGAACGGCTTGAAGGCCGAGCCCGTGGTCCGGCGGCAATTCGAGCAGTGGCAATTCAGCGCATAGTCGAACTGGTCCGCGACTTCGTAGCGCACCGCGCGGCAGTAGCATTCGCCGATGAGGATACGAACATTCGAAATTTGCGAAACTCCATCACGCTTATGTTGAAAGTCGTCCGTAGCGTATTTCACCCGATCGTGGCATCATTCACGCCACAACGAATACGCGCAAGGGAGGCTGCACCATGAGCACGGATCGTCTCGATCGTTCCACCGTCGAAGCGGTGGTGAACCACTATTTCGATGGTCTTTACGAAGGCAATGCCGAGAAGCTGGGTGCGGTGTTCGACCACAGCGCCGATTTGCGCTGGGTGGAAAAAGGCAAGCTCCAGATTTTGACCGTGCCCGACTGGCTCGAACGCGTGCGCAACCGTGCTTCGGCCAAGGCCGAAGGCAAGCCGCGCGAGGATTTTATCGTCACCATCGACCGCTCGGATGATTCCACCGCCTTCATCAAGGTGCGCTGCCAGTTGCCGCCGCGCTACTTCACCGACTATCTGGTGGCGATGAAGCTTTCCGACGGCTGGAAGATCGTCTCGAAGTCATATCGGTATGATCTGAGGGAGTGAGCGAGCTGCGCAATTCGCGCCTTCCTCGTCGCCCCTGCGAACGCAGGGGCCCATAACCACAGCGCGGAGTTGTTCTAGCAAAGCCGTCTGCCACTCGTTTCCAATAATATCCGCCGCGGCGTATGGGTCCCGGATCAGCGCTCGCTACGCTCGCTTGTCCGGGACGACGTGGGGATAGGTATGCGTTCGCGATCTCGCGACGTGTTTTCGCCCGAGCTATTCAAATTCGTTCGCGCCTCCGAAGATAGAGGGCGCAGGGAATGCCGGGTGCGCGCTGCACCCGCGGTCTCGTGTGCGCTGCTTGCGCATAAAAAACTGCACACGAGCATACAGGTGAGCGGAGGCATTCCGACATCCCCTGCGCAATGGCTTTACGGCTTATATCGCGCTCTCCCTGGTGAGCGGGCTTGTTGTCACCATCGCCTCGCGGAAATTCCGCAAGGCTTAGCGCCAGCGTCGCGGCGCCAGGACCACACGACTTCGCCGTACGCCCTTGCCCAGTCGTCTGCTG
>NZ_JAFCLN010000037.1 GCF_018129385.1 Bradyrhizobium lablabi
CTGGGTCTGCCCCGCAACGAGGACGGCAAGACGCCGATGGCGGTCGGCGTCGACCTGCGCGGCGAATCCTATGGCCTCTTGATCGACCAGATCGGCGAGGTGCTGCGCCTGCCCGAAGCGAGCTGCGAGGAGAACCCCGTCAATCTTGATCCGCGCATGGCCAAGCTCGCCGGCGGTGTCCATCGCCTCGACGGTCAGCTCATGGTCGTCCTCGACGTCGATCGTGTGCTCGAACTCGCGCCCGACATGATGGCGGCATGAGGTCAACGACACCAAAATGGAAACGTCCCGTCAGGGAATGAAGCAAGAGGCCGAAAATGAAAACATGCCTTGTTGTCGATGACTCCAGCGTCATCCGGAAGGTCGCGCGGCGGATCCTGGAAGGGCTGGATTTCCAGATTGTCGAGGCGGAAGACGGCGAGAAGGCACTGGAAGTCTGCAAGCGCGGGCTGCCCGATGCGGTGCTGCTCGACTGGAACATGCCTGTCATGGACGGCTATGAATTCCTCGGCAACCTCCGCCGCATGCCCGGCGGCGATGTACCCAAGGTGGTGTTCTGCACCACCGAGAACGACGTCGCGCATATCGCGCGTGCGCTGCACGCCGGCGCCAACGAGTACATCATGAAGCCGTTCGACAAGGACATCGTGACTGCAAAGTTCCAGGAAGTCGGACTGATCTAGCGTTCTCGCGTACCGTCGGCCCAGCGGCCCTCGGCGTTAAAGCATGATCGGGAAAAGCGGGTACCGGTTTTCCGACAAGATCACGCTCAAGGTTTTCCATCGTGCCGTTTTGAGCCGTTTGTTGGTGAAGTATGAGTACTGCGTTGATGAATCATCCGGCCTCCATTTCGACGCGGCATGAGCCGATCCGCGTGATGGTGGTGGACGATTCCGTCGTGATCCGCGGCATGATCTCGCGCTGGATCGACGCCGAGGCGGACATGAAGGTGGTGGCGTCGCTGCGCACCGGCCTCGATGCCGTCAACCAGCTCGAACGCATCAATCCCGACGTCGCGGTGCTCGACATCGAAATGCCGGAGCTCGACGGCATCTCGGCGCTGCCGCAGCTTTTGGCCAGGAAGCGCGATCTCGTCATCATCATGGCTTCCACGCTGACGCGCCGCAATGCGGAGATCAGCTTCAAGGCGCTGTCGCTTGGCGCCTCCGACTACATTCCCAAGCCCGAGAGCACGCGCGAGGCCGCCGCGGCCGACATCTTCCATCATGATCTGATCCAGAAGATCCGCCATCTCGGCGGAAAGGTCCGCCGCGCCGCCGGTGCCAGCCCACCGCTGGCGCCGGTGCAGGAACGCGCGCGCGAGCCGCTGGCAAAGCCTGCGCCGGCCGCTGCGCATGCCCAGACGGCCTCGATGCGCCGTCCGTTCGGCACGCTGGCGCCGCGCGTGCTGCTGATCGGCTCCTCGACCGGCGGCCCACAGGCACTGATGAGCCTGGTGACCGATCTCGGCCCGGTCATCGACCGCTTCCCCGTGCTGATCACGCAGCACATGCCGCCGACCTTCACCACCATTCTGGCCGAGCATCTGGCGCGCTCCAGCCGCCGGCCGGCGCATGAAGCGGTTGACGGCGAGCCCGTCAAGCCGGGCCGGATCTATCTCGCGCCGGGCGGCCGCCACATGAAGGTCGGCAAACACGGCAGCGAAATCTTCATCGTCCTCGACGACGGCGCGCCGGTGAACTTTTGCAAGCCCGCGGTCGATCCGCTGTTCACCTCGGCGATCGAGGTATGGCAGGGCGGAATCATGTCGGTCATCCTCACCGGCATGGGCTCCGACGGCATGCGCGGCGGCAAGGAGATCGTCGCCGCCGGCGGCAGCGTGATCGCGCAGGATGAGGCCACCTCCGTGGTGTGGGGCATGCCGGGCGCGGCCGCCAATGCCGGTATCTGCGCCGCCGTGCTGCCGCTCAATCAGATCGCGCCAAAGCTGGTTCGCTTGTTTGCAGGAGACCGGTCGTGACGCCCCAGGACTATGATTATCTGCGCAAGCTTCTGAAAGAGCGTTCCGGCCTCGATCTCTCCGCCGACAAGCAGTACCTGGTCGAGAGCCGGCTGATGCCGCTGGCGCGCCGGGCAGGGCTGCCGGGCATTCCCGAACTTGCCCAGAAGATGAAGAGCGGGGCTGCCGCGCTCACGTCCGACGTGGTCGAAGCCATGACCACCAACGAGACGTTCTTCTTCCGCGACAAGATCCCGTTCGATCACCTCAAGCAAGCCGTGCTCCCGGAACTGATCCAGGCGCGCGCGGCGCGCCGCTCGATCCGCATCTGGTGCGCGGCGTCCTCGACCGGACAAGAGCCTTATTCGATCGCGATGTGCCTGAAGGAGATGGGTGCAGCGCTTTCCGGCTGGCGCACCGAAATCGTGGCGACCGACCTTTCGCAAGGCGTGCTGGAGAAATCCAGGGCCGGCCTGTTCACCCAGTTCGAGGTGCAGCGCGGCCTGCCGATCCAGTTGCTGGTGAAATATTTCACCCAGCAGGGCGAGCTGTGGCAGCTCAATGCCGACATCCGCGCCATGGTGCAGCACCGGCAGCTCAACCTGCTTCAGGACTTTTCTCATCTCGGCATGTTCGACATCGTCTTCTGCCGCAACGTGCTGATCTATTTCGACCAGGACACCAAGACCAACATTTTCGATCGTCTCGCAAAGCAGGTCGAGACGGACGGCGTGCTGGCGCTGGGCGCGGCCGAATCCGTGGTCGGCATCTCCGATGCCTTCAAGCCCTATCCGGAACGGCGCGGGCTCTATCGTCCCAACCAGACGCGCGGTGCGGGCGCCGCGTTTCCGTTCAGGGTTGTCGCTGCCGCGCGATGAGCGCGCTCACAGGATCGCGTGCGGCAGGAAGCGCGACGTATTGCCGGTGATGGGATTCTCGTCCTCGCGGATCGACAGGCCGCACGGCGTGTGGTCGACCAGCCAGCTCCCGAGCACGGGATATTGTCCTGAAAAATTCGGCAGCGGCGCAAACGCCTGGCGGATGTAGCCTTCGGCGCCGTAGGGGCCTTCCTGCGCCGCCAGCGTGCTGCCGGCGCTGACCAGCGCCACATTGGCGCCCTCGCGCGAAAACAGCGGTTTGCGCACAAAGGACGTGCCGAGCTTTGCCGCGCCCGGATCATCCTCGAACCAGGCCGGCAGCAGATTCGGATGGTTCGGAAACATCTCCCACAGCAGGGGCAGGATGCCCTTGTTGGAAAGGATGGCCTTCCACGGCGGCTCGATCCAGCGCGTCGGCGCTTTCGCAAGCTGCGCGCCGAATTCGTCCCGGAACATCCATTCCCAGGGATAGAGCTTGAAGATGAATTCGATGGCGCAGTCGTCGAGATCGACGAAGCGGCCGTCTTCGGCAAGGCCAATGTCTTCGATGTCGATCAGCGTCGTCGTCAGTCCCGCCTGGGCCGCGGTGTCCTCGAGATAGGCGAGCGTGCCGGAATCCTCGGTGCTATCAGTCATGCCGGCGAGATGCAGGTGCCGCACGCCGCCAAGCTTCTTCCATGCATCGATCAGCCGTTCATGGATCGAGTTGAACTGGTCGGCGCGCTTGGGGATGATGTTGCGCTCGATCGCCTGTTCGAGCCAGGTCCATTGAAACACCGCCGCCTCGAAGATGGAGGTCGGCGTATCCGCGTTGTATTCGAGCAGCTTTGCCGGGTTCTTGCCGTCGAAGGAAAGATCGAGCCGACCGTAAAGGCTCGGCTCGTCCTTGCGCCAGCTCTCTGACATCAGCGGCCAGAACGCCTCCGGTATCTTGAGGCGGCGCAGATATTTCTCGTCATCGACCGCGCGACCGACCAGTTCGAGACACATCGCGTCGATCTCGGCGGTAGGCGCCTCGATCTCGTGCTCGATCTCGCCCAGCGAGAAGGCGTAATAAGCACGCTCGTCCCAATAACGCTCGCCGTCGATGGTGTGAAAGTCAAAGCCGGAGCTTTCAGCGGTCGCGCGCCAGTCGTCGCGTTCGGGGCAGGTGATGCGTTGCATGGAAAGCGCTAGCCGCCGCCACCGTGGTGATGGCCGTGCCCGTGGCCATGGATGCGACGCGAGGTGACGCCGAAGCCGCCATAGGTCGCGCGGCAATAGGGTCTGCCGTCCGGCCCCGGCACGGCCGTCTGGCCCGGACCGCAATCCCTTCGCGGCACGAATCCCATCGAGACCGCACCGACGGCGGCACTTCCCATCAGGGTCAGGACGACGCGTCTGGAGCGTTTCATGGTGCAATCTCGTTGGGCTTAGCGGAGAGTGTCATCCTTCGCCCGCCTTGTGCAAGCGCAAGCCAGGACCTTCACGGCAAAGTGCATCAGCTGCCGAAAGAGAAGTGCGAGGAGAACGCATGCGCCGAAGAGCCGAAGCCACCGCGCTTCACGCTGCTGGAGTCGGTCGTGGAGGAGTCGCTGCTGTAATAGCTGGATCGCGACGACCCTCCGGATCCGTGGCTGCTTGAGGACGATCCGCGCGACGGACATTCCGCCGGCGACGATACGCTCTGGATCGCGCCCGGCTCCGCCGGCTCGCACTGGCGCGGCATCAGCATATAGGCCGTGCTGCCGACCGCCATCGTGCCCATTAGCAGCAGCACGACATGATGCGAACGTTTGGCGGACGGCTGCGACGGCCGGCTTGACGGCACCGAGGTGCCCTGGCTGCGCCGTTCGAACTGGGAGAGAGGTTTGTCTGCCATGGTCAGTAGATCATGCAGGCGGCGTTGATGGCGCCAAAGGCGAGCGAGGCGAGCCCAAGCCAGATCGCGGGCGCAAGCTCGCCGTCGGCGATCCGCTGCGGCAGGTTCGGCACCGGTATCCTGACGATGAAGAACACGATGACCTGCACGATCAGGGCGATTGCGCTCCAGATCATGCAGTCCCAGACGTTGGCCGAATGCGCGATCGCGCTGATCAGCGGCAGCGAGAAGCCGAGCAGGGACAGGCCGAGCGCGATCGCCGCCGCCGGATTGTTGTTGCGAATGAGTTCCAGCTCATTGTGCGGCGTGACGTGCGTGTAGACGAAGAGATAGCTGACCACTGCGACGATGGCGGTGCAGAAATAGACCAGAAACGCCGGCAGTCCGGCGAGCGATTGCAGAACCATCCCCTACACGCCCCCTGTTAATCACGGCAAGTTGGCACGAACCGTTGGTCGGTGCACGCAAGGCGCGGGTTCAATCCCAAGCAAAATGCGGCGCCTTTAACATCAGGGCGGCGTGGTTCCAGGCGGCGGCGCCCGCCGCGTCAGGCTGCGGATCAGCCGGAACGCCAGCCAGAAAAAGAGTACGACCAGCGCGAGCGCAGCGAGCGGTGCGGCCAGCGCCAGCAGCGAGATCAGTGAGGCGCCGCCGAGCTCCGCGGTGGCGACGGCGGAATTGCCGAGCCCGCCGGTGAAGACGGTCGACTTGGCCCGCAGCATGGTGGTGAGACCCTGGGTGATGCCGGCGACGCCGCCGCCTGCGATCACGGCCGTGGTCCATTTCACCATCGGCGGAACGTCGGTCATGACGGCGGCGGACGCGATGGTGCCGGCAATGACGGCACCGGGCGTTGCCAGCGTGTCCAGCAGATTGTCGACGCCCGGAATATAGAACGCCGCGATCTCGACCAGCGCCGCCGTGCCGAGCATTGCAAGCGCGGCCGGCGTCGCAAGCCAGGCAAAGCTGTCGCTCAGGCTGACATGTCCTGTATAGGCCGCACCGCTCAACACCAGCAGCGGCAGGAACAGCCGAAAGCCGGTCGCGGCGGCAAGGCCAATGCCGAGCGCGACCGACAGGATCAAATCAGCGTTCGACATGCGTCATGAACTCGTGAAGCGAGACGACGCAAGTTATCATCGTTCGCGGTGGTTGAGAACGCTTGTTGCGCTCAGGACGGCGTCCGCAACTTCTTCGCGGCTTCGAACGCGGCCAGCCGTTCAGCGAACTTGCCGTTCGCGATGCCGGAGCGCGCAGCAATGCTGGGCTCGGGCAATGTTTCAAAGAAATGACAGGCGACGCGATGGCCGGGCGCGGCCTCGCGCAATTTGGGTTCTTCCTGCGAGCAGCGCGGCTTGGCGTGCGGGCAGCGCGTGTGGAAACGGCAGCCGGAAGGTGGATTGAACGGGCTCGGCAATTCGCCCTGTAGCATGGCGCGCTTGGTGCGCAGGTTCGGGTCGGGCTTTGGAATCGCCGACAGCAGCGCGTGGGTATAGGGGTGCAGTGGCCTCGCGTAGAGCGTCTTCTTGTCCGATATCTCCACGAGTTTTCCGAGATACATCACCGCGACGCGGTCGCTGATGTGCTTTACCACGGCAAGGTCGTGGGCGATGAACAGGTACGACAGGCCAAAGCGCTGCTGTAAATTCTGTAGCAGGTTGACGATCTGCGCCTGGATCGAGACGTCGAGCGCGGACACCGGCTCGTCGCAGATGATCAGCTCCGGATTGACGGCGAGCGCACGCGCAATGCCGATGCGCTGGCGCTGGCCGCCGGAGAATTGGTGCGGATAGCGCCGCGCGTGCTCGGGCAACAGACCGACGATCTCCAGGAGCTCGCGCGAGCGCGCCTCGCGCGAGGCGGCATCGCCGATGTCGTGCACGCGCAGCGGCTCGGAGAGAATTTCACCAACCGTCATGCGGGGATTGAGGGAGGCATAAGGATCCTGAAAGATGATCTGCATATGCCGCCGCAGCCGGCGTAGTTCGTCCTTGCCGAGGCCCGCGATTTCTTCGCCGCGGAAGCGCACCGAGCCCGCGGTCGGGTCCATCAGGCGCAGCACCAGGCGGCCTGTAGTCGACTTGCCGCAGCCGGATTCACCGACCAGCGCCAGTGTCTCGCCGCGCGCGATCTCAAAGCTGACATCTTCGACCGCGCGCACCAGCCCGACCTGCCGGCGCAGGATCACGCCGCGGCTGACCTGAAAATGCTTGACCAGGCCATCGACCTGAAGGACCGGGGCTGCGCTCATGCCGCCAGCTCCACCGGCGCCTTCCAGCAGGCGACCATATGACCTGACGACACCTCGCGATGCGGCGGCGGCTCATGCCGGCAGCGCCCATCGGCGAACGGACAGCGCGGGGCGAAGCGGCAGCCCTTTGGCTGGTTGTTCGGGCTCGGCACCGTGCCCTCGATGGTGGCGAGCCGCTCGCGGTCGACGTCGAGGCGCGGGATCGAGCCGAGCAGGCCGATGGTGTAGGGGTGCTGCGGATCGGCGAAGAGATCGGTGACGTCAGCGCTTTCGACGATCTGGCCGGCATACATCACCAGCACCTGGTCGGCCACTTCCGCGATCACGCCGAGATCGTGGGTGATGATGAGGATCGCCATGCCGAGCCGGCGCTGTAGGTCGGCGAGCAGATCGAGGATCTGCGCCTGAATGGTGACATCGAGCGCGGTCGTGGGCTCGTCGGCGATCAGCAGCGCCGGCTCGCACGACAGCGCCATCGCGATCATCACGCGCTGGCGCATGCCGCCGGAAAGATTATGCGGAAAGTCGTCGACGCGCTGCGCGGCCGACGGGATCTTCACCAGCTCCAGCATCTCGATCGCGCGGGCGCGCGCGGCCTGCGGCGACATCGCGGTGTGGGCGAGGATGGCCTCGACGATCTGTTGGCCGATGGTATGGACCGGATTGAGCGAGGTCATCGGCTCCTGAAAAATCATCGACATCTTGCCGCCGCGCAGGCGGCGGCGCTGGTCGGCCGACAGCGCCAGCACGTCGCGGCCGCCGAACATCACGGCCTCCGCCTCGACCTTGCCCGGCGGGCTCGGCACGAGGCCCATCACCGAGAGCGAGGTCACGCTCTTGCCGCAGCCGGATTCGCCGACGAGGCCAACCGTGCGGCCACGCGGCACGTCAAAGCTGATGCCGTCGACCGCACGAAACAGGCCGCGGTCGGTCTTGAAATGGGTCTTGAGACCGCGGACCTCCAGAAGATTTCCATCAGGATTTTCCATCAGAACGAATAATCCAGTCCCTTGTAGAAGGTGTTCTGATAGAGCATGTGCGGGCGGACACCCTTCATCTTCTTTTGGCTCGTCGTGTACATGGCGATGTTCATCACGGGCATCCATAGATGCTCGCCCATCACCTGTTCCTGCACGCGGGCGTAGTTGGCGGCCCGCTCGGCGTCGGTCAGCGACGCCCGGCCGGCGCGCAGCAATTCATCGGTCTGGGCGTTGTTCCAGTTCATGCGATTGGGTGTCGGGATATTCTTCGAGTTGAAATAGATGTTCATCAACTCGCCGGCCGACAGGTAAGGAACCGTTACGGTCCACAGCTCATAATCCTGCTTGGCCATCTCGGCGGGGGCGATCGTGGAATCGTAACCGACGATTCTCCAGTCGACACCGATCTTGCGCATGTAGCCCTGGATTGCTTCGGAAACGCGCGGGAAGTAGGCGACCTGCGTGAACAGCACCCTGGGAGCGAGCTTCATGCCGTCCTTCTCGCGGATGCCGTCGGCGCCGACCTTCCAGCCGGCCTCTTCCAGCAGCTCCTTGGCGCGTTCGACGTCTTCCTTGATGATGCCCTTGGTCTTCTCGGCGAAGTCGAGCGCCTTCGGGTCGACGAAGGTGTAGGCCGGCTCGGCGTTGCCCAGCATGATGCCCTTGACGATGTCGGCACGGTTGATCGCGATGTTCATCGCCTCGCGCACGCGCTTATCGGACACCATCGGCCGCGAGATCTTGTAGCCGTAATACATCAGCTGGAAGTTGGGTTGAGCTTCCTGGACCTCGAGGTTTGGCGCAGCCTTGACCTGCTGGATGAACGCGATCGGGATTTGATGGGTGACGTCGAACTGTCCGCCCAGCATGGCAGCGACCCGGCTTGCATCCTCCGGCACGATCTTGATGCTGAGTTTCTCGAACTTCACCGGGCCCTTGTTCTTGTACATCGACGGGCCCCATTTGTAGGCGTCGTGCCGCTTCAGCACGATCTCGGTGCGGGGCTGCCAGCTTTCGAAACACCATGGCCCTGTGCCGTCGATCCCCTTGATGCCGTAATCCTTGCCCAGGGACTCCACGCTCTCCTGATTGTGGATCGTGTTGGTGTACATCGTGAGCTGTAGCAGCAGCTCGGAGTAGGGCTCCTTCAGTTCATATTCGAGTGTGTAGGGATCGGGCGCCCGCAATTCCTTGATGTCGCCGGCGCGCCAGGCGTAGGGCGCCTTGGTTTCCGGGTCCTTCAGCCGCTTGAAGCTGTAGATCACGTCAGCGGCGGTGAACTTCTTGCCGCTACAGAATGTCACGTCGTCACGCAGCTTGAATATGTAGGTCTTGCCGTCCTCGCTGATCGTCCACGATTTTGCGAGGTAGGGAATCGCAGTCTTGCCGTCCCAGTCGAGCGCCACAAGCGTATCCTGGAACATGTTGACGATGTCAGATGTCGGTGACCAGGTCGTGCGCTGGCCGTCATAATGCGGCGCGTCGAGCGACTTCATCATCCTCAGTGTTTGTGCTTCAGCCGCCGAACACGCCACGACCGCCCCGAACAGGGCCAGGCTACCTGCGAAAACACCGCGCATCGTCGTTCCCCTTGCTGATTTCTAAAGCGACACGTCGAGACCCTTGTAGAAAGTGTTCTGGTAGATCATGTGCGGCCGGGCGCCCTTGATCTTCTTGTTGGCCACCTGGTCCATGTTGATGTTGAGCACGGGAATCCACAGGTGCTCCTTCATGACCTTCTGCTGCACCATCGCGTAATATTTGGCGCGATCGGATTCGGTGAGTGCGGAGCGGCCCTGCTTCAGCCACTCGTCGGTCTCGGCATCCTTCCAGTTCATCCGGTTGGGTGTCGGGATGTTGCGTGAATCGAAGTAGATGTTCATGAGATCGCCGGCCGACAAATACGGCACTGTCACCGACCAGATCTCATAGTCCTGCTCGGCCATCTTGACCGGCGAGATCGTCGAGTCCCACGGGTGAAGCCGCCAGTCGACGCCGATCTTGCGCAGATATCCCTGTATCGCTTCGGCGCAGCGCGCGGAATTGGCGTTGGCGGTGAAGTAGACCTTTGGTGCAAGCTTTTCGCCGTCCTTCGCGCGGATGCCGTCGGCGCCGACCTTCCAGCCGGCTTCCTCGAGCAATTGCCTGGCCCGCTCGATGTCTTCCTTGACGAGGCCGGCCGTCTTCGGATCGTGGTCGAGCGCGTCCTTGTCGACGACGGTGAGGGCAGGCGTCGCGTTGCCGAGCAAAATGCCCTTCGCAATCTCCGCGCGATTGATGGCGATGCTCATGGCCTCGCGCACACGGCGGTCCGAAACCATCGGCCGCGTCGTCTTGAAGCCGAAATAGAGCAACTGGAAATTGGGTTTTGCTTCGGTCACCGTCAGCATCGGGGCAGCCCTGGCCTGGCTGATGAACTGCGACGGGAATTGGTGGGTGATGTCGAATTGGCCGGACATCATCGCCGCCACGCGGCTGGAATCTTCAGGGACGATCTTGATGACCAGCTTTTCGAATTTCACCGGGCCCTTGTTCTTGTACATCGACGGGCCCCATTTGTACGCATCGTGGCGCTTGAGCACGATCTCGGTGCGTGGCTGCCAGTGGTCGAAGCACCACGGCCCGGTGCCGTCGATGCCCTTGATGCCATAATCCTTGCCGAGCGCCTCCACGCTGTCCTTGTTGTGGATCGAGTTGGTGAACATCGTGAGCTGTAGCAGCAGGTCGGAATAGGGCTCCTCGAGCTCGTATTGCACGATGTAGGGATCGGGCGCACGCAGCTCCTTGATATTGCCGGCACGCCACGCATAGGGTCCCTTGATCGCGGGATCCTTGAGCCGCTTGAAGCTGTAGATCACGTCCGCGGCGGTGAATTTCTTGCCGCTACAGAAGGTGACGTCGTCGCGCAGTTTGAACGTATAGATCCTGCCGTCTTCACTGATATCCCAGGATTTTGCCAGATAGGGGACCGGCGTTCGGCCGTCCCAATCGAGCGCCACCAGCGTGTCCTGGAACATGTTGACGATGTCGGACGTCGGTCCCCACGTGGTGCGATGGCCGTCATAGTGCGGCGCGTCGATGCCCTTCATCATCATCAGGGTCTGGGCGGACGCGGGAGCTGCGATGGTCAAGGCGAATGCGGCAGTCAGGGCGGTTCTGATCATGTCTGTAGCCTCGGATCGAGAACGTCACGGAAGGCGTCACCAAGCAGGTTGGCGGCCAGCACGATCACGAAGATCGCGCAGCTCGGAACGGTCGCGATGTGCGGCGCCATGAACAGGAAGTCGCGGCCTTGCGCGGCCATCATGCCGAGCTCGGCGGTCGGCGGTTGCGCGCCCATGCCGAGGAAGCCGAGCGCCGATCCGATCAGGATGATCTGGCCGAAGCGCAGCGTCAGGAACACGAAGATCGTCGAGATGCAGTTGAGCGTCAGGTAGCGCCAGATCAGTGCGCCGTCGGACACACCGACTGCGCGGCCCGCTTCCATGAATTCCTGGCCCATGACGCCGACGGCTGCGCCGCGCGCCACCCGCGCGACATCGGGTACGGTGGCGACGACAAGCGCGATGATAACCGCGGTAAGTCCGGCACCGAAGATCGCGGCGACTGCGAGGCCGATCAGGATGGCGGGGAACGCCAGCATGATGTCGACGAGGCGCATGATCCAGCCATCGAGCCGACGGTAGTAGGCTGCGAGGATGCCAAGCACACCGCCGATCAGCCCGCCGACGATCACGCCGATCAGGCCGAGCATCAGCGTGTTGCGCGTACCGAAGATGACGCGGCTCAACACGTCGCGTCCGGTATTGTCGGTGCCGAACCAGTGCTGGGCGCTCGGGGCCTGCATCACCTTGGTGAGGTCGGTGAAGTAGGGATCGTAGGGCGCAATCCACGGCGCGAACACCGCCGCCAGCACGATGACGCCGAGCGCGATCGCCGCGGCTGCCGCCACCCGGTCGCGCGCCAGCCGCCGCAGCACGCCGGCGCGGGCGAATACGCCGGTCTGGTAGTCGGCGACGGGTGCTGCTTCCAGGGCTTCAACGCTCATCGCCGCTGCACCCTCGGATCGAGGTAGACGTAGAGCACGTCGACCAGCAGGTTGATGGTCAGGAAGGCGACGGCGAGGATCATGATCGCGCCCTGCGCGGTCGGAAAATCGCTGGAGACGATGGCGCCGACCGCAAGCCGCCCAACACCGGGCCACGAGAACATCGTCTCGGTGACGACAGCGCCGCCGAGCAGGAACGCCGCCTGGAGCCCGATCAGGGTGACGACGGGGATCATCGCATTGCGCAGCGCGTGATGCACGATCACGACGCGCTCCCTCAGCCCTTTCGCGCGCGCCGTGCGCACGAAATCGGCGCCCAGCACTTCGAGCACCGCGGTGCGCGTCAGCCGCGCGATTGGCCCGATCAGCACGAGTCCGAGCGTCAAGGCGGGCAGGATCAGGCTCGGCAATCCGCCGTCCCACACCGGCCCGGTGCGTCCCGTGAACGGCAGCAGGCCCCATTTGAAGCCGACATACTGGATCAGGATCAGGCCGATGAAGAACACCGGCATGGAAACGCCGGCGACCGAACAGGCCATGATGATGCGGTCGGTGATCCGCCCGCGATTGACCGCCGCCAGCGTTCCCAGCGCAAGCCCGCTGGGAACCGCGATCAGCATCGCGCCCAGCATCAGCTCGACGGTGGGTCCAATGGTCATCGCAAGCTCTTCGCTGACCATCCGGTTCGAGATGATCGAGCGGCCGAGATCGCCGCGCAGGACGCGCAGGATGTATTCGAAGAACTGGACCGGGATCGAGCGGTCGAGGCCAAGCTCCTGACGGATCGCCGCGATGGTTTCAGCCTTGGCGTCAGGGCCTGCGATGATCATCGCCGGATCGGCGGGCACGACCTGGAGCAAGCAGAAGCAGAGGAAGAGCACCCCGAGCAAGGCGGGGAACGAAATCAGCAGACGATGGACAATCTGTTGCCCCATGCGACGCCAGCGGACTCGGTTAGGCCAAGTCGGGCCGCTCTGCGGCTTTACGCCGAAGCTTGGCAGTCCCCTCCCTGGCAGCCGCGCTTCTGTCCGACGTGCGCGGACTTTGCTTGTATCGAGATACTGACATGAGCCGGATGTGGCGTCACGCCCATTTTGTCATTGGCTTCGAACTGCGCCGCCTTGTCGCGTGCGACTGCAACGATCAGCACAGCGCGAATGCGCGTGCGATGAACGGAACATTCCGCTCGACGGAAACTTCGTCACCGCAAAAACAAAACCCCGCCATTTGCGGCGGGGTGCAATCGTTGTTTGTCTGTTTGATCAGTTCCAGGTCGTGTGATCTGAACTGACTATTCCTTGACCTCGATCTTGCCTTTCATCGCCGGGTGCAGGCCGCAGATGTAATCGTAGATCCCCGCGTCGGCGAGCGTCAGCTGGGTGGACTGGCCTTTCAGCGCGATCGACGAACGCTGTGCCTTGGCGCCGGTGATCGTCACCTGGTGCGGCGAAGAATCGGTGTTGTGCCAGGTGATGGTCTGGCCCTTGTTGACGACGACGGTCTCGGGTCCGAACTTGAAGTCGGAAATCGAGACCACGCCGGGACCGCCCGCGGGCTTTGCCATGGCGCCCTCAGGCGTTCCCTTCAAACCCGCCAGTGAGATCACAAAGTCCTGCCCGGCATGCGGCTTGTGGCAGGTGAAGCAGGCTGTCAGGTTGGCCTTGTCGTTGACCTTCTTGTCGGGGCCGAACGCCTGGTACTCCCATTCGCCGTTGCGAATATCGTCCTTGTACTCGGTGCCCCAGCCATCGCGCTTCTCCATCACCGTGTAGGCGACGAGTTCGCCCTTCTGGAAACGGCCGTTGGCATCCTTGGTCGGGTTGCCGGCAGCATCGAGCTGCGCCTTGTACTGCACCAGCGTCAGGACCGTGCCGCTCGGGATCGGCTGGCCCTTGCGCGCGGCATCGACGGCTGCCGTCGTCGCCCAGAGCTCGCGATACTGCTTGTTGTCGTGACGATCGACCGTGGCATACAGCGTACCCTTGTCGAAATTCTCCGGAAAGGCGACCTTGTCGCCGCCGGCCAGCGCCGAATAGCCGATCAGCGCGCCCGACGCGGACCCGAGGGCGACTGCGGCAGCCAGACTGACGTTTTTCATGACTTCCCCCCGTTTGCGGACAATTCCGTCAAGTACGAGACACCGCTAAGCGGGTTTCAATCCGGAGGGAGCGAATTTGTCGCTTGGGAGGCGGCCCGAAAACAAAAACCCCGCCATTTGCGGCGGGGTCCAGTCGGGAGGAGTGAGCCAACGGGCTCGCTGCTTACAACCCTTTAGGCGGGGATGCGCTCGTCGGCCTCGGTCGGCTCGCGCAGCACGTAGCCACGGCCCCACACGGTCTCGATGAAGTTGCGGCCTTCGGAAGCATTCGCCAGCTTCTTGCGCAGCTTGCAGATGAAGACGTCGATGATCTTCAGCTCCGGCTCGTCCATGCCGCCATAGAGATGGTTGAGGAACATTTCCTTGGTGAGGGTGGTTCCCTTGCGGAGCGAAAGCAGCTCCAGCATCTGGTATTCCTTGCCCGTCAGGTGCACGCGCTGGCCGCCGACCTCGACCGTCTTGGTGTCGAGATTGACCACGAGATCGCCGGTCTGGATGACCGACTGGGCGTGCCCCTTGGACCGACGCACGATCGCGTGGATGCGGGCAACCAGTTCGTCCTTGTGGAAGGGCTTGGTCATGTAGTCGTCGGCGCCGACGCCGAGACCCTTGACCTTGTCCTCGATGCCGGCGAGGCCGGAGAGGATCAGAATGGGGGTCTTGATCTTGGAAACCCGGAGCTGCTTGAGCACGTCGTAGCCGGACATGTCGGGCAGGTTCAGGTCGAGAAGGATAATGTCGTAGTCGTAGAGCTTCCCGAGATCGACGCCTTCTTCGCCGAGGTCCGTCGTGTAGACGTTAAAGCTCTCTGATTTGAGCATAAGCTCGATTGACTGCGCGACGGCGCTGTCATCTTCAATCAGCAAAACGCGCATGCCAGTCCCCTTTAGGCCGCCGCTCCGGGCGTCAGGTCGGCCGCACCTGCGGCACTCAAAACGCCTTTGAACAACTGATTCGGATCCTGACGACACATGGTTAACAAAATCTGATTCCGGTTCGCAAGCTCTTTAAGTGCAATTTTTGACGAATCGCCCTAAGATATTGCCCAGAAGCAGTTTTCCGTAACCCCAGCAGCTCAAGTTCCACGTTAAGAGTCGGAGTTAATCGACTCCCGCGATTCGCCCTTCTTTCTGAAGAGCAAGCGCGCACTCAGTCACCAAAGACAGTGACGTAATGATTAATGATGCGGGTAAACACGAAGTTAAGCGGCCGGCCGAAAAGCGCGGAAACTTAAGGTTTTCGCAATGAAGGCGCTCGCCGAACAGATCAGCGACATCGATGGCGTCAATATCTATGGCCGGGTCGTCGGCGTCCGCGGCCTCATGGTGGAGATCGCGGGTCCCATCCACGCCATGTCGGTCGGCGCCCGCATCGTGATCGAGACCGGCAGCAACCGTTTCATCCCGGCCGAGGTGATCGGCTTTTCCGGCAACAATGCTGTCGTGATGCCGTTCGCCGGGCTGGAGGGCGTGCGCCGCGGCTGCCGCGCGGTCATCGCCAATGCGGCGGGGCAGGTGCGGCCGTCGCCGTTCTGGCTCGGCCGCGTGCTCAACGCGATGGGGGAACCGATCGACGGCAAGGGGCCGCTGGTGCAGGGACCATCGCCCATGCCCTACCGGAACTCGCCACCCCCGGCGCATTCGCGCAAGCGGGTCGGCCGGCCGCTCGATCTCGGTGTGCGGGGGCTCAACACGTTCCTCACTTGCTGCCGCGGCCAGCGCATGGGCATCTTCGCCGGCTCCGGCGTCGGCAAGTCGGTGTTGCTGTCGATGCTGGCGCGCAATGTCGATGCCGACATCTCGGTGATCGGCCTGATCGGCGAACGCGGCCGCGAGGTGCAGGAGTTCTTGCAGGACGACCTTGGCGAGGAAGGTCTGGCACGCTCGGTCGTGGTGGTCGCCACCTCCGACGAGCCGGCGCTGATGCGGCGGCAGGCCGCCTACCTCACGCTGGCGATCGCCGAATATTTCCGTGACGAGGACAAGGACGTCATGTGCATGATGGACTCGGTCACGCGCTTTGCGATGGCGCAGCGCGAAATCGGCCTGTCCGCCGGCGAGCCGCCGACCGCAAAGGGCTATACGCCCACTGTCTTCACCGAGCTGCCGAAGCTTTTGGAGCGGGCCGGGCCGGGCATGGGTAACGGCACCATCACCGCGATCTTCACCGTGCTGGTCGACGGCGACGACCATAATGAGCCGATCGCGGACGCCGTGCGCGGCATCCTCGATGGCCATATCGTGATGCAGCGCTCGATTGCCGAGCGGGGGCGCTATCCGGCCGTCAACATCCTCAAATCCGTCTCCCGCACCATGCCGAAATCGGCCGATCCCGTCTTCATGCCTGTCATCACCAAGGCGCGCCAGGTGATGGCGACCTATGCCGACATGGAGGAACTGATCCGGCTCGGCGCCTACCGCGCCGGTTCCAGCCCCGAGGTCGACGAGGCCATCGCGCTGCACGAGCCGCTGGAGGCGTTTCTGCGGCAGCGCAAGGATGAAAAAGCCTCTCTGGGCGACGGTTACAGACAACTGGCGCAAATCCTCGGACACTTGGAAACGGAACGCTAACTTTGTCAGGCCATCATCCGCGGCACATCAGTAGCTATGCCGGCGGGGCCCAACGGGGAGCCGGCTGTGTCCCGCGTCTTGAATTGGGACTTCTGGGGAGTATGAGTCGATGAAGTCACGAGAAACGCTCATTCGGCTGAAGAAATTTCAGGTCGATGAGAAGCGCCGCCGGGTCGCCCAGATCGAAGGCATGATCGCTGAATTCCAGCGGATGTCGGTCGACCTCGAGCGCGAGATCCAGACCGAGCAGGAGCGCGCGGGGATCAACGATCCCTCGCACTTCGCTTACCCGACCTATGCCAAGGCCGCGATCCAGCGCCGGGAGAACCTGACCCGTTCCGCCGACGAACTGCGCGTCCAGCTCGAGGACGCCAAGGCGCTCCTGGGCGAAGCCTTCGAGGAGCTCAAGAAGGTCGAGCTGCTGGACGAGCGCGACCAGGCGCGCGAGCGCGCCGAAGAGAACGCCCGCGAGCAGGCCGACATGGATTCCATCGGCCTGATGCGCGCCCGCCTCGGCGCGATTGCCTGACACGTCTTTAGTTCTATCCGTCCACGAGAACCCGGGCCGCAAGGTCCGGGTTTTTCTTTGAAA
Organism: Bradyrhizobium lablabi; assembly: GCF_018129385.1. Classification (GTDB taxonomy): domain Bacteria; phylum Pseudomonadota; class Alphaproteobacteria; order Rhizobiales; family Xanthobacteraceae; genus Bradyrhizobium; species Bradyrhizobium lablabi_C. The sequence goes on from NZ_JAFCLN010000037.1 coordinate 17,239, forward strand.
TTCTCGGCAATTCGGCGACTTGGTGGCCCCTTTTCCGCGAGGTATGCTACGAGGACGTGTTGATCGCTCCCGGGGTCCGAAAGCGATGGGGGATCGCGATTTGGGGGAGGCTGAATGCTGACGCCGGCTGAGTTGGTCTGGCTGATTGCCGCGGTTGCGAAGGGGGATGAGGCGGCGTTCGAGCGGCTGTACGCCGCCACGCGCGCGAAACTTTATGGCGTCGTGCTCCGTATCTTGCGGCGACAGGATCTCGCCGAGGAGGTCATACAGGAAGCATACGTCAAGATCTGGAACAGTGCCGGACAGTTCAATCCCGCAATATCGTCGCCCATCACCTGGATGGCCTCGATCGCCCGCAACCGCGCCATCGACGTGGTGCGTAAGCGCAGCGAGGCCTCGCTCGAGGACGAGCCGTCGGCGATGGAAGTGGCGGCCGACAGTCCCGACCCGCTGGCGCGGCGCGAGATGACGGAAGAGTTGAAGCGGCTGCTCGAATGCGTCGGCCGTCTCGAGCCCGACAGGCAAAAGCTCGTGCTGCTGGCCTACTACAACGGCTGGAGCCGCGAGCAACTGGCGGCGAAGTTCGAGGCCCCGGTCAACACGGTGAAGACATGGCTGCGCCGCGCCATGCTGGATATCCGCGAGTGCCTGGGACTTGGATGAGTTGAGCCTGGATGATGGGATTTGGACGAACTGGACCTGGTGACGGACTAAGTGATCTTGGACGTTTGAATGATGGCCTATAGCGAAGACCATATCGCGCTCGCCGCGGAATACGCGCTCGGCACGCTCGATGCCGACGAGCGGGCGCAGGTCGAGACCATGATGGCCGTCGACAAGGAATTCACCGCGATCGTGCAGGCCTGGGAATTCCGGCTTGGCGTATTGAACCAGATGGTGGGCTCCGTGGAGCCGCGGCCGATCGTCTGGGAGAACATCCAACGCGCCATCGGGCACGGCGGCGAGCAGGCGCCCCTGGTGCTGCCCGAGGCGCCGCCAGAGACGCCGCCTCCGTCTACCCTGGTCGCGGCAAACGATGCCTACGAAGCCGCGATCGCGCAGGCGTCTCCGCCGGTCGTGGACGATGCCAACGTGATCCGCCTCGCCGGCCGCGCCAAGCGCTGGCGCAATATCGCAAGCGCTACCGGCGCGCTCGCCGCGGCGCTGGTGGTGATGCTCGCGATGCAGGTCTATCAGCCCGATCTGTTGCCCCAGGCCATCCGTCCGAAGCCGCGCATCCAGACCGTCGAGATCAAGACGCCGCCACCGCCGGCCGGTGCGCAATATGTCGCGCTGCTCCAGAGCGATTCCAACTCGCCGGCCTTCATCCTGACCGTCGATGCCGCGACCAGGAATTTCACCGTGCGCAAGGTCGGTGCGCGGCCCGAACCGGGCAAGAGCTATGAGCTGTGGATCGTGTCCGACAAGCTGCAACGGCCGCGTTCGCTCGGCGTGATCGGCGGCAATGATTTCACGGCGCGGCCGGTGCTGTCCGGCTACGCCCCCGACGTCGTCAACCAGGCGACCTTTGCGGTGAGTGTAGAGCCGGAAGGCGGTTCGACGACGGGCGCCCCGACCGGCCCGGTCGTATTCTCCGGCAAGCTGATCGAGACGGTGCCGCAGGGCGCGCCGACGGCGCGCTGAATTCAGTTGCGACGGCACAAAAAGAAAGCGCCCGTGGGGAGCGGGCGCTTTCCGGTCGTCAACTTGGGGGTAGTTGGGGTCTTCTATATATCCACGTGGCGACTTTGGGGGGCTGGTAAAGAGCCGCGTGAATTCCGGTAATTCCTCTGTTAGCGGACCACCGAAGCGCCCGAGCTGGTGACGGCGACCGGCTTGCCGGCCTTCATCACGCGAGCGGTTTGCACTCCTTCGTCCGACGTATTGCGCGTCGAGATGCTGAAGCCTGCGACCAGGATACCCGCCACGAGCGCCACGACCACGATCTTGAGATGGGTCGTGCGATCTGCGCTGTAGATCGAGTGGTTCATGGAAGTCTCCTGCCGCCTTCCTGTCTCTGATGGATTGGTGTGCTCCATCGAAAGCAAGGTTCAACGTCTCGCCTGCCATTAACCTAGGAATCCGCTCTCCCGTTCCCCAGAGGCGATCACAAGGCAGTGATGAGACGTGAACTCTCGCGATTGGAACGATCTGCCTGGTACGCCAGATACCGAAATTCCAAAGTTAATACATGTACTTAAATGAATAGCTGTTCATGAAGCGCCAGAGCGGGCTGGAAATCCGCCAGCTCCACAAACCAGTTGCATGTGGCGGAAAAGCTTCGGTCGCCCTTGCACTGATTTGGCACAACTACTCCCGCACCGCTACACGCTCCCTACCGTCTTCAACCGCGCCCGCGGATGGATTTCAGCCTGCGACAGCACCGTGGTCTGCGAGCGGAAACGCTCCACCAGCGAACGGACAAAGGGCCGGATCGCGGCTGATGTCACCAGCACCGGCGCCTCGCCCTCGCGGGCGGCCTGCTCGAAGGCGTTGCGCACCGAGGTCATGAACTCCGAAAGCTTTGAGGGCTGCATCGCCAGGCTGCGGTCCTCGCCGGTGCCGACGATCGACTCGGCAAAGGCCTGCTCCCAGCGCGCCGACAGTGCGATCAGCGGCAGGTAGCCGTTGTAGGAGGTGTTTTGCGCACAAATCTGCCGCGCCAGCCGAGCGCGCACGTGCTCGACGATGGTCGCCGGATTGCGCGAGAAGGCCAGCGCATCGGCAATGCCTTCGAGGATGGTGGAGAGGTCGCGGATCGAGATGCGCTCGGCAAGCAGCAGTTGGAGCACGCGCTGGATGCCCGACACGGTGACCGCGCTCGGCACGATGTCCTTGACCAGTTCGCCCTGTTCCTTCGGCAGGTCCTTGAGAAGCTTCTGCACCTCGCCATAGGAGAGCAGGTCGCTCATGTTGTTCTTGAGCAGTTCGGTCAGGTGGGTCGACAGCACGGTCGCGGCATCGACCACGGTGTAGCCCTTGAGCGAGGCTTCTTCCTTCAGCGCGGCGTCCACCCAGGTGGCGGGCAATCCGAATGTCGGCTCGACGGTGTGGATGCCGGGCACCTGCACCTGGTTGCCGGCGGGGTCCATGACCATGAACTGGTTCGGCCAGATCTTGCCGGTGCCGGCGTCGACCTCCTTGATCTTGATGATGTAGGTGTTGGCCTCGAGCTGCACGTTGTCGAGGATGCGCACCGCGGGCATCACAAAGCCCATTTCGATCGCGAGCGAGCGGCGCAACGCCTTGATCTGCTCGGTCAGGCGGTCGGTGCCGTCGGGGCCGTTGACCAGCGGCAGGAGCGCATAGCCGAGCTCGATCTTGAGATCGTCGATCTTCAGCGCGGACGAGATCGGCTCTTCCGCGGCGGCCGCCGCGGCAGCGGCTTCGGCGGCAGGGGCGGCGGCCGCAGCGGCTTCGGCGGCCGCGGTCTTGTGCTTGAAGCGGTTGGCCTTCCAGGCCAGCGCGGCGGCGCCGCTGCCGAGCGCCAGGAAGGGGATCATCGGAATGCCCGGCAGCAGTGCGAGCACCAGCATGACGCCGGCCGACATGCCGAGCGCCTGCGGATAGCCGGAGAGCTGCTTCATCAGCGCCTTGTCGGCAGCACCCGTGACGCCGGCCTTGGAGACCAGCAGGCCCGCGGCGGTCGAGACGATCAGCGCTGGCACCTGCGTGACGAGGCCGTCGCCGACGGTCAGCACGGTGTAGGTGCGGGCGGCGTCGGCAAAGCCCATGCCCTGCTGCGCGACGCCGATGATGATGCCGCCGATGATGTTGATGAAGACGACCAGGAGGCCGGCGACGGCGTCGCCGCGCACGAATTTGGAGGCACCGTCCATGGCGCCGAAGAAGCCGCTTTCGTCCTCCAGCTCCTTGCGGCGCTTCTTGGCGGTCGCTTCATCGATCAGGCCGGCGCCGAGGTCGGCGTCGATCGCCATCTGCTTGCCGGGCATGGCGTCGAGGTGGAAGCGCGCCGCAACTTCGGCGATGCGGCCCGAACCCTTGGTGATGACCACGAAGTTCACGATCACGAGGATCGCGAACACGATGATGCCGATCACGAAGTTGCCACCCATCACGAAATTGCCAAAGGCTTCGATGACGTGGCCGGCAGCCGCCGTGCCCTCATGGCCGTGAGACAGGATCAACCGGGTCGAGGCCAGGTTGAGCGACAGCCGCAGCATGGTCGAGATCAAGAGGATGGTCGGGAAGGCCGAAAATTCCAGCGGCGCCTGGATGAACAGCGAGGTCATCAGGATCAGCACCGACAGCGTGATCGAGATCGCCAGGAACAGGTCGAGCACGATCGGGGGCAGGGGCAGGATCAGCACCACCAGAATGGTGAGGATGCCGAAGGCGAGCGCGATGTCGCCGCGCTTCAGCATGCCGCCGATTTCGCTTAACGAGGGAAATCCGCCGCCGGCGCCCGTGCCCTGACCTGCGGTGATGTCGACCATCGTAGCTGCCTCCCCCCGCGTCTGCCGCCCGCGGGCCCCAAACGTCTGCGCGGCGGCCGAGAGGCCACCGTTTCGAAAGTGAGGCACCGCACTGGCGTCCACGGGGGTATCCTCCCGTTGCTAACGCGATCGACGACACTCGACTTCACCCGGCAATTTTTGCCCGGTGTATGGTTAGTAAAGGGTTAACGGGGGGTGTCATTCCGGGGCGCGCCTCTTGGCGCGAGCCCGGAATCCATACGCCGTGACGGTCGTGGCTGGGCGAGATTTTCAACGGCTTTCTTCGAAACGATGACGGTCTGTGGCTATGGATTCCGGGCTCGTGCTACGCGCGCCGCGGAATGACGAGTGGAGGCATTCTCGCGACGCAATTTGCATCCGAGGTTTGCAAATTCGTTGTCCCTCTTCAAAACAGAGGGAGCAGGGAATGCCGGGTGCGCGCTGCACCCGCGGTCCCGTGTGCGCTGCTTGCGCAACAAAAAAATGCACACGAGCATACAGGTGAGCGGAGAACACTCCGACATCCCCTGCGCAATGGCTTTACGGCTTATATCGCGCTCT
>NZ_JAFCLN010000038.1 GCF_018129385.1 Bradyrhizobium lablabi
GTGCAGCTTTTTGTGCTTGCGCATCAGGCACACGAGACCGCGGGTGCAGCGCGCACCCGGCATTCCCTGCGCCCTCTCTTCGGAGGGGAGCAACGAGATTGCAAAACTCGGGCACAGTGTGTCGCGAGAACGTTGACACACACCCGTCATCCCCGCGCAGGCGGGGATCCAGTACGCCGCAGCTTCTCGGCTCGATCACTACGGCCTCTGGAATACTGGATCCCCGCCTGCGCGGGGATGACGAGCGGGAGTGGCTATTGAAATTCAGGTACAACTATTCGGGATTTTGGTCGGGGCAGCTGGATTCGAACCAACGACCTGCAGTACCCAAAACTGCCGCGCTACCAGGCTGCGCTATACCCCGATCCGGCGTCGATAACATGCCTGAACGGCCGCCAGCAAGGCGCCCAAAATGGCTTTAACGCCGGTTAAACAGCGGGTGTGCCACCCGGTCGCCGGGCTGGATGCCGTACTTCTGCGCGGTGCCGGCCACCACTTCCAGCACGCCCTTGGCAAGGCCGCCGGACGAGATGATTTTGGTCGACATCGGCTCGGTGTTTTCCGCGATCCGCAGGATGCGGCCGTCGGCGCGGATGAAGATCATGTCGAGCGAAACGTAGGTGTTCTTCATCCACATCGAGATCTGCTGCTCCGGCGAGAAGTCGAACAGCATGCCTTTGCCGTCGGGCAATTCCTTCCGGTACATCAGGCCGGTCTGCCTCTCCTCCTCCGTCGTCGCCATCTCGACCGAGAAGACGTGCACGCCGGTCTTGGTGACGATCTCGAGCGGCTGGAAGTTTGCGGCCTCTACGCCGGGAGTCGCGAGCAGGGAAAGCGCCGCAACAACAGCCGCCAGCAAAGCGGTGCGCCAGCCGCAGCGATATCGATCGAAATTCATGGAACAGGCTCAACCAACAGACGATTTTCGTGGCCGACCCTAACCTGCCGAATACGGCAAAGACCAGAGGCCGGGCGGCCGAGATGGCCCGCCGGGCTCACAATCCCGTCAGGTAAAGGAGGCCGGTCAGTGGGAAGAGAGCGCCGAAGGGCCGGTCTCGGGATGGATTTCGGCCGCCATCATGCCCTTGGAGCCGGGTCCGAACCGTACCAGCACGTACTGGCCGGGGCGCAGCTCGGTCATGCCGAAGCGGCGCAGCGTTTCCATGTGCACGAAGATGTCGGGCGTGCCCTCGCCGCAAGTCAGGAAGCCGAAACCGCGCAGCCGGTTGAACCATTTGACCTGCGCCCGCTCCAGGCCGGAGGTCGGGGTGACCGTGACATGGGTGCGTGGCGGCAGCATCTGCGCCGGGTGGATCGCGGTCGATTCGTCCATCGAGAGGATGCGGAACGCCTGATAGCCCTTTGCGCGCTGCACACATTCGACCACCACACGGGCGCCTTCATAGGCCGTCTGATAGCCGTCGCGCCGAAGCACGGTGACATGCAGCAAAACGTCGGGCCAGCCATTGTCGGGCACGATGAAGCCGTACCCCTTCGATGCATCGAACCATTTGATGACGCCGGCGATTTCGACAAGATTGGCCGCCGCATCGCCGAGGCCCGAGAGCGCGTCGAGCGCCGCATCGGCGCCCGCAGAAAACTCATTCTGTCCAAGCCGGTTGGGACCCGCCCCGCCTGGCGGCACCCCGAGCTTCTTGGACTCAAATCCGTCCGACCCCATGACCCCGGACCCCACACATCGTTTGACGGCGCATCATCTCAACGTGACGACACCGAAACGCGCACCCATCCATGACAACTCATGACAACGCCGCGCGAATCTCTCGAATCAAAAGATAACATCCCCGCCTGCGGCGCATAGCCAAAAAACAATCTTGCCGGGAACTATGAACAGTCTTGCACAGGCCCGAATCAAATGGGCCTGGAGCGTTTTCAAGCGAAGTGGATCCCGGTTCGCGTGAAGAAAACGCGTCAAAACAAAAAGCTAGAGCCCCGTTCCGATTCAATCGGAACGGAAAAAGCTCTAGTTGCCCACAAACGGCCCAAGCGTCTCGCCGATGTCGTGGCGGATGACGAGATCGGCGATGTCATCCTGCTCGGTCGGTTCGTTATTGATGATAACCAGTTTGGCGCCAGAGCGTTTAGCCATCAGCGGAAATCCGGCTGCCGGCCACACCACCAGCGACGATCCGATGGCCAGGAACAGGTCGCATTCCTGCGCGAGTTCCGTGGCGCGGCGCATCGCATCCTCCGGCATCGCCTGCCCGAACGAGATGGTGGCGGTCTTCACGGGCTCATCGCAAACGGTGCAGTCGGGCGCGCTGCCGCTCTCCTCGAAGCGCTCCCTGACCCAGGGCAGGCCATAGGCCTGCCCGCAGCCGATGCAGCGCGCAAAGGTCGTGTTGCCATGCAGTTCGATCACGTCATCGGCCTTGAAGCCGGACGCTTGATGCAAATTATCAATGTTCTGCGTGATGATCGCCGGCGTCTTGCCGGCCCGGTAGAGCGAGGCGAGCGCGCGATGTCCGCGTCCGGGTCTTGCCGCGGCAAAGGTCGGTTCCATCGCAAAGCGGCGGCGCCACGCCTCGTCACGCGCGTCACGATTGGCGACGAATTCGTCGAACGGGATCGGCCGGTTGCGAGTCCAAAGCCCACCGGGCGAGCGGAAGTCGGGGATGCCGGATTCCGTCGAGATGCCGGCGCCGGTGAAGGGAACGATGATGGAGGCTTCGGCGATCATGTCGCCGAGCCGTTCGACGCCGCTGCGAATATCCGATGCGATCACTGGACAAATCCACGATTTAAGGCCGTGCCAACTATAGCACGGCCCCAAAGATTGCCAGTTCGATGCGAGTTGCGGAATTGCCTAGGCCGCCTCTGCCGCCGCGTCCGCGACCGGCTCCTCCTGCGGCGGCACCGCATTCTTCTTCGGCTTGGCGACAGGCGCGGTCTGCGCCTTCTTGCCGGACTTGCCGAACTGCGACAGCCGCTCCAGCTCCGCTTCGAGTTCCAGCTGGCGCGCCGCAACCTTCTCGGCGAGCTTTTCAGTGACGCGCTCGCGCAATGCAGCGAGTTCGTCGATGTTCAGTGAATCAAGATCGATCTTTGCCATGACAGCCTCCCGTTACTCTTCCGCCTTTTCGCTACCGGCTGAATGCGAGAGCGACAAGAGTCGTCGAATTCTTATCCACGATGTTCGCTCCGCATGTACGCGATCACATTCTCGCACTGGCATTTTCAAATTCGCGCCGCAATCGCGGCAGCGAATGACACGTGAGACGAATCAACAAGAAGGATGGGGCGATGACGGAGCAGCAGGAGCGACTTGCACGCGGACGTGCGGAAATCGCTTCGCGCGTCGCGAGCTTCAAGGCAACGCAGGAAAAATTCCAACGCGAGCGCGAGGCGTATTACGTCGCGACCTTGTCAGGTGCATGGGATGGATTCAATCGGCCGCCGGACTTCACCGAAATTCCCTGATGCAAACGAAAAAGCCCGGAGCTTGCTCCGGGCCTTTCTCGCCTACCAGTGGCTCCTTACCAGCCGCCATAATAGTAGTGACGCCGGTAGTACGGTCCGCCGTAATAGGCGTATGGTCCCGGCCCGCCATAATAGCGTGGGCCATAGTAGCCGTAGCCCGGTCCGTAATAATAAGGGCTACTCGCGGCAGCGCCGGCAGCGATCGCGCCGGCGGCGAGACCGAATGCCAAGCCAGGCCCAATGCCACGGCCGCGCGCCTCAGCCGGTGCCGGCACAGTTACCGCAGCCGCTCCGACCACCGCGACGGTTGCCAAAACTCCGAGTGTTTTCTTCATGGCTACCTCCTCGCAAGAACTGCCGGAATAACGCTTCTGCGATCACGCCAGTTGCCCGGGAACCGGGGAACCGCGCGTTAAATATGCGCAATGTTGGCGGAACGAACTGCGCAGTCGGCCGCGAACTCGATCCGTTAACTCCGAGTTGGCTGCGATGCGGGAACGATTTGTGACCTCCAGGGATTTTCTTCTCAAAGAGGTGAAGCCATGCCTGTCTGGATGGAAATTCTGATCAACGTGATGGGCTATGCCGGCTTTGTAGCCATTGCGACTTTCCACAAGCCGTCACGCGAACGCCCGTGCGACGGACCGACTTGCGTCAGTTAGCCTTGTGCGGCTGACCGGCCGTGCGCATCAGCCGATCGGCCTTGACCAGGACGCGATCGGTGTCCGGTTGCGGACGCAACGAAAAGCTGATCGCAACGAAGGCAGCGCAGAACAACAGGCCAATCGCCATCACCCGCCTGTGGGTCGGTCTGTCGGCATTGTGAAATGAAGGGACCATGGCTGCTGCTCTCCGTCACCCAGCCGTAGGCACAACCTCCGATACACTCAATCTGAATCGGCCCTTAACCTAACTGAATAGGGTTATCCGCAGTCGGTAAGCCGTTTGTTAGGGAAACGCGGCGTGCAAGCCGTCCGACGAAAGTGGCGCGAACGCGCGGCCCCGGCTCCCGAGACCGCCGGAATACCGCGCGCCCTTCTGTCAGCCTGTCACCAGGCCAACAAACGCCTTCAAGAGACAGACGGCCAATGCCGACGAGAACAGCGACGTTCCGACGTCGGCCAGATAGAGAAGCTGTCTCTTCTGCTCGGCATCAAGCTGTGCGATGGCCTTGCGCATGTCCCAGCTCCTTGCCCGATCGCATACGGCGGATCGGCTCGCTGACCACATCAACGCGCTTTGCCCGCGGCCGTTCCCCGCGCCGTTAACCCAATCTCTTTACAAAACGTAAACGTGCGCTTGCGAGGTTTGGGACAGGAGGAGTGTCTCATGCTCGTCTATCCCGTTCCTGTCGCGGTAACGCAGGCCAGAATTCAACTGGTCGCCCATCAGACCGAAAAAGCCGCGCCCAGCATCATCGCCGAAGCCGTGCTCGACGTGTTCGCCGCCAAGAATCAGGCCGAGCGCGAGGCGCTTGCCGACATGAAGGCGGCCATGGTGGATGTGAAGGTCTGAACGGAGAGCGCAACCCTCGCACCCGAGGGATCATCAAGGGATCATCAAGGGATCATCAAGGGATCAAGCCGCGCGCCGTTCCTGCTCGGCCAGCGCTTTCTCGATCTGGCGCACTACCGCTGCGGTCGGGCGGCCCTCTCGTTCGAGGCGCCGCAGGCAATTCCACAGGCGGATGATTTCTCGTTCTTTCTCGGCGTCCATGGCGCTCACCCCGAATCAACGCCAATGTGAACGAAAAGGGAACGATTTGCAAGTGCGGAAAACGGAAGCGCGAAACCGTGATGTTACGGCCTGAACCTTTGCGCCGCGAGCCTTACTCAAAATCAAAGGTGCTCACATGACCCAAGCACAGCATTACCGGTTTCAGGCCGAGCAGGCGAAGCGTCTCGCCGCCCAGGTGAGCAATGACGAAGTCCGCGAGCGGCTGCTGGAAATGGCCGGCGAATACAGCCGCTATGCCGAACTGATGGAAGCGCGCGAAACCGACAGGTTCTGAAGGCCGCCGCCCGGTCGGAGCCTTCAGCGCTTGGCCGCCAGCCGTGCGGCGACAGGTGTCTCTTCATCACCGATCTGCTGAACCGCAAGCCGCTTCACGAACTTCAAGATCCCGCGCACGGTCAATTGCAGCACGACCTCGTGATGCCTCAGTCCTTTCCCGCCTTTGACGAGGCCGAGATCCCGGATCAAGCAATACTGGCCGCTGCTCATTCGAGCTAGCCGGCAATTCGCAAAACGCCGCATGCTGCGACAATGCACTGCCCGGCGCTTTCGTCAATTCTTGACGCCTGCGAATCGCCCGACGCAATGGAACGCCAGGGCAACGTGAAGCGCAGCCCCCTGCCCGCTGCCATATTTTGCTGCTATTCAGTCACCGGCCAAACCAAACCCAACTCAAGGGACCAGGAAACATGCGTTACCTTCACACCATGCTGCGCGTGCGCAATCTCGATACCGCGATGAAGTTCTATCAGGACGCGCTGGGGCTGAAGGAAGTGCGCCGCGTCGACAACGACAAGGGCCGCTTCACGCTGGTGTTCCTGTGCGCGCCCGAGGACGAAGGACTGTTCAAGGCCGCGCCGCAAAACCGCGGCGCGCCGCTGGTCGAGCTGACCTACAACTGGGACGAGGAGAAATATGGCGAGGACCGCTATTTCGGCCACCTCGCCTATGAGGTCGACGACATCTACGCGACTTGCGACAAGCTCGTGAAGATGGGCGTCACCATCAACCGTCCGCCGCGCGACGGCAACATGGCGTTCGTGCGCTCGCCCGACCTGCATTCGATCGAGCTCTTGCAGAAGGGCGAACCGAAGCCGCCGGCCGAACCGTGGGCGTCGATGGCCAACACCGGCCACTGGTGAGCGCCTACAAATTCTTCGTGCACGTCCGTCATCCCGCCTATCGCCTGGTGGTGAAGGCGGACGCGCCGTTTCCGTCAGGCACGAGCGAGAGCGAGTGGAGGTTGACGCGCACTCGCGAAGCCGGCGACGTCAACGCTGAAGTGCGCGAAGCTGTCGGCAAGGACGGATATTCGCTGTTCAGGATCGGGCTGTCGCTCTCGGAGATCCCCGAAACATAGGAACCAACTTTTATTCCTCGCGTTGCCTCCTCAAACAGGAATATGGAGGAGAGACGATGGGACGTGGAATTCTGCTTTGGCTCTTGGGTGTGCCTATCCCGGTAATACTTCTGCTGTGGCTGTTCTTCGGTCACTGATTGCCAAACGACGAAGGTGAAGCGAGGCCGGGCTCCGTCATTTGCATGACGGGGCCTGATTTTTGCCGACGCTTTTTCCCGCGCATTCCGCTATGACCGGCCAAATTTCAAACAGGCGGGAGCTGAGGCGTGGCGGGAAAACTGACGGTGTGGGGCCGGGCCAATTCGGTCAATGTGCAAAAAGTGCTGTGGTGCCTGGCCGAACTCGATCTCGCCTATGAACGCATCGATGCCGGCATGGCGTTCGGCAAAAACGACCAGCCGGAATATCTCGCGATGAATCCCAACGGACGCGTGCCGACGCTGGTCGACGGCAATTACGTGCTGTGGGAATCCAATTCGGTCATGCGCTACCTCAACCTCGCCTATGGCAAGGGCTCGCCGATCTGTCCGCAGGATGCGCGGACGCGCGCTGCGGTCGATCGCTGGCTGGACTGGACGCTGTCGACGCTCCAGCCGGTGGACCGGCCGGTGTTCTGGGCGCTGGTGCGCACGCCAAAGGAAAAGCGCGACATGGCGGCGATCCAGAAGGACGTCGATGCTGAAGCGGTGGTGTGGCGCATCCCGGAAGCGCTGCTCGCAAGGCGCCGCTATATCGAGGGCGAGCAGTTCACCATCGCCGACATCGCGCTCGGCGCCTTTGCGCGCCGCTGGTTCGGCGTCGAGGGTGTGAGCAAGCCAACGCTGCCCAATCTCGAACGCTGGTTCGCCGAGATTTCAAAGCGCCCCGGATTTGTAAAATATCTTTCGGCACCGATGACGTGAGCTGCGTGCCGGCAGACTAGCTCACGAACTTGATGCCAACGGTGCTGCCACGGCGCCAGACCACTTCGCACGCGCGTCCGGTGCGGGCATCGCGCGAGAACGCGAGGCGCAGCTTGGCGGGCAGCGTGTTGGGATCGTCGATGGTGACCTTCGCCCCCGAACTCGAAAGGTCCTGCACCACGCACGGGCGCGCCGCAAAGCCGCCGTCGAGCGTGATCCAGCCCGGCTGATGCATCGATTTGCGCGCTTCGCGCTTCTTGGTCCTGAGTAAAGCCATCGAATTCGTTCCAGACGCCCGATTGGCTACATCATTCGGCTTTAGAAACAGTTGCGCCGATACCAGAATCTTCGCGGCCACTTTGCGGCGGCGGAACCGAGAACAGGCGAGGGGATCAAGGGATTTGGGGCGATGGCGCTCCCTAGCGGAATCGAACCGCTCTCTCCACCGTGAAAGGGTGGCGTCCTAACCGATAGACGAAGGGAGCAAAAGTTAAGCTAAATCAATGCTTTGGGCGATTGATTTGACTTGGCCTGTCACCGGCCGCGACGGTCGGCCCCGGCGGCGACGGAGCGAACGTATAGTGGCGTTTGACGGGCCGGGCAAGTCGCCGCGGAACAGCTTTTTGCCGATTGCGGTTTGCCACTTTCGTTCGGTACCTGTTCAATGTGATCGTTGCCGACACTGGCGAGTTGAAGCGCACGGAATGGCCATGGAGTTCACTCGCATCGCTGGTCCCGAGGAAATGGAAGTCTGGAAGGCCAGCAGCAATGCTGTTTCTTTCGTGATCAGTTATGGGAGCCGAAACGGTCCGGGATTGCATGGGCAAACTGGTTTTGCCGTGTCATGGCGTCCGATTGCTGAAAACAGGCCCGCCGTGGGGGTCGGCGGATCGCCCTTTAGGACGCTGGCTGAAGCCAAAGAAGCCTGTAACGCAATGGCAAGCGTCCTGATGGACGCAGGACGAATGGGTGGCCGTGTCAATTTCGATGCGAGGGCAGTGCTGCGGAAATGGCCTTCTCTCCGCAACGAGCGAAGTGCTGGTGCTCTCGATCCGTACCTGATTATGGACCATAGCCTAGGTGAGTGCCTCCAGCAGTTCATGGCCAAGCCGATTTCTGTGCGGCACCTCTACGAAATACATATCGTTCCGAAGCCGCCGTTCGCTAAGGCCGTCTTGCCCGAAGGGCTGATCCTCGAATTTGCGCGGCTGCGTGGGTTGGATTCGTAGATTATTCACAGCCGCGAGCCTGGGCCGGCCATCCGGCTCGTCCACACGGATTGAAATTTGCCGGCGCCGCCCGGGTCCGTTTTCATGGGGCATGACTTCCCCCAGACGTTCGGCTACGCCGGCTTGGTCAACATCACGCCAAACTGGCATGATCGAAAAATCCGATTCCTGTTTCAGTGGTGATGGAAAGCGAGAATGAGGAATATTTTTGTTGCTACGTTCGTTGTCGGGAAATGCCTGGCTTTTGCTTTCTCGGCGGAAGCGGCTACCGAGTGTTCGATGTCCGCAACGCTCGCGAACTGGGGCGAAAAATCGACCGGCTTCATCACCATCGCGCCCAAGGAAAGTTGCCAGTTTCCGCTCAAGCTGCCCGGCACGATCGCCAGTTCTGAAATCTCGCAGAAGCCGGGCCGCGGCAAACTGAAGAAGATCGACACGTCCACCTATCAGTATTCGGCAAAGGCGCGGTTCAAGGGCACCGATACCTTTGCAATTACGGCGACCGGCAGGGATGAGAAGACATCCGGCAGCTCCACAATTTCAGTAGAGGTGACGATCAAATAATACCGGCCTATCATCGGCATATCCGTCCTGCGGCCTGTTCGGGCTGCGAAAAGTGGTGGAAGCAGAGATGGCCCCTTCACCGGGCGAACGCGACCAACTGTTCAAAGGCTTTGCGCGCGCCCTTTTCAAGGGCGACATCGAGGCGCTGTATGAGGTCGTCACGCCGGACTTCCTCTGGAGCTTTCACGACGGCCTTGCGGTGACAAAGTCCCTTGCCGGTCCCGAAGCCATCCGAAAGCACCTCGACGAGCAAAGGGCGCTGTTCTCGGCCCAGCGTTTCCACGACGTGGTCTATCATCATACCGACGACATCAGCTTCATGACCTTCCGCGTCAGCGAGACCGTTCGCGCCACCGGCGAGCAGCGGGAGCAGCGTGGTATCGAGCACTACAGCTTTCGGGATGGAAAGCTTGCCGACTGACATCGGCGCACCTCATGGCTGACAACCGTTCGCAATTCGATGGCGCCCGGGTCCTTGCCGACCTCAATGCGCTCCGTGCCATCGGCACCTACAAGACCGGCGTGCACAAGCCGACCTTTTCGGAGCCCCATCTGCGCTCGCTCGAGTGGCTGGCGCAGCGCCTTCCCGAGGCCGGGCTGACAGCCGAGATCGACGGCATCGGCAATGTGCTCGGCACCAGCGCAAAGCCCGGACCGAAGCTGCTCGCGGGCTCGCATCTCGAAAGCCAGAATTTTGCCGGCTGGCTCGATGGGCCGCTCGGCGTCGTCTACGCACTGGAGGCCGCGCGCGTGATCAATCCCGATCCGGACGTGAGCGGCGCCGTCGAGGTCGCATCATGGTGCGACGAGGAAGGGCATTTTGGCTCGTTCCTCGGCAGCCGGTCGTATGTCGGCGGCGTCTCTGAGCAGGATATCGACGCCGCGCGCGACCGCACCAGCGGCAAGCCGATGCGTGATGCTTTACGCGAGGCCGGTCTTGCCGGACGAGCGCGCGTCATCGCCGAACGCGGCCGCCACGTCGGCTATCTCGAGGCCCATATCGAGCAGGGCCGGACACTCGAAGACGGCGGCCTTGCGATCGGCGTCGTCACCTCCATCGTCGGCATCTGGCAATACCGCATCGTCTTCACCGGCGAGCAAAATCACGCCGGCACCACGCGGATGAATATTCGCAAGGATGCAGGTCTTGCGCTGGCGCGGTTTTGCGTTGCGATCGACGAGCGTTTTCCCGCCGCGTGCGGGCCGCGCACGGTGTGGACCACCGGCCGGATCACACTCGATCCCGGCTCCCCCAGCATCATCCCGGGACAAGCGGAAATGCTGTTCCAGATCCGTGACGATGACCCGCGCGTGATCGAGCGGCTCGAAGAGCTGTTGCGCAGCATGGCCGCGGAGACGACGACGCGAGGCCCCTGCGCGGTCGCCGTGGAGCGCCTCCGTACCGGCGCGCCCGCCATGATGGATGCGAGTTTCCAGGAGGCGATCGAGGCGGCAAGCAAGAGCTTTGCCGGCGGCAGATCGATCCGCATGCCCAGCGCCGCCGGTCATGACGCGCAAATGCTTGCGACCATCATGCCGGCGGGCATGCTGTTCGTGCCGTCGATCGGCGGCATCAGCCATCACTGGACCGAAAACACCGCCGATGCCGACATCGTCACCGGCGCCGAAGTATTCGTCGACGCCTGCCGGCGCCTGCTGGCACGATGAACGCAGCGCGCTTTGCGCGTTATCGATCGAACGGAATGTACTGGTGGTACTGCTGCGGGATCCGGCTGCGATAACGTGACGGCACGGTGCCTTTGTCGATCGATCTGTCGATCTCCTGCTGGCGCGTCTCCTTCTTCGACGCGGTTTTCTTTTTCTTCGGCTCGGCCGCCTCTTTCTTCGGCTCTGCGGGTTTGTCGGTCGCCGCTGCCGCCGGCTTGTCCGCAGGCGGCGCTGTGGCCGCCGGCGCGGCCGTCGCCGGAGCCGCTGCCGGCGCCGCCGCCGCCCCCGCCGCGGGAGCTGCTGCAGCACCCGCCGCCGATCCGGCAGCAGGGGCGTTTTGCGCAAGGGCTGCGCCCGCGCTCAGGGAGATGATCGAAACCGCTGTCGCAATGGAAAAAAGTCTTGGCAAAAGTCTTGGCATGTGGAGCTCCGCTGTTGCCCGAGCCGCAATAACGGGCAGCGTATTCCCCCGGCCTTGCACGGCGCAAGCCCCGCAAGCGCCTACAGCGGAAGCAAATCGGAACGTCGCGGTCTCGCACGGCCCGTCGTCGATTCAGGCACGACGACGCTGCGGCAGCACGCCACGTCAAAATGTCCGGCCGCCTGTGGCAACCACAACGTCACGACATGATCGAGCCTCATTTGAGCCGGCATCGTGGGAGATCAGCCACGGTTTTGTCGAAACGGAACTAAAAACGCGAAATCCAGGCCGGAAACAGGTACTCTCGGAAGCCCGTTTTCCCGATGCTGCCGAAACCAGAAGCTGCGCCTTGCCAAAATGCTCCTGATCCTCGAATCCCTCCCCACCGTCATCGGTACTGCCGCGGTCGCCCCGGCATTGTTCTTCCTGTGGCTGGTGATCGCCACCGACGAGCGGCCGGGACCTCCGGTCCGGGTGTGGGGCGCATTTTTCCTCGGTGCGGCGAGTATTTCGCTGCTGGGCCTGGCGCGGGCGCCGTTCACAAAACTGCTGGCGGGCACTGGCCATCCCTGGGTCGACCAGGCCTTGCATTCGCTGTTTGCGGTCGCAGCCCCCGAGGAGATCGTGAAGGTGCTGGTGATCGTCGTCATCTCGTTCGTCCGGCGGCGGACCTATGCCGACCCGATGGACACCGTGGTCTACGGCGCGGCCGCCGGGCTCGGCTTTGCGGCTTACGAAAACCTCGCTTATCTCGTGCAGCATCCCGAGATCTGGCGGGCGCTGGCGGCGCTGCGCAGCGTGCTGACCGTGCCGTTCCACGGGGCGCTCGGCATCATCGCCGGCGCCTACCTTGCGATCGCGCGGGCCGGCACGGCGCTGGGCGCGCACCGCCATCATCGCGACTGGGCGCGCCTGTCGAGCTACTTCATGGTGCTGTTCGCCCCGATCGCCTTGCATGCGGCGTTCGATTTTCCGCTGCTCTTGCTTCAGAAGGGCGGGCTCGATCCGACCACCCGCATGATCCTGGGCGCCTCGAGCGTGCTGATCGGCGCCATGTCGATCGCGTTTGCCGTGCGCCTGGTGCGGCGGGTCGGCCGCCATCACGCCCCCCGCACCGAAGTGGCGCGCGAACGCCTCGGCGAACTCCGGCGGATGTGGGCGCTTTTGCTGTTCGGCGGCGGAGCCGGATTTGCGGGAGTAATCTTCGTGCTGGGCGCGGTGCGCCGCTGGCTCATGAATCCCGATCGCAACCTCGCGGCGGTGGCAAGTTCGGTCGGAATCATCACGATCCTGATCGGAATCGCGTTGCTGGTTGCCACCACGGCCGTCTACTTTCTCGGCCGTAACCGCATGCGCGCGTCCTCCGACGGCTTTTCCGCGTCGGGTCAGGGTTGACCAACCGATAATTGCCAGCCTGACATCTCCGGGGTCTATACTGCGCCGGTCGACATTTGCTGCACAGCCGGGAGAGCTTGAGTGACCCTTCCCCACGACATCAACGAATTGCAGGCCAGGATGCGCGATGCCGTGCGCGCGCATTGGAAGGCGTTCCTGTTCGAAGGCATCGTGCTTGCGATCCTGGGGCTGGCGGCGATCATCGTGCCGCCGCTGGCGAGCCTTGCCGTCACAATTTTCCTCGGCTGGATGTTTTTGATCAGCGGCGTCTTTGGCCTCTTCGTCTCGTACTGGGCGCGGGAGATGCCGGGCTTCTGGTGGTCGCTGATCTCGGCGGCACTGGCGGTTCTGGCGGGCGGGCTCCTGCTCGCGCGCCCGATGCAGGGCGTGCTGACCCTGACCATCGTGGTCGGCGCCTATTTCCTCGCCGAGGGAGTTGCCACCATCATGTATGCGCTGGAACATCGCCGCGAATTGTCCCAGCGCTGGTCGTGGCTGCTGGTGGCCGGCGCGATGGACATCATCATCGCCGGGCTGATCTTCGCCGGCCTGCCGGGATCGGCGGAATGGGCGATCGGGCTGCTGGTGGGCCTTAACCTCCTGTTCGGCGGCGCCACCCTGATCGGCATGTCGCTGGCCGCCCGCAAGATGTGATACCGATCGGCAACACCTGCGCGTGATCGCGCAGGTGACGGGGTGACAAGTCCTCACGCGGACGCTATATGCCTCCCCATGATCAACCGCGCCACCAGCTATTTTTGGTACTTTAGCTACGACAGCTCGCTGGCGGTGGGAGGATCGCGCGCAATCTGAGAAGTTGCAGCAAGTAGTCCGAACAAGCCGCCAGGCCCTGGCGGCTTTTTTGTTTTGGCCGGCAGGTTCACCCCTCAAGGAGCTAAAGCCGTGCTGAGCACCACCGATGACCTTCGCATCGTCGAACTGAAGGAACTGAGTACGCCCGAAGCGGTGATGCGGGAGATCCCGCGCACCCTGACCTCGACCCGCGTCGTGATGGCCGCGCGTAACGCCATCCACGGCATTTTGAACGGGACCGACGACCGCCTCTTGGTCGTGGTCGGCCCCTGTTCGGTGCACGATCCCCTCGCCGCCGTCGACTACGCCAACCGCCTCGCAGGCTTGCGGGAGAAACTTTCCGACCGGCTCGAGATCGTGATGCGGGTCTATTTCGAGAAGCCGCGCACGACCGTTGGTTGGAAGGGCCTGATCAACGACCCCAATCTCGACGGCAGCTTCGACATCAACAAGGGTCTGCACCTCGCCCGCAGCGTGTTGTCCGCGATCAACAATCTCGGCCTGCCCGCCGGCACCGAATTCCTCGACATGACGACGCCGCAATACATCGCCGACCTCGTCGCATGGGCGGCGATCGGCGCGCGCACGACCGAAAGCCAGATTCATCGCGAGCTTGCCTCGGGCCTCTCCTGTCCGGTCGGTTTCAAGAACGGCACCGACGGCAACGTGCGCATCGCGGCCGATGCCGTGAAATCCGCCTCGCATCCGCATCATTTCATGGCGGTGACCAAGGGCGGCCGCTCGGCGATTGCGGCCACGCGAGGCAATGCCGACTGTCACATCATCCTGCGCGGCGGCAGCAAGCCGAACTATGACGCCGCCAGCGTCGATGCCGCCGCCAGCGAACTGGCGCGCGCCGGCGTCGGCCAGCGGGTGATGGTCGATGCCAGCCACGCCAACAGCAGCAAGCGGCCGGAGAATCAGCCGCTGGTGGTGGCCGACATCGCCCGGCAGATCACGGGCGGCGAGCAACGCATCATGGGCGTGATGATCGAGAGCAATCTGATCGCTGGCCGCCAGGATGTCGTTCCGGGAATGGCGTTGACTTATGGGCAGAGCATCACGGACGGTTGCATCGACTGGAACACGACTTTTTCGTCGCTGAACGTGCTGGCCGATGCCGTGGCAGCGCGGCGGGAACTACGAGAACCGAAGGAGCGTTCGGCCTAGTCGGGCCTCGTGGTTCGAGGCGCGTGGCGTTGCCGCCGCGCTCCTCACCATGAGGGTCTGGGACCTCATCCAGAGGAGCATCGCGGCGCGATGCGTCTCGAAGGATGAAGCCAACGATGCCGCGGCAATCAGCAGCCGCGGCAGATGCTCTTGATCTTCTTGTCGAGCGCGGCGTTTTCCTTGCTGAGCGGATCGTTCGGATCGACATTCTGCTGATTGGGCACATCGCTGGCGCGCGGCTGGCGATGGCCTACCGGCGCCGGCAGCGGTCCGGAATTCTTGACCGCCGTGGACGAGCCGCCGCCGCCTTGCTGGGCAAGCGCTACGGGGCCACCGATCAAAACCACCAGTGCCATCGACAAGAGGGTTCTACGCATCCCGGTTCTCCCGTTTCTCAAGTTTCGTTTATCGCGTTCGCTCCGGAACCTCGATCGTCGCACAATTGCGGCGCCCCTGGGCGGCGCAGTCCTGCGCCTTGCGGACGTCGGCCATGGTGCCGAGCAACCAGATCCCTGTAGCCACCAGCACCACGAAGAAACCCAGCATGACCACGTTCTCGAGAGCGCGGTTGCCTTCCTCCGGCGGCTCCGGCCTGTCCTTGCCTCCGTCCGTCATGTTGCGACCGGCGGATAGAGGTGAACCTCGCCACAATAATCGAGAACACGATAGCGCGTTTCATGCGATAGATCACGTTTGCCGTACTCGTCCTGCGACAAATAGCCGGGGCCAACCGGCGCCTTGCCGTGACCGCCGGGGATATCGAGGACATATTCCGGCTGGCACAGGCCGGAAACCCGGCCGCGCAACGTGCGCATCAAGGCCTGGCCCTGTTCCAGCGTCGTTCGCAGATGGGCGGTGCCCGGCGCGAGATCGCCGTGATGCAGGTAATAAGGCTTGATCCGGCATTCGACAAAAGTTCGCATCAAACTTTCGAGCGTCACCGCATCGTCATTGACGCCGCGCAGCAGCACCGACTGGCTGACCAGCGGGATGCCGGCGTC
Source organism: Bradyrhizobium lablabi (assembly GCF_018129385.1). Classification (GTDB taxonomy): domain Bacteria; phylum Pseudomonadota; class Alphaproteobacteria; order Rhizobiales; family Xanthobacteraceae; genus Bradyrhizobium; species Bradyrhizobium lablabi_C. The sequence continues at coordinate 15,699 of NZ_JAFCLN010000038.1, forward strand.
CGCAAGTCGCGCGCAGGCCGCGCGCGCATCTGCCGAAAATTCACGCGGATGATTCGCATGCACCGCGACCCAGGTCGTTGCGCCATCGATCCTGAGGCCGGCCACCAGTTCAGGCGTGATGCGCGCGGGATCGGCGACCGGCACGCGGGTGTGAATGCGGATGATCCTGACGTGATCGATGGCGGCAAGATCGGTCATGATGTCGGCGAGCCGGCGCGGCGACAGCATCAGCGGATCGCCGCCGGTCAGGATCACTTCCCAGATTTCGCCGTGGCTGCGGATGTAGTTTAGCGCGGCTTGATAGGCCTCGTCCGACAACGCGGTCGCCTTGCCTGGCCCGACCATCTCGCGGCGGAAGCAGAAGCGGCAATAGACCGCGCAGACGGCCACCAGCTTGAACAGCACGCGGTCGGGATAGCGATGCACGATGCCAGCGACCGGCGAATGCGCGTCGTCGCCGATCGGGTCGGCGTTTTCGCCTGACGTTGCGATCAGTTCCTCCGCGCTCGGAATGAACTGCCGCGCGATCGGATCGGCGGGATCGTCAGCGTCGATCAGTGCGGCGATGTCAGGCGTCACCGCTACCGCATAGCGGGCGGCAACCTTCTCCAGCGCCGGAAGATCGGCTTCACGCGAAAGCCCGCGCGCCACCAGTTCATCGGGCCGGCGCAAGGTTGCTGCGAGTTTTGGGTCAAAACTGTTCATCTGCCAATTCAAGCCTCACCAGCCGGCGGCGTCCATACCACCTGGTCGATCCTGATCGCGCCGCTTGCCAGCATCACCAGCCGGTCGAAGCCGAGCGCGACGCCGCTCGCTTGCGGCATCCTTGCGACCGCGGCCAAAAATTCCTCGTCGAGCGGGTAGCGCTCGCCGTAACGCCGCTGCTTTTCGTTCATCGCCTCGGTGAAACGATGGCGCTGCTCGGCGGCATCGGTCAATTCGCCAAATCCGTTGGCGAGCTCAACGCCGCACGCATAGACCTCAAAGCGCTCGGCGACCCGCGGGTCATCCGGCTTTACGCGCGCCAGTGCGGCTTCCGGCGCGGGGTATTCGAACAGCACGGTCAAGCGCCCCTGCCCCAGATTGGGCTCGACATGTTCGACCAATACCTTGCTGAAGATATCGGACCAGGTGTCGTCGTCCGCAACCCGCACTTTTCCTGATGCCGCCGCGGCAAGCGCGGCCCGGTCGCCCTCGCCGCCGGCGATCGTGGCCAGAAGATCGATGCCCGCGAATCGTTCGAAGGCGGCAGCCACCGTCAACAGTTCGGGCTCGACAAATGGATCGGCACTGCGGCCGCGAAAGGAAAATGTTCCGATGCCGGTGGCCTGCGCGGCATGCGCAATCACGACGATCGTGTCGGCCATGATGGCGTCATAGGCCGCATTGGCGCGGTACCATTCCAGCATGGTGAATTCGGGCAGATGCAGGTCGCCGCGCTCGCGGTCGCGGAACACGCGCGCGAATTCGAAAATCTTTTGCTCACCCGCGGCCAGCAGTTTCTTGCACGCAAATTCCGGCGAGGTGCGCAGGTAACGCGCCGCGCGCGAACCATCGGCGCGCACAAGCTCGGTGCGCGGCGCATGCAGATGCGTCTCATTGCCGGGCGATATCTGCAAAATCGCGGTCTCGACCTCGACAAACCCCTGTTCGTCGAACCAGGCGCGGACCGCGCGCGCAATTTCCCGCCGCGCCAGCAGAAACGGCTTTCGATCGGCGTGCCGGGCCGGCGACCACCAGGGCGATGGTTGATCCGATTTCGTCACCAGCGAGTCCAAACACTTAGGAAGCAGACATATACCATTGATATTGCTTCGATTTACCGCAGGGCGAGATAGAGGGATAGTCTGACGGCTGGCCTGCGAGCCTTCATGTCCAAAGAACGGGTTCTTGTCCATGTGATCCTGAGCCAGATGCGCTGCTCACCGGAGGCCCCCGCTTGTCATCCCCGCCAACGGGTCGCGCGCGCCCGATGACAGGCTCCGGCGGGGATCCAGTGCTCCGCGGCTTCTCGATTCAATCACTGCGGCCTCTGGAATACTGGATCGCCCGGTCCGCACATCGAGCCGGGCGACAACGATTGAGTATGGGTCAGCGTTCTCGCGACGCAATTTGCATCCGAGCTTTTGCAATCTCGTTTGCTCCTCTCCGGAGAGAGGGCGCAGGGAATGCCGGGTGCGCGCTGCACCCGCGGTCTCGTGTGCTGTGCTTGCGCAACAAAAAGGTGCACACGAGCAT
>NZ_JAFCLN010000039.1 GCF_018129385.1 Bradyrhizobium lablabi
GAGCGAAGCGAAGCAATCCAGCTTTGCTGCAACAAGAAAGCTGGATTGCTTCGTCGCTTCGCTCCTCGCAATGACGATTATTTCGCAGGCCGGTGCGCGCGCAGGAACGAGCGGATCTGGCGGACCGCCAGCGGAATCCGCTCGACCGGCTCCTTCCACGGGAACATGCTCACTTCCGCGTTCGGCGCCAGCATCGCCGTTTCCATCGCGACCGAATAAGGGTGCGTCGGGATATCGTCCGGCAAGATCAGCACGGGCGTGGCGCAATTGCGCACGAAATCGCGCGTCACCGTGAATACGAAGTCTGGATCGGTGCGGTACATCCGGGTGAGGAATTTTTCGGCCTGCTCCATCGTGATATCCGGCCGTCGCTTGACCAGTTCCGGCGCCCACCCCTTCATGTTGTTGTCGTAGAAGAGATCGCGCATCTCCGGCCGCGAGCCGCTCGGCTGCGCCAGCACCGCCGCAACCACGCGCTCAGGCGCGCGCTTCAGCAGATTCCAGATCAACGGCCCGCCGATGCAGAAACCGAGCACCATGAACTTGTCGAAGCCGAGATGATCCATCAAGGCGAGCTGATCGTCGGTGTGGGAATCCCAGGGGCGATCGATCTCGAGCGGGCCAGAGGATTTTCCGGGATTGGCATTGCGCAGATCGAAGGCGACGCAGCTGTACTCGTCGCCGAATTCCTTCATGGCATTGAAGGGCGGATAGGCGCCGGTAATGCCATCGATGCACGAATTCAACCCGCCGCCGGCGATCAGCAGCAGCGGAAAGCCCGAGCCGGCTACTTGATAGTGGATACGTACGGCATCTCTCTCGAAAAAGCCCATGCGCTCTCCCTCGTTTCTTGTTCAGTCGGCTTCGAGCGATCGCATCGGGCGTTCCCATATTCGTAACGCCGCCGCCTGTTTGGCGGACAGCATTCCTTCCGCAGCGCCAAAGCGCAAGACGCAAAACTGGCCTGCCGGCTTGCATATTTTGCGACGTGGAATGTTTGTCCCTCATGGTGAGGAGGCGCACTTGCGCCGTCTCGAACCATGTGGCCCGCGGCCCATCCTTCGAGACGCGGCCAAATGGCCGCTCCTCAGGATGAGGTTGTGTTTGTTGCCGCTTGGCATAAACAGTCCGGATAGGTTAGCGTTGCGCCAACTGCTCAACTGAAAATCAAGAATGAGCCGCGCCAGGCCGCCGCAGGGAGAGAGCCGACCATGAAATCGCCGATCTGCGACATGCTGGGAATCGAGTTTCCGCTGTTCGCCTTCAGCCACTGCCGCGACGTGGTCGCAGCCGTCAGCCGCGCCGGCGGCTTTGGCGTGCTGGGCGCGACTTCGCATTCGCCCGAGACGGTCGAGCAGGAGCTGAAATGGATCGACGATCACGTCGACGGCAAGCCCTATGGCATCGACGTGCTGATCCCGGAAAACATCTCGACCGCGGGCGAGAAGGACGTCACCTGGAAGAGCCTTGAAGCGCGCATCTCGCCGGCGCATCGCAACTTCACCCGCGATCTCCTCAAGAAATACGGCGTCGAACTGACGACAACCAACGTCGCCGACAACCAGCCGCAGCCGTTCGACTCACGGCGCGCGCTGGACGTGCTGGAAGTCTCCTTCAGCCATCCGATCCGCCTGATCGCCAACGCGCTGGGCGTGCCGCCGAAAGAAATGATCGCGATGGGCAAGAAGCACGACGTGCCGGTCGCTGCGCTGGTCGGCGCCAAGGAGCACGCGGTGCGGCAGGTCGCGGCCGGCGTCGATATTCTGGTGGCGCAAGGCACCGAGGCCGGCGGCCATTGCGGCGAGGTTTCGACCATGGTGGTGGTGCCGGAAGTGATCAAGGCGGTGAAGCCGATCCGCGACGTGCCGGTGCTCGCCGCGGGCGGTATCATGACCGGCCGTCAGATGGCGGCGTGCATGGCGATGGGTGCGGCCGGCGTGTGGACCGGTTCAATTTGGCTTGCGACGGTGGAGTCCGAGACCACCGAAATCTTCCGCGAGAAGATGATCGCGGCGTCCTCGCGCGACGCCGTGCGCTCGCGCGGGCGCACCGGAAAGCCGGCACGGCAGCTCCGCTCGGTCTGGACCGATGCCTGGGACCGCGGGCCCGACAGCCCCGGCGCACTGCCGATGCCGCTACAGAGCATCATCAGCCGCGACGCCTTCAATTCCATCGACCGCTCCGCCGCCGCCGGCAACGCACAGGCGCGCGACCTCGTCAGCTATTTCGTCGGCCAGGGCGTCGGCCTGGTCGACAGCGTGAAATCCGCAACTGCCGTCGTGCAGGAATTCAAGGAAGATTTTGCCGAAGCCGTCGAGCACATGAATGCACTTGTGGCGGAGTAGTCACCACCGTCATTGCGAGCCAACGGGTCGCGCGAATGCGCGCCCGATGACAGGCTCCGCGAAGCAATGACGGGGATGGAGCTGTACTCAATCAACTGAAAGCAAGAACAGGCAATGTCACACTCCATTCCCGAAGACCGCATCCCCGTCATCGTCGGCGTCGGCGAAATCGTCGATCGCCCGAAGGAGATCACCGCCGGGCTCGAGCCCCTCTCCCTGCTGGAGGAAGCCCTCAAGCGCTCGGAAGCCGATTCCGGCGCGAAGCTGCTTGGCGACATCGGCTCGCTGGACGTTGTCAATTTCCTGAGCTGGCGCTATCGCGATCCGGAGAAGCAACTCGCCGAACGCCTCGGCATCAAGCCGGCGCATCTCTATTATGGCCCGGTCGGCGGCGAGAGTCCGATCCGCTACCTCCACGAAGCGGCGCAGCGTATCGCGCGCGGCGAATGCAGCGTCGCCGCGGTCTGCGGCGCCGAGGCGCAGTCCACCGCGACCAAGGCCGAGCGCGCCGGCCTCACGCCGCCCTGGACGCCGTTTGCACATGACGTGGAAGAGCCCAAGCGCGGCGCCGCGTTCCAGAAGCCGATGGCCGTGAAGCTGGGCGTGTTTCGCCCGATCACCGTCTACCCGCTCTACGAGTCGGCCACGTCGGCACATTGGGGCCAGACCCCACGCGAGGCACTGCAAGAGTCCGGCGATCTCTGGTCGACCTATGCCAGCGTCGCGACGGAGAATCCCAACTCGTGGCTGAAGAAGCATTTCTCGCCCGAGCAGATCACAACGGCGACGCCGGACAATCGGATGATCGCCTGGCCTTACACCAAGCTGATGGTCGCCAATCCCAGCGTGAACATGGGCGGTGCGCTGATCCTGACCAGCCTTGCCAAGGCACGCGCGGCCGGTGTGCCAGAAGACCGCATCGTCTATGCTTGGGGCGGCGCATCGGCAGAAGAGCCGCGCGACTATTTGATCCGCGATCAGTTCTTCGAGAGCCATCCGCAGAACGCGGTGCTCAAGGCGATCATGGATCTCGCCGAGGGCGACGGCAAGAAGTTCGACGCCATCGAGCTCTATAGCTGCTTCCCGGTCGTGCCGAAGATGGCCCGGCGGACGCTCGGGCTGGGTCCCGACGTGCAGCCAACGGTCGCCGGCGGCCTCACTTTCTTCGGCGCGCCACTCAACACCTACATGACGCATGCCGCCTGCGCGATGGTGCGCAAGCTGCGCGATGGCGGCAAGCTTGGCCTGCTGTATGGCCAGGGCGGCTTTGTCACCAAGCACCATGCGCTGGTGCTATCGCGCGAGGCGCCAAAGAAGGCGCTGGCGCAGGATACCAGCGTGCAGGCGGAAGCCGATCGGCATCGCCGCAAGGTGCCGGACTTCGTCACCGAGGTCGGCGGCAAGGGTAAGGTCGAAGCCTTCACCGTGATCTATCGCGGCAATGGCGAGATCGAGCATGGCGTCGCCATGCTGCGCACCGAGGATGACCGGCGGACGCTGGGACGCATTCCCGCCAGCGATACGCAGACGCTCGCGCATCTCCAAAGCATGGACCGCACGCCGGTCGGCTCGCTCGGAGACATCGTCACGGCGGAAGACGGCATACTGGAGTGGCGGGTGGCATAGGTCTCTCTGCTCCCTCGCCCCGCTCTTCGCGGGGAGAGGGTTGGGGTGAGGGGCTGCCTCCGCAAATTCTCTGGCAATGAAGTACGCGGAGAGTCCCCCTCACCCGGCGCTTCGCGCCGACCTCTCCCCGCAAGCGGCAGGGCTATCGCATATGGCCCATTGAGCGTGTGAGCGAGCCCGGCCTTCATGGTTCGAGACGCGCCGCAGGCGGCGCTCCTCACCATGAGGGTTCTAGGATTTTGCCACGAAACAAGACCTCATCCTGAGGAGCCCGCCAAAGGCGGGCGTCTCGAAGGATGGCCACAACGAAGTCGCCTCATCGAGTCCTCGCTCATATGCGATAGCCCTGCCGCAAGCGGGGCGAGGTAGGGAGCCCTACCCCTTCGCGTCCTGCTTTTCCGACGCAGTCGCGGGCTTGCCCTTGGAGCCGACCACGCGGACCCGATCGCCGTCGGCAAGGCCGTCCGGCGGGGCCGTGATGATGCGGTCGTCCGCCGCAAGCCCGGAGGCGAGTTCGATTTCCTTGCCGAGATCGCGCGCGATCGTGACCTTCTTGAACAGCACCTTGTCGTCGGGCGTGACGGTCGCGACGGAAAGGCCGTTCTGGTTGAAGATCAGCGCGCTTGCGGGGATGTGCAGCGGCACCGCGTCGCGCTGTAGGCTGAGCTTGACGCTGGCATAGCCGCCGGGCATCAGCTCGCCGCTGGAATTGTCCAGTGCCAGTTGCATGCGCGTCGTGCCGGAGGAAACCTCCACCGCTTGCGAGGATGCTTCCACGGTCGCCGCAAAGGTGCGGTTCGGATATTCCGGCATCGTGATGACGGCCTTGGCGCCGATCCTGATCGCCGGCACGTAATTCTGCGGAACGTTGACGTAGACGCGGAGCTTGGTGATGTCGGAGACCACGAACATCGGCGGACCCGAACCGCCGCCCGCATTGATCAGCGCGCCGACGTCGGTATCGCGCGCGGTCACCACGCCGTCGAACGGCGCAGTGATCTTCTTGTAGCCGGCGAGCGCTTCCAGCCGTTCGACGTTGGCCTGGCCCGAATTGACGGCAGCCTTCTTGTTGGCGAGATCAGCGGTGCGCTCATCGATCTCCTGCGCCGAGACGAAATTCGAGGCGACGAGGGTCTTGCGGCGGTTGAGGGTTGCCTCCGACAGCCGCGCGCTCGACTGCTGGCTGACAAGGTCGGCTCTGGCTTGCAGCAATTGCTGATCGAGATCTGGCGCCTCGATTTCGGCAATCACCTGACCGGCTTTCACGCGTGCGCCGATATCGGCGCTCCAGCTCTTCAGATAGCCGGACACGCGCGCGAAGATCGGCGCGCGGGAATAGGCTTCCAGCCGGCCCGGCAGGTCGATGGTGGGGTTGAGCGCCCTGCCGCTGGGCAGCGCGACCGCGACGGTGGGAATGGCCTGATCGTCGGTCCATTCCTTCAGCTTGGAACCCTGATCCTCGCGGGCGCGGATGCCGGTCGCAACGACCAGCCCGGCCGCGATCACCACCACCACGCCGAATAGGCCCAATTTCCGGCGCGAAACCGGCGGGGACTGTTCAGTGGGCGACATGCGGTATCTCCGATGCGGCGGCGGCTTTGGCGCCTTGTTTCTTGTGTACCATACTGAATACCACGGGGACAAACATCAGCGTGGCGATGGTCGCGAACACGAGCCCGCCGATCACGGCGCGGCCGAGCGGCGCATTCTGCTCGCCGCCTTCGCCGAGCCCCAGCGCCATCGGCGCCATGCCGATGATCATGGCGAGCGCCGTCATCAGCACCGGGCGGAACCGGACGAAGCCGGCTTCCAGCGCGGCAGCGACGGGATCGCCCAGCTCTTCATAGCGCTCGCGGGCAAAGCTGATAACCAGCACGCTGTTGGCGGTGGCGACGCCCATGCACATGATCGCGCCGGTCAGCGCGGGCACCGACAGCGTCGTCTCCGTCGTGAACAGCATCCAGACAATGCCGGCGAGCGCTGCCGGCAATGCCGTGATGATCACGAACGGGTCCGACCAGGACTGGAAGTTCACGACGATCAGGAAATAGATCAGCACCACGGCGGCGAGCAGGCCGAACAGCAAGCCCGCGAACGCGCTGTTCATGGTCTCCACCTGTCCGAGCAGCACCACGGAAGAACCCTTCGGCACGTCCTTTGCGGTATCGGCGATCGCCTTGCGCACATCGACCGCGACCGAACCGAGGTCACGGCCTTGCGTGGTCGCGTAGATCTGCACCATCGGCTGGATGTCGTATTGCGAAACGACCGCGCTCGAGGTCGAACGCTTGATGTCGGCAATGCCGCCGAGGATCGGCGCCTGCGTGTTGCCGGTCGCGGTGATCGGCAGCGTCTGTAGCGCGCTCAGCGAGTCGATCTGGTATTGCGGCGTCTGCATCACGATCGAATAGGACACGCCGTTGTCGGGATTGAGGTAATAGGTCGGCGCGACCTGCGAGCTGCCCGCGAGGTTGACGACGAGGCTGTTGGTGACATCGCGCTCGGTCAGCCCGACATATTGCGCGCGGGTGCGGTCGACGTCGATGTTGAAGGTCGGCGCATTCGGCGATTGCTGGATGCGGGCATCGGCAATTCCGGGAATGCGCCGGATGCGGCTCAGCAACTGGTTGGCATAGGCGAAATTGCCTTGCAGGTTCGGACCGCGGATTTGCAGGTCGATCGGCGCCGGCGCGCCGAAATTGAGGATCTGGCTGACGATATCGGCCGGCAGGAATGAGAAGCTCATGCCCGGGAACAGCCGCGGCAATTGCTCGCGCAGTTTCTGCACATGTTCCTCGGTCGGCCGGTGATGTTCCTTCAACTTGATCTGGATGTCGCCATCCTGCGGACCGATCATACCGGTGTTGTTGTAGGTCATGTTGATGCCGGAGATCGGCATGCCGATGTTGTCGGTCAGGGTCTCGATCTCGCCGGGGATCAGCCTGCGGATCGCCTTCTGCACGTCCGCGAGCTGGTTGGCGGTCTCCTCCACGCGGGTGCCGACCTGGGTGCGGACATGCATCAGGATGTTGCCGGCATCGACCGAGGGGAAGAAGTTGCGCCCCAGGAACGGCACCAGCAGGAACGAGAGCGCAACCACGCCCAGGAAACCCGTCACGAACAGCGGGCGGTGGCCGAGCGCCATCGACAACAGACCGCGGTAGCCGTTGCGGATGCGCTCGAACCGCGCCTCGAAGCCGCGCTGGAACCATACCAGCGGATTGCGCGACGGCGGCGGCCCGCCCTCGTGGTGGATATGCGGCTGTAGCAAATACTTTGCCATTGTCGGCACCAGCGTGCGCGACAGGATGAACGACCAGATCATCGCGAACATCACCGCTTCCGCCATCGGCACGAACAGGAAGCGGGCCACGCCTTGCAGGAAGAACATCGGCACGAACACGATGCAGATGCAGAGCAGCGAGACGAAGGCCGGCGTCACGATCTGGTTGGCGCCGTCCATGATGGATTGCTCGACCGGTTTACCCTGCTCCAGATGGTAGTTGATGTTCTCGATCGTCACGGTGGCGTCGTCGACGAGGATGCCGACCGCAAGCGCGAGGCCGCCGAGCGTCATGATGTTCAGCGTCTCGCCGATCGCCGACAGCATGATGATCGCACCCAGCACCGACAGCGGGATCGAGATCGCGATGATGATGGTGGAGCGCCAGCTCCCAAGGAACAGCAGGATCATGACGCTGGTGAGCAGCGCCGCAATCACGCCTTCGACGGCAACGCCTTCGATGGCGCCGCGCACGAACACCGATTGGTCGCCGATGAAGCCGATCTTGAGCGCGTCCGGCATCTGGTCCTTGACGTCGATCACCTTCTGCTTGATGCCGGCGATGATATCGAGCGTCGAGGTCGCACCTGCCTTCAGCACCATCATCAGCACGGAGCGGTTGCCGTCGACATGCACGATGTTGGTCTGCGGCGGGTTGCCATCGCGCACGCTGGCGACGTCGCGGACATAGACCATCGCGCCATTGACAGCCTTGATCGGCAGATCGCCGAGCTCTTCCATCCGCAGCGGCGAGTTGTTGAGCTGGATCGAGTATTCGAAATTGCCGATCTTCTGCGTGCCGACCGGTGTGATCAGGTTTTGGGCAGCGAGCGCGTTGGCGACATCCTGGCCGGACAGACCCCGCGCCTGCAACGCAGTCGAATTGAGGTCGATCTGGACCTGGCGCTGCTTGCCGCCGAACGGATACGGGATTGCCGCGCCGGGCACGGTGACCAGCGGCGTGCGCAACTGGTTGATGCCGATGTCGGCCAGGTTCTGCTCGGTCAGGCCTTCGCCCGACAGCGCGACCTGGATAATCGGCACGGTCGAAGCACTGTAGTTCAGGATCAAGGGCGGCGTGGCGCCCGGCGGCATCTGCTTCAAGAGCGTTTGCGAGATCGCGGTGACCTGCGCGTTGGCAGTGCGGATATCGACGCCCGGCTGGAAGAAAATCTTGATGATGCCGATGCCGTTGTAGGAATTGGCGACGATGTGCTCGATGTCATTGACCGTCGTCGTCAGCGCGCGCTGAAACGGCGTGACGATGCGGCCGGCCATCTGGTCGGGCGGCAGGCCGGTATAGTTCCAGACCACGCCGATCACGGGAATGCGGATGTCGGGAAAGATGTCGGTCGGCGTGCGCAGCGCGGCCAGCGGTCCGATGATCAGGAGCAGGAGCGCGAGTACGACGAAAGTATATGGCCGGCTCAGCGCGATGCGGACCAGTGCGATCATAAATCAGGCATTCCTGCTGCCCGCCCAAACGGCAGGGATTGGCTTACCCCTCGAGCCAATTCATTGGCGCCCGTTTAGCCGAATCCGCGCCGAAAGGCCACGCATGGCGGCGCAGCCGTCCTTCACTTCCCGGGCATAGCTGGTTTGCACAAGCGGCAGTTCAAGGACCGCCGCCGGCGCGTCAGGCCGCGCGCACCGAATTGAGGAATTTCGAAACCTCGTTCTTCAGGCGGGTGCTGTCGCCGGACAGCAATTGCGCGGCGGACAGCACTTGCGAGGACGCCGAGCCGGTTTCGCTGGCGCCGCGCTGCACGTCGGTGATGTTGGCGGAAACCTGCTGCGTGCCGTGCGCGGCCTGCTGCACGTTGCGGGAAATTTCCTGCGTCGCCGCACCCTGCTCTTCCACCGCAGCCGCAATGGTCGATGCGATTTCCGACAGTCTTTCGATCGTAGCGCTGATCTCCTTGATGGCGCCAACCGACTCTTCGGTCGCTCCCTGGATGCCGGTGATCTGTAGGCCGATCTCGCCGGTGGCCTTTGATGTCTGCTCGGCGAGCGCCTTCACCTCGGAGGCGACCACCGCAAAGCCGCGGCCGGCTTCGCCCGCGCGCGCCGCCTCGATGGTGGCGTTGAGCGCCAGCAGATTGGTCTGCGCGGCGATCGTATTGATCAGCTCGACGACGTCGCCGATACGGGCGGCCGCCTTCGAGAGCTCGCTGACGCGGCTGTTGGTGATGCGGGCCTGGTCGACCGCCTCATTGGCCATCCGCGCCGACTCCTGAACCTGACGGCTGATCTCGTTGACCGATGACGACAATTGCTCGGTGGCGGAGGCCACCGACTGCACATTGGTGGAGGCCTCTTCCGACGCCGACGCCACCATGACGGTGAGTTCCTGCGCCCGATCGGCCGTCGCGGTCAACGTGGTGGCCGATGCCTCGAGCTGGCTGGAGGCCGAGGACACGGTTTCGACGATCTCGCCGACGGCGCCTTCGAACTGGTCGGCGAGCCTGATCATGTCCGCCTTGCGCTGCCGCGCGGCAATCTGCTCCTGTGTCGTCCTGGCTTCGGCCTCGTCGTGCGCTTTCTGTTCGGCGTTCTGCCGGATCACCGCGACGGTCTTGGCGAGATCGCCGATCTCGTCGCCGCGCCCGGCGCCGGGGATCACGACATCGAGGTTGCCGCCGGCCATCTCGCCGAGCGCGCCGTTCAGCCGCATCATCGGACGTGCGATGCCGACGAAGGAGAACAGCACCGAAGCAACCAGCGAGATCACCATCACGATCGCCATGATCAGGCTGATCCGGTTGGCGCTCGCGATCACGGCGGCCATCTCCTCCCGCGAGGTTCTGGCGTTGCTTTGGGAAATCTCGACCTGCTTCTCCATCAGCGCACCGGCCTCTTCGACGGCCTTGCCGGTGCGGTCCGCGATCTCCGCCTTCAGCGCTTCGGTCTTGACGGAATCGCCGGTGGCGTCGACGAAACGATTGATGATCGCACTGAGGCCGTCGACCAGCTCGTGCAGCTTCTTGTCGTCGCTCTTGTCGCGCGTCTGCTTCAGGATCGTCGCAAGATGCGTCTTGTTGTGCCCGATCGTGCCGACCAGCTTGTTGTCGCCGGTGGCGCCGAAGCGGAAGACCAGTGCCCGCAGCGCGTTGACCTTGGAGTCGGCCTGATAGAAGAAGCCCTCGATTTCCTCGCGGTTGTCGATGCGCGCGAACACCGACGAATTGAGCGCGGTCTGGAACGCGCGGTACCATTCGCCCGAAATAGTGTCGCGCTTGTCGATCTCGGCAAGCGAGCTCTTCTGCGCTTTTGCAAGGTCCTCGACGCCGGCCGAGAAGCTGTCCGTCAGCGACTTCACCTTCAGTAGCCGCTCCCTGGTATCCCCTATCTGCGCAACGGACAGCGCGGCATCGATTTCCTTGGCCTGCGCTGCCTTCAACTGCTGGAAGTCGGCAAGCCTCTTGTCGACCTCGGCGGCCGTCCTGGCGAGGCGGATATCGCTTGCGGCAACTTGCATCTGGCGCAGCTCGATTTGTCCGCCGAGCGCGCTGTCGATCACCCGCTGGGATCGCGCGACGCGGTTGCTGGCGGCCTCGACCTGCGCCTCGGACATCATCTGGTTGGCCACCATGCCGGCCGCCAGCAGGATGCCGATGGCCCCGGCCAGGCCGAGCTTGTTGCCGATGCGATTGAACTTGATCATTGCGAGAACCCCGATCCCCAACGCAAATCGGCGGCGCTGAACTTCTGTCCGACCGGCCGGATTTGCCTGTAGAGGCTTACCCCGCCAGATCGTTAGGTTCGGTTAACATCCCACCGTCGAACGACGGATTTTCCGCTCCCTGAAGTTGAAGCCCGGCCACAAGGGGCCGGGCTTATTGTCGCATGCCTGTGCCGCGGTTCAGGCCGCTCGCACATTGGTCAGGAATTTCGAGACCTCGTTCTTGAGCCGGCTGCTGTCGCCCGACAGCATCCTGGCCGCCGACAGCACCTGGGTTGAGGCCGAGCCGGTCTCGGCGGCGCCGTGCTGCACGTCGGTGATGTTCGACGAGACCTGCTGGGTGCCCTGAGCTGCCTGCTGCACGTTGCGGGAGATTTCCTGGGTGGCGGCGCCCTGCTCTTCCACCGCGGCCGCGATGGTTGAGGAGATCTCCGACAGCCTTTCGATGGTGCCGCTGATCTCCTTGATCGCCGTGACCGACTCCTGGGTCGCGCCCTGGATGCCGGAAATCTGCTGGCTGATCTCGCCGGTGGCCTTGGCGGTCTGCTCGGCCAGCGCCTTCACCTCGGATGCGACGACCGCAAAGCCGCGGCCGGCTTCGCCCGCGCGTGCCGCCTCGATGGTGGCGTTGAGCGCGAGCAGGTTGGTTTGGCCTGCAATGGTGTTGATCAGTTCGACGACGTCGCCGATGCGGCTTGCCGCCTTGGACAGCTCGCTGACGCGGTCGTTGGTGACGCGGGCCTGGCCGACGGCATCGGTCGCCATCCGTGCCGATTCCTGCACCTGGCGGCTGATCTCGTTGACGGAGGACGACAGCTCTTCGGTCGCGGAGGCCACCGACTGCACGTTGGTGGAAGCTTCCTCCGAGGCCGCGGCAACCGTGGTCGCCAGTTCCTTCGAACGCTCGGCGGTCGAAGACAGCGTGCCGGCCGAAGCCTCGAGCTGGCTCGAAGCCGAGGACACGGTGTTGACGATCTCGCCGATCATCGACTCGAATTCGCGGGTGATGTTGTCGACCCGGCGGCCGCGCTCGATCTTGGCTTCCGCATCCGCCGCGGCAGCCTCATCGGCGGCCTTCTTGGCGATCAGCGCATCCTTGAACACCTGTAGCGTGTCGGCCATGGTGCCGATCTCGGTCTTTTCGCCCCGATGCGGCACGACGGCCGTGAGGTCACCCTGGCCAAGGGCCTGCATCGGCCTGACGATCGAGGCAATGCCGGCCGAGACGTCACGAACCAGATAGAAGCTGATGGCGGCGCCGGCGACGATCGATGCGCCGAGGATGATCGCGAGCATCATGAATGCCGAAGCATAGTCGTCGGCAGCACTCTGCGCGGCCTTGTCCGCACCGGCGTTGTTGAGGTCGATGCTCTTCTTCAGGACGGCGTCGGCGTCGAGCCCGATTTTGTTGACGACCTTTGTATTAAGGTCCTGGGCTTCGCGCGGCGCCTTGCCGGCCTCCTTGCGCGACAGGGCCATGACTTCCTCGGTGCCCTTCTTGTACTTGTCCCAGAGGTCGGCCCATTCCCTGTAGAGCGCGCGCTCTTCCGGCGAAGTGATCATCGGTTCGTACTGCGCGCGGGTCTTCATGTTGCCTTCAACGACGGTGGCTGCTGTCTTTTCCATCGCGAGCTTGTCTTCGAGCGCTTCGCTCAGCATGTGCTGACGCACGACGTTGCGGTAGGTGATGACGCCGGCCCGCAGATCGCCCAGCACCCGCACGCTCGGCAGCCAACTGGTCGTGATATCGACCGTGCTCGCGTTGATCGCCCGCATGTTCTTGACGGCGAGCAGGCCCATGCCTGTCATCGCAACGAGGAGTAACGCAACAACGGCAATGATCTTGGATCGGATGGAGAACTTGGAGAGCATGGCGGCAGTCTCAATTCTTGGGCGCAGGCGCCGGGGCACGTACGGGATTCGGGCAGGTGAATTGCCTCGCGGCATGAAACCCGCGGCCCCCTGAGGTTGTGTTAATTTGCCGCCCCGTAGGACTACGGAAGCAGAAAAAATCTTCAATATTTGAAAACGCGAACTCCGATCACGGCATCAACTTGAGCGCGTCCGAGAAAAACTCCGGACCGCCGAAATTGCCCGACTTGAGAGCGAGCAGCATCTCGCCCTTCTTGACGCCGACGGCGCGCAAAACCGGCACGCCTGCAGCGATTTCCTCGCCGACAAGGAATCCGGGAATGCCGAGACGATCGACCACGGCGCCTGACGTTTCGCCGCCGGCGACGACGAGCCGATGCACGCCTGACCGCACCAGGCCTTCCGCGATATCGGCCATCGCCTGCTCGATGGCATGTCCGGCTGCATCGCGGCCATGACGCGATTGCAGGGCTGCGACCTCGTCCGGCGTGGCGCTGCTGGCGATCAGCACTGGACCGCTGTTGATTCGCTCAACC
Organism: Bradyrhizobium lablabi; assembly: GCF_018129385.1. Lineage (GTDB taxonomy): Bacteria > Pseudomonadota > Alphaproteobacteria > Rhizobiales > Xanthobacteraceae > Bradyrhizobium > Bradyrhizobium lablabi_C. Next base: position 13,345 of record NZ_JAFCLN010000039.1, read on the forward strand.
GCCCAGGCCACCGCGCGGCGCGCCTCTTCCTTGCCCGCAACCACGCGATCGGTATCGAGATGCAGGACCGGCATGATCCGCCCGGCATTGGCGATCTGACCGAGCGTCGCCTGCGAGCAACTGCCGGCAAGGCATACCGCCGGCCCGCCGACAGGCGCGCCGGCCGCCGCGTTCGGCCCGCTCGCACGGACTTTTCCTGAAGCCACCAAAGCCCGGGCGAGCCCAAGCCCGATGCCGGAGGCGCCAACGGAAAGACGATGATCGGCCGCAACCGTGCCGATGGTTTCGAGGTCGCGGTCGAACACGGCATCGATGATGGCCGCGCCGGTACCCTGGCCGGCGAGTTCGGCGAGCCGTGTGCGGACGGCGCCCGCGCCCTTGGTGAGCGTTGCGAGGTTGACGAGGCCAACCCTGGTCTTGCTTTGCCGCGCCAGCACCCGCACCAGATTGGAGTCATGCATGGGATTGAGCGGGTGATCTTTCAGCGGGCTTTCGTTGAGCGGCACGGTGCCGACGAACAGGTTACCCTGGTAGACGGTGCGGCCGGTTTCGGGAAAGGCCGGCGTCACCAGCACGATGGCGTCGCCAGAATCGGCGCGCAGCGCATCCATGACAGGGCCGATATTGCCCTTGTCGGTGGAATCGAAGGTCGAGCAGATCTTGAACAGCACGTGGGCCGCGCCGCGTCCGCGCAGCCATTTTTCCGCGTCCTGCGACTTCGAGACGGCAAGGCCCGCCTCGATCGAGCGGCTTTTCAGCGACACCACGACCGCATCGACATCGGGGAGCTTGAGATCGTCCGAGGGCACGCCGATGGTCTGCACCGTGCGCAGGCCCTGACGCGTCAGCGTGTTGGCAAGGTCGGACGCGCCGGTGTAGTCGTCGGCAATGCAGCCGAGCGCCAGCGTCATGATTTTGCTCCGGCATACGGCTTGAACCAGCCGAGGCCATCGGTGGTCTTGCCGCGCGGGTTGTATTCGCAGCCGACAAAGCCGTCATAGCCGAGACGATCGAGCTCGGCGAACAGGAACGGATAGTTCAGCTCCTCGCCATCGGGCTCGTTGCGCGAGGGAATGCTGGCGATCTGGATGTGGCCCGTGATCGGCAGCATCTCGCGCAGACGCATGGTGACGTCGCCATGAATGATCTGGCAGTGATAGATGTCGAACTGGAGTTTCAGGTTCGGGATCTTCAATTCGTTGATGAGATCGCGCGCGAAGATGAAGTCATTGAGGAAGTAGCCGGGCACGTTGCGTGCATTGATCGGCTCGATCACGACATCGAGGCCGTGGGGTGCGAAGAACTCGGCCGCGGTGGCGACCGACTTGTAGAAGGCTTCGACCGCCTTGGCGTCGCTTCGGCTCGCGATGCCCGCCATCAAATGCAGCCGCTTCACGCCGGTCGCCTTCGCATATGGCAGCGCGGTGTCAAAACTCTTCTTCATGTCGGCGAAGCGCGCCGGCAGCGCAGCAAAACCTTTTTCGCCGGCATCCCAATTGCCCGGCGGCAGGTTGAACAGCGCCTGCGTCAGGCCGTTGGCCTTCAGCCGCTTGCCGACTTCCTCGGCCGGATGATCGTAGGGAAACAGGAATTCGACGGCGGTAAAGCCGGCCTTGGCCGCTGCCTCGAACCGGTCGAGGAACGGCACGTCGGTGAACATCATGGACAGATTGGCGGCAAAACGGGGCATCAGACGACCTCTTGTTACTTCTCGCCCGGCAGTTTGGTGCCGGTGACTTTTGCATACATGCGCGCGACTGACGCATCGTCATCGCGGCCCATGCCGGCCGCAGCCGTCATCAGGAACATCTGAAGCGCGGCGGCGGAAACCGGCACGGGGAAACGCGCATTGCGCGCCATGTCCTGGATGATGCCGAGATCCTTGACAAATATCTCGACCGCGCTGCGCGGCGTGTAGTCGCCGTCGAGCACGTGCGGCACGCGGTTCTCGAACATCCAGGAATTACCGGCGGACGCCGTGATGACTTCATAGACCTTCTTGATGTCGAGGCCCTGTTTGGCCGCAAAGGCGATCGCCTCGGAGGCGGCGGCAATATGCACGCCGGCGAGCAACTGGTTGATCATCTTGAAGGCGGCGCCCTGCCCCGCGGCATCGCCAAGTTCGTAGAGTTTTGCCGCCATCGCATCGAGCGCCGGCCGCGCCTTGGCAAAGGCGGCGGGACTGCCGGAGGCGAGAATAGTGAGTTCGCCCTGCGCGGCGCGCTGCGCACCGCCGGAGATCGGCGCATCGAGATAGTGGCGGCCGCTCGCCTCGAGCTGCTTTGCGAGCCGCCGTGCAACGTCGGGGTCCATGGTGGCGGAAGAGACGAACACGGCGTCCTTTGCCAGCGTCCCGGCAACACCATCAGCGCCGAACAAAATAGTCTCGGTCTGGGCAGCGTTGACCACCACGCTGACGACGATGCCGGCATCCTTCGCAGCCTCGGCCGGCGTTTTCGCGCCCTTGCCGCCGTCGGCGACGAAGCGCGAGACGGCATCGGCCGAGACATCGCAGCCGGTGACCTCAAAACCTGCGCGCTTCAGCGAGGTCGCCATGCCATACCCCATCGAGCCGAGCCCGATCACGGCGATGCGCGGTTTGGCGGTGTCTTGCATAAGGCGTCCCCTCAACTTCGTTGTTTGAGCATGATCTTGTCGGAAAACCGGTTCCCACTTTTCCGGATCATGCTGCTTCTGCCGCAATTGCGGCGCGCGGCTTGGGCTCTGGGTATCACGGCTTGGCCGCGCTGCCAAAGCGTGAGACAAGGCCAAAACAGGACACCGCCATGAGCGAAACGAAAATCCGGGAAGAAATCTGCCGGCTCGGCCGCTCGCTGTTCGAGCGCGGGCTGACGCCGGGCTCTTCCGGCAATATCAGCGTCAGGCTCCAGGACGGCGGCTGGCTGGTGACGCCGACCAACGCCTCGCTCGGCTTCCTCGATCCGGCGAGATTGTCGCGGCTTGGCGCCGACGGGCGGCTGATTTCTGGCGATGCGCCGACCAAGGAAGTGCCGCTGCATACCGCGCTCTACCAGACCCGCAATGCAGCACGCGCCGTGGTGCATCTGCACTCCACCCATTCGGTGGCGCTCTCGATGCTGCCCGAGATCGACCCGCGCGCTGCGCTGCCGCCGATGACGGCCTATTACGTCATGAAGTGCGGCGCGACCGCGCTGGTGCCGTATTATCGGCCGGGCGATCCCGCGGTGGCCGATGCGATCAAGGGGCTGGCGGGAAAATATTCGTCGGTGCTGCTGGCCAATCATGGGCCGGTGGTCTCGGGAGATACGCTGGAGGCCGCGGTGTTCGCGATGGAGGAACTGGAGGAGACGGCAAAGCTGTATCTGCTGCTGCGCGGGCTGAACCCGCGGTACCTGACGCCGGCGCAGGTGACGGATCTGACGAAGGTGTTCGGGCTGACGGTGCCGGAGCATGGGCACGATCATTAGGGTCTAATAAAGTTGTCATGCCCGCGAAGGCGGGCATCCAGTACGCCGCGGCTTCTCGGCTCAAATCGCCGCCGCCTCTGGAATACTGGGTCCCCCGCCTCCGCGGGGGACGACGAGTGAGTGTGCGGCGGCGTTCTCGCGACACGATGTGCCCGAGTTTTCCAAATTCGTTGTCCCTCTTCAAAAACAGAGGGAGCAGGGAATGCCGGGTGCGCGCTGCACCCGCGGTCTCGTGTGCGCTGCT
>NZ_JAFCLN010000004.1 GCF_018129385.1 Bradyrhizobium lablabi
GATCCGGGAGCCGTCTTCAGAATCCCTATTGCCCTCCAATGCAATAGGCCTCTCAAATCCATATGCGATTCCCCTGCCGCTTGCGGGGAGAGGTCGAAATTAGCCGTAGGCGAATTTCGGGTGAGGGGGAGCCTCCGCATACTCGCATGCATCGAATTTGCGGAGACAGCCCCTCACCCCCCGAGAGCGAGCAAAGCTCGCCTCGTACCTCTCCCCGCAAGAGCGGGGCGAGGGAGCGCACTTCCGACGACGCACTATTTGGGCAAGGAACGTAGAGCATGAACAAGATCGATCTGAACGGCCGCTGCGCCGTCGTCACCGGCGGCGCGCAAGGGTTTGGCAAGGCCATCACCGAACGCTTCGTCGCCTCCGGTGCAAAGGTCGCGATCTGGGATCACGACCAGCCGCTGGCGGAAAAGACCGCCAAGGCGATCGGCGACGCCGTCACCGCGATCAAGGTCGACGTCACGGATCTTGCCGCGGTCGAGAAGGCGCGCGACGCGACGCTGGCCGCCTTCGGCAAGATCGACATCCTCGTCAACAATGCCGGCATCGCCGGCGTCAACAAGACCGTCTGGGAAACCGACCTCGCCGAATGGCGCAAGGTGTTGAACATCAACCTCGACGGCCCCTTCATCTGCTGCAAGGCGGTGGTGCCGACGATGCTGAAACAGAAATACGGCCGCATCGTCAACGTCGCCTCGATCGCCGGCAAGGAAGGCAACCCCAACGCCGCGCATTACTCGTCCTCGAAAGCCGGGGTGATCGCGCTGACCAAATCGCTCGGCAAGGAGCTCGCCGCCCACGACATCCTCGTCAATGCCGTGACGCCCGCCGCGGCGAAGACCGCGATCTTCGACCAGATGACGCAGCAGCATATCGATTTCATGCTGTCGAAGATTCCGAAGAACCGTTTTGTGCTGGTGGAAGAACTCGCCTCGATGGTCGCCTGGCTGGCCTCGGAAGATTGCGCGTTCTCTACCGGCGCGGTGTTTGACATCTCCGGCGGCCGGGCGACGTACTAACGCCGCGCGAACGCTCTATCCCTTCACCCTGAGGAGGCCGCGCAGCGGCCGTCTCGAAGGGCGAGGCCACAGACGGGCTTGCATCCTTCGAGACGCGCGCAAGAGCGCGCTCCTCAGGATGAGGATCAAGAGCGGCGCTGAGAACGACCGCCACCTTGCCGCAGCGCGGACACCAGATGATCGGCCAGCAGCGTTGCCGCCCGCGACAGTTTCGGCGCACGGTGCAGGCAAATCTGCGCGCGCGGCAATGACGGCATCCCATCGCGTGCTGACAAACGCCGGAGCGTTGATGGAAATGTCCCGCTCTTGACGACCGTCACCGCCAGACCCTGCGCCGCAATCGCCTCCACCGCCGACAGGCTGTGGCTGACAAAGGCAAGCCGCCATGGCCGGCCGGCTTTATCCAGCGCCTGCATCGCCCATTTGCGGAACAGGCAGCCCTGCGGGTAGAGCGCAACCGGCAGCGGCTCGAGTTGCTCCACGCGATGCTCTGCGCTTGCCGCCCAGACCGCCTGCTCGGTCCGCAGCAATTCGCCTTCTGTGCGTCCCTCGGGATGCATGGCGATGACGAGATCGTAGGCTTCGCCCAACCGATCCGTCATCGTCGAGGTCAACCCTGTCTCCATCTCGATATGGATCAGCGGAAAGCTGGCGACGAAGCTTGCGAGCAGCGGCGGCACGATCAGGGTGCCGTAATCATCCATCACGCCGAGCCGAACGCGCCCCTCGATGTTCTGCTCGCGCACACGCCCGACCGCTTCCTCGTTCAGGCTGAGGATGCGCCGGGCATAGCCGAGCAGCCCCTCGCCCGCCGCGCTCAGGTCGACATTGGTCTTGCTGCGATGAAACAGCTCGGCCTGTAGCCGCTCCTCCAGCCGCTTCACCTGCATGCTGACCGCCGATTGCGTGCGATTGAGCGCCACGGCTGCGCGGGTAAAGGAGCGCTGCTCCGCCACCGCGACGAAGGCCTGCAAAAGCTCGGGATCCAGGGTCGGCATCATCACAAAGCGCGATTATACCTATCAACATTATTCCATTCTGTGATTATCCCGGATCCCGTACGGTGCCAAGCTCAAACACCGGAATTGAAGAAAATGAGCGAGATTTGGGGCGTTCTGGCCGCAATATTGTCGAGCGCGCTGGGAGGGACTTCGATCGGCGCGACGCGCTTTCTGGTCAACGCCATCGACCCGCTCGCCATCGGATCGTTCCGCTTCGGCATCGGCTTTCTGCTGCTGCTGCCGCTTGCGCTGGTTCAGGCGGGAAGCTGGCCGCCGCGCCGCGACTGGCCCGCCGTCGCCGGGCTTGGCCTGTTGTTCTTCGCTGCGTTTCCGATCCTGTTCAACGCCTCGCTGATCTTCACGACGGCGGCGCGCGGCGCGCTGGCGCTCTCCACCCTGCCCTTGCTGACGATGCTGGTCGGCGCTGCGCTCGGCAGCGAGGCGATGAGCGCCCGCAAGACGATCGGCGTGCTGGTCACGATATCAGGCGTTTCGCTCGCCCTGCTGTCGGGTTTGGCTACGGCGCCGGAAGGAGCCTGGCGCGGCGACCTGTTGATGGTGGCCGCCGCCTTTTGCATGGCGCTCTACACTATCTGGTCAAAACCCTTCATCGCCCGCTCCGGCCCGATGCCCTTCACGACGCTCGCGATGGCAGCCGGCGCAGCCTTTCTGATCGTCATATCTGTGTGGCGCGGCAGTTTCGGCCCAGTCGCCCACTTCGGCGCGCCGCAATGGCTGGGCGCGATCTATCTCGGCGCCTTCGGCAGCGCGCTCACCTTCTTCCTCTGGGCCTACGCCCTCGAACGCACGACGCCGACGCGGGTGGCGATCTCCGTCACGGTCAATCCGATCGCGGCGTCTGTCGTCGGAGCGATGCTGCTCGATGAACCCCTGAGCTGGAATCTGATCGCCGGCATTGTGACGGTGTTTGCGGGCATTTGGATCGCGACGACGCAGTCGCATCCGAACGTTAGCACCGTGACGAAAGAGATCGGTTCGCGCTAACCTCGTTGCGAAAACGCCCGTTTGGCGCAGCAACGAACATTCGCTGCGACGCAGGATTGTGCTAGTTCCATAGCGTCGGCCACGAACCGGAATATTCCCTTTGAACATTTCCCTTTACGCCATCTCCGTCTGGGTGCTGCCGCTCCTGTTCGCCATCACCTTTCACGAAGCTGCGCACGCCTATGTGGCCTGGAAGCTCGGCGACAACACCGCCTGGCAGCTCGGCCGCGTCAGCTTCAATCCGATCAAGCATATCGATCCCTTCGGCACGATCATCCTGCCGGGCATCCTGCTGCTGTCGCATTCGCCGTTCCTGTTCGGCTACGCCAAGCCGGTGCCGGTAAATTTCCGCAATTTGAATCATCCCCGGCTCGACATGGTCTGGGTGGCACTGGCCGGTCCCGCCACCAACATTCTGCTGGCGCTGGCGGCTGCCTTTGCGTTCCACGCCCTTCCTCTCGTACCGGCGGACTATGCCAAATGGACCGCTGACAACCTCAAGAACGCCCTGATCATCAACGTCGTGCTGGCGATCTTCAACATGCTGCCGCTTCCCCCGCTCGACGGCGGGCGCGTGGCGGTCGGGCTTTTGCCGCGGCCTCTCGCCTATCCGCTGGCGCGGCTGGAGCCCTACGGCATGCTGATCCTGATCGGGGCCTTGATCCTGCTGCCCTTGCTCGGGAAGCAACTCGGTCTAAATCTTGATGTTATTTCGGCGATACTGCGCACAACGACCGGCTATGTGCTGCAAGCCCTTCTATTTGTCACCGGCAACACGTAAGCCTTACGGGGGGAAGGAAACAGAGGTTCTCTTGATCAAAGCCGCCGACATGCTGATCGCCCGCCGCGCCGACACCCGCGCCAGAGCGGATTTTGCGACCTGGAAGATGCTGGCCAAGCTGAATGGAACCTCCTCCCTGCCCCCCGAGGCCCAAAACTTCCTGGCTGATTACAACAAGCTCCTGAAGCAGATGACCGATGCCGAGGCGAGCGAAGCCACCATCGCGCTGATGTACAAGAGCTACTACGCCGAGATGGGCGGCGGCGGCACCCCGCCCGAGGTGCCCTCCCGCCAGAGCGAGCCGCCGGTGGCCGATAACGTCACCGCCTTCCGCCGCCCGGCTCCAAAACCCAGGCAGACCGCGTCCTACCCCGCAGGCACCAAACCAAAGCTGCCGGTCGCGCTGATCTTTCTCTGCCTCGTCATCGTCTATGTCGGCATCCGGTATTACTGGCGCTGACCCGCTTTCAACCATCGCCGCCCGTCCTGCCAAAATAATCCGCACGATGAAATTTCGTGCAAAAGTGCCATGTGGCCGCGGCTAGGCGGCATCAGCGGCACGGGCCATAATGCCCGCGGGGAAAACTCCCATTACTGAAGAAAAACATTTTGGAGGAACAATGAAACGATCCCTCGCAGCCCTCGCAATGACCACGGCGCTGGTCGTTGCCGGCAGCGCCTTCGCGCAGACGCTCGACAAGAACGTCAAGGTCGGAAGCCTCGGCGACCAGTCCGGTCTTTACGCCGACATCGGCGGCCCCGGCTCCGTCGTCGCCGCGCAAATGGCGATCGAGGATTCCGGGCTGAAGGCCAAGGGCTGGAAGCTCGAACTGATCTCGGCCGACCACCAGAACAAGCCCGACGTCGGCGTCAATATCGGCAAGCAGTGGATCGATGTCGAGAAGGTCGACGTGTTCGTCGATCTCGCCAGTTCCGGCGTAGGCCTCGCGATCGCCAACCTCGCCAAGGAAAAGAACGTCGTCAATCTCAACTCCGGCTCCGCCTCCTCCGATCTCACCGGCGCGCAGTGCTCGCCCAACACCGTGCACTGGGTCTACGACACCTGGATGCTCGCCAACGGCACCGGCAAGGCGCTGGTGAAATCCGGCGGCGACACCTGGTTCTTCCTCACCGCCGACTATGCGTTCGGCCATGCGCTGGAGCGAGATACCGCAGCCGTCGTCACCGCCAATGGCGGCAAGGTGCTGGGCAGCGTGAAGCATCCGCTCAACAATGCCGACTTCTCCTCCTTCCTGCTCCAGGCGCAGAGCTCGAAGGCAAAGATCATCGGCCTGGCCAATGCCGGCGGCGACACCACCAACGCGATCAAGCAGGCCGCCGAATTCGGCATCGTCGCCGGCGGTCAGAAGCTCGCGGGCATGCTGATGTTCCTGACCGACGTGCAGGCGCTCGGCCTGAAGGTCTCCGAAGGCCTCAACTTCACCGAAACATTCTACTGGGACATGAACGACCAGACCCGCGCCTTCACCAAGCGTTTCATGGAACGCTACAAGAAGAGCCCGCCGACCATGGTGCATGCCGGCGTCTATTCCTCGCTGATCCATTACTTCAAGGCGCTGGAAGCGCTCGGCGGCAATCCGCATGACGGCCGCGCCGTGGTCGCCAAGATGAAGGAAATGCCGACCGACGATCCGCTGTTCGGCAAGGGCTCGATCCGCGCCGACGGCCGCAAGATCCATCCGGCCTACCTGTTCGAGGTGAAGAAGCCGTCGGAGTCGAAATATCCGTTCGACTATTACAAGACGGTCGCGACTATCCCAGCGGAAGAAGCCTTCATTCCGCTGGAGAAGAGCGTCTGCTCGCTGGTGAAAAAGAGCTGAGAAAGCGCAAAAAAGCGTAGGGCGGATTAGCGAAGCGTAATCCGCCAACTTTGCAACGGTGCGGCGGGTTACGGCTTCGCCTAACCCGCCCTACGATTTTTTTCTCATTGAAACGCGACCTCGGCAAAACTGCGCAGCTTGCGCGAATGCAGCCGCTCCGATTCCTGGAGCTTGAGCCGCTCCAGCGCCTTCAATCCGATCTCGAGATGCTGGCCGACCCGCTGCCGGTAGAACGTGCTGGCCATCCCGGCGAGCTTGATCTCGCCGTGCAGCGGCTTGTCCGAGACGCACAACAGCGTGCCGTAGGGAACGCGAAAGCGATAGCCGTTGGCGGCAATCGCCGCCGACTCCATGTCGAGCGCGACCGCGCGCGATTGCGACAGCCGCCGGATGATCTCCGGGCCGCTGATCTCCCAATTGCGGTTGTCGACGCTCGCGACCGTTCCGGTGCGCATCAAGCGCTTGAGCTCAAAGCCCGATAGCCCGGTGACCTCGCCGACCGCCTGTTCGAGCGCGACCTGCATCTCGGCCAGCGCAGGCACCGGCACGAACAGCGGCAATTCGCGATCGAGCACATGGTCCTCCCGGACATAACCATGCGCGAGGACGTAATCGCCGAGCCGCTGCGTGTTTCGCAGGCCCGCGCAATGGCCGACCATCAGCCAGGCATGCGGGCGCAGCACGGCGACGTGATCGGTGATGTTGCGCGCGTTAGACGGGCCGGTGCCGATGTTGATCAGCGTGATGCCGCGTTCGCGCGGCTCGATGAGATGAAAGGCCGGCATCTGCGGCATGCGCTCCGGCGCCGTCCCGGCCGTGCCGCCGCCAAGACGAACATTACGCGTCATCACATTGCCCGGCCCGACGAAGGCCTCCGGGCCGATCTCTCCTTTCGCCAGCCGCTCCCTGCACAACTGTGCGAACGCATCGACATAGAACTGGTAGTTCGTGAAAATCACGAAATTCTGGAAGTGCTCGGGATCGGTGCCGGTGTAGTGATAGAGGCGGCGCAGCGAGTAATCCACGCGCGCCGCCCGGAACAGCGCGAGCGGCTCGGCAGATCCGGGCGGCAATACGAACGTGCCGTCGGCGATCGCGTCGTCCATCGCCGCAAGGTCGGGCGTATCGAACACGTCGCGCAATAGTCTCGTCACCACCGAGTCGTCGTTGGTGGCGAGCGGCGCCTCGAGGTTGATGTCCCGCCGGTAAGCAAAATGAACCGGGATCGGCTCCGCGGACTCGCCGATTTCGACCGGCACGCCGTGATTTTCGATGAGGAGCCTGATCTGCTCGGTGAGATAATTCCTGAACAGGTCCGGACGCGTCACGCTGGTCTCGTGCACGCCGGGTCCGGCGACGAACCCGTAAGAGAGGCGCGAGTCGAGCCGCGCATAGCTTGAGGTCGTGATCCGCACAAACGGATAGAAGGCACGCACCCGCGCCGTCAGGTCCCCGCCGTGGGCGTAGGCTTCAAAGCGCTCCCGCAGGAATTTGGTGTTGCGCTCGTAGATTTCTTCCAGGCGATCGACGGCGGCAATTGCACTTGTAAACGCTTGCGTTGCGATAGCCGGGGGAGTTTCGAGCATCATGACGACCTGCTGCGCCATGGCCGGGCAAAAGCGCGAAGCGCGTCTTCGCGCAAGATGTCCCGGCCATCCACCTCTTGTGTATCACAGGAAATAAAGACGTGGATGCCCGCAGTCTGTAGGGCGGATTGGCGCAAGCGTAATCCGCCATCCCTTTCGCGCCGAAGGCGGCGGATTACGCTACGCTAATCCGCCCTACGACATTACGACAACGCATCACTTCCGCTCGTTGAAATTCACATTCAGGCTATAGGCAAACGTATCCTGCGTCAGCGCGGCCGGCGGGCGGGGCACCGGATCGGAACGGCGGATCATCGAGATCGCCGCCTCGTCGAAGGCGGGATCGCCGGAGGATTCCATCACGCCCACGGAAACGACATTGCCCAGGCGATTGAGCACGAGGTTCACCTTGACCGACGCCGTCTTGTGCTTCTTGACCTGCGGATAGCGCTTGTGCAGTTCGAAATAGGCGCTGATCTGCTTGGCCCATTCGGCCGCAAGTCTTTGCTTGTCCTTGCCGATGCCGGCATTCGGCGCCTTCGCCGTCTCGGCCTGCGGCGCGTTTTCATCCAGCGTCTGGCGCGCGGTGGCTTCCTGGGCAACGGACTCCGTCGAAGCCTGCGTCTGCACCTTCTGAACCTTCGGGTCGTCCTCCTCCGGCTTCTTCGCCTCGTTCTCGGTCACGACCCGATCGGGTTCCTCGGTCTCGGTCGGCGTATCCTTGGGAAGGTCGGTCTCCTTGACCTCGGCCTTTTGCTCGGAGAGCTGGGGCGATGCGATCGAGGCGTCGGTCTCGGGGCCCGGCGGCAGATTCTCCTCGGTGACTTTGGGGGATGCCATTTCAAAGGCGATCTCGACGCCCGCAGCGCCAAGGCCGTCGTCGTAGTCGTCGACCTTGAGATGCGCGATCGCCAGCGCCGCGCCGCCGAGATGCAGCGTCAGCGCGCCCAGCGCGGCACATACCCACAGCCAGCGCGAAGGCTTGCGATCGAGATCGTGGTCGACGTCGAGTTCGGACATCTCGGCCGGCCCTTAGGGCTTTGCGGGTTCAGTTGGCTGGCCCGGCGCCGCAGCCGCCGGAACACCTTCAAGCGCAACCAGCTTCATCTTGGTATAGCCGCCCACGCGCAAAAGCTCCATCACGTCCATCAGGTCGCCATAGGCCACCGCGCGGTCGGCACGCAGGAAGATGAATTTGTCCTTGGTGGCATCTGGCTGCCCGTCGAGCTTTGCGACCAGATCGGCGCGCTTGACGATGTCTTCGCCGATCGCGAGCGTCAGATCCGGCTTGATGCTCACATAAGTCGGCTTGTCCGGCTTCTTCTGCGGCGTGGCGCTCGAGGTCGGCAGGTCGATCGGAAGATCGACCGTCGACAGCGGCGCCGCCACCATGAAGATGATCAGCAGCACCAGCATGACATCGATGAACGGGGTGACGTTGATCTCGTGCGACTCGGCAAAATCGCCGTCGTCGTCGACTTCGCTGCCTGCAATCGAAGCGCCCATTTTCTGCTCCGCTGCTCCCTACCTACTCGGCGGCTGTGCGCGCATGCGAGCCGCTATGCGAGCTCACATGGGTGCGGTCGAGATCGCGCGACAGCAGCCGCGCCGCCGCACCCGAGGCGCGATTGACCAGTTCGATATAGCCCTTCGTGACCCGCGCAAAGTGATTGTAGACGATGACCGCCGGGATCGCGGCGACAAGGCCGATCGCGGTCGCCAGCAGCGCTTCGGCGATGCCGGGCGCGACGACCGCCAGATTGGTGGTCTGCGCCTTCGAGATGCCTATAAAGCTGTTCATGATGCCCCACACCGTGCCGAACAGGCCGACAAAGGGCGACGTGGCGCCGATGGTGGCGAGCAGGCCCATGCCGATCCGCACCCGACGCGACTCCGCACGCACGATTTCGGCACAGCTCGAAGCCGCGCGCTCCTTGATGCCGGCGTCGCTGGAAATGCCCGCCGACAGCCGCGCCTCGCGCATCGAGGCCGAGAGCAAGGCCGGCAGCACGCCCTGCTTGGAGCCCAGCACGAATTGCGCTTCCGACAGCGAACGGACATCGCTGATCCTATTGAGCGCCGAACGCACTTTGCGCTGGATCACCGACAGCTCGATCATTTTGGCGAGGAAGATCGTCCAGGTGATGAGCGAGGCAAAGGCAAGTCCGATCATGACCGCCTTCACGACGACGTCGGCCGACATGAACATCGACCACGGCGACAATTCCTTCGGCACCGTGATCGCCAGCTTCGAGGCCGGATTTTCCGCCGTGGCCTGCGATGCGGCGGCGGCCGGCGCAGCCTGGGCAGGTGCGGACGGCGTCGAAGCGGCAGGCGGCGCGGCGGGCTGAGCCGTTGCAGGCGCCATCGCAGGCTGCGACGGCTGCGCCGCGGCGGGAGATGCCGGAGCGACGGGGCCCTGTTGCGCCAGCACTGGCGAGGCGATGATGGCAACGACCGCTGCCAATTTCAGAACAGTTCTAAGCATTACCGCGAAAATCCCTTCAGTTCGCTGCCATCTTAGCCTGCTCAAAGGCAAAATCGGGCAGTTTTGCTGCGGTGAAATCTAGAACCGTTGCAAACTGCGAGATGACGATGGCGGAAAGCGAACCCGGAGCTGCCGTAACATGCTCCGGGGATTGAAAAAAGGCGCAAGTCGCGCAGATCACGGCACTGCGATTGGCAGGGGTGCCCTCCTGCCAATCGCGTCCAGTTCCCGCTAGAATTTCGCGATCGCGGTCAAGCGCCAGGTGCGGGGCTGACCGGGCGAGATATTGTTGTTGCCGTCGGCAGTCGCCCAATATCCCTTGTCGAAGACGTTCTCCACGTTCAACTGCACGCGCCACATCTCGTCGATCTTGGCATACACGGCAGCATCGAACCGGACGAAGCCCGGCAGACGCACGCTGTCGTCGGAAGAAGCAAAGGAATCCGAGAAGTAGATCACGCCGAGCGCGGCCGCCCAGGTCGGGTTGATCTGGTACTTGTTCCACCACGAGAACTGGTTGTACGGAACGAGCTGGACGCGGTTGCCGGCGACAATCGGCGGACTGATGTTGGGCGCCGTCACGTCCTTTGCGATGCGCGCGTCGGTATAGGCATAGCCGAACACCGACTGCCAGTCCGGCGTGACATAGCCGGTGAGCGCGGTCTCGAAACCGCGGATGATGTGCGAGCCGCCCGGAATCGACAGGCCGCCACCGATATTGATCGGTACGTTGGCGCGCAGGAGCTGATACGCGGCTGCCGTGAACAGCAGCTTTGGATTGATGTTCCACTTCGCGCCGACCTCTGCATTCTCGAACCGTTGCGGTTCGAGAATGATGGTGCTGGGATTCAGCGCGCTGAACTGGTCACCCGAGGCCGGCAGATATGAGACGCTCCAGGCCGTATACAGCGATAGCGGATCGATCGGCTTCACGATGACAGCAGCGCGCGGCGAGATGAAGTCATCGACCCTGCCCCGCCTTGTATTCGTGTTCAGATCGAGCGCCGTCAGATCGAAATTGTCGTAGCGCGCGCCGACCAGCAATTGCAGCCAGCGGGTGATTTCGATCTGATCCTGGACATAGCCCGACTCGATATTGAGCCGGTACTTGCTGTTGGCGTCGCTGGCGATGTGATTGAAGGTGACCGGACCAAAGAACGTCGGATTGAACGGATTGACGATGACGGAAGAAGCGGTCGGACTGACCTGGGGAAACTGTCCGGAATCGCGCCGTCCGAGGCCGGTCTGACGGCCGAATTCCGTGCCGAAGGCAACCGTGTGCAAGACGGGACCGGTCGCGGTCTTGTAGGTGAAGTCCGTCTGGTTGAAGGCGTTTTCGCGCGGCGTGTAGTTCTGGTACGCATTGAGCGCGACCTGTGTCTGGTCCGGCGTCACCGCGCCGCCCGGATAGACGTTGCGGTAGCCGCGGTTGTAGTCGGCATAGATCGAGCCGTTGCGCACCGACAGGCCGTTGCCGAAATCATGCTCGATAACAGCCATGCCGGTCTGCACCTCGACCTTGGCGGCGTTGTAGATCGGGCTGCCGAAGAAGGTCGAGAGATTGCCGCCCGGCGCGAACGGCTCGGTCGGATTGAAGCGGGTCGCGCCGCCCGGAAGACCCTGCGAGGGGTTGCCTCGATCGGCGAGGCGGAAATCGTGAAAGAATTCGTAAGAGAGCTTGATCTTGGTATCGTCGCCCGGCTTCAGCGTCACCGTCGGATTGATGCCGTAGCGTTCGAGATGGCCATAGTCGCGGAACGTGTCGCTGTTCTCGTACATCGCATTGAACCGCACCGCGACGTTCTCGTTCACCGCCTGGCCCGCATCCAGCGTCACCCGCTTGTCGTTGTAGGAGCCGATCTGACCGGTGGCTTCATAGACACGCGTTCCGTCCGCCTCCTTGAGCGTGCGGTTGACGAGCCCGCCGCCGGCGCCGCGGCCGAAGATCAGCGCGCTCGGCCCTTTCAGTATCTCGACGCTCTGCGCATTGTAGAGATCGCGGAAATACTGCACGTCATCGCGAAAGCCGTTGACGAAGAAGTTGGCGCTGGAGTCGACGCCGCGGATCACGAGCTCGTCGCGGTTGCCCTCGCCCTGGTGGATGGCGACACCCGGGACATAGCGCGTGAGATCGGTGACGCTCTGAAAATTCTGATCGCGGATGAATTCCTTGGTCACGACGCTGACCGATTGCGGGATATTGACCAGCGGCGTGTTGGTCTTGGTCGCCACCGACGTGCTGTTGGCGTAGACGCCGACGGTACCGGTGCGCGCATCCTGCGACGGGCCGAACGTCTTCGGGGCGGCGGGCTCGGTCGGCTGCCGGCGCGGAGCCGGCGCGCGCCGCTGCGCCGTGCGATTCGCGCGCGGCGTATTGGACGTACCGGCAGCACGACGCTTGCGCTCCTCGGGCGGCGAGACCTGCACAGGCGGAAGCTGCGAGGCACCCTGGGCCTGCGCATGGATTTTACCAGGCGCCGCGAGCAGGCCGAGCGCAAGACAGCTCGCTGAAAGCAGCGCCGCCTTCATCGCGCGGTCCATCGAAGTCTGATTTGATTTTGTTTTTGTTTTTGCCATCGCGCGCCCCACAGATCACTTGACTCGACGTCCGCGCGCGTATTGACGCGCGACGAACTGTCATCTTGCGGTGACTATCGGGGGGTCAATTTCGGGTCAATGCGATGGAGGCAACACCTCGCCGAATCCGAACGAGTTGAAAGAGATTCTAAACTCCGGTCTTAAAACGGTTCTAAACTTTATTTTAGTGGTTCTAAAAAGCGCCCGGGAATAAAGCAGCCATCCAATTTCCGGCGCAACCGGCGCGCTACCGTCGGTCATCGGTGCAGCGCGAGCCCGATCGAACCACAAAGTCGATAGCGTCATGCCGATCGCAGCGGCGATCCATCCCCATCCCTTATCAAGGCCGAACTATTTCGCGGCGATATGGCCGGGATGCTCACTCGAATTCTTGATGTGCTCCTTGATATCGACAAGCGTATCAAGGCTGGTGCGGATGGCATCGGTGGGAATGTCACGCAGCACATCGGTGGCGATGGAGTCGCGCAAGGAGTCGAGGTCGTCGACGAGGCGGCGCCCTGCCCTCGTCAGATGCAGCCTGTTGGCGCGCCGGTCTTTTGGGTCCGGCCGCCGTTCCAGGAGGCCATGCTCGACCAGGCGGTCGAGCAGCCGCACCAGCGAGATCGGCTGTAGTTCGAGCACCTCGGCCAGATCGACCTGCGACAGGCCTTCCTGCTGGCGCAGGCGGAACAGCACGATCCATTGTGCGCGCGTGGTGCCGCGCGTCTTGGCGCGGCCATCAATGTAATTGCGCAGGAGGCGCGAGCTTTCGACGAGTTGCGCAATCAACTGGCGTTTGAGATCTAATGTCATGTTGCGACTAGTTAAGGCTGAAAAGGCCGAAGTGAACCTTTCCAATTGTTAAGGGGAGATCAAGTTATAGTGTGTTTACGTATTAAGTGCATGCGCATTATTTCTTCGGTAATGGGGAACCCTTTTGAGCACCCATATTTGTTTCTTGAAACCCAAGAGCCTGCATGTCCCGTTCGCGTACCATTGGTTGGGTTTTGCTGCTCGGCGCGCTGGCCGCTGCGGGTTATTTCGGCTGGCAGAAGTTCGGCGCTGAGCATCCGGCCCAAACCGCCCAAAAGGCGCCGGCCCGGCCCGCGGTTCCCGTCAAGATCGCAACCGCCGAGAAAGCCGATTTCCCGGTCTATCTGACCGGGCTCGGCACGGTTCAGGGCTTCAATACCGTGCTGGTGCGCACCCGCGTCGACGGCCAGATCAACAAGATCGATTTCAAGGAGGGCCAGTTCGTCAGGCAAGGCGACACGCTGGTCGAGATCGATCCGCGCCCGTTCAAGGCCGCGCTCGATCAGGCCACGGCCAAGAAGGCGCAGGACGAGGCCAACCTCGCCAATGCCAAGCTCGACCTGCAACGCTTCACCCGGCTCGGCGAATTCGCCACCAGGCAGCAGACCGACACCCAGCGCTCGCAGGTTGCCCAATTGACCGCGCAGATCGAGGCCGATCAGGCCGCGATCGACAACGCCCAGACCCAGTTCGACTACGCCACCGTCAAGGCGCCGATAACGGGCGTCGTCGGGCTGCGCCAGGTCGACGTCGGCAACATCGTCAACGCTGCGACGGCAACCGGCATTGTCAGCATCGCCCAGATCGAGCCGATCACGGTGATCTTCACCGCGCCGGAGGACCAGTTGCCCGAGATCAAGGCCGCGCTGGCCGCTTCGCCGCCGGAGGTGATCGCGATGTCGACCGACGGCAAGCGCGTGCTGTCCATCGGAACGCTCGCGCTGATCAACAACCAGGTCGACGTCTCCAGCGGCACGGTCCGGCTCAAGGCGATCTTCGACAACAAGGATCATGCGCTGTGGCCGGGCCAGTCGGTCTCCACGCGCCTTTTGATCAAGACGCTGAAGGACGCGACAGTCGTGCCCGACGATGCGGTCCAGCACGGCGTCAACGGGCTCTATGCCTATTCGGTCAGCGCGGACAACAAGGCGGAGCTGCACTGGATCAAGGTGAGCAATTCGATCGACGGCCGTTCGGTGGTCGCTGAAGGCCTGTCGCCCGGCCAGCAGGTGATCACCGCTGGCCAATACAAGGTGCAGCCCGGCGCGCTGGTCGCAACCGCCGTTGCGGATGCGGGCGCATCGAAGGCCGGCCAGCCATGAGCGGCGGCATCTCCGCGCCCTTCATTCGCTATCCCATCGGCACCTCGCTGCTGATGGCCGGCATCCTGTTTGTCGGTCTCGTCGCCTATCCGCTGCTGCCGGTCGCACCGTTGCCGCAGGTCGATTTCCCGACCATCCAGGTCACCGCCAACCTGCCCGGCGCGAGCCCGGAGACCATGGCTTCCTCGGTCGCACAGCCGCTGGAGCGCCAGTTCGCGCAGATCCCCGGCATCGCGCAGATGACGTCGACCAGCTATCTCGGCACGTCGGCCATCACGATCCAGTTCGATCTCAACCGCGCCATCGACGGCGCCGCCAACGACGTGCAGGCCGCCATCAACGCCGCCGGCGGCCAACTGCCGAAAAACCTTCCCTCGCCGCCGACCTATCGCAAGGTCAATCCGGCCGATTCCCCGATCCTGCTGCTGTCGGCGACCTCGGACACGCTGCCGCTGACCGAGGTCTCCGATTCCGTCGACGCCCAGCTCGCCCAGCAGATCAGCCAGATTTCCGGCGTCGCCCAGGTCCTGATCGGCGGCCAGCAAAAGCCGTCGATCCGGATCCAGATCGACCCGGCCAAGCTGGTGGCCAAGGGGCTGTCGCTGGAGGACGTGCGCAGCCAGATCGTGATCACCACGGTCGACAGCCCGAAGGGCAATATCGACGGCGCAACCCGCGCCTACACGATCTACGCCAACGACCAGTTGACGGCGTCCAAGGACTGGAACGACGTCATCATCGCCTATCGCAACGGCGGCCCATTGCGCATCCGCGACATCGGCCGCGCCGTCACCGGTCCCGAGGACGCCAAGCAGGCCGCCTGGGCCAACGGCAAGCGCGGCGTGTTCCTGGTGGTGTTCAAGCAGCCCGGCGCCAACGTCATCGAGACTGTCGACAAGATCAAGGCGACGCTGCCGCGGCTGGTCGCCGCCATCCCGCCCGCGATCAAGATCGACATCATCAGCGACCGCACCCAGACCATCCGCGCCGCGGTGGAAGACGTGCAGTTTACCCTGCTGCTGACGATTGCCCTGGTCGTGATGGTGATCTTCGTCTTCCTTCGCAGCTTCTGGGCTACCGTGATCCCGACCGTCACCGTGCCGCTGGCGCTGCTTGGAGCCTGCGCGCTGATGTGGGTGTTCGGCTACACGCTCGACAATCTCTCGCTGATGGCGCTGACCATCGCCGTGGGATTCGTGGTCGACGACGCCATCGTGATGCTGGAAAACATCACGCGGTATATCGAGGAAGGCGAAAAGCCGTTTGCCGCTGCCATGAAGGGCGCCGCCGAAATCGGCTTCACTATCGTCTCGATCAGCATTTCGCTGGTGGCGGTGCTGATCCCGCTGCTGCTGATGGGCGGCATCATCGGGCGCCTGTTCCGCGAGTTCGCCGTCGTGCTGGCGATGACCATCTTCGTCTCGATGGTGGTGTCGCTGACGCTGACGCCGATGATGGCCTCGCGCTTCCTGCGCGCCCATCACGAGACGAAGCACGGCAAATTCTATCAGTGGAGCGAGCGCGCCTTTGACGCGATGCTGCATGCCTATGAACGCGGGCTCGACCTCGCGCTGCGCTGGAGATTCACCACGCTGATGATCTTCTTCGCGACGCTCGGTCTGTCGGTCTATCTCTTCGTCATTATCCCGAAGGGCTTCTTCCCGCAGCAGGACGTCGGCTTGATCACCGCGACCTCGGAGGCCAACCAGGACATCTCCTTCAAGGACATGATCCGCCACCAGGAAGCACTCGGCAAGATCGTGCAGGCCGATCCCGATGTCGCCACCGTCGCCATGAACGTGGGCGGCAGCGGCCGTGCCGGCAACAACGGCAACATGTACATCACGCTGAAACCGCGCGACGAACGCTCCGCCAGCGCGCAGCAGATCATCGCCCGTTTGCGGCCGAAGCTCGAGAAGGTCGAGGGCGCGCGGCTCTTCATGCAGGCGGCGCAGGACGTGCGGCTCGGCGGCCGGCCGACCCGCACCCAGTTCGAGTTCACGCTACAGGACGCCAATCTCGCCGAGCTGAACGAATGGGCGCCAAAAATCCTCGCCAGGATGCAGACCCTGCCCGAGCTGCGCGACGTCGCCACCGACCAGCAGACCAACGGCACCACGCTGGAGCTGAAGATCAACCGCGACACCGCTTCGCGTTACGGCATCCAGCC
Source organism: Bradyrhizobium lablabi (assembly GCF_018129385.1). Classification (GTDB taxonomy): domain Bacteria; phylum Pseudomonadota; class Alphaproteobacteria; order Rhizobiales; family Xanthobacteraceae; genus Bradyrhizobium; species Bradyrhizobium lablabi_C. The sequence continues at coordinate 16,610 of NZ_JAFCLN010000004.1, forward strand.
GCAAATGATCGACGACACGCTGTATGACGCGTTCGGCCAGCGCCAGGTGACGCAATACTTCACCCAGCTCAACAGCTATCACGTGATCCTGGAAGTGCTGCCGGAGATGCAGGCCAGCATCGATACGCTGAGCAAGATCTATGTGAAGTCACCGGCCACGGGCGATCAGGTGCCGCTGTCGGCCTTCGCGACATGGACCAGCGTGCCGGTGCGGCCGCTTTCGATCAGCCACCAGGGCCAGTTCCCCGCGATCACGATCAGCTTCAACCTTGCGCAGGGCACCGCGCTCGGTCAGGCGACCGATGCCGTTCAGAAGGCGATGGTGGAGCTCGGCGCGCCGCCTACCCTCGCTTCCAGCTTCCAGGGCACCGCGCAGGCGTTCCAGCAATCGCTCGGCACGGTGCCGCTGCTGATCCTCGCCGCGCTCGTCGTGGTCTATCTGATCCTCGGCATTCTCTACGAGAGCTACATCCACCCGATCACCATCCTGTCGACGCTACCGTCGGCCGGCGTCGGCGCGCTCGCGATTTTGATGATGTTCGGATTCGACTTCAGCCTGATCGCGCTGATCGGCATCATTCTCTTGATCGGCATCGTCAAGAAGAACGGCATCATGATGGTCGATTTCGCGATCGCGGCCGAGCGCGACGAGCATATGGAGCCCGTGCAGGCGATCCGTCAGGCCGCCCTGCTCCGCTTCCGTCCGATCATGATGACGACGATGGCGGCGCTGCTCGGCGGCGTGCCCTTGATGCTGGGAACCGGCACCGGCTCGGAAATTCGCCAGCCGCTCGGCTATGCCATGGTCGGCGGCCTCATCGTCAGCCAGGCGCTCACGCTGTTCACGACGCCCGTGGTCTATCTCTATCTCGACCGGCTCTCCAACTGGCTCAGCGGCTGGGGACGCTCCGTGAACGCCGACGACGAGCATTCCGACGACCGCGCGGTCAAGGAGGCCGCCGAGTGACTTGACTTTCGCGCCGCCGCATCACATCCGAAGGCTGTGTAGCGGGGAGCTGCGTCAGTGAGAAAAACCGTCATATTGTCGATCGTTGCCGCCGCTGCCTTCGCCATGACCGGCGCCGCGCAGGCACAACAGCCACCGGCTCCCGCGCCAAAGGCAAAGGCTCCCGTTGCTGCTCCGAAAGCGGCGCAAGCCCCGGCACCGCCGCCCGCGCCGGCCGCGCCGCCGGCGCAAGCGGAGGCCGCGCCCGCAACACAGACCGGCTGGATCGCGCGCTGCGGCAGCGCCAGCCGCGATGCGCCCCTGGAATGCATGATGGAGGCATCGGCCGTGCTGGCCAAAACCGGCCAGGCCGTCGTCGTGGTCAATGTCCGCATCGCGCCCGACACCCGTGCACCCATTGCGCTGATCCAGTTGCCGCTGGGCCTCAACCTGCCCGCCGGCGCCAAGGCGCAGGTCGATGACGGCAAGGCGGTCGATCTGGTGATCCAGACCTGCGAGCAACGCGGCTGCTACGCCAACGCGCCGATCACGCCGGACCTGCTCACGGCGCTGCGTTCGGGCAAGCAGTTGAAACTGTCGTTCCAGAATCTCGCCAAGGAAACCCTCACCATCCCGATGCCGCTGACGGATTTCGCCGCGGCGTATGACAAGATCAAGTGAGCGAGCCTCGGCTCTCCCCCGTCATTGCGAGCGAAGCGAAGCAATCCAGAGCGGACTCTGGATTGCGGCGCGACCACCCAAATCCCCTCCTTCCGTGCTTGCCAAAGGCCGCACCAACCGAGTAGAACGGCGCAGCACTGACGCGGTGATTTTGCCAAATCCCGCCGCAAGCGATTTGCCCAAATAGCCGAACAAGCTATTGATTACATTGGCAAATCCATTGGGGAATGGTGTAACGGTAGCACAACAGACTCTGACTCTGTTTGTCTTGGTTCGAATCCAGGTTCCCCAGCCACTTCCGTCAGAACGTCACTTCAAAGAACAGCTTCTCCTCGACGACGTTCTGCATGGCCGCCGGCTTCGGCCGGTCGACACGCAAGACGCCGTCCTTGGCCTGCTTATCGAGCGCCTCGGTCAGTTCTTCCTGCGGCATCTTGTTCCAATGCTTCTTGACCGCCATCGCCCGGTCGACCGGGAGCATGGCAACGCGCAGCCGCTCCATCTGCTCCAGGCCCTTCGCGCGCAGCGTCGCGTTATGGCTGCCATGGTGACCGACCTTGTAGAAGATCGCATTCTTCAGCAGGTCCGGACCGGTGACCGCCTTGCCGTCCATCGTCCACTTCAGATCCTGCCAGGATAGCCAGTTGCCGACCTGCGCGTCGGCGGCGAACAACAGCACATCGCCGTCCGGCAATTCGATCGCGATGACGAGACTGGTGTTGTTGGTCAGGCTGTCGAGTTGCAAGGCCAGTTCGGCCGCGCCTCCCAGCCAATCGGTATCGATCCGCCGCCATTTGCCGGCGGATGTGTCGTCGGGCTGCTGGTCGTCGTCCCGAACGGACTCCGTTTCAGGCGTCGCCTGAGCATGGTCGGCGGATGCATCGTCGGGCCGTCGGTGGTCTTCACGAGCAGACTCTGCTTCAGGCATCGCCTGAGCATGGACGGCCGGTGCATCATCGGGCCGCCAGTAGTGATCTCTGAAGAACTTCATTTCGGGCGCCGCCTGCGCATAGGCGAACGGAATTTCGTACTGCCGGTCAAACGGACGACCGCTGTCGCCATCGACAAGCGCCGATCCCGCGCCATCCATGAACAGCTGAAAACCGGCGAGCGCCAGGTAAGTCTCCTTGTCCCGGGTGGAAGGGTTGATCTTGCGCAGCATCTTCTCGTCATGGGGAGGTCCAAGCACATAGAAGCGCGCACTTGTGCCCGCGGGGATGACCGGGGCATCGGTCGGCCGGCAGTAACGCAACCTGGATGAGCTTACCTTTTCCCGGACGGCCTTCAGCGCATCGCTAGTCGTCGGGCCTCTGGCCGCCCCGAAGAATTCCAGGATTCCACCGAGTTCGTCGGCACCGCCGGCGTCCCCCGCCAGTTGCATCTGGCTTAATCCCATGCGTAGCGCCGAGAGCGCCAGCCCTTTTTCCTTTTTTATCTTCTGAGTCAGGTCGTCGCGATCATCCTCGGTCCAGGCGAGCCAGACTTGCCCGACCTTCAATCTGTCGAACGATTGCCGCGCCTGCACAAATCCGGAGAGATGGTCCCAATGCTCGTGCGTTGCGATCAGAATATCGATCTCGCCCCCTGTGGTTTCGACGATATCGTCCATCACCCGTGTCATGACCGGGCCGGGATCCGGCGTTCCCAATACGACGCCGCAATCGATCATGACGTAAAACGGCCGGCTGCCGCCGTCGTTGCGCGGCAGCGTGATCAGGAAGCAATCGCCCAAGCCCTGCCGGTACATCCTGACCCGCGCCTGATATGAAACGGCCGATCGCGATCGCGCCGGCCGTGCGGATGCTTTGCGGTTTGCCGGACGCGCCGACGGGGCCACCGGCTTCTTCGTCGACTTCTTCGCCAATGACGCCTCCTTTACCTGTGCGCGCCGTGCACGAATGCAAACGTCTCGCGACGAACACCGTCCTTGTCGTCGAAATAGTTGGCAAGCAACCCGTAATCTTCATCGCCCGCGGCGCCGAGCAGCTGTGAGCGTACCTGCTCGCCGATCCTGAGTTTCTTGCGAATGAGGTAGCGTATCTTGAAGGTCGCAGCGTCGATCAAGAGGGTGCTTCCGCTCCGGATTCTCATGTTGGGACTGGCCTTCGGCCGGAAGGTCTGGGTGATCTCGATCACGATATCGGATTGGATGTTGCCTTCCGGCCCGACGCGCCGTGCCGGCCGGATTGAATGGACTTCAATGACACGCAGCTCTCCGTCGACGCCGTCAACCGTATGGGGCTGCGGCGCGTTGATGCGCTTGAGACCGAGATTGCCGATCTCCTCGTCCGTTACAAGGCCGGGATTCATCAGCCAGCGCTGGAACTGCGCTGCGTTCTTCCGGGAATCCTCGAACGCCTTCCTGCGCTCGACGCGGCGGTCCCACTTGAGCGAAAGCCGATTGAGAATTTGCGCAAGCTTGGCGGCGTCAAGCGGTGACGGCGGAGGCTCCCAGAGCAGACTGTCCGGTGAGAGGCTTTTCACGTCCTTGGGATAGATACCGCGGTCGCGGAACGCCTCGATGAAAGCAATCCGATAGGCGTGCTTGTCAACAGGCACGAGGTCGGCATCGGCCGTAATCAGCGCACGAACATATTCGCCGAACGTAAGATCGACCGGCGGACAATAATCAAGCGCTCGAATACACATATCGAGAACGTGGCCGGCAATCTTGCTCGCTTCGTCCGCCAGTCGATTGACGAGATCCGCGGAGATCTCCTCGTCGTCCGGGAGTTTTCCACCGCCGCCGGTCGCAAGCCGCAACAAGTCCGCCTTGCGCCGCTTGTAGATTTGCAGGAAGGCGTTGAACACGGCCGTCACCAGCACGGCGCCGCGATCATGCGGCTCGGTTGCCTTCTCATAGTCGGTGCGGCTCGGCTGGTTGGGGGTCCAGCGCCCCTTCTCGCTGGCCTCTTCCACCACGACCTTGCCGATATAATCCCGCAGCGCACCGTATCGATCGGTGGCCTCGCCAAACTGCGGGGCAAGCTGTCCCAGCAGGTTTTGCTTCTCGAGATCGCCTCTCGTGGTCCTGATCTGGTGCCTTAAGGCTTCGGGCATGGTGAAATGCTGAAACAGCGCGACGATGTCCGCAAATGCCTCGTGAAAGGCCAGGACATCCGGATTGGTCGGCTCAATCGATCTCCGATGCAGCCCGTGCAGCAAAGCGTGCGTCGTTTCATGCGCCACGATGTCGTGCGACAGAGCGGTGAAAATGACACCCCCAGGGAACATCGTCCCCGAAGTGACATTCGAGGCCGTGAAATAGCCCAGCAGCAGGGCCTTGCGTTCGGGACTGTAATAGGCGTTCCTGGTGCGCAACGCGTGCGGATAAATCCGCAGCCGCCGTATGAATTCAGTTTTCCACGTTCCGCCGGTCTGGGTCGCGTGTGGCGCCCAGAGTGCGACACGCCCGAGCGCCTTTTCGAAATGGTCTATCGTCTTCATGGCAACCGCATAGACCATCTGCTGATGGAACTGCGGGTTCGCCTCGGACGGCGAAATTCCCGACCGGGCAAGGATATGCTGATGGTTGAGGTCGACCGGGGCGTAACAGCACTGGCTCGCCGGGTCGACATCGATCACCTCGATATATTCACCGACCGGGCCCGGCCCGAGCTTTTCCTCCCAGCGGACATTCAGCACAGCTTCATTGATGTCGACCGTCTCGAGGCGCGCGCCGATCGATGGATCGTAGGCGTACACGCGCAATGGTCGGTATACCGGCTCGCGTGGTTTCGGATTGGTGGCGTGAGTGAGGTGCAACTGATCGAGCGAGTTCGAACCCGGTATCGGGGGCGACGCGACGGTAACCTTGTCATGCGCGCTTACGCCGGCCAGGGCGTCCCGCAGCGCTTTTGAAGCCCGCGGATCGTCGGCCAGCGCCTCGGCGACACGGCGGAGATCGGCGGGCGATGCGGCCGCGGGGTCTTCCGGCATGACGCTTTCGATCGCGGCGCTTTGCGAGAGTTGCAGCGCCTCCAGCTCCAGCATCCGCAATTGAACGTCGGGTGCTGCCTGGAGGCCAAGCCCCGTCAAGGTGCGCAGCAATGCGAAGGAAGCCGTATCGCGCGCGGTCTGGCGCAGCGCTGCCGCCGCGGCTGGCGCCCGCGCGAGCGCCTGATTGGCGCGCAGTTCGCCGTGCCCAAGGCGTTTGACTTCCTGTTGGTTGGTCTTGGCACTTTCGAACAGCGCGTCACGGATCGCTTCCACCTTCATCCAGCCTTGCGGATAGGCATCGACCGCCGCCCGGTTCTTTTGCAGCCAGATCGCCGCGGCGGCCGCGACCTGCGGCGTCGCCGCCGACGTTCCCGCACCGTCGAAGTCGACGATGCCGCCACACCCGAGCCGCGCCCACGGCACATTCGGGGTCGGCGCGGCAACTGCGGTGCCCATCTTGCTGTCGGGTCCGTAGTTGCCGGCCATCAGGCGGATGCCGAGATCAGCGTAGGGTTTGCCGTTCGCCATCACACCGCAGGCGGCGACCACGCGGCCAAACCGCGCGGGATACACGATGTTGCGGGTCGGCAAATTGCCAAAATTGTTGCCGGCCGCGGTGACGATGAAGACGCCCTGCTCGTACAGCGCGTTCACCGCATCCGCCCAGGCCTGCGAGGCGAGGCCCCCCATGCTCATGGTGATGATGTCGACGCGATTGGTGCCCGCAACATTGAGCTTGTGCACGTAGTCGAACGCCTGCGCGATCGCGCTGTTGCTGAACAGCACGACGCGGTCGGCGACCCGCACCGGCACGATTTCCGCGAACGGTGCGCCGCCGAGTACCGGTGACTGCTCCGGCAAGGCCGTGCCGGCGAGGATGCTGAGCGTGCCGGTGCCGTGGCCGAGATTGGTGAGAAGCCCGCTGCTCTGGTCGCTGGCGTCGTTCGGATTGCCACCGGCAAAATTGCGCGCGATATCGCGCCGCAATCGCTTCGGCAAGGTCCTATGGGTCGGATCATAGCCGGTGTCGAAATGCGCAATGCGGACCCTGGACCCCACGTCAGGCCCGCCGATCGCGGCGATGGCATCATCGAACTGCGAATGGGACGCCGCACGGAACCAATAATTGTCATTGTCGCGCGGAAAATCCGGATCCTGCTGGTCAGCCGCCTCGCATGACTGCACCAGGGACTGGCCGCCCTCGGCCGACTTCCCGGTAATCCATCTCTGCTCGATGTCCGGTTCGGCGAAAGCGGGCGCGGGCGCGCCGGCCACGCCAAAACCCTGCTGCATCAGCGCGTGGCAGATGTCCCAGCCGCTCGCTTCCGCAAATCCGGGTGGCGGAGTCAGCACGTGCCAGACATCAGGGGCTACAGCGCCAGGCGCCGGCTGCACACCGATGCTCTCGAACAGGCGAGTGGCGGTGAACGGCACCGGCGCTGCGCCGAAGCTGAGGCGCGAAACAGCAAGGCCCGGCGCGGCCTTCACCAAAATGCGCGGCATCATTCCCTCCCCGCCCGTCGAACCCTGGCACGCCAACGTTTGCGATGTCGATGGACTATACGGTAGCTCGCCTTCAGCGTGTGTGAACTGAATAACAAAAAGACGATTGAAGTCGCCGTGCGGGCTGGTGCTGCCTGCGGATGCCCTTATGGCCACGCCGCATATGACGGCCCGCTCCGCGCATGCTCCAGCCTGATCTGCCGCCGGTACGAGCCCGGCGATGCGCCGCGATATTTTCGGAAGAAGCGGTTGAAGTAGGCCGGATCGCGAAAGCCCAAGCCGTAGCCGATCTGCTCGACCGGAAGATCGAGCTGTTGCAAGCGCACGCAGGCTTCGCGCACCAGCCGATCATGGATCAGCGCGCGGGGGCTCGCGCCCTTCTCGCGGCGGCAATGGGCGTGCAGCTTGTCGGAGGTGACGCCGAGGATTTTGGCGTAGCGCGCCACCGGCCAGCCGTCGCGGTAATGCAGTTCGATCATCTGCAAAAAATTGCCGACCAGCGCCTTGCCGCCGCCGCGCGCCGACTCGTCCGGCGCATCATGCGCCGCACCGAGCCGCGACAGGTGCAGGCAGAGCAGCAGGAGGTGCGAAGCGATAACAGCGCCGCCGCCGAAGCCGGGCGTGCGCAGCTCTTTCGCAATGGCGCGGCAGGATTGCGCGATGTCATGCACATGCGCCGCCAGTGCTTCGCCGTCGATCAGCGTGGCGCGGTCGGTGGCGCGGCGCAGGTGCAGCGCTTCCGGGCAAGCGGCGATGCTCTTGATCAGAAAGTCGTCGTCGATCGACAGCAAAAATCCGTCGGCCCCGGCGCCGACGTCGAGCGACGCATCGAGATTGTTCGGCAGCCACAGCAGCGCAGGCGCGCCCAGCGCAACGCTCGTCCCCTGCCATGACGCGGTGCCGCGGTCGGACTGCAACAGCAAAAGATGCGCCCGCTTCTCGCCCTTCTGCCGGACAACCCAGGAGCGCTTCGCCAGCGCGGCCGAAAACGGCTCGGCGCGCACCGCCAGCGCCACCCCCACCGGCAATCCGTTCAGCCCCGCCGACGTCAGCAACGCTTCCCCCTGAGACAATCCGCCGCCCATCGGCGGGCTTATTTGCCAGAAACGTACAATCTTTCTCCGGCTTCGTCCAATTCCAAACCGCTTCTCTCCGCTCTTAACGTCAGCGCGATCACGAGCGCCGCAAACGGCGCCGCATCAACGCATCTTTGGGGAGGGAGAGACCATGAGGAAAAGCATCACGCGGCGCGCCGCGCTCTGGCTGACCGCCGGCGCCGCGACACTCGGGCTGGTTGCAACAGCCAGCGCGCAGACGTCGATCAAGATCGGCTACGCCATCTCGAAGACCGGCCCGAACACCGGCGGCGCCGCGGTCACGACCATTCCGAATTACGAACTGTGGGTAAAGGAAGTGAACGCCGCCGGCGGCATCAAGCTTGGCGACAAGCGCGTGCCGATCGAGGTGGTCCAGTACGACGACCGTTCGAATGCGGAAGAAGCCGTGCGCGCGATCGAACGCCTGATCAACCAGGACAAGGTCGATTTCATCCTGCCGCCCTGGGGCACCGGCCTCAACCTCGCGGTTGGCCCGACCCTGAACAAGGAAGGCTATCCGCACCTCGCCGCCACCGCTGTCACCGACCGCGCGCCGGAACTGGCAAAGCGCTGGCCGAACAGTTTTTGGTTGCTCGGCACCAGCGCCGACGCCGCCAAGACGCTGGTGGAGTTGCTCACCAAACTGCGCAGCGAAAAGAAGATCGGCGACACCGTCGCGATGGTGTCGATCGCCGACGGCTTTGGCATCGATCTCTCCGCCGCCGGCCGCAAGGCGCTGACCGACGCCAAGTTCAAGCTCGCGTACGACAAGACCTATCCGATCGGCACGCAGGATCTCTCGCCCATCATCAACGAGGTGAAGGCGCTCAATCCTGATACCTTCATCGCCTTCTCCTATCCACCGGATACGCTCGCCATTACCGAACAGGCGCGCATCGCCGGCCTCAATCCAAAAGTCTTCTACACCGGCGTCGGCACGGCGTTTCCGCTGTTCCGCGCCAAATTCGGCAAGAACGCCGAAGGCGTGATGGGCATCGGCGGCTGGAACGGCGATAGCCCGGCGATCAAGGATTATCTCGCCAGACACAAGGCCTCCGCCGCCAACGGCGCCGAGCCCGACCGCTGGGCCAGCGCCGTCACCTACGCCTCCTTGCAGATGCTCCAGCAGGCCATCGAGAAAGTCGGCAAGGTCGATCGCCCCGCCGTCATCAAGGAATTGCAGACCGGCACGTTCGACACCGTGATCGGCAAGGTGAAGCTCGAGAATAACATGCCGACCAAATACTGGTGGGTCGGCCAGTGGCAGGGCGGCGAGTTCTATGGCGTCGCGCCCACCGGCAATGAAGGCGTGCGTGCGGTGATCACGCCGAAGCCGGCCTGGGTTGCGCCGTAGGGGAGCGGCAGTGTGCCCCCTCTCCCGCTCTTCGCGGGGGAGGGTCGGGGTGGGGGTGTCTCCGCATCGGGATTCCCTGCGTGGAGAGAGCCCCCACCCGCCGCGCTCTTTGAACGCGTCGGCCTCCCCCGCAAGCGGCAGAGGCGAAGCGAGCAAGCCGCTACGCTCCCGCGAACCCAGATGCGATCGCCCGGCCCCTCTGTCGGATAGGTGCAGAGTTCGCCTTCAAGACTTCCATTTAATGAGACAGACCCCCCGTCGTATGCCCCGCCCAACCGGTCTAAACCCATGACGAACGCCATCCTGGCCGGCTTGATGCTGGGCGGCATGTACGCGCTGACGGCGATGGGGCTGACGCTCCAATACGGCGTGGCGCGGATCATGAACCTGTCCTATGGCGAGTTCCTGATCGCCGCCGCCTTTGCATCCTACTGGCTGTTCACGGGCTGGGCGCTCAGCCCATTCCTGGGATTGGCGTTCGTCGTCCCCCTCGCCTTCGTCGCAAGCTTCATCGTCTACCGCGTGCTGCTCACCCCGCTGGTGAACCGCGCCAGGAACCGCGACGCGCTCGAGGTCGACAGCATTCTGGCGACCTTCGGCCTCACCTTCATCATCCAGGGCGCGATGCTGTCGATGTTCGGCGGTGCCTATCACAGCTACTCCTTCCTCGCTTTCCCGGTTGAGCTGCTGGGCACCACGATTGCCGCCAACCGACTTGCCGCACTGGCGGTGGCGGTGCTGCTCGGTGCCATGCTGTATCTGGCGCTGACCAAGACGCGGATCGGCACCGCCATCCGCGCCGTCGCCGTCGATCCCTCCGCCGCGCAGCTCGTCGCCATCGACGTGCCGCGCATCTCCGCACTGACCTTCGCGCTCGGCGGCGCGCTGGTTGCGGCCGCCGGCGTTCTCGTCAGCACCTTCCTCACCTTCAACGCCTCGTCCGGCGTCGTCTTCACCATGAAGGCGCTGATCATCGTCGTCATGGGCGGCGTCGGCAACATTCTGGGCTGCCTGATCGCCGGATTGGCGCTCGGTCTCAGCGAGTCGCTCGTTGCCACCCTGGTCGATCCCGGCCTCACGCTCGCGGTAAATTTTGCGCTGTTCCTCGCGGTGCTCCTGATCAAACCCGCCGGCCTGTTCGGAAGGGCCGCACGATGACTGCGCGCAACCTTCTCCTTGGCATTATCGCGCTGGCCGCAATTGCGGCTCTGGCAGCCGTACCGCGCTTCGTGAATGCCTATTACCTCGCGCTCGCCATCAGCCTCTTGCAGTACACCGTGCTCGCCACCGCCTGGGGTCTGTTCTCCGGCCCAACGCGCTACGTCTCGCTCGCCACCACCGCCTTCTTCGGCGTCGGCGCCTATACCGTCGCCGTGCTTGGCGAAGTCTTGCCATGGCCGCTGGTGCTGCTGATTGCGGCGGGCCTCGGTGCGATCCTTGCCGCGATCGTCGGGCTTTCCACGCTCCGCCTGAGCGGCGTCTATTTCGTCATCTTCACCTTCGGCCTTGCCGAATTGGTGCGCCAGCTCGTGGTCTGGTTCGAGGTCAACAAGTCGCGCGTGCTCGGCCGCTACGTCTTCGTCGATATCACGCAAGTCCACATCTACTGGCAATTGCTGGCGCTGGCCGTCGCCGTCTTCGTGGTCGGCTGGCTGATTGCGCGCTCGCGCATCGGCTTTGCGCTCCGCATCATCGGCCAGGACGAGACCGTCGCCACCCATTGCGGCATCAACACCACGATCGTGAAGGTGCTGCTGTTCACCATCAGCGCCACCGTCATGAGCGTGGTCGGCGCAATCATGGCGCCGCGCTGGACCTATATCGAGCCGTCGATCGCCTTCAATTCGATGATCTCGTTCCAAGTGCTGATCATGGCGCTGCTCGGCGGCGCCGACCGGCTCTGGGGTCCCGTGCTTGGCGCCGTGCCGCTGACGCTGCTGTTCGAGGTGCTGAGCGCCCGTTTTCCCAACACGTTTACGATTATCCTCGGCTGCATCTTCCTCTTGATCGTCTACCTGCTGCCGCGCGGCGTCGCCGGCCTGATCGAAACGGCGCGCACAAAATTTTCCCGGCCGCGCCTCAGCGAGGCCGCGACATGAGCAACACGCTCCAGCCGGTCATCGCGGTCAACGGCCTGAAGCGTGCCTTCGGCGGTCTCGTCGCCGTCAACGATCTCGGTTTTTCCGTCGAGCGCGGCGAAATCCTTGGCCTGCTCGGCCCGAACGGCTCCGGCAAGACCACCGCGCTCAACCTGATGTCCGGCGTGCTGCGCCCCGATGCCGGGACGATCCGCCTCAACGGTCAGGACATCGCCGGCCTGCCCTCCTACCGCATCGCCCGCCTCGGCCTCGCCCGCACCTTCCAGCTCGTGCGCGTGCTCGACGGCATGAACTGCCGCGAGAACGTCGAGGCCGGCATCGCCTTCCATCGCCCGCATCTCTCGGCCGCCGACACATCGGCGCGCATCGATCACTTGCTCGATCGCGTTGGCCTTGGCGGACACGACCTGCGGCCCGCGGCCGACCTCACCTATATCGACCGCAAGCGGCTGGAGCTCGCCCGCGCGCTGGCGTCAAAGCCCGCTTTGCTGCTACTCGACGAATGGCTGGCCGGCCTCAATCCGTCGGAGCTCGGCATCGGCATCGATCTGATCCGCTCGCTCAGGAATGACGGCGCCACCATCATCCTCGTCGAGCATGTGATGGCCGCGGTGCGCGCCCTGTGCGACCGCTGCGTCGTCATGAGCAGCGGCCGCAAGATCGCGGAAGGCACTACGACGGACGTGCTGTCCGATGCGGCCGTCGTCAAGGCCTATCTCGGCGGGGTGGCCGCCGATGCTTAAGGTCGCAAATCTCAGCGTGGCCTATGGCCAGCACCGCGCGCTCGACAAGGTCGCGGTCGAGATCGCACAAGGCGAAATCGTCACGATCCTCGGCGCCAACGGCGCCGGCAAGTCCTCGCTGCTAAAGGCCATCGCCGGTGTGGTGAAGACATTGCCGGGCAAGCAGGTCTCGCTCGGCACGCATGACCTTTCATCCCTGCCCGCACACGAGATCGTCGAGCGCGGACTGGCGCTGGTGCCCGAGGGCCGTGGCATCTTCGGCGACCTCACCGTGAAGGAAAACCTCCTGCTCGGCGCCAACCCGAAGCGGGCCCGCGACGGCGAGGATATCAGGCGTGAAAAGGTCCTGACCCTGTTCCCGCGGTTGCGCGAGCGTTCCGCTCAGATTGCGCGCACCATGAGCGGCGGCGAGCAGCAGATGCTGGCAATCGGCCGGGCGCTGATGTCGAACCCGGATATCCTCCTGCTCGACGAGCCCTCGCTCGGCCTGTCGCCGATCATGGTGCACGAACTGTTCGCCACGCTCCGCCGGGTGCGCGAGGCCGGCGTCGGCCTGTTGCTGGTCGAACAGAACGCGCAGGAAAGTCTTGCCATCGCCGACCGCGGCTATGTCCTTGAAAACGGCAGCATCGTCGATCACGACAGCGCGGAAAATCTGAAGACAAAACCCGCGATCCTGCGGGCCTATCTCGGCGGCGAACCCGCCCAAACTTGACGGAAGGAAACGCCATGCACGAAATCGCTCTCCTGCTCGAAGACCGCGACGCCCCCGCCGCCAATGGCGCCACCTTCGACCGCCTCAATCCTGTCACCGGCGATATCGCGAGCCGCGCGGCCGCCGCGCAAATCGCCGACGCCAAGCGCGCCGCAGATTCCGCGGCAGCCGCTTTCCCCGCCTGGTCCGCCACCGGCCCGAACGCACGCCGCGCCATCCTGTTGAAGGCCGCCGACATTCTGGCCTCAAAGGCAAAGCAGTTCACCGAACTGATGGCGGCCGAAACCGGCGCCACCGCCGGCTGGGCCGGCTTCAACGTCCACCTCGCTTCCGGCATGCTGCGCGAGGCCGCTTCGATGACGACGCAAATCTCGGGCGAAGTCATCCCCTCCGACAAGCCGGGCTGCATCGCGATGGCGCTGCGCCAGCCCGCCGGCGTAGTGCTGAGCATGGCGCCGTGGAATGCGCCCGTCATCCTCGGCGTGCGCGCCGTGGCGCTGCCGCTCGCCTGCGGCAACACCGTCATCCTGAAAGCCTCGGAGATCTGTCCCGGCACCCACCGCCTGATCGCCGAATGCCTGCGCGAGGCCGGCCTGCCGCCCGGCGTGCTCAACGTCATCACCAACGCGCCGGAAGACGCGCCCGAACTGATCGAGACCCTGATCGCCCATCCCGCCGTGCGCCGCATCAACTTCACCGGCTCGACCCGCGTCGGCCGCATCATCGCGCAGGTCGCCGCGAAATATCTCAAGCCCGCGCTGCTCGAGCTCGGCGGCAAGGCGCCGATGGTGGTGCTGGACGACGCCGATATTGATGCCGCAGTGGCCGCCGCCGGTTTCGGCGCCTTCATGAACCAGGGCCAGATCTGCATGTCGACCGAGCGCATCGTCGTCGACGAAAGGATCGCGGACGCTTTCGTGGCCAAGCTCGCCACCAAGGCCGGCTCGCTGATCGCCGGCGATCCGCGCAAGGGCAACACGCCGCTGGGTTCGCTGATCGGCGCCGACGCCGCCACCCGCATCCAGTCGCTGATCTCGGATGCCGTCGGCAAGGGCGGCAAGGTCGTCGCCGGCGGCCGCAGCGAAGGTACCCTGATGTCGGCCGCCGTGATCGATCGCGTCAACTCCTCCATGCGCATCTATGGCGAGGAGTCCTTCGGACCCGTCGTCTGCGTCGTCCGTGTCAATGGCGTCGACGAAGCCGTCCGCGTCGCCAACGACACCGAATACGGCCTCTCCGCCGCCGTGTTCGGCCGCGACATCGCCCGCGCGTTCGATGTGGCGAAGCGCATCGAGTCCGGCATCTGTCACGTCAACGGTCCGACCGTGCACGACGAAGCACAGATGCCCTTCGGCGGCGCCAAGGCCTCCGGCTACGGCCGCTTCGGCGGCAAGGCGGGAATCGCGGAGTTCACCGAGCTGCGCTGGATCACGATCGAGACCGGACCGCAGCACTATCCGATCTAAGGTGTCTTGCCGGGTCCGATGGCGAGTCCTTCAGACTGCTTCTGGAGTCGGGAGAAGACGGTATCGAATCCAACGCCGGCGGAAATCGCGATGAGAACCGCCGATACAAACTGAATTTTGTCGGTTGCGGAGACAACGGTTGCCTTGGGGTCGAGGACGCCGGGCGCGCCGATCCACTGCGGAATCAAATAGGCCAGGCCCACGACAAAACCGGCAATGGCACCCAACAAGAGTGACATTCTTGGATCAATTTCAGCTTCCTTGCCCAGCAGAGCACGCACCAGGGCGCCGGTCGCGCCGGCCGCGATGAGACCTGCTCCCATCACGACCGGATAGGCCGCGCCACTCGGCGGGTAAGCCATGCCGAAGATCGCAGCCAGCAGAAGAGCGAGAAATGCGCCGGCCGAATAGAAGATCTTGCGGATCTGCGCGTTTTGAGCGGTCAGCTTTCTTTCGCGCTCGATCAAATCCGCCTCACGGTTGCGCAACGCTGCGTTCTGCGCGGCCGCCGCTGCGCATTTTGCCTTCAGGGTCGCGACGAATTCAGAGGCCGGGCGATCACCCCACGAGGGCAGCCTTCTGTCCGGCGAGGCCTGGGAGAGCTGGCGCCATATTTTCTCGGCAGAGCCGCCAAACGTATCCACCGCCAGCACGGGAAGCTTTCGGCCGACCGCTATCTGGCCCGCAATGAGCGTCGATTTGGCTCCGCTCAGCAACAGCACCGCATCGACGCCATTCTCCTCGGCCAGCGATCCGTAGAAGGGCGCTTCCCAATCGTCGTCCGGAAACAGTTGGGGCTTGAACACATCCTTCCGGATGCCCTCCTCGGCAAACTTCACCTGGTTTCGCTGGGATTGCGCATAGCGCACCCGTATCTCGCCAGCATCCTTGGCTAGCGCGGGTACGTAGCCGGAAACGACATGCGGTTCGAGCGATGCATCGTTGGAAAAATAAACCACCAGGCCGAAGCCCGCCTTTGCAAGCTCTTCCCCGATCATGTTGGCGGTTTGCTTGGCTTTCGCCTGCTCGTTTCGATCGGTGATATTCCACATTCCCCCGATCACCGCGACAAATGGCATCGTTCCCATGGCCCGCCCCCTCAATCGAAAATACAATCAAAAGCAATATAGACAATTTATAGATGTATTGATGACAGGCTGCCAGCCCGATTTGAGGCTGATGATTGCCGCCCTCACCCCTCCACCGGCGGCGTGCCATGGGTGTGAAACGACTCGATCGTCTTCAGCCCCCACGCCTGCCCCTTCTTGCGCTCCTCCTCGGTCCAGACGATCGGCTTCCAGTCCGGCGCAAGGATCAGCCGAGCGCCGGCATTGGCGACTTCGACGCGGTTGCCGCCGGGCTCCCAGACATAGAGGAAGAAGGTCTGCTGGATCGCATGCTTGTGCGGACCGGTTTCGATGTAGACGCCGTTCTCCAGAAAGATATCGGCGGCGCGCAAAATTTCCTCGCGGCTGTCGAGCGCGTAGGTGACGTGATGGAAGCGGCCTGATTTGCCGTAGTGGTCGCGCGTGTAGGCGAAGTCATAACTCTTGTTCGACATCGTCATCCACATCGCCGCTTCCGTGCCGTCGTTGAGCACGATCTGCTCGGTGGTGCGCAAGCCGAGATAGTTTTCGAAGAACAGCCGGTTCGCCCTGATGTCGACCGCAAGGCAATTGAGGTGATCGAGCCTTCGCACATTGACGCCGCGCGCCGGAAAGCGCTGCGCCTGGTTCTTCAGCGCGGGTTTTAGCTCCGGCGGCGCCTGATACCATTCCGTCTCATAGTAGAGTTCGACGATATGACCGTCGGGATCGCGGCAGCGGAACGCCGGCCCCTGCCCCATGTCGCCATCGGTCCAGCCGATGTCGTAGCCCGAGCCCTTCAGCGCGGCGGCCCGCCGCTCCAGCGCCTGCGGGCTGCGCGCTCGCAACGCCATATGCTCCATGCCCGATGTCTTTGAAGCCGTCAGTTTCAGCGAATAGCGCTCGTAATCATCCCAGCCGCGCAGGTAAACCGAGTCGCCCTTGCGGCCGGACACCGTCATGCCCATCACGTCGACGAAGAATTTTTCGCTCTCTTCCGGCTTCGGCGTCAGCAATTCCAGATGGCCGAGATGGGCGAGATCGTAGATGGGTTCGGGCTGCATTACTTCATCCTCAAATCAACGCACGCGTCACGTCGTCGAATAGTTCATCGACCGCATAGGCACGCGGAATAAGCTTTTGCTGCGTGGAATAGCCGATGATCTTTTCCAGCGAGCGGCGCATTTCATCGGCGGTAAATCGCGGCGCGCTCGCCACTCCCTCCGCCGCCTGCGTCAGCATCCGTTGCACTTCCTGCACGACATCGGGATGTTTCTCGCACAGCGTCCGGCTCACCACCACCATGTGGTTGATCGGCATCAGCTTGCGCCGCGTCGACCACGCTTTCTCTTCGGCGGCTACATTCTCGAACAACGGCTTGAGGTCCGCATGGTCGGACTTTTCGCCCAGCACGGCATCAAGCTCGCCATCCAGCAGCATCTGGATGATCTGCTTGCCCGCAGGCGCCCGCTTGGTCGTGTCCTTGTACTCGGCGACATGGGCATTCTCAAAGGTCACCCAGTCGATCGAATCGAGATCGACGCCGTAGTCATTGGCCAAAATGCCGCGCAGCCACGCACCGGTCGTGGTGGTGAAGGAGCGAATGCCGACGCGCTTGCCGTTCAGATCGCGCGGCCCGAGCTTGCCCCTCTTCGCGTTGTACAGCGCGTGCCCATGCTGCCCCCGTGCCATCACCACGTGCGGCAGCAGCACCATCGGCTTGTCAAAACTCTTCGCCATCAGGTAGGTGACGATCGCCATCTCCGAGACGTCGAACGCCGCCTCGCGGACCATCGGCTTGAAACCCTTGTTGGCCGGCGTGTAGCTGGCGAAATCGAACTCGATCAGATCGGATTTGATCGAGCCGTTCTTCAGCGCCGCCGTTCCCGGATGATCGCCGAGCAGCGTCCGCAGCCGCATCGCCACCTCAATCGTCCTCCGGCTCGTCGACATAGACAAGGCCGGCCTTCGCCAGCGCCTCGCGCATGTTGTACATGTCGAGGCCGAGCTTTCCCTCGGCGAGCTGTTTTCGCTTGCCATCCTCGTCGGCCGCACGCTTCTCGCCTTTGGCGACGACATCGGCCGCATCCTTGCGACGGATCACCACCACGCCGTCGTCATCGGCCACCACGGCATCGCCGGGGATGACGTTGATGCCGGCGCACACGACCGGCACGTTGACCGATCCCACCGTTGCCTTGACCGTGCCCTTGGCCGAGATCGCCTTCGACCACACCGGAAAGCCCATCTCGCGCAGCGATTTTGCATCGCGCACGCCAGCATCGATCACGAGGCCCCTGACGCCGCGCGCCATCAGCGACGTCGCCAGCAGATCGCCGAACATGCCGTCGGTGTTGTCGGCGGAACAGCCGACCACCAGAATGTCGCCCGGCTTGCACTGCTCGACCGCGACATGGATCATCCAGTTGTCGCCGGGATGCGCCAGCACCGTCACCGCGGTGCCGGCCGCCTCGCCGCCGGCCCATACCGGGCGCAGATACGGCTTCATCAGGCCATGGCGGCCATAGGCCTCATGCGCGGTGGCGACGCCGAGCGCGCCGAGCCGCTTCACCAGCTCGGCATCGGTGCGCTTGATGTTTCTGATAACGACGTTCTTCATCAAAATTCCTCCACTGCCATCGGGAACAGCCGCTGATAGGCCTCGCCATAGGTCATGGCTTTGCCGGAGTTGCGGCCGCCCTGCATGCCGCGCTGAAGCGCGACGCGTTCGTAATAGGCCCACAGGTGCTTTTGCGCTGCGAGGATCTCGAAGGTCTTGCGCTTGACGTCCCAGACCTCGTCGATGTTGAGGATCACCTGCGGCTTGAAGTTGCACATTTCCGGCTGGTGCGGCTCGAATAGAAACACCGGCGGCGCGCTGTAATTGTAATCGGCCTGCGGCTTGTAGCCCATCGCCTGCGCCACGATGCGCGCTTCCTGCGCATAGGCCGCGGCCGCCGGATGATCGACATTGTAGGGATCTTCCAGCGAATGCGTCAGCACGAAGCTCGGATTGAGCTCGCGATAGATGTCCGTCAGCCGCTCCATATGCGCTTCCGTCAGGCGCAGCGGATAATCGCCGGCATCGAAGAACTCGATCTCGGCGCCGAGCGCGCTCGCTGCCCGCTCCGCCTCGTCCTTGCGCCCGGCCTTCACCTTCTCCAGCGTCATGCCCGCCTGCTTCCAGGCAAATTGCGACTCGCCGCGCTCGCCATAGGCGAGGCACACGATCTTGACGCGATAGCCGCGCCTGGCATGCAGCGCGATCGCCCCGCCCGCGCGCCAGACGAAATCGCCGGGATGGGCCGAGACCACCAGCCCCGTTTTCTTCGTGTCACTCATGTCCGGGACTTCCTCCTTCGTTTCTTCGTTCAGAACTCGAACAGCCGCGCCGGATTATCGACGAGTATCTTCTGCTGAACCTCCGGCTCCGGCGCAAACAGCGGAATGAGATCGACAAGGTCGCCGTCGTTCGGCATCACCTTGACATTGGGATGCGGCCAATCGGTGCCCCAGATCACCCGGTCAGGCGCGGTCTCGACGATTTTCCGCGCGAACGGCACTGCGTCGGTAAAGGGCGGCCCGGCGGACGATACGCGCTCGCAGCCGCAAACCTTCACCCAGCATTTCTCATCGCGCTGCATCAGTTCGATCAGCGTCTTGAACGGCAATTGATCGAGCCCATCCGCCGCCTTCACCCGCCCCATGTGATCGATGGTGTAGCGCACCGGCAGTTTTGCCAGCATGTCGGCATAGTCAGGCAGATCGATCGCATCGAAGTGCAGATCGACATGCCAGCCGAGCGGCGCGATCATGGCGATCACCCGCTCGAAAACGCGCATATCGGGCACGCCGCCGAGGTGGCGCACGAAATTGAAGCGGCATCCGCGAAAGCCGCTCTCATGCAGTTCACGCAGGCCACGCTCACCGATCCCGTCATCGATATTGGCCACCGCCCGATAGGCGCCGCCGCTCGCCGCGATCGCATCAAGCGCGACGCGGTTGTCGGTGCCGTGCACGCTGGCATTGACGATCACCGCCCGCTCAACGCCGAGCGTGGCGTGCAGCGCGCGAAAATCCTCCAGCGGCGCGTCCGGCGGCGTGTACGGCCGGCCCTCGGCGTACGGATATTTCGCGCCGGGCCCGAAGATATGGCAATGCGCGTCGCAGGCCAGCGGCGGCAGGGCGAACCTCGGAGTCCTCGTGTCGGGATCAGGCCCGGGAATGGTCGGCGTGAACATGACGTCCCCGCTTGTTCGCGGGTTCTGGTTGATCGAGCGGCGGCGCCTGCATGGAGGCAACAGTCGCGCGCACCAGTTGCTCGATGGCATTGCCCGCGTCGCTCCCATCGGCGCCGCCGCGCGACAGGCGCGACACCCGCTCCGGCGTCACCAGCGTGTAGTACAGCGCTCCCAAGAGAAAATGCCCGCGCCAGACGATCTCGTCGCGCGGGATATGCGGCAGGCTTTCGTGGATCGCATCGATGAAGGCGTGGCTGGTATCGTCAAAGGTCTGCGCGATGATCTTTCGCACGACTTCGTTGCCTTCCGCGGACATCACCGCACGCAGCCGCGTGAACCGCGCCCCTCCGCCGGCGAGATCGCTGCCCGAGGTGAAGGCCGGCACCACATAGGCGCGCACGATCGCCTCCAGCCGGTCCTGCAAATCGCGCACGCGCCGGGCGGCTTCCAGCAACTCGAACCGCCGATGGTTCATCGGCCCGCAATGCCGGCGATAGATCTCCAGCAGCAGGCCGTCCTTGGTCTTGAAATGATAGGTCACGCTGCCGGGATTGGCGCCGGCCGCCAGCGCGATGTCGCGCACGGAGACCGCGGTGAATCCGTTGATCGAGAACAGCTCTTCCGCGGCAGCCAGAATCGCCTCGCGCATATTCGGCTTGCGCGATGCGGCTTGTTTGCTGGCGGGCTTTTGGGCCATCTTTTGTACATATGTACAAATGATCAGGTCTAGTCAACAATAGGCAGCGATCGGCCCCGGCGGGTCTCGGGGGGCGACCGTCATGGCCGGGCTTGTCCCGGCCATCCACGTCTTACTTGCCTTGTCTGAAACAAAGACGTGGATGCCCGGGACAAGCCCGGGCATGACGAGAAAGAAACACGATCGCCTTAGTCGCGATGCGATCCCGTCCCCCGCGCCTTCCGTATCGCCTCCCAGATGCGAACAGGCGTAGCCGGCATATCGAGATGCGTCACGCCGAACGGCGCCAGCGCATTCATCACCGCGTTCATCACGGTACCGGGCGCGGCGATCGCGCCGGCCTGGCCGCTGCCTTTCACGCCGAGGCGGTTCGCCTTGCTCGGAAACTCCTGCGTCAGGTGGCCCTCGAACGAAGGGATATCGTCCGCCCGCGGCAGCGCGTAATCCATCAGCGAGCCCGACAGCACCTGACCCGTTTCGGGATCATACAGCGCCTGCTCCAGCAGCGCCTGGCCGATCCCCTGCACCACGCCGCCATGGACCTGGCCGAGCGTCAGGCGCGGATCGAGCAGCCGGCCAAAGTCATCGAAGATGACGTAGCGGTCGAGCGTCACCTGCCCCGTGTCAGGATCGATCTCGACTTCCGCGACGTGGCATCCATTGGGAAAGGTGTACTGGTCGCACAGATGCGTCGCCTTGTACGCCAGTCCCGGCGCGACGTCGTCGCTGGGTGATTCATAGGAGGTGAGCGCCACCTCCTCCAGGCTGATCTCCTGTCCGGTCGCGGCCACGCGCAGCATGCCCGCTTCGTAGGCGACGGAATCGACGCTGGTCTGTAGCAGCCGCGCGGCCAGCCGCCTTGCATTCTCGATCAGGCCTTCGGCCGCCATCAGCACCGCAGTGCCGCCCTGGTGCATCGAGCGCGCGCCGCCATGCCCGCCGCCGCTGTCGAGATCGTCGGTATCGCCCTGGCGGAAGGCAAACACCCCGATCGGCAGGCCGAGCGCATCGGCCGCGATCTGCGCATAGGTCGTCTCATGGCCCTGGCCGTTGGAATGCGTGCCGACACTGACATCGATCCGGCCG
This sequence comes from Bradyrhizobium lablabi, assembly GCF_018129385.1. Lineage (GTDB taxonomy): Bacteria > Pseudomonadota > Alphaproteobacteria > Rhizobiales > Xanthobacteraceae > Bradyrhizobium > Bradyrhizobium lablabi_C. The sequence continues at coordinate 38,262 of NZ_JAFCLN010000004.1, forward strand.
TCCTCATCGACGCGCAATTCCGCGACCTCGTTGGGCTGTCCCCGCGCCGTCTCGAGAAAGCAGGCATAGCCGAGGCCGCGCAACTTGCCCCGCTTGCGCGAGTCCCGCTGGCGTGCCTTGAAACCGTCGGCCGCCGCGACCGCAAGATCGATCGCATGCCCAAAGCTGCCCTGCTCGATCGGCAGGCCCACCGCCGAGCGATGCGGGAAACGTCGCACGATATTCTTGCGCCGCAGCTTTAGCGCGTCCATCCCGAGCCTGGCCGCCGCGATATCGATGCAGCGCTCGATCAGATAGTTCGCCTCGGGTTTCCCGGCGCCGCGATAGGCATCGATCGGCGGTGTGTTGGTGAAGACGCCTTGCGTCACCATCGCTACATGCGGAATGTCGTACACGCCGCCCATCGCGCTTCCCATCGCCATGGTGTTGACGACCGGCGCGACCGTCGAGATGTAAGCGCCCATATCGGCAAGGACCCTGGCCTCCAGCGCAAGGAATTTGCCGTCCTTGTCGAGCGCAAAGCGCGCCCGCATCACGCTGTCGCGGCCGTGTGCCGATCCCAGAAAATCCTCGTTGCGTTCGCCGATCCATTTCACCGGACGCCGCAAGCGCCGCGCCGCCCACAGCACCAGCACCCATTCCGGATACAGCACGTTCTTCATCCCGAAGCCGCCGCCGACATCGGGAATGCTGACGCGCAGCTTTTCGCGGGGAATCCTGAACACATCAGCGGCAAGCAGGTCGCGGATCGCATGCGCGCCGGCGGCGGAAGCCGTCAGGTGCAGACGGCCACTCGCGGCGTCGAACTCGCCGAGCGCGCCGCGCGTTTCCAGCGGCGAAGCCACGATGCGGTTGTTGACGATTTCGCATTCCACGACATGCGCCGCCGCGTCCATTGTCGTCTCTACCGCCGCTATGTCGCCGCGATGATACTCGTATGCGATATTGTCCTTTGCCTCCGGCCAGATCGACGGGCTCGCCAGCAGTAGCGCTTCCCTCACCGCAACCACAGGCGCCAGCGGCTCGTACTCGATGACAGTCGCCTCGGCCGCATCGCGCCCGTTCTCGACGCTGTCAGCCACCACGAACACGACGGGCTCGCCGACATAGCGAACGGTATCACGCGCCAGCGCGTGATAGGGCGGCACGACAAGCGGCCGCGCCATCGGAACGCTCGTCACCCCGCACGGCAGCAGACCGATGTCGTCCGCAGCAAGATCGGCGCCGGTGAATACAGCGGCAACGCCGGGCATCTTTCGCGCCGCATCGGCATCGATCGCCCTGATGCGCGCATGCGCGTGCGGCGATCGCACGACGATGCCATGCAGCGCATTCGGCGCCGCCAGATCGTCGACGTAACGCCCGCGCCCCCGCACGAAGCGCGAATCTTCCAGACGGTTGAGGCTGCGGCCCAGCAATGGCTCGGTCATGTCAGCGTGTATGGAACGAGAGGGCCGCAAAGGCAACGGCAGCCAAAGCCGCGCGGCAAATCACCTGGACTTGCGCCGCGCCTTGTCAGGCTCTTCCGGCGGCCACACCTTGTCGTCCACAACAAACTGAACGTCCTGCGGCTTGACCGGCCTGCCGCGCTCATCCACCAGCGCCACCCTCAGCTTCTGGCCGTTGGCGCGCGACCGCAGGCCGAAATGCGGCTCGCCTTCGGCCAGCCATCTGTCGCCCCATTCCGTCATCGCGAAGAACGGCAGCCCGAGCTGGTTGCCCATTTTCGTCAGGGGATATTCGATTCTGGCCCGCTGCCCCTCCTCGCGATATTCGCGCCGCTCCATGATCCCGCTATCCACCAGCGCCGCAAGGCGCGCGCTCAGCACGCTGCGGGGCACGTCGAGCTCGGCCTGGAAATCGTCGAAGCGCCGCACGCCGTACATGGCCGAGCGCAGGATCAACAGCATCCAGCGGTCGCCGATCAGCTCAAAGCTGCGCGCCAGATTGCAGTCGCAGGGTTTCACCGGGGACCGGCGGATCACGAAGTCGGCCATGGAATCATCTTCTGAGTTGCAATTCTGGATTTAGCCTTTATAAGCCTGAGTTCAAAATATGGACTCATTGGAGAAAATGACAATGCCCAACATCGTCGTGCGGATACCGGCGGGCGTGCTGGACGAAGCTGCGCGCTCCACCCTGGTCGGCGCCATCAACGCGGCTGCCGCCGAATGCGAGCGTATCCCGGCCGATCCCCTCAAGCGGTGGCTATGTTGGGTAGCGGTCGAGGAGATCGCGGCCGGACACTGGACCTGCGGCGGCCTCGACCCGCTCCAGTCCGCAATCCCCGTAATGCTGTCGGTGAATGTCCCGGCCGGCGTGCTCGACGATGCAAGCCGGGCGCGTTATGCGGCCCTGATGCATCAGGCGGTGACCGGCGCGCTATCCGGTGAACAACGCCGCATCGCCACCTCATGCATGATCAACGACATCGCCGACGGCACCTGGGGCGTCAACGGCCGGATTTGGCGCCTGCCGCAGATGGCCGCCATGGCGGGCTACGAACACCTACAGCACCTGGTGCAACCGCAGGGGGCAACAGCGTGACCCTGCGCAGCCTGAACGTGGACGACTCGCTGGACGATTTTGCGCGCCGTGACATCACGCTTGATGGAGCGTGCAAGCGCGTCCATATCGCAGGCAGCGGCCCCGCCGTGATCGTGATGACGGAAATGCCCGGCATCAGCCCGCATGTCGCGCGCTTTGCCCGCTGGGTGCGCGATGCCGGCTTCACCGTCTACATGCCCTCTCTGTTCGGCCGTGACGGCGCGGTGCCGGATGCGGACGAAGGCGCTGCCGTATTCCATCGTGCTTGCATGAGTGCGGAATTTCGCGCGATCGCAGCCAATGTCTCGAGCCCAGTGACGCAATGGCTGCGCGCGCTGGCGCGGCTGGCGCACGGTGAATGCGGCGGCCCCGGCGTCGGCGCGATCGGCATGTGCTTTACCGGCAATTTTGCGCTGACCATGATGCTGGAGCCCGCAATGCTCGCGCCGGTGCTGTCGCAGCCGTCGTTGCCGCTGAAAGAGCCCGGCGGCCTCGAGATCGCGCCTGACGAGATCAAGGCGGTGCGCGAGCGGCTCGATCGCGAAGACCTCACCGTGCTCGCCTATCGTTTCAAGGGCGACAAAATCTGCCGCGCCGAACGCTTTGCTGCCTATGCCGCCGCGCTCGGCGACCGCTTCATCGGCCGCGAACTACCAGATGAAGCCGCCAACACGGACGTGTCGCCATTCTTCGCGAAACACGTCCCCTACCCGCACAGTGTCGTCACCCAGCACCTGATCGATCAGGCCGGCCAGCCGACCATCGCCGCACGCGACGAGATCCTTGCGTTCTTCAAGGCACGGCTCGCGCCGGTGACGGTCGCGCAGCCGGCCTGAACAGCGGCGTAACCTCGCATACGCCGCGGGGCTATCGCATATGAGCAAGGACTGGATGAGGTGGCTTCGTTGTGGCCATCCTTCGAGACGCCCGCCTTTGGCGGGCTCCTCAGGATGAGGTCTTGTTTCGCGGTGAAATCCTGGACCCTCATGGTGAGGAGCGCCGCTTGCGGCGCGTCTCGAACCATGAAGGCCGGCTCGCTCACACGCTCAATGGATCATATGCAATAGCCCTGGCATACGCCGGACCTTATCGACCCAGCAAATCGAAAGCCTCGTCTACACATTCGTCCAGGCTACGATGGGCCGTATCGACGATCAGACGGTCACGGTCCCAATCATCATAGGCGCGCTGAACGACCGCGCCCCAGTCGGGCAGAGCCAACCCCGCGATGTCGCTGGACCTCGTCTCAATTCTGCGGCGATGTTCGGCGGGATCGCTGCACACTATTTCAAGCCACCTGACGTCAGCGCCGGTGCGCTTTCCTGTCGCTTCCCAACCATCCCGTGCCTCCTGGCAATCGTTTACACAATCGGCAAGGACGTCCCGGCCAAGGGCCAGATTGTCGGCGGCGACGGCCTGGGCAGCCCGGTAGGTCCAGTCGAGCAGATCCTTTGGCGCCGTTCCCGACGCCCAGATCGCCTGATCCATCGAGTCGATACGCAACCAGATCGCCCCGCAGCGCCGCGCCAGATGCCGCGCAATGCTTGATTTGCCAACTCCCGGCAGACCGGCCAGTGTGATGAGTCTTGCCATTGCACTCTCCGGCTGTTTCGGCGAATGCACGTCGCCGACGGTGGCTCAATTTCAGTCCATTCCCACATGCGGATAGCGACTGAACCAGTCGCGCTATCTCGCATTGGCCGGCGCGTGCACGTGCCAGAGATCGGCGCGCCAGTGCACCGCGATCGCAAGCATCATGGCAAGGCCGGCGGCCGCATAGATCGTGCCGGTCGCGGCAAAGCCGATCTCCTCGATCAGGCTGCCGGCTGCCAATAGCCCGAGCGGCAGGCTGTAGATCACCATCATGCGCACGCCCATGACGCGGCCGCGGAAATGCTCGCTCGCCGCGCGCATCAGGATGACGGCGACCGAAATCATCGAAAGGCTCTGGCAGAAACCCGTCAGCAGCAGGCAGACGATCGCCGTCTCCAGCGTCTGCATCTGCACGAACACCAATAGCGCCGCGTACCAAACCAGGGTCGATGCAATCATCAGCCGCGCAACGCGGACGCCGCCGATCATGCTGAGCGCGAGCGAGCCCGCCAACGAGCCGATCGCAAAGCTCGCCGAGAGATAGCCGAGCCCGGTCTGGTTGGTGCCGTAAATCGCTTTTGCGATATAGGGCAACAGCCCGTTCGAGAGCGGATAGGCGGTCAGGTTGACGAGGAAAGCGACCCACATGGCCGCCTGCATGCGCGGCGTGGTCCAGATATAGGTCACGCCCTCCTTCAGGTCGCGCAGTGGCGAGGCGCGCAACGCCTCGCCGGCAACGTCAGGCACGGGATGGGGTTTCTTCGGCGCATTCACACACAGCGTGAGCAGCATGGCCGTCACATAAAGGCTGACGATCGCCACGTAAGCCGGCCCCATGCCGAGCGCGGCGAACAGTCCGGCGCCGGACAGCGCACCGGCGATGCGCGCGGTATCCATGGTCGTGCGCGAGACGCTGATGGCGCCGATCAGGAGTTCATGCGGCATGGTGTTGGCGACCAGCGCGCCGCGCACGCCAAGGTCGGATGGCCGCACCAGTCCCATCAGCACCGCGACGATGAGCACATAGACCGGTGTCAAGGTGCCGGTGAACGCCAGCGTCATCAGCGTTGCCGCCAGCACCGCATAGGTTGCGCGCATCATCGCCAGCAGGTCGCGATGGCCGATGCGGTCGCCGGCCACGCCGAACATCGGCGCGATCAGCGTGCCGACATAACCGAGCGAGGCGTAAAGCGTCAGCAGCAGCACCGATCCGGTCTCGACCAGGATGTACCAGCCGAGAATCAACAGCTCCATCTCGAACGCCCACGAGGTGAGCAGGTCGGCGGGCCACTGGAAGCGGTAATTCCGGATCCGGAACGGGGCGAGCGCGGAAGGCCGCGCAGGCTCGCTCAAACCTTGATGCCGCGTGTCATCGCGTTCCACCCTGCCCGGCTTCTTGTTGGCCGGAAAATTGTCTCCGGCAGCGGAATTATTGTCGCAAATTATCGCGGCGGTCTCTGGTCGAGTCAATTATGGGGATCGCATACCCCACGCGAATTCCTGAACTACCTCAAGCACATTGCTCCGTCGGGCAAATCAGTCAAAGCTGTCCAGCCCTCGCTGCAAAAATATTTCGCTTGCTAATTCTGAAAGTCAGAAATATAAGATCACCGTCTCATCCCCGAGGAGGGGCGTCGGCCGTCGTCACTGAACGTTGGGATGAGATGCGGTGGACGCTTCTGTTCGGCAGGTGACTGAGCAGGAACGTACGGTCAAGTCGTGTGGTTCTGACGCCGCGATGCTGGCGTCAAGTTCCTGAGAAGCTGACGCTTTTCAGGGATGACGGTGACAACAAGCCCGCTCCGCCGGGAAGAGCACGAAGTAAGCCGTAAAGCCATTGCGCAGGGGATGTCGGAGTGTTCTCCGCTCACCTGTATGCTCGTGTGCGCCCTTTTTTGCTTGCGCATACGGCACACGAGACCGCGGGTGCAGCGCGCACCCGGCATTCCCTGCGCCCTCTGTTTTGGAGGGAAGGCGAAATTTGCAGAACTCGGGCGAAACGCGCCGCGAGAACGAAAAACTGCGTTTGATGCCCGAGCCGCTTCCACACACTCACTCGTCGTCACCCGCGCAGGCGGGTGACCCAGTATTCCAGAGGCAGCAGTGATGAAACCGAGAAGCCGCGGCGTACTGGATTCCCCGCATGCGCGGGGAATGACGGCCGTTGCTGGTGATGGATCGATGCCCGCTTGGACAACAGCATGCGCCTCACGCCGCCGATACGTCCCTGCCCCGCTCCCGCAGCATTCGCCTGATTTCCGCCGCGGCAACCGCCGGGCTGAACAGAAAACCCTGCATCTCCGTGCAGCCGAGTTCGCGCAGCATCTCGCGCTGCCACTCCTGCTCGACGCCTTCCGCCGTCGTCGTCATGTTGCTGGCGGCGGCGATGTTCACCACCGACTGGACGATCGCCGAAGACGCACCCTCCTCCGCGATGCCCTTGATGAAAGAACGGTCGATCTTGATCTTGTCGAACGGGAACCGTTGCAGATAGCTCAGCGAGGAATAGCCGGTGCCGAAATCGTCGAGCGCGATGCGCACGCCCAGCGCGCGCAACTGATGCAGCGTTGCCAGCGCCACTTCGTCATCGCGCATCAGCACCGCTTCGGTGATCTCGAGCTCGAGCCGCGACGGCGCAAGCCCGGAAGCCGCCAGCGCGCCTGCCACGTTGAGCGCCAGCGTCTGGCTCCTGAACTGTATCGGCGAGACGTTGACCGCGATGCGGACGTGCCCCGGCCACTTGGCCGCTTCCATGCATGCGGTATCGAGCACGAATTGGCCGAGCTCGTTGATCAGGCCGGTTTCCTCGGCAACCGGGATGAAATCCGCCGGCGATATCATGCCGCGCTGGGGATGGCGCCAGCGCAGCAGCGCCTCGCAGCCGCCGATGCCGCCGTCACGCAGGTTGACGATCGGCTGATAGTTGATTTCGAAGCCGCCATCGGTGATCGCCCGGCGCAATTCCATCTCCAGCATGCGCCGCGCCTTGGCGCGCGCGTCCATGCCGGGCTCGAAGAACCGGTAGGTCCGGCGGCCGTCCCCCTTCGCGCCGTAGAGCGCAAGGTCGGCATTCTTCAGGAGCTGATCCGGATTGACGCTGCCGTCGGAGGCCACCGCAACGCCGATGCTGGCATCCGTCGTGATCAAATGACCGGTGCATTCGATCGGCTGGCGGATCGCGGCATGGATGGCTTCCACCAGGCGCGTGGTTTCCAGCTCGCTTTCGGCCGCCGCCTGTATCACGGCGAATTCGTCGCCGCCGAGACGCGCCGCAACATCAGCTTCGCCGAGACAAAGCCGCAGGCGCTCGGCCACGGCTTTCAGCAGTTCGTCGCCCACGGCATGGCCGAGCGCGTCGTTGACGCCCTTGAACTCGTCGATGTCGATATAGAGCACGGCCAGCCGCTTTCCGGGCCGGATTGCCCGCAGCGCCTGCTCGAGCTTTTCACGGAACAGCACGCGGTTCGGCAGGTCGGTCAGCGCGTCGTAATGCGCCAGATGCGCGATGCGTTGCTCGGCGCGCGTGCGGTCGGTGATGTCCTCGATGGTGGCGACCCAGCCGCCTCCCTTCAGCGGCTGGTTGACGATCTCGATCGCGCGGCCTCCCGGCGCTTCCGTGAGCTGGCGGGTTGCCTTGCCGAGCGACACGCTGCGAATGATGGCGGCGCAGAAGACCTCGACGTCGCCGTCGAACGAACCGGTTTCCTGGCGGTGCGCGATCAGCCGCTGCATGGTGCAGCCCGGCTTGGCGACATCCGGCGACAGCCCGAACATGTCGAGATATTGCTGATTGCAAATGACGATGCGCGCCGAGGCATCGTACACGACGAGGCCTTGCGGGATGTTGTTGACGGCCGTGTGCAGATGCCGGCGTTCGGCGGCCAGCGTCCGGTTGAATCTCTCATTGCGCCTGAGCAGCAGGCCGATCACCAGCATAAAGATGGCGACAGCCGAAAGCAGTTCGGCTTCGCGCGAACTCCACGTTTCCAGCCCAACGAAGAAGAGGATGACGGTCGCCGCGGCAAGACCGCAAAGATAAGGCCACCGCGGCATCCCCGGAGCGGCGGCAGAATCCGCCGCGCCGGCGTGCCCATCGCGAGCGCCGCGCGATAACCGATCGAAATTTATGCGGAACCTGCTCATGCCCATCCCGATTCCCGGCATGCTTGCGCGATACAAGTGGAAGTGGCGTTACGACTTTGAGTTAGCGTTGCGTAAATGGATACCGGCACCGAGTGCGAAACATCTTCCGCATCAGATGCAACGCCGGCGCTTGGCTCCTTGGTAAACGAAGCGTTAAGCGAACAGCCCCACGGCACCGGCGCATTGGGGCAGGAACGGCGGGATTCGCCGCGATTTCGGTAGACTGCCGCAACTGCCCGACAAAAACCTAACGGAAAGGACCGGATTTGAGAAAACCACGACCTTTCGGATTTAACCGTTTGTCCAGCCGCGCTCGGGATAATGGCGCCGAGCAATCTCTGACCACATCGGGTTCAACGCCGTGACATCCTTTGGACGTGTAATTTCCGTGCGCGGTTCGCTTGCCCGGGTCGGGCTTCTGGCGACAGGCCAGATGCCGATGTCGGAAGTGCGGGCCACGGTCGGCCGCTTCATCAGCATCCGCTGCGCCAATTCGACCATCATTGCGATGATCACTGACGTCACGAGCCAGGATCTGCCGAGCTCCGACAATTATATTGCGAGCGCCGGTGTCGATCTTCTCGGTGAGATCCTCGGCGGCGACCGCCCAAAATTCCAGCGCGGCGTGACGCATTATCCGACCATCGGCGACACCGTCGAGCTCATCACCAACCAGGAACTGCGCACGGTCTACGCGCCGAGCGGCTCCGACCAGATCAATGTCGGCACCCTGCAGCAGGACCGCACGGTCACCGCCTATGTCGACGTCGAGGAAATGCTATCCAAGCACTTCGCCGTGCTCGGCTCGACCGGCGTCGGCAAGTCGACCGGCGTGTCGCTGCTGCTCAACGAGATCCTGAAGGTGCGGCCGAACCTTCGCGTCTTCCTGCTCGACGTGCACAACGAGTATGGCCGCTGCTTCGGCGAACGTTCGCAGGTGCTCAACCCGCGTAACCTGAAGCTGCCGTTCTGGCTGTTCAATTTCGAGGAAATCGTCGACGTGCTGTTCGCCGGCCGTCCGGGCGTCGCCGAAGAGCTCGACATCCTTGCCGAAGTCATCCCGATGGCGAAGGCGATCTACACACAATATCAGAACACCGACCGCATCGGCCTCAAGCGCGTCGATCCGAAAAACGTCGGCTACACCGTCGACACGCCGGTCCCGTACCGTCTGGTCGATCTGATCTCGCTGATCGATGAACGGATGGGCAAGCTGGAAAACCGCTCGTCCCGCATCATCTATCACAAGCTGATCTCGCGCATCGAGGCGGTGCGTAACGACCCGCGCTACGCGTTCATGTTCGACGGCGCGAATGTCGGCGGCGACACCATGGCGGAAGTGATCAGCCATCTGTTCCGCCTGCCCGCCAACGGCCGGCCGATGACCATCATGCAGCTCGCGGGCTTCCCCGCCGAGGTCGTCGATTCCGTTGTGTCGGTGCTGTGCCGCATGGCGTTCGATTTCGGGCTGTGGAGCGATGGCGTCTCGCCGCTGCTGTTCGTCTGCGAGGAAGCGCACCGCTATGCCTCCGCCGACCGCAATATCGGCTTCGGCCCGACCCGCAAGGCGATCTCGCGCATCGCCAAGGAAGGCCGCAAATACGGTGTCTATCTCGGCCTCATCACCCAGCGCCCGGCCGAGCTCGATGCCACCATCATCTCCCAGTGCAATACGCTGTTCTCGATGCGCCTTGCCAACGACCGCGACCAGGCGCTGTTGCGCTCGGCGGTCTCGGACGCCGCGGCCAACCTGTTGTCCTTCGTGCCCTCGCTCGGCACCCGCGAGGTGCTGGCGTTCGGCGAAGGCGTCGCGCTGCCGACGCGCCTGCGCTTCAAGGAAGTGCCGGTGCATCAACTGCCGCGCAGCGAGGCGACGATTGCCACCGTGACCTCGCAGAGTGCCGGCCACGACATGCACTTCGTCAGCGCGGTGCTCGAGCGCTGGCGCGGCGCCACATCGAGCCGCGATGTACCCAATGATCCGATGATCAACGAGCGTCCGGCCGCGCGTTCCTTCGAGCCGCGCCCCGAGCCGCGTTCGTTCGAGCCGAGTCCGCTTGGGCAGCGCAGCGTGGAAGCGCCGATGCTACAGCCCTCGATGGGACTCGATCCCGACCGATTCTCGCTCTTGAAGAAGCCGCTGCGCTAGCTTGCGTTGACCGCCTCCTCGGTTAAGGTCCCGCCCAACCACAGGGACCTTGATCATGACGCAACCGAAACGCTTCGCGCCGCCGCCAATCGACAAGCTGCCGGAGGACATCCGTACCCGCATTCTGGCCGTGCAGGAAAAGTCCGGCTTCGTGCCAAACGTGTTCCTCTCGCTCGCTTACCGTCCGGACGAGTTCCGCGCCTTCTTCGCCTATCACGACGCGCTGATGGAGAAGGACGGCGGGCTGACCAAGGCCGAGCGCGAGATGATCGTGGTGGCGACCAGCGCCGCCAACCAGTGCCAGTATTGCGTGATCGCCCACGGCGCGATCCTGCGCATCCGCGCCAAAAACCCGCTGATCGCGGATCAGATCGCGGTCAACTACCGCAAGGCCGACATCACCGCTCGCGAGCGCGCGATGCTCGACTTCGCGATGAAGGTCAGCCGTTCGGCGGAGGAGGTCTCGGAAGACGACTTCGCCGCGCTCGCCGCCCACGGCTTCAGTGATGACGATGCCTGGGACATCGCGACCATCTCGGCCTTTTTCGCACTCTCTAACCGCATGGCCAACGTCACCGCGATGCGGCCGAACGACGAATTTTATCTGATGGGCCGCCTGCCGAAGGCCTGAGCTGAAGAAACCGATCTGGCTCAATCGTCCGTCGCCGGACCGCACCAGCCCGGCAGATAGACGGCGTCGTGGCTCTTCACCAGCGCAAGGCCCTTCTCAATGGCCTTGTCAAAATCGTCCACCACGCCCTTGCGAGCGATGCGGCGGCGCAAAAAATCGGCCCACAGGAATTCGCTGAACGGGGTGGTGTCCTTGGCAAAGCCGCCGGCCCGGCGCAACTCGCCGGCAAGGCTGCGGAACGGATCGTCCTTCAGGCCTTCGATGGTCTTCGGGATATCGCGAAAATGCCGCCGCTCGCCCTTGGCGTCGTAGGGATAGACCCAGCGCTTGTTGTCCATCACGCCCCAGAACGCCTCGCGGTCGACCATGGTGAGGTCCGCGATTACCGTGACGAGGATGTCCTTGACGCCCTCATCGTGCAGTGCACGCGCAAGATGATGATGGTCGACGACGTAATGCCGCTCGTCCGGCCCGAGCACGACCGGGATCATGTGCTTGCCGAGCAGCTCGGCGCGCTTCTTGTCGGACTTGTGCTCGCGCCACCGCCTGCGCTTCTCCTTCACCTCGCGCATCCCGACCGTCATCTGGGTCGGACGCAGGGAAAGGATCGGGATCGGCTTTAACAGCGGCTCGCGCGTATTGGCCATGGCTTTGGCTCCAGCCTTCAAGACGGGTTCCATTATGTCATGGCGATGCGGGCCCTCAAAACACAGGCCCGTCAACATCGGAGCCATGCCAAACTTGTGCGTGTGTCGAATGCCTGGGACGTGCTACATAGAGTCCCACAACGCGTCGGACTGACCACAGTGAAAACCCAGCGGCCGATCAGTACGGATGACGAGCACGTCGTGCTCAAATTCCGGCCGCGTACCTCGGCGCATCCTCCGGGCGGTGCGCCGCAGCAAGACGTCAAACGGGAGGCCAAAGACCTCTCGCGCTATGAGCGGACACGGGACGAGCCCGACGATTTCCGCCACCGCATGCTCGCCAATCTCGCCGCCTTTGCGTTCACCGTGGCGCTGACCGCGATCGGCATCTGGCTTGCCATGAGCATCGCCGAACTGCGCAAGAATCAGGATTGCGTGCTGATGGGCCGGCGTGACTGCGCCCAGATATCGTCGATCCCGCGCAGCTAGCATTTTCCCCATGGCGGGCCGTTTTTCAGCCCGCAATCCCCCCTCCAACGGCCCGGCCAAGCTCCATTGAACTAAGGGCGTCGCTCCGATATACGGGCACTCGACTCCGGCTGAGGGAATGGGGGCATTCCGGGGCCACGCGCCCGCGATTCCCACGCCGCACCCGCAATTATCTCCAATGTATCAAAGGCTTAATGATGTCCTCGACCTTCGATCAGATCGCCAACATTATCGCCGAGACCTGCGACATCCCGCGCGACACGATCAAGCCGGAGAGCCACGCCATCGACGATCTGGGCATCGACAGCCTTGACTTCCTCGACATCGCGTTTGCAATCGACAAGGCCTTCGGCATCAAGATGCCGCTGGAAAAATGGACCCAGGAAGTCAACGACGGCAAGGCCACGACCGAGCAGTACTTCGTGCTCAAGAACCTCGCCGATCGGATCGACGAGCTGGTCGCCGCCAAGAACGCAGGTACGGGCACGGGCTCGTAATCGCCCGCCATGCAGCTTGATTACTTCCGACTGATCGACCGCGTCGTCGCCCTCGACCTCGAGGCCAGGACGATTGTGGTCGAAGCCCATGTTCCCGAAAAGCACACCATCTTCGAGGGCCACTTCCCCGGCTTCCCGATCATGCCCGGAGTCCTGCTCACGGAGTCCATGGCGCAGAGTTCCGGCTGGCTGATTCTCGGCGTGCTGAAGTTCGAACGCATGCCGTTCCTCGCTATCATCAAGGAAGCCAAGATGCGCGGCTTTGTCAGCCCCGGCCAGGTGCTAACGCTGGAAGCGAAGCTCGAACACGAAGGTTCGGGCTTTGCAGTCACCAAGGTAAAGGGGCGCGTGGGCAAGGACCTGAAATGCAGCGCTGAATTGACCTTCGGCCTTTCCCCCTTCCCCGATCCCGCCTTCCGCGTGCACATGGATGCGGTGGCCAATCAGATCGGCTTTCCGCTACAGGCGATCGCGCCATGAGCGAACGCAAGGAAGTCTGGATCACCGGCATCGGCATCCTGTCCTCGCTCGGCGAGGGACTCGATGCGCATTGGGACGCGCTCAACGCCAAACGCGTCAATATCGACGACAAGCGCTTTGCACCCTACATCGTGCATCCGCTCGCGCCGGTCAGCTTTGACGCCCAGATTCCGAAAAAGGGCGACCAGCGCCAGATGGAAGCCTGGCAGCGCATCGGCACCTATGCCGCCGGCCTTGCGCTCGATTCAGCGGGAGTTAAAGGCAACCAGGAAATTCTCGGCCGCATGGACATGATCGTCGCCGCCGGCGGCGGCGAGCGCGACATTCCCGTCGATATGGCGATCCTCAACGGCTACCTGAGGGAGAATTCCGGCCCGGTCTTCCTCAACGAAAGACTGATGAACGATCTGCGGCCGACGCTGTTTCTGGCGCAGCTCTCGAACCTGCTCGCCGGCAATATCGCCATCGTCCATGGCGTGTCCGGAACGTCGCGCACCTTCATGGGCGAGGAGGCGTCCGGCATCGACGCCGCCGGGATTGCGCTTGCGCGCATCGAGTCCGGCCAGAGCGACATCGCGCTGATCGGCGCCGCCCAGAACGGCGAGCGCTCCGACCTGCTGATCCTGTTCGAATTCGGCGATTTCAACCTGACTGGCGGATACGCGCCGGTGTGGGCGCGAGACAAGGACCGTGACGGCTTCGCGCTCGGTTCCGCCGGCGTATTCCTGGTGATGGAATCAAGGGAGCATGCCGAGGCGCGCGGTGCAAAACCCTTTGCAAAGCTGAGCAACGTGGTATCCGATCTCGCGCAACGCAAACAGCCGGGCGCGGTGACAAAGTCGCTGGAAGCGCTGTGGCCGAAGCTCGGCGTTTCCGCTGAAAATGGCGCCCTCATCACCGGCGCAACCGGCGTTCACCGCGTGACGTCGGAAGAAAAGGCCTTCCTCCAGCAGCATCCCGGTCTTGCCGTCCGTTCGACCGGTACGATCTTCGGCCATACGATCGAAGCCCAGTTCCCGCTCGGCCTTGCGCTCGCGGCACTTTCGATCTCGCGCGGCGCGCTGTTCCCGCCCAACGATCCCACTGGATTCGAGGTTGAAAAGACCGATGCGCCGACCCAGATTGTCGTCGTAGGGGCCGGCCACTGGCAGGGCGAAGGCATGGCGCTGGTCGAGGCGGTCAAGCAGTAACGTCTGATATCGACGGGGGGATCATGGCACCACCACGCGACAAATTCGGCAGGCCGATCGTCGTCGTCACCGGCATGGGCATTGTCACCTCGCTCGGCGCCGGAAAGGCGGACAACTGGGCGAAACTGACCGCGGGCGAATCCGGTATCCGAACCGTGACGCGCTTTCCGATCGACGGGCTCAAGACGACGATGGCCGGCACGGTCGACTTCGTCACCGTCGAGCCCTCCTCATCGACCGGCCTCACCGAACGCCTCGCCGAGATCGCGACCGAAGAGGCGCTCGAACAGTCCGGCATCGGCCGCAAGGGCGATTTTCCCGGGCCACTGTTCCTGGCGGTCGCTCCAGTCGAGACCGAATGGCCACAGCGTCTTGAAGTCGCTCGCGCGATCGGCAAGTCCGATTTCGAAGTTCAGGACATCCTGAAAATCTCCGGCGGCGGAAAGTTCGCGCCCTACCATCACCGCTTCATGTTCGGCTCGGTCGCCTCGTATCTGGCCGAAACCTTTGGCACCAAGGGCTCGCCGATCTCGTTGTCGACCGCCTGCGCGTCGGGCGCCACCGCGATCCAGCTCGGCGTCGAAGCGATCCGCCGGGGCGAAGCCGATGCGACGCTTTGCGTCGCCACCGACGGCTCGGTCAACCAGGAAGCGCTGGTGCGTTTCTCACTGCTGTCGGCGCTGTCGACCCAGAACAATCCGCCGCAGGCCGCCTCAAAGCCGTTCTCGAAGAACCGCGACGGTTTTGTCATGGCCGAAGGCGCCGGCGCGCTGGTGCTGGAAAGCTATGAGTCCGCCGTTGCGCGTGGCGCCCCGATCCTCGGGGTGGTGGCCGGCTGCGGCGAACTCACCGATTCCTTCCATCGCACCCGATCCAGTCCGGACGGCAAGCCGATCATCGGCTGCGTGCGCAAGACGCTGGCCGACGCCGGCCTCGAGCCGGGCCAGATCGACTACATCAACGCCCACGGCACCGCGACGCCCGAAAACGACAAGATGGAATTTTTGGGGATCTCTGCGGTGTTCGGCGATCAGGCCCTGAAAATCCCGGTGTCGTCGAACAAGTCGATGGTCGGCCACACCATCTCGGCGGCCGGCGCGGTCGAAGCGATCTTTTCGCTGCTCACGCTCGAACATCAGCGGATTCCGCCGACCATCAATTACGAAGTGCCCGATCCGGCGATCCCGTTCGACGTTGTTCCCAACAAGGCCCGCGATGCCAAGGTTACCGCCGTGATGTCGAATTCGTTCGGATTCGGCGGCCAGAATGCCTCGCTGGTCCTCACCCGCGAACCGATCTGACGCCGCTCGCTTCGCCGGACCGATGAACCGCCAGCTCCTTCGCGCCAGGGCGCTCCTTCGCGACGCCGCAAAGCCGCTCGGCGACGCCGCGGTCGGCGGGCTGACGATTGCGATGCTGCGGACCGCGCGCGCCTTCGATCCCGACAAGACCGCAAAATTCTTCGGCCGCGCCTCTCGTTTCATCGGCCGCTGGCTGCGCGAAGACCGCATCGGCCGCGAGAATCTGAAGGCCGCCTTCCCTGAGAAATCGCCTGAAGAGATCGAAAAAATCCTCGACGGCGTCTGGGACAATCTCGGCCGCATCGGCGCCGAGTTCGCCCACCTCGACCACATCTGGGATTACGATCCCGATCAGCCCGACAAGGAAAGCCGCGTCGAGTTCACGCCGCGGACCAAGGAGCTGTTCGACCAGATCAGGGACGACGGCAAGCCTGCGCTGATCTTCGCCTGCCATCTCGGCAATTGGGAATTGCCGGCGCTGGCCGCCGTTGCGCATGGACTCGATGCGGCCATCCTGTTCCGCCGGCCGAACAGTGAGGCCGCCGACCGCGCCATCGAGCGTACCCGCGCCATCAACATGGGAACGCTGATCCCGGCCGGCCGCGACGCGCCGCTGCGGCTCGCGCAGGCGCTACAGGAGGGCAAGCATGTTGCCATGCTGGTCGATCAATACCTGACCAACGGCGTCGAGGTCACCTTCTTCGGCCGCAAGACCACCGCCAATCCGATGCTGGCCCGCCTGCGCCGTCAGGTCGATTGCCCGATCCACGGCACCCGCATCATCCGCCTGCCCAACAACCGCTTTCGCGCCGAACTGTCCGAAGAAGTAAAGCCCGTGCTCGACGCCTCAGGCCAGATCGACGTTCAGGGCACGATGCAGGCGATCACCAACGTGGTCGAAGGCTGGGTGCGCGAATATCCGGAGCAATGGCTCTGGCTCCACCGTCGCTGGCGGTAGGCGTCACCTGCCCGTTTTCACCTTGGTCCAGAGCCGGTTGATGATCCGCTGGGTGGCCGGATCATGCGCCTTGATGACGAACAGCTTCTGAAGCGTCGCCTCGTCCGGATAGATATTCCTGTCGTCGAGGATATTCGCGTCGATCAGCTTCTGGCTGGCCAGATTGCCGTTGGCGTAGGACAAGAAGTTGGAATTTTTTGCCGCAACTTCCGGCCGGTAGAGATAGTTGATCAGCTCATAGGCTTCGGCGACGTTCTTCGCGTCGGCGGGGATCGCCAGATTGTCAAAAAACATCTGCGCGCCCTCTTTCGGGATCGTGTAGCCAATCTCGACGCTAGTCTTGGCTTCCGCCGCGCGGCTGCGCGCCTGCATCACGTCGCCGGACCAGCCGACCACGAAGCAGATTTCGCCGGAGGCCAGCGCGCCCAGATATTCGGACGAATGAAACTTGCGAACGCTCGATCTGACCTTGCTGACGAGATCAGCGGCCTTTTCGAGATCGGCCTGCTTGGTGGAGTTCGGGTCGATGCCGAGATAGCTCATGGCTGCCGGCAGGATGTCGTCAGGCGAATCCAGCATATGGACGCCGCAATCCCTGAATTTGGCGAGGTTCTCCGGCTTGAAGACCATGTCCCAGCTATCGATCTTCGCGCCGGGCCCGAGGATTTTCTCCGCCGTCTTCACGTTGTAGCCGATTCCGGTGGTGCCCCACATATAGTTGGCGCCGTAATTGTTGCCGGGGTCGTAAGCGGCGAGCTGCTTGGTCACGAACGGCCACACGTTCGCAAGGTTCGGCAGCTTCGACTTGTCGAGCGGCAGGAACACCTTGGCCATGATCTGGCGTTGCAGGAAGTAGCCGGTGGGAACGACGACGTCGTAACCGGACTTGCCGGCGAGCAGGCGCGTCTCCAGCGTCTCGTTGGCGTCAAAGGTGTCGTAGACCACCTTGATGCCGGTCTCCTTGGTGAAGTCCTCGAGGACTCCCGGCGCCATGTAGTTCGACCAGTTGTAGAAATGGACCACGCGCTCCTGCGCGCCCGCCGGCGTCGCGAGGGACAAAATCGCCGCGACCGCGACGGCCGTCAGGATACGAGCAAACGCGCGATCATTTCCCATCAAGCTACCTCTTACCGGCGGTGGATCGCGTCCGACAACCGCTCCAGCGCCGTATCCAGCGTCGCATCCCTCTTGGAAAAACAGAAGCGAACGACGGACGTTACGGCATCTTTTTCATAAAACGCTGACACCGGGATGGCCGCCACCTTGTAGTCGCTGACGATGCGCCAGCAGAATGCCTGATCCGTCTCGTTCAGGCCGAGCGGCGACAGGTCGACGGTGAGAAAATACGTGCCTTGCGACTTCAGCACGGGAAAACCGAGGCTCTCCAGCCCCTTGGTCAGACGATCGCGGCTGCGCGCCAGCTCCGTGCGCATATCGTAAAAATACTCGGCTGGCTTGTTGAGGCCATAAGCCACCGCCGCCTGCAAATTGGGAGCCGTCGTGAAGGTGAGGAATTGATGTACCTTGGCTGCCACCCGCAGCAGCGGCGGCGCCGCGCAGACAAACCCGATCTTCCATCCCGTCAGGGAAAAAATCTTTCCGGCGCTGCCAACCTTGATGGTGCGGTCGCGCATGCCGGGAATGGTGATCAGCGGGATATGCTCGCGGCCGTCGAAGATGACGTGTTCCCAGACCTCGTCGCAGATCGCGACACTGTCAAACTCCTGGCAGAACCGCGCCAGCAGTTCGAGGTCTTCGCGCGGATAGACCACGGCCGCCGGGTTGAGCGGATTGTTGAACAGCACCGCCTTGGTCTTGTGGTTGAAGGCGCTGCGCAGCATCTCCTCGTTCAGCCGCCAGTCCGGCGGTTCGAGACGCAACAGGCGCGGGATGCCGCCGGCCTGACGGATGATCGGCAAATAGGAATCGTAGACCGGCTGGAACACGATGACTTCATCGCCCGGCTCGACCACGGCGAGGATCGCTGCCGTGAGCGCCTCCGTGCCGCCCGAGGTCACCATCACCTCCGTCATCGGATCGAGGTTCAATCCGTGCCAGCGGCCGTAATGCGCCGCGATCGCCTGGCGCAATTCCGGAATCCCCATCATCGACGGATACTGGTTGTAGCCGTTGAGCGAGGCGTCGGCCGCCGCTTTCCGGATGTCTTCAGGGCCGGGATCGTCGGGAAAGCCCTGGCCGAGATTGATGGCGTTGTTGTCGCGCGCAGCCTGCGACATCGCCTCGAAGATGGTGACGGGAAGGTCCGCGAAGACCTTGTTCATGGAGGTCATGGAAGAATCAGCCGCCCGTCTTGGTCGGCAGGCCTGCCGCCTTCCACCCGATGATGCCGCCGGCGAGATGCTTGTCGAAAGGCAGGCCTGCCGCCTGCGCCGCCAGCGAAGCCGTCACCGAACGTTTTCCCGAGCGGCAGGCGAACACGACCTCCTTGCCCTGCGGATCGGGAAGCGAGGCCGGGTCGAAGGTCGAAAGAGGCGCGATCACGCCGGAGGGATAGGCTTCCACCACGACCTCGTTCGGCTCGCGCACGTCGACGAGGAGATAGCGCCCCTCGTCAATCCCCGTCGACACCTCCTGCGGTGTCAAATCCTGCACCTGATGATCCGTCACGCCAATCCTCCAGCGATTTCTGAAAAGGCGCTCCGAAGGGGCGCCCGGCCCGTTGGCGCCAACCTCGCCCCTTGCGGAGGGAAAATCAAGCACCGCAAAGGGCTTAAAGCACGTCCTGAATCTAGATCGTAACCTGCGTTCCGACTTCCACCACCCGCCCGGTGGGAATCTGGAAATAGTCGGTGGCATCGTTGGCCGACCGGCTCATCGCGATGAACAGATGATCCTGCCATTGCGGCATGCCCGACTGCGCCGAAGGTTTGAGTGAGCGGCGCGACACGAAGAACGACGTCGCCATGATGTCGAACTGCCAGCCGTGCTTCCGCGCGATCACCAGCGCCTTCGGCACATTGGGCGATTCCATGAAACCGAAGCGTAGCCGCACCGTCGAGAACTTGTCGCTGATGGTTTCCATCTTGACCCGTTCGGCCAGATCCACGCGCGGCGTCTCGGCGGTCTCGATGGTAAGGATGACGTTCTGCTCGTGCAGCACCTTGTTGTGTTTGAGATTGTGCAACAGCGCGGTCGGCACGAACGAGGGATCGCTGGTGAGGAAAACCGCGGTGCCCTTGACGATGTGTGGCGGCCGCTTTTCCAGACTCTTGATCAGATCGGCGAGCGGCACCTCGATGCGGCGGGTCTTGGCAACCAGGATCGCGGCCCCTCGCCGCCAGGTCCAGATCATCGCCACCATCAGGAGACCGAACAGCAGCGGCACCCAGGCGCCCTCGAGCAGCTTCAGGAGATTGGCGGCAAAGAAAGTCATGTCGATGACCACGAAGGGCACGATCAGCGCTGCCGCAGTGGCCGCCTTCCAGTTCCACAGTTTCCAAACGACCACAAAGCCCATGATACCGTCGGCGACCATGGTGGTGGAAACGGCGATACCGTACGCCGACGCAAGGCCGCTGGAAGTGCGGAACATCAGCACCAGCAGGATCACGCCGATCAACAGCAGCCGGTTGACGCGCGGCAGATAGATTTGCCCGGCATGGGTTTCAGAGGTGTAGCGGACCTCGAAACGCGGCAACAGACCGAGCTGCACGGCCTGCCGGACCAATGAAAACGCACCCGTTATCACCGCCTGACTCGCGATAACAGTCGCGGCCGTCGCGAGCACGACCAGCGGCAGCAGTAGCACCTCGGGTGCCATCCGATAGAACGAGTTTTCGATCGCCGCCGGATGAGCCAGCACCAAGGCGCCCTGCCCGAAATAGTTAATCAGCAGGCAGGGCAGCACGAAACAGATCCACGCGTTCTGGATTGGCTTGCGGCCGAAATGGCCGAGATCGGCATACAGCGCCTCGCCGCCGGTTACGGCAAGGAACACGGCGCCGAGCGTCACCAGGCCAATTGTGCCGTGCGTGAGCAGAAACTGGACGCCGTAATACGGATTGATCGCCGCCAGAACCGACGGATCGTCGCCGATGTGGATAAGGCCAAGCACCGCCAGGACCACGAACCAAACCACCATGACCGGCCCGAACGCGGAAGCAACCCGCGCCGTGCCGCTGCTCTGCACCGAGAACAGTCCGACAAGGATGACGACCGTCACCGGCACGACATAGTGTTCGAGAGCGGGCGCAGCGACCTTCAGGCCCTCCACCGCCGACAACACTGAGATCGCCGGCGTGATCATGGAGTCGCCGATAAACATCGAGGCACCGACGACGCCGAGCGCCGTCAACACCAGGCTGCGGCGGCCGAGCGCACGCTGGCCGAGCGCCATCAGCGAGAGCGTACCGCCTTCGCCGTTATTGTCGGCGCGCAGCAGCAAGAGCACGTATTTGGCGGTCACGACCGTAAACAGCGCCCACAGGATCAGCGAGAGCACGCCGAGCACGGCGGCGCGCGTCGCCGGTTGGCCATGGCCGACGGCGCCGCCCACCGCTTCGCGGAACGCGTACAGCGGAGAAGTGCCGATATCGCCGAACACGACACCGATGCTTCCGAGCATCAGAGCCCAAAGGCCCGTCGCCGGAGCCGACCCTTCCTGGGGTTCGGTTGATGTGACGCTCGCAGTCATGACGCTTGGAAAACGCCCTATCTGATACTTTTGATCCGCCGCCCATTGGCCGGCCGACGCACTGAGAGCCCGTCAACGGAACGACCATAGCACGCGCTCAGGGCGTGCGTCATAGCAACTCCGTCGCGCCATGCAACAGGTATTATAGTATTCAGAAGACTAAGGTCGCAGATCCGGCGGCACCGGCGGATCTTCGCGCATCAAGGTGATGGTCACGCGACGGTTGGCCGGTAGCGACGGATCGTCGGGAAACAGCGGCTGGCTGTCGGCCTTGCCGGAGACGGCGAAGATATGGGATGGCGGCAGCCCCTCGCGCTCGAGAATCTGGCGCACCGCGTTGGCGCGATCGGCGGAAAGATCGAACGCGCCATAGTCGCTGCGCGAGGGCACGAAACCTGCGGCGGTATGGCCGACGATCGACAGCCGCAGCGGCGTCGCCTTCAAGGGCGCGGCAAGCTTCTGAATCAGGCGGCGCGTGCGGTCGTAAGGCACTTTGGAGCCGTCCGGGAACATCGAGCGGCCGTCCTGGTCGACGATCTCCAGGTTAAGGCCCAGGTTGGTCTCCTCGAACATGATGTGCTTGGACATCTCGGTCAGTTCCGGCATGTCCTGAAGCGCCTGGCGCAACGACGCCGAGGCGAGCGCGAATTCGCGGTCGATCTTCAGCTTTGCGCCCATCACACGGCTGCGTTGCTTCTCGTCCGGGGTCGGCGTGTTGGAAGCCTCCTCGGGCGGAATATGCGCGGTGTTCTTCAGCTTCGGGCGTGTCGGCAGGCCGTCCGACTCGATCACGCCGGAATAGCGCGCTTCGGTCTGCACGCCGAACGCTTCGCGCATCGAGCCCGCCACGATCTTCAGCTTTTGCTGGTCCTGGTTGGAGAACGCGACCAGCATCACGAAGAACGCCAGTAGCAGGGCCATCAGGTCGGCAAAGGTCACGAACCAGCCGTGACCGCCATGACCCTCTTCACGTTTCTTCTTGGCCATATTCTATGTCCGCGCTTGCTATCCGGCGGCGATCATGCCGGCACCGGCTCGCCTTCCTCGTGGCGGTGCTTCTCGGGCAGATACGCCAGCAGCATTTCCCGCACCAATGCCGGGCTCTTGGAGTCGCGGATCATCAGGATGCCGTCGATGATGAGGGTTCGATTGGTCTCTTCGTCGATCAGCTTGCCGTGCAGCTTGTCGGCGATCGGCAGACAGATCAGGTTGGCCACCACGGCGCCGTAAAGCGTCGCGAGCAGCGCGACCGCCATGAACGGGCCGAGCTTTGACGGGTCCTGCATGTTGGAGAACATCTGCACCATGCCGAGCAGCGTTCCGATCATGCCGAACGCCGGCGCGCAGTCGCCGATCGCACGATAGATCTTCGAACCCTCGTTGAGGTGAAGCAGGAAATTGTCGCGGTCGCGTTCCATGTTGTCGCGGATGAATTCGAGATCGTAGCCGTCGGCGACGTAGCGGATACCCTTGGCGAGGAAAGGTTCGTCGGTCTCGACCTTTTCAAGTCCGACTGGACCCTGCTTGCGGGCGATCTCGGCGATACGGGCGAGCTCATCCACGAGGTCGCGGGCGGAAAGGCTGCTCAGCGTGAACGCGAATTTGGCGCCCAGCGGCAGGCCGTGCAGCATCGCCGACAGGGGAAAGCGGATGAAGGTCGCGGCGAACGAGCCGCCGAAGATGACGATGACGGCATGGATATCGTAGAACATACGAAAGTCGCCACCCATCAGGATCAGCGACGACACAACAACGGCGCCCCCGAACAGGCCGAGCAGTGTTGCGATATCCATGGCGAACTCCACGCGTACGCTTACCAGCCGCCTGTCCTGGACGGCGCGCGGACCCATTCTGGCCGCGTGGAACGAACCCTACGGCCGTGCCATTAAAGACGCGTAAAGGTTAAGCAGTTTTGCGCCCGCATAATGCCGGAGTTTTGGCGGCGCAAGCGCGCATCGCAACGCTTTGCTAACCATACGGATGGCTGCTCGCGCCGACAGGCACGAAGCTCACTCCGGCTTGATTCCGGCGGCCTTCATGATCGGCAGCAGCCGCTTCTCCTCGGCATCGCGGAATGCCTTGGCCTCCTCCGGAGAAGTCGGCCAGACCGACGCGCCGAGGTCGCCATATCGCTGTTTTACAATGGGTTCGGCGAGCGCCTTTAGCGTCAGCGCATTCATCTGTGCCACCAGATCAGGCTTGACGTTCGCGGGAGCGATCATCGTGGTCCAGGACGTCATTGAATATCCCGGCAATACCTCCGCCATCGCCGGCACATCAGGGAGTTCGGGAATGCGCTTGGTGGCGGTGACGGCAACCGCCTTGATCTGCCCGGCGCGCACGCTCGGCAACGAGCCCGGCAGATTGTCGAACAGCATGTCGACACGGCCGCCGAGCAGGTCGGTCAGCGCGGGACCGGCACCCTTGTAGGGAATGTGGGTCACCTCGACGCCGGCCATGCTGTTCATCATCTCGCCGGACAGATGCAGCGTCGTGCCGAAGCCGGCCGACGCATAGGTGTATTTGCGGGGTTCCTTCTTGAAGGCCGCGAGCAATTCCCGGATGTCCGACGAGAACAGGTCCTTCCTCACGCAGAGAATGTTCGGCAGCTGCCACATGCCGCCGATGACGGTGAAATCCTTGACGGGATCATAGGGAAGCTTGGCATAGGTGCCGAGCGCGAGCACGTTGCTGGCGATGCCGCCGAGACCGACCGTGTATCCATCCGGCGTCGATTTTGCGACGGTATCGGCACCGATCGTGCCGCCTGCCCCGCCCTTGTTCTCGACCACGAATGACTGCCCGGAGAGGTCGCTCATCTTCTGGCACAGGATGCGCGACAGCGTGTCGGTGGCGCCGCCGGCCGGAAAGCCGTTGATGTAACGCACCTGGCGCGTCGGCCACGCTTCCTGCGCCGTGCCTGCGCGAGGCACGAGCATTGGCGCGGCGATTGACCCGCCAAGCACTTTCAGCACGGAACGACGGTTCACACGCGACGGCATGACTTCCCTCCCCGATCGGCTGCTGGTGTCGGCGGCCGGTCATACCGCCGCTCTTTTTTTCGATTGAAGCAGCCAACCCGGTCCGCGGTCAACGGTCGGATGATGAAATGATCAGCGTGCGATGCGGCATCGACGCGGCTTCCTTACAAGCCGGTGGCCATCCGCTCAAAATGCCGCTGCATCCGTTCGGCATCGGGCGCGACACCGCAAAACAGCTCGAACGCCTTTACCGCCTGGAACACGGCCATGCCGGCGCCGGACATCGTGCGGCAGCCGAGGTTCCTCGCTGTCCGCAATAGCGCAGTCTCGAGTGGAAAGTAGACGATGTCGGCAACCCATAGATCCGGGTGCAACCAGTCTTCGGCGACCACCATTCCCGGAAATTTCGCCATGCCGACCGGCGTGGTGTTGACGATGCCGTCGGCCACCGCGACGGCGCGAGCCGGATCTTCCGCTACGACAGCCCGGCCGGCCCCGAAGCGGGCACACAGCGCGCCGGCGAGATCGCGGGCCCGCGCGCCATCCGTATCGACGATGGCAATTCGGTCGGCGTCAAGCGTGAGCAGCGCATGCGCGACGGCAGCGCCCGCGCCGCCGGCGCCGAACTGAACGACAAGCTTGCGCCTGGCATCGCCAAGCCCGCGCCGAAAACCCTCGGCAAAGCCGGTCCAGTCGGTGTTGTGGCCGACGCGACGGCCGTCCCGGAGTACGACCGTGTTGACCGCACCGATCGCGCGCGCGTCCGGGCTGAGCGCATCGAGATGCGCGATCACCGCCTGCTTGCAGGGAAAGGTGACGTTCAATCCGGCAAAGCCGGAGCGCTCCGCGTCCGTCAGGATCTTCGGCAAATCCGCCGCAGCGAGCCCGAGCACATCGAGATCGATCAGCCGATACTCATAGCGCAAGCCTTGCGCGGCTCCTTCCTCCATGTGCATGCGCGGCGTCAGCGAGGCGCCAATGCCCGCGCCGACCAAGCCGACCAGAACAGAATCGGACGGCGCATGGCCTTCGGAGGCGCAGATGTCGTTGGCGTCAGGAGGCATCGGCAAAATGAGTTTGGCGGCGGAGGATGGTTGCGGATACTTTAGAATTGCGAGGGACCCGTCAATCACGCGAAAGGCACGACATGCGCATCATGATCCTCAACGGCCCGAACCTGAACATGCTCGGCATCCGCGAGCCGCACATCTACGGCTCGACCACACTCGATGCGATCAGGGCCGCATGCGAGGAATTCGCCGCCTTCTCCGGTGCAAAATTATCGTTCCACCAGTCCAATCATGAGGGCGAGATGGTCGACCTGATCCAGTCGGCCAGCAAGGAGGCGGATGCGCTGATCATCAACCCCGCGGCCTATTCCTTCACGTCCATTGCGATGTACGATGCGATGAAGATTTTCGAAGGCCCGATTTACGAAGTCCATATCTCCAACATCCATGCCCGCGACGAATTGCACCGGCACTCGAAGCTTTCGGCTGCGGTGAAGGGCGTCATCGCCGGGCTCGGCCCCTACGGCTATATCGTCGCAATGCAGGCGGCGCTACAGAGCGCGGGGAAGCTGCCCGCTTCGTTGCCGGCATCCGTCCGCGTCGGACCGAAGTGAACGGAGAGCGTCATGGAAGGTAACGGCTATCTCGCGATCTGGAGCGACCTTGCGCCGGAGGACGAGACCGACTGGATGCACTGGATCACAAGGGAACACGCCGCCGAACGCGTCGGCGTGGATGGCTTTCTGGCTTGCCGCATTTTTCGCGCGCTAGGCACGGCGGCCAACCGCTACTTCATCCTCTATGAACTGGCAGAGCCCGAAATCGTCGGCAGCCCGCAATATCTCGCACGCCTCAACGAACCGACGCCGTGGTCGCAACGTACCATGCCGCGCCTGCGAAATTTTGCCCGCGGCGGCGGCCGCGTGGTGGCTTCAAGCGGGATCGGCCAGGCCGGCGTATTGGCCGTGCTGCGGCTCGACGGCCGGCCGGAATGGGATGCGGCTGCGCTTACCGCTGAACTTGCGGGTCTTGACAAGATCGCCGCGGCGCGCGTCCTGCTCACCGATCAGGCGCAGACCTCGATCCAGACTCGAGAAAAGGGCATGCGCAAGAACGACGAATCCTTTGCCGGACTGTTGCTGATCGAGGGCCTCGATGAAGCTGCCGTGAGGGGCGCGCTTTGGCATCTGCGCGAGAAGTTGGATGCTGCCGTGATCGACTCGCTGCCGCTCTACCGGCTGTTCTTCAGCCTGCCGAAGCGGTTGCTGCCGGCGTAAAAATCACGCCAGGCCCGTCAGCTTGAGGCTGAGATCGCGCAGTCGCCGGCGCGCATCCGCATCAAAGGCCTGAGCATTGGCCCTCATCTCGTTCATGCCGTTGAAGAACAGCCCGCTTCTATCAGCGACATCGTCGCCGGAAATCAGATGCAGGATGGCTTTGCCGCCCTGCTCCACCGTCGACATTGGCGTGATGCCGCCGGCCCGCACCATCGTGGTGTTCATGTAGGTCGCCGGATGCAGCGAGTTGACGGTGATGCGGCTGTCCTTCAGCTCCCCGGCCAGATCGATCGTGAACATGATCTGCGACAGCTTGCTCTGCGCATAGGCGCGTGAGCCGCTGTAGTTTTTGGTGATCATCACGTCGTCGAAATCGATCGGATGCTGGCCGAGCGAGGCGACATTGACAATGCGCGAGGGTGCTGCCGCCTTCAACGCCGGCAGCAAACGATGCGCCAGCAGGAAACCGGCAAGATAATTGACCGCAAAGCGCAGCTCGTGGCCGTCGCGGCTCACCTGCCGCTGCGGCCCCTCGTTCTGCGAACCGATGCCGGCATTGCTGACGAAGACGTCGATCCGCTTGTGGTCAGCCAGCACGGCGTCGGCCAGCTCGCCCACCTCGGCGAGTGACGACAGGTCGGCCTGATAAAAGACGGGCGCGCTGCCGCCCGCCCGCTTGATCTCCTCGATCAGGCTGTTGCCGCGCGCCGCATCGCGGCCGTGGATCAGGACCTTTGCGCCCTGCCCGGCCAATTGCGCCGCGACGTAGCGTCCGACACCGTCGGTCGAGCCGGTGATGAAAACCGTCTTGCCGTTCATGTCCATGGCAAAGGCCTTTCAGGCGTAGACTACTGCGCCTGCGCACCGATGCCGGCCGATTTAATGATCGGCCACCACTTTTCAATCTCCGCCTTCTGGAACGCCGCCAATCCCTCCGGCGTCTGCTGCGCGCGTGGAGCGACATCGAGGCCAAGTTCCGAAAAGCGCTTCTGGATGGCCGGATCGGCCAGCGCCTCGACGGTCGCCGCATTTAGCTTGGCGATGATGTCTTTCGGCGTACCCTTCGGCGCCCAGAAGCCGAACCAGCCCGACATATACAAGCCTTTTACCCCGGACTCATCTGACGTCGGAATGTCCGCCATCGAGGCCGAACGTTCCGGCGAAAGGTTCGCCAGCGCCTTGATCTTGCCGGCGCGGATCTGCGGCAGCGCCACGGCGCCCTGCACCACCAATAGGTCAACCGTGCCGGAGACGAGATCGGTCATCGCAGGACCTGCGCCGCGATACGGGATGAACTGCACCTTCTGCTTGGTGAGGTTTTCAAACAGCACGCCGGTGACGTTGGCCGCCGCGTTCTGGTTGACGAAGTTGATCTTGCCGGGATTGGCCTTCATCCACTCGACGAGTTCGCCGAGCGTTTTCGCCGGCAGGTCGTTCTTGGCGACCATCAACTGCGGATTGTTCGAGACCAGCGCGATCGGCTCAAAATCTTTCTCAAGATCGTAATCGAGCTTGTAGATGATGCTGCCGACATGGGTGTCCCACTGGCCGATATCGAAAGTGTAGCCGTCGGGCGCCGCGCGTGCCACGCGGCCGACGCCGATCGAGCCGCCGGCGCCGCCGACATTTTCGATCACGATCGATTGGCCGAGCGTGCTACGCATGCGCTCCGCCATGATGCGCGCCGCAGCATCGGTCGATCCGCCCGGCGGGAACGGCACCACCAGCGTAATGGGGCGCGACGGATAGTTTTGCGCAGACGCGCCGCCGATCCCGGCGAGCATCGCAAGCACCACCAATGCAAGAAATCTCATTGCAATTCCTCCCAATGTGGACCCGGGGCTTTTCGCCCTCTTGGTCAGAAAATCCCGGTCAGTGAATCTCAGCCGATCGCTTCAGTGCCTCTTTCAGCTTCTCGAGCGAAAAGTCCTTGGCTCGCGCGATTTCCAGGATCGGCGTCTCGCGGCGGGCGCAGAGTTCGCACGCGTCGGGAATTTTTGCCGCGATATCGTGCGGGATCACGATCGCGCCGTGGCTGTCGGCGTGGATCAAATCGTCGGATTTCACCGTCATGCCGGCGACGCGCACTTCGCCGCCAAAACTTTCGGCGTGCACCCAGGCATGCGACGGCCCGATCGAGCCGGCCAGCGCCTGAAAGCCCGGCGCCCATTGCGGGATGTCGCGGATCGATCCGTCGGTGATCACACCGAGGCAGCCGAGCGCCTTGTGCACGTTGCTCTGCACCTCGCCCCAGAACGCGCCATAGCCGACGTCGGCACCGTCGAGGTCCTGGATGACGGTGATGCGCGGTCCGAAGCCGGTGCCGACATATTCGTAATAGGCGATGCGGCGCCGCGCCTGCTCGTCGGCCGGCAGGCCGGACTTCACCACCGAGCGGATCGTCACGGTGCGGGCATAGCCGACCATCGGCGGCAGATCGGGAAACGGGCAAACCAGCGGCTTGGTGGTGTAGCCGATCAGCCGCCGCTCCGGCGCCACGATCTCCATCGCATTGCAGATCGTCGGCGTGTCGTAGCGCGCCAGCGCCTCGAGGACGGAAGCGGGCAGCGGGGCGGATTGGGTCACGGCGTTTCTCTCCTGGTTCTTGGGAACGTCTTTTTGGAAGGCAGAACCAGCCTATAGCCGAGATCGGGCGCGAACCCAACTCGGCTCCGGTCATGGCAGATATTTTGGGAGAACCGCGATGCGTCAGTTCAGCCGCGCCGGCCGCTCGTTATCCTGCTCGGTATTGGCGGCTGGCGGAAAGGACGCCGGCGCCGAACCGGCTGGCGTGGTAGTTTCCGCCGACGTTTCCGCAAGCGCTGCAGCGCGCTGGTGGTCGCGATAGGACTTCCAGCCGAACGGCAGGCTCGCCAGGTACAACACCGAGCCTATCGACAGGATGTACCAGGGATAGCCGATCAGCAGTGCGACGAAGAAGATCACCCCGACGAACACCGGCAGCACCATCTCCGGCGCTACCCGCATCTTCACGGATTTGCCGGAGAAGACCGGCAGGCGCGACACCATCAGGAACGCGATCAATAGCGTATAGGCCGCCGTCAGCGTCGCCGGCGATTTGGGCATGCCGAGGAAGGCGACATAGATCGGCAACATCGCGAGGATCGCGCCCATCGGGGCCGGCACGCCGGTGAAATAGTTGGCGGCATAGGCCGGCTTGTTGGGATCGTCCATGGTGGCGTTGAAGCGTGCGAGCCGCAGACCGCCCGCAATCGCAAACACCATGGCCGCGATCCAGCCGCCATTGCCCAGTTCCTGCAACTGCCAGAAATAGAGCATCAAGCCGGGCGTGACGCCGAAATTGACGAAGTCGGCGAGGCTGTCGAGCTCGGCGCCGAACTTCGACTGGCCCTTGATCATGCGCGCAACGCGGCCGTCGACGCCGTCGAGGATCGCGGCGAACACGATCGCGGCGACCGCCAGCTCCATCCGCCCTTCGATCGACAGACGGATCGCGGTCAGGCCGGCGCAGATCGCCAGCAGCGTGATGACATTGGGCACCAGCATCCGCACCGGAATCGGGCGAAACCGGCGGCGGCGCATGTCGGGCGTTTTTCCGTCCAAGGGGATCATGACGCCAATATAACGCTTGGAACGCCGCTTCGCTATCGGCCAGGGACCTTCACCGCGCCGCAACGAGAATTGGTTAATCCGCCCGCCAGGTGCGGCCGGCGTCGCCGGCGCGGAAATCGGCCAAAATCGTCTCGCCGGCGACCGCGGTCTGGCCCTGCGATACCAGCGCCTGGACGCCGTCGGGCAGATAGACGTCGAGCCGCGAGCCGAAGCGGATCAGGCCGAACCGTTCGCCGGCGTTGATCGACTGCCCCTCCCGCACGAATGAGACAATACGCCGCGCCACCAGCCCGGCGATCTGCACCACGCCGATGCGGCCCTGCGGCGTCGAGATCACCAGCGAGTTGCGTTCATTGTCCTCGCTTGCCTTGTCGAGCTCCGCATTGATGAAAGCGCCCGGCCGGTAGACGATGCGGTCGATCCGGCCCGCCACCGGGCTGCGGTTCACATGGCAGTTGAACACGCTCATGAAGATCGAGACGCGCGTCAGCGGCCTGTCGCCGAGCCCGAGTTCGGCCGGCGGCAACACCTGCGCGATCATCGAGACACGCCCGTCGGCCGGCGCCACCACGATGCCCTCGCGCACCGGCGTCACCCTCACGGGATCGCGGAAGAACAGCGCGCACCAGACTGTCAGCACGGTGCCGATCCACCCCAGCGGCGTCCAGATCCAGAACAGGATCAGGCTGGCCAGCGCAAAGCCGCCGATGAACGGGTAGCCTTCGGGATGAACAGGTGGAATTTGCGCGCGAATGGAGTTGGCGATCGACATTGATGTCCCTGTGCTGTCCCTCTGCGCCGGAGATGGCGTGGAAAACTATTCCGCCGCGGCCGGCGTGATCAGATCGTCATCGACCGGCGGCGGCTCGCGGTTCGGCGCTCCGTTGTCGTCGCCGATCTCGGCCAGCTTCTCGCGCGCGGCTTCGGCCTCGCGCTGCCGGTTCCACATACTGGCATAAAGTCCGCCCGATGCCAAAAGCTGGAGATGGGTGCCGCGCTCGGCGATCCTGCCCTGATCGAGCACGATGATCTCGTCGGCGGTGACGATGGTCGAGAGCCGGTGCGCGATGACAAGCGACGTGCGGTTGCGCGAGACGCGGTCCAGCGCCTCCTGGATCTCGTGCTCGGTATGGCTGTCGAGCGCGGAGGTCGCTTCATCCAGCACCAGGATCGGCGGCGCCTTCAAAATGGTGCGCGCGATCGCGACGCGCTGCTTTTCGCCACCGGAAAGCTTGAGGCCGCGTTCGCCGACCTGGGTCTCATATCCCTTCGGCGAATGGCGGATGAACGTATCGATCTGCGCCAGCCGCGCCGCCTCTTCCACCTCGACATCGCCGGCGTCCCAGCGGCCGTAACGGATGTTGTAGCGGATGGTGTCGTTGAACAGCACGGTGTCCTGCGGAACCATGCCGATCGCCGCGCGCAGCGAATCCTGCGACACGCTCCTGATGTCCTGCCCGTCGATCGTGATCCTGCCGCCGGAGACGTCATAGAGGCGGAACAACAGCCGCGAGATCGTCGACTTGCCGGCACCCGATGGGCCGACGATCGCAACCGTCTTGCCGGCCGGCACCTCAAAACTCAGGCCTTTGAGGATCGGCCGGTCCGGCTCATAGGAAAAGCGCACATCCTCGAACCGCACATTACCCGACGTCACCGCCAGCGGCATCGCACCCGGGACATCCTTGATTTCGGGGTCGCGCGCCAGCACGTTGAACATCTTCTCGATGTCGATGATCGCCTGCTTGATCTCGCGATAGACCATGCCCATGAAATTCAGGGGCACGTAAAGCTGGATCATCATGGCGTTGACCAGCACGAAATCGCCGACCGTATTGGTGCCGTTGCGGATGCCGAAGGCGCACATCAGCATGGTCGCGGTAAGACCTGCGGTGAAGAGCACGGCCTGGCCGGCGTTGAGGACAGCGAGCGACGTATAGGTGCGGATGCTCGCCTCTTCGTAACGCGCCATCGAGCGGTCATAGCGCGCGGCCTCGCGGGCTTCGGCGCCGAAATATTTGACCGTCTCGTAATTGAGCAGCGAGTCGATTGCCTTGGTGTTCGCCTCGGTATCGGAATCGTTCATCTTGCGGCGGATCTCGATCCGCCATTCGGTCGCGATGTAGGTGTAGTACATGTAGGCGGCGACCATGATCGCGGTCGCCAGGACGTAGCGCCAGTCGAATTGCCAGAACAGCACCGCCAGCATCAGCGTCACCTCGACGATCGTCGGGATCAGTTGCAGGATCACCATCCGCACGATCACTTCGATGCCGGCTCGGCCACGCTCCAGTACGCGCGTCAGCCCGCCGGTCTTGCGCTCCAGGTGGAAGCGCAGCGACAATTCGTGCATGTGGACGAAGGTGATGTAAGCGAGCTTGCGCACGGCGTGCATGGCGACGCGGGCAAAGATGCCGTCGCGCCATTGCGTAAGCAGCGCCATCAGCACGCGCACCCCGCCATAGCCGATCGTCATCAACAGGGGCGAAGCGATCAGCCAGAACAGCCAGTTCGACGCCTCCACCGGCGCACTGTTCGCCCCCGTGAGCGCATCGATTGCCCATTTCAGGGTGAACGGCACGGACAGCGTCGCGAGCTTTGCGGCGAGCAGCAGCACCACCGACCAGACCACGCGCATCTTCAGATCGGCGCGATCACCCGGCCAGATATAAGGCCACAGATGCGCCAGCGTGCCGATCAGGGTCGCCTTGTCGGGGGAATTGGACGTGAGGGGCGGCTCGTCGGCACGCAAGGGTTCATCGGTCACGGCCATCTGCTGGCGTTCCCTTTATCGTTTCCTTGGCAAGCCGGCGCGGGACACAATGTCACGTGATTTTCGGTCGATCGCATTGAGCCTGTCATATAGGGGATTTAGCCGTCGCGTACAGCCTCGAAAAGGCGATTCTTTCTCGAATTTCAGGCATTTGCAGGACTGTTCTGCTGTGCCGGCGAATCCTGTAACCTTGACGCATCCTCGCTGCAGTGCCACATGCGCGATATGAACAAAATCAATACTGTTTGTGTCTATTGCGGCTCCGGCCCCGGCACAAATCCCCGCTTTGTCGAGTCGGCTATCGCACTCGGCAAGATCTTCGCAGAAAACGATGTTCGTCTGGTCTATGGCGGCGGCTCGGTCGGCCTGATGGGCGCGATCGCCAAGTCCGTGCTCGAACATGGCGGCGCCGTCACCGGCATCATCCCGGATTTCTTGCGTGCGCGCGAGAACGCGCTGACGCGCGTGCAGGAGATGATCGTCACGCCCGACATGCATGAGCGCAAGCGACTGATGTTCGAGCGCTCGGATGCTTTCGTTGCGCTACCCGGCGGCGTCGGCACGCTGGAGGAACTGGTCGAGATGCTGACCTGGCAGCAGCTCGGCCGTCATGCCAAGCCGATCCTGCTCGCCAATATCGACGGGTTCTGGGAGCCATTGATGGCGCTGTTGTCGCATATGAGAGCGGCGCAATTCATCCGGCCAAATCTCGAAGTCGATATTTTGAAGGCCGAGCGCGTCGAGGACATTCTACCTCGCCTTCGTGCCTACGCCGCGCGTACGCCGGACAGCGGGAAGAAGCTCGCGCCGGAAGTGGAGCGGCGGCTGTAATCACTCCGTCGGAAACGTAACGGCCTCGATGCGATTGCCATCGGGATCGACGACAAACGCCGCGTAATATTTCACTCGATCATGCGGCCGTATGCCCGGCCCGCCGTCGGAACGAGCGCCCGCCCTGACCGCGGCTGCATGAAATGCGTCGACCTCATCAGATGATTTCGCGCGCAGGCAGATGTGCACGCCGCTGCCCTCCTCCACCGGCGCCATGTTGGCGCGCAGGTTGATCCAGAATTCCGGATAAGCCTTGCCGAAGCCGACCGTGGCGGGCCGCGTCACCAGCCGCGACAGGCCGAGCGCCGCCAGCGTCACTTCGTAGAAGCGTGCAGCGCGTTCGAGGTCTCGGACGGCCACCGAGACGTGGTCGATCATTCGGCTCCCCTTCCAATTGTGACAATTATGACAGTGACATGACAGTTGCCGCTCGCAATTTTTTGTCGTGACGAGCAAGAATTTATGACACAAATAATACAGACGAGTGTCATCCAGAATAAAGTTTGGAGCGGTTGATGAGCTTGGAATGGCAGGCGCGGTCAGGTTCCCTGGTCTGGTCGAACCAAGTGGCCTGGTGGTGGAGTCTTTTGACTCTGGTCAGTGCCGTGAACATTGCGATCTGGTTCGCGCTGTATCGCTGGCTGCTCGAACAGCCGGCTGGCGGTCTCGTCACCAAGCCCGGCATCGAGCTGATGCTGCTGCTGTGCGCCGGCTATGTCTTCGGCTGCGCCTTCCGCTCGTTCCTGCCGCGCGCAGATGTCCAGCGCATCTGCCTGTTCGACACCTGGCTGTCGAGCGTGATGGTCGGCCGCACGGTGGCGACCGTGGCCGAAGTCTGCTTTGCCGTGCAGTGGGCGATCATTCTCTATCAGCTCGGCGCGATGACGGGCGCGGACACCGTCACCAACATCGCCTGGGTGATCGTGCCGCTGATCCTGATCGCCGAGTGCTTTTCCTGGTACGCGGTGCTGACCACGCACTACCTCTACAACGCCATCGAGAATTCGATCTGGGCCATCGTCTTCTTCCTGGTCGGTGTCGCCCTTTGCCGGCTGTTTCCGGAATTCCATGGCCCGGTTCGCTGGGTGCTCGCCATGGGCATCGCGGGCATCGTGTTCTTCCTCGCCTTCCTGATGACTATCGACGTGCCCATGTATCTGAGCCGCTGGCGCGCCGAGGTCGGCGACGGCAGCAATCTGCTTCACCCTCTCGAGGGGCTACGCGACGTCAGCCGCCGCTGGGTGGTGACGCGCGACCATGCCGAATGGAAGGACGAGATCCCCTGGATGTCGCTCTATTTCAGTGCGGCGGTGTGGTCGAGCCTTGCGCTATGCGTCTGCTACTCGCTGGAGGACCAGCTTCCGCGCTATCGCACCCAGGCGACGACCGCGATCTCGGCGCCGGCCACGTCAACGGCTCACGCCGGCGCGCCTGACTTGACCAATTTGTAGACCACCGAATCCATCAGCGCCTGGAACGAGGCGTCGATGATATTCGGCGAGACGCCGACGGTGGTCCAGCTATCGCCGGCCTCGTCCTCGCTCTCGATCAGCACGCGCGTGACCGCCTCCGTGCCGCCATTGAGGATACGCACGCGGTAGTCGATCAGCTTTAGCCCCTCGATGTATTTCTGGTATTTGCCGAGATCCTTGCGCAGCGCGACGTCGAGCGCGTTGACCGGACCGTTGCCTTCGGCGGCCGAGATCAGCCGCTCGCCGGCGACGTCGACCTTTACCACCGCCAGCGCCACCGTGACGCGCTGGCCGTTGGCGTTGTAGCGCTGCTCCACATTGACGTCGAACTGCTCGACCCGGAAATATTCTGGCACCCGGCCGAGCGTGCGCCGCGCCAGCAACTCGAACGAGGCATCTGCGGATTCATAGGCATAGCCCGCCGCCTCCCGCTCCTTCAATTCCTCGACGAGGCGCGTCAGCCGCGGATCGCTCTTCTCGTAGGGAATGCCGGCGCGATCGAGTTCGGCGATGACATTGGAGCGGCCCGCCTGGTCCGATACCAGCACCTTGCGGTGGTTGCCGACCGCCTCGGGCGCGACATGCTCATAGGTCTGCGGATCCTTCAGCACGGCGGAAGCATGAATGCCGGTCTTGGTGACAAAGGCGCTTTCGCCGACATAAGGCGCGTGGCGGTTCGGCGCGCGGTTGAGCATGTCGTCGAGCGTGCGCGAGGCCTTCATCAGCCCCGCCATCTTCTCGGCGGTGACGCCGATCTCGAAGGCGTCGGCAAATTCCTTCTTCAGGCGCAGCGTCGGGATCAGCGAGCAGAGATTAGCATTGCCGCAGCGCTCCCCCAATCCGTTAAGCGTGCCCTGGATCTGCCGCGCGCCCGCGCGCACCGCAGCGAGCGAGTTCGCCACCGCCTGCTCGGTGTCGTTATGGGCGTGAATGCCGACATTGCCGCCCGGGATATGCTTGACGACCTCACCGACGATCGCCTCCACCTCGTTCGGCATGGTGCCGCCGTTGGTGTCGCACAGCACCACCCACCGCGCACCGGACTCGTAAGCCGCCTTGGCGCAGGAGAGCGCGAATTCGGCATTCTCCTTGTAGCCGTCGAAGAAGTGCTCGCAATCGAGCATCACTTCGCGGCCCGCAGCCTTCGCAGCCTTCACACTGTCGCGGATCGAGGCGAGGTTTTCCTCGTTGGTGGTCTCTAGCGCAACGCGCACCTGATAGGCGGAGGACTTTGCAACAAAGCAGATCGCATCCGCCTTGGCTTCGATCAATGCCGCCAAGCCCGGATCGTTCGACGCCGAGCGGCCGGCGCGGCGCGTCATGCCGAACGCCGTGAAGCGCGCGTGCTCCAGTTTCGGCTTCTCGGCAAAGAATTCGGTGTCGGTCGGATTGGCGCCGGGATAGCCGCCCTCGACATAGTCGATGCCGAGATCGTCGAGCATCTGCGCGATGACCTGCTTGTCATGCAGCGTGAAATCGACGCCATTGGTCTGCGCGCCGTCGCGCAATGTCGTGTCGAAGAGATAAAGACGTTCGCGGCTCATTGCGCGGCTCCCGGCGCGGCCGGTGTCAGCGCCTTCTGCATCGTGGTATTGGCCAGCCATTCGCCGTGACGGGGCACTGAATTGCGCTGCTGGGCGACATAGCCGCGCTTCCTGAAGAAATCGAGCGCGTTGTCGCTGGCGTCGACCGATAGCGCCTTTGCGCCGCGCGCACCCGCGAGCTTCTCCAGCGCGTCGATCAGCACGGCGCCGACGCCCTGCCCCACCACGCTCGGATGCACATAGAGCATCTCGATATGGTCCGCACCCTTGAGCGAAGCGAAACCGACCGGCGAGTTCTGCATCGTCGCGATCAGCGTCAATTCGCCCGCAAGCTTCTTGCCGAACGCATCTTCATTCTCGGCTGCTGCTGCCCAGGCCTCCTGCTGCGCCTCGCTGTAATCGTCGCCGGTCAGTTCCTGGATCGCGGCAACGAAGATCGCCGCCAGCAGCGGCGTATCCGCCGGCAGGAACGGTCTCAGTGCGGGTTTTGGCAGCGATTGTCCCATTGTCCTTAAAGCAGTTCGATGATGAGTTTCAGGGCAAGCAAGAGCGCGGCAATGATCACCGCCCACTTGATGAAGATGTAGTAGCGCCAGTGTTTTGGGAAAGGTGTCTCGGGCTCATCCATCAGGCCATCTCCCATGTCGTGACCGACTTGCCGTCGGCGCCCCGGCCGTCCTTGAGAACGACACCCATGGCCGCCAGCTCGTCGCGGATACGATCGGACTCCTTGAAGTCCTTCCGCGCGCGGGCGGCGGTGCGCTCGGCGATCAGGCTCTCGACCCGCGCGGGATCGACGCCGCTCGCCTGCTGCTTACGGCCTTTCCATTCCGCTGCTGTTTGCGACAGGAAACCGAGCATCCGCAGCGTCGCCGCGAAATCCGCGCGATCCTTTTCGCTCGCACTCGCCTGATGACGCAAGGCATGCAGTGCCGCCAGCATCTGGGCGGTGTTGAGATCGTCGGAAAGCGCTTCGACGGCGGCAGCCGCAGGCTCGCCGCCCACGGCGTCGGCTGCGAGCGCATACCAGTCGTCCAGCATCCTCGCGCTTTCTTCCACGCTCTTGAGCGTCCAGTCGAGCGGCGAACGATAATGCGTCTTCAGCATGGTGAGACGGAGCACCTCGCCCGGCCAGTCCGCCAGGAGATCGCGGATCGTGAAGAAGTTGCCGAGGGATTTCGACATCTTCTCGCTTTCGATCTGGAGGAAGCCATTGTGCATCCAGAAATTGGCCATGCGATCGGCATGGAAGGCGCAGCAGGTCTGGGCGAGTTCGTTCTCATGGTGCGGGAACACCAGGTCGATGCCGCCGCCATGGATATCGAAGCGTTCGCCGAGATGCTTCCATGCCATCGCCGAGCATTCGATGTGCCAGCCCGGGCGGCCTGATACCGTGATGCCCGCGGGCGACGGCCAGGACGGCTCGCCCGGCTTCGATGGCTTCCACAGCACGAAATCGGTGACATCGCGCTTGTAGGGCGCGACATCGACGCGCGCGCCGGCGATCATTTCGTCGAGCGAACGCCTTGCCAGCGCGCCGTAGCGCGGCAGCATGGTATCAGCCGCGTTCATCGCCTGCGGCGAGAACAGCACGTGATCCTCGGCGACATAGGCAAAGCCGCCGGCCACCAGCTTTTCGATGATCGCGCGCATTTCCGGAATGTGCTCGGTCGCGCGCGGCTGCACCGTCGGCGGCAAGCAGCCGAGCGCTGTGACGTCGTCCTGATATTGCTGAAACGTCTCTTCGGTGACCTTCCGGATCGCCTCGTTCAGGGGAACGCCGGGATAGTCGCGCGCCGCGCGGACATTGATCTTGTCGTCGACGTCGGTGATGTTGCGGACGTAGGTCACATGCTCGGCGCCATAATGATGGCGGAGTACGCGGAACAGCAGATCGAACACGATCGCCGCGCGGCCGTTACCGATATGGGCGAAGTCGTAGACCGTCGGTCCGCACGCATACAGGCGCACGTTCTTTGGATCGATCGGCTCGAAGGGCCGCTTCTCCCGGGTCAGCGTATCGTAGAATCGCAGTTGCATGGAAAATCCCTTGCCTCGCGGCCGGGCGTCCATTGATCTCGTGTGAGAAAAGACGGCCTCAGCCAGCGAATCGCTAGCTAATAATCTCGCAGCAAATGCAGATGGCGAGGAGGCTGTTCATGGTTCCACCATGGGCCAGCGAAGGCCGCGCCGTCAAGGGTGAACCAGCCCGGTTTTGGCTGTTTTCGGCCCGCTCTCCCGGTGCTCCGCAAATCCCGTGGTTAATCATTTTTTACCATTTGGGCCTATCGATGCGCCCGGCGGTTCCCTCATTCGATGGTGCAGCATGCGATTCCTCTCCGCGCTTTTGACCTGTGCCTGCGTCCTCGTTTCGTCAGCAGCTTCCGCCGACACGAAAATCTTCATCGTCGCCAACCAGGCCGACAGCTATGGCGTCGACCAGTGCCTTGCGCGGGGCGACAAATGCGGCGCGCCGGCGGCGCGGGCCTATTGCCAGTCGCGCGACTTTGCTCAGGCCAGCTCCTACCGCCGCGTCGATCCCGACGAGATCACCGGCGCGGTTCCGAAAGCCAGCGACAGATGCGGCCATT
Organism: Bradyrhizobium lablabi; assembly: GCF_018129385.1. Classification (GTDB taxonomy): domain Bacteria; phylum Pseudomonadota; class Alphaproteobacteria; order Rhizobiales; family Xanthobacteraceae; genus Bradyrhizobium; species Bradyrhizobium lablabi_C. The sequence goes on from NZ_JAFCLN010000004.1 coordinate 77,614, forward strand.
CGGGCTGTAACGAATACGTGGCCATCACCTGCCAGCGCTGAAAATCGGCAGGTTTTTGAGGGGATTGCGTCCTCACCGCCATACCGGTGCCCCTAAAACGACGTGACGCTGCCCCGAGAAGCGGGTAGGAAGGCCGCCTTGGCCGCGCCTCGCCGCGTTGGCCCGCGTCCGGCCTTGAGCGGCGGCTCGCGAACATCATGTAATGGCCGGACATGCTGCACAAATTGATGACTTCCCCCTCCCGGTGGCTCCTCGCCTGCGCCGTGCTGATCGGCAGCAGCGCGCTTGGCACCGACGGCTTTGCCCAGATGCAACCGCAGCCCCCTGCCGGACCACCTCAGCCGCAGCAGCAGGCCGCGCCCACGGGCAATCCGATGTGCACGCGGCTGGAAGCACAGCTTGCCACCATGGACCGCGGCGCCGGCACCGGCGATCCCGCCAAGGACGAGCAGATCCGCCGCTACCAGGAAGCGCAGGCGCAGCAGCAGGGCCAGCTCGACCGCGCGGTCGCGCAGGCGAGCCGCATGGGCTGCGAGAGCTCCGGCTTCTTCTCGCTGTTCAACGGCCGCTCGGCGCAATGCGGTCCGGTCAACAATCAGATCCAGCAGATGCGCGCCAATCTCGACCAGATCACCACCAGCCTCGAGCGGCTGCGCTCGGGCGGCCTCGGCGGCGCCGACCGCGAGAACCAGCGGCGCTCGGTGCTGACCGCGCTCGCGCAGAACAATTGCGGCCCGCAATATGCTGCGGCCATGCGCGACCAGGGCCAGGGCGGCCTGTTCGGCGGGCTGTTCGGCAACACCACGATTGCGCCGCCCAGCGCCGATCTCGGTGGCGCCTCCGGTACCTATCGCACCGTCTGCGTGCGCAGTTGCGACGGCGCCTATTTCCCGGTCTCGTTCGCCACCGTGCCGGCGCGTTTTCCCGATGACGACAAGACCTGCAAGCAGCTCTGCCCCGCGGCGGAGGCAACGCTCTACACCTACCGCAATCCCGGCGAGGACATGAACCAGGCCGTGTCGATCAACGGCCAGCCCTATACCGCCCTCCCCAACGCGTTCAAATTCCGCGCCGAGTTCAACCCGTCCTGCTCCTGCAAGGCGGCCGGCCAGACCTGGTCGGACGCGCTGAAGTCGGTCGACGACAAGGCTGCCGTCGAGCAGCAGGGCGACATCATCGTCACCGAGGAGAGCGCGCGGAAGATGCAGCAGCAGAAGATGCAGCAGCAATCGAAGGCGCCTGCCGCCGGCAAGAAGGGCGCGCCTCCCGCTCCGGCCACCACCGCCAGCACGCCGCCGCCCGCAACGGAGGCTGCGCCGCCTGCCGCCGAGTCCGGTAAGGACAAGCCGATCCGCTCGGTGGGGCCGCAATTCCTGCCGAACAATCCGACCACGACGCGGTAGCGTTCCGTTCGGCTCGCTCGATGTTTCTCCGTCATCCTGAGGTGCACGCGTAGCGTGCCTCGAAGGATGAATCGGCCACAGCCGGGCCGTCGTCCTTCGAGGCTCGCCCAGCGGTGCAAGTGCACCGCAAGGCTCGCGCCTCAGGATGACGGAGTTGAGAGTGGCCGCTTGGCTCAATGCAGCTGCGTCTAACCCTCGAACGCCTCCGCAGACACCTTGCCGGCGCGCGTCACCAGCGTCTCGTCCGGCTTCGGCAGAGGCTTACCGTTGTCGCGGAAGCGGTTGGTGATGGGATAGCGGCGGTCGCGGCCGAAATTCTTTTCCGTCACTTTTACGCCGGGCGCGGCCTGCCGGCGCTTGTATTCGGCGATGTTGAGCAGGCGGTCGATGCGGGTGACGACGTCCTTGTCGAATCCGGCAGCGATGATGGTGGCGAGCGGCTCCTCGCGCTCGACCAGGCGCTCGAGGATGCCGTCCAGCACATCATAGGGCGGCAGCGAATCCTGGTCGGTCTGGTTCTCGCGCAATTCGGCGGTCGGCGGGCGCGTGATGATGTTGACCGGAATGACCTCGCCCGAGGGGCCGAGCGCGCCGTCCGGTTTCCATGAATTGCGCAGGGACGACAGGCGGAACACTTCCGTCTTGTAGATGTCCTTGATCGGGTTGAAGCCACCGTTCATGTCGCCATAGAGCGTGGCGTAGCCGACCGACATTTCCGACTTGTTGCCGGTCGTGACCACCATCGCGCCTGTCTTGTTGGACATCGCCATCAGCAGCGTGCCGCGGGTGCGGGCCTGAAGGTTTTCTTCGGTGATGTCGCGCGGCAGGCCGGCGAAGGGAACGGACAGAATCTTCTCAAAGCCGTTCACGGCGTCCGCGATCGGCAGCACTTCGTAGCGGATGCCGAGCGCGGCCGCGAGCTTGGCGGCGTCATCGAGCGACACCTGCGCGGTATAGCGGAACGGCAGCATCACGCCGCGCACGGCATCCGCGCCGAGCGCATCGACCGCGATCGCCGCGCACAGCGCCGAATCGATGCCGCCGGAGACGCCGAGCAGCACGCCGGGAAAGCCGTTCTTGCGGACATAGTCGCGCAGGCCCAGCACGCAGGCGGCATAGTCGCCCTTGTCGCCTTCCGGCAACGGCACGACATGGCCGGAACAGCGCCAGCCGGCATCGCTCTTGGTCCAGGTCAGCGTGGCTATGCTTTCCTGGAATGCCGGCAATTGCGCCGCCACCGACATATCGGCATTGAGCGCGAACGAGGCGCCGTCGAACACCAGTTCGTCCTGCCCGCCGATCTGATTGAGGTAGATCAGCGGCAACCCGCTTTCGGTAACACGCGCAACCGCAACCGAGAGACGGAGATCGTTCTTGTCGCGGGCATAGGGCGAGCCGTTTGGCACCACCAGAATTTCCGCGCCCGTCTCGGCGAGGCACTCGACGATGTTTTCGTATTCCTCGGACTCTTCCAGCCAGATGTCCTCGCAGATGGGGACACCGACCCGCACGCCTTTCACCGTCACCGGACCGGCGGCAGGGCCGCGCGCGAACAGGCGCTTTTCGTCGAACACGCCGTAGTTCGGCAAGTTAGCCTTGAAGCGAAGGGCCGTGATGCGGCCATCGTCGAGCAGCGCGCAGGCATTATAGAGTTTGCCGTCGTCGACCCAGGGCGTGCCGATCAGCATGGCCGGACCGCCGCCTGCGGTCTCGCGCGCCAGCTCTTCCACCGCCGCGCGGCACGCGGCCTGGAAGGCGGGCTTTTGCACGAGGTCTTCCGGCGGATAGCCGCAGATGAACAGCTCGGGCAGCACCACGAGATCGGCGCCGTCGGCCTGCGCCTTTTCGCGCGCGGCGCGTGCTTTCGCGGCGTTGCCGGGGACGTCGCCGACGGTCGGATTGAGCTGCGCCAGCGTGATTTTGAATTGCGGTTCACTCATTCTCTAAATGTGTCCCGCGCACCGGCAAACTTCAATTGCTTGATTCAGATTCCGCCCATGCGCTCGACGAGGGCGAACAACCAGAAGGCCCCGGCCATCAGGATTGAGACGCCGACCGCGGCCGAGCCCATGTCCTTGACCCGGCCGATTTGCGGATCGTGATCCAGCGTCAGCCGGTCGGCGAGCTTCTCGATCGCGGTGTTGAGCAGCTCGACCACCAGGACAAGCACGACGGTCGCGACCAGTTCCACCCGCCGCATGGTGGTGGCGCCGATCAGCCAGGCAAGCGGGATCGACAGCGCAAGCGCGACCAGCTCCTCGCGGATCGCCTGCTCCGAACGGATCGCAAAAGCGAGGCCGTTACGCGTGTTGATCGTCGCCCGCCACAGTCGCAGCAAATTACAATCCCGCTGCGGCCGGCATCGGCTCCGCCTTGCTGGCGCGCTCCTGCTTCAACAATTCGGCGATCAGGAACGCGATATCGATCGACTGCTCCGCGTTGAGGCGCGGGTCGCAGACGGTGTGATAGCGGTCGCTGAGATCTTCGTGGCTGATGGCCCGCGCGCCGCCGATGCATTCGGTGACGTCCTGCCCGGTCATCTCCAGATGCACGCCGCCGGCGTGGGTGCCTTCGGCAGCATGGACGCTGAAGAACGTCTTCACCTCCGACAGGATGCGGTCGAACGGCCGCGTCTTGTAGCCGGTGCTGGAGGTGATGGTGTTGCCGTGCATGGGATCGCAAGACCACACCACCGAGCGGCCCTCGCGCTGGATGGCGCGCACCATGCCCGGCAGATGCTCGCCCGCCTTCTCGTGGCCGAACCGCGTGATCAGCGTCAGCCGGCCCGGCTCGTTGTCGGGATTGAGGACGTCGGCCAGCTTGATCAGTTCATCCGGCTTGAGCGACGGACCGCATTTCAGGCCGATCGGATTCTTGATGCCGCGGAAATATTCGATATGGGCGTGATCGAGCTGGCGGGTGCGGTCGCCGATCCAGATCATGTGGCCGGAAGTCGCGTACCAGTCGCCGGTGGTGGAATCGACGCGGGTAAAGGCCTGCTCGTAGCCGAGCAGCAGCGCCTCGTGGCTGGTGTAGAAGTCGGTGGCGCGCAGCTCAGGATGGGCTTCGAGGTCGAGGCCGCAGGCGCGCATGAAGTTGAGCGCCTCGGAGATGCGGTCGGCCAGTTCCTTGTAGCGGCGGGACTGCGGGGAATCCTTGAGGAAGCCGAGCATCCACTGATGCACGCTGGCGAGATTGGCGTAGCCGCCGGTGGCGAAGGCGCGCAGCAGGTTGAGCGTCGCCGCCGACTGCCGGTAGGCCATCAACTGGCGCTGCGGATCGGGCGTGCGCGCTTCGGCGGTAAACGCGATGTCGTTGACGATGTCGCCGCGGTAGCTCGGCAACTCGATGCCGTTCGCCTTCTCGGTCGGCGAGGAGCGCGGCTTGGCGAACTGCCCGGCGATGCGGCCGACCTTCACCACCGGCAGCGCGCCGGCATAGGTCAGGACGACCGCCATCTGGAGGAAGACGCGGAAGAAGTCGCGGATGTTGTTGGCGCCGTGCTCGGCAAAGCTTTCGGCGCAGTCGCCGCCCTGGAGCAGGAAGGCTTCGCCCCTGGCGACGCGGGCGAGCGCCTTCTTCAGATTCCTCGCCTCGCCGGCGAACACCAGTGGCGGGAAGGTCGCGAGTTGGGCCTCGACGTCGGCCAAGGCCTTGGCGTCGGGATATTGCGGCATCTGCTGCACTGGCTTGGCGCGCCAGCCGTCGGGTGTCCACCGCTCGGACATAGTCGTTAACTCCTGAGCAAAATACCGCTATTCAATGGGAGGTTCCAAGCGGCGGGTTATACACAGGGTTGTGAGGGACCGCTAGGTGGAATTCCGCCTGCTTGGTCAAGCTCTTGCGGCGAAAGCCGAATTCGCATTTGTTAACGGCGTGCGTTGAGTTGCGGGGGAGTTGCGGTGGCTGAGGGTGTTCCAGACGATGTCTTTGCCGACGACATCATCGTGCACGCGATCGACCGCTATCCGCTGGGCGCCACGCTGTTCCTGCCGCGCACCGGCAAGCGCACCCATGCGGTGCTGATCAATGCGGGGACCGGCATCCCGCGCAAATTCTACCGCGGCTTTGCCGGCTATCTCGCGCACCGCGGGTGCGCTGTCCTGACCTACGATTATCGCGGCATCGGCGATTCCAGGCAGAAGGCGATGACCGGCTACAACCAGGTCAAATCGCTGGCCGGCTTCAAGGCCTCGATGGCGGACTGGGCGGCCAAGGATGTCACCGCGGCTGTCAGGTGGATGCGCGAGCGCTACCGCGATTTGCCGCTCGCCTATGTCGGCCACTCCTTCGGCGGACAGGCGTTCGGCCTGCTGGCGAACAACACCGAGGTGTCGCGGACCCTCTTCATCGCGGCGCAGGCCGGCTACTGGAAGCTGATGGCCTCGCCCGAATCCTATCGCGTCTATGCGATGGTCAACTATGTCGGCGTGCCCCTGACAAAACTGTTCGGCTACGCCCCCGGTTGGGCCGGCCTCGGCCAGGACCTGCCGAAGGACGCCTTCCTGCAATGGGCGAGCTGGATCAATAACCCGCGCTATCTGTTCCAGGATCCGAACCTGCCGGGGCTTTCCAATTTCGAGAAGTACAAGGCCGAGCTGCGCGCGATCTGCTTCACCGACGACCCCTGGGCGACGCGCACGGCGGTGGAGCTGCTGTGCTCGGGATTTACCGCGGCCAAGCCCGACATCATGAGCATCACGCCGGCGGATGCCGGGGTGACGAAGATCGGGCATATGGGATTCTTCCGGCCCGAGCACCGCGACACGCTGTGGCGCGGCGCGGCGGAGTGGATGCAGGCGGAGTAGTCACTCTTGTGTCCCGGCCTTGAGCCGGGACCATGCCTTGCCCCCGGCTTCCCTGCTCGCAACTTCTGGGTCCCGGGTCTGCAGCGCATCATTCCGCTCACGCTTCATGCTGCGCGGCGCACGGGACACGATATCCCGCGTCGCCGCCAATCCAACGGTCGTCATTCCCCGCGAAAGCGGGGAATCCAGTACGCCGCGGCCTCTCGGTTCAATCACTGCGGCCTCTGGGATACTGGATCACCCGCCTTCGCGGGTGATGACGGAGAGGGAGTAGAAGCGGCTTGCGCTCCAAACACAGCTTCTCGATCTCGCGGCATGCAATGTCCGAGTTTTGGCAGTCTCTTTCGCCTTCCCTCCAAACCAGAGGGAGCAGGGAATGCCGGGTGCGCGCTGCACCCGCGGTCTCGTGCGCCTGTTGCGCAAGCACAAAAAGGTGCACACGAGCATACAGGTGAGCGGAGAACACTCCGACATCCCCTGCGCAATGGCTTTACGGCGTACTTCGTGCTCTTCCCGGCGGAGCGGGCTTGTTGTCACCGTCATCCCTGGGAAGCGCTGGCTTCTCAGGAACTTGACGCCAGCATCGCGGCGTCAGAACCACACGACTTGGCCGTACGCTCCGGTTCGTTCGTCCAAAGAACAGAAGCGTCCACCGCATCCCATCCCAACGTGTGGTGACGATGGCCAACGCCCCTCTCGGGGATGAGACGGCCAAGCTTATATTTCTGATTTTCAGAATTGGCAAGCGAAATATTTTTGCAGCAAGGGCTGGACAGGTTTTGGGTGATTTGCCCGACGGAGCGATCTGCCTGAAATCGCTCATGAACCGGGCCTGAATGCGAACGTGATGTGGCACACTTTCCGCTTTGCGAGAGGGGTTGAAGGCGCCAAGGCCGCGCCTTAGCTCCATCCATGGGTGGAGATTTTAACCTGGAGCGGAGCATGAGCCCGCGCATTTATCTGATCGCTTTGCTTGTTGCCTTTGGCTTCGCCACGTTGTTTGCGACGCTCACGACCGTGCGCCAGTTGCACGTCCAGACATCGGCGATACACCAGCCGTTCGATCGCGGCTGATCGGCAGCGCAGGCGATCTTCAAACAGCAACGTTGCGTTTACTTCCCTCGCCGCGCGTCGATCGACTGCGCGGCGAGCAGCAATCGTGTGCGCGCAGTTCCGCTCAGGGAACAAAGCGCAATGCAACAACGAATTCCGTGCACACTTTCGCAATCAACTTGAAGGGTGAACGCGCGTCTCTCACGATCATGATTGTGATTCCGATGCGGATCGGCGGGCCGCGGAGGACGATGACCGTGGGTCCGGTCTTTTCTGTTTGGGGACAATCAATGCGAACTCACCCGCACTCTATCCGCGCCTTCACCATTCTATCCGGCTTGGTGCTCTGCCTCGTGATGGCGCCGGCGCCAAGCCACGCCGTCAACGAGGCAGAAGCACAGCGCCTTTGCACCGGCGACGTCATGCGACTCTGCTCGTCGGAAATTCCCGACCGCGGCCGCATCATCGCCTGCATGCAGCGAAACAAGTCGAACCTGAGCGCCGGCTGCCGCAGCGTGTTCGGCAGGCAAAGCGAGCGGTCGGCCTCGGCGCGGCGATCGTACGACGATTGAAAAGAGGTCCGTAGGGTGGGTTAGGCGAAGCCGTAACCCACCATTTCATCGGCGGCAGATCGGCGGGTTACCGCCTTCCGCCTTCGCTCGATGAGCTACGGCGGACGCGGACGGATAACCCGCCCTACGGCTCTGCTCGCCGTCAATTGCGCTGCGCGGTCCAGTAACCCGAGCAGCGGCCATTCATGGAGTGGCCGCTCCATGTGCCGCGGCCGGATGCGCCGACGAGCCGGCCGGAGCCGGAGGCGAACTTGTCCTGAACGGTCACCGAGGCGCGAACCATGCCTGACCGCGCGACGTAGCCCCGGAATCTCACGAGGTTCGGACTGGTGACGACCCCGTCGGAAATATTGGCTGGAAAATTGTAAGTGGGATCGCATGGGCCCCGCTCCGTCACGAAGTTGAGGTCCCAGGAACCGTCATAGGCCGATCGTGCCTGCGCGGCACCTGCCATCGCAACAAAAGCGCATGTTGCCGCTGCGCAAAGCGAAAGCTTTTTCATCTCGATTTCTCCGTAGCAAGCCAGCAGTCTTGGCTCGCTATGGAAATGGTGGACGAATGGTCATGTGGAAGGAGACGCTTGCTCACGTCCCATCAAGGCCGCGCGAGGACGGAGGCGCCGAACCATCACGCGTTCGAGACTGTTTTGCGGGATTGGTGGCGTGCCATTCGTTCGCTTTGTCGAAGGCGCCCGGCCAACTCGCAGCCTTATGCGGCTCGCTTGAACGCCGGCGCAGAGAGCTTGCCGGGCGGGACCATCACTGCCTCGATTTTGGACCTCGTTTCCCCGGCACGGGAGCAGTTGGGACAATGAAACAGGTGGTTGATGATATCAGCGGCAACCAGAGTGGAGCGCGTCCACCTCATTTCGATGTTGCAGGTGGAGCAGATGGGAGCCTCCAGCTCATCGAAAGCCCGTCTAATTTTATCAACCATAAAAGCCTTGCGCCCCTTTGTTTGCGCTACGGTATCTGCAACGGGTCAAGAACGAAAGGCGAAAGCGCGTTCCGTCGGAGGAACCGCAACGGTCTGTAGGGCGGGTTAACCGAAGGCGTAACCCGCCGCCTCCTTGCCGATGGTCGGCGGATTACGCTGCGCTAATCCGCCGTACAGCCTGCCGTCCTGCTAATCGCTCAGCCAAGCTCCTGGGCTAGTCCGATGAGAAGCCCTTCAGGACCACGGATGTAGCAGAGCCGATACGCGTCCTTGTACTGGACGACTTCGCCGACGAGCTGCGCGCCGCGTGTGCGGACCCTTGCAAGCGTCTCGTCGATGTCGTCCACGGCGAACATGACCCGGAGGTAGCCGAGGGCGTTGACCGGGGCGTTGCGGTGATCTGCAACAACAGGCGGCGCGAGGAAGCGGGACAGCTCGAGCCGGCCGTGGCCGTCGGGCGTGCGCATCATCGCGATCTCGACACGCTGATCGCCGAGGCCAGTGACGCGTCCGGCCCATTCGCCTTCGATCGTGGCCCGCCCTTCGAGCTCGAGGCCGAGTTCGCGAAAGAAATCAATCGCGCCGCCGAGGTCTTCGACGACGATTCCGACGTTGTCCATCCGCTTGAGCGCCATTGTCAGTCCGCCGGAATGAAGCGGAGCGTGCCGGCGCGGCGCGTGGGCTTGCCGGTGTCCTTGGTGTGATTGACGCCATCAATGACGGGCACCTCCGGGAAGTCGAAGGGGCTCACCCCGTCGAGGCAGGCGACGTTCACGGCATAGGAATTCGGGTCGGATCGCCGCTGGTGATGCGTGTAGATGCCGCAGCGCGAGCAGAAGAAGTGCTGCGCCGCTCCGGTATTGAAGCGGTAGCTCGTCAGCGCATCCTCGCCGCTGACGAACCTGATCCCGCCCATCGCCACCGCGGCCGCGACGGCGCCGCGCATTCGACAGTAAGAGCAGGTGCAGCGGAGGATCGAATTGAAGCCGTCGCTAAGCGTCGCCTCGAAACGCACCGCGCCGCAATGGCATTGGCCGGCCAGAACGTTCGGGTTGCTCGCCATGTTGCCTGTGTCTCCTTCTCCGGGCTCTAGCTGACTACGCATACCAACAAGATTGCACATGACCAACTCCCCTGCCCCAATCCTTGCGGCATTGCACAACGCCGCCAGCGACGCTGTAATTCGCGCCATGAGCGCCAAATAACGCGAGGTCATCCGGGGGCAGATCATCAAGAATGAGCGCTGAAGCCGCTCGAGAAGAGGCTGCAAAGCAGCTCGACGCTCCGTGGCGCAATTTACAAGCGATGTCAGTTCTGCTCTCACTGACCACGGGAGAACGCGCCGGGCCAGGCCGTAAGCATTGATCCAGCGCGTATTGGAGTAGCATTAAGCTCAGAGCTGGCTGTCAACCTTTCGGTCGTTGCATGGCAATCCTGATCCCTAGCCTGGGCTTCGCGCGCTTCGACAGCCGTGGCGAGCTGCGACTCGCGGAGCGCCTCAAGGACTTCCTCGAAGAGAACGCTGTCGTTTGGCACAACCTGCCGGTTGGCCCTCGCAGCCGGCATCCGGACTTTATCATCGTTCACCCAGCGAACGGCCTGCTCGTGCTTGAGGTGAAGGACTGGCGCCTGGAGTCAATCGTGTCGGCCGACAAGGTAAAAGTCGAACTGCTGACGAGCCGCGGCATTGTGCGGGAGAGCAATCCCCTGGAGCAAGCTCGCAAGTATACGTTCGAGGTCGTGCGCACGCTGGAGCGGGATGGGCAATTACTGTTTCCTACCGGTCATCGTTTCATGGGCAGATCCATTCTTCCGTTCGGCTTCGGGGCCGTATTTACGAATATCACGCGCAAACAGTTCGATCAGACCAATCTCAAGGAGGTATTTGCCGAGCATCTGTGTGTGTTCAAGGATGAAATGACAGAGGGCACAGACCCTGAAGAATTCCGCTCCAGATTGTGGCGCATGGTTTATCCGCGTCTCGGAGAGCCTCTGTCGATGCCGCAGTTCGACCGCCTGCGTGCGTTGCTCTTTCCCGAGATCCGCATACGACAGATTGCCCTGCCTCTGGACGAAGCGATGGCTCCCGATCCGTCCGACCGGACACTTGCAGTCATGGACATGCATCAGGAGCAGATCGCGCGCAGCTTGGGAGAGGGGCATCGAATTATTCGCGGGGTGGCTGGATCGGGCAAGACGCTGATCCTTGCCTTTCGAGCCGAGTATCTGGCGCGTGCCGCGACAAAGCCGGTGCTCATCCTTTGCTACGCCAATGGCATCGCCGGGCGACTTGAGGATACGATGCAAAATCGCGGCGTGGAGGACCGTGTTCAGGTCCTCACCTTTCATTCATGGTGTTACCGGATGCTGCGGACTTATGGGATTCCGGCGCCATCCGAGCGAGAATATCCGGACTACGAAAAGCGACTTGCTGCGAGCGTCTCCGAGGTCGTGAAGGCAGTAGATCAGGGGCATATCCCAACGGCACAGTACGATGCTGTCCTGATCGACGAGGCACACGACTTCGAGCCGCAATGGCTCGCTCTTGCAGCCAAGATGGTGAACCCGCACACGAAGGCGCTGATGGTCGTCTACGACGATATCCAGGCCATCTACAAGGGGCGCGAGCGCCCGGTGTGGAGCCAGCTCGGAATTGAAGCGAAGGGCAGAACGACCGTGTTGAAAGTCAACTACCGCAACACCGCCCAAATAGTTGCCTTCGCGAGACGCTTCGCTTCCGACGTGATCGGCGCTCCAGGCACGAAGGCCGACGATGAGCACGCAATCCTGTTGCCCGAAGATGCGGGTCGACAGGGACTGGTGCCAGACGTGCGACAGTGTGTGAGCGTCGACGCAGAAGCTCACTGCGTCGCCGAGTGGTTTCTCGGGCGGAGAAAGGCGGGGTACGAGTGGCCGCAAATGGCTTGCCTTTATCCGGAGCACTGGGTTGGAGAGCGCGTCGCTCAGGCACTCGCCAGGCATAAAGTGCCGATCGATATGGCCAGGAACAACCGGAACAGGGTTTCGACGAAGCACGCGGCCGTGCGGTTGTTGACCATGCACACCGCGAAAGGGCTCGAATTTCCGTGCGTGGCTATTGCAGGTTTGGGCTTGCTCGGCCGCCGCGGCGAGCCGGTCGAGGAATGTGTTCGACTGACGTATGTCGGGGTTACTCGGGCCACTCACGAGGCGCTTTTGACGTACTCAAGTGAGTCGCCGCTGGTGCAGCGCTTGATTGCGTAGGCTGACCGGTAACAATGCCATCCGGCACGACCACAGCCGTAGGGCGGGTTAGCCGCAGGCGTAACCCGCCGTTTATTGTCGGCGACCGGCGGACTACGCTGCGCCAATTCACCCTACTGCCGCTGCAATCCCGCAAATGATAAGGAATGCCCGCTTTGAGAAGCCGAGCGGAGACCAGTCAGATGAGCATTGCCGATCCCAACAAGACGATCCTGACGGGCGAGAACCCCTTCATAAGGTTGAGCCCGAAGGACGGCGATCCGAACTCCACCGATGCGAGCTATTGGCGGATCATCTTTTCGCCTGCCGGTCCCGGCCACGTCCTCTATCTGAAAAGCGAGCTGACGGAAGCGCGCTGGCGCATTTACTCCGACAACATCGCAATGGCGCGGTGGCTGCAATCGACCGTACAGGGCATGCTCAATCCCGAGCTCCTGGACACGACGATCCCCTGCGCGGACGCGCAATTCTCCAGGAACGGCGATGTCAGCTACTTCTGGACCGAGCACGTCAAATCGCATGGCGAGGAGATTTCGCTGACCTGGTTCGACATCGGTGAGCCCTTGCTGATCCACTCGCAGCCGAACCAGATTCCGGGCCGACGCTACGGCGTGTGCACCGTGTTGATCCCGGCGCTTGGCACCCGCCTCGTCCGCAACGGCGTCGAGGCCACGGGAAAATCCTGGCCGCGGGAGCGTGAAGGCCGACCGTTCTCGACGTCGGCGTTGGCATTCTCGGAGAGCTGGACGGACGCTCCGTAGGGCGGGTTAGCTCTGTAGTTCTTGGTCGACTATCGGCGGATTACGCTTCGCTAATCCGCCCTACAGTTCTTCGCGGATCACGATCACCGCATTCTGCGGGACAAATCGACGCGCTCGTGCGTCGCGATGGTGACATAACCCTGATGTTTATCGCGCCTGCCCTAACGCGTGATGAGATTGGGATTAGTCATCATCACGCGTTAGGTTATTGTTTGAGCATGATCTTTTCGGAAAACCGCTGCACACTTTGCGCTAACGCGGCCCTCCGGGTCCGGATCATGCTCTGGGAGCCAGGAGAAACCGATCGATGAAAGCCGAAGACGCCGCCGACATGATGGATCAGGACAAGCAGAACGACCGCTTCAAGCAGCGCGCGGCGGTCGGCATCGCCATTCTGGCGATGCTGCTGGCCATCACCGGGCTTGGCGGCGCCAACGCCGGCAAGGAGGCGACCAACAACAACATCTATGCCGCGAACACCTATGCCTTCTACCAGGCCAAGAACATCCGCCAGACCGACTACAACCTCGCGGCCGACGCGATCGAACTGGCGTTCATGCAGGACGCAAGCCTCAACGCCGAGGCCAGGACGGCCCTGAAGGCAAAGGCGGAGGCCTATCGCAAGACGGCGGCACGCTACGAGTCCGAGCCGGAGACGAAGGAGGGCAAGAAAGAATTGATGGTGCGGGCCAAGGAGTTCGAGAACAAGCGCGACCATGCGCTGAAGCAGGATCCCTACTTCGACTATGCCGAAGCCCTCCTCCAGATCGCCATCGTGCTGATCTCGGTCTCGATCGTCGCGACGCTGCCCTGGCTTGCGCTGTTCGGCGGCATCGTCGGCGCCGCGGGTGGCCTGCTGATGGTCAACGGCTACACGCTGGCGGTCGAAATACCGTTCCTGGCGTAGCGGTTCGCACGCGGATGGCGGTGGAAGTGCTAAAGCGCTGGGGTGCCACTTCTCCCTGGTCGCTTGCTCGCAAAAAGTGCTAGGTTGATGGCGTAGGCTGACGCGCGTTTTCTCCGGAGGCGCAATGCGGCGACGTGATTTCATCACCATTCTTGGCGGCGCAACGGTCACGTGGCCGCTCGCCGCGCGTGCGCAGCAACAAAGGAGTTGGCGCGTCGGATGTTTGAGTTCCGGACGGCTAGATTCTCTCGATACTTTTCGGCGGCGGATGACCGATTTGGGCTATATCGAAGGCAAGAATCTCACCGTCGATTCGAGGGCGGCTGAAGGCCAGTACGACCGTTTGCCCGGCTTGGCAAAAGAAATTGTAGACCTCCATCCGGATGCGATTGTCGCGGAGGCCACACCGGCTATCGCAGCGGCACAGCGAGTGACCAAATCAATTCCCATCGTTATGGCGCCCGCGACTGACCCGATCGGATCAGGCTTCGTAGATAGCTTTGCTCGTCCGGGCCGGAATATAACCGGCGTTGCCAATATGTTTGGTGACTTAACCGCGAAGTCGCTTGATTTTCTTCATCGCGTTATCCCGAGTGCAAAAACGATCGCCGTATTGATGTCCGCAAATCCCACCCACGCACAACTATACGAAGTTGCGAGTAACGGGGCACGGGCGATTGGCATGTCTACGCTTCCCTTCGTAGCGGCCGCACCGTCCGATCTGGACCGGGTATTCGCGGAGATCAAGGAGGCAAGATGCGACGCGCTGTACGTGCTGGCGGATCCCTACAGGTCGAAAATTCCAGAGCTCGCCGCGACCGCAAAGGTTCCGGCAATCTACCAGTATGGCTATTACGTCGAGACCGGTGGCGGGCTTATGAGCTATGGCCCGGACGTACTTGCGCTGATCGCCCATGCGGCAGATTACGTCGATAAAATATTCAAAGGAGCAAACCCTGCGGTTCTGCCGGTTGAACAACCAACCAGATTCGAATTCGTCCTAAATCAAAAGACCGCAAAAGCGCTTGGTCTTGCTCTACCCGAGTCCATCTTACTAATGGCCGACAAGGTGGTTGAATAGCTCCGAGAATCCCATGTCCGCAGCGTACTGCGGACACCCCCAAGTACCTACCAAGTCTCGGAGTCCAAGCGTACGCGCCTTGGCGGCCGCCCCTACTCCGCCGCTTGCCGCACATACCGCGCCGTCGGCGTCCGCATCGTCACCAGCTCTTCCGCCGCGGTCGGGTGCAGCGCGATGGTCGCGTCGAAATCCGCTTTCGTCGCCTTCATCTTCACGGCGATCGCCAGCGCCTGGATCGTCTCCGCGGCGCAGTCGCCGACGATGTGGCAGCCGAGCACGCGGTCGGTGGTGCCGTCGACCACGAGCTTCATCAGCACGCGCGACTGACTGCCCGACATGGTCGCCTTGATCGGGCGGAAATCGGTTCTGTAGATGTCGACATGGGAAAAATTGGCGCGGGCTTCCGCTTCCGTCAGGCCGACGGTGCCGACCTCGGGCTGGCAGAACACGGCGGTCGGGATGTTGGCATAGTCGACCTGCACGGGACGCTTGCCGAACACGGTGTCGGCGAAGGCGTGGCCCTCGCGGATCGCGACCGGGGTCAGGTTGAAGCGGTGGGTGACGTCGCCGATGCCGTAGATGTGCGGCACAGAGGTTTTCGACCAGCCGTCGACGGCGATGCCGCCGTTGGCGGGATTGATGGCGACGCCGGCCTTGTCGAGGCCGAGATTGGCGACGTTCGGGTGGCGGCCGATCGCGAACATCACGAGCTCGGAGGCGATGCTCGAACCATTGGACAGATGCGTAGAAAATTCCTTGCCGTATCTGTCGACCTTCTCGACGGTGCAGCCGGTGATAATGGTGATGCCGCGCTTCTCCAGCTCGGTGCGGACGTGCTTGCGCACGTCCTCGTCAAAACCGCGCAAAATGTTGTCGCCGCGGTAGATCACGGTGACGTCGGAGCCGTAGCCGGAGAAGATGCCGGCGAATTCCAGCGCGATGTAGCCGCCGCCCTGGATCACCACGCGCTTGGGCAGCTCCTTCAGGTGAAACGCCTCGTCGGAGGAGATCACGTGCTCGATGCCCGGGATCGGCTTGCCGTGGTTGGGCGCGCCGCCGGTGGCGATGAGGATGTGTCTTGCGGTGACGGTCTTGCCGTCGGACAGGCGCAGCGTGTGCGGGCCTTCGAACTCGGCACGGGCCTTGACCACCTCGGCGCCGCTCTTCTCGACGTTGGTGGTATAGGCCGCCTCGAGCCGGGCGATCTCCTTGTCCTTGTTGGCAACCAGCGTCGGCCAGTCGAATTTGACCTCGCCGATGGTCCAGCCGAAACCGGCGGCGTCGGCGATCTCCTGATGGACGTGCGAGCCGAGCACGAACAGCTTTTTCGGCACGCAGCCGCGGATCACGCAGGTGCCGCCCATCCGGTACTCTTCGGCGATCATGACTTTCGCGCCATGGCCGGCCGCGATGCGCGCGGCGCGAACGCCGCCCGAGCCGCCTCCGATGACGAAGAGATCGACGTCGAATTCAGCCATGGCGGTGGTGCCCTTTTCTGCGTCGCTTCAGCCTAGGTCCGGGGCCTCGTGGTTCGAGACGCGCGACGTTGCCGCCGCGCTCCTCACCATGAGGGTCTCAGACCTCATCCTGAGGAGCGGCCGAAAGGCCGCGTCTCGAAGGATGAAGCCAGGACCGCCGGCCTCAAATATCCTTGCCGCGCTTTTTCATCTCGGCGCGGAACTGGCCGTTGATGGTTTCGGCAAAGACCTGCGCCCACTGGTTCATATAGGACATGCTGAACTGGATCGCACGGGGTTCGGCCGACAGCAGCTTCTGGCCGAGCGGCGTCTTGTAGAAGGTGACGAGGTCCTTCAGCTCCTGCTCGGTGAACTCGTTGGTGTAGATCTGCGCCATGCCGTCGAGGATCTCCCGCTCGCGCCCGGCGAGGTTCTTGGCGACGATGACGGCGACCTCGTTGAGGTCCTTTTGCAGGTTGAGATTGCTTTGCAGCAGGGTGTTCTTGGTCTGCTCGACCAGGTTCGGCACCGCGTTGGCGTACATCGCGGGCGCATTCTTCATGGTCAGCAGTTCCTTGGCCGCGGCGATCGCGGCGGGCGAGCCCTGCTTCAGTTGCGGAGAGGCCGGCGCGGCGGGCGCGCCCTTGGGCGCCTGCGCCATGGCGGGAGCGGTCAGCACGAGTCCCGCCGCGAGGCCTGCCGCTGACAAAATGACTGAAAGACCCTTCATTCCAATTCTCCTCGATTGCGGCTAGCGCCGTTCAATAGTGCGAATTCCCTGTGCGCCCGCCAGGATCACCGTGCTGGCGAGACCGACGAACAGACCATGCTCCACCACGCCCGGAATCACGTTCAGAAGGCGGGCAAGGCGCGGCGGATCGGCGATCTGCCCGAGCCTGACATCGACGATCCAGTGGCCGCCATCGGTGACAAAAACGTGGCCGTCCCTGCCCTTGCGGACCTCCATTTGCCCGGAAACCGAGGCTTGCGCAAACGCCTGCTCCATCGCCCGGCGGGTCGCGCCGAGGCCGAACGGAACCACCTCCACAGGCAGGGGAAATCGGCCGAGCGCATCGACCCATTTGCTCTCGTCCGCGATCACGATCATGCGATCCGAGGCGCTGGCGACGATCTTTTCCCGCAGCAGCGCCCCGCCGCCGCCCTTGATCAGGTCGAGCGCGGGGTCGACCTCGTCGGCGCCGTCCACCGTGAGGTCGAGGCGGTCGATCTCATCCAGCGTGGTAAGTGGAATGCCGCACTGTTCGGCCTGCGCGCGGGTTGCCTCGGAGGTCGGCACGCCCGTCACCTTCATCCCGGCGCGGACTTTTTCGCCGAGCAGGTCGACAAAGTGTTTGGCGGTCGAGCCGGTGCCGAGGCCAAGCTTCATGCCGTCGCGGACATGCTCCAGCGCGCGCGCCGCCGCCTGCCGTTTCAGTGCGTCCATATCCACGGGGATTGCAGCCTCCAGTTTCGGCGGGCCTTTTAGCGTCGTTTTGGAGGCAGGAACAGCGCCGCCGATGGCTATTTCACCTTGTCCATCGCCGCCAGAAGGGCGCCGAACCGGCTCTCCACCGCGGCCCCACGCCGGGATGGGTGAATACGTCGAGCTCATCGCCTCCGGATGTTCGCCATCCTGTCTTGCATGATTGCGCGCGGACCGATAGCCAATCCGCCATGGCAGCCTCCCCCATCGTCGTTTTCGACCTCGACGGCACGCTGGTCGATACCGCGCCCGACCTGATCTCGGCGCTCAACTACGTGCTCGACCGCGAGGGCCTGGCGCCGGTGCCGCTGAAATCGGCGCGCAACATGATCGGCGCCGGCGCGCGAAAACTGATCGAGCGCGGACTGGAAGTGGAGGGACGCCAGGTCACCCAGGGTGAGCTGGCGCGCATGACGGCCGATTTCATCGACTACTATGCCGAGCATATCGCGGACGCCTCGCGCCCCTTCGAAGGGCTGGAGGATGCGCTCGATCATCTCGCGGAAAGCGGATTTCGATTCGCGGTTTGCACCAACAAGCTCGAGTGGCTGTCGAAGCTGCTGCTGGAGCGGCTGGGCCTTGCCGCGCGCTTTGCCGCGATCTGCGGCGCCGACACCTTCGGCGTCTCAAAGCCCGATCCAACCATCCTGCGCGAGACGGTGGCGCGGGCCGGCGGAGCGATGTCCACGTCGATCATGGTCGGCGATGCCGGCCCCGACGTGGGGGTGGCGCGGCGCGCGGGCATTCCGGTGATCGGGGTGGAGTTCGGCTACACCGACGTTCCGATCGCGGAACTCAGGCCAGACCGCCTCATCGGCCACATGAAGGACCTGCCCGCGGCGGTGCAAAGTCTGATAAAATCGGCATAAAATATTGACTTTGTTGCTTTATCCGGATCGTCCCTGCGAGTTAACCATCTCTTTACTATAACGCCCCGCCCCGTTGCGCCCCTATCGGGACACTCCTAAGGTCCCGAAGGGGATTGTGGCAGTACGCCGCAGTCAGAGTGACGATCATGCGTCATGTCATCGTCGTGGCCTTGGCGGGGGCAAGCCTGGCTGGCTGCTCCTCTTTCTCTTGGGATTCCTTCAAGTCCGCGCCGCCGACCGTCCAGGTTCAACTGGAATCGGCCCCTCCCGGCGCTGAGGCCAAGACCTCGGCAGGTCCCGGCTGCACGACGCCCTGCCAGGTCGCCGTTCCCGCCTCCGACTTCACCGTGACCTTCACGATGAACAGGTTCCAGCCGGCGACCGTGCCGGTACAGGTCATCAACGTGCCCGCGGACTATTCCGGCGAAAACGCCGTGCCCGGCGCCATTACGATCGAACCCAATCCGGTGTTCGCGGAATTGAAGCCCGCCGGTGCCCCGCCGAAGGCCGCGAGGGCCAAATCGCAGCGGCCGAAAGCCAAGAAGCCGCCGGCTGCGGCGCCCGCCGCCTCGCCCTTCCCGCCGCCGCCACCACCGCCGGTGCGCTGAACCGTTCTCTTCCGGCCAAGCCGTTCACTTGCGAAAGACCGGATTGTGAGTGCGCTGCAACCTGCATAAATAGGACTTGCAGGCAGCGGGGAACTCCTCTTTCTTCTTTGAGATAAAGGCACGTGTGAATGAACGCGTTGAGTGACGCATCGCTGTTTGGTCCGATGACCGACCCGTTCGGGCGGACGATTCGCTATTTGCGGGTGTCGGTGACCGACCGCTGCGACCTGCGCTGCTTCTACTGCATGTCCGAGGACATGACCTTCCTGCCGAAGGCGGATTTGCTGACACTGGAAGAGCTCGACCGGCTGTGCTCGGCCTTCATCGCAAAAGGCGTGCGCAAGGTGCGGCTGACCGGCGGCGAGCCGCTGGTCCGGCGCAACGTGATGTCGCTGGTGCGCTCGCTGTCGCGGCATCTTTCCACCGGCGCGCTCGATGAATTGACACTGACCACCAACGGCTCGCAGCTCGCGCGCTTTGCAGGCGAGCTTGCCGATTGCGGCGTCAAGCGCGTCAACGTCTCGCTCGACACGCTCGATGCGGCAAAATTTCGCGACATCACGCGCTGGGGCGATCTCGACAAGGTGCTCAAGGGCATCGAGGCCGCGCGCGCGGCGGGCCTGGCGGTGAAGATCAACGCCGTGGCGCTTAAGAACCTGAACGAGGACGAAATCCCCGAGCTGATGCGGTGGGCGCACGGCAAGGGCATGGCGCTGACGCTGATCGAGGTGATGCCGATGGGCGACATCGGCGAAGGCGGCCGCATCGACCAGTATGTGCCGCTGTCGCTGGTGCGCGCACGGCTCTCGCAGCAATTCACGCTCACCGACATCGACGACAATACCGGCGGCCCTGCCCGCTACGTCGCGGTCGGCGAGACCGGCGGCAAGCTCGGCTTCATCACGCCGATGACCCACAACTTCTGCGAATCCTGCAACCGCGTGCGCATCACCTGCACCGGCACGCTGCACACCTGCCTTGGCCAGGAAGATGCCTCCGATTTGCGCAAACCGCTCAGGGCTTCGCCAGACAACGAGCTGCTTTCGGCCGCGATCGATCGGGCCATTGGACTAAAGCCGAAGGGCCACGACTTCATCATCGATCGCCGGCACAACCGCCCGAGCGTCAGCCGGCACATGAGCGTCACCGGCGGCTGAGCCTCACGCCGGCTATTCCCGACAGGTTACGTAGATTCCCGGGTGCGCCATTTACCCCCGCGTCAATCTGTCCATTTTCCGATTGACGGCGGCAAAACGCGCTGAAATGGTGCCCCTGCTTCAAGCCTGCACGGCCGGATAGGCCACTTGTCCCTTTTCCGGGAAAGCAAAGACGGCGAAGCGGACGAGGGGGAGGAATTCGTTGCACTCACTGCTGCAAGCAAGTGACGCCTCGCCGCGCATCGCGCGCGGCGGCGTAGCCGTGCACAACAATAACATCGGCGCGCCGGCGCGGCCGCCGGGGAGAAAATGATGCGCTCATTGCTATCGCTGAGCAACGCGATCGACTGGCTGAACGAAAAAATAGGCGGCATCTGCAACTGGCTGGTTCTTGCAGCGTGCGTCGTTTCCGCCGCCAACGCCATGATCCGCTACGCGTTCGGCTACAGCTCCAACGCCTGGCTCGAACTGCAATGGTACATGTTCGCCGTGTTCGTGATGTTCGGCGCGTCCTACACCTTCAAGAAGAATGAGCATGTCCGCGTCGAAATCCTCTATTTGATGCTGTCCGAACGCGGCCAGCTCTGGCTCGACATGATCGGTACGCTGTTCTTCCTGATCCCCTCCTGTCTCCTGCTCGCCTATCTGTCCTGGCCGTTCTTCATGCAGGCCTACAGCGTCGGCGAGATCTCCAGCAATGCCGGCGGCCTGATCCGCTGGCCCATCAAGTTCGTCGTTCCCGCCGGCTTCGTCTTCCTCGCGCTCCAGGGCGTCTCTGAAGTCATCAAGCGCATCGCTGCCTTGCAGGGCTACGTCATGATCGACGCCAAGTACGAGAGGCCGCTGCAATGATTACGCTGGAGATGATGCCGCCGCTGATGTTCGGCGGCCTTATCCTCGCCATGCTGATCGGCTTCCCGGTGGCCTTCACGCTGGCTGCGCTCGGCCTGTCGTTCGGCTTCCTGTCGATCTATCTCGGCTTCTTCGACCTCAACTTCCTCCAGGCGATCCCGGGCCGCATCTTCGGCGCCGTGCTTTCCAACGAACTGCTGCTCGCCATTCCGTTCTTCACCTTCATGGGATCGGTGCTGGAAAGATGCGGCCTCGCCGAAGACATGCTGGATTCGATGGGCCAGTTGTTCGGACCGGTGCGCGGCGGCCTCGGCTATTCCGTCATCATCGTCGGCTTCATCCTCGGCGCCATCACCGGCACGGTGGCGGCGCAAGTGATCGCGATGGCGCTGATCTCGATGCCGGTGATGATGCGCTACGGCTACAACATCCGCTACATCACCGGCGTGCTGGCGGCTTCCGGCACCATCACACAGCTCGTGCCGCCCTCCCTCGTGCTGATCGTGATGGCCGACCAGCTCGGCAAGTCCGTCGGCGACATGTATCTCGGCGCCTGGGGGCCGTCGGTGCTCCAGATCGCGCTGTTCGCCGGCTACACCTTTCTGCTTGGCCTGATCAAGCCGGGCCACGTCCCGCCGGTGCCGCCGGAAGGGCGCACGCTACAGGGTTGGGCGCTGTGGAAGAAGTGCCTGATGGGCATCATCCCCTCGGCGGTGCTGATCTTCGTGGTGCTCGGCACCATGATGCTCGGCCTTGCGACCCCGACCGAAGCCGGCGCCATGGGCGCGATCGGCGCCATCGTGCTCGCCGCGATCCATCACAAGGACCTGTCCAGCAAGGGCCAGAAGATGATGCTGCTCGGCATCGCGGCCGCCGGCGTCGCCGTGATCATCGGCATGATGCTGGGCGAAGGCAGGCTGCTCAAGCTGTCGCTGGCGGTGGTCTACATCGCCGTCGTCTGGCTCTGCCTCGAGGCGGTGCGCATCCCCGACCTGCGCGACCTGATCAAGCAGGGCTATGAATCCACCATGCGCCTGTCCTGCATGGTGATCTTCATCCTGATCGGCTCGACCTGCTTCTCGGTGGTGTTCCTCGGTGTCTCCGGCGGCGTCTGGCTGGAGCACCATCTGACCTCGATCCCCGGCGGCGTCTGGGGCTTCCTGATCTTCATCAACGTCTTCATCTTCTTCCTGGCGTTCTTCCTCGACTTCTTCGAGATCGCCTTCATCATCCTGCCGATGGTGGCGCCGATCGCGGCGAAGGTGCTGGCGCCGGTGGTCGGCCCCGATGCCGCGCTGATCTGGTTCGGCGTCATGCTGTGCGTGAACATGCAGACCTCGTTCCTGCATCCGCCCTTCGGCTTTGCGCTGTTTTACTTACGCGGCGTCGCGCCACGCGAGGTGAAGAGCTCCGACATCTACTGGGGCGCGGTGCCCTGGATCGTGCTACAGCTCATCATGGTCGCGCTGGTGGTCGCCTTCCCGATCACCGTGACCGCCCTGCTCGACAAGCCGATCGACGTCGACCTCAGCAAGGTCAAGATCGAGGTGCCGCAGATCGAACTGCCACCGCTGGATTTCGGGCAAGAGAAGAAATAGCGGGCCGAGACAGTAGCGTGGCCTTGTCTCCGTCATGCCCCGGGGCATCCAGTAATCACCGACGTCGGTGAATCTAAGCGGAAGAGCACGGCGTACTGGATCGTCCGCCGGAGCCTGTCATCCGGTCGGCCAGAGGCCGGACCGGGTGCCGGACGATGACAGCTTTCCTGTGAAAACCCCGGAGCGTCACTGCGGGGTTTTGCTTAGGCGTTTGATCCTGGCCACGCTCACCCCTGCGCGTTGCGCGCCATAGAATTGTCGTAGCCGAGCTCAGCGGCCCGAAATCGAGCTGAAGCACGAAAATGCTGCCAAAGTCAAAAGCGGACATTAGCTGTTGGTTTGGCCACGTCAGCCAAGGCCAGAAGCGGACGTGCGACCAGGCGGGCTCGATCCCCGCCAAACGCGATGTTGAAAGAGTGTTTAGAGGAAAGCCGGAATTCCTGTGATTGCGCGGCCGAGGATCAATGCGTGTACGTCATGCGTTCCCTCGTAGGTGTTGACCGTCTCCAGGTTTTGCGCGTGACGCATGACATGAAACTCGCTCGATATGCCGTTACCTCCGTGCATGTCTCGAGCGAGCCGCGCGATCTCGAGAGCCTTGCCACAATTGTTACGTTTCGCCAGGGAGATCATTTCGGGAGCGGCGTGGTCGGCATCCATCAGACGGCCAATTTGCAAGGATGTCTGCAATCCGAGCGTGATCTCCGTTTGCATGTCCGCAAGCTTCTTCTGCACAAGTTGGGTGGCCGCCAGTGGCCGGCCGAATTGCTTACGGTCCAATACGTACTGCCGGGCACGATGAAAACAATCCTCGGCAGCGCCCATGGCACCCCACGAAATTCCGTAGCGCGCGCGGTTTAGACATCCGAATGGCCCCTTGAGACCCGAGACGTTGGGAAGCAGCGACGTCTCGGGCACAACGACGCTATCCATGACGATCTCGCCCGTGACCGATGCACGAAGACTGAGCTTGCCGCTGATCTTTGGAGCCGATAGTCCGGGCGTGCCTTTTTCAAGGATAAACCCACGGATCTGATTTTCATGAGCCACGGAATTGGCCCAGACAACGAAAACGTCGGCGATGGGAGCGTTCGTGATCCACATCTTTGAACCAGTTAGGCGATAACCGTCGGAGACGCGCTCGGCGCGCGTCTTCATGCCGGCAGGATCCGATCCGGCGTCTGGCTCAGTCAGTCCGAAGCAACCGACCCATTCACCGCTCGCCAAGCGAGGCAGATAGCGCTTTCGTTGGTCGTCAGTCCCATAGGTGAAGATCGGATACATCACCAGCGATGACTGCACGCTGTTCATGGAACGATAGCCAGAATCCACTCGTTCAATCTCTCGGGCAACCAATCCGTAGGAAACATAGCTCGAATTTGCGCAGCCATATTCTTCAGGCAACGTCACGCCAATCAAACCGAGTTCACCCATCTCGCAGAAGATTTCGCGATCGGTTCGCTCATCAGCATAGGCCGCAATAATGCGCGGTAGCAGCTTTTCCTGGGAGTATTGTCGTGCGGTGTCCCGGATCAATCTCTCTTCTTCGGTTAATTGCCGATCGAGCAGAAGAGGATCATCCCACTGGAATCGAGCCTGGACGTGCGAAGACGGAGATATCCGTTCAATGAGTGCCATGTCGGTTCACACCGCCGCTGGGGTCGCCGGCCGACGCACTCGCGGAGGCGTGGGCGACGTCAGTTCATCGTCGATGAACTCCATGCGGTCCTTGCCCCAGAACATCTCTTCGCCAACGAAGAACGTCGGGACGCCGAATACGCCGCGTTCAAGTCCCCCATCGGTTTCGAAGATCAGTTCGTGCCTGATCTGGTCGCTTTCGACCAAGCGCTCGAATTCAGCCGGGTCTACGCCGAGGTCGGTGGCGATCGGCTTGAGCCCATCAAGTTCTCCAACCGACGCGTCATTTCGTTCCCAATAGGCTGCGAAAATCTTCTCCATGTATTCCCATTCCTTGCCGAGGCGCCGCATCACAAGAGCGCCCCGCAAGGCCGGGCTCGTCTTCATCGGAAATTTCTTCGGCATCTGGAACGGCAGATTGTACCGCTTGGCCCACCGCATAAGGTCAATCTTGCGCGAGCGGAGCTTCACCTTCGGCTCTTCCATCAGCACGTAGTTCTGTTTTCGGAATACGTAGCCGAGATTGAACGGGTGCGGAACGACGGTAGCGCCGTGTTTCTTCGCGACTGGCTTGATCAGATGGAGCGCGAAGTAGCTGTTGGTGCTGCCGAGGTCCCAATAAAACTCGATGATCTTTTCCATGAGCGTATCTCCCCTTGATTATCGTGACGGATTGCCATCCGGCCCTTGCTCGGAATTTTCGAACTGTTTCGAACCGAAAAGATTGTCCCAAGCAGCACCGGTTGGCGGCTTCCGGTTCTTCTCGAACCGCTCCTTCAGCACGGCCAAACCGCGTTGTACTGCGGGACGCTCGCGAACCGCGCTGTACCATCGCTGGATCGATGGATAGCTTGCAAGGTTCTGGCCCTGAAACTTGTGTGACCGCAGCCAGGGATAGGCGGCAATGTCCGCGATGGAGTATTCGCCGGCGAGATACTCGCTTTCGGAAAGCCGCCGTTCCAATACCCGGTAGAGGCGTGCCGCTTCCGACGTGAAACGATCAACGGCGTAAGGGATCCTTTCCTTCGCATATTCGCGGAAGTGGTGCGCCTGTCCCAGCATGGGCGCCATGCTCGCGGCCTGAAACGAGAGCCACTGCATGACCTGATAGCGTCGTTCAACATCGGCTGGCATGAAGCGGAAGCCGCTCTTCTCGGCCAGATACGTCATGATGGCCGCTGACTCGAATAGCGAGTACGGCCTTCCGTTCGGTCCGTCTTGGTCGACGATAGCCGGAATCTTGTTGTTGGGGCTGATCTTGAGAAAGTCCGCGTTAAACTGTTCTCCCTTGCCGATGTGCACGGCTTCTACCTCGTAAGGAAGTCCGAGCTCCTCGAGCAAAATCGAGATTTTGTAACCGTTGGGGGTCGGCCAGAAATAGAGCCTGATCAAAACACGCTCCCGCGTTCGTTTCGGTCAGCACGTTAAAGAACGAGCATTTCGCAGTCCAAGACGATCGAAGTCATAATTCAGTCGTGAAACGACTTGGCTTTGATAGGTCGCAAGTCGTCTTGATCAAGTTGCCGTCCGTATTGGACCCCAGCCGATGCAGAAATTATGCATAGGCTTCCATTGAAGCGAACGGGAGCGAGAACATGACCAAGAGCGGCGCCTTACCCATGCTTTCAGGCCTCAAGGTCATAGATATCACTCAGTTCGTCGCTGGTCCGACGGCATCGCGTGTGCTGGCGGAAATGGGCGCCGATGTCATCAAGGTGGAGCTGGCGCCTTGTGGTGACAGATCCCGTGTTCAGGGCATGAAGGCAAAGGATGCACCGGAAAACGCCGCGCCTCACAGCACCTATTTCTTCCAGCACAATCACTCCAAGCGGGGCATCGCGCTGGACTTCAAGAACGAGCGGGCCCGGGAAATCCTGAAGGGCATGATCTCGCAGGCCGACGTTCTCGTCGAGAACTTCAGCCCCGGAGTCATGGCCCGAGCCGGCATGTCGTACGACGACCTAAAGATCCTGAATCCCAGTCTCGTGATGTGCTCGATTTCCTTCGCCGGCCAGACTGGTGCTCTGAGCGAGAAACCCGGCTACGACTATATCGGCCAAGCCTATGCCGGCGTGACGGGAATGATCGGAGAGGCTGATGGGAGTCCGTCGCTCGTCACGATGGCAATCGGGGACGTTTCCACGGGCATGTCGGCAGCGCTGGCGATCGTCGCTGCACTGTTTCATCGCGAGCGAACCGGCGAGGGGCAGCATGTGGAAAGCACCCTACTCGATACCTATTTCCACATGCACGAAGCAAGCATCCCCCGTGTGTCCAAGCTCGGTAGGCGGTATATGCAGCGCCGAACCGGATCGCAGCATCCGGACGGAGGGCCCACAGGCATCTTCAAGTGTGGCGATGGAAAATACATCACCTTGATGTCCCTGGCGCATCAATGGCCGCAATTGGTCCAGGCCCTCGAGATGCCTGAACTGAAGGACGACCAACGGTTTGCAAACGCCGGTTTGCGGCGCAAGAACAACGATCTGCTCAAGGAAATCCTTGAAGGCTGGCTCGCCTCTGTCGGCTCGCGCGAGGAATGTCTCAAGCAGCTCGAGAAGCACCGCATTCCGGTTGCACCGGTCCTGGACATGAATGAAGTACTGGAACTGGATCATCTCAAGGCACGGAACACGGTACGGACCGTGGTCGACCCGTTGCTAGGCGAGTTCAAGGTACCCTCAACGCCGGTGCGCTTTTCAGGTTGGCAAGCTCCTTCGCGTCTATCGGCAGCGCGGCTCGGCGAGCACAATGCTGACGTCCTTCGCGAATACGGCATGTCGGACGAGGAAATCTCCGACCTGCACAGGAAGAAGATTTTCGTGAGGGATCGATCGCTCGGTTAGCGAGGCCTGCGCGGGCGTCGAGATTGCCTCGGAGACTTGGTTGTGTCGGCGTTAACCCCGCCCACCGGAGTTTTCGGCTTTAGCCGTGTCGCTTGCTGGAATAGATGCCGGACAAGAGACGACCTATCTTCCCAACGCTTAGCAAGCCATACGGCAGTCAAAGCCTTCGGGTCGCTCAGCGGAACAAACTTCAGGCCGGCCAGTGGAAGGCGCCTGAGCGATTCGGGCAAGATCGAGATGCCCATTCCGGCGGCCACCAGACCCATCATCGTGGGCGTTGCATTTGCCTCCTGGACGACGCTTGGAAAAAAACCGGCATCACGACACAGGTCGATGATCTTTTGATGCAAACCGCTTCCAATCGAACTAGCGTAGAGCACCATCGGTTCATGTTCCAGATCGGCGACTGACAGATCGCCTTGTCTGGATGCCAGTGGATGGTCGAGCCGCATGACGGCCATCAGTCGCTCGCGCGCGATCTCGACGGACTGGATGGAACTCGGCTTAGGTTGAAGCGGCCGCACGAAGCCAAGGTCGAGACGGCCATCAAGGATGGCATCGACCTGCTGGTAAGTCGGCATCTCCTGCAGGATCAGATCGACATCGGTGTGTGTGGCGCGAAACTCGAAGATGAGTTTCTGAAAGCCCTCCACGAAGGGGGCGGAGCCGAAGAATCCGATTTTTACTTCGCCCAGAAGACCGCGATGTATGCGCTCGGCACGCATGGCCGCAACGTCGACGCGTTGGAGAATCTCCAATGCTTCTTTCAGGAGAGACTTTCCTGCGTTCGTCAATTCGACGCGTCTGTTCGACCGCTCAAACAGGCGCGCGCCAATCTCGCGTTCCAGCGCGAGGATTTGCTGGCTCAATGGAGGCTGTGAGATGCCGAGGCGATCAGCGGCCTTGCCGAAATGAAGATCTTCGGCGACGGCGACGAAGTAGCGCAAATGCCTCAACTCGATATTCATATCTATAACGTATCAGAAAAATCGGTCGTTCTACATATCGAACGGGACCTAATTGATATTGGACGGCCGGGCCTCCCTCTCGCGAAAGTGACAGACGTTGCGATTGAGGGATAATCCATGGTCTCGGGAGAGAGCGCTTCCGTCGCGCCAAGCGCCACCTTAGGAAATAAGCCACCTCTTCTTCGTGGCATTCGCGTTCTTGACCTCAGCCGGTTTCTGTCCGGACCGCAGGCGACCCTGTTTCTGGCCGGAATGGGGGCCGAGGTGATCAAGATCGACGATCCCAGGGGAGGAGATCCAACCTTCACGGCACCTCCGTACTTTGGCCCGCACGGCGTGGCGCTCGACCGTCGCTCGCCGCACGACCTCGGCATCGCCTATCTGAAGAGAGCTCGCGGCAAGAAATCGATAAGTCTGGACTTGAAAAGCAAGGAAGGCCGCGAAATCTTGCTCAAGCTCGTTCGCGAGGCAGATGTGCTCGTGGAGAACTTCAAGGCCGGCGTAACGGCGCGGCTTGGCATCGAATACGAGACGCTCCGCGCCAACAATCCCCGGCTAATCTACTGCTCAATCACTGGCTACGGCTCCACGGGCCCTGAGCGTCATCGCAAAGCCTTCGACCTGATGGTGCAGGCCGCGACGGGCATGATGAGCATTACAGGAGACCCGGACGGGCAACCGAGCAAAACCGGCGCATCCCTCTCGGACGGCATCGCGGGCACGTTCGCTCTGGCCGGAATCTTGGGTGCACTCTACCAAAGACACGAAACAGGCTTGGGTCAGTTCATCGATGTCTCGATGGCTGATTGCCTGCTGTCATTGATCTTTGACGAGCCCTTCGAGCGCTATGCCGATCTCGGCCTCGCCCCCCGTCAAGGCAATCGGATCGCCAGGTTCTCTCCATTCAACACTTATCGAGCCGCCGACGGATCGGTCGCAATTGGTACCGGGACCGCCGCCGACTGGACAAAGCTTTTAGGTATCATGGGGCGCGAGGATCTCTTGAACTCGTCCGACTTCATGAATCCCGGTTGGCGCATCGAGAACAATGAGCAGGTTGACGCCGTCGTCGAAGCTTGGGCGGCCGGCATGCATGTCGACGAGATCATAAAGCAGCTAGACGAAGCAGACATCACTTGCGGTCCGATCCGGACGATCGAAGATGTCGTCGGTTGGGATCAGTTGCGTGTGCGGGACATGTTGCAGCCCGTTCGCAACCCAAACATGCCGGGCACCGAAGGCCCTCTTGCGGCAGGATTTCCTCTGAAGTTCAGCGAAGCCGACGCTTTTCACGATCCTCGTGTGCCCGTGCCGAGCGAACACAACGCCGAAATCTATGAAGGTCTCCTCAGACTGTCGAAGGAGGAGATTGCGGGCCTTGGCAAAGCTGGAATTGTCTAATTGCAGTTCGACAGCAACCAGGAATGCAAGAGCAAGAGACGCAAGAGGAAACACATGGTGATCTCGATATCAAGCAGCGGATGGAATCTCTCAGGCGTAATTAAGCGATCTAGAGCGACAGGGATAGCATTCGTGTCGCTATGTCTCGCCGTCGGGCCAGCCGCAGCGCAACCCTATCCGAGCCGGCCGATTACGATGGTCGTTCCCTACGCGGCCGGCGGTCCGACCGATACCGTCGCCCGAATTGTCGCCGAGGCAATGGGCCGCGATCTGGGGCAACGAGTAATCGTCGAGAACATCGCCGGAGCGGGAGGCACAATCGGGATGACGAGGGTAGCCAAATCCGAGCCGAACGGATACACGCTGCTTCTCAACCACATCGGCATGGCGACCGCGCCGACTCTCTATCCTGGCTCCATCGATCCGCTCGCATCTTTCGAGCCTGTCGGCCTAGTTGCTGACGTTCCGATGACCATCGTGGCTCGACGATCGTTCCCTCCGAATACGCTAAAGGAGTTGATTGCTTACACCGCTGCGCAAGGACAGAAGGTATCGTACGCTCATGCCGGAGCCGGGACGGCATCCCATATATGCGGCGTTCTGTTTGCGTCCGAAACGGGAGCGCTGCCGGTTACAGTTCCCTACAAGGGGACCGGACCCGCAATGATCGACTTGATCGGCGAACAAGTCGATTTCATGTGCGATCAGACCACCAACACGACCAATCAGATACAATCGGGAGAGATCAAGGCGTACGCAGTGACTACGTCACATCGGATACCAGCACTCCCGAACGTTCCGCCCGTTACCGAAGCAGGTCTCGGCAAGATGGAGCTGGCAATCTGGCATGGAATCTATGCTCCAAAGGGAACGCCGCCCGAAGTGACGCAAAAGCTCACATCGGCGCTACAGAACTCTCTCCTCGCAAATGCCGTCCTTGAGCGATTTCGCCAGCTCAGCGCGATCGCGGTTTCAGCGGAGAACGCGACGCCCAGTGCCCTCAAGGCAAAGCTCATAGCGGATATCGCCCGCTGGAAACGTCTGCTCGAAGGCGAACTAGTTAAATGACCAATTGCACTCCATGAACCCACCATGTCCGCTTTGCGTCATTAGGCGACGTGACGCCAAACCGCCTTGGGGTCCGCTTTGGACCTTATAGGGTAGCTCAAAAAAGCCCGGCCTCCGCGACGGAGCCCGGGCTTTCGTTAGCACTGCTTTGCCGGTTGCTACGGGCGCCGCATCAGCCCTGCGCGTTGCGCGCCATGAAGCTGTCGTAGCCGAGTTCGGCGACCTGCCACCACTGGTAGCCGTTCGCCGTGAAGCTTTGCAGCGAATCCAGCACCTTCTTGAAGTTCGCATTGCCGGCCGAGGTCTCTGCGTAGATTTCCCTGGTCGCCTTCAGGCAGGCCTGCATGATCGGCGGCGAGAAGGCGTGCAGCTTGGTGCCGCCGGCGAGCAGCTTCTTCATCGACGGCGGATTGAGCTGGTCGTACTTCGCTATCATCCAGCTATTGGCGGTCTGGCCGGCCTGCTCGAGGATGCTCTGATAGTTCTTCGGCAGTGAATTCCATTTGTCGAGATTGACGAGAGCGAGCAGCATCGGGCCGCCTTCCCACCAGCCCGGGAAGTAATAATGCGGCGCGACCTTGTTGAAGCCGAGCTTTTCGTCGTCATAGGGGCCAACCCATTCGGCGGCATCGATCGTGCCCTTTTCCAGCGCGGGATAGATGTCGCCGCCGGCAAGCTGCTGCGGCACCACGCCGAGCTTTTGCATGACCTTTCCGGCAAAGCCGCCGATGCGCATCTTCAAGCCGTTCAGATCCTCGACGGTCTTGATCTCCTTGCGGAACCAGCCGCCCATCTGGCAGCCGGTATTGCCGGCGAGGAATGAGGTGACGTTGTAGCTCTTGTAGAAATCGTTCAGAGCCTGCCGGCCGCCGCCTTGCATATACCAGGCCTGGTTGAGGCGCTGGTTCGGTCCGAACGGCACCGCCGTGCCGAACGCAAAGGTCGGGTCCTTGCCGAAGTAATAGTAGGACGCGGTGTGGCCCATTTCGACGGTGCCGTTCTGCACGGCATCGAGCACCTGCAAGCCGGGGACGATTTCGCCGCCGGCAAACGTCTGGAGCTGGAATTTGTTGTCGGTGGCTTCGGCAACGAGCTTTGCCATCACCTCGACGCCGCCCCAGAGCGTGTCGAGCGATTTCGGCCAGCTTGCGGTCAGCCGCCATTTGATCTCCGGCATCGACTGCGCGATCGCCGGCGCGGCGAGCGTGGTGGCTGCGCCTGCGGCTCCAATACCCGTAACTTTGAGAAAATCTCTGCGCTTCATGGAATCCTGCCCTTGTTGTTGTGTTGTGTCTGTCGGGCATGATCCGTTCGGAAAGCCGATGCCGGCCCTTCGCGGATCACGCGATGGCCTTCTTTCCGAGGCTTGGCCGGCAGCATGGAACAAGCGGCCAGGGAATTCCATCCCGAAAACGGGCAGATGCGACGAAAAAGCCCGGCCTCCGCGACGACTGTCGCTGACGTCGGCTTTGGGCCGAAGCCGGGTGGCCCGTCAGTCTGGTGTCTAAGAACGCCGGTTATCGGACTCTAACCGGACGTTAAAAGTAGAGCGGTGCATGTCCGGTTCGGGCAATTGCAGACATCCTTCGGCGCGGGACGGCATGTCCGATGCCCCCCGATAGCGGACGACAGACTACCGGTGGCAAGACCGCAATGGGCCAACATCAGAAGCCAACCGCACCCCGCCTCATTATACCTGAGACGCACAAATCTACATCTTGTCGATGATCGACGAAACACCGTCTTCGGATGCGCGATCATTAGCAGCGGCAGCGACAATCGCAGGGATTACGTCGTCGGTACGATCAACGACAATGGGTTGAAGCAAGTGGTCTCTATGAAGGAAACCTGCGCTGCGTATGTGGTCCAGCATTGCCATCATAGGCGCCCAAAAACCTTTGATGTTCACCAAAACTATCGGCTTACGGTGCTGCCCAAGCTGGGCCCACGTCATGACTTCCACGATTTCTTCGACGGTACCGATACCACCCGGAAGCGCCACGAAGGCATCAGAACGCTCGAACATTCTGTGCTTGCGCTCGTGCATGGTGTCTGTGATCGTCAAGTCTTCGAACATCTTGAGCGCATCAGTCGTCGTTTCCCAGTTTGTGAGAAATCTCGGAATAATCGCGCCGACCTTGCCGCCGTTCTTCAGTGTGCCGTGAGCTACCGCGCCCATCACACCATGGGTTCCGCCGCCGTAGATCAGCGTTAATCCCGATGCAGCAAGAGCGCGTCCCAATCGTTCGCCTGCCTCAACGTAAGCAACGTCATGACCGGGCGAGGAACCGCAATAAACGCAGACTGCTTTGATCTTGCTCATGTCGGGGATAGACCCGATGGACGGGCATTGCGTCAAGCTTGTTCTTGGCTCGCCGGAGTCCGCTTGGGTTTCAGCGGACATAGCGGGCCAAAGGCCAGAGCTGACTTCAAAAGTACCAGAGGCTGACAAGCCGAAATCAGCCACCTTCCCCCGGCTGGCGCCAAGTAGCCGACATGCCAGGGCGTCACGCGCGACGAGCTTCGACGGCATCCTCTCTCGCATCCTGGCGTATCCCACGATCCCGCCCATTTGATCGGCCGTGAAGCCGCTACACCTTGGGAACATGGCCGCTCGTGTGCACATCATTGGCGCTTGTTCGATACGGAGTGATCAGGATGCGGTCCGCTTTAGCCCTCGCCCTGTTGATCACGTTGTGGGCTTCTGCCAACGCGAAAACGATGCGTCACTTGCGCACCAGCCACCATGTCACCATTCAGCCCACCGAAGGTACGTGCGTCCCCCCAACCTGCTACAAGTTTCCGGGCTATCCGCCCTTACCTCCGGAAGCGATCAGAACTCATGACCCGTCCACCTTCGGAGGCGGTTGATCTCACAAGACGGGTGGACTGATTTCTGGAACGGGTGACGCCGAACCGCCTGGTCCGCTTTGGACCTGACCTCAACGAAAAGCCCAGCCTCCGCGAACGGAGACCGGGCTTTGCCTTGCGACTTGTGTGTTAGTCGGCCGCTGTCAGATCAGCCGCGCGTGCGCGAGCGGATCATGAAGCTGTCGTTGGTGTATTCGGCGACCTGCCACCACAGATACTGGTCGGAGCGGTAGGCCTGCATCGCCTCGATGGTCTTCTTGAAGTCGGGGTTCTTGCCGGAGATTTCCGACCACAGCTCGTTGGTCGACTTCAGGCAGGCTTCGAGCACTTCGTTGGTGAAGGGGCGGAGCTGCGTGCCACCGGCAACCAGCCGCTTGAGCGCGGTCGGGTTCTGCATGTCATAGCGCGCGGTCATCCAGGTGTTGGTGTGCGCGCAGGCATTGGTCAGGATCGCCTGATAGTTCTTCGGCAGCGCGTTGAACTTCTCGAGGTTGGCGAAGGCGTGGACCATCGGGCCGCCTTCCCAGAAGCCGGGATAGTAGTAGTACTTGGCGACCTTGGCGAAGCCGAGCTTCTCGTCGTCATAGGGGCCGACCCACTCGGCTGCGTCGATGGTGCCCTTTTCCAGCGCCGGATAGATGTCACCGCCGGCGAGCTGCTGCGGGACGACGCCGACCTTCTGAAGCACCTGGCCGGCGATGCCGCCGATGCGCATCTTCAATCCCGAGAGATCGGCAACGGTCTTGATCTCCTTGCGGAACCAGCCGCCCATCTGCGTGCCGGTGTTGCCGGCGGGGAAGCCGATCACGCCGTGCTTCTTGAAGAAGTCGTTGCCGAGCTGCTCGCCGCCGCCCTGGTACCACCAGGAGTTCTGCTGGCGCGCATTGAGGCCGAACGGCACCGACGCGAAGATCGCAAAGGTCGGGTCCTTGCCGACGTAATAATACGCGACGGTGTGGCACATCTCGACGGTGTTGTTCGAGGTCGCATCGAGCGCTTGTAGGCCCGGCACGACTTCGCCGGCCGCGAACACCTGGATCTGGAATTTGTTATCGGTCATTTCGGCGACGTACTTCGCCACCTGCTCGCCGCCGCCATAGATGGTATCAAGCGACTTCGGGAAGCTCGACGTCAGGCGCCACTTCACCTCGGGCGAGGACTGCGCAATGGCCGGCGAGGCAACGGCTGTTGCGGCAGCACCAGCCGCTGAAACTTTCAAGAAATCACGACGCTTCATATCTTCTCCTTGGTGGGGGCGTTTTCCCAGATTGCCGTCAGCGCTCCTCCGGCAGGGCGAATCCACATTGATCCGGGGCGCTTTAGCGGGGGGCGCTTTAACACGGAAGCGGCCAGCCGGAAACGCGACAAAGGCATGAATGCCCTGCTTAAACCAAAGTCGCATCCGGTTTCGGAACGGCCTCAGGCGGCGGCGATAACGCCTTGAAGTTGCTCACGGACTTTCTGCCCGATGGCGCGGAAGATCGCCGCATGGGGACCGTCCGGTTCGCTGTCGACGACGGGGGTGCCGGCGTCCGACGTGGTACGGATATCCATGTGCAGCGGGACCTCGCCGAGGAAAGGAACGCCCAGCTTTTCCGCCTCGTGGCGGGCGCCGCCATGGCCAAAGATATCCGAGCGCGTGCCGCAATGCGGGCACTGGAAATAGCTCATGTTCTCGACAATGCCGAGCACAGGCACATTGACCTTGCGGAACATCGCAAGGCCCCGCCGCGCGTCGATCAGCGACAGATCCTGCGGCGTCGAGATGATGATCGCGCCCTTGAGCGGCACGTTCTGCGCCAGCGTGAGCTGCGCATCGCCGGTGCCCGGCGGCATGTCGACAACAAGCACATCGAGCGTGCCCCAGGCAACGTCGCGCAGCATCTGCGTGATCGCCGACATCACCATCGGCCCGCGCCAGATCATCGCGGTCTCTTCCTCGACGAGGAATCCGATCGACATGATGGCGAGGCCAAAACGCTCGATCGGGATCATCTTCTTGTCGTCGTTGAGCTCGGGCTTCTTCTTGATGCCGGTCAGCCGCGGCACCGAGGGACCGTAGATATCGGCATCGAGCAGGCCGACGCGCAGGCCGAGATCGCGCAGGCCCAGCGCCAGATTGAGCGCGGTGGTCGACTTGCCGACGCCGCCCTTCCCCGAGGCCACCGCGATCACGGCGGCGATACCTGGAATTTCCGACTGCCTCGCCATCGGCGACGGGCCACCCTGTGGCGGCCGATGCGAGGCTGCCGGCTGCACGCCATGGCTGTGGCGATGCGGTTGCGGCGGCGGGGGAGAACTGCCCGGCTTGCGCTCGGCGGTGAGCGCGATCATGGCCGTCGTAACGCCGGGAATGCCGCGCACGGCGGCCTCGGCCTGCGCACGCACGCTCTCCCAGGCTCTCGCCTCGGCGGCATCGACATTGATGGAGAAGAACACCTTGCCGTCGGCAACCGTGATCGCCGACAACACATTGGCGTGGGGCAACGCGACGCCGCGCGGCGACATCACCCTGCCAAGGGCATCCAGAACCTGCTGCTGCGTCACGCTCATAGGCGTATCTCCTGAAGCCATGCGGGGTTCTGATAGACATCAGAACCCCGCATGGCCACTTCTTTATTGACGCGTTTTCTTAACGCGAACCGGGGTCCACTTCGCTTGAAAACGCTATGGAGGCGCCTATAAAGCGGCCGCGCACAAAATTCTAGCGCGCGCCCATATCCTCGCGCGTCTCGACGGGCGCGACCGCGCCGCCTTCCTTGGCGGCCTCATAGTTCAGCTCGATCATCACGCCATTTGGGTCGTCGACGAAGATTTGCCAGAGGTCGCCGCCCGGCACCTGACGGGAATCGAACTTCATGCTCTTCGACTGGAGGCGCTTCTTCATGCCGTCGAAGCCGGTCGAGGCGAAGGCGACATGATGGACAACGCCGGAATCCGGCTTTTGCTGCTCGGCGGTCTGCGAAATATCGACGAGATGCACGACGGCCTTGCCCTCGCTGTACATCCAGGCGCCGGGGAACGCGAAGTTCGGCCGCGGGCCCTTCTCGAGGCCGAGAATGTCTTCATAGAAGCGGACCGTCTCGGCCAGGTTCCGGGTCCGGATATTGAAGTGATCGAGCACACCCACGCTCACGCCCATGCGAACTCTCCCAGTTTGTTTGGTTATTAGGTGGCCAATCCTAGCACGAAACCGGCGGTTTCGGCCAAACGAAGGCGTTGCCCTCCCCTGCGCAGCGGTTATGGTGCGGCTCCTTCAAGAACCGCCCGGCCCCGACCTGCGGCCGCTGGCCAAACCTCCAGGTAGCAACATGGCAAAAGTCGCTTTTCTCGGTCTCGGCGTGATGGGTTTTCCGATGGCGGGGCACCTCGTGAAAAAGGGCGGCCATGAAGTGACCGTCTACAACCGCACCGCGGCAAAGGCGAAGGAATGGGCGGACAAGTTCGGCGGCAAGACCGCGGCAACGCCGAAGGCCGCCGCGGAGGGCCAGGACTTTGTGATGTGCTGCGTCGGCAACGACAACGACCTGCGGGCCGTGACAATTGGCCCCGACGGCGCGTTCGCCGGCATGAAGAAGGGCGCCGTATTCGTCGATCACACCACCGCCTCCGCCGAAATCGCGCGCGAACTCGACGCGGCCGCTGCCAAGGGCGGCTTCAGGTTCGTCGATGCGCCGGTATCGGGCGGCCAGGCCGGCGCCGAGAACGGCGTGCTGACGGTCATGTGCGGCGGCAACGAGGACGCCTATGCCGCGGCGGAGCCGATCATCAACTCTGCCTATGCGCGGATGTGCAAGCGGCTCGGCCCGGCCGGCGCCGGGCAGCTCACGAAAATGGTCAACCAGATCTGCATCGCGGGTCTGGTGCAGGGCCTTTCCGAAGGCCTTCACTTCGCGAAGAAGTCAGGCCTCGATGTCAGCGCGGTGGTCGACACCATCTCGAAGGGCGCGGCGCAGTCCTGGCAGATGGACAACCGCTACAAGGCGATGAACGAAGGAAAGTTCGATTTCGGCTTTGCAGTGGAATGGATGCGCAAGGATCTTTCGATCTGCATCGCGGAGGCCCGCCGCAACGGCGCCAACCTGCCGGTCACGGCGCTGGTCGATCAGTTCTATGCCGAGGTCGAGAAGATGGGCGGCAAGCGCTGGGACACCTCCAGCCTGATGGCGCGGCTCGAGCGGTGAGGATGGCCGCTGCGGTCGGTTTATCGGACCTTGTCCGCTTCATTTCCGAAGCGGACAACCAACCAAGCAACCCCGCTACTCGATGACAGCGTCCGCGCCGGCGACAAGTCCCGCAGGAACCTCGATGCCGAGCTCTTTTGCCGCCTTCAGGTTGATCACCAACTCAAAGGTCTTCTCCTGGAAATACGGCATCTCGGCAGGATTGGCCCCGCGCAAGACGATCTCAGCCATCTGCTCGGCATTCCTTCGAATGGCGGCTTTGACATCCCAGGAGTACGACATCAGACCGCCAGCCTCGGCCTGATCGCGGAAGTTATACATGGCGGGAAGCCGATTTTGCTGGATGAGCTGAGCCATAAGCACCCGATGAGGAATGTGCTCATTCTCATCTGAAATCATCACTCCATCGAATTGCTCTCTCTGCACGGAGCCGAGCACGCGTCGATACTCGGCCTCATTGTAAGGATTGTTCAAAAGCACCGACGTCAATGAAATCCCCAGCTTCGGCGCGGCATCCTCGGTGGCGCGTCCGCCGGGACCAGTCCAGCCACCTCGCGTCGAAACAAATGCAACCCGCTTCAAGCCGGGGACCGCGTGGCCGAGCAGCTCAAGACGCTTGCCCCAGACCTCAACACCCGCGTCGACACTGACACCCGTAATATTGCCTCCGGGCCGTGCCAGGTTGGAGACAATACCAAAGCGAATTGGGTCTCCCGTCATCGTCACGACCGGAATTGTGTTCGTTGCGGCCTTGAGCCTGAGCGTCATCGGCGTACCTCCAGTCCAGATCAGGTCCGGATTGGTAGCGACCACCTCGCGCGCAAGGGATTCATAACGGTCGGACCGTCCCTCTGCGGAATAGCGGTCGATGATGACATTCTCTCCTTCGATGAGACCGGTCCGCCTTAACTCTGCATCGAACAGCCGAGCCAGCGGATCGCGCTTCACATCCTCGACCTTCGTCGATGCCATTACGACGGCGATACGCTTCTTCGGAGTGGATTGCTGCGCCTCGGCGTATCGCAGCGAAGGCAACCATATCGCCGTGGCTAGCAAGAAATCGCGTCGCTTCATTTGGTCCCCCTGCCCCAACAAGGCCTAACCAATTTTCCAGTCGCGGTTCGACGGTGTCGCAATCAAATTCTTGGAATCAAATTCTCTTGGAATCGAATTCTTGGGCTTGAGCCCCAGCGGTTTCACCTGTGGCTCGAATATCACACAACTTAGCCGATCGCTCCCTTGGTAGCAAACGGACGTTGCGGTAGCCGACGTGACCTGCCCCAATATCGAGAGGGTTTGGGCAGGTGGGGGCACCATGAACATTCTCAGATGCGCCTTCGCCGGCGCAGCGATGACGTTGTCTGTCGTATCAGGCGCGCTTGCGGCGGACCTTCCGGTCAAGGCCAGGTCAGCTCAATATTTGAAGATTTGCTCCCAATATGGAGCCGGCTTCTTTTACATCCCGGATACGGACACCTGTATCAAGCTTGGCGGCTTCCTGCGCATCGACACCACGTTCAATGGCAACGTTTACGGTTTACCGGCATGGTCCGGCGACCTCGGCCAGGGCAATCGGTATTTCGACTACTTCGTCGGTCGCTCCCGTCTGGGAGTGACTGTTGATACGCGAACCGACACGCCCTACGGCCTGCTCCGCGCCTTCGGCCAGTTCGATCTGCAGTTCAATAATTTCAGCACGGCCAACCCAACTGCACTGACGACCACTTCGTTTGGTACTCCGTTCGGCTTGAATTCAGGCCTGTTGTCCAACGCCGGCGGCGGCTACGTTCCCGTGGACCCGGTATTTATCCAGTTCGCAGGTTTCACGATCGGCAAGTCGGCGTCGGCCTATGCAACGCCGTGGCATGGCTATCCCGGCAACAACACGTCGTATCTGATGGGCGGACATGACACCGTCACGGGCGTGAACAACATCCAGTACACAGCCCAGTTCGGCAACGGCGTGACCGGCAGTGTCGGCCTTGATGACCCGACCGTGTTCAACCGTACCGTTCTCTTCAACCTGTCGACCGGCACGAATGCGGTTGGCCTCGGTGCAAATGCCTACGCCGGCACGCGGGCTCCGGACGTCGTCGGCAGGATTCGCGTGGACCAGGCCTGGGGACTGGTGCAATTCTCGGTTGCGGCCCACGAGGTCGCCGCCTCTTACAACGCCCTTGCCTTCAGTGCATCGCCGACCAACTCGTCGGAGACCAGCGGACATCCCGACGCAAAGTGGGGCGGTTCGGCGATGGCAGCGCTACAGATCAAGAACATCCCGACCGGTGCCAACGACGACTTCAAGATCGAGGCATCGTATGCACGAGGAATCACCAAGAACGTGATTTCGACGAGCACTTCCTCGCCGAGCTTCGCGATGTTTGGCGGCTCAAGCCGTGCCGGCGCCTATCAGAGCATTGGCTTTGGCGCCACCACAGATGCCGTTTTTCTTCCCGCCTTCGCCGGCGGCACCGGCGATCTCAAGCTGACAACCTCCTATGGCCTCCGTGGCGCGTTCAATCACAATTGGAATCCATTCTGGTCCAGCAGCCTGTTCGGCAGCGCTTCGGCTGTTCGGTACGCCGGCAACGCATCCGACATCACCACTGCGATGGGCCAGTACTGCACGAGCTACATCGCCAGCACCGGCGGCTTGGCGACCAAATCTGCCGATTTTCGCTGCAACCCGAACTTCAATGTCTACCAGGCAGGCTTCGTTACGCGCTGGACTCCCGTCAAGAACCTGACGTTCTCGGGCGAGGTGCAATTCGTTGCGCTTGATCAGAAGTTCACGGGCACTTCGGTTTTGCCTGCGGCGGCGCCAAAGCCTGCGACTGTCTACGAGTACAAGAACCAGAATACGGCCTATCTCAACGTTCGCGTTCAACGCAATTTTTGAAACGCCTGGCTGCTCGACGGGTCCTGCGCCGAAGGCGAGAAGATGGGCAGCAAGCGCTGAGGCACCTCCAGCGTGATGGCACGGCTGGAGCGGTGCGAATGGCCGCTGCCGCTGGCTGATCGGACCTTGTCCGCTTCAGTTCCGAAGCGGACGCCGCCATGAGCCGGTTCGCACCTCAAGCGGTTCAAGTCTGACGGAATTGTTGAGATATCCCTTAACCTGCCCGGGGCTAAGACGGATCGGTTACGCGGCCCTTAGAGAACGCACGCATGTTGAGTACCGATCTCATTTTTTGGCCAGTCGTCGCTCTTCTGGTGGCGTGCAATTTGTATTTTGGGCCGCGCATCAGAAGCGACCGGATCGCGATGCAATGGGGCTTGGACGGCCAGCCAACGTGGCACGCATCGAAAGCGGTCGGGCTTTGGGGGATGGTGGCGTTCGCCCTTGCCGTCCGGCTACTGATCTGGGCGCTATCAACATACGCTCCCTCCAAAGTGCATGGCGTCGAACTGGGCTTGCTGCTTTTCTCCATCACAATTGCTGCGTCGCATGCTCTGTTGCTCAGGAAAGCGGTACAGGCGGGTTGAACCATCGCTCCGATATAGACTCCTCAAAGGTTCATGCTCATAACTCCTTCGTTCGGCGGGAAAGACTTGTCCAACCCGTGAGCATGCAGCGGCGCAAGTATAAGGGGTAAGCCGCCCCCGGAGAGGAAGCGATCGCGTGAGCAACTCGCCGTTCCGGCGGATGGTCGAGACCCCGGACTTCTGGCGCCTGTGGTATGTCGGCCTGATCGTCGCCACGGTACGTTGGGTGGAAACCATCGCGGTCGGGATCCTGGTCTACCAGCGCACCGATTCGGCGTTTCTGGTTTCGATGATGACCATGCTCCGTTTGCTTCCGATGGGGCTGTTCGGGATTTTTCTCGGCGCGCTTGCGGAACGCGTCGATCGCCGCCTGACCCTGCTCGTCATGGTGCTTGTCATGAGCGGCACCTCCGTTGTCCTCGCGCTGCTCGACCGGACCGGGCAACTCGAGGTCTGGCATCTCGCGCTCGCCAGCTTCATCAACGGGTGCGGCTGGTGCACCGATAATCCGGTGCGCCGCGTGATGATCGGCGAGGTCGTCGGCCGCGAACAGATGGGCCGTGCGATGTCGTTCGACGTCGGTGCCGTCAACGCAAGCCGCATGGTCGGCCCCGTCATCGGCGGATTCCTGCTCGCCGGGACGGGCATTCAAGGCGTGTTCATCCTGAGCGCGTTGATGTATTGCACGGCGCTATGGGCGGTCGTGACCGTCCGCCCACGCCATGCTCACGCGGCGGAATCCGCCGCGGTACTGGCACGGATCGCCGAAGGGCTGGCCCTGGTACGCACCGACAAACGGATCATCGGTGTGCTGCTTGTGACGGTCATCTTCAATATCTTCGGCTGGCCCTTCACCGGCATGATCCCCGTCATCGGACGCGACCGCCTGCATCTGGGCCCCGAGGGCGTGGGCGTGCTGGCAACCATGGACGGGATCGGCGCGTTCGGAGGCGCGCTGCTGATAGCCCTATGGTTGATCCCGAAATATTACGGCCGGGCTTATGTGGGCAGTGTCATCCTCTATCTGATCATGGTGGTCGTTTTTGCGCTGGTGCAAAGCCCGGCGCTGGCAGGTGCGGCGTTGTTGCTGACCGGGCTGGGTAACGCCGGGTTTGGTGCGATGCAGGCTACGCTGGTCTATCTTGCCGCGCCGCCGGACATGCGTTCGCGTCTGCTCGGCGTGCTGACCGTCTGCATCGGCACAGGGCCGATCGGCTTCCTGTGGCTGGGTTGGCTCGCAGAGCGCATCGGGCCTCACAACGCCACCGCCGTGACCGGCGTCCTCGGCCTCTTGGCCCTGGCCGCAACCTGGCGCTGGTGGAAGGATATCTGAGTAAAGCGCGGCTCATCCCACCGACGCCCACAGGTTGGCCATCGCCGTATCCGTCAATCCACTCCGACGTGCAGTGGTATGTAACGGACCATTTTTTCATAATGCGCGCCGAGCGCCTGTTGCGCCGCCGGCACGTCGTGAGCCAGCGCGGCTTTTGCGATCGCTTCGTGCTCGGCATCGATGTCACGCGGTCCGGTTTCGATCGCCAGCGAGATGTGGCGGTATCGGTCGGCGCGAGCGCTCAACGCGCGGCAAATCTGTAGCAAGCTTGCGGAGTCGCAGGCCGCTATCAGGGCCTCGTGGAAATCCTTGTGGCGCCGTTCCCATTCCTCGTTCATCAGCCGCGGCTCGCCCGCGCGGCGGCGCGGCAACCGGGTCAGCACGT
The DNA here is from genome assembly GCF_018129385.1 of Bradyrhizobium lablabi. Classification (GTDB taxonomy): domain Bacteria; phylum Pseudomonadota; class Alphaproteobacteria; order Rhizobiales; family Xanthobacteraceae; genus Bradyrhizobium; species Bradyrhizobium lablabi_C. The sequence continues at coordinate 120,582 of NZ_JAFCLN010000004.1, forward strand.
GCAGGCTGGACATGATCCGGGCTTCCCACAATTCGTCACCCAGCGCGATGGCGCGCTCGATAGCCCAACCTTCGATCCTGATACGGGTGCGGACCAAATCCTCGAGCTCGTGGCGCGACAGCGGGGCGACGCGGTAGCCGCGATTGTGCTCGGTCACAACCAGGCCTTCAGTCACCAGCCGAGCGAGGGCTTCGCGCACCGGCGAGACGCTCATCCCGCATAGCGCCTGCATTTCATGAAAACGCAACGGCGCACCCGGCTGGAATCGTCCGGTGAAGATCGCTTCGCGCAGGATCCGCCACGCTTCCGCGCCGCGACTACCTTCGGAAATTGGGTGCTGCGTCGATCCGAACATGGGAGAAATGCGTTTTCGAAGGAGCCAAGATTTTCGAAGATATTGACTATCTGCGAACATACAATGATAAATGTTCAACCAACAGGCAAACTAAAAATTGCATGGGGAGCTCAATACATGTGGAGGGCGTTGGGGTGCGTGATTGCGCTTGGAATCGGTCTGGTACCGGCCCGCGCTGCCGAGGTGACCATCCGTTTCCCGGTCGAATACGCGATCGATATCGCGCCGGGGCTTTCCAACCAGGACTTCAAGAAGCTGATCGAGGAGCGGACCAACGGCCGCGTCGAGGTCAAGCTGTTCCCATCGGGCAGTCTTTATAAGGGGCTCGACCTGGTGCAGGCGATCCTGCGCGGCGACGCCGAAATGTCGACGCTGACTTCCGCCTACTGGACCGCGCTGTCGCCCAAGGTCGCGGTGTTCGAACTGCCCTACGCTTTCCCGGAGCGTGCCGCGTTCTATCGCGCGATCGACGACGCCGCCTTCATCAACAGCCTCTACGACGAGGTCGAGGCCAAGGGCGCCAAGGCCATCACGATCATGCCCTACGATCATTTCGGCTTCGGTACCCGCACCAAGCCGCTGCGCAATCCGCGCGACATGGCCGGCCTGAAGATGCGTGGCCTCGGCCGCACCAACTCGGCGATGTTGCAGGCATTGGGCGCTTCCGCGGTGTCGCTCAATCTGGTCGAGCTATCGCCGGCGCTACAGCAAGGCGTGATCGACGGACTCAACGCACCGATCGACATCATGCTTGCCTACAAGTGGCACGAGTCCGTGAAACACGTGACGTATGCGCCGGCCTATATCGGCTATTACCCGTGGATGGTGAACGCGAAGTGGTGGAACGCCCTGGCGCCCGACCTTCGCAAGACTATTCACGACACCGCCATCGAAGTGGCGCGCTTGCACCGCGCCCGCTCAGAGGCGGAGACCGAACGCGCGCTGGCGGGACTGAAGGCAGGCGGCGTCGAGACACACGTGCAGACGCCGGAAGAGCGCAAGGCCTGGATCGAAGCCACCCTGCCGGTGTGGCAGCAATTCGAACCGCAGGTCGGCAAGGAACTGATCGCGCGCGTCCGCAGCTACAGCAAGTAAAGCTCGATCCGGGCGACTCACGCTTCGCCAGCCAAATCTCAATCAAAGGGGGTCCATCATCATGCTCAATCGTATCGTCGCCGCATGCGCGGTGTCCTGCACCGTGCTCGCGGCGTGGCTGACCGCGCCCGCGCCGGCCGGCGCCGCCGAGGTCACCATCCGCTTTCCGATCGAGTACTCGCTCGACATCACGCCCGGCCTCGCCAACCAGGAATTCAAGAAGCTGGTCGAGGAGCGCAGCAAAGGCCGGGTCGAGGTCAAGCTGTTCCCGTCGGGCAACCTTTATAAGGGACTCGATTTGCTTCAGGCGCTGCTGCGCGGCGATGCCGAAATGACCACGCTGATATCAGCCTATTGGAGCTCGCTCTCGCCGCGGCTGGCGGTGTCGGAACTGCCTTACGCGTTCCCCACCGCGGCATCGTTCTACAAGGCGATCGATGGCGGCTTCTTCCAGGAAGCTTATAGCGAAGTGGAAGGCAAAGGCGCCAAGCTGATCACCGTGCTGCCGTTCGACTACCTTGTGCCGGGCACCAAGAATACGCCGCTGCGCAATCCGCGCGACATGGCCGGCCTGAAGATGCGCGGACTGGGCCGGGTCAATCTGGCCATGCTGCAAAGCCTGGGCGCGACGCCGGTGTCGCTGAATTTCGTCGAATTGTCGCCGGCGATTCAGCAGGGCGTGATCGACGGCCTCAACGTGCCCACCGATAATTTCCTGATCTACAAGTGGAACGAAAGCATCAAGCACGTCACTTATGCGACCTACTACGTCGCGTTCTATCCCTGGATGGTGAACGCCAAATGGTGGGCCAGTGTGCCCGCCGATCTGCGCACGATCATCGAAGATACCGCCAAGGAAGTCGCCATTCGCCACCGGGTGCGCGCGCAGAGCGAATCCGACAAGGCGATCGAGGGCATGAAGGCGGCCGGCGTCAACGTTCACGTGCAGACGCCTGAGGAACGCGCGGCCTGGATAGAAGCGACCAAACCGGTTTGGAAACAATTCGAAGCGCAGATCGGCCCCGACCTGCTTTCGCGCCTCCAGAGCTATTCCAAATGAACGGGATCCGGCGGGCTAGCGCCGTCCTGGCGCGTATCGAAGACGGCATTGCGGGGCTGGTACTCGCCGCGGTGCTCGGCGTCGTCGTCTATGAATTGACCGTGCGCGGTCTGTTCGGTCAATCCAACCTGTGGACCGACGAACTCTCCCGGGTGCTGCTGATCGCGATGACATATATCAGCGCGATCGGACTGACGCGCGACGGCGCCAATGTGCGGGTCGAATTGTTCATCGACCGGCTTGGACCTGGACCGCGACAGATCGTCGAAAGAATTTGCGACCTTCTCTGTCTCGGCTTCGCGGTGACCGCCACCGTACTAGGCGCGCGCTATGTGCAGGAATCGGCGCTGTTCGGCATTTCCTTCGCCCATTCCAATCTTCCCTTCCCGCTGTGGGCGGCGCAATCGGTCATTCCGATCGGTTTTGCCCTCATCAGCTTGCGGCTCGTGCTGCGCTTGATCGGGGTCCGTCCCGACAAGCCGGTCGCCAGCGCGGAGGCCTGACATGGCGTTTATGTTGATAGCCAGCCTGCTGGTGATGCTCGCACTAGGGCTGCCGGTGGCGTTCGCGCTGTGGCTCACCGGTCTTGCCGCCGTCGCGATCTTCAAGGTGACCTCGTTTACCCAGGTCGCGCAGTCGATGTTCTCGGGCCTCGACAGTTTCGTGCTGCTCGCCATCCCGTTCTTCATCCTGGCCGGCAACATCATGCTGCGTTCCGGCTTTGCCAAATACCTGTTCGACCTGATGCAAACCCTGGTCGGCAGCGTCTCCGGCGGCGCCTCGATCGGCGCCAGCGGCGCTTCGGCGATCTTTGGCGCCATGACCGGCTCGTCGGTCGCCTCGGCGGCAGCGCTCGGGCGCGTCATGATTCCGGTGATGGGTTCGCTGGGATACCCCCGTCCCTTCACCGCCGGCCTGATGGCGGCCGGCGGCACGCTCGGCATTCTGATCCCGCCCAGCGTGACGTTCGTGATCTACGCCGAGATGGCGCAGCAGTCGGTCAAGGACCTGTTCGTTGCCGGCGTGGTGCCCGGCATCGTGGCGGCGACCGCGATCGGCATCGTGGCCTTTGCCATCGCAAGGCGTCATGGATACGGCAAATCAACCGAACCGTTCTCGCTGCTGGCGGTCTGGCGAGCCTTCGTGCTGGCAGGTCCGGCGCTCCTGATGCCGGCGATCGTGCTCGGCGGCATTTATCTCGGCGTATTCACGCCGACGGAGGCCGCCGCGGTGTCTGCGGTATACGGGCTGCTGATCGGCATGTTCGTCTACCGGACGATCCGCCTCGCTGATCTGCCCGGCATTTTCATCGACAGCGCGCGGTCCACCGGCGCGATCCTGTTCATCCTGTCGGGCGCGTTGTTCGTCGGTATGGTGGCAACGTTGGCCGGCATTCCCGATGCCATCGTCAACGCGATTACGCATCTCAATCTGTCGCCGCTGCTGTTCCTGTTCCTGGTCAATGCCGTGCTGCTGGTTCTCGGCTGCTTCCTCGACGGCTTCACGCTGCTGACGGTGGTGACGCCATTGCTGCTGCCGACGGTGAAGGCGCTCGACATCAACCTGATCCATTTCGCGATCATCCTGACGCTCAATATCGAGATTGCAGCGATCACCCCGCCGGTCGGGTTGAACCTGTTCGTTATCACCGGCATTTCCGGAACGACGATGCAGGAAGTGGTGGCGGGCGCATTTCCCTTCGTGTTCGCCTTGATGGCGACGCTGATCCTGCTGACGATCTTCCCGGCGATCACGCTGCTGCTGCTTTGATGAGGAATTGACGATGGAACCGATCATCGACGCACACCACCACATCTGGCGGCAGGCCGACCAGCCCTGGCTGCAAGGACCGACGGTGCCGAGGATATTCGGCGCCTATGATGCGCTCAAGCGCGACTATCCGGTGGAGGAATTTCTTTCCGACATCGCGGGCACCGGTGTGGTGAAGTCGGTTTATGTGCAGACCAACTGGGGCAAGGGACAGGAAATCAGGGAAGTCGAATGGGTTCAGGCCAATGCCGACCGCGCCGGCTGGCCGCACGCCATCGTCTCCTACGTCGATTTCCAGAGCGAGCAGGCGCCGCAGGTGATGGAAGCGCAGGCGAAATCTCCGCTGATGCGCGGCGTGCGCCAGCAATTGCACTGGCACACCAACGAGCAGTACCGGTTTGCACCTGCGCCGGACCAGATGAACACCGCGGCATTCCGCAGGAATTTCGCCTTGCTGGAAGAGCGCGGCTGGCTGTTCGAATTGCAGGTGTTCACCTCCCAGATGGCCGACGGCAGCGCGTTGGCGAAAGCCTTTCCCGGCATCACGCTGGTGCTGGAGCATGCCGGCATGCCCGAGGACCGCTCGGCGGAAGGCCGGCGGGCGTGGCGCGAAGGCATGCGGCGGCTGGCCGATCAGCCGAACATGCACACCAAGTTTTCCGGGCTCGGCACTTTCATCCGCCGTAACGACGCCCAGCACATCGCCGATATTGTCGGCGAAACACTGGAACTGTTCGGTGCAAACCGCTGCGTTTGGGGATCGAATTTCCCGATCGAAAAGCTGTGGACCGACTATGCGTCGATCGTGAGCGCCATCAAATCGGCGCTGACATCAGTCCCCGAGAGCGATCGGCGCGCAGTATTGCACGATACCGCCGCGAGACTTTATCGTCTCACCGAGACAAAATGAAAGCGCGAATGACCGCTAACGGAGTTGGCGTCATGGCGCGGCCACGAGAGGAAGCGCCAATCGTCCGCGCTTCCACTGGACCGAACTGAGGTCAACAGATTGATACCTGCGCACCTACTGGAACCAGGCGGCATAGATCCTTGCAAAGCTGCCGTCGTTCATCGCGATGTGCAGCCACTGATCGACGAAGGCCTTCAGCGCCACATCGCGCTGTAGCCAATAGGCCTTCTCTGCAAAGTCGAACGGCTGGTCCGGATGCACGGCGCAAAGCACGCCCGGATGAAGTTTCTGCTGGTAGCGCGTCTCCGAGGCGTCCGTCATCATGACGTCGGCATCGCCCTTGGCGATTTCATCGAAGATCGTGCGGTTGTCGCCATATACCCTGATCTCGGCCGCTTTGACATGGGCACGGGCAAAGCGCTCGTTGGTGCCGCCGGGATTGACGATAACGCGCGTGCCCGGCCTGTCGATATCGGCAAGGGTGGAATACCTGTCCTTGTCGGCGCACCGCGCGATCGGGGTCTTGCCTTCGCGCATGACCGGCGCCGAGAACAGGCCCCTCTTCTGCCGGTCGAGCGTAATGGAGATGCCGCCCATCGCGACGTCAAACTTGTCGGCCTCAAAGTCCTGCGTCAGTTGCGGCCATCCCGTCTTCACGAACGCGACCCTGACGCCGAGCGCCCTGCCCAGCGCTTCCGCCATGTCGACGTCAAAACCGCTGAACTTCTGCGCCGTCTCGTCGAGATGGGTGAACGGGCGGTAGTCGCCGGTCATGCCGACCCGCAGGGTGCCGCGGCTGACGATCTCGTCGAGACGGGAGGGTTGCTGCGCCTGCGCGCAAACGGAGATGCTCAACGCGGCGATCACGCCGACCGGGATACGAAACATCTTGCTTCAAGGTCCGCTTTTTTCATGGTGTGGTCTGCGAGACCCGCCCCGCGTGAAGCGGTGGCCGGCGGCATGGGCCTCGTCGACGCGACGAATTTCTCCCGTCACGCCGCCGGCCGACTCCGGATATAGGAAGGCATCAACGACATCCGCAATGTCGCCGATATGGCGAGCCGTAGCTTTAATGTTTGCCCAGAAACGAAAGAACGGCCTGGTTATAGGCTTCAGGCTGTTCCGAAGATACGGTGTGCGAGCTTCCGGAAATGACAATTCTCTCGCGCCTGGGCAGGCAGCTCTCTAGCTGGTCCGTGATCAGATAAAAGAATTTCGGGCTCCGCTCTCCGCTGGACAGCAAGGTCGGTGCCGTGATTGCTTTGGCCATCTCGCAGGTGAAGACGGGCCTTGGACGCTTCGTCGTCACATCGGCCTGGTACGAAGCCAGATTGTCGAGGTTCATTTTCTTTTCCGCATCGGAACGGCGCTCGTAAGCGCCCGGCCCGCCGACGGCATCGACGAAAAGAGGAATGCTGGCCTTGGCGTCGCCAGCCTTGACCGCTTCCCTTGCCGGCGCCTGTCTGTTGCCCCACTCTTTCAGCGTATCCGCAACGTTGGGCACGCCGGTCAGCAATCCGGTGGCGGGCGGCTCGTTGAGCGCGAGGCTGACCACCATTTCGGGATGCGAAGCGGCAAAGAAAAGCGCGGCATGCGCTCCCGACGAATGCGCCACCACCCGCACCTTCGAGAAGCCGAGTGCCCGCACAAAGGCCGCCAGATCCTCGCCATGGGCGTCGGCAGCGCCATCAGGCATGCCGTCCGGGCTTGCCTCGTTCGGGTAATGATTGCGGCGGCTGTACGCGATCGCGCTATAGCTGCCGCTGAACTTGGCAAGCTGTTGCGACCACATCCTGTAGTCCTGAAGCCCGCCGTGAACGAATATGACGGGTTCACCCTTGCCCGCTTCGACATAGGCGAATTCAGCTCCGTTGGCGGAAATTCGCTTGACCTCGTCGGCCGCGGCCATGGTGCCGAGCGCGCTGCTCAAAACGAGCGCGCCGACAATGGCCGACGCAGAGCGACGACGGGTCAAAGCAAATCCGAACATTGGACGCCTCCTCTTGCGAAGAGGAGCATACGCGGTCAGGGCGCGAACGTCCAATATGAATACCTTAAGGTTGCATAACCGTTTTGATAAGGGACGTTGATCGCCCGGACGCCGTTTCGTCAAACCAGCGGGGCGACGTCTGAATATCGATGGCGGCTTGTCCGGTCGCCGTTCCCGCGGCGCCGGCTCGGGGACGGTTGCCGGTTTGGACCAGGGATAATCAAGCCGCCTGCTTCTTTGTCCGCGGCAGGAACGGACGCAGCGGCCGCTTGATCGCACCGGTGCAGGCGCGCGTCACTGTCTTGCCGCCGTCGGTCCAGGTCTGCGTGCCCTTGAGTTTCGCGCTGCGCCGCACGAAGGTGCCGCTGTATTTCGCCTGATACTCGCGGTCGCCGCCTTTCCAACTGCCCTGAAGGTCGATCTTCTGGCCGTTGATCGTGCCGGTGCCCTGCTCTGCTGTCGCTTCAACGCCTGTCGGACGCAGCCGCACCACGTGATTGTAGTTTGCAGCGCTGCCGGCGATCGTGACATCGATGGCCTCGCGCATCTTGTCGTTGGTGAAGGGCAGCTTGTCGCACACCATCGTGCCGCGATAGGTGGCGTCGAGCACTTGCGCCGCGATGGGCGTGGCCGTCGCCATCATGATCGCAACCAGCGCCGCCATCCTTGCCCCCACCATCGCCGTCCCCCTTATGAATTTTCGGCAGGCGCTCCTGCCGTTTATAAAAGCGGCATCGTAATGGGCTCAATCGGACGGGTCGACAGGAATCGATTTGGCTTCGCTAGTGCAGCATGACAGCGGCCCGCGCGCACGATTGCTCGCTGCTACCGGCTTGCCGTAACGTTGCATCGAAATGCGGTACCGGGAGAGCTTCCGTTGCGTCCAAATCCAATAAAACCGCGTCTTGCGGCCGGCGGCTGCGCCTTCGGAACGATGACGTTCGAGTTTTTTACGCCCGGCTACCCGGCAATCTGCCAAGAGGCCGGCGCCGAATTCATCCTCTATGACATGGAGCATTCGGGCGTCGGCTTCGAGACCATGAAGGCCCAGTTCGCATTCTGCCGCGGACTCGATCTGGTGCCGCTGGTGCGCGTTCCCTCTGGCGACTATCACCACATCGCCCGCGCGCTCGATATCGGCGCTATGGGCATCATGGTGCCGATGGTCGAAACGCCGGAACAGGCGAAGGCGATCGTCGACTGCACGCGATATCCGCCGGCGGGACGCCGCGGCGCTGCGTTCAACGTGGCGGCGCATGACGACTATGCCGGCGGATCGGAGGCCGACAAGATCGCCAAAGCCAACGCGCGCACGATGGTGATTGCGCTGGTCGAGACCGGCAAAGGCATCGAGAACGTCGATGCGATCGCCGCGGTCGACGGCGTCGACGTGGTCTGGCTCGGCCACTACGATTACACGAACTCCATCGGCATTCCCGGCCAGTTCGACAACCCGAAATTTTTTGCGGGTGTCGACAGCCTGGTCAAAGCCTGCACGAAACACGGCAAGACGCCGGGCTTTCTCGCCGGCGACGAGAAATGGGCGCGCGATTTCCGCGCCAAAGGCTTTCGCATGATCGCCTACGGCGTCGACACGCTGCTGATGCAGCGCACACTCGCCGGGGGGATCAGGCTGTTGCGAGGGACGGTGAAGGAGTAAACGTCACGCTCGCGGCGGCACGCTTGCCTCATCCCTGCCCTCGACCGCGAACCGCTGCACGATCCAATCGATGAACAACCGCACGCGCGGCGAGAGCTGGCGGTTGCGCGGATAGAGCACGGCAACGGGACCCGGCGGCACTTGCTTGTCGGGCAGCACCTGCACCAGGCGGCCTGCCTCGAGATCGCGACCGATATGGAATAGCGGCATCTGGGCGAGGCCGAGGCCAAGCAGGACGCCGTCGAGAAATGTTTCGGTACCGGTGCAGGTGAATGGCGTCGGTACTTCAACGTGCGTGACTTCTCCGTCGCCAACGAATTCGAACGGTGTCACCACGCCCGTGGTGATCGATCGCAAGCCGACGGCGCGATGATGCAAGAGATCGGCGATGGTCTTCGGCGTGCCGTGTCGTTCGAGATAGGCGGGCGCGCCGACGGTGATGCGCGGCAGCGCGGCCACCTGGCGTGCGACGAGATCGCTGTCGGGCAAGGCGCCGTAGCGCAGCACGCAATCGACGCCTTCGCGCACCACGTCGACCCAGCGGTCGCTCTCGCTCATCGCGAGCTCGATCCCGGGATAGCGCGCAAAAAAATCCGGCAGGCCGGGCATCAGAAAGTGCCGCGCGATCGTGCCCTGCACTTCCACGCGCAGCATGCCCTTGGGCACGGCGCCGCGGAACGCGCCTTCGGCATCCTCGACGTCGTCGAGGATGGCCATGCAGCGGCGGTAATAGGCTTCGCCATCGAGCGTCGGGCGCACGGTGCGGGTGGTGCGCTGGAGCAGCCGCACGCCCAGCCGCTCCTCGAGCTGCCGCACCACCTGGGTGGCGGTCGAGCGCGGGATTTCGAGGTCGTTGGCGGCCTCGGTGAAGCTGCGCCGGTCCACCACCCGCGTGAACAGCCGCATTGCGTCCAACCGGTCCATTGGCGCCCTATTGTTCTAAAATAACGAACAGTATTGCTGTTTCTAGCCGGATTATCTGGGTAAGGCCAGCCTATATCTCCTGCCCATCAGCCCGAAAATGGGCTTGGCAAATAAAGGAGATCGACATGACCGCCACCAACAAGACCGCCCTTGTCACCGGCGCCTCCCGCGGCATCGGCGCTGCCATTGCCGAGCGGCTCGCCGCCGACGGCTTTACCGTCATCATCAATTATTCCGGCAACGCCCGCGACGCCGAGGCGATGGCCAGCAAGATCGAAAAGGCCGGCGGCCGGGCTACCACCGCGCAGGCCGATGTCACCGATCCCTCCGCGGTCGCGCGCATGTTCGATGCGGCGGAAGCAGCGTTCGGCGGCGTCGACGTGCTGGTGAACAATGCCGGTGTCATGCACCCCCAGCCGCTCGCGGAAACCGACGACAAGTCGTTCGACAGCCACCTCGCGGTCAATCTGAAAGGCACCTTCAACACGTTGCGTGAAGCAACGAAACGCGTGCGCGAAGGCGGGCGCATCATCAACATGTCGTCCAGCCAGGCCGTCATGCTGTTCCCGGGCTACGGCGTCTATGCCGCCACCAAGGCCGCCGTCGAAGCGATGACGCATGTGCTGTCCAAGGAGCTGCGCGGCCGCAACATCACGGTCAACGCCGTGGCACCCGGACCAATCGCCACAAAACTGTTCTTCGATGGCAAGTCGCAGCAGGTGATCGACAACTTCAAGAAGCTGTCGCCGCTGGAGCGGCTCGGCCAGCCGGAAGATGTCGCCAACACCGTGGCCTTCCTCGCCGGACCCGACGGCGGCTGGATCAACGGCCAGGTGCTGCGCGCCAATGGCGGGATCATCTGATCCCGCCCGCCTCTCGCCTCTCACTCCTCGTCTCAACCCAACGTCCGCCTTGAGAAGGCGGCGACAGAAGGAATCTTGCCATGTCCAACGAAAATGCGGTTTCGACCACCGCGGCTTCCAAAGCCGTCATCCTCGTCACCGGCGCTTCCAGCGGCTTTGGCCGCCTGGCGGCAGAGTCGCTCGCGCGGGCCGGACACACCGTCTACGCCTCGATGCGCGATGTCACCGGCCGCAACGCCCGGAATGCCGCCGAGATGGCCGCGACCGCGGCTTGCGACGGCGTCGATTTGCGCGCGATCGAGCTCGACGTGCAATCCGAACCGTCGGCCAACGCAGCGGTCGAAAAGATCATCGCCGAAAGCGGCCGCATCGACGTCGTCGTCCATAATGCCGGCCACATGATGTTCGGTCCGGCGGAATCCTTCACACCGGAACAGTTCGCCCAGCAATATGACGTCAACGTGCTGGGCACCCAGCGCGTCAATCGCGCGGCGCTGCCGCATATGCGCAAGCAGAAGCAGGGGCTGCTGGTCTGGGTGTCGAGCAGCAGCTCGGCCGGCGGCACGCCGCCCTACCTTGCGCCCTACTTCGCAGCAAAGGCCGCGATGGATGCGCTCGCCGTACAGTATGCGCGCGAACTGGCGCGCTGGGGCATCGAAACCTCGATCGTGGTGCCCGGCGCCTTCACCAAGGGCACCAACCATTTTGCGCACTCGGGCCGTCCGGCCGATGAGGCACGCCTCGCCGAATACGAGGCCGGTCCCTACAGCGGCTTCGGCGAGCAAGTGCAAAAGGCCTTTGCGGCGATCGTGCCCGATGATGCCGACGTGACGGGCGTGGCGGAGGCGATCGTCGACATCGTGAGCCTGCCGTTCGGCAAGCGGCCGTTCCGCGTGCACTACGACCCGACCCAGGACGGCGCCGATGTCGGCTTCACCGTGCTCGATCGCCTGCGCGCCGAAATGCTGCACCGGATCGGGCTATCCGACCTGCTCGCCCCGGCCCGGCTCGTCTGAGGAGCATGGCCTTGGTATCGGCGGCGTCAGCTCCGCTCTGTCGCGAGCCGCAGGCCGGACAGCGTCATCTCGCGCTGCTCCGGATCGCCATAGAGCGATCCGATCTTCAACCACTGCCCGCCCGGCACGATGCCGTGGCGGGCGGCGAAGTCGCGCGCTTCGTCGAGCCGGCCCATATGGGCATAGCAGGCGGCGAGCGCCCATTTCGTCATCGCATAGCTCGGCAGTTCGTCCAGCGATTCCTCGAGCAGGCTTGCGGCCTGGTCGAAACGCCGCTGCCAGAAACGGCAGATGCCCATGCCGGTCAGGTGAAAAGCGCGCCGCGACGCGCGCGGGTCCAGCCGCTGCGAGATTTCGAAATGTTCGATCGCAAGCTCGGATTCACCCGATACGGTCCGGATCCAGCCGCTCCACATCCAGCCGATGGCATGGCTCGGATTGCGGGCCAGCGCACCGTCGACCATCCGCTTCAGCAGGTGGGTGTCTTCGCCGAGGTTGAGCAATGCGCCGGCAACGCTGATGATCGTCATGGGATCATTGGGCGCCGCATCGCGCGCCCGCCGCGCCAAAACCCTGGCCTTCTCGCTTTCGACCGCAGCGTCTCCCCATCCGTTCAGAAAGTTCTGGGCATGGCATAGCGCCAGCGATGCAAGCGCCGGCCCAAAATGCGGATCGCGCTCGATCGCCTGCTCGAGGAAGGCGGTGGCATCGGCGACGGAGTTGCGTGCCCACGGGCGGATCAGGTTCAGACCGCGAAGGTAGAGATCGTAGGTGGTCAGGTCGGGAACGGGCCGCTCGCGGGCACGCTTGATCTCGGTGTCCAGCAGCAAGGGATCGATCAGCCCGGCGACGCGCGAGGCGATATTGTCCTGAAGCTCGAAGACGTCTTCCAGCACGCCGTCGAACTTGTCGGCCCACAGGTTCGCGCCGGTCGATGCATCGATCAGCTCGCCGGCGATGCGCAGCCGCGCGCCCGCCTTGCGCACGCTGCCTTCCATCACGTAGCGCACGCCGAGCTCGCGCCCCACCTGCTTGATGTCGACCGCCCGGCCCTTGTAGGTGAACGCGGAATTGCGCGCGATCACGAACAGCGACTTGAAACGCGCCAGCGCGATCGTGATGTCTTCGACAAGGCCGTCGGCAAAATACTCCTGCTCGGGATCGCCGCCGACGTTCTGGAACGGCAGCACGGCGATCGACGGCTTGTCCGGCAGCGCAAGCGCCGGTGACCCAGCCGGGTTGTGCGCGCCAAGCCTGACCCGCCACGCCCGCACGGGCTCGCTGATGTTCTTCAGGAGTTGCGGCCCGAGATCGTCGCAGGCGATGTCGACCTTGCCGCGGATTTCCCGCCAGGCCGCCTCCGACATGCAGATGCCGCCGGGCTCGGCAATCCGTTCGAGCCGGGTCGCGATATTGACGTTGTCGCCGAAAATATCGCTCTCATCGAAAATGATTTCCCCGACGTGAATGCCGATGCGCAGTTCGATCCGCCGGTCGCGTGCCGCGCCGGCGTTCTGTTCGGCCATGGCGCACTGTAGCTCGGTTGCGCTGCGGAAGGCTTCGACGGCACTGGCAAATTCGACCAGCAGGCGGCCGCTGCGCGCCTTCACCGTACGGCTGCGATGCGCTGCAAGGACGGGATCGGCGACGACCTTCTTCAGTTCCCGGAGCCGGGCCAGCGTGCCCTCCTCGTCGACGTTCATCAGCCGGCCATAGCCGGCGACATCCGCCGCCAGCACCGCCGCAAGTCGCCGTTGTATGCCCTCACCGGCCAAGATGCGCTGCCCCTGAGATCGCTCCGAACATAAGAGCACGCCGGGCTTGGCGGGGCCAGAGCCATGAGCCGGTGAGTGGAAGCCGGACTTCACTTAACCGGCCTTCGCCTGATCGCCGGCTGCAACATCGTCGCCAACGGCATGCAGCGCGAACGGCTTTCCCGCGCGTCGGATTTCGCGGAGCGGAAACAGCTTCTTGCGGATGCGCTTTGGCCGTGGCGCGGCCTGGGCCTCGGCGGAGCGAAACAGTGCATAGTCGCGCCCGAACAGCCAGCACGACATCTGAAAGACACCGTAGGTAATGAACAGAGCGGCGAGCACGTCGATCGAATAGTGATAGTGGCCGAGCAGCACGACCGCGCCGAAGAACGCGGTCAGCGCCAGGAAGAATATCCGCCACAGCGGGATGTGCCAGAAGGCAAGCGCGGCCAGAAACGGCAGGCCGGTGTGGCCGGAGAAGAACAGGTCGCTGCCGTAGAAGATGGAGTTGAGGAAGGGCACGGGCTGTTGCGGATCGATCGGCGATGGCGCCACGTGGGTGAGCGCCACGAACACGGCGCGTATCAGCAGGAACAGGGCCACTGCCTTGAGAGTGAACGGCAGCCGGTTCGGCTTCCAGGCCAAAAGGCCCGCGGTGACGGCAAAGGCCGTGAAGGTGCCGTAGACGAACAGGAAGCGCAGGTTGAACGGGCCGACGCGGCTCAGCACGAAATCCGTGACGGGATTGCTGGCGTGGACCGTCGCATAGGAGACTGCGGCAAAGATCGCGATGGTGCTGGCAGCGAGGAACGCCGTACCCTCGCAGACCGAGCGGATATAGGCGCGATTGGCGAAATGCGTGGCATAGAGCCGCAACGTGTCTTCCATTGCCCTGCTCCGTTTTCCGCGAATGCAGAAGGAGCTCTGCCTTGCCGGAAGATCGTAGTTCCAAAGCGAACGGCACGGAAGTGAACCAGGCCACATCGACGGCGTGGTCACGCTCACTTGAACGTCAGGCGCAACGCTCCCGCACAGAGCGAAGGGTTAATTTAACTCTCCGTTAACGGGATTCTTTAGTCTTTTAAGTCATCGCTTAAGGATTTAGGGACAGAGATAGATGATGCGAAAGGTCCGCGCGGTTCGCGGGCAGGATTTGTTGTGTTCGATGAGTAAACCCGCTGAAAAGCCTGAGGTTGTCCAGCTTCCGGCTGAAACGCCAGCCAGCGCGCCCGTCAGCTCACGGCGCGCCGCTGCGCAGCGGGTGCGCGAGGCGCGCGACCGGTTAACGTCCTCGAGCGGAACGCGGCCCGCCTTCGACACCGAGCTGTTGCGGCAGTACGCACAAACACGGATCTCCGCATCCTATGTGGTGATGCTGCTGGTGGTGGCGACCGGGGCGCTATTCGGCTTCTGGCTACAGCCGGTTTCCGCGGTCGCGTGGACTTGCGCGATGCTCTGCATCCACGCCGCCATCATCCGCTATTGTCGGCGCTTTCTGGCCGAACCGTCGTCGCCCGCCGCCACGCGCAAATGGCGCACCCGCTTCGTGCTGCTCGATCTGCTCTACGGCTTGTGCTGGACGGTGATCCTGATCCGGCCGGCCGGGCTCGATGTCGCCTCCAACACGCTGATGATGTTTTTGATGCTGCTGGTCGTCGCGGTATCCAGCATGCTGGCGGCGAGCCTGCCGATCGCGGCACTGGCCGCAACCGCGCCCGTGACCGCCGCGATCGCGCTCAATTTCGTCATCAGTGGCACGTTCGACAATTATGTCCTCGCCGTATTGGCGCTGGCGGCGGAGGCTTATTTCGCCCTGCTCGCCCATCGCCTGCACTCGACCACGCTGGCGACGCTGGAGGCGCGCGCCGAAAAGGACGCGCTGATCGGCGAGCTCGAGCAGGCCAAGTCGATCTCGGACGAGGCGCGCCATCGCGCCGAATCCGCCAACGTCGCCAAGTCGCGCTTCCTCGCGCAGATGAGCCACGAGTTGCGCACGCCGCTGAATGCGATCCTCGGCTTTTCCGAGGTGATGAAGAGCGAGATTTTCGGCGCGCATGCGGTGCCGGTCTACAAGGAATATTCGGCTGATATCCACAATTCCGGCGTCCACCTGCTCAACCTGATCAACGAGATCCTCGACCTGTCGCGGATCGAGGCCGGACGCTACGAACTGAACGAGGAAGCGGTGTCGCTCGTGCATGTCGTCGCCGACTGCCATCATCTCCTGAAACTGCGCGCCACCAGCCGCGGCATCACCATCCACGAGGTGTTCGAGCACGGCATGCCGCGGAT
Source organism: Bradyrhizobium lablabi (assembly GCF_018129385.1). GTDB lineage: Bacteria > Pseudomonadota > Alphaproteobacteria > Rhizobiales > Xanthobacteraceae > Bradyrhizobium > Bradyrhizobium lablabi_C. The sequence continues at coordinate 136,271 of NZ_JAFCLN010000004.1, forward strand.
CTGGGGCGACGAGCGCGCGACGCGCCAGGTCGTGCTCAACCTGCTCTCCAACTCGATCAAGTTCACCCCGCAGGGCGGCGAGATCTGGCTCAAGGTCGGCTGGACCGCCTCCGGCGGGCAGTACCTCTCCGTCAAGGATACCGGCAGCGGCATCGCGGAAGACGAAATCCCGATCGTGCTGGCCTCGTTCGGACAGGGCTCGAACTCGATCAAATCGGCCGAACAGGGGGCGGGCCTGGGCCTGCCGATCGCCAAAAGCCTGATCGACATGCATGGCGGCACCTTCACGCTGAAATCGAAGCTGCGCATCGGCACCGAGGTGATCGTCACCTTCCCGCCGGAGCGCGTGATGAGTGCGCTCGGACCGATGACCGAGGAGGCCCCGCCACTACAGCCGGAGCCGGCAATCAATCCAGCCGACGAGAAGCGAAGGGCGCGTCACAAGCCGATCATGAGCGCGGGCACCGGACTGGAACGATAGGCGCTTGCCTCGGGGCGAAAATATCCGCAACACTGGACGAATGAGCAAAGAAACGCCGTGCATCTCAGTTTGTCAGATGGATCCGAGAACCAACCTCTGCTTCGGCTGCGGCCGTACGCTGCCGGAAATCGCGCGCTGGTCATCGATGACGAGCGCGGAGCGGCTTGCAGTCATGGCGCTGCTGCCGGCGCGGATGGCGGAGGCCGGGCTGGCACCTGTCGAGCAACCACAGACGACAAACGCTCGCTGACCCGCGGAGGTGCGGCGTCATGATCCGCGTCCTGCTCATCCTTATCATGCTTGGCGCCACCGCCGGCGCCGTCGTCGCTTATGGCGATCCCGAGCAGATCGCGCGCGCCGGCGACAGCATCTCGCACATGCTGCGCAATCGCACCCTCTCCACGGCGCACGCCGTGCAGATCCCACGTAGCCAGGGCGGCGAGTATGCGCTGCGCGCAAAAATCAACGGCGTGGCTGCGCCGATGGTGATCGACACCGGCGCGACGTCGGTGGTGCTGACCTGGGAAACGGCAAAGGCGATCGGCCTGCCGATCGAAATGCTCGAATACAATGTCGATCTGGAAACCGCCGGCGGCCACACCAAGGCGGCCCGCCTGACGCTCGATCGCCTTGCGGTCGGCAAGCTCGTGGAAAAATCGGTACCGGCGCTGGTGGTGCCGCGCGGGCAGATGAAGACCAATCTGCTCGGCATGAGCTTTCTGGACCGGCTGGAAAGCTGGGGCGTTCGCGCCGACAAACTGATGTTGAACGGCTATCCCGAAACCACCGGCTCGATCGGCTCCAGCAGCCAGAAGCGCGACCGCGCCTCGGGACAGCGTCCGGCACGGCCGTCCGCCCGCGACGGCTGAGCCCTCACCTCCACAGCACAGGCGCGGCCGCGACTGTCTGCGGCACCACCTGTTCGATCTGCACCCGCTTGCGCTCGGCGTCCCGCTTGGCCTGCAGCCATTGCGGGAACCACATCGCGATCGCCGGGAACACCAGCACCAGCACCACGCAGGCCACCTGGATCACCATGAAGTCGGCCATGCCGCGGTAGATCAGCCGCAGATTCCATTCGCGCACGACCTGCTTGAGATAATAGGCGGACATCGCGACCGGCGGCGACAGGAAGGCGGTCTGCAGCACCACCGCGACGATGCAGCCGAACCACACCATGTCGTAGCCGAGGCCCTTGGCCACTGGCGCCAGCATCGGCAGGAAGATGAACACGATCGCCGGCCATTCGAACGGCCAGCCGAGCAGGAAGATCAGCGTCAGCAGCAGGCTCATGGTGCCCCACGGCGGCAACGGCGAAGCCAGCAGCGCGTTGGTCATCCACGACGCCGTGCCGAGCCAGGCGAACACCGCGCCGAACACGTTGGACGCGACCGCCAGCAGCAGCACCATGCTGGTCGTGGCCAGCGTGCTGTAGCAGGCCTGCAAGAGACCGTTCCAGGTGAACTTGCCATAGAGCATCACCAGCACGATGGCGCCGAACGCGCCGAGCGCGGCGGCCTCCGCTGCCGTCGTGATGCCGGCGAGGATCGCGCCCAGGGTGACGATGGTCAGCACCGTCACCGGAACGAGGCCGACCAGGCACTCCCACAGCACGACCTTGATCGACTCCGGCCGCTCCTCCTTCGGCACCGGCGGGCCGAGTTTCGGATTGAAGTAGCAGCGGATCAGCGTGTAGGCGATGAACATGGCCGAGAGCAGGAAGCCCGGGCCGAACGCCGCCGCGTAGAGGTCGATGATGGAGATATCGAGCACCGGCGCCATCACCACCAGCATCACCGACGGCGGAATCAGGATGCCGAGGGTGCCACCGGCGGCGATCGCTCCGGCCGACATGCGCACGTCGTAGCCGGAGCGGATCATCATGGGCCCGGCCATGATGCCGAGCAGCGCCACCGTTGCGCCTACCGTTCCAGCGGCGATGCCGAACAGCGTCGCGGTGACGATCACCACCACGTAAAGCGCGCCGTTCATCGGCGCGAACAGGTCGCGGAACGCCTTGAACAGCCGTTCCATCAGTCCGGCCTGGTCGCAGATGAAGCCCATCAGGATGAACATCGGCACCGCGACCAGTTCGTCCTGCTTCATGATGCCGATGGTCTGCAGGTAAGCGAGGTTGAGCACCCGCTCGCCCATGCCGATGTAGCCGAACACGCCGGCGAGGAACAGCAGCGTGAAGCTGATCGGCAGGCCGATGAAGATCGCGCCCAGCATCACCACGAGCATCGCAAGGCCAAGCAGCTCGGACCCGCTCATATCTCGACCTTTTCCTTGTGCTCGAACTCGCGTCCGAACTGGATCTGGTACCAGCACTTCAGGACTTCGGAGACGCCCTGGATCATGAGCAGGGCCGCCGCCAGCGGCACCGTGGCGCGGAACGGCCACATGATCGCGCGCCAGACGCTTTCCTGCGACCGCTCGCCGGTGTCGAAGGAATGCAGCGTGGCGTCGAAGGACACCAGCATGAAGGTGATCATGACCGGGTAGAACAGGAAGATGTAGGAGACCATGTCGATGATCCCCTTGGTGCGCTCCGAAAAATTCTCCCAGTAGATATCGGTCCGCACATGCGCGCCCTTGTAGAGCGCATAGGCGCAGCCAAGCATGAAGGCCGCACCGTTGACCATGAAGCTCGACTCATAGACCCACACGGTCGGCGCGTTGAACGCATAGCGCATCACGACCTCGTAGGAGATCGTCGCCAGCAGGAACAGCATCGACAGCGCGATCAGCTTGCCGGTGACGTCAGAGAAGGCGTCGATGACGCGAATGATCGTGTAGAAGGCCTGTGGAAACTCGCGGCCCCCGTCGGCAGGGTACGCGGCTCCGCCATTGCTCGACATGAATGACCCCTCTTCTGGAAAGCAACTGGCGCCGTTGAATGACGCCAGTTGCGTGCACGAGAAAGCGGATCACTTCTTCTGTAGGTAGACCTTGTCCTTCCAGTAATACTCGCCCGCGAAATTGTAGGGCGGGAACCAGGACAGCTTGAACGGGACGATCTTCTCGGCGTAGGCCTTCTGGCTGTCCATCGCCTTCTTGTAGAAGGGATTCTTGGCAGCGTATTCGGTCTGGATCTTCTCCCACTCGTCGAGGAAGTTCTTCAGGACCTCGTCCGGCGTGCGGTGCAACTGGACGCCGGCCTTGAGCAGGTCCTGGCAGGCCGCCGCGGTCTCGCGGTTGAAGGCGAAGTTGCGCTGCGTCGTGGCATAGACGCTGGCGACCTTGATGATCTCTTGCAGGTCGGGCGTGAGCTTCTTCCACACGTCGCCGTTGATCATCAACTGGCCGCCGGTGACCGGCTCGTGCATGCCGGGCGTGTAATAGTGCTTGGCGACCTGGTGCAGGCCGAGCTTCTTGTCTTCCTCGCAGTTGATCCATTCGGCGCCTTCGATCACGCCCCGCTCCATCGCCGGCACGATCTCGCCGCCGGGGATGGTGACAACAGACACGCCGAGCCTGCCGTAAGTTTCCGCGCCGATGCCGTAGATGCGGTACTTCAGGCCCTTGAGGTCGGCGAGGCTGTTGACCTCTTTCTTGAACCAACCCATGCCTTGCGGATAGTCGGTCGGGATCGGGAAGCCGACGACGTTCAGCTTGAGGACGTCGCGATAAAATTCCTCCAGCAGCGCCATGCCGCCGCCGTCATAGTACCAGGCCCAGTAGTCGCTGCCGTCCATGCCGAACAGCGGGCCGTGCGACATCGGGATCGTCGCGGTGTTGCGGCCGAGGATGTAGCCGAACGGCGCCATGCCGACGTCGAGCACGTTCTTGGATGTGGCGTCGAAGACCTCGAACGGAGGCACGATGGCGCCCGCGGGCAGCGTCTCGATCTTGAGGCGGCCGGCGGTCATCTTTTCGACCGTCTCCGCCCACAGTTTGAAGATGAGATGGAAGTTTGACGACGCGGGGTGCGTCGATTGCCCTTTTAGAACGATGGGCTTGGGTGGCGAAGTCTGGGCGCTGGACGGCCCCGAGAAGGTGGCAACGAGTCCGAAGACCGCAGCCACGACAACTGACGTGTACTTCAGCATTTCAATCCCTCCCTGTAATGTACTTCCTCCTTGGTTGCGTTTTCTTGGTTTTGTGCAGGGAAGGTTACGGACGCTTTGGTAGCGCTGTCAAGAAAATCTCCATCACGCGGAATGAACGCTCGACACGGTGACGATCAAGCCGCGAGTCGAGAACGTGAGTTGGAAAGGTGACTTGAAAAAGTGACTCGAACAGTGACTTGAAAAATTTGTCGGCTGCGCGCGTGCCGACGTTCAGCCCGCCCCCATGGCTGCGCATATCATCGCCGTGACGCCGCCGGTGCTCCGCATACGAACCTCGGATGTCGCTCCGGTGTCAAACAATCGCCCTCCGTCACGAGACGCGAAATGGCCGTACGGCTCGCGCCATACGTCAGATCAACAGGCGTGGCGGAGGCCGAAGTATTCCGCAACACGAGAACGAGCAGACAGCTTGCCCGAAATGCGACGCTGCGAAGCAGCCGCTTCTTCTGTGTGGCGTCGTCATGATCGTTCCCGCCTGATACGCCTCTCGAGATTTGCGGAACTATCCTGTGAGAAACGGCGTCCATCGCGTACATGCAGCACTCCTGCTTCGTTGAGCACGCGCAGGATGGAGTCGGGCTGTCGCAGAACTTTGCCGACTGTCATGGGAAATTGTCGCGATTTGTCTCAGGGATGCTGCATTGCATAGTTCGCGACAGGTTGGGCCGTCTTCGCAATTTGTGACGATTTGCGACCGCATGCGGTTCCGATCTGCCGACGACGCTGTCAGGAATGCCAAGCATTTGATTTCAATCGATCCCCGCGCGGCAGGATACATTCTGTTACACTTTTCCGATGGGCTGGTTGCCGGACTTCGGTATGATGCGGAACGGAGCAACTGGATGGACTCGGCACCGCACATCGCCGTCGTGGATGATCATCGCGACATCCGCGATCTGGTCGGCAAATACCTGACCCAGCATGGCTACCGCATCAGCCTTGCGGAAAGCGCTGTCGCACTGCGCCGTTTGCTGGAACGAAGCGCACCGGACCTGGTGGTTCTCGATATCATGATGCCGGGCGAGGACGGATTGTCGCTCTGCCGCCATCTGCGCAGCACCACAGAGCTGCCCGTTATTCTGTTGACGGCCATGGCGGAGGAAACCGATCGGATCGTCGGCCTGGAAGTGGGCGCCGATGACTACTTGACCAAGCCATTCAATCCCCGCGAACTCCTCGCCCGCATCAAGGCGGTGCTTCGACGCGTGCAAAGCCTGCCGCCGCAAAAGGGGCGGCTCGCGAGCAAGGTCGTGCGTTTTGATCGGTGGACTTTCGATGTCAACCGGCGCGAGTTGCTGGGAAGCGACGGCGTTGCCGTTCCGCTCAGCACGGCGGAGTTCCGCCTCTTGTGCGCATTTCTCGATCATCCGGGCCTGGTGCTCAGCCGCAATCAGCTCCTTGACCTGACGGTCGGCAGGGATGCCGATCCGTTCGACCGCAGCATCGACAACCAGGTCAGCCGCTTGCGGAAGAAGATCGAGGCCGACCCGAAAGTGCCGGCCTTGATCAAGACGCACTGGGGTGGCGGATACAGCCTCGTCGCGGAGGTCGAGCAGCCATGACGAGCTTGTGGACGCGCAGCCTTGCGGCCCGCTTTATCTGCTTCACGCTGCTGTCGCTCGTGCTGTCGCAGGCGATCGTGTTCTTCATATCCTGGGATGAGCACGGGCAGACGATGCGGAAGGCCGCCAAGGGCGAGATATTCAGCCGGTGCGCCTCGCTCGCACGCGTCTTGGAGGCGACTCCGCCGTCCCTGCAGGCCGACATCCTCAATGCCAGTAACACCAGTTCGACGAGATACTGGATATCGACCAACGGCCTGAAGGATGCTTCGGCATGGCGAGAGGAGGCATGGGAGCGCCTGGCGCAGCCATTGCCGCGAATGTCCTTTCCCGGTCACAGCGCGCCCGCCGAGGTGCGACCGGATTTCGCCCGAAACGCAGCCAGCAGCAGCGCTACCTCCTCGCAATGGATAGACGTAAGGCCGGAAGCCTGGCCACTCTCCCGGCCCGCGAAGTTTCTCTATCTCGATGATGCCACCGGCATGGGTCTGGCCGTTAAGTTGGCGAACGGCGCATGGCTGAACACCGCATTTGCCAAGCCGGCGCAAGACGGCTTCTGGACTTCCAAATCCACCCTGGCGCTCGGCCTTTCGGCGTTGTCGTTGTCGATCATTGCCGTGTTTGCCGCACGCGGCATTGCGCAACCCTTGCGACGCCTCGCCAAGGCGGCCGAGGCCCTTGGCCGCGGCCAGGAGATCGTGCCGCTGCCGGAGACCGGCCCCGACGATATCCGGCGCACCGCCGAGGCATTCAATCGCATGCAAGCGCGCCTGCATCGTTTCGTCGAAGACCGTACCAGAATGCTGGCTGCCATTGGCCATGATCTGCGTACACCTCTGACCTCGCTCCGTTTGCGTGCCGAATTCGTGCGCGACGACGACATCCGCGAGAAAATGCTTTCCACCATCACCGAAATCCAGGCGATGACAGAGGCGACCCTCGCATTCGCCCGCGAGGATGCGACCGCGGAGAATACGCGAACCGTGGACCTCTCGGCGCTCGTGGAAAGTCTCTGCGACGATCTCGCCGAACTCGGTCATGACGTCTCTTTCTCGAATGGACAGAAAATCGGCTATAGCTGCCGGCCGGACGCACTCCGCCGCGCGTGCCGCAACCTCGTCGAGAACGCCATCCGCTACGGCGAGCGGGCGCATGTCAGCGTGGCGAGGCGCGCGGATACCATCGAAATCATCGTCTCGGATGATGGGCCCGGCATTCCCGAGAGCGCCAGGGAGCAGGTTTTTACGCCATTTTTCCGGATGGAGAATTCGCGAAACCGCGAAACGGGTGGCGTAGGCCTCGGCCTTTCCATTGCCCGGACCATCGTCCGCCACCATGGCGGAGACATCGTCTTGACCAACAAGACGAAGGGACTGCACGCTGTCATCAGCCTGCCGGCGCAGGACGGCGAGCCCCCTCCCGTCGGTCGATCCGTCGCGGCCGCGGGAGCGAAGGATCTTATCAACGCGCTCGAACCGGCACCGCGAAGCGTGTCCGCTTGAGCGGGCATCTCGACGCGCCGGCGCTCTCACTGCCTTACTGCTGCGTCGAGCCACTCCGGAACCGGCCGGCCTTGGCTCGCCAGATAACCTGCCACCGCGGAAACGACCGGCAAGACAGCGGGCCGCAATGTCATGCGCTCGCGCCATGCAAGCAGCCGCGGCGTCCCCTGCCCCACGACGGCTCCCATCCGTTCACCGAACAAGGCGGCCATATAGAAGGCAATGTCTGCAAAGGTGTAATCTCCAGCGAGCCATTCGCGCCCGGCCAGACGTGCATCCATCTCGAGATAATAGCGCGATGCGCCATCGCGCGCGGCAACTGCGGCCGGATCGTCAGGCCTGTCCTGCAATCCCATCAGCCGAATGACGTGCGGGAAGTAAACCTCATCGGATTTCAGCTCGAGCTGACGCGCGGCAGCCCGGGCGGCGGGCTCGCGGGGCCATAGCGGCGGCGCCGGCTGCGCATCCTCCAGATATTCGAAGATCTGTGTCGAGTCGAAAATCTCCACGTTGCCGTCGATCAGCACCGGCACCTGCTGCTTCGGATTGACCCGCAGCACTTCGGGATGCCGCGGCTGGTAGCCGCGATCGCGGTCATAGGCCACCATGACCAGCTCAAAATCGATGCCTTTCTCCATCAGGGCGATCTGCACCTTGGCACCAAACATGCTGAGCGGTCCGGAATAGAGGATCATTTCGATATCTCAATGAGCGGGATCGGGCTGGAGGACGACGAACGCCTGCGCCATTTCTCTTACATGCGCTGAAACGTTGGCCCGGCAATCGTTTACGCGGCGATTGAGGCCACAGCGCGGTCCTCGACCAGCGCGATCGCCTCGCGCAGCACGTCGATGCCCGCATCCGCCTTGACGCCGCGCTCGGCGAGATAGCGGCGGAACGCACGCGCGCCCGGTACACCCTGATAGGCGCCGACAAAATGCCGCGTGATCGAATGCAGCCGCGTGCCCGCGGCTAGCTCGCGCTCGATATAGGGCATCATGGCCTCGAACACGTCCTTCATGCTGCCGCACGGCGCCGCTTCGCCGAACAATTCGGGATCGACAGTCAAGAGCCGCCACGGCTCCTGATAGGCCGCGCGGCCCAGCATCACGCCATCGACATGGCGAAGATGCTCCCTCGCCTCCTCAAGACTGCCGATGCCGCCATTGATGATGACGGGCACATCGGGCAGCGTCGCCTTGAGCCGGTACACGCGATCGTAGTTGAGCGGCGGAATGTCCCGGTTTTCCTTCGGCGACAATCCGCTCAGCCAGGCCTTTCGCGCGTGCACGATCAGCGCATCGGCGCCGGCGGCGATGACGCCGCGCGCCAACCGATCGAGCGCGATTTCCGGGTCCTGGTCGTCGATGCCGATCCGGCATTTCACCGTGACCGGAATCTTCACCGCGCGCTTCATCGCCGCCACGCCCTCGGCGACGAGATCAGGCTCTGCCATCAGGCAGGCGCCGAAGCGGCCGTCCTTCACCCGGTCGGACGGGCAGCCGACATTGAGATTGATCTCGTCGTAGCCAAAGTCCTCGCCGATGACAGCCGCGGTCGCGAGGTCGCGCGGCTCAAAGCCGCCGAGTTGCAGGGCCACCGGATGCTCGCTCGCGTCGAAGCCGAGCAGCCGCTGCCGGTCGCCATGGATGATGGCGCCTGATGTCAGCATCTCCGTATAAAGCCGCGCCCTCCGCGTCATCAGACGGTGGAAGACGCGGCAATGCCGGTCGGTCCAATCCATCATCGGCGCGACGGAAAAGCGATGCGGTAACATGTTGATGTTATTTTGCTTTATCATCCGGTTTGGAATAGCTGATTTTTGGGCCGACAGAAATTCACAACTGACAGTCGAGGTGTTTTCGTTTCGTTTCAAGTGCTTAAGTCGCAAGACGTCTTGTTATCCGGGTACGACACTGGAAGAGCCAAGACTCTCGCGAATGCCCGTTTGCCAGGCGGCCAGAAGTCTATCTCCGATCTCGCGATGGGCAGAATTCTCGCTGAAATACCGCGTTACGTCCGGCGCCAACTTCGCCAGAGCGTCCGCGGCTTGCTCAATGATCTTGTTGATCGCCGGCAAGGAAAGATCGCAGCGGGTTTGACCAAGACGCACTAACGCCTTGCGGTCCGGCCAGTCGGTCGAACCATTCAATGTGAGCGCCATGCCGTCCTTCGGCAGATAAGGCACTGTGCTGACCAGATCATAGACCGGCGCAAGACGTGCAGGAGCCGTCACATCTTCGTAGATGACACCGAAGTTTTTCAGATGTGCGTCACCATTGCGAAGTGCACAATTGAGGACGAACAGCTTGAATAGATCCTCCAGCGTGTTGCGCAGTCCGGCCAGATCGGTGAATTCGCGGACACGCCTGAACAGGCGGGTTTCGTAGCCACCATTGTATTTTTCGGAACTGGGTACACCATTGAGGACGCAAAAGTCCTCATAGCCCAGGTAAGTGCCATCGAGCCGCAGATCGAAGCGCTTGACGACGATGGCAGCACCATCGTCCGAAAGCTGGAAATCCGGAACGGTCAATCCCATGGCCTTTGCGGCCGACAGGCAGAAATGTTCGTTGGCGGCCAGTTCGGGATATTCGTTCGGATCCCAGAACTTTACGATGTGCGTAGCGCTGCGGAAGCTCTGGGACTGGCGGTCACCTGCACTTTTTCCAGCGTCGTCGACGGCGCGGATCATCACCTTCGGCTGAATACCGGAAAGCCCTGAATGGACCGCGAACTTCTCAAGCAGATAGCCAAACAACTCGCCACCGCGCTTTGCGCGGAGGATCTCGTCGATCGATTGGAATGGAACGTCCTCATTTAGCTCGGCATCGAGATCGGAGTAACGGATGCGTCCGATCTGGGTTCGCCCAACAACCGCCAGCAAATCGAAATCATCGAACGTTCCAGCCGCCTTGGCAAAACTTCGCATGAGGTACGCCCGAAGCGCCCCCTCCGGGAGATTCATGTCGAATATCGGCGCAAGACCGTGTTGCGTATTCCAGGATGCCGTTCGTACCGGCATGGTGATCGAGACTGCGCGTTCGGCTGCCACTTTCGGCTCGTAGACGAAAGCCGTCCCACGCGGTCCATGGAGGTCCAGATGTCCCGCGGATTGCTGATCGGTCCAGACGCGGAGCATCAGCGAAGCTCCTCCGCCGTCAGATCCTCAAGTGTCGGCCGACCGCGATTAAACTGCGTCAACCTCAGGTCGAGATCCAACGCATTCAGGATACGAAGCAGATGTTTGAAGCCTATTTCCGCAAGGCGCGCATTCTCAAGCGCCTCCAGGCGCGCGCGGCTGACGCCCGCAGCTTGTGCCAGCTTCGTCTGCGACCACCCTTTTGATTTACGGGTCGCTTTAACACGCTCACCCAGCTCGATCAGATCCATGTCTGAAGCCTATAATAGTCAATTTGGTATTTCTTGGCCCATATGCCTACTATAATGGTCGATCTGGTCGGAAAGCAATGCCTCGTATAAAAGCTAGTTTATCAAAGATTGACACGAGTGCCTCTTTAAGTAGGCAAGTGTGGGAATTGACAGGGAATAGCCGGCAAAGGCGTTGACTTCCTGAACATATAGGGAACATTTTCAAGCTTACCAGCCGATGTCGCTTGCGACAGACGCTTTCGAACGCCGTGCCGCCCAAGCCAAGCCTTCACGGCGGTCACCGTCGCGGGCAGGTCGCCCACACCTCAGCGCCGCTGGTTGTAGACGTCGAGGCACACGGCGCCGAGCATATAATTGAACCTCCGAGAAGCCCCTTCGCCAACCCGGGACCCTGCCCCGGACACGTCTTTGCATTGCCGCGGCGCGTTTCGCGCCCGGGCTTTGCTCCTTCGTTGCTCCTCTGAAACCAGAGGGCGCAGGGGTGCCGGGTGCGCGCTGCACCCGCGGTTTCGTGTGCGCTAGTTGCGCAAGCAAAAAGATGCACACGAACATACAGGTGAAGCGGAGAACACTCCGACAGCCCCTGCGCAATGGTGTTACGGCTTACTTCGTGATCTTCCCGGCGGGGCGAACTCGTTGTCGCCGTCGCCCGTGAGAAACGCGAGGCTTCCCACGAACTTGACGCCAGTATGCGCGGCGTCAGAACCACACGACTTGACCGTACGCGAACCGCTTCCTTCGCCGAGTGAAGCCACCGCGTCCATCGCAATCCCGCGCCCCACGTGTCGTGACGATGGCGAAACGTCCCTCTGGCGGGCACGGGATGGGGGAGTTATATTTCTGATTTTCGGAATTGTCAAGGGATGTTTTTTTCCCCTCCTTTACCGGCGGACATGTAATGAAGAAGAGAAATCGCTGCCTGCCCGGGCGAACGTGACAGGGACGCGGTTACGTCATGATTTCCCTTCAAGAACAGCCGTGACAGCGGAATGCTGAGCCATGACCAATGACCTCCCTCGCAACCTCACGAGCCTCCACAACGCCGAGGAGCAACTCCGTCAACAACCCAGCCGGGTGATTGCCGCGGATGCGCACCTTAGTTTACATGTTGCAGTGACCCGAGGCAGCTATGGAACTGGCCGAGGTGTTGCGTCAATTTTCAACGAGCGACGAAGACTTGAAAGTTGTCCAGATGCTTGGAATGCGGACCTTCAACGCATTCGGCGCGAGTCTAAAGCTCCTGTTGTCGGGCTATCACCAGAACGGTGCTCTTATCTTGCGCAACGTGCTGGAAACTGCGTTCTTGTTGGACCTGTTCCGCAGTAATCGCTCCCTCATTACGAAATGGCGGTTCGCCGACAAGAAGGCTCGCGAAAGTGCGGGAGGCGCTCGACGCGCGAGATGGATTCACCTCAAAAAAGCGGTTTGAAACTTATGAGATGTTCTCCGAGCCTGCGGGACACCCCAATATGAATTCGCACTTGATGATGAGGCCCGAGAAACGGAGGCGACGCTGTGATCGGCCGATTCATGGAGATCACGACCCTGCGGGCCGGCTTATCCTAGATGGGTCGGCTCGCAATTCAGGTGGCGAAAGTCCAGGCTCCGACCCTTAGCGGACCGCTGAAATAGTTCATGGATCGTTCGCACCCCGGCCTAGATGTTTGCGGTATATAGATTCGTCTGCCACAACTATCCCTAGAGGGCTGTGGGAGACGCGCAAATGGCCAGGTTTTTCTGGACCCTGTTCAACGTCGGCTTGGCGACGATACAGCTTTGGTGGAAAAAGCTGGTCGCGCTCGCAAACTATGTCGGGGTTGCCAAGCTGCCAACCGACTTGGGGGAGATTTTCGGGACCTTCAGTGTGAGCATCCCAACCCTCGCATTGGTCGGAGTGGGACTTGTCGGTCTGTACTTAACCAATCGAGATTTCTGGCACGCAATCTTAGAGCGAAAGACTTTGGAGAGAAGCTTGTCGATATCCACAATAGTAATGGTTTTATGCGGCTTAGGTTTTGTAGCCGCGCTCGCATACAAGATTTGGGGGGAGTCCTCTGCCTCAACCAAGCTGACTTGGGTATTCTCGGGAATGGGCGGCAAGTCGGACGAGAACGGCTTCCGTGTAGGCGACATTCAATTCACATCAAGAAACACCACAGGCCGCTCTATCAGATTGCTTGATGCCTATATCGAATCTGGAATTGATGGCGGAAAGAAACGGCCCCTATATCTGAATAGTCGCGAGCACGGATTGATTTCGGTTTTCCAAGCCAATCAAATTCCCGCCGGGACAGAGATGACTCTGATTTCGAAGTTCCCGGATCTATCTGAACGAGACTTCATGAAAGACTGGGGTGTTATTCATTTTCTAGTGCAGGATGATGCGGAGACGTTCCGGGGCAGAATTGAAAGCAAGCAACTAAGCGAAGCGTTTGCTGGGCATCACCCCAAGCCTGCCGCTCCACAGGTCACAAAGGCTCCAGAAAGCGCAACACTCCCCAAGCGTGCATACACGCCCGCTGATGTCAGGGTCTTGCCAGAGGCCTTGCTGGAAATAGCTAATGTCCTGAATACGAAGGCGTTAGCTGTAAAGAACGACAACTTTTCTTTGGCAAACGATTGCCGGACTATCATCAAAGCATTAGGCAGGACTAACGCCGTTGAGCGACTCCAGAAAACGCTAGGTATTGCGGCTGACGTAGGCAAAGAACTCTATGCGATAAAAGACCGTCACGGATACTACATCCGGGAAATAAACTATATCGTTGAGGCCTCTGACGAGCCATCTGCATTTGTTTCGTCGGGGAAAATTTTCATTGATGCAATGCTTAAACTACCGGAACATCCAACTGAGGACGTGCTTTCTTTTATCAATCCGCCGCTCAATGAATTTATTGGTAGCGTGAATAGGTTTCGAGAGTGGCACGAGAATTCAAATAAGCGGCTCCTCGAAATTAAAGGAGAGATCGCCGCTGCAAGCGCGAGGCAACAATGAGTGAAACGGCTTGCTGGCCCCCGAGCGGTTGGGGCGTCGCGATTTCGCCTAGAGACCCCTAGCAGACATTATCTCCAAAGCGTCGAATGAATGCCTACTCGCGAACGTGGCGCTCGCGCGCCGTGTCAGCTTCTAAACGGACGCTAAACCGTTGTCCCGAGAGGGATTCGGTTTTCGAATCGCCGCAGGAAAGAGAAAGCTGTGCGCGTTTATCACTTCATAGATCAGCGCTATGGACTGGATGACATTCAGAGAAAGCGCCTCAAAGTGGCGCGATTACACGACCTGAACGACCCATTCGAGTTGGAAGTAGCAAGCTCTGATCCGACTGTGCGGCGGGCTTTTCGACGCACCAAGAATGAACTCGACAAATGGGCTGGACTTCTGTGCTTCAGCCGAAACTGGAAGAACCCAGTACAGTGGGCGCACTATGCAGATCGACATCGCGGTTTGTGTTTGGGCTTCGATGTTCCGGATGATCGGCTTCAGCCAGTGGTTTACCGGACTAAGCCTCTGAAGGCCGACGTGGCCGCCATGAATGGCACAAACGATGACCGCTGGGCGTTCTACAAGCGCGTGCTATCCACGAAGTTCACCCACTGGCGCTACGAGAATGAGGTAAGGTTATTCATCCATTTGCAGGACGCGGATGCTGAGGGTCTCTACTTCATGCCGTTCGGCGACGAGCTAGCCTTGCGTGAGGTGATAGTCGGACACCGATCAACATTGAGCCGAGAGCAACTGGCCGCCGCGCTTGGAGGCGATGCAACTGCGACGTTGGTTTGCAAGGCGCGACTATCCTTTCGATCCTATACGGTGGTCAGACAAAAGCATCCCGACTTGTGGTAAGTGCCAGCGACCCGGCAAAAACCGCCGAACACGCAAGTACGACAAAGCGGTACGACTGACCGTCACCTTACCCCGTGAGCCCTTGACACCTTGGGCGAACTTTTGCGCGTTCGTCCAGTCCATCATGGGTGCGACGGAAAAGCGATGAGTTAACACATTCATTGGTCTTCTGTATCTCAGACCGACTCTACAATGGATCGAATCGATGGATTCAAATTGTCTGAGACCCAGTTCGATCCCCCGCACCTCAGCGCCGCTGGTTGTAGACGTCGAGGCATACGGCGCCCAGCAGCACCAGGCCCTTGATCACCTGCTGGTAGTCGATCCCGATGCCGAGGATCGACATGCCGTTGTTCATCACGCCCATGATCAGCGCGCCCGTCACTGCGCCGGCGACGCGGCCGACGCCGCCATAGGCCGAGGCTCCGCCGATGAAGCAGGCCGCGATGACGTCGAGCTCGAAGCCGGCGCCCGCCTTTGGCGTTGCGGTATTCAGGCGCGCAGCGAATACGAGGCCGGCGAGCGCAGCGAGTGCGCCCATATTGACGAAGGTGAGGAAGGTCAGTCGCTCGGTCTTGATGCCGGAGAGTTTGGCCGCCTTCTCGTTGCCGCCGACCGCGTAAATCTGCCGTCCGATGGTCGTGCGCGAGGTGACAAACCCATAGAGCGCGATCAGGGCGACCATGATGACAAGCACATTGGGTAGGCCGCGATGCGAGGCGATGAGCCAGGTCAGGTAAATGATCGCGCAGAACAGCAGCGCGTTCTTGAGCACGAAGAAACCGGCCGGCTCGATCTCGACACCATGGCTCGCGCGCCGGGCCCGGGTCTTGGCGCTGACATAGATCAGAACGAGCGCCAGTGCGACGCCGAGCAGAAGCGAGGTGGGATAGAGCCCGGCCTCCGGAAACAGTTCCGGAATGAAGCCGGACGAGAGTTTCTGGAATGTCGGCGGAAACGGGCCGACCGATTGGCCCTGTAGCACGGCCAGCGCCAGTCCCTTGAAGACGAGCATGCCGGCCAGCGTGACGATGAAGGACGGAATCTTGAAATAGGCCACCCAGTAGCCCTGCGCCGCGCCGATCAGCGCACCGACCGCGAGGCAAAGGATCGCGGCGGGAATGAAGTGCAGGCCATAGCGCACCATCAGTACCGCCGCGACTGCGCCGACGAAGCCGGCCACCGACCCCACCGAAAGGTCGATATGCCCCGTGACGATCACCAGCAGCATGCCCAGCGCCATGATCACGACGTAGCTGTTCTGTAGCACCAGATTGGTGAGGTTGAGCGGACGCAGCAGCGTGCCGTCGGTCGCGAACTCGAAGAACACCATGATGGCGATCAGCGAGAGCAACAGGCCGTAGTCGCGCAGGTTCGCCCGCAGAAAGCTGCCGTTGCGCGTTTCGGGAAGCATCACGGTCTTGTCGCTCATGGACGCGCTTCTCCCGCCAACTTCTCCTCCAGTGCTTCCTTCAGGCCTTCATCCACCACGCGCTCCCCGTGACGCATGATGGCGCGCATGATCTTTTCTTGCGTGGCCTCGCCGCGGCCGAACTCGCCGACAAAACGGCCGGCGTTCATGACGCAGATGCGGTCGCAGATGCCGAGCAGTTCCGGCATTTCCGACGAGATGACGACCACCGCCTTGCCGGCATCCGCAAGCTCATTGATGATGGAATAGATCTCGTACTTGGCGCCGATATCGATGCCGCGGGTCGGTTCGTCCAGGATCAGGATTTCGGGATCGGTGAACAGCCATTTCGACAGCACCACCTTCTGCTGGTTGCCGCCGGACAGTTCGTCGGCCATCTGATAGACGTCGGAGGAGCGGATGTGCATGCGGGTGCGGTAGCCGTTCGCCACCTGAAGCTCCCTGAGATCATCGATGACACCGCCGGGCGCGACAGCGCCGAGATTGGCCAGCGTGATGTTCTTGCGGATATCTTCGCCGAGCAGCAGACCGAGCTGCTTGCGATCCTCCGTCACATAGGCAAGGCCCGCCGCGATGGCGCGGCCGACGGTCGACAGATCAACCTCGCGGCCGTGCAGCAGGGCGCGGCCGGTAATCCCGTGGCCCCAGGAGCGTCCGAACAGGCTCATGGCGAATTCGGTGCGGCCCGCGCCCATCAATCCCGCGATGCCGACGATCTCGCCGCGGCGAACATGAAAGTCGACATTCCTGATGACCTGCCGATCGCTGTGCTGGGGATGATGGACCGACCAGTTCTCGACCCTGAACACCACCTCGCCGATCTGCGGCTCGCGCCGGGGAAAGCGGTCGCCGAGGTCGCGATCGACCATCTTGCGGATAATCCGATCCTCCTCAAAACCATCCGCTCCGCGATCCAGCGTGTCGACGGTGCGGCCATCGCGCAGCACGGTGATGCGGTCGGCGACGCGGGCGACCTCACCCAGCTTGTGCGAGATCAGGATCGCCGACATCCCGTGCGTACGCAGTTCGAGCAGGAGATCGAGCAGCGCCGCGCTGTCGCTTTCATTGAGGCTTGCGGTCGGCTCATCCAGGATCAGCAGGCGCACCTCCTTGGACAGTGCTTTCGCGATCTCCACCAGTTGCTGCTTGCCGACGCCGAGATCCGTGACGAGGGTGTCCGGCGCCTCATTAAGGCCGACCTTTGCCAGCAGCCGCAGCGACCGCTCATAGACTGCGTCGCGATCGATCACGCCCAGCCGGCTGGGCGGATTGGCAATGAAGATGTTTTCCGCGATCGAGAGCTGCGGGATCAACGCAAGCTCCTGGTGGATGATGATGATGCCGAGCGCCTCGGATTGATTGATATCGCGAAAGCGCCGCTCCTCGCCATCGTAGACGATGGCGCCGTCATGGCTGCCGTAGGGGTAAACGCCGCTCAACACCTTCATCAGGGTCGATTTTCCGGCGCCGTTCTCGCCCACCAGCGCATGGATCTCGCCTTGCCGAACCGTGAGATTGACGCCATCCAGCGCCTTCACGCCCGCAAAATCCTTGCCGATACCGCGCATCTCGAGCAGGACGGTCATTCAGGCCCTCTCCCGCGACAATGGCATCGGCTTCAATTGATCTGTGCCTTCTTGTAGTAGCCGCTGTCGATCAGGACTTTTTCCCAGTTGGTCTTGTCGACGACAACAGGCTTGAGCAGATAGGAGGGCACCACCTTCACGCCATTGTTGTAGGTGGTGGTGTCGTTCACCGCGACGGTCTTTCCGCTCAGCGCGGCGTCCACCATGTCGGCGGTGACCCTGGCGAGATCGCGGGTATCCTTGAAAATCGTCGAGTACTGCTCTCCGCGCAGCATCGATTTGATCGAAGGAATTTCGGCATCCTGCCCGCTTACGATCGGCATCGGCATGTTGCCGCTGCCGTAGCCCACGCCCCTGAGCGAGGACAGGATGCCGATCGAAAGCCCGTCATAGGGCGAAAGAACCGCATCGACCCGCTTGTTGGTGTAGAACGCGCTGAGCAGATTATCCATCCGCGCCTGCGCCGTGGCGCCGTCCCAGCGCAGCGTCGAGACCTTGTCCATGCCCGCCTGCTTGCTCGCGACCACGAGCTTGCCGCTGTCGATATACGGCTGCAGCACCGACATCGAGCCGTTGTAGAAGAAATAGGCGTTGTTGTCGTCGGGAGAGCCGCCGAACAGCTCGATGTTGAACGGCCCCTTGCCCTCCTTCAGCTTCAACGCATCCACGATCGACTGCGCCTGCAACACGCCGACCTGGAGATTGTCGAACGTCGCGTAATAGTCGACATTGGGCGTGTCGCGGATCAGCCGGTCATAGGCGATCACGGTGATGCCGCCGGCCTTGGCCTGCTTGAGCACATCGGACAGCGTCGAGCCGTCGATCGCGGCGATCACCAGGACCTTGACGCCCTTGGCCACCATGTTCTCGATCTGGGAGAGCTGGTTCGGGATATCGTCTTCGGCGTATTGCAGATCGGTGTTGTAGCCCCGCTCCTTCAGCACCTTGACGATGTTGTTGCCGTCATCGATCCAGCGCGCCGAGGCCTTTGTCGGCATCGCGATGCCGACCGTGGACTTGCCTTGTGCCAGCGCGGGTCCCGAAAAGGCGATGGAACCAGCCGCGATGGCACCGAGAATCGATTTCAGCAGCTTCATGTTTCACTCCCACTTGACGTCAGCCGCCGGAATGCAACGGCCTGCCCGTCACCGGCGCGTGGTCAGACACCACGGCGGCCGGCGAAGGGAGCGGGATGATCGGTCACACGCTGCGGTTCTGCAAGATACCTCAGGCCGCCGCGAAGGACGGATAATCCTTCGGGAACACCTGCTGCTGTCCGGCCGGGAGGGGCACCTTGCCGGCAAAGCTGGCGTGGGCGTGCCATGCGCTCCCTGCCCGGTCGGTCAACGTGTTGAGCCGGTCGAGAACGGCGACGCTGTCAGAAGCCAGCGAACGCTCCATGGCGGCGAAGTCGGGGAAATGACGGAACGCCTGCGACCAGATCGCCCTGCCCGCGAGATAGCCGGCCGCGCCGGCGCGGTAGGCATAGTTGAGCGAGCGCTCGAAATCGTCGGCCTCGGCTCCCGCCGACAGCATCACCCACGGACGCGGCAGCATTGCCGCCATGCTGTCGTAATGCGCCTGCAAGGCGGCGGCGTCCTTGCCATGGGGATCGGGCACGTTGTGCACCGGCCCGGGTGGCTCCAGCTTGAAGATATCGACGCCGAATTTCGGGTCGCAGAATGGACGGATCGAATCCAGCACCAGTTGCGTTCGTCGCGGTTCGAGCGAGGCCGCATTCTCCCCCGCCAACGGATAGATCAGCACTTCAAGCAGCATCACGACATCGTGCTCGCGGCAGGCTTCACCCGCCGCCTGCACAAAGGCCTCCTGGTGCGCGCGAACCTCGGGCGCCGCGTCGGCGCGATACCAGACCAGCACCTTGACCGCATCGCCGCCGATCCGCCGCGTCTTGGCCACCGACCAGTTGGGAATGTGGACGGATTTTCGCCCGCTCGGCGTGTTCTCGGTGACGGAATGCTCGTACGACAGCACGAGGCCCTTGTTGGCGGGGATCTCGTCGATCGCCGAGAGATAGCCGTAGATCGGATCGGTAAGGATGGCGGAGGCCCTGGGCGCCAGATGGCGCGCCAGCAACCGCTTCACCGCAACGACATCCTCGATCGGCGGCTCCTTGGTGCCGCGCTTTGCTGCGATCGGCTCGAACAGCGGCGTGCGCTGGTCGATCGCCACCATCTTCCAGTGGCCGGCGGTGTCTGCAAGGCGGCGCAGGCCCCAAAGCTTGCCCGGTGAAATGTTCATTGGTGCTACTCCCTGAGCATCATGTTGTCGACGAGTTTTCGGTCCGGCATTCCGTCCCACCCCATGCCGTGCGCCGCCTTGGCAGCGGCTGTGGCCGAGGCAAAGCGCGCAGCCGCGAGCGGCGGCATGCCTTCCGCCAGTCCAAGCGCGTAGGCGCCGTGAAAGACGTCGCCGCAGCCGGTGGTATCGCGTGTCGTGACGGGAAAGGCGCTGACGTGCGAAGTCTTGCCGTCGATCCACCACAGGCTGCCGGCGGCGCCACAGGTGACGGCGACGATTCCCTCCAGTTTTTGAGCCGCGCGCTGAAGCCGCGCCTCGATCTCGCCTTCACCGACGAAATCGGAGAGCCCTTCGTCCGAGAACACGACGTGATCGGCAAGCGCGGCGAGCCGTGACAGCATCTTGCCATCGCCGCCATCGGCATCGAACACGCGCGGGATACCGGCATCGCGGGCGCGCTTGAGCGCAATCTCCGACCCCTCGGGCCAGCGGCTGTCAGCCAGCAGCACCGACGTTCCGGCTAGATCGCCTGCCGGCAGACAGGACGCGTCCGACGGCAGCCCGTTGCGATCGACAAAGATACAGCGCTCGCCGGAGCGGTCGACCAGCACGGCCGCGCGCACCGTACGGGCGCCGGCGATGACGGCGAGGCCCGAGAGGTCGACGCCATGGCGCTTCAACGCGGTCTGCAATGCGCTGCCGGCGCTGTCGTCGCCGACACGGCCCCACCAACTCGCGCTGCCACCGAGGCGGGCGATGGCGAGCGCGGCGGTAGCGGCAGGTCCTCCGCCGCTCTCGCGAAAATTGAGCGCGGTTGTCTTGACGGATGCGCGCGGCAGCGCCTCGACCTCGTAGACCTGGTCGAGCACGCCGTTGCCGACGCAGACGATCCGTCCGCTCATGGCAGCGCCAGTTGCGGCTTCAGCCGTTCGCCGCGAGCAAAGGAGTGGAACAGGTCGGACAGCCCATCGAGGTTGGCCTGAGCATCGACCAGGCGTTCGTACTTGTCGCGGTCGGCGCGCAGCAGGCCGATGTTTTCCTCATAGTCGCCGATCGGGAAGTAGAACGAGCGGATCAGGAAGAAATCCTTCAGGCGGATCGAGCGCGTCTCCGATATCGACCATCCGTCGGACTCGCCGAGTTGCACGATGGCGCCTTCTGCTGCGACCGCTTCGAGCGCAAGCTGCCGCGCGGGATCCTTGCCGGTCGCCTCGATCACGATGCTGTAGCGCGGAGCGGAGGCGGCTTCAGGTGTCGTTCGGTTCGCACCGAGCGACTCTGCAAAGCGCGCGCGATAATCGGATGGCTCGATCACATCGATCGGCCCATAGCCCATGCGATTGAGGACGATGATGGCGCCGAGCCCGATCGGCCCCGCACCGAGCACCAGCGCCTTGCCGCCGGGCACGATGCGGCGCGCCAGCCGGATGCCGTGCGCGGTGGTGCCGATCGTGTCGAGCAGGAGCGGCGCCAGCCGGTCCGGGATATCATCCGGCACCGGCAGCAGGCAGCGCTCCGGCGCGACCAGCTTTTCGGCGTAACCGCCCGGCCGCTGCCATCCGATCAACTGGCGGGTGCCGGTGCCGCTATCGCACAGATGGGTGCGGCCGGCGCGGCAGGCCTCGCAGGTACCGCAGAACACGGGAATGTAGACGACGACACGCTGGCCGTGACGGGGATGGCCAGGCTGGTCGATCCGACCCGCAATCTCATGGCCCGAGGTGACCGGCCAGCCCAGCCGCCACGGCCGGAAATCGCTGCCGCAGAGCGCGCAGGC
Source organism: Bradyrhizobium lablabi (assembly GCF_018129385.1). GTDB lineage: Bacteria > Pseudomonadota > Alphaproteobacteria > Rhizobiales > Xanthobacteraceae > Bradyrhizobium > Bradyrhizobium lablabi_C. The sequence goes on from NZ_JAFCLN010000004.1 coordinate 158,183, forward strand.
GGAAACGCGCACCGCCACTTCACCCTCAGCGGGAACGGGATCGTTGAGCTGTTCGATCGTGATGCGGCTCTCGCCGTGGAATTTTGCTGCTCTCATCCCTTGACTGCTCCTGCCGAAAGGCCGCCGACCAGCTTGCGCTGGATCAGAAGCGTGAGGATCAGCGGCGGCAGCGCGATGATCACCGCGGCCGCCATCAGCGCGCCCCAATTGGTTACGCCCTCGCCGATGAAGTTGAAGCTCGCGACGATCGCCGTCTTGGTCTCGACGCCCGACAGCACCAGCGCGAACAGAAAATAGTTCCAGGAGAACACAAAACTCAGGATCGAGGCGACGACGACGCCGGGCATCGCGATCGGCAGCACGACCATGCGCAGGATCTGGTCCTGGCGCGCGCCGTCGATCTGCGCGCTCTCCACCAGCTCGCGCGGCAGGGTCTCGAAATAGGGCAGCAGCACCCAGATCACGATCGGCAGCGTGATCACCGCATGCGTCAGGATCAGCACCGTGTAGCCGCCGACCAGGCCGACCTTGCTGAACATCAACAGCCATGGCAGCAGGAACAGCGTGCCGGGCGCCATGCGTGCAAACAGCGTCGCGGTCGCGGGCCACGACATCCGATGCCAGGCCACGGCAAAGGCGGCGGGAACGCCGAGCACGAGGCCAAGCAGCGTAGAGCCGCTCGAAACGATCAGGCTGTTCAGCGTGTTATGCAGAAAGTCATTGCGCGAGAACAGCTCGATGAAATTATCGAGCGTCGGCGTGAATAACAGGCGCGGCGGGATCGCGGCAACCTCGGTGCGCGGCTTGAAGGCCGACAGGAAGGTCCAGGCGATCGGAAGCGCAAGCACGATCAGCACGACCGTGAGCTGGACCGCATCGGCGACACGGACGAGGCGACGCGTCACCATGCCACCGCCCTCCTCAGCCGCGCGAACATCAGGACCGAGCCGAACACGATCGCCGACAGCGTCACCATGATGGCGCTGGCGTAGCCGAGCTCGGAGAATTCGAAGCCGCGGCGATAGGCCAGGATGTTCAGCGTCGTGCTCGCGGTGCCGGGCCCGCCCTGCGTCGTCAGATAGATGATGTCAAAGAAGCGCAGGATGTCGACGCTGCGCAACACGGCCGCCGTGATCAGCGTCGGCCCGAGCAGCGGCAGCGTGACGTAGCGGAAGCGGGTCCATCCGTGGGCGCCGTCCATCTCCGCGGATTCGAAGACGTCATGGGGAAGCGACAGGTAGCCGCCCATCACGATCAGCGCGACGAACGGCGTCCATTGCCAGGTGTCGAGCGCGGCGATCGTGAACATCACGGTATCGGGATTGGAGAGCCAGAGTGCCGGCGGCAATCCGAGCTGCGAGAGCAGCCAGTTGGCGATGCCAAAGCTCGGATCGAGGATGACGATGGCCATCATGCCCACCACCACCGGCGGCAGCATGAACGGCGATACCATCACGGTGCGGACGAGGCCACGCGCGCTCTGGAATCGCGCCAGCAGCAGGCCGAGCCAGGTTCCGATCACGAGCTGAAGCGACAGCGAGACGACGTAAAGCAGCAAGGTGAGACGAAGCCCGTTCCAGAATTCCGGATCGGCCAGCATGCGGTGAAAATTGTCCAGGCCGGTGAAGCGCGGTGCGCTGCCAAGCTGCACGTCGCTGAGCGCAAGCCACACCGCGTAGCCGAAAGGAAAGGCAATCATGGTGCCGGCGAACAGCAGTGCAGGCGCTGCCATCCAGCGGAAACTGTTGCCGGCAAGCGAAGTGTTGAAGCCGCCGGCCCCGGCGGCTTCCGTTGCCTTGGCTGCTACGGCGTCACTGTAGCTTGGCAAGGTCTGCGTCCGCAGCACGCGCTGCCTCCGCCGGCGAGGCTTTGCCCTGCACGATCGCCTGCATGGCCCCGCCGATGATGTCGCGCGCTTCCGGAATGCGGTCGGTCGGTGACTGGTAGATGCCGGTGCCGGTGCGTCCGATCTCGATCAGCGCATTCGCCCAGGCGCGGCGGATCGGCAGCTCCTTGGCCCAGGCATTGAACTCCTCGCCCTCGAACACGCTGGCACGCGGCGGCGCGACACCGGCCTGAACCAGCTTGGCCTGCACCTCGCGGCTGGTCGCCCATTGCAGGAACAGCCAAGCCGCCGGCTGGCGCTTGGAATGCGAGGAAATCGCCACTGTCCAGCCGATTGCGACCGGTTTTGAGATCTTCGTATCGCGGCCGGGCGGCAGCACTTTTACGCCGAGATCGTTGGCGCGGTTCGGAAAGCGCACGATATTGGCGAATTCGTTGCTGCTCTCATGGGTCATCGCGACGCGGCCCTGCCCGAGCAATTCGATCACCTGGGTGAAGGTGTGATTCAGCGCGCCGGGCGGTCCGTAATCCTTCAGGAGATTGGCATACATCTCAAGCCCGCGGACGCTGTTCGGCTGCGACAGGCCGGGCTTGCCGTCCGGCGTCGCGAACGAGCCGCCGGAATTGTAGATGAAGCCGGCCATCGCATAGGGCGTGACGCCGCGGATGCCGCGCGCCGCCCACGCTCCCTGGTTCGCATCGCACTTCTTGATCGCGGCCGCCGCCGCCGGAATGTCCTCGAGCGCCGCCGGCTCCGCAATCTTGCAGCGCTCAAAGATGTCCTTGCGCCAGTAGAACAGCGGGCCTTCCTGGTTGATCGGCAGAGCGACGATCTGCTTTCCGAAAGTCGAGGCCTGGCGGATCGACGCGCCGAAATCCTCGTAGTTGAAGTCCGGCATCGTCAGCGACTTGTCGGCCATCAGCGGCGCAAGATCGGCATACCAGCCGGCCCGGTGGAAGATCGAGCCCTCGCGGCTGGTGAGCGACATGTAGACGTCCATGTCGGCCGAGCCGCCCTGCATCAGCGTGGTCAGGCGAGCGCGAAACTGCTCTTCGTTGAAGATTTCGATGCGCGCCTTGACGCCGGTCTTGGCGGTGAAGTCGGCCACCATGTCGCGCATCGCCTGCGACCATGGGTGGTTGTTGAACATCAGATTGATGGTCTGGCCGTCCTGGGCGCGCCAGTTAAAACTCTGCGCCGCTGCGGGACTGGTGACGGCAAGAGCAGCGGCAAACAACGCGCTGCCTAAAAGACCGAACTTCCTCATGATCTTCCTCCCCTGCTCTATTTTTGTTTTACCTCAGGACGCGACGTAACCTCCGTCCACCGGAATCGTCACGCCATTGATCAGCCGCGATGCCGGCGAGGCCAGAAACACCGCCGTTCCCGCCAGTTCCTCCGGCTCCGACCAGCGCTTGGTCGGCAGACGCGCCATCACCTTGTTGTTGAACGCCTCTTCCTCGCGGCCGCGCCGGCTGATCTCGGTATTGATCCAGCCCGGTGCAATCGCGTTGACGCGAATGCCGTCCTCGGCATAGGCGACCGCCAGCGACTTGGTGAGACCGACGATGGCGGTCTTGGCCGCCGCATAGCCCGGGATCATCGCCGAACCGAAATAGGAATACATCGAGCCGATATTGATCAGGCAGCCCTTGGTCCTGGCGAGATGCGGGCGGAACGCGGTGGCAAGCCGCAGGTTTCCGATCAGATGGATGTCGACGGTGTCGCTGAAGACTTCCGGCTTGTGTTCTTCGTTGCGGATCAGCCGCCCCGCACAGTGAATCAGCACATGCAGCGTCGGTATCTTTTCGGCCAGCGCACGCACCGCGGCGTCATCGCGCACATCGAGCGTTTCGAAGGCAAATCCTTCGTCGCGCGCCGGCGGCTTGATATCGCAGATCGTGACGGTCGCGCCCGCATCGCGGAAGGCGCGGGCAAAGGCGGTGCCGATGCCGCCAGCGCCGCCGCTGATCAGGACATGCTGGCCGCCAACGGAAAAATCAGGGGCACTCATCGGCCCAGCCCTCCGTCGCGACCGCAATAATAATGAGTTAGCGAGCGCGAGAAACAGCGCATTCCAAATCCTCCCGATCCGCTCCAAGGGGAGCGGCATGTTCGTTATTGAAAGGAAGGATAGTCTTAATGTTGTTTTTCGCAAGCAGTATTTTCGGTTTCGCGCATCGCGTCATGCGCGTATAATCGCTGCGCACCACCGGAGCACCTTCGTCCCCATGCAGATCGAATCCCGCCAGGACCGCATTCTCGAGATGCTGATGCGTCGCGGTTATGCCGGCATCGATGAGTTGGTCGCGAGTTTCGACGTCACGCCGCAAACCATTCGCCGGGACTTGCAGGACCTCGCCGATCGCGGCCTGCTGCGCCGCCATCATGGCGGGGCGAGCGTGATGTCGAGCACCGCCAACACCGAATATGCGCACCGGCACATCGAGAACGCCACCGAGAAGGCGCACATTGCCGCGGCCGCCGCCAACCTGATCACGCCGGGCTCTTCGATCTTCATGACGCCGGGCACCACGGTGGAAGCAACCGCAGCCGCGATCGTTGAGCGGAAAATGACCGGACTGCACGTCATCACCAACAGCACGGCGGCGGCGCGTATCCTGGGCCGCGACCCGCGGATTGCGATTCATGTCTCGGGCGGCCTCTGGCAGCAGAACAATCATGCCCTCTCCGGCCCGGCTGCCGCCGAGTTCGTCAGCCGCTATCGCTGCGACGTGCTACTCACCAGCATCGGATCGGTCGATGCCGACGGCTGGCTGCTGGAGTTTCGCGACGAGGAGACCGTGGTGGCGAAGGCCATGCTCGCCAACGCACGCCGGCGGATTCTGCTCGCCGATCATTCGAAATTCACCCGCGTGGCGGCCTGCAAGCTGGCCGAGCTCGCCGACATGACGACCGTGATCACCGATCGCGAGCCGTCCAAGGCGATGATGAAGATGATGAGGGACAGCAAGTGCGAGCTGATCGTCGCCGGCGACGGTCAGGATTCATAGCCGGCGCCGCTGGCAAATCAGGCCGCGACGCCTAGATCAGCTCTGTCTCGCCGCGGGAGATCAGGATGATCCACCACGTCTCGGTCGGAACCAACGACATCAAGCGAGCCAGAGCGTTTTACGATCCGCTGATGGCGCTGATCGGCTTTCGGCTGCTGAAAGCCTCCGATGGCGCCGCGCATTACGGCGCGTCCGATATCGTCTTCAGCGTGGAAACGCCGACCGATGGGCGCACCGCCACGCCCGGCAACGGCGTTCACATCGCCTTCCAGGCGCCGGACCGGGAAACGGTCCGCCGGTTCTTTGAGATCGGCCGGGCCAATGGCGGCGCCGACGAAGGCGCGCCCGGCCTTCGCGAAAACTACAACGCGAACTATTACGCCGCCTTTGTCAGGGATCCCGACGGCAACAAGATCGAAGCCGTCACCTACACGGCAAGGGAAAGTTTTGGGTTGGGACGCGGTTAGAGCGGCTCCGGCGATCTAGCCCCCGAGCACATTCCCCCATCCGTCAAATTCGTATCCGCTCCATGCCAGGGCTCCATCGGGCCGCCGGACGCAAGTGCGCCGGAAGTCGGCTGCCTCGTCGCCACTCCACGCAATGATAATGTCCGATAGGCGGTCGTGGAGAATTGCAGGCTCCGATGGATTGAAATCGGTCATGGGATGAAGGCTTGGCGGCGGCTGGCTCGCAGGCATGACAAGATGATACTCCGGCTTCTAACTGTCGGCGGCACGGGAGGAAGTTTGCTGCCCGTCGTCCGTCTCCCTTTGCGTCTTCCTCGCTAGGCGAAAGCCAGACCATTCGCACTATCGGCCAGCTTCACCGTATTGCCATCGAAGCGAACGGATGCGCGACGAAGTCGTTCCTAGCGCGATTGGGGCGATTGCATGGGTGAACCGTTCCGCGCTGAGTAGTTCTCTTTCCCGGTTCCGCTGCCGACATTGAAAGACCACTTCCGACTTCCTACATATGTTCTAGTTGATTTGGATTCTTTGGCCGGCGCATGCGGTTTCGCCATGCAAATCCGGTCCCGCGGCAGTCGTCGAAACCCTACCCTGTTGCTGCAAGGTCCGTCGGCCGATCCAGTCAGCTTTCCGAAACGAATGAATGTCGCTCGGCTATCGCCGCCCGCGACACATCCCGCGACAGAACGGGAGTGAACAAGCACGATACAAGGAGGAGCAGCACAGCCGCTGCCAAACCGATGAGAAAAACCAGCACAATGCGGAGAGCACCCCGCCAAAACAACAGGCCACACCGCCGGCACCATGCCGAGGCGCCCCAGAACGCGCAACGAAACTACCAGCGCTATCTGGCTCTGGCGCAGGCCGAAGCCAAGAACGGCGATCAGATCGCCGCGGAAAATTACTACCAGCACGCCGAGCACTATTTGCGGTCGATGCACGAGGCTGGCGCGAGGACCTGACCCTCGGTGTCAAGCGTTCGTTGCAGCACCGCGATTCGAAGGGCAGCCGCTCGCCAGCCACGCCGTCAACTTGGCCGCTGGCCCTTCCCGCGCGAGCGAGGCGGCTTGGCCGCACCATAGCGGAGAAAACTCCGATGCTCCGAGCGCTTCCGATGCCGCGCGCAGCGGCGAGACCAGCCCGGCGGCCAGTGGAAAGCATGGCGCGTCATTTTCCATCGGGCCAAGCTCACGAACAAGGCGGTTGGCGATCGCGCGTGCCGGCCGTCCTGTGAAGATGCGGGTGATGGCGGTTTGATGGTCGCACACGCGTTGCAACGCCGTCCGGTACAAGGAAGAGGTGTTGGCCTCGTCGCAGAGCAGATAGGCAGATCCCGCCTGCACGCCCGACGCGCCCAACGCGAATGCCGCAGCCACGCCGCGGGGATCGGAGATGCCGCCGGCCGCAATGACCGGCACTTTCACGGCATCGACGACCTGCGGTACCAGCGCCATCGTTCCGACCTGCGTGTCGATATCGGTGTGGAGGAACATGCCGCGATGACCGCCGGCTTCTACGCCCTGCGCAATGACCGCATCGCAGCCGGACTCTTCCAGCCACATCGCTTCCTCGACCGTCGTCGCCGACGACATCACCTTCGCACCGGTACGCCGCACGCGGTCGAGCAGATCGGGGGCCGGCAGACCGAAATGAAAGCTCACGACCTCGGGCTTCAATTCCTCCACGAGGCCGCATTGAATATCGCCGAATGCCGGAATCGGCGGCATCGGCCGCGGCTCCGGGCAATCAAGGCCGAGCTCGGCATAGTATGGCTCGAGCCGGGACATCCATGCCGCCACGCCCGCCGCGTTCATTTCCGGCGGTTGATGGCAAAAGAAATTCACATTGACAGGTCTTGAGGTGCCGCGGCGTATCTCCGCGAACGTCGCTCTGGCTTCCTCCGGGCTGGAAGCGACCAGCGAGAACGAGCCAAGCCCGCCGGCTTCCGCCACACCGATGACCATGGCAGGCGTGACAAAGCCAAGCATAGGCGCCTGAACCACCGGGACTTCAATACCAAAGAGATCGCAAACAGCATGAGCAGCATGATCGGTCATCTCACTCCCCGAAATAAAATTAGCTGAAGAAGTCGCCGGCGCACTACCAATGGCCGGCGTGAGCGCCACCATCGACGTGCACGACCTCGCCGGTGACAAAATCCGCGCCCTCAAGGAAAAGTACGGCGTCGACAATTTCCCGCACTTCGCCGATGCGTCCCATCGGATGCAACGTCGCGAGGAAGCCATGCGTTTCGGCAGGATGCATCGGCGTACAGATCGCGCCGGGTGCGACAGCATTGACGCGGATTCCCCTTCCCGAATATTCGATGGCGAGGGACCGCGTGACCGCGTTGATTCCGCCCTTGGTGATGGCCGTGAGCGCTGCGGGCAATGCCTTCAACGGCTGTTCGGCCACCAGGCTGGACGTGATATTGACGATGTGACCGCTTCCCTGGCGCAGCATTTCCACTGCGGCCTTCTGCGACATATGGAAGAAGCCGCCGAGGTTCACTTTGACGAGCGCCGTGAAATCGCTCTCGCAGTAGTCAGTGAATGATTTCGGAACGAAGATGCCGGCGTTGTTGATCAGCGTATCGACGCGCCCGAAGCGATCCACCGCCTCATTGATGATGAACGAGGCGAAATCCGGATCAGCAACGTCGCCGGCGATCGCCAGCACATCCGGATCACCGTTCTGCTCCATGCCGCGCGAACAGGCGACGACACGGTAATCTTTCTGCAAGAACTCCTGAACCAGACCGGCACCGATACCGCGCGACGCTCCGGTGATGACAACCACTTTCCTGGCAGCATTCATAATGTCTTTCCTTCGTGACAACTGATCGAAAGTCAGACATCATTTTGATCACGGCTCGCAAATCCTCTTGGCGTTTTCGGACCTGCCTCTTCAACTAGCCGTGAACATTCGCCGCTGAACCACAAAGTTCGCCTGCCGCAGGCCGCCCGTCCCGAAAACCAATTCCCGGGCGAAAAACTCCGTCGGCCGCTCGCCAACGATGGCCTTGAATTCCCTGACGAGATGGGCCTGATCGCTCAATCCGCAGGCGCAGGCGACCTGCGCCCATGACAGGCCATTGCGGCGCGCCGTCAGCATCTTTTCAAAGCGAGCGAGACGCGAGAAGTATTTTGGTCCCATGCCAAAGGCAGCGTTGAAGCTTCGCGCCAGATGCCGTGCGCTAAAACCCAGTTTCGACGCGAGGCTCTCCACTTGCAGGGCCGGATTCCGCCTGAGGCTTTGCGCAACATGGCAGGCCAGATCATCGGATTTCGGACGCAGGCGTCGAAGCAAAAACGCCTCAACCGTCGCCATTCTCTCAATGCTGCTGCGCGCGCTTGCCAGCATATCGTCGCAGGTCGATACGTCGCCGGCGCTGAAGAGGCTTTTCAGATGAACGTCGGCGTCGGCGAACTCCCCAAGCGGAGCATCGACGATCTGGCCGGCCGCATCGGGCCTCAAGCAAACAATGATGACGCCGAGCGCTCCGGTCGGACGAAGCGTGGCGGCATGCGCCTGAATCTGGATCGCGCATTTGGTTGAAAGATCCCGATTGCGATGACGGACCTGAACGGGCGATCGATACTGCGCCATCAACAACAGAGAGGTGCTCGGCGCATGCTTGATCGTCAGCATCCTCGCTGCATCGCTATCCGGAATATCCAGATCCCAGATGGCGTCGACGGTATCGGCCAGCCACCGCGGTTGCAGGCGCCTGAATGCTCCGACGCGCCTTGACGCGACAGCGCCAGTCCGCAGATCGATCGGGTACTCGAGGAAACCAGTCACTATGCGATGCACTCCGGAGGTTCGGCGCGCCGTGCCTCAGTCGCATCGTTATCCGTCTTGCCGGCTTATCTGCACTCGGCCCAGCGGATCGCCGTCCCGAACGAAGGCCTCGCGGACGCACGAATGCGCGGCTTGCATCACATGTCAGGAGCCGTTGCGGCACAAGTCAGATTGCCGCGACCTCGGGGAGCCGCCGCTTCACGGATATGTGCTGATGCCTCCGGCGGGATTGGCGAGAGCACATTGGATTTTGACGTCCGGCCGACCGCGCGGCGCAAATCGCAGTGCTAATGACTTCTAGGACGGGGCTGTCTGATCAGCGATCTGAACGCGGTCGGCGTGAAGCATCCAATCCCTCACATTCTCGCGCTCGCAGAATGTGATTTTCGCAAGCTCGGTGGCATCTCCGAGACACGGAGCCTCGATCTCGATCGTGCGCTGGCAGATCTCGGCTTGACGGCCATTGCCGCCAAGTACGTCCTTCATGAATCGTACGACGAAGTGTGCCATGTTGGATCCTCCCACCTGGAATTGGTCAGCCTTCTTTCCCAATTGAGGGCGTGCTGGACCTTGTTCGTGATGCAGCTCGACAGGAATCGCGAGCCGATATGGCGGAGCGCGCCATACCGTCAATATCTGCCGGCTGGCTCGCCGGCGACACGATACTCGCATGGACGAGGGTTGCAATCGCAATGTCGATCGCCACGAAGGATCGAGCTATTTTTAATGTGGAACCACCGCCGTCGCCTCGATCTCGACGCGCGCCGCCTGCTCGACCAGACGGACAACCTGCACCACCGCCATCGCTGGATAGTGCGCGCCGATCACCTCACGATAGACGCGGCCGAGCCCCTTCAGGTCGGCGAGATATTCCTCGATGTCGACCACATACCAGGTCAGGCGAACGAGATGCTCGGGCCCTGCTCCGCCCTCGCGCAGGATCGCAACGATGTTTTCCAGGGCTTGGCGCACCTGATCGAGGAATGCCCCGGAAAAGACACCATTCGTATTCCAGCCGACGACGCCGCCGGTCACCACGACGCGCCCTTCAGCGGTCATGCCGTTGGCGTAGCCTTTCGGCGCAGGCCATCCTTCCGGCTGGAGGACTCTCGGGCGAGCGCTGACAGCTTCGTCTTTCTTCACCGGCAAAACGGTGCTCACCGATCTCTCTCCATCTATTCCGCCGCGAGGCCAGACGATGTGCTCGCCTGCGCCATCTGCCGCAAGGCGAACCGCTTCAGCTTGCCGGTCTCCGTCTTCGGCAATTGCGCGACGAATTCCACCGCGCGCGGATATTTGTAAGGCGCGATCTCGCGCTTCACATGCTCCTGTAGTTCCGTCACCAGCGCTTCGCAGGGCTCGCTGCCCGGCGCAACCACCACATAGGCCTTGACGATCATGCCGCGCGCGTCGTCTGGCGCGCCGACTACGCCGCATTCGGCGACCGCCGGATGCTTGAGCAGCGTAGCCTCGATCTCGGGACCTGCGATGTTGTAGCCGGACGACACGATCATGTCGTCGGAGCGCGCGACGAAGGAGAAGCGGCCATTCGTGTCGCGCACAAAAGTGTCGCCGGTCAGATTCCAGCCGTCGCGCACATAATTGGCCTGCCGCGTGTCGGCGAGATAGCGGCAGCCGGTCGGTCCGCGCACCGCGAGCTTGCCGGGCGTGCCCGCCGGCAACTCCTTCATGTCATCGTCGACGATTTTTGCCTCATAGCCGGAAACCGGAAGTCCCGTCGTTCCGGCCACCGCGTCGCCTGTCCGGTTGGTGATGAAGATGTGCAACAGCTCGGTCGAGCCGATGCCGTCCAGAATGGTCTTGCCGGTCTTGCGAGTCCAGCTTTCGAACACCGGAGCCGGCAAGGTCTCGCCGGCCGAAACGGCCAGACGCAGCGACGACAGGTCCGCGCCCTTGTCCATCGCGGCCATCATCGCGCGATAGGCGGTCGGCGAGGTGAAGCAGATCGTGGCCTTGTAGGTCTCGATGATCTTGATCATCTCGGGGGGCGAAGCGTTCTCCAGCAGCGTCGCGGTCGCACCGAACCGCAGCGGGAAAATCGCGAGGCCCCCGAGCCCGAAGGTGAAGGCGAGCGGCGGCGATCCCACGAACACATCGTCGGGGGAAACGGCCAGCACTTCCCTGGCATAGCCGTCCGCCACGATCAGCAGATCGCGGTGAAAGTGCATCGTCGCCTTCGGCTCGCCCGTGGTGCCCGAGGTGAAGCCGAGCAGCGCGACATCGTCGCGGCCGGTCTTCACCGCATCGAAGCGCACCGGCTTGTTCAGCGCGACGCGGTCGAGCTCGGCATCGTGGTTCGAGGTGCCGTCGAAATTGACGACCTGCTTGAGGAATTTGCTGGTCTTGGCGCAGGCGACGAGTTCGTCGGCGATCCGGCTGTCGGTCAGCGCCAGCGCGATCTCGGCCTTGTCGACGATCTTTGCCAGTTCGCCGGCGCGCAGCATCGGCATGGTGTTGACGACGACGGCGCCGGCCTTCGTTGCCGCGAGCCAGGCTGCGACCAGCGCCGGATTGTTGCCGGAACGGATCAGCACGCGGTTGCCGGGCTTTACGCCGTAATTCTCCACCAGCGCATGCGCCAGGCGGTTCGACCAATCGGCCAGCTCCTTGTAGGTGCGCTGGCGGCCATTGCCGATCAGGGCGGTGTGATCGCCAAAGCCCTTTTCGACCATCCGGTCGGTCAGCTCGACGCCGACATTGAGATACTCAGGGTATTGGAATTCCGGGCGGTCGAGCCGCAACTCGGGCCATTGCTCAGGGGGCGGCAGATTGCGCCGCGCAAAATCATCGACATGGCCGGATGGGCCAAGCTTATGAACGTTAGCCGACATTTGCACCGCCCTCGCTTTCGGGATGGATTTGCCGTCCGGCAGCGGCTGATGCAAAACATTTTATACTTAAAGTAATTTGGCGCAATAGGCCATTTCCGGTCCGTCGCGCACTTTTTGGACCTAGCGCCCCGCCATTTCCTTCAGTCGCGCCACCATCGCTGAGGCGGGATCGGCCAGCGGCGCAATCGCGAGAAAATGGTTCGCGCCCTCGATGGTGGCGAACCGCGTCGGCAGGCCGGCGGCGCCCCACGCATCGGCGATGGTGTTGCTCTGCCGCAGATATTCCGCGCTCTCCTCGCCGCCGACGACGGCATCGAGGCTGCCGCCGGAAGGCGCCTTCCAGAACAGCGGACTGGCGGCGCGGGCCGTCGCTTCATCGAGATGCAGCGCATTGTTGATGGAGGTGCCGACCAGCGGCGTCAGGTCGAACAGACCGGAAATGGCGTAGGCAGCCTTCACGAGATCGGCCGGCAGCGAAGGATCGAACGCGCGCCAATCGGTCGCGAGCATGCAGGCCGCGAGATGCCCGCCTGCGGAATGGCCCGAGATCACCAGCGGCCGTCCAAGTTTTGCCAGCTCACGCGAGGCGGCTCGCATCTCGCTGATGATGTGCTCGATCGTGACCTCGGGACAAAGGCTGTAGCCGGCAATGGCGACGTCGATGCCGTGCGCGTTCAGGCCCGCGGCGAGATGGCTGAACCAGGAAATGTCTAGCGCCTGCCAGTAGCCGCCGTGGATGAAAACGACGATGGGTCCGGTGCCGTCGCCGGCAAAGAAATCGATCTTGTTCCGCACTCCCGGGCCATAGACCATCGCGCGCGGCGCGTGCTGTTCGCGATAGGCCGCGGCATCCCTCGCCCAACCGGCGATATGCACGGGATGTTCGGGAACGCGCGCCCGGTTGTTGTATTCGGCCTCGTAGTCTGGGGCGATCAAGGCGTTACGAGGCTCGCTGTTGCGCGGCTTTTCGCGCGGACGCTTTTGTCTTGGCGAGCAGGCGCATCAATTCGCGCACGTCCTTTGGCGTAAGATCGGCAAAGATGTCGGCGATCCACAGCTCGTGCTCGGCCGCCATTTTGCGAAACTCGGCGCGGCCGGCTTTGGTGAGACGGATCACCTGCACACGGCGATCGGAATCGGAGGTGCGGCGGTCGACATGGCCTGATTCCACGAGGCGCTCGACCAGCCCGGTGACGTTGCCGTTGGAAACCATCATGCGCTTGGAAACGTCTGATAGCGTCATGCCGTCGGGCACCTTGTCGAGCTGGGCCATCAGGTCGAAACGCGGCAGCGTCACGTCAAACCGCTCGCGCAGGCGGCTGCGCACTTCTCCCTCGATCAGGGTCGTGCAGGTCAACAGCCGCAGCCACAGCCTGATCTCGTCGCCGTGGTCCTCCGGGAGTTCGACCGCCTTGGTTTCGGAATCGAGGATCATGATGCAACCTTATGCGATTGTTTGAGCTTCAAGCAATTCAGGCCGTCCCGCAAGAGCCAATTCTTTAGATTTCAAACAATTGGCGCGGGGCTTGCATGACCGTTTGGCGAAAGGCCGCCGCTGCTCGCGTTGCTTGCGGCTGATACCGTCATCAGAATAAGCTTGAGTGTCGGCCGCGTACGGTCACCGATCGGGAGTACAGCATGAAACAGCAATTGAAGATGGCCGGACTGGCAGTCCTGTTGAGCGTGACCGCCGACGGAGCCATCGCGCAGGAAAAAATCAAGATCGGCGTGATCGTGACCTTGTCGGGACCGGCGGCCGCACTTGGTGCGCAGGTCCGCGACGGCTTTGCGCTCGGGGTAAAAGATCTCGGCGGCAAGATGGCCGGCCGTGACGTCGAGATCATCGCGGTCGATGACGAGCTCAAGCCAGACGCCGCGGTGACCAAGGTGAAAGGGCTACTCGAGCGCGAAAAGGTCGACTTCGTGGTGGGGCCGATCTTCTCCAACATCCTGCAAGCAATCCACAGGCCGGTCACTGACAACAAGACATTCCTGATCAGCCCGAACGCCGGACCGTCGAGCTATGCCGGCAAGAATTGCAGCCCGTTCTTCTATGTGACCTCGTATCAGAATGACCAGGTGCATGCGATCCTCGGCAAGGTGGCACAGGATCGTGGCTACAAGCGCATGTATCTCTTGGTGCCGAACTATCAGGCCGGGCGCGATTCCGTTGCCGGCTTCAAGCTCGACTACAAGGGCGAGATCGCCGAAGAGACCTACATGCCGCTCAACTCGCTGGATTTCCAGGTCGAGCTTTCCAAGATGGCGTCGTCCAAGCCCGACGCGCTCTTCACCTTCATGCCCGGCGGCATGGGCGTGACGCTGGTCAAGCAGTTCAGCCAGGCCGGGCTGGCCGACAAGATTCCGGTGCTATCAGCCTTCACCGTCGATGAATCCACCCTCCCCGCGCAGCAGGACGCGGCGGTCGGCATGTTCGGCGGCGCGAACTGGGCGCCTAATCTCGACAATCCCCAGAACAAGAAATTCGTCAGCGCCTTCGAGGCCGCCTACAACATCGTGCCCGGCACCTACGCCATGCAGGGCTATGACACCGCTGTTCTGATCGACAGCGCGGTGAAGGCGCTCAAGGGCGACCTCTCCAACAAGGACGCGGTTTCGGCGGCACTGAGGAAGGCGGACTTCACCTCTCTGCGCGGCAACTTCAAGTTCAACGTCAACGGCTATCCGATCCAGGACTTTTACCTGACCAAGGTCGCAAAACGCCCGGACGGGAAATTTCAGACCGAAATCGTGCAGAAGGTTTTTGAGAGTTACGGCGACAGCTACGCCAAGGAATGCACGCCGGGCAAATAAAGCGTTTTCAAGCGAAACGCCTCAAGGAAGAAGCAAAGGAAACAACCATGTTGAAGGATGAGATTGCGGGCATCACCCGCGCCAATGAAGGCATGCAGGGCATCAGCTGGAATATTCTGGGCCAGACCTATGTGCCGAAGAACCGCACCGAGCACTCCTTCTCGTGGCACGCGACCTTTCCGCCCGGCACGTTCGTGCCGCCGCACATCCATCCCGACCAGGACGAGTATCTCTATATCCTGGAGGGAAAGCTGGACTTCTTCCTCGACGGCGCCGACGAATCCGCAACGCCCGGCGACCTCGTGCGCCTGCCGATGGGCAAGCCGCACGGCATCTTCAACAAGTCGCAACAGAATGCGAAGACGCTGTTCTGGGTGTCGCCGACGCGCCGGCTCTACGAGCTGTTCTGGGCGATCCACAACATGAAGGAGCAGAACCCGGACGACGTGGTGAAGCTCGCCGCCGAGCACAACATCCACTTCCTGCCGCTGCCGCCGGGTTAGGTTAGCTTTCTTCCCTTCTCCCTTGTGGGAGAAGGTGGCGCGGAGCGCCGGATGAGGGGTTGTCTCGGCGAGGCAGACTACCTCATGAAAAATTTGCGATCGCGGAGAGAACCCCTCACCCGTCCGCGATGCTATGCATCGCGTCCACCCTCTCCCACAAGGGGAGAGGGAAAGAAGCGTGACTACCGCGACACTACCCTCGCGGCAAATCCCGCCTTCGCCGCATAGCCGCGCACGATCGCTTCACGCGACTCGTAATTCAAAATCGTATCGATATCCGAAAATCCTTGCGGTGCGAGTTGCTCGACGGCGTCGATCACGCCTTCCGGTCCGCCGCGGCGGTTAGAGGCGACGACGTCGGCGGTCATCGGCAGACGCTGGCGTTCATAGGCAACCAGCGCCTGGCGCGGATGTTCGGAACGTGCGAGCGCATCCGCCAGACAGCGTGCATCGAGGATCGCCTGCGAAGCGCCGTTTGAGCCGACCGGGTACATCGGATGCGCGGCATCGCCGAGCAGCGTGACGCGGCCGCTCGACCAGTACGGCAGCGGGTCGCGGTCACAGCAGGGATATTCCCAGAATTCCGGCGTCGCGTTGATCAGCGCGGCGAAGTCGACCTGTGGAATCGAGAAGCTCGTGACATAAGGCATCATCTCTTCGCGCCGGCCGAGGTTCGACCAGCCCTCACGGCGCGGCGGCGGCGCCGAGCCGTCGCCGATGCGCACCATCACCGCCCAGTTGGTCAGGCGGCTCGCCGGGCTCGATCCTTCCGCGATCGGATAGACCACGGCTTTGGCGTTCAATCCGCCGGCGATGATCATGGAGCGTCCCGTGAGGAACACCGGCCAGTCGGTGGCGCCGCGCCACAGCATATGGCCGTTCCAGCAGGGCGGCCCCTCTTCCGGAAACAGCGTCTGCCGCACTTTTGAATGAATGCCGTCGGCGCCGATCAGGATGTCGCCGCGGGCGGTGTGCACATGCGCGCCGCTGCGGTCGAAGAACCAAGCGGTGACGCCGCCCTCGTCCTGTGTGAACGCGCCGAGCCGGCTGCCGGTGCGGATCGCGTCCGCCCCGAGCCGCTCGATCACCGCCTGGTGGATCACGCCCTGCAAGCGGCCGCGATGGATGGAGAATTGCGGCACGTCGTGGCCGGCATCCAGCCCGCGCTTCTCGTGCCAGACCTGCTGGCCGTAGCGTGTCAGGTAAAACAGCTCATAGGTGCGGATGGCTGCGGCATCCAGCCGGTCGAGCAGGCCGAGGCCGGCGAGTTCGCGGATGGCATGCGGCAGCGTGTTGATGCCGACGCCGAGCTCGCGGATGCTGTCGGACTGCTCATACAATTCGCATGCGATGCCGCGCGAGCGCAGCATCAATGCCGTGGTGAGACCCCCGATACCGCCGCCGACGATAATGGCCTTCATCGCCAGAACTCCACGCAAACCAAACGTGATCTAAAGTTCGCACGGTCCCTTATTCGGCCGCAAGCGGCTTTGTCGCCTCAGCCCTGAGTTCGGCCCGCGTCTTGGGCTTAGCCTTAACCTTAAGCTCCTCAAAGTCCTGACGGTCGCGGACGCTGTTACGGAAGATCTGTTCCTTGCCGGGCAGATATTGCGGCGGACAGAAGGCATCGTCGGCGCCATACCAGGCCGCCGCCTTCATGGTGAAACCGGGATCGACCAGATGCGGTCGGCCGAGCGCAACCAGATCGGCGCGGCCAGCGGCCAGGATAGTATTGACCTGATCGGCCGTGGTGATGTTACCGACGCACATGGTGGCGACGTGGCCTTCGTTGCGCACCTGTTCCGAGAACGGCGTCTGGAACATGCGGCCATAGACCGGGCGGGATTCCCGCACGGTCTGGCCGGTCGAGACGTCGACGAGATCGACACCTGCTTCGCCGAAGGCGCGCGCGATCCTGACCGCGTCATCTCCGGAGATGCCGCCCTCGGCCCAGTCGGTGGCGGAAATGCGCATCGACATCGGTTTGTGCGACGGCCATGCCGCGCGCATCGCCTCGAACACCTCGAGCGGGAAGCGCAGCCGGTTTTCGAGCGAGCCGCCATATTCGTCGGTGCGGCGGTTGGTCAGCGGCGAGATGAAACTCGCCAGGAGATAGCCGTGGGCGCAGTGCAGCTCGAGCATGTCAAAACCGCAGCGTTCGCCGCGCTGCACGGCCTGCACGAATTCGCCTCTGATGCGATCCATCGCCGCGCGATCGAGCTCACGCGGAACCTGGCTGTCGGGGAAATACGGCAGCGGGGACGCCGACACCACGTCCCAACCGCCCGCCTCCAGCGGCCGGTCCATGCCCTCCCACATCAATTTGGTGGCGCCCTTGCGGCCGGCGTGGCCAAGTTGCAGGCAGATCTTTGCGGCCGAATTGGCATGAACGAAATCGACGATGCGCCGCCACGCCGCTTCCTGCTCGTCGTTCCAGAGCCCGGCGCAGCCTGGCGTGATGCGGGCATCGCGCGCGACGCAAGCCATTTCGGTGAAGACGAGGCCGGCGCCACCGATTGCGCGAGAGCCGTAATGCACCAAGTGGAAATCGCCGGGCACGCCCTCCTTCGCGGAATACATGCACATCGGCGATACCACGACGCGGTTGGCAACCTCCATCTCGCGCAAGCGGAACGGCTGGAACATCGGCACGTCAGGGTTTTCGACGTCGACGTCAAAACCCTGCGCCGCGACCTGCCGCGCGAACACGCGATCCGCCTGCTCCACGAACTTCGGCGCGCGCAGCGCAAGATTGTCGTAAGTGATCGCCTTGGAGCGCGTCATCACGCCGAAGGCAAATTGCACGGGATCGAAGTCCCAGAAGCGGTCGACATGCTCGAACCAGACCAGCGACACGTCGGCGGCATGCTGGGTCTTTTCGACCTCCTCGCGGCGGCTCTGTTCGTAGTTCTGAAGGCCCTCGGTCACAGTCGGCGCATCGCGCAGCGCATCGGCCAGCGCGATGGCATCTTCCATCGCAAGCTTGGTTCCGGACCCGATGGAGAAATGCGCGGTCGCTTTGGCGTCGCCCAGCAGGACCATGTTGTCCTTGACCCAGCGGCGGCTGCGGATCATCGGGAAGTTGCGCCACATGGAGCGGTTGATCAGCAGCGGATAGCCGTCGAGGAAGCGCTCAAAAATCCTGGCCATGCGATCGGCGGAAGCCTGCTCGCTCAGGCCTTCCAGGCCGGCGCGCCGAAACGTTTCCGGATCGGTTTCAAAAATCCAGGTCGAGTGTCCGACTTCGTATTGATAGGCGTGGGCAATGAACGGGCCCCACTCCGTCTCTTCAAAGATGAAGGTGAAGGCGTCGAGCGGCTTGGTCGACCCCATCCAGGCGAACTTGTTGGAGCGCAGATCGACCTCGGGCTCGAAATGCGCCCGGTGTTTTTCGCGGAAGCCGCTGTTGATACCGTCCGCCAGCACGATCAGATCGACGTCGGCAAACCGCGCCTCGTCGTCGACGTCTGTCTCAAACAGCAGGTGGACACCGAGTTCTCGCGCGCGATTTTGCAGGATCAACAGCAGCGTGCGGCGCGAGCAGCCGCAAAAGCCGTTGCCGCCGACGCGATGCACCGTTCCCTTGAAGTGGATGGCGATGTCGTCCCAATAGGCGAATTCATCGGTGATGCGATGGTAGCTCGGCGGATCGTACTTCTCGAAATTGTCGAGGGTGGCGTCAGAGAACACCACGCCGAAGCCGAAGGTGTCGTCGGCGCGGTTGCGCTCATACACCGTGATCTCGGCCTTCGGGCGCTGCTTCTTGAGCAGGATCGCCGCATACAGGCCGGCAGGTCCGCCACCGATGATCGCGATCTGCATGGATGCTCCGCGCTTTGATCGATCCGGATTTTATTTTAAGTCTAAAATAATTTCCCGGCAAGCCCCCGCCATGCCGGTTCCGGGGTCAGTTGCCCTGGAAAACCGGCTTCTCCTTGCGGGCGAACGCCTCAAAGGCTCGGTTGAAATCCTCGGTGGTCATGCACAGCGCCTGTGCGATCGCCTCGGACTCGATGGCTTCCTCGACCGACATCGCCCATTCCATCGCCAGCATGCGCTTGGTCATGGTGTTGGCAAAGGTCGGGCCTTCCGCGATCTCCCGGGCGAGGCCCTCGGCCTGATCAAGTACTTCAGCGGATGGCACGATGCGGCTGAAAAAGCCCCACTTTTCGCCCTCGTCCGCCGACATGAAGCGGCCGGTATAGAGCAGTTCCGAGGCGCGGGACTGGCCGATGATGCGCGGCAGGATCGCGCAGGCGCCCATGTCGCAGCCGGCAAGGCCAACTTTGTTAAAGAGGAAGGCGACCTTTGCGCCGGTGGCGGCGAAGCGCATGTCCGAGGCCATGGCGATGATCGCGCCCGCGCCGGCGCAGATGCCCTCGACCGCGGCGACGATCGGCTGCGGACAGGCGCGCATCGCCTTGACGAGATCGCCGGTCATCCGCGTAAAAGCGGTGAGGCCCTTGGTGTCCATCTTCACCAGCGGCCCGATGATTTCGAAGACGTCGCCGCCGGAGGAAAAGTTGCCGCCGGCGCCCGTCACGACAATGGCCTTCACCGCATCGTCGAAGACGCAAGCGCGGAAAAAATCCGTCAGTTCGCGGTAGCTTTCGAAGGTCAGCGGATTCTTGCGCTCGGGCCGGTTCAGCGTCACCGTCGCAACGCCGGCTTTCACCGCGAGCAGAAAATGCTTCGGCGTATAGCTCGCGAGCGGCAGGGTGACGGGGTTGGCGGTCGCGCTCATGGTTGTCTCCGCATTCGGTTGGACGGCGCGGTTGCGCCGCGAAAGGTCAGACTTCTCCGCCGGCCACCGCGATGGCCTGACCGGTGATCGAGCTGGCGCCGGGGCTGCACAGCCAGAGCACGGCGTCGGCGACTTCCGCCGGCGTGACGAGCCGCCCCTGCGGATTGTGCCTTGCGAGTTCGGCAATCGCCTGCTCGCGGCTGCGCCCGGTCTTGCTCATGATGTTGTCGATGCTGCCGGCGACGAGATCCGTGTCAGTGAAGCCGGGGCAGACCGCGTTCACGGTGACGCCGCTGCTCGCCACTTCGAGCGCGAGCGAGCGGACCAGACCGACGACCGCATGCTTGGCCGCCACATAGGCGCTCACATAGGAATAGCCCTTCACCCCCGCGGTCGACGCGATCGCGACGATGCGCCCCTGCTTCCGCTGCACCATCGGCCGCACCACGGCTTGCGCGGCGTAGACCACGCCCATGAAATTGACGTCCATCATTCGGCGGAACATCTCGGCGTCCGTCTTGCCGAACGGCGCGGATTCCGCAGCGCCGGCATTGGCGATGAGAATGTCGATCGGCTGGCGTGCAGCCGCCTCCGCAATCGCGGCATTGACGGCAGCCTGGTCGGCGACGTCGGCAATCACGGCGCCATGGGCAACACCGGCAGCGACGAGTTCATCGAGCGCAGCGCGGTTGCGGCCGAGCACGGTGACGGTGGCGCCCGCCTCCACCAGCGAGGCGGCGATCGCGCGGCCGATGCCGCGCCCTCCCCCGGTGACCAGCGCATGCGACGAACGCAAAAGTCCTGCCATGCGAAAGCCTCCCCGGAGAAGATTTATCTCATGGGCGGATATATTTTAAACTTCAAGCTTTTGCAAACGCGAGAAACCGGTTCGGGAAGTGTTCCATTGCGCCAGCCGTGTCAGGTGGCCAGCATCGAGAGGCCCGCGCGGTACATTCCGGCAGGATTGGCAGGCGTTTACGCGCCGGCCCAGGGGCAAGCCGGCAGCCGCGATGGCGAGGATCGAGCCGGCGCTAGTGCGCGAGCGACCCGGCCTCTGCGGTAGCGGCCGCGCGACGGCCCAACACCCGGCCGTTGCGCTCACCGGCCTGCCGGTCGCGCTCAAAGACCAGGTCCATCGCCGCATCGAACTCCTCGATACGATCGAGCTTGTGCAGCATCCGCCCGAGACCGTTGAAGCCGTCAGCCAGATCAGGCCGCAGCTTGACGACCTCGCGATAGGCGGCGGCAGCGTCGAGATGCTGGCTGAGCGCCTCGCAGGACTGCGCGAGGCACAGCCAGCCCTTGTAGGCGTCGGGCCGGACGCTTGTGAGCGTCTTGAACATCCGCCGCGCCGCCGTGTGGTTGCCGTTCGTGGTCAGCAATTGGCCGAGCCGATGGATGGCATCCGCATTGCCGGGCTCGACCTCGAGAATCTGCCGGTAGCCGCGTTCGGCCTGCGCCAGCTTGCGCGCCTGATGAAGCTCGGTCGCCTCCTTCAGCGCCGCGGCAACCGTGCGGCGATCGATTTTTCCGCCGATATTGCGGCCGTTCTTGGTGCCGATCACGGTGCAGCGGATGCGCCGCTCCTTCACGCCGAAAGAGTATTTGTAGGGCTCGTTGCCGCGCAGGAAGTCATACTCGGTAAAGCCGTTCTCGATCGCGTAGCGGATGCTGTGCGCATGCAGGATCACGCCGGGCGGCGGCCCGTCATAGGTTTCGTCGCGCCCGGTCATGTAAAACAGGAAGGCGCGCTTGCGCCGGTCGACCAGCGTGGCGAGGGCAGCGAGCGGGCGGTCGCCGTGCCAGAGCGTCGGCAGGTAAAGCAGGTCCGACTTGAAGCTGCGCGTCAGCATCGCCCGGTTGGAGCGGACCAGCGTGTGCACGAGATCGCCTTTGCGCGGCGTCCACTTGATCTCCCAGAAGCGCAGCAGGGTATCGAGGTCGCGCTCGATCGTCTCCGGCGTGGCCACCGTGATCCGGTATTCGCCCGAGGCCTCGAGCTGCTTCAGCAGACGCCTGATCTTCTGCCTGGTATTGGCGGAAAGACCGTCGAGATAGGCGTTCCAGTCCGGCGGCAGCGCAGCAAAGGGACACAGCGCATTGTCGATGCTGTCGACCTTGCCGACGCGGCTGACCTGGCTGATCTGGAAATTCGCTTTTGGAAAATGCGCCATCAGGAGGCGGTAGCGCGTCTCGGAGATGCGGGCGTTCTCGAGATTGAAGCGCGCCCAGTTCATCTGCTTTAGCTGCCGCGCAAAGGCCGGTATCGCCTGCGGCTCGAAGCCGGGCCGGCAGAGGATGCCGGTGTAGTCGGCGGCAAAATTGCCCGCCATGTTCAGTTCGTTGTGAAACGGGATTTCCGACGTCTTGACCGAGATCCGCAAGGGCAGAAAGGCGACATAGGGCGCATCCGGCGCCTCGCTCGCCTTCGCCGCCAGGATGAACCACGGGCCGGACAGCCATGCGAGCCAGCCGGCAAGCCACCTGTGCGACATGAACAACTGCGCGTCGGGATCGGCGTCATAGACGGCGTTCCAATCCTGCTCGAGCCGTTCGAACGACGGCATCGTCTCTATGACTTCGACACGCACAGCTTCACTCCCTCGTCAGGTTGCTCATCGCTCGCGGAACGCCCGCATCATGCTGTCGTGGATCGGCCGCACGACATATTGGAAGAATGTCCGCTCGGACGTCTTGATGTAGACCTCCGCCGGCATACCGGGCGTCGGGTGGAAGTTCGGAACGGCCATCGCCTCGGCGCTGTTGAGCTTGACGCGGATGATGTAGATGTCGGTCGGCCCGGTCTGCTGCGACTTGCGCTCGTCCGCCAGCGTATCCGCCGAAAGATAGATCACGTCGCCCGACACCATCGGCGTGATGCGCTGGTTGAGCGCGGTCAGGCGCACCATGGCGTGCTGACCGTATTTGACGCTATCGATGTCCTGCGGGCGCACCCGCGCCTCGATGATCAGCTCCTCCTGGAGCGGCAGGATTTCCATGATGTTCTTGCTGGCCTCGATCACGCCGCCCTCGGTGTGATAGCGCAGCTTGACGACGACGCCGCGGACGGGAGCCGTGATGCGGATGCGGTCGAGCACGCCCTTGGCGGCCGACATCCGCTCGCGGACGTCGGCCAGTTCGCCGCGCACCTCATGCATCTGGTCCACGGCGGCCTTGATCGCCGTCTTCCGCACGCCGTTGATCTGCTCGTTGGCCCGCGCGATGCGATCCCTGGCGTCACCGATATCGCCGAGGATGCGGCCCAGCTCGCCCTCGAGGTTGGCCTTGGTTCGCTGGAGCACCAGCAGTTCCGGTTTGCGAACCAGTCCGGTCTGTAGCAGGTAAGCCTTGGTGGCGATCTCGTCGTCGAGCAGCACGATCTGCCGTTTGACCGCGTCGAGCTGGACCCTCGAGCCCTGAATGCGCTCGTTGAGCGCGTTGATGCTCTCGTTGATCCCGGCGATGTCGCTGTTCACGTTGTTCCTGCGGGCGGTGAACGCCATTCGCTGGCTTTCCAGGATCTCCGCGACCTCCCGATCCGTGTACTGTTCGATCTCATCGGGAAACTTGACCTCGGGCTCCTCCCGCATCTCGGTCTGCAGGCGTGAATCGATCGCCGTGAGCCGTATGCGCCGCAGGAACAGGCGCCGCAACTCCGCGCGCGGCGCCGTTTCATCGAGCAGGACCAGCAACTGCCCCTGCTCGACGGTGTCGCCCTCGCGTACGTGAATGGCGCGGATAACGCCGCCTTCCAGATGCTGGACGATCTTGTTCTGGCCGGTGGCGACGAATACACCTGACGCAACGACGGCGCCCGCGATCGGCGCCATGTTGCCCCATACGCCGAAGCCCGCCACCGTGACGCCCATGATGAGGGCCCCGGCGATGGTCGGGATTTTGGTCGAGCGCGGCAGCGAATCATACCAGGTCGCCTCGACCTCGACGTTCCGGGAAACCGCTTTCGAGCGCGCCATGGCGTATCCTCACGAATTGAGCACGGGCGGTCCGCCGGACCCGTTCGGCTTCTTGCCGCTAATGAGCGGAATGATCTCTTCGCGATCGCCGAAGGCCTGCACCGCGCCGTTCTGCATGATCATGATCTTGTCGACGCTGCGCAGCAGCGCCGCGCGCTGCGTGACGGTGACGACGGTGATCTTCCTTTCCTTGGCACGAAGCAGCGCCCGCGCCAGCGCGCGCTCGCCGTTGGCGTCGAGGTTGGAATTGGGCTCGTCGAGAACCATCAGGCGCGGATTGCCGAAGAATGCGCGCGCCAGTCCGATCCGCTGCCGCTGGCCGCCGGACAGCGGGCTGCCATCCATGCCGACGACGGTCTCATAGCCTTGCGGGAAGCTCGAGATCATCTCGTGCACGTCGGCAAGTTCGGCCGCGTCGAAAATATCCGCATCGCGCGCATCGTCGCGCATCCGCGCGATATTGGCCTTGATCGATGCCGGGAAGAGCTGAACGTCCTGGGGCAAATAGCCGGTGTTCTCGCCGAACTGCCGCGCGTCCCAGTTCCGCAGATCCATCATGTCGAGGCGAACGTTGCCGGCCGTCGGGATGATCGAGCCGACCAGCATGCGCGCCAGCATGGTCTTGCCGGTGCCGGAATCCCCGACGATGGCCATCGACTCGCCGGGCTGTAGCTGGAAGGTGATGCCGTTGAGGATGACCTTCTTGGTCGGCGGCGGAACGTACAGCACGCGCTCGACGCTGAGATGGCCCTGCGGGCGCGGCAGGCGCAGCCGATCGAGATTCAGCGGCGAGCTCTGTAGCAGGGCCTTGATCCGCCCGTAGGCGGAGCGCGCCTGGACGAAGTTGCGCCAGCCTTCGATGGTGCCCTCGAGCGGCGCAAGCGCGCGGCTTGCCACGATCGAGGCCGCGATGATCATGCCGCTGGTCAATTGATTTTCCAGCGCGAGCCACGCGCCCCAGCCGAGGATCGCGATCTGGGTGCACAGGCGCAGGAACTTGGACACGCCCGTCATCATGATGTTGAGGTCTTGCCCGGCAACCTGCGCCTTCAGCGATTCCACGGTCTCGCGGCCCCAGACCACGACGCCTTCGGGGATCATTCCCATGGCATTGATGACCTGGGCATTGCGTGCCATGGCTTCCGCCTGGAGATTGGCGCGCGTGCCGTAGGCGTTCGCCCTGGTGAACGGAATCGCCGTGATCTTCTGGTTGAGCAGGGCTACCCCCATCAGCACCACGCCGGACGACAGCACGATTAGCCCGAGATGCGGATGGATGAGGAATACGACCGCGAAATAGATCGGCGCCACGGGAGAGTCGAACATCGTGAGCAGAACCGGGCCGGTGATGAACGCACGCAGGTGCTGTAGATCGGCAAGTGTCTGGAATTCCCGGCTCGATCCGCCCTGCGCAGCCTTCGCCGCGGCGCTCAGCACCGGGCCGCCCAGCCGGGCCTCGGTCTCGACCGCCACGCGCATCAGGATGATCCGGCGCATCACGTCCATCAGCGCGTGGGCCGCAATCGCGGCCACCACGATCATCGTGAGCATTACCAGCGTGTCGGTGCTGCGGCTCGTCAACACGCGGTCCGACATGTTGAACAGGTAGACCGGGATCGCCAGCACCAGCAGGTTGACCACGATCGAGAAGATGCCGACGGTCACGAGGTTCCGCCGCACGCCGGCGAGGCCCTTGCCAAGCACGTCGCGAAACTCGGCTTCGCTGGATCGCCGATGCAGGGGCGTGGAGCCGCCGCCACCTCCTCCGCCGCCACCGCCGCCACCATTGGGGGCGCCCGAGCCGCCGCCATGCCCGTTCGCTATCGCAGGCAGCGACGCGCCGTTGGAGACGGACGCCTGACCTGACGGTGGCCGCGCCTCGGCTCGCGGAGGCGGCGGTGTTGGCTGGGGCGTTGCTGTCGCTTCCGGACCGACTTGCGGCTTCGCTTCGGGTTTAGCGAGGGCCTGCACGGCGGCGACGGCCCGCTCAAGCTCGATCACGAGCGCGCTTGTGCCTTGGACGCCGGCCGGGCCCGGACGGCCCGCCGCAACGGCTGCGCCGCTGCCCTGCGCTGCCTGCTTTGGCGAAAACGAAACGACATTCGCCGTCTGGAAGCTGACGAAGTCCTCCTCCGTCGATTGCGCTGGAACGTCGGCCGTTCCGTCAACCTCGCCCTCGCCCCGTGCCATTCGCCAGCCTCCTCAGCAACGCTGCGGCCCCTTTGCGGGCCCCCTTCCAATCCTTCCGGCCGCCTGGAGCGGGATGACTTTCCTCGAGTCGTCCCCCCGCCCTGTCTTTTTGTTGGAGCGTGATCTTCTCGGAAAACCGGTATCCACTTTTCCGGATCAAGCTCTAGTGCATGACGTTCGCAACCGCGTCGTCGTGCGGCTGGGTCTGCACCGGCTGAATGGTCTGTTCCTGGTTCTGGGTCTCGTCGACGAAAGCGACCAGCTCCGTGATCAGCGTGTCGGTGTCGCCGTTGACGGCCTTGTCCATGCCGCTCGGCAGCAGGTTTGCCTGAACAAGGATGGTGTCGGTGTACACTTCGCCGTTCACGTAAGTGTCGGTCGCACCGACATCGACGATGACGGCCTCGTTGATCAACTTGTTATTGCCGGCCGATGCCGATTGGGTTCCCGGATCGTCGGGATCAATCGATGCTCCGTCGGCAGGCTTGCCAAGAAGCTGTAGCATGACGTCGACATCGGAGGTGACGTTGGTCTGCCAGATCGCGTTGACGTCGTAGTAGTCGCCGGTGATATAGAGCACGTTGATGACGCCATCCGGTCCGGCCAGAAGCTTGCCGAGCGCAGGATCGAGGCTGGTCTGGCCGCTACCGATCGCGGCGACAAGGGCCTGCGTATTGCCGTTCATCGCTTCGAAATTGTCGCCGCCGAAGGTCTCGATCGTTGCAGAATTGACGAGCTGGTTGTCGCCGGAGCTGACGTCATGGGATGAATTGAACCCGTCGGCAAGCTGCTGAACCTGGTCGTTGTCGAGCAGGATGTTGTTCTGGAAGATCACGTTCATGCCGTGATAGCCGCCTGCCACGATGATCAGATCATAGTGGACATCGCCGTCGAATATTTCCGTCAGGTTGACCTGTCCGTTGCCGCCGGCGACCAGCTCATAGTGGGCATCGGAGCTCGCTTGCACGACCACATCGTCGTCCATCAGCATGTTGGTTTGCGTCACGGTATGGACGCTGTAGTAGTCCCCGTTCACCACATCGACATTCCAGTGCCATCCCCCGAACTTCGCCGAAACCTCCGCGTAGATCCCGGGATGTTCGATGAAATCGGCGATGTTATCGGTCGTATTGTTGCCTGAAGCGACTGCCGGCCCGGCGCCGCCGCCCGCATCGATGTGGTCCTTGTCGATGAGCGAATTGGTCTGGAAGATCGCGTTGGTGCTGAAATAGTCGCCCATCACGATCATGCGCTGGCCAGTTTCCGTCAGATCGACGATCAGGGCAGCGTTGAGGCTGGTGTTGGCCCCGGCTTCGGTCCACTGCCCGACACCGTTGCCGAAATCCGGCTTCTCGTAGAGCTCCAGCGTCGGCAAGGGCGTATCCGGTGCCGGCTCCTGGAGCACGCCGTTCAGGTAGTAGCCGGCGTCGACCGAATGAGGCGACGGAGTGCCGTCACGCTCGGGATCCGAAGTCTGAAGGAATTCGACGACGCCCTGGCCGCTCTGAGGAATCCACCACTCGACGGGAATGGCGTCGTTGGCGTTGTCCGCCATCTCGCGCAGGACGGCGTCCGCATGCACCGAGAGCTGCGCGATATTGCCATCGATCGCCGGCTCCGCGCCGTACCCTTGCAGCAGCACATCATTGTCTGACAGGAGATTGTATTGATTGATCTCGAGCTGGGTTTGCTCGCCGCCGGGTTGGTACGTGACCGATATCATCTTGTCATGCCCACCGCCGCCGCCGCCGCCTCCGCCGCTGGGACGGAGCGGACCGCCGGGTGATCGCAGGTGAGGCTCGAATTCGGACTCGGAGTCCGGCGTCAGTCGCAGCCTGATCGGAAGAAGATGCGCGGCCTGCAATGCATCCAGCAGCGGAAGCTGCGGCGCCGGAGTCCCGCGAATCTCGAGGTCGTCAATATCGGGCGCGTAGACGTACTCGGGGCGCGGCGTCGTGTAGTCGTCCGGCCGATTACCGAATGCCGACGGATCGTACTCGATCCGGTCTCTCGCGATGTCGTGGATGATCTTGAAATGGCCAGCAAAATGCCAAATCGACTCAGTTAAGCCGCCGGGTACCATAGGAGCCTCCCCTGGCCAGGCTCGATTACGAATTTACGTACGGGCCGTATGAAATGATTTTTGTCGCGGAGCAAAAGAGACCCGCGCGGCGCGAAGGCCGCGCGGGTTGAACTGGTCGTTAGCCTAGACTGTGGTCGTCCGCGAAGTCGTTTCCGGCCACGCTCATTTCGATGCTGTTGAACTGGATGTTCGCACCCTGAGTGATGGTCTGGTTGAACGCGGACTGGTCGATGATCGCGTCGGCGGTCGCGTGGACGCCGGTCGCCGAGTCGCCGATAACGTCTTCCATCCTCGCGTCGAGCTTGACGTCGCCGCCTTCGGCCTTGGCGTCGAACTTCACGTCGCCGCCCTTGCCGTCATACGACAGATTCGCCAGCGAGAAGTCGTTGTCGACCAGATTGTTGACCTGATCGATGTTGAACTGGTTGCCGTCACCGTCGAGCTTCTGGTTCACCACGTCCGGCATGATGATCGAGCCGGTAACGCAGCTGAGATCCGAAAGATCGATGACCGGGCTGCTCAGTCCGTCGGCCTTGAGGTCGAGGTCGATGTTGACGTCCACATTGACCTTGGTGTCGACGGTATTCTCGACCTTGTTCTCGACACTGTTGTCGATGTCGTTGTCGACCTTGTTGTCGACGGTGTTGTCGACCTTGTTCTCGACCTCGTTCTCGTTGCTGTTCTTGTTGTCGTTGCTGTTCTTGTTGTCGTTGTCGTTTTCGTTGTCGTTCTCGCTCTTGGAGTCGAGCGACTGAACGGCGAGCTGAGCCTGGGCTTGCGCCTGGCCCTGACCCTGGCCCTGGCCCTGAAGCTGTGCCTGAAGATTGGCTTGCTTCTGGTCTTGATCCTGATCTTGCTTCTGGTCCTGATCCTGGTCCGGATCCTTACGGCGCGGCTTGTAACTCGACATGATGCACTCCCGTTGGGTAGGAGCATCGCGCCGCCTCGGAGATCGCTGATCTTCTACGTCTGCGATGACCGATGCATAACGATGCGGTTAACGTCGGGACTACCGACTGCGATCCCCTCGTAAGTTTTTACGAGACTTCGCAGCGTTAAGGTTGCTCATGAGTTAACAATGGACTAGCCGCACATTCGGGGATGGTGCTTCATCGCGGCATAGCGCGGTGGAGTTATTCGGCTAGTTGCGCCGGCCTCGCGCGTCGCTCGATCGACGAGCGCAATGGCGCCCGTCGGCCGAGAGCCATAACTCGAACGAGGTATAACAAAGGGAGGACTAGCCGTTCGAGTGACGGCGCCTATCCGTTCGGATAGTGCAGCATCGCTGCAATTGTGCAAATATTGTCCCGTTACAGATAATAGCGCGGCGAAGGAAAAGTTCACTACGCACGTCCAAGTTGTCCACCAGAACCTCGTTGGCTGGAGGAAAACTTCGCTGTGCATCGCCTCCCGCGAGGCGTTCAGGAAGGAGGTTTCTCGGTCGAACGCAGGTGGCTTTCGAGACGGGGCAGAAATTCCCAGATGTCGCGGTTGATGCGGGTCATGTCCTTTGTGGTCTTGACCATGCTCCTCAGCCGAGCCGCGTCCATAGGCTTCATTTCGCCGAATTGCAGGCTGTCCCTGGTTTGAACGATCCGCATCGATTGAGTATGGGTGATCTGTCCGCTGGCGTCGACGATGTACATGCAATGGTTGAACTCGTTGCGGACCGCGGTCGACTCGTTGAAGCGTTCGATGATCTTGGCAAGAGCCTTGTCGAGGCTCTTGTCCCTGATCGTGATCTTCGCGAGCCGCTGTATCAGATCAAGCCGCGCGCGCGTCGTGTTGAGAGTCGCGAAGGTGAGTGCCGCCGATTCCTGGCTCGTCCGCAGCAGGATCATGAGGACGTAGATGAACATGCTCTCGTTGTTGGACCAGCTTGAAACGAGATTGCCGATCAGCGCCAGGATTTGCGTGCGCCGGTCGGCCGTCGAAGGCGCGGACGCCGCAATCGCATCGAAATCGGGTTTGGGAGGAAGGCGGCTGGACACCATGTTGCGGTACCGTCCTGACGGCAAAGGACGCGTCGTTGCCGTGCACGTCGTGCACCGGCGTTAACTTCTGGAGCACGCACAGTCGCAAATATACGATCGGGAAATCCGGCGGGCAAGGCAGGAGCAACCGTCGAGCGTGCCTCGACAAGGCCAACGGCATGAGGTGCCGTCATGTGGCAATGGGCGTTAGAGCTGTCCAGGACGCGCAAGGCCCGCAAGGCGGCC
Source organism: Bradyrhizobium lablabi (assembly GCF_018129385.1). Taxonomy (GTDB): domain Bacteria; phylum Pseudomonadota; class Alphaproteobacteria; order Rhizobiales; family Xanthobacteraceae; genus Bradyrhizobium; species Bradyrhizobium lablabi_C. The sequence continues at coordinate 188,693 of NZ_JAFCLN010000004.1, forward strand.
GTTGCCGCGCTTTCGCCGATCGTCGACGGCAGCCGCCACCGTCTCGGCGGAATATCTGACGTCGCGTGGTCCGATCCGTATATCATCGGCTTCCTGGTCATGCTGATCAGCATTATTGCAAGACTCGAAAGCAGCAGGATATCCGGAGACTCGCTGTGCCTTGTGCAGTGCCGCGCATGGGAAGATCTCACCGAGATGAACTCGGAGGCGATGGCCGAGCAACTGCTGCTGCTCAGCACGGACCGCAATCGCGATTTCGAACTCGGGTGCCAAAACGCAGCAGCGTTCAGCACGATCCTGTTCGGGACGCAGACGCTCGCGGAAGGTGTCGGCCTTGCGAATCTGGAGCGATGGCCGAATAAACTTGAAGATGAGCCGTTGAAAGCATTCTCACAACGTGAGGACGTCATCGCGGCATGGAATCAATTTTTCGATGCGCATGTTGCGCCGCGCGGTCAAATTGACGCATGACGGTTCCCAATGAACAAAATCATGCTTTCAACCTGACTACAAAACGGCGCAGTGAAGCCGCATTCGGCGAATTCCTGCGACGAAATTGTATCGCCGAGCGCACGCAGCGCACCGTATTGCGTAAGAGTCGAGCAAGCAGTAGTGTGTTCATCGTCACGACACAGTAGTGGTCCATCAACGCGATGGGTAACGGTGCATCAACAATCCGGTGCCCATAATAACGAGAAAGGTTATTTGCGCTACTCCAATTGGAATTGGGAGTTTCGTTATGCGTACTATATCGCATTTGAATTCGCGCATTGAAGTGACCCGGACCTTGAGCAGGTCCTCGAGCAGCTTGCAGGACCAGCGAGTATTGCACTCGCCCCCTGCCTCGGTGAGTTTGAACCCATCGAGACCTCATGAGGCTCGCGGCACAACGGCCGGCAATGGCAATGACATCAAGGCCGACGAGGACATCCTCGGACTACAGGCCTCGCACAACGGCGACGAGGAAGAGCCGTCATCGAAGGAGTTGAAAAAGCCCGGCATCGTCATCATCCACCGTCGCACCGTCTTCCGGGATTGCCTCGCTCTTTGTCTCCAGACCGCCTATGTCGATCACGACGTCCTCTCCTTCTCGAGCATCGCCGAATGGCTGGGTTCAAGAAATCAGAGCACGTTCGACGCCGTGATCATCGTCGTCATCGATGCCATCAACGAATCGAGCACGGCCGACCTGGAGCTTCTCAAGACCAACGCCGTGGCAAATCCGGTGGTGATCGTCTCCGATACGGATGATCTCAATCACATCGTTCGCATTCTCAAGAGCGGCGTGCGCGGCTACATTCCGACCAGCCTGAGCTTCAACGTCGCCGTGGAAGCCCTGCGCCTCGTCAAGGCTGGCGGCGTATTCATCCCTGCCAGCAGTTTCGTGCCTGGCGACGATGAACCGTTGATGGGCGTCAGGAACAGCGCCCTGCTGACAGAGCGGCAGATGAAAGTCGTCGAGGAGATCCGCCACGGCAAGGCCAACAAGCAGATTGCCTATGAACTCAAGATGAGCGAGCACACCGTCAAGGTGCACCTTCGCCACATCATGAGAAAGCTCAAGGCAAGGAACCGGACCGAGGTCGCGGTGCTGTCGGAAACGCTGTTTTCCGGCTTCAAGGAAACGCCAAAGGAAAGTCCGGTCGCCAAGTCCAACGGCGATACACACACCAAGTGAGCCGCCTGTATCGTTTCGCGGCCAGGCCGTGCATCGCTATTTCGGCGTGAAGCCGAACGTGCGCTCGAACCGCTTGGCGTAGTCGGGCCATACCTCCGGATTGACGATGCGCGGCGGTCGTTTGCCGTCGAGCGCGTCCAGCAACTGCTCGGCGGCGATCCGGCCCATATTGATCCGTGCCTCTCGCGTCACGCCTGCGGTGTGCGGGCTTGCCAGCACGTTGTCGAATTGCAGCAGCGGATGCTCGGGCGGCGGCGGCTCCTTGTCCCAGACGTCGAGCCCGGCGCCGGCGATGCGCTTTTGCTTCAGCACTTCATAAAGCGCTTCCTCGTCGTGGATGAAGCCGCGCGCGGTCGTGACGAAGAAGGCGTGCGGCTGCATCAGTGCAAATTCGCGCGCCCCAATCATGCGGCGGCTGCCCTTGTTGAGAGGACAGGAGATCGACACGAAGTCGGAAGCCCGCAGGAGATCGTCGAGCTCGACCTTCTCTCCGCCTCGCGCCGCGATCTCTTCCGCGGACAAATAGGGGTCATAGGCGAGAACCTTCATGTGCAGAAGGCCCTTGCAGAGCTCGGCGATGCGGCGGCCGACATTGCCGATGCCGATGATGCCGACGGTCTTGTCCTTGACCTCGTTGCCGATCAGCGAATTGCGGTTGACGTTGCGCTCACGGCGCAGCGCCCGGTCGGATTCGAGGATGCGCTTCGACAGCGTGATCATCATGCCGAGCGCATGCTCGGCGACCGAATTGGCGTTGCCGCCGGACTGGTTGACGACGACGACGCCGGCTTCCGTACAGGCGTCGACATCGACGGGATCGAAGCCGGCGCCGTTGCTTGAGACGATCAGCAGGTTCGGCGTCCGCTTCAAGAGATCCTTGTCGACATGGAAATGCCGCGCCAGCTCGTCGCGCGCCGCGCCGATCTGGTAGGCATGCGCCGCCGACAGAATCGGCGAAAAGATCTCGGCCGGGCTTTCGTTCTCGAGCCGGTCGAGCCGCACGTCGGGGCGCGCTTTGAGGATTTCGGTGTAGATGTCGTGGGCGAGATATTTGACGTAGAAGACGCGCTTGTTGTTGACCGACATATTCTTCTTTCAGTTGGGAAATTCGTAGAGTTTTGCGGGATGGGTCGCGAGGACATTGTGCTGCGCCGCCTGATTCGGCGTCCACGCGGCGGCTGGCAAACGGGGATCATCAGATTTGCCCTACTCCGGCTTCATGCCGGAAGCCTTGATGATCGGCCCCCATTTTTCGTAGTCGGCATGAATCTTTTCGGTGAACTGGCGCGGCGAGCCGGCGATCGGCTGTGCGCCGAGTTTCTTCAGCCGCTCCTTCACTGAATCGGTGTTGAGCGCCGCGATGAAATCGCCGGCGAGCTTTGCCACGATATCGGCCGGCATGTTGGCCGGCCCGAGCAGCCCCCACCACACTTCGGTGTCGTAGCCCGGCACGGTCTCCGACATCGCCGGCACATCGGGCAGGAACGGCGCCCGCGCGGCCGTGGTCACCGCCAGCGCGCGGACGGCGCCGGCCTGAAGCTGGCCGACCGACTCCGGGCCATTGTTGAACGACATCGGGATTTGTCCACCGATCAGATCGTTCATCGCGGGCGCGCCGCCCTTGTACGGGATCGCGGCGATATCGACCTTGGCGAGGCTCTTGAGCAGTTCGCCGGCCAGATGGGTCGAGGTGCCGTTGCCGGCATGAGCGAAGGACAGGCTCCCCGGTTTCGCCTTGGCCGCCGCAATCACATCCGCGACCGACTTGTATGGTGAGTCCGCACGGACCAGCAGCACGTTGGGCGAGGATGCCAGCAGCGTGATCGGCGTGAAGTCCTTGAAAGTGTCGTAAGGCAGCTTCGCGTAGAGGAATGGATTGGTAGCGTGACCGCTGGCCACCATGATCAGCGTGTAGCCGTCGGGCTGCGAAGTCACCAGCGCCTGGGAGGCGATCAACCCACCTGCGCCGGGGCGGTTTTCGACGACCACTTGCTGGCCCCATTGCTTCGACACGACCTCACCGAGGGTGCGGGTGAGAACATCGACGCCGCCGCCGGCCGGATAGGGCACGAAGATACGAACGGGCTTGTCCGGGAATTGCGCCTGCGCGGCGCTCGCAGCCGCTGCGATGAGAGCCGCAAGCGCAGCCGTCCGGAACCAGCTTCCCATGGCATCCCTCCCCGATGTCTTCATTATCGCCATGATCGCATGACGGCGCGACTGGAGTACGCCGCCGAATGCAGATCACGGTAACGGTCAGCCATGTTGACAATCCCGCCGGTCCCGTCAAGTTGCAGCCCTTAGCGCGGCCGCATGCAGACGACGTCGCGACACAGGGAGACGACAATGGCGGTTGCGGAGGAGAGAACCTCGCCCCAGAGCTGGCCCGAGGTGGTGCTGCAAACGCTCAAGCGCAATGACGTCCGCCTGATCCCCTATGTACCCGACCGCGTGCTGACTGGCCTGATCAAGAGCCTGCACGCCGATCCCTTTTTCACGACCTTCCCCACCGCGCGCGAGGAAGAGGCGGTCGGCATCGTCTCCGGCGCCTGGATGGGCGGCCTGAAGGGCGCGGTGCTGATGCAGACATCGGGCTTTGCGACGCTCGCCAACGTGCTGGCTTCGCTGGTCGTGCCGTCCCAGATCCCGCTGATCATGTTCGTGTCCGAGCGCGGCACGCTCGGCGAATTCAATCTCGGCCAATCGCTGGTCTGCCGCACCATGCGCCCGGTGCTGGATTCGCTCGCGATGGAGCACCACACCTGCACGCGGCTGGACGAACTCGAATTCGTCGTCGACCGCTCGATCAAGCAGGCCGTCACCACCCAGGCGCCGGTAGCGCTGATCCTCTCGCCGCTGCTGACCGGCGGCAAGGTTTTTGACAAGTGAGCGCGCCCATGACGAGCACCCCTGCCCGCAACACCAAGGTGATGAACCGCTTCGATCTCACCTCGCGCCTGGTCGCAAGGCTGAGGAACGAGGAAGCCGTCATCGGCGGCATCGGCAATACCAATTTCGATCTGTGGGCCGCCGGCCACCGCCCGCAGAACTGGTACATGCTCGGCAGCATGGGCCTTGCCTTCCCGATCGCGCTCGGGGTTGCGCTGGCACAGCCGAAGCGACGCGTGTTCGCGCTCGAGGGCGACGGCTCGCTCCTGATGCAGCTCGGCACGCTCTCGACCATCGCGACGCTGGCGCCCAGGAATCTCACCATGGTGATCATGGACAACGGCATCTACCAGATCACCGGCGCGCAGCCGACGCCGGCCGCCACCACGGCCGATCTGGTTGCGATTGCGCAGGCCAGCGGCCTCTCCAACAGCACCTGGGCAGCGGATGAGGAGGATTTCGAGCGGCTAATCGATCAATCGCTTACCTCTGACGGTCCAACGCTGATCGGCGTGCGCATCGACGACAAGCCGGGAACCGGAACCACCAAGCGCGATCCCGTCCAGATCCGGGAGAATTTCATGCGCGGCATGGGCGTTCGGCAGCCGTTCTGACGCCCAAGATTCGGGCATTAACCATAGCGATCGGCCCCTTCGCAGTTGCGGAATACAGGTCTCGTATCTGTGTTATGCGAAGGCGATGACGATCTTCCTCCGCCTCTTGGCCTGGCTGCTGGCCGCCGCTGTCGCCTTTGCAACGCTGGGGCCGCCGCGCTACCGGCCGCATGCCGATCTCGGCCAGAGCGGCGAGCACGCCCTCGCCTTCGTGCTGGTCGGTCTCGCCTTCGGCCTTGCCTATACACGCAACCGCCTGCTCACCGCTTTCATCGCGGTGGCAATGACCGGCGCCATCGAGATCATGCAATTCTGGGCGCCGGGACGGCATGCGCGGTGGATGGATTTTGTCGTCGACGCATCCACGGTCTGTGTCGGACTGGCTGTCGCGGCAGCGCTCGACTGGATGATCAAGCGGACGCGGACGCAGGCCTCCCAATAGAATCCCCGCGAGCCGAGCGCCCGCGGGGTCTTTCATTTCGATAGTTCGCTGCGCGTGCTCGGACACGCATTAGTCGATGATCTTGATCACCCGGCGCGTGCGCGGCTCCACGATCACCCGGCGATCATTGACGACCGCATAGCGATACTCGGTGTGGCTCGGCACCGGCCGCAGCTCAACGGCTTCCGGCAGCGGCTCACCGACGACGACACGCTCATGCACCACCACGGAGCGCTCGCGCGGAACGGCGCCGATCACCGCATTCGGAATCTCTAGGCCAAGGCCAACGGCCGCACCGACGGTGCCGCCGACGACTTCGCCGACCGGGCCACCAACCTGTGCACCGACATGCGCGCCGGTGTTGGCGCCATCGACGGTGGTGGATTGTGCGAACGCCGCGCCCGACGTCATCAACGACGCGGCGACAAGCGAAACAGCAAGACGGGTCTTCATCGTATCGTCCTCCAGCGGTTTGAAGATGCTTTCTTCAACCGCCGGGGTGGTGAGCAGTTCCGGTTCCAGTTGCGGGAAAGTCAAGCAAGGGAAGCGGGTTCCCTTGCTTGCGATGAACATGCGATGAACGTCAGGCGTTGCCGATCTCGTGGTCCGCCATCATCTCCAGCGCCCGCACCATCGCCGAATGATCCCAGGCGCGTCCGCCATGCGCGGCGCACGAAGAGAACAATTGCTGCGCGATCGCCGTGCTCGGCAGCGAGAGGCCGAGCGCACGCGCGCCTTCGAGCGCGAGATTGAGATCCTTCTGATGCAGCTCGATGCGGAAGCCGGGATCGAAATTCCGCTTCAGCATGCGCTCGCCATGCACCTCCAGGATTCTCGATGACGCGAAACCGCCCATCAGCGCCTGCCGCACCAGGGTCGGATTGGCGCCGGCCTTTGACGCGAACAGCAAGGCTTCGCTGACCGCCTCGATGGTCAGCGCGACGATGATCTGGTTGGCGACCTTGGTGGTCTGGCCGTCGCCGTTGCCGCCGACGAGGGTGATGTTCTTTCCCATCTTGTCGAAAATCGGCTTCATGGTCGCGAACGCACGCTCAGGCCCGCCCACCATGATGGTGAGGCTCGCCGCCTTGGCGCCGACCTCGCCGCCGGACACCGGCGCGTCCAGATAGTCGGCACCCAGCGCCTCGATCTTCTTCGCGAATTCCTTGGTGGCCAGCGGCGAGATCGAGCTCATGTCGGTGACGATCTTGCCCTTGGAGATTCCCTCGGCCACGCCGTCCTTGCCGAACAGCACAGCTTCCACATGCGGCGTATCCGGCACCATCACGATGACGGCGTCGGCTTCCTGCGCGACCTGCTTGGCGGATTTGCAGACGACACCGCCCGCGGCAACCAGTTCAGGCGCAATCGTGGCGACGTCGTGCAGAAACAGCTTGTGCCCCGCGTTCAGCAAATGGACGGCCATCGGGCGCCCCATGGTGCCGAGGCCAATGAAACCGATATCGATCATCTCGTTTCTTCCCCAATCGTTTTGGATTTTGTTCTGCGGCTCCATCCTTCGAGACGCCACGCTACGCGTGGCTCCTCAGGATGAGGTTTGAGACCCCTCATGGTGAGGAGCGCGGCAGCGCCGCGCGTCTCGAACCACGAGGCCATTGAATACACCGTATTGATCTACCTGTCCGGAAATACGTGCTCACGTTTCAAATATCTGCGCCGCATGCCAGCCGAGGCCGTCGACCGTCGTCGTCTTCGGTTTGTACTCGCATCCGACCCAGCCACGATAGCCGATCGCGTCGAGATGACGAAACAGGAAAGGATAGTTGATCTCGCCGGTGCCGGGCTCGTTGCGGCCGGGATTGTCGGCGAGCTGGACATGGGCGATGCGGCCGAGATGCTTTTGCAGACCACGCGCGAGGTCGCCTTCCATGATCTGCATGTGGTAGATGTCATACTGGATGAAGAGATTGTCCGAGCGGACGTCGCTGATGAGCTGGGCGGCCTGCTCGCTGCCGCTCAGGAAGAAGCCGGGGATATCGATGGTGTTGATCGGCTCGATCAGGAGCCGGATCTTCTCGCGCGCCAGGGCGGACGCGGCATAGCGCAGATTCTTCACCAGCACGTCGTTGAGCTCGGCCGAGTCGGCACCCGCCGGCGCCACCCCAACCAGGCAATTGACCTGATGGCAGTCGAGCGCCGCCGCATAGTCGATCGCGCGATGCACGCCGTCGCGGAATTCGTCGACCCTGTCGGACAGGATCGCGATGCCACGCTCGCCCGCCGCCCAATTGCCGGCGGGCAGGTTGTGCAAGACCTGCGTCAGCCCGTGCTGCTGCAACTGCTCGCGCAGCGCGGGCTTTTCGAAATCATAGGGAAACAAATATTCGACACCGGAAAAGCCGGCAGCCTTGGCCGCGGCAAAGCGGTCGATGAACGGCATCTCGCCAAAGAGCATGGTGAGGTTGGCGGCAAATTTTGGCACGGGTCGATATCCCCCTGTTTCGGACGATGCGTCAGGCTGGCTGCAGGACAGGTTTGGTGGCAGGCACCTCATCGAGCGGCAGGTCGAGGACCTCCTCGAACTCGATGATGTTGTCGATCTCGGTGCCCATCGAGATGTTGGTGACGCGTTCGAGGATGAACTCCACCACGACAGGCACCTGATGTTCCGCCATCCATTGCCGCGCGGTCGCGAACGCTTCCTGCGCCCGATGGGGATCGGTGACGCGGATTGCCTTGCAGCCGAGACCTTCGGCGACTGCGACATGGTCGACGCCGTAGACGCCGATCTCGGGCGCATTGATGTTCTCGAACGAGAGCTGGACCTGGTAGTCCATCTCGAAGCCGCGCTGCGCCTGACGAATGAGCCCGAGATAGGAATTGTTCACGACCACATGGATGTAGGGCAGCCTGAACTGCGCGCCGACCGCGAGCTCTTCGATCAGGAACTGGAAGTCGTAATCGCCCGACAGCGCGACGATCTCTCTGTCAGGATCGGCAGCGCGCACGCCGAGCGCGGCCGGCAGCGTCCAGCCAAGCGGACCCGCCTGCCCGGCATTGATCCAGTTGCGCGGCTTGTACACGCCGAGAAATTGCGCGCCGGCGATCTGCGACAGGCCGATCACGCTGACGTAACAGGTGTCGCGGCCGAACGCTTTTGTCATCTCGGCATAGACACGCTGCGGCTTGATCGGGATGTCGTCGAAATTGCTTCGGCGGAGCATGGTGCGCTTGCGGTCCTGGCACGAGGCCGGCCATGCCTGCCGCTCCTTCAGCTTGCCGGCCTTGCGCCATTCCTTCGCGACCGAGACGAACAGTTCGAGCGCAGCTTTGGCATCGGAGACGATGCCGAGATCGGGATTGAAGACGCGGCCGATCTGGGTCGGCTCGATGTCGACATGCACGAATTTTCGGCCCTTGGTGTAGGTCTCGACCGAACCGGTGTGGCGGTTGGCCCAGCGGTTACCGATGCCAAGCACGAAATCGGATTGCAGCATCGTCGCATTGGCGTAGCGGTGGCTGGTCTGCAAGCCGACCATGCCCGCCATCAGCGCATGATCGTCGGGAATCGCGCCCCACCCCATCAGGGTCGGCACCACCGGCACGTTGACGGTTTCAGCGAACGTCACCAGCAGATCGGACGCATCGGCATTGATGACGCCGCCGCCCGCCACGATCAGCGGCCGTTCGGCGGCGTTCAGCATGGCGAGCGCCTGCTCGACCTGCGCGCGCGTGGCCGAAGGCCTGTAGACCGGCAGCGGCGCATAGGCCGTATCGTCGAACTCGATTTCGGCGAGTTGCACGTCGAGCGGCAGATCGATCAGCACGGGCCCCGGGCGTCCCGAGCGCATGATGTGAAAGGCCTGGCTGAACACACGCGGCACCAGGCCCGGCTCGCGCACGGTGACGGCCCATTTTGTGACCGGCTTGGCGATCGACTCGATATCGATCGCCTGAAAGTCTTCCTTGTAGAGCCGCGCGCGCGGCGCCTGCCCGGTGATGCAGAGGATCGGAATCGAATCCGCGATCGCCGAATAGAGCCCGGTGATCATGTCGGTGCCGGCCGGCCCCGACGTGCCGATGCAGACGCCGATATTGCCGGCCTTCGCGCGCGTATATCCCTCGGCCATGTGCGAAGCGCCTTCGACATGACGCGCCAGGATATGCTTGATTGAGCCGCGCAGTTTCAGCGCGGAGTAAAGCGGGTTGATCGCGGCGCCGGGAACGCCGAAGGCGATGCTCACGCCTTCCTTTTCCAGTATGCGGACGGCGGCATCGATTGCGCGCATTTTGGCCATGTCGAACCTCGCTTGAAGCGTGTTGTGCGGCTGCGATCATTGCGGCGGCGACGGGTGATCTCAACGGAGGTGATTTTGTTTCCCGCGATGTGGAATGGATGGGGAAAAAGAGCGAGAGATCAGCGGGTTGGAGTGGTAACTTGATGAACAACGTTAGTGTGCTGCCGATGGTCGGCGCCCCATTCATCGACCGTCATCCCCGCGAAAGCGGGGATCCAGTACGCCGCGGCCTCTCGATTCAATCACTTATGTCTCTGGAATACTGGATCCCCGCTTTCGCGGGGATGACGGGTGAGTATGTGGCAGCGTTCTCGCGACACAATTTGCATCCGAGTTTTCCGAATTCGTTGTCCCTCTTCAAAACAGAGGGAGCAGGGAATGCCGGGTGCGCGCTGCACCCGCGGTCTCGTGTGCTGTGCTTGCGCAACAAAAAGGTGCACACGAGCATACAGGTGAGCGGAGAACACTCCGACATCCCCTGCGCAATGGCTTTACGGCTTATATCGCGCTCTCCCTGGTGAGCGGGCTTGTTGTCACCATCGCCTCGCGGAAAGTTCCGCAAGGTTTAGCGCCAGCGTCGCGGCGCCAGGACCACACGACTTCGCCGTACGCCCTTGCCCAGTCGTCTGCTGAACAAGCGCGTCCACCGCATCCCATCCCGACGTTTGGTGGCGACGGCCAACGCCCCTCCTCGGGGATGAGGTGGCGCCGTTATAATTCTGATTTACCGAAATTGGCAAGAGGATTATTTTTACGCAAGGGGCTTGACATTTGTTCTGAAAATCAGAATTGACTTGCCCGGACGGGCTGCTTTCGCGGCGGTTCATTCGAGCTGATTTCGCCGGAAATCCCGGAATGATGGATTGAGGTGCCCGGTCTGGCGAACCGGGAATTATTGCGCCGGCGCAGGCTGCGGCTTGCCGGCGACCTTGGCCGCAAGCCAGGTTTTCCATTCAGGCGTCACGTACGGCCATTTTTCCATCTCGATGCACCATGCCGGGGGGTCGCCCTGAAGAAAGAACCGGTGACGTTCGTCAATGGTCAGGCATCGCGTGACGTCCTGCTTCGCCTGCTCGATCAGATCATTCGTATTGAGAAAGACCTGCGAGATGCGCGCCGTCTTGTCGGACGAGGCGGTTACAACCCGCGTCCCGTTCGGGCTGAAGGCGACGCTGCGAACGGCGCCCTGGTGCATTCTCAGCACCGCGACGGGCACCGCAGTTGCCGCATCCCAGATGCGCGCCGTCTGATCCTGGGAAGCGATCAGGATGCGCGAACCGTCCGGACTGAATGCCGCGCTGTCGAACTGCTGCCCGTTTTCGCTTCGGGCCACCGCGAGCCTCGTCTTGGTTCGCATGTCCCATACGATTGCCCGTGCATCGCCGGTTTCCGATCCGGCCGTGGTGACCATGCGGGTACCGTCCGGGCTTGCGAACGCGCTGATGGGATTCTCGTTGGTCTCCAGAAGGCCCGTTTCGGCGGCGGTGACGGCATCCCGGAATCGCACGATTCCGTCCTCCGTCACCAACATGATCTGCCGGCCGTCAGGCGTGAACGCGGCATCTCCACCCGCCATGACGTTGATCTCGGACTTCTTCTCGATATCCCAGAGGCGCGTCTTGCCATATCCGCTCGCAACGACCCGTGCGCCGTCAGGACTGAATGCGACCGACTGGATCCCCACCCATTTGTCCTCCGTCTTCGCCTTCAACGATGCGATCGGCGAACCGCTCGAACTGTCCCAGACACCCACCGTGCCGTCCTTGGAACCGGTCACGATGCGTTTGCCGTCGTGGCTGAAAGCTGCGCTGTTCACGCCCTTCTCGTGCCTGACGACAACCAGCGGCGCTCCGGTGTTGGCGTCCCACAGGCGCGCTGTTCCATCGGAGGACGCAGTGAGGATGCGCTTGCCGTCAGGGCTGAAGGCTGCGCTGTTCACATCGTCGTCGTGCCTGACAACGACACCCGTCGCGGCCGGAATACTCCAGAGACGAAGCGTTGCACCGGACTGGGTGACAATGCGGGTATTGTCCGGGCTGAACTCGGCAAGCCAGACGCGTTCGTCATGCTCCCCAAGGACGGTGATCTCCTCGCCCGTCTTCGCATCCCAGACGCGAGCCGTCTTGTCTTCGGATGCGGTAATCAGGAGTTTCCCGTCGTTGCTGAAGGCGGCGGCCATCAACAGACCGGTATGCCCCTTGAGCGGGCGAACTTCGATTCCGGTCCTGGCGTCCCACAGGCGCACGGCATCAACCGATTTCGTAAAGAGCCGCGTGCCGTCGGGGCTGAAGGCGGCGCCATTCATCGGATTCTCGTGACCGCTCAGCGTAGCGAGCTTCGCCTGGCCACTGACATCCCACAGGATCGCACTGCTGTCGGATGTCACAAGCCGGCTGCCATCCGGGCTGATGACCGCCCAGACGTTTTCCTCCGCTCCATCATATCTGAAGGTGCCGATCTTCGCGCCGGTCCGGCCGTCCCATATCTGCGCTGTCTTGTCTTCCGACGTCGTGATCAGGCGGGTTCCGTTGGCATTGAAATTCACGCTCCGGAGGTTGCTCTCATGCTTGAGGACAGCAATCTCGGCTGCGGTCGCGGCGTTCCACAGCCGGGCCGTCGCGCCCGCAGAGGTGGTGACGATGCGCAGCCCGTCCGGACTGACAGCGGCTGTTGCCGATGCGCCGGGTTTCTCCAGCACCGCGATCGGCTTTGCGGTTTCGGCACTCCACAGCCGCACGCCCGCTTCGGACGTCGTCACGATCCTCGTTCCGTCTGCCACAAAGGCAGCGCTCCCAACGGACTCATCGATGATACCAAGCGGAGCGCCCGTCTTGCCGTCCCAGATGCGGGCCCGCGCACCGGAGGAAGCGGTAACGATGCGCTTGTTGTCCTGGCTGAAGGCCGCGATCTCCACCTTCCCGTTATGTCCTTTCAGGACCGCAATCGATGCTCCCGTGGTCGCGTTCCAAAGCCGGGCCGTTTTATCGAGCGAGCCACTGACGATGCGCGCTCCATCCGGGCTGAAGGCGACGTGCTGGATCTCGTCGTTGTGACCGGTGAGAACTGCGATCTCCCGCAGCCGCTCGCCTCGTCCAAACCTTCCGGCGTAGAGGCTGACCTCCGCCTCCGGAACGAAGGGCCGTTCGCCCTGCTTGCCGGGCAAGGCTTCGAGCGACAACAGCATCGCGGTCACCTCGTCGCCGGAAGCCGCCCTTTGATGTGCAAGGTCGGCAAGGAAGCGCGACTGCGTCGTGAGCGCCTGATCGCGCTCCTTCACCGCTCGTGCTTCGTTCTCGAGCGCACTCTGCCGCTGTAAATAGGCGACAATTGCGAGCGTGATGCCGATTGCCGCAGCGACCGACGAGCCGGCCATCAAATAGCGCTGACGGCGCGTGGCGGCCTGACGGCTCGCGGTGATATACGCAAGCTGCGCTTCTGTCGGCGGTGGCGCTTCCCTCGGACGACTGTCGCGCCAGCGTTCGGCTTCGAGAATGTCCTCGCCGCTCAGCAGGCCCCGGTCGCGCCGGTTGGCATCCTCCCAACGGCGCGTCAGTTCGCTGATGCGGGTATGCTGGCGGATCCAGGCAATGTCGGTGTCGATCGCCCCGTCGAGCGTGGCGATGCCCGTATCGAAATCGTCGCTTTCCCGGATAAAGATGTAGTTGAGGCGCGACAGGCCGGGCGGCACCTTGCTGTCGTCCACGTCGCGGCGGAGCACCGGAAGCAGCTTCTTTTGCAACCGCCCCGCCTCTTCGATCTCCCAGGCGCAGATGTTCGAGGCGATCGAATCCGGGCTGACGACGAAGATCACCGCGTCGGCGGTGAGGATGAGCGCGCCGATCCGCTCCTTCCACGGCTCGCCCGGCAGGATGTCCTTCTTGTCGAGAAATGCTTCGAAGCCGCGCGCATTGAGAGACGTGACCAGCGTATCGGCGAACGCGGCGTCCTTCCGGGAATAGGAGATGAAGACGCGAGTCTTGCGCTCGGGCGAGGATGCCGACAACGATCCACGCTTGTCCATCGCGAGGGCCTTCGCCATGTGCGCGCCTGCTCCGATCCTCGCCGACCGAGATGGCAAGCCGCCGCCCGGTGCCGAACGCCTGCAAGCTTAAGCTGCCCGCCGCCTCCGCTCAAGCTTGAATTGCAGACGCAGCGTGGCTCGGTGCACTGAGTTTCGGGCCGGCCCCTGCGCCGATCAGTCGAACCGCGCGGTCGAAGTCGTGCCGTCGGGCGCGGTGAATTGAACCGCGCCTTTGGGATTCTCCGGAAGCGCGCCGGCTGCCGTTCCGCTTAACGCCTGCTTTTCCGAGGGCGCGAGCGTGATGCGTTCGGCCTTTCCGCCGACATTGAGGATCGCGACGCCCTTGAAACCTTTTGGATCGATCGGTTTGTCATCATGGCCCCTGAGGAAGACTTCGATCGCCTTGTCCTTCACGACGAGTTCTGCGTGAAAAGCACCGGCGAGGACGATGCGTCCCCCATGGGCGCTTTTCGGGTTGTGCGCATAAGCCGCCGACGCGGTCAGCAGGACAAGGGCGACGGCAAGATGTCTGAACTTCATGGGTGTCTTCCTTTCGGGGTGTACTGGCTAATAGGAATGCGAGGCAGCGCGGCCTGCGAGCTCTTCCTCGGACTTCCGCTGCATCAGCCGCATCAGCGGCTTGCGGCCGAACATCAGGAACAGCACGGGCGTGATCAGGGCGTCGAGCAAGGTTGCGCTGACGAGGCCGCCGAAGATCGTGACCGCGACGGGGTGAAGTATTTCCTTCCCCGGCTCGTCGGCGGCGATCAACAGCGGCAGCAGCGCAAGGCCCGCCGACAGCGCGGTCATCAGCACCGGCGTCATGCGTTCGAGGCTGCCTCGGATGACGAGATCGCGTCCGAACTCCATCCGCTCATGTAGCGCAAGGTTGATGTAGTGGCTGATCTTGAGGATGCCGTTGCGCGTTGCGATGCCGGCCAGCGTGATGAAGCCGACCATGCTGGCGACGGAAAGCGGCTGGCCGGCCAGCGCCAGCGCTGCGACCGCGCCGATCAGGGCGAGCGGCACGCCGCCCATCACGATCAGGGCGAGCATGGCGGAACGGTAGCGGCTGTAGAGAATGGCGAAGATCAGCGCCAGCGAGATGATGGAAAGGATGCCGATCCTCTGGCTCGCTTCCTCCTGGGCCTGGAAGGTGCCCTCAAGGCTCGCGGTGACGCCGGGCGGCAGACTGGTTGCCGCAAGTTCGCTGCGGATGCGCCGCACGATCTCGGCAAGGTCGGTCTTGCCGTCGGAATTCGCGAGCACGACGATGCGCCGGCGGCCGTTCTCCCGCAGGATCTGGTTCGGCCCGTCGGTCTCCTTGACGTCGGCGATCTGGCGCGCGGGGATCCAGCCCGATGGTGTCCTGATCAGGAGATCGCCGAGCTTGTCGGTGGTGCGTAGCTGGTCGGGCAGCCGCATCACGACGTCGTAGCGCTTGTAGCCGTCGACCACGCGCGAGATCACGCGGCCGCTCGACAGGCGCGAGAGCTGATCGGTGACGGCGCCGGGCTGCACGCCGTACAGCGCGGCGCGGGTATAGTCGACGCGGATTTCGAGCTGCGGGATCCGCACCTGTTTTTCGACCTGGAGGTCCTGGATGCCCTCGATCTTCGATAGCCGCTGGCGGAGCTCTTCGGCGCTGCCCCGCAGCGTGTCGAGATCGTCCCCGAACAGTTTTAACGCGAGCTCGGCGCGGATACCCGAGAGCAGATGATCGAGCCGGTGCGAGATCGGCTGGCCGACATTGATCGAGAGCGGCAGCACAGAAAGCCGCGAGCGGATGTCGGCCACGATCTCGGATCTAGCTCGCCCCGATTTCTTGAGATCTACCTCCAGGTCGGACGAATGCACGCCCTCGGCGTGCTCGTCGAGCTCCGCGCGCCCCGTGCGCCGGCCGACGCTGATCACCTCGGGCACATCGAGCAACAGGCGCTCGGCGATGGAGCCGACCCGCGTCGATTCGGAAAGCGAAACGCCGGGGTTGAAGGCGATGTTGATGGTGAACGTGCCTTCGTTGAAGGGCGGCAGGAACGCTCGATTGAGGCCGAAGGCGCCCGCGCCGGCCCCCACAACCGCCAGCGCCGTGACGCCGAGCAAAAGCCCGCGGTGTGCGAAGGCAAAGCTCAGCGCTGCCAGGTTTACCGTCTTCAGCTTCCGGACGAGCCAGCTTTCGCGTTCCGCAAGCCGCTTCATTCCCGGCAACAGGTAGTAGGCCATGACAGGCGTGAGCGTGATCGAAACCAAGAGGCTGGCGACGATCGAGATGATGTAGGCCTGCCCGAGCGGGGCGAACAATCGCCCCTCGATCCCCGAAAGGGCAAACAGCGGCACGAACACCAGCACGATGATCATGGTGGCGTAGACGATGCCCGATCGCACTTCGTTGGAGGCAGAGACCACGACGTCGAACACGGACCGCGGATTGCCCTGCTCCCGGTTTTCGCGCAGCCGTCTAAAGATGTTCTCGACGTCGACGACGGCATCGTCGACGAGTTCGCCGATGGCGATCGCAAGGCCGCCCAGGGTCATGGTGTTGATCGACAGGCCCAGCAGCTTGAAGATGATGGCTGTGGTCAAGATCGAGACGGGAATCGCCGTGAGCGAGATCGCGGTGGTGCGCCAGTTGAGCAGGAAGGCGAACAGGACGACGGCGACGACGAGGCCGGCTTCCAGCAGCACGCGCTCGACATTCGCGATCGAATTCTCGATGAAGGTGGCCTGCCGGAAGATAATCTCGCGGGCGCTGATGCCTGATGGCAGGCTCGGCTCCAGCTCGGCCAACGCCTCCGTGATCTTCTCCGTGAGCTTTACCGTGTCGACATTGGGCTGCTTTTCGACCGAGACGACCACGGCGGGCCTGCTCATATAGCTGCCGTCGCCGCGCTTGACCTTTGGCGCGAACTCGACGCTCGCGACCTGCCAGAGCAGGATCGGACGTCCCTCGATCGTGGTGACGACGATGTTGCGCAGGTCTTCAAGGCTGGTGGTGCGGCCGATATTGCGGATGAGGTATTCGCGGGCGTGCTGGTCGGTGTAGCCGCCGCCGGTGTTGGTGCCGAACTGGCGCAGCGCCGCCTCGATCTGTTCATAGCCGACGCCGAGCGCGCGCAAGGCGGACGGCAGTGGCGCGATGCGGTACTGGCGGACTTCGCCGCCGATCGGGATCACCTGCGCCACGCCGGGGATGGCGAGCAGCCGCGGCCGGATGGTGAAGTCGGCGACCTCGCGCACTTCCATGGGCGAGGCCGTCTTCGAGGTCACCGCAACCAGGAGGATCTGGCCCATGATCGAGCTGATGGGGCCGATCTGCGGGGTGACATTGAGCGGCAACTGGCTCTGCACCTGCGCGAGGCGCTCGGCGACCAGCTGGCGGTTGCGGTAGATGTCGGTGCCCCAGTCGAATTCGACATAGACGATCGAAAGACCGATGCCCGAGACCGAGCGCACCCGGCTGACGCCGGGCACGCCGTTCATCTGGGTCTCGATCGGAAAGCTGACGAGCTGTTCGACTTCCGGCGGCGCGTAGCCTTCCGATTCCGTCATGATGGTGACGGTCGGACGGTTGAGGTCGGGGAACACGTCGACAGGCAATTGGCGCGCGGTGTAGGCGCCGAGCACGACGAGAATGCCTGCGAGGGCAAGGACGAGCAGGCGGTTGCGGAGCGAGACGCTGACCAGGAATGTGAACATCGGCCTGTCCCCCTCAGCGCACGTGATCGAGCAGATCGGTGCCCTGCGATACGATCCGCTTGCCCGGCTCAAAACCGGACACGATCAGCACGCGGTCACCGTCGAGCGGTTCGGTGCGCACGCTCCTGGGCATGAAGCGCTCGGGCGCGACGTGCTCGTAGACGAAATCCTGTCCGTTCGAACCGCGCACCACGCTGCTGCGTGGCACCGCAAGGCCTTGCTTCGTCTCATCGGTCGCCACCAGCACAGTGAGAAACTGGCCGGCGCGAAGGCCTGCGGTTTCGCCGGTGACGGCAAAATGCACCGGCACCGACTGGCTGCGGTCGGCAAAACCGGTGCCGCGATAGACGAGGTCGTAGTTCTTGCCGGTGTAGGTCGAGGCGCGCGCGCCTTGCGAGGGCTCGATGCTCTGAAAGCTCAGGGCTTCCACCCAGAGCTGGGCGGGATCGATGATGTTGAAGACGACCGAGCTCGGCTGGACGATCTGACCGGCCACCGCGCTGCCTTCGGCGATCACGCCGGCGACAGGCGCGATCAGCTCTTCCGGTTCGCGGCGCGATTTTTCGATCTGCGCGCGGCGTTCGCGCAGGCCTTCGAGCTCGAGCCGGGTGTCATCGAGCTGAGTGCGGGAGATGGCGCCGGATGGGGCAAGCTGCTCGTAGCGCGCGTACCTGCGCTCGACGATCGAGATCTGCTGATCGAGCTCGCCCTGGCGCTGGCGCATGTCTGAGACGTCGATCTGCTGAATCGGCGGGGTGACATAGCCGAGCACGTCGCCCTGCTGCACCCGCGTGCCGAGCCGCGGAAAGCCGCCCTTCGGCGCGGACAGACGGCCGCCGACGGCGGATTGTACATAGCCGCTGGCGTTGGGATCGGGGATGATCCGGCCCGGCAGCTCGGTGACTTTCCGGTGCACGGCGTTTTCGGTGACCTGTGTGCGCAGGCCAAAGATGCGCTGCACCGTCTTGGGCACGAACACGGTGCCGTCAGGCTGGCGCTGGGCGCGCTCGCCCGAGACGGTGCGGATCGCCAGTTGCGCCTTGTCTTCCTCGTGGCCGTGGCCTTCGTGGGCCTCTGCCCCGCGCGCCCCGACGAGCAGGAAGACAGCGGCGATCGCCGCAACCCGACGCCGGCCACGCAATGCGACGGCAGCGAGCAAGGCGCCAATGAGAGCGCCGCCCAGTACGGGGAGAACCGACTGCCTAGTGAAAAAACCTTCGTGGGCATGTTCGGTTTGCGCCGCGGCGGGCGCGGTCGAAGGCGCAGTCTGTATCGTCAGTGGCAGGATATCGGTGGTGTCTGCCGCCGTGACCGTGAAGATGAGGTCGGCGCGTCCGCCCTTTGCCAGCCACGGCGCGGCCAATCTGTAGGTGCCGTCGGCGCCCTCCGTTGCCTTCGCGGGACCTCCCGGCGATTCGACCTCGATGGTGGCGCCCTTCACCGGTTCGTTGGTGGCAAAGCGGTCGAGAAAGATCTCGAGATTTTCGCCGTTGGCCACCGCCACGAGTTCGAATGCGGCGGAGGCGGCTTCGCCGCGCGACAATGCGCCGGCCGCGACGGGCTGTTGCTCGTCTTCGTGGTCATGGCCCTCGTGGGCATAGGCGAACGCGATCGCGCCGCCCAGAACCGCGGTCACCGCAAGAGCGCGCAGGCCGCGCCCGAAATGGGAAAGCATGGGTATTCCTCAATCTGAATTGCCATGGGCCCGCGCGCAGCCGCTGGCTGGCGTCGCAAACCCGCATCGCTAAAAGGATTCAGATCGAGGCCTTGGGAGGTCGCCTGATCGACTCAGGCTCGCGGCTCGCCACAATTCGTGACGGAGCAAATGCAAGGCGCGTGATCGAAGGCGAAAAAATCACGGGCTCGAGCGGGTAAAGCAGCGCCGCCGCACAGCAGGCAGCGCAGGCGAATGAACAGCAATCCCCGACGCAATTGCGGTCCGAAGCCGGAATAGCCCCGGCTTCCTTCTGCTGCGACTGCTGCAACAATGCAGGTGCGGCCGGTGGTTCGGATTGCTGTGATGCCGCCTGCCCGGCGTGGCTTCCATGAACGGACGCATGATGCGAGTGGCCGTTATGGGCCTGCGCAACCGACGGCGCGAGCGACAGCGCGACCAAAACGATCGCGGCGCCCAGAACTCGCATGAGTCGTTGCATCATCATCACGGCCTATTGTAGCGCGCTGGATACCGGGAGGAAACGGTGAATTCAAGGGCGCACCGCTGCGAATGCGTGTCAAAACCATTCGCTGCGAGGTGCGGCCGACGTCGCCCTGCGACGAAATGGCCGCTGCCGGTAAGCAACCCACGCAAAAGTGAAAATAGTTGTCACGGTCGACGTGAACGGCACAGGCCCGAAAATCAAGATTTTCTGAAGGTTATCTGGACGCCCGCTCCATGCGGGGAATGCCGCTCCGCGCCATATTGTCCGCCGGATACCCGGCTTCGCAAACAGGGCGTGCGAGTGACGTCCGCTTGTGGCACAAATGAGCATGCCGCCAGTTGCGGGGATGAACGGGCTTAAGGTCAGCGTCCTTTGGAGCACAGCATGGCAACCTTCACGCGATCGCAAAGTTTACTGGCTTCCGTTGGCGCGGCAGCGCTCGGCGGTGTTGCAATGGCGGCACTGCTCGTTGGAACCGGGTTTGTCCTCACGGACGCACGCGCAACCGCTGTGGACGCCTCGCTGCTTGCCGGCGCCGATACTCCGATCTGCGGCGCATCGCGGACAGCCGGCAAGCCGAACATGATGTTTCGCCTCGCAGCGACCGAAGTGCCGCGCGCCGAGATGAGCGCGGCCAACCCTGCGGCGGCCTTCGCGGACAGCGAGGCGCCGCTGTGGGATGGCCTCGGCTCCATCAGCTACAAGATCACCACGGCGAATGAGCGCGCGCAGGCCTACTTCAATCAGGGCCTGCGCCTCGCCTACGCGTTCAATCACGAAGAGGCGCAGCGCGCGTTCCGGATGGGACAAAAGCTCGATCCCGATTGCGCCATGTGTTTCTGGGGCGAGGCCTTCGTGCTTGGTCCCAACATCAACCTTCCGATGCAGGAACCGGCGATCGCGCCGGCCTACGCCGCCGCGCAGAAGGCGAAGGCGCTTGCCGCCAAGGCCAGCCCGCGCGAGCAGGCCCTGATCAATGCGCTCGTGGACCGCTACAGCAGCGATCCGAAGGCCGCCCGACCGCCGCTCGATGCCGCCTACGCGGCCGGGATGGCGAAAGCGGCGAAGCAGTTTCCGGGCGACGACGAGATCGCCACGCTCTATGCCGAAGCGGTGATGGATCTCAGCCCCTGGGATTACTGGAAGCCGGGCGGCCGCGAAGCCAAGCCGCAGAGTGCGTCGATTGTGCCGACGCTCGAGCGCGTGCTGGCGCGCAATCCGAACCATGTCGGCGCGATCCATCTCTATATCCATGCGGTCGAGGCCTCGGATCGTCCCAAGCGCGCCGAGCCCTATGCCGACAGATTGCGCGGCGCGGTGCCGGGCGCCGGCCATCTCGTGCACATGCCGAGCCACATCTATTATCGCGTCGGCCGCTATCTCGATGCGCTGCAAGACAACAAGACGGCCGTGAAGGTCGACGAAAAATATCTCGCCGACACCAACGCGCCGATGGGCGTCTACCGGATGGGCTACTATCCGCACAACGTGCACTTCGTGATGGCCTCCGCACAGATGGCCGGCGACGGCCCGACCGTGATCGCGGCCGCCGAAAAACTCGGCAAGCTCATTCCGGATGAAGCCGCAAAGGGCATTGCCATGGTGCAGCCGGTGAAGGCCGCGCCCTATTTCGCGCATGCCCAGTTCAGCTCGCCCGAGACGATCCTGGCCCTGCCCGATCCCGGCGACGCCGTGCCTTATGTCAAGGCGCTGTGGCTCTACGCGCGCGGCGTGGCGCTGGCGGCGAACAAGGATTTTACGGGCGCCACCGCGGCGGCCGATGCGATCGAGAAGCTGGAGCGCGAGTCGGATTTCAAGCTCTTGAAGGAGTCTGGCATCCCGGCGCAGGAGGTGATGCAGATCGCGCGCACCATGATCCTGGCCCGCGTGGCGCAGGCCAAGGGCGACACAAGCGCCGCGGTCACGCAGTTCGAAAAGGCAGCCGAGCTACAGGACGCCCTGCCCTATACCGAGCCGCCCTATTGGTATTATCCGATCCGGCAGTCGCTGGCCGCGGCTCTGTTGCAGGCCGGCCGCTACGCCGAGGCGCAGCAACAATTCGAACGTGCGCTCAAGCGGGCGCCGGCGAACGGCTGGTCGTATTATGGATTGGCGGAGCTGCAAAAGGCACGCGGTAACGCCGAGGCGGCGCGCAACGCCGAGGCCGATCTTGCGAAGACCTGGATCGGCGACCGCAAGCTGTTGCAGATTTCGAATCTCTGACGCCTGCCGACGAGGCGCCCGCGTATTGTTCCGGCGTCCGCTTTGCCGCGGTGATCAGCATTGGCGTCAATTTGCCGCTCGCCGCGCCGCGCGGGTCGTTTGCTTCGGGACAGGCATCGTCCGATAATCGGTATGTGGAAGTAGGAACCAGCGGGGTACCTGCCATGACCCATATCGAAGAGACTCCGCGCAGACTCACTTTGAAAGCAGGCTCAACGACGCTGACGCTCGACAAGGATTCTGACAAGGCAACGCTGCAGCAAAAAATGCTGCTGTGGAACAAGAAGCCCGTCGAGTTCGCGATCGCCGATATCGACGACATCGCAGTGAAGTCGGACGTTGACGGACTTTCAGGCGCGGCAATCCATCACGGCGTGTTGCACAAGCGTACCGGCGAGACCTTCGTCCTGACGACCGAGGAAGCCAGGGACGCCGCCGAAACCGTCAGAAAACTGCGCGGATTTGTTGGACTATCATAAGGCCGTCATTCCTGCGGGAGGGAGACGCCGGCAAACCACGCCGACGCCTCTCTCGCCGTATCGAGCAAAATGCTTTAGCACGCCCCCGCCCTGCGTTGCCGTTTACGCCGCATATCGCGACTGGCTCGCGGCCGTGAACAGGCGGTTGCGCCTGGGGCCGCCGAAGCAGAGGCCGTTGAGTTCAGACACCTGGTCCTCGCTCATCACGGGATGATCGGGCGACGCATCATCCGATGAGCCACCGCCCCTTATGGATGTCGAACTTGACGAGGCCCTCGTCCCGCATTTTCAGCAGCAGCGACTGGCAGGCTTCCTCATTCGCGACATTGGCGCGTTTCATGACTTCGTAGACCTTCAGCGGCTTCTCGCGAAGCGCATTCAGGATTTTTTCCCGATCGTTCAGCACGACTGGATTCCTGTCGGCATCACCTGCACCCCATTACTGATAATACGAAAGCTGATCTTCCGTAACCACGCGCTCGGTGTTGTCGGATTTGCTCCTGATGCGGTATCTGAGACGCCCGTCCGCCTCGATGGGCATCAACCGCACGATCGTGTAGACCATGGGCGGATCGGCATCGGCACGTCCCTGCGGACCCTGGCGCCGATGTTGAACGTCTTCATTCAGCTTGTAGGCATATGACATGTGTTGACCTCAAAACGGCTGTCCCGTCGCGCGCGTTGCCTTGATGCGCTGGAGCCTGTGAGCTTCCAGCGTGAGCTTGCGAAAACGAAATCGGGCCTGAGTGATGCGCCGGACTGCACCGAGCGTCGGTGACGCTAGCCTAATACCGGCCAAATAGCCATGGCGTATTCGTCTTCGAATGCATGCGTGAATGCGGCGTCACGCCCGGTTCCACCACGATTCTACTTGATTCTTGTTTCGGCTGCGATCAGCTCTTTGCCTTCCGCGGTCCTGATCGTCAGTTGCACCTGTGCGCCGCTGCTGCCGGCGGGAATTGGCGCAGTGATGCGGTTTCCATTTCCCGGGTCGGCCGTCACGGCATCGTTGAGCAAGACCGTCTCGCCGCGCTTCAATGTCACGCGCAGCGGCGTGGCCGGCTCGATGCTGAAGAACTGAAGTACAACGCTGGTTGCTTCAGCCGACAGATTGACCAGCACGTTCCCGTTCGCATGCGTCACGTTGCTCATGCCGACAGTGGGGCTGTAGGTCTCCGGAATCGACACTTCGCCCCGTGGGGGAAATTCGGCGGCGTGGAAGAACTGGTCGGACACGCCCGCCCACAATTCGACATAGGGCCGCTGCGGATTCGGATCCTTGCGCGGATCGGTTTCTTTCGTGAACGAAGAAAATCCCCACGTCCACATCTTCAGCCCCGGCGTGACGCTATTGTCGGCGATGCGAAAAATCCCCTCTTCATTGTCGTGGTTGATCACGCCCCAGAAATTACCGCCCTGCATGTTGGGCGCGGCGTAAGCGATGCCCATCTCAGGCCAGTTCCTGAAATAGCGCACATTCTCGAACAGGCTCCTGCCCTGCCCGACGCTCTCGTCGCCGGCAGCAAGAAAGTTCGACCAGGAAGGCGTGGTGTAGGTCTTGATCGGCGCGATGATTTCGGCGCCGCCGGTCGCTCTGGGATTGTTCGGGTCCGATCCCGGCGCAAGCGTCGTGCAGGTCCAGTATTCGTAAGGGATCGCCTTGTCTTGCGCATTTCTGAGCACCACGCGCGCATCGAGCGCCGCGCGGCCAGCTTTCAGCGTGACATAGTAGGTCGCCTTGATGCCGGTCGAGCCTCTGGCGAACTTTGGCGGCGCCGCCGGATAGGCGAAATTGTCCTCGATCGACATCGACACCGTCACCTCGGCGTCGGTCTGCTTCTCCACCTTGAAGCTCCAAGGCTTCAGCCAGGTCCTGCCGTGCTCGGGATCCGGGAATGTCGGAAAGATGCCGCCATACACCATCAGCCAGTCGTAATAGAAATCGCCGCCCTTGATGCCGTAGGGCACGCCGACCTGTGTGCGATAAAGCTGTTCGTGGCCGGTCGGCTTGTAAATGATGGAAAGGATGCGCCCGCCGAATTCCGGCACCAGCGTCACCTTCAGATAGCGGTTTTCGAGCACGCGGGTCTTGAAGGTGCGATCGACGATGATGCCTTTGTCGAGCGATCCCTCGACAAGACCGTTCTCCGCATCGGTAGCGTATTTGACCGTGCTCCAGGCGATCGAGGACTCTGTGAGGGCTACCCGATCAGGAACGCCGGATTCCGCATGCGCGGTTGCGTAAAACCCGCAAAGCGCGGACAGGACGGAGACCACGACATAGAACCGCGCAAAACTAGCCATTCGCATCGTTCGTCCAACGAGTGGACGGCAATTCTAACCACGCACGCGGCGTGACGCCAGCCAAAGGCACAAGCGGCCAAACGTTGAAGCCACCCCGCGCGTTCGGACTCGGCTTGCCCTCCCTCACCGGTTGCGATATTTTGGTTCCATCAACCGAGAAAGGAGGGCCGCGCGATGACGACATTCTTCCGGCATTACCGCCAGCACGGCCCAGTCAACGCCCTGCAAATGCGTTTGCAGGGCTGACCGAAGGTTCCCCTACAGAACTTCTTCCTGGTCTGCCCTTCGTGGCCATGCAGCGTCAGCGCGCCCGTTGCGCTTGCCTGCATTCATTCATCGCCGCGCTTTGACGGGACATCCCACGACGGCTGCGTGCCCCGGATGACGTGATCGCGGCAAGACCGGAAGAACGATCATGACGCTCATCACCATCCGCAATCTCGGCGTGAGTCTCGGCGCGCCGTTGTTTTCAAAACTCAATCTCGTCGTCAATGCCGGCGACCGGATCGGCCTTGTCGCCGCCAACGGCCGCGGCAAGACCACGCTGCTGCGCTGCGTGGCCGGCCAATCGGAAGCGAGCGAGGGCGAGATCGTCAGGGCGAGAGGCCTGACGCTGGGCTTTGTCGAACAGAACGTGCCTGACACGCTGATGGACAGGCCGCTCCATGCGGCCGTGCTCGAGGCACTTCCCGCAGACCAACGCTCGAGCGAAAGCTGGCGGGTCGATGTGGCGCTGGAGCAGTTGGAAGTACCCGAGGCGCTGCGCGAAAAACCGCTGAAACATCTGAGCGGCGGCTGGCAACACTTTGCCATGCTGGCCCGCATGCTGGTGACGGAGCCCGACATACTGCTGCTGGACGAGCCGACCAACCATCTCGACCTCGAGCGGATCAGCCGGCTTGAAGATTTTCTGAACGTACTGCCGCGCGAGATGCCCGCCGTGATATCAAGCCACGACCGCGCTTTTCTCGATGCGACCACCAACCGGACGCTGTTCCTGCGCCCCGAGCAGTCGCAACTGTTTTCGTTGCCCTTTACGCCGGCGCGCGCCGCGCTGCGCGAGGCCGACGCCGCGGAGGAGCGGCGCTACCAGCGCGACCTCAAGACGGCTCAGCAACTTCGCCAGCAGGCCACAAAACTCAACAATATCGGCATCAATTCCGGTAGCGATCTCCTGCTGTCGAAAACCCGGCAATTGAAGGCGCGCGCCGGGAAGCTGGAAGATGCGGCCAGGCCCGCGCACCTCGAACGCCCGGCCGGCACGATCCGGCTCGCCAATCGCGCCAGCCACGCAAAAGTTCTGGTCACGCTGGAGGACGCCGCCGTCGAGACTCCCGATGGCCGGCTCCTGTTTCGAACCGGCAGGCAGTTCATCGGCAAGGGCGACCGGATCGTACTGCTGGGGCCGAACGGAACAGGCAAGACCCGGCTGGTGACCTTGCTGCGCGGCGCCATCGAAAATCCGGAGGCCGCGCAAGGTGGCATCAAGGCGACGCAGTCGCTGGTGCTGGGTTATTGCGACCAGGCGCTCACCACGCTTGACGACACCAGGACGCCAATGCACGCGATCGCTGGCCGATTCGACGTCGGCGACCAGCGCGCCCGTACGCTGCTCGCGGGCGCGGGCCTTTCCATCGAACGGCAGGGGCGGCCGATCGCAAATCTCTCCGGCGGACAGAAGGCGCGGCTGGGCATGCTGGTGCTGCGGCTGACCCAGCCCAATTTCTATCTGCTCGACGAGCCGACCAATCATCTGGATATCGAGGGCCAGGAAGCGCTCGAAGAAGAATTGCTGGACCCTCAGGCGAGCTGCCTGATCGTGTCGCATGACCGCAATTTCGTGCGAAATGTCGGCAACCGGTTTTGGCTGATCGAGCGGAAGAAACTGGTGGAGGTCGACGGACCGGAGGGATTTTTTGCGGCGGCCGGCGCCGCGGGGTAGTTATACACTGCCCCGCGCAGAACAGTATCGGCGGCGCACGATGCTTGTGCACAATGGCTTTGCTCAAACGGTTCGACGTGATACACGCTGACGTTGCGTGGCTAGATCAACGAGCCCGTTTCCAGGTACCGATCTTTGCGGCAATTATGGTTCTCCCCGTCTCCGGCATTTCCAAAAATCGCTCTCGATTTCATCGCCTCACGTTGGCCATATCGGCGCCGCTGATCATGCTGAGTGGGCTCGGCATCCCGGCTCGAGCAGAGGATCGTCCATCGTCGCCTCAAGTGGTGGTTTCGGCCTGTCGGCCAAACGCCGGACTCGCCGCCTTCGGAAACCCGCCGCAAGCTACGCCCGACATGCTGAAAGGGGCGGCTTTCATCAGGCCTGCGATTCTTCATGCCCAGGCAGGCGATCATGAGCGTGCACTAGCTCTGTTCGATAAGGCGATCGACCTGAACCCTGCAAATCCTTCATTCTACTTGAGCCGGGGCCTAGTATTGACGAACGTTGAGGAATACGGCCGCGCTGTGGAGGATTTCGACAAGGCAATAGCGATCGAGCGCAGTTCTTCTGTCGCCTTCTTCAGCCGGGGGCAGGCCCATGTACGAATGAACAAGTTTGCACAAGGGATCGAAGATCTGGACGAGGCGCTCAAGCTCCTGCCGGGAAACGCCGCGGCCTACACAATTCGGGGAGCCGCCTACACGGCAATGCGCGAGTACGCGCGTGCCATCGAGGAGATCAGTCGGGCCATCGAACTCGATCCCAAATGCTCCGTCGGATTTATCTACAGAGGCATAGCCTACGATCTCAGCGGTGATCGGGAGCGCGCCATGGCGGACTACGCACGCGCGCTTGAATTCAGCGCAAGCCCCACGAGTGCTGATGCGTTTACATATCGGGCATTCGTTCGTAACAAGACGCACGAGTACAACCTGACCATACAGGACCTTGTCCGGGCGCTTGAACTCGCTCCAAAGAACACGCGCATACTGCGCGGTCTCTGTAACGCTCGGGCGACAGCCGGTGCCTTCGACGACGCGCTCGCCGATTGCAATGCCGCGTTGCAGATGCGGCCGAACGATCCGCGCATTCTCGATAGCCGGGCGTTTACCTATCTCAGGAAGGGAGCGCTCGACGAAGCCATTGCGGGTTACGACGACGCGCTGCGCATCAACCCCGGATCGCCACAGTCGCTGTATGGACGTGGTGTGGCCAGGAGGCAAAAGGGAGACACCACCGGCAGCCTGGCCGACATCGAGGCTGCGCAAGCGATCAGGCCGAGTGTAGCCGACGAGATGGCGCTAATCGGAATAAAGTAGCCGCCTCTCCTTGCACCGCGCAACGCATCTACCCCTTAGCGTTTGCCGGCATCACTCCGCCGAGCGCCACCGTCAATTCCGCCGCGACTTCACGCACGGCCTGACCGAGCATCGGCAGGCGCTCGTCGGTGAGACGGCTGGTCATGCCGGAGACGGAGATCGCGGCGAGCGGCTCGGCGCAACCGTTGTAGACGACGGCGGCGACGCAGCGCAGGCCCATGCAGGCTTCCTCGTCATCGACGGCAAAACCCTGGCGGCGGACTTTTTCCAGTTCCTTGAACAATTCGCCCGGCCGCACGATCGACTTTTCGGTCAGGCGCGGCATGCCGTGATGGCGGATGATGGCGCTGACGTCGTCGTCCGAATAGGTCGCGAGCACGGCCTTGCCGACGCCGGAGGCCACCATGGCGACGCGGCCGCCGACCGCGGTGAGCGAGCGCATGATCTCGCGGCTTTCCGCGCGCGTCAGCACCACGATGAACTCGTCGTCGACGACGGCGAGATTGGCGGTCTCGCGCGTGAGGTCGCGCAGCTTGCGTAAGTATGGCACCGCCTGGGCTGAAAAATTGCGGCGGCGGGCGAAGGTGGCGCCGACGGTGAATGCGCGCGAGCCGACATGCCATTTCGATTCGGCGCGGTCGAATTGCACGAACCGGCGGCTTTCCAGTGTGGCGAGCAGGCGATGCACGGTCGAGGTGGACAGGCCGGTGCGGATGGCAAGATCGCTGAGGCGATAGCCCTGGTCGTCTTCGGCCAGCGTTTCCATGATCGATAGCGCGCGATCGACGGACTGCACGCCGCCGTCGCGCGCGTCAGGCTCGCCCGTCTCTTTCGCAGCGATGGCCTTGCGTCGGATCACGTTTCGCCTCGTTGCTGGCGCGTGATGGTTTAAGTACCCTCTCCCCGTTCTTACGGGGAGAGGTACGAAGCGAGCTTCGCTCGCTCGGAGGGTGAGGGGCTGTCTCCGCAAATTCGATAGATATGAGTGCGCGGAGAGTCCCCCCTCACCCGGATTGCATCTTGCGATGCAATCCGACCTCTCCCCGCAAGCGGGGCGAGGTAAGGAAATCGTTGCTCCGCCCCCCTCGTCATTGCGAGGAGCGAAGCGACGAAGCAATCCAGCTTTGTTGCCGCGGCGAAGGAAACTGGATTGCTTCGCTTCGCTCGCAATGACGGCCGGGTCTTACAGCAGTCCCGCGCCGCGGGCCCACTTGTACTTGGCGCCAAGCACCTCGACCGGCAGTTCGGTCGAGTAGGCGTAGGCGGGGATGCCGTTCTGGTAGAGATATTCGGCGGCTTCCTCGACCTCGACGTCGCCGGCGAGCGAAGCCACGATCGGCTTTACAAAGCCCTTGGCTTCCATCTCCTTCTTCACTTCGACCATGTTGCGGGCGAACACCATCGGCGGCGTGACGATGGTGTGCCAGTAACCGAGGATCAGCGAGTGGATGCGCTCGTCCGACAGGCCGAGTTTCACCGTGTTGATGTAGGTGATCGGCGGCTCGCCGCCGGTGATGTCGACGGGATTGCCGGCGGCACCGAAGGGCGGGATGAACTTGCGGAATGCGGCGTCGAGATCCGGCGGCATCGTCATCAGCGACAGGTCGTTGTCGACCACCGAGTCCGACAGCAGCACGCCGGAGCCGCCGGCGCCGGTGATGATCAGAATGTTCTCGCCCTTCGGCGTCGGCAGCACCGGCACGCCGCGGGCAAACTCCAGCAATTGTCGTAAGCTGCGGGCGCGGATCACGCCGGACTGCTTGAGCACGTCCTCGTAGATCTTGTCGTTGCCGGCGAGCGCACCGGTGTGCGAGGACGCCGCCTTCGCGCCCGCCGAAGTGCGGCCGGCCTTAAGCACGATCACCGGCTTCTTCTTGGCGACGCGACGGGCGGCTTCCGCAAAAGCGCGGCCGTCCTTGAGGTCTTCGCAGTGCTGCGCGATCACGGTCGTGTTCGGGTCCTGCTCGAAGAAGGCGAGCAGATCGTCCTCATCGATGTCCGACTTGTTGCCGAGACCAACGATCGCGGAGACGCCCATCTTGGCCGAGCGCGAGAATCCGATGATGGCCATGCCGATGCCGCCGGACTGCGACGACAGCGCCGCACTGCCCTTGACGTCGTATGCCGTACAGAACGTGGCGCATAGATTGGCCGGCGTATAGTAGAAGCCGTAGATATTCGGCCCCATCAGACGGATGTCGTATTTCTTGCCGACCTCGACGATCTCAGCCTGCAATTCGGGCGCGCCGGCTTCCGCAAAGCCCGAGGGAATCAGCACCGCGCCGGGGATTTTCTTCTCGCCGCATTCAGCCAGAGCGCCGGCGACGAATTTAGCGGGAATCGCAAACACCGCGACGTCGATCACGCCCGGCACGTCCTTGACGCTCTTGTAGGCCTTGTAGCCCAGTATCTCGTCGGCCTTGGGGTGGATCGGCAGAATGTCACCCTTGTAGCCGCCGTTGATGAGGTTCTTCATCACGGAGTTGCCGATCTTGCCGTCCTCGGCTGAGGCGCCGATCACCGCAACCGCCTTCGGCTGCATGATGCGGTTCATCGCCGCGACGATCTCTTCGGTCGGGCGCGGCTTCGGCTTGGGCTTGTAGTTGAAATCGACGACGATGCGCACGTCGGCGGCGATGGCATCCTTCTTGGTGGCAAACACCGGGTTGAGGTCGAGCTCGACGATTTCGGGGAAATCGGAGACGAGCTGCGAGACCTTGACGATAACGTCGGCCAGCGCATCACGATTGACGGGATCGCCGCCGCGCACGCCCTTCAGCATGTCATGGGCCTGGATGCCGTCGAGCATCGACAGCGCATCGTCCCTGGTCGCGGGCGCCAGGCGGAAGGTGACGTCCTTCAACACCTCGACCAGCACGCCGCCGAGGCCGAACGCCACCAGCTTGCCGAACGAGCCGTCGGTGATCGAGCCGACGATCACCTCGGTTCCGCCGGCCAGCATTTGCTGCACCTGCACACCTTCGATCTTGGCGTCGGCCTTGTACTTCTTCGCATTTGCGAGAATCGTGTCGTAGGTCTTTTGCGCGTCCTCGGCCGTCTTGACGCCGACCACCACGCCGCCCGCCTCGGTCTTGTGCAAAATGTCCGGCGAGACGATCTTCATCACGACCGGGAAACCCATGGTGGAGGCCAGCTTGCCCGCCTCGACCGCCGACTTGGCCAGACCTTCCTGCGGAACCGGGATGCCATAGGCGTCACACACCAGCTTGCCTTCGGGCGCCGTCAGGCTCGTGCGTTTATCCGCTTTGACAGCATCAAGTACTTTGCGGACGGCATCTTTATTCGACATTGGCGGCTCCTCCTGAAGCACTCTGGCGGTGGCTTCTTTGGCATTTGACATCTCGGCTTCCTCCTGGCACGCAATTTTATGGTATTTGGTATGCCAGAGCAGAAGTTGTCAAGTCAGCATAGCGTGCCAAATCGAGGAAAACAGAGGCAACTTGACATGCTGGTATTTGGCATGCCAAAAACACTCGACAGGTTCTTCTGGTACAACTCATGGCCTCAATGCAGGGAGGACGAGTCGTGCCCGACAACAAACCAACCAAGGCGCCAGCGATGGCTGAAGCTGACATCGCGATCGTGCGGATCGCACCAGAGACGAGCTTCAAGAACAAGGCCTATGAGGCCTTGAAAGAAGCGATTCTCAAGATGGACATCTACACCACGCCCGAGCAGGTGATGCTGGACGAGCGTGCGCTGTCGGAGCGTCTTGGCGTCAGCCGCACGCCGATCCGCGAAGCGATCGCGATGCTCGAGCAGGACGGTTTTGTGAAGACCGTGCCGCGCCGCGGTATCGTGGTGGTCCGCCGCACCAAGAGCGAGATCGTCGACATGATCCGCGCCTGGGCGGCGCTGGAAAGCATGGCGGCGCGCCTGATCACCACCACCGCCCGCAAGCGCGACATCTCGGCGCTGCGCGACTTCTTCAAGGATTTTGGCAAGGACCGCCTGCCGGAAGATCATGTCGAGGAATATTCCAAGGCCAACATCGCCTTCCACCAGGCGCTGATCTCGCTGTCGGAATCGCCAACGCTGATCGACATGACCAACGACATTCTCTTGCACGTGCGCGGCTACCGCCAGCTCACGATCGGACGCAAGGACCGCACCGCGACCTCCCTGCCCGAGCACATGGCGATCATCGAGGCGCTGGAAGCGCGCGACACCGAGCTTGCCGAAAAGCGCGCGCGCGACCACACGCTTGGCCTTGCCGCCTATGTCGAGGCGCACGGGCAGGAACTGTTTAGCTAACTTCACTCAGAAGACGACCAACTCGTCCGGTAAACGATCAGGGAGACTACGCCGATGCTGAATACTGCTGCTAAGTCCGAGGCACCGGGCACCGAGCAAGAACTGACCGATGGCTTCCATCTCGTCATCGACGCGCTCAAGCTCAACGGCATCGACACCATCTATAATGTGCCGGGTATCCCGATCACGGATCTGGGTCGCATGGCGCAGGCCTCCGGCATCCGCGTCATCTCCTTCCGTCACGAACAGAACGCCGGCTACGCCGCGGCGATCGCCGGCTTCCTCACCAAGAAGCCGGGCGTGTGTCTCACCGTTTCGGCGCCGGGTTTCCTCAACGGCCTGACGGCGCTGGCCCATGCCACCACCAACTGCTTTCCGATGATCCTGGTCTCGGGCTCCTCGGAGCGCGAAATCGTCGACCTGCAACAGGGCGACTATGAGGAGATGGACCAGCTCGCGATCGCAAAGCCGTTGTGCAAGGCCGCGTTCCGCGTGCTGCACGCCCAGGACATCGGCATCGGCTTTGCGCGCGCGATCCGCGCCGCGGTTTCAGGCCGCCCCGGCGGCGTCTATCTCGACCTGCCGGCAAAGCTCTTCGGCCAGGTGATGAATGCGGATGCCGGCCAGAAGTCGCTGGTGAAGGTGATCGATGCGGCTCCCGCGCAGATCCCCGCCCCTGCCTCGGTCAAGCGCGCGCTCGACGTGCTCAAGGGCGCCAAGAAACCCCTCATCATTCTCGGCAAGGGCGCGGCTTACGCGCAGGCCGATGAAGCCATCAAGAATTTCGTCGAGAAGAGCGGCGCGCCGTTCCTTCCCATGAGCATGGCCAAGGGCCTCCTCCCCGACCTGCATCCGCAATGCGCGGGAGCTGCGCGCTCGACCGTGCTGAAGGATGCCGACGTCGTCATGCTGATCGGCGCCCGCCTCAACTGGCTGCTGTCGCACGGCAAGGGCAAGACCTGGGGCGAAGCACCGAAGAAGTTCATCCAGGTCGACATCGAGCCGAAGGAAATGGACTCCAACGTCGAGATCGCAGCTCCCGTTGTCGGCGACATCGGCTCCTGCGTGAGCGCGATGCTGGACGCGATGGGCAATAGCTGGACGGCGCCGCCGGCCGACTGGCTCAACGCGGTCAAGACCAAGCGCGACGACAACGTTGCGAAGATGGCGCCGCGCTTGATGAACAACAATTCGCCGATGGATTACCACGGCGCGCTCGGCGTGCTCCGCACCATCATCAAGGAGCGGCCCGATGCGATCCTCGTCAACGAGGGCGCCAACACGCTCGACCTCGCCCGCGGCGTGATCGACATGTACCAGCCGCGCAAGCGGCTCGATGTCGGCACCTGGGGCGTGATGGGCATCGGCATGGGCTCGGCGATCGCGGCTTCCATCGAAACCGGCAAGCCGGTGCTGTGCGTCGAGGGCGACAGCGCGTTCGGTTTCTCGGGCATGGAGGTCGAGACCATCTGCCGCTACAATTTGCCGGTCTGCGTCGTCATCTTCAACAATGACGGCATCTATCGCGGCACCGACAAGAACTCTGTGAACGCCGACCCGGCGACAACGGTGTTCGTCAAGGGCGCGCGCTACGACAAGATGATGGAAGCGTTCGGCGGCGTCGGCGTGAACGCGACCTCGCCGGATGAGCTCAAGCGCGCGGTCAACGAAGCGATGGATTCCGGCAAGCCGACGCTGATCAATGCGGTGATCGATCCGGCGGCGGGCTCGGAGAGCGGCCGCATCGGCAACCTCAACCCGCAAAGCGTCTTGGCGAAGAAGAAGTAAGCGGTCCCCTCAACCAGAAATTCCCTGCGGTTGCGGGGGCAGACAGAATACGGAGCACATACGATGACAAAGGCGCTCAAGGGCGTAAAAATTCTCGACTTCACCCACGTCCAGTCCGGACCGACCTGCACGCAGTTGCTCGCCTGGTTCGGCGCCGACGTGATCAAGGTCGAGCGTCCCGGCGTCGGCGACATCACGCGCGGACAGCTCCAGGACATCCCGAACGTGGACAGCCTGTATTTCACCATGCTGAACCACAACAAGCGTTCGATCACGCTCGACACCAAGAACCCGAAGGGCAAGGAAGTCCTCACCGCACTGATCAAGCAGTGCGACGTGCTGGTGGAAAATTTCGGCCCCGGCGTGCTCGACCGCATGGGCTTTCCCTGGGAAAAGATCCACAGCATCAACCCCAAGATGATCGTGGCCTCGATCAAGGGTTTTGGCCCCGGCCCGTATGAAGACTGCAAGGTCTATGAGAACGTCGCCCAGTGCACCGGCGGCGCGGCCTCCACCACCGGCTTCCGCGACGGCCTGCCGCTCGTCACCGGCGCGCAGATCGGCGATTCCGGCACCGGACTGCATCTGGCGCTCGGCATCGTCACCGCGCTCTATCAGCGCACGCATAGCGGCAAGGGCCAGCGCGTCACCGCCGCGATGCAGGACGGCGTGCTCAACCTCGCCCGCGTGAAACTGCGCGACCAGCAGCGCCTCGCCCATGGTCCGCTCAAGGAATACAGCCAGTTCGGCGAAGGCATTCCGTTTGGCGACGCCGTGCCGCGCGCCGGCAACGATTCCGGCGGCGGCCAGCCCGGCCGCATCCTCAAGTGCAAGGGCTGGGAGACCGATCCCAACGCCTACATCTACTTCATCACCCAGGCGCCGGTGTGGGAGAAGATCTGCGACGTGATCGGCGAGCCCACCTGGAAGACCGATCCGAACTACGCCAAGCCGCCGGCCCGCCTGCCGCGCCTGAACGAAATTTTTGCCCGCATCGAACAGTGGACGATGACCAAGACCAAGTTCGAAGCGATGGAAATCCTCAACAAGGACGACATCCCCTGCGGCCCGATCCTGTCGATGAAGGAATTGATCGAGGATCAGTCGCTGCGCGCCACTGGCACGGTGGTCGAGGTCGATCACCCCACCCGGGGCAAGTATTTTTCGGTTGGCAACCCGATCAAGCTGTCGGACTCCCCCAGCGAAGTCACCCGCTCCCCGCTGCTCGGCGAGCACACCGACGAAATCCTGCGCCAGGTGCTCGGCTTCAGCGACCACCAGGTCGCCGAGATCCACGATTCCGGCGCCCTCGATCCGCCGCGCAAGCAGGCGGCCGAGTAAGCGACGCCTCCGAACAAGACGAAAGGCCGCCGGTTTCGGCGGCCTTTTTGCTGTTGAGTACTTTCCATCGAGAACCCTGATCGAGCCATTTTTGCTGCAATGCGAAAGACCGATTGCTGCTATGCAAACATATCTGTTGTCCGTGGTATCTGGTATACATAGATTGATCGCAGACAACGAAGCGGACCCGCCGCTTCCCAGAAAAAGGGACCCAAGATGTCCAAGACTGCTGCGATCACCCTCGCCCCTACCACGACCCTTTTCGGTCGCCTGATGGCATCGATCGACCGGCTGCTGACTGCCAGCGCCCGCATTGCCATCCGCAACGGCGACCTGCCCCGTTTTGGGCTTTGAGCCCAAAATACGGGCTTTGACGCAGTCTTAGCGTCGAAGCCCCGACCGCTCCTCCCTTCTAAGACACAACTGGCCCCGGTTTCCGGGGCCATTTTTTTGGCCGGCTCCCAAGATGGCCCACGCGCGCTCACCTGCGACAAATCAGCCGAGACGGCGTCCCATGCAATTTATCATTTGCAGTCTGGCATATCGCATACCAAAATCCCTTCCAGGCGCTTGACAGCAAAATCAGAACGCGCGCTAGGGAGGGGTTGATGGACACCACGTCCAACCGGCGATCGCAGATGACGCCGATGCCATGCGCGAACTTGCGCCGCCACCCCGCATCATTCCATTCGATCAGCGCACGTCTCTTAGTCCAAAAGGAGCGGATGCTACGTTGCGCGGTCCTTCTTACAATTCAAGCTGCAACACCGCCGCAAAGATGACCTCTGCGGTACTGTCAATGTGAGCAAAACCCGAAGTTGATCGGGATCGGCCTGGGCAAAAGCCGGCAAAGACCGGCTCGCCCGATTGGGATGGGAGAGAGACAAATGAAAAACTCGATTCTGCGTTTGGCGCTGGCATCGGTTGCGGCCCTCTGCGTGGGCAGTGTCCCTGCTGACGCGGCCTGGGAGCCGGTTCGCCCGGTGGAATTCATCGTACCCGCCGGCACCGGCGGCGGCGCCGACCAGATGGCCCGCACGATCCAGGGCATCGTCACCAAGCACAATCTGATGAAGCAGCCGCTGGTGGTCATCAACAAGTCCGGCGGCGCTGGCGGCGAAGGCTTCCTCGACGTGAAGTCCTCGGCCAACAACCCGCACAAGATCATCATCACGCTGTCGAACCTGTTCACGACGCCGCTCGCGACAGGCATTCCCTTCAGCTGGAAGGACATGACGCCGGTTGCGATGCTCGCGCTCGACGAATTCGTGCTGTGGGTCAACGCCGACAAGCCGTACAAGACGGTGAAGGACTACGTCGATGCCGCCAAGGCCGGCGGCCTCAAGATGGGCGGCACCGGCTCCAAGCAGGAAGACCAGATCATCACGGTCGGCATCGAGAAGGCGACCGGCACCAAGTTCACCTACATCCCCTACAAGGGCGGCGGCGAAGTCGCGGTCCAGCTCGTCGGCGGCCACGTCGATTCCACCGTCAACAATCCGATCGAGGCGGTCGCGCAGTGGCGCGGCGGCAAGCTGCGTCCGCTCTGCGTGTTCGACAGCAAGCCGATGAACTATGACGAGCAGATCGCAGACGGAAAGGCGTGGAAGGACATTCCGACCTGCAAGTCACAGGGCCTCGACCTCGAATATGTGATGCTGCGCGGCATCTTCATGGGCCCCAAGGCCACCAAGGACCAGGTTCAGTACTATGTCGACCTGTTCACCAAGGTACGCGCCACGCCGGAATGGCAGGACTTCATGAAGAGCGGTGCCTTCAACACCACCTTCATGACCGGCGCCGACTACGCCAAATGGGTCGAGGGCGAGGAGAAGCGCCACGAGACGCTGATGAAGGAGGCCGGCTTCATCGGCACCGGAAATTGATCCCGCAAACAGGTCGGGAAGTACAAGAGTCGTAACTTTGCGAATCGATGCAGAACAGCCGCGGCCGCGTGGCCGCGGCTTTGCACGGAGTTTTCATGACCACCAATAGCCATAACGCTGCCGGCCCGACGCAAAAAACCATGGAAGTCGTGATGGCGCTCGCGATCGCGCTGTTCGGCCTGGTCGTGATCGCAGGCAGCCTGAAAGCCGGCATCAACTGGGGCGCCGAAGGCCCGCGCGCCGGCTTCTTCCCGTTCTATATCGGCATCTTCATCGTCGCCTCGAGCGGCATCAATCACTGGCATGCGCTGCAAGACGGCGACAGCGGCCTGTTCGCCGAATGGGGACAGCTTCGCCAGGTGATGAGCGTGGTGATCCCGACCGGGATCTATGTCGGCGCGATGCCGTTCACCGGGCTCTACCTCGCCTCCATGATCTTCATCGCCTGGTTCATGCGCTGGCTCGGCAAATATAGCTGGCCGATGATCGCGGCCGTCGCGATCGGTATGCCGGTCGTCACCTATCTGATTTTCGAACGCTGGTTTTTGGTCCCGCTGCCCAAAGGCCCGATCGAGGAATGGCTCGGTCTCTAACTCAGCAGCTCGCCAGGACCAATACCCATGGAAGAACTCGTCAATCTGTTTCACGGCTTCGCCGTCGCGCTACAGCCCTTCAACATCATGGTGATGGTGCTGGGCATCGTGCTCGGCGTTCTCATCGGCGTGCTGCCGGGACTCGGCGGCGCCAATGGCGTCGCGATCCTGCTGCCGCTCACCTTCAGCATGTCGCCGACCTCGGCGATCATCATGCTGTCCTGCATCTACTGGGGCGCGCTGTTCGGCGGAGCGATCACCTCGATCCTGTTCAACATACCGGGCGAGCCATGGTCGGTCGCAACCACCTTCGACGGCTACCCGATGGCGCAGCAGGGCAAGGCCGGCGAAGCGCTGACCGCCGCCTTCACCTCCTCCTTTGTCGGCGCGCTGTTCGCCGTCATCATGATCACGCTGGTGGCGCCGCTGGTCGCAAGCTTTGCGCTGCAATTCGGCCCTGCGGAAAAATTCGCGGTGTATTTCCTGGCGTTCTGTAGTTTCGTCGGGCTGAGCAAGGAGCCACCGTTCAAGACCATCGCGGCCATGATGATGGGTTTTGCGCTGGCCGCAGTCGGCCTCGACTCCATCACCGGCCAGTTGCGGCTGACGTTTGGATTTACGGAGCTGCTCAACGGTTTCGACTTCCTGATCGCCGTCATCGGCCTGTTCGGCATCGGCGAGATCCTGCTGACGATGGAGGAAGGCCTCGCCTTCCGCGGCGGCAACGGCAAGATCGATCTGCGGGTCGTGCTCAAGACCTGGATGGGCTTGCCAAAATTCTGGATGACCTCGCTGCGCTCCTGCCTGATCGGCTGCTGGATGGGCGTGACGCCGGCCGGCGCCACCCCCGCCTCCTTCATGAGCTACGGCATCGCCAAGCGCGTCGCCAAGAACGGCAAGAATTTTGGCAAGGGCGAGATCGAAGGCGTGGTCGCGCCCGAAACCGCCGCGCATGCCGCCGGCACCGCGGCGCTGCTGCCGATGCTTTCGCTGGGCGTGCCGGGCTCGCCAACCGCAGCCGTGCTGCTCGGCGGCCTGTTGATCTGGGGCCTACAGCCCGGACCGATGCTGTTCGTCGAGCAGAAGGAGTTCGTCTGGGGCCTGATCGCCTCGATGTATCTCGGCAACCTCGTCGGCCTGCTCGTCGTGCTGACCTGCGTGCCGGTGTTCGCCGCGATCCTGCGCGTGCCCTTCAGCATCATCGCGCCGCTGATCCTGGTGCTGTGCGCGATCGGCGCCTATTCGGTGCACTCCTCCACCTTTGACGTGGTGTTGATGCTGGTGTTCGGCGTGATCGGCTATCTCCTGAAGAAGTGCAACTATCCGCTCGCGCCGCTGGTGCTGGCGATCGTGCTCGGCGACAAGGCGGAAGAAGCCTTCCGCCAGTCGCTGCTCGGCTCGGGCGGCTCGCTCGGCATCTTCTTCTCGAACGGGCTGGTCTCTTCGATCATGGTGCTCGGCCTGATCGCCCTGTTCTGGTCGGCGATCCAGGAAGGTTGGAGCCGCCTGCGTCCGCCGGCGGCTGTGGCCTGACGGGCATTGGCCAAGAAGCCAGGAGCGCGATGACTGTTACCGGTCATCGCGCTCTTTCTTTTTGTGCGGGCGAGATTTCGCATATCGAGATTTCGCAAATGAAGGCCGCCAACGGCGCAGCTACGTGCACCCGTCGGCGAGCACCAGCTTGCTCGTCGTCGTAGCGTGTCGCACCCTGAACAGGTCCTGCGTTTCAGGGTCGCTCAAAAACGCTTCTGCGTTCTCACGTTCCGGAAATTCGATGATGACCATGCGTTCGGGTTTCCAATCGCCCTCAATGGCCGTCGGCTGAACTCCTTGAACGATGTATTTCCCTGAATGCTTTGCAATGAAAGCGGGGATCTCGGCGATGTATTTTCTGAAGCCCGCAAAATCATTCACCGACAGGTCGAGCACCAGGTACGCTTTCATCCCTTGAACCTCGCGAACCAATCCGCGCTGATCTTCGAAGGCTGCGCGCTCGCGCGCTGATGCCGCCCTGGCGAACCGCATCACGCACTTACGTCAGGTCAACCCACCACAATCACGACATTGCGCACGGCGAAATTTACTTGGCTTTGCAACACTTTCGGTCTTAAAGCGACGTGCCTGCGACATTTTGGCAAAAATTCTCTTGTCTGCTGGCATATAATATACCAGACTGCCTCCCGGCTGTCAGATCTAGATAGAGCAGCGCTTTGGGAGAAGATGATGACTGATACGGTTCAAGGAGCGGCGCCGACGAGTGCGGCGCGCGTCAGCGATACCTTTCGCTGGACGCAGCTGGCGATCGGCGTGCTCGCGATGGTGATGATCGCAAACTACCAATATGGCTGGACGTTCTTCGTTCCTGACATCCAGAAGAAGTTCGGCTGGGATCGCGCCTCGATCCAGTGGGCCTTCACCCTGTTCGTGCTGTTCGAGACCTGGCTGGTGCCGATCGAAGGCTGGTTCGTCGACAAATACGGCCCGCGCATTGTGGTGCTCGTTGGTGGTATTTTGTGTGCCATCGGATGGGCCATCAACGCCGAGGCGACGTCGCTGAGCGGTTATTACCTCGGCATGATCATCGCGGGCATCGGCGCCGGTGCCGTCTACGGCACCTGCGTCGGCAATGCGCTGAAATGGTTTCCCGACAAGCGCGGCCTCGCCGCCGGCATCACCGCGGCCGGATTCGGCGCGGGCTCGGCGCTGACGGTCGCGCCGATCCAGGCGATGATCAAGGATTCCGGCTTCCAGGCCACCTTCCTCTATTTCGGTCTCGGCCAAGGCATCATCATCGTGATCCTCGCCTTCCTGATGTTCTCGCCGAAGCCCGGCCAGGTGCCCGCCGTCGTGCAGAATGCCAACATCGTCCAGAGCCGGCGCAACTACCAGCCGACCGAGGTGATCCGTCAGCCGATCTTCTGGCTGATGTACTTCATGTTCGTGATCGTCGGCGCCGGCGGATTGATGGTCACCGCCAACCTCAAGCCGATCGCGGCCGACTGGAAGATCGACAACGTACCCGTGACGGTGATGGCCGTGACGATGACCGCGGTAACGTTCGCCGCCACCATCGACCGCGTCCTCAACGGCCTGACACGTCCGTTCTTCGGCTGGATCTCCGACATGATCGGACGCGAGAACACGATGTTCATCGCCTTCGGCATGGAAGGCATCGGCATCTGGGCGCTCTACATGTTCGGCCACGATCCATTCTGGTTCGTGATCCTCTCCGGCTTCGTGTTCTTTGCCTGGGGCGAGATCTACTCGCTGTTCCCCTCGACCTGCACGGACACCTTCGGTGCTAAATTCGCAACCACCAATGCCGGCCTGCTCTATACGGCCAAAGGCACAGCGGCGCTGCTCGTGCCGGTCGCCAACTACATGCAGCAGTCATCGGGCAGTTGGGACTCGGTGTTCCTGATCGCCGCCGGCGCGAACATCCTCGCCTCGCTGCTCGCGATCGTGCTGCTGAAGCCCTGGCGCAGAAGCGTGGTGACGGCCGCACAGACCTCCGCCTGATACGGACCTCCCTGAAGACTTGAAGACGCGCCCATTCCTCCCGGATGGGCGCGTTTTTTCATGCGCTCTCTGGCATACCTGAGCGCTTCCGATGGCCTCTATCCCGTTGCGCCGCGTTCATCACTCGGAGCGCAGGAATTCAAATAACGTCAGTATTACTGGCATTTCTTGCGATACCTGCTCGCAAAAATTAGCCTCTGGCCCGTTGACAATTGGCATATTGTATACCAGAC
The DNA here is from genome assembly GCF_018129385.1 of Bradyrhizobium lablabi. GTDB lineage: Bacteria > Pseudomonadota > Alphaproteobacteria > Rhizobiales > Xanthobacteraceae > Bradyrhizobium > Bradyrhizobium lablabi_C. The sequence goes on from NZ_JAFCLN010000004.1 coordinate 230,359, forward strand.
TTGCGCATCGATTGAGCCCATGGAGGTTGCGATGCAAGTCGGAGATATCCTGCGCAAGAAGGCTGCACGTGTTGCAACGGTTCGGATGAACGAAACGGTCGCAATCGCCGCGCAGCTGATGCGCTCCAGCAATATCAGCGCGCTCGTGGTCAAGGACGTGGTGCGCACCGAAGGCAATACGCCGGTCGGCATGTTCACCGAGCGCGACGTGGTCCGCGCGATCGCGCAATACGGCGCGGCCGGCGTGCACATGAAGGTGTCGCAACTGATCTCGGTGCAGCAGCTCGTCTCCTGCTCGCCGACCGACACGCTCGAGCATGCGCGTCACCTCATGAACATGAATCACATCCGCCACCTCCCCGTGATCGAGGAATACAGCCTGATCGGGGTGGTCAGCATCCGCGACATCGCGACCGCGTTCGATGAAGAGGCAACTGCCACCAGGCAGAAGGTGCCGGCCTGACGAAGATATCGTCGGGTGCGCTACCCGCGCCTGCCTGAGACCTCCCGCTTCAAGCGCAGGCGCGCCCCCTTCTGCATCTTCATTTTTCGCGTTCGAGAGATTCCATGAAAATCTGTATCTACGGCGCCGGCGCGATCGGCGGCTATCTCGGTGTGCAGCTTGCGCGCGCCGGCGTGGACGTGAGCCTGGTGGCGCGTGGCGCGCATCTGGCCGCCATGAAGGCCAACGGCCTGAAACTCCTGATCGGCGACGAGGAGCGCGTGGCGCATCCGCGCTGCACCGATAATCCCGCCGAGCTCGGCGTGCAGGACTTTGTCGTCATCTGCCTGAAGGCGCATTCGATCACCGGCGTGCTCGACCAGATGCAGCCGCTGCTCGGGCCGCACACACGCGTCGTCACCGCCGTCAACGGCATCCCCTACTGGTATTTCCACAAGCACGGCGGCGCCTATGAGAATTCGATGCTGGAAAGCATCGATCCCGGCGGCCGGCAGTGGCGCGAACTCGGCGCCCATCGCGCGATCGGCTGCATCGTCTATCCCGCAACCGAGATCGAGGCGCCCGGAATCATCCGTCATGTCTATGGCGACCGCTTTCCGCTCGGCGAACCCTCGGGCGAAACGACCGACGACGTGCAACGCTTGTCGGAAATTTTCACCAGGGCCGGCATGCAGGCCCCTGTCCTCGACCGCATCCGCGACGAGATTTGGCTAAAGCTGTGGGGCAATGTCTGCCTCAACCCGGTCAGCGCCCTCACCCACGCGACGCTCGACGTGATCTGCTCCGATCCGGCCACGCGCGCGCTGTCGAAGGCGATCATGCTGGAGGCCCAGTCGATCGCGGAGACTTTTGGCGTCAAGTTCCGCGTCGACGTCGAGCGCCGCATCGAGGGCGCGCGCAAGGTCGGCGCGCACAAGACCTCGATGCTGCAGGATCTGGAACGCGGCCGTCCGATGGAAATCGATCCGCTGGTGACCGTGGTGCAGGAGATGGGTCGCCTGACCGGCATCCCGACGCCTGCGCTCGACACGGTGCTGGCGCTGGTCGCGCAGCGCGCCAAGATCGCCGGGTTGTATGACGGCACGGTTCGTCCCGCCACTCAAACGCAAGCGCCCGCTTTCGCATGACCGCCTGGGTACGTTTCCAACATCATGGCGAGAGCGGCTTTGGCACGCTCACGCCATCGGGCATCGCCGTATATGACGGCGAAATGTTCGGCGCTGCTACGCCGATGGGCCGGACGCTGGCACTCGAGGATGTCGAGTTGCTGGCGCCGACCGAGCCGAGCAAGATCGTCGCGCTGTGGAATAATTTTCACGCGCTGGCCGCCAAACTCAATCAGCCGGAACCGCCGGAGCCGCTGTATCTCCTCAAGGCCACCACGACGGTCGCCGCACCAGGCGCCGTGATCCGGCGCCCCGCCTCCTACAATGGCAAGACCACCTATGAAGGCGAGCTCGGCATCGTCATCGGCAAGACCTGCAGCGAAGTCTCTCCCGGCGAGGCCGACGACTTCATCTTCGGCTATACCTGCGTCAACGATATCACCGCCAACGATATCCTCACCCGCGATCCCACTTTCGCGCAGTGGGCGCGCTCCAAGGGCATCGACGGCTACGGGCCGTTCGGCCCGGTCATCGTTTCCGGCATCGATCCCGCAAAGCTGGTGGTGCGCACCATCCTCAACGGTGTGGAGCGCCAGAACTACCCGATCTCGGACATGATCTTTTCCGCGCAAGAGCTCGTCAGCCTGATCTCGCGTGACATGACGCTGTTGCCGGGCGACCTGATCGCCTGCGGCACCTCGATCGGCGTCGGCGTCATGAAGGAGCCGGTCAACACGATAACGGTCGCCATCGACGGCATCGGCGAATTGACCAACGAGTTCCGGCAATAGGCGGCCCGCCGCGCTTGCAGCAAAAGTTCGGGGCGGTCGCGCGTTTAACATGCAGTTAATACTTTTGCGCAAAGGATAAAGAACCAGCGCAACATTGTTAGATCGCCGCAAGAAGTGCGGGCGGAACTCAGGCTCCTGATGAGGGATTCGCATGAGAACGCTAGTCGTTGGTACTCTAGCTGTGACCCTGGTTGGCTGTAGCTGCCTTTTACCGCCACAAGAAAACGCGGACATATGCACGGACCCGAGCGGTTTCGGCTGTTTCAACAGGACGGCGGCCAGTCGGCCGATTGAACCGACGCCGGCGTCAACAAGAACCAGCTCCGCGACAACAAGAGCCAGGCCCGCCGTTGCGGCGAAGGCGGAAGAGCCGTCGACTGCCCGTGTCCGCGACAAGCCCCAGCTCGCTGCAAAACAAACAAAGCCCGCCGTGGTCGAAGCGAAAGCCGAGACTCCGGCATCAGCTCGACCCGCCGAGGATCCGGTCATTATCAAGGCGAAGACCACGATTGCCGCAAAGCTGGAAGACCCAACGTCTGCGGAGTTCGTTGAGATGAATCGGGCCATCCGCAAGAATACGCTCGGAAAGTCCGTCGACACGATTTGCGGCCTCGTCAAAGGAAAGAAAGCGTCAGGCGAAGATACCGGAGACAGGCCATTTCTGTATCTCGTCAAGGACGACGATGCATACGTCGTCGATGGCTCCGCGAATTCGGCGGCGGCGAGCGCGTATCGCAATATTTGCAGCAGCTAACCCGGCACGACGGAACCGCTGCCAGGATCCGCTGCAACAGACCAGAAGGTCCCTCGACGACGTTCCTGCGAACGAATTTGAAAGTCGGAAGCACGTCGCGATCAGCAGCAATTCGCTGTGACAGACTTCGCTCTATGGAAATGGAAATCAAACTGGTGGGGTGACTGAGCTATTCTCTGAATTCGGGGATATCATGGACGATTTTACCAATACCGCAGAACCAGGCCAAGCATCACAGAACCTGAGATCACAGAAACCACCGGTTCTCGTGATCATCGAGCAACATGTCCTGGCGCGCACCTGCATCATCAATATCCTCAAGAGAGAACTCACCGGGTTCGAAATCGTCGAGATGGCAACGACGAGTGGTCTGAGCTGGTTCTCGGGCAGGGATATCCGCCTGATCGCGCTGAATGTCGGAGACAAGGAGATCACCGACCCTGTGATTGAGGTCAGTCTCGCGTTTCTCGCAGAATTCTGTCCGAAAGCGTCCGTTGCCCTGCTATCAAACCGTGACGACGAGCCGACGATTTCAGCCGCGATGCGGCGGGGGGTCCGTGGCTTTTTCCCGAAATCGATTCCGGTCGAAGTAGCGATCGCCGGATTGCGCCTGGTTCTTGCCGGTGGGGTCTACCGACCCTTGCCGATCGTTGGGCAAAACGGTTCATCGAGTCCCAAGACGCTTTCGGAACACCTCGACGTTGCCGAAGTATCCGAAATCCACGAAGGCAACGGCGCAACGACGCCTGCGCCGGAGCGGACGATGGTCGACCTTACGCCACGCGAACAACACGTGCTCGACGCGCTGAAGCTCGGTCTACCCAACAAATTGATTGCTGTCAGGCTCAACCTTTCGGAAAACACCGTAAAAATGCATATCCGGCGCATCATGCGAAAATGTTCCGCGCGCAACCGCACCGAGGCGGTGATTCGCTGGAGCCGACGCACTAACGGTCATGCGCCACCCGCACGAGTGCCGTCATCTTGAGGTTGTCTGCGCTCGCCGGGCAGGTCTTCGTTCGAAACGCGCGCTAATCCTCGCGGAACGCACTGTTGAAGCTGTCGAGCAGAGGGCTGAGGGCGTAGAGCGCCACTGTCCCGCGACCAGTCTTGATGAACACCTGGGCCGGCATTCCCGGAACTATCTGGACTCCATGGATGCCGGCGACCGCCGTATCCTGCACGCGGATCTTCGCTGCGTAATAAGGTTGATCCGTGCGCTTGTCGACCAGACGGTCGGCAGAAACATGCATCACAATCCCGCGGCGCGGCGGTACCCGGCGTTGATTGTAGGGCAGAAGATTCACATCGGCGCTCAGTCCGGGACGAACCACATCGATGTCCTCGGGCCTGACGCGTGCAATCACGATGAGCCGATCATGCCGGGGCACCAGATCCACGAGAGGTGCGCCAGCGCCGATCACGCCGCCTGGTGTATGAATCCTCAGATCGGTTACCACGCCGTCCTCAGGCGCCTTGACCACCGTTCGTGAGAGTTGGTCCTCGGCCGCCTGTAGTCGCTCGCGCAACTGAAAAATCTGGTTTTGTACCTCGCGCAGCGACTGCGCGATCTCGTTTTGACGGTCATTCTCCAGTTTGAGGAGAAGTGCCTGGGATTCGTTGATGACCTGCCCGGCGCGCGAGATCTGCGCGACGATCTCGCCCCGCCGTCCCTCGATGTCGGCGATTTCTCGCTCGAGGTTGAGAAGCCGCGGGCGCCGCTCAAGCCCTTTGTTGACGAGCATGGCGACGGTCGCAGCTTCGTCGCGAACGATTTCGATGCGCCTCGATGCTGCGCTTTCCTGCGCCTGGAGACCTTCGATCTCCTTTTCCACCTGCGACCTTTTTTCCCGGTTCACGGCCGCTTGCGATTGAAAGACCTGCCGGCGCGTTTCGAAGATGGCTAGCTGGCCGGCAAGAATATCCGTGACCGATCGATTGGCGCGCTGTGCCGTCTCCAGCCTCGCCGGAAACGACACCCGCTCTTCTCCGTGCTGTTCCGCCTGTAGCCGCGCTTCTCGCGCCATCGCCTCCCACAACTGGCCCTGGAGGCTCTGGGCTTCGGCACGGGCCTTGGTATCCTCCAGCACGATCAGTGTTTGTCCCGTGCGGACAACGTCGCCGTCCGCGACCAGAATTTCCCTGATGATGCCACCCTCGAGGTGTTGAATCGTCTTGCGGCTCGACTCGGATTCGACGGTGCCGACAGCGATGGCGGCGCTCTCGAGGGGGGCATAGGTTGACCAGGCGCCGAGACCAACGACAAAGCCGAAAACCAGCAGATTTCCGGTCCAGGTGACACCGCGAAGCCGGTCGCGGAGCGCCGGCGGTGCCGATCTCAACCACCGTGGGGCCTCCCAAACCTCTGCGTGAGCGAACGCAATTTTCACACGATCCCAGCCTCTTTGGGCAATGAGATCAAAATGCCTGGTGTGAATCCAGATGATACGGCGCCACCGATCGCAGAACGCCGGCGCCCCCAATCTCAACCATCGTGAAGCCTTCCGAATCCAGATCCGGGCGAATGCAATTTTCATGCGATCCCGTTCCCTTCGGGCAAAGCGATAGGGAGAAGGCGTGCCGCCACTCATGGCGAGATCGGTTGCGGCGAGGCGCCAAGGCTGCCTTCGCTGTTCTGGTCCGAACGACCACACACCGGTTCGCGCGAAGCAACTTGCGCGCGGGCCAAACACCTCTCGAAAACTTCCCTGCTCTCGCCGAAAGCCGTAACCGCGCCGTCCTGCATGATGGCGATCTTGTCCGTTACGCCGAGGATCCCGATCCGGTGAGTAATGATGATGACGGTGATATTGGCCGCCTTCAGCCATTCAATGGCGTCGAAAAGCATGCGCTCGCCGAGCGCGTCGAGGCTGGAGTTCGGCTCGTCGAGGACCACGAGGTGCGGGTCGCCAAAGAACGCCCGTGCAAGGCCGAGCCGCTGGCGAAGCCCGCGCGGCAGATTGGCGCCTCCGCCAACGACGACCGTATCGTATCCCTGCGGCAGCCGGACGATCGTCTCGTGAATGCCGGCCAGCTTCGCCGCTTCAATGACCTTCTGCAAATCGGCGTCGTCCAGCCGTGCAATGATGTCCTTTATGGTTTCCCCGAAGAGATCGATATCCTGCGGCAGATATCCAACGCGCCGGCATTCGCCCGAATCCCGGATGGCTGAAATGTCGACACCATCGAGCAGGATAGAGCCTGCCGTTGGAGCGGAGATCGCAGTGATGACCTTGCCAAGCATGGATTTGCCTGAGCCGGATGGACCGATAATGCCCAGGCATTCACCGGGCGCGAGACGGAACGACACATCCTTCAGGAACATGTGGCTCGATCCCGGCAGTACGGCGCCGACATTGCTGACGATAAGATCGCCCCTTGGCCGGTCCGGGACGGCCTTGACGTACCTGACCGGGGTGACAGCGGACAGGATGTCGTTGAGCCGGCGGCAGGCGGCGAGAGCCATCGCGAATGCTTTCCAGCCCACGATCGCCCCTTCAATAGGCGCGAGCGCGCGTCCGAACAGCAAGCTCGTGGCAAAGATGATGGCGGGACTTCTGCTCTGTTCCAGGACAAGCCAGGCGGCAGCCCCCATGATCAGCACCTGCGCCAGCGCCCGCGCCGGTTTGGAAATCATCATGATGGTCTCGTGGCGGCGCTGGACCGTCCCTTGCTCGCTCCTCGCGTCCTGCGCAGCCTGGCCGATCAGGCGCGCGGCAGCGTCGAGCATTCCCATGGCCCTGATCACGTGAAGGTTTCCGATGGTCATGCCGAACCATCCCTGGCTCCTCGTTAGCGCGGCCGCCGACCGCGCCCGCGGGCCTTCCGTGAGCCAATCACCGGCAAGCCCCAGTCCGAGCAGGAAAAGCGCACTGAGCGCACCTATCGCTCCCAGCAAGGGATGTACGAGGAAAAGAACGCCAAGGAAGAGCGGCGTCCAGAGCGCGTCAAACAGGGTTGAACAGGCCCCGGACTGAGCGAACTGACGCAGGGCCGTGAGGTCGCGATAGGCCTCCGACGCCCGCACCCGATCGGCTTCATAGGCATATTTGAAGCTCGCCGAGAGCGCTGCCGGATGGAGTTCTTCTTCAAGCCACTCGCCCATGCGGCCCAAAGCAGCGCGGCGCAGTGCATCAAGCACGCCGCCGACCACGACGGCAAAAGCAACGATGAGCGTCAGCATCAGCAGCGTATCGCCGCTGCGGCTCGACAGCACGCGATCATAGATCTGAAGCAGATAGATGGAAGGCGCGAGCAGAAGAAGATTGTAGCTACAGCTATACGCGAAAACGAGTCCGAACGATCCCGCGCAAGCCCGCAAGGCTGCCTTCAGCGGCGTTCGCGGTGGTGACATCGTTTGCAGGCGAAGCGGTGGCATTGCGTTCCCGCCAGATATCTGAAGTCCGATCCTTCCCGTCCCGTTGTTCGCCGACTTCGCCGGCAAAGTGAGAACCGGCAGCCCCCGGCCGCCGGTTCTCTACTCTCGGAGGCGTCGATCAGCCGTGCCCCATGCCTGAATCGTCGATATAGTAGGTCTCGTGACTGTTGAGCGAGTCGCTCAGGATATTGACGTCAACGTCGCCGCCTTTCGCGGTGTTGTGGTCTCCGCCATTGCCGCCGACGCCGGCCCACACGTTCTGGCTCATGTCGGCCTTGAGATAGTTCTTCTGATAGGCCGACGTATCGGCGTCCACATAGGACTTGTTGTGGCCGCTGTCCGAGTCCTGGTCGCCATTCGATACGGCCTTTCCACCCTCTGCCTTGGAATACTTCTCCGCCTTCGCATTCGCGCCGCCGGCGTCCCAATAGGCCTTCTGATGAACCTGATCGCCGGTCTTGACGTCGACGTCGGCGCCATCAGCCTTGTTGTAGGGGTTGAATTCGATACTGGGCTTGCTGGTGATGTCTCCCTTGTTGACGCCGTCTCCGCCGTTTCCTGCGCTGTTGCCGCCGGTCGAAATCTTGAGCGCGATCGTGTCGGAAGGAAATGCCTTTGCCTTTGTCATGTCAGTCTCCCTGAGCTGGTTTGCACACTGTGCGTCCCAATGTGGACAGCAACGATTTTGGATTTCGATGCCGGATCGATCTAGCTGCCAAAGCTGATGCCATCCTTTGCGTACGGTGTACGCCTGAAATGCTGCCGCTCTCGCCGCCGGGATCTGGCGAACGCCAATGCCGCCAGCGCGTTTTCAAGCGAAAACCCACCCCGGGGCCTGGTCCGGGGTGGGTTCGGTCAAGAAAACGCGTCAAACAAGAGTCCGAAGGCCTCGCTTCGATTCTATCGAGACGGAAAAGCGCTAGGCATGATCGAGCAAGTGAAGGTCCGACAGCAACTGCATGGCGAAATCGCCGCCGAACGCGGCGTTGCCGTGGCCGCCGTCGCCACCGATTCCGGCCATCTGGATCGTGCTCTGATCGAACTGGACGTCGTTGGTCTGATGTGCGTCGGCGGTCGAATTGTAGCCGGCGACTGCAATGTTGATCGGGGCGTAGATGATCACATCGATATCGACGAGGCTTCCTGCGAAATGGCCGTCGCCGCCGTGGCCGGCGCTGTTGTTGCCGGTCTCGATGGCGTCAGAGCCAATCAAGTCGAGGAAAGAGAAGCTGCCCGCGGCCCCGCCACTCGCGGCGTTGTCGTTCCCGCCATCACCGCCGACGCCGGCCATCTGAACAGCGGATTGATCGATCACCACATTGTTTGTCTGATCAGCGTGAGCAGTGGAATTGTATCCCGCTATTGCGATGTTGATCGGATAGTAAAACGCAAACGTCGCGTGAACGAGGCCCCCATATGCGTATCCGTCGCCGCCATTTCCGGCGCTGTTCTCACCTGTACTGATCGCACCCGAAGCGCGAGACTCGAACGCGCCGACGCTTCCGCCTGATGCGGCATTGCCATCGCCGCCGTCACCGCCAACGCCCGCGATCTGGGTCGCGGACTGATCAAAATACGCGATGTTCGTCTGATGCGCGTCGGCCGTCGCATGGGAGCCCGCCACCGCAATGTTGATCGGGTTATAAACCGCGACAGGAGCATGCACCATGGCTCCGGAGAAATGGCCATCGCCACCATTACCAGCGCTGTTGTCACCAGTACCGATCGCGCCCCAGAGGCCGGGGAGGCCGAACCCGGGGACGCCAGCTCCGAACGCGCCGACGTTTCCTCCCGATGCGGTATTCCCATCGCCGCCATCACCACCAACTCCCGCGATCTGGGTCGCGGACTGATCAAAATACACAATGTTCGTTTGATAGGCGGCGCCTTTTGCATGGACGCCCGATTGCGCCACATTGAGTGGCTCGAAAGCAATATGGCGGCTGTCGATCAGGCTTCCGGAAAAATAGCCGTTGCCGCCATCGCCGGCGCTATTACCTCCCGTGTGGGCCGCGACTCTTGAGATCGGGTCCGCTAAGAACCACCAGCCTGGCACATCGTGCTTGAGCAGATGCTCACCCTCCATGCGGCCGCCGTCCCACACACTCCGATGATTCATGGCTGTTGTCCCACCGAGATCGCTTCGCGCCGACTGGACGGACGCCTCCCGCACTCGAGAAAAGAATGTGACCTCGGCAAGCGAAAAAGCCGAGTCGCCAATTCGGATCGCAATCGTTCGGACGTCAGACGCGATTTCGTCTACGTCCGTTCGGGTGTAGATGCCTCGCCCGGGCGGTCAAATGGGACTAGCAACCAGAGCACCCGCAAGGATCAAGACGCGGCCTCCAAAACGCGCAAGCCGCAAGATTACTGCTCGTCCTTCGGCGGCATCCGCGGCGGCAGTAATGGGGTGAACGAAACGGCCTCGCCGCTGCGCGGGGCGCTCAATCCTCCCCCCGTCGAGGGATCGCCCCCCGATGTGTCGATGATCGCGGTCGGCGTGATGTACTCCCTGACCGCTTCGAGCAGAGTGCCCTCGCCGGCGCCAAAGTCGGCGGCGCGGCCGCCTTGCGGGCGTCCTGCTGCAATTTCTCCGACGGCCCTGTCGGTCTTCTCGGCCAGAGCGCTGTTGTAGGGAAGCCGATAAGCCCTGGGAAGTCCGCTCGGCCGATTGCCGTCGTCGAGGGTTTCGACCCAGAGATAGATCGAACCGGGGTCCCCTTCGAGCGAGTGCGGCTCGACAATGCGCGCCTGCAACAGCTTGAAGGCCGCGGGCAACCTGTCTTCGCTGGCCCAGCCCATCAGGCTGCGCGCGCCGACGAAGCTGGCGATGTAAAACGCACTCGTCACCACCACCGCCACGGCTTTGACCGGCCAGGGCAAGCGGGCATAGACCAGAACGGCGAGCAGCAGCGCGCCGATCAGCGCATAGCCCACTGACAATGTAACGACGACCGATTGCAGGTTACTCACCGCGACATCCTGACGCCTGTCTTTGGATCGAGATCCGCCCCGTTGGATCGGGCGTTGCGGAAGGTTTCCAGCAGGGATTTCGGCCGCTGGTGCACATCGACCACCTTGCCCTCGGCATCGATCACGAAGCGCATTGCCGTCTTCTCGTGGCCGGTGTGATCGACCATCACCTTGTTGTCGAAGATCACCTGCGCCGTTGGATTGAGTTTCTGAACTTTCACCGATGCCGCCACCGGCTGTCCGGTCGTCGCCTGAAAGTGCGAAACATTGACGGTATACTCGCCGGCGACGATGCCGCGCACGGTGACGATTTCCTCGCGGATGGGAGTTGCAATCTTCTTTCCGTTGACGACGATGAAGTCGTTCGCGCCACCGCGGTCATCGCGGTCGAGCGTCAGGAAGCCGGCCTCGCGGCGGCGATACCAGGCGACGTTGCCGGCGGGATCCTGCACGAACAGGTCGAGGTCGTCGGGATGATTGTCGGGCCAATCCATCGTGATGATGAATTCCGCCTTTGAATCGATCTTGCCCTCCTTGGCATCCGGCGCGACGGCGAGCAGCGCCAGAAAGAACAGGAACGCGACGACCTGCAGCGCCTTGAACAGCATCACGCCGAGCGGATCGAACGCCTCCTCGCGCGGGTAAAGGCCGAATTCATCCATCATGGCGGCGTTCCAGTGCCGGCGTGACGTAGGTCTCCGTCATCATGACAGCGTCGGAAAACACCCGCTGGGTCGCGACATCGAGCATGTAGTACTGAATTCGGATCAGGATGGAGCCGGCCAAACCCGCCAGCGTCGTGTACATGGCGACCGCCATGCCATCGCTCATCAGCCCCATCGAGGATTTCATGGCGGCCTTGTCGGCCGCATCGAGCGTGGCGATCGGAGCCAGCATGATGATGAAGCCGATGATCGTTCCGAGCAGGCCGAGTTTCATCAGCATGTCGGAAACAAAGGCGCCAAAGCCGTTCGAACCGCGCAGCCGGTCGGCCAGCGCCCGCAGCAGCAGCGTCTGGTCGATCTGGCCAAAACCCTGCGCGGCGGCCTTGGTCACGAGGCTGCGGATATGATCCGGCACGAGGCCTTTCGGCATATTTGCCACGTCGCGATCGAGCGCCGCATCGGCGCCTTGTGCCGACAACAGTACGCGGCACCGCCTTGCCACCTCATCTTCCCGCGCGATCGCACGGGTGCGCCAGAAGCAATGGCCGCACGTGACGAGATAAAGCGCGACGATGACGCTCGAAATGTAGGTACGATCCGAGACCGCCATCAAATGGATCAGCCCATATCGCCACAACAGGACAACCGCAAAGATGGAAAGCCCGGTGAAAATCATCCACCGCAACAGGGCGCCGCGCTCGGGCGCGTTGATGTCAAGCACCGCGGCGCCAGCGCCGTTCGGGGAACCCATGCTGCTTCCTCCCTGGCGGGCGGCCTCATTGCGGCAGCCGCAAGGCTGCCGCCTGACTTGAGCAGTAGAACAGAGCCGGCCGGCGCGGTCTCAGGAGACCCGCCTGCGGTGGGCCGGGAAATCTTCCCGATCTTGCCCCCATGCAAGCTTGCGATTGGCAACCATTGACGCTGTTGCTACTGTGATGCGCTCGTCGTGGAGAGGTGATCGCATGCGCCTCGTGCTTCAGCTCGTCGGCCGTCTGATTCTGATCGTCGCTCTCTGTCTGGGCGCGACGACGCTCTGGGCCACGATCGATGCCTATCGCAGCGTCGATCGGGCGACCGAGGCTTCCGCCCAACGGGTCGCGCTGGCCATGGAGGCGCTCTACTGGCGCGAATTGCTGCTGCGCAGCAACCGCACGCGCGAACGTCTCCTGCCGGTGCCCGAATGGCGCACCATCGAAACGATGAAACTGATTTCGCCGGGCATTTGCGTTCAATTCGAACCGATGGGTGCGTTCGAGAAACCGCTCTGCGGCCAGAGCAAGGGCATCGGCCTTTCGCCTCCGCGCTGGTTCGCAGCCGGCGTGCAGACGCTGCTCGGAAACCATCCGCCCGTCGTCGTGCCGATCAGCGCCCGCGCTGCCGACGCGGGCACGGTATCGGCGACCGCCGATGCCGATGCGGCGATCGCGCTGGCGTGGGAACGCATCCTCGATAACATCGGCGTGGCATTGCTGATGGCGGTCGCCATCGCCCTGCTCGCCTCGCTCGTGATCGCGCATACGCTGGCACCCGCACGATCGATCGTCGCCGCCCTGCAGCGCATGGCGCACGGCGAATACAGGACACAGCTTCCGGCCTTCCGATCCATGGAGCTTGCCATGATCGGACGGGCCGTCACCGATCTCGGAGACCGCCTGACGCAGGCCATGGAAGAACGGGCGGCCCTGACCGAACGTATGCTAGAAATCCGCAACGATGAACGGCGCGCGCTGGCGCGCGAACTGCACGACGAATTCGGGCAGAACCTCTCGGCCATTCTCGCCTTTGCCAATACGATCGAACTTGCCAGCGCGCGGCATCCGGATCAGAGCGGCATCAAGCAGGACGCGCGGATGATTTCGCAGGCCACCCATCGGATCATGGCGTGCCTGCGCGGCACACTGAACCGCTTGCGCCATCCGCCCGCCGAGGAACTCGGGCTGGAAGCCAGCCTTATCAATCTGGTCGAGAGCTGGCGATCGCAGAATGCGGCGCGGCCATCGATACAGCTCGACCTCCAGGGCGACCTTGCCGGCGTACATGGCGTCGTTGCCGTGACAGCCTATCGGATCGCGCAGGAGTGCCTCACCAACTCGCTGCGCCACAGCGCAGCACGCGAGATCCTGCTGCGGATCGAGCGGCGCGCCGGCGCCGAGAACGCGCTTCTGATCCGCGTCGAGGATGATGGCGGCGGCGATGCCGCCAAAGTCATGCCATCCGAAGGGATCGGCCTGATCGGAATACGCGAACGAGTGGCCGCGCTCGGCGGGTCCGTTTCGATCGCGCGCGAAACGCGCGGCGTGAGCGTCGCGGCAACGATTCCGCTCGCAGCCTGAGGCCATTGCTGCATGACGGCTTCACAGACAAAGGGCATCTCGATTCTGCTGGTGGACGACCATCCGGTCGTTCGCCAAGGCTATCGCCGGGTGCTGGAAACCCAGAGCGACTTCGATGTAACAGCGGAAGCCGAAGACGCGACCAGCGCGTATGCCGCCTTCAAGGCGCACTTGCCGGATGTCGTGGTGATGGACATATCGATGCCGGGTGCCAGCGGCCTCGAGGCTATCAGGAATATCCGCCTGCGCGCGCCCCGCGCCCGCATTCTCGTCTTCAGCATGCACAGCGAAGCTGTGCTGGTGAAGGCGGCATTCAAGTCGGGGGCGAGCGGCTACGTCACCAAGAGCAGTGAGCCGATGGTGCTGGTGCAGGCGATCCGTTCGGTTGCGCGCGGAGAGCGCGCCATGAGCGACGACGTTGCCCACGTTCTGGCGCTCGAAAGCCTGAGCCCGTCGGCGTCAGTGTTCGAGCAGTTGGGAGAACGGGAAATCGAGATCTTGCGGCAACTGGCTGCCGGCTCGACGCAGGAACAGATCGCTTCAAATCTCAATATCAGCATGAAGACGGTTCAAAATTATCAGTCTCTGATCAAGACCAAGACCGGCATGCGGACGGACGCGCAGCTCGTTCGTCTGGCCGCCGAGTACGGGTTGACCAGTCTCTAGAGCCCGATGAGCTTCGCCAGTTCCACCCCTGCCCTTTGTCGTTTTCACCGGTTGACTCACGCATAACTCTGCGGTTATACGTCGATCAATAACCAATGGGTTATTGATCGAGATGGCAAACGCTCACGATGTGCTCTTTCGAACGCTGGCCGATCCGACGCGGCGGGCGATCTTCGAGCGGCTGTGCCGCGACGGCGAGCAGACGGTCGGCGCGCTGACGGCGCGGGCCGGCGTCTCGCAGCCGGCTGTCTCAAAGCACCTTGGCGTTTTGAAGGAGGCCGGCCTGGTGCGCGACCGCCACGAAGGCCGCCAGACCCACTACAGCGCGCAGCTCAGCGCGCTGGCGCCGCTGATCGACTGGACCAGCCGGATGACCGGCTTCTGGGAAAAGAGGTTCGACGACCTCGAAAATTTGCTCAAGAGGATGGATCAATGACTGCAACAGCAACCGAAACGCGGACCGTCGTCGTTGAACGCGAGATGCCGCATCCACTGGAAAAACTCTGGCGCGCGCTCACGCAGCCGCATCTGATGGAGGAATGGCTGATGAAGAACGATTTCCGGCCCGTGGTCGGCCACCGCTTCAATCTTCGCGGCGAATGGGGCGGCGTGCTGGACTGCGAGGTGCTGGAGGTCGAGCCGAACAGGACACTCTCCTACACCTGGAATTTTGAGCACGAGGATGCGGCCTTCAGTCTCAAAAGCGTGGTCGTTTTTACGCTGACACCGACTGCTGCCGGAACCCACCTGCGCATGGAGCAGTCGGGCTTCCGGCCGGATCAGAAGCAGGCTTTTGGCGGCGCGCATGCCGGTTGGAAACAGTTCTTCGAGAAGCTGGACCAACTGCTGGCGAAGGAGGCTCCATGAACTGGAATATGTTGATCCGGCGGGTTCACCGCTGGCTGTCGATTGCGTTCACCGTCGCCGTCATCGCCAACGTCGTCGCGATGGCGCAAGGTCAGCAGATCGTGTGGGTGGGCATCCTCGCTCTGATCCCGCTCATACTGTTGTTGCTCTCCGGCCTCTACCTGTTCATGCTGCCTTGTGCCGCCAGATGGCGCAGTCCGTAGGGCGGGTTAGGCGAAGCCGTAACCCGCCGAATGGTGGCGCGAAAACGGCGGGTTACGCTCCGCTAACCCGCCCTACGCAGCGGTTGAGAAGGAGGGCCATGGCCGTCAAGAAATCCACCAAGTCAAAAGCTGCGAAAAAAGCTCCCGCGAAGAAAGCCGCAGCCAAACGCGCCGGCGAGCCCGTCCTTCTCTCGGGCGGCAATCCGCAAATTCCGAAGGGATATGGCGATGCGCCCGTGCAGGCCTACATCGCGGCAATGCCGGGCTGGAAGCGCGACGTCGGGCGAGAGCTCGATGCGCTGATCGTGCGCGCCGTGCCCGGCGTGCGCAAGGCTGTGAAATGGAACTCGCCGTTCTACGGCATGGACGGCGAGAGCTGGTTTCTCGCCTATCATTGCTTCACGAAATACGTCAAAGTGACATTCCTGCGCGGCGCCTCGCTGCGCCCTCTCCCGCCCGGCGAGTCCAGGCACAAGGATGTGCGTTATCTCGACATCTACGAGGACAAGCCGCTTGATGAGGCCCAATTGGCCGACTGGATCAAGCAGGCCAGCCGGCTGCCCGGCGAGCGCATGTGAGTAAACGAGATCCGCAGAAATGAGCGACTACTGGGACTTCTATCTTCAGCGGGTCGATGATCGGCCGGCGTCGATCTTTGTCGATTTGGGGATTAAAAAAGAGGCGCCCCTCGGAACCCATCCGACGATGGGCTACCTGCGGGTCCTGATGCGTCGTCCGCGGGAGGACGGCCTCTCCAGTCAGGAGGAATTCGACGAACTCATTGCCTTGGAGGACCGAGTTACCGAAAAGATCGCCGGAGTTGGAACGGCCATCTTCGTTGGCCGAAACACATCGGATGGAAACAGAGACTTCTACTTCTATGTTACCGACCCGGCCAAATTCGAGCAGGCTGCCCAGGCCGCAATGCGAGACTTTCCGGCCTACCGGTACGAAACCGGGACGCGAGAGGATCGGGATTGGCGCGTGTATTTCGATTTCCTGCATCCGTCGAAGATCGACTTGCAGCGCATCCTGAACCGCCGCGTCTGTGAACGGTTGCAAGAGCAGGGCGACAATCCGAACAACCGGCGCAAGATCGCTCACGTTGCCCTGCTTCCGAGCGCGGAAGCACAGGCAGCTCTTGGCGGATACGTCAGGGCCAACGGGTTCGCCGTCGAGAGCGCTCCGCGCGAGGCGGACGCTAAAGGTCGCTTCAGTGTGGAGTTCTCCAGAAACGATCAGCCCGCCCGCATTGACGAGATTGTTGAGCCCCTGTTTCAAAAAGCGGTTGAGCTAGGTGGCGTTTACGACGGCTGGGGCTGTCACGTTTCGCCCTGAAGTAAACGTGGCCAGCATCATGAGAACATGACCGACAACAACCATGAAGCAAGCGACAACGGCAAGACCAAAGAGCGGTGCGAGCGAAGGCAAGGCGGCAGAGAACCCGTCAAAGCTGATCGATGCCAGAATTAAGAAGATGAGCGACTGGCGCGGCGAGACCCTCGCCCGCGTCCGGGCGCTCATCAAGGCGGCCGATCCTGATGTGGTCGAGGAAGTGAAATGGAGGAAGCCGTCGAACGGCATGCTCGGCGTTCCCGTGTGGGAGCACGAGGGAATGATCTGCACGGGCGAGACCTACAAGGCCGCCGTGAAGCTGACATTTGCACATGGCGCTTCGCTGAAGGACCCGTCAGGTCTCTTCAACGCAAGCCTCGACGGCAATGTCAGGCGCGCGATCGATTTCCACGAGGGCGACAAGATCGACGAAAAGGCGTTCAAGGCGCTCATTCGATCCGCTGTGGCGCGCAATATCGAGCAAGCGGCTGCCCGCCCTGCCCGCTCGAAGAAAAAGACTGCCTAGAGTGCGCTGACGCCTCAAGGGAATGTGAGGAAGTCAGGGACGCCCGGTGCGTCCCGACTATCCAGAATTCAATTTAGAAGCTCCACCCTGCCGGTGCTGAGCCGGTAAATACCGCCGACGACCTTCAGCTTGTTCTGCTCGACGGACGCACTGAGGATAGGCGTCGCCGATTTCAGCTTGTTGACGTTGTCGACCACGTTCTGCTTGATGGCATTGTCCAGCGCGTTTCCGCTCTGTTGCGCTGAGGCCTTCACCGCAGGTGCGATGGCTGCGACCAATGACGGGATGTGTCCCGGCGGCGGCTTGTTGTCCTTCAGGGACTTGATTGTCGCATCGACCGCACCACAGCTGTCATGCCCCAGCACCAGAATCAGCGGTGAGCCCAGGACCGCGACGGTATATTCCATGCTGGCGATCGTATCGTCATTGGCGAAGTTGCCGGCAACGCGGCAGACGAAGAGATCGCCGCGCCCGCTATCGAAGGCATATTCGGGCGCGATGCGCGAGTCCGCGCAGCTCAAGACGGCCGCAAAGGGATTTTGACCTCCGACCAACGCTTCCCGTTCGTGTTTGAAATCGTGGCGCCGCGACACGCCCTCGACGTACCGCTTGTTTCCCTCCATCAATCGCTTCAGCGCGGCATCCGGCGACAACACGTTTTCCGGCTTCGGCGGAGCTTTTGCTTCCTTGGCGCTGGCGGCGGCACTACCGAGCATCAGGCCGAGCGCCGATGCGCCGAGCAAAACAAACGAACGCCGGGAAGGCGCGAGCGGTTGAACGATATCTCGGGCGCACTTTTCGCACATGTCACTTTCCTGCCTGCGTGAGCGACGTAAAGCGCCGTGATACGCTACTTTAGGTTAAGTTTCGGTTGGCGCGCGCGGCGGGCGGTCCGTTGGCGGGCTGTTGCCGTACCGCATCCAAAAATGTCCGCGCTGCGGAAACAAAGCCCCGCTTTTGCATGAGGGCGATGCCTTGGCCTCCGGCGCCCCCCGTGGACATTTGCGGGGGGTGACGGCATCCTGACCGGCGAAATCTTCAGAAAATCGGGCGCATGGCGCCGGGAAACAGAGGGCAGGAAATGTTCAAGACCAGGTTCACCGAACTCGTCGGCGTCGAGCACCCGATCGTCCAGGGCGGCATGCAATGGGTGGGACGCGCCGAGCTGGTGGCCGCGGTCGCCAATGCCGGCGCGCTCGGCTTCATCACCGCGCTGACGCAGCCGACGCCGGAAGACCTGACGAAAGAAATCGCCCGCTGCCGTGGCATGACCGACAAGCCCTTTGGCGTGAACCTGACCATCCTGCCCGCGATCAAGCCGCCGCCCTATGCGGAATACCGCCAGGCCATCATCGAGAGCGGCATCAAGGTGGTGGAGACCGCCGGCAACAAGCCGCAGGAGCATGTCGACGAATTCAAGAAGCACGGCATCAAGGTCGTGCACAAATGCACCAGCGTGCGCCACGCGCTGTCCGCCGAGCGCATGGGCGTCGATGCGATCTCGATCGACGGCTTTGAATGCGCCGGCCATCCCGGCGAGGACGACACGCCCGGCCTGATCCTGATCCCCGCCGCCGCCGACAAGGTCAAAATACCGATGATCGCCTCCGGCGGTTTTGGCGACGGCCGCGGCCTCGTCGCCGCGCTCGCGCTCGGCGCCGAAGGCATCAACATGGGCACGCGCTTCATGTGCACCAAGGAAAGCCCGATCCATCAGCTCGTGAAGGAGCAGATCGTCGCCAATGACGAGCGTCAGACCGAGCTGATCTTCCGCACCATGCGCAACACCTCGCGCGTCGCCAAGAACGCGATCTCAACCAAGGTGGTGCAGATGGAAAAGGAAGGCGCCAAATTCGAGGACGTGCGCGAGCTCGTCGCCGGCGCCCGCGGCAAGATGGTCTATGCAACAGGCGATTCCGACGAGGGCATCTGGTCGGCCGGCCAGGTGCAGGGCCTGATCCACGACATCCCGACCTGCGCTGAACTCGTCTCGCGCATCATCCGCGAAGCCGAAGCGATCGTCCGCGAGCGGATGGAAGGCATGCTGTCCGGCGCGCGGCGTCAGGCCGCGGAGTAACTGCAAACAAAGAAGAGCTGTCCATGAAAGCCTATGTCTACGGCGCCAACGGCGCTGAAATATCCGATGTCGCAAAACCCTCGCCGAAGGGCACGCAGGTGCTGGTCAAGGTTCACGCCTGCGGGCTGAACCGCGCCGATCTCGGCATGACCAAGGGCCATGTCCACGGCTCGGCCGGCGGCGTCGGCACCGTGCTCGGCATGGAATGGGCCGGCGAAGTGGCGGAGCTCGGCCCCGATGTGAAAGGCGTCAAGGTCGGCGACAAGATCATGGGCTCGGGCGCTGCGGCGTTCGCCGAATACACGCTGGCCGATCACGGCCGGCTGTTCCGTGCGCCCTCCAACATGAACTTTCAGGAGGCGGCGACGCTACCCGTCGCGCTCGCGACCATGCACAACGCCGTCGTCACCAACGGCGCGCTACAGGCGGGCCAGACGGTGCTGATCCAGGGCGCGAGCTCCGGCGTCGGGCTGATGGCGATGCAGATCGCCAAGCTCAAGGGCGCCAAGCTGGTGGTCGGCTCCTCCACCGATGCAATGCGCCGTGGCCGCTTGAAAGAATTCGGCGCCGACCTTGCGATCGACTCCTCCGATCCGGCCTGGGTCGACGAGGTGCTGAAGGCGACCGGTGGGGAAGGCGTCGACCTGATCGTCGACCAGATCTCGGGCCCGGTCGCCAACCAGAATCTGAAGGCGACGAAAGTGCTCGGCCGCATCGTCAATGTCGGCCGGCTCGGCGGCACCCATGGCGACTTCAACTTCGACCTGCACGCCGCGCGCCGCATCAGCTATATCGGCGTCACCTTCCGCACCCGCAGCATCGAGGAGATCCGCGAAATCTTCGACGAGGTCCGCAAGGACATCTGGAGCGCGGTGGAATCGCGAAAGCTGCAATTGCCGATCGACAAGGTCTACAATTTCGCCGACATCGGCAAGGCGTTCGAGCACATGGAAGCCAACAAGCACCTCGGCAAGATCGTGGTGACGTTGTAGCCCCCGCTCTCGTGTCCCCGGACGCGGTACGGCGCGTAGCGCGGCGCCGCAGAGCCGGGGAACACCGGCTTTAATCATAACAATTCGCAACACACCTGCTTCTGCGAGCGAGTTGCGACTGCGCCTGTGGATGGCGGCTTGATGTTGCCGGTCGGCCTGCTAAACCGCCGCCCATGACCGCTACCCACGCGCACAAATCCAGCACCAAGACATCGGTCGCGGCGATCTCGATCCTCGCGAGCGGCAGCATGGCCGTGGCCAAGCTGGTGGTCGGCATCGCCATCGGCTCGCTGGCGCTGATCTCCGAGGCGCTGCACAGCGCGATCGATCTGGTCGCCACCATCATCACCTGGGCGGTGGTGCGGGTTTCCGACCAGCCGGCGGATGCCGAGCACCATTACGGCCACGGCAAGTTCGAGTCGCTTTCGGCGCTCGGCATCACCGCCCTGCTCTACGTGCTGGCCGGCGGTATTTTGGTCGAGGCCTATGGCCGCCTCAGCGAAGGCACGCCGCCGCCGACCATTTCGGCAATCCCGTTCATCGTGCTGGTGATCGATATCGCCATCAACTTCTGGCGGGCCCGCGCGCTGCACCGCGCCGCGCGCGAAACGCGCAGCCAGGCGCTGGCCGCCGATGCGCTGCATTTCGCCTCCGACGTGCTGGGCTCCACCGCCGTC
The DNA here is from genome assembly GCF_018129385.1 of Bradyrhizobium lablabi. Taxonomy (GTDB): domain Bacteria; phylum Pseudomonadota; class Alphaproteobacteria; order Rhizobiales; family Xanthobacteraceae; genus Bradyrhizobium; species Bradyrhizobium lablabi_C. The sequence continues at coordinate 251,165 of NZ_JAFCLN010000004.1, forward strand.
ATCGCCGGCCTCATTCTGGCCGGGCTCGGCTTCTGGTGGGGCGATGCGGCAGCCGCCGTCGCGGTGGCCGTGATGATCGGTTTTCTGGGCCTGAAGATGACGCGCGCGACCGTCGAAACCCTGCTCGACCGCGCGCCCGAGGGCATTACCGAAAAGGCGGAAGCTGCGATCCGCTCGGTGAGCGGTGTCGTGGATGTGGACCGCATGCGCGTGCGAATGGTCGGCCCCACCTATTTCATCGACGCCATCGCAAAAGTGCCGCGCACCTACCCGATCGACCGCGTCGAGGAGATCAAGCGCAAGGCGCAGGCCGCCGTCAGCGAGGCGCTGGGCGATGCCGACCTCACCTTCACCGCAGTGCCGGTCGCACGCGACAACGAGACCGTGCGCGACCGCGTGATGGTGATCGCGCGCAATTCCGGCCTCGCGGTCCATCACGTCACCGTGCACGATCTCGGCAGCAAGCTGATCGTCAGCCTCGACCTCGAGGTCGACGGCGAGATGCCGCTGACATCTGCGCACGACATCGCCCACAACCTCGAGCGCAGCATCCGGGAAGAGTTCGGCGAGGACGTCGAGGTCGATACCCACATCGAGCCGCTGGAACCGGAATTGCCGCACGGCACCGACGCGCCGGCCGAACGGGTCGAGGCGATCAAGAAGGCGCTGACCGGATTTGCCGCCAACGGCGCCATCCATGACATCCACAATGTGCGGGTACGCGACACCGACGCCGGCGAGATCGTCAACTTCCACTGCCGCGCCGCGCCGTCGATGAGCGTCATCAAGGTGCACGAATGCGTCGACGAGATCGAGCGCGCACTGCGCCGCGCGTTCCCCTCGATCAAGCGCGTCATCAGCCATGCCGAGCCGCCGCGCGCGTAGTGCTTCGTCAAACCGAAAAGGCGTAAATCCACGGGCGCGTTCCTGTTTCGGACTCGTCCGTTGAATCACGATTCCGCGTTGGACAAGATTTATTTCGCATTAACGAATCGTTGACTCTCGACACCACGGGAAAACTGGATTCAAATCGCTGTGATTCGGAAGCACGTGGGGTACTTCCGAAAGACGGTGCAAACAGATTTCGGCGGGGGTCTAAAGGCATGGCGCGTGCGCATGCGGCGAACGCGTGCGTCCAATCCGATTCGATCAAGGGATTGGCGCAGTCGATCGCGAAGCCGGCCTATCTCAGGCTCCTGACTGCCGAGCCTGCGCTGCGACGCGCTGTGCCAACGCTGATCATCGCCTTCCTCGTCACCATCTGTCTCGGCGCCTTTGTGCAGGTGATCGATCATAGCCGGCAGAAGCGCGCGGTGATGAAGCGCGACATCTCCGCGCTCGCGGACATCATCGCCGATCGCATCGATCGCATCACCTCGGTCCGGCAGGATCGCGCCATCAGCATCGAGCGGCTCCAGGCCATCCTGCCGGGCCTGATGCCGTCCTGGGGCGGCGCGGCTGGCCGGCACGTCATCGTCGTCAGCGCCGACCAGCGCGTCCTCGCCCGCGTTCCGCTCGAGACCGGCCTCGAGCCCGACCGCGTTCTCGACGTGATCTCGACCGCGCAGTTGCTGGCGACGCCCGGCTCGCAGAATGCCGTCACCGACATGACCCTGCCGGGTGGAGGCGGCGCGCTGGCCACCCAGCGCATGATCAAGTCGCTGCCCGGCCAGGTCATCGTGATCCAGGAGAAGAACGAACCGATCTGGGGATCGGATGCGGCGCTCTCGGTGACGCTGTCCGCCACGACAGGCTTTGTCGTGCTGATCCTCGGCTTTGCCTTCCACTGGCAATCCACCCGCGCGCGCGAAGGCGACCTGATCAACGATGCCGTGCGCGGGCGCATCGACACCGCGCTCAACCGCGGCCGCTGCGGCCTGTGGGACTGGGACCTGTCGCGCGGCCGCATCTTCTGGTCGCAGTCGATGTTCACCATGCTGGGGCTGGACAGCCGCAGCGACCTCCTCACCTTCGGTGAGGTCAACGCGCTGGTGAACTCCGACGACATCGACCTCTTTGCGATCGCCGACCAGCTTATTTCGGGCAAGATCGCCCACATCGACCATTCCTTCCGCATGCAGCACAGCGGCGGCCACTGGATCTGGCTGCGCGTCCGCTGCGAGCTCTCCAGCGGCGCCGCCGATGCCGGCCTGCACCTGATCGGCATCGCGCTCGACATCACCGAACAGAAGAGCCTTGCCGAAAAGTCCGTGGAAGCCGATCTCCGCCTGCGCGACGCCATCGAAACCATCCCGGAAGCATTCGTGCTGTGGGACGCCGACGATCGCCTCGTGCTGTGCAACTCGCACTTCCAGCGCCTGCACCGCCTGCCCGATTCTGCGGTGGCTCCCGGCACCTCCTACGAGACCGTGATCGAGGTCGGCAGCATGCCGGAGGTGCGCACCCGCCTACAGGACGCCGGCAACCAGGCGCCGGGCGCGCGCACTTTCGAGGCGCAGCTCGACAGCGGAAGCTGGCTGCATATCAGCGAGCGCCGCACCAAGGATGGCGGCTATGTTTCGGTCGGCACCGACATCACCCGCATCAAGGAACATGAGCAAAAGCTGGTCGACAACGACCTGCGCCTGCGCGCTTCCGTGATCGACCTGAAGCGCTCGCAGACCGAGCTCGAGCGTCAGGCCATCGAGCTCGCCGACCTCGCCGAAAAATACTCCCAGGAAAAGAACCGCGCCGAGGAAGCCAACCAGGCCAAGTCAAAATTCCTCGCCAATATGAGCCACGAGCTGCGCACCCCACTCAATGCCATCATCGGCTTCTCCGAGATCATGGGCAGCGGCATGTTCGGCGCGCTCGGCTCGGAAAAGTACCGGGAATACTGCCATGACATCCTGACATCAGGAAAATACCTGCTGGAAGTCATCAACGACATTCTCGACATGTCGAAGATCGAGGCCGGCCGCATGAAGCTCGACCTCGAACCGCTCGACCTGTCGAAGATATTGGCGGAATCTCTGCGCGTGGTCTCGGGCCGTGCCGAGGACAAGAATTTGACGCTCGATGCCGATATCGCCAATACGATTTCGGTGATCGCCGACCGCCGCGCGGTCAAGCAGGTCATCGTCAATCTCTTGTCGAACGCGGTCAAGTTCACGCCGGAGGAAGGCAAAGTGGTGGTGCGCGGCCAGATGCTGAACGACTCGATCGTGCTGATGATCGCCGACACCGGCATCGGCATCGCGCCGGAATCGCTGCGGCGCCTCGGAAAACCGTTCGAACAGGTCGAGAGCCAGCTCACCAAGACCTATCAGGGTTCCGGGCTCGGTCTTGCGATCGCCCGCTCCCTCACCGATCTGCATGGCGGCACGATGAAGCTGCGCTCAAAGCTCGGCGCCGGCACCGTGGTTCGCGTCACCCTCCCGCTCGATGCGCGGCATATCAAGCCGCGGCTGCCGACGGCGGCGTAGCGCCCTCACACCATCAGATCATGCGTAACGGGACCGGCAGCCGGCCTGGGATCTGACACCGCGTTTGCATCGACGTGAGCAGCGGCTGCTTCGTGCTCCCAATCCCAGTGATCGTGATGCTCGTGGTGGCTGTGGTCGTCGGCGCCGTAAATGGTGATCTTTATGACCTGCTCGGTGCCGTCTTCCGTCGTCACCGTAAAGCTGTCGGTGAGCGTGTCGCAATCATCGAGCGACTGCACGGCGCAATTGTTGTTGTCGAGCGTATAGGTCCACTTGCCGTCCGCCGTCATCGTGAAGGTGCCGTAGCCGCCATCGCTCGCCTGGCATTCGACCGGTGTGAACGTGTCGGACGGATTGTCGATGTCCGTGCTGATGAGGCATCCTCTCGCAGTCGGGATACCCCAATCCTTGCAGCCGGCCTCGACCACTGCGCCGCGCTTGTCGCCGGAAATATCGGCGGCATCGTTGGTGCCGCCGATGATGATCGTCACCTCCTGCTCGGTGCCGTCGACGGTGGTTACCGTGAAGGTGTCGATGAGCTGGTCATCGACATTGAGCGCCTGCACTTCGCAGTTGTCGTTGTCGAGCGTGTAGGTCCACTTGCCGTCCGCCGTCATCGTGAAGGTGCCGAAGCCGCCATCGCTCTGCTGGCATTTGACCGGCGTGAACGTATCGGACAGGTTGTCGATATCGGCGGCGGTAAGGACGCCCGTCGCGGTCGGGATACCCGGATCCTTGCAGGCGGCCTCGACCACCGCGCCTTCCGTGTCGCCGGAAATGATCGCGGCATCGTTGATGCCGCCGATGACAATCGTCACCATCTGCTGTGTGCCATCCACGGTGGTCACCGTGAAGGTGTCGGTGAGCCGGCCGCCGACATTGAGCGCCTGCACCACGCTGTTGCCGTCATCGAGCGTGTAGGTCCACACGCCATCCGCCGTCATCGTGAAGGTGCCGTAGCCGCCATTGCTCGCCGTCGGCGTATCGACGGCCGTGAAGGCATTGTGCGGATCGTCGACGTCGGTGCTGGTGAGCGTGCCACTCGCGCTGCGCGGGGCTGGTGCCGCCGGTGCGAAAGCCATGGCAAGGCGGGCGCCGCCGCCGCTGTCGCCGCCCCCCTCGGTCAACGAGCCGGAGGCATTGCCGGAAATGACGGCATCGTCATTGACGCCGTCGATGTCGATCGTGAAGGTCTGGTTGGCCGAGATGGTGCCATCCGACACCGTAACGAGAAAGTTCTGCTCCGTGGGTGTCTTGAGCGCATTGATCGCATCATCATCCGGCACGAAGGTATAGGCGCCGGTCGCGCTGTTGACGTACAGCGTGCCGAACTGGCCCGCCTGCGATACGTTATAGGTTATCCCGTCCAGCACCGTCGCGCCGGGCATTCCCCCGCTGATGCCGTAGCTCAGTGTGGCCGCGTTGTTGGAGCTGCTGGCCGAAAAGATTCCGCTGGTCGAGCCGAAAGTATCGAACGCGAACGTATCGATTTCGGTCGGCCCCGTGCCGAGGGCCAGCGTCAACGTCGGCGTCGGCTCCGGAAGCGACGCGCGTATGAAGGTGAACTCGGGTATCGGCTGAATCGATGGCAGCGCGGGAAGCGCGTCCTGCGCCTCCGCAGAGCCCGGCGGGACGAAATTGATCGGTTGCAGCACCGTCGGATCGATGAAGGTAGGGGCGCCCGAGCCGTGCGTGCCGTACCCTTCCGTCAGGTTGGCGTACACTTCCTTTTGCGCCGCCTGTAGCTCTTCCATGCGCGCGGCATTGTTGGTGAACTGGCTGACGCTGACCGAGGAGCCGGTGCGGCTCAGGACGATGGTCTCTCCGGGATCCCCGACAATGATAGAGCGGGGGACCGCTTCCTTGGTCACAAGCTCGAACGTGCCGTGCTGCAAATCCTTGAATGCGATGCTGTCGTCGTCGAGCAACGTGAGATTCGCATCCGATGCCCACGCGTCCTTCATGGTTGCGAACGTCAGGGCCGTGAGCGACAGCAGGCCAAACCGGTTGCCAACGGATTTGCGAGCCAGCCGCCCCGCAGCACCGCTCCCATGGTTGAGGGTGTCGATCGCGGCTCTAATGTTGCCAGTGGCCTGGTCGCCAGCGGGTTGCGGATGCAGGGTCGCGGCGGCCCCGCCTTCATCCCCGGACTGTAAGCGGGGTTCCCTGAACATTGGTATCGACCTCGCCTGGCGAATATTCAGGCTCGCCCCGCCAAAAATCCCTGATCCAAATAAGCCAACCCATTCCGGACGTAGGCGCATCCAGCGACACTCAACCAGACGGTGATGCCGTCGCCGCGCCGTAAGACAGGCCCTCTCCCTTGGAAAGCCTCTTTGATTATTCAAGGGCGGAACAGTGACCCTTTCGTCGCCGCCAATCAGCCAATAGGATTAGGCCGGCATACCCGGTTGGCTGAAATGGCCTGCGGTCTCCGGTCTGACATTATGCGCGAAGGCAGACCGGACAATTGCTTTGGCAAACCATCGGCCGGGCCGGAACAACGAGATCTTCTCAGAAGGAGGGGATCATGCGCGCACATGCGATTAGCGTGTTGGTGACGGGACTTGCCCTGGCGCTGGCCGGTTTCTCGCCCGGCCGGGCCCAGACACCGACAGAGCCGGCACGGCCTGCCGTTCAGAACGTCGAAGCAAAACCCATCGGGAAAGTCGTGACCGTGTCGGGCTCCGTCACGATCGAGCATGCCGGTGCGGTCGTCGTGCAGGCCGCCGTTTCCGCCGGACAGACCAAGGTCGGCGATCTCGTCTACCTCGGCGATGTCGTCAAGACCGCAGCGGATGGCAAAGTAGGCCTCAACTTCACCGACGGCAGCTCGTTCAATCTGTCGAGCAACGCCCACATGGTGTTGAACGAGTTCGTGTACGACCCGAACGGAAAATCCAACTCCACCTTGTTCAACCTGACCAAGGGCACGTTCACCTTCGTTGCCGGCAACGTCGCCAAGACCGGCGACATGAAGATCGACACCCCCGTGGCCACCATGGGCATTCGCGGCACCACGCCGCGCGTGGAAATCTCCGACGACGGGTCAGTCAGATTTTCCACCCTGATCGAGGAGACGGCCAGGGTTGCGAAGAAGGCCGCAGGCCCCGCCCCCCGGCAGCCCGAACAGGTAACACCGCAGCCCAATCTCAAGATATGCCGGGGGTGCTAGCGCATGATCCGGACCCGGCTGGCTGCATTGGCGTTCGCGCTGCCGTTGCTTGCAACACCTGCGGCGGCGCAGGATGCGAAGAACGACAGCTATCTGAAAAATATTGAACTGTGCAACAGCATGGACCGCACGGCGCTTGACGCGCGGATCGGCGGCTGCACCGCGCTGATTGATGCCGGCTACGGCACGACAACCGCCCTCGCCATCGCCTTCAACAATCGCGGCAATGTCTATGTCGCGAAGGGCGACTTCGACCGCGCCATCCAGGACTTTGAGCGATCAATCACGCTCGATCCGGCCTACATCAAGCCCCACAACAACCGCGGGGTGGCCTACATGAAGAAAGGCGAGCACGACCTTGCCATCGAGTCGTTCGACGCGGCGATCAAGCTCAATCCCAACTACGGCGGCGCCTTCGCCAACCGGGCCGCAGCCTATGTCAAGAAAAACGAATTTGCTCGCGCCGCGCAGGATTATGACGAGGCCCTTCGTCTCAATCCGGGCCTGGAGCACGTCTGGCACGGGCGCTGCTGGGCCCGCGCCGTCCTCGGCGAGTTGCAGGCGGCGCTGGAGGCCTGCAACAGGGCGCTACAGTCGGGATTGCACAATGCGGCGACCTACGACTCGCTTGGATTGATCCACCTGAAGATGGATCAGCACCAGGTCGCCATCGATCACTACAATTCGGCGCTACGGCACGATCCGAAACTGGCGGCTGCCCTTTACGGACGCGGGCTTGCCCGGCTCAAGGCCGGCGATCAAGCGGGCAGCGATGCCGATATCCTGCAAGCCCGGACCATCGCGGCCGGGATCGGCGACGACTTCGCGCGCTATGGCGTGAAGTAGCGCCCTGCTCCACTACTGAAGCGTCGGCGCAACCTCGCGGGCCGTCTGCACCAGGGCGGCCATCAAGGGCGTCATCGGATCGCGCTGGGGCAGCACGAGGCCAATACTGTACTCGACCACAGGATCGACGATCGGAATGCTGCGGACGGTATCGGCAAGTCCGAGCGTTTCGGCGAGCTTGGCCGGCATCACGCTGGCCCAGCGCCCGGTCTTCACGTGGGTGTAGAGCACCAGCAGCGAATTTGACGTCAGCGTCGGCGTTGCCTCCCCTCCGACCGATAGCAGAGCGCGATCGATGATGCGGCGGTTCTGCATGTCCGGCGTCAGCAGGCACAGAGGCACCTGCGCGACTTCCTTCCAGGTCACGGTCTCGCGATCGCCGAACATCGCATCCGGCGCGGTCAGCAGGCGATAGCTCTCATTGTAGAGCGGGATGGTGCGAACCTTGCCGATCGGCTCGTTCTCGATATAGGTCAACCCGACATCGACCTCGAGGTTTTCCAGAAGGCCCAGCACGTCGACGGAAGTGCAGGACTGGATGCGAAAGCTAACGTCGGGGTGACGGGCCCGAAACGGCGTCGTGAGCTGCGCCACCATGCCGAGCACGGTTGGAATCGCCGCGATCCTGATCTCGCCGGAAAGCTTGTGCTTGAGGCTGTTGATCTCCTGCTTCATCGCGCGGGCATCGCCGACGATGCGGCGCGCCCAGTCGAGCGTGCGCTCGCCCTCGGGCGTAAAGCCCTGGAAGCGCGAGCCGCGCTGCACCAGCATGACGCCCAGAATTTCCTCGAGCTGCTTGAGGCTGGTCGACATGGTCGGCTGGGTGACGCCGCAGGCTTCGGCCGCCCGGCCGAAATGACGCTCCTTTGCGAGCGCCAGCAGAAGTTCAAGCTTGTCGATCAAGAAGAAAACCTCAGGAAAATAGCTGTTCCGGTTGCGTTCAATTGGCTGCCACAAGTAGCACGACCGCCAACGAACCAATACGCCAAAAGCGGCGCCGGCCTGAGGCTAATTTCATTTTCGTATCGTCCAATTTTGCGCGCCTATGGATCACTTTTTCGGCGGTAAAGGGAGCCTATGGACTATGCGGAACTGGGGCCGCGCGTTGATCGCAGCACGGATAGCAGAAACCGTCCCGTTAACAGCGCCATCGCACCCATAGGCTTTGCCTATGCAGAGTTCTGATCACCATACGCTATCGCAGCATGAGACAGCTTTATTGATGTTTTGAAGAATTCCAAGTCTCTTCGGGGACAAGAAAATCTCTGAATGAGAATGCGAATGACAACCGCCTACGATGCGCCTTACGAACCCTGGGATTCCAAACGCGCCACCGAAATCATTTCAGAGCATAGCGGCATCGAAGGCGCGACGCTGGTGATTCTGCATGCGCTTCAGGAGGCGTTCGGATATGTGCCGGAGCCGGCGATTCCGATGGTTGCCGAAGCGCTCAACCTGTCGCGCGCCGAGGTGCACGGCGTCTTCACGTTCTATCATGATTTTCGCAAGGAGCCCGCCGGCCGGCATGTGCTGAAACTGTGCCGCGCCGAGGCCTGCCAGGCCGCCGGCGGCGACGCACTGGCCGCGCACGCGGAAGCCAGGCTTGGCGTCGCGATCGGAAATACCAGCGCCGATAATCGCGTCACGCTGGAGCCGATCTATTGCCTCGGCCTGTGCGCCACCGCGCCGTCGGCGATGCTCGATGGCCGCGTGGTCGGGCGATTGGACGAAAAGCGGCTCGATGCGCTGCTCGCGGAGGCACAACGATGAGCCTTCGCGTTTTCATTCCGCTCGATGCGGGTTCTGTCGCGGTCGGTGCCGATGACGTAGCGCTCGCACTGGCTCAGGCCGCAAAGGCGGGCAACATTGCGATCGATATCGTCAGGACCGGCTCGCGTGGCCTCTATTGGCTGGAGCCGATGGTCGAGGTCGCGACGTCAGCCGGCCGCATTGCGTTCGGTCCGGCTACCCCCGCAGACGTGCCTTCCCTATTGGATGCTATCACCGGCAACGGACAACATCCGCTGCGCCTCGGCATCGCCGATGAGATCCCGTGGTTGAAGCGGCAGACCCGCCTCACCTTCGCTCGCTGCGGGATCACCGATCCGCGCTCGGTCGAGGATTATCGCGCCCATGGCGGTTACAAGGGCCTCGAACGGGCGCTGACACTTTCCTCCGACGACATCCTCGCTGACGTCACAGCCTCCGGCCTGCGCGGCCGCGGCGGCGCGGGATTCCCGACCGGCATCAAGTGGAAGACGGTGGCGCAGGCTCAGGCCGATCGCAAATTCATCGTCTGCAACGCCGACGAAGGCGACAGCGGCACATTTGCCGATCGGATGATCATGGAAGGCGATCCCTTCGTCGTGATCGAAGGCATGACGATTGCCGGCATCACTGTCGGCGCCACCAAAGGCTACATCTACATCCGCTCGGAATATCCGCATGCGGTGATCGCGATGAACGCGGCGATCGCGGCCGCCAAACGCGCCGGCTATCTCGGCACGAAAGTTGGCGGCTCGGCGCATAGCTTCGATCTCGAAGTCCGCGTCGGCGCCGGCGCCTATGTCTGCGGCGAAGAGACGTCGCTGCTGGAGAGCCTCGAAGGCCGCCGCGGCATCGTGCGCGCCAAACCGCCGCTGCCGGCGCACAAAGGCCTGTTCGGCAAGCCGACCGTGATCAACAACGTGCTGTCGTTCGCGGCCATCCCCTTCATCCTCGACAACGGCGCCAAAGCCTATGCCGATTACGGCATGGGCCGCTCGCGCGGCACCATGCCGATCCAGTTGGCCGGCAACATTCGCTATGGCGGCCTGTTCGAGACCGCCTTCGGCATCACGCTCGGCGAACTCATTGACGATATCGGCGGCGGCACCTTTACCGGCCGTCCGGTTCGCGCGGTGCAGGTTGGCGGTCCGCTCGGCGCCTATTTCCCCCGCGCGCTGTTCGATACACCATTCGACTATGAGGCCTTTGCCGCGCGCGAGGGCCTGATCGGCCATGCCGGAATCGTCGTGTTCGACGACAGCGTCGACATGGCAAAGCAGGCGCGCTTTGCGATGGAATTCTGCGCGGTGGAATCCTGCGGCAAGTGCACGCCGTGCCGGATCGGCTCCACCCGCGGCGTCGAGACCATCGACAAGATCAGGCGCGACGAGCGCGTCAGCGAGAATCTCACCGTGGTCGAAGACCTCTGCAACACCATGAAGTTCGGCTCGCTCTGCGCGCTCGGCGGCTTCACGCCCTACCCCGTCATGAGCGCGCTAAAGCACTTCCGGGAAGACTTTGGCCCGGCACCGGCCCGCCTGCAGGCCGCGGAATAAGGAGATCAAGATGTCGTTGATCCAGGAAATCGATTTCGGCACGCCGCGTTCAAAGTCCGAAGCGATGGTGACGCTTACCATCGACGGGCAGAGCGTCACTGTGCCCGAGGGCACCTCGATCATGCGCGCGGCGATGAAAGCCGGCACGCAGATCCCGAAATTGTGCGCCACCGATATGGTCGACGCCTTCGGCTCGTGCCGGCTATGCCTCATCGAGATCGAGGGCCGCGCCGGCACGCCGGCCTCCTGCACCACGCCGGCGATGAACGGCCTTGTGGTTCACACCCAGAGCGAGCGGCTGAAGAAGCTGCGCAAGGGCGTGATGGAACTGTACATCTCCGACCATCCGCTGGATTGTCTCACCTGCGCCGCCAACGGCGACTGCGAATTGCAGGACATGGCCGGCGCCGTCGGCCTGCGCGATGTGCGCTACGGCTATGAGGGCGAGAACCACGTGTTCGCCAAATCGGGCGGCGCGCCCAATGCGGCGTGGATGCCGAAGGACGAATCGAATCCCTACTTCACCTACGATCCCTCAAAATGCATTGTCTGCTCGCGCTGCGTCCGCGCCTGCGAGGAGGTGCAGGGAACGTTTGCGCTGACGATTTCCGGCCGCGGTTTTGACAGCCGCGTTTCGCCCGGCATGAGCGAGAGCTTTCTTGGCTCCGAATGCGTCTCCTGCGGCGCCTGCGTGCAGGCCTGCCCGACCGCGACGCTGACCGAAAAGTCCGTGATCGAGATCGGCCAGCCCGAACACTCTGTCGTCACGACTTGCGCCTATTGCGGCGTCGGCTGCGCTTTCAAGGCCGAAATGCGCGGCGAGGAAGTCGTGCGCATGGTGCCCTACAAGGACGGCAAGGCCAATCGCGGCCATTCCTGCGTCAAGGGCCGCTTTGCCTGGGGCTATACTACCCACAAGGAACGCATCCTTAAACCCATGATCCGCGAACGGATCGAGGACCCCTGGCGCGAAGTGTCGTGGGACGAGGCCTTCAACTTCGCCGCGGCGAAGTTCAAGGGCATCCAGGCCAAATACGGACGCGATGCCGTCGGCGGCATCACCTCCTCCCGCTGCACCAACGAAGAAACCTATCTGGTGCAAAAGCTGATCCGCGGCGGTTTCGGTAACAACAACGTCGACACCTGCGCACGTGTCTGTCATTCGCCAACCGGCTACGGGCTGTCGCAGACCTTCGGCACCTCGGCCGGCACCCAGGATTTCGACTCGGTCGAGGATACCGACGTCGTCATGGTTATCGGCGCCAATCCGGCCTCCGCGCATCCCGTGTTCGCTTCCCGCCTGAAGAAGCGGCTGCGCCAGGGCGCAAAACTGATCGTGGTCGATCCGCGCCGCACCGAAATGGTGGAATCGCCGCATGTGAAGGCGCTGCATTTGCCGCTGATGCCGGGCACCAACGTCGCCGTCCTGACGGCGCTGGCGCATGTGATCGTCACCGAGGGCCTCGTCGATGAAGCCTTCGTGCGCGAGCGCTGCGACTGGAGCGAGTTCGAGGACTGGGCGGCCTTCGCAGCGCTACCCCAGAACAGCCCGGAAGCCACCGCGATCATGACCGGCGTCAATCCGAAGGATCTGCGCGAGGCGGCGCGGCTGTTCGCCATCGGCGGCAACGGCGCGATCTATTACGGGCTCGGCGTCACCGAGCACAGCCAGGGCTCCACCACCGTGATCGCGATCGCCAATCTTGCGATGGCGACAGGCAACATCGGACGGCCCGGCGTCGGCGTGAACCCGCTGCGCGGCCAGAACAACGTGCAAGGCTCCTGCGACATGGGCTCGTTCCCGCACGAATTGCCGGGCTATCGCCACATTGCGGGCGATACGGTGCGCGAGCAGTTCGAGGCGATGTGGAACGTCAAGCTCAACCCCGAGCCGGGCTTGCGCATCCCCAACATGTTCGACGCCGCCATCGAAGGCACCTTCATGGGCCTTTACGTGCAGGGCGAAGACATCCTGCAGTCCGATCCCAACACCAAGCATGTGGTGGCGGCGCTGTCGGCGATGGAATGCGTGATCGTGCACGACCTCTTCCTGAACGAGACCGCCAACTACGCCCACGTCTTCCTGCCCGGTTCCACCTTCCTGGAGAAGGACGGCACCTTCACCAACGCCGAACGCCGCATCCAGCGCGTGCGCAAGGTGATGACGCCGCTCAACGGCTACGCCGACTGGGAAGTCACCATCATGCTCGGCAAGGCGCTTGGCTTCGATATGAAGTACAATCACCCCTCCGAGATCATGGATGAGATCGCGGCGCTGACGCCGACTTTTGCCGGCGTTTCCTACGCCAAGCTCGACGAGCTCGGCTCGGTGCAGTGGCCGTGCAACGAGAAGGCGCCGGAAGGCACGCCGGTCATGCATATCGGCGGCTTCGTGCGCGGCAAGGGCAAGTTCATCATCACCGAATATGTGGCGACCGATGAGCGCACCGGTCCGCGTTATCCGCTGCTGCTCACCACGGGACGCATCCTCAGCCAGTACAATGTCGGCGCGCAGACCCGCCGCACTGGGAATGTCGTCTGGCATGCCGAGGACCGGCTGGAGATCCATCCGCACGATGCCGAGCAGCGCGGCGTGCGCGACGGCGACTGGGTGCGGCTGGCGAGCCGTGCCGGCGAGACCACCCTGCGGGCACTGATCACCGACCGAGTCGCGCCCGGCGTGGTCTACACCACGTTCCACCATCCGGACACGCAGGCCAACGTCATCACCACCGACTTTTCGGACTGGGCGACGAACTGTCCGGAATACAAGGTCACCGCCGTGCAGATCTCGCCCTCGAACGGACCGTCCGAATGGCAGAAGTCGTATGAGGAGCAGGCGCGCCACTCGCGGCGCATTGCGCCGGCGGAAGCCGCGGAGTGACGATGCGCGATCCCGTATTCAAGGCTGAGCGGCAGCTCTGGCGCGACGGCCATTTGAGCCGTGGCGCACGCCTGATCCCCGAGGAAACGGCGCTGGCGCTCACCTACAATGGCGGCACCTATGCCGTGATGATGGGGACGCCGGAAGACCTCGGCGATTTCGCCATCGGTTTCTCCCTGAGCGAAGGCATCGTGCAGTCGGCGGACGAGATCGAGACGCTCGACATCGTCGAGCTCGATGACGGCATTGAGCTGCGGATGTGGCTGGCGCCGGGCAAGGCCAGGACGATCAGCGAACGGCGGCGGCACATCGCCGGCCCCACCGGCTGCGGCATCTGCGGCGTCGAGTCGATTGCAGCGGCGGTCCGACCGGCGGCGATCGTGCCAAGGGGACGCGCCTTCTCGCCGCGCGAGATCATGACGGCGATGGCGGCGGTGGCGCCGCTGCAGGAAATCAACCATCAGACCCGCGCGGTGCATGCCGCCGCGTTCTGGACGCGGGGGCGCGGCATCGTCGCGCTACGGGAGGATGTCGGCCGCCACAACGCGCTCGACAAGCTTGCCGGCGCGCTGGCGCGGGACAAGGTTTTGACCGCCGACGGTATGGTGCTGCTGACCAGCCGCGTCTCGGTCGAGATGGTGCAAAAAACCGCCGCGATCGGCGCGCCCTTGATGGTGGCGGTCTCGGCGCCGACCGCGCTCGCGGTGCGGATGGCGGATGCCGCCGGCATCACGCTTTGCGCCATCGCGCGCTCGGACGGGTTTGAAGTGTTCACGCATCCGGAGCGGATTGCCGCCCAAACGGAGCTACAGGAAGCCGCCCATGTCGTCGTCGCCTGAAAAACTGGTCTACATGGCCAACCAGATCGGAAAATTCTTCCAGAGCCAGGGTCACGACAAGGCCGTGCCGGGGATTGCCGAGCATATCAAAAAGTTCTGGGACCCCCGGATGCGCAAGCAGATTTTTGCCCATCTCGACACCGGCGGCGCCGGGCTCGATCCCAATGTGCTCGAGGCGCTCACGACGTTGAAGAAGGCGTAGCCGGTTCGGTGGCTTCATCCTTCGAGACGCGGCCAAGCGGCCGCTCCTCAGGATGAGGTCTTAGACCCTCATGGTGAGGAGCGCGGCAACGCCGCGCGTCTCGAACCACGAGGCCACTGAGCTCGCCGCCCGAACTCTCACCCCACCAGCGCGCGAAACACCCGCCGCACCTCGCTCTGCGTCTCCCGCACCCGTGCCTCCAGCGCGGAAAAGTCCGGGGTGTCGCCGGCGCGGGCCATCACGCGGCGCAAGTCTTCGCCTGCGGTTTCCGGATTGAACTTCCCGGTGACGCACAGCCGCAGGATTTGCGTCAGGTCGTGATAGAGCCGCGTCGCGGAGCGCAGGATCTCGGCTTCCGATTGCGGCAGCACGCCGAGCTTTGCGGCGTTGTCGAGCACAGCAAGCGTCGAGACATTGAGGATGTCGGGCTTCTGCGCGGCGTGCACGAGCTGGAGATATTGCGCGATGAAATCGATGTCAGTGATGCCGCCAGCGGCGTTCTTCAAATCCCAGATGTCGTCCTCGCCCTTCTCCTCGGCGATCGCGCAGCGCATGTCGGCAACGTCGACCGCGGTAGCTGCGGCATCGCGCGGCCGCATCAGCACCGTGCGGATGACGCCCTCGATTTGCTTGCGGAAGTCAGGCGATGAGGAAATGACGCGCGCCCGGGTCAGCGCCATGTGCTCCCAGGTCCAGGCTTCCCGCTCCTGATAGTCGGCAAATGAATCGAGCCGCGAAGCCAGCGGACCGGCGCGGCCGGAGGGCCGCAGGCGCATGTCGATCTCGTACAACACGCCGTAATTGGTCCGCGTCGTGAAGGCGCTGATCAGGCGCTGGGTGAAACGCGCGAAATATTGCGCGCCGTGCAGCGATTTTGCGCCGTCGGAATCCGGTTGCTCATGGTCGTAGTCGTAGAGCAGGATCAAATCGAGATCGGAGGAGGCCGTCATCTCGCGGCTGCCGAGCCGGCCCATCGCGACGATCGCAGTCTCCTGATCCCTGATCCGGCCATACTGCGCGGCGAACTGATCGGTGACGAGGCCGTGCACGGTGTGCACGATGCCCTCGGCGACGTCGGCAAAGGCGATGCTGGCCTGCTGCGCCGTAACCGTGCCGGAGAGGATCCGCGTGCCGATCAGGAACAGGCTTTCCTGCCCGAACAGCCGTAGCCGGTCGAGAAAATCCTCGTAGGAATCGGCATCCTTCAGCGTCGTTGCGAGGCGCTCGGACAGTTCCTTCTGATCGGGCATCGCGCCGAAAAAGCGCGGGTCGATCAGCCCGTCCATGATCTGCGGCTTCCGCGCCAGCATGTCGCCGAGCCGGGGCGCCGCGCCCAGGATCAGCGCCACCAGGGCGACGAGATCGCGGTTCTGGCTGAGCAGCGAGATCAGCCGCCCGCCACGCTGCAGCGCTTGCAGGAAACGGTCGAATGCGGCGACTGCATCGTCCGGCTCCTCGGCATGTGCCAGGCCGTCGATCAGCCCGGGCACGAACTCGACAAAGGCGTTGCGCGTGGCTTCAACGCGCAGCGCGCGATAGTCTTCAGTCAGCCATTGCTTCACCGTGGCGGCGACCACGACCGGCTTCTTGAAGCCGAGCGACGCAAGGTGCTTGAGCAGGCGCTGGTCGTCCGGGCCGGCGCCGTAATCCACCTCAGGCAGTTTTGCCGTGCCGGTCGGATCGCCCTCGAACAGCCGGCCATAGTGCCCCTGCACGATGTTGAGATGGCCGATCAGCTCTTTGGCAAAGGCGTCGCGGCTTTCATAGCCGAAGAAGTGGGCAAAGCGCTCGACGGCGGCAATGTCCTCGGGCAACGAATGGGTCTGCTCGTCCGCGATCATCTGCAAGCGGTGCTCGACCCGGCGCAGAAATTCATAGGCCGCGGTCAGTTCATCGCAGGCCTGATAGGTGATCCAGTTACTGCCGGCGAGCACGTTCAGCGCCTGCAATGTCGGGCGCACCCGCAATTCGGGGTGGCGGCCGCCCGCGATCAGTTGCTGGGTCTGGGCGAAGAACTCGATCTCGCGGATGCCGCCGCGGCCGACCTTGACGTTATGGCCCTCGACGGAGATTTCGCTCTGGCCGCGATAGGTCTGCATCTGCCGCTTCATGTCATGAACGTCGGCGAGCGCGGCAAAATCGAGGTGCCTGCGCCAGACGAACGGCGCGATCTCCGCGATGACGGCTTCGCCCGCCTTCAGATCGCCCGCGCAAGGCCGCGCCTTGATCATGGCCGCGCGTTCCCAGGTCCGCCCTTCCCGCTCGTAGTAATGCAGCGCAGCTTCGGTCGAGATCGCTACCTGCGTGGATGCCGGATCAGGACGCAGGCGCAAATCGACGCGGAACACATAGCCCTCGCCGGAGCGCTGCTGTAGCAGCCGTGCGATGCCCTGCGTGACCCGCACGAAGAACGGTTGCGGCTCGATATCCGACGCCAGCGACGTCGCATTGCGGTCGAAGAACACGATCAGGTCGATGTCGCTGGAATAGTTGAGCTCACCCGCGCCCATCTTGCCCATGGCCAGCACGATCAGGCCGCTGCCCTCCTCCGGCCGGTCCGGATTCGGCGCATGCATCCGCCCGCGCGAACTCTCCTGTCGCAACATGAAGCGCAGCGCCATCTGCACCGAGGCGCCGGCCAGGTCGGTGAGCGCCGCCGTCACCCGCATCACCGGCCAGACGCCGCCGATGTCGCACAGCGCGATCAGCAGCGCAGCCTCGGCCTTCAGGCGGCGGAGCAGGATCATCACGTCGGCTTCGCTGGAGGCCGCCATCACCTCCATGGAGGCTTTTTCGATCAGCCCTTGGAGATGCGGCTCCGGATCGCATGCGAGCAGCCGGATCAGGCGTGCCGCGTCGGCACGGGCGAGGTCGAACAGGTAGGGAGAAAATTCAGCGATGCCGAGCAGGATGTCTTTGGCTCGGGATTGACCGATCAGCTCGCTGATCGCAGCCGACTGCGCGGGCTCGATGTCAGCGAGCCAGTCCTTCAGGCGTTGTTCGGCGTTGTCGGGCGTAGGGACGTACGGTCCGTCCACGAAGCGCGCGGCCAGACTCCTGTCCGCGTTGCCCGGCGCGGATGAGATCATGCCGCCTTCTGTGGCACATCCTGTGTTTGAGCCGCAAGCCTGTCGCTGGAACCGGCCCGCGCCGGGATCGCCAGCGTCGCAACCAGTCCCGGATGCGCATCGCCGAGCCGCAGCTCGCCGCTATGCAGGGTCGCAACGGCCGACGCGAGACTGAGCCCAAGCCCGGAACCGGGCAATGTCCGGCTCGCTTCCAGCCGCACAAAGCGCTCGACCGCATGCTTGCGGTCGCTCTCGGGGATGCCCGGGCCGCGATCGGTGACGCTGAGCAGCACGGTGTCGCCCTCGCGCCGCGCCTCGATCAGGATTTCCCTGGCAGCGCCGGCGGCGTCCGCGTCGAGCGGCTGCACGACCGGATTGGGCTTGCCGTACTTGATGGCGTTCTCCACCAGGTTGGCGAGCGCCTGGCTGATCAATTCGCGGTTGCCGTGCAGCGGCGCTGGCGCGGTCTTGACCCTCAAGGTCATGCCGTCGTCTTCGGCAAGCGGCTCATAGAGCTCGTAGATGCCATTCGCGACGTCGGCGGCGTCGAAATCGTCCATATTGCCGCGCGCCTGCCCGGACTCCGCGCGCGCGATCATGAGCAGCGCGTTGAAGGTGCGGATTAGCCCGTCGGACTCCTCGATCGTCCGTTCCAGCGCGGCGCGGTAATCGCCCTCGCTCCCGGCGCGCGCCAATGCCTCCTCCGCGCGGTTGCGCAGCCGCGTCAGCGGCGTCTTGAGGTCGTGGGCGATGTTGTCGGACACCTCTTTCAGGCCGTTCATCAGCGCTTCAATGCGCTCCAGCATGGCGTTGAGGTTTTCCGCGAGGCGGTCGAGCTCGTCACCGCTGCGCCCGACCGGCAATCGGCCCGACAGGTCACCCGCCATGATGCGCTGGGTCGTGCCGGTCATGGCGTCGATCCGGCGCAGCACGCGGCGCGAGACAAAGATGCCGCCGCCGATGCCGAGCACGATCACGACCAGGAAGGACCATTGCGCGGCCTTGGCGACGATGCCGAACAGCCGCCGCCGCTCGTCGAGGTCGCGTCCGATCAAGAGACGAAAGCCGTTGGAGAGTTCCGAAACCTTCACCAGCGCGCGGTGCTCGGCGTTGTCGCCCTCGTCGAGCCGCCGGTAGGCGGTCTCCGACCAGCCGGTCGTCCCCATCACACCCGGCGCAAGCGAACCGACGTTGCCGCCGAACGCCACGCCGTTCGGTGCGGTGAGAAGATATAGATTGGCGCCCGGCCGCAGCGCGCGGCGACCGATCGTCCAGGTAAGCCCGCTCAGGCCGCGCCGCAGATAGATCTCGTTGATCTCCGAGGCTTCGGCATTAACCGTGGAGGTGATCTGTTCGGTGATCAGCCGCCGCGTATTCCAGGCGAAATAGCCGAGCAGCGAGGCGGCAAACAGCGAAAACAGAAACAGATAGACCAGCGTCAGGCGAAACGCCGTGGTGCGGATCAGTTTGCCGAACGCTGTCACAGCTTACCGGATGCCGTCGCGGATCATGTAGCCCGCGCCGCGGATCGTGTGCAGCAGCGGACGGTCGAATCCCTTGTCGATCTTGGAGCGCAGCCGCGAGATATGCACGTCGATCACGTTGGTCTGCGGATCGAAATGATAATCCCAGACGTTTTCCAGCAGCATCGTGCGCGTCACCACCTGGCCGGCATGCTTCATCAGATATTCGAGCAGACGGAATTCGCGCGGCTGTAGCGTCAGCTCTTCCTTGCCGCGGACGACGCGGTGCGACAGCCGGTCGAGCTCGAGGTCGCCGACGCGGTAGACGGTCTCTTCCGCAGGTCCTCCGTGGCGGCGCGACAGCACCTCGACGCGGGCCAGCAGCTCGGCGAACGAATAGGGCTTTGGCAGGTAGTCGTCGCCGCCGGCGCGCAGGCCCTTGATGCGGTCGTCGACCTGGCCGAGCGCGGAGAGGATCAGCGCGGGCGTACGATTGCCCTTTTCACGCAGCGTGCCGATGACGGACAACCCGTCGCGCTTGGGCAGCATGCGGTCGATCACCAGCACGTCGTAGTCGCCGCTGTCGGCGAGCGCGAGGCCCTCCTCGCCGTCGCCGGCCAGATCAGCGACATGGCCGACCTCGCGAAACGCCTTCACGAGGTAGTCGGCGGATTCGCGGTCGTCTTCGATAATCAGAAGGCGCATGTTGGGGTGGTTGGTGGTGGCGGTAACGGGATTGAGATTTTCGGTCACCATGGCGCGACTGTCACTTTCGTGCAAGGCAGGCTGCCACCCTCTCGATTAAGTGAAAAAAGCGGGCGGTGAAGCTGGGGGACTTCACCGCCCTTAGACCCTTCCGACGGAGGGGGGCGTTTTCCACCGGAAGGAAGGCTAAGGGAGCGAGCTTTGGACCCGCCCCCCGGAAAGCGCCGTCGGCGGGGGCGACTGATGCCGGCGACACCTTCCATCCCTTCGGTCCTGATCCGATCCAATCGGATCACGACCTCATCTCTCGTGGGCATGATCCCGGCGCAAACGCTTCGCGTTTGTCGCATGGAAAACCGGTTTCCACTTTTCCGGATCATGCGGACTCCTCAGTTAACCCTTGGCAATCGGCACCGCCACGAACCGCGACGAACCGCCGCTCTTCACGCGCATCAGCACGCTGTTCTTGTTGTCGGTGCGCGCCGCGTCGATCGCCTCGCGCACTTCGCCGGCGGTGGTGACGCTTTTGCCGCCGACTTCGAGAATCACGTCGCCTTCCTTGAAGCCGCGTTCCGCAGCCGCGCTCTTCGGGTCGACGTCGGTCACGACGACGCCTTCCTTGCCGGCGCCGGCCACGCTGTTGGCGGGGGCAACCGTCATGCCGAGCTTCGGCACGTCGACACCCTTCTTGGTGGGGCCGCCTTTGTCGTCGTCGGTCGAGGCCTTCGCCTCAACCGTGTTCGGCAACTGGCCGAGCGTCAGGTTGAGGACCTTCTCCTGGCCCTTTTGCAGCACGTTCAGCTTCACCGCATTACCCGGCGCGAGACCGCCGATGGTGCGGGCGAGTTCGCGCGCATCCTTCACGGGCTCGCCGTTGACGCCGGTGATGACGTCGCCGGACTGGATGCCGGCCTTGGCTGCCGGGCCGTTGGCCTGCGGTTCCGCAACCAGCGCGCCTTCCGCCTTCTTCATGCCGAGGCTGTCGGCGATGTCAGCGGTCACCGGCTGAATCTGGACGCCGATCCAGCCGCGGCTGACCGTGCCCTTGTCCTTGAGCTGGGCGATCACGCTCTTCACCGTCGAAGCGGGGATCGAGAACGCGATGCCGACGCTGCCGCCGGACGGCGAATAGATCGCGGTGTTGACACCCATCACCTCACCCGACACGTCGAACGCCGGACCGCCGGAGTTACCCTTGTTCACGGGCGCGTCGATCTGGATGAAATCGTCATACGGGCCGTTGCCGATGTCGCGGCCGGAGGCCGAGACGATACCGGCGGTCACGGTTCCACCGAGGCCGAACGGATTGCCGACCGCGAGCACCCAATCACCGATACGCGGCTTGGCGTCGGAAAGTTTCGCGAACGGGAAGTCGGTGCGGCCAGAGACCTTGATCAGCGCCAGATCGGTGCGCGGATCGGTTCCGATCACCTTCGCGGAGTAGGTCTTGCCGTCGTCGGTCGTCACCTCGACCTTGTCGGCGCCATCGACCACATGGTTGTTGGTCACGGCAAAGCCGTCCGGCGAAATGAAGAAGCCGGAACCCTGGCCCGTCACCGGACCGCGGCCGCCGCGCGGACCCTTGAAGCCCGGCATGCCATCGGGGCCGCCGAAGCGACGGAAGAAGCGCTCCATCGGCGAGCCCGGCTGGAACGGCGAATCGTCGTCCTTGTTGGCGCTGTCGTCCTTGGCGAGCTTGTCGCCGATATTGACCTTCACCGAAATCACAGAAGGCTTTACGCGCTCGACGATGTCGGCAAAGCCGACCGGCTGCGCGACCTTGCGGACTTCATTGTTGACCTGCGCGTGTGCCGCGCTGGAGAAGACATCGACCGGGCCTTGCGGCGCGAAACCATAGACTGCCGCGCCCAGTCCGGCGACGACGGAAGCCATCAGTGCGAACTTGCGCGCCGAAAACAGCGAGCGCTTCGGGGTGCCGGAGCCATAGGACGGAAGGGACGAGAGGTCGGGGCGTTCGGTCATTGAGCAAATCTCCAAGAGAGCCAGAATGAGAGCAGAACTCGGGGTGCGGGGGCTGCACCAGACAATGCAGAACATGGGGTTTGTCGCCTTACAGCGCGCTGGCGACGGAGTTAAACTTTTGTAATGAATCGCAATCCGGATGCGGCAGTTTAGCGCAGCCGGTTCAAACACTTAGCCGTGCGGATCCTTCGGTGCGACCGACGGGTCGGATTCCAGCAGCCGTTCCAATCGTGCTTTTTCGTTATCGGTAAGCTGCAAGCCGGCATCGCCAACCCCTGCCGCCGCGATTCGGCGTCGGCTGTAGGCCCACAGCGCCGCCCCTCCCCCGATCAGGATCAGCGGCGGCAGCAGCCACAGCAGCAGCGTGTGCGGGCTGAAGCGCGGTTTCAACAGCACGAACTCGCCATAGCGCGCCACCAGGAAGTCGATGACCTGATTGTCGCTGTCGCCGGCCGCGATCCGCTCGCGCACCAACAGCCGCAGGTCGCGCGCCAGCGGCGCATCGGAATCGTCGATCGACTGGTTCTGGCACACCATGCAGCGCAGCTCGCGCGACAGCTCGCGCGCGCGGGCTTCCTTCGCCGGATCGGCCATGATCTCGTCCGGCTGCACGGCATAGGCCGATGCGCCCGCAAACGCCGCGCATGCCACCACAACCAAAATCGCAATCAGCTTCCGCATATTCATCCCTCATCCTGAGGAGCATCCGAAGGATGCGTCTCGAAGGATGGCCAGATACTCATCCTTCGAGACGCCGCTACGCGGCTGCTCAGGATGAGCAAAGAGTTATTCCGCCGCCTGCAACGCACGGGCGGCTTTTGCCGGCTTCGGCGCGCCGACGCGCAAGCGCCGGTCCGACAGCGACAGCAGGCCGCCGAACGCCATCAGCACCGGGCCGAACCAGATCAGGAGCACCAGCGGCTTGTGATAGATGCGCACGGCGATGCCGCCGTCGGCGCTCGCCTCGCCGAGCGAGATGTAGAGCTGGCTCACCCCGCGCGTCAGCAGCGCCGCTTCCGTGGTCGACATGCCGCGCGTCGTAAAGCTGCGCTTGGACGGGGTCATGACCTGCAACGGCCTGCCGTCGCGGCTGACGGAAAACTGCGCGATCATCTCGCGGAAATTCGGGCCTTGCCGCTGCGAAATGCCGTCGAGCTTCAATTCGTAACCCGCGACCTTTGCGACCTGATCGGGCTTCATGGTCGCGATGTACTCGCTGTTCCAGGTGGTCTCGCAGACGACGCCGATCAGCGCGACGCCGACGCCGGCATGGGCAAACGCGCTGCCCCAGGCCGAGCGCGGCAATCCCTGCGCACGGCGGAACGACACCGCCAGCGGAAGGCGGAACAGTCCGGTGCGTTCGGCGAGATCGGTGAGCGCGCCCGCAATCACGAATACCGCAAGGCCAATCGCCAGCGGGGCCAGCGTGGCGCCGCCGCGCGTCCATGCCCACAGCACCGCAATCGCGACCAGCGCAGCGATGCCGGCCGCGGTCAAACGCTGCGCGGCGCCATAGAGATCGCCGCGCTTCCAGGCCAGCAGCGGCCCGAACGGCACCGCCAGCATCAGCGGCACGAACAGCGGGGCAAAGGTCAGATTGAAGAACGGCGCACCGACCGAGATCTTGTCGCCGGTCAGGACCTCCAGCGCCAGCGGATACAGCGTGCCGATGAAGACGGTGGCGCAGGCCGCCGTCAGGAAGAGATTATTGAGCACCAGCGCGCCCTCGCGCGAGATCGGCGCGAACAACCCGCCCTGCTTCAGCGAAGACGCCCGCCAAGCATAGAGCGACAGGCTGCCGCCGATGAAGATGCAGAGGATGAGCAGGATGAACACGCCGCGCGCCGGATCGGTTGCGAACGCGTGCACCGAGGTCAGGACACCCGAGCGCACCAGGAAGGTGCCGAGCAGCGACAGCGAGAATGTCAGGATCGACAGCAGGACGGTCCAGACCTTCAGCGCATTGCGCTTTTCCATCACGACGGCGGAATGCAGCAGCGCGGTGCCGGCAAGCCAGGGCATCAGCGAGGCGTTTTCCACGGGGTCCCAGAACCACCAGCCGCCCCAGCCGAGCTCGTAATAGGCCCAGTACGAGCCCATCGCGATGCCGAGGGTGAGGAAAATCCATGCCACCAGCGTCCATGGCCGCACCCAGCGCGCCCATGCCGCATCGATGCGGCCCTCGAGCAGCGCCGCCACCGCGAACGAGAACGAGATCGAGAAGCCGACATAGCCGAGATAGAGCATCGGCGGATGCACGGCGAGGCCAATGTCCTGGAGCACCGGATTGAGGTCGCGCCCCTCGATCGGCGGATTGGCGATGCGCAGGAACGGGTTCGACGTGAACAGGATGAACAGATAGAAGGCGCTGGCGACCCAGGCCTGCACCGCCAGCACATGGGCGCGCAGCGACAGCGGCAGATTGTTGCCGAAGGCGGCGACCAAGCCGCCGAACAGCGCCAGGATCGATACCCACAGCAGCATCGATCCTTCGTGGTTCCCCCAGACGCCGGTGATTTTGTAGATCAGCGGCTTGAGCGAATGCGAATTCTCGAACACGTTGACGACGGAAAAGTCCGAGATCACGTGCAGCGCCACCAGCAGCGCGAACGAGGCGCCGGTGAACAGAAGCTGCGCCAGCGCGGTCGAGCGCGCCACGTTCATCAAGGCGACATCGCCGCGGCGCGCACCGACCAGCGGCACCGTCGACTGGATCAGCGCCAGCGCCAGCGCCAGCACCAGCGCGTAGTGTCCGGTCTCCGCGATCACTTCGACGCCCCCTGCATCGGCTTGGCGGAAGCTGCGGAAGGCTTTGCGCCGTAATCGTCCTTCCAGTGCCCCTGCTTCTTCAGGGCATCGGCGACTTCCTTGGGCATGTACGTCTCGTCGTGTTTTGCGAGCACGGTATCGGCCCTGAACACGCCGGATGCATCGAGCGCGCCCTCGGCAACAACGCCCTGCCCTTCGCGGAACAGGTCGGGCAGAATTCCCTTGTAGGCGACCTCCAGCGTCTTGCTGCCGTCAGCCACGGCAAACGTCACCGCCAGATTATCGCCGCGCACCAGCGAGCCTGGCTGCACCAGGCCGCCCAGCCGGAAGCGTTTGCCCGCCGGAATCTGCTTTTCGGCCGCCATCGACGGCGTCGAAAAGAACACAATCGAATCGCGCATCGCATTCAGCACCAGCGCGGCCGCCACCGCGAGCACGGCCAGCGAACCGCCGATCATCGTCAAACGCCGTTGCTTGCGCGTCATCGGTAATTATCCATCCAGCCCGAGGTTCTTCAGGCCTTCGTTCAATTGCTTCAACCGTTCGGCATTGTTGGCGACCGCCTGCCGCGCATCCGACTGCGCGCCCAAAGCCTTGTCCCGCTCACCCATCACCATATAGGCGCGCACCAGCCGCAGCCATCCTTCGACGTCATCGCCGTTCTGCTTCAGCCGTGTGGCAAGCCGGTCCACCATGCCGCGGATCATGGCGTTGCGATCGGTCTCGTTCATATCCTTGGCCGCAGCCATCGTCTCGTTCGAGAGCGCCGGCGCGACCGTCACCCCGACCCGCGACAGTGCGTCCTGCACCAGCGGACGCCACGGTGCATCGGCCGGCGCCTTTGCCAGCATCGTTTTCCAGATCGAAGCAGCGTCGTCCGTGCGGCCATCCTGCTCGGCGGCAAGCCCCAGGAAATAGTTCGCCTTGGCATCGTCAGCGTTCATGGCCGCCGCGCGTTCGAACTCGGCCTTGGCTTCAGTGGTGACGACGCCGCCGGCGGCGGCCGTCAACGCCTCGCCGAGATCGGCGCGCCGTTCGGAACTGTCGCCGCCATAGGTGATCGCGTTGCGCCAGGCCCTGACCGCATCGTCATAGCGGCCGAGACGCGCGAGCACCGGCGCCAGCACAGTCCAGCCGCGGCCATCGGTCGGGTTCTTCTCCAGGTGCGCCTCGACCTGGGCAACCAGATTGTCGAGCGGCTGCGTCGCATCGGCGGTTCGCGAGCGCGCGGCAAGCGGGAAATCAGCGAGGCCGGGCGATCCCAGCGGCAGGTAAATCGCGACCGCCGCCAGCGGCAAACCGACCAGCGCAACAATGGAGGCGACACGGCGCAATCCAGGGCTCGGCTGGGCAGGCATATCGCGCTGCTGGTCGGCGGCAGCCAGCAGGCGCCGGCCGATCTCGACCCGTGCCGCTTCCGCTTCGGTGGCGCCGATCAGGCCGCCGGCGAGATCGCGGTCGATCTCCGCGAGCTGATCGCGATAGACCGACGCCTCGCTCCCGCCGCTTTGCAGCGCGCTGCGCCGGCCAAGCGGCCACAACACGGCAAACACCGCCGCGACCGTCATCAGCGCGAACACAAACCACAAATTCATCAAGCGGGTTCCGGGTGGAGCGGCACAAAGGGGCGCCGCTCGCGCCGCTTTATACTACCGGCCGCGACCCCGGCAATTGACATTTGTCATGGCAAAATGGCGCAAAAATCGACCAAATTCCGCTCAAGCCACGCAAAATTGAATGCTCTGAGCGGCCTCCTTGCCGTGCCCATTGAGCGCACGCAGGAAATACGCGCCAGGTTTTACCGAAGCCGGCAGCCTGATCCGCAGCGAACCACTGGGCACGGGCGAGGTAATCCTGGTGACGGGATCCGGCAGTTGATCGCCACTGGCCACGTCGACCAGTACCACCTGGGCTCCGATCATCAGATTTCGATATGTCGCCGAAATAACCTGGTTCTCAAATTCAATGAAATTGATCATCGACTTCATGACCAAAGCAATATGGTCGGCGGCGAGTCCCGTCAACCAAAAATTGCATATCTAAAATTTTATCACTTTTGCGCGGCACGCGCCGGCTTGCGCTCGCCGGTCACGGCATTCTCGGCCGCCCGGCTCATCAGCGAGGCATAGTCGGAGCCAAACAACACTTCGCAGAAGCGGATCGCGGCCTGCACCTGCTGCTGCCGGTAGGCGCGCGCCTTGGCATCGCCGCCGCGCAGCGACTGCACCAGCGCCTCGGTGGATTGCTCGACGTAATGCTGGAGGTCCGAATAGGTCCGTAAGGTAACCTCGTTGATGGCGAGCTCGCTCGCATAGGTGCGGCACACCGCCACGAAATCGATCAGCGATGCGGTCTCGTCGACCTCGGACATATCGACCTTGGAGACGGCGGAAATGTCCTTGTCGGCGCGCTGACGCAGGATGCGGCGGACGCGGCCCGGCACGCTGTCGATTTCCGATTGCAGCGAGTTGGAGATGTCGGCCCGGATCGAGGCCAGTTGCCTGCCCCACGTCGAATCCTGGCGCAGGTCGAGCTCGGTGCGCAGGCCGCGCACGCCGTCATGCAGCGACTTGAGCTGCTCGGCCACATTCTCGAAGTGCCCCCGCCTGATATCGGTGCGCAGGCAGGCTGCGAGGTACGACAGGTCGTGCAGCGCGATGGTGACGGCAACGCCGTACGGCGTCGCGGCGACGCGGATCTCGTCGTCGGAGGCCGCCATCTTCAGCGCAAGGCGGATGATCTGCCAGGGCGCGGTCAGGCGCTGCATGATCAGCGAAAGCACGAACGGCAGCAGCAGCGGCGTCTGCAACGAGGGCACGTTCAATGACGCGATGGTCGAGGCCACCTGGGGCTCGCCGAACATCCGAAGGTAGCCCGGCAGCTTGCCATTGAAGGTTTCGAACGCTTCGCGCGCCATCAGCACCGCACCGATCGCCGGCAGGTCCTCGACGACATTGGGCGGACCGACCCGGGCAAGGGCGCGCTGATTGTCCTGGCCGGGCACCGGCGTCACGAGCTTTGTGATCGCGTTGGCTGCCGCGAGCTGGAGCTTGCGCACCGCCGGTTCGATCGCACTGTCGCTGTCGCGGGCGGCCGACAACGCCGCCTCGAATTCGCGCGCCGCGTCCGGCACCCCGTCGCGGTTCAGCCATTGCCAGACCGGCGACAGCGACGCGCGCCTGACCTGCCCCGGCCGGATCGGAAAATTGCCATCGACCAGAAACGGCTCGAGCGGGCGGAACAGTAGCCGCGCCGGATCGTCGGTCCGGGGCCTTGCCGGATCGTCGTCCGCGGCGTTGCGCACGATCTTGCGCAACTGCTCGAGCACCAGGGTCGCGACCGCGGTGTCATCGCCGCGTTCGATCGCGCGCTCGAACTCGCGCATCAGCAGCGCCTGCGATTGCGGCGGAAGCTGAGCGAGATAGTCGCGTAGACGTTCTGTCGGTGTCTGGCTCATGCCCCGGTATGCATGCGTGCGTGATCGGCGGACGGCGAACGCGTCCACCGCGCATGATATGGGCGCCCGCGTTAAGAACTCGTTTAGGAAACTTCGCGGCGGCCTGCGACGGCTCTTACACACCCGGCAGCGCCAGTTCGGCCCTGAGGCCGCCAATGGGAGCGCTGCCAAGCTTGAGGCTGCCGCCATAGAGCCCGGCGAGATCGACCACGATCGCAAGGCCGAGCCCCGAGCCTGGCTTCGACTCGTCGAGCCGCTGGCCGCGCCGCGCCACCTTGGCGCGCTCCTCTTCCGACAGGCCTCGCCCGTCATCGTCGACCACGATCAGCAAGCGGTGTCCTGCGCCCGGCTCGGGCGGCTGCTCCACCAGCACCGCGACAAGGACCTGCGAGGCCGCCCATTTGCAGGCGTTGTCGACGAGATTGCCGACCATCTCCTCCAGATCCTGCCGCTCGCCGCGGAATTTTGCCCGCGCGTCGGCCTTGACCTCGATCGCGATGCCGCGGTCGCGATGGATTTTTTCCATGGTCCGGCGCAGCGCCTCGATCGCAGGCGCCACTTCCGTGACCGTTGCGACGACCGTGACGCGGGCGGCGATACGGGCGCGCTCCAGATGATGGGCGACCTGGTCGCGCATCACGCCTGCCTGCTCCAGCACCTTGCCCGAGATCGACTCGCTGCGGTGCGCGGAGGCCTCATTGACGATCACCGATAGCGGCGTCTTGATGGCATGGGCGAGATTGCCGACATGGGTGCGCGCGCGCTCGACGATTTCCCGGTTGGCATCGATCAGCGCGTTGGTTTCGCGCGCCAGCGGCGCGATCTCGACCGGGAATTCACCCTCCAGCCGCTCGGCGCGGCCGGAGCGGATATCCGCGATCGCCTCCGAAATCCGCTTCAGGGGGGCAAGCCCGAACCGCACCTGGAAGATGGTGGTGAGCAGCAGCACGATGCCGAGCCCGGTGAAGGTGACGCCGAGATAGAGATCGAAGCCGCGGGTCTCGTCGAAAATCTCGGCGGCATCGCCCGCGACGCTCACGAGATATTTGCCGTCGGCGCCGAGATCGACCGGCCGCTCGACCATTCTCAGCGTCTGGCCTTCGGGACCGTCGACATAGCCGATGCGAATGCCGGCCGCGGTCAGTTCGGCACCCGCGTCCTCCAGCTTCGGCAGCTTCTTGTCCCACAGCGAGCGCGAGGCGCGCGTCTCCGGCTTTTCCTGGTCGGTCCGTGTGATTTGCCAGTACCAGCCGGACAGCGGCAGCTCGAACAGGGGCTCGCCAAGCGACTGGAACTGACGGTCGGCCGGCTCGTCCGGGGTCGCGACTTCGGCGATCAGGGTGCGCAGGTAAAGGTTGAGACGGCGGTCGAAGGCGCGCTCGGTGGCGTCGCGATAGACCGAGGAAAGCACGAAGCCGGTGACGGCGAGGATTACGACCAGCCACGCGGTCGCCGAGAGAAACAGTCGGTTGGCGAGCGAGCTGCCGCGCATCAGGGCGCGATCCCGAATGGCGCGCCCTCGGGCGCCGAGCCGATGGAGGCTTGCCGGTTTCCGGACACGGTCATGCCATGACAAAAGATCAAGCGTCGACACAGGTCAACGCCTTATATCCAGCTCGTACATGATCTTATCGGAAAACCTTCGGATCACGCTTGAGTTCAGGTGCCGGCCGTGGGCGGCGTCAGCAGATAGCCGAGCCCGCGCACGGTCTGGATGATGTCGACCTCGAGCTTCTTGCGGATGCGGCCGACGAACACCTCGATGGTGTTGGAGTCGCGGTCGAAGTCCTGATCGTAGAGATGCTCGACCAGCTCGGTGCGCGAGACCACGCGGCCGACATGGTGCATCAGGTATTCGAGCAGATTGTATTCGTGCGAGGTCAGCTTGACCGGGTTGCCGCTGACCGACACGCGCTTGGTGCGGGTGTTGAGCGTCACCGGCCCGCAGGTCAGCTCGACCTGGGCGTGGCCGGTCGAGCGGCGCAGCAGCGCGCGGATGCGCGCCAGGATTTCCTCGAGGTGAAAGGGCTTTGCGACATAGTCGTCGGCGCCGGCGTCAAAGCCCTGCACCTTGTCGCTCCAGCGGTCGCGCGCCGTGAGGATCAGCACCGGCATCACGCGCTTGTTGCGGCGCCAGGCTTCCAGCACCGAGATGCCGTCCATCTTGGGCAGGCCGATGTCGAGCACGACGGCGTCATAGGGCTCGCTGTCGCCGAGAAAATGCCCCTCCTCGCCATCGAAGGCGCGGTCCACGACATAACCGGCATCGGTCAGCGCCGTGGTGAGCTGACGGTTGAGATCCGGGTCGTCCTCAACGACGAGCAAACGCAAGCTGGCCTCCGATGGTGAGCGTCACGATAGCTACATCATGGGGCTCACCGGCGTGAACCGGTCATGAACAGACGCAAGCCGAAACGTTACTTTTTGTTCATCACCGCGGAAGGCCGATGCCTAGCACGGGGAATCGAAAGGCCAAAATTGCCCCCACCCAGCGCGTCCTTAGACGCGGAAAAATGCGAACCAGACCACGCCCAGGATCAGCACCGCGAGGCTGGTCGATGCTGTCAGCAACGCGAGCACGGAGGGGCCCGGTTCGGCCTGGCGCGCTTCCGTCGGCGTTTCGACGATGCGGCCGTCTCGATGTGTCGCCATGGTAACCTCTTTCGCTAAGTCCCTGTATTGCCAGCCAATGACTGCGGCACCGGCTGTGCAGGGCCAACGCCGGATCGGGAATGATTGTTCCGGCTCGCCGAGGCTATCGACAGCCCGAAATGGCCCGGAAAGTCGCAAGTTTCCGGTCGTAAACGCCGAGAACCAATGCGACGTGGAACGGTTAACGCCGTTGGGAGATTCCCCGGGCCCTCGCGTTCAAAACGGGCGGCCAGCGTGGTATCCTTAACGGTCGCTGTTGCGTTTTCGGAGTTTTTTCATGGCCCCCCGCGCCAACTGGAAGGGTTTTTTGCGCCTTTCACTGGTGACCTGCCCGGTCGCGCTCTATCCGGCTACCTCGGATACCGAGAAGGTCTCGTTCAACCAGATCAACCGCAAGACCGGCCACCGCATCAAATACCTCAAGGTGGATGCCGACACCGGCGAGGAAGTCGCCAACGACGACATCATGAAGGGCTACAAGGTCGACACCGACACCTATCTCGAGGTGACGAAGGACGAGCTTGACGACATCGCGCTGGAATCGACCCGCACCATCGAGATCGACGAATTCGTGCCGCGCAGCGACATCGACAGCCGTTACGTGATCCGCCCCTATTATCTCGTGCCCGACGGCAAGGTCGGCCACGACGCCTTTGCGGTGATCCGCGAAACCATCCGCAGCATGGACAAGGTCGCGATCGGCCGCGTGGTGCTGACCAACCGCGAGCACATCATTGCGCTCGAGCCGCTCGACAACGGCCTGATGGGAACGCTGCTGCGCTACCCCTACGAGGTCCGCAGCGAAAAGGAATATTTCGATGACATCCAGGATGTGAAGATCACCAAGGACATGCTGGATCTGGCTAAACACATTGTTGAGCAGAAATCGGCCGACTTCGAGCCCGAGAAATTCGAGGACCGCTACGAGGACGCGCTGGTCGAACTGATCAACAGGAAGCGCAACGGAATCAAGATCGCACCAAAGGCCGCGCCGAAATCCGACGGCAACGTCATCAACCTGATGGATGCGCTCAAGCGCAGCCTTGCCGGCGGCAAGCAGGCGGCCCCTCCGGCCCAGAAGGCTGCCAAAGGCAAGAAGCCGAAGAAGCGCGCCGAAGGCCAGCGCGAGATGCTGCTGCCGATCAGCGGCTCCGGCAAGCGCGCCGCCAAGGAAACTCCAAAGGAAGCGCCCAGAAGGGCCGCAAAGCCGGCGCGTGCGCCCGCTGCCCGCAGCCGGAAGGCCGGCTAATCGTCAGGACATCCGGCGGCCGCTGTTCGATCCGCCGCCAATATCATGCCGGCCGCGTCGCGCTATTTGAGTGAGCTATTCACCGAGGTGAAGCTGGCATTCAGCGTGCTGCCGATGCCGTTGACGGCCACCACGATCACGATGCTGATGCCGGCCGCGATGATGCAATATTCAATGGCGGTCGCGCCGGATTGATCGCCCAGAAATCTCGAAATCAAATTTCGCATTATTGAAAACTCCTGTCGACGCCCGCGAGCTTCTCCCGCACCGATGCCTGCCGGCGGAATTTAGGTTTTGGCTGGTTACCGGCCGGTTCAGGAACAATCTGAACGATTGGTTAAACCGGCCCGCCCCCTGTTTTCACGGCGGTATTCATACGGAGCGAAAAATTAACCCTCGATTGGGGACACCACTCCATGCTGCCCGGGTCGGCGGCCTCGGAGTGAGCGCAAATGCCCGCGCAGAAGCGTGAAACAAAGAGAAACTACATCGGCCTCCTCAGCGACGAGGCCGAACAACAATTCTCCGCCAAGACGCAGCCGCAGGGAGGCCCGCCGATGAAGGATTACCTGCGCGTCCTGCTCGCGGCGATGCTCGGATTGCGCCGCGAGTTGCGCTAACCGCCGCCGTCAGAAGTTGCGCTGCGCCCGCAATTGCAGATGCACCGAGTCCTGATCCTTGAACTCGTACAGCGCATTCGGTTTCGGCGCGGTCGCGGTGAAGATCGAACTGCCGGACATTTTCTGGTCGAGATGGAACCACTGCACTTCGGCCGAAAACGTCAGGTTCCTGACGGGGGACCATTTGGTCACGACGCCGAGCTGTGAGGCGTTGTAGTCGGGGTTGCAGGTGTAATTGCCGACGGTATTGCCGGCCGCGGCCTGCCCCGGATGAGAGGCTGCGAAGGCGGCGCAATAAGCGCCCTTGGCGGTGGTCGTTCCAAGACCGTTGATGTTGTCGTTGGTGCCGCCGTCATAGCGGATCTGTGCGTAGCCGCCATAGAGGCTGGTGGTCCAGTACGCATCCCAGTTGTGATTGAATGCGCCGCGAATGCCCCAAGCCTGCGTCAGGATGATTCCGTTGGTGCCGCCCAGGCCCGGCATGTAGAGGCCATCGGCCGTGGCGCCAAAACCGACGCTCTGGTAACCGAAGCCGCTGCCCGAGAACAACGCAAAGTTCGGCGAGGTCGAATCGGTCGCGATGATGTATTTCGAGGCGCCCTTGGCGTAGCTCACGTCCAGCTTGATATCGTCGCCTTTGCCGGTCGGCAGGTTCTTGATCTGCAACGCCGCCATCACGGCACCGCCCCATTTGGTTTCGGGATGGCCGCTGATCTCGGAGAGATTGGTCGGCGCCGCGCTGGCGCCGAGGGTGTTATAGGAGCCGCTGACCTCGTGCGCGGCACCCGAAAGCTGGAACAGGCCCCAGGCCTGATCGACCTTGATGTTGCCGACGACGTCGGGCGCACGTGTGCCGGCATAGGCACTCGCGCCGGTGCCGTTGGCGCCGATCGCGCCCGGGATGCCGAGATTGTAGACCGCGGTGCGGTCCCACACCGTCGGCTCGTCGAGGCCGATGCTGGCTGAGACGCCGTCGCCGAATTCCATCATGTACTGGATGTTGTTCGGCCCGCTGTTATCGCTGGCATGGCCACCAATCAGGAATGAGGAGAGGTTGCCGCCCGGATTGCCCTGCCAGGGCGTTGCGTAGGCGGAAGCCGACTTGCCGAAAGTGAATCCCGCAAACTGGATGAACAGATCATAGATGGCGACATAACCGCCGCCTGCGGTGCTGAGCAGCGACCCGTTGAGGCCGCCGGGGCTGCCGGCCGACGGCGAGGCCGGAGCTGCGCCCAGAGCCGCCGGATTGCTGGTGTTGAAGCTGTTGAACTGGAATTTGGCCGAACCGAAGGTACGGACCACACCGTATTCGGTCTGGGTACGGGTATCGACCGAAAGCAGCATGCGCGAGCGGTCGATGAAATAATCGCGAAAGCGGTTCTGCTGGCCGGAATCGCCGCTCCACGCCGGCTGGCCATGGGCGCCGCCGGTGTTGAAGCCCACGTCGGCTCGCACATAACCACCGAACTTGATGCAGGTATCGGTGCCGGGAATGTAGAAGAAGCCGGCACCGTAGCCGGTGCAGATCTTCATGTATTCGATCGGTTTGGCCTTGACGGGAAGGTCCGCCGCCTGCGCGCCGCCGGCGATGACCAGGCCCGCCGCCGAGCCCAGGATAAAAGTGCGAAGCGATTTCATGTGAGTCCCTGCCCCGATTCATTCCGGCCTGCCTGCCGCCGTGCTCGAAAGGCGCGGCGCGCCGGTTGCCACCGTCAAAAATTACGCTGCGCCCGCACCTGTAGATGCACTGTGTCCTGATCCCTGAACTCGTAAAGCGCATTCGGCTTCGGCGCGCTCGCGGTGAACACCGAACTGCCGGACATCTTCTGGTCGAGATGGGTCCACATGATTTCAGCCGTGAACGCCAGATTCTTGATCGGCGTCCAGCGGGTGAGGAAGCCAAGCTGGGAGACGTTGAAGTCGGGGTTGCAGGTGTAGT
Organism: Bradyrhizobium lablabi; assembly: GCF_018129385.1. Classification (GTDB taxonomy): domain Bacteria; phylum Pseudomonadota; class Alphaproteobacteria; order Rhizobiales; family Xanthobacteraceae; genus Bradyrhizobium; species Bradyrhizobium lablabi_C. The sequence goes on from NZ_JAFCLN010000004.1 coordinate 285,764, forward strand.
TGCCGGCGGTGTTTCCGGAAGCGGCCTGACCCGGGTGGGAAGCGGCGAAGGCGGCGCAATACGCTCCCTTGGCAGTGGTGCTTCCGAGGCCGTTGATGTTGTCGTTGGTGCCGCCGTCATAGCGGACCGACGAATAGCTGCCGAACACGCTGCTGGACCAGTACGGGTCCCAGTTGTGGTTGAAGGCGCCGCGAATACCCCAGGCCTGCGTCAGGATGATCCCGCCGGTGCCGCCGAGGCCCGGCAGGTAGATGCCATCCGTGGTCGCGCCAAATCCGACGCTCTGGTAGCCAAAGCCGCTGCCGCCAAACATCGCAAAATTCGGCGAGGTGCCGCCTGTCGCGATCACGTTCTTGGTGTCGCCTTTGGTATAGCTGACGTCGACCTTGATGTCGTCGCCGGGGCCGGTCGGCAGGTTCTTGATGTTTAGCCCCGCCATCACCGCCCCGCCCCATTTGGTTTCGGGGTGACCGCTGATTTCGGAGAAATTGGTCGGCGCGGCGGACGCGCCGAGAATGTTGTAGGAGCCGCTGACTTCATGCGCGGCGGCCGAAATCTGGAACAGGCCCCAGGACTGATCGACCCGGATTCGGCCGACGATGTCGGGGGCATGCGTGCCGGCATAGGCATTCGCGCCGGTGCCGTTGGCACCGATCGCGCCGGGGATGCTCAGATTGTAGACCGCCGTTCGGTTCCACACGGTCGGATCGTCGAGGCCGACGCTGACGGTCCAGCCGCTGCCAAGCTCGGCGGTGTACTGGATGTTGTTGACGCCGGTGTCGGTGTTGTGGCCGCCGATCAGGTTCGACGAGATGTTGCCGGGAAACATCTGCCAGGGCGTCGCATAGGCCGACGCGGATTTGCCGAAGGTGAAGCCGGCGAACTGGAGGAAGATGAACTCGAGCGCGACATAGCCGCCGCCCGCCGTCGAGAGCAGGTTGGAGTTGAGGCCGCCGGGACTGCCGCTCGACGGGCTCGCGGGAGCAACGCCGAGCGCTGCCGGGTTGGCCGTGCCGCCGCCGACATTGTTGAACTGGAAATAGGCCTGCGCGTAGGTGCGAACCACGCCGTATTCGGTCTTGGTGCGCGTATCGAAGGCGAGCGCCATGCGCGAGCGGGACACGAAGTAATCGCGGAAGCGATTGCCCTGGCCAAAGTCGCCGCTCCAGCCCGGCTGGCCGTGGACGCCCGCGTTGAAGGTCGTGTCGGCGCGCAGATAACCGCCGATCCTCATGCAGGTGTCGGTGCCGGGAATGTAGAAGAACTGCGTGCCGTAATCGGAGCAGATCCTCATATATTCGATCGGCTTGGCCTTGACCGGAAGGTCGGCCGCCTGCGCACCGCTGACGATCAGCAAGGCCGCCGATCCCAGCATGAGGGTACGAACTGCCTGCATCTGAGCCTCCCGCCGCGCGATTCATGCAAATGCATGTCTCGATTCTTAACTAGCGCAAAAGATGAACACGGTAACGGCAAGGCCCCGTGATCCCATCATTTTCGGCCGGCGATGTGATGTTTCCGCAACGCCCGGTTGGCCAAATCCGGCAGGGCCGGTGATTTTCGTCTCTGACGCAGATCGCCGGCAGCAAATCATTTCCCGGGCCAGCCCTCGTCTGCCGCGCCGCCGTGGCAGTCGACCGCCGGCCAAACGCATATCAGCATTCCACCCGCAGGCGCCCGCCTCGGCTTTACCGGGCCGGGAAATCCTGTTCCAACTTCCTGTCAAATCGGCCGGACCAACCGGCCTGCACAGGGAGAAAGACCGCCATGAAGCTCGGCACTGCGATCGCGGAAATCATGAAGCGCGAGGGAATCGAAATCCTCACGGGCTACCCGGTCAATCATCTGATCGAACATGCCGCCGCTTCCGACATCCGCCCGATCATGGTGCGTCAGGAGCGCATCGGCGTGCATATGGCGGACGCAATTTCCCGCGTCACGTCAGGACAGAAGATCGGCGCCTTCTGCATGCAGCATGGCCCCGGCGCGGAAAATGCAATGGGCGGCGTTGCCCAATGCTACGGCGAATCCGTGCCGGTGCTGGTGCTGCCGATGGGTTACGCCCGCCGGCTCTCCAACATCGACCCCAACTTCAACTCCAGCCAGGCGATGAAGGCGTTCTCGAAGTCCTCCGAGCCGATCATCCTCGCCGCCGAGGTCTGCAACATCTTTCGCCGTGCCTTCACAAAACTGAAGAACGGCCGCGGCGGGCCGGTGATCGTCGAAATCCCCGCCGACATGTGGAACGAGGAAGTGCCGGAGCCGCTGAACTATACGCCGGTGCTGCGCACCCGCTACGGCGCCGATCCCGTGCACGTGAAGGAAGCGGCAAGCCTGCTGCTCAACGCCAGGCGCCCGGTGATCTATGCCGGCCAGGGCGTGCACTATGCGAAGGCGTGGCCGCAGCTCAGGCGTCTTGCCGAACGGCTGGCGATCCCCGTCACCACCAGCCTTGGCGGAAAGTCTTCATTTCCCGAGACGCATCCGCTGTCGCTCGGCTCCGGCGGTCTCGCCGTGCCGCGCGCGGTGCCGAAATTTCTGGGCGAATCCGACGTGATCTTCGGCATCGGCTGCTCCTTCACCGAGACCTCCTTCGGCATCGCCATGCCCAAGGGCAAGACCATCATCCATTCGACGCTCGACCCCAACCATCTCAACAAGGATGTCGAGGCCAAAGTCGGCCTGGTCGGCGATGCGGCCCTCGTGCTCGATGCATTGCTGGAAGAGATCGGCAAGACCGTCACATCGGACCGCGATGCTTCGGCGGTTACCGCCGAGATCGAAGCTTCCCACAAGGAATGGCTGGCAAAGTGGATGCCAAAGCTGACGCACAACGATGCGCCGCTCAATCCCTATCGCGTGCTCTGGGATCTTCAGCACACCGTCGACATCAAGAACACCATCATCACCCATGACGCCGGCTCACCGCGCGATCAGCTCTCGCCGTTCTGGAAGGCGGTCGAGCCGCTGTCCTATATCGGCTGGGGCAAGACCACGCAGCTCGGCTATGGCCTTGGCCTCGCCATGGGCGCAAAGCTGGCAAAGCCGGACAAGCTCTGCATCAACGTCTGGGGCGATGCCGCGATCGGCTTCACCGGCATGGATTTTGAGACCGCGGTGCGCGAGCGCATTCCGATCATGTCGATCCTGCTGAACAATTTTTCGATGGCGATCGAGCTCAAGGTGATGCCGATCTCGACCGAAAAATATCGCTCGACCGATATTTCCGGCGACTATGCCGCGATGGCGCGCGCCTTCGGCGGCTATGGCGAGCGGGTGACCAGGCCTGAAGACATCATCCCCGCGATCAAGCGCGGCATCCAGAAGACGCAGGAAGGAATTCCGGTGCTGCTGGAATTCATCACCAGCAAGGAGACAGAGGTCTCGCGTCCGGGAACCTGATTCGGACCGATTCTCAACGCAATATCAGCAGGAAAGCGCCCGACGGTGCTGGCTCGGACGCTCCGGAGATGAAATAATCGAAGCCAAGAGGCCGGGCGGCGAGACAGCTCGCCCGCCTGCCCGCGCTTTGCGCATGGATTCTCTGAATGGCGCTGCTTCCCGAAGATATATCGGTCGATCTCAAGGCCGCGATCGATGAGCTGGAATCAGCCATCACGGACATGGAGTCGCGCCTTGAATCCACCCGCGCCGAGCGCGACGAGGCGAAGGCGCGCGAGGTCGAACTCGAGATCGAGAATGCCAATCTGCGGCGCGGCCTCGCCCTCGCCCGCGAGCAGCAGAGCGCCAGCGCCGACATCCTCGGCACGATCGCCCATTCCTCCGACAATGCCGAACACGCGCTGCGGCAGATCGCCGAGACCACCATGCGCCTGTTCGGCGCGCCGAGCGCGACCATCCATATCGCGGAAGGCGATGGCTGGTCGCAGGTCATCCGCGTCGGCGACAGCTCAATGCGAGTCGGTGCCGGCGTGCCCGAATCGCAGCTCAAGATCGGCGGCCGCAACATGCCGGGCACGATCGTCGGGGATAACCGGCAGGTTCACGTGCCCGATCTCGACAATGTCGACCCTGACATCGCGGATTGGCCCGGCCTTCCCTATGTCCGCGCCGCCGGCACACAATCGATGTCGGGCTCTCCTCTCAGGAGTGAAGGCGAGGCAATCGGCGCGCTGATCGTCTATCGCGACCGGCTCTGGCCCTTCACCGATGCGGAACTCGCGCTTCAGCAAAGCTTTGCGGACCAGGCCGCGATCGCGATCGAGAATGCGCGGCTGTTCACCGAGACGCAGCAAGCGCTGGCGCGGCAGACCGCCACCTCCGACATCCTGCGGGTGATCGCCGGTTCGCCGACGGACGAACAGCCGGTGTTCGACGCCATCGCCGAAAACGCCAGACGCCTCTGCGGCGGCCTCACATCGACCGTCACCCGGATCGCGGGCGACATGGTTCATCTGGCTGCCGCCAGTTCCGAGAGCGACGCCGGCGTCGAAGAGATGCAGGCTTCATTCCCCTCCCCGCTTTCATCCGAAGGCATTCACAGCCGGGTCGTGCGCAGCGGAGAGCTTGCCTTCCGCTACGACATGGAAAACGAGCCTGACCTCACGGAAGGCATGAAGCAGACGGCGCGCGCGCGCGGCTATCGCAGCATCCTGGTGGTCCCGATGATGCGGGAGGGTGTCGCCATCGGCACGATCGGTGTGACGCGGCCGGAAGCCGGGCAGTTTCCCGATAAATTCATCGAATTGCTGCGCACTTTTGCCGACCAGGCCGTGATCGCGATCGAGAATGCCCGTCTGATCCGGGAGACGCAGGAGGCGCTGGAGCGGCAGACCGCGACGGCCGATATTTTGAAAGTGATCGCCTCCTCGCCCGCGGACGTGCAGCCGGTGTTCGAGGCGATTGCGGTCAGCGCCAAACATTTGCTCGGCGGGTTTTCCGCCACCGTGCTGCGCTTCATCGCCGACGAGCTTCATCTGGCCGCGTTCACGCCGACCAATCCGGCGGCGGATGAAGGCCTGAAGGCGTCGTTTCCGCGGCGCGTCGGCGAATTCCCGATCTTCGGGATGGTTCGCAGCGGCGCGACCATCCAGTTTCCCGATACGGAAGCCGATAACGTACCACCGATGAACCGCGATCTCGGCCGGCTGCGCGGCTTTCGCAGCGTGCTGTTCGTGCCCTTGATGAACCAGGGCAAGCCGGTCGGCATTCTCAGCGTGACCCGCACGGCTCCCGGCGCGTTCGCCGAGCACCATGTGCGGTTGCTCCAGACCTTTGCCGACCAGGCGGCAATCGCGATCGAGAACACGCGTCTGTTCAACGAGACCCGCGAAGCGCTGGAGCGGCAGACCGCCACCGCCGAGATATTGAAAGTCATCGCCGCCTCGCCGTCCGATGTGCGGCCGGTGTTCGATGCCATCGTGCATAACGCCAACCGTCTGATCGGCGGCTTTTCCGCTGCGCTGTTCCGCTATATGGACGGCAGGATTCATCTGGCGGCCTTCACGCCGACCGATCCGGAAGGCGACGCCGTCCTGCAATCCTCGTTCCCGGTCCCGCAGGATCAGTTTCCGCCCTACCAGCTCACGCGCGAGGGAGCGCACGCGGAGCTGCCGGACACCGAGTTGGAGCCCGCGGCACGCGACATTGCGCGGGCGCGCGGCTATCGCAGCATGCTGTTCGCCCCGCTGATGAACGACGGCGAGGCCGTCGGCATCATCACTGTCACCCGCACAGCTTCTGGCTCGTTCGGCGAACAGCATGTCCGCCTGCTGCAACTGTTCGCCGATCAGGCGGTGATCGCCATCGAAAATGTCCGGCTTTTCAACGAGACGCAGGAGGCGCTGGAGCGCCAGACGGCGACGGCCGACATCCTGAAAGTCATCGCCAGCTCGCCGTCGGATACCACGCCGGTGTTCGAAGCCATCGCAAGCAGCGCCAACCGTCTGCTGGGCGGGTTCTCCACAGCCGTCTTCCGCTTCGCCGATGAAGCCGTCCATCTGAGTGCGTTCACGCGGGTCAATCCGGACGCCGACGCAGTTCTGGAATCGCACTTCCCGAGGCCAATCGCCGGTTTCGAGGCAGCCAGGCTCGCGCAGCGGGGGAGACCTGTTCAGATACCCGACACGGAAGATGCCGAGGACGCACAGGTCAGGCAAACCGCTCGCTCGCGTGGCTTCCGTAGCCTGCTGTTCGCACCTCTAATGAGCAACAGCGTACCGATCGGGGTAATCAGCGTTACGCGCGCCATGCCGGGTTCGTTTGCCGAGCATCACATCCAACTGCTTCAGACTTTCGCCGACCAGGCGGTGATCGCCATCGAGAACACGCGGCTGTTCAACGAATTGCAGCAGCGCACCGAAGATCTCGCCGAATCGTTGCAGCAGCAGACCGCCACCGCCGATGTGCTCAAGGTCATCAGCCGCTCGGCCTTCGATCTACAGAAGGTGCTCGACACGCTTTCGGAGTCGGCGGCCGGCCTGTGCGAAGCCGATATCGTCATCATCCATCGCAGGGTCGGCGAAGGTTTTCCGGGTGCATCGAGCTTTGGCTTGCCGGAACAGCATCACCGCGCCGTCACCGCGCTCGATCACAAGCCGGGACGCGGGTCGCTTGGCGCGCGCGTCCTGCTCGAAAATGCACCTGTGCTGATCGAGGACGCCGAAAGCGACCCCGAATATGACCTGGCCTTGGCGCGGCAGGTCGGCGTACGAAGCATGATGGGCGTGCCGTTGCTGCGTGAGGGCGCCGCAATCGGCCTGCTGCTGATGTTCCGCAGGACCGTGCGGCCTTTTACGCAGCGGCACGTCGAGCTCGCCCTGACTTTTGCCGACCAGGCCGTGATCGCGATCGAGAACGTCCGCCTGTTCGACGAAGTGCAGGCGCGCACCCGCGAGCTTTCCAGGTCTCTTGACGACCTGCGCACTGCGCAGGATCGTCTGATCCAGACCGAGAAGCTCGCTTCGCTCGGTCAGCTCACGGCGGGCATTGCGCACGAGATCAAGAACCCCCTCAACTTCGTCAACAACTTCGCCGCGCTTTCGGCCGACTTGACCGACGAGCTGAATGACGCGCTGAAGCAGGCCGAAATCGCCGACAAGATCCGCGCGGATGTCAATGAAGTGACCGGGCTTTTGAAGGACAATCTTCAAAAGATCGTCCATCACGGCAAGCGCGCCGATTCCATCGTCAAGAACATGCTGCTGCATTCGCGCGAGGGCACCGGCGATCACCGGCCGGCGGATATCAACGCGCTGGTCGATGAAAGCCTCAACCTCGCCTATCACGGCGCCCGCGCCGAGAAAGCCGACTTCAACGTCACGCTGGAGCGCGATTTCGATCCGGACGCCGGCCTGATCGAGGTGTTTCCGCAGGAAATCACCCGCGTGTTCCTCAATCTCGTTTCAAACGGATTTTATGCCGTCACCAAGCGGCGAAAGGAGAATGTCGAGGCTGGCTTCGAGCCGACGCTGCGCGCGGCCACGAAAAATCTTGGTGAAACCGTCGAGATCCGCATCCGCGACAACGGCACCGGCATTCCGCCCGAGGTGAAGGACAAGATGTTCAATCCCTTCTTCACCACCAAGCCGGCGGGCGAAGGCACCGGGCTCGGGCTTTCGATGAGCCACGACATCATCGTGAAGCAGCATGGCGGCACCATCGACGTCGATACCGAGCCGGGCCGTTTCACCGAGTTCCGCATCGTGCTGCCGCGTTCTAGAGCATAATCCGGACAAGCAGGGCCGGTTAGCGCAACGTGGACACCGGTCTTCCAAAAAAGGTCATGCTCAAAACAAAAGATGACCTGCACTCCGTTCACTCAATCATCTTGTCTGCACCGACAACGAGCGCGGGAGGTACGGTAAGTCCCAATTGTCTCGCTGTCTTGAGGTTGACGGACAACTCGAATTTGGTCGCCTGATAGAACGGGATCTCGCCGGGCTTTGCTCCCCGGAGAATGGCGTCAATGTTGTTGGCCGCGCGCTTGTATAATTCGATCAGATCGACGGAATAGGCCATCAGGCCTCCAGCCTCGACACCTTCCGCAAAGGGAAACATCGCCGGAAGTTTCTTCTCGCTGGCCAGCTTCGCGATCGTAGCGAAGTTCTGGAAAAGCTCAGGCGAGTCGACGACCATGACGGCGCTAGCAGCGTCGCTCGAGATGCGCTCGATCGCCGTCCGGTAGCCGGCTTCGCCGGCGCCGTGTTCCACCAAGGCTACTGCGAGTGCAAGCCCCGCCATCTCGGCCGCCGCGCGAATTGTCGGAGCATAGTGTCCCTGCTCCCACTGCGACCGAAGAACGAGGCAGCCAAGTTTCGACATCGCAGGAACGATCTCGCGCAACAATTCGATCCGCTTGGCATGAATGGATGAACCGGCGTCTATGCTGACTCCCGTGAAATTGCCGCCGGGGCGAGCCAAGCTCTCGGCGATTCCTATTTTGACGGGGTCGGCAGCTATCGTAACAATCGGAATTCGCGGCGTCAGCTTCTTAAAGACAAGCGGATAAGGGCCAACGATGAAGATGACGTCCGGGTTGCTCTGAACGACTTCCGCCGCCAAAGCCTCGGGGCCGGACGTGCTTTGCTCCCGGGCGTACCGCTCTACCTTGAGGTTTTGTCCTTCCACTTGGCCCAACCGACGAAGCTCGGCAAACAGGGCCCGGTTGAATTTGTTTCCACCTCGCTCATACAAATTCGCGCCTTGCTCTGACGGGCTGAAGATAGCAAGACGCTTGCTCCGGGCGCCCTGCTGCGCCGCGCCGGCGAACGACCATGCCAGAACGCCACCTGCAACGCTGAGAAAAACCCGCCGCTTCATGCACGCACCGGGGCAAGGAACCACAAGTTGCGTGACAGAAGCTAGCACACCGACGGCGAGCCTTACACAATTTAATTGCCGCCCAGTCTCGCCGCCGTGTCAGGTTCGCTTTGGCACAACCGGCAACAACAAAAATGACTCGCCGTCCGGCCCCGTATGATTGTCGTTGTCCCGGCAAAAACGCTTGCTGGTCGGACGGATCATCGTGCAGCCACGAAATCCCGGCCTCGGCTGCCACATCGTCAGGGGTGATGTCGCTGGCTCTCGCACCGCGATCGGTCGACGTCAGACGCTCAAAGCCGACCGGGCAAAGGCCTCTCTTTCAACCTCGACGAAAACGCGGCCAAGCAAGCCCACGCTCGCATAAAACGGAGCCCGGTCAGCCCGTTCGAGATCGGCAAAGAAACGTCCGATCCAGGGGTCGAGATGCTGTTCGAAGAATTCACGATCAGCGCCGGACGGACTTGAAAAGGTTCCGATGATGAGACCGGTCATGACCTCGCACAGGATCGCGGCGTGATCTTCCGGCTCCGAATTACCTTCGGTTTTTTCAATGCCAAGAAGCCCGAGGGTTTGGCGCAGTCTCGCGAGCGGCCGTCCGTAAAGCGTGCCCGCCAGATAGTGCGACGCGTACGGCAAGAGCAAACCCCTTCCGGGACCGGCAAACAGATCGAAATATTCCCGGCCTGCCTCCTCTTCATTCGTCCGCGCCGCGGCTTCGCCAAGTGCGCGGTGCGCCAGTCCGATCGGGCTTGCATCGCCGTCGAGCCGGGCCAGATGCGAGAGCAACCGCTCGTCCGGGCTGCGCGAGAGCAAGGTTGCCAACAGCGCATATTGCTGCGCGCGGCCGAGGTCGGTCTCGTCGACGACCCGTTCGGAAGGACTATGGTTACTCAACTCCAGCATGATCTGCACCCATCACAGCCAGGCAACGGCAGTGCCGTCATTCAACGCGGCAACGCGCTGCCGTGACGACGGCGGTTTCGGCTATTGTCGTGACCGTCAACAGGTACCGCCGGCTCCGTCTCCGGATCTGTTGCGCGCGGCTGGTTCGATAAACGGCAGGCGTCCGTATCGGCCGAAGCCAATTCCACGACCTTCTGCTCCCCATGCTCCGCGGGATATGAGGCGACAGTCTCGCGCGAAGGGGCCAACGCTTCAGACGTCGACGGTTGCGACGACGCCTCAGGAAGCTTCTCAAACTCGCCGAGGATTTGCGTAAGACGAGCCGGTTTGTCGCCCGCGGCCCCCAGGGGACCGAAGCCGGGAATGGAATTCGGATCGTTGAAATCCCATTGATTCTCCGCGATGCCGATGAAGTCACGAATGGCCGGATCGCTGGTCCAGGCCCGGCGCAGCGCCGCTATCGATAATTCGAGGGGCACCCCGCTTTGCAGAAATCCCCTTATGTCCGTTTCAGCGGTAATGGCTTCGATCGATGGCAGGGTGGATGGATCAAAAGGCTCGCCAGCAGCCGCGTCGGTTGATGGCTGCGCAGCGGCTGCTTCGGAACGGGCCGGAGCCGTTCCTTGCGGCGCTGAACCCATTGGAGGATGACCATCGTCGATTTCATGGCGCGCGTTCGACTCGCGCTTCAATCGCGCCCAGCGCAAGAGAAAATTGTCAGTCCCGGTCATCCTCCGTTCTCCCTCTCCGGTGCGGAGGCCTTCCGGTCACGTTTGACGAAGGGGCGCTCGACATGATGCTGGGCGATGAAACGAGCAACGGTTTCCATCACCTCGGGCGGCATCGGCACAGCTTCGACCACATTACTGCCGGCGTCGGTGAACGCCTCGCCCTCCGCCGGATCTGCGGTCACGGCGAGAATCTCATATGGCTGCTCCGAGGAAACGGGGCACAATGCCACCCACAAAGCGGGCGCGCCCGACGCGAGATTCTCCCGATAATTCGCCGTCTCGGTCCGGTGCAATTCGATCGTGGCCTCGCCCGCAAAGAACAAGGCCGTTTCCGCGTCGGCTGCGAGCGGTGTCCAGGGAGCGGCAGATGGAGTTCCGGCCAGCACCGAGACCGGTCGCCACAGAAAATCAACCCACTTGCTCCTGGCCTTGCGGCGCTCGACAACGACGCCAACCGGAATCTGCGCAAGCGCTGTCGATCTCAATTCACCGCCTCCTGCCTGGATTGCACCCGCCGTCCTTCGCGTTCGAGCTGGGCAAGCCACTGATCGTGATGTTCCTTCGCCCAGTTGAGATCGACATCGCCACGAGCCATCGCCTCGAACGCGCCCTCCATTCCGAGCGTACCGATGTAGATATGAGCAATGATCACCGCGACAAACAGCAGGGCGATCACGGCGTGCACGACCTGCGCGATCTGCATCCCCTCGATATCAGTCACGTAGAACGGGAACATCAGCAGCCCTCCCGAAATGATGACTGCAATTCCGGCACCGAGGGCAAACCAGAAGATCAGCTTCTCGCCGGCATTGAAACGTCCGGAAGGCGCATGCTTCGTCTTGATGAAGCCGCCGCCTTGCCTGATCCAGTCGATATCGACTTTTCGCGGGATGTTGTCCTTTATCCAGAGCGCGACAATCAGTATCAGGCCGATGACGAATGCGACGCTGACGAAATTGTGCACGTACTTCGCCGCCTGTGACAGGCTGCTGAACGCCTCTGGTCCGACCACCGGCAGCAGCAAGATCTTCCCGAACGTGATGTTCAACCCTGTCAGGCCAAGCACCACAAACGACACCGCCGTCAGCCAATGGGAGAAGCGCTCGAAGGAATTGAAGCGCGGCACCTTCTGCCCGGAGCGCCCCTTCGAAATCCGAAGTCGCCCCATGATCAGGTAAGCGGCGCCCAAAGCTGCGATCATGCCGAGAATTGCGATCGCGCCGAGCCAGCGCAACGTGATTTCATGGAAATGATCCCAAAGCCGCCCGGCGGGCTGCATCAGGACACGCTCCCTCTCGTTTGGCTGGGCGATATGTCCGACGATTCGCGGCACTTGTTGAAGAAGCTGCTGCTCGCTCGCAACGCTCGCGGTTGGATTGGGCGCACCGTCGGGGCCGAGTTGCTGTGCGAGCAGCGGTGGTGCGGCGGCCATCAGTATTGTCGAAGCGAGGATCGCGACGGAGCAAATGCGGGCAAGGCGCCTCATCATGGTCATTCTCTCGTTGGCTCGCATGTAAAGCCTCCCGGCTTCTCGAAGGCTGCTAGAGCATGATCCGGAAAAGTGGGCACCGGTTTTCCCAGCGACAAACGCGCAGCGTTTGCTCGGAGATCATGCTCAAACAAAAAGATAGAGCGGGATGACGATTCGAAGAAAAGTCATCCTGCTCTAGACTGCAATGCCCTCGTGATAGGCTGTGGTCCAACCCCAGGCGCCCGACCCGTAGCCGCGCTTCATCACGCGCTCCTTGTAGATTTCGGCGATGATCGCGCCGTCGCCGGCCAAGAGCGATTTGGTCGAGCACATCTCGGCGCAGATCGGCAGCTTGCCTTCGGCGAGGCGGTTGGCGCCGTATTTGGCGTAGTCGGCCGGCGTCGAGCCGTCGTCCGGCCCACCGGCGCAGTAGGTGCACTTGTCCATCTTGCCGCGCGAGCCGAAATTGCTGACCTTCGGATATTGTGGGGCGCCGAACGGACAGGCGTAGAAGCAATAGCCGCAGCCGATGCAGAGATCCTTGGAGTGCAGCACGATGCCGTCAGCGGTGGTGTAGAAGCACGACACGGGGCAAACTGCCGCGCACGGCGCGTCGGTGCAGTGCATGCAGGCCATCGACACCGAACGCTCGCCGGGCTTGCCGTCATTGATGGTGACGACGCGGCGGCGATTGATGCCCCACGGCACCTCGTGCTCGTTCTTGCAGGCGGTGACGCAGGCGTTGCATTCGATGCAGCGATCGCCATCACAAAGGAATTTGACGCGAGCCATGTCGTTCTCTCTCACGCCGCTCTGACTTGACAGAGCGTTGCTTTGGGCTCCTGCATCCCTGTGGCAGGATCGAACCCATAGGTCGTCAGCGTGTTGACGCTTTCGCCGAGCACGATCGGATCGGAGCCTTTCGGATACTTGCTGCGCAGATCGGCGCCTTCGTAATAGCCGGCGAAGTGGTAGGGCATCCAGACCACGCCCTTGCCGACCCGTTCGGTCACGAATGCCTTCACCCGCGTCCTGGAATTGCTTTCGGCGCCGGTGACCCAGACCCAGCCGCCGTCCTTGATGCCGCGTTCACCGGCATCGGCGGGATTGATCTCGACGTACATGTCCTGCTTCAACTCGGCGAGCCAGCGGTTCGAACGGGTCTCCTCGCCGCCGCCTTCGTATTCGACCAGCCGGCCCGAACTCAGGATCAGCGGAAACTGCCTGACGATGCCCCTGTCGACGGCGGACTTCTGAACGGTGAAACCGATATTCGGGACCCGGAACTGTTGGGCGTCCGGACGCGTCGGATATTTTCCGACGAGATCGGGCCGCGACGTGTAGATGACTTCGCGGTGCACCGGGACCGGATCCGGCAGATTCCAGGCGATCATGCGCGCCTTGCCGTTGCCGTAGGGACTACAGCCGTGCTCGATCGCCACGCGCTGGATACCGCCGGAGAGATCGACCGCCCAGGAAACGGCATCGGGATTGGCTGCGTTCACGCGCTCGATGATCGCCATCTCCGAAGCGGTGAGGTCCTTGTCCCAGCCGAGCTTCTTGAGGACGCCAAGGGTGAACTCGGGATAACCATCCTTGATTTCCGAGCCGAGCGAGTAAGACCCTTCCGAGAGCAGATTGTCATGCTGTTCTCTTTCCACTTCCTGCCCGTTCTGCATCACCTTGCGCTTGACGACGCGCTCGACGCCGAAGCGGGCCCGGAACGTCCCTCCTCCCTCCTTCACCGGCAGGCCGGTGTTGTACAATATGCCGCTCCCGGGATGCCGGAGCTCCGGCGTTCCCCAGCACGGCCACGGCAGGCCGTAATAATCTCCGCCAACTTCGGGATCGTCCTTTGGCGCGCGCAGGGTAACCAGGTCGAACTTTGCCTGGTTCTTCATGTGCGCCTTGAGGCGCTCCGGGGACTGACCGCAATATCCGGTCGACCAGCCGCCGCGATTGATCTCGCGCAGGATGTCCTCCGCCGAGACCGCGCCGTTCTCCACCTTGATGTTCTTGAACATCCTGTCGGCGAAGCCGAACTTCTTTGCCAGCATGTACATCACGTCGTAGTCGTTCTTCGCTTCGAAGATTGGCTCGACGATTTTCTCGCCCCATTGCAGCGAGCGGTTCGATGCCGTGCGCGAGCCATCCATCTCGAAGCTGGTACAGGCCGGCAGCAGATACGTGCCGTTCTTGCGCTCGGAGAGCACGGACCATGCCGTCGGGTAAGGATCGCACACGACCAGCAGCTCGAGCTTTTCGATTCCGCGAACGGCCTCCGGCATTCTGGTGATGGTGTTGACGCCGTGCCCCATCACGAACATGGCCTGCAAGCTGTCGGGCTGGCTGACCTGCGCTTTCGGCAGCAGCGTGGCGTCAAACCAGCGCGTGCTCGGGATCCCCGGCGCTTCCATCAGCGTCTTGCTGGCGAAGCGGGAGCGCATCCAGTCGATATCGACTTCCCACACCCGGCACCAATGCTGCCACGCCTCTTCGGACAGACCGTAATAAAGCGGCAGCGTCGTTACATCGAGACCGAGATCGGTGGCGCCCTGCACGTTGGTGTGGCCGCGGAAGATGTTGGCGCCGCCGCCGGCATGGCCCACATTGCCGGTCGCAAGCACCAGAATGCAGCTTGCCCGTACGTTTGCCGTGCCCGTGGCGAACTGCGTCTGGCCCATGGCCCAGATCAGCGTGGCGGGCTTCTCGTGGGAAAAGAGATAGGCGATGTGCTTGACCTGGGCTTCCGGCAGGCCGGTGACGCGCTCGACCTCGTCAGGCGTCCATTTCGCAACTTCCTTGCGGATTTCCTCGATGCCGTACACGCGCTGATGAATGAATTCCTCGTCTTCCCAGCCATTCTCGAAGATGTGCCAGAGCATCCCGTAGATCGTGGGGATGTGAACGCCCGGCCGCACCCTGACATATTCGGTGGCGTGCGCCGCCGTTCGCGTCATCCTGGGGTCGACGACGATCAGGTTGGCGCGGTTGAGTTCCTTGCCTTCGAGAATGTGCTGCAACGAAACCGGATGCGCTTCAGCGGGATTGCCACCCATGATCAGGATGGTCTTGGAGTTGCGGATGTCGTTATAGCTGTTGGTCATCGCACCGTAGCCCCAGGTATTGGCGACCCCGGTGACCGTGGTGGAATGACAGATGCGCGCCTGATGATCGGAATTGTTCGTTCCCCAAAAGGCCGCGAGCTTGCGGTTGAGGTAGGCGGCCTCGTTGGTGAATTTGGCGGAGCCCAGCCAGTAAACCGAATCCGGTCCTGCCTTCTGACGGATATCCAGCAGCTTGTTGCCGATCTCCTCGATGGCCTCGTCCCAGGAAACACGTTTCCACTGGCCGTCCACCAGCTTTTGCGGATAGCGCAGGCGGCGGTCACTCAGCACGTCGTCTCGAACGGCCGCCCCTTTGCAACAGTGCGATCCGCGATTGATCGGGCTGTCATAAACCGGTTCCTGCCCGATCCACACGCCGTTCGCGACTTCGGCGATGACCGAGCAGCCGACCGAGCAATGCGTACAGACATTCTTGCGGTTCGTAACTGTCGCACCGGCCGGAGGCGGAGGACCGGCCTCTGCCTTCCTCAGGCCGCCAAGCGGCAGATTGCCGAGCATCGCCAGGGCGCCCCCGGCTATGCCGGAGCGCTTGAGGAAGGTGCGGCGATCCAGGCCGCCGGCCGGGCTCGCCTCCTGGGCGGCAGCGGCGCCGCCGCGAACCCGACGACCTTGCGACTTTCTTATCAGCACGAGTGTCTTCCTTATGGTCGGGGATAAGAGTTGACGCGATAGAAATTCCGAACCTCGGGCGAATCCGCTTGAAAGCGTGCCTTGCGCTTGTCCGCCGGCTCGTCGCGTTTCGCGCCCCTCCGTTCGGCCACCACGGCGCCCGCGGTCGCCGTTGCGAGGCCGGCCACGGCAACGCCGAGCAGGTGGCGCCGGCGAATAATCAACTTGGCGTGTTCCTTCATGGAAGCCGGTTCCTCAATTGAATTACCGAGCCATCGACGGCGCGCAGCCTGTCTGACCGCTATTGTCTTGCTCAAGCTGCGCATCACGGATGCGACAAATTTCAATCACTCAATCGGGCGCGACTTGCGCAACGCTGAATGAGGACCATGCATTCCGGAATGCCGGGAGCAGAATCCAACCGGCAATCCCGGCATTCGTCCTTCGAAAAGATCAACCCATTTTCGAAATTGCACGCTGCCTTGCGTTGCCATGCGCATATCGGCGCGCCCGGCAGGCAGACGTGCGAACGCAAAAGGCGCATTCAAAACGGGAAGAACCCTCCGTTCGAAATATTAGGGTCATCCGCCCGGAAGGTTTTCGACATGACGCAAGCCGCAACGGCGCGGACAAAGGCCAACCCGATGACGCGGCAGGCGCGTCCGTGATCTCATCATGCAAGATGGCACAGCATCCGGGCCGTGCCCCACACCGCTGGTCGACGACCGAAGGCGATAGTCTGAGCAGCTCCCCCGGAACTGAACAAGTCAATGTTGGAGAAATCCATGCCCACAGCTTACAAGGCCGCGACAGTCGCCGGACTCGCGCTTTCAGCATTCGCACTCGCCATGACGGCGGCGTCTTCGGTGCAGGCTGGACCGATCGTCCCTTCCGGCCACTACTGTATGACCTGGGACATCGGCGGTTCCGATTGTAGCTTTACCAGCTATGAGCAATGCCTGGCGACCGCGGCAGCCCTCGATGCGGAATGCTACGGCCTTCGCGATGACAGGGATTCGCAGGACGAAAGCCATCGCGGCTACAATTCCCGAGCCCAGATGCGCCAACCTGGCCAAAAAGCGCCTGCTGCCGCGAAGCGGGTGGTCGGGAGTTCATACCACGCGAAGTATCCGAGTTGATCGCCCACACCCTCGCGATTTCATGCGACCGTTGTCCGTTCACTGTTGCGAAAGACTGGCCAGCCGCAGGCCTCGAACAAATCGCTCCAGAAGATCGGCATCGTTGCAGTAGAACAGCTCCTGCCGGGCGGTATCGGCGTTGTAGTTCGGCTTGCGCTGGAGCAGTTCGGCAACCGCCGCCTCGGCCTGCGCCTTCTCGCCGAGAAGGCCCAGCGAAGCGGCAAGCGGCGCAAATGCCTGATAGGTGGCGTTGCTCTGCCGCGTTGCCCGTCGGGAAAACTCGACCGCTATGTCATATTCGCCCAGGGAAAAGTGTGTCCAGGCGCGCACATGATGAAAGCTCCAGAGATGGTTGTCGCGCGGACTGAGAACGGTTGCGCGGTCGAGCAGGGTTTCAGCCTCCGTCTCCCGGCCATGCCACAGCATGTTGAAGCCTTGTGCGAAATAGGCTTGCGCGAAACTCGGGTTCAACTCCAGAGCCACATCGAGAGCCGCCAGCGCTTCGTTATTCTGATGCGTCAGGCACAGAACCCGTCCAAGCGCGCATTGGCAAAAGCAGTCAAGTTCATCCAGAGCCACGGCCTCTCGCGCCTGCCGCAGGGCCGTTTGAAGCCGCACCGCGCGAACCTTTGGTTCGTCCAGGAACGAGCGTTGCAGATTGACGTAACTGAGAGCTCCGTGTCCACGAGCGAACTGAGAATCCTCCGCGATGGCGCGCTTGAAATATTCCTCGGCGGAGTCGAAACCGGGCGTGGTAAATCGCCACAGATTCCACAGGCCGCGCTGGTAGCAGTCCCAGGCGTTCAGGTTCTCGGGCGCCTTGCGCGCGGCGAGTTGCTGCTCGACCTTGGATAATTCGGGTTCGATCGTCGCGGCGATCTGCCTCGCCATCTCATCCTGGATGTCAAAGATGTACTCCAGATGCAGATCGTACTTGTCCGACCACAATTGCTGTCCATCGGCTGTCCGGACCAGTTCCGCCGTGATGCGCACAGCGTCACGATTTTTGCGGACGCTTCCGAGCAACACATATTTTACACTCAGCTGTTCGCCGATTTCCCGGGCATCCATCGCTCGCCCCTGGAATGCGATGGTCGAATGCCGCGAGATCACCGACAGCCACCGATTGCGTGCGAGAAGTCGAATGATGTCCTCTGTCAGACCATAGCTGAAGTAATCGTTCTCCGGATCATCGGACATGTTTTCGAACAGCATGACGGCGATCGACAACCGCGCAAGAGCCTCTGCCCTGACGGATTCCGAGACGATGTTCTCGAGGCTGGATACTTCTGCCGCGACGGAGAAGTTCACGGGGGTGCCTCCGGATGTGCTGCCGGGCTCCGCAACAATCGGACGCCCTTCGTCGTCCGATTTCGCCGCTTCGTCGACATGAACGTCCCCGATGAAGCGAAAGCCGCGCTTGTGCAGCGTCCGAATGAGCGCCTGGTCGTTCCCATTGTCGCCGAGCGCGCGCCTCGCAGCGTTGATCCGGCTGCTGAGCGCAGCTTCCGAGATGATTCGACCGTGCCAGATCGCCTCGATCAGCTCATCCTTGCTGACGATCCGGTCGTGGTTGCGCACGAGATAGGCAATGAGGTCGAAGACCTGAGGTTCGACATGAACGAATTCGCCTCGCCTGCGCAGCTCTTGCTGGCCGAGGTCGATTTCGAACCCGCCGAACCTGTATTTCAGCAATTCCTTCGGTAATGCCGATACCACGCTGAAGCCTCATTGCGAGAGATCGCAAAAAATACGCTGGATCGATTTTATCAACGCCGCCGTTGTCGTTCAAATGATAGACGACTTGAGCGGAAAATTGGGGCTTGCTGAAACGGTTGGCGTTTCCGAGCCCGAGCACGGACAAGGCGGCAACCAGCGAATGCGCCAGTCTAGCGCTTCGTCTTGGGAAGCAGCATCCTGCCCTGGGACGCAATATCACCCCACTTGGCCGACCAGGTGACTTCCGAGGCGGAGGGTTGCTCGGCGTCATGGTGACCCCCGGCGCCCTGGAGCGCGAACAGGCCTCCCTGCGGATCGACGCACCGGGCGATCCAGCAACCATCGGTCAATTCGATGGGACCCTGGAGGACCCGGCCGCCGGCCTTATGGACGCGATTGGCCGCCGCGCCGATATCGTCGACATTGAAGTAATAGAGCCAGCACGGCTGCGGCACGCTCGGAAGCTTGGTGAGCATGCCGCCGACCGTCTGCCCGCTTGCGGAAAACAATTGATACAGGTCCTCCGGATCGGTCTCGCCGGAGTCCTTCTGCCAGCCAAAAAGCGCGCCGTAAAAGTCAAAGATCTTGTTCCGGTCCTCAGCCAGCAACTCGTGCCAGCCCACGCGCCCGGGCTGATCCAGCCCGCCGGGTTGCGCATGGCGATAGGTGAGACCTGAGACCAGCGCAAACGTCGCCTTTTGCGGATCGGCGACCACGGAAACCCGGCCGATATTGCTGTCGGTCGGCGGGAGCAGCACGGCGCCTCCAAGACGCCTGATCCGTGCGGCCGTCGCATCCATGTCATCGACCGCGACGTAGCCCAGCCACCTCGGCGTTGCCCCCAATCGCCGCCCCTCTTCCGGGAGCTCCATGAGCCCGCCTACCGGAACGTCGCCGGCACTGAGCACCGAGTAGGTCAATTTCGAAGTCGACGCATCCTGCACGCCCCAGCCGACAACCTCGCCATAAAAGGCGCCTGCTGCCGCAAGGTCAGTGGTCAGTAGTTCGTACCAGGCGAACTGTCCGAGCTGATCGGCCAACTATTTACTCCGCACACGCCCGGACTGGATTGCGCACTGCACCAAGTCGCACGCGGCGCAATCGCTCTACGGGCGCGGGTGATTGTTGCCATGGAGTAAAATGCGGCAAAAAACGTTCATGAAGATGAATGCTATTCAGACGAGCGTTACATTTTCGTGTGCGCATGAATCTTGCCTGCCTTGTTTGGTCGGCGTAGCATCCGCCCGATAAATATCCTTCTTGCAATGTTGGAGGATGCGACCATGGCTCGGTTGAAGCAAGCGTCGAAAAAGAAGCGGATAACCAAAACCGCCGTGCCGGTGCTCGGAGTTGCCGGACTGACTTTCTCGGCGGCGGGAAGCGCATTGGCATCGGCCGTACCGACCGGCGACGTTCAGCAGCGGACGAATTTCGCACCCGGCATGATGATCACGCTCGGCGAAGAGGAGCTTGCCGACGTCAGCCTCGCCACCTTCCGCCTCTTCGATGACGACGATATCTCCGCCGCGGGCATCCAGCTCGCGCGCGGATGCGGCGGCTGCCGGGGATGTGGCGGATGTGGTGGCTTCCGCGGATGCGGCGGCGGCTTCCGTGCATGCGGTGGTTGTCGCGGCTGTGGAGGCTGCGGATGCAGAGGCTGCCGATGCGGCGTCGGTTGCGGTGGCTGCGGCGTCGGCTTTATCGGGCTCGGAGTGCCTTGGGTCGCATGCGCCGGTTGCTGTGCGTCGTGGGGCGCCTGCCGCTGGTGTTAGGCCGCGGCGCCTTCTGACTGTGTACGACAAGGCACGATTTCATTGGCCGGGCTCGCGATCGACCCGGCCACTTTCTTGTTTCTTCGAAAACGTCGGCCTGCCGGCAAGGGCGATAGGCAACAGGATACGCGTGCTGACCCGATGACAGCCAATCGCAAGAGCCGCGTCGTGAAGCAGACCCGCAAGGATATTTTGCGATTCGCGCCGAACTTCACGGCCTATGTGCTGCCTCCCGATGTGGTCTGTCTCTATTCCGAGGACCGCAAGTTTTTCCTGCACGGCGAATTGTATTGCGCGCTGGCTACAGTGATCGGCAAGGATGGAAAGGCTGCCCCGGAGATCGTTCGCCGGCTTTCGAAGAATTTTCCCGCCGACAAGATCGAGGAAGCGATCAAAAGGCTGGTGGAGCGCCGATACGTCGTTAGCGGAGCATCGCACGCATTCCCGGGCGCCGTTGCCGGATATTGGGCAAGCCTCGGCCTGCCTCCCGCCGTTGCGGAACAGAATCTTCGCGATTGTCCCGTGCAGGTGGAATCCATCAACGTCAAGGGCGCAAGGCAACTTGCTGCTGCCTTGAGCCAACTCGGCGTTCAAACCGCCAAGCGCTCGCCGAAGCTCGTGATCACGCTGGTGAACGACTATCTCGACCCGCGGCTGATCGAGATCAACCGCAAGCGCGTGGCCGATGGAACACCGTGGCTGCTCGTGCAGCCGTCCGGCGTGTTTCCGCTGACAGGCCCCGTCTTCAAGCCAGGCGAGAGCGCATGCTGGACGTGCCTGTTCGATCGCATGATCCGTAACAGGGAGATCAAGGGATTCCTCAACCGCGGACCGGCGCAGCCGGTCGCCATATCGCCTCTGGTCCAGGACTCCGTCGGACAGACCGCCATCCACTTCGCCGCCGTCGAAATCACGAAAGCGATCGCCTCCGGTTTTCGCACCGACCTGCGCGATCACATTGCAAGCTTCGACCTGACCGGTGCGGTCATCGCCAAGCATTACGTCGCCAAGCGTCCGCAATGTTCCACTTGCGGCAGCAAGAAGCTACAGAACCCGCGCCGGACGGCAACGCCGATCGAGATCGCCGAAGGCCGAAAGCTCATCATGACCAGCGGCGGATACCGCACCGTGACGTCGAGGGCCACCGTCGCGCGCTTCCGCAAGCACGTCAGCCCGTTGACCGGCGTGGTCACGCGGCTCGAGCGGATCGAGGCCGATCTGCCGATGAACACCAATTTTTTCGCTCACCACAATTTCTCCGCGCCCGCCTTCAGTGTCGATCAGCTCCGATCGGGACTGAGCGGCGGCAGCTTCGGCAAGGGCTCCACCGCCGAGCAGGGAGAGGCCAGCGCGCTGATGGAGGCGATCGAGCGCTACTCCGGCATTTTCCAGGGCGACGAGATCAGGGCGGAGCGCCGCTTTACCGATTTCGCCCCCGGCGATGCCCTGCTTCCGAACGACGTCCAGCTCTTCAGCGACACGCAGTTTCAGAACAGGCATGCGCCGCAGCCGGACGATATGCATCCGGTTCCCGAACCGCTCGATCCCTCGAGCAGGACCGAGTGGTCGCCGGTCTGGTCGTTGCGCGACCGGCGTTTCAAATATCTTCCAACCGGCGTGCTGTACTTCTTCTACGGCGGCTTCCACACCGATTCCAACGGATGCGCGGCCGGCAACACGCGCGAGGAAGCCATCGTGCAGGGCTTCCTCGAACTGGTCGAACGCGATGCCTACGCCATCTGGTGGTACAACCGGGTGCAGCGTGCCGAGGTCGACCTCAGCCAATTCCAGGATTCCTACGTCCAGGACCTGCAAGCCCAGTTTGCCGATGCCGGGCGCAGGATCTGGGTGCTCGACATCACCAGCGATCTCGGCATCCCCGCTTACGTGGCGATCACGCACTGGATGCAGAACGGACACGAGAATATCGAGTTCGGCTCCGGTGCGCATTTCGATCGCCGCATTGCCCTGCTGCGTTCCCTCACCGAGCTGACCCAGTTCATGTCGATCGGCATGATGGGCGGCGGAAGCGGCGAGAAGCCGACGCTCGACGGTGTCACGCCGCTCCGGCTGGAGGATTATCCGTTCCTGATCCCCAGCGACAATCCGATCGTGCCGCCGGCGCCGAGCCTCAAGGTTCCCGACAATACCAGCGGCCAGGTCAATGCCTGCATCGAGATCGCCACCGGCGCAGGGTACGATTTCCTCGTGCTCGACCAGACGCGGCCCGACGTCGAGGTCCCCGTCGTCAGGGTGCTCGTTCCGGGCTTGCGGCATTTCTATCGCCGCTTCGCACCGGGCCGGCTTTACGACGTTCCGGTGAAGCTTGGATTGCTGGATCGCCCGCGAACGGAGAGCGAACTTACGCCGTTCCTTCCGCACACCTGAAGGCGGGTCTTCCGTGAGCGCTCCCAGGAAAAAGCTGAAGAAAAAGCTGAAGAAAACGCACACGAAGACGCAGACGAAAAAGCAAACCAGCAAGGTGTCCTCGGTCCTCGCCGTCCGATTGAACGGCCGTTTTTCCCTTCACATCCAGGCAGACGGAAGTATCGCCGCCACGCTGGGTGCCTATTCGGCCAGTTTGGGACAGTTCAGTGCGGCCGCGATGGACCGTGCGAGACATCTGACCACAGGCCTGCCGCTCGCCTCCTTTGCAGGCAAGAGCGCCCTCGCAAGGCAAGTGCAGGTCCTGGTGCACCGATTGGCGCAGAACGGGCTCCTCGAATACCGCCTGTCCTCTCCGCGCGGCGAGACGGATGTCGTGGTGATCGAGCCGCAGATCCCCGAGTACTGGCCGCAACCCGCAAAGCTCGGGAACGGCGATACGATCGTGCTGTCGCGCTTTGCCTATCTGCGCCGGCGCGGTAACGAGATGGTGCTGGAATCGCCGCGCGCCGGTGCGCTGTTTCGGATCGGCGATCCCGCGATCGCTGCCACCCTCGCCACCCTGTCGCGGCCGCAAAAAATCAGCACGCTTCGCCGCCAGTCCGCCTCCCTCAACCTCGATCTGCTGGGGTTGCTGCTCGACAGCCGGATTCTGCTCAAACTCGACGCGAAAGGCGGCGACGGCCTCCGGCCGAACGAAGGCGACGGCGATCTTGTTCTCTGGGATTTTCACGATCTGATGTTTCACACGCGAAGCACGGAGGGCAGGCACGCCAATCTGCTTGGCGGCACTTACGCCAATGCGAGCGCGGTTGCACCGCTCCCCGCGGTGCGCCCGCATTGGCCGGGCAAGAAGATCGACCTTGGCAAATTCTCCGCGCGGGAGCCGATCTCGCCCTTCGCAAACTTGTTGCGCGAACGTCATTCGATACGGGATTTCGACGACGAGCATCCGCTCACGCTCGCCGAACTCGCGCAGTTTCTCGAAACCTCGGCCCGCGTGCTGTCGGAATGGAGGAGCGAGGCGAATTTCGACGGCGGCCCGGAAGTCGCCTACAGCACGAGGCCCTATCCCGCGGCGGGCAGCGCCTACGAGCTGGAATTGTACCTTGCGGTTTCAAACTGTGAGGGACTTGTGCGCGGCTTCTACCACTACGACGCAGGCGGCCACGCCCTGACAGAGATTGATGCCTCCCCGCAGCAGCTCCAGGCGCTGTCGACGGCGGCCGTGTTTGCCATGGACGCGTCCGGTCCGCCGCAGGTCCTGATCACGATCGCCGCGCGCTTTGGGCGGATCTCCTGGAAATACAGCTCGATCGCATATTCGCTGATCCTGAGGGACGTCGGCGCCCTGATCCAGACGTTCTATCTGGCGGCAACCGATATGGGCCTCGGCGGCTGCGCCATCGGCATCAGCAACATCGATCTCTTCGCAAAAATGACGAAACTCGAATTTCACGTCGAGGGCCCGGTCGGCCAGTTCGCGCTCGGGCGGCCCAGAAAGGCGCCGGCCGCCGGCTAGAGAGCGGGCCCGCTGGCCCGACGTGCAAATCCGATTCTGATTTTCAGAATCAATGTCAAGCCCTCAAATCAAAAATATTCCTCTTGTCAATTTCGGCAAATCAGAATTATAACAACGGCACCTCATCCCCGAGGAGGGGCGTTGGCCGTCGCCACCAAACGTTGGGATGGGATGCGGTGGACGCGCTTGTTCAGCAGACGACTGAGCAAGGGCGTACGGCGAAGTCGTGTGGTCCTGGCGCCGCGACGCTGGCGTTAAGTCGGTGGGAGCAATCCCGCAGGCGATGGTGACAACAAGCCCGCTCACCAGGGAGAGCGCGATATAAGTCGTAAAACCATTGCGCAGGGGATGTCGGACTGCCTCCGCTCACCTGTATGCTCGTGTGCATTTCTTTTTTGCGCAAGCAAAGCACACGAGACCGCGGGTGCAGCGCGCACCCGGCATTCCCTGCGCCCTCTATCGTTAGAGGCGCGATTAGGTTTGCAAAGCTCGGATGCAAATTGCACCGCGAGAACGCTGACACATATTCAGTCGTCGTCCCCCCGGCTTGACCGGGGGACCCAGTATTCCAGAGACGCCAGTGATTGAACCGATAAGCCGCGGCGTACTGGTTCGCCCGGTCAAGCCGGGCGATGACGACGGTGGGTGTTTGACCGCCCTACTCCGCCAACTCAGCCGGCGTCGCGGGGCCGGCCAGCGGCCGTTCTTCCATGATGGTCAGGCACAGCACGGCGCCCGCCATCAGCGCGGTGGCCGCGCCGAACACGAAGCGGAACGCCGTGACCATGTCGGCGGCCGGGATCGAGTTCACGGGGCCGCGGTGCTCGCCGACCGCAGCGGCGATGTCGGCTCCAAGCACCATCAGCAGGATCGCGGTGAAGGCGGCGACCGTAAACGACGCCATCAGCGCGCGGAAAAAGTTCATCGCGCCGGTGACGGTGCCGATCTGCGGCCGCGCCACGGCATTTTGCAGCGACACCACGCTGACCGGAAACGTCGTGCCGAGCCCGAGCGCAAACAGCGACAACAGCAGCAAGAGGCCCCAGAGCGGCAATGTGGTGAACGTGAGCCCGGCGCCGCAGATTGCGGCGAGCGACGTGCCTGCTATCGCAACGCGCTTGTAATGTCTGGCGCGTGCCATGGTACGCCCGGCGATCGCCGCGCCGCAGGTCGAGATCGCCGCCAGCGGAATCAGCGCGAGGCCGGCCTCGCTGGCGGACAGGTGGTAGACCACCTCGTAGTAAAGCGGCAGATGCACGGTCAGCCCGACGATGACGCCGAGCGCGCAGCCGCCGGCGGCCATCGCAAAGGGCACCACGGTGCCGCCGAGCAGCGGCAGCGGCAAAAACGGCTCCTCGGCATTGCGGGCGTGCCAGATGAAGGCGAACACCAGCGCCACCGAGGCGCCGATCATCGACATGATCACCGGCGACAGCCAGGCATAGTGAGTGCCGCCCCAGCTCAGCACCAGCATGAACACCACGGCCGAGGCCATCAGCAAGATACCGCCGAGCCAGTCGACCTTGCGCCGGCGATGATAGACCGGGATCCTCTTCATCTTGGGCAAGAGCAGCGCGAGCGCGGCGAACGACAGCGGCAGGTTGATCCAGAAGATCATCGACCAGTGCAGGTGCTCGGCGAACACGCCGCCGACCACCGGACCCAGAATGCCGCCGGCCATCCACACGCTGCTGAAATAGGCCTGGTATTGTCCGCGCTCGCGCGGGCTTACCACGTCCGAGATCACGGTCTGCACGACCGGCATGATGCCGCCGCCGCCAAGGCCCTGGAGGCCGCGCGCCAGGATCAGCACCGGCATGTTCGGCGCGACCGCGCACAGCACGGAGCCGGCCACGAACAGGCTGAGCGAGGTGATGATCATCGCGCGCCGGCCATAGATGTCGCTCAGCGTGCCGAACACCGGCGCCACCGCGGTGGAGGCGAGCAGATAGGCCGTGATCACCCAGGACAGGTTGGTGACGTCGTTGAACTGCCGGCCGATGGTCGGAAGCGCGGTCGCGACGATGGTCTGGTCGAGCGCCGCCACGAACATCGTCAGCATCAGGCTGATGACGATGGTGCGGACTTCATCCTTGGCAAGCGGCGCCGGCGGCGCAAGCGGCGGCGCATCGCCGATATCGATGACCTCGGTCGGGAGGCGGCAAATCTCTTCGGCGATCGTGTCGGACGAATCGTCCTGGTCGGCGGACCGGCGGCCCTGCCGTTCGAAATCGTTCATCTCTGCAATTTGGTCATAAGCCCGGGAGGACCCGGAGGTGATTCATTCTCTTCATTCGATACATTAAGGGACAATTTCGCACTGCGGCACCCGGCCCCCTGCATGGGAGCATCCCGCGAGCGTATCCTCGCATGCGCAGCGATCCCGAAATCGAAACGATCAGAGCTTCGATGGCCGCTTCTTCAGCCGCGCCCGCTTCGGCAACAGTGCCGGCCATTGCACAATGTGGTCTTCCAGCTCGGCGTCGGGAATCTCGTCCTCTGTTCCGTACACCCGTCCCCGCACCGAAACGCCGGCTTCATGCACCGTGTTGGGATCGCCCGATATCAGCGGATGCCACCAGTAAAGATCGCGCCCCTCGGCAACCAGCCTGTAGCCGCAGCTCGGCGGCAGCCAGTTCAGGGTGCGGACGTTTTCCGGGGTCAGGCGGACACAATCAGGAACCTTGTCGGAGCGGTTCGGATAGTCCTTGCAGGAACAGAGCCCGGCATCGAGCAGCTTGCAGGAAACATGGGTGAAATAGATCTTGCCGGTGTCCTCGTCCTCCAGCTTTTCCAGACAGCAACGGGCGCAGCCGTCGCACAGGCTTTCCCATTCCTCGTTGGACATCTCTTCCAACGTCTTGGTTTTCCAGAAGAATCCTTCCTGGCCCGAAGGTCGTTTGAGCGGTGCGGTCATCGGCTTTCGGCTGGTTCGGAATTGTTACGGTACTGCCCTAATAGGGGGTGCGATGGCACCGGCGCAACCCGCCCTCGTCCGGAAGCCACAATCCTCATGTGGAGCATTAGGCCTGTCGTCCAAAATAGCAGCAACAGCATTGGTTTATGGCCCTCGCTCGGCTAGAACAATGCCTGAGTCCCCAAACGCGCAAAAGCGCCTTGGGTTTGCCGCAACACTCCCGCAAGACGTCCCGATGGCGCCCCCTGGGGGCGCCGGGGCGCTGTTGAACCGGCCAAAGAATAGCCAAGGTTAGCCAAGGGTCCTCGTGCGCAAGATCTTACCACCGGCCTGGAAGAAGAAGATCCAGAACACGATGCTGGATATCGATGCGCGCATCGATTCCACGCTGTTCTCGTCTGCCAAGGGCCTGCGCGAACTCTACGAGCGCTACTCGACCTTCATGGACCGTTTCTATGTCGGCCGCTGGAAGCGCTGGGTCTTCATCGAGCCGGCCTCGGAAGCCGCCACCATCGGGCTCGGCGGCATGGTGCTGATGCTGGCGCTGGCGATCCCCGCATTCCGCGAAACCGCCGACGACGACTGGCTGAAGAAATCGGATCTCGCCGTCTCCTTCCTCGATCGCTACGGCAACCCGATCGGCAGCCGCGGCATCAAGCACAACGACTCGATTCCGCTGGAGGATTTTCCGGATCATCTGATCAAGGCGACGCTCGCCACCGAAGACCGCCGCTTCTACGATCATTTCGGCATCGACTTCCCCGGCACCGCGCGCGCGCTGGTCACCAACGCGCAAGCCGGCGGCGTGCGCCAGGGTGGATCGTCGATCACCCAGCAGCTTGCGAAAAACCTGTTCCTCAACAACGAACGCACCATCGAGCGCAAGGTCAAGGAAGCGTTCCTCGCGATCTGGCTGGAAACGCGGCTGACCAAGAACGAAATCCTCAAACTCTATCTCGACCGCGCCTATATGGGCGGCGGCACCTTCGGCGTCGACGGCGCCGCGCATTTCTACTTCAATAAGTCGGCGCGCGACGTGAACCTTTCGGAATCAGCGATGCTGGCCGGCCTGTTCAAGGCGCCGACCAAATACGCTCCCCATATCAACCTGCCCGCGGCGCGTGCCCGCGCCAACGTGGTGCTGGACAACCTTGTCGATGCCGGCTTCATGACCGAGGGTCAGGTGTTCGGCGCGCGGCGCAATCCCGCCTACGCCGTCGACCGCCGCGACGAGAACTCGCCGAACTACTATCTCGATTGGGCCTTCGACGAGATGCGCCGGCTGGTCGACACTTTCCCGAAATCCTACACCGAGCGCGTGTTCGTCGTGCGCACCTCGATCGACATGAACGTGCAGCGGGCGGCGGAAGCAACGGTGGAAAACCAGTTGCGCCAGTTCGGCCGCGACTACCACGCAACGCAGGCGGCAACTGTGGTCGCCGATCTCGATGGCGGCGTGCGCGCGATGGTCGGCGGCCGCGACTATGGCGCCAGCCAGTTCAACCGCGCGACCGACGCCTACCGCCAGCCTGGCTCGTCGTTCAAGCCATACGTCTACGCCACCGCGCTGATGAACGGCTTCACGCCGAACTCGAAAGTCGTCGACGGCCCGGTCTGCATCGGCAACTGGTGCCCGCAGAACTACGGCCATTCCTATTCAGGTGCGGTGACGCTGACGCAGGCGATCACGCGCTCGATCAACGTCGTGCCGGTAAAACTGTCGATCGCGCTCGGCGGCAAGGCGCCGAACCCGGCCAAGGTCGGCCGCCAGAAGATCACCGAAGTGGCGCGCCGCTTCGGCCTTACGGCGCCGCTGCCGGACACGCCGTCGATGCCGATCGGTTCCGACGAAGTCACGGTGCTCGAACACGCGGTCGCCTACGCGACCTTCCCCAACAGAGGCAGGTCGGTCAAGCCGCATGCCGTGCTGGAAGTGCGCACCGGCGCCGGCGATCTGGTCTGGCGCTTCGACCGCGACGGCAAGAAGCCGGTGCAGGCGATCCCGGCCTCGGTGGCATCAGACATGGCCGAGATGATGAGCCACGTCGTCACCGAAGGCACCGCGCGGCGCGCCGCGCTCGACGGCATTCCGGCCGCCGGCAAAACGGGAACCACCAACGCCTATCGCGACGCCTGGTTCGTCGGCTACACCGGCAACTTCACCTGCGCGGTCTGGTACGGCAATGACGACTATTCGCCGACCAACCGCATGACCGGCGGCTCGCTGCCGGCGCAGACCTGGCACGACATCATGGTCGTCGCCCATCAGGGCGTCGAGGTGAAGGAAATCCCCGGCGTCGGCATGGGCCAGAAACTGCCGCCGACGGCGCAAAATGCCGCCGCGATGGCGGCCGGCGCACCGAAGATCATCGACACCAAGCCGGGACCGCCGCCGGTGCTGACCAAGCGCGGCGCCGACATCCTGGTGCGGGTGGAGAAGCTGCTCGACGAAGCCGGCAAGACCGCCGCCAAGACATCGGCGAGCGAACCGCCGAAGCCGGCAAGGCCGTCGTCATCGAGCTCCCTCGCCTTTCCTGAAAGCTTTGCGGCGGCGACGCCTGGCGATCAGCCCGCCCCCGCCCCTCGCAAGAACTAGCTCCCGTGCGGCTCGTCTTCATCACGCTGCTGGCGCTGATCATCGCCTCGGGCATCGGGCTCGGCTCGACCTACATGACCGCGACCCAGGGCACCGATCTCGGCACGCTCAAGATCGGCGCCTGGACAGCACGGCCGAAGTCCGGCACCTCTGATATCGATCCCTACTCCCGCGCCACGATCGCGCGTAACGGCGAGCTGCCGATCGGCACCGGCGACGGCGTGGCGTTCACCGCCAACACCGACGACAAGGACAAGCCGCTCGACGGGCGCTGCGACGTCGTCGTGTCGGGCGTGACGCCGGCCGCACGATTCTGGACGCTCACGCTGTACGACACCAAGGGCCAGCTCGTCGCCAACACGCTACAGCGCTACGGCTTCACCAGCCAGGAAGTGATCCGGGGCGCCGACGGCACGTTCGAGGTGCGGATGGCCTCACGCTCGCGCGCCGGCAACTGGCTGCCCACCGGCGGTATTGAGCGCTACACGCTGATGCTGCGTCTCTACGATACGCCGGTCGGCGTCGCCACGCGCACGCAGCGCGACGCGCCGATGCCGCAGGTCGCCACGGTGGGCTGCCCATGATCCGCCTGCTGTTCACCATCATCGCAGGCGTGCTGCTCGGCGGCATCGTGCATCTCGTCGCCGTGCTGGCGCTGCCGCGCATCGCAACGCAGGACGCCTATTCGCGGCTGACGCCGATGACCAAGCTCAATGCGGTGACACCGCTGGCGGTCGCCGAGCCCGGCAATACGCCGATGCCGTTCATGGATCCGGCCTTTGCGGTCGCGGTCTGCCGCTACGACCTGTCGGGCGGCCCGATCAAGCTCACCGTGCCGGTGAGCCAGGCCTACACCTCGGTGTCGTTCTACACCCGCAACGAAGTCGCCTATTACGCCATCAACGACCGCTCGGCCGGCCGCCGGGTGATCGAGCTCGACCTGATGACCGAAGCGCAGCATTCCGAACTGCCGGAGGAGGAGGACGTCACCTCGGCGGACCGGCTGATCATCGACTCGCCGACCACCACCGGCCTGATCGTGATGAAGGCGCTGGCGCCCGAGCCCGGCCTGATGCTACAGGCGCAAGCCTCGCTCGCGGCCTCGAAGTGCAGCGTGCAGACCGAGCCGCCCGCCCCGAAGCAGGCCGAAGCACCGCCGCCCCCGCCGCCACCGGCGAAGAGCAAGCGCTGAGCGGCGCTAGTCGCCATGAGCCTGTTCGCTCGGCGGATTCGCTAGGCGATGATGTGCCAGTTGGCCGGTATCACACCGAGCGAATTGGCGTGCAAAACGGCGCCGTCATTCATGGCCCATATCTGGGCGGCGCTGGCGGTCTCGTTACGCCACAACAGGTCGCTCTTGTCGTCGCCGTTGTAGTCGCCGGTGCCGGCAAGCGTCCAATTGGTTGGTATCGTTCCCAGCGGACTGCTGTGAAGAATCGTTGCATCGTTCATGGCCCAGATCGACGTGGCGCCGGCGTCGTTGCGCCAGACGATGTCGCTCATGTGGTCGCCGTTGAAGTCGCCGACACCGAGGACATGCCAGCCAGCCGGAATAATGCCCAGCGAATTGGCGTGTAAAATGGCGCCGTCATTCATGTCCCAGATCTGGGCTGTTCCGGCGGCCTCGTTACGCCACAGCAGGTCGCTCTTGCCGTCGCCGTTGAAGTCGCCGGTGCCGGCGACCGTCCAGTTGGTCGGTATCGTGCCCAGCGGACTACTGTGAAGAATCGTTGCATCGTTCATGGCCCAGATCGACGTTGCGCCGGCGTCGTTGCGCCAGACGATGTCGCTCATGCCGTCGCCGTTGAAGTCGCCGACTCCGAGCGCATGCCAGTTGGACGGGATGATGCCCAGCGAGTTGGCGTGCAGAACGGCCCCGTCGTTCATGTCCCAGATCTGGGCGGCGCCGGCGGCCTCGTTGCGCCACAACAGGTCGCTCTTGCCGTCGCCGTTGAAATCGCCGGTGCCGGCGAGCGTCCAGTTGGACGGTATCGTGCCGAGCGGACTGCTGTGAAGAATTGTGGCGTCGTTCATGGCCCAGATCGACGTGGCGCCGGCGTCGTTGCGCCAGACGATGTCGCTCATGTGGTCGCCGTTGAAGTCGTTCGGCGTCGCGCTGGAGCCGCCAACATTCACCGTCCGGTCCACGAACTGGAATGACTCGACGTTGAGCACCGTGTCCGTGCCGTCGGGACCGACCACCCGGATGCCGCCTGCGATATTGGTCAGCGTGTAGGACGCGTAGTAGCCGGAGAAAATCGCGGTATCTCGGCCTCCTCCACCGTCGATGGTGTCGTTGCCGAGCTCGCCACGCAGCGTGTCATTGCCTTCGCCGCCGTTGAGGATGTCGGTGAGCTCGGTGCCCAGGACCCACTCGGAAGCCGCGGTGCCCGTGCGCGTCACCGTCAACGTCGCCGGGTCCCAGGTTGTCGTCAGGTCCTGGACGCCATAGTAGTACTGGCTCGCCTCGACATCGACGGTACCGAGCGTCGTCGTGGAGTTCGGGCGGTTGTATGACAGCACCGTATAGCTGCTATTGTCATGCGATGGATCGATCGTCGGCGTGCCTTCAAACGGATGCTTGAAGCCGATTGCGTGTCCAAGTTCATGCAGCAGGATCGAGTAGCCGCGCTGCCCGGGTGCCATGCTCGCATCGTTGCCGGCGTAGATATTCGCGTTCAGGAACACGTCGCCGCCAAGGCTATTGAAGTATGGCGAGTAGGTCGTCACGCCACCGACGGTCCACCCCGAATAATATGGCAGGTAGGCAAAGCCGCTCGCTTGCTGGCCGACCGAATTCAGGACTCCGGTCATGTCGTAGAGACCCAAACGGATCTGGCCACCGACCGCCTCGGGCACCTCGACGAACGAGATTCCGGAGACGGCGGCCCAAGTGGCAAGCGCCTGCCGTGCATAGCTTTGCTGGGCCGCCGAAAAGCCTGTGAACCCCGGCCGTGCCGTGGAGTCGTAGGAGGCTTGCGTGGTCGAAAAGCTGTAGGTTACGACAACCGAGGTACCGACCGGAGCCGCCACATTCCAGCGGGTGAGTTGCGTCGTCCCTGTCAGGGCCAAAACATCCGGCGATGGCATCTATCCGCAATCCATTGTCAAAAATAAATTGCCGCAGCGCTGACTGCTATCAATATCGCTGATTTACGTGAGACATTCCCTCAGGTCAAGAAATGGTCTGTCGGTGTCGGTAGCTCGGCGACGGCGGATATTCCCGCAGCCCAGGATCAGCCCTTCACCACCACCGCGCGCCCGCCGCCCGGGTCCACCGGCGGATTCGCCGTAAGCACGGCGAGCTCCTTGATCAGCCGATCGGCGTCGGCGGCAATGCTGTCCGGCGCCTGGATCACCAGCCGCTCCAGCGCCCAGCGGTAGGACGAGATACGCCGCTCGAGGCATTGGTGCACCCACTGCACGATCAGGCTGTTCTCCTGCATGCGCGCGACTGCGTCAGCGCGCTCGCGCGGTGACAGTTCGGACACCAGCTTCATGCTGGCGTCGCGCTTGCGGTCGAGTTCGATGACACGCGCGGCGGAGGCGTAAAACGGCTCGAACCGGGTGATGTCGTTGCGCACGTCGTCGATCAGCACGGCGTAGCGCGAGGTGTGCGAGCGGTGCGGCTCGTCGATCAGGTTGCGGCCATAGGCGGTGCGGTCGAACACGACCACCTGACGCCAGGGCGACGGCAGCGGCTTGTAGTCGCCCCACACGCTCTTCCATGCCGGGCGCGACAGCGGCGGCTCGATGATCGGATAGGCGAGATCGCGAAGCTGGCGTTCGTTGTCGGTGAGCTGGAATTGCGAGGCCTTGACGCCGACGCTGCCGGTCACTTCGGCGCCCAGCCAGCGATGCATGTCGTCGCTGCGCATGTCCTGTCGGGTACGTCCGAAATCGCCGCCGCTACAGCCGCCGAGCGCAGCGCCAATCAAAAAGACAGCCAATGCCGGGAAGGATCGCCGAATCCCGGATGCCCGGATCGGAAGCGTCTCCGGCATGTCAAAAATCCGCGGGTCAGGTGCGCCGACGACGACGGCGGCCGGGAGCTGTACCTTCCGCCGGTCCGCGGCCGTCATTCGTCTCGTCGCCCTCGCGCTCGATCCGCACAACAGGAAGGATCAGGATGGTCCCCATGCCATCGTGTGATGCGCCATCCATGCCCAGTGCCGGCCGCCGCGAAGCCGCATCCGCCGGAAAATCGATGATGGTGCCCATGTTCCGTTCTCTCTGGCTGCCGCGCGGCGATGATCTTGCCGGCGACACGATGATTAAGAACAAACGTGGTTAACGGCATCTTAACGCGCAGGGATACGTCGTACTGCTACGGAGAACCGCGACCGCAAAGGCACACTCTTAAAATGCGACCGAGAATCTTCACGGGCCGTTTTCCTTAACCGCGTCTTAAAACGATCCATCCTAGGCTGGCCGGCAAGGATTCTTACGAAGTCGCGTACCGCCAGACATGACCGCAGCTCCATTGTTTCCGGGTTTCGACGGGCTGATGACCCTGTCGCGCCGCGAGGGCGTCGATATCCGCCCTACGCTGCTGCGCGTGCTGACCGATCTCTATGTGCAGGCGCACAAGCATACGCCGGACGAAGAACGGCAGTTCGTCGAGCTGACTTCGCGCCTGATCGAGCAGGTCGATGACGCCACGCGCGCCGCCGTGCGGGCGCGGCTTGCGATCTATCCGGGTACGCCGCTGAAGACCATGATCCAGCTCGGATTGAAGCCGGCGCATCCCGGTGATCGCGTGCCGCTGGCCGAGGAGATCCCCGCAGCGCCCCTGCCCGAGCGGCCGGCGGCGCCCCCGACCGAAGCGCAACTGCGGATGCAGGCAAGTCTCTCGATGCGTCCCAATGACGCCGCGGAGATCAGCGACATGTTCTTCGCGGCCAGTGCGAGTGAGCGCGCGCTGATCC
The DNA here is from genome assembly GCF_018129385.1 of Bradyrhizobium lablabi. Lineage (GTDB taxonomy): Bacteria > Pseudomonadota > Alphaproteobacteria > Rhizobiales > Xanthobacteraceae > Bradyrhizobium > Bradyrhizobium lablabi_C. The sequence continues at coordinate 320,368 of NZ_JAFCLN010000004.1, forward strand.
TGCACAATCTGGATGACACGCCGCTGAAAGCGTCGGCGCGCATCCCCGCCCATCGCGCCAACCGCGCCATCCATATCCTCCAGATGGCCGCGTTCGCGCAGGACGCCGAGAATTTTGCGCTTGAGCTCGGCGAAGCGCTGATCCTGCCCTCGCGCATCGCCATTCAGGTGACCAACGACCCTGGCGGCGAGCCGCTGGCCTGTGCGATGAAGGCGCTGGAGATGCCGAGCCCGGAATTCCAGCGCGTGCTGCTGTTCCTCAATCCCGAGTTCGGCTCATCCGTGAACGACGTCTATCGGATTTCGCGGCTGTACGATCGGCTGACGGAGCGCTCCGCGCTGGTGATGCTGACCGCCTGGCGCGGCTCCACCATGGCGGTGACGCGCGCGAAATACCGTCCCGCACTCCATGACGATGAGCGTTATCGCGCCCGCGCCGCGAGCGGCGAGCGGCGCCCCGCGCCGCAGCCGGGCACTGCGCCCGTGCACACGGGCACCGAGCGCAAGAGCGGCTAGGCCTTCGCAAGATCCAGAAAGTGCCGCCCTGCCCGGTCCTCGGTCTCGACGATCCAGGCGTCGGGATCGAAGCGCAATTCCTTGGCAAGGCGCTCCTCGACCTTCTGCTCCGGCACGGGCTCCGGCGACATCGCCGCGAACACACGCTCGGCCGGGCGGCTGTCATCATAGGCGGTCTGCGGCGCGGGCGCGTACAGCATCGCATTGCCGTCCATCAGCGCCACCTTAACGAACACAGCACCGGCCTCTTCCGCGCCGCGCTTGCGCACGGCGCCGAAAATTCCTTCGGTCTGGCAGCGGCGCAGATAGGCCGCCACCCATATAGCCGATTTCAGTCGCATGGCCGGACGATATAGGCCAGCCGCAGAAACGAAGCTAGTCGATCGGACGTCCCGTCATCGCCGCGAGCTCCTTCACCAGGCGGTCCGACATCTGGCCGGTAACCGGAAGCTTGCGGTCGCGCTCGAATTTGGCGATTGCGGTCTGCGTGTCGGCACCGATGGTGCCGGTCGGCTTCAACTGGCCGTATCCATTCTCGGTGAGCGCGCGCTGGACGCCGGCGATACGGCGGGCGGCGGTCGATTGCGGAATCGGCGCCGGGGGACGCGTGACATGCTGGTTGGGCGTAGCGGCAGCGGGCGCAGGCGCAGGCGTCGTGGACTTCACCACCAGATTGGTCATCGCGTCATTTTTCGAATCGGTGTGCCTGGCCTCGCTCCTGGGCTCGGCGCTCTTCTCGGCGCTCCTGGCCTCGACCGGCTTCACCGGCTCCGGCGGCGCCAGCGGCTCGATCAGGCGTGCGGCCTCGGCCGGGCGCGGACGCGGCAGCGGATTGGCAAGCACGGGCGCCGGCATCGCGGTGACGGTGCCGAACATCGGCGACGGATGGCGGCCGGCCTGTAGGAACAGCGCATTGGTGATGATGGCGCTGACCGCGGCAGCCGCAAGCATACCCGCGATCATGTCCTTCGGGCTGTGCAGCAGCATCCGCATGACGAGGCCGCGCTCTTCCTCGGGCTCGACCGCAGCCGCCTTGCTGCTGCGGCGCCGGCGGCGCGGCATCTCGTCGTCGTCGTCAAGGTCGATCCGTCTAGGCACGCTTTTTCACCTGGTAAGATTGCACTTCGGAGGCGGCACGCGGCGCGGGCGCCAGCGTCGCGATGTTGCTGGCGGGCAGCCGCAAGGCGGGCGGCGTGAACACCATCGGCAGCGCAATCGCAACCGTGGTGCCCTCGTCGACCCTGCTCTGCACATTCATCTCGCCGCCATGCAGGGCGACAAGGCTTTTCACGATCGAGAGGCCGAGGCCGGTGCCTTCATGGCGGCGCTCATAGGTCTTGCCGGCCTGGAAGAAGGGGTCGCCGATCCGCTTGAGATCGTCGGCGGCGATGCCGACACCGTTGTCGCTGACGCGCAGCACGAGCCGCGCGCCCTCGATGCCGGCGGACGCCGTCACGGTGCCGCCGCGCTCGGTGAACTTGATGGCGTTGGAGACGAGGTTGAGCACGATCTGCCTGAACGCGCGCGGATCGCCGGTGATTTCGGGCAGGTCGTCCGGCACGCGCGTGACGAGCTCGACGCCGTTATCGCGCGCCTTCAGTGCCAGCAGATTGCAGCAATTGACCAGTGCCGCGCTCGGTGCGAACGGCTCCGCCGCAAGCTCGTAATTGCCGGATTCCATCTTCGACATGTCCAGAATGCCGTTGACGACCGACAACAGATGCTGACCGGAATCGTTGATGAGCTGGGCATATTCCTTGCGTTTGGCGCCGTCCACCATCAGCACGTCTTCCTGCACGATCATCTCGGAAAAGCCGATGATGGCGTTGAGCGGCGTGCGCAGCTCGTGGCTCATGGTGGCGAGGAAACGGGTTTTCGAGGCATCGGCCCGCTCGGCCGCCAGTCGTGCTTCTTCGAGCGCCTGCTCCTGGAGCTTGCGGTCGGTGACGTCGCGCATCACGGCGACCACTTCGGCTTCCGACAGCAGCGTCATCTCATCAAGCGGACGGCAGCGCATTTCAACCCAGATGAAATCGCCCGTATTGTTCTGACCGCGTGAACTGTCGCGGCGCAGGCGGAATTCAACACTGCGGGATTCGCCGCCGCGCCCCGCGTCCGATAGCGCGGTCAGATAGGCCGGGCGATCGGCGACATGGACGCGGTCGAACAGCCCGTGGCCGAGCAGACGCGATGCGGGCGCACCCAGCATCCCCTCCGCGGCCGGCGAGATGAATTGGACGGCGCCGTTCTTGCGATGGCGCGAGATCACGTCGCTCATGTTGCGCGCCAAGAGACGATAGCGGTCTTCCTCAAGATAAAGCAGCGAGACGCTGGTGCGCGCCAGCGACTCTGCGCCGAAAGCAAGGCCCGCGGCATAGAGCGTCGCGGAAGCCACGCCAAATCCCATCAGCGCCTCGCTCATGTCGATGCCGGTTTCCTGCGGCGGCAACATGTCGAAATGTCCAAGAGTGATCAGAAGCGTGGCGCACGCCAGGGCAAGGCCACAGGCAAATGCCACTACGCGGCGCGAGGCAGAGAGCGAGGCTTCCAGCGGCACGACCACCAGCCAGATCGCGGCAAAGGATTCGATGCCGCCGGTGGTCAGCGCGACCATCATGATGAGGCTTGCCAGCGCCAGCGACGACAATACATGCGCGGCCTCATAGCGGCCGGTGCGCGAGAGGAACCAGGACAACAGGATCGGCGCGATCAGCCAGGCGAAGGCCGCGACCTCGAGCGCTGTCGGCGCGCCGCGCAACGCAAGATACACCGGAAAGGCTGCAAAGGCCGCGAGGCTGCCGAGCAGCCGCGGCGCCATGAAGGCCCGATGGCGCGCCCGCGTCAGCGCGTCATAGCGCGCGGAGGGATGCAACAGTGCATCGAGACAGTCACGGATGATACTCAAAACACTCACAGTACTCGCGCTTCGGCTTGTTCGTCGTGAAGACGCGCCGGAACGCCCCCTTTATCTTTGGCCCAAAGTGTCAGAGCGGAATTAAATGAACGCTAAGGCGCGGCTGGTTGCAGGCCTGGTCGCTGGTTTGTGCGGCTTTTCGCATGCACGCGGCGGCCGAATTGACGCGGATGGTGAACACCGGGTTTCCAGACCGGTGCGGCTATGGTTTCGAAATCGTGCACGCGCTTTCCGGCGGTTCCGAAGCTCCGAATCGGTCATCAATCGAAAATTTACGGCGAATCGAACCGGCAGAATTTTCCGCCAAATTTCGTCGAGTTAATCTCAATGCAAACACTTGCGATTTATCACAGGCCAGTAGTCGTGAGCCGTGCGCGTTTTCGGGCCGCAATGGCCGCGAACGGACGACCGGGTTTGCGAGATGTGGTTCCTGCTGCGTTTGACTTTCTGGCTCGGGCTGGTGCTGGTGCTCCTGCCCAGAGACAAGACTCCCGAATCGGAGAAGCTGCCGCAGATCAGCACCTCCGAGGCGGTGCAGGCTGCGACTGCGGCGGTGTCCGATATGAGCCAGTTCTGCAAGCGTCAGCCCACGGCCTGCGAAGTCGGCGGCCAGGCCGCGACCGTGATCGGCCAGCGCGCAGCCGACGGTGCGCGCAAGGTCTACGGCATCATTACGGACAAGACCGAAAAGGCCGATCAGCCGGACAAGCCCGATAAGGTCGAACAACCCGAGAAGATTCAGAGGATCGACAAGAAAGCACCGGCCGCCGCAAAGCCCGACAAGAAGGCTCCCGACCATACCGGCTCGATCGGCAATCTCGCAGATGCCGAGCAGGCGATCAGCCCCGAGGCCCCGCGCGACACGCTGACGGCGGATGACCGGACCTTGGAGTGGCGCGTGCCCGAAAATTAGGACTGGAACCAGGCCCGTATTTTCATCGTATTTGGCCGCCCGCCACCCTATATAGGGCTCATGGAGGACGGGATTCCGACACCGATGACGATCGACGAGATCAGGGACAATTTCGAGTTGCTGGAGGAGTGGGACGACCGCTACCGCTACGTGATCGAGCTCGGCCGCACGCTAAAACCGTTGCCGGAAGAAGAGCACAATTCCGAAAACAAGGTGCAGGGCTGCGTCAGCCAGGTCTGGCTGTCCAGGCAGATCGATCGCGCGGGCGGCGAGCCGCGGCTGAACTATCTCGGCGACAGCGATGCGCATATCGTGCGCGGCCTGATCGCAATCCTGCTCACGCTGTATTCGGGCCAGACGCCAAAGCACATTCTTGAAACCGATGCGATCAAGGTGTTCGACGAATTCGGCTTCCGCGATCATCTGACGCCGCAGCGCTCCAACGGCCTGCGGTCGATGGTGGAGCGCATCCGCAACGATGCGCGCGAGGCACTGGCAACAGCGTCCTGATCTACTTGCGCCGCCGGCGTTGCTGGCCGAGGCCCATTTCCTTGGCAAGCTGCGAGCGCGCCACCGCGTAGTTCGGCGCCACCATGGGATAGTCCGCCGGCAGGCCCCATTTCTCGCGATATTGCTCCGGTGTCATGTTGTACTGCGTGCGCAGATGGCGCTTCAGCGATTTGAAGCGTTTGCCGTCCTCGAGACAGACGAGATAATCGGGCGAGATCGATTTCTTGACGGACACCGCGGGCTTTGCCGGCTCCATCGGCGTCTCGGGGCGGCCGGACGAGACCCGCACCAGGGCGGCATGGATCTGGCTGATCAGGCCGGGAATTTCCGCGGCCGGCGTCGGATTATTGGACAGATAAGCCGACACGATGTTGGCGGTGAGGTCGATGAAATTCTTGCCGGCCGTATCGCTCATGATCCGCGTCCCAACGTCGCCCGTACGAAAGTACAGATAGTATCCGTACCACCCCAATACATCGGGGAATGCCGAACTACTTGGCGAATATGAGCGGATTACCGGTGGCCTGACAAGAACGGCGGCGCTTTATTTCACGGCCGCTGGTCGAGGTGAGCGCGCAGTTCGTCGATCGAGGCAAAGCGCATCATGCCTTCCGGCATCTGCGCCTCGATCGAGCCGTCGGAATACAGCGAATAGGCCATGCCGTCGACGACGCCCGATTTGAGCACCGTCACCTGCGGCGTGGGTTCACGCGGCGCAGGCGGAGGGACGCTGCCTTCCGCGGCGGCCGGCGGCGGCATGCGGGTGCGCCGCGGCGGCGGCGCTTCGCCGGGACGTGCGGCGCGTTCCGGCTTTGGCCAGGCATCCTCGAAGGTCGGCGGTGCAGGAGGCACAGCCGGTTCGATTGCGGGCGGCGCCGCCGATGGCGGCGGTCGAAGATCCGGCGAAAGCAGGTCGGGCGCCAACGGCTCGCCGGCGCGCGATGCCGCGCGCTCGCGGTCCTTCCGCGACGTCGAGGTGAACAGCAGATTGCGCCGTTGCCTTAGCTGCGGCGCACCCTCGGCCGGCGGTGGCGGCGCGTCGGGTGTTGCCTCCATCGGCCATGGCGGGGGCACCGGCCCGGCGGCCGGCATTTCCATCGGCGGGGCCTCGCGGCCTGGAATCAGATTACCGGGTTCGGCACGCGGCGCCGGTGGCGCAACGCTTGCTTCCAGCGGGTGCCCAAGCGGCGCAACCGGGAATTCCCCACCCAACCTTCTGGCAATGCTCTGTAGTTCGCGCCCGACCACCCCCAGGGCGAATATGATCAAGCCCGAACAAGCGGTCACCGCGCCCGAGATGATCAAGGCGTTGCCGAAGCTGAAATCCTTGATCAGGATGCCGTAGGCAAGCGCAGCCAGCCCTGCCAACAGCAGGCCGACACCAGCGCCCAACAGCACAACCATCATCGCAGCTACCCCAGGGACCATCGGCCCGCAACCGCCGATGCCACGATACCGTCATATTGTGGACAGCGCCAACCACGAAGTGCGCGCCCTTTGGAAAACTATCCGGATTTCTACGGAATTGCTCCCGATCCTTGGGATGTTAGTTCAAGACACCGGCGCAAGTGCGGCCAGTTTTCCGCCAAGCAACCCTTTGCTGCGTTGCACTAGGTGAATTACGCCACAATTGCCAATTACTTGGAAAGGGAACTGCGCTATATGGAAGCCGGGGAATGAGGCTCAGAGGCGCTACTCACGCTTGGGCCATAGGGACGCCGGGTTACCAGTAGCCATGACTTCCATCACGACTTCGGCCATCGATACGCCCGCGCGGCGCTCGGTGGAGCGGACTTGCGATGACCTCGCCGCCATTGTGCTGGGCGCGGTCGCGCTGATCGCTGCGCTCACATTCCGCGACTATGGGCTCGGATGGGACGATTATACCCACGCCGAATATGCCGATCTCCTGCTGCGGATGTTCGGTTCCGGTTTCAAGGACACCGCCGCGCTGTCGTTCGCCAATCTCTACATGTATGGCGGCGGCTTCGACATGGCGGCGGCGCTGCTGCACAAGATCATTCCGCTGGAACTGTTCGAGACGCGCCGGCTGCTCGGCGCCATCGTCGGCATCATCGGGCTGGCTGTGACCTGGCGACTCGGCCGCCGTGTCGGCGGTCCACTCGCAGGCCTTGCGACGCTCCTGATGCTCGTGCTTTGCCCGACCTTCTACGGGCACATGTTCATGAACCCGAAGGACGCGCCGTTTGCGGTGGCGATGGTCGTTCTGTTGCTGGGCCTCGTGCGTCTGGTCGAGGAATATCCGGCGCCCTCGCCGCGCACCATCCTGATCATCGGCATCGGCGCGGGCCTCTCGATCGGCTGCCGCATCCTCGGCGGCCTTGCCATGGTCTACGCGCTGGTCGGCTTCATGCCGCTGCTGCTCGAGGAATTCCGCAAGCAAGGCGCGCGCGAGGCGACGCGCCGCTTTGCGCATGTCGTCTATGTGCTGCTGCCCGGCCTTGCCTTCGGCTACCTGCTCATGGGCCTGGTGTGGCCATGGGCGATCATGGAGCCCGGCAATCCCTTCAAGGCGCTGACCTACTTCTCGCACTTCTTCGAAAAGCCGTGGAAGGAGATGTTCGAGGGCGCACTGGTGTCCGTGCCGGATATGCCGTGGTCGTATCTGCCGACGCTGTTTGCGCTGCAATTGCCCGAGGTGCTGCTCGGCCTTCTGCTGGCGGGCGTTGCCGGCACGTTCATCGCGCTGCCGCGCAAGGACGTCACCGCACGCCGCAAGACCATTCTGCTGATGCTGACGCTGGCGGCTACGCTGCCGCTTGTCATTGCGATGGTGAAGCGGCCAGCGCTCTACAACGGCATCCGCCACTTCATCTTCGTCATTCCGCCGATGGCGGTGCTGGCCGGCGCTGCCTTCGCCAAGGGCATGGATTGGCTGAAGGATAACGGCCGCATCTGGCAACCCGCCGCGCTGGCGGTATTCATCTTCGGCCTGCTGCTGCCGCTTGCCGAGATGATCCGGCTGCACCCCTATCAATACACGCACTTCAACCACATTGCCGGCACGGTTCGCACCGCCGACAATCTCTTCATGCTGGACTATTGGGGGCTTGCGCTGAAGCAGGCATCCGACGGACTGCGCGAGGAACTGGTGGAGCGGCAGGAGGTCCCGCCGCAGGGGCGCAAATGGAAGGTGGCCGTCTGCGGCCCGCAGCGTCCCGCGCAGGTCGCGCTCGGCCCCGACTTCACCATCGGCTGGGATTCCAATGCGGCCGACTTCGCCATGACGCTCGGCGAATTCTACTGCAAGGGCCTGACCGCGCCGGTCATGGTGGAGATCAAGCGCGACGACGTGGTGTTCGCCCGCGTCTACGACATCCGCGGCCGCAGCATTTCGAGCCTGCTGGCGATCCCGGCGCCGTAAGCGTCATTGAAATTTGACTGAAACGGCTTAGTCTCTTCACCAACAACCTCTGCACTACCGAATCAAACGCCGCCCAATCCCGGGCGGCGTTTTTGCGTTTGGGCCTGCCGGTGTGCACAGGCGGAACCGCCGGTTTGACATGTTATAACATTTGCGCAAATGTCCTAACTAACCGGCCAAAGCCGGAGCCAAAGGGGAAGCCAAGGGAGGACAGGAAATGCAGTCATTCAAACCCACCAGACGGACATTCCTAAAGACCGGCACGGCGGCCGCGGCGCTGATCGGATTTGGTCCGGCGGTGCTGCGCGGAGCGGCGGCACAGGAAGCGGATCTTGCGCCCTACAAGTCCGCCAAGATCGACTGGCAGCAGGCGTCCGGCGAGACCATCACGGTAGCGGTCATCCCCGCGAGCTATTTCGAGAACCTGATTACGCTCGCGCCGCAATTCAAAACGCTGACCGGCATCGACGTCCGCTTTGAAAAGATTCCGCCGGCGCAGATCCGCCAGAAATGCGTGATCGACCTGACCTCGAAGACCGGCACCTACGCCACCCACGCCGCCGATCCCATGTACTATTCGCTCTATGCCGCGAACAAATGGGTCGAGCCGCTCGACGGCTATCTCAAGGACAAATCGCTGACCGATGATGCCTGGTTCAAGTTCGACGACATCATTCCGGCCTGGCGCGCCGCCGACAGCATCGACGGCAAGCTCTATGGCGTGCCCTATGACGGCGAAGTCACCATTCAGGTCTATCGCAAGGACCTCTACGACGCGAAGGGTCTGAAGCCGGCCGATACGCTCGAGGCCTATGTCGCCAACGCAGCGGCGCTGAACAATCCGAACGACCGCATCTGGGGCGCCGCGCTCCGCGGTGTCGCCGGCGCCGGCCAGAACATGTACATCTATCCCTCGATCTTCCGCGAGTTCGGCGGCGAGTGGTTCAAGGGCGGCAAGCTGACCGTCAACGGCCCGGAGGCGGAAGCCGCGCTCGCCTGGTATGTCGACCTGATGCGCAAATACGCGCCGACCGCCGCGGCCAACTGGAACTGGCCCGACATCGCGGACGCGTTCTCGCAAGGCACTGTGGCGAACTACATCGACGCGCATTCATCCGCGTCCGTCGTCAACAATCCCGAAAAGTCCAAGGTGATCGGCAAGGTCGCCTATGCGCGCTGGCCGAAGGGACCGTCCGGCAAGCGCGTGACCTCGATCTGGAACTGGGGCTTTCCGATCAACGCCGCGCTTCCCGAAAAGCGGAAGAAGGCGACGTGGCTGTTCATCCAATGGGCCGCCAGCGCCGAGACCCAGGCTCGCACCGCGCACCGCTTCGCGGGTCCCACAAAACGTTCCGGCGTCAATCGCACCTCGATCTGGAAGGATGCGGACTACGTCAAGCTGATGAACGGTTTTGGCAGCAATTTCGTCGAAGCCACCATGCAAGCACTCCAGGAGGACACCGACGTCGATTGGCGGCCGCGCGTGCCGCAATGGCCGGCGATCGGCGACACGATGGCGACCGCCATCCAGTCCGCCCTCTCCGGCCAGGCGACCGTGAAGGCTGCGCTGGACGATGCGCAAAAGCGCATCGAGCCGATGATGCGCGGCTAGGTCGTTCGGCCGAGCGATGACGCAGGCGGCAACAACCACCGCAAGAGACTTCGGCCGCGTGCTGGCGCAGCGCGAGCGCCGGTTCGCGGCCGCACTGCTGGCGCCTGCGTTCCTCGCTCTTATGGCGACGACCACGTTTCCGCTGTTCTTCCTGATCTGGACCAGTGCGTTCCGGATGGATCTGGCGATGCCGTTCACCAACGGTTTTGTCGGATTCGAGAACTACAGCGTGTTGCTTGCGGATGAGCGGTTCTGGACCTCGCTGGTGGTCAGCCTGGTCTACACCGTCTCGACGGTTGTCCTTCAGGTCGTCATCGGCCTCGCGCTGGCCCTGCTCGTGATGGACATGAAACGCGGCCAGGGCCTGTTTCGCCTGATCGCGATCCTGCCGGTGGTGCTCTCGCCGGCCGTCGTCGGCATGATCTGGCGCACTTTCATGCTGGCGCCGGAATTCGGCATCGTCGACTTTCTCGCCATCAATGCCGGGCTCGGCAGCAAGAACTGGCTCGGCGATCCCCTGCTGGCGATGATCTCCGTCATCGTCATCCACACCTGGCAGTGGACGCCGTTCGCCTTCATGGTGCTGCTGGCCTCGCTCGCCTCGCTGCCGGAGGATATCTACGAGGCCGCGCGGCTCGATCGTGCCACTGCGTGGCAGCGTTTCCGCCGCATCACCCTGCCCTTGCTACGCCCTGCGATCGTCATGGTGATCATCATGCGGACCATGGTGGCGCTGACGGCGTTCGCCGCGATCTTCACGGTCACCGGCGGCGGGCCGGGCACTGCAACGGAAATTCTCAACCTGTATGCCTACCGAAAATCCTTCACGGAGCTTTCGATCGGCTATGGCTCGGCGCTCGCCGTCGCGCTCTTGATCGTGACGATCCTTATCTCCGCAATCCTGTTTGCGATGCGGAGGGCGAAATGACCGGCAAGCGCCTTCGCGTCTTCGCGCTGCTGGCGATCTCGCTGGTGTTCCTGCTCGCCTGGGCGTTTCCGGTGCTCTGGAGCGTGCTGAATTCCCTCAAGACCGATCGGGACGCCCTGGCCTATCCGCCAAAACTGATCTTCACGCCGACCTGGGAAGCCTATCACGACGTGCTGTTCGGCTCGGCGTCGATCCTGCCCAACCTCGTCTCCAGCATGGTGATTTCGGTCGGCACCACCGTCGTCACCATGCTGATGGCGATCCCCGCCGCCTATGCGCTGGCGCGGCTGCGTTTCCGCGGCAAGAAGTTTGCCGGCTTCTACGTGCTGGCGACGCAGATGCTGCCGCCGGTCGGCATCATCATCCCCTACTTCCTGGTGCTGCGTAACATCGGCTGGATCGACACCTATCAGGGTATCATCCTGATCTACCTTTCGTTCTCGCTGCCATTCGCGATCTGGCTGCTGGTCTCCTACTTCGAGGACATCCCCTTCGAGATGGAGGAAGCCGCCTATCTCGATGGCGCGAGCCGCCTGCGCACGCTCTGGCGCATCATCATCCCGCAGGTGCGCGGCGGCATCGCCGTGACCGTCGTGTTCGTGTTCCTCAATGCCTGGAATGAATTTTTGTTCGCCGTCGTGCTGAGCGGCAACACCGTGCGGCCGGTGACGGTTGCGATGTTCAATTTCGTCTCGGTCGAGCAGACGCTGTGGGCGAAGCTTGCAGCGGTTTCCGTGCTGGCGATGCTGCCCGTGGTCGTGCTCGGGGTCGTGGCGCAGAAGCATATCGTCAAGGGCTTGACGGTGGGCGCAGTCAAAGGCGGAGGGCGCCGATGAGCGGCCGCGGTCAAGTCCAGTTCAGGGATATCGTCAAGATGCACGGCGACTTCGCTGCGCTGAAGGACGTCAGTTTCGAAATCAAACCGGGCGAGTTCTTCGCCCTGCTCGGCCCGTCCGGCTCCGGCAAAAGCACGACCTTGCGCATTTTAGCCGGGCTCGATGCGCCGACCAGCGGCCGCGTGTTCATCGACGGCAAGGACGTCACCTCGACCGACGCGCGCGACCGCGACATCGCGATGGTGTTCCAGAGCTACGCGCTCTACCCGCACATGACGGTCGCCGAAAATATCTCCTTCCCGCTCGAAATGGCCAACATGCCGAAGGCGGAGATATCAGCCGCGGTAAAGGACGCCGCGCGAAAAGTGCGGATCGACCATCTGCTCGACCGCAAGCCCGGACAATTGTCCGGTGGACAGCAGCAGCGCTGCGCGCTGGCACGCGCTATCGTCCGCAAGGCCCGCCTGTTCCTGCTCGACGAGCCGCTCTCCAATCTCGACGCAAAACTTCGGCTGGAAACCCGCGCGGAACTGAAGAAGTTGCAGCGTTCGCTTGATGTGACCGCCGTCTACGTCACGCACGACCAGGAAGAAGCGATGACGCTGGCCGACCGCATGGCGGTGTTCATGGCCGGTGAAATCCAGCAGGTCGGCACCCCGGCGGAAGTGTTTGCCCGGCCGAACTCGATCGAGATTGCCGGCTTCATCGGCAACCCGCCGATGAACCTCGTGCCGGCCCGCTATAGCAACGGCGACGTCATCATCGCCGGCCACCGCTTCAAGACAATCATGCAGGCCAGCGGCGAACGCGACGTGGTCGCCGGCATCCGTCCCGGCGCGCTTCGCGTCGCGCCGAGCGGGCTGTCCGCGCGGGTCGAACTCGTCGAGGACCTCGGCGATACTGCCGTGCTCGATCTGGATTGCGCCGGCACACTAATCCGCGTGCGCGTCAGCGACGAAAACGTTCCGCGCGAAGGCGACACGATTTCCATCACCGCGCGCGCCCAGGACATCCATCTGTTCGATCCGACGACAGGAAAGCGGCTGTAAGGTCATGGCCCTCCCCACCCGCAAGAAGAGCGAGACTGTGAACGGCGCCGAGCCGCCGGCCGTGCCGCTGCATATCCAGGTCCGCGAAACCATCCGCCGCCAGGTCAAGGAAGGCGCGCTGATCGACAAGACCGGCCGCCTGATGACCGAGGCTGAACTCGGCAAGCACTTTGGCGTCAGCCGCATCACCATCCGCAATGCCATCGCGCCGCTGGTCAGCGAAGGCATGTTCGCGCGCGAGCGCGGGCGCGGCACGTTTCTGCGCTCCAACCAGCCGGAAAACTGGGTCGGCCGTCTGATGGGCTTTTCCGAAACCATCCGGGATGCCGGCTATCACGCCGGCGCGAAGGTGTTGCAGCAGGGCATGACCAACCGGCACGATGCCGAGGTGCGCGAACAGTTGCAGGAACGTGCGGTGTGGCAGCTCAAGCGGCTGCGCCTCGCCGACGACACGCCGATCGCGATCGAGCATGCTTTCTATCCGCCCGATATCGGCCTCGAACTGGAGAAGCGCGATCTGACCTCGATCATCATGTACCGCGTATTCGAGGAAGAACTCGGCCACCCCATCAAGGAAGCCAAGCAGACCATCGGCGCATCGCTTGCCGATTCCGCCAGCGCCAAATTACTCGGCGTGAAAGCCGGCAGTCCCCTGCTCGCCATCGAACGCCTGACGCTCGGCACCGGGGGCCGTCCGCTCGAACTGCTGCGCTCGGTTTATCTCCCCGACTATTTCCGCCTCAGCATCAGCCTGACGCGGCATTCCTGATCACTCGCGACGCGACCAAAGGACAACAACACCATGGCAAATGGCAAGGCATCCGACAGCCCGAACATCCTGATCATCCTCAACGACGACATGGGCTTTTCGGATATCGGCTGCTACGGCGGCGAGATCGAAACGCCCAACCTCGATCGCCTCGCGGCCAACGGCCTGCGCTATTCGCAGTTCTACAACACCGCCCGCTGTAGCCCGTCGCGCGCCTCACTGCTGACCGGCCTGCATCCGCACCAGACCGGCATCGGCATCCTCACCTACAGCAACGGTCCCGAAGGCTACGCCGGCGACCTCAACAAGAGCTGTATCACCATTGCCGAGGTGCTGAAGCAGAAGAAATACAAGACCTATCTGTCCGGCAAGTGGCACGTCTCCAGCAACCTGACTCAGCCGACCGATTCATGGCCGATGCAGCGCGGCTTCGATTACTTCTTCGGCACCATCATCGGCGCAGGCAGCTTCTATCACCCAAGCACACTGACCCGCGGCAACGACAATATCGAGCATGAAGCGGAGAAGGATCCATCCTTCTTCTATACTGACGCGATCAGCGATCAGGCCGCCACCTATATCCGCCAGCACAAGAAGGACAATCCGAACGCGCCGTTTTTCCAGTATGTTGCCTACACCGCGCCGCACTGGCCGCTGCATGCGCATGACGAGGACATCGCAAAGTACAAGGGCCGCTTCGACGCCGGCTGGGACAGGCTGCGCGAGCAAAGACTCCAGCGGCTGATCGACGACGGCATCATCCATCCGAACTGGCAACTCACCGATCGCGATCCGACCCAGCCGCCGTGGACGGAAGCGCAGCATCGCGAATGGACCCTGCGCTGCATGGAAGTCTATGCCGCGCAGATCGACCGCATGGATCAGGGCATCGGCCGCATCATCGCTGCGCTCGAGGAGACCGGCCAGCTCGACAACACGCTGATTATCTTCCTGTCCGACAATGGCGCCTGCGCCGAGGACATTCCGGAAGGCGTGACCGCCAAGGAGCTGGTCGACCAGTTGATGATCGCCAAGGCAAAGACCCGCAAGGGCGAGCCGGTGCGGTTCGGCAACGATCCCTCACTGATGCCCGGCGGCGAGGATACCTATCAGAGCTACGGCACCGCCTGGGCCAATCTCTCCAACTCGCCGTTCCGGCTCTACAAGCACTGGATCCACGAAGGCGGCATCGCAACGCCGTTCATCGTGCACTGGCCGCGCGGCATCAAGGAAAAGGGTGGCTTGCGGCACAATCCCAGCCAGTTGCCGGACATCATGGCGACCATCGTCGACGTCACCGGCGCCACCTACCCCAAGGAATACAACGGCAACGCCATCCTGCCGCTGGAAGGCGAGAGCCTGGTGCCATCATTCTCGTCGGCCTACGGCGGGCGCGGGCCGCTGTTCTGGGAGCATGAGGGCAACGCCGCGGTGCGCATCGGCAAGTGGAAGCTGGTGCGGAAATATCCAGGCCCGTGGGAGCTCTACGACATGGAGACCGACCGCACCGAGATGCACGACCTCGCCGCGGAGCATCCGGAGCGGGTCCGCGAGATGACCGAGCAGTACAACGCGTGGGCCAACCGCTGCGGTGTCATCCCGCGCGAGAAGATCCTGGAGCTCATGAAGGCCGAAGGCGGCACGGCATTCTGGGAAGAAGAGAAGCAGAAGTAGCCGTAACGCCGAGATGACCGAGAGCAAATCCCGTTGCTGCATCCAGCGTCCCGCCGGAGATTCTTCGGTGGACGCTGGCGTGGTGCGCGGGATCGTGCCGAGCCCCGTAGAAATCCCTCGACGCTGGAGCCCGCTGATCGGCGGCTCCTTCCTGATGGGATCGAACGACAAGCGCTTCCCCGAGGACGGCGAAGGGCCGGTGCGGTCCGTTACCGTGACGACCTTCGCCATTGCCTGCCATGCTGTCAGCAATCTGGAATTCGGCGACTTCGTCCGCGCAACCGGCTACACGACCGACGCCGAGCGTTTCGGCTGGAGTTTTGTATTCGAAGGTCTGCTGCCAGACAATGTCAGGCAATCGATCGGCAGCCGCGCCGCCGAAACACCATGGTGGGTGCCGGTGTCGCACGCCTACTGGGCTCAGCCGGAAGGCCCTCCCAGCACGGTCCTCGATCGCCTCGATCATCCCGTGGTTCATATTTCCTGGAACGATGCCAAGACCTACTGCCAATGGTCGCGCACGCGGCTGCCGACCGAAGCGGAATGGGAAATAGCCGCAAGGGGCGGTCTCGAGCAGGCGCTCTATCCCTGGGGCGACGAACTCACGCCCGCAGGACAACACCGCTGCAATATCTGGCAAGGCAATTTCCCTGACCTCAACGCCGCCGATGACGGTTACACCGGCACCGCGCCGGTCCATGCGTTCCCGGCAAATGGATATGGCCTGCACAACATGGCGGGCAACATCTGGGAATGGTGCGAGGATTATTTCTCGCCTCGCTATCATCTCGCTACCGCCGCGGAGGATCCGCTGAACCGCGAGCCCGCCCCTCACCGCTCACTGCGCGGTGGCTCGTTCCTCTGCCACGACTCCTATTGCAACCGCTACCGCGTCGCCGCCCGCAGCTCGAACACGCCGGAAAGCTCGACCAGCAATATCGGTTTCCGCGTCGTGCGAGCAACGCAAGCCGCGCGTTAGCCCTCCGCGAACGCCGCCAGGATCCGCGCCCAGGAGCGGATGCCCTTGTGAAAGCTCTTCAGGTCGTACTTTTCGTTCGGCGAATGGATGTTGTCGTCGTCGAGGCCGAAGCCGACCAGCACGCTGTCGAGGCCGAGCGTGTTCTTGAAGTCGGCGACGATCGGGATCGAGGCGCCGGAGCCGATCAGCAGCGCCTCCTTGCCCCATTCATCGGTGAGCGCGCGCTTGGCGGCAGCGAGCGGCTTCATGTTCCAGTCGAGCGCGATCGCCGCGCCGCTGGAGTGCTCGGTGAACACGGCCTTGCAGTCGCCGGGCAGCCGCGCTGTGACGTAGTCGCGGAACGCCTTCTTGATTTTTTGCGGGTCCTGTCCCGGGACAAGGCGGAATGACACTTTTGCCGAGGCCTCCGCGGGGATCACCGTCTTCGAGCCCTCGCCGGTATAGCCGCCGACGATGCCGTTGATGTCGCAGGTCGGCCGAGAAGATATCTGCTCGATCAGCAAACGGTCCTTCTCGCCGGCGGGAATTGAAAGCCCGATCGGCTTGAGGAACGACTCCGGCGTCAGATTGAGATTCTTCCACTGCGCCAGGATGTCCGGTGGCAGATCCTTCACGCCGTCATAGAAGCCGGGAATGGTGATGCGGCCGTTGTCGTCGAACAGGCCGCCGAGGATATGCGTCAGTACCCGGATCGGGTTGCGCGCGCCGCCGCCGAACACGCCGGAATGCAGGTCGCGGTTGGCGGCCTTGATGGTGACTTCGTCATACATCAGCCCGCGCAGCGAGGTGGTGATGGCCGGCGTGTTCTGGTCCCACATGCCGGTGTCGCAGACCAGCGCGAAATCGGCTTTGAGTTCGTTCTTGTTGGCTTCCATGAACGGCACGAAATTCTTCGATCCGACCTCTTCCTCGCCCTCGATCAGGATGGTCACGTTGACCGGCAGTGATCCCGTCACCTTCTTCCAGGCGCGGCAGGCCTCGACGAAGGTCATCAACTGTCCCTTGTCGTCCTCGGCGCCGCGCGCAACGATGATCTTGCGGCCGTCGGCGTGGTCGGTGACGACAGGCTCGAACGGCGGGCGGTGCCAGAGATTGAGCGGGTCGACGGGCTGCACGTCGTAGTGCCCGTAGAACAGCACATGCGGCTTGCCGGCTTTGCCATTGGCCTTGGCGACGATCGCGGGATGGCCGGCGGTCGGGCGCACCTCGGCCTTGAAGCCGAGCGTCTCGATATCCTTGGCCAGATGATCGGCTGCCTTCTTGCAGTCTTCCGCAAAGGCCGGATCGGCCGAGATCGACTTGATGCGCAAGAGGTCGAACAGCCGCGCAAGGCTGTTGTCGAAATCGGCATCGATATGGTCGAGGACCGGCTGGAGCTGCGCGTTGGCCATGGCGGTTTCCTTAATTTGAGGCGCTGACGGCGTCAGGTTGTAGCGCGCCGGACGGCGGAGACAAGACCGGCGGCGGATTGCGCAGGTGCCAGGCGAGCCCCACCGCCAGCACGGCCGTGGCGGCGAGATTGTTGCCATAGGCCTGAATGTCGGTCGGGAACAGCGGCAGCGACAGCAGCATCAGCCCGCCGGCAAGCGCCATCAGGATCCATGTGCCGGCCTGCACACGTGGCCGTGGATCGTAAGCGGCGCGATGGGCGAGGATCGCGATCGGAAAGAACAGCCACATGAAATAGTATTGCCGTGCGAGTGGCGAGGCCACCGTCATCAGGCAGAACAATATGCCGAGCTCTTCTGCGTCCGACCGTTCGGTCCGCCGCGAGGCCGGCGGCATCACCGCGATGAAGCCGAGCCCGATCAAAAGCGAAATCGCGACCACCACATAGTTCGCCGTCTTGAAATCGAAATTGGCGATGTTCATCGTCCGCGGCGGCTTGTTCGGATCGTCCTGATTGTAATTGACCGGCCGCGTCAGGCGGTGCGTCACCGCAATGATCGACTGGTTCACCCACGACCAGTTCTGCTCGTCGCGCTGGCCAAAGCCCTTTTCGGAACTGCTGCCGACCATGCCGCGATACCAGGTCTTCAATTCAGCGGCATTGTGCTCAAAACCGCGAAACGGCGCCGGCACCACGAACAGGAACAGGCCGAGGAACACCAGCGTGCCGGCCGTTGCCTTCCATTGCCGCCGCCACACCAGGTACGGCAGCACCGCGACCGGAAACACCTTGATCGCGGTGGCAAGCGCAAACATGCAGCCGGCCATCCACGGCCGCGCGCGCTGCAACAGCCAGAAGCCGTAGAGCATCATCGCAAGCAGCATGAGGTTCGGCTGGCCGAGATCGAACTGGTCGAAGATGAAGGTGATGGTGGCAAAGCTCGGCAGCGCGAACAGCCATGGCCCCGGGATGCGGCCGGAACCGGTCATCGCATTGGACAACTGGCCGACCATCCACCACGCCGCGGCGTTGAGCAGCGACAGGCTGAGATAGAGCGGAATTTTTCCGAGCCATGCCGGCGGCGCGAGCAGCACGGCCGGCAGGGGCGGATAAATGAACTCAAAGATCTTGCCGAGGTTGGCGGGATAGAGGTCGCCGCCCGACAGCACCTGCTGACCCGCCCAGTACCACAGCGGATAGTCCTTGGTCTTGCCGTGGCCCCAGATTTCCGGAACCAGCACGTCGGCGGTCAGCGCGATGCAGCAGACGATAAAGAGAACGTCGAGCGGATTTCGCAGCGACGGCCACCTCAGCGCAGCCTTTTGGGAGTCGGGAGAAGCGCGCAACACTACCGCCGCAAGATCCCGCCGAGCGCGCCGCGCACCAGCGCGCGGCCGATCGAACCGCCGAGCTGGCCGCCCACCGACTTGCCGATATCGGCCACCACGCCGCCGACCACCTTGTTGGTGACCGAGCGCGTGACATTGCGCGCGATCACCTGGCCGGTGGTCAGCCGGCCGCGCCGGGTGCCGGGGCCGGTACCGAAGATGGTGCCGACGATCGCGCCGAGCTGTCCGAGGATGCCGCCGCCCCCGCCCGCGGCAGCGCCGCCGGCGCCGACTTCATCGGCATCGGCCGCCGTGCCGTCGATCCGCTTCTGAATCATCTCATAGGCGGACTCGGCATCGACAGCGGAATCGTATTTACCTTTCACGGGGCTCTTGCCTATGATCGCCTTGCGCTCCTCCGGCGTGATCGGCCCGATCCGCGCCGACGGCGGCCGGATCATCACACGCTCAACCATGGTCGGTGTGCCGCCGCCTTCGAGGAATGAGACCAGCGCTTCGCCTTTGCCCAGTTCCATGATGACGCGGGCGGTATCGAGCTTCGGATTGGGCCGAAACGTTTGCGCGGCGGCCGCAACCGCCTTCTGGTCGCGCGGCGTGAAGGCGCGCAGCGCATGCTGCACGCGGTTGCCGAGCTGGGCGAGCACCTTGTCCGGCACGTCGATCGGGTTCTGCGTAACGAAATAGACGCCGACGCCCTTGGAGCGGATCAGCCGCACCACCTGCTCGATCTTGTCCATTAGCGCCTTCGGCGCATCGTTGAACAGCAGGTGCGCCTCGTCGAAGAAGAACACCAGTTTCGGTTTCGGCAGGTCGCCGGCCTCCGGCAGTTCCTCGAACAGCTCTGACAGCATCCAGAGCAGGAACGTGGCGTAAAGCCGCGGGCTCTGCATCAGCTTGTCGGCGACGAGGATGTTGACGTAACCGCGCCCGTCGCTGTCGGTCTTCATAAAGTCCTTCAGCGTCAGCGCGGGCTCGCCGAAGAATTTTGTGCCGCCCTGGTTCTCCAGCACCAGAAGCTGACGCTGGATGGTGCCGACCGTCGCCTTGCTGACATTGCCGTAGCTTTGCGCCGCCTTCCGTATCGCTTCCAGCGGATCGTCTTCGTCGTCAGGGCTTTTCTTGCCACCGCGGGGAACGATCGCATCGAGCAGCGAGCGAAGATCCTTCATGTCGATCAGCGTCAGGCCGTTTTCATCCGCGACGCGGAATGCAACGTTGAGCACGCCTTCCTGGACGTCGTTGAGGTCGAGCATGCGCGACAGCAACAGCGGTCCCATTTCCGTCACGGTGGCGCGAACCGGATGGCCCTGCTCGCCGAACACGTCCCAAAACACCGCCGAAAACTGATCGGGCTCGAATTTGAGGCCCATCTCGGTCGCCCGCTTGACCAGAAAGTCCTTGGCCTCGCCCACTTCGGCGATACCGGAGAGGTCTCCCTTGATGTCGGCGGCGAACACCGGCACGCCGGCGCGCGCAAATCCTTCCGCCATCACCTGCAACGTCACCGTCTTGCCGGTTCCCGTGGCTCCGGTGACCAGCCCGTGCCGGTTGGCAAGCGCCAGCGTCAGCCAGGCTGCCTCGTCGCCCTTGCCGATGAAAATCTTGTCTGCTGTATCGGCCATCGTGCTGTCAGACTTAGCCATCGCATCGCCTCTTCGCGCGCCTTAGAAAGGTTCGAACGTCACCTAACACACTTATACTGCATTCCGTCAGTCGATTGAAACCGCCGGAAGGCGTGCTCATCCTGGCGGTCGCGAACGACGCCGCATGCCTACTTTCCTCCAATTCAAGCGAAAAAATCGCCGAGCATTGGCACAATCGCGTGTTCACTCTTGCATTGCTGCAACACTTTGCAATCGATGTAGGGCGATTCGTGATGTTCAAACCCGCCATCGCTTGTAATTCCAAACGCGCAGGCTCAAGATAATTTTCTAAGCAAGGAGCCGGAAAAAGAAGTCGGCTGAGGCGGGGCCAATATGGACGAACTGACGGGGCGGCTGGCCGTGCAGGCCGGCATCGATGGTGCCGTGGCTGAAAAGACCGTCGGCATTATCCTGGATTTCCTTCGCCGCGAAGGTCCTTCCGACAAAGTCCAGGCCTTGATCGACACGATTCCGGGCGCCGAAGCTGCGATCGCGGCTTCAAAAGAAGGCGGCGGCTTCTCCCGGCTGATGGGCGGCGGCTTGATGGCCGTCGGCACGCGGCTGATGGCACTCGGACTGAGTGTCGGCGAGATACAGAACATCGCGCGTGAACTTTTCAGGTTCGGCCGCGACAAAATCGGAGCGGATCAAATGGGCGAGATCATTTCGGGGACGCCGGGGCTCAGCCAGTTCGCTTGACATCCTTGCAGCGCACGCACCTTTTGCATCGGCATTATCGAGTACCCATGACATATTCCCTTTCCGAGATTGAAGGCCTTGGCGCCTACGCTGCTTCGAAATTGAAATCGCTGGGGATACGCACGACGGACGCACTGCTGGAAGCCGCCCGCACCGTGCGGGGGCGAAAAGAACTCTCGGCAAAAACCGGAATCAGCGAGCAGCAACTGCTCGAATGGGCGAACTTTGCCGACCACATGCGGATACCCGGCATGGGCAAGGGCAAGATCGGGCTGATCCGCGCCGCCGGCGTCTCTACCGTGCGCGAGCTCGGCCTGCGCAACCCGGTCCGCCTGGCGCAGAGCATGAAGGAAGCCAATACGAGGCGCAAACTGGTCCACGTGCTTCCTTCCGAAAAGTCGGTCGAGCAGTTGATCGAACGGGCGCGCAAGCTGCCGCCGAAAATCAGCTATTAAAGCATTTTCGAGCGAAAGGCTGCCCCGCACTTGATGCGGGGTGGATACCGGTTCGCGTCAAGAAAACGCGTCAAAAACAATACCCCCGGCCAGACCGCCGTTCGGGACTCTTCCTCCACCTTGACTTGCCGTCACGGACCGCGCAAAGCGACCGCATGATGGCGACCACTTCCAGAACCGCCCCGGCGGGCTCAGTCGGTCATCCGCTGCTGCCGGCCTTGCTGGCGCGGCCCTACCCGGCCGTGATGGGGGTGCTCAACGTCACCCCGGACTCGTTCTCTGACGGCGGCGCTTTCATCGCGCCGGAGAGCGCGCTGGCGCAGACGCGCCGAATGATATCCGAAGGCGCCGACATCATCGATATCGGTGCGGAGTCCACCCGCCCCTATGGCGGCGCGGAGGCGGTCTCGGCCGAAGAAGAAATGCGGCGATTGCAGGGGGTGCTGTCCGAGGTCGTCTCGCTCGGCGTTCCCGTCTCCATCGACAGCATGAAATCGTCTGTTGTGGCCTGGGCGCTCGACCATGGCGCCGTCATCGTCAACGATGTCTGGGGTTTGCAGCGCGACGCGCGTATGGCGCCTATGGTGGCCGAACGCAAGGCGCCCGTCGTCGTCATGCATAACCGCGAGGCTGCCGATCCGACCATCGACATCATGCAGGATATCGCCGCCTTCTTCGCTCGCTCGCTCGAGATCGCGGCGAAGGCCGGCATCGCCACCGACAACATCGTGCTCGATCCCGGCATTGGCTTCGGTAAGACGCCCGAGCAGAGCATGATTGCGCTGGCGCGACTCTCGGAGCTTCGCTCATTCGGCCTGCCCCTTCTGGTCGGCGCGTCGCGAAAACGCTTCATCAGCACGGTGTCGCCATCCGAGCCGCAGCAGCGCCTGGGCGGCTCGATCGCGGCTCATCTGATCGCTGCGCAAGCCGGCGCAAGGATCATCCGGACCCATGACGTGGCCGAAACCGTGCAGGCGCTGCGTGTCGCAGCGGCAATCGAGGAACAGGGATGACCGATACCATCTTCATCAAGGGTCTCGTCATCCATGCCCGCCACGGCGTGATGGAGCACGAGACCGAGGTCGGCCAGCGCTTTGTGATCGATCTCGAGCTCATGTCCGATCTCACGGAATCCTCGCGCTCCGACCACCTGTCCGACACGGTCTCCTATGCGAATGTGGTGACGACCGCGGTCGCTGCCTTCAAGAATACCAACTACAAGCTGTTGGAGCGCGCGGCGGGCGCCGTGGCCGACGCTGTCCTGGCGGCCTTTCCGCGCATCCGCGCCGTCAAGGTCACCGTGCACAAACCGCACGCGCCGATCGCCGCGATCTTCGAGGATGTCGGCGTGGTGCTGACGCGCTCACGGCACCCGCCCGCCCAGGGCTAGCCAAATGGCCAGCGTCCTGATCGCGCTCGGCGGCAATGTCGGCGATGTCCGCGGCACCTTTCCGAAGGCGATCGCAAATATCTGCGGCATGACGCAAGGCGCGCTGGTGGCGCGGTCGTCCGACTACGCCACGCCGCCCTGGGGCGAGGAGAACCAGGCCCGCTTCATCAACGCCTGCATCGAGATCGAGACCCGCCTCGATCCGCATGCGCTGCTGTTCACGCTTCACAAGGTCGAGAAAAAATTCGGTCGCGACCGCGCTGCCGAGACGCGCTGGGGCCCGCGCACCCTCGATCTGGATATGCTGGCTTATGACGACGTCAAACTCGACAAGCCGGAACTGACGCTGCCGCACCCCCGCCTGTTCGAGCGCGCCTTCGTGCTGGTGCCGCTGGCGGAAATTGCGCCGGACCGTGTCATTGCGGGACGCCGTGTCGCAGACGCGCTGGCCGGGCTTTCGACCGACGGTATCGAGCGGCTCCCCGACGTTCCCTAGCGGTGCACCGCAGGGGCTAAACACAAAATCGCGAAAACAACCCCATGCACAGTAGAAAGAGCCCCCGGGGTCGCGGCCGATCTGGCCCGGAAATGGGCCAAAACAGGGTTTGGCTTGGCCGCCGCCACGTGGCAATTTCCGGCCGCAACAAAGAAGATAAAAGCTTTAGGAAACGATGACCTCCACGACTGAAGATCTGGCCCTCGCAGCGGATTTCGCGCCGGCGACCTACGACGACTGGCGCAAGCTGGTCGATGGCGTGCTCAAAGGCGCCCCGTTCGAAAAGCTGGTCGGCAAGACCTATGACGGGATCAGGATCGACCCGATCTATCCGCGCGCAAAGGGCGCCTCTCCTGTCGTCGGCCGTGCGGCTGCGGCGCCCTGGCAGATCATGCAGCGGATCGATCATCCGGACGCCACTCAAGCCAATGCGCAGGCGCTGCACGACCTCGAAAACGGCGCGACCGGGCTGACGCTGGTCTTTGCCGGCGCCAATGGCGCGCACGGCTTTGGGCTCGACCCATCGGCGGAAGCGGTCGAAAAAATCCTCGACGGGATCTTTCTCGATGCCGGCATCGGGATCGAGTTGCAGATCGGCCCGCAATCGCGGATGGCCGCCATCCATGTCGCCGAATATGTCAAGCGCAAGGGCATCCCGCCCGCGGCCTGCGATATCCGCTTCGGCCTCGATCCGCTCGGCGCCGGCGCTGCCTGGGGCTTTAGCCCCTATGCCTGGGCCGACATCGTGCCCGCGGTGACGAGCGCGGTGAAGGGCCTCGCGGCCGCGGGCTTCAAGGGACCGTTTGCCGCCGCCGACGGCCGCGTGATCCATGATGCCGGCGGCTCGGAAGTGCAGGAGCTGGCCTTCGTGCTCGCCTGTGGCCTCGCCTATCTGCGCGCGATCGAACAATCCGGCATTGCGCTGGAAGACGCGCAAGGCATGGTCTATGCGCGACTTGCCGCGGATGCCGATCAATTCCTGACGCTGGCCAAATTCCGCGCGTTGCGGCTTTTGTGGGCGCGGATCGAGAAGGCCAGCGGCCTTGCACCAAAGCCGCTGTTCATCGCGGCCGACACGTCGTGGCGGATGCTGACCCAGCGCGATGCCTATGTGAACATGCTGCGCGCGACCATGGCGACGTTCTCGGCCGGCCTCGGCGGCGCCAATGCGATCACGGTGCTGCCGCATACGCTGGCGCTCGGCCTGCCCGACCCGTTCGCGCGGCGCGTGGCGCGCAACACCCAGCTCGTGCTGCTGGAAGAATCCAATCTCGCCAAGGTCGCCGATCCCGCCGCCGGCTCCGGCGGCATCGAGGCGCTGACGCGCGAACTCTGCGAAGCGGCGTGGGCGCTGTTCCAGGAGACCGAAAAGGCCGGCGGCATTTTTGCCGCGCTGGAGCAGAACCTGCTCCAGCCAAAGGTTGCCGCGACCCGCAAGGCGCGCGAGGCCAACATTGCCAAACGCCGCGACGTGCTGACCGGCGCCAGCGAATTTCCGAACCTGCGCGAGGCCGATGCTCCGGTGCTGCCGGCCAAGCCGATCGAGCTTGCGCCCTATGGCAAAGCGAAATTCAAGTTCGATCCGCTGCCGCCGATGCGACTCGCCGCCCCCTTCGAGGCTCTGCGTGACAAGTCCGACGCGATGCTGAAGAAATCGGGCGCGCGGCCAAAAGTGTTTCTCGCCAATCTCGGCACTGCCGCCGACTTCACCGCGCGTGCCACGTTTGCAAAAAGCTTCTTCGAGACCGGCGGCATCGAGGCGATCGACAACGAGGGATTTTCTGATGCCGGCACGCTCGCTGCCGCCTTCAAGGCGTCCGGCGCGGGCGTGGCCTGCCTGTGCTCGTCCGACAAAGTCTACGCCGCGCAGGCAGAGGCCGCTGCGCGGGCCCTTCAAGGCGCGGGCGCAAGGCATATCTATCTGGCAGGCCGCCCGGGCGAGCAGGAACCGGCGTTTCGTGCCGCGGGCGTGAACGATTTTGTCTTCGCCGGCGGCGATGCGCTGGCAGCGTTGCAGGAAGCCTGGCGGCGAATGGAGTGAGCATGAGCGCGGACCGAAAGCCTGTTCTCACCGGAGGCTGCCAGTGCGGCGCCGTGCGCTTTGCGGTCTATGCAAGCCCGGTGCGGATCGGGCTTTGCCATTGCCGGATGTGCCAGAAGGCGGTCGGCGGTCCCTTCATTTCGCTGGCCGAAGTCAAGCACGAGGATTTTGCCTGGACCCGCGGCAAGCCAGGATCGTTCCGTTCGTCGACCATCGCCGAGCGCGATTTCTGCGCCGCCTGCGGAACGCCGCTGAGCTACCGCCAGATCGGCGGCCCGGTGATCGAGCTCACCACCGGCAGTTTCGACCGCCCCGACCGCGTCGTTCCGACCTACGCCACGGGAACCGAATCCCATCTTTCGTGGGTCGGCCGCATCGCCAGCCTGCCCGGCAAGAGCACGCTGGAACTAGCAGGCGCCGAAACGCTCGGCCGTATCGTCAGCCACCAGCATCCGGACCATGAATGAGGATTGGCGCCAACCTCGTGAGCACGCACCATGCCCGACCAGAACGAACTGGCTCAACTCGAAGCGGAGCGCGACCGGCTGCTGTCCATGATCGCGTACCACAACGGGCCGTTCTATCGAATGAGTTCAGCGGCGCAGACGCCGGTATGGTTTTTCGTCATTGCGGCGATCATCATCTGCGCGGTCGGAATTGCCATGGTCGCGGGGGTTTTCGCCGGCCAGATTTCCGCTTCCGACTTCCTTTTGCTGGTAGTGTGCCTGCCACTGTTGGCGTACTTTGCATCACGGCTGACAGGGGTGTTGGACCAGCCGGCTGGAGAGCCCCAGGTCCGTCAGCGTCTTGCCGAATGTGAGGCCCGAATAATGAAATTGAAGGAAGGCCGCCCGTGAGCAGAATTCCCAATTTCGCCGATATCGCGTTTGAGCACGTTGCCGCGGCTATGCCCGCCGGCAGCGCCGAGCCGTGGCTGACGCCTGAGGGTATTCCGGTCAAACCCGGCTACAGCGAAACGGACCTCGGCGGCATCGATTTCCTTGAGACCTGGCCGGGCACGGCGCCCTATCTGCGCGGCCCCTACCCGACCATGTATGTCAACCAGCCCTGGACCATCCGGCAATATGCCGGCTTCTCCACGGCGGAAGATTCCAACGCGTTTTATCGCCGCAATCTCGCCGCCGGGCAAAAGGGCCTGTCGGTCGCCTTCGATCTCGCCACCCATCGCGGCTATGATTCCGATCATCCGCGCGTCTCCGGCGACGTCGGCATGGCAGGTGTGGCGATCGATTCCATCTACGACATGCGCACGCTGTTTGCGGGTATCCCGCTCGACCAGATGAGCGTGTCGATGACCATGAACGGCGCGGTGCTGCCGATTCTCGCGCTGTTCGTCGCGGCCGCCGAGGAACAGGGCGTGCCGCCGGAAAAACTGTCGGGCACCATTCAGAACGATATTCTGAAAGAGTTCATGGTGCGCAACACCTATATCTATCCGCCCGCGCCCTCGATGCGGATCATCTCCGACATCTTTGCGTTCACCTCGCAGCGGATGCCGAAATACAATTCCATTTCCATTTCCGGCTATCACATGCAGGAGGCCGGCGCGACGCAGGACCTCGAGCTCGCCTATACGCTGGCCGACGGCGTCGAATATCTCCGCGCCGGTCTTGCCGCCGGGCTCGACGTCGACCGCTTTGCCCCGCGACTGTCGTTCTTCTGGGCGATCGGCATGAACTTTTTCATGGAAGTCGCCAAGATGCGCGCGGCGCGGCTGCTGTGGGCAAAGCTGCTAAAACCGTTCAATCCGAAGGACCCGCGTTCGCTGTCGCTGCGCACGCATTGCCAGACTTCCGGCTGGTCGCTGACCGCGCAGGACGTCTTCAACAATGTGATGCGCACCACCATCGAGGCGATGGCGGCGACGCAAGGCCACACCCAGTCGCTGCACACCAATGCGCTCGACGAAGCGCTGGCGCTGCCGACGGATTTTTCCGCCCGCATCGCCCGCAACACGCAGCTCTTCCTCCAGCAGGAGAGCGGCACCAACCGGATCATCGATCCCTGGGGCGGCTCCTACTATGTCGAGCGGCTGACGCGCGATCTCGCGCAAAAGGCCTGGGGCCATATCCAGGAAGTCGAGGAGCTCGGCGGCATGGCGAAAGCCATCGAGGCCGGGGTGCCAAAGCTGCGCATTGAAGAGGCGTCCGCCAAGACGCAGGCGCGGATCGATGCCGGCAAGCAGGCGGTGATCGGCGTCAACAAGTACAAGCCGACAGACGAGGCGCCGATCGAAATCCTGAAGGTCGAGAACTCTACCGTGCGGCGCCTACAGGTCGACAAGCTGAAGCGGCTGCGCTCCGAGCGCGACCAGAAGGAAGTGGATCAGGCGCTCGCCGCGCTGACCCGCAGCGCCGGCGAAGGCAACGGCAACCTGCTGGCGCTGGCGATCGACGCGGCGCGCGCCAAGGCCACGGTGGGCGAAATCTCCGACGCGATGGAAAAGGTCTTCGGCCGTCACCGCGCCGAGATCAAGTCCATCACCGGCGTCTACAAGCGGGAGGCGTCCGCCATGTCGGACAAGGTTGGAAAAGTGCAGGCGCTGATCGATGCCTTCGAGGAAGCGGAAGGCCGCCGCCCGCGCATCCTCGTCGCAAAAATCGGCCAGGACGGCCACGACCGCGGCCAGAAGGTGATCGCATCGGCCTTCGCCGATGTCGGCTTCGACGTCGATATCGGACCGCTGTTTGCCACTGCCGAGGAAGCCGCGCGCCAGGCCGTCGAGAACGACGTGCATATTCTGGGCGTCTCGTCGCTGGCCGCCGCCCACCTCACCGCGGTGCCCGAGCTGAAGGCCGCGCTGAAAAAGCATGGCCGCGAGGACATCATGATCATCATCGGCGGCGTGGTGCCGCCGCAGGATTACGATGCGCTCTACAAGGCCGGCGCCGAAGCCATCTTCCCGCCCGGCACCGTGATCTCGGACGCCGCCGAAGAGCTGATCCACAAGCTCAACGCGCGCTTGGGGCACAGCGAGGCGGCGGAGTAGTCCGGCTCTTTTTCAAAGGATCCTCCTTGCGCAACTCTGTGTTCATGACAGCCCGGAGCGCTGGCTTTGCGGGCGCGATTGCGTGCGCGGCGGCGCTCAGCAGTGCCCTCGCCGCCGAGACCAAGCCGGACTTCGCCATCACGACCAAGATTGTCGAGATCGGCGTCACGCTCGATCCTAAAATCAAGGCTGATCCGGCGCTGGCAGCCGATTGCCTTGCGGAAGGCAAGAGGTGGGCTGCCGCACGCCGGGCCGAGGCCGAGAAGGAGCGCAAGCAGGACCCCGAAATGTTTCGCAAAGCGTGGGCGTATGATCGAAAATACGAAACTCGCTCGGTGGTGGATGGCCGCTATGTCAGCATCATCAGGGGCGACTACCAATATATGGGCGGGGCGCATCCCAACACTTCGTCCAACACGATCCTGTGGGACAGATCGCTGGGCAAGCGCATCAGCATCCGTCCGTTCTTCACCGAAACAGCCGACAGCGGCCCGACGCTGAAAGCGATGCGGCAAGCCGTCATCGCCTCGCTCAAGGAAGAGAAAAAGGCGCGCGGCGCGGAAGGCCTCGATACGGACGCCATCGAAGGCATCGAGCCAAAACTGCTCAAGATCGGGCCGGTTGCGCTGGCGCCGTCGACCGAGGAAGGCAAGAGCTCCGGCCTCAACTTCTACTACGATCCTTACGCGGTCGGCTCCTACGCCGAAGGCGCGTATGTCGCCTTCGTGCCTTGGGAAATGCTGAAGCCGTATCTCACGCCGGAGGGGGCCAAAATCTTCGGCGGCGCGCGGCCAAAGGACGATGTCGAAGCGACGCGGTGAACGCCCTCACCCCGCCCGCCGCGCCAATGCCCTCGCCAGCGAATTCGTCCACTCCGGAATCCATGACTGGAACAGCGTGCGCCAGCGCTCGGCATCCTGCGGCGCCGGATCGAGTGCAACCGACCATTCGATGAAGGTGCGGTTGCCGTCGGTGATGCGCGTGAGCTGCATGGTGCCTTCGTAAGGCGTCGGCGACACCGCGCCCTGCGCATCGCCTGTCGGAAACGGCAGCGGCTCGATGCCGGCATAGGTCAGCAGATGGTCGTCGTCGGAATGCACGGCGAGGCGCTGGCGCACCCAGTTGCCGAGATAGCAGAAGCGCCTGATGGCGCCGACCTCGTCGCCACGCCTGTCGTCCTCGATCGCACTTTCGCTGACGCCTTCGATATAGGCGGGATAGTTGTTGAAATCGCGGATCAGCGACCACACGGCCTCGATCGGGTGGTCAAGCACGGTGCTGTAGCAGGCGGTGGTCATGGTGCTCTCCAGATTTGCTTGCTCCGATATGCAGCCGCTAACGCAGAAAACCCACCCGGTTTCCGATCAGGCGAAAGGAGCCGATGCGCACCGATTGGGCATCGGCTGCCTGCGACACCGTGCCTTGCGAGCCCAGCACAAAGCCGCCTAGAATGACGCATCACAAGAGCGCCCGACGTCACGGGCGCCGCAGGGGAGAACGCCATGTCCAGGAAGATTTCGCGCCGCGCTTTTGCGGCTTCATCCGCAGCCGCGGCGGCCGTCGCAGGACTGGGTCTCAAGCCGGCATCCGCGCAGGCCTATCCGTCGCGCCCCGTCACCGTGATCGTGCCGTGGGGCGCGGGCGGCGGAACCGATGCCACTGCGCGCATTGTGGCGGCACTGCTGGAGAAGGACCTCGGCCAGCCCTTCAACGTCGTCAACCGCACCGGCGGCTCCGGCGTGGTCGGCCATTCCGCGATCGCGACCGCCCAGCCCGACGGCTACACCATCGGCATGCTGACGGTGGAAATCTCGATGATGCACTGGCAGGGCCTGACCGAGCTTGCTCCCAAGAGCTACACGCCGCTTGCGCTGATGAACGAGGACCCGCCGGGCATCCAGGTCTCTTCGACCTCGCCCTACAAAACGGTGAAGGAACTCGCCGACGCGATCAAGGCCGCGCCTGCCGGCAAGCTGAAGGCGTCCGGCACCGGCCAGGGCGGCATCTGGCACCTCGCGCTGGTCGGCTGGCTACAGGCGATGGGGCTCCCCGCCAACCATGTCGCCTGGGTGCCGTCGAACGGCGCCGCGCCCGCCATGCAGGATCTCGCCGCCGGCGGCCTTGACCTGACCACCTGCTCGGTGCCGGAGGCCCGCGCGATCATCGAGGCCGGCAAGGCGCGCAGCCTCGCCATCATGGCGCCTGCGCGCAATCCCGCCTTCCCGGACGTACCGACGCTGAAGGAATCGATGGGCATCGACTATGCGACCGGCGCCTGGCGCGGCATCGCCGGCCCCAAGGGCCTGCCCGCCGACGTCTCCGCAAAGCTGACCGCATCCCTGAAGAAGGTTTACGACTCCAAGGAATTCAAGGATTTCATGAGCAACCGCGGCTTCGGCACCGTGTGGGGCAACGCGGCCGAGTTCGCGGCCTTCATGGACAAGGGCGACGCCCAGATGGGCGTGGCGATGAAGGCGGCCGGCCTGTCGAAAGTATAAATCCGTTTCGGCGGCTTTCTTCTCTTCGAAGCGGACAGGATTCCTTCATGCGTCTTCCCGATAGCGTCACGGGATTGTTTCTCGTTGGCCTCGGTGCGGCCGCCGCCTATGGCGGCTGGCAGTTGCCGCCCGTGCCAGGCCAGCCGGTCGGCCCCAATGTCTTTCCGCTGGTGATCGGCAGCGGGCTCGCACTCTGCGGGCTCGCGATCGCCTTTGGCATCGGCCGCACCTTCGAAGAGGAAGAGGAGATCATCCCGGTCGAGGGCGAGAAGCCCAAGCCGCAGAGCAAGCTTTATGGGCTGCGCGCCCTGCTGCCGCCGGCGCTGCTGCTCTTCTACGTGGCGGTGGCCGAACGCGTCGGGTTCATCATCACGGCAGCGATTATCGTCTTTGTCACCTCGACGGCGCTTGGCGCACGATGGCGGCTGGCACTTCCGCTCGCGGTGCTGGCCCCGATCGTCGTCCACCTCATCTTCAGCAAGCTGTTGCGCGTGCCGCTTCCGATCGGGCTGCTGCCCATGCCCTGGTGAAACGATGTTCAACACCCTGATGCAGGCGTTCAGCCTGATCTCGACATGGGAAGTCATTATCGCGATGCTGGCGGCATCGGTGTACGGGCTCGTGATCGGCTCGCTGCCCGGGCTCTCCGCGACGATGGCGACGGCGCTGCTCGTCCCCGTCACATTCTACCTTTCTCCGATCGCCGCGATTGCCGTGATCGTGGCGGCGTCCACGATGGCGATCTTTTCCGGCGACATTCCGGGCGCGCTGCTGCGCATCCCCGGCACGCCCGCCTCGGCGGCTTACGCGGATGAAGCCTATGCCATGACCCGCAAGGGCGAGGCCGAACTCGCGCTTGGCGCCGGCGTCTGGTTCTCCGCGGTCGGCGGCATCGCCGGCACGCTTTCGCTGATGATCCTGGCGCCGCCGCTCGCCGAGATCGCGCTATCGTTCTCGACCTTCGAATATTTCTGGCTCGCCTTCCTCGGCCTGATGTGCGCCACGCTGGTGGCGCGTTCCTCGCCGGTAAAAGCCATCGCCAGCATGTTCATCGGCCTTCTGGTGGCGTGCGTCGGCATCGAAAATCCCGGCGGCGTCCCGCGCTTCACTTTTGGAGTTACTGATCTGTTCGGCGGCATCGAGCCGATCCCGGCGCTGGTCGGCGTGTTCGCGGTCGCGCAGGTGATGCGCGCGATGCTGACGCCGGAGCCGCCGCCGATCCCGCGCCGCAAGTTCGGCAGCATCCTGGCGGGGCAATGGACGCTGACAAAGAAATATCACTGGCAGATGACGCGCGGAAATATCATCGGCATCATCATCGGCGTGCTGCCGGGCGCCGGCGCCGACATGGCTGCCTGGGTCAGCTATGCCATGTCGAAGCGCTTTTCCAAGGAACCTGAGAAGTTCGGCACCGGCCATGTCGAGGGTCTGGTGGAGGCCGGCGCCAGCAACAATGCCAGCATCGCCTCGGGCTGGGTGCCCTCGCTGCTGTTCGGCATTCCCGGCGACACCATCGCCGCGATCGCGATCGGCGTGCTCTACATGAAGGGCCTCAACCCCGGCCCGACGCTGTTCACCGAAAAAGCGTCGAGCATGTACGCGATCTATCTGATGTTCATCATCGCCAACATCCTGATGATCCCGCTCGGCATCGTCATGATTCGACTCGCAGCGTTCGTGCTGCGCGCACCGCGCTCCAGCGTGATGCCGGTCATCATGCTGTGCTGCGCCGTCGGCTCGTTCGCGATCGGCAACAACACGTTCGGCGTCGTGACGGTCGCGACCTTCGGCGTGATCGGCTACGTCATGGAGGAGAACGGCTACCCGGTCGCCGCCATGGTGCTCGGCATCGTCATGGGCACCATGGTGGAGCAGGCCTTTGTCACCTCGCTGATCAAATCCGACGGCAGCATTTTGCCGTTCTTCGAGCGGCCCATTGCGGCGATCCTCGCCGCGATGGCGATCGGCGCGTTGATGTGGCCCGTGCTGGTCTGGATCGGCCGGCGGCTGAAGCGGCCGTCGCCGGCCCCGGCGGAGTGAGGGCGCGGCCCCTCGCCTGCCGCGCCCAGCCGTTGTAAACGGAAGGCATGCCCTCGCCAAAAAGCTCTTCCGCCGACATCAAAACCCTCGCCAAGGACCTCCGCGCCGGCAGCCGCGCGGCGCTGGCGCGGGCGATCACGCTGATCGAGAGCCGGCGCGCCGATCACCAGGCCGCAGCGCGCGAACTGGTGCAGGCGCTGCTGGCCGATACCGGCAAGGCGATCCGCGTCGGCATCACGGGCTCGCCCGGCGTCGGCAAGTCCACCACCATCGATGCGCTCGGCATGTTTTTGATCGAGCGCGGCCACAAGGTGGCGGTGCTGGCGGTCGACCCTTCGTCCGCGCGCACCGGCGGCTCGATCCTCGGCGACAAGACGCGGATGGCGCGGCTTTCGGCTTCCGACCACGCCTATATCCGCCCCTCGCCTTCGTCCGGCACGCTCGGCGGCGTCGCCGCAAAAACGCGCGAGGCGATGCTGCTGTGCGAGGCCGCCGGCTTCGACGTCGTGCTGGTGGAAACCGTCGGCATCGGCCAGTCCGAAACCGCGGTCTGCGACATGACCGATTTCTTTCTGGCTCTGATGCTGCCGGGCGCCGGCGACGAATTGCAGGGCATCAAGAAGGGCCTCGTCGAGCTCGCCGACATGATCGCGATCAACAAGGCTGACGGCGACAACGTCAAGCGCGCCAACCACGCGGCCGCCGACTATCGCAGCGCGCTGCACATCCTCACGCCGCGGTCGGAGCACTGGCATCCGCCGGTCGTCACCTATTCTGCGCTGACCGGCAAAGGCCTGGATGAGCTCTGGCAAAAAATCCTGGATCATCGCACGGCGATGAATGCTTCCGGAGAGTTCGCTGCACGGCGGCGTGAGCAGCAGGTGAAATGGATGTGGTCGATGCTGGAGCAGCGGATGATGGCCCGGCTGCGCTCGGACGCGGCGATCCGCGCCAAGGTGAAGAAGGCCGAGGCCGACGTCGCCGACGGCCGCATCTCGCCGGCGGTCGCCGCCGAGCAGCTCGCGGAGATGCTGCGGTGAGCGGCAAGCTACGCGTGCTCGTCACCGGCTTCGGCCCGTTTCCCGGTGCGCCCTTCAATCCGACGCAGCCGCTGGTGGCGCGGCTGACAAGGCTGCGCCGGCCGGCGTTCGACGACATCGAATTCTCAAGCCACATCTTTCCGGTGACTTACAAGGCGGTCGACCGCGAATTGCCGGGGCTGCTGAAACAGCATCGCCCGCAGGCGCTGTTGATGTTCGGCCTTGCCGCGCGCACCGCGCACATGCGGGTCGAGACCCGCGCCCGCAACGCCGTCACCATGCTGTGGCCGGATGCGGCGCAGAGCCGCTCGCGCAAGGGCTCGATCGCGTCAGGCGCGGATGCCGCGATGTTCGGCCCGCACACCGCAAAACTGCTGCGCGCCGCACGCGCCACCGGCATCGACGCACGGGCCTCCCGCGATGCCGGCGCGTATCTGTGCAACTATCTGAGCTGGCGCGCGATCGAGGCGGTCGATGGTAATGACGATCTTCATCTGTCCGCGTTCGTGCACATCCCGCTGCTCCCGCGCGACAGCGCATCAATGCGCAAGGGCAACGCGCGCATCACGCTGGAAGAGCTGGTCGATGCCGGCGAAGCGATGCTGCTGGAGATGGTGAAGCTGACGCGCGGCGCGGTGCGGTCCGCATAGTCTTCGTAGGATGGGTAGAGCGAAGCGAAACCCATCAACTTTCATCCGGACTCGAAATGGTGGGTTTCGCGGAGCCTGTCATCGGGCGCGCATTCGCGCGACCCGTTGGCTCTACCCATCCTACGCTCTATACGCCCGACATTAACCCTACCCTCAACAATCGCTGCGTCCCAACCATGCGTTCACCATGCCTGGCCGCATTTCCGGGATAATTGAATCCATTGACACGTCCGCGAGGGAAACACGGTCATGGACGTCAACCGCCGCCATCTGATTGGAGCTTCCGCCGCGGGTGCAGCGAGTGCGCTCGCGACGATGCCTGAGCCAGCGCGCGCCGCGCCCCTCACCTCCACGCTCGGCCGCGACGCCACGCAATACGGCGTGCGTCCCGGCAGCCCCGATGACCAGACCCGCGCCCTTCAGCGCGCGATCGACGAGGCGGCGCGTGCGCAAATGCCGCTGGCGCTGCCGCCGGGCGTTTACCGCACCGGCATGCTTCGCCTGCAAAACGGCTCGCAAGTGATTGGCGTGCGCGGCGCCACAAAACTCGTTTTCACCGGCGGCGCCTCGATGTTCCAGGGCGAAGGCGCCGGCAGCGTCGGCCTCTCCGGCCTCACGCTCGACGGCGGCAGCATTCCCCTGCCCCAGCGCCGCGGCCTCGTGCATTGCGCCGGCGGCCGCGACGTCCGCATCCATGCGTGCGCAATCGCCGCCAGCGGCGGCAACGGCATCTGGTTCGAACAGGTATCCGGCGACGTCAGCGACAACATCTTCACCGATATCGCGACCACGGCGGTGGTGTCGTTCGACGCGCTCGGCCTGATCGTGTCGCGCAACACCATTATCGGCACCAACGACAACGGCATCGAAATCCTGCGTACCGCCATCGGCGATGACGGCACCCAGGTCCTCGACAACCGCATCGAGGACATCAAGGCCGGGCCCGGCGGCTCCGGCCAGTACGGCAACGCCATCAACGCATTTCGCGCCGGCAACGTCATCGTGCGCGGCAACCGCATCAGGAATTGCGACTATTCCGCGGTGCGCGGCAATTCGGCCTCCAACATCCAGATCACGGGCAACAGCGTCAGCAATGTCCGCGAGGTCGCGCTCTATTCGGAATTTTCCTTCGAGGGCGCCGTGATCGCCAACAACACCGTCGATGGCGCGGCGCTCGGCGTCTCCGTCTGCAATTTCAACGAAGGCGGCCGCATTGCTGTGGTTCAGGGCAACATCATCCGCAACCTCATTCCGAAGCGCCCGATCGGCACCGCGCCGGACGACGATGCCGGCATCGGCATCTATGTGGAGGCGGATACTTCGGTCACCGGCAATGTCATCGAGAACGCGCCGGCGTTCGGCATCATCGCCGGCTGGGGCAAATATCTGCGCGATGTCGCGATATCAGGCAATGTGATCCGCAACGCCTTTGTCGGCATCGGCGTGTCGGTCGTGCCGGGCGCGGGCACGGCGCTGGTCAACAACAACATGATTTCGGAAGCGCCGCGCGGCGCCGTGGTCGGGCTCGATCACGCCCGCCCGATCACGACGGATCTTTCCGCCGAAGGCGCGCAGCGCTACGCGCAGGTGGTTGTCGGCACCAACGCGGTGCGGCGCTAGGCAACGCCGGGGCTTCATCCTTCGAGACGGCCGCTTCGCGGCCTCCTCAGGATGAGGTCGGAGAACCAGGCGAAATGCCAGACCCTCCTGGTGAGGAGCGCGGCAAAGCCGCGCGTCTCGAACCACGAGGCCATGATGCCGCAGCTAACTACAGCGCGTTGCGCAGCAGCGGGTAGCGCTCCTGCATCGCGACGATGTCGAGCGTCAGCGCCACCGTTTTCGCCAGCGCGTCCTGTTCGGGCGCGACGGGTACTTCATCCGCCAGGACCGGCTCGGGTTCGGCGGCGATCGGCGCAACGTGCAGCGGCGCCGGTATCTCCGCAGGCGGCGGTTCGAAGCCGCGGGCCTCGGCCCGCGCTGGCTCACGGCGCGGCGGCAACATCACCCCGCTCCGGCCGAGCCAGGAGATGTCGATCGGGCTGTTGTCCAGCGAGGCTTCGCGCGTCAGCAATGCTTGCCAGGTCTCGACGGCGGCTTTGGCTTCCCTGATGTTTTCGAGAAAAGCCGTTTCGCTGTGGAAGCGGCGCCAGCGGCCGGTTTCGAATAGTTCGGTGAGGTATTCCAGCCGCTGCTCGGCAAGGACGCACCAGCGCGCGACAATGTCGCGCCCGCGTGCCGGATCGGTCCGTTGTGTCATCAAATTGCCCGTGAGGAGAGAAACGGACGCAGACGCAACCAACCGAATCAGTCTGAGTGTGACGGGGATATTCTGTGGAAAACGTTAACGATGTCTAGCTGCCGAAATTACGGGAGCGCGACGGCCGTCTAAGCGGCCGGTTCCACGCGGGATTCTCGTCAACCCTGTGCGCCGGCATGGCCGAAGCGCGAAACCGTTTTCCCGATTGTGCCTCGGCACCTGATGCCAGCGGTGCCGAATCGAACACGAAAAGCAGCGCTGAAAATAAAAGACCCGTCCGGGGGGACATATAGGCAGTGCCCCCGAAGCAAATTCTCAAGCAATTTCGGTACTTAGCTCTCCGGATGTTGCCGGAACTTGCGAGAACGAACCTCGAACCTGCGGCAAGTCTGACGCGTATTTGACACGCGGCCGTTCGGCGGGCGTTCACCCCTTCTCCTTGCGCTCGCGGCGCTTCAGCTCACGCTCGACAGCCTCGCGGATGAAGGCAGCCATCCCCTGCTCGCCCACGAGATCGCGTATCCGCTCCCGGACCTCTTCCGAGAGGCGGACCAGTGTCGGCTTGATTCCAAGCGGCGGCCTTCCCATGCGCCGGGAAGTATCCGGTATCGGAAAAGTTGTCAAAACGTCCTCCTAAGCGATATCGGTTATTGACGATATAAACGATATCGCTTATAAAGGCAATATCAACAACGGGAGACCGACAAATGGGTACGCCGCAAGCCAACGAAATCCGCCGCCTCCATCGGGTCGTGCGCGAGAACAACCAAACTGACTTCATGAGCTTCTGGGAGACGTTAAACGGTCTGCTCAAGTCTCGCGGCTTGCCAGAGTTGGGTTATAGCGAGGCGCGCGGCTATTACGCCGACTACAGGGCTCAGTGGTGAATAGCGACACGGCACAGGCGATCGCGTTGCTCTGTTACGCGATCGCCCTTTTTCTTGCAGGGCTCTCATTTTGGCTTGGAGCATCCCCATGACCACCCTCTCCAACTTCGAACGCGAGATGAAGGCAGAAGCCCGGACGGCTCCGAACAAGTTCGTTCGTGAGCGCCTCCTGACAATGGCCCTGCTCGCAAGGAACCTCGCCGATCCCGTGGACGCGAAGCACAGGGCCGACATGGCCGCGTGTCTTGCGCATCAAGCAACCGGGATCGCCGCGATGAAGGGAGGCGGACAATGACACCCACGCACGCTCAAACTGAATGGCTCAAGGCGAACCCCAAGTTTGTCCAGACGGAGAACGGGGTGGCATATCGTGAAATCGGAGCGGTGAGCCCGGATGGTCGGTTCATGCAGATCAAGATGCGGCACCCGACCATCTTCCAGCGGGAAAGAGATTGGATGGGCGTTGGCGTGCCGCTCGCCGCCCACCGCCAGGCACAGGGAGGCGGGCAATGAGCCGATGGCCTCGCCGATTCCGAACCTTCTGGTGCGTCACCGACAAAAGAGGAAACGTTTACGTCGGGAGCGCCAGAAGGACGCGCTCAGCGTCAATCGCCGCCTTTCTGAGCGACAACGAGGACAGCCAAGTCACAATCGACCAACCTTGGGCGACGTGGCGCCGCTGGGGTTTCGTTTGCCAGCGCTGCGACATCAAAATTCGCAATGCCGCCTGACACACCAGGGAGAGGACTGATGAAGTCAAAAAAATACGGCCCTTATCCAAAATGCACATGCGACGACCACCACCCAGTTAATGCGCGACGAGGTGACGGCATGGCCGTGGCGCAATGGTCCTGCCCCCAGCATGGGAATACGTTCGAGGAAATGCCGCTCGGGATTAGCCTGACGCACGAGCAAAACGAAGTGCTTCGCGTCATCAAGGAGCGGCACGATGCCGGCCTTCCAGCCGACGCCGACACAGTTTCCAAAATCCTAAACTACTCAACATGGCGCACCGACAGGGCGTTTGCAGTGCTGATGTCGGTCGGGTTCATCGAGCGCACGTAGCACATTGGAGAGCAACGCAGATGATCTACGCACAGATCAAATCCGGCCGGAAGCTGCACCTCGTTTGCGAGGCCGGCGAGGAAGACCGAGGCAGCATCGTTCGGTACGGATACCTCGGCGCCCCGCTGTGCGGCCAGCACATGGAGGGCAACTACCGAATGACCATCAATGTGCCGCTCGGCAATGCCTGCAAGAAATGCCGGTTAGCCTACACCCGGCGCACACATCAGTAGGGAGTGCAGGCTATGGGCCTCAGCCAAACAGAAATGATGCGCCAACTGCATGCTTATGCACACGCTGAAATGCGCAACCGTGGCCTTGAAGCTGCTGCGCAGCTTGTTGAGCGCCAATATGCAAGAAGCAGTACCGAGCGTTTCGATAGGACTCAGACCGCCGCCGCAATTCGCGCGCTCAAGACTGATCCCAATGCACACTTAACCGCATGGTGGTCCGATGAACCGCCCGCACAGACGAATGGAGAGTGAGGCATCGATGCCCAGTGACGACAAACATAACGCCCCATGCACCGAAGATTACGCGGAATCCATTCGATTGTTACGAAAATATAGAGTTCGATCCGGAGAGACCATAGGTCAACTTCTCGCCCGCATTGATCGGCCGAAACGAGACGATTTGAGAAAGATGCTGGGGGCTTGGCAATTCTGGGGCGAGCTTGGCCCAGAGCTTCAATCCGAGCTGCTCGACTGCATCGAACACACCTATCGGCGCTGCTGACCGAAGAACGAGGACAACATGAGCGAGAGACCCGCTAACGCCGAGATGATCGAGGGCTTCATGGACGGTTACGACCTGACCGCGCCGGAGCCATCCGGCAATCGAAGCAACAGCTACCGGCACGGCTTCATGGTCGCGCGGATCGACAAGGGCGTGATCCCCTATCGCGGCCCCGCGGATCATCTCCGGAAGCTAGCCGACGCAGCGATGGAAGCCGACGAACCGAGAGGAATTTGAAATGAGCGAGACAATCGACCGAGAGGACACCAGCATCGGCGGAGTTACGTGGCATTGCAGCGACGAGGACAGCGGTCCCGATGTCGGGATCAGCGTTTATCTCGGGCCTGATGACCGCCTCTGGTGCGGCGAAGTTAGCCGCCAGTTGTTCGATGGCGCCGATGGGCAAAAGCATTACCGAGACGACTATGGTTGGTTCATCGTTCGCTATCGCGGCAAAGAGACGATTCTGCTCGCGAAGTGCGCCGGAGAGGAAGCCGCACGGGAATTCATTGAGCAGATCGGCATCTGGGTTCGCGCCGCGGCTTGAAGCACTTGAGCAGGGAGCGCAGCCATGAAGCATATCTATTGCTGTGATTGCGGGGCGGAAACTGAAATCCAGGCCCATCAAATGGCGATCGGAAGCACCATGCAGTGCCCGGCCTGCAAGAAAGTTGGGGCGCGCGTTCTGTCAAGAGGCCGCGGTTCGTGCTGGATAACGGTCGATCCGAAAGAGGTTGAGTTCTACGACATACTCGGCGTCAGGTACGACGGTGAGGACGCCGCAGTCTGACGCTGATAAACAGGGAGAGACAGATGCAATTCGAGCCAGGCTGGCTGATGAAGACCTGCCGCGCCGCGCATATCAGTTCAATGATGCAAAACTCACCCAGCCTGATCCGATCGGTTGGGCTGAACGCTGATACACCAGTTCCGGACGACGAAGCAGAAGAGCTATTTGCCCTGATGAATTCCCGATTCCGAGCGTGGACCGGGCGCAGCTTGGCTGAGCAAATGCAGCGAAGCACTTAAGCCAGATGTGCAGAGGCGGGGTGAGGTTGGAATGCTCACGCGGAGAGCGTCACGCTCTCCTAGGGCGGTAACAAGCCAGCGGGGCTTCCGTCCCCGCCGCCGGAGTAGCGAACGGCCACCCCACCCCTGCACATACCCTGAGCCACCTTCGACTCCCCGGCCCCGCTCTGGTAGGCTTGGATGGTTTTGGACAATGACCAGCGGAGAGGACGAGAGTTGGCCACTGGTGATCAGAGACTACCGATGAGGAGAGAAGGATGAGCGACCTGCCCCCCACTTGGAAGGAAGACGAGGTTGTCACAGCACACAATTGCTTCGTGATCGGAGATTTCCCAACCATAGGCATCATTGGCTACGACGCCGGCTATGCGAACCTAACCGGCAGTAACAACGTTTGGCTCGGCCCGGATGGCGATCTGGCTTACAAATCCAGAGAACGGTTGAACGAGTATTTCGAGGACTTCAAGAAGCGCCTCGCTGCGGCAAGAGCTAAGTACGGATTGGAGCCTTGAGACCCATCCTGCTGTTTTGGTAGCCTTATGGGATGGCCAAGGACGATCCGATCAGAATCCTCCGACACAGCGTCATTCTGGACTGTGGCAGCTTTGAAGTCCGGTTTAAGGACGGCCGGCCGAGCGAATACTTCTATTGGGATGATAATCCTGGAAGACGTTCGATCACGAGAAAGATGGATCAGGCTGAGGCAATGGAGGCGGCCAAGAGGTTCGCAAGGAGCCAATCCTAATGCCCCGCAAACAGTTGGAAATTCCTCCAGAGGCCGCCCAAGAGTTCATTCGGGATATGAAGGCGTTCTTTGAAGCCAAAGGCCAGCTTGAAGGGGATGAAATAGCCGCTACCGCCCTCTGGAAATTAAAACAGCACCTGCCACGAGGAACAAAAATAGGGCTGACCCGCGTTAAGGAATTGTTCCATGCGATGAGGGATGAACTGTGAAGGTCTGGATTTACGAGAAGGGGCGGCCGAACGAAAGGCGCTTCGCCTCGGAGGAAGAGGCACAGCGCTGGCTTGAAAAACATGACCCCGAAGGTGTGGCTTTTGCTTATGAAGTGATGGAATGAGACCCTTCAGGATTGAGATTGTTATTGCTGTTTTGGTCCTGTGTGGATGGGGAGTGTGGAGGTGGCTTATCGCTTAGCTGCCGCGATTTCTCCAGCACAGGCAATGTACCCGATCGCGTCGATTGCGTCGTCGGGGTTGACTTCGCCGGATTGAGTCCGTGCGATCTTTAGAAGGGCCATCATGTGGCCGACATCGGAGGCGTCAAGAAGCTTCCCGCCCTTGGTCTGGATGTATGCGTTCCAATAGAGCGCAATGTTCGCAAAGTTTCGATGCTTGTCGCCATGGGTCTTGGCGCGGTCGCCGCCGACGAGTTCTTGAGCCTTCGCGATCAGTTCGACTGCTTGCATTTTCTCACCGTTGTTTCGCAGATCAAGCTACCACAGACTCGTGTTTCATGCTATAAAAATAGTGGTTTTTGGAGATTCACATGGACATGATTGATAGGGTCGCGGCAGCCATCATGCTCGCCGTAACCGATGGTCACGGCTTCCAAGCAAACTGGAAGGAACAGCCAGACGACGTGAGGGGTTTTTGGCGCACGGTTGCCCGCGCCGCCATAGAAGCAATGCGCGAGCCAACGGACTGCATGTGCAGGGCTGGCGCAGCTAAGTGGGATGATGATTGGTGTTCCGAAACCAACGCGCTGAATATGTGGAGCGGCATGATCGACGCCGCGCTATCGGACAAGAACCCACAGGCCGATATTGCTGAAAGCATAGCCAGCATAGACAACCCCCATTGAAGGATTACTGAGATAGAACTGCTCAGCGGCTATGTAGGCATAGATCAGGCCGACGAACGCGACCAAGGCGGGAGACATCATTTGTCTTTCTCGAATTTGAACTTCTTGCGGGCTTCCTTGGTGGCCCTCTGACTCTGACGGGCTCGAAATAGAAGCTTTCCGTTCTCGACCTTGAAGTCAGTGATATGCACTAGCCCACAATGACAGCACATATCCCGCTGCCCGGTCCAAGAGGCTTCGTACCATTCCCCGTCGATTACCTGCGTGTATTTCATACCCGGATCAGCGCCCCTCTAAACCAAACCGTCTTGGCATCCATCTTCGTAATAAGCTCCGGCGGCATCAGTATCCCGTCACGATACGTCAGGAGCGCAAAGCCCGATCTCCAATCCAGTGCCGAATCCTCTGTATAGCTGAACGCCCTATGTTCCTTGTCAGCCACACAGCCAGTATCGACGCCATAACGATCAAAACGACGATAGTCAGAAAGAGGTCGAACAT
Source organism: Bradyrhizobium lablabi (assembly GCF_018129385.1). GTDB lineage: Bacteria > Pseudomonadota > Alphaproteobacteria > Rhizobiales > Xanthobacteraceae > Bradyrhizobium > Bradyrhizobium lablabi_C. The sequence goes on from NZ_JAFCLN010000004.1 coordinate 363,449, forward strand.
TCTGCGAGTGAAGGTGGCCCGTGACCATCGAGACGCCGGCATTGAGAGTGTTCGCCCTGGTGGCTCCTTGTCCTGATTTCCATCGATGCTTGACCATCGTCGCCCCGCCCTCGATGCTTTCGTTGATGAAGCAGGACATGGCCTTGGTCCAACAGCCGAAGTGGTCGGAGAGATGAACGCCCTTGATACCCCGATACTGCGGAGCAGCGTTGGCTATCATTTGCTCGAACCGGGCATCGTGATTACCCAAGGTCCAGAGCTTGCGGGCGCCGCGCTTGCAGCGGGATACGATGTCGTTGAGATGGTCCTGCGCGGCCTCGATTTCTTCTTGAGGATCGGGCGCGGATTCCCAGTTCTGGGGATGGCGGGAAATACGAGGAAAGTCCATCACGTCACCGTTGAGGATGACGGCGGATGGTTTCAGGTCTTCAACGAACTTCTTAAAGGCGCGCAGACAGGTTGAAGCCTCGCCGGGCCAGATGTGGAAGTCCGAGCCGATGAGGACCGAGCCGTTCCGGATTTCGAGGGAAACGCGGCCGGGGTATTGGAGGGGAATGTTTTGGGGGACAGTGACTGGCTGGTTAAGCTTCTTTTCCAGCCGCCGCCGTCGATAGTTCACATTGCGGGTTGTGGTTCCGATGATCTTTGCTGCCTGTGCTACGCCGTATCTACGAACAGTTTCGAGAAATTCTCTGTCCGTGCATGCCGCCGCGACCATTCAATCTCCTTGGTTAGAGGCAAATCCCTTCAGCCGTTGAACAGTGCGGCCCCATGTCGTGGCGCTCTGTGTAGTCGGCAAATAGAATCCAGAGAGAGATTAGAAGAAGAGGAAGGAAGAATTTCATGGGGACCATGACCGCTTTTTATGCTAAGCTTTCAGCCGACTGGTGATCAGAGACCACCGACGAGGAACGAAGATGAGCGCTATTCCCACCGGAATGATTGCGGCTTTCCCTGAGAAGAATGACTGCTATTGCGGCGAGCCTTCGCCGCATCGACACGCGTATGACGCGATTTGGGACGGCAAAAATTGGCTCCCCGTCACATCTCAGGCCGGTATTGAATTTTATGTTCGATGCATGTCGGGCAACTTCAAGTCATCGATCCCGGGATAAAACACCGAATGTGCGTCGAGCCATCCATGTACTTCATCGGCCAGACCAGCGTTCGGCCATCGCGGTTCGGCTCCTTGAGAACCGCTTCGTCAGGAACATCAATCCACTCGCCATCGATGCGCACGCGGAAATGACCGTCTTTGGTCTCCCAATCAGCGTCTGCAAGGTGGGTAGCGTCTACACCGGGACCATCGCAGCAAGGCTGCCTGCCGCTCTTGAGGCCCTGATACCAACTATCGAGGCCGGGGCGCGCGTGATCGTGAGCAACTGCAATAGAGACGAACGCAACAGTAAACAACGCGACGACAACGAAGCCGCGGACGTTAATCATCGACGACGATCCTTTTTCCAAAGGTGATATTCGCGAAGGGCTGCGGCGACCGTAAGCAGCGCGACGACAACCAGGAACGCCGCGAGCCAGTACAGCCAGAACTGCGGAGGCACTATTTCTTCTTCCAATAGGTGGTGTGAATCTTGATCGCGATCTGCACGACAAGCCACGCAATGCCGAACCACGGCAGGAGGTCGCGGCCTAATCCAGACATCTCATGAAGCCATAGCGGGGAGGAAACAGCACCGAGCGCAACGGCATCACTGGCGGCCTCTGCTTTCGTTTGAGGTAATAGGTCGAGGAGGTTCATTTGCGAAGCCTCGCGATGATTTCGCCGCCCGCCTTGCCGATGAACAAAGAGCCTACTATCGCCCCCATCCATTGATCGAGGGGCGCGGGAAGAGCTGCAATGGTCCATGTCTGCGGGAACGCACACAGCTTGCAGAACAGGATCGAATAGACACACACGGAGGCAAACCAGAGCCCTGCTGGCACAAGAAAGAGCAATGGGAACCACCATCCCCTGCCCGTCAGGATCGAGGCCTGCGCCATCAGATACGACTTCGCCAGATCGGCCTTGACCTGCTCTCGCGTCGTCTCGTTGTTGACCGCGTTGTCCACTGACTTAAGCGCGCGATCTAGCGGGCCGGAGAACAGCCAAGTGAGGATGGTTGATAACACGCTACTGCCCCCACCCATGCTTGCGAGCCAGATACCACCAGCCCTCGCTAAGGAACGCGAGGCCGCCAGCCATCAAGAAATACGCAAGTTGCTGAATGTCGGGATCAGTCGCGGTTGAGGGATCAACGTTGTATCCCTTGGCCGCCAGAAACCCGACGACGTAGCGCAGCCCCACACGGGAGAGAGGCCCGGCGAGATCGTTCATCACGACTTCAGCTTGTTGATCTTGTCGTTCAGAGCGCCGACATAATCTTCGACGCCCTTGTACCAGATCGTCACCGGCTCACGCGCGAACCAGATCAGAGCGCCACCAGCGAGGAATCCGAGTGCGAACGTAAACATGCTATTTCCCTTTCTTGATGAGGATGAATGCGACGAGAGCGATGATGGCCGCGACGCCGCCTACCAAGAGCCAGACAGTCGGGTCCCAGCCCTGATGGACGCCAGCGGCAACTGTGCCGGCTGATGCGATGACGGCGCCTGCGGTCTTCGTGGGGAGAGATGAGGGTTTGCCGAACTTGATCGATGGGTCCAGCGCCATCATCGCGAGGATGAGCCCGGCACACCCCGGCTGCTGGTCAACGTGGCTGGGATCATAGACGCCATCCGCCACGAACTTGCCGGCGGAATACTGATTGGTCCCTGCCCAGACATACGGAGATGGCTTGTTGCGCATCGCATAGCCCGCACCGTTGTACAGCTCCAGGTTCACCAGCGTTCCACCGACGCTCCAATCCTTCTTCTTGGACAGATACGGGTGACAGTTCACCAGCGCGTCGATTGCGGCCTCTTCCCATGACTTGAACGGCCCTCGCCCCGCCGGGACACGAACAGAGACGCGATTCCATGGGTCTCCTTGCGCCAGTGAGCGGTCCCAGTTCTGTGAGGATTCCCGCATGTGGATCACGGCAATGACGAACCATGGAACGCCAGTCTTCGCTTCGACGGCCCGATAGCGGGATTTCGCCGCCACCAGACGCTTGGCGATAGCCGAGACGTCGCGGGTTACCTTGGCTGCGGCCCAGCGCTTCTCATTCGCCGCCTTCAGGGCTGCGGTATCGACCATGCTTCAACGTCCTCGATGATTGGGTGACCGATAGGTGCTTCAGAGAGCGCGGTGGTAGATTGAACCAAACAAGACCGCGCACACGGCTATGACGGCAGCCGCAAAGCCGCCCTTCTTGGCTGTTGACATCTATCTTGCTCGGGTTGGTTGTGGGTGGTAGAGAGGCGGGATGGATCAAAAGCGACCCACCTACAGAGAAATCATGGAGCATCACGCGCTATCGACTATCGACAGCGGGTTTGCTTTCTACGTTGTGGCGTTTTTGATGTTCGTCGGGCTGATCGCTTATGCGATCTCAAAGCTTGTTTTTGGCTAGATAACCCGCAAAATATGATTGCAGATTATCGTCGGCTGCACCGTGCGATGGGCGTTGCCGCTGGTGTTGTTCGAGGTGACGGAAATCGAGTTGGCCGTGGTGCCGGAAAGCGTTCCGGCATTGCTCCACGCGCCGTTAGAAGAGCTTTGCGGCCCGGTGGCCGAGCCGCCGCTGGTGACGTAGGCCGCGAAAGTAACGTTCTCCGCTGGATTAGTGGGAGCAGCCAGTTTGCGGCCCGATGCTTCAGTCACAGTCACCGAAATATTTTGCGATGCATTCGCAGAGGTTATCCCGGTAGGTAGTTGAGCGAGCGTCAGGGTATGACTCTCTCCACCACCGACAGCACCCAACGCCGCAGCGCTCGTGCCAAAATATGAAGAGGTCAGCCGGGACGCCGCACTGCCTCCCATATCATCTCTGCCGGCGAGCACCCGTCCACGAAGATCAGGAACATTAAACGTCGTTGACCCGTCACCACTTCCGAACGTCGTGCTGACAAGCGCGAAAAAGCTGGCATAGGTAGTGCGAGAGATCGCCTGCCCGTAGGGAAAAACGAACGCAGAACTTGGGGTTGTCGAGCCGAAATATTGCATGCATCCCCCAAGCGGGATGCCATAGGTGTTGCCGCCAAGGGCTTGCAGATAAAATTCCTGGTTGGTGCTGTGGTAGTAGCAGCAATAGGGCGTACCCGCGACGAGTGTGTTCGATTGCAGTTCGACGCCGGGAGCAAACCGCAGCGGCTTGGCTGTCAATCCGTCCACAGCGAGCGTTACCGTCGCATTGTTGGCAACGTGCGGCGTGAATGCGATCAGCTTGCCGTGCATGTTGGCGAGCGAGTCGAAAACCTGATACGTGCCCAAGGTGTAGGCGCTCGCGCTGCCGCCCGTGACGGTCGCGCCGGAGATGTCATCACGAAAGCCCGCCACGGAGGCCATCATTGCCCTGCCGGAGTCGTTCACGGCAGAGGGCGCCATTCCTTCGGCCCAGTTCACGGCCGAGTCCGCCGTAGCGTTGCTGGCGGCGGTTTTGGACCATTTGTAGAAGAACAGTGCCATTCGTTATCCTCGATAGAACAGAGGCGCTTTGATCTGCGCTTGAAGTTTGGTGAGATCGATCGGCCGCCGTTGCGGGAAGGTCAGCGGCGGGGCCTGTGGGGCAGGCATTTGAGAGAAGATGTCGCCGCCGCCCTGTTGAGGCGCAGCGGCTTGCTGTTGCTGCGGAGCCGCCGGAAAGATCGGAGCCTGCCCTTGTGGAATGGCCATAGGAGCCGCAGGGGAAGGCACTGGTGAGGGTTGCGGAGCCGGGGCACCACCTCCCATTTTCCGGTCCGCCCAAGCCCTGAGATCGCCCACAGTCATCTTGGCGAGGAAGGGATTGGCCTTCATCGCATCGGGTGAAAGGACCGATGAAACAGGCGCGGAAGGGTCGGCTTGTAGGACCGAAACAGCCCCTTGCGGGCCTGCAAAATGGGCCAGATAGGTTGTTCCGGCCGTGACTGGCAGCCCGGCATTTGATAGAATCCTGCCGTTCGCAGCGGCGTAGGCTTCTGTCATCTCCCGCGAGAGTTGGGGATCGGCACGAAGCGCAAGCAGTTCCTGATCCGACCTGCCCTGTGCAATATCGGGTCTGGCGGTTTTGATGGTGTCGAGCCAGGTTGAATTGATGAACTGGCCGGCACCCATCGCAGACGAATTAGGGTTGCGGGCTGTTGGGTCTCCCCCACTTTCCGCCCTGATGATGGAGTCGATTAAGGCCATGCCGGATTTAGACCTTCAGCCTCACGAGTGGAATTCCGACCGCGAGAAGCCGAAGGAACCAATATTCGGCCCCGGCCTGCCCGCTGCCATTGGCTGGCTCATCTCATTCGCCTTCACTGTTGCGATTACCTATTATGTGCGCGGGTACTAGCGCCGCGCTTCAGTCGCTGCCGGCGTGACCGAAAGACCACCAGCCGCTGCCCGTCCCATCGATCGGGTAATCATCTGGATCTGCTGAATACGCCGGGTCGTTTCATCAACCATTCGCTGAAGCGCCGCAGGGCTCATGTTTGAGCCGCGCTGGAGAAGGATATCTGCGACCGCCTGACGAACCTGGGCAGTGTTGCCCGTCAACGCATTCTGGCCCGCAGCAAGCGAAGTTCGCAGCGCGCCACTCCAGTTACCAGAGAGAAGCTGACCGACCAGAGTTGGACTGACGCCCATGGCCGCGTCGTCGTTCAGGTTCTCGGCCGTCTTGGAATTGCCGACCGAGGCGTGTCGGGTCTGGAACATTGTGTTTTCGCGACCGATGCGCCGCTGCATCATGGCATTGCCGGGAGCCATAACCGCAGCCTCGTCGGCGAAGGCATCGTTGATGAGCGGCCGCGCCTTATTGGCGCCGAACGCCGAGCCCTGCGTCTGAGCGATCAGCGGATCAACGTAGCCGGCTCGGTAGGCCGCCTGCTGATCCGGCCGCATGGTCGCATAGGCCGGGATCACGTCTTCAGTCCGGCCGCGCATTGAGGCATCGCGTCCAGTGCCGACAGACTCGATCGCTTGGCTTTGCTGGCGGAACTGGTTGCGCGCTGCGGCGTATGGCGCGGAAGCCTGCTCAAGCTGACGGTCAAGAGCGTTGCGCACAGGAATCAGAACGCGCTGCATCGTCGGGCGCGCGTTGTCGATCATGTTATCCAGCTCGGTCTTGACCCTGAACGCCTCCTCAAACCGAGACACCTGAGATCGGCCGTCAGTGAGCAGCCCCCTAGCGCGGCGAAGCGTCGCCTCAATAGAGTCGTCAGCGATATTGGACTGCGGGTTAAACAGCCGGCTAACGCCGGGCTGCAAAGTCCGGTCAATCTCTTGGATTGCTGGGGTGACATTTACCGAGCCCGCCTGTTGCCGCGCGGCACCATACGCTGCATCGGCATCAGCAGCCCTCTGGGCCGTCAATCTTGCTTCCGTCTGTGCGGCCGTCTGCGGCGCGTCGAAGCCCTCTGATAAGGCGCTGGCAATCCGGCGTCCCTGCCCGGCCTGCCGCTGATCCAGGAACTCAAGAACATCAGTTCTCGCCCTGCCCGGTGACCGAGTAGTCGTCGCAAGCATGCGTTGGCCGGCGTTGCCCAGCGCGTCAGCCAGCGTATAGGCACCCTGCCCTTCGTTGGCAGCCTGCACCATGTCGAGGCTGAGTTGGTTCGGCGTCAGGCCGCTTTCCTCTACCGCTCGCGCAACCTGACTTTGGGCAAAGCCCTGCGGATTGAAGCGAGCGCGAAGATTGCTGATGACCGGAGAAGCAACCTGTCCAATAAGCGAGGTTAACCCCGGCGCAACAAGACCAATGCCGCCGCCGACTAAGCCGCCCAACAAAGCATTGTTGAACCGCTCCTTGATGCCGCTTCCCTCACCGGCACCAGCCAGCGCACCAAAGGCCGCGCTATCACCGGCAGAGGCAAGAGATCGGCTGAGAATCCCGGCATTCTGGGGAAGGTTTCGCGCGAAGGTGAGCCCAGCACGCAATGCGCCCGCGCCAGCACCAACGCCGCCGCCGATTTCTACCGCGGTTCCGAGAACGCCCGTGTTCTGGCGGGCATCGTCAAGGATCAGGTCTTCCCGCGCCTTCGCGTAGTTGTATCCCTCGCGCGGGTCGAATGTGCCGCGCTTGACCATCTCCAACGGAGTAGACAGGCCAGCAAGGACTTCATCGGCGAAGTTTAGCGTTGCGCCCTGAGCCAAGCGGCGAGTGTACCCGGCGCCGGTATCGATGCCCTTAGCCTTCAGCGCGTCTCGCTCTTCAATGGCCGCTTGCTGGTACTTGTCGGGCTTCGGGGCCTCGGGCGTCCCGCGCAACCGAGTTATCTCGCCGGCAAGAACACGAGCGGCCTCCACGTCTCCAGCGGCATCAGCGTTAATAAGAGCGCGTTCTAGCGCGGCAGTATCTGCCATTATTGGCCGCCGTACTTCTTCAGGAGGTCGTTGACAGAAGGTGTTGCCGCGGCAGGAGTAGCAGGAGCCGCCGACCCGCCTCCAGCTTTGGCCTTCAGCTTATTGACGCCCGACTCGATAGCGTCGCGGAAGTCTTGCAGCGCCTGCTTGAAGACCTCTTCGCTCTGAGCGCGATCGAGGCGCGCCATTGCGGCCTCGGCCTTCTTGCCTTCAATATCGGTGATTGCGCCACCGCCCTTGAGCAGATTGTACGCCTGAAGGAAGGCTTGGCCCTGCAACTGTTTGTAGCGCGCAAGAGCGTCGTTGCCCTTCTCGCCCAGCATCCAGGTTGGGCGGTATTGATCGAGCGAACCGACGATGGAGCTAAGGCCCTCGTGCTTCATCAGTTCGTCAATCTTGGCCTTGGTGGCCTCCGCATCAGCAATCGCGCCCGGCACTGCGGCCTGAGCCTGCCCCTGAGCCTTGCCGCGCTCTTCCGCCGCCTCTTTGCCCTGAAGGTCTTTTGGCTGCTGCCCGACAAGCTGTCCCGTGCGCTTGTCTATGATGCCCCAAGTCGTGCCGAGGTCCACCTTATCGACACCGCTCGAAATCTTCACGCCTTCGGGAAGCTTGGTCTGGATGGCCTCGCCGCTCTTGCCAGTCTGGATCAGGACCGTATTGCCATCCTTGTCCGTGCCGTACTGCGGCGTCAGCGAGTATTCACCAGATACCGCCCTCTTTCGTTGCATGAACTGCTGGAAAGTAAGATTCGGCTCTTCACGCTTGGCAAACTGATATTCCTTGATGTCGTCAGTCTGACCGCCGCCAAGCAGGTTTGTGGCCGCCTGCGGATTGAGGACAGCAACCATTGCTTGGTTAGGCGTGAGACCAGCCCCGACATACGCCTGAAACAACTGGCGCTGATTCTGCTGCTGTACCGACCGCGGATCGTTGTAGTTGCCCGTAAGCGCACTGATAAGACCGCCACCGTTCGCAACGCTTTGGATGCCGCGCAGGATTGGATTTTCAGAGAAGCCGGGGCCAAATGAAGGCTGTTGTGCAGGAAGCTGGCCTTGCGCAGGCTGCGCGTTCGGAGGAATAGTTGCTTCTCCGGTCGGAACGGGAGTGAAGTCCGCCATCTGACCAACGCGCGGCATTTGATTGTTGCCAACAGCGATCGGAGTAGCCTGACCGGATGGCGCCCCAACGGGGCCATATGGCCACTGAGCGCTATCGATCGGATTCGACTGATCAAAGCCTTGCGACTGCGGAATCTGGCTAAGGCTCGGCTGCAAGCGAGACAGCAACCCGCCCTGTGAGTAGGTTCCGGGATCAAACAAATAGTCGAGCAGACCCGCCATCTATGACCTCAGCCGAAAAGCTTGAAGATGTTGCCGGCCGTCGTGCCGCCACCGCCGCCGAACAGATTGCTCAAGCCGCCAGTAATGCCCATGAACTGCTGGACGCCCGACATCTGGTTCGTCGTCGTGCCAGTTCCGGAGGACTGCCCGCCCAATCCAGCAATCGGAATACCGATGTTCGCCAGCAGGCCAAGGTTCTGAACCGGAATGCCGCGCCGCGCCGCCTCTGCTGCAAGGGTCGCATTCGCGCCCGCATTTGCCGCGTCGTTCGCTGCACTCGCTGCACCAACGCCCGCACCCTGGTTCGCAAGGTACTGTTGCTGAAGGCCCGCAAGCAGGCCGGCGTTCGTGTTGCCGGCGTTGTAGAGATTGCCAGCCGCCGTCTGCTGGTTCGCAACGTTCCGATTATACTGATCCTGAATGATCGGCGCGACGCCCTGCATGATGCCGCGGCCGAGCGCCTGAGAGTTGGCGCCTGAGAAATCCCTACCGGCCGCCGCGAACTGGCCATTCGTCGCGTTGGTGATATCGCTTATGGTCGTGTTGAGAACGTCGCTAAAGCCCGGCGTATTGCGCGGATCATAGTTCGTATTCGAGGCGAGCGGGTTGGTTTGACTAACATAGCGGTCATAGCCGGACTGGATATTGCCGGTCTGATTGAGCGCGCCGCCGCCACCCAGCAGCGTAGTTGCATAGTCCTTGATGGCAGGTGCGAACTGGCCCGCGGTCTGTGCGTTCTGCGTCAGTTGGTTGAGCGCAGTGTTCTCGTTCGAGGTCAGGCCGGTATTGGAAAGGTTGCCCTGAAGCTGGCCGAGGATGCCTTGTAAAAGAGGCTGAGCCGGCGCCCATGGATTGGTCTGGCTCTGCTGCGTCGTCTCTTGCTTGCTAGTACCGCCCATTAGCTATCCAGTCTTCGTTCGAGCGTGATCCACGCAACGTCATAGTCCCTGAAAATCCGCTTCCAGCCCTCGCGGCCTGAAATGCGGGAGATGACGCAACCTTCATTGCGCCCGTAGTCCTCAATCTCTTCGTACAGTCCGCGCCAGTCCTGTCCCTCGCCGCCGCACGCGACGACATCGAGAACCAGGCCGCGCGGGTCATGCACTAAACGAGTGACGCAGGCGGCCTTCAGCGACCCATCCCAGACGATCCAGAGCAGCGCTCCCTTATCGATTTCGCGCTTTACCTCGCCGATGGACCATGAACCGCACCGCTCGGTTGCCTTCTTCAGCAAGGGCTCGGCGTGAGGCCAGAACTCGTCAACTTGCGGCGGGTATACGCAGACGAGATCAGCCGATGATCGCATACGAGAACGTCCGCGAGGCTGTCGCTGAATTGGCATGTGTCACAGTGAACGACCCGTTCGCTGTTGCAGAGATGTAGATCGTTCCCGCTCCCATCTCAGCGCCCGCATTCGCCGTCGTTGGCGTAATCGAGATGTGCGAGCCCTCTGCGCAATTCTCGTTTGTAACCGTCGTCGTCGCCGCGCTCGTCGTGCAAGTAAACGTTCCCGTCGCATTCGACCGGCCGGAGGCCAGTTGCTGGAGCGAGAGCGCGAACTTGTAGAGGTCTTTCTCAGTTAGGCCCGGGACGTATGCGGTCACAATTGCCCCGTCTGCACGAAGTCAGGCACAACGCCCGCGAAGTATGTCCACGTCGTACCGGAGGGGATGCGAAGCCTCATGCGGGCGTATCGCGTGTCCCTGATCTGCGGATCAATGCGGCCTGTGCGCGAGCTGATCGAAACCTCTGCGTCATCGTTCGATGCCTGCCCTTGCGTCAGGCGATGCGAGACAAGACCAAACACCGATGCCGAGTCTGTGACGGGACGAAAGCCGCGAACCGTGATTGTTCGCTCATCCGTCCCCTGCTCTCCGGTCTCAAGCGTTGCCTCTAAATTCGATCCCCGGAAGAAGCTCAGCTTATGACTGCTGTCGAACTGCGCGATTTCAGGCTGAACCGCGGTAGCATAAGCATCAAGGCTGATCGTCAGCGCATCAATCGAGCCCGAAATGCTGTCCAGAGATTCCAGCGTCAGGCCCGTTTGAGAAATGCCAAGCAGATATTCACCCGAGACAGACAACGGGAAGAACCTGTCCAGCAGGATGTCATAGCCCAAAATCTTGTCGAACAGCCCCGTTGTGCCGTTCACCGACTTGTAAGCCCAATAAACCCGAGGGCTCCGGGGATCTGAGGCACCAATGAACAGTTGCAAACTGCCCTTGTCGAGGTCGGCAATAAAGGTGCGGTCTACTTTTTCTCTCCCTATCGGCTCCGGATACCCGCCCGGCGCGATCTTCTGGAAACCCTGCGAGGAATAGAACAGGATATTCTCGCCTGCTCTTACAATCGAGTAAGGCGCATAGAGGCCCTTGTCTTGCGCGATGCGATCGATCTGAAAGATGATCGGCGAGCCCGGCACGTAAGACATGCGCCGGATGGCCTGATCTTGAAAGATAATCCCGTACTCACCGCCAGCGACACCGCGGACAATGCCACCATCCGGGAAGTCCTGAAAGTCAGACCCTCCTACCCCGCTCGTCCAGCTATCGGCGGCGTTGAAGTTGTTCAGCCCCGACCATTGGATACGAAAGGGCGCCGAATCCAGACCAGACAGAACGAGGAAGCGGCCCACAACACTGATATAAGAGGCCTGCGGCGGCGATCCGAGCGCATCAACGAACGTCGAGGGCGACGCAAGGTCAAAAACCTGGAGCGGCGCATTCCTCTGTGTGGCCCAGACCAAACTTCCCGTTTGGGCGAACTGCCATTGAGCATCGGACGAAAGATCGGTGTAGGCCACTCCTCCCTTGGAAACATCGCCCCATGAGAGGTTGGTGTTGCTCATCTTGTAGAGACGGTTCGACGTACCGGCGAATGTCGTGACTGATCCATCGTCGTTAAGAGCATAGAACGCCCCACGGCAGGGCGCGGCTATCGCTTGCGAGAATTCTTGAGCGGCAGGAAACGGGCCATAGCCATCACCCCTCGGAATAACGTTCAGGATGCTCTTCGTTGCCTGCGCTTCGTAGTCGGCAACGTCAGGCCGGTACTCTCCGATTTGCAGAAGCGGCATGTGTTAGGCCGACGCCCTTGCGCACGCTGCCATGATGGCCTCAGCAAAGGCGGACAGCCTGTCACGGAGTTTTTCGTTTTCGATTGCCGCCGCCTCGACGCTCGCCTTTAGAGCGTCCTTCTCCGCCACTAGGCCGGCTTTGACCGTCTCGAAGTCGGCAACAAGCTTTTGCTTCTCGGTCGCCGCCTGCGCCCGCTCCTCAGAAAGCTGAGCCAGAAAGACGGCGAACTTCTCGCCAAGATAGGCTTGGGCCTCCTCTGCCGTCAGGTCTTTGGCCTTGTCTGGCGCGAAGGGCGCGGCCAACTCGTTTTTGTCGGTGTTGACCAGCGCCGTGCCGGTCTGGAGTTGGTATGTCTTGATTGTGCCTAGTGCGCCGTCCTGCGGATTCCAGTTGCCGCGGATCAGCAATTCATAAAACACGCCTTCGTGCTGTTCGATGGGCATTGTGTTCCTTTTCCCTTAAGCGATAGCGGTAACGTTGGTGCCGGCGATCTTCCACGCCGAGCCGTTGTATGTGACAAGGCCGCCAGTGCCCGCGCCTACGCCTTCTTGTGTGCCAGCGCCGTTGAATACGCGGCAGTTCGAGCACCACACCGCTGAGCCAGCAGTGCCGGCCGGCAGGCCCGCAACAGTGAAGGAGCCGGCCTTCAGAAAGGTGGTCGCCGTAACGGACGTGCCGGAAGCGATCGCCTTTGCGGCGTAGATGCCGCCAAGCGTGTTGATTGCGCCCGCTCCGGTGCCAATATTGGCGTCAACCGTTGATGCAAACGACACGCTATCGTCGGCAATCGATAGCCGCATGGTTCGCGCTGACGTATTGGCATTGAAGTATTCAAGGTCACTGCTGGTGCCGGTTGCCTCAATCGCGGATACATGACCCAGAAACCAAATCGTCCCCGCAGTCGCGTTTTTGCGCCAAGAGACAAAGGCGCCCTGCGCAGTCGCGTTCGCACCATTTAAGGCAAGGAAGGCGTTAAGGGCGCCAGTGCCGCCCGGCCCAATCGTTGCAGTTTGCCCGCCACCGCCTGCTGTGAGAGTGGTAAAGGTGCCCGCCAGCGGCGTCGAGCTGCCGATAATGACGTTATTGATCTGGTTGCCGCCACCGGAAACGGTGCCGCCAAGCGTAACGGCGGGAATCGTCCATGCGCCTGAGGCTGTCCATGTGCCCTTAGCGACTGACGCATCCAGCGTCTTGTTGTCGAGTTCCTGCGTTGCGTCCAGCGTGACCAGCGTCCCGCTGGCGTCCGGCAGCGTCAGAATCCGCGAGGTCGTCAGCAACACCGGATCGATCTTGAAACTGATGCCCGTCGTCTTCAGCCAAGAAGGGCGCTCGGATGCGTCCGTGTAATATCGGTTGCCAGATGCGGGCGCGCCGGGAGAGCCCGACTGCGCGGGCATCTCAAGATAGCCCTCGCCGGCCGTTCCGCTGAGATAGACCTTTGGCGCCCGCACCGTTCCAAAAAGGAAGGTGGTGGTATGGTTGGAATTGCCCAACACCACCTGATTGCTTGCCGTCGCCTTGGCGCGATGGCCAATCATGATGCAGTTGTTGAGGTTCTGAATGCCGCCCGTGAAGCTGGCGCCGAACCCAACCGCGACGTTTTGCGAGCCCGTCAGGTTCTGGTTGGTTGAGGCGTCCGTGTGATCGTCGCCATAGAGCGAGTTTCGCCCAACCGCAACGTTCTCGTCACCCGTCGAATTGCCCGGATTGGAATCGACACCAACGCTGGTGTTGGATTCGCCATCCGTGTTCGAATAACCGGAGTCGCGCCCAACAAAGGTATTGTTGCTGCCCGTGGTGACGTTGTAGCCGGCTTGCAAGCCGAGCGCAGTGTTATGCCCGCCGGTCGTGATCTTGTAGAGGGTGCTGAGACCAACGGCCGTGTTTGCGGTCGCCGTTGATCCAAAGCCCATCGAGTTGTCGCCGATAGCAACGTTGCTGTTGCCCGTCGAGAGCGACGGCATGGCGCCGTAGCCGATGGCGACGTTGGAATATCCTTCCGTAACCGCCGGCAAGGTTTGATTGCCAATGGCGACGTTGCGATAGCCGGTCGTGAGGTTGTGCAGGGCATTTATGCCGATGCCCAGATTTTCGGAGGCGAGAGTTGACGCACCACCACCAGGCGAAAGCGTGTCGTTGCCCGCATCCTCGCCGGCAAAGATGTTGTCGCCGTCTGCGCCGGTCGGGTTGATCGTCCGCCAGAACGTAAGATCGAGCGTTGCCAGCGTGCCGGTGGTCGGCAGCGTGAGATTGGTTTCGGCGCTGACGTTAAGCGTTATCGCATACGCGCCGCTAATCGTGATCGTGCTGGCGTCGTCGTTGGCAACGCCGGTGCCGCCCTGTGAGGGCGTCCAGGGCCCATCCTGGTCGTGGTCAGCGTCCCACTTCGGGCCGTCGATCAGCGCGGTATCGTCAGGAGGTGCGCCAGTCTGATCGCGATGCCTGATCTTGCCCATTTATTGCGGCATCCACGTCGTTGATTGCTGAGTGCTGGCGTCCCAAACCTCGACGCCCCCGGCTGGGTTGCCGAGCGCGAAGACGCGTTTGCCGTTGTGAAAAGCATGGGAGAAAACAAGGGTGCTGAAGACGTGCAGGCCGGCGTCCTCGTTCGACCATCTTTCAACCTGAGCCTTGGACATGCTAGTTGTCCAAGTCGTCACGGAGCGACCCCCGAAACCCGCATAGTGAGCGGACCAGCGTTGAACGTGGAGGTCATACCAAGATTGTTCAGCGCATCGATCGCGTTCGAGAAGCCCGCAGCCCAGACCTGAATGCGCTCATCGTTCTTAAGGTAAGGCGTAGCCTCCAGCAAAGTCCCGTAGAGATACGCATCGGGCGCCAGATCAAGCAGCCAGTTCGTGGTATTGGAGGACAGTGCGGGGATGTTCTTCCGATAGACCATCTCTACGTCGTAGTTCTGATCTGGCGTCGGGAGCAGTTCGATCTCGTCGCCCATGATGGTGAAGAACTGAGGCCGCCCAGATACATTCGCAGCGCTGTACCTGATCTCGTCCATTTGAGTGCCGGAGCGAAACTCAAGACACGGCTTGCCGGAGACGCTGGAGAGCCGGATGCGCCGCATCGACTGGAAGTCACTCGGCAGGGATACAAATTCCGGATCGGTTGTCCCGGTATCGAGCGTCGTGACTGATCGCTGCTCCATCTGCCGGACAAACAGCGTCCGGTTCAGCTTGGCTTCGCAGAGCTGGATAAAGCTCGGGATACGCGCAATCAGCGTCGTGTCCTGATCTCGGCCCAGGTATTCAGTCGCCGCCGTTTGCAGAGTCGTGTAATTGGTTATCGTTGCCACGACCAACCTACTTGCAATGCGGGCTTGTCAACGCGAAGATATGCCCATTCCGGGTCTTCAAGCTTCCTCTGAACGATCGCGTCAAACTCGGGGGTGAACATCCGCAAGGACGTGTTGCCCTTGCGGTGTTCTTCATCAAGCCACCTGACATAGATCACGTTCGGGATGCGCGCGACGTGGCGCCCCCAATCGCTGCGCTGCTGCTCAGTGCGTGCAGCCCTATTCCATTCAAGGATGGGCTCCACGTCCTGAACGTGCTGGACTGTGAGGTCTTGGCCGTTGCTGTCGAGATGAAAGCGAACGTCCATCAGGCAAGTTCCGTCACCCAGAGCGTTCCGGCCGTTGCCGTCACGAGGCCGCCGGTCGCCGCCTTGATGGCGGAGATGCGTTGGCCCGGCGTAACCGTCACATACTCGATCCAGTTAGCTGGCAAGAACGGGTCCGAAACAGTTGCAGTCTGCGCGCCGTCGCCGATCTTGAAGTGACAGGCAGAGTTGGCAACCAATCGGAGCTGATAGGTCTGGGCACCAAACGCATTGGTGATCGCCGTCGAGGCATCGTAGGCGATTACCTGCGTGGTGCTGTTGCGGGCAGACTGCTGCATCTTAGCTCACCAGGATGTCGGCGTAATAGGTCGCAGGTACCGTGCCTGATCCGGCACCATCGGAAATGAACTCGATGTTGTTGCCGGCATCGCCCAAGTTGGCTCCGCTCGGCACAACCTCTGAAACCACTCCGGCTGCGGAGCTGGTATGGCTCTGAGTCCATGTCGGGATGGTGATCGCCGTTCCCGCCGAGCCTGACACGCCAATCTTGGCCGTCAGGACGTTTGGCGCGGTGGTGACGGCGGCGTGAATGACGCAGCCGAGGAGAACGATCTTGCCGCGGACAGGCATCGTCGAGAATGAGCTGCCAGCGGTCGAGATATCGGCATTGTAGGAAAACACCCGAACGATATTGAGCGGGCGATTGACAGGAAGTGCCATTTAAGCCTCCAAAGAAAAGGCCGCCCCGTGAGGAGCGGCCATAAGGTTGATGTTGAGAGGCTTACGAGGTGGTGTTGTCGAACACGCCACCGGAGGCCTTCTCGTTGCGCGCAACGAGGGTGTACTCCGACAGAACCTGACGACGCTCCGAGTCGCCCGTCCGAGCCAGCGGGATGGAAACCATCTTGCGGCCGTTCAGATAGGCAATGGCCCACTTTTCCATCTCAAGAACGAGCACGTCACGGGAGCGCTGGAAGCGGTTCGGAACCACCTTCAGTTTGCCGAAGTCCGACTCGTAGGCATCGACAGAGGCTACGATCTTCTTCGACTTCGCCTCTTCCATCGGGGTGCTGCGGCCGGTGAAGGTCGAGAACACCTGCTTGTTGAAGGCCCCGGTAAAGATGGTGTCCGGCTTGCCGCCATTGGTCCAGATGGACGAAAGGACGGTCTTCAGCCGCGCCTCGGTGAACGCAAGCTGCGTACCGTCCGTTCGAGTGCCGGTGCCGTCAGCCGCGGAAGGATCAGCGGCGCCGCCGGCCACACCCTTCGACGTGTTGGTCTTGATCCAAGACAGAACCGAAGCCACCTTGCGCGCGGTGCCTTCGGCGCCGACGTTCTTGGCCTGGTTGGTGCCGACAAGGATGGTCTCCATGTCGCGCTTCAGTTCGAGGCCCTTCAACATCTCCTGATAGGCCAGTTCGTTGTCGCGGCCGGCATGCTCGACTGCCTGCTGGGTGCCGGAAACGCGGGCAACCTTGTCCGAAATCTGGCAGATATTGCCAAGACGAACGGTCGGGGTTGCGGCATCGGTCGTGGCGTCGTCGCCTTCCAGAACCGCATTGGAGCTGGAAGCGGCAGCGAGTGCCTGGGTCTGCCATTCATGATTGACGGCGGAGGCCTTCTCGCGCTCGGCGCCGGTCATGAACGGGGTATCGGTCGGATCGATCCGATAGATCATATCCGACAGGTCTTCGCGATTGCCGATCGCGTCGTAGGTGAGGAAGGTATCTGCATCAACAGCCATTGTAGTCTCCTATTTCCGGCGCATCTGCGCAGCACGTAGGGCTTGCGCGTCCTTGAGCGATCCGGACTGTTCAAGTTTTCGGGTGAGGGCTTGGATTTGCTCGGAAGCGGCATGGCCTGCTGGCCGCGCAGTTCCGGGCTGCTGAACGGGAGGAAGGTTCGGCTTGACGACGGCCTTGGGCGCGTTCTGGATGTCCCGCAGCTTCAAAGAGTCGGCGAGGAGTCGCTGAATGCGATGGTCATAGATGGAAAGACGCTCCTTCCCACTAGCCAGCTCTGCGAGTTCGCTTTCCTTGAAACCAAGATCGTGGAGAACTTCCTTTACAACGCGGTTACGTAGCTTGGCGCCCTTCTCCTCGTCTGCAAGTTCGGGGATCAGCTCGGCCGCCTTAGCGTTTTCCGCCTGGACGTGATCGTTCCATTTGGTCTGCGCTTCGGTCGTCTTGCGCTGCTCGGCCTGCTGCAGCTCGGCCTGCACGCCCTGCATCTTCCACTGGTAAACCTGGAACTGCTGGAAGCGGAACGGGTCTTCCGCCTGCATCCTTTCCACGTCTGCCATTGACTTGATGTCGGCGAACGGGCTGGCGTCATGCAGCGCCTGCATCAAGGCCGGGAGCTTGGCCTCGTACTGTTGCCTTGCTTCATCCGCTTTCTGGCGTTCGGCCTCGACGGCCTTGCGCTGTTCAGCGACTTCGTTCTGACCTCGGCGAAACTCACGCTCCCTCTCCTGTTCGCGAGTGTGCAGGTATTCCTGCGTCTCGCGAGGCAAGGACTGGAAACGTTCCTTTTCTGCCTGCGTCCAAGACCTCGGCGGCTCGATGGGCGGCAGTTCTGCCGGTTCGTTCGCCTTGGTTACTTCAGCGGGGTCCGTTGCCGGGTCGCTGTTGGCTTGCGCCAATTCGGGTTGCTCAACCGGAGCCTTGGGCTCGACGGGAGCGGGTTCTTTCGGCTTGTGCCGGGCCGTTGCGAGGGCTCGCGCGGCCTGTGAAATGGAAAGGTCTGCGCCGGTATCGGCGGCGGGAGTGATGACAGCAATGGGGGCGGGCGCCGCTTCCGCGACGGGAGCGCCGGCTACGTCAGACATCGATTTTCCTTGTGTTAGCGCCGCCCGAACAGGCGTTTGCGCTCTGCGGTTTCGGCAAGGGCCTTCAATTCAGCCGCTGCCAGCTTTCCGTCGCTCACCACCTTGTTGAGGTGATCGCGGACCTTGCCGACGATGTTGATGGCGAGGAATAGCTTTTCCCGGCCCGATACATCGTCAATCGTGGTATTGCGCCATGCGCTCGTATAGGACGTTTCCAGCCCCTTGAAGGCTTCGACCAGCAATTCATCATCAAGCAGGCGCTGCGCTCTGGTGGCCTTCGCCTGTGCCTTGGAGAGGGCTTCTTCGCTCACTTGTCGCCTTTCGGCTTGGCCTTGGCTGCCTTGTCTGCCAATTCCATCTTCTGGTTATGCGCTTCTTGGCCCTGCACGGTCTTGAATACGCCCGCCTCCATCTGCTGGCGGTGCTGCTCTGCGTTCTGCGCCATCTGCTGCTGGTGCATCTCGCGCTGCATGTTCAGCTTCTCGGTCTCAAGCTGGCGCTGCAACTCGAACTCAAGCAGCGCAAGCTCCTTCTTAAGCTGGAACTCCTGCTGAGATTGAATCATCTCGGCTTCGGTCTTGCGGTTCTGCGTCGCAATGTCGGCCTCGGCCTGCGTCGCCTCAATCTGGGCCTTGCGCTGATCCGCCCGCTCATCAAGCTGAGCCTGAACCGCCATGTTCTGCTGGTCGGTCTGCGCCTTCATTTGTGCGACCTGCACAGCCTCTGGAACTGGCGGCGGCGGCGGCGGATTGAGCAACTGACCTGTTTGCGGGTCTTTCGCATCCGGGTCCTTGAAGAACTTATCCGGGTTCTTGTGACCCATGATCTTGGTCAATTCGGCGGCCGTGTTGTAAAGCTCACGATCCCCAACCAGGTTGGTCTTGCCGGCGGCCACGATCTCCTTCTGCACATTGGCCAGCGCCATCTGCTGGGCAAACTGCTGCGCTTTGCCGCCAGTCCCAAGGCCGACATTGATGGTCATGTCGTCGCGCGTTTTCCAGTTCCGCGGATCGACGTTGACCCATGTATTGCGGAGCCGAACGGTCTGCGCTTGCTGGCCGTGCTTGCGAATCGTGCCGTGCAGCAGCGAGAAGATATCCCGCACGCCCTCAGCCATAATGCGCGCAATCAGCTTCACCCGCATTTGAGATGCACTGAACACCTGCGCAACCGCCGTCGCGCTCTGGTTCTGCAAGGCGTCCGCGTCGATGCCCTGTGTCTGCTTGGAAAGGCCCGTGCGGGTTTCCAGCTCGGCATCCAGGTACTGCATCATCGGATAGATCGATGACGTGATGTCGGGCACGACCTGCCAATTCAGCCCGCCAGCAGTCTTAGTACGCACAACGCCGCCGGGCCGAGAAACCAGGAGGTCATCAAGAGTATTAGGACCAGCGTTGGCCTCTGCAACCTCGACCCTCGGATTGTTGTGCAGATACAGGTTATCCAGCGCCGCGCGCTTGAGCGCCGTCTTTTCCCTTTGCAGGGGCATTACAAGATCGGCAATCGACCGGCCAAAGAACCGATGCGTCATCGGGACCGGCGTTGTCGCCGCGAACGGAACGGCGTCGTACTGAGTTACGCACTCCTTGCCGTCCTTGCGGAGTATTTCGCCCTGCTCGCCCCCGGTAATGACCTGGTACAGTCCGGGCTTGCCGTTGCCCTCGTAATCCATCCGAACATAGTGCTCGGTGATCTTGACGAAGCGGGCGGATGGGTTGGCGGTGGAGCTACCTGCCCCTAGATTCTCCTGCGCCGTGTCGCGTGCCGTGGTCTCGATGTCGTTGTTGCCGACATAGGCCTGCAAGCCACGAATCTGGGCCTCGTCAAACCCTTCCGCGATCAATTGCGCTTCGGTCTTGGTGACAACCTCGTGGAAGCAGTAATTCGAGTCCTTGACGTTCCTGGCGCCGCGCTCGATCCCGAACTCCTCGGGGGGCACGCCCATAACCTTAGCGCACGAATATTTCTTGGTCGTGACGACCGTGACGTCGTGCAGCATGGGCGCGACTTGTGCGGCGGGCGCTAAAGCGTCCATCAGTAAGCCGCCTCAGTCATCGGCTTGGCCGTATGCTCCACGATCTCCAGCGCTCCGTTAGAGTCTGCGACCGTCTGCGCCAAGGTCAAATACTGCTCTTCCGTCAGGTCTCGATAGGTCTCGCGCTGCTCTTCCTCGCGCTCTTCCCACCAAATTTTGACAATGCCAACCTTGGACAACAAGGCATCCTTGATGAAGGAATACAGCACCATAAAGCCCGGGTTGTTCTGCATGAACACATGGTTCACGTAGTCGGTTTCCTGCTGCGCCGCCTCCTCGTCCTCGGGACCAACCGGCTCAAACCTGACAACCTCGTCCGAGCCTGCAAAAATATCCATCAGGTTCGGCATCAGGCCTTCAACGGTATCGGCGACGTCCGTTGATACCGTCCGGGACCGCCCCTCTTGCGCCGGCATGTCCTTGCGCATGTCGCCGAGGTAATAATCCATCGCATCGGCCCGCTCTTCTGCGAGCTGGGCAGCAGACATGGCAGCAAGCGCATCCGCCTTTTGGGCGCCGAGCATGGCCTTGAGGTCGGACAGCGGCATTTTAGCCATCAGCGCCAGCCCGCGTTGGCGTATTGGATCGTTCGGTTAAACGCCGCACTGGCGCTGGGCTCCTGATAGCAAATTGCCATCAGACCGAACGCATCCGCCGCATGGCTCGACCAGTCATGCTCAGGCCCAAGTCCGACATTCCGCTGCTCGTCTTTCTTCTCGTGATAGAAGCCTAGTGCGTCACGACCAGCTTCAGTGGTTGCCTCGTTGAACCACATCTTGGGGCCGAGCCTGCGCACGGCTTCAATGCGCATTGCCGCGGCGCCACGGCCCTGGTTCTTAACGGGCGGTTCAACGGTGAAACCGGCTTCGCGTAAGTGGTCCTCGTAACGCTTGCCGGTGACGTTATTCTCGTTAACGCCATCGTGCGGTAGATACAGAATGGCTTTTTGATATCCTCGTTCACGCAACCAAGCGACGTGATAGGCCAAAACCTGTCCGACAGACTCGTAGTAGTCGAGGACTCGAATTTCCTGTCCGACCCACTGGACAATCCAGATGGTGAAAGCGTCAGCGTTAGCGCCAGAGCCGCCGATATCAATGAAAGCCCGCAAAGGCAGTAGAGGATCGGCCTCGACACGCCCTATCCTTCCTTTTGCCTTGGCTTCAGCAAGCAGTTTGGCGAAGTATGCGCCCTCGAAGGCTGTCGCATAGCCGCCCTCCCACACATGATCGTAGCGCTCTGGATATGCCGCCAGATCATGCTTGCGCTCCTCATCAAGAACGCTCGGAAACCACGGATTGTCTTTCCAATTGGCTTGGACAACCTGAGCATTGCCCGGCTTGTTGGCCCTCAGGAAGTCGTCGATCGCGTCGGACTTGCGCCGCGGGTTCCAACTGGCCCAGATCTCCGATCCTTCCTTGCGGATGGTCGGGCGCAACATCATCAGGCTTCGCGCCGTCAGCGTCTGGGCTTCCTCAATCCAGGATCGATGGAAACCTTCCAGCGACTTGATCGATTCCGCCGTGTAGTCCTGCATGCCCCGGAAGATGATAACGCCATCCTTAGGGGTCTGGATTACGTCCTTGAAGACCCTGAAACCGTCAGCCTCGCCAAGGCCGAATTGCTGTAGCTTGTCCTCAATCAGGAGCTTGGCCGAGTCCTTGAGGTCTTTCATCACCTCGCGGATACAGACCATGCGGAGGCCTTCCCCGCACTCACCCGGCATTCTCAGGCCGTCTTCAACACTTAGACCAGCGAAGAAGTGAGATTTCCCAGAGCCGCGTCCGCCGTGCGCCCCCTTGTAACGGGCGGGGTGCAATAGCGGCTCGAAGACCTTAGCTGTCGGGATTTCCAGGGTTCGTGATGACACGGGCGATTTTGTGAATGACGTTTAGCGGGTTTTCGTCGTCGCCGCTGATCTGGGTTGCCGCGAGGTCCGGCATGACCTTTTTCAAAAGGCCAAGCCCGGCAGATACTTGGGTGGCGCTCATCTCTCTTTCGCCACAAGCGTGAGCGATAAGGGCGCTGAGAATGTTGGAGTTTTGGATTTTAACCCGGTGCTCGTCCGACATGCGGAAACCGGCAGTTCGACCACGCTCAGCCATGGCTCGTTACGCCGGCCCGCCGTTGCTGAACTCGGCAAATTCCTGGAGAGCATCGTCCGCTTCCTTCTCAAGCTGCCCGGCCACCCGCTCGATCTCTGCGCTCACTTCCTCGTGCTTCTTGCCGGCGTCCTTGAGCTTTGAAATAGCTTCATCTCGCCTTTGACGGCCACGCTCCTTGATGGCCTGTAGCCGCTCTCGGATGGCGCCGGGCTGATATCCGGATATGCTCATTGGCTCTGTTCTTTTTTTTTAGTCTCGAGAAACGGGCTCGCCAGCGCAGCGCGGATTTCAGCCTCTCCTGCGGTCGGGCCAACCTCTACTGATCGATCGCCGATGTTGAAGATTTGGCTTCTGCCGCCAGCGCCATACCCCATGGTCAGAGATGACCCGCCGGGGATGTCAGCCAGCCTTTTACGCAGATCGAAGATGCCCATGCGGTTGATCTCGTTGATGTCGATTACGGCTTCAGCAAGCGAGCGGTTGAACTCGACGAAGAAGTTGGAGGAAAGCACTAAGCCGGGTCTTTGTCTGGTGCAGTGTACGGCAACCCATCAATGCCGTCGTGATATCCAAATACAGGAATGTTGTGAAAGGCTTGCCCGATTGTCTCGTTGATCTTGTTCTGCTCTTCAAGAGCTTGTCGGGCTCTCTCTGATGCTGCTTTGGATTGATAATCACGGAGTTGAAGTAGTTCGCCCATGTTTCACCGCACCAGAGAATTCGCGTTGAGAGTCATCGGTCACCCCGCAATTCCGATGCCTCACCATCGTCTTGGTACCGCTCGATCTCGCGATTCAAAAACAGAATGCTGGCGCTAAGGCGATAGGTCTGCCGCTCACAGAACCAGCGAATCCCCTCGCCGAGGGCAAGGATAAGCGCGCAGATGATGGCAACGTATAGGTAGTCCATGCCTCAACACGTCGGCTTCATTTGAACGGGACAGCGCTGATTGCCGCAGACAAAGCCGTAGGCCTTGCCGTAATCGAATTTCGCGCCGCACTCTCCACACTGAGAGCCAAGCTTTGTTCCGCACGGGCCATCGCTCGGCAGCGGCGGAACGAAATCATATTTCGGATCGGGCTGCACCTTCCCGACATACGCCGACCTCACCGCTTGAGCCAGCCCGCGAAAGGAGTTGATCTCACTCATGGCGCGTCAAACTCCTCTGTCTGATCACCAGTGGCCATGCCTCCGAGCATTCCGCTGGTAGTGGTCCCCATCCTTTACCGATAGGTATTGCGGAGCCACGGTGGCTCGGTGGCTCGGTGAAACAGTATCCCGCGCCGTTGTCCCGTCCTTCTTGGCGATCAACCCAAGCGGTCTCGGTTTTGTTCGCGGGGGCGACTGGACATAGCCCTACACGGGATACCCAGTCATAAGCCGGTAGCATCGCGGTCATGAGCCGTGAGAGGCGTTCCGACAACCTGTTCCGGGCGGATCATCAGCATATACAGCGCTCTCGGCACCTAGGGCCGGCAGGGGTTTTGGGGAAGCGCGTTGGTTGCCAATGTCCGCCCGAACTCTGAAAAACACGAAACCCGCCGCGATTTCTCGGGCGGGCTCGGAAGTGTCGCAGGCAAATCACTTGCGACAATGACCTCTGTAAGGCCTGTTACCCCCGGTGTCAAGCGAAACATACAGAGGTGTATGGTGCTCAACTCTAAAAACTACCGCCGCCGGAATCAAAGCTGGACGAACTGCTGCTTCCGCTGTCGTAGCTACTGCTGCTACCACTGTCATAGCTTGACGACGACCATGAAGAGCCGCTGTCGTGGCTGCTGGACGGCGCTGGCGGGTCATACGACGGAGATGGCGCGGGGTCGGGCACATGATGTGAACGCGCCGGGTCAGTGTGCAGCGCAGCCCCCAGCGCCGCTCCGATGCTAACCCCGCGCGATGGGCTCAGGGGAATGCCGGTCATCATGCCGATTGCAAACCCGGTGTGATCGAAGCCATCATCATCCCTCGCGCTCAATGCAGAGTTTACAGGCGACGCGGCGGGCGCCGCCCCAATCCCCGCGCCACATCGAGGGCAGCGCTTGCGGAGAAAAGCATAGAAATCGTGACCGCAATTTTCGCATCTAGTCATCGCATTCTCCTCTGTTTTTCCTAGCACATTTCGTAAAAATCTGATACAAGAAAATGCAAGTTAGCCAATGTTTTCAGGCATAACTTGAATTCTCTGCTTCCCGGTTTTCTCAGTTGCAAACCCATACACCCGCGCAAGACAATGCAAACATTCCCGCACGCGCTTGCCGAAATACTCGTCCCAAGCTCGCCCCTTCAGCCCGCGGCGCTCGGCAATCTGCGCCATCGTCCTGCCGCTGATTAGGAAGTCGCTCATGAGCGCAGAGCCGTCCACGCCTAATTCCCAATGTGCCCGCGCCAAACGCTTGGTTGCCCGCCGCTGGCGCTCTGTGATGGGTTCTGGAATCCGTCCGCCATCAACCGCCTCTTTGGAAGGATCGATCGCACGCGGCCCGCGCTCGGCAATCTCGAAATCCTTCTGAAAGGCCCTGCCCCCTTCGTACTGCGCCTCGTCGATATGCTTCCTCGAATGAAAATCCCCCAACGGGTCATCTCGTGTTGACCGCATGACAATCAATCTCCCCCCAAGCTCCATTGGATCGTCTACTTCAATAGGCTGGACATGCTTTCCTATTCCACGATTGAACTCAGTGGCCCTGCGGTCGTGGGCGGGGTTGAAGGGCTTGCCACGTCGGCGGCGGATTTGTGCGTTCATTTCAGTGCCCCTGTGATGCTATCTTTCGCCCGTCAGGCAAAAGGCCGTGCTTGGTAAGCAACTCAACTGGCACTTGGGAAACATCGGTGAATGGCGAATGCCGCGACCAACTTCCCAGCTTGGCAAACTGCGCAACAGCCTGCTCCGGCGTTTGCCGCTCGGACGGCACGAAGGCCGGGCTGGCATCCGCCGGCTGATCCAACCAGCGATCCTGGTGCAGCCAGGTTGCCGGATTACACCATTGCCGGTCTTTCGGTTTGGTCCGCACGTAGGTTCGCAGCCCGCCCATGACGAGCGCCCACTCAACGCCGCGCTTGCGGACGGCTTCCAGCTTCTGGATCGCAGCCGACTTCCCGACCCTGTGGGGATACTCAGCCCAAAACTTTTCCCTGAAGTCAGAAGGCCAATCGTCCGCGCGCGCGTCTCTCTCTTCTCTCCTCTTCTCTCCCTCTTTCTCTAGGCTAGCATCGCGCTTGCAGTCTGCTAGCGCTTCGCTATCAAGGAAGAAACCTGAATCAATCAAAGGCTTTATGGCGCTCCGCAGCTCAGCCGGCGAAACCCGGAACCGAAACGCCATTTCCTCCATCGAGGCGGTGATGACACCATCCTCGTACTCACTCGCTAGCAGCCACAACATCGGCGCTAGCGCTCTGCTAGCGACCGGCAAGCGGTGGTAGTCGAAGTTATCCAGCAGGCCGCGATGCAACTTGATCCAGGCTGGCGAGCGGTCCTTGTAGTGCTGGAATTCCCCCCAGTTCTTAGGCGTGATGCTCAAAGACTTCCCCCGCCCAAGGCCAGATATTCAGTTCGGCAGCCATCCTTTCGAGCCGCGCTTCATTCTCGAAATACTCCTGAAACTCGAAATCACAGTCCACGCTCTCGATCGCTAGATCGGCCTCCATGTCGAACCACTCGCCGGCCAATCTCGTGCCGCTGTGGACATCATGGAATATCTGCTCATGACGGAGGGCATCGTTGCGATCGCGGCACTCCCGCAGATGCAGGATTTCGACCCGGAATGGGCACCCGGTTTGGATGGTCGATAGCCTGCCCCCCGGCGAGGACGTAATGCCGACCTTTACCGGCCCCTCTTCACGCCCGATGACGTATATGTAATGCCGCTTGTTCATGGTCCTGCCCGTCTGGTGATGCCTGTGATGCTGACGCAGACGCAACTGAGAACAAAGGTTCAATCGTAATCCGGCAGCCCTCTACTTCATCGGACCAAGCCAGATTGATCTTACGGACTACTGAGTTGTTGTCGGCCTCGATCAGTCCATGGGATACAAGGAAATCCAAAGGGGCCTTGGCGAGGTTGTCGAGGTCGCGCAGCCGCTTGTCAGGCTCCTTGAACTCAAGGGTGAGATTGACCGGCCCGCCCACCTTAGCCGGCCGCTGGCGCAACAGATCCACCCTAGCTTCCATCAGCCAGTAATCATATCGCTGCGAGCGAATCCGGCCCTTCTTCACGTTGATGAAGAGGTTATTCGTCGAGGGCGGGAATGGAAGGCGAAGAACGGTGCTCATGCCGCCCTATTCTCCTTCCGGAGCTGCGCCGTCATTTCATCCCGCAACAAATGCTCAAGTTCTTGCCGGCGGATGGAACGCACTGGAAGATCAAGGATGATCGATCGCAAATGTGCTATCCGGTGATGACGAGGTAACCGCTTTAGTCGGGTGATGGTCTGGTAAAGGGTCATGGCGAAATACCCTGTTGGACAAACGGGGGGACCGCAAGCGGCGCTTCGGGTGAAGTCGATCGCCTGCGCGAGGTCGCAACCCGGTAAATCTTCCGCGCTCGCATATCCGGCTTAAGCCAGTACCGCACGGTGCTGCGATCTCGACGCATCACGAGCGCGATTTCACAATGATTTAGGCCCGCGGCCTTCAGGCGCTTGATGGCATCGATCCTGGCGGACAGATGCTCTTGCCGCTTCGACTTGAAGAAGTCTTCTTCGCCAAGCCTGTGCTCGGCCATGACGGAACGAACGAGTTTGTATCCCTTCATGACAGCCTCGCCGTGTTCTGCACTGCCTGAGCCAACATCGCCCGCAACTCGCCCTTGGTCATCTCAGGCATAAGGGGAAGATGCTTGCGGTATTCGGCAGACGTTCGGCTGGCGCCGCTGGCGAGGAACATTGCTCGGACGCCGCGCTTGGTGCTGAGCGACTGTTTGCGCTTGGCCCGATAGCGATCCTGCCGGAGCCTCGCGTTGGCCCTGGTGATCTCGGCCGGCTGGCGGGTATAGACGCGATTGCGTGGGCCGCCCCGCTTCTTGACCATGGGCTGGGGCTCGCGGAGCCTGTAGAGCTTGCCGAGTACGGAGTTACGGGTGCATCGCAGTTTGGCTGCGATGTCTGTTGACGATTCTCCTTCAGCCCATAGCCGTTTAAGCGTGGCTATGCGCTCGTCAGTCCAGAAGTCGATTCCCATTCCCTACCCCGTCTCCTAGGTTTGCCGCGCTTCGTGATGTCGGGCGGCGGGTTACTTCACTGAGCGGTCATTGGTTGCGTTTCGAGAGCCTTCAGAGCGGTCTTGCTCGCGGATTCATGCATAACCCTGAAGACTCGCTGCATTGCCTCCTCGTAATCGTGCGGCTCAGTAACCAGGATGGTCGCCATCAAGCATCCCAGAACAGCCGCAACCGAGTTGACCGCCCTTGCCGTCGCATCGATGTCGCACGCCAGAAGTTCTGGCTCGTGCTCGAAAATCAGCTTCGTCAAATCCATTGGCAGGCTCTTGCTCATCTCACCCTCCCCTATCGTCGTCCGGCAGAATTGCTTCCGCCCATTCGAGAAGTCGCCTCCCGCAGGCCGTCAATATCCGCGCGATAGAAGTCCGTATCGCCCGAATTAAGCCTCGCCTCCAACCTCGCGAGGATGAGTTTCGCTTGCTGTAGTTCATTCCGCGCTGCCCTTTCGTTCTTGATGCGCAACGCTTCCCTGATCTGGTCGAGTTCATATTCCTCGACTGTTCTTGCTTTGCGGTACCAGAGGTCAAACGTCCTCCAGTATTGAAGCCGAGCCATCCGCGCCGTGCGGTCAATGACGCTCTTGATCCGCTCGCCAGAAGCCCATGGCTCCGACAGTTCACGCAGTAGTTCCGACGCCAGAACAAGGTCGCTCATGACGTCCTCCCAACGGTTTTGGGAGTGTTCTGGTTTCCCTCCCAACGGTTGAGCTTCAGTTTCTCACCCATGACGCAACTCCATAACGATGTGGGACAAATGGCCTTTGGATCGATCGGCTTTCACGCCGCACTTATTATCAACCGCCTGCGAACACAGGCGCAGCTCACCTCAGGTCGCCAGGATCATGACGAGGATTGCGAGTGGAACGCTGGACGCGAGCGCAACGATGAACAGAAGCCCGACAGCGAGGGCGGCTCCGTCGATCAACGCTTGAATAAAAGAGGCGGGCTGTGAAGCCGCGCCCAAGTTGGAGGGCGCCGCCTGTGCACGGCTCTCCCTCGGGAGGAACGGAATGATGTTTTGGTCGGCATGAATGTATTGCGTCGTGCCGATGCGAGAGCGGTCCGGTGGTTGTGCCCCCGACGCCGGACCGCTCGTCTCTTTTCTGATGGAGCGCCAGTGGGTCACTTCGGCGGGTCCTTGAGCTGTACCGCGATTTCACCAGAGGCGATGCGAAGTCCGATGATCTTTGACGCCAATGATTGCGCCCGATTCCAATCGCTCGCGAGAACCGCAGCTTTGAGACTGACGCGCGATGCCGCGATCTCATCGATCATTCGAGAAATCGGCCAGTTTCGAAGCGCGCCGTCTCCAAAGGGCATCGTCAGAATAGTCATGCAGCAATCTCCCCTCTCGGA
The DNA here is from genome assembly GCF_018129385.1 of Bradyrhizobium lablabi. Lineage (GTDB taxonomy): Bacteria > Pseudomonadota > Alphaproteobacteria > Rhizobiales > Xanthobacteraceae > Bradyrhizobium > Bradyrhizobium lablabi_C. The sequence continues at coordinate 392,406 of NZ_JAFCLN010000004.1, forward strand.
TCACCAGTCGTGACGGCGCAACTTGTTCGGTGGGAATGGTCCAAACGCCTCGTCATGCCGCACCACTTTGTTGATCTGCGTCAACGAGGCGCGGCACGAACTGCATGTGTGTTTCAATGCGAGACAATGCACGATGAACAACACACGGAACTGTATCCGTCATTTTGCGGTCACAATCGCGTCGGGTTTTTGATGACAGCGCGAACATTGTCTGCCACATTATCCCGCTCAACCTTCGGATGCGGGCGGCGACCATCCGTACAAGCGCTGGGGAAGTGCGGAAATGGGAATGGTAATGCGGGGGCCCCGGGACGTGGATGTTCCGGAGATTTTCGTCGATTGGTTCGAGCAACATCAAATTGCGAACGGCGTTCTGACCTGTCTCGCCGTGCGCTGTCACAACGGAATCATTCACCCGACCGTTCGCATTACGATGCCGTCGTCTTACCTGGGCCGCTCGATAGAGGGCGCCATGAAGGCGGCCGATCCCGAGCTGATGGAAATGATCAGGCGACATCCATTGCATCGCTTGATGAGCTGACATCAGGCGACCCCAACTTCGTGGGAGGTGTTCGTGCCCTCGCTTGAGGGATTGTCGGCTGGCGTCCACAGATCAGGACGCAGGGCTGACTTCGAAATCTCGCCTTTCGTGAAGTCGTCGATCGCCAAAGCCAGCTTCGGGCCTGCACGCCCGGATTTCTTGGCCTTGTTGATCAAGGGCTGAGACAGCCCAGTCTTGCTTGCCAGCTTGGCCTCGGAGCCGCCGGCGAGTTCGATAGCGCGTTCTATGAGATTGCTTCCCATAACCATTATTCATAACCGGGGTTATGGGAAAGTCAAGAACCAATGTTATCGAGACTCGATATAACTAACGTTATACCGTCCACGGGTATGGAACCCGGTGGAATCATCAGAGAAGCGCGCAAAAAGAAGGGCTGGTCCCAAAAGGAACTGGGGGACCGGATCGGCATTTCGCAGCCGGCCGTCAAGAAGATTGAGGACGGCGCCACCAACCAAACCAAGTTCCTGCCGAAAATTGCTCAACTCCTTGGGCTGGATCTAGCCGAGCTGGATTCGTCGCTGAACAGCCAGATGGTTGAGGAGCCCCCTCCTCCGTTCCAGACCACTGGCCGGCCGGATTTCAAAATCTACGCATCGGCAGAAGGCGGGCCCGGCGAGATCGTCCGCTCGCCTGAGCCCGTGGATTTCGTTCCTCGCCCCACCCACCTGATCCACGTTCGGGACGCCTATGGCCTCCTGATTACTGGCTCGTCGATGGAGCCTGAATACAAGGCCGGGGAAATGGCGATAGTCGAGCCGTCAATGCCGGTCATACCTGGCGAGGTCTACATTTTCTACGCGGAAAAGGACGGCGAGGCCCGGGCGACCATCAAGCAGCTCCGCAGAGCCACGAGCGATCGATGGTTGGTGACCCAGCATAACCCGCCGGAAGGGGTCGCGGCCGATTTCTCGCTGTCCAAAAAGGAATGGACAGTCGCCCACAGGGTAACCGGCAAATTCGCCCGGAGATAATCTAATAACAATTCGTAGAGACCATTCCCCCGCCAAGCGGCATGGAGGTGCAATGCGTGGCGGCGGCTGCGGGCGCCTGCACGACTACGGGCGGCTTGTTTTGGCCGGCCTCTAACTGGGCCCGGCAAGCTACGTAGGCGTCTGAGCCGGGTTTTGCCCCATAGGATTGGCACTTCTGATCATCAAAATATAACTGCCGCGCGACCGGACTCACGGCCAACAGAGTTGCCTTTTCCTTGGAGAGCCCCTGAGAAATGCCAAAATCGAACATGGCCTGTTGTTCGACCGTAAAGCCTGAGGAATTGGGCGCACGCGCGGCTAGGCAGCCGCACAGCAAGATCGGCAAGAACAAGCCCGCGAGAAGACCTCTCATCACCCGAATCCTCCGCCCGTGGCTTCGGGCAACAACCAAAAACCACAACCAAAGCACGCAGTAAATCGCCTAGGCACGCCGAATTGTGCGTCGCATCATAACTTTTTTCTGCTCCGATAACTTTTCTTATTGACGGTTATCATAACCTAAGTTATCGTGCTCTCACCAAATCAGGGGAGCACCACATGGCCATCACCGAAACCCGCAAAGACCTTCTGGAAGCGCTCTGCCAAATCCAGAACCACCCGGCTCACAATCACCACGACATCCTGACGATCACCGGCTGCGGCATGTCGGACGAGGAAGTCCGGGCTCACATCGAAGCCAACGTCCAGCAGATCATCGACTGGAACATGGAGCAGGCCAACAAGCCCGCTCGCAAGAGGAAGGCGGCTCACTAAGCCGCCCCACCACCCATCCATAGAAACAGAGACGAGCCAATGTCAGTCCGAACCGTCACCTTCTCCTACTACGTCGTAATGCTCAGCTACGGCCCGCGCTATGTGGATGGCATCCGCGTTGCAGTCGGCGGCCGGGAAGCCATCGTCGATCCGGAGGTTACCCGGCGCGAAGTAATCGACCGCATCCGTTCCGGTGAATATCGCGCCGACGAGATCGACTTCATCCACCACATCACGATGAACGACGCCCCTCGGGACGTGAAGGATGAGCTGATCGCAGAAGCGCAGGTTCGCGTCTTTCCCGATGTCCCCGAGTTCGACCATCAGTCCGCTCGTTTCGACCACCAGCGCGATCTGCGCAAGCACTACTCGGCGGCGGAGTAACGGGGATGGCGAAACCAAGCCTTAAGCGCGGAATTTCCGGACAGGCCAATGCTGCGAGCCAACCTTTCCGCATCAATGGTTGGGCGCCCGACTGGCAGGCCCGCAAACTGAACGTGAACGCGCTCTCGAAAGCGCCTTCCTCCGGCTCCCGCACCATGCAGGGCCTTGTCGGCGGCTTCCTTGCCGAAAGCCTTGGCCTCGGGAGGGTGCGTGGGGATTACGAGCGCGCCGTTGCTCATGCGCAAACCCGCGTCACGCATCCGCTTCTGCGTGACGACGAGCAGCAACGCGAAGCCGCGGAGTGACTGCCATGCAGCCCCGCGACGAAGAGATCGTCTCCCTTTGGCAAGCCTACCGCGATCAATCCGGCGTAGCGATCGCCAATGCTCACCTCTCAGTTTTCATGCAGCCGCCAGAATACACGGCGCTGATGAGCGAGATCGAAGAGTTAGTCAGTGAACGGGATTTGCGTACATGTGTGATGCCAACGTCTTTCTCGCGATTGCCGCCACAGTACTTGGAAGCGTTTTGATTGGGAGGCTCCTGATATGGGCGACCTTGGCAATATGACCTACGGCATTCGCGCCAACGCGGCTGATGTTTGCGATGTCTGGATGAAAGACCCGATGCGGCGTCATGAGTTCGGCCCTCGTGAAATCCATGACATTCGAGAAGCAGTATTCGGCCTCAAGGCTTTGTTGGACGAGTACGACCGGCGGAATGCTCCGCATGTGGTCTACCGCCGATGATCCCCACCCCCTGCGAGAACTGCGACAACGTGCACGCGGAAACGCGCAAGCAAGGTCCGGCTCGCTGGGTGTGCGTGAAATTCCCCAGGCTGGAAGGGCTGTCACCCGTGGCGCCGACAGCCTGGATCGATAAGGAGCCGTACATGCGTTGCGTAGGAATTAACGGCGGCTTCTGCCCGATGTTCGTGAAGCGCCGCGAGGGCCAAAAAGACAACGGCCTGTGAGCGTTCAAGACAAGTACGTAGAGGCCGCTGTCGCGGTCATGAAGCTGGCGAAGACCGATCAAGAGTTGGTCGATTGGTGGAAAGGAGAAAAGCAGAACCGAGAAACCCTGCAACTGAGCCCGGACACATCGCCCGGCCTCGAACTCTACGAAGAACTCAAATCATTCCGCAACACACTGAAAGAACCAACATGAAAATTTCCGAAGAATTTCCGAGTCAATACCTGAAGGCCTCCGACCTTGGAGGGCGGGAAATTCGCGTCACCATGGGCCGCGTCGAGCGTGAAGAGATCGGACAGGACAAGAAGCTGGTTCTGTACTTCAAGGGCAAAGAAAAGGGCATGGTCCTCAACAAGACCAATGCCAACACTATCGGCGACCACTACGGCGACGATACCGATGATTGGTACGAGCAGCCGCTGATCCTGTTTGCGATCAAGACTGAGTACCAGGGCAAGCCCGTGGATGGTCTGCGCTGCCGTGTCCCGACCGCGAAGGATAATCGCGAGGCCCAGCCCCGGCGCGATGATCCGATCACGACCGGCCGGCAGACCGGCGGCATCAGCGACACGCAGCTCAACGACGACGTGCCGTTCTGAGGCCCGCCATGAACTCGCCAGTGGCATTCAAAGCGACTTACAGCGACTTCAAGCTCGTGAAAACGCGCGCTGTCGTGCAGGTCATCTTTGAAGTGCCGCTGGCGGATTCAAATGAAGTTCTGGATATCCTTGGTGGCATGCCCAACGCAGCAAATGAGCGATGGTTTGGGATTGCCCCTCTTCGAGAACCGATCACGGACGCTCCCGAAGGCAAGCAGAGCAAGAACTGGCGCGAGCTGTTGCCGTCCGCGCAAGCGGGCATCCGGTGCGCGGAGCCGATCTTCTGGGCCTTCCTGAGGGAAGAGATGAACATGAGGGAGGAAGGAAGCGCGGACAACGCAGCATCCTTCGTCAGAGCGCATTGCAAGGTGAACTCCCGCGCTCATTTCAATTCGAACCCGGCCGCCAAGGCGGTTTGGCAGTCGCTGGATAATCAATTCCAGGCTTGGAAGGCAATTCAACTGTGACCGCACAACGCATCATACGCCCCGCCACGGCTTTCTCTGTAGCTTCAACAAAACAGAAGCGCCCCCGCGAACGGGACAACAATCATCTGGCGTTCATTCGCTCCTTGCGTTGCTGCATTTGCGGCGCCCCAGGTCCGGACCCGGCTCACATCCGATCGGCAAACCCTGTCTACGGAAAACGAGAGACAGGCGGCGGCGAGAAGGCCTCCGACAAGTGGACGGTCCCGCTATGCCGAGCGCATCACAACGAACAGCACGCCTATTGCAAAGCGCCCACCACACATTTCGACCCGATCACGGCAGAGCTTCGATGGTGGGCCAGCATGGGAATTGACCCATTCGGCCTTGCGCTCTCGCTCTACGCAGCAACCGGCGATGACGAAATCGCGGACGGAATCTTGCGAGCGAACATGAGGACAGCATGACGACACCGGACCCCCTCAAAAACCCATTCAGCCCGGAGTTCTACGAATCCGCCCTGCCCGGCAACGAGACATTCACCGAGGCTGGCTTGGATTATTTCAAGGCCAAGGCGCTGGCCGATCAGATGCCCGCTCTCTATCGGGAACGGGTCTCACAACTTGTCATTCAGGCATTCGAGGAATCGAAGCCGCTGCCCGTCACCGAGACGATGCGGGATGAGGTTGAGGGTCATTACGGCAATCCGGGATTAGCAAAGCTGTGGGGGTGGTTGAGACCATTCCCACCGAGAAATTAGCACGGTCACGACTGGTGATCAGAGACCTTTAACGAGGAGAGAAGAGATGGACGCTGAATTGAAAGCGAAGTGGGTTGAGGCGCTACGGAGCGGGAGATACGAGCAGGACTCGGGGTCACTGATTTCTCGCGTCGGTCGCCGATCGTCGTTTTGCTGCCTTGGCGTCCTTTGCGACACGCAGGGGACTCAGTGGGGTGAGATTGGTGACGCAGGACTACTTGATGGGATCGAGGTCCGCGACGCGGGCCGGTCTTATCTGTCTCCTTTCGCACTTGCCCGCTTTGGCCTCGACGAAAGCCAGCAACAGAAGCTGGCGGGCATGAATGACGCTGGGCGCTCCTTCGACGAGATCGCCGACTACATCGAAGCCAATCTTTGAGGCTGAGCAGTGAAAGACGAAGACCTCAAGATCAACGGCCTAGCGAAGTGCATCGACGCAAGATGGACCGACTTGCTTGTCGAAGGGAAGGACTACCCCGTCCGTGAATTGCATGGGCGGTACATCACGATTGAGAACGGCGGGCGAGACAAGGGCTGGAGGGCCAGCAGGTTTGTGTTTCACCGCACCACCGAACCCGCGTCTGCACCTATCGGTCAGGCATCACCGTCTTTGACGCAACAGGAGAAGTGAAATGCTCGCACAGAATTTCAAGACGGCGGAAGACCTCGACATCACAGAGCCGCAGAAGGATGCGCTGATCAAGACGCTGGTGTTGCTTGAGACAGGGAAGCTGGTGCACGACCGCGGCCATTTCCAGGCTGCTGAGCGAGAGGAAATGGGGACAATAAACCGTTTCAGCATGCGTCTCGTTTTTGCGAAGGGCGATTGCGGCACGGTTGGATGTATCTGCGGAATCGCAGAGACGCTTGGCGGGGAAGGTATCGGCACACGCTACGGGCATGCGCTGGACAATCTTTTCTGCCCACCCTCAAAAATCGTTGGAAATTGGGCCAACATCACCCCCGCGCAAGCCGCCACCGCCCTCCGCAGTTACCTCACGACCGGCGACGCTCGCTGGGATTTGGCGGTGACGTCATGACCAATCCCCGCCCCGGCATCCTCAGAAGCGAAGCCGACATAGACAATGAACGTTGCGCTCGCAACGCCCAATCCCGCCAGCACGCCGGCCAGGATCACGTCAACCCGAACAAGGGCGTGAGGACGAGCGACCAGCTCCCTGTCGATGTAGCTCCTGCCCAAGCTGCTACAGATGACGCAGAGGCTGTCACCGTTCTGGCATACCTACGCAATTGCGCCGACCATTGGGACGGCAGCGCGCGCCTGATCGGCGATGCTCGGGCCCGAGATATTTCGCGGGTCTGCACGATCGCAATAAAGGCCCTTACTCCCACCCCTCCCCCGCCAGTCGAAGGACGAAGGGAGGAGCGTGCCCTGCTGCTCTATCTAGCGAACCGAATCGAGGAAATCGAGCCTTCATGGCTGCCAATTTCCGGACACGTTCGGAATGTCACTTTTACGCTCAACGAAGCCGACGCGATCATCACGACACTTCGATCTGCCGCCCTCACACCCTCGAAGGATTCAGAACTGGGCGGCTCTCGTTCAGGGGAAGTGGTGGCGTGGCAGTGGTTCTGGAAGAGCCGTGGCAAGTGGTGCGATCTAAAGGACCCAGACCCGAAGGATATTCAAGAACTTCGCGACAACGGAACGCCAATCCGAGCCCTCTACGCCCATCCCTCAGCGGAAATGGAGGCGTTGGAGCCTCTCAAGGAACAGCTTGTAGAGCTTTTCAACTTCATCAATGAACCACCACAGTACGAAGACCAACGGATGGTTCGCGACTATCGACACGAGCTTGCGCGGAAATTCCTGCCGTTCTTCGATAAGTTGAACGCCGCCCTCTCACAGCAGTCAAGCACTGAGCCGCGATCTGCGGGGCGATGTGACAACAGCCTGGCCAACGCGATAAAGGTCATCAAAGCCGAGGAGTGCCCATTCAAAGACGGCCCCATGGCGGATGGCTGGGCCGAGGCATGGGCAACCTTCCTGAATCGTCTTGGCGACGAAGATGGGACAAACGAACTTTTCGCCAATAGCGCTCCGAACATTCCCGGGCTCAGCGCAGACGAACACTTGAAGATGATCCTGGCGTTTGCCAGATCGATTAGCGAAAGCAACTTCAAGGACATCGCCTTGCATATCCGGCGGCAGGCCGAGGATGCGCTTCGAAGCTGTCCCGTGGTCAACGACAAGCCAGGCGGGCCGATGTCGGTTGACGATCTACTGTTTGCCTTCCGCCATTGGAATTTTGAGGCTGGAGGCCCGTGGAATAGTCACGATCGCGCTCTGCGCTGCATGACGCGAGCAGTCGAAATCATCGAGTCACTGCAAAAATCGGGGCAAAACCTCGTTGATGAGATCGCCCGCAGCGGCACGCATGAACGATGGAAGCAGCTCGCGAACGCGCTTCATGCTTGTCGCATTCCGGCTGAGTGCTCGGAGGCCGGCAAATGAGCGAGCAGCTTACGAAGCGAGAGCAAAAGTGCTGCCATCTCGGAGCATGGGGGCTCGACGGGCAATCGCTTTCGGCTTGGCGCAAGGAATTCAAGGCAATTCCGACGTCTGAGCACTGCAAGGATTGTCCTGCCCGCGTCAGCGACACGGAGGGCGGGCGATGAACCGCCTCCTCGATTGGACCGGCTACCGCCTCCTGATGCTTCTCCCGCTGTCCTGGTGCGATCCTGACACGCGGTTCGGGGTCTGGGTGCTTCAGCGCGCCGGCAGCTTTGCGCATCCATCGACAATGCTTCATCGGGAGGATGGCCGGTGAAGCTCGGATACGCTGACCCTCCCTATTTCGGCTGCGGCAAACTCTACGCCGAGCACCACCCGAACGCGCTCGATTGGGACGATCCAAATACCCACCTCGAGCTGGTGGACCGGCTTGAGGCGGACTATGCCGGTTGGGTGCTGCATGCCTCTGCGGCCCCGGAGAGCATTGCCCTATATGCCCCGCTGGTCATCAAGACAGGCGCCCGCTGGTGTTCCTGGGTGAAGGGATTTGCGGCCTTTAAGCGCAACGTGCCCGTGGCTTACGCCTGGGAACCCGTCATCATCAAGCCGGCGCGCAAACCCGTCGTCAGCAAGCGTCTGGTGATGCGGGACTGGATTCAGGAGAGCGTCACACTGAAGCGCGGCCTGACCGGCGCCAAGCCTGAGGCCGTCGTTCACTGGGCCCTCGAGCTGGCGGCGGCACGCCCCGACGATGAACTGGACGATCTTTTCCCCGGCACTGAAGCCGTGACGCGCGCGTGGGCGACTTGGCGCGGGAAATTCGTTTTGCCGGAGGCCGCCGAGTGATGAAGCATTCTCCGCAACAACGCGAGGGAGCGGCCGAATGACAACTAACCGCTCCAGCGAGGAACTGTTGATGCGCGAGCACGTCGAGGCTTGGGGCCGCAAGCGGTGGCCGAGTGCTCGCGTTTTCCACGAACTGGTTGCGGGTGAGTGTCGCATCGATATCGCCTTTATCTGCCCGAACGATCTGATCGGCGTCGAGATCAAGTCGAGCAAAGATGTGCTGACCAGGCTCGATAAGCAGGCCCGCGTGTTCCGCGACTGCTTCCCTGAATTTTGGGTCGCTATCGCGCCGAAGTGGAAGGACTCGCCCGACAAGCCCTATTTCCACAACGAGATTGTGGTAGGAGAAGAAGGGATTGTTCCCTCGCAGTGGCACAGCATTAGGCCGCAACGGAATAAGGCGCCCTACAACGCGATGCTTGGGCTGCTGTGGGCTGACGAGGCTCGCGCCATTGCGGCGAGGAAAGGATGCCTTTCCGGGAAGAGAACGCCGCTGCACACCGTGCTGCCGGAGCTGGCGCTGCGGTTGACGGGCGCAGAAATCCTCAACGAGGTTTGCAGAGAGCTGCGCGGCCGAAGCACCAAGTTCAAGGCCGACGAACCGATCCGGCTTGAGCCGCAAGCATCGGCAGTACCAAATCTTTTCCGTTCCGAGCCCGCACTGTTTCCGCAGCAGCGGGGCGCCGAATGAGCATCATTCCGCCCACGGTATCCCCCCGCGAGCTGGCCGAAAGCTACGGCTGGTCCGAAAGAGATGTGCGGGAAACCGCACGGCGGCTCAATGCCTGTATTGGCAGCGGGCGGCTGATGCGGCTTACTAAGGAGGATGTTGAGGCGATTTTGGAGGCGAAACGATGCCCCTCAAGCTCAAGAAGCGCGATGGCGTCTGGCACTACGAAGGGACGCTCCTCCCTGGAGATCGACTCCGCGGGTCTACTCGCACAACTAACAAAGAGATCGCCGCGCAAATCGCCGCCAAGATCGAATCCGACTACTGGCAACGTCATCTCCATGGAGAGAAAGCGGTCCTGACGTTCCCGCAGGCGGTCGCCCACTACCTCGCGGCCGGCAAGGGCCAGTCACGTCAGGAGCAACTCTATCTGAGGCGCATCGTCACCTATTGGTCCGAGAAGGCAAAGAAGGCACGCAAACCCGAGATGCTCGTGAAGGACATGACCGGCGGCGACATCAAGCAGAGCGCGATCGACATTCATCCGAATGAGAGCGGGGCGACGCGCAACCGCCAAGTCATCACGCCGACGCAGGCGATCATTAACCACTGCGCCGAAAAGGATCTGTGCGCGCCTGTCCGGATCGAGCGGTTCAAGTTCGAGAAGAAGATCAAGCCGCCGGTCACCTTGGAGTGGATCATGGCCTTCTGTGCCCACGCTCGCCCCCTCATAAAGGCTTTGGCGCTGGATATGTTCGCCACCGGCCGGCGGATCAGCGAGGCTATGCGGGCGGATTGGCCCGACTACGACTTCAAGGCCAGGACCATCCTGATACGGGACACCAAGACGGCGACCGAGCGCCTAGCGCACATGCCGGACCCGCTCCTGGTAGCACTGGCTAATCTGCCGCGGGAGACCAAGCCCTTCGATTGGTCAGAAAGCTCGCTGCGCCGGTTCTGGGATGAGGATATAGAGACAGCCGCCAAGGCCGTACCGGGTTTCAAGCGCTTGACGTTCCATTCGTGCCGGCACGGCTTCGCGACAAAGCTGTTGCAGGATGGGCTAGACGTGGTGACGGTGGCGAAGCTGGGCGGATGGGCGTCGGCCCAGCAAGTGCTCGACACCTACGCGCACGCCATCAATAATTCGCGGCTCACTGATCGGCTTTTTGACACGCCATTGACACGCGAAGGCGCACAGTCGCCGCAAGTATCTGAAAAGAAAGGGTGATTAAAATGGAAAAGACCCGTCCGGGGGGACAACCGGACGGGTCAAGCCATATGGGCGCTTGGGGTGGATGGGCGCTCGCGCCGAATACAGCCGATGGGGAGGGATAACCGCTCCCACACACATAAGTCGCGAGGGGGGCGCCGGACGTTCAAACGGCCGGCGATTTTTTTAAGCTTTTCGGAGCGGTATTTTACTGCGCGGCAGGCTGATTTCCGCCGCCAACGGCCGGTTTTTCGGACGAAAGCGACGCCGCCGTGTCATTCATCGCGCGGCTCACGGAAACGTCATTGCCACCGGCCGCATCGGCCGGCTTCGGCGGCGCCGCGGCCATCGGAACCGCCGCTGCGCCGGCCGCGGTCACGGCGGCAAAGGCATCGGCCTGGCCGGCACCGAACAGTTCGTCCCTGCCCGGCGCGCCGAGGTCGCGCGCGGTCTTCTCCAGAATGGCCCGCACATCGTTCGGCTTCAACGCGGGATTGCGCTCCAGCATCAGCGCCGCGATGCCGGAGACGTAGGCGGCGGAAAACGAGGTGCCGGACGTCATCTGATATTTGCCGTCGGGCGCCGGCAGGAAGACATCGGTGCCGGGAGCGGCCAGCGCGATGTGGACGCCGCGGTTGGAGGCGGGGAACAACCTGTCCTGCGAGTCCGTGCCGCTCACCGCGATCACGTTGGGATTGGCGGCGGGATAAAGCGGCGGCGATTTCGGACCGGCATTGCCGGCCGCCGCGATCATCAGCACGCCGCGCTCGGCGGTCGCGATGATGCCGCGCTCGATCAGCGGATCCTTTGGCCCGGCAAAGCTCATATTGACGATCTGCGCGCCGTGCAGCACGGCGTAGTTCAGACTCTTGACGATGATGTAGGACGAGCTCTCCGCGCCCGACGAAGACGGAGCGAAGGCGCGGATCGCCAGAATGCGAGCCTCCGGCGCGCTGCCCATCAGCTTGGCATGGGCGGCAATCGCGCCCGCAATGCCGGTGCCGTGCACATGCGGGCCGTCCTTGCTGCTCAGCGCGTCAAAACTGTCGGCGATGGTGTTGGCGAGTTCAGGGTGCCTGGCGTCGATGCCGGAATCGATCACGGCGACCGTGACGTTCATGCCGTGCGCCAGCTTGTGCGCCTGCGGCAGGCGAAGTTTCGTCACGGCATATTGCGCCGGATCGCCCTCGCTCGTCTTCTGTTGCTGCAACCAGTAACGGAAATTGAACTGGACGTCGCGAACGCCGGCCGCCGCGGCGAATTCGCGGCGGACGACGTCGACGGGACGGTTATCGGTGATGCGGAACAGCCCGATGGTGGCGCCTATAAGCGGAAAATTCTGCGATTCGATCCGTACCAGCCCGTGACGGCGCGCCAGTTCGTCGGCCTGCGTATCGCTCAAGGCGCCGTCGAGCTCGGCGACAATCTGGTTGGGGTAAATGCGCCGGTTGGTGCTGGCCAGGGTCGAACCGGCACCGCCGCCTCCGCCCTTGCCCTTCTTGGCCGATTTCCCGCCGCCACCCTTACTGGTGCCCTTGCCGCCGCCGGAGTCCGCCGTTTTGCCGCTGCATTCGCCGCCGCTGTCGCGATCGGCGGCGTCGCAGGACGGATAGAGGTTCGGCGAATAGCGCGCGACGGGCATCGTCGCATTGGGATTGACGCGCGCGGTCGTACGCGGCGTGGTCGGCGCCAGATTCACCCGCGAAGGCGTCCGATCGACGCCGGTCACGACATTGGTTCGCCCGGCGACGTTCAGATCGACCCGCGGCGCGACGTTTGGATTGATGGTGGGGGTCCGGGGCGCGATGTTGAGGTTCGGCGTGCGCATGATGGCTTGCGCGAACGCCGCCGGCGCATCCAGCCAGACAAGCGGCAACGCCACGATGGCAAGAGCCATCGCGGCGTGTCCGCGCTTCATCCGCCGATTGATGCGACCGATCAACATGGGACCTCGGCTGCCGGAAACGCCGCCGTTACGGCGCGGCTTCCGCGAGACTGACGATCTTCTCGCTGCGCAGCTTGCCGATCAGGCTTGCGGCCTCGTCCTGACCCATCGGCTTGCCGAATTGCAGACGGAACACGCCATTGGCACCGCCTACGATCGAGGCCTGATAGCTGTCGAGCAGCGCATTGATATCGGCCATCCTGGCGTCCGGCGCAAAGCGCACCAGCGCGCGGGGCAGCGATGCCGTCGCGCCCAGCTCGCGGGTGATCGGCGCGCGTTCGCGCATGTCGAGCGAGGCGGTCTGGTACGAGGCACCCTGGTTCTTCATTAGCACCGCGCCGATCACACCGGCCTGCAAGAGCAGCACCAGTGCCGCCGCGCCAGCCGACCAGGCCATGGTCCGCGGCGACAGGCTCGAGAAGAATGCTGCGATCTGCGTCGCCATGCGCGACGTCGCCGATGGCTTGCGCACGGGCTCTCCATCGATCGCTTCGAACAGCTTTTGCATGGCGCGCATGGAAGGAGCGCCCAGGCTTTCGTTAAGGTGAATGGTCTCGGCGTATTCTTCCCGGATCACCGCATACTGCCTGGCCAGCTCGGGATCGCGGGCCAGCGCCTCATCGACGCGGCGCGTATCGCGCGCGTTCAACGTGCCGGCGGCATGCCATGGCAGCAGCATCTCGATCTCGCCGGGCTCCTCCGGCATCTTCTTGCTCATCGCCATCATGGCCAGCCTCGTTCAATTCCCGCTGCCTTGAGCAGCTCCGCCAGTTTCTTGCGCGCATAGAACAGGCGCGTCTTCACGGTGTTCTCGGGAATGCCGACGATCTCCGCGACCTCCTCCACGGACTTCTCGTGGTAGTAGACGAGATCGACGATCTCCCGATGTTCGGCGGAAAGTCCCGTCAGGCATTTCCGCAACGCTTCACTGGTATCCTTCTTCTGCACCGCGACTTCCGGATCGTCGGAAGCATCCTCGATCGCGTTGGCCGCCTCGTCGTCCAGCTCAGCGTCCTTCCTGCGCCGCAGCGCAGACAGGGCCTTGAACCGTGTAATCGCCAAGAGCCAGGTGGATACGGCAGATCGGCCTTCAAACTTGCCGGCCTGACGCCACACATCGAGAAAAACCTCGCTGATGAGATCTTCCGCGACCTGTTCGTCCCGAACGAGCCGAAGCCCGAAGCGGAACACCCTGACATGGTGCCGTCCGTACAGCACCTGCATGGCGAGCCGGTCGCCTTGAGCGATCCGGGCGATCAGGACTTCGTCCGTAGCCGCCTGTGCCGCGCTCAATGGCCGTCTCGCAAGGTTGGTATGGTGGGGTTGCCGTGGGGTTCGAAGAAGAAGGCAAGATTCTTCGAATTATCAGACTTGCAGCGATGCATATGTGACGTACCCCACAAAAAGCCTTTATCGCGCGAAAATCGCGCCAGGGACCGCCTGGATATCCCGGTCGATGGTATCATGGTAGAGGAAAACTTCCTTCGAGCGGCCCTCACGACCTTAGCAAGGCCGTGCGCGCCAAAACAGCGTCCTTCTACCCCGGCCAGACGATGGTGGCTTGCGCAACCGTCACGGGCGGATTTCCCGTTGCGGAACAGTGCAATGACCGGGTTTTGACGGATCGGATTCGGCGCCGAAAGATACCAAACCTAAAGGCTTTGCCACGTAGATTTTTGCCGAGTTCCACGACGGCGAGACGATGGGCAACGCTGCGTCCTCTTTCCTGAATCCGATTGCAGCCGAGCTGGAAGGAGCCCCTTCCCGCCCGAACGCATTGACGTTGGCGCGCCGCGCCAGGCAGCGCCGTGGCATTCAGGGAATGATCGGCGTCAGCTACGTCATCGACGCGCTGATCCTGCTGCTCTACGCCTATGCCGGGACGATCCCGCTGATGATCGGTCCGCTCTATGCGATCGCGGGCCTCAGTCTGGTGGCGGTCAGCATCCTGCTTTCGGAGGCCGGCTTCAACGAGCGCTTTCGGGATCATTATCTGATCGCGCCGACGTCCGCCGCCAACATGGCGATCATGCTGGCGTTCACCTATACCGCGCCGCAAGTCGGCGTGATGTTCCTGTGCACCCTGTTCACCGTGTTCAGCTTCGCCTCGCTGCGCTCGACGCCCGTACAGACCGCGGCGATCTGGACCGCGATGGCCTTCGGTCTCGCCGCGCTGTTCCTTTTGACCGACAAGCCGATCGCGATGCCGCACAACGGTCATCTGGAACGCTTCGCAACCATGCTGGTGTTCATCCTGACCATCGGCCGCTGCATGTTTCTCGGCATCTTCTCGGCCTCGATGAAGAAGTCGCTGTATCAGAGCGGGCAAAAGCTGAAAGAGGCCTACAAGCGCATCGAGGAGCTGGCCGAGCTCGACGAGCTGACCGGCTCGTTCAATCGCCGCTGCATCATGCGCATGCTGGACGAGGAGATCGCGCGCGCAGGTCGTAGCGGCTCGCCCTGCTCGATCGCGCTGATCGACCTCGACTATTTCAAGCGCATCAACGACGCCTTCGGCCATCCGACCGGCGACGAGGTGCTGCGCACCTTCTCCATCACCATGTTCGCTAATATCCGCTCGATCGACCGCTTCGGCCGCTATGGCGGCGAGGAATTCCTGCTGATCCTGCCCGGCATGACGAGCGAAGGCGCAAGCCGCGCGCTCGACCGGCTGCGGGCGATCGTCGCCGGCCTCGACTGGAGCGCGTTCTCGCCGGGCATGAAGGTCACGCTTTCCGCCGGCGTTACAACACTGAAGCCGGAAGAGACCCCCGACACGCTTCTCGCGCGCGCCGACAGCGCGCTTTACGCAGCCAAGGCCAAGGGGCGCAACCGCATTGCCAGCGCCTGACGATGTTTTCGCTTTTTTCCGGCACGGGAGAATCCGGCGCCGGTACAACGCTCCAGGATAGAGTCATGAGTTCGAAGCCCGCCACCATCGCTCCCGACAACCTGCTTGATGAATTGCAGGCAACGCTCGCGCACGGCACCGTCGCACGGCGCGTGGAGACGCTGCGCCGGGTGACCGATCTGTTCCTGGGCGGCGCGGTGGACTATTCCGACCAGCAGATCGAGCTGTTCGACGACGTGTTCCAGTGCCTGTTGCTGCATATCGAGACGTCGGCCAAGACGCTGCTCGCCAACCGCCTTGCGGCGATCGACCACGCGCCGCGGCAGACGATCCGGACGCTGGCGTTCGACGATGTGATCGAGGTGGCCGGCCCCGTGCTCTCCCAGTCCAACTGCCTGGACGACGAAGCGCTGATCGAGACCGCGCGCAACAAGAGCCAGGCACATCTGATGGCGATCTCGACCCGCAAGACGCTGAGCGGGGCGGTGACCGATGTGCTGGTGCTGCGCGGCAACGACGAGGTGATCCGGTCGACCGTCAATAATCCCGGCGCCGAATTCACCGAGCGCGGCTTTACCCGGCTGGTCCACCGCGCCGAGGGCGACGACGATCTTGCGACCTGCATCGGCCTGCGCCCGGCCATTCCGCGCCATCTCTATCTGAAACTGCTCGCGAAAGCCTCCGACACCGTGCGTCAGCGGCTCGAAGCCGCCAATCCGGAACACGCCGCGGAAGTGCCGACGGTGGTCAAGGAAGCCACCCGCCGCGCCCGCACGGCCAAATCGGCCATTACCGAGCAGACGGCGATCGCGCATGCGCTGGTGAGATCGCTCTACGAGGACGGCCGGCTCGACGAGTTCCAGGTCGCGATCTTTGCCGAGGCAGGTAAGTTCGACGAGACCAACGCCTCGATCGCGGCGCTCGCGAACGTACCGGTAGCGGTCGCCGAAAACATGATGATCGAAACCCGCGCCGAGGGCCTCATGATCCTCGCCAAGGTCGCGGGTATGTCCTGGTCGACCGTGCGCGCGGTCATCAACATGCGCGACGACCTGTCGGGCATGGAGCCGACCGATCTACAGAGCTGCAAGGAAACCTACGAGCGGCTGCGGCCCTCGACCGCTCAGCAGGTGCTGCGTTTCCACCGCATGCAGCAGCAGAACGTGCTGGCCTGAAGCATCGGTTCAGAACCGATGCTCCAGATTCCTTTTTTGACGCGTTTTCTTCACGCGAACCGGTGTCCATCCCGCATCAAGTGCGGGACAGGCTTTCGCTTGAAAACGCTCTAACTAGTACCGCAGCAGCCTCGATCCCACGAGCGCGCCGACCGCCGCCATCAACGCGGTCGCGAGCGTGTACCAGGTCGCCACGAACAGCGGCGAATCGTCCGTGCAGTGCGCGGCATAAAGCGTCGCGGCAAGTCCGGCCGACAGCATTCCCGCAATCGCGCCCGACAGCGCAGGCCGAGCCGGAGCCCCGTGGCGGAGCCCGATCAGCGCGGCCAGCAACAGCGGCAGCGAGATCGCCGGAATAAACGTCAGGCAGTACCTTGAATTGTTGCCGATGAGACGCGTCATCATCGGCGCGCGCTGCGGCATCATCATCTCGCCGCTGATGCCGGCCACGAGCAGTCCGGCCGGAATGAACAAATACCAGCCGAAACCGCGCAGCGAGGCCTCGGGGCGCGACAGATGCAGCGCGACCGCAGCGGCTGAGATCGCCAGCGCCAGCGTCACCGCGAATTTCAAGTCGAAGAACGGATTGCGCATCGCCGTCATGACGTCGGGCCGCACGCCGAGCTCGGCGAAGAAGATCAGCAGCGACACGGGAGCTGCCGCCAGCAGCGCCAGCATCAGCACAAATCCGACGGAACGGGCGCGGTGCGAATTGTCGGCCGCAAGCGTCTTGATGAGCTGATCGGTATCCATCGTCAGTTTTCCCGCAACTTCGCCGTCAGGCTGGCAAGCCCGCGATGCAGCGCCACCCGGACTGCGCCCTCGCTCATCGAAAACTTCTTCGCGGTATCCTTGATCGAGGCGCTTTCGACCGCGATCGATTGCAGCACCTCCCGCTGACGCGCCGGCAGCGTGTTCAGTTGCGCCGCGATCTCGCCGGGTGGAACCGTCTCAGCCGGCGCCTCGCCGGGCAGCGTCTCGGCGAAATCGTCGATATCGACAAAGATCCGGCGCCCGCGGCGGCGCAGCGAATCGATCAGCTTGTTGCGGGCGATTGCGAACAGCCAGGGGGCGAACGGCGCGTTCGTATCCCAAGTATGCCGCTTCAGATGCACCGCCAGCAAAATATCCTGCACGATATCCTCGGACTGATCGACCGGCTGCCCGGCGCGCGCCAGCCCGCGGCGCGCCGCCGCCCGGAGCACGGGCGTGACGGCCCTGAGCAGGCGGTGATACGCCGCATCGTCGCCGGAAATGGCCGACCGCATCAGGCCGGTCCATTCGTCCTCACGTTCGCGCACGCGCGCTCCCACCTGACAATTCGGTCAATCTTTCAACTTGTTACGCGAGCAAATGACGATCACGAACTCGTGATCGAGACGCCCGAGGCCGAGGAATCGCGAAAGCCGCAAAGCCCGCTGGTGCGCTCATAACATCGATCGGCGAGACCCGCATCTTTCGGCATTGGCGAGGCAACAGGGCGACGTTCCCGGCGCTCCGCGCGCACGGCCGCGGGTCATGTTGCATTGCCCCCTTTTCGCCCGCTGTTGCCCGAAGATTCCCTCTTTCTGCCGCGTTGAGAACATTTGGCGGGGTCTTGTTGCGACTTGATGCGACTCAGGGGGCGGGGCAAATGGGGAGATTGCCAATGATAATCAAAGCCAGCAGGCGCTCGGCGTTGATGGTCGTAACGGGTCTGTTCGTGTGCGTGGCAGGCGTTGCGTACACCGGCGCGGCCTCCGTGGCCGCCGGCTCGAAATCGGAAAGCGCGACCGAGACGAAATCCGCCAAGCATGGCACGCGGCACTGGAAGCGCTATGCGCACCGCAAATACAACCGTACCGCGCAAAAATCCTCCGCCAAAAAGACCGAAGCGACAGAGGTCGCCGATGCTTCCGGCGAGATGCCGGTTTCGCTTCCGCCTGAAGTCGCGAACGCCAACGCCCGGATCGACGCGCAGCTTGATGAGCCAACCGGCGCCACCAAGGCGATGACCGAGCGCGCCAACGCAATCCTGCTGGCCCAGGCTGATCCGAGGCCAGCCGATGCGCCGGCCGCGGTTCCCGCCCCTGCCCCTGCCGAGCAGGCCGCCGCCCCCGATCAACTCAACGAAGCCGACCGCACGCTACAGGAACCCCAGCCGGCGCCGCAGGCCCAGGCGGCGCCCGGCTCGCCCTCGCAGACGGTCGCGATGGCGACCACCGCCATCAAGGCCGGCCCGCCGGCCCAGCCGCCGGCTGCCGCCAGTGACAGTTCGACCTGGGATCAGACCTCGCTGATCGGGAAGATTTTTATCGCGATCGGTGCGCTGCTGACCATCGCCTCCGCCGCGCGAATGTTCATGGCGTGACCGCACTCGGTGCCCCGGATTACCGCGTCCGGGGCACCACCTTCCAGCCCACTTGAAGCCCATCCCGCCAGCGGGCACATTGCCGCGAAATTTTTGCGGGGTGGCTTATGAGCACGTTTGAACACATCATCGTCGAGAACAAGGGCGCGGTCGGCATCATCACGCTGAACCGGCCAAAAATGCTCAATGCCCTCTCGTTCGGCGTGTTCCGCGAGATCGCGGCGGCCGTCGACGACCTCGAGGCGGACGAGGCGATCGGCTGCATTGTCGTGACCGGCAGCGAAAAGGCCTTTGCCGCCGGCGCCGACATCAAGGAGATGCAGCCCAAAGGTTTCATCGACATGTTCTCGTCGGATTTCGCGGCGATCGGCGGCGACCGCATCGCGCGCTGCCGCAAGCCGACGATTGCGGCCGTCTCCGGCTACGCGCTCGGCGGCGGCTGCGAGCTGGCGATGATGTGCGACATCATCATCGCCTCCGACACCGCCAAATTCGGCCAGCCGGAAATCACGCTCGGCACCATCCCCGGCATCGGCGGCACCCAGCGCCTGACCCGCGCGATCGGAAAGTCCAAGGCGATGGATCTCTGCCTCACCGGGCGGATGATGGACGCCGCGGAAGCCGAGCGAAGCGGCCTCGTCAGCCGCGTGGTGCCCTCAGACAAGCTGATGGAGGAAGCGCTGTCGGCAGCGGAAAAGATCGCCTCGATGTCGCAGCCCGCCGCCGCCATGGCCAAGGAAGCCGTCAACCGCGCGTTCGAGACAACGCTGGCGGAGGGCATGAACGTCGAGCGCAACCTGTTTCATTCGACGTTTGCGCTGGAAGACCGCTCGGAAGGCATGGCGGCGTTCATCGAGAAGCGCAAGCCGGTGAACAAGAACAGGTGATGGCCGTCGTCCTTGCGAACGCAGGGACCCATAACCACCGCCGGTGGTTGTTGGAAGAAAGCCGTCCTTCATCGCGCAAAACAACAATGGCCGCGGCGTATGGGTCCCTGCGTTCGCACTAGTGCATGCACACATCTTCCGGAGTCATATCAACGACTTGCATCAAGAACGCCGCGAAAGAGGCATTCCTGCGAATGCTGCACTCGCCAATTTTCGTTACCTACTAGCAGCCAAGTCCTTGATTAAGAGTCGATTTTTTCGCTCCAAAGATGTGTGCATGCACTAGTGCGTTCGCAGGGACGACGAGGCACTATTTGCTCCGCGCCAACGCTGCGCTGATCAGCGTGCGATAGATGCGCTCTTTCAGATCGGAAGGCTTATCGAGCCCCAGCCGCGCCAGGCATTCCTCGTCAGCCGCATCGGGCGTGCGCATAAACCCTTCCCACAACAGCCCCGGCAATTGCAGCGGCGTGCGCTGCGCGGCCTGGAGCAATTGCAGCGCCGGGATCAGCCGCTGCTCGACATCGGTGAAATCGCTGCCGAACGGGAATGATGGCAACAGGCCCGCCTCGCGCGCAGGCTTTAGCGCGGCCGAAGTCCGCTCCGGAAAATTTTCGCGGTGCGCGGCGGGAATTTCGAAATTCTTCGGCAGCTTGCCGGCGTCCTTGGCGGCCCGCGCCAATTCGCCCTGGAAGCGCGAATCCGCGATCGACAGCATCGCCGCAATCGTTTCGGCATCCGATTTTCCCCTGACATCGGCAATACCATACTCGGTGACGAACACATCGCGCAGGTGCCGCGGAATGGTCTGGTGACCGTAGCTCCAGCGGATATTGGACTGCGCCTTTCGTCCCACCCAGCGCGCCGCCTCCAGCGCGAGGATCGAGCGCGCGCCGTCCAGCGCAAAGGACTGCGCCACGAAATTATACTGGCCGCCGACGCCGCTGATGACCTGGCCGTCTTCCAGACCGTCGGACACTGCCGCACCCATCAGCGTCGCCATCATCGCGTTGTTGACGAAGCGCGCATCGAGCCGCGCCCGCCGCTTGGCGTCCTCCTCACCATAGAGCGCGTTGGTAAAGGACACCGGCATCATCCGGATGCGCGCGATCTCTTCCGGCTTCATCTCGCGCAAGCTCCGGTAAAACGCCTTCGGCCCGAGGAAGAACGCGCCGTGCAGGATCACGCCGTCCTCGACCTCGCGCTTCAAAATGCCGGCTCGATCAGGCCGACAAAAGCCTCGAACAGCATCTCGCTGACGCCGTAGAGCCCTTGTTCGAACGGCCCGCTTTCGCGCGGCTCCGCATGCGGCGCGAGCCGCTTCATGACCGCGCGAAACTTTTCGTTGTCGCGGTGGCGCACCACCAACCCCTGCGCCAGCGCATCGCCGACCTGCCCGATGCCGATCTGCAGCGTGCCGCCATCGCGCACGAGGCTCGCCGCATGAAGCCCGATGGCGTATTTGGTGTCGCTGATCGGCTCGGCCGGCGGCGCGAACAGCGGAAAATCCGTCTCGGGACTGTCGAGCACCGCGGAAAATTCGCTCCCCGGCAGATCGCCGGGACCGGGCATGAACGGCAATTCGGAATTGACCTGCCCGATCAGCCTGAACGACGCGCGGCCCTCGTTGCGCGCGCGCAAAATGTCGAGCGTAGTGTCGGTATTGCAGCTCAGGCTGTAGCGCGTCTCGCCATTGATCACGCGCCTGGCCACCAGTTGCGTGACCACATTGAGCCCGCGCGCCAGGATGTAGGATGCGGCATGGGTGTAATTGGCGGAGATATAATGTTCCTGCGCATACGGCACGCGCAGCCATTTGCCGGCGAGGAAGAAGAACTCGATCACTTCGATATTCGGCGGCAGCTCGCCTTTATGCAGCGGCGCGGCATAGGCGAGATCCGGATAGCAGCCGAACAGCCGCTCGATCACCGGTGTGATGAAGCGCCGCTCAAGCAGATTTGAAGGCCGCGGCTTTTCCAGCGTCAGCGCGGAGAAGAAGGTGAGCTTGATCGAGCGATCGGAGGCGGCGCGCGCATAGAGCGCGTTGATCACGTGATTGGCCTTGCCGAGACCGAGCGGCAGCCCGACCACAAGATTGGTTCCGACGTCGCGGATGATGTCTTCGGCGATCGCCTCGGGGTCGGAGAACAGTTTTGGCATCAGGTTCGCAACCCGGGACGTAACGACCGCGCCCCTTCGGAATCAGGCGCCTGCGCCAAAAAGCTATAGCCTATTTTCCACACAAAATTCGCCTGTGACGTACCAGCAACAGCCAAGCACTGATTTAATGTGCTGATGTCGCGCGGCGGATTGTCAGTGGCGGGCCCTCCCCCTAACCGGTAGATGTTTCGAGGGGCGTCGGCGGGGCCTGTCCCGGGGTAGTAGTGAGAATGGATGAACGTGCCGCTCAATTTGGCCACGTTAAAAGGCGCGTGCTTCGATCGGGCATCTGCCTTGCAGCACTGACTTGTGCCGCGTTTGCCGCAACGGCAGCGCAGGCGGAATCGCTGCATGAGGCGCTCGTAAAGGCTTATCAGAACAACCCGCAGCTCAATGCGGAACGGGCGCGCCAGCGCGCTACCGACGAGAATGTGCCGCAGGCATTGGCGGGCTACCGGCCGCAGATCGCCGCCAACCTTAGCGCCGGCTTGCAGTCGGTGCGCGATCTCTTGCCCAACAACACCATACAGTCCGGAAACCTGAAACCCTGGCAGATCGGGGTCACGGTCACGCAGGTGCTGTTCAACGGTTTCAAGACGGCCAACAGCGTGCGGGTGGCGGAGCTCCAGGTCAAATCCGGCCGTGAAGCGTTGCGCAATGTCGGACAGGGCATCCTGCTCGATGCAGTGACGGTCTACACCAACGTGCTGGCGAATCAGTCGCTGGTCGAGGCCCAGCGCGCCAACGTCGCCTTCCTGCGCGAGACGCAGGCGATCACGCAAAAGCGCCTCAACGCCGGCGACGTAACGCCGACCGATACGGCGCAGGCCGAGGCGCGGCTGAACCGCGGCCTTGCCGATCTCAACGCCGCCGAGGTCTCGCTGGCGATCAGCCAGGCCACCTACGCGCAGGTGATCGGAAATACGCCTTCGCAGCTCCGCCCCGCCGAGATCGTCGACCGTCTCGGGCCACGCAGCCGCGATGAAGCCACCGGCATGGCATTCGGCCAACACCCCGCGGTGATGGCAGCCGCCTTCGACGTCGATATGGCCTCGACCACAATCCGCGTCGCCGAAAGCAGCCTGATGCCGAGCGTCACCGTGCAGGGCAGCGTCAGCCGCGCCCGCGATAACGACCCGACACTCAGCGTGTTTGGAACGGATCAGGCCTCCATCGTCGGCACACTGAACCAGCCGATCTATGACGGCGGCACCGCGGCCTCGCAGACCCGGCAGGCCAAGGAAATCACCGCCCAAAGCCGGCTGGTGCTGGATCAGGTCCGCAACCAGGCCCGCACCGCGGCGATCAGCGCCTGGGTCGCCAATGAGGGCGCCAAGATCGCGATGGCGGCGTCCGAGTCTGAGGTGAAAGCCGCGACCGTCGCGCTCCAGGGCGTGCAGCGCGAGGCCGCCGGCGGCCAGCGCACCACGGTCGACGTGCTGAACTCGCAGCAGGATTTGATCCTGGCCAAGGCCCGCCTGATCGGCGCGCAGCGCGACCGCGTGATCGCCTCCTACACCCTGCTCGCCGCGATCGGCCGGCTGGATGTCAAGACGCTGAACCTGAACACGCCGGACTATCTGCCCGAGGTGCACTACCATCAGGTGCGCGACGCCTGGCACGGATTGCGCACGCCTTCGGGGCAGTAATTCATTAACCGCAGCGCCATCGCCGCGGGATTTTTCCATCCCGCGGCTCGTGGCCGTCGGCTAGACTGAGCCGCGCTTTCAACTCGATTCCATTTTGACGCCGCCATTGCGAGGCCTGGTGATTTCAAAAATCCTGCGCTGGTCCGCCAAGATTCTTGCCGTCCTGTTGCTGCTCGTCGTTGCGGCCGTCGCCGCGTTCCGGCTGTCCGCGGCCTTCCGCGAAACCGCCGATCGCGCGACGCTGGCGCCGTCCTCCGGTCATCTCGTCAAGACTTCTTCCGGCAGCGTGTTCGTGCAGGAAAAAGGCCCGCCCGACGGCATCCCCGTCGTGCTGTTCCACGGCACGGCGGCATGGAGCGAATTATGGTGGCGCACCAGCGATGCGCTGGCCGCTTCCGGCTTCCATGTGATCGCGCTCGATCTGCCGCCGTTCGGTTTTTCGGACCGGCCCGGCACCTACACGCGGCGCGACCAGGCCGCGCGGATCAACGAGGTGCTCGGCGCGCTGAAGGCTGCGCCCGCGATCATTGTCGGCCATTCCTTCGGCGCGGGCGCCGCGACCGAACTCGTGATGCGCTATCCGGATCGGGCGCGCGCCCTCGTGCTGGTCGATGCGGCGCTCGGCCTGACGGCCGACCCGTCGGACCCGCCTGCGGTGCTACAGCCAAAATGGGTGCGTGAAATTCTGGTGTCGCTGACCATCACCAATCCGCTGGCCACGAAATGGCTGCTGCGGTCGTTGATCGCCAAAAAGGAGCGCGCGCTCCCGGAATATGTCGAGATCCTTCAGCGCCCCACCAGCCTTCGCAACAGCACCTCCGATATCGCAGACTGGGCCTATTACTTCCTCAGTGCCGATCGCGACGCCACCAGCGCCGACCGCGCCGCCTATGCGCGGCTGAAGCTGCCCGTCGCGATTCTCTGGGGCGACAGGGATACGGTGACGCCGGTCGATCAGGCGCGAGACCTGCAAACACTGATTTCGCAGGCAAGCCTGACATTGCTGCCTGGCCTCGGCCACATTCCACAGATCGAGGACCCGCCGCTGTTCAACGAAGCCCTGCTCAAGGCCCTCGCAAAATTCTAGACTCGCACGAGATTCGAGGCCGCGGAGACACCATGGACATCATCAGACTATGCGCCTTCGGCTACGCCGCCTTGCTCGGTTTTGTGATCCTGACCGGCTACATCCCCGCCTTCATCGACGCCAACGACATGATCTTCGGCCTGTTCCGCCGCACCTGGTACGCCGACGGCCTGCATCTGGTCTCCGCGCTGTGGGCGGCGGTCGCCGCCTTCGCCTCGCGCCGGGCGTCGGAACTGTTCTTCCAGCTGTTCGGCGTGTTCTACTTCGCCGACGGCGTGCTCGGCCTGTTCACCGGCAGCGGCTATCTCGATTTCGGCATCCTGATCAACGGCGTGCTCAACCTGCCGCTGTCGACGCGGTTCTTTGCCAATGCCCCGCATCTCACCCTCGGCGGCGTCGCGATCCTGATCGGATACCTGCTCGCGCCGCGGACGCGCGCCGCCCATGCTTAGGCGCTTGCGGCGGATTTTTACGGCGCTCGTCGTTCTGATCGCGCTGTCCGTGCTGGTGCCGCTCGCCTATATCGAGGCGAATTGCAGGCCGGCATCGAATGCAGCGGCGACGGCTGCGCCTACGCAGGTGCTGCCTGCGATCGACGAAAAGGGCTATCGCCGCAAGCTCGACGATTCTTTCTTCACCTTCCCAGAATGGTACATCGTCTATTCGTTCGAGGATTTCGGCCGCTTCCTCGACCGCTCGAGCGAAAGCCATTTCAACTATCTCGGCCACATCCTCGGCTTCTGGAAAAGCTTTTGCACCATCAATCGCGCGATGCCGCCGGCCACGGAGTCGCGGACCGAGGTCAAGACGATGATCTACATCATCGGCATCAGCTATTCCGCCGAATACGCCATCAAGGGGCTTTACGAGAACACCATCGGCCGCCTGTTCGAATGGATCAGGGGCGACGCGCGTACGCCGCAGGATGACTATGCCCGCACCGTGCTCCAGGACTATTCGGCGTTTCTCTACACCGTCCCCTGGTTCAAATATCCGTTCCGCGAGAAGCTCGACGGCCTCTTCGCGATCACGGCACCGACACCAAGCACCGTGCGCACATGGGAGCGCGATTTCGCGCTTGGCACGGAATATTTCGTCAAGATCGGCTACGCCAGTCTGATCCAGAAGCTGCTGGATGCCTCCGGCGATGACACACCTCGCGATATCATGTTCGTGGTCGCGACATTGCCGCCGGAGGTCATCGCGAAGGAATCGCGCATCAAACCCATCCGCGCGCTCACGCCGGAATGGCAGTTGGTGCAGACGCCGCGCTACAAGGATTTTACGGAGATCATGCTTGGCCTGCTCGACAAGGGAAGCGGCATCGCCGAGATCGCGGGAAATCGCGAAATCTTCGTCACCGTGATCGCGCCCGATGGCGCGAAGCTGGATGTGAACGGCACCACGGAACTGTTTTCCTTGGAACTCGACGCCAAACCCGGCTTTCGCCGCGCCGGCCTGAGGGCTAGGATCGACCGCCTGGTCGAGATCAATCGCGACCTCAAGGCCAAAGGCGTAAGCATCGAGCACTTCTATGATTACTAGCGGCCCGTTTCGCGCCATAGGCAGGATATCAGGCGCGATCGCACTGGTCGCCGGTGGCTGGCTCGCCATCGTCGTTGCGCTCACCTTTGGTTCGGCCCCCGGAAAGTCGATGGCAATCATCGGCCCGCCGTCGCAGGCGCTCGCTGCCGTGGCAAAGGCCGGCGGCCGTGTGCTCACATCCGGCGACTACGTCACCATCGCGCGCTCCGACGATACCGGATTCGTTGCGCATCTCTACGCGGCAGGCGCCCTGCTCGTGCTCGACGCCGAGCAGGCCGGCGGCTGTAGCGGTCTGCCGCCGAAGCGGACCGCGCAACTCACCTTGTAGGATGGGTAGAGCGAAGCGAAACCCATCGCCATGAACTCGGAGCATGATGGGTTTCGCTTCGCTCTACCCATCCTACGAAGCTTCACGCTTAGGGAATGAGCGCCGCCGGCATCGGTCCCGTCGGCAATGGGACGAATTGGGGCTGATGCTGCTGATGGTGCTGTCCTTGCACCATCGCAATCAGCCCAAAAACAATCGCAAAGGCAACCAGCAGCCTGGGCACGAAATTCAAACAGGTTTTGACAATGTATTGGTCCACCAACGTGGCCTCACGATCGCGATGCCCGCAGGCTAACACGACGTTTGCGAAGGGGCTGTGAACCCGTTCACAACGAACGCCGATCACCTCGCGCGCGGAGATTGCGACACGCACATTTGATGGGCAAAACGCTGCGTCTTACGACGCATACTTCTGGTAAAACGTATTCGTGAAGACACCATCTGGATCGTACTTTTTTTTCGCCGCAAAGAACTCGTTGATCTGCGGATATGACCGCTGCAACTGATCGCGCGAATAATAGAGCTGGTACGGCAGGAAGAAACGCCCCTTGTGCGCGATGGTGAGGTCGATCAGCTCTTCCGTGACCTTCTTCATCCGCCGGTTGCCCTCATCGTCCGTGCTCTGGTTGATGTAGAGCACCAGCGAAAATGCCGGCTCCGGCGAATAGGTCAGAAAATTCTCCTCCTGGTGCACCACGCGCACCGACGCGTTCAAAAGATTGGTCTTGTTGTCGGTCATGATCTTGCGCATGCCGTCGACGAAGGAGACGAACTGGCTGCGCGGAATGAAATATTCGTGCAGGATGTCAGTGTCTTCGGCCAGCGCGTTGCGCAGGTATGGGACGGAATCATGCATCGGATCGTTGCGGTTGACGAGGCAGGCTTCGGCCGAGCCGATCGCCTGCGCCCGCGTCACCGTGCAGTTCTCCATGCGATGCTCGATGTGTTTTTCGGAGAACCACTTCATCTCCTGGAACAGCGAGCCCTGCTTGGAGAGATTGACGGTGAGCCGCCGCAGTTTTACGCCGCTGACTTCGCCGAGCGGCTCGCGCTTGAAATCAGTGCCGTCGACTTTTGTGTAGGTATAGAGCAGCAGCTCTCGCAAGAAGGTGCTCGGCGCGGTCGAGAGATGGCCGTACATCAGGCCGATATTCTTGTCCTTTTCGATCTCGCCGGAAAACAGCGCGGGAAATTCCTTGTAATCCAAAAGTCGCCGTCCGGTCTGATAGACAAGGTTGTCGGCAATATCGAGCTCGGCCTCGACGATCACGCCGAACAGGCCGTAGCCGCCGACCACTAGGTTGAATAGCTCCGCGTTTTCGGTCGGCGACACCGTCTTGATCGAGCCGTCCGCGAGCATCACCCGCATCGACTTGATCGATTTCGCCAGCGCCCCGGCCTGATGATCCATCCCATGCGCGTTGACCGAGATCGAGCCGCCGACGCTAAAAATGTCGGTCGATTGCATGGCGCGCACCGCAAAGCGCGGGTGCAACGCGTTCTGGATGTCGTGCCAGGTCGCGCCCGGCTGCACCGTCACCGAGCGCGCGCTTTCGTTCAGCACGATCTTGTTGAAGCTGCGCATGTCGAGCACGATGCCGCCCTTGCGAAAGGCCTGCCCGCCCATGCTATGGCGCACGCCGGCGGTGGTGACCGGAAGCTTGTTGTCACGCGCGAACTGGAGCGCCTTGGCGATGTCCTCGACGCTCCGTACCGCGACGATGCCGTAGATCTCGGTTCGATTGAGGCAGCTTGCATCGTTGATGCTGCCGCCGAGTTGAGACCATTTTACGCCCTGTAGCGGCGCGATCGCCTTGATCTGTTGCAGATCGATCTTGCCTTGCCCGTCCCCTTCTGCCGGCCGGCAATCCTTTTCGCCGGTGGGGTCGGCGGCCAGCGCCTGCAACTTCCGAAAGCCGTAGACGCCGAACAGCACCACAAGCACGGCGACGGCGGACGCGCCGGTTTTGAACTTGCTTGAAAATTTCCGCATAAATTGATTCCAGTGAGACTTGGATCATCCGGACGCGCCCTGCATTAGTCAAATCCGCGAGCTTCCGGTTCGAAAGCTTTGTAAACGCGAGGTTTCCTCAATGCTGCAAGCCTGCCTGAACGGCGGCCGTGACCGCGCCTTCCACCCTTCTGTCCCGCTGTCGCCAACCGAACTGGCCGATGATGCGAGGTCCGTGATTGAGGCCGGCGCACAGCAATTGCACCTCCACGTGCGCGACCGCGCGGGCAAGGAAAGCCTGCATCCCGATGACGTCGCCAGCGCGCTGCAAGCGGTACGGGCCAGCGTGCCGGGCATCCCGGTTGGCCTGTCGACCGGCTGGTGGATTCCGCCCAAGGGACGCGCGCGTCAGGAGCACATCAAAGCGTGGCACGTGCTGCCGGATTACGTCTCGATCAACCTGATCGAGGAGGATTCCGCTGAAGTGATCGATCTCGTGCTTGCCAAAGGCATCGGCGTCGAGGCCGGGCTGTGGTCGGCAGTGGACGCCGAAAAGTTTCTTAGCCACCCGAGCGCCGCAAAATGCCTGCGGGTTCTGATCGAGCTCAACGAGCAGGACCTTCCGGCGGCAGAGCAGGCACTGCGCGATATCCAGGCCATCCTCGACCGGGCCGGCATGAAGCTGCCGCGGCTGGTTCACGGCCTCGACCGCACGGTCTGGCCGCTCTATCGCGAGACGCTCCGGCTCGGGTGCGATGCCAGGATCGGGCTCGAGGACGGAAAGCACCTGCCCTCCGGCGACCTCGCCGAGAGCAATGCTGCATTGATACGGGCGGCACGTGCGCTTGCGGCCTAAGCTGCTATGCTCCCTGCACAAGCGCAGCCAACAATGCGCGGAAACAGGGAGAGGAAAAATGCTGACACGACGCAGTATTTTGCT
This sequence comes from Bradyrhizobium lablabi, assembly GCF_018129385.1. Classification (GTDB taxonomy): domain Bacteria; phylum Pseudomonadota; class Alphaproteobacteria; order Rhizobiales; family Xanthobacteraceae; genus Bradyrhizobium; species Bradyrhizobium lablabi_C. Next base: position 421,926 of record NZ_JAFCLN010000004.1, read on the forward strand.
CGGCTCCATCGCAGCCGGAGTGCTCATGCAGAACAGGGATGTGCTGGGGAAAGCGGCGCAGCCGTCGACGCCGATCAATTTCGAGCTTCCGCCGGGCGCATGCGATTGCCATACCCATATCCACGGCGACGTCGAAAAATTCCCGTTCTTCGCCGGGCGCGTCTATACGCCGGAACCCGCCTCGCCCGAGGAGATGTCGGCGCTGCACAAGGCGTTGCATATCGAACGCGTGGTGGTGGTGACGCCGAGCGTCTACGGTACCGACAACTCCTCCAGCCAGTACGGCATGATGGCGCGCGGCGCAGGTGCGCGCGGGGTTGCCGTGATCGACGACAAGACGCCGGAGAGCGAACTCGACACGATGCACAAGGCCGGCTTCCGCGGCATCCGGCTTAATCTCGCCACCGGCGGCACCAACGATCCCAATGTCGGGCGCGCGCGCTTGCAGGCCGGCATCGACCGCGTCAAGGCGCGCGGCTGGCACGTTCAGATGTACACCAACCTCGCCATGATCACGGCCATCAAGGACATCGTCGCGACCTCGCCGGTGCCGCTGGTGTTCGACCACTTTGGCGGCGCGCAGGGAGCCCTCGGCGTGGAGCAGCCGGGCTTTGCCGACCTGCTGGAACTGGTGAAGTCAGGCAAGGCCTATGTAAAAATCTCGGGCGCCTATCGATCGTCGAAGCAAGGGCCTGAATACAAGGACTGCATCCCGCTCGCCCAGGCGCTGATCGCAGCCAACAACGATCGCATCGTCTGGGGCACCGACTGGCCGCATCCGGATTCGGTGACGCCGCCCGGCAGGAAGCCGACCGAGGTCACGCCGCTGTTCCAGATCGACGACGGAAAGCTGCTCAACCAGCTTCCGGTGTGGGCGCCGGACGCGGCGGTGCGCAAGAAGATTCTGGTCGACAATCCGGCGCGGCTTTACGGGTTTAGCTGAATCGCGACCTGCTCCCGGTCATCACCATCCGTCATTGCGAGGAGCGAAGCGACGAAGCAATCCATCTCCCCGCACGGGGATAGATGGATTGCTTCGCTTCGCTCGCAATGACGGTGGAAGCAAAGAGGGCTCATCTCGCCGACACGGCGAGCGGATCATGGTCGAACTCGCGCAGCCAGTTCCCCGATTTCCTCAAGCCCCCGAACGGAAACAAATGAAATCCGGCAGTCGGCTCCGTCACCGCCGGCGGCGCCGCGCAGAGGCCGCGCACGACGTCATCGGGCCCGTTATCGGTCAGCAGCCGCCCGAACCGCCCGATCTGGCCGCGCAGCGCCCGCATCGAGTTGCCGATACCGCAGCGCAGCCCGAATTTTGTGAGCGTCGCCAGCGTCGCGGGCCCCGCAAGACCGACGGTGACGGGAAGCTCGATTCCGCGGGCGCGCAATTCGCCGATCCAGGAAAGGATCGGCGCGCTTTCGAAACAGAACTGCGTCACGACATCCACGCGCACCGACGTGCGGCGGCCCCAGTCTCGCCAGGCCGCGAGGCCCTTGAACGCATGCTCGTCATCGAGGAACGGATGTCCTTCGGGGTGGCCTGCAATGCTGACGGATGCGATGCCGTGTGCCTCGATCAGGCCGGATGCGGCGGCGTCGAAACTCGACTTGAACGGCCCCCTCGCCGCAGCGACGTCACCGGCGATCAGCAGGATACGGCTGACATCGGCCTCGCCGCGGGCGCGGGCGAGGAAATCACCGAGCGCTTCGCGTGAATGCATTTCGCGCGCGGCGATGTGCGGCACCGGATTGAAACCGGCACGGCGGACCGCCGCCGCGGTCTCGACATTGTGGCGATAATTGTCGCCGGGCAGAAACGTGATCGTGACGTCGGTCCCGCGCGCAAAGTGCTCCGACAATTCCTGCACCTGCTGTCCGGTCGAAGAGATTTCGACGGAGGCGTTTGGCAATAGTTTTGCGAGATCGGACGTGGTCATGGACGTCCCCGCACGTCAGGCCGGCGCGCGGCGGCGCGAAACCACGTAGGTTTCGTCGTTGAACCACAGGCCGCCATGCTTCTTCAGCACCCGGTCGGTGGCTTCGAGGTAGCGGCCGTCGCGCACCACTTCCGACAGTCTGATATCCTCGATCTGCGCGACATAGATCGCGGCGTTCCAGGCGGCGAACAGCGTCGAGGTGCCGATCGGGCCGTTCACCTCGTCCGGCAGCGTATGCATGTTGTAGCGGAAGATCGATCGCGCGTCGGAAGAGGCGTTGAAATTGTAGTGCCGCGCCGCAGAGCCAAGCTCATGCTTGACCTGGCGCAGGATCGCGTAGCGGTCGGTCTTGAAGGGATCATCGCCCGGCCAGACCTGCTCGATGATCTCCATGCCCGGGTCCTTGCCATGGGAATGGATGCCGATGAGGCGGCCGCCCGGCCGCAGCGATTTCACCAGTGGCGTGATCACCTTCGAGGCCTTGAACTCGACGCTGGCCCGCGCGCGATAGGGCTGCGAAGCGATGACGAGGTCGTAATCCGCCATCACCCGGCCCGGCCGCGGCATGATCGGATCGAGCAGGAAGGAATGATCCTCGCGCCGCAGGGTCAGGATGATCGGCCTCGTGTAGACCGGGTTGCCCGACGTTTTGCTGATCCCTGCCCGCCAGTTCTCCGCCAGAAATCCCTCGAGCTCGGCGATCTGCTCGGCAAAGCCGTGCGCCGTATTGCCTGACAGCGTGACGTCCTTCCAGATCAGGCCTTGCGCGGCGGAGGCCGAACGCGGCGTCAGCCATGGCGCTTCCGCGTAATAGAGGTTGGTGACGACGAGCACGGTGGCCGGATGCTCGAACAGCCGGTCGGCCATCTTTTCCAGCATCAGCCGCACGTCCTCGTAGCTGATTTCCTTCGCCACGACATAAAGCGGCATGGTCGGAAAGCGCGCATGCACCGCGCGCATCACGCGCGAGAGCACGGTGCCGTCGCCAACGCCGGCATCGAAGATGCGAAGTGCGGGAGGAGCCGGCTGAAGATTGCCGAGCTCCAGCGAAATCCGGCTGCCGATTTCGGTCTTCTCGCTACAGGTCGAGACGAACAGCAGGTATTTCTGCCGGTTGTCGAAGAAGCGAAAACCGGGCGGCGCGATCTCGGCGGCTATGACAGCGCCGTTGGCCGGCCTGGCCTGTGGCAGATGCCCATTTGGCGCAGGCAGCGACGCAGGGCGATGCTCGGACAGATAGGCGCGCACCTTGTCGAGCGTGCCGGTGGTGATGCGCGCGCCGTCGCGTAGGCGCGATACCAGCTTGCCGTCATTGACGACGAGCCGGCCGAACGTGGATTCCGCCGTCTGCGTCGCGCGGCAAAATTCCCTGATCTCGCCGAGTATCTGGTCGGCGGTGGGGGTGACGTGTCCGTGGATGTTTTCTTGGCGTTCCTCGATCCGCACGGTGTTCTCCCCGCGGTTTTCCCTCGTGCAATCAAGGGACGGTCCGCAAGGGACGTCAACCACAAACCGAGTGGGCAGGAATCATGGGCAGATGCCCACAGCCGTGCGGGTCCGGATTCTGCTGCTACCGCAGGCGGCGGCGCGAGAAGAAGGAGATCAGGACCGGCAGCGTCACCAGGATAACCAGCGGCGCCAGCAGCATGCCGGTGACCACCACGACGGCGAGCGGCTTTTGCACCTGCGAGCCTATCCCTTCCGACCAGGCCGCCGGCAACAGGCCGACGCCTGCGACCGCGCAGGTCATCAACACCGGGCGCAATTGCAATTCGCCGGTGCGGACGATCGCCCGCATCCGCTCATAGCCTTCGTCGATGAGCTGGTTGTACTGCGACAGGATGATGATGCCGTCCATCACGGCAATGCCGAACAGGGCGATGAAGCCGATCGCGGCCGAGACGCTGAACGGGATGCCCGATATCAGGAGCCCGAGCACGCCGCCGAAAATCGCCATCGGGATCACGCTCATGGCCAGCAGCGTGTCGGCGAGCGATCCGAAATTGAACCACAGCAGCACGCCGATCAGCGCAAGGCTGATCGGCACCACGATCGACAGCCGCCGGATCGCGTCCTTCAGATTGCCGAACTCGCCGACCCATTCGACCCGCGATCCCGGCGGAAGCTGGACCTTCTCGGCGACCTTTTCCTGCGCTTCCAGGATCGCGCTGCCGAGGTCGCGGTCGCGCACCGAGAACTTGATGGGCAGGTAGCGCTCCTGCCCCTCACGATAGATGTAGGCGGCGCCCGAGATCAGGTTGATCGAGGCGACCTCGCTCAGCGGGATCTGCGTGATCGATCCGCCCGCCCCCGCAACGCCGATGCGCAAATTCTGGATCGCCTCCGCGCTCTTGCGATATTCCGGCGCAAGGCGGACGATGATCGGGAAATGCCGGTCGCTGCCGGGCTCGTAGAGGTCGCCGGCGCTATCGCCACCGATCGCGACCCGGATGGTGGCGTTGATATCGCCGGGCGAGAGGCCGTAACGCGCAGCGCGGGCGCGGTCGATATCGATCTGGATGGTGGGCTGGCCGAGCGAGGTGAATACCGCCAGATCCGTGACGCCCTGCACAGTCGACAACACCTGCTTGATCTTGTTCGCGGTGTCCGTCAGCGTTTGAAGGTCGTTGCCGTAGAGCTTGATCGAGTTCTCGCCCTTCACGCCGGAGACGGCTTCGGAGACGTTGTCCTGAAGGTATTGCGAGAAATTGAACTCGACGCCGGGAAATTTTTCCTGCAATTGCGCGAGCAGTTGCGCCGTCAGCTCCTCCTTGTCGCGGGTGCCCGGCCATTCGCTTGCCGGTTTCAGCGGCGCGAAGAATTCCGCGTTGAACAGGCCGGCGGCATCGGTGCCGTCGTCGGGACGGCCCTGCTGCGACACCACCGATTCCACCTCGGGGCGCGCACGAATGACCTTCCGCATCTCGTTGACATAGGTGTTTCCCTCCTGGAGCGAGATGGTCGACGGCAGCGTCGCCCGGATCCAGAGATTGCCCTCCTCCAGCTTGGGCAGGAATTCGAGGCCGAGCAGCCGGGCGAAGATGATGGTCAGGACCACCAGTCCCGCGGCGCCGGTCATCACGATCCTGCGGTTGGCGAGCGCCCAGTTCAGCACCGGCATGTAGAGCCGGTCGAGGAACCTCATGATCCGAGTCTCGGTCTCCTCGATATGCGCCGGCAGGATGATCGCGCTCAGCGCCGGCGTCACGGTGAAGGTGGCAAGCAGGCCGCCGAACAGCGCATAGGCATAGGTGCGCGCCATCGGCCCGAAGATGTTGCCCTCGACCCCGCTCAGCGTGAACAACGGAATGAACGCGGCGATGATGATGGCGGCGGCAAAGAAGATCGAGCGTGACACGTCGGCGGCGGCGGACAGGATGGCATGGCTCTTGATACCCATCACCGTCTCGTAGGACATGTGGCTCTGCTCGACTTCCGACAGCGCCGTGGTCTGCGACAGGCGCCGGAAGATCGCTTCCACCATGATCACGGTGCCATCCACGATCAATCCGAAATCGATCGCGCCGACCGACAAGAGGTTGGCGGACTCGCCGCGCAGCACCAGGATGATCACGGCGAAGAACAGCGCAAAGGGAATCGTCGCGCCGACGATCAGCGCGCTGCGCAGGTCGCCCAGGAACATCCATTGCAGCAGCACGATCAAGAGGATGCCGGTCAACATGTTGTGCAGCACGGTGTGAGTGGTGATGTCGATCAGATCCTTGCGATCGTAGATGCGCTCGATCCGCACGCCCGGCGGCAAAATGCTGGAATTGTTGATGCTGTTGACGAGCTGCTCGACGCGGGCGATCGTCGGCGAGCTCTGCTCGTTGCGGCGCATCAGCACGATGCCCTGCACGATGTCGTCGTCCTGGTCGATGCCGGCGATCCCGAGCCGCGGCTTTTCGCCGATCGTCACGGTCGCGATATCCTTGACCAGCACCGGATTGCCGCCGGATTGCGACACCATGGTGTTGTTGAGGTCGTCGATCGAGCGGATCAGGCCGACGCCGCGCACCACGGCCGATTGCGCGCCGATGTTGACGGTATTGCCGCCGACATTGATGTTGGCATTGCTGACGGCCTGCATCACCTGCGGCAGTGTCAGGCCGAAGGCAATCAGCTTGTTGAAATCGACCTGCAACTCGTAGGTCTTGGACTTGCCGCCCCAGCCGACGACGTCGATCACTCCAGGCACGGCTCGGAAGCGGCGTTGCAGCACCCAGTCCTGTAATGTCTTGAGATCGAGCACGCTGTAATTCGGCGGGCCCTTGAGGCGGTAACGAAAAATCTCGCCGATCGGGCTGATCGGCGAGATGGTCGGCTGCACGCTGCCCGGCAGCGGCGGAAGCTGCGCCAGGCGATTCAGCACCTGCTGAAGCGCCTCGTCATAGGTATAGTCGAAGGAGAATTGCAGTTTGACGTCGGACAAGCCATAGAGCGAGATGGTCCGGATGGTGCGCAGGTTCTTGATGCCGGCGACCTGGGTCTCGATCGGGATGGTGATGTAGCGCTCGATCTCTTCCGACGACAGCCCCGGGCTTTGCGTCACGATGTCGACCATCGGCGGGGTCGGATCGGGATAGGCCTCGATGTTGAGGTGCCGGAATGCGAAGAGCCCGCCGACGAGCACGGCGATGAACATGCCGACCATCAAATAGCGGCGGTGGACGGCAAGAGCGACGAGACGATCCATTCAGACCGGGTCTTTCGATAAGAGATCAGCTACCCGAGGCCGCCCGGTCGATGAAAAGACTGCCCTTGGTGACGATCATCTCGCCGGGCCTCAAATTGCCGACCACCTCGACCAGATCGCCGTTGGTAAGGCCCGGCCTGATCGAACGCAGTTCGATCGACTTGTCGGCGTGCGCCACCCAAACGCGGACCTGGTCGGCCTCATAGATCAGCGCCTGCTTCGGCACGCCGACCGCGGGATGATCGCTCGGCGAATAGATCGTGACGTTGGCGAACATTTCCGGCTTCAGCAGCCGGTCCTTGTTGTCGATGGTGGCGCGGACCAAGAGGCGGCGCGTCGCCGGATCGATCGCGGTCGCGACATAGTTGATGCGCGCATTCAGCGTGCGGCCCGGCAGCGCCAGCACGTTGAACGAAATCTCCTGCCCGACAGCAACGGTTGCCGCATCGCTCTCTCGCACGAAGGCGGTGAGCCACACGGTGGAGAAATCGCCGATCACGTAGACGGGATCGGCGGCGCCGGAATTGACGTATTGGCCGGGGCCGATCTTGCGCTGGACCACGGTGCCGCCGATCGGCGCGAAGATCGTGGTCTCCGGATTGATGCGGCCCTTGTCCTGGAACGAGGCGATGTCCTCGTCGGACAGCCCGAGAATTTTCAGCTTGTTGCGCGCGGCTTCCAGCGCCGTTTGCGAGGAGCGCATGTCGTTCTGCGCCTGGATCAGCGTGGCCTGGGCCTGCTGAAAATCCTTCAGCGGCACCGCCTTGCCCTCGAACAGGTCGCTGGCGCGCTTGTTCTGGATTTCAGCGAGCGCGAGCGCCGACTTCGCCTTGTTCATCGCGGTCATCGCCGCGATGAAATCATTCTGCGCCTGCACGGTATCGGCGGCCTCGATCACGAACAGCGACTGGCCCTTGACGACGGCATCGCCCGGCCGCACCAGCAATCTCGTGACGCGACCGGCATAGGGCGAGAACACCGGTGTGGAACGGTCCTCATCGATCGCGATCTTGCCTTCGGTGACATGCTCGGCGCGAAACGCCTTTTCGACCACCGGCTGGATGCTCAGGCTGGCCCATTCGGCCGGCGTCGGCACGTAGCGGGTCAGGCTCTTGCGCGACTGGCTCGACACCTCGGAATGGCCGGTCCTGGCTCCGCTGCTATGCAAAAAACCGTAGGCAGACGTGCCGGCGAGCAATAGCAAGGCAACGCCGACGGCCCGCGACCGAAGGCTAAGCGATTGCAATTGCTGTAAAAATTCTTTGCGCATGCGACCCGGTCTTGTTTCCCAGCGACGAAATGCCTCATCACTGCGCTAATAGTGCTCAATTCCTGTTCCAGACAACCTAAAAATCGCAAATAGCCTTGGCGGCGGCCGTTAAAATTTGGACAGAGCGCAGCCCGGCAATGCTGTCAGCCGCGCGCCGGCCATTTTGGCGGATGGCTGCCAAGCGGCATCGAGGGCCGGGCCCACCAGGCCGGCGTCCTCGACAGGATCGCCGACGGCTTGACCGAACTCAGCGTGCCGAAGCCGGACCCCAGTTCTTCTAGCAGGGGTTTTACGCTCTCGCTTTTCAAATCCCCGGTTTTAAATCCGTCGGGAACGCGCCCGAGATTCCATAGCCACCGCCCGGTCCGCGCCAGCGACACCCGGACATGCCAGCTTCCGCCCTCGCGCGCCTGGCGCACCTTCGCCATCATGGCGCCGAACGCCATGAAGTAGCCGGTGGCGTGATCGAGCATCTGCGCCGGCAATTCCTTCGGTCCGTCGACGCCTGCCGCCTGACCCTCGGCATGGTTGAAGCCGGTCGATGTCTGCACCAGCGAGTCAAAGCCGCGGCGATCCGCCCATGGCCCGGCATGGCCATAGGCCGACAGCGTGACATAGACGATGCCCGGATTGAGCTTTGCCGTATCCTCCGGCGAAAAGCCGAGCGCGGCGAGCGCACGCGGCCGATAGCCCTGCGAGAAGATGTCGGCTTCACGCAGCAGGTCGCGCAGCGTGCTGCGGCCCTCTTCGCTCTTGAGGTCGATAAAGCTCGAAAGCTTGCCGCGGCTGTTGTCGATGGTGAGCCATGAGATCGCCGGCAACTCAGGACTGGACACCAGCATCACATCGGCGCCGTGCGCCGCCAGCGTGCGGCCGGCGACGGGACCGGCAATCACCCGCGACAAATCGAGCACGCGAATGCCGGCCAGCGGCCGCTCGCCTTCCGGCCAGGGTTTTGGCGCGGCCTCGCCGATCTTTTCAATCGAGATCAGCGGCAGTGTGGCCAGCGCCTGCGCGTGCGGCGTTGCCGACCATTCTTCATACGAACGCATCATCGCGACCACGCAGCCGCCGGCATAGGCCGCGCTCTCGAACGCTTCCGCATCCCATTGCAGCAACGCGGCCTGAACCTCGTCGCGCTCGGCGTTGCAGTTCAGCACCTTGCAGACGGCGTCGCGATGATGCGGGAAGTTGGTGTGCAGGCGGACGAAGCGCTGGTCGCGGGTTTTATAGATGCCTGCGATCGCATCCCACGCCGGCGGCGGCGGTTTGCCGTCGACGCGCAAGTAGCGCTCGCTCCGGCATTCGACCACGGCATGGCGCATGTCGACCGTGACGTCCTGCGCTTCGCCGCTGCGCAACTTCCAGATATGCGCCGCGGCCAGTCCCGTGGCGGCAACGCTCGCCTGCGCCGCGGCGGCGACGCGAAACGATGACGGCAGTTGCGGCTCCTCGCCTCTGAGTGTGACCGCATCGAGCACGGTGGGATCGCCACCGACGGAAGTCCAGATGTCGTGGAGAATCTCGCGCGGGCTTTGCATAGCCATCGTCCTTGCCTACCCTGAAAGCTCTGCGTCTTTTGTTTTAACGCGTTTTCCTCACGCAATCCGAATCCACTCTGCTCGAAAACGCTATCGCATGGAAGGAGTTGCAATGGCTGCGATCGATCCCTTGACCGCAGGAGCCGTGTTGCTGGCCACGGCCGCGACGGACGCGGTCTATGTCATGTTCACCGCGTCGGTCGTGGCGCGCAGGCGCGTGCCGGCGGCGACCTGGAGCAGCATCTGGTATGTGCTCTCCTCCTATGCGGTGATCAGCTACACCGAAAACTGGATCTATATCGCATTTGCCGCCGCGGGCTCGTGGGTGGGCGCGTATCTGACGATCACATTCCTGCACCGCCCGCCGGGCGGGCCGCCGGTCGGCGCGGCGCCGGAATAAGTCTCACGTCATTGCGAGGAGCAAAGCGACGAAACAATCCAGAATCCCGCCCGCGACTCTGGATTGCTTCGCTTCGCTCGCAATGACGGCTTCAATGAAAATCCCGCGACGGCGGCAGGATGCGGACATTGCGCGGGTGGCGGATTTTTTGCGCGGGCATATCGGGATGATCGCGGAGGTCGTCGTTGAGCGGCTCGACCAGCGCGGTGGCGACCGGCAAAACATGCTTGCGGGCAAGCGCGTCATCGGCGAGCCCGATCAGGTCGCGCGAGCGGTCGGTGAGCCGTTGCGCGACCAGATGCGTGACTTCCTCCGGGCTGCTCTGGATATAGCCCTCGACCAGGATGAGGCGCGCGCCCATCACCTCCTTGCGATACTTCTCCATCACCTTCGGCCACACCACGATATTGGCGATGCCGGTCTCGTCCTCCAGCGTCATGAACACGACGCCCTTGGCGCTGCCCGGGCGCTGGCGCACCAGCACCACGCCGGCGCAGCGCACCGAGCGCTTGTCATTCCCATGATTGACGTCCTTGCAGGCAACGATGCGCTCGCGCGTAAATTTTTCGCGCAAAAATTCCATCGGGTGTCCCTTGAGCGACAGGCGGATGGTTTGGTAATCCGCGACGACCTGCTCGGGCAGCGGCATCTGCGGCAGCGGCTTTGCGTTCTCGTCGGGCTGCTCGCGCGCAGTCGCCGCCTCGAACAACGGCAGCGGCACGTCATCGGGCAGCCGCCGCACCGCCCATAATGCCGCGCGGCGGTCGAGTCCGATGGAGCGGAACGCATCCGCATCCGCCAGCAGGATCAGCGCACGCTTTGGCAGACCGGTGTCGCGGGCAAAATCCTCCAGCGAGGTGAAGGGCCGGCGGTTGCGGGCGGTGACGATGCGGTCGGCCCAGTCGAGCGCCCTCTCTCCATCGTCATTCCGGGGCGCGCCACTTGGCGCGAGCCCGGAATCCATAACCACCATCGGGAGTATGGATTCCGGGTTCTCGCTTCGCGAGCCCCGGAATGACGGTTGTAGTTGCTTCAGCCGCTCCTCATCCTCGTCGAGCCAGTGAAATCCGTCGATCTGGCGGAAGCCGAGCCGCACCGCGCAATATTTGGTGCCGCTCTCCTCCAGCGTATTCTGCGCAAAGCTGAAGGACACGTCGACCTCTCGCACCTCGACACCGTTCTTGCGGGCATCGCCCACAATCTGCGCCGGCGCATAAAAGCCCATCGGCTGCGAGTTCAACAAACCGCAGCAGAAGGCGTCAGGGTGATAGTGTTTCAGCCATGACGAGACATAAACGAGTTGCGCAAAGCTCGCGGCATGGCTTTCCGGGAAACCATAGGAGCCAAACCCTTTTATTTGCTCAAAACAGTTCTTGGCGAATTGCGGATCGTACCCCCGCCTGATCATGTTTCCGATCAGCTTCTCCTCGAAATTACCGATTGTTCCGACGTTACGAAACGTCGCCATCGCGCGGCGCAATCCGTTCGCTTCCTCCGAAGTGAACCCGGCAGCCTCGATCGCGATCCGCATCGCCTGTTCCTGGAACAGCGGCACGCCAAGCGTCTTGTGCAGCACCTTGTAGAGTTCGTCCGGCGGCCCGTGTTCGGGTGACGGCGATGGATAGTTTTCCTTCTCGATGCCATTCCGCCGCCTGAGATATGGGTGCACCATGTCGCCCTGGATCGGCCCGGGCCGCACGATCGCGACTTCGATGACGAGGTCGTAAAATGTCTTCGGCTTCAGGCGCGGCAGCATGTTCATCTGTGCGCGGCTCTCGACCTGGAACACGCCGAGCGATTCGCCGCGCTGAAGCATCTTGAAAACATCGTCATCATCGATGGCCTTGATGTCCGACAGCACGTAGCGCTCGCCCTTGTGCTCCGCGATCAAATCGAAACACTTGCGGATGCAGGTCAGCATGCCCAGCGCCAGTACGTCGACCTTCATCATGCTCAGCGCGTCGACATCATCCTTGTCCCATTCGATAAAAGTGCGGTCGTCCATCGCGGCGTTGCCGATCGGCACATAGGTGTCGAGCCGGTCTTGCGTGAGCACATAGCCGCCGACATGCTGCGACAGATGGCGGGGGAATTCGATCAGTTCGGTCGCCAGCGCAACCGCAAGCTCGACCATCGAATTTTGCGGATCGAGCCCGGCCTGCCTGACCTGCATCTCGTTGAGGCCCTTGCCCCAGCTTCCCCATACGGTATCGGCAAGCGCCGCGGTGACGTCCTCGGTCAGGCCAAGCGCCTTGCCAACGTCGCGGATCGCGCTGCGCGGGCGATAGTGAATGACGGTGGCGATGATCGCGGCGCGGTGGCGACCATAGCGGCGGTAGACATATTGCATCACCTCCTCGCGCCGCGAATGCTCGAAATCGACGTCGATGTCCGGCGGCTCCAGCCGCTCCTTTGAGATGAAGCGCTCGAACAACAGATCGACCTTGGTCGGATCGACCGAGGTGATGCCGAGCACATAGCAGACGGCCGAATTCGCTGCCGATCCCCTGCCCTGGCAAAGGATGTTCTGGCTGCGCGCGTAATGCACGATGTCGTGGACGGTCAGGAAATAATGCGCGTATTTCAGCTCTGATATCAGCGCGAGCTCCTTCTTCAGAGTAGCGCGCAGCGTGTCGTCGATGACGCCCCCGAAATATGTGTCGACGCCGGCCCAGGTCAGGTCTTCCAGATGCTGCTGCGCCGTCTTGCCGGGCGGCACCGGCTCGTCCGGATACTGGTATTTCAGTTGATCCATCGAAAAACTGATGCGGCCGGCAAACCGCATGGTTTCCGCGATCGCCTCCGGATAGTCGCGGAACAGCCGCGCCATTTCCTGAGCGGGTTTCAGATGGCGCTCGGCATTGGCCTCCAGCCGCTTGCCGATGGCCTCGATCGTGGTCTTCTCGCGGATGCAGGTCAGCACGTCCTGTAACGGGCGGCGCGCCGGATGGTGGTAAAGTACTTCGTTGGTCGCCAGCAGCGGCACCTTTGCCGAGAGCGCAAGGCGATGCAGCCGTGCCAGACGCCGCTTGTCATCGCCGCGGTAAAGAAAACTCGCCGCGAGCCAGACGCCATCGGCGCGGCTGCTGTCGCGCAACCGCGCCAGAACCTTTGCCGCATCCGATGTCTCGAAGCGATGCGGCAGCGTCAGGATGAGTAGCTGGCCTTCGGAAAACTCCAACAGATCATCCAGCTTCAGATGACACTCGCCTTTCTCGATCCGCTCGATATCGTCGCCGCGCTTTCCCCTGGTGAGGAGCTGGCACAGTCTCCCGTAGGCCGCGCGGTCTCGCGGAAAGACGAAAACATCAGGCGTGCCGTCGATGAAGACGATGCGCGAACCGATCAGCAGCTTTGGCTTGTGCGTGACATCAGGGTTGTCGAGTTCCTTGTAGGCCCGCACCACGCCGGCCAGCGTGTTGTGATCGGCAATGCCGATGACGGGAATTTTCAGCTCGCTCGCCTGATGCACATAGGCGCGCGGATCCGATCCGCCGCGCAGGAAGGAAAAATTGGTGGTGATGCCGATCTCGGCATAGGCAGGCGTATTCATGCGAACAGCCCGTGCACATACCAGTTGGCCGGCAGGGACTCGCCCTTCTCATCAGCAAGTTCGCTGCCGTAAAGTCCGTCGCGAAAGATCCAGAAGCGGCGGCCCTCTTCATCCTCGATGCGAAAGTAATCCCGCGTCAGCGTCTTGCCGTCCTGCTTCCACCATTCCATCGCGATGCGTTCGGGGCCCTCGACGCGGGCCACCACATGGGTGGCTCTGCGCCAGGTGAAATGATGCGGTGGTCCGTCGGGGACGGTGGCGAACGGCACCTTGATGGGCTCCGGTCTTTCGAACAGCCGCAAGGGCCGCAGCGGCGGCTCGCTCTCGGTGCGCTCCGGCCACGCCGCCACGGTTGCTGCGGCCAGCGAATGCTGCGCCGGCACGGTTGCTGCGGCCAGCGAATGCTGCGCCGGCACGGCGAGCGCCGCGCGTTCGGGGATGTGGGTGTCCTGCGGCAGATGCACGACCACGCGGCGGCCGCCGATGCGCGCGGCGATGCGGTCGATCAGCGCGGAAAGTTCGTCATTGTCGTGCACATGAGCATCGAGATCGCGCTGCTGTTGCACCACGATTTCGGCGCGGCTGGCGGATAGCCGCACGAGATCGAAGCCAAAACCGGGATCGAGCGGATCGTTCAGGGCTTCCAGCCGCTCCCGAAACAGGCGGCAGATCATGTCGCTTCGCGTCACGGGCTGTCCGGTGTCGACGGCGATCGCGCGCACGGCGCCGTCGGTACGGAAGAAACCTGCTTCCAGCCGCCGCGCGCCCTTGCCCTGCCTGTCCATCGCCTTGATCAGCATTTCTGCAAGACTCAGAAGCGTCATCGAGATCACGGCTTCGGTGGCGATCGGTTCGGCAAAACGCTTTTCGACGATGTAATCCGGCAGCGGTTTTCGCGGGCTGATCGGCGCATCGCCCTCGCCGAGTGCATGTTCCAGCAGCGTCGTGAAGCGCGCGCCGAACCGAGCCGAAATTTCATGACGCCCTCGCGCGGCAACATCGCCGATGGTTTTCAGTCCCGCCCGGCGCAGGCCCGCGGTGATGCCATCATCCGTGCCCAGCGCTGCCACCGGCAACGAAGCGATGGCATCGGCCTCCCCGCCATCGGCCACGATGGTGCCGGACGCGCAGCGCGTCAGCGTCCGCGCGCAGATCGAGGTGGCTGCGATCGCCGCGCTGACCGCAAAGCCCTGCCGAGTCAGCGCGCTCGTGAGTTGCCGCAGCAGCGCCGCCTCGCCGCCGAACAGATGTGCGCAGCCGGTGATGTCCAGGAACAATCCATGCGGCGGATCGAGCGCCACCAGCGGCGTAAAACGGTCGCACCAGTCGGCGATATCTTCCAGCATCTTGCGATCGGCGGCTTCATCCGCATCATGCACGATGAGTTCGGGACAAATCGCGCGGGCATTGGCAAGCGGCAACCCGATAGAAAGACCCGACCTGGCCGCCATCTCGTCGATGGCATACAGCAGCAGCGCATTGTGATCCTTCGCGACGACAACGCTCGGAAATTTATCCAGCGCGTCGTTGACCGCTATGGATTGCCGCTTGATGCGATCGATGGGCAGGCGTGGCAGCCACAGGCTGAGGATACGCCGACGGTTCTCTGAAAAGGCACTCATCACATTTCCATTCCATGATCCACCGCCCGACCGGGCCATGACGGTTGCGAATGAGATGCGCGTCGAACACCGGCGCGCCCCACGCACTCCAGGGCGCCACCGCCGGCGGCGAATGCGCCGCGCGCACGATCCATCGCGTTTCCGCCGTCGACGGCGCCGGCTGCGCCGCTACCCGCAGCAGCAAAGCGGTGACGCCGGAGGCTTGCGCGGCGAGCGTCAATTTTCGGCTGGCGACGAGATCGAGCTGGCGTGTCTCGCCCCATACCTCCAGCACGACAGTGCCGACCGCGTCGCAGACCAGTGCATCCGCCGCAGCGCGCAGCGCGCTCTCGGCATCGGCCGCGCGCACGGTCACGACCAGCCGCGGATCGAGGCCGAGTTCGCAAAGTCCACTCATCGACAGCGCGCCGGATTCCACTTCCGCAAAATCTTGCCGCACCCAGACCAGCGGCTTTCGTCGCGAAATCCGCCCCGCCATGGCAGCGACAAAACCGGTCGCCGCCGCGCTTTGATGTCCTTCGGCAAACACCTCATGCAGCGCAGCCACCGCGAGCCCGCCGCGCAGCATCGCATCCGCACCCGCATGACCAAGCGCAACGCGATTGAGGGCGCGCGCATCACCGTTCGCCTCGAGGCGCTCGATACTGCCGCGCAAAGACGCAAGCGTGCTTGTGCGTGCGCCGTCCATAGCGTCGCCGTCCTTAAACTGTGAGCCAGTCGTTTCTCAGGGAGAACCAGAAGCTGGCTCATTTGTTCATGATATGTTCTAATATAAAGCTAACAGGCCCTGCGGAGTCAATCGGGATTCCTACGCAGGCGATTCATGAGCAGAATCAAAGGGATTCAACATGGACGTGCAACGCAAACTGGAAATCCTGGCGGACGCCGCAAAGTATGACGCCTCCTGCGCTTCCAGCGGCACCGAACTGCGGGATTCCAGCGACGGCAAAGGCCTCGGCTCGACCGCGCCCGGCATGGGCATCTGTCATTCCTACGCGCCGGACGGTCGCTGTATCTCGTTGTTGAAGGTGTTGCTCACCAATGCCTGCAATTACGATTGTCTTTATTGCGTCAACCGCACCTCCAGCAACGTGCCGCGGGCGCGCTTCACCGTCGACGAGGTGGTGAAGCTGACCATCGACTTCTATCGCCGCAACTACATCGAAGGCCTGTTTCTCTCCTCCGGCATCATCCGCAGCGCCGATTACACTATGGAGCAGGTGGTGAGCGTCGCGCGCAAGCTGCGCGAGGAGCATCATTTTCGCGGCTACATTCATCTGAAAACCATTCCGGAAGCCGACGATGCGCTGATCGCGGAAGCCGGCAAATATGCCGATCGCCTCTCGATCAACATCGAGATGCCCTCGGAAAACAGTCTTGCCAAACTCGCGCCGGAAAAAGACGTGCGCGCGATCCGCCGCACCATGGGACGCCTGCGGCTGAAGCTCGACGAAGCCGAAGAAGCAGGCAAGGCTGTCACGAAAGCAAAACCGCCGCGCTTTGCGCCGGCGGGCCAGAGCACGCAGATGATCGTCGGCGCAGATGCCGCCAGCGACCAGACCATTTTGCACACCAGCGCCAATCTCTACGGCTCCTACAAGCTCAAGCGCGTCTACTATTCCGCCTTCAGCCCGATCCCCGACGCCAGCCGCGCCCTGCCGCTGGCGCCGCCGCCTTTGGTGCGGGAGCACCGGCTCTATCAGGCCGACTGGCTGATGCGCTTCTATGGTTTCGATGCCGGCGAGATCGTCGATGAAGCCGAAGGCATGCTGCCGCTCGACATCGACCCCAAGCTCGCCTGGGCCTTGCGGCACCGCGACCGCTTTCCACTCAATGTCGCAACGGCCAGCCGCGAGGATCTGTTGCGCGTGCCCGGCTTCGGCACCAAGGCGGTCGACCGCATCATCGCAACGCGCCGTGTCACCTCGATCCGCCTCGCCGATCTCGGCCGGCTGCACATCCCCAGGAACAAGGCCTTGCCGTTCATCGTTCTCAGTGACCACCGCCCTTCGCCACATCTGCTCGATGGCGTGGGCTTGAAGGAACGGTTCAGAGCAAAGCCTGCGCAATTGGGCTTTGCTTTCTAAGCCGTCATTGCGAGCGAAGCGAAGCAATCCAGCTTTGCCGCAGCAAGAAAGCTGGATTGCTTCGCGGAGCCTGTCATCGGGCGCGCATTCGCGCGACCCGTTGGCTCCTCGCAATGACGTGGAGGATGCAATGCACGTCATAACCCTCGACAGCGAAACGGATTTTGATGGCTGGCGAAAGGCCGCCCGCGCTCTGGCGCTGAACGGCGTCGACCCGCGCGGGGTGACCTGGACCGTACGCGGTAATGAGCCGGAGCTGTTCGAGGCCGAACCTGACACTTCGCTTGAAGAAACGCCCGGCACCTTCAACGTGCCTGCGAAATTCGTTGAGCTCGCAAAGATCGCAATCCTTCATCGCAATCCCGAGCGCTTCGCCCTGCTCTATCGCCTGTTGTGGCGGCTGCGCAGCAACCATGACCTGCTCGAGATCGCGACCGATCCCGACGTGGCCGAGATCGGCGCGATGGCAAAGGCCGTCCGCCGCGACGAGCACAAGATGCATGCCTTCGTCCGCTTCCGCGAAGTCGGCCGCGAGAGCAAGTCGCATTTCGTCGCCTGGTTCGAGCCGGAGCATCACATCGTCGAGCTGGCCGCGCCGTTCTTCGCCCGCCGCTTCGCCGACATGCCATGGTCGATCCTCACCCCCGATCTCTGCGCGCATTGGGACGGCCATGCCGTCGCCATTACGCCGGGTGTCGCCAAGTCGGAGGCGCCGACCGAGGACCGGCTGGAGGAAGTCTGGCGCAGCTACTACGCCAGCATCTTCAATCCGGCGCGGCTGAAGGTGAAGGCGATGCAGAACGAGATGCCGAAGAAATACTGGAGGAACCTGCCCGAGGCTTCGCTGATTAAACCCCTGATCGCCGAGGCGGAGCGCACGACGGCCGCCATGGTCGCCAACGCGCCGACGGAACCGCATAAGGCGCAAAAACGGGTGGAAGAAGACATGCCACGCAAGGCCGCAAGCTCGTCGGACAGCATCGCCGCCTTGCGCAGCGAGGCCGCCGATTGCCGCGCCTGCCCGCTCTGGAAGAACGCCACCCAGACCGTGTTCGGTGAAGGCCCGAGCCGTGCGCACATCATGCTGGTCGGCGAGCAGCCCGGCGACAAGGAAGACCTCGCGGGCAAACCGTTCGTGGGACCTGCCGGGCAGATGCTCGACCGCGCGCTCGAAGAAGCCGGCATCGACCGCACAAAAGTCTACGTCACCAATGCGGTCAAGCACTTCAAATTCGTACCGCGCGGAAAGATCCGCCTGCACCAGAAGCCGAACACGCCGGAAATCAAGGCATGCCGGCAGTGGTACGAGCGCGAACTCGCCTCGATCAAGCCGGACCTGGTGGTGGCGATGGGCGCAACCGCTGCGCAAAGCGTGTTCGGCAAGATCACGCCGATCAACAAGAGCCGCGGCCGCCTGATCGAGACTGGCGAGGGAACCCGCGCTTTGGTGACGGTGCACCCGTCCTATCTGCTGCGGCTGCCGGACGAACACGCCAGGGCGCGCGAGTATGAGCGTTTCGTCGATGATTTGAAGATCGCGGCAAGGTTCCTGCGAAAAGCCGCGCATGCGGCCTGATGTTACCGTTTGCAAATTCCTGTGGTTCCAGCGAAATCCGCAAAAATAAAGCTACAACCTTTAATTGATAGATGATAGCGTGGCATTTTCGGCATGAGTTGGAGCGCTAAGACTTGGACCGGCGTTCCGACCTGGTGAGCGCGCTGTGCAGCAGCTAGCCCCGGACTGCGCGGCGCGCCACCCCTTGCCGGGCCTGTTCATAACTTCCAACGTCCCTGCACCTTCAGCAAATGCTGCGCTGCGTTCGCGGCATGGCGATCGCATCAGGCAGCCGCCGCTTCGCGCATAATGTCGCAACGATTCCAAAAGGAAACGCGGGAGAACAATTGCGCTGGCGGGATTCCGTTGCGCGCCAGTTCCGGCGCGTCATCATTTTGACGCGCGACAATCCGCGCCCTTGTCATCTAACCTTCAAGTCCTTCGGCGAAAACAGAGCCCTCATTGTACCCGACGGGGGCGTCACCATGGCCGATGTTACACTCAATTCTCCCAATGCAGCTTCGCTAGCCGACTCCGGGCCGATTCAGCCGGCCTCGCGGCCCAATCTCGACAAGGGTTTTAACCCGCTGACCATGATCCTGTTCTTCGGCGTTTTGGCCGCGGGATTGCTCTATGTCGCCTACAGCATCTATTCCGACGTCGATGCGACCGGCACCAAGATCACGACCCTTGTGCCCTACATCCTGCTGTTCGTCGCGCTGCTGATCGCGCTCGGCTTCGAATTCGTCAACGGCTTCCACGACACCGCCAACGCGGTGGCAACCGTGATCTACACCCACTCGCTGCCGGCCGAATTCGCAGTGATGTGGTCGGGCTTCTTCAACTTCCTCGGCGTGCTCCTGTCCTCGGGCGCGGTCGCCTTCGGCATTGTCTCGCTGCTGCCGGTCGAGCTGATCCTGCAAGTCGGAAGCAGTGCCGGCTTTGCGATGGTGTTCGCGCTGTTGATCGCCGCCATCATCTGGAACCTCGGCACCTGGTATCTCGGCCTGCCGGCCTCCTCCTCGCACACCCTGATCGGCTCGATCATCGGCGTCGGCGTTGCCAACGCCGTGATGCGCGGCCGCGACGGCACCTCGGGCGTCGACTGGACCAAGGCGACCGAAATCGGCTACGCGCTGCTGCTGTCGCCGCTGTTCGGCTTTTGCGTGGCCGCGATCCTGCTGCTGCTGCTCAAGTTCATCGTCCGCAATCCGGCCCTGTACCAGGCACCGGAAGGCAACCAGCCGCCCCCGCTCTGGATCCGTTCCATCCTGATCGCCACCTGCACCGGCGTCAGCTTCGCGCACGGCTCGAACGACGGCCAGAAGGGCATGGGCCTGATCATGCTGATCCTGATCGGCACGGTGCCGACCGCCTATGCGCTCAACCGCGCGCTGCCGGAATCGCAGGTCGCGCAGTTCCAGAAGACCTCGGACGCGGCCTCGAAAGTGATCGCCGCCAAGGGCGCCGGCCACAGCATCATCGGCGATCCCCGTCCCGCCGTGACGCAATACGTCTCTGCGCGAAAAATCAGCGAAGGCACCTATCCCTCGCTTGCGGTGCTGGTGAAGGAAGTCGGCGATCAGGTGCAGAAGTACGGCACCCTGAACAAGGTCCCGGCCGAAGCCGTCGGCAACACCCGTAACGACATGTACCTGACCTCGGAAGCGATCCGCTTCCTGATGAAGGACAAGGAAAACGACCTCAACAAGGAAGACCTCGCGGCCCTCAAGGACTACAAGGCCTCGCTCGACAACGCGACCAAGTTCATCCCGACCTGGGTCAAGATCGCGGTCGCGATCGCGCTTGGCCTTGGCACCATGGTCGGCTGGAAGCGCATCGTGATCACCGTCGGCGAAAAGATCGGCAAGTCGCACCTGACCTATGCGCAGGGCGCCTCCGCTGAGCTCGTTGCCGCCGGCACCATCGGCGCCGCCGACGTGTTCGGCCTGCCGGTGTCGACCACGCACGTATTGTCATCGGGCGTCGCAGGCACGATGGCTGCCAACGGCTCGGGGCTCCAGATGGCCACCATCCGCAACCTCTTGATGGCCTGGGTGCTGACCCTGCCGGCCGCGATCATGCTGTCGGCCAGCCTCTACGTGCTGTTCGCGAACATCTTCTAAAGTAGTAGTATCGGGTCACCTGAGAAGGCAAAGGCCCGCGCCACCGGCGCGGGCCTTTCTTTATTGTCGGCATCGCAGCGGGCGAATTTGCCGTCCGCCGGCGATGCAGCCCCCGGCTCAGGGATTGATCCCACCTGGCTGTGCGATCGCACCACCGGGCGCTCGACTTTTCCGCTGGCCGGAACCATAGGAAACCGTTATAGTGCTGAAAGTCCTATGTATAGGATGTTAAGACATAGTCCGGCGGCAGCGAGCCTCGATGAACGAAATTGGTCACCGCATCTTCGGTTCGACGCCCATTCCCCGCTATGTGCAACTGGCGGACCTGCTCCGGCAGCGCGTCGAGAAGGGGGAATGGCAGCCGGGCAGTACGCTCCCGTCAATCGACGAACTGATGGCGCAGTTCGACGTCGCACGCGTGACGATACGCCAAGCCATTGCCCTGCTCGCCGACGAGGGCCTGCTGTCGCCGCAGCGCGGACGGGGCACGTTCGTCACCGACAAGGCGCGAGCACGGCGGCAGCTTCGTGTCGAGACGACGCTCGCCGATCTGGTCCAGATGTATCGCGGCGACCACCCCGAGCACGCGACGGTGGAAGAAGGCGTGGCGAACCCCATTATCAAGGCTCGCGAGGGCACCGCCGCGCCGAAATATTTCCATATGCGGCGCGTCCACTCCAGGGACGGCGAGCGCTACTGCGTCATCTCGATGTACATCGACTATCGCGTATTCCGGCGAGCGCCCGCGCGATTCCGGCGCGAACTGGTGCTGCCGGTCCTGACATCGCTGCCCGGCGTGAAAATTACCTCGGGGCGGCAGACGCTCGCCATCACAAAGGCCGACGTCGAAACCGCGAAGCTGCTCGGGATCGCCGTGAATACGCCGATGGCGGAGGTGCGCCGCATCCTTTGCGGCGTCGACGGCACCGTCATCTATCTCGCCGACGTGAACTATCGCGGCGATTACATCCATCTCGAGATGGACCTGCGGCCATGACGCCGGTCTGATGCGGAGATCAAGGGAGGAAGGAAGAAAATGCGGCTTGTTCGTCTGATGATTGCCTCGGCCTGTACGCTATTGCTCTATGCGTCTGCCGTCTCGGCGCAGCCCTATCCCAGCCGCATCATCAAGCTCGTCGTGCCCTATCCCGCTGGAGGGGCCGTCGACATCACCGGCCGGTTGCTTGCCGAATACCTGCAAAGGGAGCTCAAGGGCACCATCATCGTCGAGAACAAGGTCGGAGCCGGGGGCACGGTGGGAGCCAATGCCGTCGCAAAGGCCCAGCCCGACGGCTATACGATCCTGCTGAGCGGCGCAGCCACGCACGCCTTCGCGCCGTGGCTGTTCAAGGCCTTGCCGTACGATCCGCTCGCCGATTTCGCGCCGATCACCCAGGTGTCGGAAGGCTACCTCGCCCTGGCGGTGAAAGCCGATTCCGGCATCAAGGATCTCGCCGGCTTCATCGCGACGATGAAGGACAAGGGCAGTTCCAGCAACTACGCCAGCAACGGCTTCGGCACCTATCCTCACCTTGCCATGGAGCTTCTGAAGCAAACCGCAGGCATCGAGCTGGCGCATGTCCCGTTCAAGGGCGGCAACGAATCGGTGACGGCGCTGCTTGGAGGACAGGTGCAGGTAACCCTCAATCATTTGCCGGTGATCCAGCCGCAGGCCGACGCCGGCGCATTCCGCGTGCTCGCAACGTCGGGACCTGCGCGTGCGCGGGCGTTCCCTGACGTGCCGACGCTGAAGGAATCCGGCTACGACGTCGTGGCGTCCGCCTGGTTCGGCCTGTTCGCCCCGGCCGGAACGCCACGAGAAATCATCGATCGGATCCATGCGGCGGTCGCCAGCGCTGCGAAGACTCCGGAACTGCAAGAGAAACTGCGCATCCAGGGCGACGAGGTCCGGGTCGAGGGACCGGACAGCTTTTTGACGCTCCAGAAGAGCGAGCTGGCGAAGTGGAAGACGGTGATCGAAAAAGCCAAAATCGTCATTAACTGATTGTGCCCCGATGAGCCTGCCCAACATCATTCTTATCATCACCGACCAGCAGCGCGCGGACACCGTCGCGGCGCTGGGCGCCCCCTGGATGCACACCCCGCATCTCGATCGACTGGCGCGCGAAGGCACCGCCTTCACGCAATGCTTCGTCACTTCGCCCGTTTGCGTGGCATCCCGTGCCAGCCTGTTCACCGGCAAATATCCGCACAGCACGCACGTCTTCACCAATTTCGAACCGTGGCAGCCGACCTGGGTCAGCTCTCTCGCCGCGCAGGGCTATCACTGCGTCAATATCGGCAAGATGCACATCAACCCCTATGATGCTGCAGGCGGCTTTCACCAGCGCTTCGTCGTCGAAAACAAGGATCGGCCGCTGTTCCTGGAGGAGCGCGACCGCGCCATCTATGATGAGTGGGACAAGGCGCTACGCGTGCGCGGGCTGACCAAGCCATCGCGGTTCAACCGCTATGAAGGTGACCCCGACGGTTACAAGCGTGCGCTGGGCGCGTTCGCCTGGCATCTCGATGCCGACATGCATCCGGACAATTTCGTCGGCAATACCGCGTGCTGGTGGATCGAGGATCGCAAGTGCCCGGACCCGCTGTTCCTGCAAATCGGTTTTCCCGGCCCTCACCCGCCCTACGATCCCCTGCCCGAATGGCTCGACCGGTACGCGGAAGCCGACATTCCCTTGCCGGAGGTCAGCGACTCCGAACTGCAACGCCAGCCGCGCGCCCTGAAGATGCTGCGCGAGAACATGACCCGGTTGAACTTCGATTCCGTCAACTGGCGCACCGACATCAGCCGCGAGGATCTGCTCCGGTTGCGCCGCCACTACGCCGCCAACGTCTCGATGATCGACGCACAGGTCGGCCGCATCATGGCCGCGCTCGATGCGAAGGGGTATCTCGACAACGCCATCGTGATCTTCACGTCCGACCACGCCGATGCCCTCGGCGATCACGGACATATCCAGAAATGGACGATGTACGACACGGTGCTGCGCGTGCCGCTCGTGTTCTGGTCGAAGGAAAGGATACCGGGCGGCCGCCGCCGCGACGAGCTCGTGCAATTGATCGACATCGCGCCCACCATTCTGGAAGCGGCCGACCTGCCGGTGCCACCCGACTTCGAGGCTCGCTCGCTATGGGGAGCGCTCGAGGAGCGTGCCGACTACGTGCCGCGGGACGTCGTCTATTCGGAGGTGGCGCGGGACCACGTGCAGACCGGGGCCGAGTTCATCGTCATGCGACGCTGCCGGGATTGGAAGCTCGTCGTCTATCTCGGTGAGGAGGAAGGCGAACTCTATGACCTCAAGGCCGACCCCGACGAGAAGTACAACCTTTGGCACAAGCCCGAACTTCGTGATCTGCGCGACAGGATGGTCGGCGAGACCCTGCGCTGGTCCGTCGCCGGCTCCTTGAAGGCGCATCGCCGCCCCACCCGCGCGCCGCAGAAGCCAATGCCGGTGTCGTGAGGCCAGCGCATCGCCACTGGCTTCTTGCCATCCAGCCCGAATTCACGCCGCCAGCGTGTTCTCCACCAGCTTGATCCAGTAGGAGGTGCCGTAGACGATCGCCTCGTCGTTGAAATTATAGGCAGGGTGATGCAGGCCGGCGCTGTCGCCATTGCCGCAGAAGATGAAGGCGCCCGGCCGCGCTTCCAGCATGTAGGCGAAATCCTCGGCGCCCATCAGCGGCGGGGTTTCGTTCACGCCGTTCTTGCCGGCCACCTCTTCCGCTACACGGATGGCCATGTCGGTCTGCGCGGCGTGGTTGACGGTCACGGGATAGCCGCGCTCATAGACCAGATCGATCTTCGCGCCAGTCACCTGCGCGATGCCGGCGACCACCTCATGCACGCGCTTCTCCACCAGCTCGCGCACCTCGGGCGTCAGCGTGCGGATGGTGCCGCGCAGTTCGGCGGTCTGCGGGATCACATTGCGCGCATTGCCGGCGTGGAATTCGCACACCGAGATGACAGCCGATTCCAGCGGATCGACGCTGCGCGAGACGATCGATTGCAGCGCGTTGATCACCTGCGCGCCGACCAGCACGGAATCGATGCAGATGTGGGGCCGCGCCGCGTGGCCGCCAAGGCCGGTGATCTTGATGTCGATCGCGTCGGTCGCCGCCATGATCGGGCCGGGCCGGATGGCGAACTGGCCGATCGGGATGCCGGGGCCGTTATGCATGCCGTAGACCTGCTCGATGCCAAAACGGTCCATCAGCCCGTCCTTGATCATTGCGGCTGCTCCCGCGCCGCCCTCTTCGGCGGGCTGGAAGATCACGACCGCATTGCCGGCAAAGTTCCGGGTCTCGGCGAGATAGCGCGCCGCGCCGAGCAGCATCGCGGTGTGCCCGTCATGGCCGCAGGCGTGCATCTTGCCCGGCGTCTTGGACGAGTAAGGCAGATTGGTCTCTTCCTCGATCGGCAGCGCATCCATGTCGGCGCGCAGGCCAATCACCTTGATGTCGCCCTTGCCGGCCGGTTTCTTGCCCTTGATGACGCCGACGACGCCGGTCTTACCGAGGCCGGTTGCCACCTCATCGCAGCCGAATTCCCGCAACCGGTCCGCCACAAATGCCGCGGTGCGGTGAACGTCGTACAGAAGCTCGGGATGTGCATGAATATCCCTCCGCCAAGCCTGAATGTCGGGTTGCAGATCGGCGACGCGGTTGACGATGGGCATGGAATTCTCGGGTCCGTTCTGGTTGTTATTTTGTCATCTGTAGCACGTGATCTCCCCTCCCCCAACACTCGCTGCAATGCAGGAATCGTACCCGGGGCCGTCATGGCCGGGCTTGTCCCGGCCAGCCACGTCTGCCTATTAAGCAGGAAAGACGGATAATGTGCCGGGTTGGAAGCATGCGACGCCTTGAAGGTGATTTCGACTATATCGTCGTCGGCGCGGGCACGGCCGGCTGCATCATGGCCAACCGCCTGTCCGCCAATCCCCACAACCGCGTGCTGATCCTGGAAGCGGGCGGCAGCGACAACTGGATCTGGTTTCACATCCCGGTCGGCTATCTCTTCGCGATCGGCAATCCCCGTTCCGACTGGATGTTCCGTACCGAGGCCGAGCCTGGCCTGAACGGCCGCTCGCTTGCCTATCCCAGAGGCAAGGTGATCGGCGGCAGTTCCGCCATCAACGCCATGATCTCGATGCGGGGCCAGGCCGCCGACTACGATCACTGGCGGCAACTTGGCTTGACGGGCTGGGGTTATGACGACGTCAAGCCGGCGTTCCTGCGGCTGGAGGATCATTTCCTCGGCGCCAGCGAACATCACGGCGTCGGCGGCGGCTGGCGCATCGAGGCGCCGCGGCTGTCCTGGGAGATCCTCGATGCCGTCGGCCATGCCGCCGAAGAAATGGGCATTCGGAAAATTCCCGATTTCAATACCGGCGACAATGAAGGCGTCAGCTATTTTCACGTCAACCAGAAGCGCGGCCGGCGCTGGTCGTCGGCGCGCGGCTTCCTCAAGCCGGCCTTGAGCCGGCAAAACCTGCGTCTCGAAAAGAACGTGCTGGTCGATCGATTGATCGTCGAAAACGGCCGCGCCGTCGGCGTGCGCTTCATGCAAGGCAGCGAAGTCGTCGAAGCCCGCGCAAAAGGCGAAGTGATCCTGTGCGCGGGCGCGATCGGATCAGTCCAGGTGTTGCAACGCTCCGGCATCGGTCCCGCCGACTGGCTGACGCCGCTCGGCATCGATGTCGTGCTCGACCGGCAAGGCGTGGGGCGCAATCTGCAAGACCATCTTCAGCAGCGCGCGATCTACAAGGTGAACGGCGTGCGCACGCTCAACGAAACCTATTGGTCGCTGTTCCGCCGCGGCATGATGGGCCTCGACTACGCCTTCCGCCGCCGCGGGCCGCTGACCATGGCGCCGTCGCAACTCGGCATCTTCACCCGCTCCGACCCGCGCCGCGAGCGCGCCAACATCCAGTTCCACGTGCAGCCGTTGTCGCTCGACAAGTTCGGCGATCCGCTGCATCGCTTCCCCGCGATCACCGTCAGCGCCTGCAATCTACAGCCGACCTCGCGCGGCACGGTGCGGATTCGCTCGGCGAGGCCGGACGAGGCCCCCGCGATTGCCCCAAATTATCTGTCAACGAATGAAGACCGCACGGTCGCTGCGGACGCCATTCGCACCACGCGCCGGCTGATGCAGCAGAAGGCGCTCGCCAAATATCATCCAAGCGAATTTTTGCCCGGCCCTTCCGTCGGCGATGACGAAACCTCGCTCGCGAAAGCCGCGGGCGACATCGGGACCACCATCTTCCATCCCGTTGGCACCGCCAAGATGGGTATCGCGAGCGATCCCACAGCCGTGGTTGACGAGCGCCTGCGCTTCCACGGCATCGCCGGACTGCGCGTGGCGGATGCCTCTGTCATGCCGACCATCACGTCCGGCAACACCAACACGCCGACGGCGATGATCGCGGAGAAGGCGGCGGCGATGATCCTCGAGGATTTGCGCCGCTAGCCCCATGATCCGTCAACGCCGCTTCTCGATCGGCTCGGCCGGGGACCGCATCGCGCTGGTCCAATGGGGTCAGAGCAAGCCGCCCGCGCTGCTGCTGCATGGCACCGGCTTTTGCGCCGACGTCTGGGATGAATTCGCGCACGATCTCGCTTCCGAATACACGGTCTACGCCGTCGACCGCCGCGGCCACGGCGACAGCCACAAGCCGGCGGCGGGCCACTATCACTTCGCGGATTATGCCGAAGACCTCCGCCGCGTGATCGAGACGCTCGATCTGCGCGACATCTACGGTATCGGGCACAGCGCCGGAGCAACCGACCTGCTGCTGTCGGCCAAACTGTTGCCGGAGCGTTTTGCGCGCCTGTTCGTGATGGAGCCGACCGCAATGGACCCGCGCGCGGCGCGCGAGGCGGCACTGAGCGAATGGGGCAACAACGCGGTCTACGGCGTGCTGCGCCGCCAGGCCGAATTCGACAGCCATGATGCCGCCTTCGCGCGCTTTCGCGCAGCGCCCGCCTTTGCCGACTGGACGGAAGCCTCGCTGCGGACATTCATCCAGCGCGGCTTCACACCTGTCGATAACGGCCGCATCCGGCTGCTCTGCATGCCCGAAACCGAGTCCGCGATTCTGCGGCCGATCATCGAGGCGATGGAGCAAATCTACCAAGGCGATGCGCGCGGCAATCCGTTCCTGTGGCTCAGCGAGATCGACTTGCCCGTGCGCGTAACGACGTCGGAAAAATCCTGGCCGATCTACAAGGAGATGGCATCCAGGGCCGTTTCGCTCATACAAGGCGCCAGCACGTTGAAGTTCGACGGCTGCGGCCATTGCGTGGTGCAGGAAGCCCCAACGCTCGTACTGGAGGCCGTGCGGGAGTTCGACGGCCGCGCGCGCGGCTGACGGCGGCGGGCGGCGGTCAGTCCCTCAACGCAGGCATCAGGCGCCGGCCAATTGACCAGCTTCCCGGCCCGCAGCACGCGAGCACCAGAAACCCGCCGGCAATCGCCAGATCCTTTTGAAGATGCAGCACCTGATTGCGATCGGCCAACTGCCAGTGGAACAGGATCGCCGTGAGCACGCAGAAGGCTGCAAACAGCAGCGCCACGAACCGCGTGCCAATCCCCGCCGCGATCAGCAGTCCGCCGCCAAGCTGGAGGGCAATGACGGCGGGCAGCAGCAACGCCGGCACGCCGGATTTTTGCATATAGGCAACCGCGCCGGCATAGTTGCCCATCAGCGTCCAGCCCTCATGCACGAAGAGGAAAACCAGCAGAAGCCGGCCCGCAAGCAGGCCGGCTTCTCTCAGGGTGCCTTCGAATGCGGCTGGCATCAGTTGGCCTTTGCGGCCGACTTCGCAAGCACCTTCTCCAGGTCCTCGCGCTCCTCGCAGCCTTGCGGGCACAGCTTTGTCAACACGGCGAGCTGCTCCCGGGCCTTCGGCAGGTCGCCCGTCTCGACATAGAGCTCGCCGAGATATTCGTGCGCACCCCTGTGGTCCGCGTTGAAGTCGAGCGCCTTCTTGTAGAAGGTCAGCGCCGCCGGATAGTCGCCGAGCTTGCGCAGGCTGAAACCCATCAGGTTGTAGACGTCGGCATGCTGGTTGGTGTCGGCGAGAACCTTGAGTTCAGCGAGCGCGCCGCGATAGTCGGCGGCGTTGATCTTGGCCCTGACTGACGTCAGATCGGGCGCATCCGACGAGTTCATATTGTCGACGGCGAGTGCCGCGGACGAACCGACGATTGCGGCGACCGGCACTGTCGCAAGACGAAGCGCCAGGAGCAGTGCGTAACGGGTACGAAGTCGAGTGGGACGCATGGGAATTTCCTGTGTCAGTTCAGAAGTTGCTGGTGTGGTGTCGCGTACCGCCTATGCCTGCACGGGCGTGAATGCGTAGCCGGCGCCGTCCTTGGCGAATGAGCCGGCGCCGGGGAACGGGAAATGCGCGCCGCAGATCGCCATTTTTTCGGCGATGACGCGGTCGAGCAGCTTGCGGCGGGTTTCGACCGCGAGCGGTCCGTCTTGATCGTAAGCGCCCTGCCATTCCGGATGCGGCGCGAGCAGCGCCGGCACGTAGGCGGTGTCGTTGGAGATCATCAGTTGCTGATTGCCCGATGCGAGCAGGAAGGCCGAATGACCCGGCGTGTGTCCGGGCGCATCGACCCGCCAGATGCCGGGCGCCACCTCGATCTCGCCTTCGACGAGCTTGAAATTCTTCCAGGTCGGAAACACCGCCTGGATACGGGTGCCGAGGGCTTTTCGTGCTTCCGGCAGCTTCTCCACCCGGCCGGGTTCGGTCCACCAGCGATATTCGGTCGCGCTGACCACCAGTTCGGCATTGGGATAATTCGCAGCGTTGGTCCCCTTCTGCATCAGCCCAAAAATGTGATCGGGATGGAAATGCGAAATGAGGATCGTGCTGACCTTGGCGGGATCGATGCCGGCGCCCTTCAGATTGTCGGGCAGGCTGACCGCGGTGGGCTGCCATTGGCCGGCGCCGGAGCCGGCGTCGATCATGATCAGCTTGTCGCCCATCTTCAGCACAAGAACGGTCAGCGGGATCGGAACATAGTCCGTGGTCATGCCGGCTGCAGCCAGCGCGGCCTTGGTCTCATCGATGCTGGCGTTCTTGATGAAGGCTGCATCATGCGGCTTCTTCCAGATGCCGTCATAGAGGGCGGTCACCTCTACCGATCCGACCTTGCATTTGTAAAAACCCTTACCCGTATCAGGCGCGGGCTGGGCCAGCGCGGGCGAGACGATAGACAAACGCGAGGTCAGGCCGAATGCGGCTGCGAGGCCGGCGCTGACGACGACATCACGACGCGACGGGTTCGACATGGAGGCTCCCTTTCCAATGGCTGGAGTGTTGCGACGTGGCCATTGATCGGGTGACGACAGCGGTTATTCCCGGCGCCGCCGGATCAATCGGGAGAAGCGATCACGATCTTGTTAGCCGGCGGCGAACGTGACGGTAGGATGACGGGAATAAAACGCGGCCCCGGCCGATCACGTCCCCGCAAGCCCGATGGGCGAGGAGCGGCTACCGGATCGATCGCAGTTGAGTAACGCAGCAAACCAAGGCATCACAGCCCTGCCTGCCCTGTGGCCTGCCACCGGGCGGGCGCAGCCATCCGCGAGCGTCGGGCCGAAGGCGATGCCGGTCAAAATTGTCGATGACGATCCCGAAAAGTCGCGGCGATTTCGCGAGCTTGCGCTGCCGCATCTCGACGACGTCTACACGCTGGCGCGGTACCTGTTGCGCGATCCGGCGGACGCCGACGATGCGGTGCAGGAATGCTATCTGCGCGCGCTGAAGCATTTTCACACCTATCGGGGACCGGCGATCAAGCCGTGGCTGTTCGCCATCCTGCGCAATGTCTGCCACGCCGAATATGCGCGGCGCGCCAGCGCACCGGCTGCCGCCGGCGACGAATTGCCCGAGAGCGCCGAGCAGACGCCGATGTGGCATGAAGAGCAGGAAACGCCGGAAGCTGCGATCGTGAAACGGCACGACGCCGGCACGATCCGGCGGCTGATCGACACGCTTGCCGAACCGTTCCGCGAGACTTTTGTCCTGCGCGAGATCGAGGACCTTTCATACCGCGAGATCGCGGATGTTGCCGAGGTGCCCGTGGGCACCGTGATGTCGCGCCTCGCGCGCGCCCGCGCCATGCTCCGGTCGGCATGGCTTGCGGAACAGGAGCCGAAGAAATGACCTGCGACGAGGCTGAAATCCTGCTGCATGCGCTGATCGACGGCGAGCTCGATGCCGGGCACGCCCGCGAGGTCGAAGCGCATCTGGCCTCGTGCGCCAAATGCGCTGCCGCCGCGCGCGACTATCGCGAGATGAAGAAGGCGCTTGCGCAAGGCGGCCTGCGCTACACCGCCCCGCCCGAACTGCGCCGCCGCATCGAGGCTTCGTTGCCGCAGGCCGTGCCGACCCGCCGCGCGCTGTTGAAGGGATTTGCCATGGGCTCGGCCGTCTCGGCGATCGCGGCAACCGGGCTGGTCGCGATCGTGCTGCGCAGCGACGACGAGGCGCGCATGCAGGCGGACGTGGTGTCGGCGCATCTGCGCTCGCTACAGGCCGGTCATCTGACGGACGTCGTCTCGACCGATCAGCACACCGTAAAGCCGTGGTTCAATGGCAGGCTGGATGTTTCACCGCCGGTGATCGATCTCACCGCGCAGGGTTTTGCGCTGATCGGCGGCCGACTCGACTATATCGGCACCCGCCCGGTCGGCGCGGTGATCTATCGCCGCCGCCAGCACGTGATCAACCTGTTCGTGGCGAAGGCGTCGAATGCAGAGCGTCGCGCGGCAAAAATGACAACGTTGCAGGGATACAATGTCCGCCAATGGTCGGACCGCGGTCTCAGCTATTGGGCGGTCAGCGATCTCGGCGCCGATGAGCTCGCCGCTTTTGGCGAGAAGTTCGAGTCGGCGACGCAAGCGAGCAAGGAAGGATAGAACGTGCAGGACGGATTGTCCGTCCTGCACCGTATCGCATTAGTGTGCGCTCTCCCTACCGCGCGGTGCGATGGTGGCGCGGGCGGCGCTGCACCTGCGGAGCCGGCGCTAGCTCGTTGTAATAGGCATTGGCGGAATCGAACGCGCGATAGCCGCCGCGGCCACCGCTCAGCACGTCGGCATTGGGATGATTGAAGGCGGCAAGGCCGGGCTCCTGTACCGCAGCCTGCGCGAACAGCGGAGTTGTCATCACAGCCAACAAGAGAGCGGCCAGAATGGTCGGGATGGAGTTTGTCATGATGAGTATCCTCTAAATGCGTGGACCTCACCCATGTGGTTACGCTGCTGCGAATGCCGCTCTCGTTTCACGCTCATTTGAGCAACGGCACAAACCGCACGTGCGCCGGCAAATACCAGGACAATTTGATCGATCGATGCACCGCCGACAGGACAAACTTGCTACGATCCTGTGCGGCGACATCGCCCTTCCATAGGCGCGCTCATCCTTGCGGCGGGAATCGGTCGAACGTCGGCAATTCGTGTGCACGCTCCACCCAGCGCAGCCGTTCTGCGACCTGGACATGCACCGCGACGGGCACGGCATCGGGATCGTCATACGTCCCGCTTTGAATATCGATGATGCCGGGCAATATGCTCGCATTCTTGTAAAACAGGCCCGAGCCGCAATTGGCGCAGAAGTACCGCCGTCCATGCTCCGAGGACTCGTAGACCTTGGGCTCTCCCTTGATCACGTTGACCGCGTTCTCGGGATACATCGACCAGGCCACCATCGGCGCGCCGGCGTGACGCCGGCAATCGCTGCAATGACACGCTGCATGAACGATGAGTTCGCCTTCGACCTGGTAGCGGATCGCGCCGCAATGGCAGCCGCCGGTGATTTGCATGGCTCTTCTCCTGCGTGAGGCAAGGCACGAGGTGCGATTAGCGGCCGCATGCAAACGAACTCAACGGGCGAATCGTCACAGACGGGAATCGCGTCTTGCAGGAGATACGTAACGGGCGGTTGCGGCGTTACGCCGACTTGCGCACGGCGTTGTCGACCAGCGTCTTGCCGAGCGACCAGATCGCGCCGGGAACCTTGTGGCTCGCCGCAATCACGTCGTCGAAGGATTTTTCGATCCAGGCGCAGTCTTCGTCCGTCACCGTCAGCGGCGGCAACAGCTTGATGGTGTGGCTGCCGTGGCCGGCGACCTGCGTCAGGATCTTGTGGTCCTTGAACAGCGGCACGGTGATGAGCTGGCAGAACAGGCCCTTGTTGGCGGTCTCGAGCAGGTTCCACGACGCCTTCAGCCGCAGCGATTTCGGCGGGCCGAACTCGACGCCGATCATCAGCCCCTTGCCGCGCACCTCTTTCATCAGCTCGTAGCCGGGGATCATCCGGGTCAGCGCCATCTTGAGTTCGGCGCCGCGCCTTGCCGAAGCCTCGACCAGCTTTTCGGCCTTGACCACGTCGAGCGTTGCGATGCCGGCCGCCATTGCCAGATCGTTCTTGCCGAAGGTCGAGCCGTGCACGACCGCGCGGTCCATCTGGTTGAAGATCTTGTCGAAGATATTCTTGCGCGTCAGCAACGCGCCAATCGGCACGTGTCCGCCGGAGAGCGCCTTCGCCAGCAGCACCATGTCGGGCTCGACATTCCAGTGTTCGACCGCCAGAAATTTTCCGGTGCGGCCGATGCCGGTCTGAATCTCGTCGGCGATGAACAGCGTACCGTATTTGCGGCATAGCGCCGCCGCGCCGGGCAGAAATTCGTCGGAGGGCACGTTGACGCCCTTGCCCTGGATCGGCTCGACGATGAAGGCCGCAACCTCGCGCGACGACAGCGCCTTCTCGAGCGCCGCAAGGTCGTTGAACGGAATCGGCGTGCAACCGGGCAGCAGCGGCTCGAAGCCCGAGCGGAAATTCGGATCGTCGGTCAGCGACAGCGCGCCATAGGACAGGCCGTGGAACGAATGGGCGCAGTGCACGATGCCCGGCCGCCCCGTTGCACCGCGTGCGAACTTGATAGCCGCCTCGACGGTCTCGGCACCGGAATTGGCAAAGAACGCCTTGTCCAGATATGGGACATGTTCCATCAGGCGTTCGGCAAGGACTCCTGCAAGTGTGGAGACATCGAGTTGCACGAGATTCGGCAGATCGGCATCGAGCACGCTCTTGAGCGCATGGCGCAGCGCGGGATGATTCCGGCCAATCGCAAAAACGCCAAATCCGCTCAGTAGATCGAGATAACGCACCCCGTCACGGTCGTAGAGGTACTGGCCTTGTCCTTTCTGGAATCCGACGTCGTAGCCGATCGTCTTGAGGACCCGGACGAGTTGCTCGTTGAGGTGACGCGCATGCATGGAACTGCGCTGCGCCTGCCGCTCCACAAACAGTTCGGAAACGTCTAAATTCGGACCCTGCATTCGCTACATACGTCGGTTGATAGCCATTTCGTCAACTGAAAATGCTCAATGCGGCGTTTTGACCTCCGCCAGCCCAGCCCCTCCACTTAAGCACAGGTTTGAACCATGTTGTACTGCCTAAGATCAATCACGCGCGCAATTGCCTGCTCGGGTTTCGTTCTTGCCGCCGGCCAGGCCATGGCGGCGGACCCGACCGGCGACTGGCGTGTCGCTGACGGCGTCGCCAACATCCGCGTCGCCCAATGTAACGGCAGCATGTGGGGTGCGGTGTCCTGGGAAAAAATTCCAGGCGGGCGCGACTCGAATAATCCGGACCCGGCAAAGCAAAGCCGGCCGACGCTCGGCATGCCGACCCTGATCAACATGAAGAAGAAGCCCGGCGTCGATCAGTGGGAAGGTCAGGTCTACAACGCCAAGGATGGCCAGACCTACAGCGCGAGCATCAAGCCCGTCGGCAACGATCAGATGGAAATCCAGGGTTGCGTGCTGGGATTCTTGTGCGGCGGTGAAACCTGGACGCGCGTCGGGCCGCCGATCCCGTCGAGCCCCGTCAACAGCATGGCCAAAGGAACTGGAGGAACCAAGGGCGCGGCCACGGCGCCGGCACCGCAGGCGCAGCCTGCTCCGCCCAAGACAACGGGTTCAACGGCCCCCGCTCCTGCCCCTGCGCCGAAGGCACCGGGCCAGAAGCAGGCATCCGCTCAAGCCGATATTGGCGACATCTGCCTACTCCGCGATATCGCGCGGTTTACCCATTAGCGCCGGCTGGAACAGCAGCACCGCCGCCAGCGTCACGACGAACGACATCGCGAGCAGCTTGCCCATGCTCGCGGTGCCGGGATGGCTGGACAGCCAAAGGCTGCCGAACGCCGTTGCCGTCGTCAGCGCGCTGTAGAAGATCGCGCGCGTCAGGCTGGACTGCAAGAGATCGGTGCGGCCGGAGCGCCAGGCCACGACATAGTAGATCTTGAACGCGACGCCGATGCCGAGCAGCAGCGGCAGCGCGACGATGTTGGCAAAATTCAGCGGCAGTCCGATCAGCACGCAGATTTCCATCGTCACCGCGCCGGCCACCAATAGCGGCACCATCGTCATCAGGACGTCGGAGAAACGCCGCAGCGTGAGCCAGAGCAGTCCGCTGATCACCAGCAGCGCCCAGATGCCGGCATGGATGAAGGCGCGCACGACGGTATCGCCCGATTTCAGAATCGACACCGGCCCGCCGATCGCGGTCGGTTCGGCCGTCAGCACCGCATCGGCAAACCGGCGCAGGTTGTCGTTGTCGTTGGGATCGCCCTTCGGCAGGACCTCGACACGAATCAAGCCGTCCTTGGCCCTCCAGCTATTGACGATCTCCGGAGGAAGATTGGCCAGGGTGACCGGCTGCGCCGACATCAGGGCCTTGAGGCCATCCAGCGTCATCTTCAGCGGCGCGATGAATACGTCCTGCGCCTTGTTGCGCGTTGCCTCGTCGCCGTCCGCAAGCTTCTGCAAGGCATCGGCGAGCCGGCGCGAAGCCACCGCACCCGGTCCCTTGCCGTCGCCGGCCGCCCTGCGCAGGCTATCCACCGAACTCTTCAGCGACTCGACGTTTTCCGTATCCGACGGCGCGGCGTCGACCGATTCCGGATTGATCACCGGCAGCAGCACCTTCGCCGCCTTCTCGATCAGCTTGAGCTTGGCGGGCTGATCCTGCGGCACGAAGCTGTCGAGCGAGCGCACGCTGGCCACTTCGGGCAATTTTTCCAGTCTCGCCTCGATCTTCCTGGCGTCGTCTTCCGACTTCGTCAGGACGTTGATGGCATTGGCGCCGGTGTTGGGATCCTTGCGCAGGTCGAGGAAGGTCGCGATCGACTCCACGTTGGGATTGCGCAGGTTGATCGGGTTGAAGTCGAACTTCATGTAATAAAGCAGCGGCAACCCGCCGATCACGAGCAGCAGGGTGCCGACAATGATCGGAATGCGATGCCTCTCGAGGAAGTGGTCGACCGGCGCGAGGAAGGCGTAGCCGACCGGCTCGCTTTCGCCCGGCGGATTGAGCAGCTTGAGCAGCGCCGGCAGCGCGGTGATGCTGGAGATGAAGGCGAACAGCATGCCGGCGCCGGCGATCTTGCCGAGTTCGGCGATGCCCTTGTAGTCGGTCGGGATGAAGCAGAGGAAGCCGGCCGCGGTCGCCATCGCTGCGAGCGAGAGCGGCACCGCCGAGCGCCGCGCCGCTTCCGCCAGCGCTTCGGAGAGATTGTCGTTCTTGAAGCGCTCCGAGCGATAGCGCACGCTGAACTGGATGCCGAAGTCGACGCCGAGACCAACGAACAGCACCGCAAACGCGATCGACAGCAGATTCAGCGAGCCGACCATCCACAGGCCGACGGCGGTGGTGATCGCAAGCCCGATGAACAGGTTCACGAAAACGGCGAAGATGATCTTTGCCGAATGCAGCGCCATCCAGAGGATGAGAAGCACGATCAGTACTGTGACGACGCCGTTGAGGATGGCGCCCTCCTGAACCGTTGCATATTCTTCGTTGGCGATCGGAACCGGACCCGTCAGCCGTACACGCGCGCCATACACGCTGGCGAGCTTCAGGTCGGCTGCGGCTTTGCGGATCGCATCGGTGGCATCCTTGCCGGGCTCCAATGCCTGATAGTCGATGATCGGCTTGAACTCGATGAAGGAACGCCTGTCGGCGTCTGTCAGCGGCTTGTCGCTGACGAGTTCGCGCCAGGAGAAATGCGCATCCTTCTTGTTGAGCACGGCCTCGACGGTTTGCGAGATGTAGTCGAACGGACGGGCGGCATTGTCGAGCTTGACCTGGCCGCGCTTGACGCCGGCAAGCCCCGTCTCCAACGCGCCGGTAAGACCGCGGATGCTGGGATCGCCGGCCATGATCTCGATCAGCGGTGCTGCCGACTCGAGCTGGGCCGTGGTCTTCGCGACCTCCTCGGTCGGCAGGAACAACAGACCATTACGCGCAAAGAACTCGCCGGAGCCGAGCGGCTGCACCGATTCAAAATTCTGGGTGTCGCCCTTGAGCTTGTCGGCCAGCGCATTGGCCGCGCTGCCGGCCAGTTCGGGAGTGGGCGCCTCCACCACCGCCAGAATCAGTTTCTCACGATCGAAGGCCTGCTCGAACTGGATGTCGCGTTGGCGCCAGTCGAGCTCCGGCGAAATCAGCTTGTTGATGTCGGTGTTGATGGCGAAATGCCGAGCGGCATAGATGCTCGAGGCGACCGACAAGACGAGCGAAAGGATCAGGACAAGAGGAGCGAAGCGCGTACAAGCCTTGACGATCGATACGACAATATTTGTCAGCACAACGTTTCTTTCCGATTTGGCGAGCTTGCAAAAACGCCCGCTGTCTAGCGGAGTTCCACCTGCCGATCTAATGCTTGTTTCGGCTGTGTTCCCTGGAAAACCATGGAAAGTGTCGAAACACGCCGATCAGCGCCGCCGGTTGATATAGCCCGGATCGGTGGGCGGGAAAGTGACGAACAAGTGAGGCTCGACGCTTCATTTGCTTACTATAATACCTTTCATGATCAGGTATTAACGATCGCACTGCGATCTGCCTTTCCCGACAGCAGTTTTTTTGAGACAAAGCCCGGTGGTTCCAGGTGCGCGGGACAAGGCATAGGGCGCGGAACCGGCATGGTGCGGATATTGCAGCTTCCGGCTCAAGGATTAGTTCCTTGAGTTCGGCGGCGTGCGGCGTCGAAAAGGAATGTGGTGCAACGTGCGTAACGGACGTCCCATGGAAGTGTATCTTGCGCAGCCGCGCGGCTTTTGCGCCGGCGTGGTGCGCGCCATCGAGATCGTCGAGCGCGCGCTCGAGAAATACGGCCCGCCCGTCTATGTCAGGCACGAGATCGTGCACAACAAATACGTGGTCGAGAGCCTGAAGGCCAAGGGCGCGATCTTCGTCGAGGACCTCTCCGAGGTTCCGCCGCGCTCGGTGACCGTGTTCAGCGCCCATGGCGTGGCCCGCAGCGTCGAGGAAGAGGCCGCCGCGCGCGATCTTCCCGTCCTCAATGCCACCTGCCCGCTGGTCACCAAGGTCCATAACCAGGGCAAGCGCTACATGGCCAAGGGCCGGGCGCTGATCCTGATCGGCCATGCCGGCCACCCCGAGGTCGAGGGAACCATGGGCCAGGTTCCAGGGCCCGTGACTCTGGTCCAGAATGTCGACGACGTGGCCGCCCTGACCCTGCCCGCCGACACGCCGGTGGCCTACATCACCCAGACCACCCTCTCCGTGGACGACACAAAAGACATAATTTCGGCCCTTCAGGCGCGTTTTACAGATATTCAAGGCCCTGACATCCGCGATATCTGCTATGCGACACAGAACCGCCAATCTGCGGTAAGGGACCTGAGCAAACTGGTGGATGTCATCCTGGTGGTGGGGGCCGCCAATAGTTCCAATTCCAACCGGCTGCGCGAAATCGGCACCGAGGTCGGGGTCGCGAGTTATCTCATCGCTGACGGCAGCGAACTCAATCCGGAATGGCTGAGGGATGCAAAGGCGGTGGGGATCACCGCGGGCGCATCCGCCCCCGAGGTCCTGGTTGACGACGTGATCGAGGCCTTGCGGCGCATCGGACCGGTGACGGTCTCGGTGGTGCCGGGACGGGAAGAAAACATCGAGTTCCGGCTTCCGGCCGAACTGACTGCGAACTGATCCGAACTGGGGCTGATCCAAACTGTCTGTTGCTACAAGTCCAGAAAGAAACTTCGAATGGCAATACCCTTCTTCAAGGAAATGCGTATCGGCGGTTATTTGCTCAAGCAGAAACTGCTTGGCCGCAAACGCTACCCTCTCGTGCTGATGCTGGAACCGTTGTTCCGTTGCAACCTCGCCTGCGTCGGCTGCGGCAAGATCGACTATCCCGACGCCATCCTCAACCGTCGCATGAGCGCGCAGGAATGCTGGGACGCGGCCGACGAATGCGGCGCGCCGATGGTGGCGATCCCGGGCGGCGAGCCGCTGATCCACAAGGAAATCGGCGAGATCGTGCGCGGCCTCGTGGCGCGCAAGAAGTTCGTCTCGCTCTGCACCAACGCGTTGCTGCTGGAGAAGAAGCTCGATCTGTTCGAGCCTTCCCCTTACCTGTTCTTCTCCGTGCATCTCGACGGCCTGAAGGATCACCACGACAAGGCGGTGTCGCAGAAGGGCGTGTTCGATCGCGCCGTTTCGGCGATCAAGGCGGCCAAAGCGCGCGGCTTCACCGTCAACGTCAACGCCACCATCTTCGACGGCCACCCGGCGGAAGAGATCGCAAAATTCCTCGACTTCACCACCGAGCTCGGCGTCGGCGTGTCGATGTCACCGGGCTATGCCTATGAGCGTGCGCCGGACCAGGAGCACTTCCTCAACCGCACCAAGACCAAAAAGCTGTTCCGCGACGTCTTTGCGCTCGGCAAGGGCAAGAAGTGGAATTTCATGCACTCCGGCGTGTTCCTCGACTTCCTGGCCGGCAACCAGTCGTTCGAATGCACCCCGTGGGGCATGCCCGCGCGCAACATTTTCGGCTGGCAGAAGCCCTGCTACCTGCTCGGCGAAGGCTACACCAAGACCTTCAAGGAGCTGATGGAGACCACCGACTGGGACACTTACGGCACCGGCAAGTACGAAAAGTGCGCCGACTGCATGGCCCATTGCGGCTACGAGCCGACGGCGGCCACCGCGGCCCTGAACAATCCGTTCAAGGCGGCCTGGATCGCCCTGCGCGGCATCCGGACCACGGGTCCGATGGCGCCGGAAATCGATCTCTCGAAGCAGCGCCCGGCACAGTACATCTTCTCCCAGCAGGTGCAGAAGAAGCTGTCGGAGATCCGCCGCGACGAGGCGCTCGCCGCCCAG
Source organism: Bradyrhizobium lablabi (assembly GCF_018129385.1). Taxonomy (GTDB): domain Bacteria; phylum Pseudomonadota; class Alphaproteobacteria; order Rhizobiales; family Xanthobacteraceae; genus Bradyrhizobium; species Bradyrhizobium lablabi_C. The sequence continues at coordinate 461,961 of NZ_JAFCLN010000004.1, forward strand.
CAGAAGGCCGAGCAAAAGGCAGCCCAGCAAGCTTCGACGGCCGCCTGACGCGCCGCGCGAGACAAAGACAACGCGAGGAAAGGAAAAAGGCCCGACCATCGGTCGGGCCTTTTTCATGCAATGATTTCCATGCGCCGAGTTCTACGCGATGCGCAGGGCGCTCAGGCGTTCACCGGGACGAGGCTCTCGTCGCCGAGCAGGCCGCGGCAACCGCGCAAGGAACGCAGCGCGCGGTTGAAGTCGAGGCCGGTCGACACCAGCGCACGCAACGTCATCGGATTGCGCGCGACGCCGCGCAGCACCGTGCGCAGATCGATGTCGCCGTTCGGTTTGATCGCGGACTGCGCCAGCGCCGGCAGCGCCCGATGCGCAGGATCGCTGATCACACGCAGCGCCGCGAACGGCAACCCGGCCTCGGCGGCATAGGCGGCGGCGATATGGCTCTCCATATCGACGGCGGCAGCCCCCGTCACCGAGCGCAGCGCGGCTTTGCAGGACCGGCCCGCTACCACCTGCTCGACGCCGGCCAACGCGCCACGGACCACGCGGCGGCGCTTCAGCGCGATGTTGGCGATCACTTCCTCGTCCAGCGAGGAACCCGCCAGCCAGCGTGTATCGCCGGCGGTTACTTCGGTCGCCACCACGACATCGCCGGACTTCAGCGCCGGATCGAGGCCACCGGCCACGCCGAAGCTGATCACGCCTCTGAACGTCGACGAATCGAGCGTCGAGAGCAGATTCCGCAATTGCCTGGGATCACTACTGCTGCAAATGACGATCATACCGGGCCCGGCAGCAATGCGGGCCTCCTGCGGTAGTCCTGTAACAATCAAGACCGGTCGTGAATCGATCGCATGTTCCCCAATCGATCTATCCACGAGCGCGGCCGCGCCCGCCCCCAAAGTCACATCCCGACCCCTACCACCCTGCTGTTGGTGCTTCTCAAATTCCGGTACCGCGCCAGAGCCCAGAGCGGAAAGAATTTCGAGTAGCCATGGTATCGCAAGTAAAACACGCGCGGAAAGCCCGTAGCCGTGTGACGCTGCTCGTCCCACAAACCTTTTTCGGTTTGTGTGCTTTTTAGGTACTCAATACCCCTGATAACTGCGACATTTTGGACCTCTCCAGCAGCCATCAGAGCAAGCAAAGCCCATGCCGTTTGCGAGGCGGTGGACGGGCAGCCCTCGAATCCCCTGTAGTCGAGCCGGTAGCTGACGGCGTCCTCGCCCCAGCCTCCGTCCTTGTTCTGGATCGACTCCAGCCAGTTCACCGCCTTGCGAATCATCGGATCGGCGTGATCGACGCCTGCGGCATTGAGCGCGCACAGCACCGACCAGGTTCCATAGATGTAGTTGAGCCCCCAGCGGCCGTACCAGGAACCCTCCGCGAGCTGGGTGCGGCGAAGGTAGGCAATGCCGTCAGCGACCGCCTTGCTGCTTTGCGCGGTCTCGCCGAGCTGGGCCAGCATCGAGACGCAGCGCGCGGTGACGTCCTCCGTCGGCGGATCGAGCAGCGCGCCGTGATCGGAGAACGGGATGTTGTTGAGGTAGTATTCGAGATTGTTGACGTCGAACGCGGCCCAGCCGCCGTCGCGGCTCTGCATGCCCTCGATCCACTCGCGGCCGCGCGCGATCGCGCCGTCATATTCGCGGCTGCCGGCGTTGCGCTGCTCGCGGTCCATCGCCATGACCACCACGGCGGTGTCGTCGAGATCGGGATAGTGCGCGTTGTTGTACTGGAATGCCCAGCCGCCCGGCCGCGTATTCGGGCGCTTGACCGCCCAGTCGCCCTTGAGGTCGAGCACCTGGAGCGGCTTCAGCCAGTCGAGCCCTTGCTTGGCCTTCGGTACGGCTTTTTCACCGCCCGCTTCCAGCAGCGCGTGACAGGCCAGCGCGGTGTCCCACACCGGCGAGACGCAGGGCTGGCAATAGGCTTCGTGCTCGCCGATCACCAGCAGCTTGTCGATGCCCCGCCGTGTGATCGCGCGCGGCGGAAAATTCTCGTCCTTGCCGAGCGCGTCATACATCATCACGATGTTGGCCATCGGCGGATAGATCGCGCCCATGCCGTCTTCGCCGTTCAGCCGCTCTTCGATGAAGGCCAGCGCAGCATCGATGGCGCGCTTGCGCAGGCTCTTCGGAAACAGCGGTTCGATCACGCGCAGGATGCCGTCGAGCGTGCGGAACAGCGTGAACCAGGCCTGGCTCTGGTGCGGCGCCTTTGCGGTCATGCCGAGCGTTTTCGGATCCTGTACGAACAGCTCGTCGATCCCGACGCCCTTCGGATTCCTCGCGCGCGGCTTCAGTGCGGCCAGCACCATCAGCGGCACCATGGTGGTGCGCGCCCAGTAGGAAATCTTGTTGAGGTGGAATGGCGACCACATCGGCAGCAGCATGATCTCGATCGGCAGCACCGGCACCGCGCGCCAGGTGACGACGCCATAGAGCGCGAGCAGAAAACGCGTGAACACGTTGCTGCCGGCGGCCCCCCCGCGCGAGAGGATCGCCTCGCGCGCCCGCACCATGTGCGGCGCATCGATGGAGTCGCCGATCATCTTCAGCGCGAAATACGCCTTCACACTCGCGCTCATGTCGAACGGGCCGTAATAGACCAGCGGCCAGCCGCCATGGTCCCCCTGTAGCCGCCGCAGATAGTTGGCGATCTTGGCTTCGAGCTCGGCATCGACGGGCTCGGCGAGATAATGGCGCAGCAGGATATATTCCGACGGGATCGTCGCGTCGGCTTCCAGCTCGAACACAAAGTGTCCGTCGGGCTGGCGAAGGCCGAGCAGCGCATCGGTCGCCTTGGCAATGCTCGTCTCGAGCGCAGCGGGGTCGACGCCGGGAGTGGGATTTGAGGAATGCATGTTCACTGACATACCCTGTGTTCGCGCCGGGTTCGATTGCAAACCAGGCTGGGTCTTCAGGCGCCTCGCATGGCCAGAACGAGATCGGCGGCGCGATCGCCCGACCGCACCGATCCCTCGATCGTTGCAGGCAACCCCGTAGCAGTCCAATCGCCCGCAAGGAACAGGTTTTTGTAGGCCGTAACCGGCCCCGGACGCAGCGCATTCTGCTCCGGCGTCGCCTCGAATGTGGCACGGCGCTCACGCACGATCTGCCACGCCGGCAGCTCGCCGGTCACGCCGGCGGCCTTGCAGATGTCGCGCCAGATCGCCTGCGCCAGCTCTTCGCGCGGCATGTCGACGAGACGGTCGCCATTGCTGATGGTGATCGACAGCCGCTGTGGGAATGCGAACAGCCATTCCACGAGCCCGCCGACAACGCCGAGGATCGGCGGCGCATTCGGCGGCGGATCGAAGCGGAAATGCGCGTTCACGATGGCGCGGTACTTCGTCGGCGTCTTGATTCCCGGCAGCAGCGTTGCCGCGCCGCGCGGCGGCACCGCCAGCACCACGGCGTCATCAGGACCGAGCGCGATCTTGTCGGTACCGAAATCGAGCTCGGTGACACGGCCGTCCGAATTCGCGAACGCGCGCAGCTCATGGCTCATGCGCACGCTGGCGCCCCTGCTCTCCAGCAGCTTGACGGCGGGCTCGATCAGCACGTCGGAAAGGCCATCGCGTGCGATCAGCGGGCGGCAGGCTTGCCCGCCCGCGAGCAGCGTTTCCCGCACGATCGCGCCGGCCAGACCCGCCGATCCCTCCGGCGGATCGCAATTGAGCGCGGCAAGCAGCAGCGGCTCCACGAGCCGCTGATACAGCGTGCCCTCGCACGGGATGGTGTCGCCGACCAGCTTGTCCGCACCGGCCCAGACGATCGGCGCGAGCTTCAGGTAGTCGAGCAGCCCGGTATCGGGAACGCGGCGCGATTCGTCGAACACCCAGGTCGGCAGGCGGCTGTCGCCGAGATCGAGCTGCCAGCGCTGGCCCGTCGAGATATCGACGAACGGAAACTGCGCGCGCGCCGGACCCACCAGCCCCGCTTCGGTGCCGATCGCACGGGCATAGTCGCGCACATGATGGTTGCCCGACAGCACCAGATGATTGCCGTTGTCGATGGTCAGATTGGTCGCGGCGTCGAAATAGGAACGGCAGCGGCCACCGGCCTGCTGCGTCGCCTCATGGACATGCACCAGGCAGCCGGCATTGCTCAGCCGCACGGCTGCGGAGAGGCCGGAAACGCCGGCGCCGATGATGTGAACGGTCTTTGGCATCAGATCAGGGCGTAGCGGAAGAGGATGGCGAGTTTCGTGAGTTTTGTCACACGCACCGGTTCGCGCGGGGCGGCAAAACCCCGCGCCAGCAGCAATTCGAGGATCGCGCGATAATATTTTCCCATGATGCGGGGCGCGCGCACGGCGCGGCGCGAATTGCGCGCCATGATCTCGTCGGCCTTGGCAAAATGCTGCCTTGCCCGCTCGGCGATCGGCTTGCAGACTTTCGGCAGCGCCCTGTCCGCAATCACCTTCTGCGGATCGTTGCCGGTGATGCCCGCGAGCAAAAGACCCTCGCGCGGCAGGTACAATCGGCCAAGACCTGCATCCTCGTCGAGGTCGCGCAGAATGTTGGTCAGTTGCAGCGCGCGGCCGAGATGATGCGCAAGCAGAATGCCGTCCTCTTCGGGCAGGCCAAAGACCCGCACCGACAATCGGCCGACCGCGCTCGCCACCCGGTCGCAATACAGATCGAGCGTGGCCATGTCGGGCGCTCGGATATCCTGCGGCACATCCATTTCCATGCCGTCGACGATGGCCAGAAAATCCTCGCGCTTGAGACCGAAGGTCTTCACCGCGCTCACATAGTCCTTCAGCCGCGCGGGCGGACGGCCCTGATAGAGCGCATCGATATCGTCGCGCCATTGCTGGAGCGCAGCCAGCCGCTCCTCGCGCGGACCGTCTGAGTCGGCGATATCGTCGACCTGCCGGCAGAAGCTGTAGATCTGGAACATCGCATCGCGCTGCGCGCGCGGCAGGATACGCATCGCGGCATAGAACGAGCTGCCGGACGCGGTCGATCCGTAATTTGCGTTGGCCGCCGCCTCCGCGCTCATGCCCCCGCCGCCGTTTTCGAGACAGGCTTGCGGCCCGCAGCGCGCCGCGCGATCTCGCCGAAGATGCCGCCGATGCTGTGCCCGAGCAATTCGAGCTTGCCGAGATGCACGCGCTCGCTCAGGGGATCGCGCACCCTGAGCATCGAGACGATCTTGTCGGCGAAGGCCTGGATCACCGAAATCTCGAGGCCGAGCCGGAAATCCCTGACCTCGCCTGCAAGCGACTTGCTTTCGTTCAGCAGCGTTTCGGTGCGCGCTGCCAGCCCATGCAGGCATTGCAGCAATTGCGGAGAGGATTTTGTCGCACCGAGTTGCTCGACCGAGGCGCCGCTCGCGGCGAGCGCATCGCGCGGCAAATAGACGCGGTTGAGATTTTTGTAGTCCTTGGCGCAGTCCTGCAAATGGTTGTTGATCTGTAGCCCGGCGCACAGCGCATCGGATGCCGCCCAAGTCGAGGCGCTCTCGCCGTGGACGTCGAGCATGAAGCGGCCGACCGGCATCGCCGAGTAGCGGCAGTAATGAATCACCTCGTCCCAATTCTCGTAATGCAGCTTGGTCACGTCCATCCGGAATGCGACCAGCACATCGAGCGCGTGGCGCGGCGGCATGGAACGCTCGGCCAGCGCATGGCGCAGCCTGACCGCTTCGGGCTGCGTGTCGCCCTTGCCCAGGAGTTCGGCCTCCAGCAGGTCGAGGATGCGCAGTTTCTCGTCGGGGGGAAGATCGGCGTGATCGGCAATATCGTCGGCGGTGCGGACGAAATTGTAGAACGCAAGAATCAGCGCGCGATGACGCGGATGGATGATCCACGACGCGACCGGAAAGTTCTCGTCACGATGTGTCTTGCCCGATCGCAGGTCGCTCGCTGATGTCATTAACCGGCTACATTCACTGGCTCGGCGCGGGCTTTGGAACAGCCCGCGCGCGCATGGGACGCGCGCCCCATATAGGCGAATACGCGGCCAAAACCAATGCTTTGCAGCAGCCCCCGGCGGCTTCGCCCGGGGGCCAGCGAAAGGCTTATTGCCCGTGGCTCTTCAGCACCTGGTCGCAGGCCGCCGAAATATGCGCGCGGTTCTCCTTGAGGCAGGCGAGAATCACGAAATCGCCCTGGTCGATCACCTTGCGGCAATGGCGCTGGACGTCACGATTGCACGCGGCCTGTTCCTGGGCGGTGCCGGGGCGCCCCTGTATCTGCTGCTGGCCGAAGGCCGCAGTGGTGGACGACAGAAGTGCGAGAGCCAGTACAAACTTGCGCATGTGTTCTTTCATTTCGACGAGAGGGAATCCGGAAAATCCCGAATGACGCTTTGCTGCTGCGGGGTGGATTCGTGGGTGGCGGGTCGCCGCGTATCGCGGCAACGAAGACAGCACAAGCCCGCCAAATGCGGCTAAATTAACGACACCTCAAAATATGCAATAACCATCTGACAAAACACACCAATTCGATTGTTCATTTTATTGAGAGTTGACTGTTGCGAGGCGATGCGGGTGAACGCTAGAAACTCGCCGGACCGGCACCATATGCCGGCGGTGACCGCAATTTGAACCTGACCTTACGCGACAACACTAAATCATCGATGTGGCGAGACGCCGGACTGAAACCGGCGTCGATTTGATGGGAAACCTACCATGAAACTGTTTGGATCCGGCCTGTTTGGCCAGACTGTCACGGCTGCTGGCGTCGGCGCTGCGCTGCTTTTCGCGGTAACCGCCGGCCATGCCCAGTCGAGCGGGCCGTTCGCCGGATTTGACGGAAACTGGAGCGGTACCGGCACGGTTTCGCTTTCGAACGGCACCACCGAAAACATCCGCTGCCGGGCCGATTACAAGGTCAGTGCGAGCGGAATGGGTCTGAAGCAGAACCTGCATTGCGCCAGCGACAGCTACAAGTTCGACCTCTCCAGCGACGTCACCAGCCAGGGCGACCGCATCTCCGGCAACTGGAGCGAAAAGAGCCGCAATATCTTCGGCAATCTTCAGGGCACCGCCGGCGGCGGCCAGATCGACGTCTTCGTCGAGGCGGCCGGATTTGCAGCCAACCTCAACCTGCGCACCAGCGGCAACAAGCAGGTCGTGCTGATCGACTCCAAGGGCGAGATCCGCGGCGTCAAGATCACAATGACGAAGGGCTGAGAATCAGCACTCTCGCGCTGCTCGATTTGAAGAGCCCGTCGCGCACCCGATGCGCGGCGGGCTTTGCTTTTTCTAGAATCCCTCCGCGGGCCTGCCGCGGATCTTTTCCCAGAAGTTGATCAACCACATTGCGGTCGGCCGCAGGATGAAAAGGTCCGCCACCAGCGCTGCGACCATCGAGAAGGCGCTGAGCCAGCCGAACAGCCGCAACGACGGCAGGTCCGAGAACACGGTCACCACCAGGCCGCAGGCCAGCACCACCGTGGTCAGGATCAGCGCAGGGCCGACCAGCACGGTCGCGCGCTCGACCGCGAGTTCGGCGCTGACGCCGGGTTTGCGCTCGAGCCGCAGTCGGTTGAGGAAGTGAATCGTCGCCGACAGGCCAAGGCCGAACGACACCGTCAGCGCCACCACGCTGGCGAATTGCAGCCCCTCCCCGAGCAGCCACAGCACGGTGCCCGACATCACCACCGGGAAGATGCCCGGCAGGATGCAGGAGAACATCACCACCACGGAGCGGAATGCCAGGCCAATGAACACCGCCACCAGCAGGAATTCGATTGTCAGCCCGCGATTGAGCTTGTCGATCATGTTGGCGCTGTTGCGCGCGGCGATCGCCGACAGGCCGGTGACCGCGATGTTGTAGCCCGGATTCTCGGCGCGCACCTTGTCGAGCGACTTGTCGAGCTTGTCGACCACGGGAAGGATTTCGCTGGAATCGAGGTCCGGCACGCGCCCCGACACCACCACCGCATCCTGCTCGGCCGAAATGAAGCGCCGCACCAGATGTTCGGGGATCACGCTGACATATTGCTTGAGCGTCGCCACGTCCGTGCTGCCGGCCTTTTCGGCCAGCCACCGCCGCAGTGTTTCCAGCGACCAGACATTGCCGACGCCGGCCGCCTTCTCCACGGTGGAGTGCACCTCGGCGATCACCTTCAGCGTCTCCGGCGAATAGAGATCGGCGCCCTTGGGGAATTCGATCAGCACGTCGATCGGATTGGCGCCGGTCAGCTTGGCATCGAGCCGTCCGCTCGCCGCCACCGCCTGCCGCTTGTCCGGCACCTGGTCGGCGAGGCGGTAGCGCGGCTCCAGGCTGCCATAGATGATGCCGAGACCGCCAACCACGATCAGTGCGAGCAGGCTGAACAGCCCGGGGCGGCTGACCATGCGCACGGCGATCCAGTAGCAGAAATTGCGCAGCATCTGCACGCCGGCATCCGCCGCCTGGAATTTAACCGCGAAAATCTTTTCGTTGCGCACCAGCAGCACGCCGAACGCCGGCACCAGCGAGAGCACCGCGATCAGCGCGATGATGGTGGCGGCAAGCCCGGCCTCGCCGAATTTCCGGATCAGGTCGGAATCGGAGAATTGCAGCGCGATGAAGGAGATGCCGGCGGTGCCATGCGTTAGCACGCAGGCCGGGCCGACCACCAGCACGGCGTTCTTGAACGCGGTGACCTTGTCCTGCCCCGCGATCAGCCGGTCGCGCGCCGCAAAGGTGAGCTGCATCGAGTCCGAGAAACTGATCACCATGATGAGCGGCGTCATCACGTTGAGGAACATGTTGAGGTTGAAGCCGGTCCAGCCGAGGATTCCGAGCGCCAGCAGGATCGCGATGATCGGCGGAAACGCGGCGATCACCATGAACGATATCTTGCGGAAGAAGATGATCGCGATGATGCAGCCGGCCAGGATGCCGAGGATGTTGTAAGTCAGCCCGTCGCGCTTGACCGCGTTGCGGATTTCGAGCTGCATCACGGGAACGCCGGAGAGCTGCGCGTTCAGCCCGCTGCCGGCAAGATCGGTCGCCATGATCTTGCGCATCTCGCCGACCACCGTCCCCAGCTTGTTGCTGGAGACGACCTCGGGCTCCAGCGACAGCACGATCAGCGCCAGCGTGCCGTCTTCCGACAAGAGCTTGCCGCGGATGATCTCGTTGCTTTTGACCGTTTCGATGAACTTGTCGTAGGCGGCGCCCTCCGGCAGTTCCGATGGGAACAGCGCCGCCGGCAGCTTGCCGGGTTCGGGCGCCTGGCGCGCCGAGAACAGCGACACCAGACCGCGCACGCCCTCGACCAGTTGCAGGTCGGTGACCATGTCGCGCACCTTTTCCAGGTTCTCGCGCGCCAGCAGCGTCTTGCCCTCGACCACGACCAAAACGTCGAACTCGGTCGCCGGAAAACGCTTGGTTACCGCCTCATATTGCTTGAAGTCCTTGGAGTCGGAACGGAAGAGCTGGCTGAGCGAATCGTCGATTTTGATGCGCTCGATGCCGAACACCGCTCCGATCATCAGCGCCAGCAGGATGATGACGGAGATGATCGGCGCCTTGACCGCGATCAGCCCCATCTTCTCGAGGCCGAAGGCGATGCTGGTTCCCTTCTGCGGCTCCTCGATCGCCTCGACGTGGACGTGACTTTCGGAGTCGGAGTTCTTGTCGAGCATGCCCTGTCCGTTTGTTGAATCAGCTCAAATTGCTTGGGGTCGAGGGGCGCTCGATCGCCACGTCTGACCGGTGCTAGCCCTTGAAAATACGCGGATATTCAGCGCCGCCGTTTTACAGGGCTACCCCCCGTCTCGCAAGCGCAGCGACGGGAACAAAACCACGCGCCGCCGTCAAAATTGCACGTTAAGTGTCTGATTTGTCACACCGGTTTTGCAATGCGCTGAAGTGCTGCATCACCGCTTTCATCTTTTAGTGCAACGCCGGTGATCCTGCGGCCCAGGCCCTCGCGGATCAGCCAGGCGACCTTGAATGCGGCCTCTTCGCCCGAAAGTCCCGCAGCATGAATGTTGGAGACGCAATTGCGTTCCGCATCGGTGCGGCCGATCCTGGGCGCATAGGTCAGATAGGCACCGAGACTGTCCGGAGCGGAAAGGCCCGGGCGCTCGCCGATCAGCATGACCGTCATTCTGGCCGACACGATCTCGCCGATCTCATCGCCTAGCGCGACCCGCGCGCCGGAGGCGATCACAACGTGGCCGATCCCGATCCCCTCGCCTGCGAGGCCCGAAACGAGGTGGCGAACGAGCCCGACCGCATGGCTGTTGACCGCCGTGGGCGACAGGCCGTCGCCGATGACCAATGCAACGTCGCATCCGCCGCCACTGCTGTTCGCAAGCAGGCGCTGCGATGGCGCATCCAGCATGCGTCCGAGGTCGGGACGGCGAAGATAATCGCCCCGCGTCCGCGCCTGACTCGAGAGCGCCAGCGGCGACAGACCGATCTCCTGCAAGCCGGCGATCAAGGCCTGCGTGTCAAAGCTCGCGTGAACCGCGTCGCGGGCCCGTGCGTGGTCGAGCGTGAAGGCAAGCAGCGCTTGCGTTGGAAGGCCGGCGCCGGCGCGGCCGAGGGCGACGCGCGCCGGCGTCAGGTTTCTGAGGTCGCCGATCGAACGCGGCGCCGGCGGTTTCATGCTTATTCTGCGGGAACGGCGGCCTCGCGCAGCCGGATCGAGTAGTTCGACGCATTCTGCTGGCCGCTGGTCGCATCGCGGGCGAATTCGATCAGATGATGCGCGATCATCGCCGAGCCGATCAGGCCCTCGATATCGCCGCGCCGCAGCCGGCCGAGTGCGAACTTCCAGAATACGCGCCTGTAATTGCCGAGTACGCCGACCTTCCAGAAGATGTTACGCAGCATGATCAGGCCGCGCCGGATGCTCGGCCAGGTCTTCAATTCGGGCGCAACCGGCACCTTGATGCGATTGGTGTAGGTGTAGTCGCACTGGTACTGGTAGCGCTCGTACAGTTTTGCCGGCTCATAGGCGACCGCCATGGCGCGCCGCCAGGCGCTGACGACCTCGTCATACGGCATCAGGAAATCGACATTGGAGTCGCGGTTTTCGTCGTCGATAAGGCGCCCTTCCTTCTCCAGGCGGTCCCATAGCGGCGTCTTCGGCAGCGCCTGCAACAGATTGATGGTCAGGAGCGGAATGCGGGACTCGTCGACGAAGTTGAGCAGCGCATCCGCCGTGCCCGGCTTGTCGGTGTCGAGCCCCATGATGATGCCGCTCACCACTTCCATGCCGTAGGAATTGATGGTGCGCACGCCCTCCAGGATCGGGACCATCATATTGTGGTCCTTGTGCATCGCCTTCAGGGCGTCCGGATCGGGCGTCTCGATGCCGCAGAACACGGTGACGAACAGCGCCTCTTTCATCAGCTCGAGGATTTCCGGCCGCTTGGCGATGTTGAGCGTGGCCTCGCAGGCCAGCCGCGTGACGTAGCCGGTGCGCTTCTGCCATTCGACCAGATGCGGCAGGAGATCCATCGCCGCCTTGCGGTTGCCGATGAAATTGTCGTCGACGAAATAGACCGTGTCGGTCATGCCGCATTCGCGCAGCTTGTCGAGCTCGGCCACGATCTGCTGCGGCGTCTTCAGCCGCGGGTTGCGGCCATAGAGGCCGGGGATGTCGCAGAATTCGCACTGATAGGGACAGCCGCTGGAATACTGGATGCTGCCGAGCAGATATTTCCGCGTCTCGGCCAGTTCGTAGGCGGGCAGCGGAAAGTCGCTCATGGCGACGCGGTCTTTGGTCCTGAGCACGATCTGCTGCTCCGGCCGCGACGGGTCGTCCGCCAGGCGCGCGATCAGCTCGTTGGTCGCATCGCCGAGTTCACCGACGTGAAGATAGTCGAAGGCCGGATAGTAATCCGGACAGGCGCTGACCGAAGGCCCTCCGATCGCGACCGCCAGATCGAATTGATGCGCGCGGCGGCAGATGTCGTTCATCTGCTGGCGCTGGATGTGCATGCCGCTGACGAACACCGCTTCCGCCCACTCGAAATCTTCTTTGGTCGCGGGCTTGATGTTTTCGTCGATGAAGCGCACCGGCCAGGTTTTCGGCAGATAGGCCGCGATCAGCAGCAGCCCCTGCGGCGGCATGAAGGCCTTGACGCCATCGGTCAACTGATAGGCGTATTCGAACGTACCGAACGAAGACGTATAGCGCGGAAAGACGCAAAGGATACGCCGGGCCGTCTCAATGCCTTCAACTCTCATTCCAACTTCCCCCAAGCAATCCAGTAACTTGCCCGCGGTCTCTGGATTTAAGCACGAGCGCGAACGCGGGGCTACAGATTCCTCAAGACTTTGGCAGGTCAAATCAACTCCGGGCGAGCATGATGGTTGCCAAGAATTATTCTAGCGTGACCGTCAGGCGATCAGCCGTGAGGCAAAATCGGGAAGCTGGCCTGCATTGCCGGCAAGGCGAAAGTCGGTGCCGGAGAGGCCAACGCGCAGCAGCCAGTCGTCGAATTCCGGCGCCCGCTTCAGTCCAAAGAGATCGCGGACATAGAGCGCATCATGGAACGAGGTGGACTGGTAGTTCAGCATGACGTCGTCGGCGCCGGGCACCCCCATGATGAAAGTGACCCCCGCTGCCGCCAGCAGCGTCAGCAAATTGTCCATGTCGTCCTGGTCGGCCTCGGCATGGTTGGTGTAGCAGACGTCCACCCCGAGCGGCAGGCCGAGCAGTTTTCCGCAAAAATGGTCCTCAAGGCCCGCGCGAATGATTTCCTTGCCGTCATAGAGATATTCCGGACCGATGAAGCCGACCACGCTGTTGACCAGCAAGGGATCAAAGGCGCGGGCGACCGCATAGGCTCTGGCCTCGAGCGTCTGCTGGTCGACGCCGTGATGGGCGCCGGCCGACAGGGCCGAGCCCTGCCCGGTTTCGAAATACATGACGTTGCTGCCGACGGTGCCGCGCCGCAACGACAGCCCCGCCTCACGCGCCTCCCTCAGCAGCGCCAGATCGACGCCGAAGCTGCGGTTGGCGGCCTGCGTCCCCGCGATCGACTGGAAGACCAGATCGACCGGAAGCCCCTGCCCGATCAGCGCGAGCGTGGTCGTGACATGGGTGAGCACGCAGCCCTGGGTCGGAATCTGGAGGTGGCCGATGATGTCGTCGAGCAGCCGCACGAGGCCGCCGATCACAGCCGGATCGTCGCTCGCCGGATTGATGCCGATGCAGGCATCGCCCGCCCCCAGCAAGATCCCGTCGAGGATCGAGGCAGTGATGCCCTTGGCGTCATCGAAGGGGTGATTGGGTTGCAGGCGGACGCTCATCCGTCCCGGCAGGCCGATGGTGTTGCGAAATGAAGTCGTTACCCGGCACTTCTTCGCAACCCCGATCAGGTCCTGGTTGCGCATCAGCTTGGAGACGGCGGCCGCCATTTCCGGCGTGATGCCGCGCGCCACTGCCGCCAGCGCCGCGCCATCGGCGGCGTCCGACAGCAGCCAGTCACGGAATGCGCCGACCGTCAGGGAGGAGATGGCGGCAAAGGCAACGGCGTCATGGCCGTCGACGATCAGGCGAGTGACCTCGTCGTCCTCATAGGGGATCACGGCCTCGTTCAGAAATTGCTTGAGCGGCACGTCGGCCAGCGCCATCCGCGCGGCCACCATCTGTTCGGCACTCGCTGCCGCGATCCCGGCCAGCCGGTCGCCCGAGCGCGGCGGCGTCGCCTTGGCGAGCAGGTCGCCCAAATCATCGAAGACATAGGAGGTGGCGTCGATGATTTGGCGATAGACCATGGCGGCTCCGCGCCGTCAGGCGCTTCGATTGATCCGCCCACCCTATCATCTCAAGGGCCGCTCGCGACGCATAGCGGCCGTAAAACGCCTACAACCACCAGTACGAGATCGGCACATATGATGCTCGTTATGGTCGAGAAAAATACCGCAATTTCACGGAACGGAACCTGAGCGTGACAATCATAAGTATCTGATTTCGCTAGCCAACAATCCAAATAGTTGCAGCGCAAAAAAACCTCGCGCATTAAGAAATTATCCATGAAAATTTTGCATCATTTTTAGACGGCCGACGGTGCTCACCGGCCTCTTTCAGGAGCCGCGATGCCGGAAACCAGCCAGTCCCATCCCCCTCATTTTGTGACCCGCATGACCTCCCGGCTCTCGCTTGCAGCCAAGCTGTATTTGATTTTTGGACTGTTCGCGGCGCTCACCGCCGCCATCACCCTGCTGTCGGATTACAACACCGACCGCAACACCGAGCTGACCGAGCAGGTGTCGACCGCCAGCCGCGCGGCGCTGAACGTCGAGCGCATCAACTCGCTGGTCTATGCCGTGGTGATGGAGTCTCGCGGCGTCTACATGTCGACCGATCCGGCGGTGGTGAGGAAATACGGCGACGGCCTGCTCGTCTTCAACCAGCGCATCCTCGAGGTCGTGAAGAACTGGGAAGCTTTGGTGCAGGCCGACGATGCCGAGCAGTTCGCGGCCTTCAGGAAGCGCGTGCAGCAGTTCGTCGAATTCCGCGCCGAGCTCGTGCGCCGCGCCAACGAGATCAGCCCGGCCGCGGGACGCGAATGGGGCGATAACGATGCCAACCGCTCTGTCCGCACCGCCCTCAACAAGGACCTGGAGGCGCTCTCGAAGGTTTATGCCGAGCGCAGCAAGCGCCTTGCGCTGCGCACCGAGGAGAACCAGCGGCTTTCCTTCGTGCTCACGTGCCTGGGCGCGCTTGCGTTGCTGGTGGTCGTGCTCGGCGTGCTGATCATCGCCCGCTCGATCGCGCGGCCCCTCTCCGTCATCACCGAAACCATCAAGCGCGTTGCCGACGGCGAGGATCGTGTCGAGGTTCCGCATATCAGCCGCGGCGACGAGATCGGCTCGCTCGCCCGCGCCATCCAGATCTTCCAGGAAGCGATGGATCGCAACCGCAAGCTCAATTCGCAGGTGCTTGAAGATTCCAGGGCGCGCGACGAGCGCACGAAGCATATCGAGGCCTCGGTCGAAGCCTTCCGCGGCGCGATCGGTGAGGTCTTGCGCACCGTCAACGACAGCGCGACCTCGATGCGCGACACCGCGCAGATGATCGCGAGCGTCGCCTCCGACGCCAACGGCCGCGCGGCGGCCGCCACCGGCGCCACCGAGCAGGCCTCCGCCAACGTATCGGCGGTGGCGGGCGCCGCCGAGGAATTGTCGGCTTCGGTCGAAGAGATCGGCCGCCAGGTCCGCCAGTCCGCCAGCGCCGTCGAGCAGGCCGGCCAGCGCACCGACAAGTCGGTCGCCGAGATCGAGGGTCTTGCCGCGGCGACGCAGCGTATCGACGGCGTGCTCGGCCTGATCCAAGCGATCGCCGCCCAGACCAACCTGCTGGCGCTGAACGCCACCATCGAGGCCGCGCGCGCCGGCGATGCCGGCCGCGGCTTTGCCGTGGTCGCGCACGAGGTCAAGGCGCTGGCCGGACAGACGGCGAAAGCCACCGCCGAGATCAGCGAGAATATCGGCGTGATCCAGGCCTCGACCCGCACGTCGGTCGAGGCGGTGCGCGAGATCGGCAACGCCGTGCGCGAGATCAACGACGTCACCACCAACATCGCCGGCGCGATCGGCCAGCAGGATCAGGCGACGCGCGAAATCTCGCAGAACGCGCAGCTCGCCGCGCAAGGCAACGAGACGCTGGTCGTCAACATCTCCTCGCTCAGCCAGGCCATGGGCAAGACCAGCCACGCCGCCGAGTCGGTGCTCTCGGCCTCCAGCGAACTGACCGCGATGGCGGAGACGCTGTCGCGCGAGGTCGACACCTTCTTCCGCAATCTGCGCGCCGACCCGCATCAGGGAATGCGCAAGGCGGGGTGAACTTTTCCATAGAAACGACGCGCCAGAAATTCGGGAAGAACAGGCAATCAGACCTTCAGACGCAAAAAAAGACCTCGACCCGAAGGTCGAGGCCTTGGAAGCTTTGAACTTTGGATCAATCCACTTCGTGGACGACCGTGCGGGTTGCCGGATCAACCAGCATCACGCGGTCGTTGGAATAAACGTACCGATACTTCGTGACCGACGGACCCCAGTCGGACGGCACCGCGACCAGCTCAACATCGCTGGGAACTTTCGATCCGACGACGATCCGCTCCCTGGTCTCGATCGGGCGGATCTTGTGCTCGGTGACATAGCTCTTGATCCGCGTGCGGTACTGCGGCTCGATCTGAACCGTGCCGCCGACGGCGGTTCCGGTGGTGACGGTGGTCTGCGCGTTGGCGAACGTCGCGCAAAGCGATACGGCGGCCGCCAGCAAAAGAAGTTTCTTCATCTCTCTTTCTCCTCAAGCCGCGGGACGCGGCACCCGACAACCGGCCGCAGCGCCACACGTTCCATCGATGCGTCAGTTCCCGTGACGCAAACCCGGGAACTTTTGGCAATACCGGTCATTGGCTCTTTACTGAACAATTGGAGGAGGAACGAGAGATGCCAATTTTCATTATGTGGGCTGTCCCCGCGGTGATCGTCATCGGCGGTGCAAGCTATTTCCTGTTGCGCGCTGTTCACTGATCTGACGTCGAACAAGGCCCGGCCTCGATGAGGTCGGGCCTTCTTTCGCGTTCTCCGAGGTTACTTCGGCTGCGCCGCGGCCACGTTGCCGAGCACTTGCGTGCTCACCGCCAGCTCCGCAATCTTCTTGCCCATGTCCTTGGCGGCCTCGGTCGAGAACCGGTAGTGGAAGCCGGCATAGATCCGCGCGTTGGAAACCTCGTCGCTATAGTCCTGTAGCCGCGTCCATTTGCGGGTGACGCCCGGCGCGGTCGGGCTCGCAAGCGTGATCTCGCCGATCTCGTTACCAACCACGATCTGGAGCACGTTGGAAACGGCCGAGGCGACGATGCAGTGCGCGCAAGGGTATTCGGGGTGCATCGGCGTTGTGCCGAGCGGCAGCCAGGACGCATCGCGCGGCGTGGCGGCATTGGACGTGAGGTCGGCATTGCGGATCGCGGTGATGGGCCGCCAGAGATTGTAGACATATTTGGCCTCGAACACCGCAATGAACGCATCGCTCGCGGCCATCGCGACCAGCGCATACAGCCGGGCGCAGTCGACGAGATCCATCTGCTTGGCGGTGGCGATCTGGCGAACGATCTGGTTGTAGGTCCCGGGTCCGGTGAAGAACCAGAACCGTCCGATCGTGGTCTGCTCGGCGCTGCGCTTGTCGCTCTTGCTGCCGCCGATTTCCCTGATCTCGTTGAGGTCACGCGTCCAGACCTCAGAGGTGAGCGCGGGCGGCGGGCCGGCCCGGAACTGCGAGGCCGTCCGCATCACCCACGGCGTGATTTTTGCCGCGGTGGACTCGATGGGGACGGTGGTCGGGACGTAGATGCCGGGCGAAGCTTGCGGACGATAGCTCTCGGGCGCTCCGCTGCCGTCATTGGTCCGCAGCGCAATGATCTCGGCCGCCGCCTTCCTGCCGAGTTCGATGCCCTTCGCCTTGCCTTCGCCGTCGGCCACAGCCGAAAGCGATTTTTCCAGCGTAGCGTCAAGGTCCGCCTTCTGATCCGGATAAAGCGCGATCAGCACGTCATGTGCAGCGGAAGCCGCGGCGGCCTCGCGTGAGGTCGCCCGGTCCGCCGTCAGATTGAGCCGGTACGGCGTATACCGCTTGTCGATGGCGTTGACTGCCTCGAACACGGCGACATGCATCATCGCCTGGCCACGGGAGTTAGCCGAGTTAACCAATTGCTTCGCGGTGGAAATCGCGTCGACCTTGGCGTTCCAGTCCATGATGACATCGGCCCTCGCCGGCATCGTCAGAAATGCTGAGGTCAGAATGGGGGCGATGATCGCAATCGGTCTCATGGCAAACCTCCCGGGACGGCCGCGTTGACGGGCCGGCACAGGGTGCGCGAGCTGCCCCTGCGTGTCGTGAAGACGCAATGAAATTCTTCTGAAAGCGTCCTATGATCGCGGCCCTGCAAGACGGTTGATGACGCCCAGGCAATGGCTGACATCCAGAGTTCCAGTTCCAGCTTGCTCGAGATCGACTATCCGTCAGCGTGCCTGCGGCGCGCCGGCCTGCCGCTCCAGCTACGCCCTAAGTCATTCGACGTGCTGGCCTATCTCTCCCGCAATCGCGGCCGGCTGGTCAGCAAGGCGGAGCTGATCGATCACATCTGGGGCGACATCGCCGTCACCGAGAATTCGCTCGTGCAATGCATCAAGGACATACGCCAGGTCCTTGATGGCGAGCACCAGTTCGAGATCAGGACGGTCCCGAAACGCGGTTATCTGTTCGAGGGCATCCTCGCCGAAGCGGCCGGCCGGACGAACGAGGCAAGCGCGGCGAACGCCGGGCCGTTTCCGCCCCTGCCGGACCGGCCCTCGATCGCGGTGCTGCCGTTCGAGAATTTGAGCGAGCAGCCGGATCAGGAGCATTTTGCGGACGGCATCACGGAAGACCTGATCACCGGACTGTCGCGCCTGAAATGGCTGTTCGTCATCGCCCGCAATTCGACCTTCATCTACAAGGATCGGCCGGCCGATGTGAGCGCCATCGGCCGGGAGCTCGGCGTTCGCTACGTGCTGCGCGGAAGCATTCGCCGCGCGGCCAGGCGACTGCGCATCAGCGCTCAACTGATCGAGGCGCAGAACGGACTGCATCACTGGGCCGAGCAGTACGACCGCGAGCTCGGCGACATCTTCGCCATCCAGAACGAGATCGCGCGCAACGTCATCGCCGCCATCGACACCTTTGTCGTGGCCGCGGAAGCCAGCCGCACGCTGGCCCGGTCGGCGCAGGATCTCGGCGCCTGGGAGCTGGTCGCGCGGGCGCAGACCCATGTGTGGCGCCTGAATAGCGAGGACAATCGCGCGGCAATCGACGCCCTGCAACAGGCGGTGATCTCCTATCCGAAATACGAGCCGGCGCGCAGCCTGCTCGGCTTCTGCCTGCTGTTTGCGGCCCACAATGGCTGGGTGGATCGCAGCGAAGGCATGAAAGCGGGGCGCGAACACACGCTGCGTGCGATCGAGCTGGACCATTGGACCGCCTGGGGGCAGATCGCGCTCGGCTATCTCTGGATGATGGAGCGTCGCACAACCGAGTCCCTGGCGGCGTTTGCAGCCGCTGTCCGGCTCAACCCGAGTTCGGCAGCGGCGCATTGCTACCTCAGCCACGGCCACGCCTTCGCAGGCAACGATCGCGAAGCGATCGAGCACGCCGAAACCGCCATTCGCCTCAGCCCGATGGATCCGGAAATGGCGATGTTCTTCGGCGGCATCGCGGTGGCGCACTACACGGCCGGCCGCTACGATCGGGCACTGCATTACTCCGACGAGCTTCTGAGGCTACGTCCTGGATTCCAGGGCGCACAACGCCTTCGCTGTGCCACGCTCGCGCAACTCGGCAACATCGATGAAGCGCGACGCTACCTTCAGCAGGTCATGATCGGGCAACCGCAACTGTCGCTGCAATGGATCAGGGAAAGCGTGCCCTATCAAAGCACCGGGACGATGGAGCACTTTGTCGAGGGCATGCGAAAGGCCGGCGTTCCCGAAGCTTGAGCTGTCGGCTCGACCCCGCCCAGCGCGGCCGCCCGCATCAGCACCAACCCTTCTTCCAGTGTCCGGGCGGACAGCCGTGGCCGCGCCAGCCGACCTTGCGGCCGCGGCTCCAGCCGTGGGCGCGATGACCATGGCCGCGGCCCCAGCCATGACCGCGGCCATGTCCGCCCTTTACCTCGATCACGTCGGATGCGCTGCCGACGTTCAGCATTCCCGACTGAACGGGCGCGCCCGGCAAGGCTGAAGCTGCCGAACAGGCAATGATGGCGGACAGTGAAAGCGTGAATACCAAAACCTGTTTGCGCATGGCGGCTCCTTGACGGTGAAGGTCGATGCAAACGGGAAAATGTGGCAATTGTTCCGCCGCAGCTTGAGCGTGGTTCGATAAGCTTGGACTTCCGAAAACTTCGACAAAGCGCCGCGATTTCGTCAATCCTGCAACAAGGTTGGCCGTTCTAGAGCGGCGCATGGGCTGGGCTTCTCTCACATGACGAGGCCCCATGAATCGAACCAGCATCGCTGTCGTCGCTCTTGCTGCCGCCATCTCCCTTCCATCCGCGTCCTCCGTTCGCGCGGAGTCAGGCCTCGCCTCCTACTATGGAGGCCGCGGCGGCGGAATGACCTGCGCGCACCGGACAAGACCGATGGGTAGCGTCGTGACGATCACCCACGCCGGGCGCTCGATTCGATGCCGCGTCAACGACCGCGGTCCCTTCGTGCGCGGCCGGATCATCGACGTTTCCTTGAGTGCGGCGCGAGCGCTCGGCATGACGCGTGCCGGCGTGGTTGCCGTGTCGGTCTACTAGGGGAGCGTTGCCCGGTAAGGTGGCGTGACCTTTAAGTCACTACCCGCAAAAACCTTGCGCTCGCGACCGCCGCATCACAAAACGGGCACACATGGCGTCTTGCCTTCTCCCAGAGCATGATCCGGAAAAGTGGACACCGGTTTTCCCTCGCGACAAACGCGAAGCGTTTGCGCGGAGATCATGCTCAAACAAAAAGATAGAGCTGGATGACGATTCGAAGAAAAGTCATCCTGCTCTAGGGTGCGTCGCGACGCATCTGGAGGAGGCGCATGCTTGGCGTTCCCTGCCTTTCGTCAAGACGAGCCGCGATGGCCTTCGCGGCGCTGGGTGCGATTGCGCTGGCGCCGGCCGCGGTCCGTGCCGACAACGGCGGCATCGGGTTCTGGCTGCCGGGCACCATGGGCAGCCTCTCGGCGGTGCCTGGCCAGCCCGGCATGAGCTACACCTTCCAGTATATTCATCTCGACGCGGTGGCCGGCGGCGGCAAGGCGCTCCAGAACAATGCCAGCATCGTTGCGGGTCTGAAGGCCAAGGCAGATGCCTTCGTCTTTCTTCCGACCTACACTTTCGCAACGCCGGTGCTCGGCGGCCAACTGACGGTCGGTGTCGCAGCAGTGCCCGGCAATATCGGGGTCGATGTTGGCGCGACTCTGACGGGGCCGCGCGGCAACACGATTTCCGGCTCGGCCTTCGACAACAGGGTCACCTGGGCCGACGTCTATTACCTCGGCCAGTTGAAATGGAATTTCGGCGTCAACAATTTCATGACCTACGTCTTCGGCAATATCCCGAGCGGCACCTATGATTCCACTCGTCTTGCCAATCTGAGTATCGGCTTTGTCGGGGTCGATGCCGGCGGCGGCTACACTTATCTCAATCCGAAGACCGGCCAGGAATTTTCGGTGGTCGCGGGCTTCAGCTTCAACGGCACCAATACCGCGCTGGATTACCGCAACGGCATCGACTTCCATGCCGACTTCGCCGCCTCGCAGTTCATCGGCAAGAGCGTTCACGCCGGGCTGGTCGGCTATATCTACCAGCAGGTCACCGGCGACAGCGGCACCGGCGCCAAACTCGGCGACAACAAGGGCACGGCGGTCGCCATCGGCCCGCAGGTCGGTTTCTTCTTTCCGGCGTTCGAGGGATACACGGGTTATCTGAACCTGCGCGGCTACGTGGACCTCTACACGGAGAACCGGCCGACGAACTCTACATTCATGGCGACCCTGAGCTTTACGCCGGCCGCTCCGGAGCATCCGCCCACGCCGCGCGGGCCGAAGTTCTCGAAGTAGCTCAGAAGGGATTGACATAGTTCAATATCGCGATCTGGCGCAGGATCACGCGTCGGATAATGTGCGTCGGCTTGAGGTGCTCGGTGTAGATCGCGGCCGTGCCGGCCGAGCCGGCCGGCAGGCCTTGCGCGACCGCGGCATCATCGAGCTTGACCCGCACCACGAAGGGCGCAGCCTCGATTCCCTTGGGCATGACCGCGGTGCCCGATGTCTGCACCTGCCCCGTCGCGATCGCTTGCAGGATGCTTTCGACCTTGCCGCTGTAGATCTTTCCGGGCGCATATTTGAAGGTGACCTCTACCTCCTGCCCCGGCTCGACATAGCGCGCATCGATCTGGTTGATCTCGACGCCGATGATAGTGCTGGAGGTGTCGATGAACGCCATCACCGGCGAGAGCGGCAGGTTGGCCACCCGGGCGCCCTTGCGCAGCGCGAGATTGGTGACATAGCCCTCGCCCGGCGCGCGCACGACTGTCTTGTCGAGATTCCACTGCGCGGCCTCGAGCTGGCCCTTGAGCTGGTCGACCTCCGACTGCCGCTGCTCGACGTCGAAGCCGCGGCCGGAGTCGCGCTCGTAGAGCTGGGTCATCTGGGCAAGGCGCGTCGAGGACAGTTTTAGCTGCGCCTCGATCGTCTTGACCTGCGCCTGGTATGGCGTCGGATCGATCCTGAACAGCACGTCGCCGGCCTTCAGCGGTGTGTTGGCCACCACGGGAACCTCGGTCACCTCACCTGCCACGTCGGGCACGATCGAAACCGCATTGCGCACGACCAGCACCGGTCCTTGCGGCGCGCCCCAGCCCATGGGAATGAACAGACCGAGGTTGAGCAGCAGCAGCACGATGAAGGGTGACGCCTTCCAGAACAGGTTGAAGCGTACAATGCCGAGCCGAACGATGGCGAAAAGAAAGACCAGATAGGCCGCCATCAGCGCGATCATCATGGCCGTGTCTCCGCGCGAGGTTGCGGTACGTCGACATAGGCCCAGATCAACGCGACCGGCCACAACGCAAAGCCGCAGATCAGCGTGACCCAGCCGGCAACCGTCACCGCTTGCGCCCACGGGTGGTTGCGGCTCTTCGCGATGTGCCCCGGCAGCCAGCCCGCGATGCAGAACACGCCGATCACGCTGGCCACCAGAATGATCAGCACGATCCAGGCGAAGATGTCGTAGCCGCTCATGACGTCAGCTCACGGGCTTCGGCTCCGGAAACTTCCACTTGCCGTTCAGCACTTCCGGCCGCGGGCGATACAGCCGCACGGTATAATTCCAGCCCGGCATGATCGGCAGGCAATTGGCCACCTTGGCGTCGCAGCCGCCGAACTGGACCGCGATCGATCCGTCCGCATTTTTCTTGCCGGTGAGATTGTTGAGCGAATAGGCGTTGGCGTCGTTCTTCACGAAATAGCCTTCGGCATTGTAAAGGCTGATCGACCAGAAGCCGTCGACAGGCACATCCTTCACGTCGAGCCTGTAGACGGTGTTGCCGTCGTTTTTGCTTGGCGTGATATTAAGATAGGTGGCGTCCTTCTCGGGATTGCCGCCCCATGCAGTTGCAGTGCCGATCAGGTGCCGGATCGGATCGACCTGCCCCTTGGCGCCGAACGCTCCCTTGAAGTCGGGAATGGTCGAGCCGAGCACAAGGAGCGCGTCACGCACCTTCTTCTGGCTTACAGGATCCCAGTTCGGCACCTCCCATTTTCCCGGACTCTTCTGGCTTATCCTCGTTGCGTCCTGAAGGGCGTGGACCTGTGCCACATCCTTTGGATCGTTGGGATCGACCAGCGTCCGCAAGGCGATCAGGACGTAGCGCGTACCGACCTTCTTCCTGTCGATCTGGTAGGCGCCCGGTCGATATTCCACGTTTCCAACGACGTAATGATCCTCGTTGATCACCTGCATCGAGCGGAACCGCTTGCCGGCATCCGGCAGCGTGATGCTGGCCGGACCGGCATCGAGATCGAGCACAGCCGAAGAATAGAGCGTATCTCGATTGGTCCGGATAACAGGCTGCTTGTCGATCTGCATCGGCTCGCGACGATGATGCATTTTGCCGACGCCATCGGCGTCCTTCACCGCATTGCCGAAGTAAAGATCGGACTCAGCGCGCTTGAAGTTGTCGATGGTGACGGACGCTGCGCCTTGCGCAAGGGCAGTCGCGCTCATGCCGATCAACGCCGCCATCGCAATAACTGTGTTCTTCATTTTCTCACCTCATGCCCGTGATGCCGCGGCAGCCCACTTGCCGTTAAGGGCGCGTCGAACCAGGTTGCGTCCACGGGCAAGCCCACCAGAGCGTGACATTGCGCTTGAACAGCTCGCCCGCATCGGCGCTTGCTCCCACGCAGTAGTGACCGATCACGCCGAAGGTCAGAAAAAGCCCGAACACAAAAAAGCCCAGCCCCCATTTGGCGAACCTTGCACCGGTATTCATCGCCGCCTCCTATTGCGCCGTCATCCTTTCCACGTCAGGCAGCACCCACGCCTTCTCGAAGAATTCTTTCCTCGGCCCGTAGACGCGGAGCATTAGCTCAAAACCGCGCTCCGGATCGGTTGGCACCCAGTTGGATTCCTTCCCGGCGGGCGCTTTTGGACCAAAATAGATGTCGATCGAGCCGTCGGCGTTTTTCTGAACGTCGGCTGCGTTGGATGACCGGCTGGCGCGCGACATGTTCTTGATCAGCGCATGCGTCTGTCGGTCATAGGCGGTGATCGACCAGTATTGGTCGACTGGCGCGTTCGGCGGCACGCGAAGCCGATAGGTTTTGCCGCCGTCAAAGGATTTTCCCTCCTTGTCACGGATCGAAATCAGGTAGAACTGCGCCGTGCCCGGCCGCTTGATCGCGACATAGCCGTAGGTGTAGAGCAGCGCCCGCGCGTCGACGGCGTATTTTTCGGGGTCGGCATAAGTCGTGCCCTGCCCGTCAATCGCCTCCTGCAATGTCGGGAACATCCACTGGCTGTTGGGGAAGAACGGCGGGAAGCCTGCGTCGTAGCGTTTCTCCAGCATCGCTTTCGCCTCGCCGGCGGCGGCCGCCAGGATTTTCCTTCGCGCCGCGTCCGGCGCGAAAGGCTTGCCCTTTTCGATGCCGACGCTGCGAAGCTGGTCGATCATCGCCCTGTCGCGCTCGATCCATGGCTCGCTCTGCACGACGCGGTCGAGGTTCACGAAATAGCTCGCATCGTAACGGATCGTGCTGTCGTAGTTGACGTCCTTCACATCGGTGAAAACGGTTTCCGGAGGGTTGGCCGCCGCCGACAGCGGGTAAACCTTCGTGCGCTTGCCATACGCAATCGATGCTGCGACATCCGCCTGGCTGTGGCTTTTCATGTTCGAGCGCAGCAGCGCATAACTGCTAAAGGTGTCGGGCCGCAATGCTGTATAGCCGGCCGGAATCGGCTCGCTGTAACGCGGCGGCAGGATCACGAACTTGCCGCCGGCCCCCTTGTCGACGCCGTGCAATCCCACGTCCTCCAGTGCGGTCTGCCACACCGTGTCGATGTTACCCGTGAGCGAGGCGTCGGCATCGCCTGGTGGAATTTCCAGCACTATCGGGCCGGCGGCCCTGGTGTCGAAGAACACCATGAAATAGATAACGTCGGGATTCGGCGTCAGAGTCTGGTTGCGCCAGTCGAGCGGACGCCCCCAATAAATAACCTGGTTCACCTTGCCCGACGTCTTGGTCAGCATCTCCTGCCGCATCAGGTCGGTATTGACCGCCGGCATGCCCCAGATCATGGCTTCCACCGCTCGGCTCTGCGTCAGCCGCTCATCGGGCGATGGTGCCTGCGCGAGCGCCATGGCCGGAAAAAGTGAAAGCGCGAGTGCGAGAAAAGCTCCTTTTCTCATCTCGGCCGCCTCTACGGGGTTACAACGGGAGGTAAGTGTTCATCTCCGCGACAGCCTCCGTGCCGGGACTCATCTGGAACACCCTGCGTATGCCGATCGGCTTCTGGGCGGATCATCGTCGCTGCTCCTTGCGCGGGAGTTCAGCTCGGACCGTGCTACTGCGTCAACGCTTCTTCCCCATTTTTCTCCGGCGTTCAGCGTCCGAGCGTTTCTATTTCCCGTTGTACATGGACGATACGCCAATTTCGCGGAACTGTAATGTCCAGTTTGTGCCATTACGGAAGACAAATTACTTCAAGGTCTCGCAAAATCTGCGGCGCACCGAAACGTCAAATTCTTGAGCAATCTCAAGCTGATTTGGGTCGCCAGATCGCCGCGCAGAATATTTCGCTTTACAATTCTGAAAATCAGAATTATAAACGTTGCCGTCTCGTGCCCACCATGAGGGGCGTATCGCCATCGTCACGACACGTTGGGCGCGGGATGCGATGGACGCAGTGGCGCCACAGGCGAGTGGCGTTGCGCTTCAAGAGGAGGACCGCACGGGCCGTGCCCGGCGAAACCTCTTGGCGAAGCCGGGCTGCGTACGGTCAAGTCGTGTGGTTCTGACGCCGCGATGCTGGCGTCAAGTTCGTGAGAAGCTGACGCTTCTCAGGGATGACGGTGACAACGAGCTCGCCCCACCGGGAAGATCACGAAGTAAGCCGTAACACCATTGCGCAGGGGATGTCGGAGTGTTCTCCGCTCACCTGTATGCTCGTGTGCA
>NZ_JAFCLN010000040.1 GCF_018129385.1 Bradyrhizobium lablabi
TGGACGCGCTTGTTCAGCAGACGACTGAGCAAGGGCGTACGGCGAAGTCGTGTGGTCCTGGCGCCGCGACGCTGGCGCTAAGTCGGCGGCATATGCCGTCGGCGATGGTGACAACAAGCCCGCTCACCAGGGAGAGCGCGATATAAGCCGTAAAGCCATTGCGCAGGGGATGTCGGAGTGTTCTCCGCTCACCTGTATGCTCGTGTGCAGTTTTTTGTTGCGCAAGCAGCGCACACGAGACCGCGGGTGCAGCGCGCACCCGGCATTCCCTGCGCCCTCTATCTTCTGAGGCGCGATGAATTCGAAAAGCTCGGGCGCAAATCGTGTCGCGAGAACGCCGCCACACACTCACTCGTCATCCCCGCGCATGCGGGGATCCAGTATTCCAGAGCCGCAGTGATAGAATCGAGAAGCCGCGGCGTACTGGATCCCCGCATGCGCGGGGATGACGACCGTCATGATTATGGAAAGGAACGTTTGCAGGGACGACAGCCCGCAGGAACCGACGTGCCACAGCCTCGTTCAAGTCTGAACGCGCAGTTCAGCGCGCATTCATTTTCGCGGGCCGACACTTGCGTCGCATCACTCGCGATCAAGCAAGAGGGACGACGTCATGGAACGCCGGGATTTTCTCAAATTCGCCTTAGGTGTTGTTGCCGGTGCCGCCGCGCTTGCCGCAAGCGCGCAGGCCGCACCGCTGATGCCGCAGCCGCTCAATGAAAATGACAAGCTTCCAGGCGATCTCGACGCGCAACCCGCCGTCACCTCGAAAGAGGAAGCCGATCAACTCACGCCTGAAGAAGTGCGGTGGGGACGCGGGCGAGGGCGCGGTTGGGGCCGTGGACGCCATCGCGGCTGGTACCGCGGACGCCGCTGGGGTTGGCGCCGTCGCCGCCATTGGGGCTGGCACCGCCGCCGCCGTCGCTGGCGCCGCCGCTATTGGCGCCGGCGTCGTTACTACTGGTGAGCCAACGCCGGAGCCCCGGTCGAGCGGAGGGCGGAATTTCCCGCCCTCGCTTTTTTGCTCACGAGAGACAGCGATGATTGAATCGATGAAGCCACGGCGTACCTGCTTTCGCGAGTGCTGATGGCTTTGCTCTTCATCTTCAGTGGAACCCGCACGCCATGAAATCGTTCAACCCGCACGCGCGGGGTTCAGCGCGTATTCATGTCGACGCACGGAAACTTCCGTAGCATCACGCGCGATCAAACAAGAAGGACGACATTATGGAACGTCGGGATTTTCTCAAATTCGCCCTGGGCGCAGTCGCCGGTGCCGCCGCATTGGCAACGAGTGCGCAGGCCGCACCGTTGATGCCGCAGCCGCCGAATGAAAATGACAGGCTTCCCGCCAATCCCGGCACCCAACCCGCCGTCACGTCGAAGGAAGAAGCAGATCGCCTTGCGCCGGAAGAAGTGCGCTGGCACCGCGGCCGCCATTGGCATCGCCGCCGCCGCCCGTGGCGTCGCCGCCACTGGCGCCGCTGGTGAGTCAGCGCCGCAACGAAATGCAATCATTCAGGCGAGGGCGGGATTTCCGCCCTCGCTTTGCTCCATCGAAAACGCTCAAACAAAAACCCCGCCAGAAGCGGGGTTTTTCCTTCAATCGCTGACGCGCCGATCAGTAGCGGCAGCGGCCATAACGCCAGACCATGCCGCGCGGGCAAACGCGACCGGGCACCACGACAACCCGCGGCGCCGGGCGAACCACGACCACGCCGCGATTGGGGCGGCATCCGCCGTAGGGGCCGCGATGATAGCCCGGACCACAACCGCCGGCTGCGTTGGCGCTTTCGGCGAAGCTCGCGGCCGTGATGACAGCCAGCGCTGCAGCGAAGAGATATTTCATTTCCGTTCCCTCAGATTTAAGCCGCATCGCGGCGCGCGTTTCGGGCTTGTGATTCGCCGGGGCCGGCGAGGGCGACAAACCGAAACATGTTTCGGACTTTAATGTGGCGACGTGAATGCGGAATGAATGCCGGCGTTAATGTTCCGTAAGGCCGCTGTGGTAGGCGATCAGGCCTCGCCATTGCCGAACAGCGCCGCGAATCGTTTTTCACCGGTGCGGGTGAAATTGACGACGCGGCTGCCGGGCGCTTCGTCCCGCGCAGCCCATTTCAGTTCGGTGAAGCGCGCCATCATCGCTGCGCCCAAGGTGCCCGCGAGATGATGCCGCCGCTCGCTCCAGTCCAGGCACGCCTTGCACACCGGCCGGCGCGGATGGCTAAGGCTGTCGGTATCGATCTGGAGGCTTTCGGCCATGAAGCGCTTGCCTTCGCCCGTAAGCTCGATCGCCTGCTTGCCGGCGCGCACCAGCTTTTGCCGCTTCATGCTGTCGAGCATCTGCACGCCGAGATCGCCGGCGAGATGGTCGTAGCAAATCCGCGCGCGGCGCAGCGCCGGATCTTTTGGCCCGGTGCGCACGCGCATGTGGCCGGCGCGGGCCGCAAGGCCGGCAAGGCCTTCCAGCACGCCGGCGACGTCGGGGCCGGTGAGGCGGTAGTAGCGGTGGCGGCCCTGCTTTTCCGGCTCGATCAGCCCGCCGGCCTCGAGCTTGGAGAGATGCGAGCTCGCCGTCTGCGGCGTGATGCCGGCCTCCTGCGCGAGCTCGCTTGCGGTCAGGGCGCGGCCGGTCATCAGCGCGGTGAGCATGTTGGAACGCGCGGGATCGCCGACGAGCGAGGCAATCATGGCGATGTCGGGGCCTGCTTTCATAGTTCGATGATAGCCGAAGCATTGGTGTCGTGCAAGCGTTTATATGTAGGGCTGAAACCCCGCCGTCATTGCGAGGAGCGCAGCGACGAAGCAATCCAGCTTTCTTGTCTCGGCAAAGCTGGATTGCTTCGCTGCGCTCGCAATGACGGCTGAAAAACCGGAGCCTCTCATGTCCGTCACCGTCTTCATCCGTTACCGGCTCGACCCGTTCAAACGCGCGATGTTCGAGCAGTACGCGAAGAACTGGCTCACCATCATTCCGAAATGCGGCGGCGACCTCATCGGCTACTGGATGCCGCATGAGGGCACCAACAATATCGCGTTCGCACTCATCTCATTCGAAAGCCTTGCCGCCTACGAAAGCTACCGGGCGCGGCTGCGCGCCGACGGCGAAGGCATGGCGAACTTCAATTTCGCGGAAGAGAACAAGTTCATCCTGGCAGAGGAGCGGACGTTTCTGCGCAAGGTCGTGACGTGAGGACGGCTGGAAGAATAGCTATTGCGTCACTATGTTCGCGGCGCCGATGAACAACCCGGGGAGAGAGATCATGCTGACAACTGCTGACAAGCGCGCCGCTTTCAAGAAGCTTCACGAGTCCGGATGTTTCATCATCCCCAATCCGCACGATGCCGGCACGGCGCGCGCCTTGCAGCATCTCGGCTTCAAGGCGCTGGCATCCACCAGCGCGGGCTTTGCCTGGACCATGGCCAAGCCCGACAACCGTGTCACCGTGGACGATGTCTGCGATCATCTCAGCGCGATCGGTGCGGCGGTCGACATTCCCGTCAACGCCGATTTCGAGGACGGCTTTGCGCACGAGCCGGACAAGGTCGGCGTCAACGTTGCGCGCGCGGTGAAGACCGGCGTCGCGGGCCTGTCGATCGAGGACTATACGGGAGACGCTGCAAATCCCTTGTTCGAGCGCGCACTTGCCGTCGACCGCATCAAGGCGGCGCGCAAGGCGATCGATGCCGATAATTCCGGTGTTCTGCTGACCGGCCGCTGCGAAGCGTTCTTGCGCGGGCAGAAGGATCTGAATCTCGTGATCGACCGTCTGACGGCCTATGCCGAGGCCGGCGCGGATTGTCTCTACGCGCCCGGCATTTCAACCAGCGAAGAGATTTCCGCTGTCGTGAAGGCCGTGCACCCAAGGCCAGTCAATCTGCTCGTATTTGGAATGGATCATTCGCTTGCGAACGCGGCTGCGCTCGGCGTGCGCCGCATCAGTGTCGGCGGTTCGCTGTCGCGGATGGCATGGGCGGGCTTCATGAAGGCGGCAAAGGAGATGGCCGAGAAAGGCACCTTCACTGAATTCGCTAACGGCTATCCCGGCGGCGAATTGAACAAGATGTTCAGCTAGCGAAGAAACAGACAAAAGCGGCGGGCGATCAGGCCCGCCGCACCAGTTGGAATCAATATTTGAGATCGTTACTGCTTGTTGCGATCGATTTCCTGACCGGTCGGAGCATTGGACGGCGGCTTCGCCGGCGCCGCGCCCGTGGTTGTGCCGGGCTCGGTGTTCGCCTTCGGCGTCACGTCACGCATGCCGGGAGGCGCCGCGGGGTTGGCCGGGGCCGGCTTGTTCTGTGCCGTCTGCGAAGGCGGCTCGGTTCCGGCCTGGTTTACGGTGGTGTTGTTCAGGCCATAGAACAAGGCGCCGAGCACCACTGCGATGGCGATCGCGAACATCGCGACCTTGCCGCCGCTCGGCGGACCCTCGCCGAGCGCCGGATCGGGCTGCAAGTCGTTGTCGAGACTGTTGAGCCGCGCCTGACGGCGAATCTCCTCGTCGCTCATGGGGGCGCGGTCGGGATCGTTAGGGTAGGCCATCGTCTGGTTCCTCCATTAACGCCAAGACAACCACGGGCTGCCGCCCTGGTTCCGGGAACCGGGCGCGTTGCATGTGGACTATTGATGCGGGAACCCGCACCATCGGTTCCACAGCAAAATCTCCCTGATGATTCGATGTGGACACTGCCCTCGAGCGATATCGTGCTGCATTGGCTTTCGCTGATCGCGCTGACCGCGCAGGCGATGACGGCTGCGCTTGCCGCAGGTCGTCGAAGCATGGACTGGGCGGGTGTCGCGATGCTCGGCTGCATCACCGCGCTCGGTGGCGGCACTATCCGTGACGTCTTGCTCGGACATTATCCTCTCGCCTGGGTGCAAAACCCGTGGCTGCTCGCACTGACCGCGGTCGCCGCCTTCCTCACGATCCTGATCGCGCAGGCGGTGCACCGGCTGAACACGGCCTTCCTCGTGCTCGACGCGATCGGGCTCGTGATCTTCACCATGATCGGCTGCGACGTCGCCTGGCAGATGAACGCTTCGCTGCCGATCGTGATCGTGGCGGGGATGATCACCGGCTGCGCCGGCGGCGTGCTGCGCGACATCCTGTGCAACGACGTGCCGCTGCTGTTCCGGTCCGAGCTCTACGCGAGCGTCTCCGTTGTCACCGGCCTGTTCTATTCCGTGTCCTTCGGCCTGAAGGTCAACCAAGAGCTGTGGACCGTGCTCACCTTCCTGCTTGGCCTGTCGTTCCGCCTGCTGGCGAT
The DNA here is from genome assembly GCF_018129385.1 of Bradyrhizobium lablabi. Lineage (GTDB taxonomy): Bacteria > Pseudomonadota > Alphaproteobacteria > Rhizobiales > Xanthobacteraceae > Bradyrhizobium > Bradyrhizobium lablabi_C. The sequence goes on from NZ_JAFCLN010000040.1 coordinate 5,272, forward strand.
CCGCTACCGATGGGAGATGCCGAAATTCGTGTTTGATGAGAACAAGCGGTAAGCGCCCTTCACTGGAGCTGCTGGAATTATCGCGCGGGCAGGGACTTGAGATAGATCGCCATGGCGCGGACATCGCCCTCATGCATCTTCGAGGTCGAGTTGGCGATGATCTCGGACATCATTGGCCCAGCCTTGCTCCTGCCATTGCGGCCATTGCGCAAATATTCGGTGAGGTCCTCGGCGGTCCACGACTTCAGCGCGCTGCCGTCCGCACTGTCCAGCCTTGGCGCGAGGACACCGTCAACGTTGCCGCCGGCGAAGGCCCGGTCACTCTTGTCGGCGCCAAACAGGCTCTTCGGCGTATGACAGCCGCCGCAATGACCAAGCGCCTCGACCAGATAGCGGCCGCGATTCCAGTCGGTGCCCTTGGCCTGGTCCGGCATGATGATGCCGGGCTCCAGATACAGCCAGTTCCACAGCCGCATCGTCACGCGGAAGTTGAAGGGAAACAGCAGTTCGGGCGGCGAAGTCTGCTTGCGGACCGGCTCGAGCGTTGCGAGGTAGGCGCGGATCGCCAGCATGTCGTTGCGGATCAGCTTGGTGAAATACGGGTAGGGGAAGGCCGGATAGTAGCGCGAGCCGTCGGGCGCGATGCCATGGCGCAGCGCCCGTACAAAATCCTCGTCGCGCCAGTTGCCGATGCCGGTTTCGCGATCCGGCGTCAGATTGGGCGCGTAGACGGCGCCGAAAGGCGGCAGGGCGATCCGCCTGCCGCCGGCAAACGGCTTTGCGGGATCGGCGGTATGGCAGTTTGCGCAGTCGCCGGCCTCCACCAGCGCCTTGCCGCGCGCGATGGTCTCGGCCGAAGGCTCGGCCGCGCCGGCGGGTGCTGCGAATGCACCGCACAAAAAGAGGCCGACGAGAATCGCCGCGACGCTGCGCTTGGGTTGCTGCATCCTTCCCCCAGTCAGGCGCATTATAGATGCGTCACGGCATTTCGCGCCAAGGCATTTCGACGACACAAACCGAAAAGGCGTAGCGACATTCCCGGTACGAAATTGCGAACTTTTGGCGCGGGGGTCGCCTGCCGAGAATTGTGATGCGGAGCCGGGAAAAACCGACATAGACTGGTTCTAATCGGTTCGGATGACTAGCTAAAAACCGGGCAGTCGCGGCCAAAGCCAAAGAGGACGGAATGGGAATCAACCAGGGTCCGATCAGTCTCGACCAGAAATACACCCAGGGCACCGGCCACATTTTCCTGACCGGCATTCAGGCGCTTGTCCGCCTGCCGATGGCGCAAATCCGCCGCGACCGCGCCATGGGGCTTAACACTGCCGGTTTCATTTCCGGCTATCGCGGCTCCCCCCTCGGCGGCTACGACCAGCAGCTCTTCGCCGCCCGTAAACATCTTGAACAATACAACATCAAATTTCAGCCCGGCGTGAACGAGGATCTGGCAGCCACCGCGATCTGGGGCTCGCAGCAGCTCAACCTCTCGCCCGGCGCCAACTATGACGGCGTGGTCGGCATCTGGTACGGCAAGGGCCCCGGCGTCGACCGCTGCGGCGACGTGTTCCGCCACGGCAACACGGCGGGCTCGGCCAAGAACGGCGGCGTACTGGTGCTCGCCGGCGACGACCATGGCGCGAAATCCTCCACCGTGCCGCATCAGTCGGACCATGCCTTCATCTCGGCGCTGATGCCTTATCTCTATCCCTCCAGCATCCACGAAATGATCGAGATGGGCCTGCTCGGCATTGCGATGTCGCGCTACTCGGGTTGCTGGGTCGGCATGAAGGTGATCACCGAGGTGGTGGAAACCACTGCCGAGATCGATCTCACCGACGAGATGAAGCCCTTCATCATTCCGACCGATTTCGAGATGCCGCCGGGCGGCCTCAATTTGCGCTGGCCGGACGATCGCTACATGCAGGATCTCCGCCTGCAAGATCACAAGGGTTACGCCGCGATCGCCTTCGCCCGCGCCAACAAGATCAACCGCATCACCATGGATTCGCCGAATGCCCGCTACGGCATTATGGCGTCGGGCAAATCCTACGAGGACATTCGCCAGGCGCTGCGCGAACTCGGCATCACCGAAGAGGTTGCCGCCAAGATCGGGCTTCGTCTCTACAAGATCGGCATGCCCTGGCCGCTGGAGCCGGAAGGCGTGCGTCAGTTCGCCGTCGGGCTCGAGGAAATCTTCATCGTCGAGGAACGGCGCGAGATCGTCGAGAACCAGGTCAAGCAGGAGCTGTTCAACTGGCGCGACGACGTCCGCCCGCGCATCGTCGGCAAGATGGACGACCACGACAAGCGTTTCCTGACGTTTGCCGCCGAGCTTAGCGTCTCCTCTCTTGCCAGCTCGCTGACCGAACGCCTGCTTCGCCTCAATCTCAATCCCGAAATCGCTAACATGCTGCGCGCCAAGGCCGACTGGTTCAACGGCCGCGAGGCGACGCAGATGCAGGCGGTGGCGCCGATCAGCCGCACGCCATATTTCTGCTCGGGCTGCCCGCACAACACCTCGACCAAGGTGCCGGAAGGCAGCCGCGCCTTTGCCGGCATTGGCTGCCACTTCATGGCGCTGTGGATGAACCGCAGCACGGAGACCTACACCCACATGGGAGGCGAGGGCGTGCCGTGGGTCGGTGTCGCGCCGTTCACCAAGGAAGAGCACGTGTTCGCCAATCTCGGCGACGGCACCTACTTCCACTCCGGCAGCCTCGCGATCCGTCAGGCGGTCGCCTCAGGTGCCAACATCACCTACAAAATCCTCTACAACGATGCGACCGCGATGACCGGCGGCCAGCATGTCGACGGCGAATTGTCGCCGCAGCAGATCACCTTCCAGCTTCACGCCGAAGGCATCCGCGAAATCTACCTGGTCTCGGAAAACCCGCATCTCTATCCCGCTTCCGATATCGCGCCGGGCGTCAAGGTCGCCCATCGTGACGAACTCGACGCGGTGCAGAAAGCGTGTCGCCAGACCAAGGGCACCTCGGCCATCGTGTTCGTGCAGACCTGCGCCGCCGAAAAGCGCCGGCGCCGCAAACGCGGCCTGATGGAGGATCCGGCCCGCCGCGTGCTGATCAATCCGGCGGTGTGCGAAGGTTGCGGCGATTGCTCGGTGCAGTCGAACTGCATCTCGGTCGAGCCGCTGGAGACGGAGCTCGGGCGCAAGCGCACCATCAACCAGTCGACCTGCAACAAGGACTATTCTTGCCTGAAAGGCTTCTGTCCGTCCTTCGTCACTGTCGACGGCGGCAAGCTGCGGCGGCGCGCGCCGCCCGATCTCGGCAGTATCGGCGATCTGCCGGACCCTGCATCGATTCCGTCGCTGGAAAAACCCTACAACATCGCGGTCGGCGGCGTCGGCGGCACCGGGGTGCTGACGATCGGCGCGCTGCTCGGCATGGCCGCGCACATCGAAGGCAAGGCCAGTATGATCCTCGACATGTCGGGCCTTGCGCAAAAGGGCGGCGCGGTGATCAGCCACGTCCGGCTTTCCGAACACACCGCTGACGTCACCTGCTCGCGCATCGTGACCGGCACCGCCGATCTCGTGATGGCGGCGGACGAGGTAGTGGCGGGCGCCAAGGACACCATCACGCTTTGTGAATCCGGCCGTACCCACGGCATCATCAACACCCATCTGATCCCGACCGCTGATTTCATCCTCAACCGCGACTTCAATTTCCAGAACCGCAAAGTGAATAGCGTGCTGGAGAACACACTGAAGAAGGATTCCTCCTTCTTCGACTTCACGACGCCGGCGGAAGTCCTGCTCGGCGATTCCATCGCCACCAACATCATGATGCTCGGCTACGCCTATCAGAAGGGCCTGCTGCCGCTCTCGGCGAAAGCGATCGAGCAGGCGATCGAGGTCAACGGCGTCTCGATCAAGATGAACACGCAGGCATTCCAGCTCGGGCGCCTTGCGGCCCACGACCCCGCAAAGATGGTCGCCCTGATGAAGGGCCACGAAGAGGTGGTCCCGCCGAAGACGCTCGATGCGATGTCGCTGGACGAAGTCGTCGCTCACCGCACGAAGCTGCTGACCGATTATCAGAATGCAAAACTCGCTGAACGTTATCGCAGCCTCGTCAGCCAGGTGCGCGATGTCGCGAGAAAGGGCGGTTATGGCGATGCCTTGCCGCGCGCGGTGGCGATCAACTACGCAAAACTGCTTGCCTACAAGGACGAGTACGAGGTCGCACGGCTCTACACGGACGGGCACTTCGAGCAGCAGCTTCGCGACCAGTTCGAGGGCGATTTCAAGTTCAGCTTCAACCTCGCGCCGCCGATCCTTGGCGGCGGTGTCGATGCGCTGGGCCGTCCAAAGAAGCGCGCCTTCGGCGCGTGGATGATGCCGGTGTTCAAGACGCTGGCGAAGTTCAAGGGCCTGCGCGGCACGCCGTTCGACATCTTCGGCTACAGCCCGGACCGCAAGATGGAGCGCGACCTGATCGCCGGCTACGAGAAGGACGTCGCCACCGTGCTCGGCCTGCTGTCGCCTGCCAACGTCGATGTCGCGATCGAACTGCTCTCGCTGCCCGACCGCATCCGCGGCTACGGCCCGGTAAAGGAGAAGGCGGTGCAGGACGCCAAAGCACGCTACGCGGAACTCGCCGCCGATCTGGTGAACCCGCCGCCGGCACCGCGCCAGATGGCGGCGGAGTAGGGGCTCTCACAACTCGTCGTCCCGTTCCGAGCCGGGACGACGAATAGCTGGGCGCATACCCGTCTCACCTGACGGAATATCTCCGCGCTTGCCAAGCCTTCGCTGACAGGCCAAGAAATTGGCTGGATACGAAGAAACGCCAGCGGAGAAACAGTGACCATCAAGGGCAAGGCCTATATTGCCGGGATCTACGAGCACCCGACCCGGCATGCACCCGACAAATCCACCGCACAGCTACATGCCGAGGTCGCCAAGGGTGCGCTTGAGGATGCCGGGCTCACCAAGGACGATATCGACGGCTACTTCATGGCGGGCGATGCGCCGGGCGGACTCTGGCCGATGGTCGATTATCTCGGCCTCAACACGAAGAAACTGCGCCACGTCGATTCCACCGAGACCGGCGGCTGCTCCTACCTGATCCATCTCGGCCATGCCGCGGAAGCGATCGCAGCCGGCAAGTGCTCGGTCGCGCTGGTGACGCTGGCGGGCAAGCCGCGCACCGGACCGATGCCGCCGCGCGCGGCCGGCGCTGAGGTCGATTTCGAGTCTGCCTATGGGGCCACCACGCACAATGCTTATGGCATGTGTGCCATGCGCCACATGCACGACTATGGCACCACTAGCGAACAGCTAGCCTGGATCAAGGTCGCGGCCTCGCACCACGCGCAATACAATCCGCATGCGATGTTGAAGGACGTCGTCACGGTCGAAGACGTGCTGAACTCGCCGATGATCTCGGACCCGCTGCACCGGATGGATTGCTGCGTCGTCACCGACGGCGGCGGCGCGATGATCGTCACTACGCCGGAAATTGCGAAGAGCCTGAAGAAGCCGCAGGTACGACTGATCGGCCATGGCGAGGCGATGAAGGGGCCGCGCGGCGGCAAGGATCTCGATCTGACTTATTCGGCCGGCGTGTGGTCCGGCCCGCGCGCCTTCGAGGAAGCCGGCGTTACGCCAAAGGACATCAAGTACGCTTCGATCTATGACAGCTTCACCATCACGGTGCTGATGCAGCTCGAAGACCTCGGCTTCTGCAAGAAAGGCGAGGGCGGCAAGTTCGTCGCCGACGGCAACCTGATTTCCGGCGTCGGCAAGCTGCCGTTCAATACCGACGGCGGCGGCCTGTGCAGCAACCATCCCGTCAACCGCGGCGGCATGACCAAAATTCTCGAAGCGGTCCGGCAACTGCGCGGCGAAGCCCATCCCAAGGTGCAAGTGCCAAACTGCGATCTTGCGATCGCCCACGGCACCGGCGGCCTGCTCGGCGTGCGCCATGCCGCCTCAACCTGCATTCTGGAGCGCGTCTGATGGCTGAAACGAAGAAGTATAATGCCCCGGTGACCAACCCGGAAACCGCGCCATTCTGGGAAGCGGCGAAGGCCGGCAAGTTCATGATCAAGCGCTGCACCGCCTGCGGTGAGCCGCATTACTTTCCGCGTTCGATCTGCCCGTTCTGCTTCTCCGACAAGACGGTGTGGGAGGAGAGTTCGGGCGAGGGCACGATCTACACGTTCAGCCTGATGCGGAAGTCGCCGACCGGGCCGTACGCAATCGGCTACGTCACGCTGAAGGAAGGGCCGTCGCTTCAGACGAACTTTGTCGACTGCGATCTGGAAAAGCTGAAGATCGGACAGAAGGTGAAAGTGGTGTTCAAGCCGACCGACGGCGCGCCGCTGCCGTTCTTCACGCCGGTCTGATTTGAAGTGCGCATTCTTCCTTCTCCCCTTGTGGGAGAAGGTAGCGCGAAGCGCCGGATGAGGAGTTCTATTCGCGGGCGCAGCGCTTGTGGAGGCTACCCCTCACCCAAGCGAGATCGCGGCGAGGCCGTTCTTGCCCTCTCCCACAAGGGGAGAGGGCGCAGTAACGGGCAGCGCCAAAAAAGAAATACTTCGGGAGGAAATCGCAGGATGTCGGCAAGATACGAAGAACTGAAGGGGCTGAAGAACCTCGGTCAGAAATACAGCTACACCGACCGTGAGGTGATGCTTTACGCTTATGGCATAGGCATGGGCGCGGACCCCATGGATGAAAAAGAGCTCGCCTTCGTCAATGAGGGCACGCTGACACCGCGCCCGTTGAAAGTCGTGCCGACATTTGCGTCCGTCGCGGCCTGGGGCTCCGGTCCCGGCGAGATGAATCTCAACCGCGTGCTGGTGGTGGATGGCGAGCGCGACATTACCTTCCATCAGCCATTGGCGGGTGCGGCCCACATCACCGCCGATTCCTCGGTGCGCGAGGTCTATGACAAGGGCAAGGACAAGGGTGTGGTGATCAGCCACCAGACCGTGCTGAAGAACGACAAAGGCGAGGCGCTTGCAACGATCGTCGCTTCGCGCTTTGCCCGGGGCGATGGCGGCTTTGGCGGACCTAATCTGGCGCAGCCGGAACCGCACAACATGCCGTCACGCGCGCCGGACAAGGTCGTCGACATCTCGACGCGGCCGGATCAGGCGCTGGTCTACCGTCTTTGCGGTGACCGCAACCCGCTGCACTCCGATCCCGGCTTCGCCAAGAAGGCCGGTTTTCCCCGGCCGATCCTGCACGGCATGTGCACCTACGGCATCACCTGCCGCGGCGTGTTGCAGACCTACGCCGATTACGATCCGTCCGCTTTCAAGCAGCATGTCGCGCGGTTCTCCTCGCCGGTCTATCCGGGCGAGACTGTGACGATGGAGATGTGGAAGGACGGCAATGTGATCTCGTTCGAGGCGAAAGTGAAGGCGCGGGGCGTCACCGTCATTCGCAACGGCAAGACGGTGCTGGGCTGAAGCGGCGAGGGTGGTGTGCTCCCTCGCCCCGCGCTTGCGGGGAGAGGGTTGGGGTGAGGGGCTGTCTCAACATCGGGACTCGTGGAGGGTCCCCCTCACCCGAAATTCGCTGATGCGAATTTCGACCTCTCCCCGCAAGCGGCAGGGGAATCGCATATGGATTTGAGAGGCCTATTGCATTGGAGGGCAATAGGGATTCTGAAGACGGCTCCCGGATC
>NZ_JAFCLN010000041.1 GCF_018129385.1 Bradyrhizobium lablabi
AAGCCGGGCGTCGGATTGGTGGCGAGCAGCAGCGTCGTGCCCGCACCGTCTGCGCCATAGGCGTGCGCCAGCGTGCCCGTCAGGTTCGCCGCCGGCGTGCCCGTATAGTCGTCCGCGCCGCCAAGGTTCGGCGACGCATCCGTATGCGTCGCCGTCTCGTCGTCCGTGTACACGACCGAATTCGGGCCAACGCTCGGGCCGTCGTCGGCGAAGCGGATGTTGCCGCCGAGATCGACGGTCGCGCTGTCGGTCGCCTTGTCGCCGTCACCGTCGGTGATGGTCGCCGTCGCCGTCAGGTTCACCAGCCCCGTGTTCAGGACCGCGAACTGATCGTCGTACGGAGCCGAGCTGTCATTGTTGTTGGCGTGGTCGATCTCCGCAAATTGCGTCAGCGTCACGACGCCCGAGGCGTTCACGGAGATCGTGAAGATCGTGTTGCCGGTGTTTACGCCGGCCGTCGAACTCGAGGTCGAGCCGGTGATCACGCCGTTGATGTTGTGGAGGAAAATGCTCGCGCCGTTGCTGTCGAGCGTCGAATCGACGCCGTTCGAGCCGGCGAGGCTCAGCGAATAGCCGAGCGCCGTCACCGAGCCCGGGCCATCCGCGCCATAGGCCTGGCTGGCGATCGAGAACACGCCGGAGAAGTTCGCGGTCGAGGTCGCAACGTCCTGCGCGGTTGGATCGCCATCGGTCTCCGCATCCTGCGTCGTCAGCAGGACATTCGCCTCGTTCGTTGCGGCCACGTCGATCGCCGGGCCGTCGTCCGCAAAGCGGATGTTGCCGCCGAGATCGACGGTTGCACTGTCCGTCGCCTTGTCGCCGTCACCATCGGTGATGGTCGCGGTCGCCGTCAGGCGCACCAATCCCGTGTTCAGAACCGCGAACTGGTCATCATACGGAGCCGACGTGTCGTTGTTATTGGCGTGGTCGATCTCTGCAAACTGCGTCAGCGTGACAACGCCCGAGCCGTCCACCGAGATCGTGAAGATCGTGTTGTTCACGTTCACGCCGGCTGTCGAGCTCGAGGTCGAGCCAGTGATCACACCGTTGATGTTGTGGAGGTAAATGCTCGCGCCGTTGCTGTCGAGCGTCGAATCCACGCCGTTCGAACCGAACAGGCTTAGCGAGTAACCGAGCGCCGTCACCGAGCCCGGACCGTCTGCGCCGTAGGCCTGGCTGGCGATCGCAAACACGCCGGAGAAGTTCGCCGTGGAGGTCGCAACATCCTGCGCGGTCGGATTGCCGTCCGTCTCCGCATCCTGCGTCGTCAGCAGGATGTTGGCCTCGTTGGTCGCCGCGACATCGATCGCCGGGCCATCATCCGCAAAGCGGATGTTGCCGCCGAGGTCGACGGTCGCGCTGTCAGTCGCCGTGTCACCGTCACCGTCGGTGATGGTCGCCGTCGCCGTCAGGTTCACGAGGCCGGTGTTGAGGACCGCAAACTGGTCGTCATACGGAGCCGAGGTGTCGTTGTTGTTGGCGTGGTCAATCTCCGCGAACTGCGTCAGCGTCACGACGCCCGTGCTGCTCACTTCGATCGTGAAGATCGTGTTGCCCGGGGTTACCCCCGCCGTCGAGCTGGAGGTCGAGCCGGTGATCACGCCGTTGATGTTGTGCAGGAAGATGCTCGCACCGTCGCTGTCGAGCGTCGAATCCACGCCGTTCGAGCCGGCGAGGCTCAGCGAATAGCCGAGCGCAGTGACCGAGCCCGGGCCGTCCGCGCCGTAGGCCTGGCTCGCGATGGAGAACACGCCCGAGAAGTTCGCCGTGGAGGTCGAAACGTCCTGCGCGGTCGGATTGCCGTCGGTCTCCGCATCCTGCGTCGTCAGCAGGACGTTCGACTCGTTCGTCGCCCTGACGTCGATCGCCGGGCCGTCGTCCGCGAAGCGGATGTTGCCGCCGAGATCGACAATCGCGCTGTCGGTCGCCTTGTCGCCGTCACCGTCGGTGATGGTCGCCGTCGCCGTCAGGTTGACGAGGCCCGTGTTCAGGACCGCGAACTGGTCGTCGTACGGAGCCGAGGTGTCGTTGTTGTTGGCGTGGTCGATCTCTGCAAACTGCGTCAGCGTCACGACGCCCGAGGCGTTCACCGAGATTGTGAAGATCGTGTTGCCGGTGTTTACGCCGGCCGTCGAGCTGGAGGTCGAGCCGGTGATCACGCCGTTGATGTTGTGCAGGAAGATGCTCGCGCCGTTGCTGTCGAGCGTCGAATCCACGCCGTTCGAGCCGACGAGGCTGAGCGAATAGCCGAGCGCCGTCACCGAGCCCGGGCCGTCTGCGCCGTAGGCCTGGCTGGCGATCGCAAACACGCCGGAGAAGTTCGCGGTCGAGGTCGCGACGTCCTGTGCGGTCGGATTGCCGTCGGTCTCCGCATCCTGCGTCGTCAGCAGGATGTTCGCCTCGTTGGTCGCCGCCACGTCGATCGACGGACCGTCGTCGGCGAAGCGGATGTTGCCGCCGAGGTCGACGGTTGCGCTGTCGGTCGCAGTGTCACCGTCACCATCGGTGATGGTCGCCGTCGCCGTCAGGTTGACCAGGCCGGTGGTGAGGACCGCAAACTGGTCGTCATACGGCGCCGAGGTGTCGTTGTTGTTGGCGTGATCGATTTCCGCGAATTGCGTCAGCGTCACGACGCCCGAAGCGTTCACGGAGATCGTGAAGATCGTGTTGCCGGTATTCACGCCGGCCGTCGAGCTCGAGGTCGAGCCGGTGATCACGCCGTTGATATTGTGGAGGTAAATGCTCGCGCCGTTGCTGTCGAGCGTCGAATCGACGCCGTTCGAGCCGGCGAGGCTCAGCGAATAGCCGAGCGCCGTCACCGAGCCCGGACCGTCGGAACCGAACGCCTGACTGGCGATCGCAAACACGCCGGAGAAGTTCGCGGTCGAGGTCGCAACGTCCTGCGCGGTTGGATCGCCGTCGGTCTCCGCATCCTGCGTCGTCAGCAGGATGTTCGCCTCGTTGGTCGCCGCCACGTCGATCGACGGACCGTCGTCCTGGAAGCCGATATACTTGCCGATGCTGATGGCCTGCGAGGAGACCTGGTCGAGGTCGTGGTCGGTGATGGT
>NZ_JAFCLN010000042.1 GCF_018129385.1 Bradyrhizobium lablabi
TCATGAACCTTCGCCCAGATTCAGATGACGTGACTGCTATGCAATACTTGATGTAGGCGTCGGAGTACATCGAGAAGACCGGCGAATCGCAAGGCGGCACATCACGCTCCCCTTGCCTTGGAAGCCATGCGCGAGCGCACCAATCCTTCCATTACTGGCCAGCCCCCTCAAGCTGACGGCAATCCTTCCCGTAGTCTCACGGTGTTCCCGCACACACTGTAAGCGCTTTGCCGGCACCCTATTGACGCTGGCTTGACGTTTTGCGGAACCGCCAGGGCATGAGGTCTTCGATTCTGTTATGGGGATGGCCGTCGATGATCGCCTCGAGTGTTTCGGCGATGTAGGCGGCCGGGTTGACGTCGCTGAGCTTGCAGGTGGCGACGATCGACGCAAGCAAGGCCCAATTTTCAGCCCCGACCTCATGGCCGGCGAAGAGCGCATTTTTTCTGGTCAGGCAGATTGGCCGGATGGCGTTCTCGACCGGATTCGTGTCGAGCTCGAGGCGCCCGTCTTCGAGGAAGCGGGTCAGCCCTTGCCAATGATTGAGCGCGTAACGGATGTCCTCGGCAAGCGTCGAGCCGCTGGAGATCATCGACAGCTGCTTCTCGAACCACGGCTTCAACGCCTCGACGATGGGCAGCGAGTGCTCCTTGCGCGCGGCCAGCCTGATGTCCGGCGATGAACCGCGTACCATGGCTTCGATGGCGTAAAGCTGTGCGATCTGCCGGACGGCGGCCTCGGCGATCGGCGATTTGCTGTTGCGGGCCAATTTGACGAAGCGCCGGCGCAAATGGCTCCAACAATGCACGAGCGTCCACGGCCCTTGCCGTCGAGCGACTTCGCTGAGCCGGTCATAACCGTCATAGGCATCGCATTGCAGGAAGCGTCCGTTAAAGCCGTCCAGGAACTGTTCAGCGAAGGCGCCGCTGCGACCGGGGGCATATCGGAACAGCACGATCGGCGGACTTGGGCCGCTGTGGCCGCGGTCGTCGGAGACGATCGCCCAGAAGTAGCCCTTCTTCGTTTGACCACGCCCGGGATCGAGCACCGGCATCGGCGTCTCGTCGCAGAACACGCGCGGGGCGGCCTGGATCGTCCGCAGCTGAAGTTCATAAAGGCTTTTGAGCCACCAGGCCGCGCGCTTCACCCAGCCGGCAAGCGTCGACCGGTCAAGATGGACGCCCTGGCCGGCCAAAATCTGCACCTGCCGGTACAGCGGCAAATACCAGGCGAACTTCGAGACCACCACGTGGCTCACCAAGGCCGTCGACACCATGCCACTCTCAATCAAGCGCGGTAGCACCTTCGCCTGGACCACACCGTCGGTGCAGCCGCGGCAGGCGTATTTGGGACGGATCGTCCGCAGCACCCGCAAGATCGCCGGGACCACGTCCAGCACCTCGCTGACGTCCTCGCCGATCTTGTGAAGCTGAGCCTGGCAGCACGGGCAGGCGGTCGCCTCCGGTTCCAGCACCTGCTCACAGCGCGGCAGGTGCTTGGGCAGCGCGCCGATGTTGCGGCGCGCCTTCTTGCGCGGTTTATCAGACGGCTTCGCCGCAGCCGCATCGTCGTTGGCAGCCGCAGGTGGGGTGGCGCCGGTCTCAAGGTCGTCAAGCTCAAGCGCGAGTTGCTCGGCCACGAGCGTGGCAAGCCGCTCCGAGCGCTTCCCGAAGATCATCTCCTTGAGCGTCTGCAACGCCACGCGCAGCTTCTCGTTCTCGACGTCAAGCGCGAGCACCATCTCGGTCAGAGCCGCCGGATCGGTCGGAAGAGCATCGGGACGAATCGCCATGATCAGACGATACATGCGCCCACTCTATGCTCCAGCGAAATCCTCACCTCTCAGCCAACCACGGCGGGCTGCTTCACAGGCTGGGGTGAGACGCGTGTCCACTCAAGTCCGTCGAGCAGCATCGCGAGCTGCGTTGCACTTAGATGCACCACACCGTCGCGGATCGGCGGCCAGGTGAAACGCCCCTGGTGCAACCACTTCGTCACCAGCACCATGCCGCTGCCGTCCCACGCCAAAAGCTTCACTCTGTCCATCCTTTTGCTGCGGAACACGAAGACGTCGCCACAATATGGGTTCGCACGCAGCGCTTCGCTCACCAGCGCCGACAGCGTGTGGACCGACTTGCGAAAATCGACCGGCTGCGCCGCAAGCACCACCTTGAGGTCGGAGCGTAGTGCAATCACCGGATGCCCCGAAGCGCTGACAGCACTGTCGAAAGTGTCGTCAGCTCCACGCCCGGCTCAACCCGGATGCGCGCCCCACTCAGCTCTATCTCGATCACCCCGCAGGGCTTGGCCGGTGGCGCGGTGATCTCCAAAGGCGTCGTTGGTGCCGCCAAAATACGTTCGGACTCGCCGGCGCCAATCTGGATCGGCACGAAGTTCGGCGCCTTGCCGGCCACTGCTGCCGCAACCTGGCGTCGCCATACCGTGAGCAGCCCGCGGGAAACGCCATTGCGCCGCGCCACCTCGGAGATGTTCGCACCTTCCTCAAAGCTCTCCGCCGCGATCCGCGCCTTCTCCTCGCCCGTCCATCGTCGCCGCCGGCGCTCCCCGGTGATTACCTCGACGCGCCGATAAGGGTCACCTTCCTGCCTGGCATCAAGCATGGCATTTGCCATCGT
>NZ_JAFCLN010000043.1 GCF_018129385.1 Bradyrhizobium lablabi
GCCAGCAGGCCGTAGAACACGACGCCCGCCGCCACCGCGAGCAGCCGGTCCTCGTTCATCTCGTGATAGGTGCGACGGAGGATGTCCTTCCATCCCCTCCACGGGATCTGCCAGGGAGCGACGGCGTTCCGTCCACGGCTAACCTCTTCTCCGCGGGCTTCAGCGGTGTCTTGTCCGGAACGGGTAGTCGGCGCCGGCTCCGAGCCGGAAGCGTTGCGGGGATCTTGTCGCGGATCGAGATATCTCACGTTAGGCATGGCCCGCTCACTGCAGGATGTCCTTGTCAATCCTTCCAGCTCGCTCCTGTTCCTCGGCAATAGATCTTCTTCGCTGCCTCCTGACGGTATCCACCTCCGTCCCTGCGGCATCTGTGATCTTGTCTGTGACTGCCCGACGGGCAAATCACTTCCGATTTTCAGAAATCGCGTCAAGCCTCGAATCGAAAAATATTCCGCTTCCGTTCTCACCCAAATCAGCGGCATAACTCCGCTCGTCTCACCGCGGATGAGGGGCGTTGGCCATCGTCACTGACGCGCGGTGAGATGCGATGGACGCGGATGCCATGACAGACGAGTGTGGCTGACGCGTACGGTGAAGTCGTGTGGTTCTGGCGCCGTGGTGCTGGCGTTAAGTCCTCGAGGAGCGAAAGCGTCTTGCGGGCGACGGAGGCAAAAGAGCCGTTCTCCGGGAAGAGCGCGAAGTAAGCCGTAAAGCCATTGCGCAGGGAAGGCCGGGATGCTCCCGCCGAACCTGTATGCTCGTGTGCATTTTCTTTATGCGCAAGCAGCACACGAGACCGCGGGTGCGGCGCGCACCCGGTCTTCCCCATAGGCGTTAAGTTATCGGGCGCATGGATTGATATCGCCGTTTTCGTGGCGGTTCGTGGAAATGCCTGCCGAGTTCTCGTTTTTGGCGACGCAAGCAGCGGATGGTTGGCTGTGGGATGATCGCTTGTAGCAAGGAAGCGACGAGTTGTTGCAAAACGCGCCAAGCGCCGGGTGTCGTCAGGCGGCTTCCGCCCAGTGTGGAGAGTCCTCGAACTCGCGGACAAGCGGTTCGAGCAGCAGGATGATCAAGAGGTGAGCCAACAGATAGGGCTTGGCAGAACTCGGATTGGTTCCAGGAGGCGTCTTGAGACCGATGAGGCTCTTCAGCCGCTTGAAGCCAAGTTCGATCCGCCATCGCAATCGATAAAGCGCAAGCACATCTTTGGCTGAGAACTCGTCCGGTAAGAGCGTGGTGATCAGGATGATCCAATCTGCCGCTTCTAAAGTTTCCTTGGAGATAGTGCGGCTTTCGTCTTGCGCGGCGCGCCGGGCTTTCCGACGCGATTCAGCGGCCGCTTTGGCCGGCTTCTTCACTGCGACCAGACGCACAGCCAGAGCAGTGCCATTCTTGCATTTGATCCAAACCCGCCGATCGATCCGTCCGCGTGCCTTCGCCGTACGCAATTGGGCTATGAGATCGAGAGGACAGCCTTTGGCATCAAGCCACCGTGCGTTCTTCCAGCTCGCACGGATCAAAACGTCTGCTCCAGCCTCGACAACAGTCGCGATGCGTTCAGGCTGGAGATAAGCGCGGTCAGCAATGCGTATCTCACCCTTGACGACCGGGATCCGATCAAACGTCTCGCCCTCTCGCTGATCGGTCAATTCGAAGTGGCCGAAGCGCTCATAAGGCAGATCGAATGCACTGTGAATACGCCAAAGTTCGCTGTTCTTGCGTGCTGCCGGTCCGGCCTTCGGCACCATCGTTCCATCAATGATGCGGATCAGCCGACAGCGGCTGGCCTTCGGCGCCGCTTCAGCGAGGAGGTTTTCGATGAGGACGCCAAACCAATCACCACATTGACGCAGGCGATAGAACAACGCCACGCTACTGAGATCGGCAAGACCAACCGAAGCAGCCCACGCCGCTGTCGATCTCAGCCCTCTTTCGCCGAGACAATAGGCCAGCATCAACCTCAGCAACGTGACCGCATCCGGGATTTCGCGCCGCCGTAGGAATGCTTTTGTCTCGCGCGCACTGAGCTCAAGTTGGGCAGCTCCGCCAAGCCGGGAAACCACCCTCGTCCAGTCTTCGTTTACAAGCGATTCACCAGTCATTGCGTGTTGGAATCACGTGTGCTTCCAATACGCAAGCCTAAACTTAACGCCTATGCGGTCTTCCCTGCGCCCTCTGATTGGAGAGGGCGGAAGTTTCAGGCAAACCTCGGGCAAATCATGTCGCGAGATCGCGAAGTCATATCTGCGTAGGATGGGTAGAGCGCAGCGAAACCCATCGCCACGCGCACCGGCATTGATGGGTATCGCTTCGCTCCCTCCTACGAAATCGCTTGTTTCGGGCAATAGTCGGAGCCAACCTCGCGACAACCGCTTCCTTGCAAAAG
>NZ_JAFCLN010000044.1 GCF_018129385.1 Bradyrhizobium lablabi
AGGCGCTGGAGCGCTTGAAGATGGCGTCCTGACGCCCAGGCGCTGAACCATCCCCGTCATTGCCTGCGACAAACGCAGAGCGTTTGTGCAAGGGAGCAAAGCGACGACTTGTCCGCCGTAGCTCGAAGAGCGAAGGCGGAAGCAATCCATCTATCCGTTATGCCGCTCGATGGATTGCTCACATGGGGAATGTGTGTGTCAAGGGATGAGCAGTCACCTTTTTGTTCGACTGCGGCCACCTCTTCGTCCCGACCGCGTGCTGTGCAGGATGACGCGCACAGATCAAGTCAAGGCCGGCCCGTTAGGGCCGCCGCGCAGCGGCTTGGCCTTGAGTTGAGCGAGCACGTCATCATGCTTGATGCGTCGGGCACGACAGGGGCTCCTCGTGTTGGCGGTTCGGTCAGGGCATCTGCCATCCTCGCGTTTGCGATCCAGGGTTCGAGCCGGTTCTGCGATCTGGGTTGCTTGCCAGATCAAACTCACATTCGGTCGTCGCGCGAAGCGACCGCACCAGGATTCCGCTTGCGGCGGGCAGGCTCGAGAGGACGGGACCATTCTTCGTTGCGGCGTTTGAAGCCATGCAATCCATCGGTTCGTCCACCCGGATCTTCCGGGGCTGATCGGGCCTCGGCAGATTGGAGGTTGGAAGTGGGCTTTGTGCTATGCGGCGGTCTTCATCACGGCCCCCTCGATGACGACGCACTTCCACAGCGCCACGAGCAGCTTGCGCGCCAGCGCCACGATGGCGCGCTTGCGGCCTTGCGGGCTTCGCTCCTTGAACCAACGCGTCAGGGCCGACTGCGGCTGGTGGCCTATCCACAGCCAGGCAAGCTGGACCATCGTGGTCCGCAGCCTGGGATTGCCGGCCTTCGACACGCCCTGCTCATGCCGGACGCCTCCGCTTTGCCAGGGCGTTGCCGCAAGGCCGGCATAGGCGGCGACCTGGCGGCGGTTGGCAAACTGCCGATAGAACGCCTCCGACCAGAGAACGGCGGCGAAGTTGGCGCCGATTCCCTTCAGGGCCAGCAGCATCGTGACCGGGGCCGGCGTCGACTTTTCGCCCGCAGGCTTTCTTGTCGCCGCCAGCAGGGCATCCTGCGCGGTCTCGACCGCCTTGATCTGCTTCAGAAGCAATTCGAGCCGATCAAGCTCGCGGCCGATCTGCGCCTTCAAATGCGAAGGCAGCTCGCGGCCGTCTCCGGTGCGCAACGTCTCGAGCCGCGCACGCCGGTCGCGCCGCAGCGGTCCGTAGTCGGATATCCCCTGCGCGAACAGAAGCCCCTTGATCCGGTTCACATGCTCGATCCGCTCAGCAATCAGCGTCCGCCGCTCGCGGCAGATCCTCCGGCGGTCTTCCTCCTCGGGCGAGGGCGCGACCACCATCGCGCAGACCCGCGGCTCGCCGCGCTTGTAGGCCAGAAGCGTCCGCAGCAGCGTCTCGCCGTCGAGCCGATCCGTCTTGGCGCGTCTTCGCCTTCGCGGCGTCGCGACCGAAGCCGGATCAACCACGTGGCTCTCGATCCCCTCCTGTTGCAGAACGCGGTGCAGCCAGAACCCGTCCAGCCCCGCCTCCTGGATCGTGACGATCGGATAGCTTTGGCCGGTTCGGGCCTCCGCCTTGCGCCTAAGCTCCGCAAACAGCGCCAAAAGCCCGGCCATATCGCCAGCCGTGACGCTGTGCTTGGACATCTTCTCGCCCCTGCCGGGCGACAGCGACGTCACGAGCCATGTCGAACGGCTCAGTTCCAGCGACACAAAAATTGCGGCAATATGCGTGCGGATAGCGGTCGGTCCGTCGGAAGGATGATCGAGCAACATCGTCGTCTCCAGGTTGAGTGGTTTTTGCAACCTCAGTCTGGCTTCAGACCTGGTCGCTATCCACTCCCCATGGAATCTTCGCTCCGCTCGCAATGACGACTGAGAGAGTCACCATCGAGGATCCCATCGATGCTGGACCACGTCTCCATCACCGTTTCCGACTTCACCGCCGCCGAACGCTTCTACGACGCGATCATGGCCGCGCTTGGAA
>NZ_JAFCLN010000045.1 GCF_018129385.1 Bradyrhizobium lablabi
CGGTCCGGTTCAATGTCATCAGCAGCAAGCGACACGGACCTCGTCAGGCCGCATCTGACTCGTGCTTCGGACGCCACGAGGCGGGATCTGCAATCCAGCGGTTGACGTCGGATTCATGCCAGCCGCTCCCGTTGACGCTGATCCTAATCTGCGGCGGGAAGGTGCCCTCGGCGATCTTGCGGTAGATGGTGGACCGAGACAGCCCGGTCCGAGCGAGGACGGTTTTCAAGCGGATGATACGGTCTTCTCTAATCGGCGCGTTGCGGTCAAGCACTTCCGAACCCTCCACTTGTCGTGACGTTCGACGTCTTTTCGCGGCCCGCGCTTCTCTCCGGGATCGGCATGGAAGCCCTCCCATTATGGGGTCCAGTAGAATGATGTGGTCCAAACTGGTTCGCATCCTGATGATGGCTCATCGGAGATAAGACCGTATGCGAACTCACATCATTCATCGTCCGCGAAGGACGCCTTTCCGCCTCGCGGCGGAACTCTAAATTCCTGGTCTGCTGGTCGCGTTATGCAGTTGCGCCCGTCGTCGTTGGCGTTGCCTCCCGAGTCCAACGGAACTCCGAGCCGTCGACCCACATCCGATGCAGGACCACCGCAAGCCTGCGCGCCAATGCAACGATGGCCTTCTTGATCCCGTGTCGTTTGGCGACATTCATCGCCCACGCTTTCAGCCACGACCATTTCTTGACGCGGATCAGCAGGACCTGCGCCGCTTCGTAAAGAAGCCCCCGCAGCATGCCGTCGCCGCACAACGAGACATGACCTATTCGACTGCTCTCGCCCGACTGGTTGAGTACGGGCGTCAGCCCCAGTACAGCCCCCACCGCTCGCGAATGGCGAAAGCGGGATGGAATGTCGATCGTCGAGGTATAGGCGAGCGCGACAATCGGTCCGACGCCGGGTACCGTCATCAACTGCCGGCAGACCGGATCGACCCTGGCCTCGTCACGAACCTTGCGGTCCAGTTTAGTGAACTCCTCGCGCAGTTTTCGTCTGGCAGCGAGCAACGGCTCGATGATCTCCGCCAGATCGGGAGCTGCTTCAACCAGCTCGCGTATCCGCTCATCGAACTTGAATGCTCTAATCGTGCCGACCTTCAGCCCAAAGTTGCGCAAAAGCCCACGCATATCGTTTTCCATAGCGATTGCCTTTTCCTGCAACAGCTTGCGGGCCGTCAGCAAGGCGCGACGCTTCTGGCTCGTGAGCGTCTTCACGTGCACGTCCTTGAACAGACCGACCCGCATCATGTGCGCAATGCCGCGCGCATCGTTGCGATCGCTCTTGTTCGGCTGCTGAGCTTTCAAGAACGCTTTCGTGTGCCGTGTCTCGATACAGACTACCGCGAATCCGGCCTTCGCCAGCCCCTCGAACAGCCATTGAGACAGCGGCCCGGCTTCGAGCCCGATCCGTTCAAAGTGGAATGCGGGCTCGCTCAGGACGGCGACTAGGTCGTCCGGGTGCGTCACAACCTTTTTCTCCCGGCAGAGTTTTCCGCTTTCATCGACAATGCACACGCTCGTTTCTTTGACAGAGACGTCGAGACCCGCATAATACTTCATGCTGCGCTTCACCTTTCTGATGCTTTGTGGCTGTTTCGTTCAGACCACGTTTATCATCAGCCTGAAGCGCAGCACCTTCCTTCCTTTCCGGTCGGCGAAGATGGGGCACGAAGCCGATTACCCCATCTGGTTCGGCCTGCGGGCACCTGTCCGCAAGGGCAAGAAGGCCTATCTGGTCGGCGGCGCCATCGACGACCTGTTCAAGCCCGGAAACAAGCGGAGCAAGGCCGAGCCCGAAGTCGTTCCGGTCGAACTCGACGGACTGGGAATCCGCGACCTCGCGCCATTGCCCGACAAGCGCCTGCTGGTGGTTGCCGGCGCACCCGACGGGCCGGAGGTCACGTTCCAGCTCTTTGTCGTCGATCCAGCGAAAGAAAAAGTAACGCCGATCGGGCCGCTATCGGCGGTGACCCAGCC
>NZ_JAFCLN010000046.1 GCF_018129385.1 Bradyrhizobium lablabi
TTGTGGCACAAGGAGCTGCCGCGCCTGTCGGGCAAATCCAAACTCGCCGAGGCGATCCGCTATGCCACATCCAGACGCGCCACCCTCGAGCGCTTTCTAAGCGACGGCCGTATCGAGATCGACTCCAACACCGTCGAGCGGGCAATTCGGCGTAAGCGCTAAGCCGATACCCTGGGTTCGGGGTTAGATTAGATGTGCGAAGAAGCCTCCGGCTTGAACGGAGGTTTGGGATGGGATTGGACGGCAAAAAGGACGTCCATTTGGACAGTTTGTCAGTTGGGGCGGTCAGCCGGCTTGAGGTGCTTGAAGGACCCTCCGGGCGTCGTGTGCGTTCGGAGGCTGAGAGAGCTCGGATCGTCGCCGAGAGTCTGTTACCCGGTGCCCAGGTGTCCGAGGTGGCGCGTAAGCACGGAGCGACGCGTTGGCAGATTTACGATTGGCGCCGACGCTTTCGCCGGCGAGGCGAATTGCCGTCGTGCGAGGCTACGCAGCCGCCGTTCGCGCCGCTGGTCGTGGAGGAGCCGTTAGAGCGTCACGTTCCGGCTGTCAAACTCGAGATTGCGATTGGCGACGTCGTCGTGCGGACGGAGGCGGCCATTGACGGCGAGCAACTGTCTCGGTTGATCCGCGCGGTGCGAGCGTCACGATGATCGCGCCCGGTGCTGATCTGAAGATTTACATCGCGACGCGGCCGATTGACTTCCGCTGTGGCCATGATGGGCTGGCTGCGAAGGTACAGCAGATGCTTCGCCTGGACCCGTTCAGCGGCGCAGCCTTCGTGTTCCGATCGAAACGAGCGGACCGGATCAAGATTTTGGTCTGGGATAGAACGGGCCTGGTATTGGTGCACAAGCGCCTCGAAGGCTGCAAGTTCGTGTGGCCAACGATCGCGGACGGTGTGATGCGCGTATCCCCGGCGATGTTCGCGGCCTTGTTCGAGGGTCTGGATTGGAGGTTGGTCCGCCCGGAGGAAGCGCGGCGCCCGCAGGCGGCTGGATAACTGCGGCAGAGTGACTCGGAAGCTATTTTGAACGTGGCGCGTGCGGCGGCGATGTGCTCGAAATAGCGCATGAGCATCGCGGCGCTGCGCGACGAAAACGAACGCTTGAAGGCGCTTTTGGCGCAAACGCAGACAGCCTTGAGCGAGCATCAGGGGGCACTGGCGGCGTCGGAGGAAGCACGGCGTCGGCTGGAGGTCATTCTCGGCGAATTGCGACGCGAGAAGTTCGGCGCGAAGTCCGAAAAGCTGCGACCAGATCAGTATCATTTGCCGCTCGAAGACGTGGAGATCGCGCAAGGCGTCCTGGACGCCGCGCAGGAGAAGGCGGCCGCGATCATCCAGGGTCGACCGCGCGGCGGATCGGATCAAGGTTCTCATCGCAATCGGGGCTGCTTGCCTGCTCATTTGCCGCGGGTGGAGCGGATCATCGAGCCTGCGAGCACGCTTTGTCCGTGCGGTTGCGGGGCCATGACGAAGATCGGCGAGGACGTCAGCAAACGGCTCGACGTGATCCCGGCGCAATGGCGCGTGCTGGTCACACGCCGCCCGAAATACATCTGCCGCCGCTGCTCGGGCCCTGTCGTGCAGGCGCACGCGCCGGAGCACGTCGTACCCAGCGGGCTGCCGACCGAAGCGGCCATTGCGCACGTGATCGTCTCCAAGTTTGGCGACCATACGCCGTTTTACCGTCAGGCCGAGATCTATGCGCGCCAGGGGATCCGGCTTGATCGGGCGACCCTGGGCAACTGGTCCGGCCGCGCCTGCTTCCATCTTCAACCCATCGCGGACCACTTGCGCCGCCACTTGGCCATGGCGGATCGTCTGTTCATGGACGAAACCACGGCGCCGGTACTCGATCCCGGGCGCGGCCAAACGAAGA
>NZ_JAFCLN010000047.1 GCF_018129385.1 Bradyrhizobium lablabi
CTGGCGAGCGTGGTGTAAAGCGCTGATGCGGCGTAGGATTCGGTTGCGAAGCCACCCCATCACCTTCAACCGCGAACGCCACGCCCGCCATGACCGATGATACGATTTCAGACCACTATCGAGAAGCAAGAATTCAACACAAATAAAACCTCTGCCTCGCGCTCGATCTCTTCATGCTTGATAGTCTCGTTTCGGAGGCTGATCACCTACCGCGTCTAATAGGCCGCTCGCGCCGGTTTCTTTGGACGCGGCACGACCGCGACTCCACGTTTCGGCACAGAAATGATCGGGAGTCACTCAATCTTTCTTCAACTTAACCCGTCTTATTCGTAAGAGTGCGCCTGAGGGGTAAAGCGCTGATGCGGCGTAGGATTCGGTTGCGAAGCCAACCCCATCACCTCCAACCGCGAACGCCACGCCCGCCATGACCGACGATACGATTCCGCCCTTCTCGTTTCCAGCCGTTCACGCCAAGAAAGTCACAGCTGCCTTCGATGGTGGGCGCCTAACCTCGAACGGGGGCGTGATGCTTCTGGCGATGGCCGAGCGGCGTCTCGGTTTGGCCGACAATCTGGCCCGGGTGTTCCCGGATCGGCGCGATCCGACGCGGGTCGTGCACAGCCTGGTCGATATGTTCCGCGCGCGCATGTTCGCGATCTGCTGCGGCTACGAGGACGCCGACGACCTCGATCATCTGAGGTCCGATCCGGCATTCAAACTGGCCTGCGGACGGCTGCCGGACACGGGCCGGGATTTGTGTTCCCAGCCGACGCTGTCGCGGCTGGAGAATGCTCCGCGCCTGCGCGACGTGATCCGGCTGACCTACACTTTGGTCGACGCATGGATGGATAGCTACCCGCGCGAGCCGGCATCCGTCACGCTCGACATCGATGATACCTGCGACGTCGTCCACGGCCATCAGCAGCTCTCGCTGTTCAACGCTCATTATGACGAACGCTGCTTCCTGCCGATCCACGTCTACGACACGGAGAAGAGCCGGCCCGTGGCCGTCGTGCTGCGGCCCGGCAAGACGCCGGGCGGCGTCGAGGTGCGTGCCCATCTGCGCCGCCTGGTACGGCATATCCGCACGCGATGGCACAACACGCAAATTACGTTCCGTGGCGACGGGCACTATGCCCGGCCGGAGGCCATGGCGTGGTGCGAGACCAACGGCATCGACTACATCTTCGGTCTGTCCGGCACCAAGCCTCTCGCCAGAAAAGTCGACGAGGTCGCCGACGACATCCGCACGCGACGCGCCATCGAGAACCTGCCGGTTCTGCGTGGCTATACCGAGACGCGCCGCCACAAGGCAAAGTCCTGGGATCGCGAACGGCGCACTGTCGCCCGTATTGAGGCGGCGATGCTCGGCCTCGACATCCGCTTCGTCGTCACCAGCCTCGATGTCGGCTCGGCCGAGTGGATCTACGACAGCCTGTATTGCGCGCGCGGCCAAGCCGAGAATCTGATCAAGCTGCATAAGACGCAGCTCGCCTCCGATCGCACCAGCTGCCGTTCGGCGCTCGCCAACCAGGTCCGTCTCGTGCTCCATACGGCCGCTTATTGGCTGATGCTGACCGTGCGCGACGCCATTCCCAAAGCCCGGGAATTGGCCACTGCCGAGTTCGCGACGCTGCGTCTTCGTCTCTTGAAACTCGCTGCCCGTGTGGTCGAGACCACGAGCCGCATTCGCCTTGCGTTTGCCGCGGCATGTCCCGAAGCCGACCTGATCTGCGGCTTGCCCGGCGCGCTGCTGCCGCTCGGTCCTTGACCGGCGGGGCGTCCGCCCCCGTTCGCCCAACCCATCCCTCAAGCGCGTTGCA
>NZ_JAFCLN010000048.1 GCF_018129385.1 Bradyrhizobium lablabi
CTAATCCCACCTCAATATGTGAAGGCTTACGTGAAGCGCGGCAAGAACGACGCGGCTGACGCCGAGGCGTTGTGTGAGGCGGTCACCCGCCCGAGCATGCGGTTTGTACCTGTGAAGTCGAAGGAACGGCAAGCGGCCTGCATGTTGATGACCGTGAGGGAACGCCTAGTCAGCGTGAAGTCGCAGCTCTCCAATGCTTTCAGGAGCTATGCAGCTGAGTTTGGCATCGTCGGCCCCGCCGGTCGGCAGAACGTCACGGCACTCATCAAACGGGTGCTCGAAGACAATAGCCTGCCGGAAATGGCACGGGATCTCTTCCGCCTTCAGGCGGACGAGTATGCCGCGGTCGAAGCTCGCCTGGCGAAGATCGAGGCCAAGCTGATGAAGTGGCATCGCGAGGATGATGTCAGCAGGCGGATTGCGACGATTCCCGGCGTCGGTCCGATTGGGTCGTCCATGCTAAGCATGAAGGCGCCGCCGCCAGAGACGTTCAGATCAGGCCGCGACTTTGCGGCTTGGCTCGGACTGACGCCCAAGGATCATTCAACTGGCGGCCGGCAAAGACATGGCGGTATCACAAAGGCCGGAGATTCAGTGCTCCGATCGACGTTGATCGTCGGTGCGACCGCGCTGCTGAGGCATATCCGAAAGGGTCGTCATAAGCCCACACCCTGGCTCGCCTCGCTGCTCGAACGAAAGCCGCCGAAGTTGGTCGCGGTCGCCTTGGCGAACAAGTTCGCCCGCATCGCTTGGCGCTTGATGATATCGGGCGGCGTGTACAACCGGCCGGTAGCCGCCATGCCTATCTGATCTGAAATTGGCGCCGCGAGCGAGGTTGCTCGGCGGATAGCCCACGAACTTGCAGGACGCGGTAGATGGAAGGACCGATCGGTCGATACGCGCGAGCTTCCGTAGATTACACTGGCATCATCAATGTCGCCTATGTGCTTGGAACGTGCGTAGCGAACACCATCTCGGCCAGCGGGCTTTGTCCGCGCAAACAGGCCGGACATCTGATAGCAAGCGATCAGGTCAAAAGTCTGCTACCATCCTGACAAGTGGGGGGCCGTCCACATCTGCAATCTCTATTCCATGACCAAGAACGTTGACGCGATCCGTCGCCTGTTCAGCGCACTCAACAGCCGCGTTGGCAACCTGCCTTCAATGCCCGGCATCTTTCCGGACTACCCAGCGCCGATCGTTCGCAACGCGCCCGACGGTCGTGAGATCGTCATGGCTCGATGGGGCATGCCGTCCTCCCAGCAGGCGCTCCTCGACGCCACCAAAAAGCGAGCCGAGAGGCTCGCGGCCAAGGGTAAGCCGGTCGATTTCAAGGAATTGCTTCGGATGGAGCCGGACAGTGGCACCACCAACATCCGAAACGTCGGCAGCGCGCATTGGAAGCGGTGGCTCGGGACCGAGCACCGTTGCCTGGTCCCCTTCACGTCGTTCAGCGAGTACGACACGATCGATGGCAAGAA
>NZ_JAFCLN010000049.1 GCF_018129385.1 Bradyrhizobium lablabi
AGGCGCTGGCGGCGTTCGCGGAGGGCCGGGAGGCGGACTTCACCTCGCTGCCGCCGGGCTCCTAGGTGTACCCGGCCATCAGGTTGGTAGCAGCCGGCTGATCGGTGGTCGTCCTCCGAGTGCGCTGTGGCGTCGATGAGTGTTGTAGTGCTCCAGCCAGGGCGCAAGCGCGGCGGTGCGGTCCTGATTGTTGGTGAAGACCTGCCGGTAGGCCCACTCGATCAGCAGGGTCCGGTTGAGTCTCTCGACCTTGCCGTTCTGCCAGGGGCAGTAGGGCTGGATGAAGATCTGCCGGGCGCCCAGGTCGGCCACGACGGCGCGGAGCGACCACTTGTAGGCCCAGGCGTTGTCGGTCATCACCTCCTCGATGCGGGTGATGCCGTAGGTCGCGACGTAGGCCGCGGCGCGGGCCAGAAACGCCGCGCAGGTCTCGCCCTTCTCGTCTTCGAGGACCTCGGAGTAGGCCAGTCGGGTGTGGTCGTCGACCAGGGAGTGGACGTAGTCGTACCCGATCGGGGTCTTGTCGAGTCGCGAGTGGTGGTTGGCGTAGGTCTGGCTATCTGCCCGCCAGCCGCCACCGGGCGGGATCTTGCCGAGCTTCTTGACGTCCATGTGGACCAGCTCCCCGGGCTTGGCCCGCTCGTATCGGACCGCGGTGACCTTGGACGCCCGGATCACCTCACCCGTGATCGGGTCCAGGGCCGCCAGCGGCGGGACCTGGTGGCGGGCCAGGATCCGCGAGACCGTCCGGGCCGGCACACCCAGCTCGGCGCCGAGCCACTCCGGACCACGGCGTTCGCGGTGCCGTAGCTCCACGACCTGGGCCTCGACCTCGGCGCTGGTCCGGGTGGGGCTGTGGTGTGGGCGCGAGGATCGGTCCTCCAACCCGGCATCGCCCTCGGCCTCGTAGCGGTCCAGCCACTTCCTCACACAGTTGCGTGAGATGCCCATCGCGGCCGCGATGTGCGCCTGCGGCCACCGCTCCTCACGGTGCCGCCGGACGATCAGCCGACGACCCTCCAACGTGGTGCGGGCATTACGGTGAGACACGAGAACCTCCGGTTCGGGAGTGGACCTAGACAGCCACACCCCATCCCGGGGGTTCTCGCCCGTTCAAGCCGACTCGCCTGTCACCAACGTCCTGGCTCGGTACACCTAGTCGGTCCTGGGCAGTCCGGGCCGGGGCTGGCCGGTCTCGGCCACCGCCGCGCGGTAGCGGTCGAGCAGGTGGCCCCAGTCGCCGTACTTGTCGCGGTACGACGCGTTGTCGTCGTTCCAGCCGCCGTGCTCGAACTCCACGCGCGTGCCCGGCCCCTCGCTGGTGAACGTGACCTCGAGGGTCGACGGGTGCGCGGGGTCCA
>NZ_JAFCLN010000005.1 GCF_018129385.1 Bradyrhizobium lablabi
GCGCCGCAAAATCAAGCGCGCCGGCTGGGACAACGCCTTCCTCTTGGCTATTCTCAGTCATATGCGATAGCCCTGCCGCAAGCGGGGAGAGGTGGAGTCACAGCATGTAGCCGCCGTCGACGACGAGATCGACGCCGGTCGTGAATGCGCTTTCGTCGCTGGCGAGATATACGGCCATCGACCCGATCTCCTCCGCAGTGCCGAGCCGGCCCATCTTCTGGCGGGCGACGAATTTTTCCTTGCCGTCCGGGCCGGCCGCGGCGGCGCGTTGCAGCATCGAGGGCGTTTCCACGGTGCCGGGGCAGATGCTGTTGCAGCGGATTCCCTGCGTGATGAAGTCGGATGCGACCGCGCGCGTCAGCAGCGAGACCGCGGCCTTAGAGGCGCTGTAGACGTAGCGGTTGGCCGGCGGCCGCAGCGCCGCGCAGGAGGAGATGTTGACGATGCTGCCGCCGCCGCCGGCGATCATCGCCGGCAGGAACGCCCTGATGGTGCGGTGCATGGATTTGACGTTGAGGTCGAACGAAAAATCCCAGTCTTCTTCCGAGCAGTCCAGGATCGTGCCGTGATGCACGAAGCCGGCTGCGTTGAGCAGCACGTCGATTTTTCCGATGCGCTTGGCGAAGGCATTGACGTCGGCGGTGTTGCGGACGTCGAGCCGCGCCGTCTCGGCGATGCCTTCTTTGGCCAGCGTCGCCAGACCCTCCTCATCGATATCGGTGGCGATGACCGTGGCGCCTTCGCGCGCGAATGCGACGGCGCAGGCGCGACCGATGCCGGCGGAGGCGGCGGTGACGAAGGCGCGCTTGCCCTTCAGGCGGTCTGACATTTCTTCTCCCTTGAATTCGGCGGATGTTGTTTGCGTCGTCATTGCGAGGAGCGAAGCGACGAAGCAATCCAGCTTTCTTGTCGTGGAAAGGAAGCTGGATTGCTTCGCTTCGCTCGCAATGACGGCGGGGGTGCTGCGACGGCGAGGGCCGCCGCTGCGACCCGATGCTAGTGATTATCCCGCGCCACGCCGACGCGGCCGGCGATGTCCTGGTAGCGGGTGGCGAACTCCATGCAGGCGCCGGTGGCCTGCTGGCCGACGGTCGAGCGGTAGAGCTCCTGCCACGGCGTCTGGTTGGCCGGGTAGGCGAAGCCGCCCTTGGCCTTCAGCTCGGCGTGACGCTTCTTCAGCTCTTCGTCTGTTATCAGGATATTGGCGGTGCCCTTGTTCAGATCGATGCGAACCTTGTCGCCGGTCCTGAGAACCGCAAGCCCGCCATTGGCGGCGGCTTCCGGCGAGGCGTTGAGAATCGACGGCGAGCCCGAGGTGCCGGACTGCCTTCCGTCGCCGATGCACGGCAGCGAGAGGATGCCGCGTTTGATCAGCGCGGCCGGCGGCTGCATGTTCACGACCTCGGCGCCGCCGGGATAGCCAATCGGGCCGGCGCCGCGGATGAACAGCATGCAGTGCTCGTCGATCGCAAGTTTCGGATCGTCGATCCGCTCGTGATAATCCTCCGGTCCCTCGAACACGATGGCGCGGCCCTCGAAGGCGTTCGGGTCCTTCGGATTGACCAGATAGCGCTCGCGAAACTCCTTCGAGATCACGCTGGTCTTCATGATCGCGGAATCGAACAGGTTGCCGCGCAGCACGATGAAACCGGCGTCCTTCACCAGCGGCTTGTCGTAGCTCCAGATCACCTCATTGTCGGGCTTGGCCGCCTCGCGGCAATTGTCGCCCATGCTGCGGCCGTTGACGGTCTTGGCGTCCTCGTGGATGCGCTTGTGCTTCATGAGTTCGCGCACCACCGCCGGCACGCCGCCGGCGCGGTGATATTCCTCGCCGAGATAGAAGCCGGCCGGCTGCATGTTCACCAGCAGCGGAATGTCGTGACCGTGCTTCTGCCAGTCGTCAATCGACAGATCGACGCCGATATGGCGCGCCAGCGCATTGATGTGGATCGGGGCGTTGGTCGAGCCGCCGATCGCCGAATTGACGGCGATGCAGTTCTCGAACGCCTTGCGGGTCAGGATGTCAGAGGGTTTCAGATCCTCCCAGACCATCTCGACGATGCGCTTTCCGGTCTCGTAGGCGATCTGACCGCGCTCGCGGTAGGGCGCCGGGATAGCAGCGCAGCCGGGCAGGGACATGCCGAGCGCTTCGGCCAGCGAGTTCATGGTCGAGGCCGTGCCCATGGTATTGCAGTGGCCGACCGAAGGCGCGGAGGAGGCCACGATGTTCATGAATTCCTCGTAGTCGATCTCGCCGCCGGCGAGCTGCTCGCGCGCCTTCCAGACGACGGTGCCGGAACCGGTGCGCTCGCCCTTGTGCCAGCCGTTGAGCATCGGTCCGCCCGACAGCACGATCGCCGGCAGGTTCACGGTCGCCGCCGCCATCAGGCAGGCGGGCGTCGTCTTGTCGCAGCCGGTGGTCAGCACCACGCCGTCGAGCGGATAGCCGAACAGGACTTCGACGAGACCGAGATAGGCGAGGTTGCGGTCGAGCGCCGCGGTCGGGCGTTTGCCGGTTTCCTGGATCGGATGGGTCGGAAACTCCATCGCGATGCCGCCGGCAGCGCGGATGCCTTCGCGCACGCGCTTGGCGAGATCGAGATGATGCCGGTTGCAGGGGGAGAGGTCGTTGCCGGTCTGCGCAATGCCGATGATCGGCTTGCCGGCCTGTAGTTCCTCGCGGGTGAGGCCGTAATTGAGATAGCGCTCCAGATAGAGCGCGGTCATCCCCGGATTATGCGGGTTATTGAACCATTCGGTGGATCGGAGTTTTCGGCCCTTGCCGTTGGCGGACTTGTCGTGCCCGTTGGCGCTTTTTGTCATTGGTTCCTCCCGCATTTCAAACCGGCCCGTTCAGGGTCTTCCGTCCTAACAAGCGCAAATTCGCTTTCATTACAAACCGGCGGACGACTGCGCTGATGGCCTTGCCGGATTGAACCTTAGTTCTAGATGGATGATTGCGCTATCAATTTGTCTTGCTTCTTGTGTTGCCGAATGATTGCCGCGCGAGGCGGCACCCGTCAGGTCCGACGCATCGAGCTCTGGCGTTCCATGACCGTGAATCCGAGGTCGACGACCCGCTGCTCGGGCCGTCTTCCTTCGATCGCCTCGATCACCATCGTGGCAGCGTCCCTGCCCATTTCGTAACGGTTGGTGCGCACGCTGGTGAGCGTCGGGACGGCAGAGGCCATGAATTCGAGATCGTTGAAGCCCGATATCGCCATCTGCTCCGGTACCGAGATGTGGCGGCGGCGGCACTCGAACAGCACGCCGAGCGCGAGGTCGTCATTGGCGCAGAACACCGCATCGGTATCCGGCGCCTTGGTGAGGAGATCGGCCAAAAGCGCCCCGCCGAGCGTCACCGAGGTCGGCAGCGGCGTCGTCACGACGAGGCGCGGATCGTAGAGCGAGGCTTCCTTCATGATGGCGACATAACCGTCAAACCGCCGCTGCACCCGCGGATCCATGCGTGCGCCGAGGAATCCGATCCTGCGGCAGCCTTGTGCAAACAGGTGCGAAATCGCCGCACGGCAGGCGTCCGAGTGCGAAAAGCCGATCATCATGTCGACCGGATCGGGGCCGGTTTCCATCAACTGAACGATCGGGCAATCCACCGATTCCATGATCGAGCGGGATTCCGGCGTCTGATCGATGCCGGTGACGATCAACCCGGCCGGCTTCTGCGCCAGAAACAGGCGCAGCAGCTTTTCTTCCTGGAGGATGCTGTAGCGGGTGTTGGCGAGCTGCACGCTGTAGCGGCTGCCATCCACCGCGTCGTAGATGCCGCGCAGCACGTCGGAGAACACGTTGTTGGTCAGCGACGGGATCAGGACACCGATCACTTCCGTACGTTGCGAGGCGAGCGCGCGCGCGGCAAGGTTCGGCACATAGCCGAGCTCTTTCGCCGCACTTTCGACCCGCACGCGCTTGGTCAACGAAAGCGCTTCCGGATTGCGGAAGAAGCGCGAGGCGGTGATCGGGCTGACGCCGGCCAGTTCGGCGACCTCGGTAAGCCTGATCTTGCCGGGCTTGGTGCGTTTTCGTCCCATTCGGCGCTCATATCACAGGAATGTCAGCAATCAAACCACTATTGACAGCGCTACCAAGCGATTGCTAATCGAACGATTGCCAAAACCGTATAAACTGCGGACAATATCGGTCCGGACAGACCTCGCTTGATGCGAAGTCGGACAAGAAAAACAACGGAAACGGTGGCGGCGCCCGTCGCACGCCGCCGGGAAATCTTAAAGGAGGGAAGTGGATGTCGTCGGTCCATATTCGCGACGTGCGAAAATCGTTCGGCACTTTTGAAGTCTTGCACGGCGTGACGGTCCCGATCGAGGACGGCGAGTTCGTTGTACTGGTTGGTCCCTCCGGATGCGGCAAGTCGACACTGCTGCGCATGCTCGCGGGCTTGGAAAACATCACATCGGGCACGATTTCGATCGGCGACCGCGTCGTCAACAATGTCCAGCCCAAGGAGCGGGACATTGCGATGGTATTCCAGAATTACGCGCTCTATCCGCACATGACGGTGCGCGACAATATGGGCTTTTCGCTCAAGCTGCGCGGCGCCAAGTCCGAAGAGATCGACACCGGCGTCAAGCGCGCCGCTGAAATCCTGGCGCTGACGCCGCTGCTCGAACGCTATCCCCGGCAGTTGTCCGGCGGCCAGCGGCAGCGCGTGGCGATGGGACGCGCGATCGTGCGCGACCCGCAGGTGTTCCTGTTCGACGAGCCGCTGTCCAACCTCGATGCCAAGCTGCGCGTCGCCATGCGCACCGAGATCAAGGAACTGCATCAGCGCCTGCGCACCACCACCGTCTACGTCACCCACGACCAGATCGAGGCCATGACCATGGCCGACAAGATCGTGGTGATGCATGACGGCATCGTCGAGCAGATGGGCTCGCCCCTCGAACTGTACGACCGTCCGGAGAACCAGTTCGTCGCCGGCTTCATCGGTTCGCCCGCGATGAACTTCCTCAAGGGCAAGATCAAGGTGAATGGTAGCGCGAGCTTCGAGGGCCCGAACGGCGTCAAGCTGCCGCTCAAGACCGCGCCCGCCAATTCCGATGGCAAGCCCGTCGTGTACGGCGTGCGGCCCGAGCATTTCACCATCGCCGATGACGGTGCGGAAGCCGAGATCGTCGTGGTCGAGCCGACCGGCTCGGAGACCCAGGTATTCGCCAAGATCGGCGGCGAGCAGGTCGTCGCCGTGTTCCGCGAGCGCCATCAATTCAGTCCGGGCGACAAGGTCCGGCTCAAGCCTGATCCGTCGCTCGTGCATCTGTTCGACGAGACGACAGGCAAGCGGCTGAATAGCTGAAACCCGAAACCAATAATCGGGAATGAAGAAGACTCGGGAGAGCGAATGAACAACTGAACAAAAAATATCGGGAGGAAGGTTCTATGCACGATTTTACACGTCGCTCGCTTCTTCAGGGCGGCACTGCACTGGCCGCCGCGGGCGCGCTCACCGGGCCCGCATTGCTCGACTTCGCAAAAGCCTGGGCGCAGGCCGCGCCCTGGAAGGCGGAATCCGGCGCCAAGCTCACTGTGATGCGCTGGAAGCGCTTCGTGCCCGCGGAGGATGATGCCTTCAACGCCATGGTCGCCGCGTTCAAGACCGCGACCGGCACCGAGATGAACGTGTTCTCGGAATCCTTCGAGGACGTGCAGCCGAAGGCCTCCGTCGCCGCCAATACCGGCTCGGGCCTCGACCTCGCCTGGGGCCTGCACACGCTGCCGCAGCTCTTCCCCACCAAGGTCCTCAAGATGAACGACGTTGCCGATTACCTCGGCAAGAAATACGGCGGCTGGACCGACGCGGCGCAGAAGACCTGCATGCTCGGCAATGACTGGCTCGGCATTCCCGTCGCCACCATCGGCGGCTACATGACCTACCGCAAGTCCGCGGTCGAGAAGGCCGGCTTCAAGGAATTCCCGAAGGATTTTCCGGGCTTCCTCGAGCTCTGCAAGGCGCTCAAGAAGAACAACACGCCGGCCGGCTTTGCGCTCGGTCACGCCACCGGCGACGCCAATGCCTGGCTGCACTGGATCCTCTGGGGCCACAACGCCTGGACCGTCGACAAGGACGACAAGGTCATCATCAATTCGCCTGAGACCGCCAAAGCGCTGGACTACTGCAAGCAGCTTTCCGACACCTTCATTCCCGGCACCGCGTCCTGGAATGACGGCTCGAACAACAAGGCGTTCCTGGCGGGCGAACTCTACTGCACCGCCAACGGCATCTCGATCTACGTCGCGGCCAAAGACGATCCGAAGATGAAGGATCTCACCGAGGACACCTATCACGCGCTGTGGCCGGTGGGCCCGATCGGCAAGCCGACCGAGCTCCAGCTCGCGGTGCCGATCCTGGCGTTCAACTTCACGAAGTACCCGAACGCCGCGAAGGCCTTCGTCGCCTTCATGCTGGAGAAGGAAAACTACGACAAGTGGCTGACAGGCGCGCGGGGCTATCTCACCCACACGCTCAATGCCTACGACAATTCGCCGGTGTGGACGGCTGATCCGAAGAACGCGGTGTTCGCGCAGGCTTCGAGGCGCGCGCTGCCGGCTTCCGGCATCGGCAAGGTAGGCGAGAAGGCGGCGACTGCGATCGCCGACTTCATCGTGGTCGACATGTTCGCCAACTACTGCACCGGCGCCAAGGATGCCAAGGGCGCGATGGCGGAAGCCGAGCGGCAGTTGAAGCGCATCTATCGCTGATGAGGTCGCGGCGGGCGGCGGTCATTCGCCGCCCGCCTCACCCAGGCTGAACGGGACACCGCCCAGGGAAACAGGCTATGGCTGACATCGCACTCACGCCGGCAAAAGCCAAGGCGGAAATCCGCGAAGCGACCGCGTGGGACCAGGTCAAGCACAACCGGAACTGGCTCGGCTTCTGGTTCATGATGCCGGCGATGGCGTTCCTGATTTTCTTCCTGGCCTATCCGCTCGGACTCGGTATCTGGCTGTCCTTCACCGACACCAAGATCGGCCGCGTCGGGCAGTTCATCGCGCTGGAAAACTACGAGTGGCTGTGGGACGACGCCATTTTCTGGCTCTCGGTCTTCAACACGCTGCTCTATACCTTCGTCGCCAGCGCCATCAAATTCGGCATCGGGCTCTATCTGGCGCTGCTGCTCAACGAGCACATGCCGTTCAAGGCGATCTTGCGCGCGGCCGTGCTGATTCCCTTCATCGTGCCGACGGTGCTGTCGGCGCTGGCGTTCTGGTGGATCTTCGATTCCCAGTTCTCGATCATCTCCTGGTCGCTGCGGCATCTCGGGCTGATCGACCACAACATCAATTTCCTCGGCGATCCCACATGGGCGCGCATCTGCGTGATCTTCGCCAATATCTGGCGCGGCGTGCCGTTCGTCGCGATCACGCTGTTGGCCGGCCTACAGACCGTGTCGCCCTCGCTCTACGAGGCGGCGACGCTGGATGGCGCGACGCGCTGGCAGATGTTCCGCCACATCACCTATCCCTTGCTCACGCCGATCATCGCGGTCGTGATGACCTTCTCGGTGCTGTTCACCTTCACCGACTTCCAGTTGATCTGGGCGATGACCCGCGGCGGCCCGGTCAACGCCACGCACCTGATGGCGACCTTGTCGTACCAGCGCGCCATCATCGCCGGACAATTGGGCGAGGGCGCCGCGATCTCCAGCGCGATGATCCCGTTCCTGCTGGCGGCGATTATGGTGTCATGGTTCGGCTTGCAGCGCCGCAAATGGCAGCAGGGAGAAAACAATGACTGATCTCCCGACCACCCACATCAATCTCAAGGGCGTGCTGTCTGGCTCCGCGCCGACCGTCGCACGGGCCGACCACAGCGAAGGCATGAGCTATCTACAGTCGGTGCCACGCCGGCTAGTGACGCTCTATCTGCCGCTGGGGATCATCGTCTTCGTGCTGCTGTTCCCGTTCTACTGGATGGCGCTGACCTCGGTGAAGCCGGACGAGCAATTGCTCGACATGGAGACCTACAGCCCGTTCTGGACCTGGAATCCGACCTTCAAGCATTTTTACAAGCTGCTGTTCGAAAGCCACTATCCGATGTGGCTGTGGAACACGATGTATGTCGCCGTCGGCGCCACCATCCTGTCGATCACGGCCAGCGTGCTGGCGGCTTATGCGATCGTGCGCCTACGCTATAAGGGAGCCAACCTCGTCGGCGGCCTGATCTTCCTCGCGTATCTGGTGCCGCCGTCGATCCTGTTCATTCCGCTCGCCACCGTCGTGTTCCAGTACGGCCTGTTCGACTCGCCGATGGCGCTGATCCTGACCTATCCGACCATCCTGATCCCGTTCTCGACCTGGCTGCTGATGGGCTATTTCAAGACCATTCCGTTCGAGCTGGAGGAATGCGCGCTGATCGACGGGGCCAGCCGCTGGCAGATCCTGATCAAGATCGTGCTGCCGCTGGCGGTGCCCGGCCTGATCTCGGCCTTCATCTTCTGCTTCACGCTGTGCTGGAATGAGTTCATCTACGCGCTGACCTTCCTGCAATCGACCCAGAACAAGACCGTGCCGGTCGCGATCGTCAACGAGTTCGTCGACGGCGACGTCTACCGCTGGGGCTCGCTGATGGCGGGCGCATTGGCCGGCTCGCTGCCGCTGGTTATCCTTTACGCCTTCTTCGTAGAGCATTATGTGTCGGCGATGACCGGCGCCGTGAAAGAGTGATCGATTAAGGCCCGTCTCAGGTAACAAGAACAAAAGGGAGTAGGGCTTTTGCACATTCTGATTCTCGGCGCCGCCGGCATGGTCGGCCGCAAGCTCACGGAACGGCTGCTGCGCGACGGGCGCCTCGGCAAGACAGACATCACCAGCATGACGTTGCAGGATGTCGTGGCGCCGACCAAACCGGCCAATGCGAAAATCCCGGTCAAGGTCGTGGCTTCCGATTTCGCCGATTCCGGTGCCGCCGCGCCGCTGGTGGCCGAACGGCCGGACGTGATATTCCATCTTGCCGCGATCGTCTCGGGCGAGGCGGAGGCTGAGTTCGACAAGGGCTATCGCATCAACCTCGACGGCACGCGCTACCTGATCGACGCCATCCGTGCGGTCGGCGGCGGCTACAAGCCGCGGCTGGTGTTCACCTCCTCGATCGCCGTGTTCGGCGCGCCATTCCCGGAAAAGATCGGCGACGAGTTCTTCCATACGCCGCTGACCAGCTACGGCACGCAAAAATCGATCTGCGAGCTCCTGATCAATGACTACACGCGGAAAGGCCTGTTAGAGGGCATCAGCATCCGCCTGCCGACCATCTGCGTGCGGCCGGGCAAGCCGAACAAGGCGGCCTCCGGCTTCTTCTCCAACATCATCCGCGAGCCCTTGGCGGGTGAGGAAGCCGTGCTGCCGGTCTCCGACGACGTCAAGCACTGGCACGCCTCGCCGAAATCGGCGGTCGGCTTCCTGGTCCACGCCGGCACCATGGATCTCCAGTCGATCGGGCCGCGGCGCAATCTCAGCATGCCCGGCCTTGCGGCCACCGTCGGCGAACAGATTGCCGCGCTCGAGCGCGTCGCCGGCAAGAAGGTCGTCGCGCGCATCAAGCGCGTCCCCGATCCCACCATCATCGGCATCGTCAGCGGCTGGCCGCGCGATTTCGTTACCGACCGCGCGCTGAAGCTCGGCTTCACCACGGCCGAGAAGACGTTTGACGACATCATCCGCATCCACATCGAGGATGAACTCGGCGGAAAATTTGCCGCCTGAGGCGGTGGCATGGCCAGGGTCGCCTGCATCGGCGAATGCATGATCGAGCTGCGGCCCGCGCCCGGCGGGCTGTTCTCGCGCGGCTTTGGCGGCGACACCTTGAACACGGCGGTCTATCTCGCGCGCCTTGGCATCGAGACGGACTACATCACTGCGCTTGGCGATGACACGCTGAGCGACGAGATGATCGCCGGCTGGCAGGCCGAAGGCGTCGGCACGGCGAAGGTGGCTCGGCTCAAGAGCAAGCTGCCGGGCATCTACATGATCGAGACGGATGCCAGGGGCGAACGAAAATTCTTCCACTGGCGTGAGAGCGCCGCCGCGCGGCAATTGATGGACTTGCCCGATACGGAGAACATCCTCCAGTCGCTCGCTGATTATGACGTCGTCTATCTCTCGGCGATCACGCTCTCGATCCTTGGCGAGGCCGGCCGTAGCAGGTTGATTGCCGCGCTCGGGCAGGCGAGGGCGAAAGGCGCACGCATCGCCTTTGACACCAATTTCCGCGCGCGCGGCTGGCCCGATCTGGACGTGGCGCGAACGGTATTTCACGACGCCTTTGAGGCTGCAAATATCGTGCTGGCCTCGACCGAGGATTTGCTGCCGCTCTATCCCGGCGAAAACGAAGAACGCCTGATGGCGCGAATTCTTTCCGGGGAGGTCGTGATGAAGCTCGGCGAGCCCGCAAGCATCGTTCGCGTCGACGGCCTCGCGCAGGCGGTGAAGGCCGAGCCGGTGGCGCGCCCCGTCGTCGACACCACCGCCGCCGGCGACAGTTTTGCCGCCGCCTATCTCGCCGCGCGTCTTGGCGGCGCCGATCCGGTTCAAGCCGCCCGCGCCGGGCACCATCTCGCCGGTGTGGTTGTATGCTATCCCGGTGCGATCATTCCCCGTGAGGCGATGCCGGCAAGGGCCACGAAATGACTGCGATACCAAGACGGGAAAAGCTCGCCGCGCTGTTCCGGCAGGCCGTCGTTATTCCAGTGCTGACCATCGAACGGCTGGAGCATGCCGTGCCGCTGGCGAAAGCGCTGGTGGCCGGCGACGTGCGGGTGCTCGAAGTCACGCTGCGCACGCCGGTGGCGGTGGATGCGGCCAAGGCGATCATTGCGGAAGTGCCCGATGCCGTGGTCGGGATCGGCACCATCCTCAACGGCGACGATCTGTCCCGCGCCAGGGAGCTGGGCGCCGTGTTCGGCATCAGCCCGGGCGCCACGCCAGAACTGCTCCAGGCCGCGGCGGCGAGCAACCTGCCGTTTGCCCCCGGCGTCGCCACCGCCTCGGAGTTGATGGCGGCGCTGGCCGCGGGCTTTGACCTCGTCAAATTCTTCCCGGCCGAGCAGGCCGGCGGTATCAGGGCAATCCGGGCGCTGGCCGGGCCGTTTCCGAACGCCAGGTTTTGCCCAACGGGCGGCATTGGGGAAGCCAATGCGGCCTCCTGGCTGGCCGAGCCAAATGTGCTCTGCGTCGGCGGCTCCTGGCTCTGCCCGCCCGCCGAGATCAGGGCCGGCAACTGGGCTGGCATAACCGCCATGTGCGAGCGGGCCATGAAATCGCTGAAACCTAGGGATAGATAGGCTACAAGCGATTCAGCAAATGTCGGGAGAACGAGCATGACGGCCAGCATCGTAGGGTGGGCGCATACGCCATTCGGAAAATTCGACGCCGAGACGGTCGAAAGCCTCGTGGTGAAGGTTGCGAACGAGGCGCTGGCGGATGCCGGCATCGCCGCTTCGGATGTCGACGAGATCGTGCTCGGGCATTTCAACGCCGGCTTCTCTCCGCAGGATTTTACGGCCTCGCTGGTGCTACAGGCCGATCCCGCGCTGCGCTTCAAGCCGACCACCCGCGTCGAAAACGCCTGCGCCACCGGTTCCGCCGCCGTGCATCAGGGCATCCGCGCGATCGATGCGGGCGCGGCAAAAATCGTGCTGGTGGTCGGCGTCGAGCAGATGACGCGCACGCCTTCCGCCGAGATCGGCAAGAACCTCCTCAAGGCGTCGTATCTGCCGGAGGATGGCGACACTGTCGGCGGCTTCGCCGGCGTGTTCGGCAAGATCGCACAAAGCTATTTCCAGAAATACGGCGACCAGTCCGATGCGCTCGCCATGATCGCCGCCAAGAACCACAAGAACGGCGTTGCCAATCCCTACGCGCAGATGCGCAAGGATTTTGGTTTTGAATTCTGCCGCGCCGAGAGCGAGAAGAATCCGTACGTTGCCGGCCCCCTGAAGCGCACCGATTGCTCGCTGGTATCGGATGGCGCGGCCGCGCTGGTGCTGACCGACGGCGAGACCGCCAGGACCATGGGCAAGGCCGTCAACTTCCGCGCCACCGCGCACGCGCAGGATTTTCTGCCGATGTCCAAGCGCGATATCCTCCAGTTCGAGGGCTGCACCGTGGCCTGGCAGCGCGCGCTCGAAAAGGGCGGCGTCACGCTGAACGACCTGTCCTTTGTCGAGACCCATGACTGCTTCACCGTCGCCGAGTTGATCGAATATGAAGCGATGGGCCTGACGCCGAAGGGGCAGGGCGCGCGCGCGATTCTGGAAGGCTGGACCCAAAAGAACGGCAAGCTGCCGGTCAACCCGTCCGGCGGCCTGAAAGCCAAGGGACATCCGATCGGCGCCACCGGCGTCTCGATGCATGTGATGAGCGCGATGCAGCTCACGGGACAGGCGCCCGAGGGCATGCAGCTCAGGAATCCGCAGCTTGCCGGCATCTTCAACATGGGCGGCGCCGCGGTTGCTAACTATGTTTCGCTGCTGGAGCCGGTGAAGTAGTCGTGTCGTCCCTGCGAACGCAGGGACC
This sequence comes from Bradyrhizobium lablabi, assembly GCF_018129385.1. GTDB lineage: Bacteria > Pseudomonadota > Alphaproteobacteria > Rhizobiales > Xanthobacteraceae > Bradyrhizobium > Bradyrhizobium lablabi_C. The sequence goes on from NZ_JAFCLN010000005.1 coordinate 12,544, forward strand.
CATAGCCACCGATATCAATTGTTACGAGGGCAGTTAGCTCCAGCGCATCACGGACAAGCCTCGGCGTATGGGTCCCGGCTCGCGCTTCGCTTGGCCGGGACGACGATGACAGGAAGGAACGCGTCATGGGCGATGAGAGTTCGTTATCGCTGACCGAGCTCAATGATCGGATCGCAATCCTTCGGGACAACATCAGGCAGTTGATTGAACAGGCGGCCGGCGCGTCGGGCGAACAGAGCGAGGCGCGGATCGCCGATCGCATCAGTCAGCAGAATGCCGAGCTCGAACGGCTGACCAACGAGCGGGAAGCACGGCTCAAGAAATAGCTGTTGCGCATCGACTTCAGCGTCTGTCGTCGCCGCTTTAACGTCGACGCCGCGCATACGGCCATACGCCCGGTGCGCTTGATCTTGGCGCTGCGCTGCCGTTACTAGGTCCCAACGATATTTTGGGAGCGAACGGCAGCCATGAGACCTGTGACATGGGACCGCTAAAGGGCATCAAGGTCATCGACATGACCACCGTGCTGATGGGCCCCTATGCGACCCAGATGCTCGGCGATTACGGCGCCGATGTCATCAAGGTGGAATCGCTCGATGGCGACGTCACGCGGCAGATCGGGCCGACGCGGCATGCCGGCATGGGGCCGGTGTTCCTCAACACCAACCGCAGCAAACGCTCGATCTGTCTCGATCTCAAGAAGCCGGCCGGCCGCGATGCGGTGCTGCGGCTGATCAAGACGGCCGACGTGCTGGTTTACAACGTGCGGCCGCAGGCGATGGCACGGCTACAGCTCGGCTATGACGTGGTCGCAAAAATCAATCCGCGGCTGATCTATGCCGGTGTGTTCGGCTTCGGCCAGGATGGGCCGTATGCGGCAAAGCCGGCCTATGATGATCTCATCCAGGGCGCGACCGCGCTGCCGGCGCTGATGGCGCAGACTTCCGCCGACGGCGTGCCGCGCTACGTGCCGAACGCGCTGGTCGACCGCATCGTCGGGCTGACCGCGGTCGGCGCGATCTGCGCCAGCCTCGTGCATCGCGACAGGACCGGGCAGGGCCAGCGCGTCGACATTCCGATGTTCGAGACCATGGCGAGCTTTGTGATGGGCGACCACATGGGCGGGCTCACCTACGATCCGCCGCTCGACAAGGGCGGCTATGCCCGCCATCTCTCCCGCGACCGCCGGCCCTACAAGACCTCCGACGGCTACATCTGCGTCATCGTCTACAACGACAAGCAGTGGGAAAATTTCTTCGCCGCCACCGGCCGCGACGACCTGCGCAAGGATCCGAAATTTTCCACCTTCGCCGGACGCGCCATCAATATCGACCACGTCTATGCCGAGCTCGCGCGCATCCTCGAGACCAAAACCACCGAGGAGTGGATGGAAATTTTGACGACGGCCGACGTGCCGGTCATGCCGATGCACGATCTCGAAAGCCTGCTGGTCGATCCGCACATGGTGACGACCGACCGCTTCCCCGTGGTCGATCATCCGACCGAGGGAAAGATCCGCAGCATGAAGGTGTCGGCGAATTGGTCGCAGACGCCGGTGGAGACGGAGCGGCTGGCGCCGCGGCTCGGCGAGCACAGCGCCGAGATACTGAAGGAAGCGGGCTACACCGAGGACGAGATCTCCGCGATGATGCAAAATGGCGTCAGCAAGGCGGTAACGTAGGCTCGGAGCATGCCGATCCAGCGTCCGCCGGACACACGCGGGTAAAGCTATTGATGTATTGGTCACGCTCCCTGCGTGCCGGAATTTGGAATTTGCCAATGATCCCTTCGAAATCGATCCGCCTCGTGCTCCTCGCCTTCGGCCTCTCGTTCGCCGCACCCGTCATTGCCCTTGCCGCCATGCCGGCCGACGCTCCCGATGCGCGCGACCACGCGCTGATCAGCCGCTATACCGGCTCCTGGCTGGTCGCGCAGGATGCCAAAAATTTCGACCAGGTCGGCATCCCCCTGAACAGCGGCGAGGTCGTGCGGGTCGAGGGCCGCGTGACGCGCCTGTTCTATCTTGCCCCCGGCGGGAAGTCGGTGCTGGAGGTGCAGCGCAATTACGAGCAGGCGCTGGAGCGCGCCGGCGCGGTGAGGCGCGACGGCTGCGCCGAGGACTGCGGCTCACGCAACTTCGTACAGTTTCGCGCAGTGCCGGCCAACCCGTCGCTGCCGAAAGCCCAGTTGGAGGGCTGGAGCCCGATCACCCTGCTACAGCAGTGGCAAACCTCCGGGACCGAGCGCTATTGGTACGGCACGGTGAACGCATCGGGCACGACGCTGCATGTCGCGGTGCTCTCGGCGAAGCCGGGGACGATCGCGCTGGCCGATAAATACGTCGCTACGGTCGTCGAGATCGTCGAACCCAAGGTGATGGAGACCGGCAACGTCGTCGTCGACGCCGGTGCGTTGACGAAGGGACTTCAGGCTGAAGGCAAGGTCGCGCTGTACGGCCTCTACTTCGACACCGGAAAGGCCGTCATCAAGCCGGAATCGAAGCCGCAACTCGATCAGATGGCAAAGGTGCTCCAGGCCGACGCCTCGCTCAAGGTGCATATCGTCGGGCACACCGACAATCAGGGTTCGCTCGAGTCCAACCTCGCGCTGTCAAAGGCGCGGGCCCAGACGGTCGTCGATACCCTGGCTACGGCCTACAAGGTGGACGGCAAACGGCTGTCGGCAGCAGGCGTTGCGAGCTACGCGCCGCTTGGCAACAACGCGACCGACGCCGGCCGCGCGCGCAATCGCCGGGTAGAGATGGTGCTTCAGTAGCGGGCGGCATACCGTCGGCGGCACAGAGGAGCGGACAAATGGATTTTGCACTCTCGGCCAACCAGGAATCGATCCGCGACGCGGTCGGCAAAATCTGCTCGCGCTTTGACGATGCCTATTGGCTGAAAAAGGACAAGGAAGGCGGCTATCCCGCCGACTTCCACAAGGCGCTGGCGGATGCCGGCTGGCTCGGCATCTGCATCCCCGAGGAGTTCGGCGGCTCCGGTCTCGGCATCACGGATGCCGCAATCATGATGCGGACGATTGCGGAATCCGGCGCCGGCATGTCCGGCGCCTCGGCCGTGCATATGAACGTGTTCGGGCTCAATCCGGTCGTCGTATTCGGCACCAGGGAGCAATGCCACCGCATGCTGCCGGGAATCGTCGACGGCCGCGACAAGTCCTGCTTTGCCGTGACCGAACCGAACACCGGTCTCAATACCACGCAGTTGAAAACGCGCGCGGTGCGCAAGGGCGACAAATACATCGTCAACGGCCAGAAGGTGTGGATATCGACCGCGCAGGTCGCCAACAAGATTCTGCTGCTCGCGCGCACCACGCCGCTGGAAGAGGTGAAGACGCCGACGCAGGGGCTAAGCCTGTTCTACACCGACTTCGACAAGCAGCGCGTCACTGTGCATGAGATCGAGAAGATGGGCCGAAAGCCCGTCGATTCCAACGAGCTGTTCTTCGAGAATTTCGAGATCCCGCTGGAGGACCGTCTCGGCGAAGAAGGCCGCGGCTTCGAATACATCCTGCACGGCATGAATCCAGAACGGATTTTGATCGCGGCGGAAGCGGTGGGTTTGGGGCAGATCGCGCTGTCGCGCGCCGCCGCCTACGGCAAGAGCCGCATCGTTTTCAACCGGCCGATCGGCATGAACCAGGCGATCCAGCATCCGCTGGCGAAGAACTGGATGGAGCTGGAAGCCGCCTGGCTAATGGTGCTGCGCGCGGGATGGCAATACGACCAGGGCTTGCCGTGCGGTCCGGCCGCCAACGCCGCAAAGTATCTGGCGGCGGAAGCGGGATTCCACGCCTGCGAGCAGGCGGTGATGACCCATGGCGGCTTCGGCTACGCTAAGGAATATCACGTCGAGCGTTACCTGCGGGAATCGCTGATCCCCCGCATCGCTCCGATCAGCCCGCAGCTCATTCTCAGTTTTATCGCTGAGAAAGTGTTGGGCTTGCCGAAGTCGTATTGAGATGAGGGCGCGCTCTCTCGGTTCGTCATTCCGGGGCGCGCGTAGCGCGAGCCCGGAATCCATACTCCCGATCGTGGTTATGGATTCCGGGCCCGCGCCAAGTGGCGCGCCCCGGAATGACGAGAGAACGGAGCGTCCCTCGCGATGAGCTACATCGCCGGCGTCGGGCTTACACCGTACGGCAGACACGAAGGCTCGTCCTCGCTCGACCTCATGAGCAAGGCCGCCGCCATGGCCATCGCCGATGCCGGGCTCAAGCGCTCCGACATCGATGGCGTCTTGTGTGGCTACAGCACGGTCTCGCCGCACATCATGCTCGCCACTGTCTTCGCCGAGCATTTCGGCATCCGTCCGTCCTACGCGCATGCGGTGCAGGTCGGCGGCGCCACCGGGCTCGCGATGACGATGCTGGCGCATCACCTCGTTGATAGCGGCGTCGCAAGACATGTGCTCGTGGTATCGGGCGAGAACCGGTTGACCGGACAAAGCCGCGATGCCTCGATCCAGGCGCTGGCGCAGGTCGGGCACCCCGAGTACGAAGTCTCGCTCGGACCGACGATCCCGGCCTATTACGGCCTCGTCGCCTCGCGCTACATGCATGAATACGGCGTGACGCAGGAAGACCTCGCAGAATTTGCCGTGCTGATGCGCCGCCATGCCCGCGCCCATCCCGGCGCGCAGTTTCACGAACCGATCACGGTCGCCGATGTGATGGCTTCGAAGCCGGTGGCGATGCCGCTAAAGCTGCTCGATTGCTGTCCGGTGTCGGATGGCGGCGCGGCGTTCATCGTCAGCCGCGAACGGACCGGCGAGGCCGGCATCCGCGTGCGCGGCTGCGCGCAGGCGCATACCCATCAGCACGTTACGGCGATGCCCGCCTTGAGCGAGCTCGGTGCCGAGATGTCCATCGCCAAGGCCAAGGCTGCCTCGGGCCTGGCGATTTCCGATGTGCGCTACGCCGCGGTCTACGACAGCTTTACCATCACGCTGGCGATGCTGCTGGAAGATCTCGGGCTTGCGAAACGCGGCGAAGCCGCGGCGCGGGTGCGCGCCGGTTATTTCGGCCGCGATGGAGAAGTGCCGCTCAACACCCATGGCGGGCTTTTGAGCTACGGCCATTGCGGCGTCGGCGGCGCAATGGCGCATCTGGTCGAGACCCATCTACAGATGACGGGGCGCGCTGATAACCGTCAGGTCCGCGATGCCTCGATCGCGCTGCTGCATGGCGACGGCGGCGTGCTGTCGTCGCATGTCAGCATGTTCCTGGAGCGGGTGCGATGAACGAAAAACTCGCGGACTGGACCATGGGCGCGGAGGCGATTGTCTATCAGGACTGCGCCGCCTGCGGCGCCAGGCAATATTTCCGCCGCAGCTTTTGCGCCGCTTGCGGCGCGCCGAGCCCGGTGCAGAAGCGTGCCAGCGGCGAGGGCATCGTGTATGCGGCCTCGCTGGTCTGCCGCGCCGCGACGCCGGAGACCCGGGCGCATGTCCCTTACAACATCCTGCTGGTGGATGCGGCCGAGGGTTTTCGCATGATGGGCCATGGCGAGAACGGTCTCGCGATAGGCGACAGGGTCGCCGCGCGGTTCACGCAGTTTGCGGGAAGGCTGGTGCCGTTTTTCGAGAAGGCGAAGTGAGTTTCGTCGTCATTGCGAGGAGCGAAGCGACGAGCAATCCAGCTTTTCTTCGTGCGGCAAAGCTGGATTGCTTCGCTTCGCTCGCAATGACGGCGGTGGGCCGCGATCACCTCCAATAAAACACTACACTTGCGATGACGAGCATCGCGGTGACGGCCAGCATTTGGGCAACCGCTTCCGAGGCCGCCCTTTTGGTGGCTGCTTTCATATCTCTCTCCCTAGACTTGGGCCTGCTTCGGCCTTCGGTCCGCTCTTTTGGGCAAGACTCATCGTGGCGCGAGACGCGCTTACGATGGCCAGATTTGGTACTCGGAACACCCCTCGACGATGATCCGCCCTTGATGAGTCCCCACTCGGGCAAATATCGACCGTCTCAGGGTCGAACACCTTTGCGGCGGCAATTTGGCTCGTGTGCAACCATATTTTGCGCGCGTTAAGGAACTTTTCGCGCAGATGATGGCCGACCGGCCGTTGAACCCCTGCCAAGCGCAGGGCATGATCCGGCTTTCAAAAATCAGAAGACCAAGAAACAAGGTGAGAAATGGCCCGCATCGACTACAGCGATCCCGCCAATTACAACGATCGCACCCGCGAATTGCTCGGCAAGAACCGCAACGCCAATATCTTCCGCATGATGGCGCATTCGCCGAGCTATCTCTCGCAATATTGCCGGCTCGGCGGTGCGATCCGCAGCCGCGGCGAGCTCGATCCGATCGTGCGGGAACTCGCGATCACGCGGACCGGCATTTTGTGCGAGGCGCCCTACGAGGTCGTGGCGCATAAGCGGATCGGCAGGGGCGTCGGCGTTACCGATGAACAGAACGAGGCGCTGGAGAACTGGCAAGCAGCAACCTGCTTCAACGAGGTGCAGCGCGCGGCGCTCGCCTTCACCGACGAGATCGTCAAGCTGCCCAAGCCGACCGATACCACCTTCAAGGCGATTGCCTCAAAGCTGACGCCGGGTGCATTGGTCGAATTGCAGCTTTCGGTCGGCTTCTACATCATGACGTCGAAATTCCTGGAGACGTTTGCCGTCGACATGCAGCCGGTGACGGAAGTGGTCGGCTGATTGGCTCAGTTCAAAGGCCCGTATCGTCGCAAGGCTTCCAGTGTCAGTCCCTTTCCGACGGCCCCGAAGATGTCGCCTTCGACCACACGGGCCGTCGGCACGGCCTTGACGATCGCCTTGCGAACATGGGCAAGCCTGACGGAGCCGCCGGTCAGGAACACGGCGTCGATCGCGTCGGCCTTCAGTCCGGCCTGAACCAGGCAGTTCTTGACGCGAGCCGATATGCGGGCAGCGAGCTGCTTGGTGTGACCGACGAGGTCGGGCCGATTGATGGCGGCGTTAAGTCCCGGCGTGACCCATGCGAGCGGGATCTCGGATCGCGGCTTCTCGGAAAGCGCAATCTTGGCGTCCTCGACTTCCATGGCCAGCGTGTGGCCGCGCTGTTCGTGGATCACGCGGATCAGCCGGTCGAGCAGGTCCGGTTGAGTGGCCTCCTGCCGCACCTGGCGGATATCGGCAAGTACGCGCGGTTCATACATGCGGTTGATGCTCGACCACGTTGCGAGGTCGTGGAAATAGCTGGAGGGCACGTCGAGCCCGGCGCGCTTCATGGGGCTGCCGAAGCCGAACAGCGGCATCACCACGCCGAGGCTGAGCTGACGGTCGAAATCGGTGCCGCCGATGCGCACGCCATCGTTGGCCAGAATATCGCTCGCGCGATCGGTCTTGCCATGGCGTGCGGGGCCGAGGCGCACGATCGAAAAGTCCGATGTGCCGCCGCCGACGTCGGCGATCAGCGCGATCTCTTCGGATGCGATCTGCCGCTCGTAGTCGAGCGCCGCCGCAATCGGCTCGTACTGGAACGTGACGTCTTCGAAGCCGATTCCCTTGGCTATCGTTCGCAGGGTTTCTTCCGCCTTGCGGTCGGCGTCCGGCGCATTGTCGACGAAGTGCACGGGGCGGCCATGAACGACATGGCGAAGCTCGCGGCCGTTGGCCTGCTCGGCGCGGCGTTTGACCGCGCCGAGATAGGAGGCAATCACGTCGCGGAAGCTGCGCCGCTCGCGCCCGAGCCGCGTGGTTTAGTCGATGAGCGACGTTCCGAGCACGGATTTGAGGCTCCGCAGCAGGCGGCCGGAAACGCCTTCGACATAGGCTTCGACGGCCCTGCGGCCGATCCGGACGCCGCCGTCGGCCTCATAGAAGATCGCACTCGGAATTGCGGTCTGAGCCGCCTCCAGTGCCGTCAGAACGGGCTCAGAGCCATCGATGGTGCCGAGCGTCGTATTCGACGTTCCGAAATCAAGGCCGCAGATTGACATGGGAGCTCCGGAGGGAGCGTCCGTTTACACATTGGAAGGCCATCAATCCACCCTTATCTCGCTGTGTTTTCTCAGGGCGTTGTGGCTGACCGAGAGGACCGATCCACAGATTAAAATCTTTCGCCCGCTGCCTTGATCGGCTGCGCGGGGATGGTCCATAAGCGGCGTCCCGCTGACGTGGTAGAGTCGCGGCGACACTTTGGAAGGTATCGCGTGGCAAATATTTTCGGCAAGATTGCCCAGGAACTCGGCGTGCGCGAGCAGCAGGTCGAAGCGACCGTCACGTTGCTCGACGGCGGGGCGACCGTCCCGTTCATCGCACGATACCGCAAGGAGATCACCGGTGCCCTGGATGATGCGCAACTGCGCACGCTGGAAGAGCGCCTGACGTATCTGCGCGAGCTCGAAGCGCGCCGCACGGCGATCCTCGATTCGATCCGCGAGCAGGGCAAGCTCGATGCCGCGCTGGAAGCGGCCATCCTTGCCGCCGACAACAAGGCGCGTCTGGAAGACATCTATCTGCCGTTCAAGCCGAAGCGCCGCACCAAGGCCGAGATCGCGAAGGAAGCAGGACTCGAGCCGCTGGCCGATTTGCTGCTCGCGCAGCCGCAGAGTGATCCGACAGCGGTCGCCGCCGGATTCATCAACACTGAGAAGGAAGTGCCCGACGCTGCCGCTGCGCTCGAGGGCGCGCGCGCCATTCTGGTGGAAAAATTCGCTGAAGACGCCGACCTGATCGGCGCGCTGCGCGAACAGGTATGGTCGGACGGCAAGATGATCTCGGGGGTCCGCAAGGGCAAGAAGACCGAGGGCGAGAAGTTCAAGGATTATTTCGACTTCAGCGAGCCGCTGCACAAGCTGCCGTCGCACCGCATCCTCGCGATGTTCCGCGGCGAGAAGGAAGAGATACTGGAATTGCAGATCCAGCCCGAGCGGGAGCCGCCGGTCGCCGGTGTGCCGGCCGCGCCGGAGCTGAAGATCATGCAGCGCTTCAACATTTCGGATCAGGGCCGCGCCGGCGACCGCTGGCTGATCGAAACGGCGCGCTGGGCGTGGCGCACCAAGATCCAGGTGCATCTCAACATCGATCTGCGCATGCGGTTGTGGACCGCGGCGGAGACGGAAGGGGTGCGCGTATTTGCCTCGAACCTGCGCGATTTGCTGCTCGCGGCGCCGGCCGGCGCGCGCGTCACCATGGGCCTCGATCCCGGCTACCGCTCCGGCGTCAAGGTCGCGGTGGTCGATGCCACCGGCAAGGTGGTGGCGACCACGACGGTCTATCCGCATGAGCCGCAGCGGCAGTGGAACGAGGCGCTGGCGACGCTCGGCAAACTCGCGGTCACCCACCGGGTCGACCTGATCGCGATCGGTAACGGCACCGCTTCGCGCGAGACCGACAAGCTGGCGACGGAGTTGGTGAAGCTGCTGCCCGACCTGAAGATGTCGAAGATCGTGGTCTCGGAGGCGGGCGCCTCGGTCTATTCGGCCTCGGCCTTTGCCTCGGAAGAGTTGCCGGAGCTCGACGTCACCCTGCGCGGTGCGGTGTCGATTGCAAGGCGGTTGCAGGACCCATTGGCCGAACTGGTGAAGATCGACCCGAAGGCGATCGGTGTCGGGCAATATCAGCACGATCTCGGTGAATCCAAACTGGCGCGCTCGCTCGACGCAGTGGTCGAAGACTGCGTCAACGCCGTCGGTGTGGACGCCAACACCGCATCCGCGCCGCTGCTGGCGCGGGTGTCGGGCATCGGCGCGGGGCTCGCGCAGAGCATCGTGCAGCATCGCGACGCCAACGGACCGTTCAAGTCGCGCAAGGCGCTGAAGGATGTGCCGCGGCTCGGTCCCAAGGCGTTCGAGCAATGCGCGGGATTTTTGCGCATCAATGGCGGCACGGACCCGCTCGATGCATCCGGCGTGCACCCGGAAGCCTATCCGGTGGTGCGGCGGATTCTGGAAGCGACCAAAAGCGACATCAAGGCGCTGATCGGCAACAGCGATGCCGTGCGCCAGTTGAAGCCGCAGGCCTTCGTGGACGATACGTTCGGCCTGCCAACGGTGACCGATATCTTGAAGGAGCTGGAAAAGCCCGGCCGCGATCCGCGTCCGGCGTTCAAGACGGCCACCTTGAAGGAGGGCGTCGAGACCATCAGCGATCTCAAGCGCGGCATGATCCTGGAGGGCACGGTGACCAACGTCGCCGCATTCGGCGCCTTTGTCGACATCGGCGTCCATCAGGACGGGTTGGTGCATGTCTCGGCGATGTCGAAGAACTTCATCAAGGACCCGCGCGAGGTGGTCAAGCCGGGCGACATCGTCAAGGTCAAGGTGCTGGACCTTGAAGTGGCCCGCAAGCGCATCTCGCTGACGCTGCGGCTTGACGACGAGCCCGCCGGCAAGAGCGGGCAGCAGACGAAGAGCACGGCCACCTCGGCGAAGACGTCCTCGTCGCCACGCAAGCAGGCGCCGCAGCAAGCCGCGGGTGGGGCCTTCGCCGACGCGATGCGCCGCGCGAGCGAGAAGGCCGGGCGCGGCAAGTCTGGTCAGTAACCAGATACCCCTAGCGCTACTGTGCATGGGGTTGTTTTCGAGTTTTTGTGTCTAGGACCCCCGGCGCCCCTCAGTACGACGTCAGCAAGTCCACCTTGGTGTTGGCGACGATCAGGCGGTCGGCGAGGAGCTGCGCGAGGTTGCGCATGACGGCTTCGCCGGCGCGCGGGTGCTGCTTGCGAAAACGGTCGAAATCCCGCAACGGAATTTCGAAAGCGGTTGCGGCCATGTCGGCCGTCACGTCGGCGGAACGGTGCGATTCCAGTAGCGCCATCTCGCCAAAGGCCATGCCGGCGGTGAGTGTCGCCAGGCGCACGCCGTCGGGCAGCGTGATATGAACGGCGCCGCTGCGCAGGAAGTACAGCGAGGTGGCAGCCTCTCCAGCCGAGATGATCTTTTCGCCGGCCTTGTAATGCCTGACCATGCCGACCGAGGCGAGGTCGGTCAGTTCTTCCGGTGTCAGCCCGGCGAGCAGGGGCTGCTCGGATAGTTCGGTGGTGTCGTGAAAATCGATGGCGCCGCCATAGCGGTAGACGATCTGGTCTTCGGCCCATTCGATCGCGGTGTCGAGCAGGTAGAAATCGCGCACGTTGGAGATGCCGGCGGTCCATTCGGTGATGATCTGCCATTCGCGGGATCCGCGCTTGACGCCGGACAGGACCACGGTGACGCGGTGCGCCGCCAGTTCGCGGAATTCTTCCGTCACCAGGCGGGCGCCGGCACGCGTGAGCGAGGTGACGCGGCGCAGGTCGAAGATCACGAATTGCGGCCGCGGTTTTGAGGCGAGCTGACGCGAGACGTAGTCGACATTGGAAAACGACAGCGTGCCGACCAGTTCGATGACGCGGACCTCATCGCGATGCGCGGCCAGGATTTGTTGCTCATGCGCGCGGCGGCTGCGCCGCGACGGGTTCCTGCCCATGTCGTAGTCGGCGATGATGCTGTTGCGCGCATCGTCGCTGCGGTTGAGCATGTGCAGGTCATAATGCGAAGACAGCGCCTCGCATACCTTGATGCCGCGCACGCTGTTGCCGTGCTTGTCGAGTTTTGGCGAGTAGCTGCCGAGCCCAAGCCGCGCCGGCAGGGCGGCCAATATGCCGCCGCCGACGCCGCTCTTGGCGGGAATGCCGACGCGGTAGATCCACTCGCCGGCATAATCGTACATGCCTGACGACGTCATCACCGAGAGCGTGCGGGAGATCGCGTAAGGCGTCATCACCTGCTCGCCGGTGACGGGATTGACGCCGCGGTTGGCAAGCGTGGCCGCCATCACCGCGATGTCGCGCGCAGTCACCAGCACGGCGCATTGCCGGAAATAGACAGATAGCACCAGATCGACCCGATCCTTGAGCACGGCATTGGTGCGCAGGAGATAGCCGATCGCGCGGTTGCGGTCGCCGGTCGCGCTCTCGGAGGCATAGACGGCTTCATCCACGCCGAGCTCGCGGCCGGCAAAGCGGCCAAGCGCCTGCCGGATATACTCGAATGCGCCGTCGCCCTTGGCCTCGTGGATCAGGCCGGAGCAGGCGATCGCGCCGGCATTGACCATCGGGTTGAACGGATGATTTTCCGCATTCAGCCGGATCGAATTGAAGGGATCGCCGGAGGGTTCGACGCCGATCGCGCTTTCGACCTTGGCGGCTCCGAGCGTGTCCAGCGCCAGCGCAAACACAAAGGGTTTTGAGATCGACTGGATCGTGAAAGGGATTTTGGTGTCGCCGACTTCGTAGACATGGCCGTCGAGGGTGGCGAGACTGATACCGAAATGGGCAGGATCGGCCTTGCCGAGCTCGGGAATGTAATCGGCGACCGCGCCGTCATCCTCGGTGGCGAATTGCGCGTGGCAGCGGTCGAGAAACCGCAGCAAAGGCGGTTTTGAGCTGGCCCAGCCCGTTGCCGAAGGCATGGCGGACATCGGGGCCGAAGTCGTGGCAGAGGAGGCGTTCATCGCCTCCCGTTGTGCACCGCAATCAGGGAGTTCGCAACTGGCTCGGCACAGGCTGGCGACGGATGAGGATCAGCGCGACCAGAACCGTGGGTGCGAGGATTGCAAGGCCCAGCGCCGTGATCTGCATTTGCGACAGCGGATTGATGCCGCCGCCGGGCGTGGCCAGCACGAAGCCGCCAATCACCAGCAACACCCGCAGCGGCCATTCCAGCGCGCCGGTGCGGCTGAGATCGCCGACAAAGGCCTGGTAGCCCTGAATACCGCCGCAGATGAACAGCGTGCCGATGCCGGCGAGCAGCATCAGGCCGAGGCCCGCGAGATAGGGGTCCGGTCCTTGCAGCACCAGCGCCGGGTTCAGCACGAAGAAGAACGGAATGAAATAGATGATGCTGCCGACCCACATCGATTCCCATCCCGTTTTCATCGCGGGCGAGCCGGCGATGCCGGCGGCGGCGAACGAGGCAATGGCGACCGGCGGTGTGATTGAAGACAGCATGCCCCAGTAGAAGATGAACATGTGCACCGCCATCCGGTTGAGGCCGAGCTTCTCCAGCGCCGGCGCCACCAGAATGGCGAGGAAAATGTAGCAGGCCGTCGTCGTCAGCCCGAGGCCAAGGACCAGGCTGGTGAAGGCGCACATCGCAAGCAACAGGAAGGCGTTGTCGCCGGCAAGGCGAAGCAGGTCGTTGGCGAGGCTCGAGACCACGCCGGTCATGGAGAAGGCGCCGATCAGGAGGCCGCATCCGGCGAGGATGCCGACCAGCTCCACGAAGGTGCGGCCATTGACCTCGAGGAACTTGTTGATGGTCGAAAAAGTCCAGCGCGTGTCTTTGGAAAAGGTCTGGTTCAGCACCAGCAGCAGCGCGGTGGCAAAGAACGGTGCATGGCTCTCGCGCTTGAAGTACAGCAGCATCACGATCAGAAGCGCGATGACGAAGACGTAGTACCAGCCCTCCTTGATGGTGTCCCAGACCTTCGGCAGCTCGGAGCGCGGAATGCCCTTCAGATTGTGCCGGGCCGCATAGGAATCGACCTGCATGAACAGACCGACATAATACAGCGCCGCCGGGATGATCGCGGCAACGGCGACTTCGGCATAGCTGACGTTGAGAAACTGCGCGATCACGAAGGCGGTTGCGCCCATCACCGGCGGCGCCAGCACGGCGCCGGTCGAGGCGCAGGCCTCGATCGCGCCGGCATAGGAGGCGCGAAAGCCGCTCTTCTTCATGACGGGTATCGTCATGGTGCCGGCAGTCAGCACGTTGGAAATGATCGAGCCCGACATCATGCCAAGCAGGCCGCTGGCGAAGATGCAGACTTTCGCCGCGCCGCCGCGGAACGTGCCGCACAGCGCAAAGGCAATGTTGATGAAGAACTTTCCGGCGCCGGTCATCATCAGCGCGGTGCCGAACACCAGAAAGCCGATCACGGTGTCGGCAAAAGCCTGGATCGGAATGCCGAGCAGGCTTTCGCCCGAAAGGACGTGATAGGAGATCGCCTGTTCGAGCGTCGACTCGGTGCCGCGGAACGGGCCGAGCCATCTGGCATCCGCGAACAGCGGATAGACCGTGAAGGGAAACACGCTGAGCAAAAGACTCCAGCCGCCGGTGCGGCGCAGCGCTTCCATCAGCACGATCCACATGATGAGGCCGGCGACGATCACCGAGGTCGGCGCGCCGCCGAATTCCCAACCGGCCTCTGCCGCCTTTCGGACGGTCCGCATCAGGAGGATGGCGGAGCCGAATGTGAGAACGAAGAAGACGAGATCGTACCAGGGAATGCGGTCGAGCGGCGCATTCGCCGTTCCCGGAAAGATCAGGAATGTGAACGGCAGCATCAGCGCAATCAAAAGGTAGAAGTATTCCGTATTGAGTTGGGTGTAGCCGACAAAGAACCGGAGCGAGAATTGCTGGTTGATGCAGAGCAGGATGGTGGCGGCGGTGGCGACGATCAGCGCCCATCGCCACACGCCGCGCAAGGTACGCACGCGCGTGACTTCCGCCTCCTGCATATTACCGGCGGCATCGGTGGCGTGAGGGTCGGCGAACTCGATCTTCTTGGGCGCTGCCACCGCGGCGCTATCAGATACGGACATCATCGACCCCCAGCATGGTGTTCGGCTTGAGCAGATCCTTACTCAAACCCGTTCGGCATCTTGGCTTTCGCAAGCGCATCGCCGCGCGACTTCATCCAGCCATCCAGAAAGGCGGCATCGTCCGATGGCGGATTGGCTTTGGTGTAGGCCGCCCACGCCGCGGCCAGCACTTCCTGGCGCTTGTACAAAGCGTTGTTATGAACTTCCTGCTCGTCGCTCCAGTGGCCGGCTTCCTTGAGCGCCTTCACCGCGCCGGGATGCACCGGGACGACCCAGTTTTTGGTCTGGCGGGCAGCGCCAAGGCCGCCGGCGCCGGGCGCGGAATCCTTGTAGGCGTCATAGCCGTCGATCATCGCTTTCGTGATCGAATAGACCTGGTCCGCCGGCTGCGAGGCATAGGCGACGAAGATCGGGTAGGGGTAATTGCCGAGCTCGATCGGCTTCTGCGGCGAGATGCCGGCGCCGCAGGTCGCGACCTGCGGGAAGAAGAAGGAGCCGACCTTCTTCATGCGTTCCCATCCGGCGGTGTCGCTCTTCGGCAGCGGCGGCCACATCAGGCCGCGTGGAGATGTCTCGGCTTCCTTCGCCGGCCCGGTGATGGTCGTGCCGAAGGCAGCGTCGACATCATTGTTGACGAGACCCTTCCACATCGCGCCGTAGCTCGCAAACTCGACGGCCTTGACGTCATTCTTCGTCAGATCGCCGAACGCCAGCACCGCCAGCGAATTCTGGTTCAGTGCGGGTGAGCCGACGACAAAGCCAACGCGCTTGCCTTTGAGGTCCTTGACTTCCTTGACGCCGGCATCGGCGGCAACGCCGAGCGAACCGCAATTGCAGTCGACCGACGACAGGATGAGCTGCACGGGCTGTGGTCCCCACTCCTTGGCGCCGAACTCGAACGCGCCTTCCTGCGCGAAATAGGTGCCCGATCCCATGGCGGACGCGACCGCCCGCTTGGCGCGCAGCGGCGCGAGGCGGGCGACGTCGTTGCCCGCCGGAAGCACGCGCACGTCGCTGCCGTACTTGTCCTTCATCATCTTGCCGACGCCGACGGTGATGTTGAACCCGGCCGTGCCGGTATCGTAGGCGGTCATCGCCATCGTCGGCGGCAGCTTGACGTCGTCGGCGTGCGCCGCAGAAAAAGTGACTAATGAAATGCCCGCAAGAGCAGCAGGCGCCAGCGCCATCATTCGATGGATCATGTTTTTCTCCCTTATTTCGCTGTGCGAAAGATGTTTTTGGTGTTGGCCGGATCATGTCATCGCGCAAAATCGATGGCAACGACCCGGCTATCGGACAATGGTCGATAGTCTATCGATAGTCTCTTGCGACAAAGAGCCAATTGTCGCGGAACTCCACCGACCAGAAGTTTAATGCTCGCGCGTTTACGTTTCGACGATCGCGATCGCCTGACCTTCGGCAACCACATCGTCAATCTTCACAAGTATCGTTTTGATTTTTCCCGCTGCGGTCGAGGCGACCGGGATTTCCATCTTCATCGCTTCAACGAATGCGACGTCGTCACCGTCGCCGACAGCGCCGCCGACCTCGACCGGAAGCGCGCAGATGCGTCCCGCCACTTCCGTCACGACCTTGATATCTGGCATGCCACTCCCTGCACCGCTTATCGAGAGCGATCTCGCAAACGGCTTTTTGTTGTGGCCGCAGATTGCCTGAGGTAGCTTGTTCTGCAAGTGGAATTTTATTCCGCATGACGGAATGGGAGCCATGCCATGGGAAGGCGCTCGGAGCGGCTAAGCAAGCAGGGAATGCTCGCCAGCGATCTGGCAGGTGAGGGCGACGTCATTCAGGTGGTGTCGCGCGCATTCGATGTGCTGCGCTGCTTCGAGGGGCACGAGGCGCGGCTCGGCAATCTCGAGATTTCAAACCGCTGCGGATTGCCGCGCTCGACGGTGTCGCGCCTGACGCATACGCTGACGCGCATGGGGCAACTGGTCTACCTGCCGCGCGACCAGAAATATCGCATCGGGCCGAGCGCGGTGGCGATGAGCACTTCGATGATGAAGGGGCTCCAGCTTCGCAACCTGATCCGGTTGCGGCTACAGGATGTCGCCGAACATCTGCCGGGCACGGTCGGCTTCGTGATCCCCGACCGCTTTCATCTCGTCTATCTCGAATATGCGCGCGCGGCGAATGCGCTGGGGTTGCATGAGAGCACCGGCAGCCGCATCAGCATGGCGAGCACGGCGGCGGGAAGCGCCTATCTCGCGGCGCTTGCGCCAGAGGTTGGCGACGCCCTGATCAACGAAATGGGGCGTGAGACGCCGGACGCCGCAAAGCTGGCGCGATCGCGCATCGAGGCCAACCGCCGCAGCCTGCGCGAACAAGGCTACGTCACCGCGTTCGGCACCTGGAGCCCGCATATCAACGGCTGCGCCGTGCCGCTGTGGTCGCCGCAATACCAGACCTATGTCGTGGTCACGATCGGTCTTCTCTCGGCGATGTATGACGAGAAGCGGATCCACAAGGAAGCGGCGCCGCGCATGCTGGATCTGGCATCCGCCGTCGGTGCGCTGCTCGAGGGCGAAGGCGACATCTTCACCAACCGGCTGGAAAGAAAATCGATTACCGTGCCCGCCCATAACAACAATAAAATAATCAAGACGGAGGATACGAATGAACTGGAAGCCGGAGCTCGACGACCTCGCCCGGCGCGAAGCGTTCGCGCGCGAGATGGGAGGCGTTGACAAGGTCAAGCGGCAGCGCGACCAGGGCCGGCTCACCGTTCGTGAGCGCATCGACAAGCTGGTAGATCAAAAGAGCTTTCACGAGATCGGCGCGATCTCCGGTATCGGCGAATACGACGAACAGGGCGAACTCAAACATCTGACGCCGGCCAATTGCGTGTTCGGCCGCGGGCGCATCGACGGCCGCACGGTGGTGGTGGTCGGCGATGATTTTACCGTGCGCGGCGGTTCGGCCGATGCATCGATCTCCGCAAAACCGCTGATGGCCGAAGAGATGGCGCATGATTTCCGCCTGCCGATCATCCGCGTGATCGAAGGTTCCGGCGGCGGCGGCTCGGTGAAGACGATCGAGACCAAAGGGGCGGCCAACCTGCCCGGAGGCGTCGGCGGCACGCGCTGGTACTGGTACACGACGGCGAACATGGCGCGCGTGCCGGTGGTCGGCCTTGGCCTCGGCTCGGTCGCCGGCCTCGGCGCCGCGCGGCTGGCGGCGACGCACTATTCGATCATGACCAAGAGCTCGGCGATGTTCGTCGCAGGACCGCCGGTGGTGAAGCGGCTCGGTCAGGACCTGACAAAGCAAGAGCTCGGCGGCGCGGACATTCAGACCCGTGCCGGCGCGATAGATCAAGCGGTCGAGACCGAAGAAGAGGCGTTTGAGTGCGCAAGGCGCTTCCTCTCTTATTTGCCGCCGTCGGTTTTCGATCTGCCGCCAACCACGGCTTGCAACGATGATCCCGAGCGCTCGGAAGAGTCGTTGATGAAGGCGGTGCCGCGCAGCCGCCGGCAGGTCTACAAGATGCGGCCGATCATCGACGCCGTCGTCGACAAGGGCTCGTTCTTCGAAGTCAGTTCCAATTTCGGAAAGCCGATCATCGTGGGCCTCGCGCGGCTCGAAGGCCGCGCCATATTGCTGCTGGCGAGCGATCCTTTTCACTATGGCGGCTCATGGACGGCAGAAGCCTGCCAGAAAGTCGTGCGCTGGGTCGACTTTGCGGAAACCTTCCATCTGCCGGTCGTCTATCTCATGGACTGCCCCGGCTTCATGATCGGGCTCGATGCGGAGAAGGCGGCTACCATCCGCCACGGCGTGCGGGCGATGGCCGCCGTCAACCAGACCACCGTGCCCTGGTGCACCATCATCGTGCGCAACGCCTTTGGCGTTGCCGGCGTGGTGCATCAGCCGGCCAACCGTTTTTCGATGCGCTATGCCTGGCCGTCGGCCTATTGGGGCTCGCTGCCGCTGGAAGGCGGCATCGAGGCGGCCTATCGCGCTGACATCGACGCTGCGTCCGATCCGGCCGCGAAGCTGAAGGAGATCGAGGACCGGCTCAACAAGCTGCGCTCGCCGTTCCGCTCGGCCGAAAAGTTCTGGGTCGAGGAGGTGATCGATCCCCGCAAGACACGTTCGCTGCTCTGCGAGTTCGCGCGCCTCGCTGAACCCTTGCGCACGCCCGGGCCGGCGACGAATTTTGCCATCAGGCCGTAAGCGCCATCGTCGCGATGGCGCCCGCCGCGCAAGGAAGCGGCATCGGGTGGCGGCTAAGGTTCTCGGATCGGTTCATCGATGGCTGTCGATCCAATGCGCGATGACATCGATAACCTCGGTTTCGATGCCATAGTAGCCGTGTGGCGTCAGGGAGCCGCAGGCCCTTGGCGACCTGTCTTTCCCGCCGTCGACATACTCGACATGCACGTCCGGAGAATTCTTCATCGCCGCGGCGATGCGTGGCGCGTCACTGGGCGGCGCGACGTTGCATTGATCTGCCCTGTTCGCGACGATGAGAGCCGGCACGCGAACCTGTTCCGGCGCGGCACTGAACACCGATTCGCCGCTGCCGCCGATCCTGGATACCGATTCCGTGAGGATCACGCCGGAAATCAGGCCCGGCGGCGCGTGTGCGGCGCCGTCGATCGCAGCGATCGATCCCTGGCTCGTCCCGAGAAGGAAAACGGGAGCCGACGCCTGCGATCGCGCAAAATTCGCCAGTTGCACGACTATTTTGGCGTATGGGAGTGAGCTGCGATCGCCGCGCAGACTGGATTTGTCGATCGTGTCCGGAATGATCACGGCATATCCGTGCCGTGCCCAGATGTCGCGGGTGCGAACCAGAAAATTGTCGCCGTGGGTGACCTCGCCATTCGCTTTCAGGCCAATTTTGCCGGTGCCCCCAGGGAGCATTACGATAACCGCGACGGGCGCGGCTGGTGACACGTACAATACGCGCTGGCTGATACCGCGACGAAATCGCAGATCGAATATGGAACTCTGCAAGGTTTCTGCTGCTGCCGCCGGCTTCCCGCCGCTCTGGACGTAGTGAAGCTCGCGATTTTGAGGCAGAGCCGGCGCCGGGAGCACCGAGGTTACAACCACAAGGGCAGCAAGGCGCCCGGCCGGTCCGAACATATGCACGGCGATATCCGTGGTACCGGGCGATGCCCCTTTTTCCTGGTCGTACGCAGGCTGGGCACCGCACGAGTTTCTCGCATGTGATGCGGCGATATCCGCAACATAGGGTCCGCGCCTGGACTGCGCCAGATCATCGCGAATTCATTTGGAGCATCTGCAATCGCGGGCAGAGTTACCGTCCTCGCTCGAAGAGCAAGGCGGCAGCATGCCCAACACTCGACGTGAAGGTCGCCATCGTGGGCGGGGCGCTAGAACGCCTTTGCCCACCCTGGCACTTGTCTACGCGGCCGCCGCCGCCGGCTTCGGTGCTGGCCGCGAGATCGCGAGCACGATCAACGCGGCGATGATGCAGAGTGCACCCGCGATGAAGAAGGCGGGCAGGTAGCTCTCGTAAAGCGTACGCGACAGGCCGCCGCCGAACGCCGCAGCGCCCGCGCCGAGCTGATGCCCGGCAAAAATCCAGCCGAACACCAGATTGGCGCGCTCCGCGCCAAAGCGCTGCGCGGTAAGGCGCACGGTCGGCGGCACGGTGGCGATCCAGTCGAGGCCGTAGAATACGGCGAACAGCGACAGGCCGTAGAAGGTGAAATCGGTGAACGGCAGGAATAGCAGCGACAGGCCGCGCAGGCCATAATACCAGAACAGCAGATAGCGATTGTCGTAGCGGTCGGACAGCCAGCCCGACACGATGGTGCCGACGAAATCGAAAATACCCATCGCGGCGAGCAGGCCTGCGGCCTGCACCTGCGGGATGCCGAAATCGAGGCACATCGGGATCAGGTGCACCTGCACGAGGCCGTTGGTCGAGGCGCCGCAGACGAAGAAGGTGGCGAACAGAATCCAGAACACGCTTGATTTGGAGGCGTCGCGCAGCGCGCCCAGCGCAGCGGCCACGATGGGCGCATTGCTTGGAGGCGGGGCAGGCAGCGGCTCGGTGCCTTCGTCGCCGAAGGGACGCAAGGAGACGTCGCTCGGCCGGTCGCGCATCACCAGCAGCACCATGAACGCCGAGAAGCAGAGCATGATGCAGATCAGCGACAACGCGATGCGCCAGCCAAAGCTTTCGGTCAGGCTCGCCAGCAGCGGCAGAAACGCCAGTTGCCCGGTCGCGACGCTGGCGGTGAGGATGCCGACCACGAGGCCCCGGCGCGCCACGAACCAGCGCGCGGCAATGGTGGCACCCAGCACCAGCGCGGTCATGCCGGTACCGATCCCGATCACGACGCCCCACAGCAGCATCAACTGCCACACCTGCGTCATCATGAGCGAGGCGAGCAGGCCCGAGACCACGATGAGCTGCGCCGCCAGCACCACATTGCGCAGGCCATAGCGGTTCATCAACGCGGCCGCGAACGGCGCCATCAGCCCGAACAGGATGAAGCGGATCGATAGCGCCGAGGAAATCTCGGCGGTGGTCCAGCCGAATTCCTTTTGCAGCGGTACGATGAAGACGCCGGGGGCACCGACCGTGCCGGCCGCGATCAGCGCGGTCAGGAAAGTGACGCCGACCATCACCCAGCCGTAGTGAATGTTGCGGCGGGCGAGCGTGGCGGCGAGCCAGTTCGAGATCATTGGGCCTCTGGAAGGGAATGTCGATTGATCGGAATGACCGGCACATTCTGACATGAGGGAAGTCAGTCCGAAATGGCTAACTTCCCTCATTTTCGGACATGCGCGGACGGCTGCTAGTGAACGGCGCGTTCGACCGCGATCGCGGTGGCTTCACCGCCGCCGATGCAGAGCGAAGCGATGCCGCGCTTGAGATTGTTCGCTTCCATCGCATGCAGCAGTGTCACGATCAGCCGCGCGCCGGTAGCGCCGATGGGATGGCCGAGCGCGCAGGCGCCGCCATTGATGTTCAGCTTTTCGCGCGGGATTCCCAGATCGCGCTGGGCGGCCATCGCGACTACCGCAAACGCCTCGTTGATCTCGAACAGGTCGACATCGCCGACGCTCCAGCCGACCTTGTCAAGCAATTTGCGGATCGCCGGAATCGGCGCGGTGGTGAACCATTGCGGCTCCTGGCTGTGGGTGGCGTGGCCCTTGATCTCGGCCAGCACGGGCAGACTGTTGCGATCGGCGAGCGAGCGCTTTGTGAGAATGAGCGCGGCGGCGCCGTCGGCATTGGCGGAGGAGGCGGCCGGCGTGATGGTGCCGTTGGCGCGGAAGGCTGGCTTCAGGCCGGGAATTTTTGCGGGATCGACCTTCAGCGGATGCTCGTCATTGGCGATGACGCGCGGGCCGGCCTTTTCGGTAATCGTGATCGGCGCGATCTCGGCCTTGAAGGCGCCGCCTTCCACCGCCTTGCGGGCGCGGGTCAGCGTCTCCATCGCGTACTTGTCCTGGTCGGCGCGGGTGAACTGGTAGGCCTCTGCGGTCGCCTCGCCAAAGTCGCCCATCGAGCGGCCGGTCTCGTAGGCGTCCTCGAGGCCGTCCATCATCATGTGATCGATGATGCGGTCATGGCCTGCTCGGTAGCCGGCGCGCGCCTTGGAAAGCAGATAGGGCGCATTGCTCATGCTCTCCATGCCACCGGACAATACGATCTCGGCGGAGCCGGCCTTGATGATGTCGTGCGCCAGCATGGTCGCCTTCATGCCGGAGCCGCAGACCTTGTTGACCGTGGTCGCGCCGGTGGCGTCCGGCAGCTTTGCGCCGCGGGCGGCCTGCCGGGCCGGGGCCTGGCCCTGTCCCGCCGGCAGCACGTTGCCCATGAACACTTCGTCGATCTTCTCGGGCGCGAGTTTTGCGCGCTCCAGCGCCGCGCCGATCACGTGAGAGCCGAGCTTGTGAGCGGTAAAGGGCGACAGTTCGCCCATGAAGCGGCCGAGCGGGGTGCGGGCGGCGGAAACGATGACGACGGGATCGGCGGCCATGGACAGTGCTCCAGAATGGAATCTATGAGATTACGTTCATCATATGATGCAACGCAAAAAATGCAATATCGGGCAGACATGAGAAATTGTCGTGGTCGGATCAATTTACGAGGCAAAGGCGAAAAGGCGCGGCCGGCCGCGGCGCCCCGCGTGATGCTGTTGCGGCTGCTGCCCGGCCGCGCGACTTTTCCGGTGGCTGGCGATCCTTGAAGACGCTCTGCCCTATTTCTTCTTACGATCCAGGAAGCCCTGCATCATCCGCTGCGGCTCGCCGGACTGGAAGGATTTTCCGAACGCGGCGACACTGAGACTGACGGATTCGGTCAGCGGCAGTTCTTCCCAGCCGCGGCACAATTCCTTCTGAATGCGCAGCGCCTCGGCGCCGCATTCCAGCAGCGCCTTTACGGTGTGCTCGACTGCTTGATCGAGGTCGCCAGGTTTGGCGACGGCATCGACCAGCCCCCAGGCGAGCGCGGTCGGTGCGTCGATATTCTCTGCCGACATTACCAGCCAGCGGGCGCGGCCCTGGCCGATCAGTCGCGGCAGCAGCGCGGCATGAATGACGGAGGGAATGCCGACCTTGACCTCGGGCATGCCGAACATGGCGTCATGGGCGGCGATGCGGAAATCGCAGGCGGCGGCGACTTCGAGCCCGCCGCCAAGACACCACCCGGGCAGCCGCGCGATCACGGGGGCAGGGAAATGGCGCATGGCCTCGCAGAGGTCGCGCAGACGCGTAATGAAAGCTTCGGCCGATTTCTGGTCGAGCCTTGCCATTTCCCTGATGTCTGCGCCGCCGATCATGCTCTTTTCGCTCTGGCCGGCTAGGATGACCGCGCGGATGTCGCGGTCGCGGGCGAGCCTTTCAAATCCCGCGCGGATGCCGTCTGTAACGGCCGAGCTCAAAATATTGAGCGAGCCGGCGTTGCAGATCGTCAGGCGCACGACGCCGCGGCTGTCGCGGTCGACACCGCAATGGGGACTGAGCATTTCCATGATTTTCTCGTTCTCGGGCAGGCGGGATGGCGCCACTTCCCGGGCAAAGGCGGTTGTTGTCAAGGCCCGGTTGCGCCGCAGCAAGGGTTGCATTAAGTATGACGATCGTCATTTAATGGAGATCGCCATGACTGCCATCGCCAATGCTACGCGCCTGGAATCCCCAGATCTGTTCGCACCGGAACTGCGGCGGCAGCGGATGGTCGAGTGGCAGACGCCGGGGCCGGTGGCGCTGAGGGCGATGGGGATGTCGGGGCTGGAGGCGATGCAGGGGATTCGCGACGGCGTCCTGCCGCCGCCGCCCTTTGCAAAATTGATCGGGTTTCGCATGGCGGTGGCCGAGCCGGGCCGGATCGTGATGGAACTGGACGCGGAGGAGAGCCTGGAAAACACCATCGGGTTGCTGCACGGCGCAACCGCCGCGGCGCTGCTCGATACCGCGATGGGCTGCGCGATCTCGACCATGCTGCCCGTCGGCCAGAACTCGGTGACGCTCGACCTCAAGCTGACTTACTTGCGCCCGCTGTCGGCCAAATCTGGAACGATTCAAGCCGAAGGTAAAATCATCAAGCTGGGACGCCAGACCAGCTACACCGAAGGTTTTGTGCGGAACGGCAAAGGTGATCTTGCAGTGCACGCGACTGCAACCTTTTCCATGATCGGAGAGGCTGCAAAACCGAAATAGATGCAGCTTTTTTCCCGCACGGGTGTTATTATATGACTATAGACATTTAATGGGATTGCCATGCGGTATTCGAAAGAACACAAGCAGGAGACTCACGAGCGGATCGTGAAGAAGGCATCCGTGCGGCTGCGTGAGAAGGGCGCGCACGGCATCGGCGTTGCCGACCTGATGAAAGAGGCGGGGCTGACCCATGGCGGCTTCTATGCCCATTTCGATTCCCGCGAGGCGCTGGTGATCGAGGCCTTCAACTATGCGATGGGCCGCGCCACCGAGCGCTGGCGCAAGCTGGCAGAGCAGATCCCGCCGGAAAAGCGCTTTGCGACGATCGTCGATTCCTATCTGACGACGATCCATCGCGATGATCCCGGCCATGGCTGCGCCGTGCCGACCCTGGGCCCGGAGATCGCCCGTGAAAGTCCGAAGACGCGCCGGGCCTTCGCAGCCAGGCTCGACGAGATGATCGAGATGATCGCCGACCAGCTCCCGGAAATGCCGCGCAAGGTCGCGCGTGCGCAGGCGATTGCAGCATTGTCGACCATGGCCGGCGCACTGGTGTTGTCGCGCGTCGCCGGGTCAGGCGAATTCTCCGACGAGATTCTCGGCGCGGGCCGCGAGGCCGTGCTGGGACGCGCCGCAGCCCCGAAGAAGCCGCGCGCAAAGCCGAACTAGCGCCCTTCGCCACTCAACGCGCCGCGCCATCCAGCCATTCGCCGATGGCGGCGCGGCTCTTCTGCGCGACCTCGGGTAGAAATCGGCGCATGTCCTGCCGCAACTGCGGCACGTCGAGACTCGCACCGGTCAGTTCGCAGGTGTGGCCGATCAGCCAGCGTTCAGCCTGTTCCGCTTCCGCCTCGATATGAAACTGTAGGCCCAGGATTTTCGCACCCATGCTGAAGGCCTGATGCGGTGTCAGGCTCGTTGAAGCAAGGCACGTCGCACCAGCGGGCAGGTCGAACGTGTCGCCGTGCCAGTGCAGGACGCGAAAATCCGGCGCGAGATGGCGCAGACACGAGGCGTGGCCCGCCGCCGAGAGCTCGATCGGCGCGACGCCGATCTCTTTTCCCTTTCCGGCATAGACCCGGGCGCCGAGCGCGCGCGCCAGCAATTGCGCTCCGAGACAAAGGCCGAGGATCGGGACATCCGCCCGCAGGGCTTGCTCGATCACGCGCAGTTCGTCGCGGAGAAACGGATAGCGATCCTCTTCATAGGCGCCGATCGGCCCGCCCAGCACGATCAGCAGGTCGTCCCTGTCAACGGCGATGGAGGCGAGGTCGGCGATGCCGGCCTCCAGATAGACCGCATCGTAGCCGCGCTGGCGGAGCAGGGCGGCAAGGCTGCCGAGATCTTCAAAAGCGACATGGCGGATCGCGAACGCGCGTTTCATGACGGATCTCCAGGTCGCCGATGCCTTGCTATCCGCCTCGCATCTTGCGCACGGCCTCGGCCACCGCTTCCTGGGAAGCGCCCTTGATACGCGCGTTCGGTCTGGTGCCGCCGAGGAACGCCACCGCGAGCAGCACCTCGTCCGGGCGCGGGGCGTCGGCGACTGACACCGTCATCGTGTCCATGGCATCATAGTCCCAGCCGTCCTCGAGACCGCCGAAGACCACGTCGACTGGCGTCCCCGCGCCGCCAACCTTGGCATTGCCGGGGATGAGGGCCGGACCGCCGCCGGCGCCCTGGCGCATCGCAATCCCGATCCGGACATGGATCATGCTGGCGCCGTGCTCGAGATCGCCTGCTGTCCCGACGACGACGGCCTTCCCATAGCCGCGCGGCTTCAGGGTGCCGAGCGCTTCGAGCGCGCGCGACGTCAAAACCTTGCCGGCTTCGACGGAGAGTTCGACAAGCCCGGTGAAATCATCGAGCGGCGGCTGTCCGGCATGGGGGTTGTGCAGCACGCCGCAGGCGGCAACGCGCCGGCAGGGCGAGGCCAGCTCACGGCCGCCTTCACTGAGAACGTCCTGGCTGATGACGGTGATGCTTCGAAACTTCATCGGCTCGCCCCCCTGTTTCCTGTTCGGAGAAAAATTCTCTGTCAGGAGAGGTCCGTCAAGCGCGGCCCGCATCGGTTTGCCGGATTTATTGCTCCGATTGCACTCGCCTCCGCGCAAGGCGCGTGCCGCCGGCCATGATGAACAGGCGCAGGCGGCGGCATTAGGTCTACCATCGCCCGCCGAACAGCGCCCGCTCACGCTCCACCGTCTCATAGATGTAGTCTGCGACGGCGCGGATGCGGGCGAGGTCCTTGCTGTCGGCGTGCATCAGCATCCAGAAGGTGCGGGAGATCGAGACTTCGTCGGGCAGCACCGCTTGCAGCTCGGGATGTGCCGTCGCCATGAAGTGCGGCAACACGGCGATGCCGAAACCGGAGATGGTGGCGTTGAGCTGGGCGATCAGGTTGGCGCTGCGGAATTTGGCCGAAATCCTCGGCGAGACCTGCGGCAGATAGTCCAGTTCCGGCGTGAACAGCAGTTCCTCGATGTAGCCGACGAAGCGATGCGCGGCGAGGTCGGCTCGCGCGGTGATCCTGGGCGCACGGTCGAGATAGGCGGGCGCGGCATAAAGACCGAGGCTGTAGTCCAGCAGCTTGCGTCCGACGATGCGGCCTTCCTTCGGCATCGTGAGGCTGATCGCGATGTCGGCCTCGCGCTTGGAAAGGCTGAACAGGCGCGCGGTGGCGACCAGTTGCAGATCGAGATCGGGATACCGCTCACCGAACGCCACCAGCCGCGAGGCCAGAAAATGGCTGCCAAAGCCGTCGGGCGCGCCGATCCGCACCGTGCCGGTCAGATGCGCGCGCGAGCCGCCGACCGCTTCCTGGTTGGCGACGATGGTCGATTCCATCGCCTCCGCGCTGTCGGCGACGCGCTGGCCGGCCTCAGTGAGGAGGTAGCCGGTCTTGCGGCGGTCAAACAGTTTTGCGGAGAGGTGGCGTTCCAGCCGGTCGACACGGCGGATCACTGTGGCATGATCGACGCCGAGCTGTTTTGCGGCAGCCGAAACCGAGCCGCCGCGAACGATGGCCAGCACAAAACGAAAGTCGTCCCAGTCGATAGCTCCGCCGCCTTGATCCAGCATTTCCGCACATCTATGGTGCAATATCTCGGACTTGTATCCCAGAAAATGCAGGTCAAAAAGAGCAACAAAGGCCATCCGGGACCCTAGGGAGATTACTCATGCGCTCAATCGGACATTTCATCGGTGGCAAGGAAGTAAAAGGCACGTCCGGGCGGACGGCCGATGTGTTCGAGCCGATGACCGGCGACGTGCAGGCCAAGGTCGCGCTCGCGTCCAAGGCTGAAGTCCGCGCCGCGGTCGAGAACGCCGCGCTCGCCCAACCCGAATGGGCCAACACCAATCCGCAGCGTCGCGCGCGCGTGATGATGAAGTTCGTCGAACTGGTGCAGCGGGACTACGACAAGCTCGCTGATATGCTTGCCCGCGAGCACGGCAAGACCGTCCCCGACGCCAAGGGCGATATCCAGCGCGGCCTGGAGGTCGCGGAGTTTGCCTGCGGCATTCCGCATCTGATGAAGGGCGAATACACCGAAGGCGCCGGTCCCGGCATCGACATCTACTCGCTGCGGCAGCCGCTCGGCGTGGTCGCCGGCATCACGCCGTTCAATTTCCCGGCGATGATCCCGATGTGGAAGTTCGCGCCCGCGATCGCCTGCGGCAACGCCTTCATCCTGAAGCCGTCGGAGCGCGATCCCGGCGTGCCGATCATGCTGGCGCAACTGATGATCGAGGCCGGCTTGCCGCCGGGAATTTTGAACGTCGTCAACGGCGACAAGGAAGCCGTCGACGCCATCCTCGACGATCCCGATATCAAGGCCATCGGCTTTGTCGGCTCGACGCCGATCGCGCAATACATCTATGAGCGCGCGGCGCAAACCGGCAAGCGCTGCCAGTGTTTTGGCGGCGCCAAGAACCACGCCATCGTCATGCCCGACGCCGACATGGACCAGACCGTCGATGCCCTGATCGGAGCGGGCTACGGCTCCGCCGGCGAGCGCTGCATGGCGGTCTCGGTCGCGGTCCCCGTCGGCAAGACCACTGCCGACCGCCTGATGGAAAAGCTGATCCCGCGTGTCGAGTCTTTGAAGATCGGCACCTCGATCGATCCTGCCGCGGATTACGGCCCGCTGGTAACGCGCGAGGCGGTCGAGAAGGTCAAGAGCTATATAGACATTGGCATCAAGGAGGGCGCGACGCTGGCAGTCGACGGCCGCGGCTTCAAGATGCAGGGCTACGAGAAGGGTTTCTATCTCGGCGGTTCGCTGTTCGACAACGTCACCAAGGACATGCGGATCTACAAGGAAGAGATCTTTGGTCCCGTGCTTTCGGTCGTGCGTGCCCACGACTACAAGGAAGCCCTCGCACTGCCGTCCGACCATGACTACGGCAATGGCGTTGCGATCTTCACCCGTGACGGCGACGCAGCCCGCGATTTTGCCGCCAAGGTCAATGTCGGCATGGTCGGCATCAACGTGCCGATCCCGGTGCCGATCGCCTATTACACCTTCGGCGGCTGGAAGAAGTCGGGCTTTGGCGATCTCAACCAGCACGGCCCGGACTCGGTCCGCTTCTACACCAAGACCAAGACGGTGACCTCGCGCTGGCCGTCGGGCGTCAAGGAAGGTGCGGAGTTCTCGATCCCGACGATGAAGTAGCGCGTCGCAGCCGGGGCGCGGAATGCAGTTTGCTCTGAACGACGACCAGATCGCGGTTCGCGACATGGCGCGAGAGTTCGCCGCGGAAAAAATCGCGCCGCATGCGATCCGCTGGGACGAGGAAAAGCATTTTCCGGTCGACGTGATGCGCGAGGCGGCCAGCCTCGGCATCGGCGGCATCTACATCAAGGACGACGTCGGCGGCTCGGCCATGAGCCGCTTCGACGCCGCGCTGATCTTCGAGGCGCTGGCGACCGGCTGCCCCACCGTCTCGGCCTTCATCTCGATCCACAACATGGCTTCCTGGATGATCGATGCTTTCGGCAACGACACCCAGCGCCACAAATGGTTGCCAAGACTCTGCACCATGGAGCTGATCGCCAGCTACTGCCTCACCGAGCCGGGCGCTGGCTCGGACGCCGCGGCGCTGCGAACCCGTGCCGTGCGGGAGGGCGATCATTACGTCCTGAACGGGCAGAAGCAGTTCATTTCGGGGGCCGGCGGCACCGATCTGCTGGTGGCGATGGTGCGGACCGGCGGCGATGGTCCCGGCGGCGTTTCGACTGTTGTCATCGACGGCAAGACGCCGGGTGTCTCGTTCGGTTCCAACGAGCGCAAGATGGGCTGGAACGCGCAGCCGACCCGCGCGGTGATCTTTGAGAATGCCCGCGTGCCGATCGAGAATCGACTGGGCGAGGAGGGCATCGGCTTCAAGATCGCAATGGCCGGGCTCGACGGCGGCCGCATCAACATCGCGGCCTGCTCGCTTGGCGGTGCGCAAAACGCGCTCGACAAATCGCTCGCCTACATGAAGGAACGCAAGGCATTCGGAAAGCGTCTCGACGAATTCCAGGCGCTGCAGTTCCGGTTGGCCGATATGGCGACCGAGCTGGAAGCCGCGCGAACCTTCCTGTGGCGTGCGGCGGCGGCGCTCGACCGCAAGGATCCCGACGCGACGATGTTGTGTGCGATGGCCAAACGCTTCGGCACCGATGTCGGCTTTGAAGTCGCCAACCAGGCGCTGCAGCTTCACGGCGGCTACGGCTACCTGTCCGAATACGGCATCGAAAAGATCGTGCGCGATTTGCGCGTGCACCAGATCCTCGAAGGTACCAACGAGATCATGCGGCTGATCGTCTCGCGGAAATTGATCGAGGGCGCGCGATGAGCGAAGCGGCGGCCGTTACCGGTGTGGAGCCCGAACTGATCGCACGGCGCGAGGGCGCGGCGGGTATCATCCGTCTCAACCGGCCGAAGGCGATCAATGCGGTGACGCTGGAGATGATGCACGACATCGACAAGGCGCTCGATGCCTTCGAGGCCGATCCTGCCGTCGCGGTGATCGTGCTGGAAGGCGCGGGTGAGCGCGGTCTATGTGCAGGCGGCGACATCCGGACGCTGTGGGAAAGCTCGACCGCAAAGGGCGATCTCGGAAAAATCCTGTGGCGCGACGAATACATCCTCAACGCACGCATCAAGAAATTTCCAAAGCCGTACGTCGCCTTCATGGACGGCATCGTCATGGGCGGCGGCGTGGGATTGTCGGCTCACGCCAGTCACCGCGTGGTGACGGACAAGACCAAGCTCGCAATGCCGGAAGTCAGTCTCGGTTTTTTCCCCGACGTCGGCGGCACGTGGCTGTTGTCGCGCTCGCCGGGCGAGATCGGAACGTATTTTGGCCTGACCGGCGGGACGATGAACGGACCCGACGCGATCCATGCGGGCTTTGCCGACGCGGTGGTGCCAGCCGCTAAACTGCCCGAGTTGCGCGAGGCGCTGACAAAGGTTCGCGCCGGTGCGACCGCGGCTGACATCAAGGCCCTGATTGACGGCTTTGCGACCGGCGAGACGGCCGGGCCGGTCGCGTCAAAACAGGCGATGATCGACAAATGGTTCGCGCATGATCGCATGCAGGACATCGTCGCGGCTTTGCAGGCAGACGGTTCGGAATTCGCTCAGGCGACATTGAAGACGCTCGGTGAGAAATCCCCACGCGGTCTGGTGGTGACGCTAAAACTGCTGAGGCTGGCACGCACCGCTTCCTCGCTCGAAGAATGCCTGGTGCGCGAGTATCGCGCCGCGCTCGAAGTGTTCGCTTCGGACGATTTCCGCGAAGGCATACGCGCCGCCGTGGTCGACAAGGACCGCAACCCGAAATGGTCGCCGCCGCGGATCGAGGACGTAACGCCGGAAATGCTCGCACGGTATCTTGCCGAGATCGGCGCGGACGAATTGAAGTTCCCATAATCAAAGAAACGCCACGCGGAGGAAATCGACATGGCAAACATCGCATTCATCGGCCTCGGCAACATGGGCGGCCCGATGGCGGCCAATCTTGTGAAGGCCGGTCACAAGGTGACTGCGTTCGATCTGGTGGCGGCTTCACGCGATCAGGCGAAAGCCGATGGCGCAGGGATTGCCGAGAGCGGGGTCGCGTCGGTGAAGGACGCTGACACTGTCGTCACCATGCTGCCGGCGGGCAAGCATGTGCTGTCGGTGTGGAGCGAGGTCGTGCCAGCCATGAAGAAGGGCGCGCTGATCATCGACTGCTCCACGATCGACGTGGCGAGCGCCAAAGAGGCGCATGCACTGGCTGCGAAGCATGGCATGGCCTCCGTCGATGCGCCGGTCTCCGGCGGCACCGTCGGCGCCAAGGCCGCGACACTGACCTTCATGTGCGGCGGCGAGGACAAGGCGTTTGCCGCGGCAAAGCCGGTGCTCGAGAAGATGGGCAAGAAACTGGTCCATTGCGGCGCCGCCGGCGCGGGGCAGGCGGCAAAAATCTGCAACAACATGATCCTGGCCATTTCCATGATCGGGGTGGGAGAAGCCTTTGCGCTCGGCGAAAAGCTCGGCCTGTCGCACCAGGCGCTGTTCGACGTCGCCTCGACCTCGTCGGGCCAATGTTGGGCGCTGACCACCTATTGCCCGGTGCCGGGCCCGGTTCCCACTTCACCGGCCAACAATGGCTACAAGCCCGGCTTTGCCTCGGCGCTGATGGTGAAGGATTTGACGCTGGCGCAGGATGCGGCCAATTCGACGGGAGCCGCGACCCCGCTCGGCAAGCACGCGCAGGAAATCTACAAGGCGTTCGACGCGGCCGGGAACGGCGGGGTCGACTTTTCCGGAATTATCCAGCACGTTCGCGCGTTGGCCGGTAAATAACGAACGCCGTCATTGCGAGCCACCCGGTCGGCGCGAAGCGCCGCCGGATGACAGGCTCCGCGAAGCAATCCAGCTTTGCCACGCGACGAAAGGTGGATTGCTTCGTCGCTTCGCTCCTCGCAATGACGGTGGTGTAAACCGGCTCATAGGGCGATCGACATGACCACCTTCAAGGAAGCGCGCGCCTTTCTGCTCAAGCACCGCACCGACTACGACACGGCGATCAAGGGGTTTCGCTGGCCAGATCCCGTTCCGTTCAACTGGGCGCTGGACTGGTTCGATGCGGAGCTGGCGCGCGATCCTGAGAGCCGCGACCGCACCGCACTGTGGATCGTCGATGCCGGCAGCGACAAGCAAACAAAACTCTCCTTTGCCGCGCTGTCGCGCCGCTCCAACCAGGTCGCCAATTTTCTGCGCGCGCAAGGGCTGAAGCGCGGCGATCACCTCCTGCTGCTGCTCGGCAATGTCGTGCCGCTGTGGGAGACCATGCTGGCGGCGATGAAGCTCGGCGTCGTCGTGATCCCCGCCACCACGCTACTGACGCCGGATGAACTGCGCGACCGGCTCGATCGCGGCCGGGCGAGGGTGGTGGTCGCGACGCAGGATCAGGTGGCAAAATTCGCAGGCCTCGGCGGCGACAAGCTCGTGCGGATCGTCGTCGGCGCCACGTCAAAGCATGATGGCTGGCTGCCGTTCGAAGAAGCCGCCAATGCGCCGGAAACATTTTCGCCGGATGGCCCGACCGGCGCCGACGATCCGATGTTGCTCTATTTCACCTCGGGCACCACGGCAAAGCCAAAGCTGGTGCGGCATAGCCAGCGCAGCTATCCGGTCGGCGCGCTGTCGACGATGTTCTGGCTCGGGCTACAGCCGGGCGACGTGCACCTCAACATCTCCTCGCCGGGCTGGGCCAAGCACGGCTGGAGCTGTTTCTTTGCACCATGGAACGCCGGCGCAACGATCTTTATCGTCAACCAGCCGCGCTTCGAGGCAAAGGGGCTGCTCGCGACCATCGGCCGCTGTGGCGTCACCACGCTGTGCGCGCCGCCGACGGTGTGGCGGCTGTTCATCCAGGAGCGGCTTTCAGACTTCAAGGTCAGCTTGCGCGAGGTCTGCGGCGCCGGCGAGCCGCTCAATCCAGAAGTGATCGACCAGGTGCAGGCGGCTTGGGGCCTCACCATTCGCGACGGCTACGGCCAGACCGAAACCACGGCGCTCGCCGGCAACTCGCCGGGCCAGAAGGTCAAGGTCGGCTCGATGGGCCGGCCGCTGCCGGGCTATCGCGTGCAGATCACCGACCTCGACGGACACATCACGAAAGAGGGCGAGGTCGCGCTGTTGCTCGGGGCCGACCGGCCCGCCGGCCTGATGCAGGGCTATCAGGGCGACGACGGAAAGCTGTCCGGCGCCGATGGCGATCTCTATCGCAGCGGCGATGTCGTGTTCGTCGACGACGAGGGCTATCTGACCTTCGTCGGCCGTTCCGACGACGTCTTCAAATCCTCCGACTACCGCATCAGCCCGTTCGAGTTGGAAAGCGTGCTGCTGGAGCACGAGATGGTCGCGGAAGCCGCCGTCGTGCCGAGCCCAGATCCGATCCGGCTCGCGATCCCGAAGGCCTATGTGCTGCTGACGGCGGGCACCGAGCGCAATCCCGAAACCGCGCTGTCGATCTTCCGTCATCTTCATACGCGGCTGGCGCCGTTCAAGCGCATCCGCAAGCTTGAGCTGGTCACGGAACTGCCGAAGACGATTTCCGGAAAAATCCGCCGTGTGCAACTGCGCAGGCTGGAACATGATAACAACCGCAACGATCCGCTGCGCGGACAGGAATATCGCGAGGAAGATTTCCCTGAGCTGCAGAAGGTGCGGACCGCCGGGCTGGAGAATTGATCGATGAATGAAGTCTGGAAGAAGCCACCGGTGTCGCTGGCGACCTATCAGGGCATGGTCGGCAAGGAGATCGGCGTGTCGTCATGGCATCTGGTCGATCAGAACCGCATCAATGTCTATGCCGACGTGATCGAGGATCACCAGTTCATCCATGTCGATCCCGAGCGCGCCAGGCGGGAAACCGCGTTCGGCACCACGGTGGCGCACGGTTTTCTGACGATGTCGCTGCTGTCGATCATGTCCTATGAGGTGATGCCCGTGATCGAAGGCACCACCATGGGCGTGAACTACGGTTTCGACAGGCTGCGCTTCATCTCCCCGGTGCGCGCCGGCAGCCGCGTGCGCGGGCGCTTCGTGCTGGCGGAAGCCAAGTTGCGCAAGCCGACGGAATTGCAATCGCGCACCAATGTCACGGTGGAGATCGAAGGCGAGGACAAGCCGGCGCTGGTGGCGAACTGGCTCGGGCTGATTTATTTCGCGTAGTTCAGTCGTCATTGCCGGGCTTGACCCGGCCATCCATCACTGCTCAAAAAGCGGCCGGATATTCTTCCCTCTCCCCTTGTGGGAGAGGGTGGACGCGATGCCTTGGCATCGCGGACGGGTGAGGGGTCCGTCTCCGCGGATGCAGACCCCTCATCCGGCGCGCTTTGCGCGCCACCTTCTCCCACAAGGGGAGAAGGAAGAGGAAACAGGGAATCTTACGCATGACAATCAGGTTTGACGGACGCGTCGCCATCGTCACCGGCGCGGGCAATGGTCTTGGACGGGCGCATGCGCTGGGGCTGGCGAGCCGCGGCGCCAAGGTGGTGGTCAACGATTTCGGCGGTGCGCGCGATGGCACCGGCGGCTCGCTTTCGCCGGCCGAGACCGTTGTCGAGGAGATCCGCAAAGCCGGCGGCTCCGCGATGGCCGACGGCGCCGACGTCTCGAACTTCGAGCAGGTCACGGCGATGGTGGAGCGCGCCACGAAGGAGTGGGGCAGCGTCGATCTGCTATGCGCCAATGCCGGCATCCTGCGCGACAAGTCGTTCGCCAAAATGGAAGTCGCCGATTTCGCCAAAGTGCTGGACGTGCATCTCGCCGGCTCCTTCTATTGCTGCAAGGCGGTGTGGGACGGCATGCGCGAGCGCAATTACGGGCGCATCGTGCTGACGACGTCCTCGTCAGGCCTGTTCGGCAATTTCGGCCAGGCCAATTACGGCGCGGCAAAAGCCGGCATCGTCGGCCTGATGAACGTGCTGGCGCAGGAAGGCCGCAAGAACAACATCCGCATCAATACTATCTCGCCGACCGCGGCCACCCGCATGACGGAAGAATTGCTGCCGCCGCAGGCACTGGAACTGATGAGGCCGGAGGCGATTACGCCCGCGGTGGAGTATCTGCTCAGCGAGGACGCGCCGACCCGCACCATCATGGGCGCCGGCGCTGGCTCCTTTGCGGTGATCAGGATCGTGGAGACCGAAGGCATCAACCTGCCGCAGTCGGAATGGACGCCCGACGCCATCGCCGCGAACTTCAACGCGATCGCTGACATGTCGACCGCCAAGGCGCTGGAAGGCGCGTTCGAGCAGACGCAGAAATATGTCGCCCAGGCCGCCAAGCGCGCCGGGGTAAAGCTGTAGTCGCTGGCGCAAACCTCGTAATGGCCTCATGGTGAGGAGCGCGTCTTCGCGCGTCTCGAACCATGAGGGTGCGCACGGCCCATCCTTCGAGACGCGGCCAAGCGGCCGCTCCTCAGGATGAGGTTGCGTAAGCGGGAGGCAGCTCTTTGACGGCTTCAGAAGCGAGCATCGCCGTCATCGGTGCCGGTCCCGCCGGCCTGATGGCGGCCGAGGTGCTAGCGCGAGGTGGCGCCGGCGTCACCGTCTACGACGCGATGCCGTCGGCCGGCCGCAAATTCCTGATGGCCGGGCGCGGCGGGCTCAACCTTACGCACAGCGAGCCGCTGCCAAATTTCCGCGCGCGCTATCGCGAGGCGATGCCGCAGCTCAAGCCGGCGATCGAAGCCTTCCCGCCGGACGCGCTGCGCGCATGGAGTGCGGCGCTGGGACAGCCGACCTTTGTCGGCTCAAGCGGCAGGGTGTTTCCGGAAGCTTTCAAAGCCTCGCCCCTGCTGCGGGCGTGGCTACGACGGTTGGATGGGGCTGGCGTGACGTTCGCATTCCGTCATCGATGGACAGGGTGGGACGCTGAAGGACGGTTGCAATTCCAAACCGCTGAAGGAGCGCGCGTCGTTGAGGCAAGCGCAGCAGTGCTCGCGCTCGGCGGCGCAAGCTGGCCGCGGCTTGGCTCAGACGGCGGATGGGTCGAGTTACTTGCCGCGAAGGGCGTAAAAATCGCGCCGCTGAGGCCGGCCAATTCCGGCTTCACCGTCGCCTGGTCGGATGTCTTTCGTGACCGCTTCGAGGGGCAGCCCCTGAAGGGGATCGCGCTTTCGTTCGGCCCGAACAGCGTCCGCGGCGAAGCGATCGTCACGCGCGA
Organism: Bradyrhizobium lablabi; assembly: GCF_018129385.1. GTDB lineage: Bacteria > Pseudomonadota > Alphaproteobacteria > Rhizobiales > Xanthobacteraceae > Bradyrhizobium > Bradyrhizobium lablabi_C. The sequence continues at coordinate 48,972 of NZ_JAFCLN010000005.1, forward strand.
CGGCATCGAAGGCGGCGCAGTCTATGCGCTGTCGGCCGAACTGCGCGAGGCGTTACTGCGCGACGGCCACGCCACGCCGCATATCTCGCTGCGGCCTGATGTCGGAAGCGGCGAACTGGCCGCAAAACTGTCGGTGCCAAAGGGGAAGCAGTCTCTTTCCAACTTCCTGCGCAAGGCCGCAGGCCTCTCTCCCATCGCCATCGGCTTGTTGCAGGAGGCCGCGAAGGCGGCCGGCGCGGCGCTGGCGTCGATGACGCCAGCCGATCTTGCGCGCCTGATCGACGCCGTGCCGATCCGCCTTGCCGGCGTCGCCCCGGTCGCGCGCGCGATCTCGACGGCGGGCGGGATTGCGTTCGATGAGCTTGATGGGGATTTCATGATCCGCCGCTTGCCCGGCGTCTTCGTCGCGGGCGAAATGCTGGACTGGGAGGCACCCACCGGCGGCTATCTGCTGCAAGCCTCATTTGCAACCGGCGCCGCGGCTGGGCGAGGGGCGTTGAAGTGGCTTAATGCGTAGGATGGGTAGAGCGAAGCGAAACCCATCGCGACACGCAGGACGAATTCTGATGGGTTTCGCTGCGCTCTACCCATCCTACGAGGGTTTCAGCGTAACTTCCCCCGCGCCGCCACCGGCAGCGTGCCGATGATTTCGTCGCCGCGCACCATCACGACCTCGTCCATCATGTTGACGACGACGCAGACATGGTTGGGCACGATGCGCACGACGTCGCCGACATTCGGGCGGGTGTTGCTGCGGGTGAGGTCGAGAAAACCGTGCTCTTCCGCAAAGCGCGCGATCCTGGCTTCGGGATGCTCAAGGATCAGGCCGTGACCGTCGAGTCCGCCGCCGGTATCCGAGGTCAGCGTTTTTGAGCCGGCATCGAGAATGCCGCGGTCGGGACCTGCGCGGCTCACCACGGTCGAATAGATGTTGAGCGCGCAATCGTCCCACGAGGCGACACCGGCCCCGACCTGCATGCGGTCGTTGTAGATGTAGGTGCCGGGTCGATGCTCGGTGGCGCCCTTGAGCTTGCCGACATTCTTCATGTTCGGCGTGCCGCCGGTCGACACCATCTTCGCGTCAAGCCCGTGCGCGCGAACGCCGGCCAGCGCCTCGTCGAAGAATTTTTGCGCATCAACCCAGCCGGTCTCGGTCGGATAGAGCATGAAGCCCGCAAACGTCAGCCCCTCCGAGGCTGCGATCTCGCGGGCCAGCGCAATCGCCTCGGCGGGCGTCTCGACGCCGGCGCGCTTGCGCCCGGTGTCGCATTCCACCACGACGTTGAGCGGACGCCCGGAGGCTGCGGCCGCATTCGGCAGGTCGGCAATCACGACCGAATTGTCGGCGGCAACCGTCATGTTGGCCTTGGCCTGTAATGCGCCCAGCCGTGCCATTTTCTCTTCGCCGAGCAGATTGTAGCTGATCAGGATGTCGTCGATCCCGGCGTCCGCCATCACCTCGGCTTCGCCGATTTTCTGGCAGGTGATGCCGCGAGCGCCGGCCGCGACCTGCATCCGCGCCAGCATCGGGCTCTTGTGAGTCTTGATGTGCGGGCGGTTGGCGACACCGGCCGCATCGCACGCCGCCTGGATGCGCGCAATGTTGCGCTCGACGCGGTCCATGTCGATGACTGCGCAGGGTGTGCCGTATTCGCGGGCGATTTTTGCGGCGAGGATGGTGGTCATGGGCTACTCCAATTTATCACCCGTCATTGCGAGGAGCACAGCGACGAAGCAATCCAGCTTTCTTGTCGCGGCAAAGCTGGATTGCTTCGCTTCGCTCGCAATGACGGCACTCGCGGTTACGCTTGTTCTATCTCTTCCCGCAGTACTTCCAACTCAAGCCAGCGATCTTCCGCGGCCGCAAGCTCCGTCTGCGCTTTTGCGATCGCGGCGGAAGCTTCATCGAACTTCTTGCGATCTTTGGCGTAGAGATCGGGATCGTCAAGCAGCCGCTGCTGTTTTGCGATCTCGGCTTGCAGCTTTTCGATCGTCTTCGGCAGCGTTTCCAGCGCGTGCTTTTCATTGAAATTCAGCCGGCGTTTTGGCGCAGCGGCAGGCGGCGTGGCAGCTGCTTTGGCTTCCCTTTTCTCCTCGGCCGGCGCCGCCTTCACCGCCTCGCGCCTGATGTCGTCGCCGCGCTGCAACAGCATATCGGAATAGCCGCCGGCATACTCGATCCACTTGCCGTTACCTTCAGGTACGATCACCGAGGTCACGACGCGGTCGAGGAAATCGCGGTCGTGGCTGATCAGAATGACGGTGCCCTCATAGTCGCCGAGCATCTCTTCCAGCACGTCGAGGGTTTCCAGGTCGAGATCATTGGTCGGCTCGTCCAGCACAAGCAAATTGGAGGGTTTTGCCAGCGCGCGCGCCAGCATCAGCCGGCCGCGCTCGCCGCCGGAGAGCGCTTCCAACGGCGTGCCGCGCTGCTCCTGCGCGAACAAAAAGTCCTTCATGTAGCCGATCACGTGCTTCGGCTTGTCGCCGACCATCACATGGTCGCCGCGACCGCCGGTCAGCGCCTCCGCCAGCGTCGATTTCGGATCGAGGCTTTCGCGGTGCTGGTCGAGGGTGGCCATCTCGATATTGGCGCCGAAACGGATGCTGCCGCTATCCGGCGCATCGGCGCCGGTCAGGAGATTGACCAGCGTGGTCTTGCCGGCGCCGTTCGGCCCGACGACACCGATGCGGTCGCCACGCTGCACGCGGATCGAAAAGTTTTCGATGATCTTGCGCTCGCCAAAGGATTTTCCGATGCCCTTGGCCTCGATCACCAGCCGGCCGGATTTATCTGCCTCAGCTACGGCGAGATTGGCGCTACCCGCCGTGCCGCGATAGTTGCGGCGCTGGTCGCGCAGAGCATGCAGATTGCCGAGCCGCTTGACGTTGCGCTTGCGACGGCCGGAGACGCCGTAGCGCAGCCAGTGCTCCTCGTTGACGATCTTGCGGTCCAGCTTGTGCTGGTCGCGCTCTTCCTCGGCCAGCACCTCGTCGCGCCAGGCCTCGAACGAGGCAAAGCCGCGGTCGATCTGCCTGATCGCGCCGCGGTCGAGCCAAGCGGTCGCGCGCGACAGGTTGGTGAGGAAGCGCCGATCGTGGCTGATCAGCACCAGCGCGGAGCGGCGGCTGTCGAGCTCGCCTTCCAGCCATTCGATGGTGGGCAGGTCAAGATGGTTGGTCGGCTCGTCCAGCAGCAGGATGTCGGGCGAGGGCGCCAGCACCCGTGCCAGCGCCGCGCGGCGCGCTTCGCCGCCAGAAATATGCGCGGGATCCTCATCGCCGTGCAGGCCGAGCTGTTCGAGCAGATATTGCGCCTGATAGTGGTCGTCACCAGGGCCGAGGCCAGACTCGACATAGGCCAGCGTCGTCCTGTGCTCGCCGAAATCCGGCTCCTGCGGCAGATAGCGGATGGTCGCGCCGGGCTGCACGAACCGGCTGCCGCCGTCAGGCTCGACCAGCCCGGCCGCGATCTTCAGCAATGTCGACTTGCCGGAGCCGTTGCGGCCGATCAGGCAGACGCGCTCACCGGCGGAAACCGACAGCTCTACGCCGGACAGCAGCGGCGTGCCGCCAAAGGTCAGCGCGATATCCTTCAACTGGATCAGGGGCGGTGGTGCCATCGCTACTAACCCTGGCTCGGAATGGGCTGAGCCGCGCGCCGGCGCTGGATGCGGCGGATGGTCTTGTCGAGCGCCGAGAGAAATGCGGAGCGGTCCCGCGGCGAGTATGATTTCGGCCCGCCGGTGATCTCGCCGGACGAGCGCAGATCGGTCATGAGGTTGCGCACCGCCAGCGTCATGCCGATCGATTCTTCCGTAAACGGCTTTCCGTTCGGTGCGATCACCTCGGCCCCAAGCTTCACACAACGGCTCGCCAGCGGAATATCAGCCGTGATCACGATGTCGCCGGGACCTGCGCGTTCGGCAATCCAGTCGTCGGCGGCATCCATGCCGGAGCCGGCCGCGATGCGCTCGATCAGCGGATCCTGCGGCACGCGGATGAAATTGCCGGCCACGACGCTGACGGGCAGGGCGTGCCGGATCGCGACGAGATAAATCTCGTCCTTTACCGGGCAGGCGTCGGCATCGACATAGATGCGGGTGTTGGCTGGGATGGATGTCATCGTGGCCCGCGTGGTACTCCATCACACGGCCAATTGCGAGCAAAACGAGCGGCCGGAACACGCTTGCCACGCCGGTTTGTTCGCGTACCATTGCAGGCAGAAAAATACCTAAGAAGACGAGGAAACCGTGCCCGAAACCTACCGCGTCCAGGCCTACAACACCGCCAAGCAATCCGAAAACAAGATGCATGACGACACCGTCGCCAAGCGGTTCGGCTTTTCCGGTGGGCTGGTCCCCGGCGTCGACGTGATGGCCTATATGATGCACATGCCGGTGGCGAAATGGGGCCGGGCCTTCCTTGAGCGCGGTCTGATCGAGGCGCGTTTTGTGAAGCCGGTCTATGACGGCGAAGCCACCGATATCACCGCGGAGGAGAGCAACGGTGGGCTCTCGATCGAGGTCAGGAGCCGCGGCGATCTCTGCGCCACCGGCAGCGCGTCGTTGCCGGCTGCTGCGCCCTCGATCTCGATCGCGGATTATCGCGAGGTCGCGCCGGTCGCCGAACGCAAGCCGGTCAATGCCATGTCCTACGAAATGGACAAATGGCTCGGCACCGCGCCGCGCGAATGGGCCGGCCATGCCGCCACCGAATATCTCGCCGATATCCGCGAGACCGATCCGATCTATGCCCGCGAAGGCCTTGGTCATCCCGGCCTGATCCAAAAGGTGATGAACCGGGTTCTTGTCGACAACGCCATCCTGGGTCCGTGGATCCATGTCGGCAGCAGGATGCAACTCCTGTCAGCCGCGAAGACCGGCGACGTCATCACCGCGCGGGCAAAGGTCACCGGCAATTACGACAAGAAGGGCCATCGCTTCGTCGAGTTCGACGCACTGGTCGTCGCCAACGGCACAACGCCACTGGCGCATTGCTGGCACATCGCGATCTATCAGCCGCGCGAACAGGCGGCGGCGTAAGCAATATTGGAAGTCTGATAATGTCCGTTACCATCGACTATTACCTGTCGCTCAACTCGCCCTGGACTTTCATGGGCAGCGCTCTGTTCGCCGAAATCGCCAGGCGCAACGGCGCAACCGTCAACGTCAAGCCCGCCAAATTTGGGCCGATCTTCGAGAAGACCGGCGGCTTGCCGCTGCCGAAGCGCTCACCGGAGCGGAAGGCTTATCGGCTGATGGAGCTGAAGCGCTGGCGGGAGGTTCGGGACATTCCGCTGGTTCTCCAGCCAAAATACTCTCCCAGCGACGACGCGGCCGCGGTGCGTCTGGTGATCGCGGCCAAGCTGCAGGGGAAGGACGCGCACCTTCTGTCGCTGGAATTCGGGCGCGCGATATGGGAACGGGAGGAATCGCTCGCCGATCCCGCGGTCATGACCTCGGCCGCCCAGCGCGCAGGCCTCGACATTGCGGCACTGCGCGCGGGCGGCCCCTCGGACGTGGAACTCGACGGGCTGTACGATCAGTATACGCAGGAAGCTCTCAAAGCAGGCGTATTCGGCGCGCCGAGCTACGTGCTGCCGTCCGGCGAGATCTTCTGGGGCCAGGACCGGCTGGAAATGCTGGAGCGCGCACTGAAGATGGCGGCCTAGCTCAAACCGTGAAGATGCGTCCGGGATTGAGAATGCCGTGCGGATCCAGCGCGCGCTTGAGCGTGCGCATGGTCTCGATCTCCTCCTCGGTACGGCTCAGCTTCAAATAGGGCCGCTTGAGGATGCCGATGCCGTGTTCGGCCGAAATCGAGCCGCCGAACTCGCCGGTGATGCCGTAGACGAGTTTCGTCACTTCCTCGGTCCGGTCCAGCGGCGGCGAGTAGGTGGCGATGACGTGCAGATTGCCGTCGCCGGCGTGGCCGAACACGATGCCGTAGGCGTCCTGGTCGATCTTCTTGAGGCGCTGGTTGATCTCGACCGCAAAGGCTTCCATCTTGTCGATGGCAAGGCTGATGTCGAAACCGACGCGCGGGCCGAGCGCGCGGCCGAGTTCGACTGATGAATCCCGGATGGTCCAGATGGCGGCCGCTGCCGCGCCGGAACTGGCGATGGTCGCATCGAGAATGATGCCGCTTTCCAGCGCGTGCTCGAGCAAGTTTTCGACGTCGCTGCGGGTGCGCTCGGCATCGCTGCCGGAGGACTCGAGCAAGACGTAGAACGGATGATTGGCCGGCAGCGGCGCAGCGACGCCTTGCACCAGCGTGGTGGTGAGGCGGTAATATTCGTTCCACATCACCTCGAAAGCGGTGAGGTCGCCGGCAAGGCGGCCGCGCGCCAGCGCCAGCAGCGCACGGACGCTGTCGAAGCTGGGAAGGGCGCACAGCGCTACCTGCTGCTCGGCGGGCGCCGGGAAAATCCGCAGCGCGGCGCGCGTCACTACGCCGAGCGTACCCTCGGTGCCGACGAACAGTTGCTTGAGATCGACACCGGTATTGTTCTTGATGTATTTGCGTACGCCCTTGAGGACGGTGCCGTCGGCGAGGACCGCTTCCAGCCCGAGCACGAGATCGCGCGTCATGCCGTAACGGATCACGCGGTTGCCACCGGCATTGGTGGAGATGTTGCCGCCGATCGTGCAACTGCCTCGGGCGCCGAGATCGAGCGGGAACATGAACCCGTCCTGGGCGACGCGTTCCTGGAGGCGCTGTAGCGGCACGCCGGTCTGGGTGATGACGACACCGCCGCCGGTGTCGACTTCCTCGATCGCGGTCATGCGCTCCATCGACAGCACGATTTCGCCCGGCATCGGCATGGTGGCGCGCACGAGGCCGGTCATGCCGCCCTGTGTCGTCACCGGCACACGCGCGGCGTGGCACATCTTCAGGAATTTCGAGACCTCTTCGGTCGAGCGCGGCCGCATCACCGCCAGCGGCGGCGCGACAGGAATGCCGGCCATGTCGGTGTGATAGCGCGCATCGATATCGGCGCCGGTCAGGACGGTCGACGCGTCGAACGCCGCACGGAGATCGCCGATGATGGCCGATTGCACCAGATCCGCTCCGTCAGCCATTTACGCCGCCTTTGCCTTTCGCGCATCGCTGATCGCGCGCCAGATCTTTTCAGGTGTCAGCGGCATGTTGATCTCCGTGACGCCAACTTCGCTCAGTGCGTCGAGCACGGCATTGACAATGCAGGCCAGACTGCCGGCGCAGCCGGCTTCGCCGCAGCCTTTGGTGCCCAGCGGATTGGATTTTGCCGGGGAAGGATGATTGCCCGTCGCCATGACAGGAATGTCTTCCGCGCGCGGCAGCGCATAATCCATGAACGAGCCGGTGATCGGCTGGCCGCTCGCGTCGTAATTCACTTCCTCCATCAGCGCCTGGCCGATGCCCTGCGCGACGCCGCCGTGCAACTGGCCGTCGACGATCATCGGATTGACGATGGTGCCGAAGTCGCTGATGCCGGTGTAGCGGACGATCTTGACCACGCCCGTATCGGGGTCGACTTCCACTTCGCAGACATGACAGCCGTTAGGGAAGGTCGAGGCCGTCTCCTTGGTGGCATGATCGACGTCGAGCGAGGCCGGCGCGCCCTCGGGCATGTTGCCCTCGCGCATGCGCTGCGCCAGCTCCATGATGCCGATCGAGCGGTCGGTGCCGGCGATGGTGAAGCGGCCGCTGCCAAACTCGATGTCGCCTTCGGCCGCTTCCATCAGATAGGCCGCCGCGGCCTTGCCCTTCTCCACCACCAGCGCGGACGCCTCGACGATGGCCTGGCCGGTGGCGGTGATCGAGCGCGATCCGCCGGTGCCGTTGCCGAAGCGCACGAGATCGCTGTCGCCCTGCTCCAGAGTGATTTTTTCGAAGGGGACGCCAAGCTGTGCCGACAGCACCTGAGCGAACGGCGTGGCATGGCCCTGACCGTAATCGAGCGTGCCGGTGGTCAGCTTGACCGAGCCATCCGGCTCAAAGGTGATCTTGCCGAGCTCGCCGCTCGGCGGCGCCGTGACCTCTAGATAGCAGCCGACAGCAATGCCGCGCAGCTTGCCGGCCTTGCGACTTTCCTTCTGGCGCCGGGGGAAATTGGCGTGGTCGGAAAGCTCCAGCGCCTTGCTGAACACGCCCTGGAAATCGCCGCTGTCATAGGTGACGCCGGATGCGGCCGGGAAGGGAAGCTGTGCCGGCTTGATGAAATTGCGCTTGCGCAGCGTCAGCCGGTTGATGCCCATCTCGTCGGCGGCGCGGTCGATCAGCCGCTCCATGTAGTAGTTCGCTTCGGGCCGGCCGGCGCCGCGATAGGCGCCCATCAGCGTGGTGTTGGTGAGCACAGTCTTGATGTCGACACCGAGCAGCGGCGTGCGGTACACGCTCGCCAAATTTTTGCCGGTGTTGAGCGACAGCGGCCCCGGCGCCACGCCGGTGATGTAGGCCCCGAGATTGCCGTAGCCGGACAGGCGCACGGCGAGGAATTTTCCCTCTGCATCGAGCGCGAGCTCGGCATGGATGAGCTGGCCGCGGCCATGGCTGTCGGTGAGAAAACTGGTCGAGCGCTCGTCGGTCCATTTCACCGGCCGGCCCAGCTCCTTCGCCGCATGCAGTAGGCAGGTATATTCGGGATAGCTGACGTTTTTCATTCCGAACGAGCCGCCGACATTGGCGGTCAGAATCCGAACCTTCTCATTCGCAACGTTGAGGATCTTCGCCAGCGTTGCCTTGTTGCCGGAAACGCCCTGGGTCGGGACTTGCAGCGTGTAGCGCCCGGTCTTCTTGTCGAAAGCGGCCAGCGCCACGCGCGGCTCCATCGAGACCACGGCGACGCGGGTGTTGACGATGTCGAGCTTTGTCACATGCGCGGCGCTCGCGAATGCTGCGTCGATCTTGGCCGCGTCGCCATAGTGATAGTCGAGCGCGACGTTGTTCGGGATGTGGTCGTAAAGCTGCGGTGCGCCCGGCTTTGCGGCCTCCGCCGCATTGGTGACGGCCGGTAACGATTCGATGTCGAGCTCAACGGCCTCCGCGGCATCGCGCGCCTGCGCCAGCGTCTCCGCCACCACGAAGGCAACGGGATCGCCGACGAACCGCACCTTGTCGCTCGTGAGCGCATGGCGGTTGGTCTGTAGCAGCGGCGAGCCGTCGCGGCTCTTCAGCGGCATGCCGCAGGTGAAGGGGTTGTAGCCGGCCTGCGCCATGTCGGCGCCGGTCCACACCCCGAGCACGCCCGGCATCCCCTTCGCCGCCGTCGTGTCGATGCCCTTGATGACGCCGTGCGCGTGGCTGGAGCGAACGATCCAGGCATAGGCCTGGCCGGGAAGGCTGAAATCGTCGGTGTACCTACCCTTGCCGCGCACCAGGGTGTCGTCTTCCTTGCGCCGCACCGGCTGGCCGACGCCGTATTTTTGCAGTGCAATAGCGTTTTCCAGAGAGGACGGCTGCGGGCGATCTTGCATCGAATAATGACCTGAAATGACGGGTTTTGCTGGCATTTTGCCGGCTCCGATCAGATATCGCACCGCCCTCGCGGCGACAACGTCTGATTGGGCATGGTCCTTGTGATGGATTGCGCCGTCTTTCGACGCTGCTAAAGTTTCCGTGAACGGAAATTCCATGTCGGCCGGCGGGCCGCAGAAAGACTTTTGATGAACGATCATACGCGGCTTCGCGACGGCCATGTGCCGCGCGCGGCCCCGGCGGGGTTGGTTGCGGCACCGGCGGAAACCGGTGTTTATGCTGCGCTCGATCTCGGCACCAACAATTGCCGGCTGCTGATCGCGTGCCCGACCGCGGACGGGTTTCGCGTGGTCGATTCCTTCTCGCGCATCATCCGCCTCGGCGAGGGCATCTCCTCGACCGGATCGATCAGCGAAGCTGCGATCGAGCGCGCGATTGCGGCGCTGTCGATCTGTAGCGACAAGATCAGGTATCGCAAGGCGAGGCGCTTGCGGCTGATCGCGACCGAAGCCTGCCGCGCCGCCGCCAATGCCGAGCAGTTTCGCGATCGTGTGGCGGCCGAGACCGGCATCAGGCTGGAAGTGATCGACCGCGAGACCGAGGCAACGCTGGCTGTGATCGGCTGCTCGCCGCTGCTCGATCCCAGGGGTCGCGGCGCCATCCTGTTCGATATCGGCGGCGGTTCCACCGAACTGGTGCGGATCGAGCGCGATCCCGACGAGCCAAATCCGATGCCGCGCATCAAAGCCTGGATGTCGATCCCGCTCGGCGTGGTCTCGCTCGCCGAGCATTTTGGCGGGCGGGATGTCACTCCCGAATCCTACGCGACGATGGTGGCGGAGGTTGCGCAATATGTCGCGCCGTTCGCGGCCGAGCAGGGCGCGGACTTGCGTGACATGCATATGCTGGGCACATCGGGCACCGTGACGACATTGGCCGGCATCCACCTTAATCTTGCGCGCTACGACCGCCGCCGCATCGACGGCATCTGGATGAACGATGCGGATATTTCCGCGACCGTCACAAAGCTGCTGGGCATGAGCTACCAGGAGCGCGCCAATAACAGTTGCATTAGCATCGAGCGCGCCGACCTTGTGCTGGCGGGCTGCGCCATCCTCGATGCGATCCGCAACGCGTTCCCGCTGCCGCGGCTGCGCGTCGCCGACCGCGGCCTGCGCGAGGGCATGCTGGTCGAGATGATGCGCGAGGACGGCGTCCTCAGGGCGTGCTAGGCATTGGCCGTCCGGGCCTTCATCCTTCGAGACGCGGCTGCGCCGCTCCTCAGGATGAGGTCTCAGACCCTCATGGTGAGGAACGCGGCGCCGCCGCGCGTCTCGAACCACGAGGCCGTCCTCCATCAGACGAAACTGACAATGGCGAAAGACACCACCGGACGGCTGCATGTCCAGGTCAAGACCGGCGGCAAGCGCAAGCTGTCCTCCAAGCTATGGCTGGAACGCCAGCTCAACGATCCCTATGTCGCGAAGGCCAAGCGCGAGGGATATCGCTCGCGCGCGGCCTACAAGCTGCTGGAGATCGACGACAAATATCGCCTGCTGAAGCCGGGCATGGCCGTGGTCGATCTCGGCGCCGCGCCCGGCGGCTGGAGCCAGATCGCGGCCAGACGCGTCGGCTCGGCCGAAGGCAAGGGAAAGGTGATCGCGATCGATCTGCTCGAGATGGGCGAGATCCCCGGCGTCACGTTTGCGCAGCTCGATTTTCTCGCTGAGGATGCTCCGGCACGGTTGCTGGAGATGATGGACGGGCGCGCCGACGTCGTGATGTCCGATATGGCTGCCAACACGACCGGCCATCGCAAGACCGATCAGCTCCGGATCGTCGGCCTTGTGGAAGCTGCTGCATTGTTCGCCAGCGAAGTGCTCAATCCCGGCGGTACGTTCCTCGCAAAGGTGTTTCAGAGCGGGGCGGATGCTGAATTGCTCGCACAGTTGAAGCGGGATTTTGCCAGCGTCCGGCACGTCAAGCCGGCTTCGAGCCGGCAGGATTCTTCGGAGCGCTATGTGCTGGCGATGGGGTTTCGCGGCGGCGCTTGAGCAGGCCGCTACTGCACCACCCGCTCGAGGCTGACGGTGCACATGCCGTTGCAGCCGATTTCCTTCGAGGCCGGCGGCGTCAGATCGACTTCGCGGCGCGGCCAGAACCGGCGGTGCGGACCTCGGTCGGCGACAACGCATTCGACTGATTTCCCGTTGGCGACATTGGTCACGCGAAGCCGCTGGCCGAGCGGCTCCAGCATGTGGGCGCAGACCTTGTCGCGATAGGGACGGATTCGTTTTCCGTCCGCGCCTTTGGTGTCGTAGAACTCGGTGGCGACGCCGCCATAGGGCGGCGGCTTGATCCGGGTGAGCCACAGTTCCTCGAACGTCTGCGCAAGTGGCGGACAGCGTCAACTCTGAGAGCGTGAGCGCGATGCCGAGTCTCATGCGGCAATTGTGCCGGTTCCTTGCAGGCGGGATCGTGGCGGCACCGCGCCGATTGTTCGGCTGAATCGGGAAGGTTGTGGCGCTCTATCTTTTTGTTTGAGCATGATCTCCGCGCAAACGCTTCGCGTTTGTCGCGAGGGAAAAACCGGTACCCACTTTTCCGGATCATGCTCTAGCCGAGCCGCTGGTCGCGCGCGTCGTGGGTTTCTTCGCTCGCATGTTTGACCGCCGCGCTCGCCTTCGCGCTTGCCGAGCCTTTCCGGCTGGAAATCTCCACCGCCTTGCGCCCGGAGATTTCGTGGCCGGCATCGCCGGGCATCTGCCAGAAGAACCAGCTCGATGCCGCCGAGATGATCGAGACCACCACGAAGGCGGGCGGGAACATGCTGGCATCGAGCTCGGTGGCGTGGCGCCAGAGCATCGTCGTTTCCACCGAGAAGGCGCCGACCGCGACGCCGGCGGAAATCGCAAGCTGCTGGTTGACGCTGACCAGCGTGGTGGCGCGGCTCATCTGCGCGGCCTCGACCTCGGCATAGGCGACGGTGTTGATGGCGGTGAATTCGAGGGAGCGGAAGAAGCCGCCGACGACCAGGATGATCATGATCAGCAGCAGCGGCGTGTTGATCGTGAACAGCGCGCAGGCCGCGAGGAAGATCGTGCTGATCAGCGCATTCGCCGTCATCATGTTGCGAAAGCCGAAGGTGCGGATGATCCGCGCGGCCAGCGTCTTCATGCCCATCGCGCCGACGGCTGATGCAAACGTCACAAGTCCGGACTGGAAGGGCGACAGGCCGAAGCCGACCTGCATCAGCAGCGGCAGCAGGAACGGCAGCGCGCCGATGCCGAGCCGGAACAGGAAGCCGCCGATGATCGCGGCGCGCAGCGTCGGCAGCCGCAGCAGGGAAAAATCGAGCACCGGCGATCCGGTTCGCCGCGCATGCCTCACGTACAGCGTCATCGAGATCGAGCCGACGCCGACCAGCGCCGCGATCACCTCCCACGGCAGCAGGTTGAGGCCGGCGACCGAAAGTCCGAAGGCGATGCCGGCAAGCCCGATGCCGGCGAGCACGAGGCCGTAGAGATCGAAGCGCTCCGGGTCCTCGCTCTTGATCGGGTCGATGTATTTCAGCGCCAGGAAGATGCCGAGCAGCCCGATCGGGATGTTGATCAGGAAGATCCAGTGCCAGGAGGCATACGTCGTGATGAAGCCGCCGAGCGGCGGCCCGATCACCGGACCTATCAGCGCCGGGACCGTCACCCAGGCCATCGCATTGACCAGCGCGCTCTTGTCGACCGACCGGAGCAGCACCAGTCTGCCCACCGGCGTCATCATCGCCCCGCCGAGGCCCTGCACGATGCGAGCGATGACGAAATGCGTCACCGATTGCGACAGCGCGCAGCCGATCGATCCCAGCATGAACACGCCGACAGCGATCGCAAATACCAGGCGAGGGCCGAACCGGTCGGCGGTCCAGCCGCTCGCCGGGATGAACACCGCGAGCGACAGCAGATAGGATGTGATGGCGAGCTTGAGCGTCAGCGGACTGGTGCCGATGTCGGCCGCGATCGCCGGCAGCGAGGTCGCAATCACCGTCGAGTCCATGTTTTCCATGAACAAGGCGGTGGCGACGATCAGCGGGATCAGGCGTTGCTTGTCCATCGGGGAAGGGCCGGAAGAGGAAGATGACGGCGCTGTAACACCCAACCGTCATACAGGCTATTGCGGAAGCAGCTAAGCTTCCTAAATCCGGTGTGACGTGTGCCTGACGCATGGGTCACTGGAGACGGGACATGATTTACATCCTCGCTGCGCTACTTCCGCCGCTTGGGCTCTTGCTGAACGGGCAGCCGTTTTCGGCGATCCTCAATCTCGTCCTGATCGTGATTTGCGTGATTTTGGCGCTGTTTTTCCCCGTTCTGCTGCTGGTGCCGTCGGCGCATGCGCTGATCGCGGTCCACATGAAGCGCGAGGACCGCCGCCACCGCGAGGTGGTGGAAGCCATCCGCCAGCATGGGCCGCCGCCGGGCTATCAGCGCTGACGCCGGCTGAGACCGGGTGATCGGCGCTGGCCGAGGCCGCGAAAAGCAAAAATTCTGTGCATGGCAGGCAAACGCTTTGATTCGGCGTTCGGCCATGCTATCGACCCGCGTCAACCCCACCGATGGGCCTCGATTCGACGGCAGCGTGCCAGCGCAGCCGAAGGCGGCGTTCATCTCCAGTGATATGCGGCGGACCGCCGCCGAAAGGAGTTGGCAATGGCGCAGGGATTTCCGGCGATCCGCGAGGCCTTTACGTTCGACGACGTCCTGCTGAAGCCCGGCCTGTCGGACGTGCTGCCCTCCGAAGTCGACATCCGCTCCTACGTTACCCGCGCGATCCCGCTCAACATTCCGATCATCGCTTCCGCGATGGACACCGTGACCGAAGCGCGGATGGCAATCGCGATGGCGCAGTCCGGCGGCGTAGGTGTCATACACCGCAATTTCGATCCGGAGGGGCAGGCCGCCCAGGTGCGGCAGGTGAAAAAGTTCGAATCCGGCATGGTGGTCAATCCGCTGACCATCGGCCCCGATGCGACGCTGTCGGACGCGCTGGCGCTGATGAAGGACCACGGCATCTCCGGCGTCCCCGTGGTGACCGGCGCAAACAAGGGCACGCCGGGCAAGCTGGTCGGTATCCTGACCAACCGCGACGTTCGTTTTGCTACCAATCCGTCGCAGAAGGTCAGCGAACTGATGACGCACGAAAACCTCGTCACGGTTCGTGAAGGCGTGAGCCAGGACGAGGCGAAGCGGATGCTGCATCAGCACCGGATCGAAAAGCTCGTTGTGGTCGACGATCAATACCGCTGTGTCGGCCTGATCACTGTCAAGGACATGGAAAAGGCGGTCGCCCATCCGCTCGCCTGCAAGGACGCGCAGGGCCGGCTGCGGGTGGCGGCGGCAACGACCGTCGGCGAGGGCGGCTTTGAGCGCACCGAACGGCTGATCGATGCCGGCGTCGATCTCGTCGTGGTCGACACCGCGCACGGCCATTCCTCGCGCGTGCTGGAAGCCGTCAACCGCATCAAGCAGCAATCCAACGCGGTGCAGGTCATCGCCGGCAATATCGCCACCAGAGACGGCGCGCAGGCGCTGATCGATGCCGGCGCCGACGCGATCAAGGTCGGCATCGGGCCCGGCTCGATCTGCACCACGCGCATCGTCGCCGGTGTCGGCGTGCCGCAGCTCACCGCGATCATGGATGCGGTCGAGGCAGCGAAGAAGGCGAGCGTGCCTGTTATCGCCGACGGCGGCATCAAATATTCCGGCGATCTCGCCAAGGCGCTCGCCGCCGGTGCCGATATCGCCATGGTCGGCTCGCTGCTGGCCGGCACCGACGAGACGCCGGGCGAAGTGTTTTTGTGGCAGGGCCGTTCCTACAAGGCCTATCGCGGCATGGGCTCGGTCGGCGCGATGGCGCGCGGCTCGGCCGACCGTTACTTCCAGCAGGACATCAAGGACACCCTGAAGCTCGTGCCGGAGGGCATCGAGGGGCAGGTGCCCTACAAGGGTCCGGTCGGCAACGTGATGCACCAGCTCGCCGGCGGCCTTCGTGCGGCGATGGGCTATGTCGGCGCGCGCAATCTCACGGAATTCCACGACAAGGCGGA
Organism: Bradyrhizobium lablabi; assembly: GCF_018129385.1. Classification (GTDB taxonomy): domain Bacteria; phylum Pseudomonadota; class Alphaproteobacteria; order Rhizobiales; family Xanthobacteraceae; genus Bradyrhizobium; species Bradyrhizobium lablabi_C. The sequence continues at coordinate 64,531 of NZ_JAFCLN010000005.1, forward strand.
GTTCGTCCGCATCACCGGCGCAGGCCTGCGCGAAAGCCACGTGCACGACGTCACGATCACGCGCGAAGCCCCGAACTATCCGGGCGGCGTGTAATTTTTTAGCATTCGGGGGCGGTCCGCAGGACCGAACCCGGAATCTAGAGATTCCGGGTTCGATGCTTCGCATCGCCCCGGAATGACGTCGGCTGGATTGCGTGCTTGCGTTCCTTCTCGTAATGACGAGACAACCACAATCCGAGGAGACAACCCATGCCCCAGGGCAAGCGCGTCGTTCTGGCTTCCCGTCCCGTCGGCGAGCCGAAGCCGACCGACTTCCGCATCGAGGAATATGCCGTACCGACGCCGGGCGCAGGCGAGGTGCTGCTCCGCACGATCTGGCTGTCGCTCGATCCCTACATGCGCGGGCGCATGAGCGACGGGCCGTCCTACGCACAGCCGGTGCCGATCAACGGCGTGATGGAAGCCGGCACGGTGAGCGAGGTGGCCGCTTCCAACAATCCGGCCTTCGCCAAGGGCGACATCGTGCTGTCGCGCGCGGGCTGGCAGACGCATGCGATTTCCAGCGGGCAGGGGCTGGCGAAGATCGATCCGAAAATCGCGCCGATCTCGACGGCGGTGGGCGTGCTCGGCATGCCCGGGATGACCGCCTATACGGGGTTGCTCGACATCGGCAAGCCGCAGGCAGGCGAAACGGTGGTCGTCGCCGCGGCCTCCGGCGCGGTCGGCTCGGCGGTCGGGCAGATCGCCAGGATCAAGGGCGCGCGGGCCGTCGGCATCGCCGGCGGCAAGGACAAATGCGACTACGTCAAGGGCGAACTCGGGTTTGACGAGTGCCTCGACCACCGCGATCCGAACCTCGCCGCCAAGCTGAAGGAGGCTTGCCCGAAGGGGATCGACGTCTACTTCGAGAACGTCGGCGGCGCGGTGTTCGAGGCGGTATTCCCGCTGCTCAATGCATTCGCGCGCGTTCCGGTGTGCGGCCTGATCGCGCATTACAATGACACCCAGGCGGTGGCGCCGAAATGGGCGCCATCCCTGATGCGCGCGGTGCTGACCAAGCGGCTGACCATCCGCGGCTTCATCGTCAGCGACTTTGCCGCGCGTCACGGCGATTTCCTGCGCGACATGTCGCAATGGTTTCGCGAGGGCAAGCTGAAGCACAAGGAGTTCGTCACCGAGGGCCTCGACAACGCTCCCACCGCCTTCATGGGCCTGCTGAAGGGCGCCAATTTCGGCAAGCAGCTCGTGCGCGTCGGGCCGGACAGGGCGTAAGCCGCCTCTGCCGGCCGTCGCGCCTCGGCTGCTATTTCCAACCGTCGCGCGTTAGCGCGGTCCGGCCTCGAACTCGGCGAAGGCCCTGTCGGGCGGCGGAACCTCGATGCCGTCAGCCGAATATTCGGTGATCTTGTTCCGCAGGGTGCGCACGGACATTCCGAGCGTGCGTGCCGCTGCGGTTCGGTTACCGTGAGTGCTGGCGAGTGTCTCCAGCACGAGATCTCGTTCGACGTCCCGGACATGGAGTCCGACAAGCCACCGCGCCAGGCGGCGCCGCGACGTGCTGGAGATCGGCGAATGGGGATGATGTCGCAACATGACGATACTCCACTGTGCGAAGGAATCCCTGCCCCGCGACAGAGGACAGGAATGTGGTTAATGAATCCTTAATCGCCGGGAAATGGAACCCGCGGTGCGTGCCGACTTCCGCTGCCACGGGGAGAGGCTCCTAATCTTTCGAATTGGGGTGCAATAGTTCATCCAGCCAGACATTCGCCTGGCCCGGCGCGCGGACGTGGCGGACTTCAACACTGTCGGGCGCAAACCGGTATTCGACCAAGCCGGTCTCCTTGATGCCGATCACTTCCTGCATCTTGTCCGGTATGACGAAGCCGGCCGACGGCGACCAGACGTGACGGGTGTAGCCATAGGTGAAATCGCGGCGCTGGTGCACGTGGCCGCTGGCGATGAGCCGCAGGTCGATCTTGCCGAATATCTCGACCAGGTGCCCACGCACCGGCTGCGGTACGAAGCGGATCGCAGTGCCCGGCGTTTCCGGATCCGATGGCGTGTTGAGGAACAGCGGCTTGTGGAGGAACAGCGCGACAGGCTTTCCTTTCGCATCTGAAAGCTGCGTGGTGAGCCAATCCATCTGCTCGATCTCGCTCGGCAATCCTGTGTTCATGATCAGCGAGTTGAGACCGATGAAGTGCCAGCCGGCCGCTTCAAAACTCCAGCGGTCTTCGCCGAATACCGCGACGAAGGCATCGCGGTCTTTCTCGGTCGCCGGCTGCGTGGGCGGCGCGCCGACGGCGGTCGGATTGTCGCCGATGTCGTGGTTGCCGGGCAGATAGCGGCAGTTCACGGGTAGTGCCGCGTGCAGCTCCCTGGCGTATTCGAGATCGGCGCGGCTGGTCGGACCGTCCCAGCCGACGTCGCCGCTGTTGACGACGAGGTCGGGACGCGTCGTTGAAATATGCTCGCTCACGCGGTGGAAATTTTCGGTCAGGACCGGAAGGCGGCGGGCGAGGTGGGTATCGGAAATCTGGGTCAGGCGAAATTCGGACATGCACTATTCCTTTCGGCGTCACCGCTAGCAGTGTAGCGCGTCGAAATGGTGACAACAGCTTTTCGGAGCATCACAACGGGGGGTTGTTGGCTTTAGAACGCGGGAAATTTGTCGTTCCGTTTGAAACGTCGATTGAAGATCAGTGTCGTCCGGGTTCATGGCGCTGTCTCGCCGATGGCGAGCGAGCCATGAAACCGAAGCTGTTCTCGGCCGTTGATCGGAGAGTTGCTGAAACTGGTTCATTGTCACGGGCGGGCCTGCTCGCTATAGCGGGATGGCAATTTTGCTCCGGGGAACGGTCATGTCGGTTCAATGGGTACTGCTGCCGGTCTTTGTGCAGGTCGGTCTTACATTCTTCCTGCTGCTCTGGACGGCCGACGCGCGGCGCAATGCGCCGGCTCGTGGCGCGACCGGAGCGGCCCAGATCGCCGACCAGTTCGAGATACCGGTCCTGTTCTATGTGCTGATCGCGATCGCGCTGCCGTTGCGCCGTACTGATCTGGTTATTGTGTTGCTGTCCTGGGTGTTTGTGGTAACGCGGTTCGCCCATGCCGGGATATTCGTGACTTCCAACAATGGCAGGACTCGATCGCTCGCATGGCTCGCCGGCGCGCTTGTGCTGCTCGCGATGTGGATATATTTCGCGCTCAGGCTGCTCCTGCTGATCTGACAGCGCGCCAACCGAAAGCTTTCGATGACTCCTGCTGCAAGGCTGTCCGCGGCCATTGAGGTGATTCACACCATCGACGCCATGCGCATTCCGGCGGCGCAGGCGCTGAAGGAGTGGGGCACCTCGCACCGCTTTGCCGGCTCCGGCGACCGCGCCGCGATCGCCGGGCTGGTGTGGGACGTGCTGCGGCGGCGCTCGTCGAGCGCGTGGCTGATGGACGAGGATACACCGCGCGGGCGCGTGCTCGGCATGTTGAAGCTCGAGCGCGGTATGGATGCGGGTGCGATTGCCGCGCTGTGTGACGGCCGCTTTGCGCCGGAGCCGCTGAGCGAGGCCGAGCTGACGGCGCTGACATCGCGTTCGCTCGAAGACGCGCCTGCGCATATCGCCGGCGATTATCCGGAATGGCTGGATGCGCATCTTGCGGCGGTGTTCGGCGACGATCGCGTGGCGGAGGCGACCGCGATGGCCAGCCGCGCGCCGCTCGACCTGCGCGTCAATACGCTGAAGGCCAAGCGCGAGAAGGTGCTTTCCTCGCTGAAACATCTCGGCGCGGGGCCGACGCCGTGGTCGCCGATCGGCCTGCGCATCGGGCTTGGCGCGGATGCGCGCAATCCCGGCATTCATGCGGAAGAGGATTTTTTGAAGGGCGCGATTGAGGTGCAGGACGAAGGCTCGCAGCTTGCGGCGCTGTTCTCGGCGGCAAAGCCCGGCGAGCAGGTGATCGATCTGTGCGCCGGCGCGGGCGGCAAGACGCTGGCGCTCGCGGCGCAGATGCAGGGCAAGGGAAGGCTGATCGCGACCGATCATGACAAGCGCCAGCTCGCGCCGATCCACGAGCGGCTGTCGCGCGCGGGCGTGCACAATTGCGACGTGCGCACGCCAAAGGGCGAGGCCGATCCGCTCGCCGACATCAAGGCAACCGCCGACCTCGTGCTGATCGATGCGCCGTGCAGCGGCACCGGCACCTGGCGGCGCAATCCCGATGCGAAGTGGCGGATGCGGCCGGGCGCGCTGGAGGTGCGGCTGAAGGACCAGATCGAGGTGCTCGAGCGTGCGGCCGGAATGGTGAAGCCGGGCGGGCGGATCGCGTATATCACGTGCTCGGTGCTGCCGCCGGAGAATGGCGAGCAGGTACGCGGCTTCGTGGCGCGGCATCCGGAGTTTGCGCCTGTACCGCCGGAGGAGACCGCGAGCGTGCTGTGGGACAGGGCGGAGGATTTTGCCGCGGCGGCACTGCGGTCAGAAGAGGGCTGGCTGATGACGCCACGCCGCACGGGCACGGATGGGTTTTTTGTGTCGGTGCTGCGGAGGAAGTAGCGCGCGTCGCTCGCGCCTCAACCATTGTCGTCATCGCCCGGCTCGACCGGGCGATCCAGTACGCCGCGGCTTCTCGGTTCTATCATTGCCGTCTCTGGAATACTGGATCCCCGCCTGCGCGGGGATGACGAGTGAGTGTGTGTCAGCGTTCTCGCGACGCAATTTGCATCCGAGTCTTTCAAATTCATCGCGCCTCTAACGTAGAGGGCGCAGGGAATGCCGGGTGCGCGCTGCACCCGCGGTCTCGTGTGCCTGATGCGCAAGCAAAAAAGGCGCACACGAGCATACAGGTGAAGCGGAGGCAGTCCGACATCCCCTGCGCAATGGTGTTACGGCGTACTTCGTGCTCTCCCCGGTGGAGCGGGCTTGTTGTCACCGTCACCCCTGAGAAGCGGCAGCTTCTCACGAGCTTGACGCCAGCATCGCGGCGTCAGGACCACACGACTTGGCCGTACGCTCCGGCGTTTTCGTCCGCGCGATGTAACTCGCACTGACGCCAAAGCGTCCATCACTCCCTCAGCCCTACGGTTCGTGACGATCGCGAAGCGCCCCTCGTGTGGGCCGAGGATGCGCGGAGTAGTGCCAGTGATTTGCCCGACATGACCAGCGGAATATTTTTGTTTTTGGGCCTTGACATGATTTCCGAAAATCAGAATTGATTTGCCCGTCGTGTCGAATAGGTCACACATTCGTGCCGAGCCGTCATTGCGAGGAGCCCGCAATGACGGCAAAGCGGTCGCGCTCGCGGCCATCCTTCGAGACGCCCGCCTTTGGCGGGCTCCTCAGGATGAGGTCTTGTTTCGCGGTGAAATCCTAGACCCTCATGGTGAGGAGCGCAGCTTGCGGCGCGTCTCGAACCATGAAGGCCGGACTCGCTCACACGCGCAAATGGGTCTTATGCTAGCCCTGCGGAATGACGGCAGGGCCTGTGGTGACTACCTGTTGAGCGCGACGTCCCGGAACGCATGCAGCAACGGCTTCTCGAGCTTGCCGTGCATGCCCAGCAGGATGTCGTAGGCCTTTTGCCGGGACATGGTCGGCTTGTAGGTGCGGTGCTCGACCAAGGCCGCGAAGATGTCGGAGATCGTCAGGACCCGGACGAGATCGGATATGCCGGCGGCACAAAGCCCGTCGGGATATCCGCTGCCGTCGAGATATTCGTGGTGATGCCGGACGGCGTCGAGGATTTCCGGCGAGATTCCCGGGCTTTCCTTCAGCACGTCGTAACCGACGACGGGGTGAGTTTCGATCAGCGCACGTTCCCGGTCGTCGAGACGCGCGGGTTTGTCCAGCACCGTGAGCGGAATTTTCGCCTTGCCGATGTCGTGGAACATGGCGGCGGAAGACAACCGCTCGACGTCGGCCTTCGACAGGCCGAGGCTCAAGCCAAAATCGACGGCGATGCCCGTCACCAGAAGGCAGTGCTGAAAGGTTCCCTCGTGATGGCGGCGAACGGTGCTGAGCCAATCGGACAGGCCGTTTTCGGCGACACTGTCAGCGATCCTGCTGCCGGCGTCCCTGGTGCCGGCGATATCCACGGCGGTGCCGTTCAGCGCGGCGGAGAACATCGCCGCAATGCTGGCCGAGCCGGCGGAGGCCGCCTCCTGACTGCCGCCGGACTCAGGTGGGACAGCAGAGACGGCTTGAGCCTCGGTGTCGGCCAGCCTTGCGAGCAGTTGTTTCTGGTTGACGGGATTGCTCAGCACGTGCGTCGCGCCAAGCGCATAGGCCTGAACCACCGAGAGGCGTCCCGTGCCGTCAATCAGGAAAACCCGCTTGGGAACGCGGGCCAGCCGCGCAGATATCGCTTTCAGCGCGGCAATATTCTCAACGACGGTCAAATCCGCCGCGACGACGATCGACTCGAGCTTGCCGCGCGGGATGCTGGCCGTGTTGAGCAGCTCGGACGTGATCACGTAGCGCTGCTCGAGCATCGTACGCAGTACGGCAACCTTGGCATGAACATCGGCTACGACGTGAACGGACATGGACTATCTTCTGTGTCGAACCCTGGGCAGGTTCTGACGCTGCGTGAGAAAGCGATCGAGACGGCTACAGAGGTCGTGCGCGATCTCCTCGTTCAATTCGAACTGCACCGTCGCTGCGGCGGTGCCGATCTGGACGATGCCGCTGAGAGGTTCGGTCGACCTGGTCGATACCGCAACCTCGGTGATTCTGTGAATGTCGCGCATGGAAAATGTCCTCACGTTCTGAATGCGTCGTTTTGTTCGAAAGTTTGCGGCAATCGCGCCCACAGATCCTGATCGCAGGACAATTCGTCACCCTGCGATATCCGGTTGAGCCATAGCAGCGCCTCGCGCGCGCCGAGCCGGATGATCCTGTCCTTTGGCTCCGCGAGATCGTCCGACAGATAAAGGATGAAACCGCAATGCTCGTCGCGGAACAGCGCTTGCCGTGCGTTGCCCGGCGCGAGAGTCTGGTCGTCGAGAAAGGAAATCGTTCGAGAAAAAATCATTTGCATATGTGGCATCTCCGATGCGCTGGAAACGGTACGCACGCGTTACCTGCCGCCGACTGTGCCTCTCCTTTTCTTTTTCTCCGCCACGACAAAGCGTACGCCCACCGTATTGCCGTCGACCCGAACCAGTTCGCAGCGGCGGAAGGCGAGACCGGTGGAGGAAAGCAGCAGGAAGAACTCGCCGGCCTGGAGCACCTCGAGGGAGCCTTCCACTTCGAGCCTGGCGCCGGTGGCGGAGACGTCGAGCAGCGCGCACCTTCGCCGCCAGGTGCCGTCGACGCCCATGAGATTCACCTCATAGCGGTGCTCCAGATAGACGCGGTCTGATTTTCGATTACCCCAGCTCATGTCTGAGCCCCGGAGCCGTTGTCTGCGCTTTCGATCAGACCGAGCTTGGCGGCAAAGTCTGCTGCCGGGTCGAAGCGGATGGTCCATTGCGCGATCGAAAGGGGAAGGGCTTCGAACGCGTCCCGGCGCCGTGCCATTTCCTGCGGCGGAAGGCGCGTTGCGTTCTTGCGGTGGGACAGCACCGCCTGCGTCGTGTTCCAGTTCAGCCGCGATGCGCGGCAGGCGATCATCAGGCCGTAACCGTCGCTTTGCTCGATCAGCGGCTCGATGATGTCGGGTTCGACGGTCGCGAGCAGGGACAGCGCGGCCACCAGGTTTTGACGTTCCTGTCGGACGGCAAAACGATTCACCGCCTGGTCGGCCAGCTTGCCCTCGTTGTTGAGCGCGAGGACGACGGCTTTCGCTTCGGAATAGTCGATCGGCTCGCGCGGATTGCTGCCCGCTTCGGGCCCGTTGCGTTGGCCGGCCGGCCGCATTGCGCCGCGTGCCTGGGCCGGCGCGAGTGTCAGAAGCCTCGTGCGGACCGGCTTTGCTGCTCTTGCGAACAGTTCGTCGAGCAGGGCGGCCGGCGTGTCCGGCCGGCTTGCCAGGGAATCCGCGATGGCCTCGTCGCGCTCAGCGCGAGCGGCCAATGTCGAATAGCCCGGATCGGAAAACCGCGCGCCGGGATTGCCTGCAAGGGCGCGGCAGACATTGGTGTCGGCCCGCATCAGCAGGGCGTCGGTGAGCGCGGTGCCGAGATCCGTGCGGTTCGCGATGGCCAAAAGATGTTGCTGACTGCGGCAGGCCGCGACCTCGATCAGATCGCCCTCGGAGAGGGATTGCGAATGGCGCAGAACGGGGGCGGCGACATCAGCTTCCTCGTGGCACGCAAGGCGGCGCGTTGCTTCTCTCGGCGCCAATGGCACCTCGGCGAGCATCGTGCTCAGGTGAATGAGGGTTTGCGTTTCGACCTGCTCCAGCAGGCAAAGCATCACGTCGTCAAAAATGTCGATCTGCCGCTCGTTCAGACGGGCGGCATCCGAGAGAAACAACCCGGTGACCTGCCGCAAAATCTCGACGCGGCGCGCGGGCGAGCCGCCTCGGACGGCCCCTTCCACTTCGGCAATAATGTCGCAAGCGATCGCAGGCATGGATGCGCGCCCGTTCTGGTTCGCAACGGAACGGCAATGTTCCCCCAGCGGAATTTCGCGCCCATTTCCTTAAGTTTTTTCATCAAGTTATAGCCGTGCAGGTGCTATAGTACCGCAATTTTGTCACAAAACGTTATCGAAATTCGGCAGATGCGCGCATTTGCACGTTGTGTTCGCAACGGAGCGACAGCCAACTGTGCCGACTGGGGATCTACCGAGAATCATTTGCGAGGAGGTCAACCAACGCCGCTTGACGGGCCTATCGACGGCGTCCCGGCGGGTATTTTTGAAGAAGAATTATGGGTCAGGCTATTGTGCCACTGGCGCCGAAGACATTTCGATTTACCGACGTTGATGAGTTCAGGAGCTCGGTGCGGCAACTGAACGTGGTGTTCACGCCGTTCGTGCGGAAGATCGCTGCCGAGCAAACCATTCTTACTCTGCCGGGATGCGACGTGAATTACACGAAGTCCTTCCCGCGGATTATCGACGCTCAACTTCGGCCGGACTGCACGGCCGTCGCCTTCACGATGGACGATGGCGTTCCGGTGCGCTTCAACGGCGTCGAGGAAGTGCTGCCGGCCATCGCGATCGGAACCGGGGGCTCGCAATATACCCAGGTGGAGAAGACCCCGAGGTCCTACACGTCGATCATTTTCAGTCCGGGCGTCGAGGATCGCGGCTGGATGGAAGGCGGACCGACCTGGCGATTTTATGTCGTCAGCGAGTCGGTGCTGCACAGGCTGCGCAACCTGGTGCTACAATTGCTTGCCGCGGCGTCCGAGTTTGCCGACGAGCCGGAAGGCGGCGTCCTTGCGATGGCCATGCGCGAGTCCCTGTTCGCAGCCGTCGACATGGCGTTCGCCGGCGTCGTTGCCACGCCGGAATACCTGCGCGCGAATTTCTCTTCGAAGTTCAAGGTATTTCGCGATGCGGAGGCGGCGATTGCCGAGCACTATGACAGCCCGATCTACAGCGGCGACATTGCACGCGAGATCGGGGTGTCGGTCCGCACGCTGCACGACGCGATCCTGCAATTTCGCGGCATGAGCCTGCATCGCTATCTGCGCCTGCGGCGGCTCTGGCTGGTGCGCCAACGTCTTCTTGCCGGCGCGGACAGCGTGAAAGCCGCAGCCCTTGCCTTCGGCTTCTGGCACCTCAGCGACTTCGCGCACAACTATTTGCTGCAATTCGGCGAAAGCCCGTCGGCCACGCTGGCCAGATCGCGCGCGTCGGGGTCATCCCCGACGCATTGATTATGGCAGTATTACTGACCTAATTGCATTTGTCCATGCCGCACAAAGCATGTGGGCCGTATGCCCTGTGCGGTTGCGACGCTGCGTCCCGTCGCGTATCTGCTTGCCATGACAGCAGCACAGAAAGCCCAGCAGTCGACGCCCCCGGTGGCCTCGGCGCATGACAAGATTCTGATTGTCGATTTCGGCAGTCAGGTGACGCAGTTGATCGCCCGCCGCGTGCGCGAGGAGGGCGTCTATTCCGAGATCGTGCCGTTCCAGAAGGCGGAAGCCGCCTTTGCCGAGATGAAGCCGAAAGCGGTGATCCTCTCGGGCGGACCGGAATCCGTGCACGAAGCCGGCTCGCCGCGCGCGCCGCAGGCGATTTTCGACTCGGGCGTGCCGGTGCTCGGCATCTGCTACGGCCAGATGACGATGGCGGCGCAACTCGGCGGCGAGGTCGAGGGCGGGCATCACCGCGAATTCGGCCGCGCCGATCTCGAGGTGAAGACCGCGAGCAAGCTGTTCGACCAGACCTGGTCGATGGGCGAAAAGCACCCGGTGTGGATGAGCCATGGCGACCGCATCACAAAGATGCCGCCGGGATTTTCGGTGGCCGGCGTCTCGCCGAACGCGCCGTTCGCGGTCATCCAGGACGAGAAGCGGAAATATTACGGGCTGATGTTCCATCCCGAGGTGGTGCACACGCCCGACGGGGCAAAACTGCTGCGCAATTTCGTGCGCAAGGTGGCGGGCCTGGCCGGCGACTGGACCATGCGCGCCTTCCGCGAGGAGGCGATCGAAAAGATCCGCGCGCAGGTCGGCAAGGGCAGGGTGATCTGCGGCCTGTCGGGCGGCGTGGATTCCGCCGTCGCCGCCGTGCTGATCCACGAGGCGATCGGCGACCAGCTCACGTGTGTGTTCGTCGACCACGGCCTGTTGCGGCTGGACGAAGCCAAGACGGTCGTCGACCTGTTCCGGCATCACTACAACATCCCCTTGGTTCACGTTGATGCCTCGAAGCAATTTCTGGGCGAGCTGGCCGGCGTTACCGACCCCGAAGTGAAGCGCAAGACGATCGGCCGGCTGTTCATCGACGTGTTCGATGCTGAGGCGAAAAAGATCGGCGGCGCCGAATTCCTGGCGCAGGGCACGCTCTATCCTGACGTGATCGAGAGCGTGTCGTTCACCGGCGGGCCTTCGGTGACGATCAAGTCGCACCACAATGTCGGCGGGCTTCCGGCGCGCATGAACATGAAGCTGGTCGAGCCCCTGCGCGAACTGTTCAAGGACGAGGTGCGCGTGCTCGGCCGCGAACTGGGCCTTCCCGAAATTTTTGTTGGCCGCCACCCATTCCCCGGCCCGGGCCTTGCCATCCGCTGCCCCGGCGACATCACCAGGGAAAAGCTCGACATCCTGCGCCAGGCCGATGCGGTCTACATCGACCAGATCAGGAAGGCCGGCCTCTACGACAAGATCTGGCAGGCCTTTGCCGTGCTGCTGCCGGTGAAGACGGTCGGCGTGATGGGCGACGGACGGACGTATGAGTACGTCGTCGGCCTGCGCGCGGTGACCTCCACCGACGGCATGACCGCGGATTTCTATCCGTTCGACATGAGTTTTCTGGGCGCGACCGCGACGCGGATCATCAACGAGGTGAAGGGTGTGAACAGGGTGGTGTACGACGTGACGAGCAAGCCGCCGGGGACGATTGAGTGGGAGTGAGGGGTGCCCATTGAGGACGTTCCGTCGTCGGGTGCTGTCCACCTCCCTAGCCAATCATCTCCTATCTTCCTTTCTTATACCCTGAACCATGGGCCCAACGTCGGCCTTTGCAGTTCTGAGAAATTTTGCAATTGCCTGCTGTGTGACGCCCGCTCGAGCCATGTCGCGCGCCGTGAGGCACTGAAGCAGTCTCACAGCCTCGCTTAGCAGTTCTTCAGCGGGCGTGGTCACCTTCGCCATTTTTCCTCCTACCTTCTGGTTTGAAATGTCTCAGGATGCGTGCCACGCGGTTTGTATCGACACCCGCTATGGCACGGATTGATGGTCGATTGAGTCCCGCCGCCGCGCATTGAACTATCAGCAGGTCAGTCAAAATATCGTCTGTGGTCTTCACCTTCTTCTTCGCCATCCCTCGGCCCTTCCTCTCGTCAGCTTTTTGATTCTCAGAATGTGATTTGCCATCGCCTTGATCGTGCAGACGCAATGAAAAGTGCGAGTTTGTGCTCTTACACCAGCGTCAGTTTTGCTGCGTTCACTCCATTGGCGGTAAAAAGAGCCGGCGTACCGACTTCGCTTAATGAGACCGACTCGATCGCAAGGACGCCCTGTTCGAAAGACGACTTCAGTGACTGGCCACTGGCGATTCCACCGTAGAATTTTGTAGCAAAGGCAACCGCACCTACGTCGCTAATTGAGTCCTGCATGACCACGATGGCTTTTGCCGAGGGCAGCAGCGCGCTGCGGGCGCCAGCACTGCTACAGGCATTCAATACAACCACGTCTGGCGGTGTGTCAGTTGCGCGAAAGGCTCTACCCAGCGTCTCGAAACTCACGAACTGCCGCTTAATACGCTTAATGCCGCCGTCGTCCGCCGCTAGCCCAGAGGTGTTTCCATGGCCCGAAAAGTGCACGACGCGGGGCCTGTGATCGTTGAGGCCGCGGATTATTGCGTCAAGGTTGGCGGCCGGCGACTGGTGCAATGCGATGTTGTCGCGGAATCGCGAACGGCGAATCTCCTCGGCAACCTTGCTAACCTCTGCATCTACCCGTAGTGCGTGCCTCTTAATTGGGTTCGCCATAAGATACAGAACGTCAAGCCGCTTCTTCCCTCGCAAAGCGCTGCGCGTAACGGCGTTCGTTGTAACAACTTTTATGACCTGATTTCGTTTGGTTGCTGTCTTCTTGGCAAGCGCCGGCTTGTCGGCAAATTTCATGATGTTTGATCGATGAGCACGGACATGCGGCTCTTTGCTGAACACGTAGTGGCTTCCGTCCGAAACGGAGCCGCCGTTCTTGTCTCGTAGTATCAGGCCGTAACGTGCAAGATAATCGAGTTGATTTTGGGCCTGCTGACTGTCACCGGCCTTCAGGCCAGTTGCTATCATCAATTGCTTCTTCGAACGAGCTTTGGACCCACGCCCATAGATCGCATCGAAAAGCTTCCGACGAATCTTGTTCTTGCCAAGATGCTTACCAAGCTGAATGCAGTTTTCCTCATAATTGCCCGACCAATCGACAACGGCGGTTCTGGCATTCATCGTTTCATCTCTTCTTCGCTGACATTTTCGGCGCCATCCGACTTACAGTCGGCTGGCTTACGCCCAAAATCTGCGCAAGCTGCGATTGCGAGAAACCTTTCTCGAGCATTTCGGCTAACTTGAGTTTGCGGATAATCTCGAGCTCTTTGAGAATTTGATCGGCCTGTTCCTCGGTCATGCCGACTCCGCTTGGTTCGTAAGGCGCCTATCTGCGATTTTTGCGATCTCCTTAGCGAAGCCCTTGGGAAACATTCGACTGAGCGTTGCCTCGCTAACGCCTAATGCTGCGGCGACGTGCTTCTGCTGGCAGCCCTGTGCAAGGGCGTTAAGAATTAGCATCATCTTGACCGCGCGAACCTCTTGGACGAGTTCACCATGGTCAGTCGGCTCCATAAAGAATCTCCGTATCTATTTCGATTTTGCGGGCTTCCGACTCTTTGACAGCGTGACGTTGACGTTGTTGGTAGTGGTCCCAAGGATGTCTGCTATCAGTATCGGACGAATGCCGGCGGCTGACAGAAACAGAATCTTATCCTTCGAAGACTCCATCGTGGCCGTTAGAGCCGCTGCCTGTAGCTTGATAAGAATATCGAGCCTTTCCAAGACTTCCTCGTTCACGAGCGCCACTCTCCAGCCTTCGATGCATTCCCTGTCGAGACGTGCAGCGGGAAACAGTTGCCGCCAAGCAGGACAGGTCCGCCTTGATTGAAGAGCAATGCTTATCGCTCCTCAGGTGAATAACGGGGCCACATATGGAGCGAAAATCGCAGAGTTCAAGGAGCGCGCTATTCAGGCTAACGCGGAGGTAATCGACCAATGTTATAAAGAGCGATGTAAGTATCTGATCTAAAATATAAAAAATTCCTTCTGAATTGCGGGTATTAATGTTGTGGATGAATGGATGAGCCGTCGATCTGGGCGATTCCCTAGCGACCGTCCTATCTATGGCGCGTGTTATCTCTTTTCCTTGCGGAGTCCGGCCAACTCTTTGCCGATGTGGCTCGCCGTCCGACCCAATACTTTTCCAATCTCGGTTTGCTCCATTCCTGCGCGGTCGAGAAATTCAACCTTTTTCTTCAGGGTGGAGTGTGATTCGGATTGCTCAAGAAGGAGTGCAATGATAACGCGCAGCAATTGATTCGTTGATTCGTTTTCTGACTTCATGACCGTTTCTTTTCCAAGGGGGCATGGCGCTTCAGGTTAGCTCGTAGGGTTGATCAGCCGAAGGCGTAATCCATCACGTTCTTTCGTCGAGATGCTACGAACGGCGGGTTACGCTTCGCTAACCTGCCCTACAGGCTCTCGTGATAGCGAGTTTCGCTATTATTGGGTCAGATCGAATAGTACGGCACCGCCACCTGCAGTGGCGATCTTGACGCAAGAATCAGGGGTGAGGTTAGAGACGATTTCGAGTCGGACGCCTTTGCGTTTGGCAATGCTGGCCAAACGCACCAACGTATCTGGCGTAAGACCGGTTACCCTTAGGCTTCCTCCAGCTTCTAAAATTCGAGCGCAGCTATCCGGCGTCAACATCGACGTTCCTCCAAAAAATGAGATGTTGACCATTCGCCTTTAGGTTGTCTAGACTAATTTCAGAAGATGCAAGGGCATGGGCTGAGCCTAGTGACTGAGGGCAAGCTCGTGGGGTGGATTAGCCGAAGGCGTAATCCACCACATTCGTTCGTCGAGTTGTATTCCCTGATGGCGGGTTACGCTTCGCTAACTCGCCCTACGTGCTCCTGTCGGAGCGGATCTAGCAACCGACAGGCGGAAGAGCTCGTAGGGCGGATTAGCCGGAGCCACACGCGTAAAACCGGTACCCACTTTTCCGGATCATGCTCCAATCTACTTCTGCCTGCCAACCTTGGCGCGTTCCTCGAACATCTTGTCGGTGATGTCCGACAGCACGCCGCCCAGCAACAGCTTGTTGGTGTAGAGCGGATGCGCGGCGGCGACGACGTCCCTGGCGCGGATGTTGATGTTGGCAACGTACTTGCGGACGAAGGGCGTGTCGGATCCGTACACCATGCGCGGAATGCCCGCCCACACCATGGCGCTCATGCACATCGGGCAAGCCTCCCCGGTGCCGTACATGGTCACGTGCTCCCAATCCTTGTTGCCGTGGCGCGAGATGTAGTCGTTCATCGCGACGACCTCGGAATGGTACATCGGGTTGGCGCTCATATTCACGACGCCTTCGCCGACGACCTCGCCATTGCGCTCGTCGACGATGACCGAGCCGAACGGCCGGCCCGGGTTGCGATTGGCCTGAGCGATCGCGAGCCGCATGTATTTCTCGTGCCTGGCGAGGTCAGCCGGGCTCACGCCGGTCGGCTTCGACCGTGTTTGCGCCTGCGCCGGCAGCGCGGCGAGCCCCGCTGCGGCGGCCGCTCCGGCAACGAAGGCGCGGCGGCAAGTGAACTGGGTCATGGCAGCGTTCCTTTGAGTTTGAGCATGATCTCCGCGCAAACGCTTCGCGTTTGTCGCGAGGGAAAACCGGTGCCCACTCTTCCGGATCATGCTCTAGAAGAATTTCCAAAAGACCACGATGAAGACGACGTAGATGGCACAGAGCAGCAGGGCACCGAGGACGTTGGCCCGGA
This sequence comes from Bradyrhizobium lablabi, assembly GCF_018129385.1. Lineage (GTDB taxonomy): Bacteria > Pseudomonadota > Alphaproteobacteria > Rhizobiales > Xanthobacteraceae > Bradyrhizobium > Bradyrhizobium lablabi_C. Next base: position 80,145 of record NZ_JAFCLN010000005.1, read on the forward strand.
GGACGTCGCCCTTCGGGAACATCCACCAGCCCATGCGATTGGCGACCCAGGGCACCATGAAACCCGTCAGGAGGACGCTGAAGACATTGCCGACGAACAGGTTGAAGGCCCAGGGCATGTTCATCCTGTCCTGAAGGATCGGCGTGCCGACCCAGACGCCCCAGATGAAGACGATGGGGTAGAGCAGCAGCAGCACGATCATGTTCATCTTCCAGATGGACAAGGGCGCTGCACCCGACTCTTCGTCGCGGAACCACTGCTCGAAGCCGGTGCCGAGGCGCGCGTGGAATTCTTCGGTCAGCGGCTCGGCTTCCTCAATCAGCTTCCTGCGCACCGGCGATGCCAGCCAGGCGTCGAGGTTTGCCTGGTTGTCGAAACGCAGGATCGCGACGAAGTCTTCCTGGATGCCCGGCATCGGCGGCTCGAAACGGTAGCCCTGGAGGCCGGGTGCTTTGGATTGGGCAGCAGCGATCTTGCGCTCCCAGACGCGGTACTCGCCCTCCTTGCCCGGCTTCACACGGGTGCTGACGACGACCGAGACCGGCGCGGGCTTGCGGCCGCCTTCGTCGTCCCGCACGATGTGGACGTCGTCGCGGCCGATCAGGAACGGCGCCGCGCCTTCGATGCGCGTCTGGCGCTCGGGGGAGACCAGCCAGCGTTGCGCGTCCTCCATCGTCTGGAAACGTTGCAGGATGACCCAGTCGACCTGCAACGGCGGATTGGGTGGCATCAGCCGCTGCTCGACGAAGCCCGGAAAGCCCGAGACGATGTTGCTGGTTTCGCCCTGCCAGCGGGCAAAATCCTCGGATCGCTCCGGCCGCACGCTGGTCTGGGTGACGATGCTGACGGTCATTTTGTCTTCGCGAGGTCAGCGAACAAGCGGTCCGGCGTGAACGGCAAGTCGGCGAAGCGCACGCCTGTGGCATTGGCCAGCGCATTCGACACCGCCGGCGCAACCGGGTTGATGCCGCATTCACCCTGGGACTTTGCACCCAAAGGCCCGATCGAATCGACCGTGTCGGCAAAGAATATGTCGGTGGGCGGCGTGTCGGCGAAGGCCGGGACACGGCAGTTGCGCAGTTGCGGGTTCACCATGTGGCCCTGGTCGTGCACCATGTGCTCGACCAGGGCCCAGCCGTAACCCATGGCCACCGCGCCGTCGAGCTGGCCGCGGCATTGCATGGGGTTGATCGGCCGGCCGATGTCGGCGGCGTGCACGCTGTGCAGGATGCGGACCTCGCCGGTCACCCGGTGCACCGCGAGCCGCACGCCCTGAACGTTGAAGGCGATCGTGCGCGGCGACAGGTAAGCGCGGCGACCGACCGTGAAACGATGGTCGACCCTGGCGCCCTCGGCGTGCAGCGCGCTGAGCATCATCCGGTTGTTGCCGCATATCACCGCATCGTTGTCGAGGCGACACTGGTCGAGCGGCGTTTTGGTGTGGCGCGAGGCGAAGTCGAGAATGTCGGCCTGCATCGCCTCGGCAGTGGCGAGCACGGCCTTGCCGGCCACGACCGTGCCGGTGCTGGCGAAGGTGCCGGTATCGTACGGTGTGCGGTCGGTGTCGGCGTTGATGAGGGCGACGTCGCCGGCGCGAACGCCGAGCACGGCGGCGGCCATCTGCTTGTGTGCCGTGCTGATGCCGTTGCCCATTTCCGATGAGCCGCAGGCCAGGTGATAGGTACCGTCGGGCAGGAGCCTCATCTCCGCGCCCGAACGGTGTTCGGTCGGCGGTCCGCATTCGAGCATGGCGAGCGCAGCTCCCACCCCCTCGAGCCAGTCGTCGCCGTCTGGCTTTCTGACCCCATTGCCCTTCTTCAGCTCGCGCTCGACGATCTCAAGACATTGGTCGATGCCGTGGCTGCCGAAGCTCGCGTCGCTCGGTTCCTTCCAGATCGACTCGACGTTGTCGCCTGGCCGCACCACGTTCTTGCGACGAATCTCGAATGGATCCATGCCTAGGGTCTTGGCCAGCTCGTCCATGGCGCATTCCATGGCGAAGGTGGTCTGCGACGCGCCGTAGCCGCGGAAGCCGCCACCCGGGATCATGTTGGTGTAGACGACACGGCCGACGCCCTTCTTGTTCGGGCAGCGATAGGCCGAGATCGGGCTCGCCATGGCGGCGGCGAGGGTCTCGCTGGCATGGTTGCCGTAGGCGCCGGTGTTCGAGACCACCTGGACGTCGAGGGCGAGCAGGGTGCCGTCTTTCCTGGCGCCGATCTTGACCTTCGTCGTCATCTGGTGGCGCGTCGTGGCGCCGATGAACTCTTCCTCGCGCGTCCATTCCCATTTCACCGGGCGTCCCCCCAGCTTCATGCTGGCGAACAGCGGCAGATCTTCCGACACCATCTCCTGCTTGCCGCCGAAGCCGCCACCGACGCGCTCGGTGAAGACGTGGATCTGGGCTGCGGGGATGCCCATCAGGTAGGCGAGCTTGGTGCGAGCCGCGAACGGTCCCTGCGAGCTGGTACGCACATGCCAGCGGCCGTCGTCGCCCTTCCACGCGATGGAGCCGTGCGTCTCGAGATGGACGTGCTGTACGCGCGAAGTCGAGTAGGTTTTCTCATGGATGACGTCGGCTTCCTTGAAGCCCCTGGTCACGTCGCCGATCTCGCCCTGGAGGGTGCAGAAGACGTTGCCGTTGTCGGTCGCGACCTCGTTCTTGTCGTGCAGGATCGGTGCGCCAGGCTCCATGGCGGCGACGGGATCGAACACCGCGGGCAGGATTTCATACTCGACGGCGAGGGCGCGCACGCCGGCTTCGGCTGCGGCCTCGCTCTCGCCGACCACCGCCACCAGCCGCTGGCCGACGAAACGGGCGACGTTGTCCAGCAGGTAGGTATCGTCGGGGTCGACGAGATGGTCCTCGTGCAGCGCCGTGCTGTAGAGGCGGCGTGGCACATCTTCCCAGGTGTAGACCGTGACGACGCCGGGAACGGCGAGCGCCTTGCTCTTGTCGATTTTGCTGATGCGCGCATGAGCATGCGGCGAGCGCAAGACCTTGAGGTGCAGCAGGCCTTCGATCGCGACGTCCATCGTGTAGCGCGCCTTGCCGGTCAGGATGGCGTCGGTGAAGGGATTGGGCAGGCTGGCACCCAGCGCCTCGCCGGCAACGTCATCCTCTATGTTCTTCCTGCCGTGCAGCGCATCGACGATCGAACGATAGCCGGTGCAGCGGCAGATGTTGCCTTTGAGCGCGTGCGGCAGGTCGGCTTTGTGCGCTTCATCGAATGCGGCCGAAGCGGTCGTCATCATCATGCCGGCCGCGCAGTAGCCGCACTGGAAGGCCTGTGCGTCGTGGAAGGCTTGCTGGATTGGATGCAACTCGCCGTCCCCAGCGAGACCCTCGATCGTGGTGATCTTCTTGCCTTCGCCCCGGAAAGCCGGGACCAGGCAGGAATGGTACGGCTTGCCATCCAGCCACACCGTGCAGGCGCCGCAGTCGCCGGCATCGCAGCCCTTCTTGACCCCGAACACTTCCAGGTCGCGCAGGAAGGTGCGCAGGCACTGGCCCGGTTTCGGCTCGGCCGAATAGAGGCGGCCATTGACCTCGTAACTGCTCATGACAGCTCCGCGCGAATCTGTTCGGCGAGGTAGTGGGTGACATGACGCTTGTACGGGGCCGAACCATGGACGTCATGGAACCAGGCGTCCGGCGGCAGGCGCTGGTCGATCGCCTGGCGCAGTTCGGCGGCCGACGGCGTCTTGGCAAAGCGCAGATGCACTGGCCGGGGCGTCGCCGCGCTGACGGTCAGCAGGAAGTCATCGCCGTTGTCGTTGACGGTGGCAACGATAAGCGCCGCCGAGCGGCCCAGGTGAGTGAGCGATATCTGACGCATGGCAAAGCGCTTCCTGAGCGCCGCGGCCGGCAGAAAGATCGACCGCAGCAGCTCGCCCTTTTGCAGGACATTGGTGTGCATGCCGGTGACGAAGTCGACCACCGGCACCTGGCGCGGCTTGCCGTTCTGCGGCCACAGGGTGCAAACGCCTTCCAGCGCGGCGGTCAACGAGATCATGGCGCCGGCCGGCAGCGACATGACGATGTTGCCGCCGACGGTCGCCGCGTTCCAGATCTTGAACGACATCAGGAAGCAGTCGATGCACCGGTTGAACAGCGGCACCGCTTTCCACTCGGCCGGTCCTTTGAAGTCGTGCAGCTCGACGATCTTGCAGGTCGCTGCGATCTCCAGGCCTTCCGCCGTCACGGTGAGCGCCGGCCAACCCAACTGCTCGAGATCGACCAGCGTGTCGGTAGCAATCTGCGGCTCGGAAAACAGCCAGGTCCCGCCCGCCAGGAACGCGTGGCCGTCGCGCCATTCGATGTCCTCGAACGATCTGGGCCGCTTCACCTCGGAAATCGTATTGAGATTCATCGCCCCTTTTCCCCCACCTGGTGTGATGGCAGCCACCAACTGCGTCGTGGCTGCGTCACAGGGCTTCGTCGATCCTCACTTGAGATCGTCGAGCGACGTCGGACCGGGACCCGCCGTGATCAGGGTCGGCCACTGCTTCGAACCGAACGGCACGGCAGGCGGCAGGACGGGCTGCTTGCCGCGACGCTGCATCTCGGAGAGGATGGTCTTGCGGCCGTCACCTCCCATCAGCTCGAAGTCCATGACCTTGTAGTTGCCGAAGAACAGCTCGCCGACCGAGCGGTCGCCGATGATGCGGGTCATCGACGTCAGCATGTCCTCGGGCGTGGTGGTGAAGCCCATCGTCTCGATCAGCATCAGCCGGTCGTTGATCGCTTCCGGCCCGAAATACTGGGCGAGCACGCTGAACAGCACGTTGTTCTGGCGCGCCACGTAGATCGTGTTCGCTGCCGCGTAGGTCTTGGCCATGTCGGGGCCGAGCATCGCCGACCACTCGTCCATCACGCCCATCCAGTGCTTGACCTGGGTGGAGGCCGCCCAGTTGATGATCAGCTTGATGTTGGGCGCCTGTTTCTTGGCGAAGGCGAGTAGCGGATCGAGTGTGACCGCACCTTTGGCCAGGCAATCGTCCATGTAGGCGACGTTGGTGGCCAGAATCTCTTTCACCGCGGGCTTCCAGTCGGCCTGGATGTCGTTTGAGGCGTCGAGGTTGTCGAGCGCCGTCTTCATCTGCGTACGATAGGCCGCCATGGGCGCGATCCAGCGCTTGTCGGCGGGGTTGTTGACCGACGGGATGGCGACCTGACTGAGCGCCATGGTGCTGTGTCCGGTCGATTTCAGTATCTGGTAGACCTTGGGAACCTTGGGAGCATCGATCGGGGCCTGACCGGGCCTGAAAAGCATCAGCCGGCCGCCCTCGTTGGTGAACATCGCAAGGATGATCGGATGCTTGGCCAGGATATTGCGGCGATAGATGTTCGATGCCCTGTCGTAGAGCGAGAACATGCCGATATCGAGTTGCAGGACGTCGCGCGTCGCGAGGTCGGATGCCGATGACGGCGTATTGCCCGAGATGTTGGCGAGATATCCTGGAAGGTTGGCCGGCGCCTGCGCCGATGCCGTCCCGGCGGCAAGGCCGGCCGCGAGGACTCCCGTAGCCACGTGCAACAGTCCTCTTGTCATCAGTCCTGCATTTCTGGCCCCGACAGGAGCTGTCCGTCCGTTTGCGCTGGTCATCGAGTCTCTCCCTGGAACAGCAGCGTTAAGGTGCAAGGTCATCGCGAGCGCACCGGCTGGTGGGCGATGAGCCCGAGGTGGGAATGTATGTGACGGCCGGTTGTAAGAACGCGGCGGCGAGCAGGTGCGCCTGACAGCGAGCCCGGAGCATCAACTCGTACTGACGTTCGAACGGTTGAACCGAGGCTGGTAACGGCGACCCCATGCGAATCGAGTCGCTCTCGCGCGTGCCGATAAGGCCGAAGCCGGTGATGCCGGCGCCGTCGTACTGCGTCACTGCCCACCCCTAGCTACGATAAAACCAAATCGCGCCAACTCCGGGGAGCAGAAGTAGTGGGCGCGCGCAGATTCGTCCAGCGGTCTCACTGAACTGCCGGCTGGTGGATTTAGCGACGGACGGTGAGCCGCCCGCGCGCAGCCAGATTATCGGCGCGACCCGGTCCTGCGCCGCGCCCGGCTCGAGCTAGCGGAAAGTGGACGTGGGCCCCACTTGCGGCGGATCGTGCTGAACGAGGTCAAACTCATCGGGCATGCCCCAGACTCGGATATCGGGGCGGTCGTGCTGCTGCTATCTGGTGCGAGTGGGCGGGTGCGGCGTTAGATAACCTTGAGAATCTCATCGACCGTATCTTCTACCGGGCCGCTTGTGTCGATCTGATGATCGGCCGATTGCCTTAGCAGCGGTTCGATGGTCGCGAGAAGTTCGCAAACCTTCTGACGTTCTTCGTCAGTTCTGCCGTAGCCGTTCGCCGAACGCGCTTCGAGCCGCTTCATAAGCGTCGCGACCGGAGCTGACAGGAGAATAATTAGATCGATCAGAGGATACAGCCGCGTCATGTTCTCAGCGCAGCCGCTGATAAAGAGCAGCGCTCGATCCTGCTTCAGCAGAAGCTTTCTGACCCGGTCTTCGCGCCAAATCCAATCCTTTCCCTCCGCCGGCGTCGGTGTGTCACTCGGTGTGGCGTCGACCCACTCGGACCATTCTGGCGTATCCAGGTCTACGGCCCGATGGCCCCGTGCGAGGAGTTCCCGAGTAACGGCGCTCTTCCCCGTTCCGGACATGCCGGTAATCAAGACACGCTTCAATTTGATCCCTCATAACTTTGGCGAGTCCAGAATTCGCGCAGCGGTGCTCGCAACCGACATGTTACAGACCATGCTACGCTCTAGCGAGGAGCAACACGTCCGGCAGGTCGCCGCAGCAATATGGAGATCAGCGGCCAGAGCAGTTCAACAATGCCATGCTCGCCTTAGAGAGATTCTCTCTTAAAGAGTTTTCTGGAGGGTAGCATGTCGGCGAGCCGCCTCACCAGACAAACGGAACAAGGCGCCAGCGCACGCGGTTCGCATAATCGTCATAACCCTCGAGGCCGGTGCGGAGCGTTTTTTCCTCGATGCCGATCCGGATGCCGAACAGCAGGGCGAGGAGAGGGACGGCGACAAGTCCCCACCACGATCCGAGCACGAGCGATGTGCCGGCGATGTAGAACAGCGCGCCGAAATACATCGGATGGCGGACGATGGCATAAGGGCCTGTCGTGATGACCGCCTGTCCGCGATCCCTTTGTATTTTCACGACTGGCGCTGCAAAACTGTTGGTGCGCATGACCCAGTAGATGAACAAGAGCGCCGCCAGCAGGAGGCCGCATCCTGCCAACTGCACGGCAAACGGCATTGCCGACCAGCGCCAGCGCGCCGCATCCGCCGCCATGAAGCCCATTCCTCCGAAGATGAGGAGCAGGATCGGGACGAGAATCAGCTTGTCGGCGAGCGGCTGGTCCTCTTGCACGGGCGGCTTCAGGCGCTCTCTGAGCAGCCCGGGATCGACGCGCAGCATGATTGACCCGAAAACGATGGAGAGCGCGACCATCATACCGACATAGAGCCACCCGCCGGTGTAGTCCAACGTGCCTGCGGCACCGAAGATGACTGCGCCTATGAAGCCGAACCAGACGACCGTCTGGACGAGGAGGTTGAGAACGAGACCCATTTTCTTTGCCTTTCCCGTCGAAGCTGGATTCTTCCGCGCGGCGAGTACCGGCCGCGGGATTTCTCATCGCGGCCGGCGACCCCGTTTCCAGCGGCGCATGGCGTCTTCCATGGCGCCGCGCATCACCCGATAGAAATCCGCCATCTCCTCAAGACGTGCGTTCACATCCCTGGACGCGACGATTCTGGTCCCGGCGCTGAACTGCTCGGCCAACGCGTCGAGCAGCCGGTTCTGTTGCTGGATCATGGCTTCGTAGTCGTCAGCCACGGCGTAAAGCGCACGCTTCGTTCCCGGTTCGCTATGGCGCCGCGCCAGCGTGTAGCTCTCCAGCAGCCGAGCCGCCACGCTGGCGCTGCTCTTGCTGATGCCGAGTTCCTCGGTGATCTCGTCGAGGCTGACGGGGCGGGGGCGGAGCAGCAGATGCCCGTAGAGCCGGGCGGCGACGGGCGGCACGCCCCAGGGCGTCAGCAGCCGGGCCACGTCTTCTGCGAAGCGCCGCTCGTTCTTGCCTGGCTTGTTTGACATATTCGACATATCCCGAATATACTGAAGGATAGGCTGGTGGACAAGCCCCGCGCTCGGGAGGAGGCCATGCTTCCCTATCTTGTTGCCGCGATCATCGTTGTCGGACTGCCGACCATCTACGCCGCGGTGCGATATCGCGAGTACCGCAAGTTCCTGGCCGGCGCGTTCTTCGTCAGCAGCGGGATGCAATTCTACTTCTACCTGGCTGATATCCCGATCCCGCTGATGTGGACCGGCGCCGTCCAGTCGCCCGACCTCAGCGCCGTGCGCGGCACGATCCACTTCGCGCTCTTTGTTGTCTGTCTGTATTTCGGCTGGTTCTTCCGCCGCCGCGCGGATCAGCCGGAGGCGTAGCCCGCCGCATCTTCTTGACGGTAACGCTCGTCGTGGTGGGTTTGCGCTCGCTAACCCGCTCTACGGCCCTGGCAGGCTTTGCCGTTCTGCTGCCGGTAAAGACAGACGTATGGATACGTCGTCGGCCTGCTCGCCGTGACCTCGACCGACGGTATGACGGCGGATTTCTATCCGTTCGACATGAGTTTTCTCGGCGCGACGGCAACGCGGATCATCAACGAGGTGAAGGTCGTGAACCGGGTGGTGTATGACCTGACGAGCAGCCGCCGGGGACGATTGAGTGGGAGTAGGGTAGCACGCCCTGTATGGCTTTCGCCGCCACTCGCGGAAGGATCAGGTGAAGACGATGGAGACGACGTCCTCCATGAAGGCCGAAACCTTTTTCACGCCGGGTCTGTATTTTGACGGATGCCCGCATCGGTTACGCAGGTCCAGAGCTTCCTCCAACGTGTCCTTCTCGCTCTTGTCGAGGACTCCAAGCTCGCGCGCGGCCAATAGCTGAATGCTTTCCTTGATGTAGGCGAAGTCATCGACGGATTTGACTGCTTTAGCCTTCTGGTCGTGCTTCTGGACGGCGGCGGTGACGACCGCTGGACTCTTCTTCATCATCTCGTGTTGCAGTGTGCGGGCGGCCGCTACCCACACCGATACCACGCATGGCCGCAGAGCTCCAACGCTGAGGGACTTCAAAGCCTCCTCCAGATACTCGCGGACGTCCACGTCTGTGACCTTAGAAACTGCCGCGGTGAGCGTGCCAACGTCATGCTCTAATTCGGGCTTATTCGCGGGCAGGCCCAACAGCTCCCGCACATGCTTGCGGCCAGACTCCGTCAGCTTCCAGAGGCGGCTCTTTCCCTGAAGGCCGTTGGTGTCCGCGAAGGCGCCACTCTTGCCCAGAACGTCCGGGACATTGACTTTAGATGCGCCGGGCGCGCGGGCGGCCACGAGGCGTTTCTTGATGACGTCAGCGGTGAGCGACGCCTGATCTTCGTACTGCTCGCAAAAATAAAGTACCGCGAGCACGCGACTCTCGTGGGTGCCTGCCTTGAGCGGAGCTAAGAACTCGACCAGCGTCATGCGCCAGCCTTCGAGCGAGTCTTTGTGCCCTTCTTCACCTTGTAGGTGTTCTTAAGATGAATCTCACCGTGGACCGTAGGCTTGAACTTCCCTTTCCCTGCGGACACGAAGAGCTGCTTGCCGTCATCCGTGGCACGGCGAAGTGTCATGTCGATCCTCGACGGCACAGTGATGCCTGCGTCGGCCGCCACGCTCTCGATCTCCGCCGCAGTGAAGGGTTCTGAGCCGTACTGCTCGAACAGGTGCGCCACCGCCAGCCGCACGTTGTCGGCAGGTTTATCGTGAGTGTGTCTGCTAAACAGGCCGCTATCGCTGCTGTCGCCTGCATCGCGCTCGCTGGCGACATCCTCTTCGGCCTCGGAGGCGCTGTCCCCGGACGATGCGTTCTGAGTGACGTACGCTTTCAAGAGGCCGAAAGCTTCGGCTCTGACCTCGCTCGGCAACTTGCCGATAACCTCGCCGACTTCCGCCAAGCGTCCGGCGCGCTCACTGAAAGTTTTCTCGTCCACCTTTGGAGTTCCTTCTATCTTGATTTCGAATCGCCGATGCCGCTCGATCGAATCGGCTGAGGTCGATGACCCCGCTCGCTATCCGAACCCAGCTTCGACGATGCCTTCGCCCGTGCGCGTGACGAGCCAGGCCTTGAGACTGTCCTTCTTTTCGCTGTGCTCCATGAAGTGTCCTTTTTTCACGCAAAGGTTTGCCTTGTCGTTGATGTTCGGGGGTACTGGCTCGCGCGCCGCGCGGAAGCCGCGCTCAAGGTCTGCTGCGTTGAATGGCGACGCGCCATCGTAATTCTCGAGGAAATAGCCGATCGCCAGCGTCTTCTGCACCCCATTCGACGGCCCTCGCTCGATCAGGAATTCCTTCAAGGATAGTTTCTTCTCCTCGACGCTGGCGCCGGTGTCGCCGCGCCCGGTGCCGGCTTCAAGTTTTGAGAGGCGGGCGTCGAGGCTTTTGACGGAAGAAAGGATCTCGTCCAGCACCTTCTTAATTTCGCGATCCATAGTGATCAGCCTCCCTTCGGCCCACGTGCTTCAAGGCGGTTCAAGACCGCATCGACCTCGTGCGCGGGGATCTCGTAATTGGTCCCGCTGCCGGTGATGAGGCCGTCCTCGCGTAGTTTCTTGATCGCGGCATCGACAGTCCCGGATTTGACCGGGGTCTGCTTCTTAATCTCCTTCCCGGATACCGCGCTAATGGCGGCCGCGCCCTCGTTCTTCAGAAGCTTCTTCACCACCATGTAGGCGAGAACCTTGTCCTCTTCTTTCAGGCTATTGCCCTTCTTGAAAAACACGGCGTGCGTATCTCGTTGAATGGTGAGGAGAGACTTCAGCACGTTGGCGGCACGTTCAGCGTCGAAGCCGCCGCCGTCGGTGTAGAGGTCTTCAAGCAGTGAGTTCTTCCCAGCCATTGTTGTTCAATCTCCCGACAAGATAGTACTGGCGTTCCCGTTATGTACGCATTGGGCGAGAAGCTTGTCAAGCCGAGTCGTTCATAATCTTGTGCATATTATGTTATGAGAAAAAGCGGTCGCTTTTCGGCATCGTTTTCTACGACGAACTCATAATGCGTGAGGTGATTTACAGATAAAAACTTTCTAGCCTTATAAAATCTACATAACATATTGTAAATTAGATTATTTTTTGGATATGCGGAGGCATCAAAGTTGGCAGTCTAATTGGTAATTTTATTCTGACTGTTGTTTGATTTTGGCTGTATTTCAAGGGGGCGCGTCTTTCCGACTTTATGCTCACCATCCTGTGGAAGTTTTCTTGGTTGTCGCCCGGCGAGCGGCATTCATAACTGCTCGGGCAATCGCATCTTGTCGGCAGATCGAACAACAATGGCTGGGAAGAGCTCACTGCTTGAAGACCTCTACACCGACGGCGGCGGCTTCGACGCCGGACGTGCGGTCGATGAGCTGCAGTCTTCGAGATGCGCTATGAATGGCGGATTACGTTTCGCTAACCACCGCGGCTTGACGCCGAGCCGGTTTGCCAACCGGTCCCGGAAAGACCAGAATCCGAACAGACCCTCCATGTGAACGGAGATAGTCCAGGGCCAGCGTCGGGACGAGACGTGCATGTCGACGGCAATTGCCATTTTCGGCGGCGTCGGGCTGTTCCTGCTCGGCATGGCCGTCATGACCGACGGACTGAAGGCGCTGGCCGGATCCGCGCTGCGGGCTGCCCTCGGCCGGGCGGCGGCGACGCCGCTCTCGGGTGCCTTGTGGGGCGCGGTCGTCACGCTGCTGGTGCAGTCGTCGAGCGCGGTGACGATGACGACGATCGGCCTCGTCAATGCTGGGCTCTTGACCTTTCCGCAGGGGCTGGGCCTCGTGTTCGGCGCCAATGTCGGCACGACGGGTACCGGCTGGCTGGTGGCGCTGATCGGCGTGCGCGTCTCGCTTTCGGTCTATGCGCTGCCGATGATCTTCGTCGGCGCGCTGGCCAAGTTGCTGGCAGGCGGGCGGATCGCAGCGGCTGGCGGCGCGCTCGCAGGCTTCGCGCTGGTGCTTTACGGGCTGACGACCCTCCAGCAGGGCATGGGAGGTCTTGCGGAGAGCCTGCATCCGTCCGACCTGCCGGCGGTGATGGGCATGCCGGGGATTGGCTGGATCGCGGGGGCCGGCGGCCTCATGACCCTGATCGTCGTGGGCCTGGCGATGACCGCGGTCATGCAGTCGTCGACGGCCGCTATCGCCGTCACCATTTCCGCTTTCTATGCCGGAGCGGTGGGCCTGGAGCAGGGCGCGGCGCTGATCATCGGCCAGAATATCGGGACGGCGACGAGCTCCGCATTGGCGGCGATCGGCGCCAGCACGACGGCCAAGCGCCTCGCGCTCGCCTATGTGCTGTTCAAGGTCATCGCGGCGCTGATCGCGATCGTCGCCTTTCCGCTCACGGCGGCGCTGATGAAAACCTTGTCGGCGTCGGCCGACGGGATGACGCTGCTGGCCGCTTACCATACGGCCTATAACGTCGTCGGCGTCGCGGTGCTGCTGCCGGCGACGCAGTGGTTCGCCCGTGTCGTGGAACGGCTGCTGCCTTCGCAGCAGACGGCGCTTCAGCGCGCGCTCGATCCGAGCGCGCTTGCAAGTCCGGTGATTGCGGTGGAGTCCGCGCGGCGTGTCGTGGCGGACATCCTCGCGACGTCAGCGGTCTCGGTTTCCGTCGCGCTTTCAGGCGGCGCCGGCCCTGCGAAGAAGGACACGGCGGCGGCTGCCGCAGCGCTCGAGGAGGTGCGGGATTTCCTGTCCGAATTGCACGAGCCGCCCGAGACGGAGGCGGAACGGCTCCGCCTCACGAGCACGTTGCACGCACTCGATCATGTCGCACGCCTGGTGGAAGCCGTGGGCGAGGGCGGGCTCGCAAGACAGCCGGCAGGGACTTCTCACGACCTTCGCGCCGCCGAGCTCTGCACACGGGCCATGCGCGCGGCGCAGGCGATCGGCGGCTCGATCACTTCGGAGTCCGCCCTCAGCGCGCAGGCGGAGCCGATCGGCTGGAGCGTTTCGCCGGAGGTCGCCTCGGCTCTTGCCGATGTGGAAAGCGCAGCGAGAGAACTCGATGCCCTCCAGCGGGACCATCGTGCCGCGACGCTGGCCTCCGTCGCACCCGGAAAGCTGACCGCCGCGGACGCCTTCGCGCGGGTCGAGGCCGCCCGACGGCTCGACCGGATCGCGTATCATGGCTGGCGTTCGGCGGCCCATTTGCTCGGCCGCGGCGCGGATGACAATCGGAAGGAACGAGGATGAGCCGGCTGGGACCCGCGAGCCGGTCCTCCGGTGATCCTTCCGATCCAGGGCAAGTAACCGCGAGGCATAGCGAGCGAGCAATCCTGCGCTCGCTGCGCCCGGCGATGCCCGGGCTTGATCCGGGACAGCCAATCGAGAGCCATGCCGCAGGGCGGCGCAGTCTGCCCTGCGGCATTCGGCTGTCATCCGCCTTCCCATTTCCGCGCATATGCTGCAAGCCGTAGCGTGGGAAGGAACTTCGAATGTTTCGTACCGTAAATGACGCGCGGTTCTGGGACCGCACGGCGCGGAAATATGCCGCCGATCCCATCGCCGATATGGCAGGCTATGAGCGCACGCTGGAGCGGACTCGACATTATCTCAAGGGAGATGAGAGCGCGTTCGAGTTCGGCTGCGGGACGGGGACGACGGCGCTGAGGCTCGCGCCATCGGTTGGGCGCATCGTGGCCACCGACATCTCCAGCGAAATGATCGCGATCGCGCGAGAGAGGGCGAAGGCGGAAGGCCGCGACAATGCCACGTTCGAGGTGGCGCGGCCGGAGGCGGCGTCGTGGCCGGATGGCGCCTTCGATGTCGCGTTCGCCTTCAACGTCGTGCACCTGGTGGCCGAACGCGAGGCGGCCTTGCGGGGCGTGCATCGGCTGCTGCGGCCCGGCGGGCTGTTCATCTCAAAGACGCCATGCCTGAAGGAGATGAACCCGCTGATCGGCATCGCTATTCCCCTGATGCAACTCGTCGGCAAGGCGCCGTATGTGGCGTCCTTTTCGGCGGAGGATTTGCAGCGGGACATCGCTGCGGCGGGATTTGAAATCATCGAGCTCGCACGTCATGCCTCGCGCGGCAGGGACGTGCGGCCGTTCGTGGTAGCGAGAAAGCGATAACGGCTCCGGCGCGCCGGGCGCGGGAGGTTTAGCGCTCCGCCTTTCGCCGCTCGCGATGCGCGGCCTGCTTTGCGCGGTTGCCGCAGACGGCCATGATGCACCAGCGGCGGGTGCGGCCGCGGGTATGGTCGGCGAACAGCAAGGTGCAGGCCGGGCCTTCGCAGGCCTTCACGTCTGAAAAATCCTCGCTACAGACGAACTGCGCCAGCGCTTCGCCGATCGGGGAGAGCAGGGCTTCGGGCGTGCGCCATCGGCGCGCCTTCTGAAGCTGGAGCGGCGGCTCTTCGCCTTTCGGCGCGGCGGCGATCCGGTTGAAGGCTTCGTCGCGCTGGAGCAGGCGGTTGAGCGGCTCCAGCTCGGTGAGACTCTTTGCCGTCAGCGGATGGCCCTTGTGCTTGCGGACGAAACCGCGAAACCACTCGCGCAGATGCCTGGCCTGATCGGCGACCTTGTCGAGCTCGCCGGGCAGCGCGTGCGCCTTGATGCTCCTCAGAGCCTCCGCGGGCACGAGCTCCGCCTGCTCCAGCCAGTTGAGCAGGCCTTCGCCGTCATCGATCCAGTCGACCGGCGTATCGACGGGCGTGGCGATTGAATTCAAAAAGTCGAGCCCGAGCGCGTCGGCAATGAACATCGCGGAAGGACGTTGGTCCATCACAGCTCCTTTTCCGGGCGCCGGCGAAGCGCCATCACCCAACCGTGAACCGGTTCCAGAGATAACCTGTTCAGTAGGCGTTGACAAGTTACGCTCTTGCGAGGTAACCGTCATTATATCATTATGTAGGTTACGACGCGTTTCGAAGCAGCGCGGAGGAGGGGCGATGTGCGAGGACGATCCGGCTTCAGGCGTGAGCGACGGGCCGGAACCGGCCGGGGTTCACAAGTTCGCCAGCAGCGTTGGACGGCGCAAAACCGTACTAGACCGTAACCATCAAAATCCAAATAGAGAAGTTACCAGACAGTGGAGAAAGCCATGACTGCCATCAACTATCGCACTGCCGATGTCGACGGCTGGAAGATCTTCTATCGCGAGGCAGGCCCAAAGGACGCGCCGACGCTGCTCCTGCTGCACGGCTTTCCGAGCGCCGGCCATATGTTCCGCGATCTCATCCCGCTGCTCGCCGATCGCTATCACATCATCGCGCCCGATCTGCCTGGCTTCGGGCAGTCCGACATGCTGGCGCGCGGGCAGTTCGCCTATACCTTCGATCACATCGCCGACGTCATCGACCGCTTCACCGAGGTGATCGCCTTGAAGCGTTTTGCGATCTATGTGTTCGACTACGGCGCGCCGACGGGTTTCCGGATCGCGGCAAAGCATCCCGGGCGCATCACGGCGATCATCTCGCAGAACGGCAACGCCTATGCGGAGGGGCTGAGCGACGGCTGGACGCCGATCCGTGCCTATTGGGAAGATGCCTCGCCGAAAAACCGCGAGGCGCTGCGCGCATTCCTGAAGCCGGAGACGACGGTCTGGCAGTATACGCACGGCGCCGATGCGGCAAAGGTTTCGCCGGACGGCTATTCGCTCGACAATTTCTATCTGTCGCGGCCCGGCGCCGACGAGGTGCAGCTCGATCTGTTCGGGGATTACAAGAGCAACGTCGCGCTCTACCCGGCCTTCCAGAATTATTTCCGCACCCACAAGCCGCCGTTCCTGGCGGTGTGGGGCAAGAACGATCCGTTCTTCGTGCCGGCGGGAGCGGAGGCGTTCAAGCGCGACATCCCCGACGCAACGGTGCGCTTCTTCGATACCGGGCATTTCGCGCTGGAAACCCACGCCGCCGAGATCGCGTCCGCGATCCGCGACTTCCTTCACTGATCTCTGAGGTCAAGGAGAGTTCGTCATGCGTGCCATCGTGCTCGAAAAATTCGGCGGGCTGGACAGCCTCGTCTACCAGGATATCCCCGAGCCTGAGCCAAAGGCCGGGCACGTCGTCATCGAGATCAAGGCGTTCGGCCTCAACCACGCCGAGTTGCACATGCGCCGCGGCGAGTGGGCCGAGGCGGCGCCGGTCAGCGGCATCGAATGCGTCGGCATCGTCAAATCGTGCCCCGGCGGTGAATTTCCGGTCGGCGCAAAAGTCGCGGCGCTGATGGGCGGTCTCGGCCGCACCATCAACGGCAGCTACGCGCAATATACGCGTGCGCCGGTTTCCAACGTTGCGCTGATCGAGGCGGACCTGCCGTGGGCCGAACTTGCCGCCATTCCCGAAACCTACGCGACCGCCTGGACCTGCCTGTTCCGCAATCTCGAAATCAGGAAGGGACAGTTGCTGGTCATTCGCGGCGCGACCTCGTCCTTTGGCCAGGCCGCGCTCAAGATGGCGGTCAATGCCGGGGTGCGGGTGATCGCGACCACGCGCAGCCGTGAACGCTTCGCTCACCTGGAAAAGTTGGGCGCCGAGCGCTGCGAGATCGAGCGGCCCGATCTGTCGAAGCACATCGCGGAAGCAAAACAGATCGACGCGGTGCTCGACCTCGTTGGCAACAGCGTCGTGCTGGACTCGCTGGCGATGCTCCGGCGCGGCGGCCGCTCGTGCCTGGCCGGCTGGCTCGGCGGCCTCGATCCGATTCCCGATTTTAACCCGCTGCTGCAAATGGCGAGCGGCGTTTACCTCACCTTCTTCGGCAGCTTCGTGTTCGGCACATCAGGCTTTCCGCTCTCCGACGTGCCGTTGGGACAGATCGCTGCCGATGCGGCGGCCGGCAAGCTCGACGTCAAGCCAGCCAGGGTTTTTCGCTTTGACGAGATCCGCGAGGCGCACCGCGTGATGGAGTCGAACGAAGCGCGCGGCAAGATGGTCGTGGTGCACGACTGAGAGTTAGCAGATAAGGAGAATGCCAATGACAAAGTCGGTCGCTGTGATCACGGGCGCGAGCCAGGGCATCGGCAAGGCCACGGCCATCCGGCTGGCGCGCGATTTTTCCGCACTGGCGCTGGTGGCCCGCGACCGCGCCAACCTGGAACAGACGGCTGGCGTCGTGAAGGCCGCCGGCGCAGACGCGCTGGTCATCGATGCCGATTTGAGCGAGCCCGCGGCGGCACAAATGGTCGTCGATCGAACCAGCGACGCGTTCGGCCGCCTCGATGCGCTGCTCAACATCGCCGGCGCGGTGCCGCAGATCGATTTGTTCGAGATGACGGACGAGCAGTGGGAGGGCGGCCTTGCGCTAAAGCTGCACGGCGCGCGCCGGCTGACGATCGCGGCGTGGCCGGCGCTGAAGGCGGCAAGGGGTTCGGTGGTGTTGATGTCGGGCAATTCGGCGCTGTTTCCCAAGTCGCCTTATGCCGCGGTCGGCACCATCAACGCGGCGATCGTCGCGCTGGCAAAAGCGTTCTCCGATCGCGGCATTGCGGACGGCGTGCAGGTCAACAGCGTGCTGCCGGGCCCCGTCATGACGGGCCGCCGCCGCTCCTATCTTGCGCACTGGGCGCCGCTGCACAACATGACAGTCGAGGAAGCCACCGCCAAATTCCCGAAGGAAGCCGGCATCGCGCGCTATGGCGAGCCGGAGGAAATCGCCGAGCTGATGGCCTTTCTGGTCTCACCCGGCGCCCGCTGGATGACGGGCTCGACGCTGCGCATGGACGGCGGCGAGGTGAAGTCGGTGTGACCGGGCGACGCGCCGCCCAAGTAGGCCACGCTAACGCGCCCCGCCGCTTGTTTTGGGGCACTCCCGGTTACACGTTCGTCAAGTCGCCGCTAGCCCTGACAGATTTGACTCATCGCCTTATCTATCTTGTCGGAACACTTAGCGAAAGCAGATAGCACCTGATCGTCTTCTTCCGATGGCATCAAAGATCGGGCGGACATGATGGGAAAATCGGCACTCCAGAAGCCTCCTGGGATCGGTAGTTTGGCTCCGGCGGCCGCATCGTTCAAATGAATTCGCGCGATAAGGCGGCGGTTCAATCTGGAAAAGTAGTCCGGATCGCTGTCGACCATGTTGGAGACAGGACTCACGAACGGGAAGCGACCGGCCAGAAATCCATCCTGATAATGCGGGCGTTTTGCAACGGGCGGACAGACCGCCTGCAGTCGAGCAAGCACGATGTGCTGGTCGGCATCGAATGTCACCGAGTTGGTGCTGGGCACGAGCGCCACGACGTACAGATAGCCAGTACCCTGTCCGTTCCAAAGTGCAAAGCTCGCAGCGACTCGAAGGCTCGGTGTTACGTCGATCAACGGTGTCGGCCACAAGTCATAGTGCTGCGCCACGGCCCACACCGCTTCACGAAACATTCTCAGCGTATTTGGCCGTGGCATTGGAAGGTTATCACACACCGAGTGGACGATCTTAGATATCGGACCGTTCAGATGATTCCATATCTTGCCGCGCGTGTCTTCGTCGGCCGGAAGCGTGTGATGTGTGCCGCTGAGCGATCGCCAGGTAGGACGAAAAATCGCGGAGCGCAGTGGCCAATTTTCAGCTTGACCACGAAAATGCAAGGTAAGCCGTTTATTCATGACGGAGAGGAATGACACGACGTCGACAAGCTTGGCGTAGCTGTCGACTTCGATCGAAGCGGCGTTGTTCACCGCTTCCCAATCCTGCAGGGTACTCTTCATTGCTCTAAGCGCCTTGTGACGCTCGAACTCGAGATATGCGGCCGGTCCGTAGACAGCATCGAGCGGATACATGCGAAACAACCTAGCAGAAAACGACATGCAATCATAAGTAGTTTGACGCGATTGGACAAGGGTGCGTCGGGAGCAAGCGCTGAAGCCATATCTGCCGTGATGCGCATTGTGGCGCTCTCAGTTGTGTATGGGATCGTCAAGCGAAATTCAGATGCATCCGATCCCTCATGCGTTCGTGCTTGCCGCCATGCCCGACATCTACGATCCCGCCTTCGTCAAAAGCGTCTTCGATCGCTGCTCGTCGCGTTACATCACGTTCAGCCTGATCTGCTCGTTCGGTTTTACCGAGCGCTGGCGGCGGCAGTGTGTGGAGGCAATGCCGGCGCCATCGGCCGCGGGCGCGCAGGGCTACGATTTGATGGCGGGGACGGGGGAGGTGTGGCCGCATCTGCTGCGGCGGTTTGATGGCATCAAGTCGATCACCGCGGTCGACATTTCGTCCGGCATGCATCGCCTCGCGATGCAACGGCTGCATGCGCACCGGGCGCACCGGATCGAGTTCATCGAGGACGATGTGCTGGCGAGCGACCTGCCGGCCGACAGCGCCGATTTCGTCATCTCGACGTTCGGGCTGAAGACGTTCAATCCGGAGCAGCATGCGCGGCTGGCGGCGCTGGTCGTGCGGGTACTCAAGCCCGGGGGCGTATTCTCGATGATCGAGGCGTCGGACCCGAGGGGATGGTGGCTGCGGCCGCTCTACCTGTTCCACCTCAAAGTCGTGTTGCCGCTCATCGAGCGCGTTTACCTGCGCGGCGCACAGGATTTTGCGATGATCGGCACCTACAGCACCAATTTCGGCGATGCCACCGCGCTGGCCGCGATGTTGCGCGGCCACGGACTCGAGGTGGAATTCTCAAAATACTTTTTCGGCTGCGCAACCGGCGTGGCCGGTCGTAAGCCGACTGGCAGGTAGGGCGGGTCAGCCGATCGTCAGCATGCTGAGCGCGGGATCATCCAGGTCGAAAAGGTCTGCCAGACGCCGTCGCCGCGATTTCGCTGATAGGCGATGAAGTCGGCGTCGTCGCCGTGCACGAGTTCGTAGCGGTAATACGTGCTCGAGCCATTGGTTTGCGTTGCCATGGAAAGTTCTCCTGAATCAGGAATTGAACTGTCCTTGACGTAGGTGTGAGGCCTCACCGATCAATGGAATGACCGGCGTCATCCAGTCAAATTGCCGAGAGAGCGCGGCATACCCTGGTATGGGAAGGTGCGATCAGGCGTTGAGATCGGTGCGGGCGCCCGAGGTGTCTCGCGCAGCCGAGTAGCCGGCGCTCCGCTGTGCGGTTGCGCGCTGGCCTTCCGCCAGCATCGCCTCGAAGGCGGCATCGAGTTGCTCGCGCGAATAGTTTGTTGATGACGACTCCCGCGGCCGCCATTCGGATTGCGTGATCGCGGTCGAGGCCTTTTCAACCGTGCCGCCAACGGCCTTCGCGATTCGTTCGGCGCGCCATTGCGCCAGATCGGGGCCGCCGATGAGGCCGGGAGGATCCTGGAGATCGCCGACCTTTGCGGCGGCCTGGTTGGTCATCGCCACGGAGCCGCTGTTATAGAGGGTGGCAACGACCTTCCCGCCGACCTTGACGGTCGCGTAGTTGTTTTGCGGGGCATTGTCCGGAACTTCGGAGCCCGTCAAGGTGGCATGCATCTGGAGCCAGGCCGCCGCCATGAGGTCGCGCAGTTCCGGATTGTCCTTGACCGAAAAGATCTTCAGCCCTGAGGTATCCAGTTTCTTGACGGCGGAAACCGGAATGCCCGGCTTCGTTTCTTCCGCCGCGGCGGGTTCGTCCGCGCTGGTCTCGGGTAAAGCATCCGCACGCGTCAGTGCCGTTTTCGACGCGGACGCCTGTGCGGGACGCAAATAGCTTGCTGCGTTGGCTGCACTCGTAATCATGGATACTCCTGACGCGGACCATCAGGTCGGTGCAACCGCCATGCCAACGCGCAAGCGATTGATTTGGCTGGCTTGCTCTTTCCCGATGCGTGCCGGGAAGCGGAAGGTCTTGCCGATGGCGGCAGGAATTTCCGCGTCCTGATCCGCGCAGAAGGCCGTGATCACTCGGCCAGCGTGAGCAGCGGCTTGCCTTTTTCGACGATATAGGTGGCAAGCTCGCTGCCGGTGACGTTACCGGGGTTTTTCGCCGAGTGGGCGGCGCCGGCAGGAATGAAGAGCACGTCGCCGGCCTTGAGCGTCACCGGCGGCTTGTCCTCGATCTGATATTCGAGCGTGCCCTCGAGGACATAGATGATCTCTTCGCCCGGATGCGAATGTTTCGGGAAGGCGGCGCCCGGCGCGATGTCGACGCGTACCTGGATGGCTTCGCGCCCGGGGATGCTGAGGTCGTGTTGTTGCAGGTCGGTTCGCTTGAACTGCGAGAGCTGGGCCTGGGTGGCGTGGGCCACGAAGGCGCTTGCGCCGATCAGTGCGGATATGGTGAGGGCTTGCACGGTCCGTTTCAGATGGTTGCTCATGTTTGACTCCATTTCGGTTTGTCGGGCGAATTATCACTGTGGCAGCGGCTGGCCGGCCTGCTCCTTGACGAGATATTCGGCGTACCAGTCCGGCCAGTTTTCATCGTGCTGGCCGCCGTTGCGTTTCTCGTGCTCGCCATGGGCAGCCGCAGCGCGCCGTAGCGCGGCGGCGAGATCGGCTTGCGAGGCAAAAGTCGTTTCGTTCGCATCGATGCGGCCGGGCAGGCGCGTGGTCACTTCCTGGAACAGCCAGCCGTTGCCGTCGGGATCGGTGAACGAGGCGTAGGAAAGGTAGCTGCCGCGTTCGGGATGAACTCCGTTGATCCGCACGCGCCCGAACAGATAGGGCTCGTCATTGCCGGCATGCACGTCACCGTCGGCGTGGAAGATCTCGCTGACCTTGATACCGCGATCGACCAGGTTTTTGCGGGCGGCCTCGATGTCGGAGACGATCAGGTACAGGCCCTGCGCGGAGCCGGGCGCGGCTGCCGTGACGTTCTTGCCGAAGATGACGGAGGCGGGCGAGCCGGGCGGGGTGAACTGGATGACGCGCCAGTCGTCGCCGGCGAAGTCGGCATCCAGGCGCCAGCCGAGACTGGAATAAAACGCCTTGGCGCGATCGACGTCGGAAACGGGGACGACGGCGATCTCGAACTTCGTGTCGACGGGCTTGTTGGCCTTGGGGGCGGCGGTTTCGGGGCGTTCCTTGACGGTGGCGGTCATTGCTCTCTCCTGTTGGTTGGCGGCGGCGCGTGGATCGTATGGAGTTCGGCGGATACTCTCTTTCGCATTCCGAGGATTATTGCCGGTGAACTAGATCGTGTCCGATGTAATCGAATACGTGTGAATTAGGCCATTAGTTTGGCTATGTCAAGCTGGTCCGATTTAATCGTATGCGATTTATTTGGCGGTCACGGACTGTTGACCGGGGTGTTCCGAGAAGGCGGATCGATGCCTTGCCGAGTAACCAGCACTTGAACTTTGCCGTTCGGTCAGCATTTCAACATCCGACCTATTCACCAGGCGGGAAGGTGCACATGAACCAGCAAGTTGCGTCGCAGGCAAAAGCTCAAACGGCTGAACCGTTTATTGTCCGGCGTGAAACCCAGATCGCCGCTCCTCCCGCTACCGTGTTCGCTTTCCTGACCGATCCCGAAAAGATCGTGAGCTGGATGGGTACGGAGGCAGAGACCGAGATGCATCCCGGCGGACTCTATCTTCTCAAGGGGATCCATGGCCGCGCGGCGCGCGGCACCTTCCGCGAGGTCGTGCCGGTGCACAGGCTCGCCTACACGTTTGGCTGGGACGGCAGCGAGGAAGTGCCGCCGGGATCGAGCCTGATCGAGATTGACCTGATCGAGCGCGACGGCGGGACCTTGCTGTGCATGACCCACAGCGGGCTGCCGACTGCGGCACAGTGCGAGAGCCACAGCACCGGCTGGGCACATTACCTTGCCAGACTCACGCTGTCGGCTGTTGGCAGGGATCCCGGCCCCGATGTGCGCCCCAAATAAAGGCTAGCGCGGTAGCCATCATTGCGAAATTTCATTCGCGCCTGAAGGCCTCGCGAATAATTCGTGACAGGAAAACCGGGCTTGCCGCATGATCGCTTCATGCAGCTTCCTTCGGCGCTTTCCTGGCTCGTCGATGCGGCCGGTGATGCGCCGGGCGCAGGCCGGCTGCTGGCCGAGCTCGGCACGCGGCTGGCCGCCGACGGTCTGCCGCTCGCAGGCGGCGCGCTGACACTGGCGGTGCCGCATCCGCTGATCGCGCGGCGCACCTGGCTGTGGCGGGCGGAAAGCGAGGAAGTGATCGAGGCCCTGGGCTTTGTGGGAGGACTCCCGGCCACGGCGGCAGCAGATTCGTCAGGCGAAGTCGGCCGACGCTGGCTCGCCGAACTTGCCGGCGGTGTCGTGCAGGAAGACGGCATCGGCGCAAAGCCGGACGGACCTTTGCTTGGCTGGATCGGCCCGCGTCCGTTTGCACCGGAAGAGGCCGATGCGCTGCGCGAAGCTGCGCGCTTTGCGGCTGCACCGCTCGCCGCGATCGTGGCGCGCGCCACGCTGACGGCGGCGCTCGAAGCCTATCTCGGCAAGCGCAGCGCCGCACGTGTGCTGTCCGGTCCTTTGCGCCGCGATGTCGGCGAGACCATTTCCGCGGCGCTGCTGTTTGCCGACCTGCGCGGCTTTACGGAAATGTCGGAGCGCCATCCGCCTGCGGAGGTCATCGCGGCGCTCGATGCCTGGTTCGACCGGATCGCCGGCGCGGTGCATGCGTTCGGCGGCGAAGTGCTGAAATTCATCGGCGACGGTGTGCTGGCGATCTTTCCGGTGACGGATGGAGAGCCGCGCGCCGCATGCGATGCGGCGCTGCGCGCGGTGACGGCGGCGCGGGCAGGGATGGCGCATCTCGACAAGGCAAGAGCTGCCCAGGGATTTGCGCCGCTGCCGTTCGGCGTGGCGCTGCATGTCGGCGAGATTCATTGGGGCAATATCGGCGCGGCGGACCGGTTGGATTTTACGGCGATCGGGTCCGCGGTGAATCTGGTCAGCCGGCTGGAAGGGCTGTGCCGGCCGCTCGAAAAGCCGGTGCTGGTCTCGGGCGCGCTAGCGGCCCGGACCACGATGCCGCTGATACCGCTCGGCATGCATGAGCTGCGCGGGATCGCCACGCCATGTGCCGTCTTCACGGTGCCGGACTAGGCGCTATCGGTATCCGCTGGTGTCGGCGGGTTTGCCGGCTTCCTGGACTTCGACGAGATAGCGCCAGGCATCGGGCTGCGAGCCGTCGATGTCGGTAAAGCCGTAGACCTTTGCGAGCTGGCCGGTCGACAGCGACTGGCCGTTCCAGCGCGCAACGTCACGGTCGCTCGCCAGCGCCACCACCGCGCGGCCGGGATAGGCCGGGCTTTCAGCGATCGCAAAATGCGGAATGCGCGCGGCGGCCCCGCGCCAGTTGGCTTCCGTCACGCCAAAGGCCTCCAGCATCGCCTCCGAGCGCAGCCAGCCGGGCGTCAGGCAAACCGCGGTTGCGGCATGCGGCTTCAGTTCATGTCCGAGCGCAAAGGCCATGCGCAGCACGGCGGCCTTGCTGAGATCGTAGAAGAAGGAGTTGCGATAACGGCTTGAATTATATTCGGCGGTGCCGTCGCCGACCTCGACGACAAGGCCGCCGGGATTCCTGATCAGCAGCGGCAGCGCAAAATGGCTGGTGATGGCATGCGTCTCGACGGCGAGGCGCAGCATGTGCAGGCCGTAGTCGAGGTCCGATTCCCAGACGGTCTTGTTCCACTCGATATGCGTGGCGCCAAAGATGTCGTTGACGAGGATGTCGAGGCGGCCTTGCTCGGCCGCGATCCGTTCGACCAGCGCGCGCACGCGCGCGGGTTCGAGGTGATCGACTTCGACCGCGATGCCGCAGCCGCCGGCGCGGTCGACAAGCTGGGCCGTCTCCTCGATCGTCTCGGGCCGGTTCATCTCGGAACGGCGATTTCGGGTGGAGCGGCCCGTGACATAGACTGTCGCGCCGGCAGCGCCGAGCTCGACGGCGATGCCGCGTCCGGCGCCTCGCGTTGCGCCGGCGACGAGCGCGATCTTTCCAGCCAGCGATTTTGTCATCCGGTACTCCCTGACGCTTGCGGGCCCGCGGCGTAACTGCTGTAATTAAATTAGACAGTAACAGCCTAGCGAGGGCGGCGTGACCGGTAAAGTAAAATTAGACAGTTACAGGGATGCCGGGATCCTGGTCTCGATCGATCTCGTCAACGAACTCGTTGTCGAGGAGGCGGGTGAGGCGGCGTCGCGCGATGCGGTTGCCGCACTCAAGCGCATCCTTGCCGTCGATGCCAACTCGGTCGCGGCGTTGCGGCCGGGGCATGTGCGGGGCTTTGGCGAGCTGGCGCGCGAACTGCACCGCGTGTTCGCGGCGCTCGATCGCGATGACCTCGATGCCGCGGCGTTGCGCGTCAACCGCCTGCTTTCCAGGCATCCCGCGCATCCGTATCTCGCCAAGGAAGCGGGGCGCTGGCGGCTGCACCATCATCCGGCGGACGCGCCGCTGCTTTCGATGTGGTCGGCGATTTGCGCCGAGGGCCTGGCGTCGATGATCTCAGCCGATCGCGCGTCGCGCCTGGGCATTTGCGAACGGGTGGAGTGCGGCCGCGCCTATGTGGACCTCACGCGCAACGCAAGCCGGCGATTCTGTTCCCTCAATTGCCAGAACCGGGTGAAGGTCGCCGCCTTCCGGGAACGGGCGAGCCTCGGAACCCGCCGGGAACGAAGCGGTTCGATCTAACGCGGTCGTGATATCCGATATTCAACCGATAGGTTGACTATCGACTGACTGCGCCGTTATATTCAACCACATGGTTGAGCTACAAACCCGGCAGATGAATTCGATCTTCCACGCGCTCGGCGATGCCACGCGGCGGCAGATGATCCGCGATCTCGCGGACGGAGAGCGGTCGGTCAGCGAGCTGGCGGAACCGTTTTCCATCTCGCTCGCGGCGGCCTCCAAGCACATCAAGGTGCTGGAGAACGCAGGGCTGATCCGGCGCGAGGTGAGGGGCCGCACACACATGTGCTGGCTCGAACCGGGGCCGCTTGCCAGCGTTCACGAATGGCTTGGTTTCTACGAGCGTTTCTGGACCGAGCGGCTCGATGTGCTCGAGCGTCTTCTGAGCGAGGAGGACGCAAGCAAGACCGTGCTGCGCAAGGCGGGCCGCAAGAGCGGGAAAGGACACAAGCGATGAACGATGGCATGTTATCAGACAATTATGGCTCGCTGATCGAGCCGACGACGCTGAAGATCCAGCGCATGCTGCCCGGTCCGGTCGAACGCATCTGGGCGTATCTGACCGACAGCGAACTGCGCCGCAAATGGCTGGCGGCCGGCGTGATGAAAGGACAGCCGGGCGCGGACTTCGAGCTGGTCTGGCGCAACGAAGAGCTCAACGATCCCCCAAGCAAGCGGCCGGAGGGATTTTCGGAAGAATCGCGGATGAAGAGCCGGATCCTCGAATTCGATCCGCCGCGCAAGCTTGCGATCACCTGGCGCGACACCGGCGACGTCACCTTCGAACTGGAGCCGCGCGGCGAAAGGGTGCTGCTCACCATCGTCCATCGGCGCTTCCCCGATCGCGGCATGATGCTCAAGCACATGGCCGGCTGGCACATGCATCTCGACGTGCTGGTCGCCCGCGTGAACGGACTCGAGCCGGCGCCGTTCTGGGATGGCTGGGCGAAACTGCACCGGGAATACGAGACGCGCCTGCCGGCCTGACGCGGACGGCGCGCACAACAAGCATCAAGACAAGACAGGAGGTTAGTCATGAAGGCTCATGTCGTTTCTGCAAAGGAATGGGGCGCCGCGTGGGAAAAGATGCTGGTGCGGGAAAAGGAGGTGACCCGCGCACGCGATGCGCTGATGGCCGAGCGGCGGCGGATGCCCTGGATGGCGGTGGAGAAGAAATACGAATTCGACGGGCCGAACGGCAAGGTGAGCCTGCTCGACCTGTTCGAAGGCCGGCATCAACTGGTCGTCTATCGCGCCTTCTTCGAGCCGGGCGTGCACGGCTGGCCCGAGCATGCCTGCATCGGCTGTTCGCTCGGAGCCGACCAGGTCTCCAACCTCGTCCACCTCAACGCAAAGGACACGACGCTCGTCTACGCCTCGCGCGCGCCGCAGGCCGACATCGCGCGCCTGAAGGCGCGGATGGGGTGGGAACACATCCCGTGGGTAACGATCACCGACAGTTTCGATGCCGATTTCGGCGTCGACGAATGGCACGGGCATAATGCCTTCATCCGCGACGGCGAGCGCATCTACCGCACGTACTTCATCAACAACCGCGGCGACGAGGCGATGGGCTCCGTGTGGAGCTATCTCGATATGACCGCACTCGGCCGCCAGGAAGAATGGGAGGATTCGCCGGAAGGTTATCCGAAGACCCGGCCGTACAAATGGTGGAACTGGAACGACAGCTACGTTCCCGGTGCCGCGCCCGATCCGAAATGGGTCGCGGTGTCGGATGCAGGCGAGGCGGCGTTCCGGAACAAGAACAAATAATCCGCTGACGCGGCATCGCCGATGGAGTCGGAGCGATGAAATTCTATTCGCGAACCGGGTCTGGAGCGCCGGCGGCCGGTCGAGCCACGCTCCAGCCTGAATTGGGCACCCTGCGTCTTCGAGAGGGCGCATTCAGGATAAGCGCGGACCGTTTGCTGTCGCTTGCGGCCGCGCCGACATTTGCGTTGATGGCGCTGCTGACGAGCGTGCTGGGATCGGCGGATATACTGTGCTCGTCTGCGAAGGCGTCACCTCTGACGGGGATGGTCCTCATGTACCTGCTGATGTCCGCCTTCCATCTGGCGCCCTGGCTGCGACTGATCTCCGGCCGACGAAGCGGCTAGCCCTCGCAAAAAAGTTACCGGTGCCTGTCGTCTTTGGCGTTTCCCAATCGTCTTGCAGGCGAGAGAGCCAAAACGGAGATTTGTTATGGACCCTTCCCGTTATCGCTGGGTGATCGTCGCGGCCGGCGGCCTGCTCGGCTGCGTCGCGCTCGGCGCAATGTTTTCGCTGCCCGTCCTGCTGCAATCGATCGCGCATGACACCGGCTGGTCGATCGCCGGTATTTCGAGCGCCATGACGATCGCGTTCCTTGCCATGGCGTGCGCCAGCATGGTCTGGGGCACCTTGTCCGACCGGTTCGGGCCGTTGCCGGTAGTGCTGACGGGATCGACGGTGCTGGCGGCCAGCATTGCGCTTGCAAGCCAGACGACCTCGCTTCTCGTCTTCCAGTTGGTCTTCGGCGTAATGGTCGGCGGCTCGATCGCCGCGATCTTTGCCCCGATGATGGCGACCGTGACCGGCTGGTTCGATGCCCGACGTGTCAGCCTTGCCGTGTCGCTGGTATCGGCCGGCATGGGCGTCGCGCCGATGACGATGTCGCCGCTGGTGGGATGGCTCGTCTCCATCCATGACTGGCGGACGACCATGCTGATTGTCGCGGGCATCGTGGCCGCCGTCATGATTCCGGCATCGCTGTTGGTGCGGCGCTCGCCGGCACTCACGCACGGAAATGCGGCTGTCGCGGATGGCGGACCGCCGGCCGAGATGTCGGTGGGCGAAGCGATACGATCGCCGCAATTCATCATCCTGCTGCTGACCAATTTCTTCTGCTGCGCCACCCATTCGGGGCCGATCATCCACACCGTCAGCTACGCGGTGAGTTGCGGCATCCCGCTGATCGCGGCGGTTTCGATCTACAGCGTCGAGGGATTTGCCGGCCTGTTCGGCCGCATCGGATTTGGCTTGCTCGGCGACAGGTTCGGAGCCAAGCGCGTGCTGGTGGCGGGATTGCTGATTCAGGCCTTTGGAGCGCTCGCCTACGCATTCGTGCGCGACCTCGGCGCATTCTATGCCGTGGCGGCGTTGTTCGGCTTTGTCTATGCCGGCACGATGCCGCTCTACGCGGCGATCGCTCGCGAAAACTTCCCGCTCAAGATGATGGGCACCGTGATCGGCGGCACGGCGATGGCGGGCAGCCTCGGCATGGCGACCGGGCCAATCGCCGGCGGTCTGATCTACGACACCTTTGCCAGCTACACGTGGCTCTATGTCGGCTCCTGGGCCATGGGCCTCGGCGCGTTCCTGATCGCGATGACCTTCAGGCCGTTCCCGAAGACGCAAGCCGCGCCGGTCGCGGCGTCGGCGTAGTCTAATGAGCGAGCCCGGGCACGTATGCCCGGGCTTTTCTCTTGGAATACCATGCCGCGCCTTGCGGGACGTGACAGACACGTAAAGCGTGTAAATGACGATCGCCGCTTCCCGGGCGATTGTGAATGGAATATGTTTGGCGTCACCCGCTATTGCTGCCTGCCGCATTCCATCGAAAATTTCGGGAGAGTTTCTGTGCGAAAATTGATTGTCGCCCTCAGCGTCCTGATGCCGGCGCTGTTCGGTTCGCTTCCCGCATTTGCTCAAGCCGCGCCACCCAGCGAAGCCGCGCGAAGGGCCGAGTTGACCGCTGCGTGGGAAGCCGCCAGCAAGGCCGGCAGCGCCGGGCCCACGGACATCGCGCTGATCGACCAAGCCGCGCTAAAACTTCCGGCCAACTATTTCTTCGTGCCGAAGGCTGAAGGCACGCGCGTGTTGCGCGCGCTCGGCAATCTCGTGAACGATGCAACCTTCATCGGTCTTGTCGTCGGAACACAGCAGAACGACCAGTGGATTGTGGTGGTTCGTCACATCAAGGAAGGCTACATCAAGGATGATGAAGCCAAGGACTGGAACGCCGATGATCTCCTGAAAAACATCAAGGAGGGCGTGGATGAGTCAAACAAGGACCGCCTTGCGCGCGGCTTCCCCGAGATGGAGGTCATCGGATGGGTGGAACGGCCCGCTTATGATGCCAAAACTCATCGTCTGGTGTGGTCGATGCTGGCCAAGGACAAAGGTCAGCCCGACAACACCGAGAAGAACATCAATTACAATACCTATGCGTTGGGGCGTGACGGCTATTTCAGCCTGAACCTGCTGTCCGGCTCTGAGCGGATCGCCAGCGATAAATCGGTGGCCCACAAGCTGCTCGCGGAACTCTCCTACAATCCCGGCAAACGCTATGAAGACTTCAACGCGACCACCGACCGCATCGCAGAGTATGGCATCATGGCTCTGGTCGGCGGCGTGGCAGCCAAGAAGCTCGGACTTTTTGCACTGCTGGCTGCGCTGGCGGTCAAGTTCGGCAAGGTCATTCTGCTCGGCGCGGCTGTCGTAGGCGCCGGCCTGGTAAAATTTTTCCGTCGCAAACCGCGCACCGAATAGGTCCAACATGGGGACGGTCGCGGCGTCGGCGTAATCAAATGAGCGAGCCCGGGCACTGTGCCCGGGCGCGGCTTCCGAATATCAGAGCCTTGGATCGATTGGCTCGCTCTCGAGCGCCAGGACGGCGAAGACGCATTCGTGAACGCGCCTCAGCGGTTCGCGTGCGACGAAACGTTTCAGGGCCTCGTGGCCCAGCGCAAATTCGCGAAGCGCGAGGTTCCGCTTGCCGCCAAGACTGCGCTCGCGAAGCCGGACAAGATTTTCCGGCACGTCATATTCGGGGCCGTAGATGATCCGCAGATATTCCTGACCTCGCACCTTCAATGCGGGCTGGATGAGACCCCTTTTGCCCTTCGCAATGAAGGCACGGGGTTTCACGACCATGCCTTCGCCGCCGCCAGCTGTCACGTCTTCCCACCAGCCAATCGCATCGCGCGTGGCTTCTTCACTCACGAGCGCCACCGTCCGCCATTGCGTTCGGGTGACGACGCCATTGGCCGAAGTTGCCAGGCGATCGGCAAGGTTCATGTGCCAGACGTGATCCTGATCGAACCAGACACGTCCTTCGCTGGCGAGCAGGTGAAAGGGGGCGACCTTGAGATCGTCCACTCCTTTGACCGGCCACACGTAGGGCGCCCAGGCTTTGCCATAGAGTTCAGCGCGCCTTGCGCGATCGATGAAGCGATTGCGGATATCCGAAGTCTCCAGGCCGCGACTGCCGGCTTGTGCCAGTGCTTCCACGGCAGCCGCCAACCCTGCGCGTGACGACGCTGCCACCGGGGCATACTGGCTTTCGATCAGGCTGCCGGCCTTCGCCGACCATGGCATGATCTCGGCATCGAATAGCAGCCAGTCCGTGCTGAGTTCGTCCCACAAGCCGGCGTCCTGGACCGCGCTACGCAGCCGCGCGAGCAATGCTTCCGTCGTCGCGGATTCGTTGAAGAAAGCCCGTCCGGTCCGGGTCCAGATCGCACCGGTCTCCTCACCAGCAATGCCAAATCGTGCCCGGGCCGCCTCGGCCGTCGTGCAAAGCGCAATCACCGCACGCGAGCCCATGTGCTTCTCTTCACAGACGACCTCGTCGATACCGCGTTCGCGAAAATGCGCAAATGCTTCCTCGGGACGTTCCAGCCAGCCGTCGCGCGCGCTGGTCTCGGAGGGCGACATGGTCGGAGGAAGATACGCGAGCCATTGCGGCGCCAAGGAAAACCGGCTCATTGCCTCCAGGGCGGCCGCAGCGTTCTCCTCGGCAACGACGACGCGGCCCTTAAGCTCTGTATCGATCCAGCGCCGGCCGCTGACATCCCTGATGTCGAGCACCTCGTCGGCATCGGCCTGCGCGGAAGCGGATGCGGGTGGGGCGCGGAGAGGGCGGATTGGCTCGGACCAGACTTGCACCGCCGGAACATCGACCAGTTCCTTCTCCGGCCAGCGGAGTGCCGTGAGCTTGCCACCAAAAACGCAACCGGTATCGATGCAAAGGGTGTTGTTCACCCAATCCGCGCGGACCACGGGCGTATGTCCGTAGACGACGGTGGTTGGCCCGCGATAACTTGCCGCCCAATCGGCTCGTACAGGCAAACCGAACTCGTCGGTCTCGCCAGTGGTCTCGCCAAACAGCGCGAATTCGCGAACCGCGCCCGATCCGCGGCCGATCATTTCTTCCTTGAGCCCGGCATGCGCCACCGCGAGGCGTCCGCCGTCGATCCAGACGTGGCTGCGAAGATCATCCAGAAAGTTTTTCACCGCATCGCGGAAACTGCGATCTTCGCCTGCGAGTTGGTCGATCGTTTGTTGCAGTCCATGCGCGATCGTCACGTTGCGGCCGGCCAGCCAGCGTTCGAGCTTTCGATCATGGTTGCCCTGCACGGCATAGGCGATTCCATCAGCCGTCATGCTCATCGCAATCCGCAGGACGTCCGGAGAATTCGGGCCACGATCGACGAGATCGCCGACAAAGATCGCCTTGCGGCCTTCGGGCGGGGTGACCTTGACGCTACGGTCGCCATCACCTGACCATTCGACGCGATAACCGAGTCTGGCCAGCAATGCCTGGAATTCGTCGGCACAGCCGTGCACGTCGCCGATGATATCGAACGGCCCGCGGTCGTGGCGTTTGTCGGTCCAGAGCGGCTGCCGGGTGACGGCGGCACCCTCGATGCTGTCGACGCCGGAAAGCTTCCAGACCTGACGAAAGCCCTCGCGCTGTAGGCCGCCCAGCCCGCGCCGGATCTCCGAGGTCATGCGCTGCACGACCTGGCCGCCGAAATTGCGTTCCGGGCGCGTCCTGTTGCGCTCGATACAGACATCGATGCCGGGATCGATGACGATCGCGACCGGCAGCGCGTGCCATTTGCGCGCCAGCTCGATCCACGGCTTGCGGTCCGCAGTACGCACGTTGGTGGCGTCGAGCACCGCAAGCTTGCGGTGCTTCAGCCTTTTGCCGGCGATTTCGCGCACCAGGTCGAAGGCGTCGACGGTGACGCCTTGATCGGTCTCGTCGTCAGCGACAAGGCCGCGGCAGCGGTCCGACGAAATGATTTCCGTCGGCAGAAAATGCTTCGCGGCAAACGTCGATTTGCCCGAGCCCGTCGAGCCGATTAGCACCACGAGGGAGAAGTCGGGGATGTCGATACGCATGATAGACGCACTCATCGGGAAAATACTGCCATTTGGGTCGGCGCTCCCAGGAGATCATCCCGCCGGCCGATGCCGCCAACGGAGGTGCGATAGCCGTAGGTGGATGCGATCCTGCCGGCCCATGCCTCGAATTCGGCGCGGGTCCATTCGAAGCGATGATCGGGATGGCGGAATGCGCCTGCGGCAAGTGTCGGAAACAGGGCGTTGTATTCCGCATTCGGTGTCGTGACGACGACCACCGGCGGGCGATGCTCGCCGAACACGACGCGCTCGACCAGTGGCAGGCGGTCCGGGTCAAGATGCTCGATCACTTCGACGAGTGCGGCGGCATCGACCCCGGCCCAGCGCTCGTCACGGTAGGTTAGGGACCCGTGCAGCAGCAACACGCGTCCCTCGGGCGGTCCGCCCGGCTGGTTCAGCTTGAGCCGCTTTACGGCGCGTTCCAGCACGTTTGCCGCAGGGTCAAGACCGACGAGGCGCTCGACCCAACGCTCACGGACGAGCTGTTGCAATAGCTTGCCTTCGCCGCAACCGAGATCGGCGATGCTCTTTGCGCCGGCGGCACGCAGCGCTTCCACCACCGCCGTCATCCGTTCGTCGTTCAAGCGGATCGGCGCCTCGATGGCGTCTTCCGCCGCAACCCGCGACCCGGTTTCGGCGGCTTCTTCCTCCGTTTCCGGAGCCAGTCGCGCAAGTGCTGCGCGCGCAAGAATGCCGCGGTGACGAAGATAGCGGCGGACGATCAACTCCTTTGATGGATGCCGGTCGAGCCAGCCTTCGCCGCGGGCGAGCAGCTTGTCGATCTCGTCGTCGCCCACCCAGTAATGCTTGGCATCGTCCATCACGGGAATCAGCACATAGAGGTGATTGAGAAGTGCGCTCAACCGAGCCTCTCCGGTAAGACGCAGGCGCGCGTACAGGCTACTGCCGGCACCGTCGGGGCCGGCGACGGGATCGATTTCGACGCGCCAGTCCAAGGGCTCGAACAACGCCCGCAGCAGCTTTTCGCCGCCACGCATCGGCAGCGGCGTCACCACGGCTTCGAGCGGGATGACGCTGCCGGCCAATTCCTGGCGCGCGTTGCAGACGCCGCTCATCGCGGTGCGAAATGCCTTGTTCAGCGCGACCGACAGGAACGAGGAGGCCGCGTAGGGGCGGTCGTTGACATATTGGTCGAGCAGGCCGTCGGCGCGCCCCTTGCCGCGAACGAGGCCGATGGGATCGACATCGAGCACGAGCGTAGCTTCGCAGCGCGTTTGCTCCGCTTCCGGATAGAACAGCAAAGCCTTGCCGAAAGTCAGCTCGATCTCGTGCAGCCGATCGGGATGCTTGTGCAGCAGGAAACCGAGGTCGGTCGCGGGCCGATAAGTGGTTGCGATGGAGAGGAACATGCGCGCTCAGATAGCTGATGAAGAGATTGCGATCCAGGTGTTTGCCGATGAAAAGCCCGGACACGCTGGCGCGTGTCCGGGCCATTCGTTGTTGCTACGACCATCACTGTAGCGTCGCTTCCGACGCGGCGATCCACGCGATTACGGCTTCCGAGAAGCCGCTGACGCGCGTCCAGGCGCCGTGGCCGACACCGTGCTGGTACGAGGCCACGTTGACGATGGTGCCGCGCCCCTTGGGAGCGGGGACCTGGTCGTGGCTCTGCTCGTCGGTGAAGACGATCAGGCGATCGCCCTTGCGGTCGATCTCAGCCACGGCCTTGCCGAGCCAGGTGCCGCTGTGCGCCTGCGAGTCGATGATCGCATCGCGCAGCGCAAAGCCGCGGCGCGGAGGGATCTTCACGACAGAATCGCTGAACGTGAAGATTTCCACCTCGTCGCAGACTTCGCGGGCGAGGACGGCAAGACCACAGGCCGCCTCCGCGCGCGTCATCTCGGACTGCGCCGAGAGCGGGGCGAACATCGATCCCGATACGTCGATCAACAACCGCGTCCGGCCGGGAAGCCGGACATAGCCCTTGAGCGACTTCAGCATCGCACTTTCGAGCTCGGGCTCGAAATCCGGCGCATAGCGCGCCGCCGTGATGAAGCGGTAGGGAAGGATACGATCCGTCCGCATCGCCTCGATCGCGTCAGCGATGATCTTGCGCGGCACCTCCGCCTTCTGCATCAGGCGCAGGTTGCGGAGCAGCGCGAGGCCGCCCAGCCTGTTCTCGCCGATCAACCGCTCGAACGTCTCGCGCTTGTCCTTGCCGGACGAGAGCGAGACCTCCCAGGTGTCGGGCGAAGCCAGCTCGCCGTCGACGAGCTGCTTCCACACCTTTTCCTGGGTAGCGTCCTTTGGCTTGGCGTGCACCAGGAACAGGACGTCCCGGATGCGCACCGCGCCGTCGCGGTCGTACTTCGCGAGCTGGTAGGCGTCGAACTTGGTCAGCGCGCGCGCCAGACCCTTCTTGATCTGCGCCGAGACGGGCTGACGCTTGCGCTGCTGCTGGGGGCCGAGCGCATCGGCCCAGTAGATCGCCAGCAGCTCCGTCATCTCGTCGGGACGCTGGATCACCTGGGCCAGCGTGTCGGCGACCAGCGCCCGGTGCTTCTCATGCCGTGCCATCTCGCGCAGCACGAGCAGCGGCGCATGCCGCAGCTTCATCACCTCGCGCGCCTCGATGGCAAGCGCGGCGACGCGGGCAGGGGTGACCTTCGGCACCAGCGCCTTGATGCGCTCGGCGATCGCGACGCCGTCCTCGTAGAACTGGTCCTCCCACAGGAGGCAGTTCATCAGCGCGCGCTTCAGCTCCATTTCGGGCGTGAAGCGCTTGCCCCGCGCACCCTCATGGGTGAGGGCGCGGACGATCTTGTTGATCCTGACCATGATGGCCTCCTCTTGGGTTGATTATGGATGGGAATGGGGTGCCGGGGAACAGGCGAGGCTGGACCGCCCTTATCGGGCTTCTCATGCTCTACCGACTGAGCTACGGACTTTCGTCCGGAGGGACTCGAACCCCCGACCCTGAGATCACGAAGTAACAGCACTCTTCACCACCGGCGAAGCGCATGATCCGGAAAAGTGTGAAGCGGTTTTCCGGCGCGACAAACGCGAAGCGTTTGCGCGAGGATCATGCGCACTTGGAGCACACGGTCCGGGAACGGGCGATGCTGAGACCCCGGCTCGCAGCTTACCCTGCGGGCCAGGTAGCGCTCTATCCACTGAGCTACCGGCGCATGGAACGCCGGGCGGGATTCGAACCCGCGACCTCTCGTGTTGCAGACGAAGTAACAGCGATCTTCACCACGGACCGTGATCGAGTAGGCGGGGAACAGGCGATGCTGTTATGCCCTCGCGGGCTACCGTTTTCGAGACGAAGTAACAGACATCTTCACCACCGCCTTCGATGCTTGCGCATCGACAGTTGAAAGGCACGCTGGGGAACAGGCGATATCGGCGTCAGTGAGAGGCAACACAGTTTTCCTCCCTGCGGAAGAACACTGCGCCGGGGCGCGTGCGGGACCCTCGCTGGGCCGCTCCCCGGTGCGTGCGTCACAGGCGGGATTCGAACCCGCTTTACCATGGGAGCGAAGTATCCGAGATCTTCACCACCAGCGTCGGTTGAGCCGCAAAGATGCGGCTAACCAAATCAAACAAACAAAATTCTGTCGCGGCGCTTCTCAACGGCGCGCCGCCATTGCGAACCCTCTCTGGTTCGCCCCGCCATCGGTGTCCGGCTCATCGCCTCGTTCCCTCCGACAGGCCCCGCGCGCTCGGGCACACGCTTCTCCAGCGTGAGCCCCGGGATCCGGGTCTCCCGTTCCGGCTTTCGCCGGCGAAAATCTTTTGGCAAGCCGCGCTCCGGACAACAAAAAACCCTCCGGAGCTGCTGGCTCGGGAGGGTTCGTGCAAAACGAACTGTCGACCTCGCATTATGCGAGTTCGCTCCCATGAGCCGGGCATGCGGCTTCGTTCGGCATAAAGCCGCGCGATAGCTCGATGTGATTTCTTAATCCGTAGTGCATCGAAAGCTCATGTTGGTTCACGAACCCGATTGTTCGCGAGGGCGCGGGACATACGCCCTGAAGTTGCCGATGTCAACAGCAAGAATCGGGAAGAGTCGTCGCTGCCGGCACAGCCGTGGCGAAATGGTCACGGCTGTACTGCGCGGCGCGACG
The DNA here is from genome assembly GCF_018129385.1 of Bradyrhizobium lablabi. Classification (GTDB taxonomy): domain Bacteria; phylum Pseudomonadota; class Alphaproteobacteria; order Rhizobiales; family Xanthobacteraceae; genus Bradyrhizobium; species Bradyrhizobium lablabi_C. Next base: position 117,028 of record NZ_JAFCLN010000005.1, read on the forward strand.
ATCGTGCGCGCCGCAATTTGCGTTACAGTGCCTGCCGCATTCCACACGAACAGGATTTTTTGAAATGGCACGCGTGCGCTGTATCACCGAGATGGGCATGGGCGTCGACGTCCACGGCAAGGACGCCACCAAGGCGGCGAAGCGTGCGGTGTCGGACGCGATCCGCCATTCCAGCCTCGGCTTCTTCCGCATGCTCGGCAAGACGGCGAACGATATGTTCGTCGACGTCACGATCGCCGTGCCGAATCCGGAGGCGGTCGACACGGCGGCGGTGGCGAAAGAATTGCCGTACGGCACCAAGACCGTCACTGCCGTGAAGGGCGGGCTCGAAATCCCGGCGGAGCAGGGCAGCGATTCCATCCTGATCGCCAACGCTGCCGTGATTGTGAGCTTCGACGACGACAAGGGCGGCTAGACTCTTTTTCCTGCGTCATTCAAGGTGACAGCAGGCCCGGATGCGGCGATCAAGTCCGCATCAGGTGACAGGGGAGTGACGCCGCCATGAAACGCCTTGCCACGCCTTTGCTTGTGTCCGCCGCGCTGTGCGTGGCTGTTGCGTTGCCGGCGCAGGCCGAGATGGACGTCGCGCGCCTGAAGGCCGCCATCGAGAGCTCGTTCGAGGCCGATTATCCAAAGCTCGACGCGCTCTACAAGGACTTGCACGCTCAACCCGAACTCGCCTTCCAGGAGGTGAAGACCGCCGCAAGGCTGGCCGCCGAGATGCGCGCGCTCGGTTTTGAGGTGACCGAAAAAGTCGGCAGGACCGGGCTGGTGGCGATCTACAACAACGGCGATGGGCCCACGATCATGGTGCGCACCGAGCTCGATGCGCTGCCGATGGAGGAGAAGACCGATCTTCCCTATGCCAGCCGCGCCAAAGCCCCATGGTTTGGTCGCGAGACGTTCGTGGCGCATAGTTGCGGTCACGACATCCATATGGCGAACTGGGTCGGCACGGCGAAAACGCTGGTCGGGATGAAGGATCAGTGGAAGGGCACGCTGATGTTCATCGCCCAACCGGCCGAAGAAACCGTCGAGGGCGCCAGGGCGATGCTGGCCGATGGCCTGTTCACGCGCTTCAAGAAGCCCGATTTCGCGTTTGCCCTGCATGCCGGCGGCGTTCCCTACGGCTATGTCAACTACCGCGTCGGCGTCGGCTCATCCAATGTCGATGGTCTCTACGTGAAATTCAAAGGCCGCGGCGGGCATGGCGCGATGCCGCATCGCACGATCGATCCCATCATGATGGCGGCGCGCTTCATCGTCGATGTGCAAACCGTAATCAGCCGCGAAAAGGATCCGACCGAATTCGGCATCGTGACCATCGGATCGATTCACTCCGGCACCGTCGGAAACATCATTCCTGACGATGCGACGTTGCTGGGTACGATCCGCAGCTTCAAGCCGGAGGTGCGCGCCAAAATGCTGGCGGGCATCGAACGGACGGCGAAGGCGGTGGCTGCGATGTCGGATGCGCCGACGCCCGATGTCAGGATGGGCGAAGGCACCAAGGCCGTCATCAACGATCCCGGCGTGGTCGCAACCGCCGAGAAGGCGCTGAAGGTAGCGTTCGGCGAGAAGCTGAGGCAGACGCCCGCGAACACGACCAGCGAGGATTTCTCCGAGTTCGCCGGCGCCGGCGTGCCGTCGATGATGTTCAATATCGGCGTCTATGAGCCGGAAAAGTGGATGGAGGCCAACAAGAGCGGAACGCCGCTGGCGGGCAATCATTCGCCGCAATTCGCGCCGGTGCCGAAGCCGACCTTGGAGACCGGGATCACGGCGATGACGCTCGCCGTGCTCAGCGCATTCGACCAGCACGCGCGAGGGAAATGAACCATCCGCTTGATCGTCCGATCTGGAGCGCGCTGACCACCCGCCAACAGCATTTTGCGGAAGGCGGCGCGCTGGCGCGGCGCTATCCGCCCGATGTCACGCCGTTCGCGGATATGGCTGATATGTCGCCGCAAAATTTTGCGGCGCTCGGCGAACTGATGTCGGGGTCAGAGATTGCCGTGCTGTTCACGCCGGACGTCGTGACGCCGCCGGCCGAATTCAACGTGCTGCTGGCTAAACCCGGCGAGCAGATGATCGGGATGCCCGCGGAGGCCGCAGTACCGGGCGTCGAGCTTGTCAGCCTCGGCGCCGCCGACGTTGCGGAAATGATGGCGCTGACCGAATTGACGAAGCCGGGCCCGTTCGGCCTGCGCACGCACGAGCTCGGAACGTTCCTGGGAATCCGGATCGGCGGAAAGCTCGTCGCGATGGCCGGCGAGCGAATGAAGCCCGGCGACTATACCGAGATGACCGCGATCTGCGTGCATCCGGACCACCGTGGCCGCGGCTATGCGCAGATGCTGCTCGGCGCGATCGCCCGGCAGATTGCCGCGCGCGGCGAAATTCCGTTCCTGCATGCGTTTTCCGACAACGCTTCGGCGATCGCGCTGTATCAGCGGCAAGGCATGACGATCCGCCGGCAGTTGCAGGTGACGGTGTTGCAGAAGCGGGCGCCCTAGCGCCTGGAATAGAGCCGTTCATCCCACCACACCGGCTCGGGCAAGCCGTGGGTAATCCCCTTGGCATCGGGGTGCACAGGGTTGATCAGAAAATTCCGTTCAAGCCTTGCCGGGATGGAGGGAACGATCAACAGGGCCGAACGCCTCTGTTGATACCAATCCTGGGCAAATGTCTTGCATATGGTTTCATTCCGGGAGTCCCAGCCCGGATGCCCCGCTGTCTGGAAAATTTCGTAGCTGGTGCTGTTTGGAATCGTGATCTCGATGGAGTGCTGGTTGGCCGGCATCACCAGATTGGCATGGACCAGTTTTTCCAACATCGCGGTCGAGTAGTGCTCCGACGTGTAGATAACGGGACTGGCGTGCGTGTTCCATCGGCCCGGATAGAGGCGAGCGCCCTCGGCATCGTAGATCGGATGAGCGCCGTTGGGATCGCCGATCCGATAGCAGGTGAGAACCCGATCCGTTTTCGGCACACTCAAACGCCGCCGCTATAGGCTGCGCGGCCGAGCAGATTGATGACCGCGTCGGCTCCAGGACCGGTAGCCAACGCGACTTCAAGGGGGGCGGCATCGTCAAGCATCGGATGGGGACGATCGAGGAAGCTGCGGACTTTTGCCTCGTCGCCAAAGATCTCCAGTCCGAAGGCAAATACTTTTGCAATGCGCGCCAGACGGTCGCTCTCTTCCGTCGTGAGCGGCTTCTTGTCCCGGCGTCGGCGTTCCAGCGTCGGCTTCGGTACTACGCGGTAAGTGAAGCGGCGGACATCGCCCGGACTGACGCGGCCGGCGACCCGGTCGAGCGCCGAGACCGGCAATCCCTTCTGCACGGAATAGGCGAGACTCAATGTTGGCTCCGCCTTTTTGGACTTAAGGCCCAGCAGATAGTGAAGGATCGCGGTCTGATTGCTCATGGGAACCTGCATCATTTGATGCAAATATATGCCTCAGATGAAAAACGTTCAATATCGTGATTGCGCCCCTGAATGTTCATGATATGTTCTATTCCACTATGAGTAGCATGGCAAGAGATAGTGGTCGACTGTTTCTGGCACTTCTTCCAGACATGGCAACGGCAGCAAAAATCTTCCGGCTCGCGGGCATTCTCAAACGTGCGCACAATTTTTCCGGCGAACTCATTGCAGCCGACCGCTTGCATGTATCGCTGTTTTTCCTCGGCGCTCTGCGAGCGGGTGAGGGTTGCGCGGTCTGCCGCAAACACGGAGCCGCGTTACCCATCCCGCCGTTCGAAATTTCCTTCGATCGGACAGCCACCTTTGGACGCCAGCCGGGAAACCGTCCCTTCGTATTGTTTGGGGGCGAGGGGTTGAGCCAGCTAAGGTGGTTTCGCGAGAAACTAGGTATCGAACTGGGGTTGAAGGGAGCCGCGAATAGACAGTTCGAACCGCACGTTACGCTGCTGTACGACAGGCACCGTGTGGAAGAACATCCGCTGGGCGAGCCAGTTTCCTGGATCGTAAACGACGTTGTGCTCGTTCACAGCTTGAACGGACACGAGCATGTCGCGAAGTGGCGGCTTCGCGGCTAACCCCAAGCAACAGTGTTCGCAATTCAGCTGCCACCCCCGCCAAAATACTCCGGCTTCCCCGTTGTCCAGGTCTCGCCCCAATGCTGGCCGCCGCCGTCCACCGTCAGCGTTTCGCCGGTGACGAATTTGCCGCTGGGGCCGGCGAGGTAGACGCAGGCTTCCGCGATGTCCCAGGGCGAGCCGGCGCGCATCATCGGGTTGGAGCGCGGGTAGGTGGCGATCGCTTCGGGCTTGTAGACCTTCCATCCCTCGGTTTCGATCGCACCGGGCGCGATGCAGTTGACGCGGATGTCGAGCGGCGCCCATTCGACCGCCACCGCGCGTGACAGGCCGATGACGCCGGATCTTGCAGCAATCGTGTGGGCGATGCCGTAGAGGCCGTGCGTGGTCACGACCACGATGTTGACGATGCTGCCGGGATGTTTTCGGTCGCGCCAGCGTCTGGCGGCGCCCTGCATCATGTACCAGGTTCCGTTGAGGTTGGTGTTGATCACAGCGTTCCAGCCCTTGATTGAATAGTCGATCGCAGGTTGCGGGAACTGCCCGCCGGCGCTGTTGACGAGGATGTCGAGGCGGCCCTGCGCGGCCCACACCTTTTCGAACAACGCATCGACCGCATCCGGCTCGCGGATATCGGCGGCATGGGCGGATGCCCTCAGATTCCGCGCCGCCAGTTCGGCAACGAGCGTGTCGAGCTTTGCCTGGTCTCGGCCGACCAGAGCGACATGTGCGCCGAGGCGAGCGAACAGCCAGGCGATGGCGCGGCCGATGCCGCCGGCGCCGCCGGAGACGATCGCGACCTGATCCTTCAAAGCATCCGCGGCATAGACGGTCGAATGCGTCGAAAACTCGGCGTCGGTCTGTTTTTGACTGTTGTCCATGCGCGATGCCGGCCTTGCTGTCTTTGGGCGCGTAGAGTAGCTGCGTACGAGCCCTGAAGCCAACGCCGCGAGTTTCGATGTCCGATCTCTCCGCCTTTCCGATTACAAAACGCTGGCCCGCAAAACATCCGGACCGGTTGCAGCTCTATTCGCTGCCGACGCCGAACGGCGTCAAGGTTTCGATCATGCTGGAGGAGATCGGACTGCCTTATGAGGTCCACCTGGTCGATTTCAATAAGGATGACCAGAAGACGGCGGAGTTTCTCTCGCTCAATCCAAACGGAAAAATCCCGGCAATCCTCGATCCCGATGGGCCGGGCGGCAAGCCGCTGCCGCTGTTCGAGTCCGGCGCGATCCTGCAATATCTCGCCGAGAAGACCGGAAAGCTGCTGCCCGCGGATCCTGCCCGGCGCTGGCAGACGATCCAGTGGGTGCATTTCCAGATGGGCGGGATCGGCCCGATGTTCGGCCAGGTCGGCTTCTTCCACAAATTTGCCGGCAAGGATTTTGAGGACAAGCGGCCGCTCGAGCGTTACGTCAACGAGTCCAAGCGCCTGCTTGGCGTGATGGAGACACAGCTTTCGGGGCGGCAATGGATCATGGACAGCGAATACACCATCGCCGACATCTCCATGCTGGGATGGGTGCGCAATCTGATCGGTTTTTACGGGGCGGGCGACCTTGTCGGCTTCGATGGCTTCAAGAGCGTCGCGTCGTGGCTGGAACGTGGGCTAGCACGGCCGGCGGTGGAGCGCGGGCTGAATATTCCGAAGCGGCCTTAGAGCATGATCCGGAAAAGTGGAAACCGGTTTTCCCTCGCGACAAACGCGAAGCGTTTGCGCGGAGATCATGCTCAAACCAAAAAGATGATCACCGGCCTTGCAGCAGCTCATAGACCACAGGGTTGTCGGCGCAGGCACCGAAGCCGCATTCCAGCAATGTCGACACCACGTTGAGCGCGGTCAGCGCGATCACCAGCCAGACCGCGATCGTCGCAAACAAATCGGGTGCGTCGAATTTCGGTGCGGTTGCTTCCGGTTCGAACTGACGGTCGAACAGCAGCATGGCCGATATCAGGAGGATGGCCGCGGCAAAGCCGATCAGGGCCAGCGTGTAATAGTGGTAGCCGAGCAATGCCGTGCCGTAGCTGGGATCGCCGGGCAGGATATGCAGCAGCACCTGGCGCGTCGAAAAGGCAAAGCCGGCGGCGGCGGCGAACAGCGACAGGGCATAATGGCTCGGGCGCGGTCCGAAGCGCACATTCATGATCGGCCCGATCGCCAGCATCGCGAACTGGATGCGCTGGAGCAAACAGAGCGGGCAGGGCAGCTCATGCAGCAGGAGCTGCGCGGCGAACGCTGCAATCAGCACCAGCGCCACCGCATAGAGGCTGAGGGCGTTGAGGGTGGTGGCCAGCGAGCGCGTCACGGCCATACCTCAAAACGACAGTTTCAGCGCGTCGGTCGCGTGATGCAGATAGGTCGCGACCGAGGCGATCAGCGCGGCGGCAAACAATCCAAGCGCCAACGGCCGTGACCCACGCCAGGCGGCGAGCATGACGATGACGACAGCCAGAAACAGCGCGGTGAATTCCATTCTCGCCTCCGCTAACGGTGCAATCCTTATCATGATCGCACGACACTGTGCAGCGCAGGGGTTGACATTCCCTCTACACGGGAATGTTCGTTGTCGGGTCGGCCACCCCGCCCCATGATGGCCTCGTTCCTTAAGTCCTTCGCGAGTCTCCCATGACCACAGCCGCCATTCGCCCCGCCGCCAATCACCAGCCCTGGTACAAGGTCCTTTACATCCAGGTGCTGATCGCAATCGCGCTGGGCATCCTGATCGGGCATTCTTATCCGACCCTCGGAAAGGAATTAAAGCCGCTCGGCGACGGATTTATTGCGCTGATCAAGATGATGATCGCGCCAGTGATCTTTTGCACCGTGGTGCATGGCATCTCCTCGATGGGCGACCTCAAGCGGGTCGGCCGGGTCGGGCTGAAGGCGCTGATCTATTTCGAGGTGGTCTCCACGGTTGCGCTGGCGATCGGGCTGCTCGTCGGCAGGACGCTACAGCCGGGCGCCGGCTTCAACATCGATCCCACCGCGATCGATCCGAAAGCGGTCGCCACCTACGTCACCAAGGCCAAGGAAGAAGGCATCGTCTCGCATCTGATGGCGATCATTCCCGACAGCTTCATCGGGGCGCTCGCGCGCGGCGACCTCTTGCAGGTGCTCCTGATCTCGATCCTCTCGGGCTTTGCCATCGCCTATATGGGCAAGGCGGGTGAGCCGATCGCCTACGCGATCGACCAGGCCGCAAAAGTGTTTTTCGGCGTGATCCGCATCATCGTTCGCGTTGCCCCTATCGGAGCTTTCGGCGCGATGGCGTTCACCGTCGGCGCCTATGGCCTCGGCTCACTCTGGAACCTGATTGCGCTGATCGGCACGTTCTATCTCACGAGCGTCTTGTTCGTGCTGATCGTGCTCGGATCGATCGCGCGGATTTCCGGTTTCTCCATCCTGCGCTTCATCGCCTACATCAAGGACGAGCTTCTGATCGTGCTCGGCACGTCGTCATCCGAGACGGTGCTGCCGCAGATGATCCAGAAGATGGAGCATCTCGGCGCCTCGCGTTCGGTGGTCGGCCTCGTGATTCCGACCGGCTACAGCTTCAACCTCGACGGCACCAACATCTACATGACGCTGGCGACGCTGTTCCTGGCGCAGGCGACCAACACGCCGCTGACGATCTGGCAAGAACTCGGCATTCTCGGCATCGCCATGATCACCTCCAAGGGCGCCTCGGGCGTGACTGGTGCGGGCTTCATCACGCTGGCGGCGACGCTCTCCATCGTGCCCGACATTCCCATCCAGTCGCTCGCCATTCTGGTCGGTATCGACAAGTTCATGAGCGAATGCCGGGCGCTGACCAACCTGATCGGCAATGGCGTCGCCTGTGTCGTGATCAGCCGCTCCGAAGGCGAGCTCGACAAGGACAAGCTGCACGAGACCATGGCGCACCCGATCGAGCTCGGCGAAGCCCTCGAGCCGGGCGCGAGTACCGAGCAGGCCTGAGAGCGGGAAGAAACAGGCCCCTTTCCACCCCCGCAGCCATGCGGTCGGGGAATCGTGAAGCCATTCCTGAAAAAATCATGGCTTCGCGAAAGAAAAGCCCGGTCGATCTGAGAGCATGCGGCCCGGGAGCCGTATGCGGCTACCCCAATTTCAAAAAGGAGACCGTCATGTCGACGTCATTCAACCGCCAGCGCCGCCGCTTCTTCGGCCTTGCCGCCGGAATCGCCGCCGCAACGAAGTTTGGCTTCGCGGGAAGCGCGAGCGCTCAAACGAAGGGCGGTGCGGCGCAGATTCCCGCGATCAAGCCGGGGACCAATACGTCGTTTGCGCCGCTGAAGCAGGTTGAAGCAGGTGTGCTGAATGTGGGTTACGCCGAGGCCGGTCCCGCTGGCGGTCCGGTGGTGATCCTGCTGCACGGCTGGCCCTACGACATCTACAGCTATGCCGATGTCGCGCCATTGCTGGCGGCGGCGGGCTATCGCGTGATCATCCCGTATTTGCGCGGCTACGGAAGCACGACCTTCCGGTCTGCGGAGACCATGCGCAGCGGCCAGCCGGTGGCGGTTTCCGCCGACATTATCGCACTGATGGACGCGTTGAAGATCGAGAAAGCGGTGCTCGGCGGCTACGATTGGGGCGCGCGTACCGCCAACATCATGGCGGCGCTCTGGCCCGAGCGCGTCAAGGCCATGGTGTCGGTCAGCGGCTATCTGATTGGCAGCCAGCAGGCCGGACGAATGCCGCTGCCGCCCAAGGCCGAGCTGGAATGGTGGTACCAGTTCTACTTCTCGACCGAGCGCGGCCGCGCCGGCTATGACAAATACCGGCACGATTTTGCAAAGCTGATCTGGCAGCTCGCTTCGCCGAAATGGCATTTCGACGATGCGACGTTCGAGCGAAGCGCTGCGGCCTTCAACAATGCCGATCACGTCGACATCGTGATCCACAATTACCGCTGGCGGCTCGGTCTTGCCGAGGGCGAGGCAAAATTCGACGAGTTCGAAAAGAAGCTGGCGCAGGCTCCGGTCATCTCGGTACCGACCATCACGATGGAAGGCGACGCCAACGGCGCGCCGCACCCCGAGCCCAGCGCCTACGCCAAAAAATTCTCGGGTAAATACGAGCACCGGCTGCTCACAGGCGGCATTGGGCACAACCTGCCGCAGGAAGCGCCGCAGGCCTTTGCGCAGGCAATCGTCGATATCGCCAACGGCTGATCCGGAACAACGACATGAAAAAAATCCTTCTAGCGCTGGCCATCGCCGGCGCAACCGGTCTCGCGGTCTCTTCGCTTGTCGCTGCTACCGTCGATGAGGCGTCTCCGATCTTCGGCGTCAAGATTCCGCATGGCTACCGCGAATGGCAGATGATCGGGGTGGCGCATGAAGCAGGCGTCGACGAGCTTCGGGGCGTGCTCGGCAACGCCACCGCCATGAAAGCCTATCGGCAGCACACCCTGCCGTTTCCCGATGGCACCGTGCTGGCAAAACTCGCGTGGAAGCACGTTCCGTTGCCCGGGCTTAACGGAGCTTTCGTGACCGGCGCGAGCACCACGGTGCAGATCATGGTCAAGGATTCCAAAAAATATGCCGCGACCGGCGGCTGGGGTTTTGGCCGCTTCATCGACGGCAAGCCTGCCGACGAGGCGCAGCACAAGACGTGCTTTGGCTGCCATCAGGCCCATGCCGGCGATCATGATTTCGTCTTCACGCGGTACGCGCACTGACAAAGACGAATGGCCGGGCGCATCGATGTGGTGATAAGCCCGGCCCGGTCTGGCGCAGTTGCCGCTGCGGCGTTAGCTTGCCTGCGCAGCGGCAAGACGAGGGATCAAGCTTTGGCCATCACCATCTACGGTATCAAGAACTGCGACACCATGAAGAAGGCGCGCGCCTGGCTCGACGGCAAGGGCGTCGCCTACGGCTTCCATGACTACAAGGCCGCCGGCATCGACAAGGACAAGCTGAAGGGCTGGGCCGACAAGGTCGGCTGGGAGACGCTGCTCAACCGCGCCGGTACGACGTTCAAGAAACTGCCCGATGCGGACAAGGAAGGCCTGACCGAGAAGAAGGCGCTCGCCCTGATGCTGGCACAGCCGTCGATGATCAAGCGACCGGTACTCGAGCACGGCGGCAAGCTGCTGGTCGGCTTCAAGCCGGATGTCTATGCGAAGGAAGTGGGCGGTAAAGGCCGGTAAGGTCTAATCCAGCTCGATCACGTCATCGCCTGCGCGGGCGGCTCCCGCCGAGGGCACGAAATCCCGATCGATGACGGCGCTGACGATCGTAATCGGTGCGCCCGACCGAAGCCCCATCAGGTTCCTGACCTTGAAGCCGCCGTCGATGCTGATGGCCTTGTAGGATCCGACAATCTGCTCGACGGCGTCGGCTTTTCCGAACGGCAGCAGCAGCCGTTCGTAGGAAACATCCCTGCCGTCGGAATCCTGAACGGTCGAAATCGCGTAGGCCGGACGCCGGTGCGAAAGGCAGGCGCGGTAGGACGGCAGCACGCGCGCATAACGGTCTGGCCCGATCGCATCATCGAGATAGCTGTTATGGAGATTGTCGGATCTGGCACTCTTGTTGCCGTAAGCCGCGGCAAGCTGCGAGCCGTTCTGCGTGATCAGGAATCGGACGCCGTCACCGCTGCCTACGACGTCCAGTCCCATCATGTCGGGAAGCTCATCGGCGAAGGCTTCAGGCCGGAAGTCCGCGAGCAGGGGCAAGCCGCCGCGCTTGCGCGCGGCGCGGAGCCAGGCGTTGAGGAACACCCGCTGCCTGATCGACCGGATCACGGAGGGGTTGCTGCTGACAAATTGCATCGGCGCGGTCAGCCGAATTCGAGCATGTCGCGCGGCGCGATGCGGCCCGGCGAACGATGGAAGAGATCGCGGTCGATGATGGTGCGCAGTTTCGGTACCGGGAGCGTGTCGTTGCCGCGCATCAGGTTCTTGATCTCGAACCCGCCGTCTTCGCAGATCGTTTTCAGGGAAGCGATGATGTGGTTGACGCGACCTTCCTGCGCGAACGGCAGCAGCAGCCGCTCGTAGTTGACGATGCGCCCGTAGATGTCGTCGATCTGCGAGATCGTGTAGGCCGGCAGGCCGCGCGCGATGCATTCGTGATAGACCGGCATCACGATCGGCGCGAGCCGCGCGCCGAGATACTCGTCGAGATAGCGTCCCTTGCCGGTGTGGCCATAGGCACTCGACATCCGCGTGCCGTCGCTGTCGATGATCAGGCGCGGCGGCATCTCTTCGGAATGAACGGTGTAGTAGACGAGATCCGGAAGCTCGTCCTCGATGCGAGCCGGATTGTATTCGCCAATGGCGGGCAGCTTCTGCTCGCGGGCATAAAGCCGCAGCCAGGTATTGAGTAAGTCCCGCTGCCTGATCGATTTGACGACCGTCGGGTTGGCGCTCTCAAACTGCACGGCCATGAAATCCGTTCTGGAAACGAACGCCAAAGCTTCGGCCGGAGGCACAAATTTTCTATGAAGGATGCGGAAACCGGCAAAATACCGTTAATGGCTGCTTTCCGGCGCGCGGAACAGCGCGTCGGTATTCGACTAATGGCGGAGCCCGCAGCGACCCACAGGAGCACAGCTTTCCGCCTTGCCTAAACGGCTCAGATAGCGGCATATTCCGCCGCCGGAGGGGTAGGTCCCGGGACGGTCCAAGACGTCCGGGAGAACCTGCCGGGTAACTAAAATCGGCCGTGCGCGCTGGGACGCCGCAACAGGCTGACGGGGGAAATTTGTTTGGCTGATGAGTTCATTCTCGAAACCAACGGACTGACCAAGGAGTTCGCGGGGTTCTTTGCCGTACGCGATGTCTCGCTCAGGGTTCGCCGGGGTTCCATTCATGCGTTGATCGGTCCCAACGGGGCCGGCAAGACGACGTGCTTCAACCTCCTGACCAAGTTTCTACAGCCGACGGCGGGAAACATCCTCTACAAGGGACAGGACATCACGGCGATGAAGCCGGCCGATGTGGCGCGGCTGGGCCTCGTTCGTTCGTTCCAGATTTCGGCGGTGTTTCCGCATCTAACGGCGCTGGAAAATGTGCGGGTGGCGCTACAGCGCCAGCACGGCCATTCGTTCGATTTCTGGCGCTCCAAATCGATCCTCGATCGCTTCAACCCGCGCGCCCATGAACTGCTGAACGACGTCGGTCTGAGCGAGTTCGCCAACATTCCGGCGGTCGAGATGCCCTATGGCCGCAAGCGCGCGCTTGAGATCGCCACCACGCTCGCGCTCGACCCGGAGATGATGCTGCTGGACGAGCCGATGGCCGGCATGGGCCACGAGGACATCGACAAGATCCAGGCGCTGATCAAGCGCATCTCGGCGAAGCACACCATTCTGATGGTCGAGCATAATCTCTCCGTGGTCGCCAACCTCTCCGACATCATCACCGTGCTGACGCGCGGGCAGGTGCTTGCGGAAGGCAACTACGCCAACCTCTCCAAGGACGAGCGCGTCAAGGAAGCCTATCTGGGAGCCGGTCATGCCTGAGGTGAAAACGGCCGGGGCGCAGGCTGCCGGCGGGCAGGTGCTGTCCGTCTCCAACCTCGAGGCCTGGTATGGCGAATCGCACATCCTTCACGGCATCAATTTCGACGTGAGTGCCGGCGAGGTCGTGACCCTGCTCGGCCGCAACGGCGCCGGCAAGACCACGACGCTGAAATCGGTGATGGGGATCATCGGCAAGCGCAGCGGCTCGATCGTGTTCGACGGCAAGAATATCGCGCGCGCTACGTCGGACCAGATCGCTCGCATGGGCGTGGCGTTTTGCCCCGAGGAGCGCGGCATTTTCGCCAGTCTCGACGTTCGCGAAAACCTGTTGTTGCCGCCGGTGGTGCGCGCCGGAGGGCTGACGCTCGATCAGATCTTCGACCTGTTTCCAAACCTGAAAGAGCGCCTCAACAGCCAGGGCACAAAACTGTCCGGCGGCGAGCAGCAGATGCTGGCGATCGCGCGCATCCTGCGCACCGGCGCGCGCTTCTTGATGCTGGATGAGCCGACCGAAGGGCTCGCGCCCGTCATCATCCAGCAGATCGGCCACACCATCGCGCGGCTGAAGAAGGAAGGTTTCACCATCCTGCTGGTGGAGCAGAATTTCCGGTTCGCCTCCACGGTTGCGGACCGCTACTACATCGTCGAGCACGGCAAGGTGATCGACGGTTTTGCCAACTCGGAATTGTCCGCCAACATGGACAAGCTCCACACCTATCTCGGCGTCTGAAATACCGGAAAATGCATTTAGTCTAGTTTCAGGGAGCAACGATGAAACAGCAACTCTCCGCTCTTCTCCTCGGCACCGCGCTGGCGCTCGGCTCGGGCACCGCCGCTTTTGCGCAGGACAAGAACGTCAAGATCGGCGTGCTGACCGACAATTCCGGCCTCTATTCCGACCTCGGCGGCGCCGGCTCGACGCTCGCCGCGCAGATGGCCGTGGAAGATTCCGGCCTTGCCGCCAAGGGCTGGAAGGTCGATGTGATCTCGGCCGACCACCAGAACAAGCCCGACATTGCCACCAACATCGGGCGGCAATGGATCGATGTCGAGAAAGTCGACATCTTCATGGATGTCTTGAACTCCGGCGTGGCGCTGGCGACCAACAATCTGGTCAAGGAAAAGAATGTGGTCATGATCAACACCGGCGCGGCGACGTCGGATCTGACCAATGCGCAGTGCTCGCCGAATACCATCCACTGGGTCTACGATACCTATATGCTCGCCAACTCCACCGGCCAGGCGCTGGTGAAGGCAGGCGGCAACACCTGGTACTTCCTCACGGCCGACTACGCCTTTGGCCATGCGCTGGAGCGCGATACGTCCGCGGTGGTGACGAAGGCCGGCGGCAAGGTGATCGGCGCCGTGCGGCACCCGCTGAACACGGCGGACTTCTCCTCGTTCCTGCTACAGGCGCAGGCCTCGAAAGCCAAGATCATCGGCATGTCGAATGCCGGCGGCGATACCACCAACACCATCAAGCAGGCGTCCGAGTTCGGCATCGTCGCGGGCGGGCAGAAGCTCGCCGGTCTCTTGCTGTTCATCACCGACGTCCACTCGCTCGGCCTGAAGGTGGCGCAGGGCCTGAACTTCACCGAGACCTTCTACTGGGACCTCAACGACGACACGCGCGCCTTCTCCAAGCGTTTTTCCGAGCGCATGAAGAACAAGGCGATGCCGTCGATGGTGCAGGCCGGCGTCTATTCGGGCCTGCTGCATTACTTCAAGGCGCTGGAAGCGATGGGCGGCAATCCGCATGACGGCGCCAAGGTGGTGGCCAAGATGAAGGAGATGCCGACGGACGACAAACTGTTCGGCAAGGGCACGATCCGCGCCGACGGCCGCAAGTTGCATCCGGCCTATTTGTTCGAGGTCAAGAAGCCCGAGGAATCCAAGGGCCCGTGGGACTATTACAAGCTGGTCGGAACCACCCCGGCAGACCAGGCGTTCCGGCCGCTTTCGGAAAGCGCCTGCGCGCTGGTAAAGAAGTAAGAGAAACCCGCCGGCGCGGCATCTGCGTGCGCCGGCGGATTTTCATCTCCCGCGTGAGGCGGGATCAGTTGCGAAAGATCGATCGATGCAAGCTCTCTACGCGCAGCTTCTGGTGGGACTGATCAACGGCTCGTTCTACGCGCTGCTCAGCCTCGGGCTCGCCGTCATCTTCGGCATGCTCAATATCATCAATTTCGCCCATGGTGCGCTCTACATGATGGGCGCGTTCTGCGCCTACTTCCTGCTCGACCTCGCCGGCATCGGCTACTGGTGGGCGCTGATCATCGCGCCGATCGCGGTCGGCATTTTCGGCATGATCCTGGAGCGGACCATGCTGCAATGGCTCTCCGGGCTCGACCACCTCTACGGCCTGCTGCTCACCTTCGGCATCGCGCTGATCGTGCAGGGCATCTTCCAGAATTATTTTGGCTCCTCGGGCCTGCCTTACGCGATTCCCGACTATCCCAAGATATTCGGCTTCAACGGGCTGCAAGGCGGCATGAATCTCGGCTTCATGTTCCTGCCGATCTACCGCGGCTGGGTGGTGGTGTTCTCGCTGGTCGTCTGCCTTGCCACCTGGTACCTGATCGAGAAAACGCAGCTCGGCGCTTACTTGCGCGCCGCCACCGAAAATCCGACGCTGGTGCGCGCCTTCGGCATCAACGTCCCGCGCATGATCACGCTGACCTATGGTCTTGGCGTTGGCCTCGCAGCGCTTGCCGGCGTGCTGTCGGCGCCGATCAACCAGGTCCGGCCGCTGATGGGCGCCGACCTCATCATCGTGGTGTTCGCGGTGGTCGTGATCGGCGGCATGGGCTCGATCATGGGCTCGATCATCACCGGCTTTGCGCTCGGAGTGATCGAGGGACTTACAAAATACTTTTATCCCGAGGCCTCCAACACCGTGGTGTTCGTGCTGATGGTGCTGGTGCTGCTGGTGAAGCCAACGGGACTGACGGGACGGGCGGCCTGACATGAGCGCATTGACCGACGATACACTGCCTGCGAACCCGCGCGCGATGCGCGAGGAGATGATCGTGTTCGCCGCCATGGCGGTACTGCTGGCGGCCGTGCCGCTGAGCGGCATCTATCCGTTCTTCGTCATGCAGGCGCTGTGCTTTGCGCTGCTGGCCTGCGCCTTCAATTTGCTGATCGGCTATGGCGGCCTGCTGTCGTTTGGACACGCGATGTTCCTGGGGAGCGCCGGCTATTTCACCGCGCATGCCCTGAAGGAATGGCATCTGGCGCCCGAACTGGCCATCATCGTCGGCGTCGCGGGCGCTGCGGTGCTCGCCGTCATCACCGGTTACATCTCGATCCGCCGCCAGGGTATCTATTTCTCGATGATCACGCTGGCGCTGTCGCAGCTACTCTACTTCATCTATCTGCAAGCGCCGTTCACCCACGGCGAAGACGGCATCCAGGGCATTCCGCAAGGCTATCTGTTCGGCTTCATCAACCTCTCCAGGCCGACGGTGCTTTATTACGTCGTGCTCGCCGGGTTCCTTGGCGGCTTCCTGCTGATCTACCGCACCATCAACTCGCCGTTCGGCGAGGTGCTGAAATCGATCCGCGAGAACGAGCAGCGCGCGATTTCGCTCGGCTACAAGACCGACCAGTACAAGCTGCTCGCCTTCATCCTGTCCGGCACGCTCGCCGGCTTTGCAGGCTCGCTGAAAGTGTTCGTGGCGCAGAATGCCTCGCTCACCGACGTGCACTGGACGATGTCGGGCGAGATCGTGCTGATGACGCTGGTCGGCGGCCTCGGCACCATCTTCGGTCCGGTGGTCGGCGCCTTCATCATCATCGCCATGCAGCAATATCTCGCCGGGTTCGGCCAGTGGGTGCTGGTGATTCAGGGCGTGATCTTCGTGGCCTGCGTGCTGGCGTTCCGGCGGGGTATCGTCGGCGAGATCGCCCATTATTTCCGCCGGTCCCTGTAAGTAGCTGATTTTCTGAACGTTTTAGAAAATGGTGGATGGCCGGATTCCGGCCGTCGGCGGCTGGGCTTTTCCCTCGAAATCAGTCTATGACAGTTTTGTGACGGGGCGCTCGCGGCCCGGCCCCAACACTGGAATTGACCCATGCTGCTGCGCTGGTTTCGTGCCTTTCTGCCGCGGGAAGAGCGGTTCTTTGACCTGTTCGCGCGCCACGCCGAGGCGGTCCTGCAAGGCGCCAAGGCCTTACAGGGCATGATGCGCGGCGGCGACGAGACGCTGGTGTATTGCCAGCGCGTCAGCCAGTTCGAGAATGAGGCCGACGGCATCACCCGCGAAGTGCTCACAGCGGTGCGGCGAACCTTCATCACCCCGTTCGACCGCGGCGACATCAAGAACCTGATCGGCGCGATGGACGATGCCATCGACCAGATGCAGCAGACCGCCAAGGCCGTGCTCCTGTTCGAGGTCCATTCGTTCGAGCCGCCGATGCGCGAGATCGCGCAGTTGCTGGTCGAATGCGCCGAGCTGGTGGGGCGCGCGCTGCCGCTGCTGCAATCGATCGGCAGCAACGTCACCGAACTGACGCTGATCACTGAAGAGATCGGCAAGCTCGAGGGCCGGGTCGACGACCTCCACGACATCGGGCTGAAGGAATTGTTCCTCAAGCACCGCGACGCCAACACAATGGATTTCGTGGTGGGTGCGGAAATCTACAAGCACCTGGAAAAGGTCTCGGACCGTTTCGACGACGTCGCCAACGAGATCAACTCGATCGTGATCGAACAGGTTTAGGGCAGGGACCCGTGGACGCCACGCTCGGTCTTCCTATCCTGATCGGACTGATCGCGGTTGCGCTGCTGTTCGATTTCCTGAACGGCCTGCACGATGCCGCCAATTCGATCGCGACCATCGTCTCGACCCGCGTGCTGCGGCCGCAATATGCGGTGTTCTGGGCGGCCTTCTTCAATTTCATCGCGTTCCTGTTTTTCGGCCTGCATGTCGCCAACACCATCGGTAAGGGGATCATCGAGCCCGACATCGTCGACGCTGCAGTGATCTTTGCCGCGCTGATCGGCGCCATCGTCTGGAACCTGATCACCTGGGGGCTCGGCATTCCCTCGTCGAGCTCGCACGCGCTGATCGGGGGGCTGGTCGGTGCGGGCGTTGCAAAGGTCGGCATATCGGCGGTGGTCTGGAGCGGCCTGTCCAAGACGCTGCTTGCGATCGTGCTGTCGCCGCTGGTCGGCTTCCTGCTGGCGCTGGTGCTGGTGGCGATCGTCTCATGGCTGTCGATGCGTTCGACGCCGTTTGCGGTGGATCGCGCCTTCCGCATCCTGCAATTCGCCTCGGCCTCGCTCTATTCGCTCGGCCATGGCGGCAACGATGCGCAGAAGACCATGGGCATCATCGCCGTGCTGCTCTATTCGCAAGGCTATCTCGGCACGGAGTTCTCTATTCCGTTCTGGGTGGTGATCTCCTGCCAGGCTGCGATGGGGCTGGGCACGCTGATGGGCGGCTGGCGCATCGTGCGCACGATGGGGCTGCGCATCACCAAGCTTACCCCGATGCAGGGGTTTTGCGCCGAAACCGGCGGGGCCATCACGCTGTTCATGGCGACCTATCTCGGCGTGCCCGTGTCCACCACCCACACCATCACCGGCGCCATTGTCGGCGTCGGCGCGGCGCGGCGGGTCTCCGCAGTGCGCTGGAACGTCGCAAGCTCGATCGTCTATGCCTGGGTGATCACGATCCCGGCGTCGGCGATCATCGCTGCGGCGAGTTATGGGGTCGTGCTGCTGCTGCGCTGATCAGGTGACGAGTTTCAACCCGACGATGCCGGATACGATCAGCCCGATACAGGCGAGGCGGGCGACGGTAGCGGGGTCGCCGAACAGGACGATGCCGAGGATGGCGGTTCCGACCGCGCCGATGCCGGTCCAGACCGCGTAGGCGGTTCCGATCGGCAGCGTTTTGAGCGCCAATCCCAACAGGACGATGCTGCCGGCCATGCTGATCAGTGTCAGCACGGATGGCACCAGCCGCGAAAATCCTTCGGTGTATTTGAGGCCGATGGCCCAGCCGACTTCCAGAAGACCGGCTACGAACAGAATTGACCACGCCACGACAAACCCTTCCGATAAGGCAGGGTCGTCCCCGCGGATGATAGGTCAAAGGGGAGGCCGTCCTCCCCAAGCGCGATGACTTGTCATCGCGCTTTATCTCCTTGTCTGAGCATGATCTTTTCCGAAAACCGGTTCCCACTTTTCGGGATCACGCTCGTCGGATATGGGGGCGGCTGCCTCTGGGTGCAACCGGCGAGAATCGCCCTTGATCGCGCCCGTTTTCCCTGCCAAACGCTCGGCCCATGTCCGACATTGCTCTTTCTGCCGAGTCGCTACCTGCGTCGCCGCTAGCCCATGAAGTGGCGCGTCGCCGCACGTTTGCGATCATCTCGCACCCGGACGCCGGCAAGACCACGCTGACCGAAAAGCTCCTGCTGTTCGGCGGCGCGATCAATCTGGCCGGGCAGGTCAAGGCCAAGGGCGAGCGGCGCAACACCCGCTCCGACTGGATGAAGATCGAGCGCGAGCGCGGCATCTCCGTCGTCACCTCGGTGATGACGTTCGAGTTCAATGACCTCGTGTTCAACCTTTTGGATACGCCGGGCCACGAGGATTTTTCGGAAGATACCTACCGCACGCTGACGGCGGTGGATTCCGCCGTCATGGTGATCGACGCGGCCAAGGGCATCGAGGCGCGCACCCGAAAGCTGTTCGAGGTCTGCCGTCTCCGCGACATCCCGATCATCACCTTCATCAACAAGATGGACCGCGAGAGCCGCGACACCTTTGAGCTGCTCGACGAAATCGAGAAGACGCTGGCGCTCGACACCACGCCGATGACCTGGCCGGTCGGCCGCGGCCGCGATTTCCTCGGCACCTACGACGTCCGCAACGGCGGCGTGCGCCTGCTCGAGGGCGGCGGCGCCAAGACCGGCGCGACCGAGCAGATCGACATTGCCGATCTCGGCAAGCGCAACGCCAATCTCGACGTCGCCCACGTCAAGGACGAACTCGAACTGGTGTCGGAAGCCTGCAAGCCGTTCGAGCTCGAAGCCTTCCGCGAGGGCCATTTGACGCCGGTCTACTTTGGCAGCGCGCTGCGCAATTTTGGCGTCGGGGATCTCCTGGAAGGTCTGGGCCAGTTCGCGCCGCCGCCGCGCGCGCAGGATTCCGATCTGCGCAAGGTCGAGGCGGCGGAAGCGCGCATGAGCGCCTTCGTGTTCAAGATCCAGGCCAACATGGATCCGAACCATCGCGATCGCATCGCCTTTGCAAGGCTTTGCTCCGGAAAGCTCAGCCGCGGCATGAAGGCCAAGCTGGTGCGCACCGGTAAGAACATGAGCCTGTCGAGCCCGCAATTCTTCTTCGCCCAGGACCGGTCGGTCGCGGACGAGGCCTTTGCCGGCGACGTCGTCGGCATTCCCAACCACGGCACGCTGCGGATCGGCGACACGCTGACCGAGGGCGAGGATTTGACCTTCGTCGGCGTGCCGAGCTTTGCGCCGGAAATCGTCCGCCGCGTGCGGCTGACCGATGCGATGAAGGCCAAGAAGTTGAAAGAGGCCTTGCAGCAGATGTCAGAAGAGGGCGTCGTGCAGGTGTTCCGGCCGCGCGACGGTGCGCCGGCCCTCGTCGGCGTGGTCGGCCCGCTCCAGCTCGACGTGCTGAAGGCACGGCTGGATGCGGAATATTCGCTGCCGGTGGAATTCGAAGTGTCGGAATTCTCGCTCGCGCGCTGGATTTCGTCCGACGACCGCAAGAAGCTGGAGGCGTTCATCGCCGCCAATGGCTCGGGTATTGCCGACGACGTCGACGGCGATCCGGTGTTCATGGCGAAGAACGAGTTCTACCTCGGCTATACGAAGGAACGGGCCGAGGGGATCGAGTTCTCGTCGGTGAAGGATGTGAAGAAGAAGGGCGCGGCTTAGGATCAGGGCGGGTTTTACCCGTATCTGGTGCCACATCCTCATTCGTCGTCCCCCCGCGGAGGCGGGGGACCCAGTACGCCGCGGTCCTTCCGCAACTCACTGACGTCTCTGGAATACTGGATCGCCTGCGCGGGCGATGACGGCGATGGATTGCGGAACTCGCGAGCGCGCGGAAGTGAATGCGCCGGGCTTGATGGAGGCCGGGACGCGCCTCATCTTTTGGGGATGATGCGCCGCGTTCTCTTGCTTCTGGTTTTCGTCGGTATGGCCGCGCTTGCCGGCCAGGCCGGCGCGCAGCAGCACCCGCTCGAGGCCGCGCCGTTTTCGCATTCGCCCTGCAGCGTGCTCGACGGCCAGCCCTGTACGCCGTCCTTTTGCAGCATCTTCAACAACGGGCCGTGCGTTCCCGAGATCGACTACCCCTACGGCCAGAACCTGCAGCTCACGGTCCAGACCGTGCCGTCCGAGAAAGACGCCGCAAAATACAAGAAGCCGGATCATGACCTCAATAACATCGGCGATCTCTTCGCCGCGTTGCGCTCGTGCTGGACGCCGCCGCCGGCCGACAATGCGCGCGAGGGCATGCAGATGTCGGTGCGTTTCAGCTTCAAGCGCTCGGGTCAGATCATCGCCAAGCCGCAACTGACCTTTGCCACGGCCGGCGTGCCGGCGGAGACGCGTACAACCTATCTGAACGCCATCAATGCCTCGCTCAATGCGTGCATGCCGCTGAAATTTACCGACGGGCTCGGCGGTGCGCTGGCCGGCCGGCCGATCGCGATCCGCTATGTCGACAATCGCGACCTTGGAAAGTCATCGCAGAACCAGACGCCCGCACCGCGCTGAGCGCATTGCCTCCGGCGCGCCAAAAATGATAGGCGATTGGGCGGGAAAAAGCGCCAAGGGAGGACAGGGGTGGGACTGACGGTGATGATCCTGGGGCTGATCCTGTTCCTCGGCGTCCATACGCTGACGACCCAGCGCGCGGCGCGGGCGAAGGTGATCGCCTCGACGGGCGAGGGCGGCTACAAGATCGGCTATTCGCTGGCCTCCGCAGCAGGGCTTGCGCTGATCGTCTGGGGTTTTGCCAACTACCGCGCCACCGGCTGGATCAATGTCTGGTATCCGCCGACCGCCATGAAGCATATCACGGTGGCCCTGATGCTGCCGGCGGTGATCCTGGTAGTGGCCGCCTACATCCGCGGCCGCATCTACACCACGCTGAAGCATCCGATGCTGGCAGGCATCAAATTGTGGGCGGCAGCGCATCTGCTCGCCAACGGCGATCTCGGCTCCATCATCCTGTTCGGCTCGTTCCTGGCCTGGGCGGTGTTCGACCGCATCACGCTGAAGCGCCGCACCGATGGCGGCGGGCCGCCGATCCCCGTCGGCGGGCCCGGCAATGACCTGATCGCGGTCGCGGTCGGCGTCATCGCCTATCTCGCACTTGCCTTCGCGTTCCATCCGGTCGTGATCGGCGTGCCTGTCGTTGGAGCGTAAGAAATGTCAGTTCAATCGGCCATCAGGCGCAAGACCGCGCCGGATATCCTCGCTCGCAAGGGCGGCGATCCCATCGTCATGCTGACCTCCTATCACGCGCACACGGCGGCGCTGGTCGACCGCTACTGCGACGTGATTTTGGTCGGCGACTCCCTCGGCAATGTCATGCACGGGCTCGAGACCACCGTGCCGGTCACGCTCGAGATGATGATCTTGCAGGGACGCGCGGTGATGCGCGGATCGCAGCATGCGCTTGTCGTCGTCGACATGCCGTTCGGCTCGTATGAGGCTTCCAAGGAACAGGCGTTTCATTCCGCGGTGCGGATCCTCAAGGAAACCCATTGCGGCGCGGTGAAGCTCGAGGGCGGCGAGCGGATGGCGGAGACGGTCGCGTTCCTGTCCGAGCGCGGCATTCCCGTGATGGGCCATGTTGGGCTGACGCCGCAATCGATCAACACGCTCGGCTCGTTCCGCGCGCAGGGGCGCGAAGAGGGCAGTTGGGAGCCGATCGAGAAGGATGCGCGAGCGATTTCCGACGCGGGCGCGTTCTCGGTCGTGATCGAGGCGGTGGCCGAACCGCTGGCACGCAAGATCACGCAGGAGATCGCCATTCCCACCATCGGCATCGGCGCGAGCGCGGCCTGTGACGGCCAGGTGCTGGTGCTGGAGGACATGCTCGGCCTGTCGCCGCGCACGCCAAAATTCGTGCGGCGCTATGGCGACCTTGGACCCGCGATCGAAGCCGCGGTAAAGGGCTATGCCGACGATGTGCGCGCCCGCGCGTTTCCGGGGCCGGAGCATGTTTATGGCATGAAGACAAAAGCCTGAGGGCGGGGCAATGGACTGGTCGAAGCATTCAATCCCGGCGATGCGGCTGGAGGCGCGGTTCGGCGACCGGCTGGTGCCGGCCTTTTGCGAGCGGCCGAAAAGCATCTGGGCGATGATTGCGGAAGCGGCCGCGAAGAATCCGGATGGCGAGGCTCTGGTGTGCGGCGATCGTCGCATGAGCTGGCGCGAGGCGGTGGCGCAATCGGCAAGGATTGCGGCCGGTTTTCAGAAGCTGGGACTGCAAAGCGGCGACCGGCTCGCGGTGCTGCTCGGCAACCGCATCGAATTTGTGCTGACGATGTTTGCCGCGGCGCATGCCGGGCTGGTGACGGTGCTGCTCTCGACCCGCCAGCAGAAGCCGGAGATTGCCTATGTGCTGACGAATTGCGGCGCCAAGGCCCTGGTGCACGAGGCCGCGCTGGCCGAGCGGTTGCCGGATGCGGGCGACGTTCCCGATCTCGTGCGCCGGATTGCCGTCGATGACGATCCGCGCGTCTCGCAATTTGGCGGGCTGCTCGACCATGCCGCAGCCAGCCCCGCTGAGGTCGGCGAAGAGGATACCGCGATGATCCTCTACACCTCCGGCACGACGGGCAAGCCGAAGGGCGCGATGCTGGCGCATTGCAACGTCATCCATTCCTCCGCCGTGTTTGTTTCCTGCCTGAAGCTGACGGCGGCGGATCGCTCGATCGCCGCGGTACCGCTCGGCCATGTCACCGGCGTGGTCGCCAATGTCATGACCATGGTGTGCTGCGGCGGCGCGTTGATCATCATGCCCGAGTTCAAGGCAGCCGAATATCTGAGGGTCGCCGCGCGCGAGCGTGTCACCTACACGGTGATGGTGCCGGCGATGTATAATCTCTGCCTGCTCCAGCCGGATTTCGACAGCTACGATCTCTCGAGTTGGCGCATCGGCGGTTTTGGCGGCGCGCCGATGCCGATCGCCACGATCGAGAAACTCGCAGTGAAAATTCCGGGATTGCAGCTCGCCAATTGCTATGGTGCGACCGAGACGACCTCACCCTCGACCATGATGCCTGCCCAGTTCGTCGCATCCCACATCGACAGCGTCGGCCTGCCGTGCCCGGGCGCTGATATCATCGCGGTCGATAGCGAGGGCAGGGAACTGCCGCGCGGCGAGATCGGCGAAATCTGGATCCGGTCCGCCTCTGTCATCAAGGGCTACTGGAACAATCCGAAAGCGACCGCGGAAAGCTTTACCGGCGGCTTCTGGCATTCCGGCGATCTCGGCTCGATCGATGCCGACAATTTCGTGCGCGTGTTCGATCGGCAGAAGGACATGATCAACCGCGGGGGCTTGAAGATCTATTCGGCCGAGGTGGAATCGGTGCTGGCGGGCCACCCTGATGTGGTCGAGAGCGCGATCATCGCAAAGCCGTGCCCGGTGCTGGGCGAGCGCGTGCATGCGGTGGTAGTGACGCGCAACGGGGTGGCCGGCGAAGTGCTGCGCGCCTGGTGTGCGGAGCGGCTGTCGGATTACAAGGTGCCGGAGACGATGCAGATCACCGCCGAGCCGCTGCCGCGCAACGCCAACGGCAAGGTGATCAAGCGGCAGTTGCGCGAGGCGTTTGCGGCGGGGTCTTAGTCTCAGTACCGTCATCCTGAGGCGCACGCGTAAGCGTGCCTCGAAGGATAGACGGCCCGCCTGTGGCCGATTCCATCCTTCGAGGCCCGCGCTTCGCGCGGGCACCTCAGGATGACGGATAAGAATTCGCGCGTGGGCTACAGCTTCGGCGCGGCGCCCTTTGGCAGGGCGCTGCTACCCTGCGTCGCGGCCAGCGCTTCGCTATCGATCGCCGCAGCGCTGATCACGCGCTTGACGTCGAGCAGGGTGAACTCTGCGGTGCCGACCCGGTCGGACGCCGTACCTGGCGTGAAATGGGCGCTCAGCACGCCGTCGCAATTGGCGCCCTTGGCGTCATCGAGCAAGCTGTTCAGCGTCCTGTCCTTTGCCAGCGCCCGCTTGACGACGGCGACGCAGCTGCCGCGCCCGGTGCTGGTGGCATTGAGTTTCAGCGCCATCTTCGGATCGAGCGGCCTGGCGATGGCTTCGACCGCCGCCGGCTCCTTGTACTTGCCGCCCACCGAGACGATGCTCTTGCCGCGATAGACGTAATACAAATGCTGGTCGCCGACGATCGTCGGTACGCCGTATTTGTCCATCACCTGCTTGACCATCTCGGCGATCGACGGCTGCTGGTCCTTTGCGAAGGTCAGGTTGCGCACGACGAAGTAGGCGCGGTTGGCACTGGCAGGCGAAGAAAAATTGGCCGACAGCGCTTCGCCGGTCTTTGCGCCGGCAGGCGCACTGAAGTTCAGCGCGCTGATGTAGCTGGTGGCGCCGAACTTCTGCTGCTGGATGTCGGTTCTGGTGTCGGTGCGGCCCTTGAACGCGGCATCGAAGATGGCGCGGGCCGAGTCGGCGGTGGCCTCTTCCGAAACGCCGAGAATGTCTGGGCGAAGTTTTCCCGCGAAGGCACTGTCAGGCGTCTTTGCCTGGATGCTTTGGGCTTGCGAAGCTGTGGGCAGGGCAGCCGGAAGAGCAACCGAAATCGCAATCAGGACGCGGCGAAGCATGAATCACCTGCAAAACGAACGAAGGACAACGGACCGGAATACGCCAAATCTTGATCCTCGCTGTCAACGCTGCGGGCCGTTTGTCACAGGCCGGATTCGCGCTAACCCCCGCTATTAATCATCTCCGGGTAACACCTTGATTGGGCTGGCTTTGCCTTGCCACCGCCATATCGATAGGGTAACGCCGCCGCGAGACCCGGGCCGGGCGTGTGGCGCCGCCCATTTTTAACGGGCCTTACCGGGGTATGGGATAGCCTTAAGTGTCTGAATTATTTGATGAAGTAGACGAGGATGTACGTCGCGAACAGCTCAAGAAGCTGTGGGACAAGTATTCGCTCTACATCGTCGCCTTGGCCCTGCTGATCGTTGCGGGGGTCGGCGGCTGGCGCGGCTATGAGTACCTCGAGGCCAAGAAGGCCGCGGAGGCCGGCGCCCTCTTCGACAAGGCCGTGGAACTCTCCGACGCCAACAAGCACGCCGAAGCGGAAGCAGCCTTTGCCGACCTCGCCGCCAAGGCGCCGCGCGGATATCGCATCCTGGCCCGGCTGCGCACGGCGGCGGAAGCCGCCCACCGCGACAAGCAGGCCGCGGCAAAAATGTACGACGACATCGCCGCCGACTCGAGTGTCGGCGCGCCCGAGCGCGATCTTGCGCGGATCCGCGCCGCGCAATTGCTGCTGGAGACCACACCCTATCCGAACATGCTACAGCGGCTTGAGCCGGCCACCGCCAAGGACGCGACCTTCCGCCATACCGCGCGCGAACTCCTGGCCCTGTCGGCCTGGCGCGCCAACGATACCGCGGCGACGCGGCAGTGGCTGGACGTGATTGCCAATGATGGCGAGTCGCCGCCGGCCTTGCGCTCGCGCGCGGAAGCGCTGCAAGCGTTGCTGCCGCCGGTTGCGAAAAGCTGACGGCGGGCTGAGCGGGGCATGACCATGCGCGGATCGAAAAACCTGATCGTCCTGACCGTGCTCGCTGCGCTTTCCGGCGCGGTGGCCGGTTGCAGCACGGCCAATTTCGATCCGACCGACATGCTCGACTTCCTCGACACCAAGAAGAAGCTTCCGGGCGAACGCAAGCCGGTCTTCCCCGAAGGCGTGCCGGGCCTCGAGCAGGGCGTGCCAAAGGATCTCTACAAAGGCGCGCGCCAGCAGCAGATCGACGAGCAGAACGCGGCGGCAGCCGCGGCGGCCGCTCCGCCGCCGGAGCCGCCCCCCGGTGCGAAATCGAAGGGCAGGACCAAGCAGGCTGCCGCGCCCGCTGCGGCACCAGATCCCGACGCCGCGCCCGCCGACGACGAGAACAGCGTCGCCGCGGCGCCCCCGCCGCCCAAGCCGGCAAAGATTGTACGCCGCCGCACTACCGCGCCGCCGCCCGATTCGGCTCCGCAGGCGCAGCCGGCGCAGCAGCAATCCGCATTCCCCGCGCCGATGCCGAGCGGCAGTTTCCAGCGCTGAATTTCGCTGCCGTTGCATTGACACGCCCGTGCTGACGGGTGATTCGGATTTTGTATGTCCTTTACGATTGCCATCATCGGCCGGCCCAATGTCGGAAAGTCGACGCTGTTCAATCGGCTGGTCGGGCAAAAACTCGCGCTGGTCGATGACGAGCCCGGCGTCACCCGCGACCGCCGCGAGGGCCAGGCGCGGCTTGGCGATCTCCGCTTCACCATCATCGATACCGCCGGCCTCGACGAGGGCACGAAGGGCTCGCTGACCGCGCGGATGCAGGAGCAGACCGAGACCGCAATCGAGCTTGCCGACGCCTTGATGTTCGTGATCGACGCGCGCGTCGGCTTGACCCCGAACGACCGCGCTTTTGCCGATTTCGCCCGCCGCGCCAACAAGCCGGTGGTGCTGGTCGCCAACAAGGCCGAAGGCAAGCACGGCGAGTTGGGCGCAATGGAATCCTACGCGCTTGGCCTGGGCGATCCCGTACAGATTTCCGCCGAGCATGGCGAGGGCATGGGCGAACTCTACGATGCGCTGGCCGCGCTGATGCCTGAGCCGGCCGAGGACGATGAAGAGGCCGAAGACGACGAGATCTCGGAAGAGGAGATTGCCACCCGGCCGATCCGCGTTGCGATCGTCGGCCGTCCCAATGCCGGCAAATCGACGCTGATCAATCACCTGCTGGGCGAGGAGCGGCTGTTGACCAGCCCTGAAGCCGGCACCACGCGCGATTCCATCGCGGTCGAGATCACCTGGCAGGGCCGCGATTTTCGCGTGTTCGATACCGCGGGCCTGCGGCGCCGCTCGCGGATCGAGGAAAAGCTGGAAAAGCTTTCGGTGGCGGACGCGCTGCGCGCAGTGCGCTTTGCCGAGGTCGTCGTGCTGATGATGCACGCGCAGAACAAGTTCGAGGAGCAGGACCTTCGCATCGCCGACCTGATCGAGCGCGAGGGCCGCGCGATCGTGCTGGCGGTCAACAAATGGGATCTGGTGGAGAAGAAGGGCGGGCTCATCTCCGGACTGCGCACCGACGCCGATCATTGGCTGCCCCAAGTCAAGGGCGCACCGATCGTGGCCGTATCCGGGCTGATGGGCGAGGGCATCGATCGCCTGATGACGGCGATCCAGGAGGCCTACGCCGTCTGGAACAAGCGCGTGCCGACGGCGGCCCTCAATCGCTGGTTCGAACAGGCAATCAGCGCCAATCCGCCGCCGGCGGTATCCGGGCGGCGGCTGAAGCTGAACTACATCACGCAGACCAAGGCGCGGCCGCCGAGCTTCGTGCTGTTCTGCTCGCGGGCTGACGCGGTGCCGCAATCCTATCTGCGCTATCTCACCAACTCGCTGCGCGAGGCGTTCGAGCTGCCCGGCACGCCCGTGCGCATTACCCTGCGCGAAAAAGCCAATCCGTTCGCGCACAAGCGCAAGCGCCCGTCATGAGCGAAAGCGAGCAGGCCAATCCCGTCGAGGCGGCGGCGCCACGCGGAGCGGCGGTCGTTTTCATCTTCATCACGATCCTGCTCGATACGCTGGCGCTCGGCCTGATCATTCCGGTCCTGCCAAAGCTGATCGAGAGCTTTGTCGACAACGACACCGCAAGCGCGGCGCGCATCTTTGGCCTGTTCGGCACCGCCTGGGCGCTGATGCAGTTTTTCTTTTCGCCGATCCTGGGCGCGCTGTCCGACCGCTTCGGGCGGCGGCCGGTGGTGCTGCTTTCCAACCTCGGCACGGCTCTGGACTATGTGCTGATGGCGCTGGCGCCTTCGCTCCTGTGGCTGTTCGTCGGACGCGTCATTTCCGGCATCACCACGGCGAGCATCTCCACTGCCTTTGCCTATATCGCCGATATCACGGCGCCCGCGCAGCGGGCAGCGGTGTTCGGCAAGATCGGTGTCGCGTTCGGTGCGGGGTTCATCCTCGGCCCGGCGCTCGGCGGCCTGCTCGGCGATTCTGATCCGCGGCTGCCGTTCTGGGTGGCGGCGGGTTTGAGCTTTGCCAACACGCTCTACGGCTTCTTCATCCTGCCGGAATCGCTGCCGAAAGAACGGCGTTCGGCGTGGCGCTGGAAAAGCGCCAATCCGGTCGGCGCGCTGCGTCTGCTTGCCTCCGACCGCATCCTCGCGGGATTGTCGCTGGCCAATTTCTTCGGGCAGCTTGCCCATGTGGTGCTGCCGTCGGTGTTCGTGCTGTATGCGAGCTATCGTTATGGCTGGGATGCAAAGACCGTCGGGCTCACGCTCGCGCTGGTCGGCATCTGCTCGATGGTGGTGCAGGGCGGGGCGATCGGGCCGATCGTGACGCGCTTCGGCGAGCGGCGCGCGCTCTTCCTGGGGCTCGCCTGCGGCGCGGCCGGCTTCTTCATCTATGCCGCGGCCCCGAGCGGCCCGTTGTTCTGGCTCGGCATACCCGTGATGTCGCTGTGGGGTGTGGCGGGCGCGGCCGTGCAGGCGATCATGACGCGGCTGGTTTCGCCGGAGCGGCAGGGCCAGTTGCAGGGCGCCACCAACAGCGTCAACAGCATGGCGCAACTGCTGGGGCCTTTCCTGTTCACGCTGTCGTTTGCCTATTTCATCGGCGAGACGGCGCCGTTCAAGCTGCCGGGTGCGCCATTCTTTCTGGCGTCGGTGCTCCTCGTGTTGGCGCTGCTTGTTTCGATGCGAACGCTCGCAGGAAGCCGTCACAACTAGCCGGCGGGTTCCATCGATGGAACGCGTATGAATATAAGTATTTTCCCCGTGCTCGTTTTAATTGTTTGGAAATCATATTTTCCGAATTTTCCCGTGAGCTTGCCGCGGACGATGTGCCCTTGAAGCAGCGTCGCTCCGCAGGTTGGTTCCGCAATTTCAACGCTCACCGAGCATCTGCATGACCCGCCAGGACGACAGCCACATCCGCCTCCAATTCAACCGCATCGACGACGCAACCGCCGCGGCCTTGCGAGAAGCCAGGTCATTCGTTCTTGAAAGGATGTCGGGGATACTCGACAATTTCTACAAGCATGTCGGACGCTTCCAGCAAACGTCGGCCTTCTTCAAGTCGGAGGCGAGCATGTGGCATGCCAAGGAGATGCAGCTCAAGCATTGGGGCATCATCCTCGAAGGCAACTTCAACGAAGCCTACATGACCTCGGTGACGCGGATCGGCGAGGTTCATAACACGCTTGGGCTCGAGCCTCGATGGTACATCGGCGGCTACAACGCCCTGATCTCGGATCTGATCAAGTGCATTGCACTGGATTATCCCGTCGGGCGCTTTCAGCGGAATGCGCAGCAAAAGAAAGCTGAAATCCAGGCGGCGGTCGTCAAGGCGGCCATGCTGGACATGGATCTCGCGATATCCGTCTATATCGAAGCGGGCCGTCGCGAGCGGCGCGCCGTCTTGGAGCGGCTCGCGGGCGAGTTCGAGGCCAAGGTAGGCGGTGTGGTCGGCGTCGTCGCTTCATCTGCAACGGAACTTCAGTCCGCGGCGAAGACCATGCGAGCGGCGACGAGTCAGACCACCGAGCGGTCCGACGCGGTGACGAGGGCGGCCGGAGAAGCGCTGGGCAGCGTCAATGCGGTGGCGTCCGCCGCCGAGGAGCTGAGCGGCTCGATCGCCGAAATCAGCCGGCGCGTTCAGGACTCCACGAACATCGCGAACAAGGCGGCCCAGGGCGCCGATGAGGCCGGCAAATCGATCGATCGCCTTTCGGAGGCTGCGCAAAAGATCGGCGCGATCGTCGACCTCATCACCAATATCGCGTCCCAGACCAACCTGCTTGCGCTCAATGCCACGATCGAGGCGGCGCGTGCGGGGGAGGCCGGTAGGGGGTTCGCGGTGGTCGCCTCGGAGGTGAAGGGCCTGGCAGAACAGACCGCAAAGGCCACTTCCGAGATCGCGACCCAGATCGGCGACATTCAGCAATCGACCTCGGATTCGGTTTTGACGATCCGCAGCGTCACCGACGTCATCCGGAACATGTCGGAAGTGTCGACGGCGATCGCCTCCGCAGTGGAAGAGCAGAATGCAGCGACCACGGAAATCTCGCGCAGCGCCCAGTCGGCCGCCGGCGGCACGACCGGCGTATCCACCAACATCAAAGGCGTGAGCGCCGCCGCGCAAGAGGCGGGAGCGACCGCTTCGAACGTGCTCTCGGCCGCCGGCGAGCTGTCGCGCCAGTCGGAGATGTTGCGCGCCGAGGTCGCACAGTTCCTCAAGACGGTGCGGGCGGCCTGATTCAGGGAAGAAGATGCGCGCGCGATCCGGGCTTGTTACCCATGATCGCGGCAATCTGCATGGCTTGATCACGATCGTGCCTATTCGAAACGCCTCCCGGCATCGCGCCTTGTTTGAGACCCCTCTGCCGGTTACACCGGCTGCGGAGTACAGCCGGAGGCGCCCATGCAGATCGACAATGTCGCCGACCTGATCGCGGAAACCCTGATCCAGGCCGGCGTGAAGCGCATGTTCGGCGTGGTCGGCGACAGCCTGAACGGCCTGACCGAAGCGCTGCGCAAGCGCAAGACGATCCAATGGGTGCATGTCCGCCATGAGGAGGTCGCTGCGTTTGCGGCGGCCGGCGAGTCGCAAGTCACCGGCCAGCTCGCGGTCTGCGCGGGATCGTGCGGGCCGGGCAATCTTCATCTGATCAACGGCCTGTTCGACGCCCATCGCAGCCGTACGCCGGTGCTGGCGATTGCGGCGCATATTCCTTCCGCCGAGATCGGCGGCGGTTATTTTCAGGAGACGCACCCGCAGGACCTGTTCCGGGAATGCAGCCACTATTGCGAGCTGGTTTCGGACCCTTCGCAACTGCCCTACATGCTGGAAAATGCGATCCGCGCTGCGGTCGGCCGTCGCGGCGTGGCGGTGCTGGTGCTCCCTGGCGACGTTGCGCTGAAGAAGGCACCTGGCCGGGGCATTTCGCCGAATGCCGGGCTGCTGCCGGCAGCGCCGGTGGTTGTACCGGCCGAGACCGAACTGGCCGCATTGGCCGCGCTGCTTAATGATGCGAGGCGCGTGACGCTGTTCTGCGGCCGTGGCTGCGCGGGCGCCCATGCCGGCCTGATGCGACTGGCGGAGAAGCTCAAGAGCCCGATCGTGCATGCGCTCGGCGGCAAGGAGCATGTCGAGTTCGACAATCCCTACGACGTCGGCATGACCGGCTTCATCGGCTTCTCGTCGGGCTACGCCGCCATGCACGCCTGCGACGTGCTGCTGATGCTCGGGACGGATTTTCCCTACAAGCAGTTTTTCCCGAGCGACGCCAAAATCGCGCAGGTCGATATTCGTCCCGAGAATGTCGGCCGCCGCTGCAAGCTCGATCTCGGCCTTGTCGGCGATGTCGGCGCCACGATCGAGGCGTTGCTGCCGAAACTGACCGGCAAGAGCGATAGCAAGCATCTCGATGCCGCCGTGGCGCATTACAAGAAGGCGCGCGCCGGGCTCGACGAATTGGCGCGCGGCACCCCCGGCAACAAGCCGATCCATCCGCAATATCTGGCGCGGCTGCTCAGCGAGAAGGCGTCCGACGATGCGGTCTTCACCGCCGATGTCGGCACGCCGACGGTCTGGGCCGCGCGCTATCTCACGATGAACGGCCGCCGTCGCCTGCTGGGCTCATGGGTGCACGGCTCGATGGCCAACGCCATGGCGCATGCGATCGGCGCGCAGGCGGCCCAGCCGAAGCGGCAGGTGGTGTCGATGTCGGGCGACGGCGGTTTTGCCATGCTGATGGGCGACCTCATCACGCTGAAGCAGATGAAGCTGCCGGTGAAGGTGGTGATCTTCAACAACGGCGTGCTCGGCTTCGTCGCGCTCGAGATGAAGGCGGCCGGATTGGTCGAGACCGGCGTCGATCTGGAAAACCCGGATTTTGCCGCGATGGCCCGTGCCATGGGCATTCACGGGGTCAGGGTCGACGATCCCGGCGCCCTGCCGAAGGCGATCGGCGAGGTCTTTGCCCATGACGGGCCGGCGGTGCTCGACGTCGTGACCGCCAAGCAGGAATTGTCGATGCCGCCGACGATCACCGCCGAACAGGTCAAGGGCTTTAGCCTGTGGATCCTGCGGGCCGTGATGAGCGGCCGCGGCGACGAGGTTCTCGATCTCGCCAAGACCAACCTGCTTTCGCGCTGAGAACCCGGCGGGCCTGACTACGCCTCGCTCGCGGCGGGCGATTGCGGCGCGCCGGGGCCGGGATGGGTGTGAACCTGCTTCGCAGAGAGCGGCTCACCGCATTCGGAGCAGATCATCACCGGATCGAAAAAATTTCCGCAATTCTTGTGCTGATGGAGCAGGGGCCTGCCACGCTCGTCGACCATGTGGGTGTCGCCCCAATGCACGATCGACATCACGATCGGATATAGATCGAGCCCGCGCTGCGTGAGGATGTATTCGTAGCGCGCCGGACGATCCTGGTACTTCACCTTCCGCAACACGCCGAACTTCACGAATTTCTTGAGCCGGTCCGCGAGCAGGTGCCGCGTGATCGACAGCCGCGACTGGAATTCCTCGAAGCGGCGGACGCGCAGGAAACATTCGCGCAGCACCAGCAGGCTCCAGCGGTCGCCGATCACCGCAACGGTCCGCGCCAGCGAGCATTGCTCGTCCTCAAGGGTGTCCCATCTCATCTCAACTCTCCGCGAGCCTCATCCCGCCAACCAATACGACATAACATATTGCATTCCAAATAGGAATTAACACGGGATGCAAAACCGACCAATGTTCGACACGTGCTTGTGCAAGCGCTACGATTGACAGTTCTTTTTTAGAACGATATCGTCCCCTCAATGCCGATGTCCATTCGGCTCACACGACGGGGATGCGCATGGCCGCTGATGCAGGTCTCAAGGTTCAATTCCTGTTCGATTTCGGAAGCCCGAACGCCTATCTCGCGGCAAAGGTCATTCCGGAGGTGGAGAAGCGGACCGGAGTTCGTTTCGACCACGTGCCGGTGCTGCTCGGCGGCATCTACAAGCTGACGGGCAATTCTTCGCCCGCCGACTATCTCAAGGGCATCAAGAACAAGCGCGAGCAGATGGGCCGGGAGACCGAGCGCTTCATCCGCAAGCACGGCATCACGACCTTCCGCAACAATCCGTTCTTTCCCGTCAACACGCTGCAATTGATGCGTGGCGCGGTTGCCGCGCAGGCCGAGGGGCTGTTCTGGCCGTACTTCCACGCCGTCTATCATCACATGTGGGAAGAGCCGAAGAAGATGGACGACCCCGCGGTGATGATATCTGCGTTGCAGGCGTCCGGCATCGACGCGGCGCGGATCGCAGCGAAATCGCAGGAGCCCGCGATCAAGGGCCGGCTGGTGCAGCTCACGGAAGATGCGGTCGCGCGCGGCGCCTTCGGCTCGCCGACCTTCTTCGTCGGCGGCGAGATGTTCTTCGGCAAGGATCAGCTTCGCGACGTCGAGGAGGAAATTCTGGCGCAATTGCCCGCACGGGGCGGGCGCGAAGCGATGCGGGCG
Organism: Bradyrhizobium lablabi; assembly: GCF_018129385.1. Classification (GTDB taxonomy): domain Bacteria; phylum Pseudomonadota; class Alphaproteobacteria; order Rhizobiales; family Xanthobacteraceae; genus Bradyrhizobium; species Bradyrhizobium lablabi_C. The sequence goes on from NZ_JAFCLN010000005.1 coordinate 151,330, forward strand.
GGCGCCGCGTCCTGATCTTCGGGCTGCTCGTTCGGAGGAGCCGCATCAGCAGCAAAACAAAGAAGGGCGAATGGCTCATTGGCGAGGGAGGGAATGATGCAGTCGAATATCGACAGCTTTGGCAGGGACGACTTGCTCCGTGATCAGCCGTCGCGGGTGCACGAAGTCTACGCGCGCTTTGTGAAGGAGATGCCGGATCATCCCGCCTTTGTGGAAGGCGACCGCGTCTGGAGCTATCGCGAATTCTCGCAAGCGGTGGACGCTGCAAGCTTCGACCTTGCGCGCCTTGGCGTCCGGCCGGGCGACCGGCTGATGGTGGCGAGCGAGAACAGCGTAGCGCTGGGCGCAATGCTGTTTGCAGCCAGCAAGCTCGACGCCTGGGGCATTGCCACCAACCCGCGGCTGTCGGCGCGTGAACTCGACCTGATCGCCGAACACAGTGGCGCGCGCAGGATTTTGATCAATGCCGGCCTCTCGCAGGAAGCCGAAGGTCATGCCGAGCGCCTCGGCGCGAAAGCGGGATCGGTGGGCCCGTTCACCGTCGCGATCGGTCCGCTGAACGAGGCCGCACAGCCGGAGCCGGTGAGCGCCGACCGGGCCAAGCAGGTCGCAGGGCTGATGTACACCTCCGGTACGACCGGCACGCCGAAGGGCGTGATGCTGACCCATCAGAACCTGCTGGTGGCCGCCAGGACCTCGGGCCTATTGCGGCGAACCGGCCCGGCCGACCGGGTCTACGGCGTGCTGCCGATGTCGCACATCGTGGGCTACACGGTGCTTCTGATTGCAACACTCATGCACGGGGCGACGCTGCATGTCGTGCCGAAGGCCGACCCGGCGGCGCTGGCGCGGGCGATTGCCAATGACGGGATCACGACGGTGTTCGGCGTTCCCGCGACCTACCAGCGCCTGCTCGAATACAAGACGGTGCAGGGGCTGCAAAAGCTCGCGCGCGGCAATTTGCGCCTGATGAACGTTGCCGGCGCGCCGCTCGATCTCGTGTTGAAAGGACGCATCGAGGCCGAGTTCGGCATTCCTCTGCTCAATAACTACGGCATCACCGAATGCTCGCCCGGCCTTTCGGGTGTGCGCGAGAATGAACTGGCGAACGACGATACGGTCGGACGCTTCCTCCCCGGCATCGAGCATCGCATCGTCGATCTGAAGGGCGCCAGGCTTGGGCCGGGCGAGGTCGGTGAACTGCACGTCCGCGGCCTTAACGTCATGCTCGGCTATTACCGGGCGCCGGATCTGACGGCCGCCGCGATCGACAAGGATGGCTGGTTCAATACCGGCGACCTCGTGCGCGTGAATGAGGCCGGCGAACTCTACATCGTCGGCCGCACCAAGGAGCTCATCATCCGCTCCGGCTTCAACGTGTATCCGGCCGAAGTCGAAGGTGTGCTCAACTCCCATGGGCTGGTGGTGCAATCCGCCGTGGTCGGCCGCCCGGTCGCAGGCAACGAGGAGGTCGTCGCCTTCGTGCAGCTTCTTCCGGGAGCCAAGGTGACGGCGGCAGAGCTGCAAGCCTACGCCGCGCGGCAGCTCACCTCGTACAAGCGGCCGAGCGAGATCGTGATCCTGGAGGCGCTGCCGGCGGCATCTACGGGCAAGATCCTCAAGAACAAACTCAAGGAAACCGCCATCGCGCGCGGGACCGCCGCTGCAAGATCAACAGCCGCCGGCTGACCGGATCTGGCGGCCGCCGGTTCGTCAAGTGCCAAGGAGAACAGCATGACCAAGCGAAACGCGACCGCGGCCGTGATCGGGGCGGGCGACTTTATCGGCGGCGAGATCGCGAAGAAGTTTGCGGCGGAGGGATTTTCGATTTTTGCCGGCCGGCGCAATGGCGAAAAGCTGGCGCCGCTGGTCAAGGACGTCGAAGCCGCGGGCGGCGAGATCCATGCCCGCTCGCTCGATGCGCGCAAGGAGGAGGAGATCATCTCGTTCCTCAACGACGCCGACAAGCATGCGCCGCTGGAAGTGTGCATCTTCAACATCGGCGCCAACGTCAATTTTCCGATCCTCGACACCACCGAGCGCGTGTTCCGCAAGGTGTGGGAAATGGCCTGCTATTCCGGCTTCCTCGCCGGCCGCGAGGCTACCCGACTGATGTTGCCGCGCGGGCAGGGCAACATCTTCTTCACGGGTGCCACGGCCAGCCTGCGCGGCGGTCCGGGTTTTGCCGCCTTCGCCAGCGCCAAATTCGGGCTGCGTGCCGTGGCGCAGGCGATGGCGCGTGAGCTGGGGCCGAAGAACATCCATGTCGCCCACCTCATCATCGATTCCGGCGTCAACACCGAGTGGGTGCGCCAGCGCCGGCTCGAGGCGCTCGGGCCCGATGCGCTGAACGATCCGGATGCGCTGATGCCGCCGGCTTCCGTGGCCGAGGCGTATTGGCAGCTCTATCAGCAGCCGCGCAGCGCCTGGACGTTCGAACTGGAAATCCGCCCGTTCAAGGAAAAGTGGTGAACACAACAACGGGCGGCTCGATCAAACAGGGAGGGAAAAACCATGCTGGGAAGAAGAGCTGCGGTCATCGCAGCGGCGATGGCCTTCGCGGTCGCTGCGGCGCATGCGCAAACCGTGGGTGTTACCGAATCGGAAATCAGGATCGGCGCGACGTTTCCGTTCAGCGGGCCGGCCTCGCCCCTGAGCAATACCGGCAAGGGGCTGATCGCTTATATCAATTCCGTCAACGAGCGCGGCGGGGTCAACGGGCGGAAGATCAACCTGATCACTTATGACGATGCCTATAGTTCGCCGAAGACAGTCGAGCAGATCAGAAAACTGGTCGAGAGCGATGAAGTCGCGTTCCTGTTCAGTCCGCTCGGCACGCCCGGCATCAGCGCCACCATCAAATATGTCAATGCGAAGAAGATACCGCATCTCTTCGTGGTGAGCGGCGCCACCAAGTTCACGAACTTCGCCGAATTCCCCATGACCACCACGGGACTGGCCAGCTACAACACCGAGGGGCGGATCTATGCGAGGTACATCGCCCAGGCGCGACCGAACGCAAAGATTGCGATCCTGCACCAGAACGATGACCTCGGCAGGGACTTCGTCGTCGCCTTCAAGGATTACCTGAAAGACGATTTCGACAAGAAGGTCGTCGCTTCTTCCTATGAAGTGAGCGAGCCGACGATCGAGTCCCATGTGGTCTCGCTGAAGTCGTCGGGTGCGGAGGCGTTTCTGTTCGCCGGCACGCCGAAATTCGCCGCGCAAGCGATCAAGAAGGCCGATGAGATCGGCTGGAAGCCGCTATTCCTGATCAATCTGGTGTCGACCTCGGTGTCGTCGACCATCGTGCCGGCCGGGCCGGAAAAGGCGGTGGGCATCATCGCCGCGACGATGTTCAAGGACCCCGGCGATAAGAAGTGGGCCGACGATCCCGGCATGAAGTGGTACCGCGAACATTTCGCAAAATACCTGCCGAGTGCCGACATCGGCGATGCCAATTATCTGTTCGGCACCCAGCAGGGGCAAATCCTGGAGCAGGTGCTCAAGCAGAGCGGCAACGATCTCTCGCGCGAGAACATTCTCAAGCAGGCGCGGAGCATAAAGGGGCTAGCGCTTCCAACCCTGATACCGGGGACGATCAACACGGGTGCGGACAGCAGCATGGCCTATACGCAGCTTCAGTTGCAGCGGTGGACCGGCAGCTCATGGGAGCTGTTCGGAGAGGTGCTGAGCGCCGATCTGAAGTGAGGATTGATCGCGCGTGAAAAAGTCCCGGCCAGATGTCTTGTCTGGCCGGGACAACAACTTCGAGATCCCCGGGGTTCGCTTGGCACCCCGGGATATCAGCTACGCGGTCACTTCTTCAAAAGCGGGCAGTCGCTGGACTCCAGCGGCTTGGCCGCGTCTTCCGGCGAGATGGTGGCGATCAGCTTGTAATAGTCCCACGGTCCCTTCGATTCAGCGGGCTTCTTCACCTCGAACAGATAGGCCGGGATCAGGCGGCGGCCGTCGGCGCGCAGCGGGCCCTTGCCGAACAGCGGATCGTCGGTCGGCAGTTCCTTCATCTTGGCGACGACCTTGGCGCCGTCATGCGGATTGCCGCCGAGCGCTTCCAGCGCCTTCAGATAATGCAGGATCATGGCGTAGTTGCCGGCCTGGGTCATCGATGGCATCGCGTTCTTGCTGGCGAGCTGCGAGAACCGCTTCGACCACTCACGGGTCTTGTCGTTCAGATCCCAGTAGAAGGATTCCGTGAAGGTCAGGCCCTGCGCGGTCTTGAGGCCAAGCGCATGGACGTCGTTGATGAAGAGCAGCAGCGCGGCAAGCTTCTGACCGCCGGCAACGATGCCGAATTCGGCCGCCTGCTTGATCGAGTTGGTGGTGTCGCCGCCGGCATTGGCGAGGCCGATGACCTTGGCCTTGGAGGCCTGCGCCTGGAGCAGGAAGGACGAGAAGTCGGCGGTGTTGATCGGTGCCTTGACGCCGCCGAGCACCTTGCCGCCATTGGCGGTGACGACCGCGGAGGTATCGCGCTCGAGCGCATGGCCGAAGGCGTAGTCGGCGGTGAGGAAGAACCAGCTATCGCCGCCGGCCTTGGTCAGCGCCTTGCCGGTGCCGTTGGCCAGCATGTAGGTGTCGTAGGTGAAGGAGACTGTGTTCGGCGTGCAGGCCTTGCCGGTGAGGTCGGCGGTCGCGGCACCCGAATTGAGAAGGATGATGTTCTTTTCCTTCGCGAGGTTGTTGATGGCGAGCGCGACGCCGGAGTTCGGCGTATCGGCGATCGCATCGACCTTCTCGGTATCGATCCATTGCCGGGCGATGTTGACGCCGACGTCCGGCTTGTTCTGGTGATCGCCGCTCAGCACGTCGATCTTCCAGCCCTTCTTGGTGAGGCCGGAATCCTCGATCGCCATCTTGACCGCGACCACGGAGTTGGGGCCGCCAATGTCGGCGTAAAGGCTCGACATGTCGTTGAGAACGCCGATCTTGACGGTCTTGTCCTGGGCGAGCGCCGGGCCGGCAAGGCCAACGCCGGCAAGCATGATCAGTGCGGTGGAATACCGCGCAAGTTTATTGGTCATTGTTCTTCCTCCATAAGTTGATGCCGGGTGGCTTCCTGCGAAGCCTTGCCCGGCATTCCCTCGGATTGTTCCTGCCCGAAACCGTTATTGCAATGCGCCTATCGTAGCGCGTCCGACGTCAGTTTGAACTTCTGGATGCGCTTTCCGGTATCGACCTCGGCGGTATAGACGTTGCCCTTGGCGTCGATCGCCATGGCGTGGATCCAGTGGAACTGGCCGGCATTGCGGCCGCCCCGTCCAAAGCTGCCCACCACGGTACCGTCGTCGCGCTTGAGCACACGGATTTCGTTGTTCTCGCCGTCGGCGGTCAAAAGATAGCTTTGCTTCGGATCAGGCCAGATCGCGATGTCCCAGACCGCACCGTTGCCGAGCGTGTTCTTCTCGAAGAACCACTCCTTCACGAAGGTGCCGTCCTTGCGAAACACCTGAATGCGGTTGTTGATGCGGTCGCAGACATAGACGAGGCCGTCATTGCTGAGCTTCACGCAATGGACGGGGTTGGCGAATTGCTGCGGGGGCGGCGCCTTGGGATCGTAGGGCGGCTGCTTGTCGTCGTTCGGCTTGTTGCCATAGGCGCCCCAGTGCCGCTTGTAGGCGCCTGTGGTGGCATCGAACACAATGACACGGCGATTGCCATAACCGTCGGCGACATAGATTTCGTTGGCTTCCTTGTCGAGCGCGGTCTCGGCGGGCTTGCCGAGCTGGGTGGTGTCATTGCTGCCCTTGCTCGGCGCGATCTTGCCGATCTGGATCACGAATTTGCCGTCGAGGGTGAATTTCAGGATGGCGTTGTCGTTGTCGGCATTGCCGCCGACCCAGACAAATCCCTTCTCGTCGACCTCAATGCCGTGCTCGCGGCCGACCCATTCATAGCCTTCGCCCGGGCCGCCCCATGAGCGAAGCAGATTGCCGTCGGCATCGAACTCCAGCACCGGCGGCGCCGATACGCAGCATTTCGAGCGCGGCGGATTGAGCGTTGCGCCCTTCTCGTCATCGGTCAGCGATTTCGGACGATGGATCACCCAGATGTGGCCCTGCCAGTCGACGGTGATGCCGCCGACCTGGCCGAGGATCCAGTTGTTCGGCAGCGGTTTTGGCCAGGAGGCATCCACGGCGAAGGTCGGGATGTCGCCGGCGTGCACGGACGCGGTCAGCGCGCAAACGCTGACCAGCGCGAGGCCGACCAATGCGATGGTGGATTTGGTGAAGCGTGCAGCCGCTGTGAGGCGCGCGCGGCGGACGGAAATCATGGCTTCCTCCCTTGATCTGCTGCGGTTGGTCCGCAGTCGAGGGGAAGTCAACCGATCGGCGAGGAAGGTGTCAATTGCAGCCGGAGCTACGCAGGTGCGCGAAAACTCAGCAGCGTGCGGCTCTTGTAATCGTAAAGTTTTCCGGTCTCGGTCCACTCGGGCGAACACATTGGCACGATGAACTCGGCCGGCTTGTCCGGTGTCTCCAGGTCCATCGGGTCTTCGCCGGGAAAGACGATGGCGCGCATGCGGGTGCGGATCGGGCCCGGGCTGAACAGATTGACCCGCAGCGGCGTCGTGGCGGTTTCGTTGGCCCACACGCGCACCAGCGTTTCAAGCGCAGCCTTTGAAGCAGCGTAGGGGCCGAGATAGGCGTTGGCCTTGCTGGCGGCCCCTGAGGTGATGAACACCGCGCGGCCCGCGTCGGATTGTTTCAGCAGCGGCTCCATGCAGCGGATGAGCTGAAAATTTGCGGTCACGTTGACCGCGAACGCATCGGTCCAGGATTTCAGCTCGATGTGGCCGAGCGGCGAGGAAGGGCCGGGCACGCCGGCATTGCCGACGAGGATGTCGAGCTTGCCGTGGCGTTCGTGAAGGGCCGCGCCAAGGCGCGCGATGCCGTCGGTGTCGGTGAGGCTGAGCGGCACCAAGGTGGCGCTGCCGCCGCCCTTGCGGATCTCATCGTCGAGCTCTTCCAGTCCGCCTTGCGTGCGCGCCACCGCCACGACATGCGCGCCGGCCTGTGCGAGCGCGAGCGCGGTGGCATAGCCGATGCCGCGCGAGGCGCCGGTGACGAGAGCGATGCGGTTGGCGAGGGGTTTTGTCATTTCAGATCAATCCACGTCTTGGCGGGGGTATTACAGACGTGGATGGCCGGGACAAGCCCGGCCATGACGGAATTCTTGCTCTTGCAGCGTTAGCTGTTGCCGCCCGAGTGCATATTGTCGCTATTGGTTCCGTTCCCCGACCGGTCGGGTGTCACCTTCATGCCCTGCCTGAAGGCAAAGACCATGAATCCAACCAAAAGCACTCCGCAGAAAATGCCAATGGTTAGCTGCATCGTCGTAGCGTCAGCTCGCTTCCGCCAGCAGCGAGAGCTGGCGCGGCTGTGGCTCGGTTTCGCTCTGGTCCGTGAGGTGGGTCGGATAGTCGCCGGTGAAGCAGTGATCCGAAAACTTCGGGTTGGCCGGGTCGCGGCCGGGATAGCCCATGGCGCGATACATGCCGTCGATCGACAGGAACGCGAGCGAGTCCGCGCCGATGATCTCGCGCATCTGCTCCAGCGAATGGGTGGCCGCCAAGAGGCCGCCGCGGTCAGGCAGGTCAATGCCGTAATAGTCGGGATAGAGGATCGGCGGCGAGGCGAGGCGGAAATGCACCTCGCGGGCGCCGGCATCGCGCATCATGCGCACGATCTTCTTCGAGGTGGTGCCGCGCACCAGCGAGTCGTCGATCAGGATGATGCGCTTGCCTTCGATCGCGGCGCGGTTGGCCGAATGCTTCATGCGCACGCCAAGCTCGCGCACGCTCTGGGTCGGCTGGATGAAGGTGCGGCCGACATAGTGATTGCGGATGATGCCGAGCTCGAACGGTACGCCGGAATGCTGGGCATAGCCGACTGCGGCCGGCACGCCGGAATCGGGCACCGGCACCACGACGTCGACTTGCACATGGCTTTCGCGGGCGAGCTGCGCGCCAAAAGCCTTGCGGACGTCATAGACCGAGCGGCCGCCGACAATGGAGTCCGGCCGCGAGAAATAGATGTATTCGAAGATGCAGGGCCGCGGCGGCCTGTGCGGGAACGGCTTATGGCTGTGCGCGCCGTTTTCGTCGAATACGATGATCTCGCCCGGCTCGATATCGCGGACATATTTGGCGCCGATCATGTCGAGCGCGCAGGTTTCCGAGGTGAGGATCGGGCGGCCGTCGAGATCGCCGAGCACCAGCGGGCGGATGCCGAGCGGATCGCGGGCGCCGACCAGCTTCTTGTTGGTCAGCGACACCAGTGAGTAGGCGCCTTCGATGGTGCGCAGCGCCTCGATGAAGCGGTCGATGAAATGGTTGCGCTTGGACTGGGCGACCAGATGCAGGATCACCTCGGTGTCGGTGGTGGACTGCATCATCGCGCCGTTCTTGACGAGCTCGCGGCGCAGCGTCAGCCCGTTGGTGAGGTTGCCGTTGTGGCCGACCGCAAAGCCGCCGGCATTGAGCTCGGCGAACAGCGGCTGCACGTTGCGCAAAATGGTGGCGCCTGTCGTGGAGTAGCGGACGTGGCCGACGGCGGTAGAGCCGGGCAGGCGTTCGATCACCTCGCGGCGGGAGAAGGTGTCGCCGACCAGGCCAAGGCGGCGTTCACTGTGGAAGCGGCTGCCGTCGAAGGTGACGATGCCGGCGGCTTCCTGGCCGCGGTGCTGAAGGGCGTGCAGTCCGAGTGCGGTGATGGCGGCGGCCTCCGGGTGGCCGAAGATGCCGAACACCCCGCATTCCTCGCGGAGCGTGTCGCCTTCCAGATCGTCCTGCAATTCGATGGACTCGTAGCCCTGATCAAGTCGCTCGGCGGGATCGGAAGGATGTTGCATCTGGTCCATCGCCTCTCTCAGTTTTGGCCCAATTTGCTTGCCCAACTCACTTGGCCGCGGGTTTCTCGATCAGCTTTTTAAGGCTGTCGCGGGCAGGTTTACTGTAGCCATCGCCAGTACCCGGCTGAGCCGGTTCGGCGTCAGTTTGATCATCTTCAGGTTTATTCTTCTTGAACCGCTTTAAGATGGTGTTCTCGGGGTCGTCAGGCAAGAGCGACATCAGCCAATCGCCGGTTCCCTGTAGCACCACTTTCGACTTGGCTCCCGTGATCCAGTCCGGCCGCTGCTTGTCCGGGACCAGCCAGGAGAAGAACAGGAAGGCTACGACTACGATCAGCAGGCCACGGGCCAGGCCAAACAGGAAGCCCAGCGTGCGGTCCAGCGCCCCGATCCGGGAATCCAGGATCATGTCGGATATCCGCACCGTGATCACGGAGACCACGATCAGGGTGCCGATGAAGGTGCCGGCCACCACCACGACGGCGGCCACCGTGTCGTTGTTGAAATAGGTCTTTGCGGTCGGCAGCAGTTTCGAGAAGGCGTACAGCGTTACCAGCGCTGCCGCGCCCCAGGCCGCGATCGACAGGATTTCGCGCATAAAACCGCGAACCATCGCAAGCAGGCCCGAAATCAGCATTACCGCGAGCAGGACGAGATCGAGGATGGTAATCGGCATCGGCTGGTCAGGTCCGCTCGTACATCAAGCTTGCGAATCGGCGTTTCGGTCGCCCCCCAAAGTGGGGTTCATCCCGTGCGTCCGGCAAGGCCGGAAATCGCGCTATCCCGCGCGGGCGATGTATAGCGGCGGGGTCCCGTAAGGTCACGCCGCTTTAGCCGTTTTCTCGACGGAATCGGGCCGGTGTGGCATTTTTCTCAGCCGTTCCATCGCGATTTTCGCGGTGATTTCCGTCCCGATTTCCTCTTGGATTGCCGCGGGCGGCGATTTCCGCCACCAGCGTGGTTAATCCTCCCACGGAATTGAGCGAGAGCCCGGCATCGCCACTGGGCTCGCCGCGCGCCGATTCGGGCAGCACGGCGCGGCCGAAACCGAGCTTGGCCGCCTCCTTCAGCCGGGCCGAGGTCTGCGCCACCGGCCGGACCGCGCCGGAAAGCGAAATCTCGCCGAAATAGACCGCATCAGTCGGCAGCGGCGCGTTCACCAGGGAGGACACCAGCGCGGCGGCGGCGGCAAGGTCCGCGGCCGGCTCGTTGATGCGCAGGCCGCCGGCGACATTCAGATACACGTCGTGGCCCGACAGCTTGACGCCGCAATGGGCCTCCAGCACGGCCAGCACCATCGACAGCCGGCTCGGGTCCCAGCCGACCACGGCGCGGCGGGGCGTGCCGAGCGAGGTCGGCGCCACCAGCGCCTGCAATTCCACCAGCACCGGTCGGGTGCCTTCGATGCCGGCAAACACGGCGGTGCCGGGGCTGCCGAGATCGCGTTCGGACAAGAATAGCTCGGAGGGGTTGGAAACCTCGCGCAGGCCAAGGCCGGTCATCTCGAACACGCCGATCTCGTCGGTCGGCCCGAACCTGTTCTTCACCGCGCGCAAAATGCGGAACTGCTGCGAGCCTTCGCCCTCGAAGGAGAGCACGGCATCGACCATGTGTTCGACCACGCGCGGGCCGGCGATCTGGCCGTCTTTCGTCACGTGCCCGACCAAGATGATGGCCGCGCCGGACTTTTTCGCAAAGCGAATGAGCGCCTGTGCGGAAGCGCGAACCTGCGTGACGGTGCCGGGCGCCGACTCGACCGTATCGGTCCACATGGTCTGGATCGAGTCGATCACGATCAGGCGGGGGACTGCGCCCTCGGACAGCGTCGAGACGATGTCTTCCACGGAAGTCTCGGCCGCAAGCTGCACCGGCGCATCCGCAAGGCCGAGCCGCTCGGCGCGCAGCCGCACCTGCGCCACCGCTTCTTCGCCGGAGATGTAGACCGCGCGATGCCCGGCGCGGGCGAGCATGCTGGTCGCCTGCGTCAGCAGCGTCGATTTTCCGATGCCGGGATCGCCGCCGACCAGCAGCACCGAGCCGCGGACAAAACCGCCGCCGGTGACGCGGTCGAGCTCGGTCATGCCCGAGGACAGGCGAGGGGCGTCCTGGCTCTTGCCGGTAAGGCTCTCCAGCGCAAACGTCCGCCCCTTGCGCTTGGAGCGGATCGACACCGGCATCGAGGTCGCGCCTGATGTGTCCTCCTCCGCCAGCGTATTCCACTCGCCGCAGGAATCGCACTTGCCCTGCCAGCGGTTATACGCCGCGCCGCAGTTCTGGCAGACAAAGGAGAGGGAGGATTTGGCCATGCTTACGGCTCTAACGCCTAGTAGTGTATTAGCCGCAAGCACCCCAAGTTGTAGCGGCTTGATGTTCTTACTTTGTTCTATAGCCTTCTTTTTCGCCCCCGTCAAAGGACGGACGGCAAGTCGGCAGAATCTTTTGTAAGCACTCTTCGTTACCTTGAAGAGCAGGTAGTTGGCGAGAACTCGAATGGCAGAAACATCAATTGAGTGGACCGATGCGACTTGGAATCCGGTAGCTGGCTGCACCGTGCTTACGGCCGGCTGCACCAATTGTTACGCCATGCGCATGGCCGCCCGACTAGAGGCTATGGGTACAGAGAAATATCGTGGCCTTACGAGGAAGAGCGGAAAACGTGCCGTCTGGACCGGTAAAATTCGTCTGGATCAAGCATCGCTCGACGCGCCAAGAAAGTGGTCGAAACCTCGCAAGGTCTTCGTTAATTCAATGTCCGACCTTTTTCACGATGATGTCCCGATTGAGTTCATCACCAAGGTTTGGGATGTCATGGCAGACACTCCCCGACATACCTATCAAATTCTCACGAAGCGTCCTGAACGCATGGCTCGGGTGCTATCGCAACAACCATTTAGGGTGCTCCAGAACGTCTGGCTTGGAACCAGTGTTGAAGACGGGCGTGTTCTGAGCCGCTTGGACGCCCTTCGAGCAGTGCCGGCGGCAATCCGTTTCGTTTCACTTGAGCCGCTAATCGGATCAGTCGCAGAGGGCAATCTGACTGGGATCCATTGGGCGATAGTCGGTGGCGAGAGCGGGCCGCGCGCCCGAGAGATGAAGCCTGAGTGGGTCGACGAGATAGAGGCGATGTGTCGAACGACCGGAACGGCTTTTTTCTTCAAACAGTGGGGTGGGAAGAACAAGAAGGCGGCCGGCCGTGAACTCAACGGTCGGACCTATGATGAGATGCCCGCCTTAAGGATGTGATTGCCAATCTTCCGGGCTAATCCGATCGCTGCCGGTTTGCGGCTCGAGATACAAAAGAAAAGCGAAAATCGTTGCGGCCGCTCATGCAGGGGTAGCGGTAGCGGGTCGAGCACTGCGCCGAAAATAGTTTCGAGCCTGGCCTTGGCGTAGGCTTCAAGTGCAGTGACATCTGCGTCGCGTCTCATGGACGGATCGCTTCCACCAAATAAATCATTCACTGGTGTGGCTTTGTAGAGTTCTCGCTCCCAAGCGTCGGTGCCTAGCATTCGAGTAAGAGCGGCTCGTTTATCTTCGTCGAGCGCGTCGTGATCGCGAGTAGCCTGTCGGTAGAACCCCGCAAGCGAGAAAAGATACCAGACATCGATAGCGCCAGTTCGGGCGATTGTCTCCAATGTGGACCAATCCACTTCCATGCCGTAGGGATCAAGAAAGATGACGGCTCTGGTAGACGTCCAATTGTTGGCAGCGATCAACGATTTGAGACCGTCATTGGCATCATTTTTGACGACAACGATGCGGCGATCGGGGTGGTTTGCCCGCAGTTCTTCCAAAGCCCGCACATAGGACGGCTTGTTTTCGATGAAAACCAGGAAGTCGAAGCGAGGGTATACGTCAATTGCAATCTTAGCGGATCCGCGTCGGCGTTCGATACGTTCAGGCTCTCCCTCGCTTATAAGGCTAGGCGGCACCGCTTGATGGCGGATGGTCCGATATCCGGTGCCAGCAAAACCATCAATGTACCAAAGCTCACGAAATTTACCGCGCAGAGCAGTAGTGAAAAATTTCAGATACTTTTCGATGATCGAGAGCTTGAGCTCTGTGTGTTGGTCGCCAAACTCGTGATCGACCATCCGAGAGGACTCCCTGCGAAATTGATTGAATAAATTTTGAATGGTTATTGTCCAATGTAGCCTACAACCTCCGGTGTTTTCAACTATCCACGAATCCAGTGCGCGAGCAAGCCTGCTAACTTGCGAAAGGATTTCTAGTGACGCGACCGCTTACTCGGACGGTCAAAATGAGTTGCCCGCGCGCGTCCATATGCCGAGCGGCTGCTCCAGCCCGCGGATAGCCTGCGGCGGCTGCGCGACCAGGCAGGCGAAATCGCCATCGGAGCTTCCGGTTTCCGCGCGCGCCTGACGCACGAGGTCATCGCTGGCAATCATGGCGCATCCGAATTCGCGGGTCAGCGCTTCGAGGCGGCTTGCCGCGTTGACCGTGGTGCCGATCACGGCGAATTCCAGCCGGTTCTGGCCGATATCGCCGAGCACGACCTCGCCGTAATGCAAGCCGAGGCCGATCCGGATCGGCGGCTCGCCGCGCGGCTTGCGCTCGCGGTTCAATTCGTCGATCGCACCGAGCATGGCTTGCGCGCAGCGCAACGCATTGCCGGCGTCGGAATGGCTGGGGAAGGGCGTGCCGAACGTCGCCATCAGTCCGTCGCCGAGATATTTGTCGAGCGTGCCGCCATGCCGGAAGATCTCGCGCTCCATTCGTTCGTGGAACGACCGCAGCGTCCTGATCACCTCAGTCGGGCTGCGGCCGTCGGCATAGGCGGTGAAGCCGACGATGTCGACGAACAGCACCGCTACGCTCTCGGTGCGGACCTGCTTGAGCGGCTCGTCGTTCTTTGAGAGTTGCTCGACGACGTTGGGGGAGAAGTAGCGCGCCAGATTGGAGCGCTCGCGTTCGATGCCGGCGTGGCTGACCAGCAGCGCGTTGGAGCGGCGCACCGCGACCGCAAGCGTCACCGCGACGATGACGAAGACGAGGACCTCCTGAAATCGCGCCGGGATATTGATCGCGGTGGGGTCGATCAGCGCGAACATTCTGGCATCGGAGCCGACGGCAGCATGCACCCGTTCGGCCAGCGCGGCGTAGCTGTCGGCATGAAACCAGGCCCAGCCGACGCCGAAGGCCCACAGGCCCGCGACCCACGTGCCCATCGCGATCACCGTGCGCCAGGAATAGGCGAGCGTCGCAGTGCCCAGCAGCACGAAGAAGTAGATGAATGTGTTGAAGCGGAATTGCATTCCGATCGGCCAGTCTCCGGGAGCCCAGGGATTGGGCACCACGGCGATAAAGGTCATCAAGGCCAGATCGCAAAACATCAGGAAAAGCTCGGGCCGGGATACGCCGGCTTTTCCGACCTTGAGCTGAGCCCAGCCGATCGCTGCAAAGAGCCCGGTCGAGGCGATGTAATAGAGGACATCCCAATGTGGGTTCATGAACGGCAGCGTCACGGCGATTACCGCAAGCGCGACCCAGCGCGCGCGAACGGCCAGCCACAGGCCTTCGCGCTTGCTTTGCGCGAGCGCTGCCTCGGCAAATTTCTGGACGTCTTGCTGGACGTCGGCTCGCCCGTTCGTGCGACCGTCGAAAACGGGCAAGGCGCCAGGTTCAGCCAATACGCTCAAGACGACCCCTCCTTCACACGGGAAGCCCGGCTCATCCGATGAGCCGTGAAGGTACGGGTATATCTCAAGTACGGCGCGAGATCAGGCCGCCAAAGCACCCACAATGAACTGGATCGGAACGCACGCGACTAATCGCGTGACTGGGTCAAAGGAGCCGGAAAATGACGGTCAGAACATCGTTGGTCGGACTGCTCCTTGTCTGCGCTATCGGCATCTGCTGCATGGACGCGGCCGCCGCGCAACCGCCGCGTCCACCCGCCGGTTACGAGATCAGTCCGGAGCACACCAAAACGACGCCGGATGGCACGGTCGCGATCGAGCAATATTTGAACCAGGAGACCGACGACTGGAAATGGCTGTTCTGGGCGCGCCGGCAAGACGTATTCACGCTGCTTGATAAGGAGCCGGCCGGCTATCCCGCTGACTTCATCTTCACCAACGATCTGAAATGGATCGTTCGCGTCCAGAAGATCGGCTCGGGCACCTCGACGCTCTATCTGTACCGCCTCACGCCGCAAGGCTACGTCGCCGCGAGCGGGAAGCCGCTCGGCGATCTGGCGTGGGACTACATGAAGACCCGGCCCGACTGGCGAAAGATCGTGAAGGCGCCGGAATATCACGACTCGGCGTTTCTGCTCAAAGGGCTTGAAGAGAGCTATCGCGGGCTCGGCGTCGATTGGCCGGCGAACCGCTATCTTGTGATCGCCCTGTCGGGCGATGCCGACGTCAGGGGTCGCAAGCCCATGCAGACCGGCGTGGTGAACGGCTGGCGCTGTAGATATGACCTGCTGACCGGCAAGTTCGACGTGCCGGCGCCTTTTTCCAAGGGCAATGCGAAAGCCGTCGTCCCCGAGTGAGCGCGCTTGTGCCCCGCGCCGGGCATTGCTCTTCGTCAGACTCTGAAATTTTAGAACGCGGCTGATCGCGGCAGCGTTCGAAAATTGCAAATTTCGCGCACGTGAACAAAACAGTTTGACGCGCCGAACGTTCTCTGCGCTTAGATTCCCCCATTCATCGCGGGTAAAACTGCCCGCACTCTTGAGGACCACGATGCGCAACGCTCGCACACTCGTCGCAGAGACTGCCGACCGCGTCCGGCCGCCGCTTATTCGGCTGGCCGATTGGTCGTGCATGTCCGTGAGGGCGTCGGGTCCGAATTTTCAGCTCGAAGTCGGGCTGATCCGCAAAGCAAGAGTGTAACTTCCGGCGCAGGGCCGCTCCCTCCGCCGAAACGGCAGGAGGGCAAGATGTACGCCCGCAACGATTTCAACAGACCATTCTATCCGAACCCGAACGCGCGGTTCGTGCTGGCGGCAGTTCAACAGCGCTTCGCCGCGTGGGTCGATTTGTTCGTGGCCCGGTGGCTCGAGCGCCGCGCCGCCAATGCCAAGGCCGCGCAACGCTGGTTCGAGAACGATCCAAACGTGGACAAGGCTCCGTGACGGGGCGGCATGATCGTCAAGTATGGAGGGAGGCTGCTCAGGTGGCCTCTCTCTGCGACACCGGCTTTGGAATAGGCGGATTCTACGAGGTCATCGCCGTCCACAGCAGCGAGACCCCCGCCGCAATCATGATGCCGTCCATCACGAGCCGAAACACGTCCGGCTCGAGCTTCAGCACAAAACGCTTTGCGATGAAGGCGCCGAACATCAGCGATGAGCCGGCGATCAGGCCCTTGATCGCGATGTCTGGCGTGAGTGCGCCAAAGCGCTCGAAGGTCACCGATTTGCTCACATAAAGCCCGAGCGAGCTTGCCGCTTCCGTGGCGAGGAACGCGCCCCTGGTCAGGCCGTAGAACAGGAACAGCGGCACGTTTAACGGCCCGGTCGAAACCACGATGCCGGTGAGATAGCCGATCAGCGCGCCGCCGATTGCGAGGTGCCAGAGATTGGCTTTCAGGTCGTGGCGGGCGAGCCAATGCCGCACCGGCACCATCGCGATCAGGAACAGGCCGATCGCGATATCGACGGCATGCGAGGGCAGCGCCAGCAGGGTGCGCGCGCCGAGCGCGGCGGCGGGGATTCCAGGAATAGAGTAGGCGGCGCAGGCGCGCCAATCGACTTCGCGCCACCAGGCGAGGATGCGCGACAGGTTCGCCATCACGGCGGCGACCGCCATGATCGGCACGGCCTCCTTCGGGCCGTATTGATAGACCAGGACCGGCATCAGCATGATCGACGAGCCGGTGCCGACGATGCCGGAGATGGTGCCGGCGAGAAGGCCGACAATGAGGACGAAGAGGAAGCCCATGGGCGCGCGACTCGGGGATAGTCGTTCAGTGTGGCCCCTCGGCTTGAGGCGATGCAAGCGCCGCTGATCGCGAGACCAATGACCGCTGCTGACATCATGCTGTCAGCAGGGCCGCGCTAATGCTCGGCGAGCCAGACACGAAGGAGTTGCGCGTGACGATCAAGGGAAGCTGCCACTGCGGCAATACGAAATTCGAGGTGGAGGCGGCGCCGTCGGATGTCACGCGCTGCACCTGTTCGTTCTGCTCCAAGCGCGGCGGGCTGTGGGCTTACTACAAGCCCGCGCAGTTCCGCCTGACGTCGCCGCCGGAAAATGTCGCGACCTACCAATGGCAGACCCGCACCGTGAAGCATCATTTCTGCGCCAATTGCGGCTGCGGGACCTTCGGCGAGTCGCCGGACTGGTCGACGGGGCAGCCCGACTTCGACAATCCCAAGATCGCCGTCAACGCGCGGCTGTTCGACGATTTCGATCTCGACGCAGTGCCGGTGACTGTCATCGACGGCAAGAATTTGTGGTGAAGCGCTACTTCAACACCACCCATGCCGGGGCGTGGTCGCTGGCGCCTTCCTCGGCGCGGATGCTTTTGTCGATACCGGCCTTTTGCAGGCGCGGGGCAATCGCCGGGCTGAGCAGGAGATGATCGAGCCGCAGTCCCGCGTCGCGCGGCCAGCGGTTTCGCTTGTAGTCCCAGAACGAGTAGATGCGCTCTTCCGGATGCAGTTCGCGGATGGCATCGGTCCAGCCTTGCGCGACCAGCGATCTAAACGCTGCGCGGCTCTTGGGCTGGATCAGCGCATCCTTGTCCCACGACCTGGTCGGATAGATATCGATCTCGGTCGGCGCGACGTTGTAGTCGCCGGCCAGCACCACGGGGACATCCTGCTTCAAAAGTTTTGCGGCGTGAGTACGCAGCCGCTTGAGCCAGTCGAGCTTATAATCGAATTTCGGTCCCGGCTGCGGATTGCCGTTCGGCAGATAGATGCTGGTGACGATCACGCCGTTGACTGCGGTTTCGATATAGCGCGCTTCGTGATCGGCGGCATCGCCGGGCAGGCGGTCGCGGATCAGCACCGGCTCGGCCTTGCGCGCGAGGATCGCCACGCCGTTCCAGGTCTTTTGCCCGCGCCACACCGCGCCGTAACCGGCCTTTTCGATCGCGGCGATCGGAAACTCGGCGTCGCTGGCCTTCAATTCCTGCAACGCCACCGCGTCGGGTTTTGCCGCCTTCAGCCAGCGCAACAGGTTCGGCAGCCGCCGATTGATGTTGTTGATGTTGAAGGTCGCGACCTTCATGCCGGTCGAAGGCCTTAGCTCTTCGCGGCCGGGGCTGCTTCCGGTGGCAAGGGTGGAGGGGCCGCTGCGGCCGGCGGCGCCGGCTCGACGGCTGCCGGGGCTTCCGCGGCGATCGGCGGTGGCTCGGCCTTGGCTTCGCCGCCTTTATAAATCCGCGCGTAGCGCGAGCCGAGGCTGGTCAGCACCTCATAGCCGATAGTGCCAAAGTGATGCGCAAGCTCGTCGACTGTGATGCCTTCGCCGAGCAGCGTCGCCATGTGGCCGCGGCGCACCGCGTTCTTCTCGAGGTCGGTGATATCAACCGCCATCAGGTCCATCGAGATGCGGCCGGCGATCGGGCAGCGCTTGCCGGCGACCACGACTTCGGCGCCGCGGGTGCCGTCATTGGCGCTGGCGGCGCGGAAATAGCCGTCGGCATAGCCGGCGGCGACGATCGCCAGGCGCGTCGGCCGCCGGGCGGTCCAGGTGCCGCCATAGCCGACGGTGTCGCCGCGCTCGATGCTGCGGATCTGCACGATGCGCGCCTTCACCTCGACCACCGGCTGCATCGGATTGTCGGCTTCCGGCGTCGGATTGACGCCGTAGAGGGCGGCACCGGGCCGCACCATGTCGAACTGGAATTGCGGCCCCAGGAACACGCCGGAGGAATTGGAAAGGGACGCGGGCACGCCGGAAAATTCGCTGGCGATCTCGCGGAAGGCGGTGAGCTGCCTCGCGTTGACGGGATTGTTGAGCTGCTCGGCGGAGACGAGGTGGCTCATCAGCAGCGTGATGCCGTGGTCGCCGGCATTGATGCGGGGGATGATTCCATGCGCATCCGCGATCGTCAGGCCGAGCCGGTTCATGCCGGTATCGATGTGGATGGCCGCGCCGCCGTTCCACCCCGAGCGGCGACAGAACACGTCCCATTCGGCCAGTTCGTTGAGGTCGCCGATCACGGGGCGGCAATCGCTCTTGGCGTAGGCTTCGCCGGTGTTCTGAAAGAAGCCGCTGAGCACGTAGATCGCGGCCGACGCGGGAACCGCTGATCGAACCGCCTTGGCCTCATCCAGCGTTGCGACAAAGAAGGTCTTGCAGCCGGCGTTGGACAGCGCGCGTGCCACCTCGGGAGCGCCGCAGCCATAGGCATTGGCCTTGACCACGCCGGCACATTCGGCGGGAACCCCGGTCTTTTCCAGCTTGCGCCAGTTGGCGACGATGGCGTCGAGGTCGACGGTCATCACGCCGGTGTAATTGGCAAGCGCCGCCGCCTGATTGGCGTCAGGCGACAGGATCGAGGTTTTGGGCAGCGACTTCGGGTCAGACGCGATGTTCATGCCACATTTTACGTGGACGGCGGTACAGGTTCAACCGCGCACAGCGTCTCAGTACTCCGGCGCGCGCTCGGCCATCTGGCCATGTGCGAGATCGCCGAACCGCGTGACCGAGGCGTCGAAGTGCAGTTCGACCGTGCCGGTCGGACCGTGACGCTGCTTGCCGATGATGACTTCGGCGCGGCCAAGAGCCCGCTCCATGTCGCCCTGCCACTTGGAGTGTTCCTCGGTGCCCGGCCTCGGTTCCTTCATGGCGAGATAGTATTCTTCGCGGAACACGAACATCACGACGTCGGCGTCCTGCTCGATCGAGCCGGACTCACGCAGGTCCGAGAGCTGTGGGCGCTTGTCGTCGCGGCTTTCGACCTGACGCGAGAGTTGCGACAGGGCGATGATGGGAACGTTGAGCTCCTTGGCCAGCGCCTTCAGGCTGGTGGTGATTTCGGTGATTTCCTGCACGCGGCTGTCGCTGCTGCGCTTGCCCGACCCCGACAGCAACTGGATGTAGTCGATCACGATCAGGTCGAGGCCCTTTTGCCGCTTCAGCCGGCGGGCGCGCGCCATCAACTGGGCAATCGAGAGACCGCCGGTTTCGTCGACAAAGAAGGGCAGGGACTGCAATTCGATCGAGTAGTCGCGGATCTTCTCGAAATCGGCCTCGGAAATGCCGCCGCGACGGATCGAGCTGGAGGGAATGCCGGTGCGCTCGGCGATGATACGGGTGGCGAGCTGTTCGGCCGACATTTCGCAGGAGAAGAACCCGACCACGCCGCCATTGATGGCCTTGGTGGTGCCGTCGGCCTGCACTTCGCCCTGGTAGGCGCGCGCGATATTGTAGGCGATGTTGGTGGCCAGCGACGTCTTGCCCATGCCGGGGCGGCCGGCGACGATGATGAGGTCGCTCGGCTGCAAACCGCCCATCTTGGCGTCGAGGTCGCGCAGGCCCGTGGCGATGCCCGACAGCTTTCCGTCGCGCTGGAACGCCTTGGCGGCCATGTCGACGGCGACCGTGAGCGCCTGCGAGAATTTCTGGAAACCGCCGTCGTAGCGGCCGGATTCGGCCAGTTCATAAAGCCGGCGCTCGGCGTCCTCGATCTGGGCGCGGGGAGCGAAATCGACCGGCGCGTCATAGGCGACGTTGACCATCTCCTCGCCGATCCCGATCAGGTCGCGGCGCAGCGACAGGTCGTAGATCGTCCGCCCGTAGTCCTGGGCGTTGATGATGGTGGTGGCTTCGGCGGCGAGGCGGGCGAGGTACTGGCCGACCGTCATGCCGCCGATATCGGCGTCGGCCGGCAAAAACGTCTTGAGCGTCACCGGTGTCGCCACCTTGCCCATCCGGATCAGGCTGCCGGCGGTCTCGTAGATGGTCTGATGCAGCGGCTCGAAATAATGCTTCGGCTCCAGAAAATCCGAGACCCGGTAGAAGGCGTCGTTATTGACCAGAATCGCGCCCAGGAGGCTCTGTTCCGCTTCGATATTGTGCGGTGCGCTCCGGTAGGCCGGGGTTCCGGCATCGGGGGCGAGCTTGAGGACATTCGAATCAGTCAGGGCCATGGCTTCTTGATAGTGCGTTTGATTGCGGTCGTACTTTGGTTTTTTGGGAACGCGGGGCGGCGATAAAGCGCCCTCCGGATGCAAAGCGGAAGCAAAAGCTGCCTGCTATCAACCGCTCATCACAATTGTGGATGAATCCGCCGGGCGCGGCGCGCGATGCTTGACGGGTTTTGACGAAAATCCGGCGGCGGGCAGGCGGTTTGAGGAGGGCTGAAATTTTTGGGGCAGACTGAACCTTATCGCCCCCTGGCCATACCCACTCAGGTGGTGGGGTGCCTGTCGATTCGCGCCTGATCAGGTCACGATCAGGTAGATCAGCGCGATCAAGGCAGCACCAACGCCGAGAGCGATCAAGGCGTAATCGGTAGAGAGTTCGCGCTGCGGATCGGACACGGGATCGTAGGTGTTGTGGGCCATGCCGGAAGGTGTACGCCCGCCTTCGCAATCCCTCTGTGAAGCAGGTCACACCGATCCGTATTTCTTCGGAGATAGGGTCGGGGGAACGGTTTGGCGGCGCCTTGGTTGATCATCGGGCGCGCGACGGAACAGGGAAGCAACCATGGGCCAGTCAATTCAGGCCTGGAATGCGGGAAGCGGCGAACGGCTCTGGCTGTCGATGCTGATCGATGCCATGGAGCAGGCCTCCCGTCCGGAGTTGCGGTCAAGCCCCTGTGATGGCGTCGCGCTGGCACGGTTTCGGGCGCAACTGGCCCTGCCGGCTTCGGTGCGCTTCACATCTCCGTTCAGTCTGCGGAACTAAGTCGCGGAATTTTCGCACCTATTCGCCGGCGATCTGTAGCCGCGGCCGTGCGTTCCGTTCCCGCCCGCGCAGCCTTGCTTCCTCATCGCCGATATAGTCGCGCGTCATCGGCACCACGCCCTGGCGCTTGGTGAGCTGGATCTGGAAGTTCATCAGGTTCTGCTTTCGGAACGCCATCTCCGAACAGGCCAGGTAAAACTCCCACATCCGCGCGAATCGCTCGTCATAGAGCCGCACCGCTTCCTCCCGCCGCGCCGTGAACCGTTCGCGCCAGGCCTTCAGCGTCTCCGCATAATGCAGCCGCAGGATTTCGACGTCGTCGACCAGAAGGCCAGCCCGCTCGATCGTAGGAATGACTTCAGAAACCGCCGGGATATAGCCGCCCGGGAATATATATTTGGCGATCCAGGGGCTCGACACATCGGGGCCGGTCGAGCGGGCGATCGAGTGCAGCACCATGACGCCGTCGTCGGTGAGCAACTCGGCGCAGCGCTTGAAGAAGCGCTCGTAGAAATCGACTCCGACATGCTCGAACATGCCGACCGACACGATGCGGTCGAACGGGCCCTCGACGTCGCGGTAATCCTGGAGCAGGAATCTTGCCGACCGCGACAGGTTCTTCTCCGCAGCGCGCGCGTTCGACACCTGCAATTGCTCAGACGACAGGGTGACGCCGGTGACGTCGGCGTCTGCCATCTCGGCAAGATAGAGGCCAAGCCCGCCCCAGCCGGAGCCGATATCTAGCACGCGGTGTTTAGGCCGGATCAGGAGCTTTGCCGCCAGATGCCGCTTCTTGGCGAGCTGGGCATCGTCGAGCGTGGCCGAGGGCGTGTCGAAATAGGCGCAGCTATATTGCTTGTCCGCGTCCAGAAAGAGCGAGTACAGGCGGCCGTCGAGGTCATAATGATGGGCGACGTTGGCCCTCGCCTTGCCACGGAAGTTGAACTGCTGGAGATGGCGGCCGAGATAGCGCAGCCACCATTGCGGCCGCGCCCAGCCGGGCAGGACCTGCGGCTGGTCCATCAGAATGGCCAGAGCGTCCGCGATCGAGCCGTTTTCGACCACGAAAGTGCCGTCCATATAGGCTTCGCCAAGCGCAAGTTCTGGATTGAGGATGATGCGCCGTTCGGCCGCTGAGGTGACAAACCGGGCCGCCACCGGCTTGCCGGCTCCGTCGCCGCAGGTAAAGGTGGCCCCGCTCGCCGTCGTGAAGCTCATCGTGCCGCGGCGGATGTAACGACCCAGCAGATAACGCAACAAGCGGTCCATCGAAGCACCAATGAAGCGACCGGCGTCACAGGCAACACCCGTCCGTCATGACGGTTCCAATGCGCCTGCATGAATGATAATCACGGTCAGCCGCCTTGGCTAATGCGTTGGGGTCAAAGCCGATATTCGGAAATATCCACTTCACTTCGCCGTGTCATAAGTCCGCTTCCATTCGCGCCATAATCGGCTAAAAGGTGACCGCCGCCGCCCAGGTCGGCCGATGTCGGATTTGCGACCGGGTGCGATTCCCGTTGACGGAGAAGGAAGCGAATGTTGAGCCGGGCGCTCAATCTTGCGACGGTGACGCTCGTAATCGGCTGTCTGACGGCGGTGGCGGTGCACGCGGTGGAGAACCTCGAAGCCGGCAAGACGCCCTCGCAGATTTTCTCGAGCACCTGCAATGTCTGCCACAAGAGCCCGCGCGGCCTGCTCAAGACCGTGCCGTCTTCGTCGCTGTCGGGCTTTCTGCGGCAGCACTACACCACCAGCAGCGACATGGCCAACGTGCTGGCCTCCTTCCTGATCTCCAACGGTGCCGCCGATCAGCGCTTCCAGGCGAAGGATCAACCCAAGCAGAAGGACGGCGCCAGGGAGGCAAAACAGGAGGCCGCGCCGCGGCCGTCGGCCCAGCAGCCCGACCAAAGACAGGCTGAGCCAAGACAACCCGATCCGAGGCAGCGCTTGCCGCGACCCGGCGAAGTGCCTGACGTGATGCGGCCCGACCATGGCCCGGCGCATGCGGCGATCGACGCCAAGCAGGGGCTCAAGCAGAAGGGCAAGAAGGGCAGGCCTGAAGAGGCACCAAAGGTCGAGGAGCCGGCAAAGACCGAGCCGCCGGCAGAAGCGCCGAAGGCCGAAACCGCCAAGGACGACGACAGCGCCAAGCCCGATAGCAAGCCCGACAGCAAGAGCGAGACTGCGAAGGTCGACGCGCCAAAGGAATCGGTCAGCGAGCCGCCCGCGACACGGCCGGATCCCGTTCCGGCGGTGACGCCGGCCCCGGCCGCTACCGCTGCTGCGCCAAGCTCCAGCCCGGTTTCCAGCGCGCCGCCCGAAGCCGCAGCAGCGCCGCCGGCGCCGCCCGTACCGGCGCCTCAGCCCCCGCCGCCTGCCGTGGCGGCCGCGCCTGCGTTGCCGCCGGTGCCTCCGGCCGGACCGCCGGCGGTGCCGATCTCTCAATAGCGTTTCAGGTGACTATTGCCACCGTCGGCGCTTGACCGCTTCTAGAGCATTACTCTAGAGTGATGGTCCAGCGGAGTTCGGAGCGGTTTCGATGGCCACGACAGCCCGGGAAGATTTGCTGGCCGCGGGCCTTGCCGTGTTCGACCGCGACGGCTTTGAGGGCGCGACCGTTGCGGCTATCCGCACCCGGGCGCGCGCCTCCAACGGCAGCTTTTTCCATTTCTTCGGCTCGAAGAAAGAGCTCGCCGGCACCCTGTTCCTGGAAATTCTGCAGCGCTATCACGCGGCCATGCTGACGGCGCTCGATCCCGCGGCCAGCGCCCGCGACGGCATCGCGCAACTCGTCCGCGCCCATCTCGACTGGGTCGTGAACTTCAGGCGCGAAGCACGCTTTCTGTTCGAAATATCCCGCGCGGAGTGGACGGAAGAAGTCCGCAGCGCCCAGCGCGCGGAGAATTCGCGTCTTGCGCAAGGCGTGGAGCGCTGGCGTGCGCCGCTGGTTGCGCGCGGCGCATTGCTGCCGATGACGCCGACGCTGTTCTTCAGCCAGATCATCGGGCCTGCGCAGGTGTTTTGCCGCGCCTGGCTTTCCGGGCGCGACCGCTCCGATCCGCGCGAGCAGGCCGATATCCTGATCGCCTGCGCCATCCGCGCGCTGGCCGGACCGACAATGGAGCAACGCCATGAGTCTTGAGCACGATCCGGACTTCGCGCCGATCGAAAAGCGCATCCGCGACAATGTCGGGCGGCAGGGATTCATGGGGCATGTCGGCGCAGAACTGTCGGAGCTCTCGCGCGGCGCCTGTACGATCGAGGTCGATCGCCGGCCGGAGCTGCTACAACAGCATGGCCTGTTTCACGGCGGGGTCACCGCATTCCTGGTCGATAACGCCACGACGATCGCGGCGGCGACCTCGCGGGGTCAGCCCGCGCTGACGGCGGAATACAAACTCAACCTGCTATCGCCGGCGTCGGGCGAGCGGCTGATCTGCCGCGCGCGGGTGATCAAGCCGGGGCGTCAGGTCGCCGTGGTGGCCGCGGATGTATTTTGCGTGATCGACGGCGTCGAAAAGCACACCGCCACCGCATTGGCGTCGATCGCCATGCTGGACGAAAAGGCGGCGGCAAGAATGCCAAGCCCGGCCTGATCGGCCGGGCCTGGATGGCGTCGCTTACTTCTCGGTCTCGGCCGCAGGCGCCGGCGCGACCTCGTCGTGCTGGGCTTCCGGATCGAAGAACTCGCCGGCAGCCGCGATCGCTTCGGCGGCAGCGTCCTGATCTTCCTGGCGGGTCGAGATATCCTCGCCGCGCTTGATGCGTTCGGCTTCATCCGCGCTGCGGGCGACCGTCACGGTGATGCTGGTCTCGACCTCGGGATGAACCGCAATCGTCACCTTCTGCTGGCCGATCACCTTGATCGGCGAATCCAGCCAGACCTGCGGCCGGCTGACGGTGATGCCGTCGGCCGCCAATGCGTCGACGATGTCGCGCACCGAGACCGAGCCGAACAACTGGCCGGATTCGGCCGCCTGGCGGATGACGACGATATCCTTGCCGTCGATCTTTTCCGCGACCTTGGCGGCTTCGCCCTTCGCCTTGATGTTGTTGGCCTCGAGCTCGGCCTTCATGCCGTCGTACTTGGCGCGGTTATCGGCGGTGGCGCGCAGCGCCTTGCCGCGCTTGAGGAGGAAATTGCGGGCAAAGCCATCGCGCACTTTGACGACTTCTCCCATCTGGCCAAGCTTGGCCACGCGTTCCAGCAGAATGACTTCCATGTTGTTTCTCCTTCAAATGATACGGATCGGGTTGAGTTCAGTTAGGCAAAGAGGTCTTCAGGTCGTCGGTACCGGCGGCGGCCTCGTCCGCAGGTACCGTTCGCGCAGTCCGAAAACGGCGTCGGCCAGCCCAAGCACAATCAGTGCAAGCGCGGGCCAGGCGAAGATGATGACGACAGCGTAAGTGCAGCCCAGCCAGAGCGGCCGGCTGCGCAGCGAAAGCGTCAGTGTGTGCAGCACGGCAAAGCCGGTCAGCGCATAAGCCATCAACAAGGCTGCTGCGGCGATCTGCGCGAACATCGCGAGGAGTCCGCCGACGAAGCAGAAGGCGAGCACGACGCAGAGCCCGACCAGCGTCATCGGCGGCATGGCCGTGCTTCTGATGTCGGGCCAGGGGCGCTGTAGCCGGCCCGATGTGGCGGTGATCGTCGCGGCCAGCCACAAATTGAGCGTCAGGGTCAGCAGGGTGACGATGGCGGCCGCGCAGGGGGCGATCAGTACCAGCGCGTCGACCCATCGATCGATGTCCGCAGCGGGCGACGTTCCGCGCTGTCCGAAAATGCGCAGCAGGCCGCGCTTCATGGTCGCCACGATGGTGGCGGAGTCGCCGCCGAGCGTGAGCATGGCGGCGGCCGTGGTCAGCGTGGCAAAACCGACCATCCACAGCAGCAGTCGGCCCGTCGGATACCATTCCATGGTCGGGGCGGTATGGGCGGCGCCGTTACCGGCGCTGGCGTCGCCGATCGACCGGCCCAGCATGGCGAGATGGCCGAGCCACCATGCCGGCAGCGCGACCGTGATCGCATAGGCGATGCAATAGGGCAGGCCGAACAGGGCACCGAGCCCGATGGTGGCGGCGATGCCGCCGACGGCGGCGCTGAGCGGTCCCCATCCGATCGCGGCCACCACCAGCGGCAGCGGCGCGAGATAGAACAGCACAAGCGAGATCAGCGCGCCCGAAATGATCGAGGCGAACATCAATGCCGACGCGGCGCCGGCGGCAATAGCGATGGCAACGATCGCGATCATCAGCTGTCCCGCCCCCTTTCGAGCGGTTAGAGGTTTCTTCAACCCCAACCATCGGCGACCGGATGACCCGGAAGCCTTATGAACAAGCCCCGCGGCGCGCACACCGCGGGGAAGAGTTTAGCGAATAACGTACGGCAAGAGGCCGAGGAAACGGGCGCGTTTGATGGCGCGCGCGAGTTCGCGCTGCTTCTTGGCCGAAACGGCCGTGATGCGGCTCGGCA
Source organism: Bradyrhizobium lablabi (assembly GCF_018129385.1). Lineage (GTDB taxonomy): Bacteria > Pseudomonadota > Alphaproteobacteria > Rhizobiales > Xanthobacteraceae > Bradyrhizobium > Bradyrhizobium lablabi_C. The sequence continues at coordinate 178,516 of NZ_JAFCLN010000005.1, forward strand.
CGATCTTGCCGCGCTCGGAGACGTAACGCATCAGCAGCTTGGAATCCTTGAAGTCGATCTTCGGCGCATTCGGACCCGTGAACGGGCAGGTCTTGCGGCGGCGGAAAAACGGACGGCGTGCTCCAGCATCAGCCATGATTCTTACTCCTCTTCCGTCGTGGTTTCGGCATCGTCACGAGGACGGCGCGGGCCGCGGTCACCACGGAAGCCGCCACCTTCACGGTCACCGCGGAAGCCGCCGCCATCACGGCCGCCAAAACCACCGCCGCGGTCGTCACGCTCGCGGTCGCGATCGGCCTTGCGCATCATCGCGGACGGGCCTTCCTCGTGCTCCTCGACGCGGACGCTGAGATAGCGGATGACGTCTTCGCTGATGCGCTCCTGGCGCTCGATCTCGGCGATCGCCGCAGACGGCGCGTCGATATTGAGCAGCACGAAGTGCGCCTTGCGGTTCTTGTTCATGCGGTAGGTGAGGGAGCGCACGCCCCAGTTCTCGGTCTTGGTGACCTTGCCGCCCGCCTGTTCGACGATGCCGGTCATCTGGGAGGTCAGTTCTTCGACCTGCTGGGTGCTCGCATCCTGACGCGCGAGAAAAACATGCTCGTAAAGAGGCATGGGTGTCCTTTCCTAAAGTTGGCGCGGCGCCTCGGCGGCAAGCCCTTCGAGGCCTTCGGAAAGGACTCGGAAGATAAGCTCAGAAGGCGGGAACACGGGACGACGGACCGACTGGCCCTGCCACATCAAAATCGCCAAAAGGAGAGATTGCTGAGACCGTCCGTTCAGCTCCCGGCCGGGGCCCACGGATGGGCGCGTTATAAGGATTTTGGCCGGCATGGCAAGCCAAAGCCGGCCCAAATTGCCGATTTGCCGCTCGGAACCGGCTTTGGCTTGACATATTGACCCGCCGCAGTGTCTTTCGGCCGGAAATCTAGAGCGCGATCAGCAAAAGCGGGAACCGGTTTTGCGTCCGATCGCGCTCTAAATTATTGAAGCAGCGCATGATCTTATCGCCAAATCCGCACGCGCTTTGGCGGATCATGCGTGGGGATTGGAACGTTTCAGGGAGCGCCGATGACGGCAGCATTTACTTTTCCGGGGCAGGGTTCGCAGGCCGTCGGCATGGGCAAGGCACTGGCGGAGGCTTTTCCGGCGGCCAAAGCGGTGTTCGATGAGGTCGATGCGGCGCTTTCCGAGAAGCTGACGGCGACCATCTGGGACGGGCCGGCGGAAACCCTGCAACTCACGGAAAACGCCCAGCCGGCCCTGATGGCCGTATCCATCGCCACCCTGCGCGTGCTGGAGACCGAGGCCGGATTCTCGGTCGGCAGGGACGCCGCCTTCGTGGCCGGCCACTCGCTCGGGGAATACTCCGCGCTTGCGGCCGCCGGCAGCCTGAGCATCAGCGATACGGCACGGCTGCTGCGGACGCGCGGGCTGGCGATGCAAAAGGCGGTTCCGGTCGGTGTAGGCGCGATGGCGGCGCTGCTCGGCCTCGATTATGAGGCGGCGGTTGCGGTGGCGAGCGAAGCGGCGCAAGGGCAGGTCTGCCAGGCCGCCAACGACAATGGCGGCGGGCAGGTGGTTGTCTCCGGCGACAAGGCGGCCGTCGATCGTGCGGTAGAGATCGCAAAGAACAAGGGCGCAAAGCGCGCGATGCTGCTGCCGGTGTCCGCGCCCTTCCACTGCGCGTTGATGCAACCCGCGGCGGACGCGATGGCGCAGGCGCTTTCGGGCGTCACCATCAAGGCTCCCGCCGCGCCGCTGGTGTGCAACGTGCTGGCGGCGCCCATCACCGATCCCGACGAGATTCGCCGCCGGCTGATCGAACAAGTCACCGGCACCGTGCGCTGGCGCGAGTCGGTGGCCTATATGGCCGGCAAGGGCGTGACGCGGTTTTTCGAAATCGGCGCGGGCAAGGTGTTGAGCGGGCTGGTCAAACGCATTGCCGATGGCGCCGTCGGCATATCGGTCGGTGGGCCGAATGACGTTGCCGCCGCAAAGGACGCATTGGCCGCGGTGCATTCGGCTTGAAGGAGATTTCTTGATGTTCGATCTGACTGGCAGGACGGCGCTCGTCACCGGTGCGACCGGCGGCATCGGCGGGGCGATCGCGCAGGCGCTGCACGCGCAAGGAGCAACCGTTGCGCTCTCGGGCACGCGCCGCGAAGTGCTGGATGAGCTGGCCGCCAAGCTGGGCGAGCGGGTGCATGTGCTGCCTTGCAATCTCTCCGACAGCGCCGACGTCGAGGCGCTGGTGCCTGCGGCCGACGGCGCCATGGGCTCGGTCGACATCCTCGTCGCCAATGCCGGCATCACCCGCGACAACCTCTTTGTGCAACTGCGCGATGAGGACTGGGACAATGTCATCGCGGTCAATCTGAGTGCGACCTTCCGTCTGGCGCGCGCCGCCACCAAGCTGATGATGCGCAAGCGGTTCGGCCGCATCATCGCGATCACCTCCATCGTCGGCGTCACCGGCAATCCGGGCCAGGCCAACTACACGGCGTCGAAGGCGGGCATCATCGGCCTGATCAAGACGCTGGGCGCCGAATATGCGCGGCGCAATGTGACAGCCAATTGCATCGCACCAGGATTCATCAAGACGCCGATGACCGATGCGCTCAATGACAAGCAGCGCGAAACGATCCTGTCGAAGGTTCCTGCGGCGCGGCTGGGGACGCCGGAAGACATCGCCGCTGCGGCGGTTTATCTCAGCTCCAACGAGGCCGCCTACGTCACCGGACAGACGTTGCACGTCAACGGTGGAATGGCCATGTTTTGAGCCTGTTATCGGCGCAACCCGGGCGGCTGAAGGCGGCTTCCAGCCACCGGTTGGACTTATGGTCAAGGTCGGGGAAGTATGATAACCGAACCCCCCATCGGATGGGCAAAGAACGCCTTGCAGGAATTTGAAACCCTGTATATTGGCGGGGCGGAGCCTGCCGACGTTCGCCGGGGCCGGGGTCTGATGGGGACATCCGACTGGACCCGAATCACTGCGATTGCGAAGGAAGCTTAACGACCACGATGGCTCGTAATCGTCTGTGAGTGTCGCTTTGGGGTCGAGACAATGGAACAAGCACGAGGTTGAACGATGAGTGAGATTGGCGAGCGGGTTAAGAAGATCGTGGTCGAACACCTTGGTGTTGAACCCGAAAAAGTGGTCGACAACGCGAGCTTCATTGATGACCTCGGCGCCGACAGCCTCGACACCGTCGAGCTCGTGATGGCGTTTGAAGAAGAATTCGGTTGTGAAATTCCCGATGATGCGGCCGAGACGATTTTGACGGTCGGCGACGCGACGAAATTTCTGGAAAAGAACGCGAAGAGCTGAAGCCCTCGCGTGCGCTGACGAAGCCGGACGGATCGCGTTGAAGCGATCCCCCGGTTTCTTGCTATCGGCCGGCAATTTCGGGCCTGGAGTTTGAATATGAGACGGGTAGTCGTCACGGGGCTCGGTATGGTCACCCCGCTCGGCTGCGGGGTGGAGCCGACCTGGACGCGTATCCTGGCCGGCCAGAGCGGTGCGAAGAAGATCGACGTGTTCGAGGTCGGCGACCTCGCCAGCCAGGTCGCCTGCATGATTCCCCGCGGGGACGGCTCGGACGGCACCTTCAATCCCGACCAGTGGATGGAGCCGAAGGACCAGCGCAAGGTCGACGATTTCATCATCTTCGCGATGTGCGCAGCCAAGCAGGCGCTCGACGATGCGAACTGGCATCCACAGACGGAAGACGAGCGCTGCGCCACCGGCACCCTGATCGGCTCCGGCATCGGCGGGCTGTCCGGCATCGCCGACACGGCGATCCTGCTCAAGGAGCGCGGCCCGCGAAAGGTGTCGCCGTTCTTCATTCCGGGCCGCCTGATCAATCTCGCCTCCGGCTATGTCTCGATCGAGCATGGACTGAAAGGGCCGAACCATTCCGTCGTAACGGCGTGCTCGACCGGCGCGCATGCGATCGGCGATGCTAGCCGGCTGATTTCGCTCGGCGATGCCGACGTGATGGTCGCGGGCGGAACCGAATCGCCGATCTGCCGGCTGGCGATGGCCGGCTTCTGTGCGGCGCGCGCGCTCTCGACCGGCTTCAACGAGACGCCGCAAAAGGCCTCGCGTCCGTATGACAAGGATCGCGACGGCTTCGTGATGGGCGAGGGTGCCGGCATCGTGGTGCTCGAGGAATACGAGCACGCCAAACGCCGCGGCGCGAAGATCTATGCCGAAATCACCGGCTACGGCCTGTCGGGCGATGCCTACCACATCACCTCGCCGACGCCGGATGGCGACGGCGGATTCCGCAGCATGTCGGCCGCAATGAAGCGCGCCGGAATCACCTCTGCCGATATCGACTATATCAACGCGCACGGCACCTCGACGCCGGTCGGCGACGAGATCGAGCTTGGTGCGGTCGAGCGGCTGCTCGGTAATGCCGCCTCGAAGGTGTCGATGTCGTCGACCAAATCCTCGACCGGACATCTGCTCGGCGCCGCCGGCGCGATCGAGGCGATCTTCAGCATTTTGGCGATTCGCGATAACATCGCCCCGCCGACGATCAATCTCGACCATCCGTCGGTGGAGACGGCAATCGATCTCGTGCCGCATGCAGCGCGTAAGCGCGAGATCAATGTGGCGCTGTCGAATTCATTTGGTTTCGGAGGCACCAACGCATCCGTCGTCATTCAGCGCGTGATCAATTGATGCGTGGTTAGAGCGTTTCAAGCGAAGTGGATCCCGGTTGCGTGAAGAAAACGCGCCAAAACAAAAGCTGGAGCCCCGTTCCGATTCAATCGGAACGGAAAAGGCTCTAGAATAACTTCACTGTTTCGCCTTATTCGGCGGCGAGTGCTAATTGCGGGCGTATGCTATTGGCAAGACATTTGATTTGTCAGGCCATGATTGAACCGGCAGGATTCAGGTTGCATGAGTGAGAGGCCGCCCATTTCGCCCCGCAGCCCGCGCGCCGCGCTCGAGCCCGAGCAGGTGCCGCCGCCGCCCAAACGCTCCGAGCGCGCCCGCAGCCCGCTGGTGGTGTTCGGCAATGCCGTCATCACCATCATCCTGATCCTGATGATCGGCGCCGGCGGCGTCTATGTCTACGGCAAGAAGATGCTGGAATCGCCGGGGCCGCTGGCCGAGGACAAGATCGTCAACATCCCCGCGCGCTCCGGAACGCGGGAAATTGCCGAGACGCTACAGCGCGAGGGAGTGATCGATGTCAATCCCTGGCTGTTCACAGGTGCCGCGCTGGCGCTGAAGGCGAAGTCTGATCTCAAGCCGGGCGAATACGCCTTCCAGAAGAACGCGAGCCTGCGCGACGTCATCGGCGTCATCGTCGAGGGCAAGGTGGTGCAGCATTCCATCACCATTCCCGAAGGCCTGACGTCCGAGCAGATTGTGGCGCGCCTGTCCGAGAACAATATCTTCGCGGGCAGCGTTCGCGAGGTGCCGCGCGAGGGCACGCTGTTGCCGGAGACCTACAAATTCCCGCGCGGCACGCCGCGCGAGCAGGTGATCCAGCGTATGCAGCAGACGCAGAAGCGCGTGCTGGCGGAAATCTGGGAGCGGCGCAATCCGGACGTGCCCGTCAAGTCGCCGGAGCAATTGGTGGTGCTGGCTTCCGTCATCGAGAAGGAAACCGGCAGGGCCGACGAGCGCAGCCGCGTCGCTGCTGTATTCACCAACCGCCTGCGGCAGAAGATGAAGCTACAGTCCGATCCGACCATCATCTATGGCCTGGTCGGCGGCAAGGGCACGCTGGGCCGGCCGATCAAGCGCTCGGAGATCACCCAGCCTTCGCCGTACAACACCTATGTGATCGACGGCCTGCCGCCGGGACCGATCGCCAACCCCGGCCGCGCCTCGCTGGAAGCCGCGGCCAATCCGGCCCGCACGCGCGACCTGTTCTTTGTCGCCGACGGCACTGGTGGGCATACGTTCGCGGAAACCTACGACGCGCACCAAAAGGGCGTTGCAAGGCTGCGCGCGATGGAGAAGCAGATCCAGAATGACACGGTCGAGCCGGCTGAAGAGCCGCCGCCGGCCGCGGCTGCTCCCGCTGCGGCGCCGGCGGACCCCAACCCCACCGCGACGGCGAAGCCGCCGGCCGCACAGAAGCGGCCCGCTCGACAGCCTGCCGCACCCGCGCAGGCTCCGGCTCGTCAGGGCGCAGCGCAATCCACCACGACGCCACCGGTGGTGCAGCGCTAGAGCATGATGCGGAAAAGCATGCCCTCGGGCTCCGACCCGACGGGTGGGTACCGGTTTTCCCTGCGACAAACGCAAAGCGTTTGCGCGGAGATCATGCTCAAACAAAAAGATAGAGCGGGATGACGATTCGAAGAAAAGTCATCCTGCTCTAGCGCCGCCGGTTCGCGTCCCCGGCCAGCGAATTTCCCCTTTGCGTGAAATCGTCTTATGGTCGCGCGCGTTCCATCTTTGAGTCTCTTTACACGGTATTTCAGGAAAGTTGGCGATGGCGCTGTCGAGCATGACCGGTTTTGCCCGAAGCCAGGGCGCCAGCGGTCCTTATACGTTCGAGTGGGAGCTGAAGTCGGTCAATGCCAAGGGCTATGACCTGCGGTTGCGGCTGCCGCCGGGCTGGGACGAACTGGAATCCGTCGCCAAGAAGCGCGCGGGCGAATTGCTGTCGCGCGGCACCGTCTACGCCAACCTCACCGTCAAGCGCGCGGACGCTGTCTCGACCGTGCGCATCAACGAGGATGTGCTGGCCTCGATCTTGAAAGTTGCCGGCACGCTCGCTGCGAGAATCGACGCGGTTGCACCGAGCATCGACGGCCTGCTCGGCATCAAGGGCGTGATCGAAGTCGTCGAGCCCGAAAGCAACGAGGAAGAGGACAAGGCCGCAAAGGCGGCCGCGGCGGTTGCCTTCGAGCAGGCGCTGACCAATCTGGTCGAGATGCGCCGGCGCGAAGGCACGGCGCTCGGCCAGATCCTGATGCAGCGGATGGACGAGATCGAAAGCCTCGCCAAGAAGGCCGAAGCCGCGCCGGGCCGCAAGCCCGAGGCGATCAGGGCCCGCCTTGCCGAGCAGATCGCAGCGCTGCTCGAGACGTCGGACCGTTTCGATCCCGATCGCCTGACCCAGGAGGCGCTGTTGATCGCCACCAAGGCCGATATCCGCGAAGAGCTCGACCGCATCGCCTCGCACATCGCGCAGGCGCGCGAAATGCTGGGCAAGGGCGGGGCGGTCGGCCGCCGGCTCGATTTCCTGGCGCAGGAATTCAATCGCGAGGTCAACACCTGCTGCTCCAAATCGAACGACATCGAATTGACCAATACCGGACTCGAGATGAAGAACGTCGTCGAACAGTTCCGCGAGCAGGTCCAGAATCTGGAGTGAGGCATGGCGGCTAGCGGCCAGGACGGAGTTGAACGGCGCGGGCTGATGTTCGTGCTGTCGTCGCCGTCCGGCGCCGGCAAGACCACGCTGTCGCGCATGCTGATGGAAAGGGTGCCGGACCTACAGATGTCGGTGTCGGCGACGACCCGGCCGATGCGGCCCGGCGAAGTCGAGGGCAAGGACTACTATTTCGTCGATCAGAAGCGCTTCGACGAGATGGTCGCCAAAGGCGACCTGCTCGAATGGGCCCCGGTGTTCGGCAAGAGCTACGGTACGCCGCGCCTGCCGGTCGAGAAAGCTCTCGCCGAGGGACGCGATGTGCTGTTCGACATCGACTGGCAGGGCACGCAGCAGCTACGCGAAAAGGCCGGCACTGATGTCGTCAGCGTCTTCATCCTGCCGCCGTCCGCCGCCGATCTCGAAAGGCGGTTGCACACCCGCGCGCAGGATTCGGACGAAGTGATCCGCGGCCGGATGGATCGCGCCAGCCATGAAATGAGCCATTGGGCCGAGTACGACTACATCGTCGTCAATCAGAATGTCGACGATGCATTTGCCGAGGTGCAGTCGATCCTGAAGGCAGAGCGGCTGAAGCGCATGCGACGCATCGGCCTCACCGAATTCGTCCGCAAGCTACAGCGGCAGCTCGAAAAATAGCTAAAGCGTTTTCGAGCGAAAGCCTGCCCCGCACTTGATGCGGGGTGGGTACCGGTTCGCGTGAAGAAAACCCGTCAAGATAAAGAGATAGAGCCCCGATCCGAATCCATCGGACGGGGCTTTAGCTCAGGCCGCTGCGCGGCGCTGTATTTCCGCGAGCATTTCCTTCAACCGCTCAGTCGGATCGTCTGGCGTGCGCGCTTGCGCGGGATCAGGCTGTTCGGGACGAGGCTGTTCGGGTGGTGCCCGTTCGGGACGAGCCTGTTCGGGACGAGGCTGTTCGGAGCGCGCCGGTTCCGGACGCGGTTGCTGTGGTTGCGGCCGCGGATTTTCCTGGACTTCTTCCAATGACGGCATTGGCGCGCTGCGCGACAATCGTGTCGGCCGGGATTTTTTCCGCCCGAACATCGCACTGACGAGCACGCCGATTACCGACAGTCCGGCGACCAGCACCGTCAGCAGCATCGGCAGCGACATCGGTTGGTCGGCTACCGCATTGGCCTTGGCAGCGGTCGGTTTGGCCGCGGGAGGCGGAACGGCCGGCCGCGGCGGCGCGACAGGGGTTGCCTGCGTTTGAGTCTGAGCCTGCGCGATCTGCGGTTGGCTCTGAGCGACTTGCGGCTGAGTCTGCGCAGGCGGGATCGGCGCGGCTACAGCCGCGGGCGGGCTCGCCGCTGCCGGTTCGGGCCAGCGCGTGGTGGCGACCTTGCGCGGTTCCTCAGTGCGCTGCGCATCGGCTGGCGCTACCGTCGGCCATGGCGTGGCGGCGGCCTTCGATTCCGGCTCGACAGGTGTTTGCGATGACCATTCGGCGCGCGCATCCGTGACCGAACGTTGCGCAGTCGGCTTTTTCGGCGGCGCGACAGGCTTTTCTGGAGCCGCGGCTTCCTCTTCAGCCGCTTGCTTGCGCGCAGCTTTTCCCTTTGCCTCTCCCTTTACTTCTCCCTTGGCGTCGCCGAGGTACCAGCAGTTGCGCTTGTTGGCGCTGTCGCGGCGGTAATACCAATGGCCGCCGGGCGGCGTGGAGGCGCTCGGACCAAGCAGACAAGTGTCCGCGGGTTTTTCCTTTTCCTCGGTTTCCGGCGCGGCGTAGACGGAACTGCCTGCAAGAACGGTGGCAAAGATTGCCGACACGAATTTTGCAGCTAAACTTTTCATACCTGTCTCCGGATACGCGACGCTATTGCGACACCAGTTCTCAAGGAAAATCTGGGTCGCAATGAGCCGCAAATCCGGAGTCGTTAAGGCTTAATTTAGGCCTGTGTTTCCGCTGCGACAGCGCGCTCGGCAAGCCTGCGTTTTTGCCTAGTTTTTCAATACGATGCGGCCGACGACGCGTCCTGCGCGCAACTCGTCGATCCACTTCTGCACATCTGCCATCGGCTCTTCCCGCATCGGGGTCGGCTTGATCTTGCCGGCGCGTGCCAGCGCCATCAATTCCTTGCCTTCTGCAAGCGTGCCGACCATGAAACCCTCGATGGTCATCCGCTTGTAGATCCACTGCACCATCGGCAGGCTGAAATTGCCGCCCATCAGGCCGGAGACCACGATCTTGCCGCCGCGGGCGACAACCGAGACGGCAAATGCCATGGATTTCTCGTTGCCCGCGAAATCAACGATCTCGTCAAAGCCGCCTTCGGTTTCCTTGAGGATGCGTTTGACGATATCGGGCTCGGCCGGATCGTAAGCCGTGGCCGCACCGTTCTTCAGCGCGGTTTCGCGTGCGGCCGGATTCAGATCGGCAACCGTGATCGGCTGCTTGAACATGGCCTGCGCGAATGACAGACCCATCATGCCGACGCCGCCGAGCCCGATCAGCAGCAGGTTGCGCTGCCGCGGGCGATCGACCAGACGCTTGAGCGCGCCATAGGCCGTGACGCCCGAGCACATCAGCGTCGCCGCGACGTTGACCGGCAACGGATCGTACTCAAGGAGATATTTTGCATCCGGCACCAGCACATGGCTGGCAAAGCCGCCGTCGATAGAGACGCCGAGGAAGCGCTGCTTGACGCAGAGATTTTCATCGCCGTTCTGGCAATAGCCGCATTGTCCGCAGCCGATCCAAGGGAATACTGCGCGCCTGGCGCCAATCAGGTCTTTCGATGCGTCGGGGCCGACTTCCTCGACCACGCCTGCAATCTCGTGGCCGAGCGTGAACGGCAGCGTCATGCCGCGCGTGGTGTCGAGCTTCTTGCCGCCGCCGAGATCGGCGTAGCCGTCCTGGATATGCAGGTCGGAATGGCAGAGCCCGCAGCGTTCGATGCGGACCAGCACCTCGCGTCCCTGCGGCTTCGGCGTGTCGACGATGGTCTCGCACAATGGCGCATCGAATTTGACAAGTGACTGGCGACGCATTTGCGCCATGGCGTTTGCTCCCTAGGAAGTGCTGGATTTTTCGGACCGTATATCCGCCAATTCACGCGCCATGGCAACAAAGCCGGAGACCGGAATGGTCTCGGCGCGGCGGGTCACCTCGACATGTGCAGCGGCGGCGAGCCTCTCCGGATCGACGGAGAGCGATTTGAGGCTCTGCCTGAGCATCTTGCGGCGCTGGCCGAAGGCGGCGGCCGCAACCTGCTCGAGCGCGCGGCGGTCGCAGGCTTGCGGCTTTGCGCGCGGCACCAGGCGCACCACCGAGGACGTGACTTTGGGTTGCGGCACGAAGGCGGCCGGCGAGATGTCGAACAGGATTTTCGTCTCCGCGCGCCAGTTGGCAAGCACGGCAAGCCGGCCATAGGCCTCGTCGTTCTCGCGCGCGACGATCCGCTCGGCGACCTCGCGCTGGAACATCAGCACCATCATGTCATACCAGGGCGGCCAGGGCTCGACGGTGAGCCAGTCGATCAGAAGCTGCGTCGCGATGTTGTAGGGCAGGTTGGCGACGATTTTGGCGCGTTCGCCGGCGAGCAATTCGCGCGGATCGAACCGCTGGGCGTCGGCGCAAACAATATCCAGTCGGCCGGGATAGCGTTTTGAGATGTCCTCCAGCGGCGCCAGCGCGCGCTCATCGCGCTCCACTGCGATCACGCGCCTTGCGCCGAGCGCAAGCAGCGCGCGCGTCAATCCGCCGGGGCCCGGACCGACCTCGATGACGGTCGAATCCTCCAGCGGCCCGGCAGCCCGGGCGATGCGAGCCGTGAGGTTGAGGTCGAGCAAAAAATTCTGGCCGAGTGATTTGCGTGCCGAGAGAGCGTGTTCGCGGATGACGTCGCGCAGCGGCGGCAGGTCGTCGATCGCTGCCATCAGAGCATGATCCGGAAAAGTGGGAACCGGTTTTCCCTGCGACAAACGCGAAGCGTTTGCGCGGAGATCATGCTCAAACAAAGAGATGAGATCATGATGCGATTCCTTGCAATCGCATCATGATCTAGGCTGCCGCCATGCGGGCAGCCAGCTTGAGTGCGGCGATCAGGCTCGCCGGATTGGCTTTTCCGGAGCCGGCGATATCGAACGCGGTGCCGTGATCGGGCGAGGTGCGGACGAACGGCAGTCCCAGCGTGACGTTCACGGCGTCGTCGAAGGCGATGGTCTTGATCGGGATCAGCGCCTGATCGTGATACATGCAGATCGCGCAGTCATAGGTCTTGCGCGCCGCTTCGTGGAACATGGTGTCGGCCGGCAGCGGCCCGCGCGCGTCGATGCCGGCGTTGCGCAGAACGGCGATCGCAGGCGAAACGATTTCCTCGTCCTCGACGCCCAGCGTGCCGAACTCGCCGGCATGCGGATTGAGCCCGGAGATCGCCAGCCGCGGACGGGCGATGCCGAAACGCGCCTTCAGGTCGGCGACCGCGATGCGGGCGGTCGACACGATCAGCGCAGTCGTGAGCTGCTCGATCGCCTCGCGCAGCGCCAGATGGATCGTCACGGGCACCACGGCGAGCGTGGGCGACCAGAGCATCATCACCGGCTGCGGCACGCGCCCATTGTGTCCGGCAAGCTCGGCGAGAAATTCGGTGTGACCAGGATGGTTGAATCCGGCGCGATAAAGCACGCTCTTCGCGATCGGGTTGGTGACGATGGCCGCGGCGCGTCCGGCAACCACATCGCCGACGGCCTGACGGATCGATGCGATCGCCGCTTCCGCGCTGGTGCCGTCAGGCTTGCCTGGCGCTGCGGTCGCCCTTGTGCCGGTGGCGACGATGGGCAACGCGCCGGGAAACGCGGAGCAGGCGTCTTCGGCGCTGACGTCGGCGAATTCGATTTTGGCTCCGAGCGCCCTGGCGCGGGCGGCAAAAAAGTCGCGGTCGCCGAGCAGATAGAATGGCGGAAGCATCGCTTCCTTGCGGCGCAGCCACGCCTCAATGGCGATGTCGGGTCCGATGCCGGCAGGCTCTCCGGATGTCAGGGCAAGCGGCTTTGCCATGCATCAACGAGGTTCGATCATCGCGGTTCTGCGGATTTATATTCGATCATGGCGGCTCCGCGGACTTCCCGCAGATACGATTTCGATTTCGCCTCGTATTTTTCCAAAAACATCTTTTCGCGGATTTCCCGCTTCTTCGGCGTGTCGACCGTGGTTGGCTTGCGTCCGCACAGCGCCACCATCTCGACGCCCTGTTTGGTGATCTCGGGCGGGGTCAGATGGCCGACCGCGGTCTTGTCGAGCATGCCGCGAAGCGCTTCGGGAATGTCGGCAGTGGTCTTGGTCAGGACGTCGCGAACCGCAACGTTCGGCAACGACCTGAAGTAGCGGATCACGTCCTCGCAGGATTGGAAGCGCTCGCGCAGCGCTTCGGCTTCTCTCTTGCGCGCTTCGACGACGGGCATCGCAGAACCGCGCGGCACCAGCAGGACCACCGGCTGCAATTTGTATTCGAACGCCTCGATCTCGAGCTTTTCGTCGCCGCTCTCGCGGACTTTTGCGGCGACGTCCTTCTCGCCGACCTGAAGGCTTTCCTTGTAGCGGCCGCGCACCAGGCTGCCCCAGACGATGTCGGCCTTGATGCGCGCCTTCAGCGTTTCCGCCCGGATACCGGAGGCTTCCAGCGACTTGGTGAGCCCATCCGCCGTGGTGCGCATGCGCGAGGCCATCTGCGCGTAGGATGCATCGATATCGCTGGAGGTGGGATCCACGCCGAACCGCTTGCCTTCCTTGATCTTCACCTTTTCGTCGATCAGCTCGTTGATGACGGCCTGCCGGTCCGGCGTCTTGTGCGTGGAGAGGGCGGTCAGCTTGGAGCGCTGCTCGATGTCGAAATGGGTGATCGGCTCTCCGTTCACCATCACGGCGACGCTTTGCGCCAGCGAAGGCGAACTGCATCCCACCAGCACCAGGAAGGTTCCGATGACAAGAGCCGAAAGGCGATGCGAGTGCGTAGTCATGTTCCTATTCGCGATATCGACCGTTCGAATGTGAAGCCGCTGATGGCGGCAAACCCTCCTCGGGTTCCTGCGAGACAGGCTTACTGGATACCACCGCCCCCGGTGGCGGTCGACGACGAGTTCGCAATGGTTCGCAAGCCGATCTGGAACATGAACGCGTGGCTGAGCACGGGCGGCGCGATGCCTGCCGAGTAGCTGTAGGCCGTCACATAGTTGGCAGCCAGCACGAAGCAGTCGTCCACATAACCCGCGCCGATGATGTACTGGTTGAGCTTGTTGGCTTCAAGGTCCCATCGCGCCGCACCCGACACGACCCAGTTGGCGGCAACCTTGACCGAGGCGGTGCCCAGCACGCCTTCGCGGCGGGTGAGATAACCGAGTTCCGGCTGCGCCGCGTAGTTGCCATACATCATTGAAACCGACCAGCGGTCGAAGGTGGCGCGTCCCTCGGCCTCGAACCGGTTGACGTTCATCGTCGCCTCGTCGAACCGCGCTCGCGTCGAGAACGTGTAGGTCCGGTTCGGAGAATAATTGATACGGGCGACATAATCGGATCGCGCGGTCTCCAGACCGGAATTGACGCCGGTGTTGGTCACGTCGGCGACCGCAAAGGAGTTGAGGCCGAACAACTGGTAGGACTGCCCGAACAGGAAGTTGATCGAACCGCCACGGTCGAATTGCGTGGTGGCCTGCACGCCGACATTGGCGCGGCCGCCGCCTTCGACGCGGTCATAGCCGGAGAACTTGTCGACCGAGAACAGGTTGCTGGCGTCGAACACCAGGCTCTGCGCATCCTCGTTCGGCAGCTTGCCCGCATAGGTCTCGTTCGGGCGCAGGATGATCTGCGCGATCGGCTCGACCGTCGTTGTGCCCCACGGCTGAACGTTGATGAAGGGATAGCGGTATTCGAGGCCGACAGTCGGCATCACCCGCAGCGCCTGGGTGTCGCCGACGGGCAGGAAGTTGGACACGCCCGGCTGGTTCGAGATCGAGGCGTCGATTGCATCGATGCGGGCGATCGCGAACGGCGTCCAGATCTGGCCGATCGGGTCGGTGAACGAGCGCCGCCATTGCGCTTCCGCGGTCGCGCGGGTGTAGGTGCCGGGAATGCCGCGCAGCAGGCATTGCGATGGCAGCCGCGCCAGCGGATCGGCGGAGACGTTGAGGCACAGGCCGTTGGTGTTGGCCAATGTCGTGATCGGATCGAACGCGGCGGTCTCGCGCGACAGGCTGGTGAAGTTGGTCTTGTAGCTAACCTCGCCGCCCAGGATCGAGTGGTTGATCACGTTGCTGTAGTCGATCACCGGATGGATCACCGGCACCTGGTCCTGGAAGCCGGAGAAGCTGAGGTAATAGATCGTGCGCGCGTCGAAGTAGCTGCGATTGCCGACGCCGGTCAGGTAAAGCTGCGAGATCGCTTCCGTCGGCAGGGTCAGGAACGCATTGTACTGATCCTTGTACTGCGCGAGACGATAGTCGGACATGAAGTAGTAGTCCGACAGCAGCACGCCGTCCCAGCCCCACACCCACTTGTCGTTGAGTGCGAACTGGCCCTTGGTCTCGACGCCGCCGCGGAAATTGCGCTCGCCGGGGTAGCCGGCGTAAGCCTCGGGATCGAGCTGGTAAATGCCATAGGCGCGGATCTGGTAGGCGCCGTTGAGCAGGCGCTGGCGGAATTCGCCCTGCATCAGGACGCCCTGCCGCGTCGTGATGCGCGGATTGAGGGTGAGGTCGTAATCCGGCGCGAGCGCGAAGTAATACGGGATTTCGACGCCGATGCCGTAGTTCGACACTGACGTGTAGCTCGGCATCAGAAAACCGCTCTTGCGCTTCACGGTCGGATCGGGCGTCGAGAAGAACGGCAGATAGGCCATCGGAACGCCGAAGAATTCGAGCTGGGCGTTCTCGAAATACAGCATCTTCTCGGTCTGGTTATGGATGATGCGCGCGCCCTTGACCTGCCACAGCGGCGGCTTCTTCGGATCGTCCTTACAGGGAGCGCAAGCGGTGTAGACGCCGTTCTCGAACACCGTGTAGTTGCCGGCCGAGCGGTCCATGCGCGTTGCCGCCATGCGGGTCGCGTCCTCGGTGTCGACGCGCAGCGAATCGACGAAACCGTCACGGTAGTCGTCGCTCAGATCCATGATGTTGGCGTAGGTGATTTTGCCTTCGGCATCCGTCAGGCGGATGTTGCCCTCGGCGTGCAGGCGCTTGGTCTTCTGGTCATAGATGACCTTGTCGGCCTCCACGCTGGTGCCGTTGTAGAACAGTTGCACGTTGCCGACCGCCGACACGCGCTGATTGTTGTAGTCGTAGTCGACCTCGGTCGCCTGGACCAGCATCTGGCCGTCCTGGGGGGCAGGCGGCGGCTTCGGCCGGGGCGGGCGCGGATTGTAGGTAAAGCCCTGCGCGGCGGCAGGCGCGGTCAGCGCCAGACCCAGCCCTTGCGCAAGAATGAATCCTGAAATCAGGACAAGCGTGGACGCCAGACAAACGGCCAAGCGGCTACGCTGACGGCGCATTCCACTGCGCCGCCTGAACGCAGGCGACCTCAACTGGCGGGCGGCGACAACGGCCACTACCCGTCCTCCTGGTACAGCAAGGCCAAGAAACCGGTGAGGCCACCCACGCAGACGGGCAACCACGCCGCAGCGATGGGGTGCATCAACTCAGCCTTGCTCAAATCTTCAGTTACTTTCGACAAAACGTAGAGCAGAAAGCCTGCGCCCACGCCACTTAAAACCATCTTCTGAACACCGCCCATCCGGAAGAAGCGAAGGCTCACGGAAGCGGCCAACATCACCATTGCAGCCAGCAAAAATGGCTGTGCGATGAGCTTGTGGTACTGAAGGCGGTAGCCGGCGGTGGCGAAGCCTGAACTCTCCGATGAGCGGATGTAGTTCGGTAGTTGCCAAAACGACACAGTTTCGGGGGTCGAAAAGCTGTTGCGGACCTGGGCCTGAGTCAGCGTTGTTGCAACGTAGAGGTTGTCTTGTTCAACCGGTGGTGAGTCCAGGAAGAATCGGCGCACGCCCTTGAACACCCAGCGGCCTTCCTCAAGGGCCGCTTCGCGAGCCTCGATTCGCTCCTTGAACTGCAACGCGGTATCGAATCGGAAAACCGTGAGGCCGGTCAGGCGGCCGCCCTGCTGCTCGCTGCGCGCCGCGTTGATGATCCACTGGCCCTCATTGTTGACCTGGTTGAGCCAGAAGCCGGAGGCATCCTGAACCCCGCCGCCGGGCGCGTTGCCGAACAGCTCGGCTTCCATCCTCTTGGACTGTTCGCGCAAATTGGCCGACATCGGATTGTAGGCGATAGTCGCCAGCACCCCGAGCACGATCGCGCTGCCAAGCGCCGGCGCAATAAACTGCCACGCCGAGACGCCGGCGGCACGCGCCACCACCAGTTCGAGCCGCCGCGACAGCGCGAGATAGCAGGTCATCGCGCCGATCAGCACGCAGAACGGCATCATTTTCTCGAGCAGTTGCGGCACGCGGTACAGCGACGTCAGCGCGACCGTGATCGCCGATGCCGAGACGAGGCCGGAGGTCTTGCGGACCATCTCGATGTAGTCGACCAGCACGAGCAGCAGGAAGATGCTGGCAAACACGCCCACCGCCGCGACCACGAAGCGGCCGGCGAAATAGCGCCCGAGCGTGTTGGTCATCATGCTCATGCGGTGGCGGGCCGTCCAAATAGCCGCACCATGCGGACGTTGAACTTGTGGATCGCTTCGTTGAGCACCGGCGGTATCTCGACGACGATGCCGTTGACGATGATCAGCATGCCGCCGGCGGTCGCCAGCACCAGCATCAGGTATTGCACCGCTGCTGCCGCCGGATTTTTCACGGTCATCACCGAACACGCGAATCCGATCATGCGCAGCCCGAACACGGCGAACACCGCGCAGCCGATCGCAAAACCGCGGCTCTGGCGCGTCGTGCGCGGCGTGCCGAGGAAGGCGAAGGTCAGCACTGCGAATGCGAAGGGATAGAGCGGCGCCAGGAATCGGTCGTGCAATTCGGCGCGGAACTGTCCCGTCAATTGCTGGTACACGGGATCGTCGGGCGAGGGGCTCATCAACTCCCACAGATAGCGTTCGCGAATCCCGAGCGTGACGTCGCGCCCGCTATTGGAGAACTTCGACATGTCGAACGCGTAGCGGCCGAACGCCACCAGCGCCGGATCTTTCTTGCCCGCCTCGAATCGCTCGAGATTGCCGTCCTCGAGCACGAGATAGGAGCCGTTCTCGTTCTTCAGGATGGTGCCGTGGTCGGCGATGATGGTGACGCGTTCCTTCGGATCGCGGCGGTCGTCGACGAAGATGCCGGCGAGCACGCCGCCGGGCTGCCGCTCGCGGATCCGGATAGTGAGGTCCTTGTCGAGCTGGGCGAAGCGGCCGGGCTGCAGGATGTTGGTGAGGATGTCGGCGGTGATCTCGGCGTCCCACTGCTTGATGCGGCGCATGCCGTCGGGGGCGAGATAGGCGGCGATGAACGCGACCGCCGCCGCCACCACGCAGGTGGCATAGAAGAACGGCAGGAACAGGCGAAAGGGCGAGAACCCCGCCGCGTTCATCACGATGATTTCCGAATCGGTCGCGAGCTTGTTCAGCGTGTGCGAGATCGCGATCATCAGGGCGATCGGCGAGATGATCAGGATCAGCGCCGGAATCACCAGGCTGGTGATGCCGAGGAAGGTGACGATGGTCTGGCCCTGGCTCGTCATCAGGTCGATGCCGCGCAGGGCCTGCGTAATCCAGATCACCCCGGTGAGACTGACCAGAACCAGCGCAAACGACGCCAGCGTCGTGCGGAATATGTATTTGTCGATCGACCCCATCGCCTACCGCACGGTCCCCGCAGCCCCACCTCGCAGCCCAATGGGCGGCAAGCGACCAATCCCTTGGAAGGAGGGATCCCCTTTGGTCGCGCCACCCTGTGTCAGGCCCAGTCTCTCACTACCATCCCTTTGATCCGTCAACAAAATGGCTGCCCCAAGGCACCCCTGCCATAAGGTTAATTATTCATCCGATGTGGCCCCTCGGCCACGGCGCGCTTGGCAGCGCCGCGGCCGGCAGGCCATAGTGCAGGCTTGACGGATCGAGCCCGCTGTCGAACACAGGATTCGCTTGTCTTTCGGTGGTATTCCCGCCCGCCGCTCGCCTGACTTTTCGGAGGATTTTCTCATGACCGACGCCGTCAAGATCGGCTTCGTCCCGCTTTCCACTGCGCCCAAGGGCAGTCTGGTGGTGTTTTGCGACGATGGGTTGAAGCTCGGGCCGGCTACCCGCAAGGCGCTGGGGGCCGCGGCTGATACCATCAAGCGCGCGGCGGCGGCCAACCAGTTCAAGGGCAAAAGCGGTTCGGTTTTGGACATCCTGGCGCCTGACGGAATCAAGATTCAGCGCTTGATGGTGGTCGGCACGGGTAAATCCGACGGCCCGAAAGCGGCCGATTTCCTCAAGTTCGGGGGCGTGACGGCCGGACGGCTGAATGCGGCCAGCACGGCGGTGACGGTGCTGGCGGAATTGCCCGATGGCGCCATGAAGCCGGAGCAGGCGGCCGCGTTGGCGTCCGGCTTGCGCCTGCGCGCCTACAAGTTCGACCGCTACAAGACCAAAAAGAAAGACGGCGAGGACGCCGCCGTGCGCTCGGAGATTTCGCTCGCGGTCGAGGACGTCGGCGCGGCGCGCAAGGCTTTTGCGCCGGAAGATAATGTCGTCGACGGCGTGATCATCGCCCGCGAGCTCGTCAACGAGCCGCCGAACGTTCTCTATCCCGAGGAATTCGCCCGCCGCGCCGGCCAGCTCAAGAAGCTTGACGTCGACGTAGAGGTGCTCGACGTCAAGGCCATGACCAAGCTCGGCATGGGCGCGCTGCTCGGCGTTGCGCAAGGGTCGGCGCGGCCCGGCCGCATGGTGGTGATGCGCTGGGACGGCGGCAAACGCGGCGACCAGCCGGTGGCCTTTATCGGCAAGGGCGTCTGCTTCGATACCGGCGGTATTTCGATCAAGGGCGCGGCCAGCATGGAGGACATGAAGGGCGACATGGGGGGCGCTGCCTGCGTGGTCGGACTGATGCACGCGCTGGCGGCGCGCAAGGCCAAAGTGAACGTCGTCGGCGCCATCGGCCTTGTCGAGAACATGCCCGACGGCAATGCGCAGCGCCCGGGTGACATCGTCACCTCGATGTCCGGCCAGACCATCGAGATCATCAACACTGACGCCGAGGGCCGCCTGGTGCTGGCCGACGTGCTCTGGTACGTGGCGAAAAAATTCAAGCCGAAATTCATGGTCGATCTGGCGACGCTGACCGGCGCGATCATGGTCGCGCTCGGCACCGATCATGCCGGCATGTTCTCTAACAATGACGAGCTGGCGGAGCGGCTCATCAAGGTGGGCCAGGAGACCGGCGAAAAAGTCTGGCGCATGCCGCTCGGTCCGGAATACGACAAGCTGATCGATTCGCAATTTGCCGACATGAAGAACACCGGCGGCCGCCATGGCGGCTCGATCACGGCCGCGCAGTTCCTGCAACGCTTCGTCGACGGCACGCCGTGGGCGCATCTCGACATCGCGGGCACCGCGATGGGCGCGCCGAAGACCGATATCAATCACAGTTGGGGGTCGGGCTACGGCGTCCGCCTGCTGGAGCGGCTGGTCGCGGACTACTACGAAACCAGGAAATCATGACCGAGGTCCTGTTCTACCATCTTCAGAACATGTCGCTCGAGAGCGTGTTGCCGCCTCTGCTCGAGAAATCGCTCGGTCGCGGCTGGCGGGTGGTGGTGCAATCGACCTCGCAGGAACGCGCCGACGCGCTGGACGCGCATTTATGGACCTACAGCGATGATTCGTTCCTGCCGCATGCGACCTCGCGCGTGGCCGATGCGCAGGACCAGCCGATTATCCTCTCGGTCGAGGAGGACAACCCGAACAGCGCCAATGTGCGCTTTCTGGTCGACAATGCCGCCATGCCGGCGGATGCCGAGACTTATGAGCGGGTGGTGCTGGTCTTCAACGGCGATGACGGCGATGCGCTGGCGGCGGCGCGAGCGACCTGGAAGGATTGCAAGTCGCGTGGCTTTGATGTGACCTATTGGCAAGCCGACGAGCGCGGCCGCTGGCAGCGCCGGGATTAGCGATCAGTCGGAATTAATGATAATCTTCACTTTCTTCGACTAACCTTCTGGCCGGCCACGGTCGTGCCGCAAAAGGATGTTCGGACAATTGCTTAGGGCCCGGGCGGGCCTTCCGGGTGGGAACTGAGTACATCGTGCCAGACGGGATCTTTGCTTCGAAACGACTGCTCGCGTTGTGTGCGCTGGCGCCGCTGATGGCGGGCTGCTCGAGCGGCACCGACCTGTTTTCAAAGGATGCGGAGTGGTTCTCGCGTTCGGGCCGCGTGTTCATCCGCAACGTTTCGATCGAGACGCCGCCGCTCACGCCCGAGCAGGCCGTTCGGCCGGACGATCTCGTGAGCGCTGACGGGGCTTGCCCCGGCATGGCGCCCGGCCCGGGCGATGCCAATGCATTGGCGAACGGCACCGAGAACGCGCCGCCGCCGGCTGGCGGAACGGTGGCGTTGGGCCATACCGAATGCGACGTCGTGCGCGGCATCGGCGCGCCTGACAATGTCAGCCTGTCCAACAATCCGCGCGGCGACCGCGTGGCCGTCGTGACCTATTCCCGCGGCGCACGTGCCGGCATCTACACGTTCACCGGGGGCCGGCTGAGCTCGGTCGAACGCGGACCGGAGCCGGTGGCGCAGCCGAAGACGGCAAAGCCGAAGCCGAAGAAGAAACCGGCGGCGACGTAAGTTCCGCGCGCGCGATCTAGCCGGCGGCTTCGTCCGACTGCGTGCCGGCTTCCAGCCGGGCTTCCTCGGCCCGCTGCACCGCGTCGGCGGCGCGCGGCCTGGCCGTCAATAACGAGGCTCCCGATCGTAAAATTTTGTGAAGGCTTGATCGCGCACCATAAAGATCGACACCTGAGCAAAGCCATCCGTTCGATCCGGAGAGCCGGGTTTCCATTCGCGGAAAAAATCTTTCGTGGTCTGGCGAAATTTATCCAGTTGCTCAGGACAAGAGATTTCCAGCCCTTTCCAAGCTTCTTCTCTGGACTGCTGAGCTCTCTTTGCCTGGTCCACCTGGGCGTACAAGCAGTCGTAATATTCCGCTTCAGCCTTTTGCTTGAGCCCGGATTTTTCTCCAGTTGTCTTAGTGACTTGGTTTTCGGCAAGAACGGGCTGCATGTCCGACATCGCGATCAATGCCGCAAACAGACTCATACTAACCTTGTTACCCAGCATGCGCTTTGGTCTCTTGCTGCAAGCTTCCACGACCCCGAAACACCGTAGCTCCCGTCGTTCCGCCCTACAAGGGATTGATAATTTGCAAGGTGCGATCGGCCGCGGAATCATTACGGTGACAGTGCTGGACTGCACTCAATTGCCGCGCGAAATCTGCCGCACGTTAGGTCAAAATGTGACTACCCTTCGGGCCAAAAATTGACTTCCGATTTTCGGAAGTAATGTCAAGCCCCGGAATAAAAAATATTCCGCTGGTGATTTCGGCAAATCAGAATCCCAGCCGTCTCATCCCCGAGGAGGGGCGTTGGCCATCGTCACCACACGTTGGGATGGGATTGCGGTGGACGCCTTGGTTCGGCAGACGACCGGACAAGGGCGTACGGCGAAGTCGTGTGGTCCTGGCGCCGCTATGCAGGCGCTAAGTCTTGCGGAGCAATCCGCTGATGACGGTGACAACAAAGCGCTCTCACCGGGGAGATCACGTTATAAGCCGTAAAGCCATTGCGCAGGGGATGCCGGCGTGTTCACCGCTTCACCTGTATGCTCGTGTGCGCCTTTTTTGCTTGCGCAATTGGCACACGAGACCGCGGGTGCAGCGCGCACCCGGCATTCCCTGCTCCCTCTATGTCGAAGAGGGATAGCGAGATCGAATAACTCGGGCTGAAAGCGAGCCGCGAGAGTGAGGGCGCATGTCTCTCCCCGTCATTGCGAGCGAAGCGAAGCAATCCAGCTTTGCCGCAGCAAGAAAGCTGGATTGCTTCGTCGCAAGTGCTCCTCGCAATGACGACGTCAAAACAAAAGCCGGAGCCTCGTTCCAATTCAATCTGAACGGAAAAAGCTCCAGACTAATTCGCCGTTGCATCCGACTGCGTGCTCGCTTCCAGCCAGGCTTCCTCCGCCCGCTGCAACGCGTCGGCCGCGGCGGCGCGGGCCTTTGCGAGCTGCGCAGCCTGCTTCGGGTCGCGCGTAAAAATATCGGGCAGCGCCAGCGCGGTGTCGATCTTTTCGATGATGCCGGTGATGCGCGCGATCTCGGCCTCCGCATTGGATATCTGCTGCTTGAGCGGGATGCGCCTTTCGCTGCGGACGCGCTGCGGCTTGTCGCGCTCGCCGGCCTCGCGCTCGCGCGGCGCGGTCCGCACGCCGTTCGCCGACAGCACCATGCGCCGGTAATCTTCGAGGTCGCCGTTATAGCTGGAGACGGTGCGGTCGGCGACCACCCACAGCCGGTCGGCGCAGGCTTCGATCAGATAGCGGTCGTGCGAGACCATGATCACGGCGCCGGGGAATTCGTTGATCGCCTCCGCCAACGCCGCGCGGCTGTCGATGTCGAGATGGTTGGTCGGCTCGTCCAGGATGATCATGTTGGGGCCGAAGAAGGTCGCAAGCCCCAGCAGCAGCCGCGCCTTCTCGCCGCCCGACAGACTCTTCACCAGCGTGTCCGCAGCCTTGCCGGAAAAGCCGATCGCGCCGGCACGGGCGCGGACCTTCGATTCCGGCGCATCCAGCATCAGCCGCCGGATGTGATCGTAGGTGGAGGCTTCCAGATCGAGCTCGTCGACCTGATGTTGCGCGAAATATCCGACGAGGAGCTTTTCGGCGCGGGTGACGTGGCCGGAGAACGGCGCAAGCTTGCCGGCGAGCAGTTTCACCAGCGTCGACTTGCCGTTGCCGTTCGCGCCGAGCAGCGCGATGCGGTCGTCGTTGTCGATGCGCAGCGTTACACGGTTGAGCACGGGCTTGGCTGCATCATAGCCGACCGAGACATTGTCGACCGCGATGATCGGCGGCGACAGCGTCCTTTCCGGCGTCGGGAACGAAATCTCGTGCACGTCCTGCGTCACCAGCGCAGTGACCGGCTTCATCCGCTCCAGCATTTTGACACGCGATTGGGCTTGCCGCGCTTTCGATGCCTTGGCCTTGAAGCGGTCGACGAACGCCTGAAGGCGCTTGCGCTCGTCGGCTTGCCGCTTGGCGTGCTTGGCGTCGAGCATCTCGCGCATCGAACGTTGTTCCTCGAACGAGGAATAGTTGCCCTTGTAGAGCGTCAGCTTGCCGTTACTGAGATGCAGGATCTGGTCGACCGACGTGTCGAGCAGGTCGCGGTCGTGGCTGATCACGATCACCGTGCGCGGGTAGCTCGAAAGATGATCCTCCAGCCACAGCGTGCCTTCGAGGTCGAGATAGTTGGTCGGCTCGTCCAGCAGCAACAGATCGGGAGCTGCGAACAGCGTCGCCGCCAGCGCGACGCGCATGCGCCATCCGCCGGAAAATTCCGAGCACGAGCGCGCCTGGTCGGCGGTGGAGAAGCCGAGGCCGGACAGGATCGCGGCGGCGCGGGCAGGGGCCGAATGCGCGTCGATATCGACCAGCCGGGTCTGGATCTCCGCGATACGGTGCGGGTCGTGCGCCGTCTCGGCCTCGCGCAGCAGCGCATCGCGTTCGAGATCGGCTTTGAGCACCACATTGAGCAGGCTTTCCGGCCCGTCCGGCGCTTCCTGCGCCAGCGAGCCGATGCGCCAGCGCGGTGGAAGCGCGATGCTGCCGCTCTCGATCGGAAGGTCGCCGCGGATCGCATGAAACAGCGTCGATTTGCCGACGCCGTTGCGGCCGACAAAGCCTACCCGCGCGCCGGGCACGATCTGCACGGAACTCTGGTCGATCAGCAGCCGTCCGGCGATCCGGATCGAGATGTCGTTGATGGAAAGCATGCGGCCTTGTCACCGGAGCCGCGCGCAAAGGCAACCCGTTTGTTCAATCAAATGATGCATCGCCTTGCCAGATAATGATTTTCCAACTATGGCATGTGCGTCATCAAGAGTTGAGCTGACGCTCAACGCCAACCTGCTCCCGGGCAAGGTGGTTGTCCCCTTCAAAGGGGAGATGCGGCCGGTCCGGCAACCAAACGGGATAGCGCCGCACGTTGCGTCAGTTTTGCCTTTGACGGCGAACAGGAACCCAGGGCGGTGCGGCAAATGAACAATCCCCAGCAATTCGCGAGCGACAATTATTCCGGCATCTGTCCCGAAGCCTTCGAGGCGATGCGCGAGGCCAATTTCGGCCACGCGCCGGCCTACGGCGAGGACCTATGGACGGCGAGGGCGGCGGACGCTTTTCGCAAGCTGTTTCAAACGCCTTGCGAGGTGTTCTTCGCCTTCAACGGGACCGCGGCGAATTCGCTCGCGCTGGCGGCGCTCTGCCAGTCCTATCACAGCGTGATCTGCGCCGACACGGCACATGTCGAGACCGACGAATGCGGTGCGCCGGAATTCTTCTCCAACGGCTCCAAATTGCTGGTGGCGCCCTGCGCCGGCGGCAAACTGACACCGGAGGCGATCCGGTCGATCGCGACCAACCGCAGCGACATTCATTTTCCGAAGCCGCGCGTGGTGACGGTAACGCAGCCGACCGAGACCGGGCAGGTCTACAGCCTCACTGAGCTACGCGCGATCTCAGCCTGCTGCCGGGAGCTCGGTCTCAGCCTGCACATGGATGGCGCGCGCTTTGCCAATGCCTGCGCGAGCCTTGGGTGCAGCCCGGCCGACATGACGTGGCGCGCCGGCGTCGATGTGCTGTGCTTTGGCGGCACCAAGAACGGCATGGCGGTGGGGGAGGCCATTTTGTTCTTCGATGCAAAGCTGGCGGAAGATTTTGACTATCGCTGCAAGCAGGCAGGGCAACTGGCCTCCAAGATGCGCTTCCTGTCTGCACCGTGGATCGGCATGCTCGAATCCGGTGCGTGGCTTCGCAATGCGCAGACCGGCAACGAATGCGCGAGGCGCCTGGCGACACAGATCGGCGGATTGCCGGGTGTGGAAATCATGTTTCCGGTAGAAGCCAATGCGGTGTTCGTCCGCATGGCGGAGGCAAAGCTCGCGGCGCTTCGCGCGCGCGGCTGGCAGTTCTATACCTTCATCGGAGGTGGCGCCCGTTTCATGTTCGCCTGGGATGCGCGGCCCGAACGCGTCGACGAGCTGGCGGCCGATATCGGCCGGATCGCGAAAGATGGCGCGAGCAGCTAGCCCGAACCGGCGCCGTCGCGCCTGCGCAGTTCGTCCATCAATTGCGCCAGGTACGGGGGCAGATCATTTTTGACCGGGCGGAGATTCTGCTGGAGCCGTTCGCCCACGGCGTCGCAGATCGACCGGCATGTCTTGTGGTCGATGAGTTCGAAGCTGCTGTCGATTCGGCCCGTCATGGCGAGTTCCACGTCGCTTGGTCAAAGGGATCATTCCATGCAGGACCAAGTCGCGGATGCGGAATTTGTTTCGCGGTCGCAGACGGTTGTGGCGCGCTGTTGCAGCACGCCGTGCAGGCAAAGCGCTTTTGGTTCCGCCGCTACAAGAAAAAAGCCCCGGCGCGGCGGCACCGGGGCTCCCTGAACTCAGGCTCAGGCGGATCAGTAGCAGCGGTTCACCAAGTGCCAGCGCGGGCCCCAGGGGGTCGGGACCAGGCGCCGCACATAGCAGCCGCCATAGCCGTAGGCGGGAGCGGGGACGCCGACCACGACGCGCGGGCCGCCCCATCCCCAACCGCGGTAGCCATGCCAGCCGTGATATCCACCGCCCCAGGCGGAAGCGGAGGTCGGAGCCAGCACCGCCGCACCCAGCGAGGCCGCGGCAATGGCAACAAGCGAGAGTTTGCGTAACATGGTGGTCTCCTCGAGATCAGGCGCCGTCGGCGCCATCGGTAAATTACGACCGGGAGGTTAAGGGAGACCATCTGAACAAGGCCGGGATAGCGACGTCAGAAATGGTTCATCTCGGTGAAATTACTGTAATACGAAGTCCAAATAGCCCTATTTGGCCGCGTCACCGGGTCGCTTGCCCCGGTCCGGAGGCGCCGATATAAGCCCCGCAATCCAATTCCGTTGTATACCAAGGAAAAATCATGGCGACTGAGCGTACCTTCTCGATCATCAAGCCCGACGCGACCGCGCGCAATCTGACCGGCGCGGTCAATGCCGTGATCGAAAAGGCAGGCCTGCGGATCGTTGCGCAAAAGCGCATCCGCATGACCCGGGAGCAGGCTGAAACCTTCTATGCTGTGCACAAGGCGCGGCCGTTCTTCGGGGAACTCGTCGACTTCATGACCTCAGGGCCGGTGGTGGTTCAGGTGCTGGAAGCCGAGGGCGCGATCGCCAAGTACCGCGAGGTGATGGGCGCGACCGATCCGGCCAAGGCAGCCGACGGCACGATCCGCAAGCTTTATGCAAAGTCGGTCGGCGAGAACTCGGCGCATGGTTCGGACGCGCCGGAAACCGCCGCCATCGAAATCGCCCAGTTCTTCTCGGGCAATGAGATCGTCGGCTGACCGATTGAGGATAACCTGAAGCGGCAGACAATAGCCGTAGCCGCACTGAACGCGCGCGAACCGGAGGGGACAGACAGTGGACTGGTTGCTGCAAATTTTTAACCCGGCGACGATCTCGAACTTTTTCTCGCAGTTCCACGCCGAGATGCAGCAACCCGCATTCTGGGTCGCGCTCGGCAAGATCATGTGGATCAACATCCTGCTGTCGGGCGACAATGCGCTCGTCATCGCGATGGCGTGCCGCGGGCTGCCGCCGCGTCAGAAGTTCTGGGGCATGATCCTCGGCGCCGGCGTCGCCGTCTTGCTGCGCATCATCTTCACCGGCATCGTGGTGACGTTGATGGAGCTGCCGTACCTGAAGCTGGTTGGCGGTCTCGCGCTGCTGTTCATCGCAGCCAAGCTGCTGGTACCGGAACACGAGGAAGAGGGTGGCGTGGATGCCGCGGCCCATCTCTGGGCGGCCGTTCAGATCGTGGCGATCGCCGACATCGTCATGAGCCTCGACAACGTGATCGCGGTGGCCGCGGCTGCCAATGGCAGCATTCCGCTGCTGGTGATTGGCCTTGCGATCAGCGTACCGCTGATCGTGGCCGGCGCCGCGCTGATCATGGCGCTGCTGACGCGTTTGCCTGCGCTGGTATGGGCGGGCGCCGGCCTGCTTGGCTGGATCGCCGGCGAGGTGGCGGCGACCGACCCCGCCATTCAGCCGGGGCTGCATGCCTTCTTCAACGGCCCGGTCGGCGTCAAGCTCGACTCCATGCTCGGCATGATCGGCAAGTCGCCGATGTTTGCCAATAACGGCCATGGCGGCGAAATCCTGTTCGGCATCGTCGGCATCGTCATCGTGCTGGTCGCCGGATATATCTGGCGCACGCGCAGACTACGCGCAGCGATGCATTCGACGCATACGGCCTGACTCTTGAAAGAACACCGGGCGCGCAACACGAGCGCGCCCGCCAGGGGTTAGCGCCTGACGATCGAGCCGGAACGGCCAAGCAGCCGCGCGAGCTGCTTGAAGCGGCTGCCGACCCGGTCGGCTACCAGATCGACCATCTGATGCTCGAACACCAGCATCAGCTTGCGGCCCTCGCCGCGGAAATGCGTCGCCGGCAACACGCCGGGGCGCGCGGCCGAGACCAGATGCGCGACGCGGAAGGCGGCTCCCAGCATGCGCGCGCGCTCATCCATTGCGGGCGGAATCAGGTCGCGCATCACCGGCGGCGGCTCGTTCGCCTCGCTGAGGCCGGCGTAGCGGTAGTAGACGGAGAGCGCGACGAAGGCCCGGCCCTGATGGTCGACCGAGCCGAAATTGCCGTTGGTGATCAGGCTCAGCGTTTCCTCGCCGCGATGATCGGGATGCACGCGCCAGCCGATGTCGGACAACAGGCACGCGGCGTGGCGCAGGCGGCGGTCCTCTTCGGTTTCGCGCAGTCTGACGACGCGCGCGAGACGATCGGTCCAGGCGATCAATTCCTCGGCGTGTTTTGCCGATCGTGACAGCAGGCCGTTCAGGGTCTGGGCCGCGCAGATCAGGCCGTCCTTGGCCTTCTCCGCCGGCGGCAGCATTTCGTAGAACAGCCCTTCGCGCACCCCGAAGGTCGAGAACACGATGGTCTTCGGCTGCGCCACGCGGATCACATATTCGAGCACCAGCGCCGCGTAGGTCAGCAGCGGGCGGCGCGCATCGGAGATGGTTTCGATGTCCGCCAGCAGGTTGGCGGCCGCCAGCCGCCGCAAGCGTACCGCAAAGTCGAGCGCGTCCGCGGCCGGTAACGAATAGCCGTGCATCACCTTGAGCGGATAGCCGCTCTGGATGATGTGGATGCGCGCCAGCGAGCGCCAGGTGCCGCCGACCGCATAGAAGGTGCGGCCGCGGCCGGCCTTGAGATGCGCGACCCCGGATATTTCGGTCCTGACGATGCGTTCGGCGCGTTTCAGCGATTTTTGCGAGGCGTCCTGCAAGGCAAGGCTGCCGAGCGGCAGCGTCACGCCGCTGTGCACGCGGTTCTTCCTGACGTCGATCAGTTCGAGCGAGCCGCCGCCGAGGTCGCCGACGATGCCGTCCGGATTGTGGATGCCGGAGATGACGCCAAGCGCCGACAGCTTTGCCTCGCGCGGGCCGGAGAGTATCTCGATCGGCGTGCCGCAGATGCGTTCGGCCCTTCGAATGAAGTCGGGACCGTTGGTGGCGTCGCGACAGGCCGCGGTCGCGATCGCATAGACGCGGCCGACCTTCTGGATCCGGCAGAGCGCGCGAAAGCGGCGCAGCGAGGTCAGCGCTT
Organism: Bradyrhizobium lablabi; assembly: GCF_018129385.1. Lineage (GTDB taxonomy): Bacteria > Pseudomonadota > Alphaproteobacteria > Rhizobiales > Xanthobacteraceae > Bradyrhizobium > Bradyrhizobium lablabi_C. The sequence goes on from NZ_JAFCLN010000005.1 coordinate 207,760, forward strand.
TTGCGACCGCATCGGGCGCGAGCAGGCCCGTGCTCTGCACCTCGCGGCCGAGGCCGCACAGCGCCTTCTCGTTGAACACCGAGACGAGGCTGCGAGCCAACTGCTCATAGACGACCATTCGAACCGAGTTCGAACCGATGTCGATGACCGCGACGCTGGAGGCGCGCTTGCGCGGTCGTTTCACCGCCAGGACTCCTTAGGAAGAGGTACGCTCGTTGCGGCGCGTGAGGCGGCGTGGCGAGGATTCCTTGAGCGACTTTCCACGGCCTGACAGACTCGGATTTGTCATGAAATAGTTATGAAGGTTGAAAGGCTCCTCGCCTTTCGCGGCCTTCATACGCGTTGACGATCCATCCGGCAACAACTGCCAGCTCTGCTCGTTGTCCTTCAGGTTCGCGACCATGATCTGTTCGAGAACCTGCTGATGCACCGTGGGATTTTGCAGCGGACAGAGCACCTCGACGCGCCGGTCGAGGTTGCGCGGCATCATGTCGGCGGACGAGATATACACAGCCGCCTTCGTGCTCGGCAGGCCCTGACCCATACCAAAGCAGTAGATTCGGCCGTGTTCGAGGAATCGGCCGATCACCGATTTGACGCGGATGTTCTCGGAAAGGCCGGCGATTCCCGGCCGCAAGCAGCAGATGCCGCGCACGACAAGCTCGACCGCGACGCCGGCCTGGGAGGCCTCATAGAGCGCATCGATGATGTCGGGGTCCACAAGCGAGTTCATCTTCATCCAGATCGCGCCCGGCTTGCCGTGCTTGGCGTGGCTGGTCTCGCCATGGATGTGTTCGATGATGCGCTGGCGCAGCGTCAGCGGCGACACCGCCATCTTCTCGATGTCGATCGGCTCGGCATAGCCGGTGATGAAGTTGAACACCCGCGCCGCGTCGCGTCCGATCGCCGGATCCGAGGTGAAGTAGGACAGGTCGGTATAGATGCGCGCGGTGACGGGATGATAGTTGCCGGTGCCGGTGTGCACATAGGTGGTGAGGTTGCCGCCCTCGCGGCGCACCACCATCGACAGTTTGGCGTGGGTCTTCAGCTCGATGAAGCCATACACGACCTGCACGCCGGCGCGCTCGAGATCGCGCGCCCAGCGGATATTGGCTTCCTCGTCGAAGCGCGCCTTCAACTCGATCAGCGCGGTGACGGATTTTCCGGCCTCGGCCGCCTCGGCCAGCGCACGCACGATCGGCGAGTTGTTGGAGGTGCGGTATAGCGTCTGCTTGATCGCGACCACGTCGGGATCGCGCGTCGCCTGTTGCAGGAACTGCACGACGACGTCGAAGGATTCATAGGGGTGATGGACGATCAGGTCCTTTTGCCGGATCGCCGCAAAGATGTCGCCGCCGTGATCGCGCACCCGCTCGGGATGGCGCGGCACATAGGGCGGGAATTCGAGGTCGGGCCGGTCCAGCCGGGTCAGTTGCGACAGTTCGTTCATCGCGAGCACGCCGTCGACCAGGAAGACCTCGTCGTCGGCGGCTGACAATGCCTGCTGCACGAAGGCGCGCAACTCCTCCGGCATCTTGGCGTCGATCTCGAGCCGGATCACCGATCCGCGGCGGCGGCGCTTCAGCGCCGTCTCGAAGGTGCGAACGAGATCTTCCGCTTCTTCCTCGATTTCGATTTCGGAGTCGCGGATGATGCGGAAGGCACCCTGGCCCTTGACGGTGTAGCCGGGGAACAGCCGGCCGATGAACAGGCCGGTGGCCTGCTCGAGAGTAATGAGCCGCGTCACGCCTTCCTTGGTCGCCGGCATGCGGATGAAGCGATCGATCTTGCCGGGCATGCGGATCAGCGCATTCATGGCCTTGCCATCGGTCATGCGCAGCAACTGCAATGCGATTGTGAAGCCGAGGCTCGGGATGAACGGGAAGGGGTGGGCCGGGTCGATCGCCAGCGGTGTCAGCAGCGGAAAGATGTTGTGGAGGAAGTGATCCTCGATCCAGGCGCGCTCGGTCTTGGTGACGTCCTTGGCTTCCACCAGCACGATGCCGACGTCGGCGAGCATGTGGTGCAGGTCGGCCCAGATCGCCTGCTGATCCTTGGCAAGGCGTGACACCGTCTCGTTGACGAGAACCAATTGCTCAAGCGGCGTGCGGCCGTCGGGGCTGCGTTCGGTGATACCTTCGCGGACCTGCGCCTTGATGCCGGCGACGCGCACCATGAAGAATTCATCAAGGTTATTGGCCGAAATCGACAGGAACCGTACCCGCTCCAGCGCGGGATGGCCGGGGTTGACCGACTCTTCCAGCACACGGCGATTGAAATGCAGCCAGGAAAGCTCGCGGTTGATGAAGCGCTCCGGGCTGTCGGCAATCGACGGATGGGCCTCGGTCTCGGCTTCTTTCTCTTTAACTACAACGGCTTGGGTGGATTCCATCAGAATTCGATCCATCAAGAGGCAGTTTGCCCGCATTGTCGCGCAAAGCCACCGCGAACCATGTGATAGAGCGGTGACGTTTCAATGACATTGATGTTCCACGCCCGCCGGCCGTCAAGGCATGCGTTCCGGCAAATTCAGGCGTTGCGCAGCAATTCGGCGGCCAGAGCCCGCGTCACCGGCCGGCCCTGCCGCAGGGCCTCGGTATCCAGCAGCTCGACCGCCTGCCGCGCTGCGGCATAGGAGCGCTCGATCCGGTTGGCGAGGTAATTCACTACGGACTCATCGATCGTAAGCTGGCGGTCGGCGCAGAACTTGACGATCAGGGCCCGGAACAATTGGTCGTCCGGCGGCGACAGCGGCACGACAGGGACGGCGCGCAGCCGCGAACGCAGGTCGCGCAGTTCGATGTCGAATGCCACGGGCGCAAGGCGCGCCGTGATGAGGACGTAGGCGCTGTCCTCGCGCGCCAGGTTCATCAGGTGAAACAGTGCGCGCTCGTCGAAGCCGGAAGGCCGCAAATCTTCGACCACCAGCGCGCCGGTCGCCAGCGCGCCCGGCACGGACGCGGCCGTCAGCGCGTGTGCCGATATCGAGCGGGCGCCGGATTGTTCGGCCCAGATCGCGGCGAGGTGGCTTTTGCCGGAACCTTCTTCGCCGGCCAGCAGCATGATGCGGTTCGGCCAGTCGGGCCAGCTCTCGATCAGCGTGAGGCCGGCTTCGTTGGCCGGGCCTTCCAGAAAATTGTCACGCGTCAGACTTTCCGCGTGCGGCAACGCGAACGCAAGCTGACGGGGTTGAACGTGACCTGCCACGAAAAACTCTTCCGGCCTTTATTTTGCATGATCTTTTCGGAAAACCGGTGTCCACTTTTCCGGATCATGCGTTTAGCGCGCTTCGATCGTGCTCATGTGCCGCACCCACTCCACGAGATAGAGCGAGACGGAAACCAAAGTAAAGACCGTGACGAAGCCCATCAGGATAAGGTCGTAGGGTCTTGGCTCGAAACCAAATCCGAGCGAGGCCAGCACCAGCGCCGCGAACGCCACCTGCGCGACCGTGTTCAGTTTCGACACCATCGACGGCTTCATCGCGACCGGCTTGTCGAACAGCCACGACACGATGACCGCGGAGACGATCATGATGTCGCGCGACACCACGAGGATCACGATCCAGCGCGGGACCGCGCCCCAGATCCCGAGCGCGACGTAGATCGACACCAGCAGCGCCTTGTCGGCGAGCGGGTCGAGCAGGGCGCCGAGCTCGCTCGTCATGTTGAAGCGCTTTGCCAGGAAACCATCGACGGCGTCACTGACGCCGGCAATGACGAAGACCGCGAACGCAATCTCCATCTGGTTCGAGGCAATGGCCCAGACGATGATCGGCACCAGGATGATGCGACCAAGGGTGATGATGTTCGGAATACTCAACGCGGCGCTTCCCGGCTACCGGCTGGTTTTCGGTCCGTTGCGGGCCGATCCGGCTGTTATCTACACATAGTACAGGGAGAAGGCCCTTGCGAGCCATTGCGCGGGGCAGGAATCCGACGTAACCAGCCGGCATTCAACTGGAATTTGGCATGGCCGACCGCAAAAACGGGCTCACTTACGCCGATTCGGGCGTCGACATCGATGCCGGCAACCGGCTGGTCGATCTCATCAAGCCGATGGTTCGCGCCACTGCGCGCCCTGGCGCCGACGCCGAAATCGGCGGCTTTGGCGGCCTGTTCGACCTGAAGGCTGCCGGCTTTACGGACCCGGTTCTGGTGGCCGCCACCGACGGCGTCGGCACCAAGGTCAAGATCGCGATCGACACCGGGCTGCACGGCGGCATCGGCATCGATCTCGTGGCGATGTCGGTCAACGACCTCGTGGTGCAGGGCGCCGAACCGCTGTTCTTTCTCGACTACTTCGCCTGCGGCCGGCTCAATCCCGAAGCGACCGCGGCGATCGTCGCGGGCATTGCCGAGGGCTGCCGGGAGTCCGGCTGCGCGCTGATCGGCGGTGAGACCGCGGAGATGCCGGGGCTCTACAAGGACGGCGACTATGATCTGGCGGGCTTTGCGGTCGGCGCGGCCGAGCGCGGCACGCTGCTGCCGCGCGGCGATATCGCCGCGGGCGATGCCGTGATCGGGCTTGCGTCCTCGGGCGTGCACTCCAACGGTTTTTCGCTGGTGCGCAAGATCGTGGAAAATTCGCGCGTCGCCTTCGATGCGCCGGCGCCGTTCTCGCCTGTCATGACGCTGGGCGGCGCCTTGCTGACGCCGACCAAGCTCTATGTGAAATCCTGCCTGCGCGCGATCCGCGAGACCGGCGCGGTGAAGGGCCTGGCCCATATCACCGGCGGCGGCTTTACCGACAATATTCCGCGCGTGCTGCCAAAGCATCTTGGCGTCGGCATTGATCTGGCGCGCCTTCCGGTGCTGCCGGTGTTCAAATGGCTGGCGGAGCAGGGCGGCATTGCCGAGCTCGAATTGCTGCGCACCTTCAACTGCGGCATCGGCATGATCGCGATCGTGCAGGCGGACGCGGTCGAAAAGGTCACGGAAATCTTCACCGAGAGCGGCGAGACCGTCGCGCTGCTCGGCGAAGTGATCCCGGCCACCGGCGAGCACCGCGTGGTCTATAACGGTCACCTCGATCTGGCGCCGTGAACCGATGAAACGTCGCGTCGCCATCCTGATCTCCGGACGAGGCTCGAACATGGCCGCCCTGATCGAGGCGGCGCGTGCCAGCGACTTTCCGGCCGAGATTGCGGTCGTGATCTCCAACCGGACCGATGCCGCCGGGCTCGAGAAGGCCAGGGCCAGCGGCATTTCGACCGCAGTGATCGAAAGCAAGCCGTTCGGAAAAGACCGCGCCGCCTTTGAGCAGGCGCTGGAAGCTACGCTCTCCGATCACGGGATCGAGGTGATTTGTCTTGCGGGCTTCATGCGGCTCTTCACCGCCGAATTCGTGCAGCGCTGGTACGGCAGGATGCTCAACATCCATCCCTCGCTGCTGCCGTCATTTCCCGGCCTCGACCCGCACGGCCAGGCGCTCCGTGCCGGCGTGAAGATTTCCGGCGCGACCGTGCATTTCGTGATTCCGGAAACCGACGCGGGGCCGATCGTGATGCAGGGCGCCGTGGCGGTGCGCGACGACGATACCGCCGAGACGCTGTCGGCACGCATCCTCGACGTCGAGCACCGCATCTATCCGGAGGCGCTGCGGCTGCTGGCGAGCGGCCGGCTCGCCCTCGAAGGCGAGCGTTGCAGCACTGCCGGCAGCGGCGGCCGCATCGAAGCGCTCATCTCGCCCGCGACCGGCTAAAAAAGAACCCCCGGCTGACGGCCGGGGGTGATCTTCACTGCTTGCGCTGGACTGGTGTTCGAAGCTGAAGTCTACGAAACCTTGAGATTCTCGGCGGACGACTTGCCGCGATTCTCGACGAGTTCGTATTCGACAGTCTGGTTTTCGTTGAGGGTGGAGAGGCCCGCACGCTCGACCGCCGAGATATGGACGAACACGTCCTTATCGCCGACGGCCGGCTTGATGAACCCGTAACCCTTGGTTGGGTTGAACCACTTGACGGTACCCTTCGGCATCGCCTGACTCCTGCTCTAGACGTAAAAAAGACGCGGCCACGTTTCCGTGCCACGCCACAAACCGGCTTGGGTGTCTCTGCTCGATTTCCGAGTCTTCAACTTGAAAGTCGCGAAACGCACAGTCGAACGGCCTGGACCCGATTGTGACAGGGATTGCAACATGAAAATCCCCAGTTAGCAAGCGTCGGACGGGGCTCGGGAAATCGCCGCGCCGTGGCCCGACCTGTGGCTATCGGACAACAGGGCCGCTATTCGCGCGGTTTGGCCCGTTTCAAACGATTGACGCTCCCCGAGAACTAAGGGCAAATCGTCGCGGATTGGGCAGAATCCGGCAATTCGAGCCGGTGCGCGGGTTGGGAATGAGCACATGCGCTGCGGGCTGCGGGCTTCGCGAGCAGGGGTGACCGGGGCCATCCGCAGGCTGGTGCGGACCGCCGCGTTCGCATTTGCAGTCTCGGCGGTGGCTCTATCCTCGGCACAGGCCCAGTTGCTGCCGGCTCCCGCGCCGACACCCACGCCCGGCCTTACCATCATCAGCTCCGAGATTTCGGTCAATAACGCCGTCACCAATCTCGGCAGCGGCTATCTGGAGCGCCTCGGCCATCGGGCGACCAACAGCCTGGACCGCATCGGTAGAAACAACCCGGCCGGCGGCGGCGCGTCGCAGGCCGTCGAAGCGCCGAAGGTCCGCGTCTGGGGCGAAGGCTACGGCATTTCGGCGACGACCAATCCGCAGGGCGATTTTGCCGGCGACCGGCGCACCACGTGGGGCGGCGTGGTCGGCGCGGGGGCGACGGTCGCGCCCGGCGTCAATCTCGGCCTCTCCATCGACCACAGCCGCAGCAAGATCGACGTGCCGCTCGCCTTCCAGTCCGCCACGCTCGATCTCACCCAGGTCGGTGCAACGTTTTCGGTCGACAAGGGACCATGGACGGTCGCCGGCGCGTTCGTTCACGGTTTTGGCAATATCAATTCAGTGCGCGACACCGGCGCCAGTCTTGCGAACGCCTACTACAACGCCAGGATCGACGGCGGCCTGATCGAGCTCGACTATTACTGGACGCAGGGCCAGAGCCGCATCGTTCCGAAGGTCGCCTTCGAATATGTGCGCTCCTCGACCGATGCGTTCCGGGAAATCGGGCCGGCCTTTTTCCTGGTCACGGCGAGCGGCGCGTCGGCGGAGCGCGCGCGGATTCTCGCTGGCGCCGAGGTTGGGCACTACTTCATCATCGATCGCAAAATCCTCGACCTGTCGGCCTACGGAAAATTCATCGACAACGTCATGCAGAATTTCAGCACCGTGACGGTCAGCATTCCCGGCTTCCTGCCGGTCAGCGTGCAGGGCATCGGCGAGAGTCAGTACGGCGCCGATGCGGGGGCCGCGGCTTCGCTCATCCTGTCGAACAATTTCCGCCTCTATGCGCATTACGACGGAAAATTCCGTTCGCAGTACCAGTCGCATCAAGGCACGGTCGGCCTTGAAATAAAGTGGTAGCGCAGGCGCCCTTCTATTTGAGCATCATGATGCTCTACGCCGGCCCTGTCGCGGCGTAGCCGCCCAGCCCAAAACTCTGCCGCGGCCCGCTCATCATCGGCACGAGATCGTTCGGGTGGATAAACTCGTCCCTGAAGCAGGGATAGAGTTTTGGATCGAAAATCTTCTTCAGCCAGTCGATGACGATCTTGTGCCGGTCGGAGTTGCGAAACTCCTTGTGATAGGTCAGCCACAGATCGACGTGATGGCTGACGCCCAGATCGACCGCGACCAGCGGCACACCCATCGCGATCACCGCCGACGGCAGGAAGCCGACGCCGGCGGAGCGCTCCACCGCATACAACACGCCGATGGAGGAGTTGGTCTTGATGCCGACCACGCCTTCGAGCGACGTCAATCCGAGAATGCGCGCATAGGCGGTGTCGTCGATCTGCGGCGCGCTCTGCTTGATGATCCGGTGCTCTTTCAGCTCCGCGAGACTTTTCGGAATGCCATAGAGCTTTTGATAACCCTCCGAAACGAAGGGGTATATGTGCATCCGCCCCAGCTTGGCTACGATGAGATCGGGATTGGTCGGCGGCTCGAGCTGGATCGCGATATCGGTTTCCAGCCGTGCAACATCGGCCTGTTCCATCGCGCAGCGTAAGTCGACGGTGATCTTGCGATAGGTTCTCTGGAAGTCGATCAGCCGTGGCAAAATCCAGAAATTGCCGGGCCCTTCGGTGACCGCCACGCGCACCGTTCCGGATGTGCTGCTCCATTTCTGCGAGGCACGGCGGAAGATGTTGAAGGCATGACGCTCCATTTCAATCACGTCGGCGAGCATCGAGTGACCTTCCTCGCTGAGCGTGAGGCCGCTCTGATCGCGCAGGAAAAGCTTGAAGCCGATCATCTCCTCCAGCCGGTCGATGCGTCGCATCAACGTGGTGCTGGTCACGCCGAGCAGATCGGCGGCGTGGCGGAAACTCTTGTAGCGCGCGCAGGCCAGGAACGATTTCAGATCGTCCCAGGAGGCGTCAGGGATCTCATCGGTCCGGTGCTGCGTGATCGCAGCACCCCGGTGCAATAGTTGCTGCATACCCCAAATCCACACCCGCTAAGGTACCGGACGCGGGTTCAAGCAACGATAGATGCGCAATTCGGCGATGGAAAGGGCCAGTTTGTCCAATAGGAAGCGGGATTTTGATTATTTGTCGGCCGAGGCGGCGGTCGAGGTCCGGCAGGCACAGGACCGGGAAATTTCGGCAATCGCCGACATGGCGACGCAGATGGTTCCGGGAGTTCAGATCGGGGAACGGGCCCTCCGCAGGCACTTCGATTTCGATCCGGCAAGCATCCTCGTCTTTGCGCACCGCGGAAAACTGCTCGGCGGAATGGCGTTTCTGTTTCTCGACGGCCGCGGTCACGACGCATTGATCTCCGGCGAGTTCTCGCCTTCACACCCGGACTTCAAGTTTTTCGCAACGCGCAACGAGCAGGTCGCGGCGACCTATATCTGGGCGATCGGAGCAAGCGGCCGCGGCATCGCAGGCCTCGGCAAGGCCGCGGCCCATTTGCGCCAGCCGCGCTTCGTGAACGCCGATTGCTTTGCACAACCGTCTACCGCCGCAGGCCGCGATCTCATGATCACAACCGGCTTTGTGCAGGTCCCGAGCGCGCAGCCTGATCTATGGCGCTACCAGCGCCCCTGGAATCGTCAACCGACCGCCACGCGCACATCGAGTTCGTCAGTAAGGAGTTTTGAAGATGCACGGTACTAGACCGCCGAAGCCGCCTGCACGCACTGTGACGATCCGCCTCGGACGCGATGCCAACGACCTGATGGTGATCACTGCGATCCGCTCCGCGGTTTATCTCGCCGAACAGGATTGTCCGATCGAGGAAGAGTTCGACGGCAACGATCTCTGCGCGGCGCATTTCATCGGCTACATCGGCAACGAGCCGGCGGGATGCTTGCGCGTGCGCTTCTTCGGCGAGTTCGCCAAGATCGAGCGTCTTGCGGTCCGCCATCAGTATCGACGCACACGCGTCTCATTCAAGCTGGTGCAGGCCGCGGTCGACTACATCAAGCGCAAGGGCTTTCGAAAGATCTACGGGCTGGCGCAGGACCGCCTGGTGAACTTCTGGGCGCATTTCGGCGGCCGGCCGCTCGAAGGCGGCCGCAAGGTGACGTTTTCCGATTTTTCCTACACCGAGATGGTGTTCGACATCGAGCCGTCGCCGGATGCGATCACGCTCGAAAGCGATCCGTATGTGATCATCCGTCCCGAGGGCGATTGGGATCGGCCCGGCGTGCTGGATTTCTCGGCGGAGCGCGCGGTGACCTCGCCACTGCGCAACATGGAGATGGCACAGACATGATCGCCGGTGGAGAGGCCACGCCGCCATTGCACGAGGAGCCACCGGTCCTCGTCTGTGCCAATCTCCAGATCGAGGTTTTCGCTGAAGCCGCCGATGCCGATGAGGTCGCTTCGCGCTGCGGCGCGTTGCTGTCGTTGTGGCGGGATAATTTGTGGCCGGTGCTTCATCTGAAGCGGATTGCGCGGGCCGCCTGGTTCGATCCGCAGTCCAACCGGTCCGACTGGATTTCCGGGTTCAGGCCGCGGCCGGGCGAGATGGTGTTCGAGCACCCGCTGCCGTCGGCCTATAGCGCGACGCGGTTCGCCGAATACATGTCGAGCATGAAGAATATCCGCTGCGCGGTGATGGGGCTTTCGCTCGACGAAACCATCCTGGCGACCGTGATCGAGGGGTTTCATCGCGGCCACCGCTATCAGGTCATCACGGATGCGGTAGCTTGCGGCCGTGAAGACGCCGGGGGCTACAAGGCGGCGGTCCTGAAGGCGGCGGGCAATTTTGCCGGCGTGGTGCTGAGCTCCGACCTCGCCAGAGGCGCGGTGGCTTCCGTCATGTGACGGCGGCCGGGATCAGGTCCGCTCGACCCGGACCACGCGGCCCTTCTCGATCGCAAGCGCCAGCCGGCCGTGCTTGAGCGCAAGCGCGGCTTCACCGAACAATTCGCGGCGCCAGCCGTGAAGGGCTGCGACGTCGGCATTGTCGTTGGCCGCGATCTGCTCGAGATCGTCGACGGTCGCGATCACCTTGCTGGCGACGGCATGCCGTTCCGACGTCATGCGCAGCAGCACCTTCAGAAGTTCGACGATGGCGGCGCCATTCGAATTGTTGCGCGGCTTTTCAAGCTTGGGCAGCGTATGGGGATCGCGCGCCAGGCCCCGCTGCACGGCGGCGACGATGTCGCTGCCCCATCTCGAACGATCGAAGCCTTTTGGCAGCGAGCGCAGATGAGCCAGCTTTTCGAGACTGGTCGGCGCGTGGGTGGCGATATCGCCGACGGCATCGTCCTTCAATACGCGCGAGCGCGGCACGTCGCGGCTCTGGGCTTCCTGCTCGCGCCAGGCTGCGACCTCGATCAGTACCGCGAGCTCCTTGGGCTTGCGCACGCGCGTCTTCAGCCGCTCCCAGGCGCGCTCGGGGTGGAAGTCGTAGGTCCGCGGCGAGGTCAGGATCTCCATCTCCTCGCTGACCCAGTCGTTGCGCTTGCGCTTTCTGAGATCGGCATCGAGTGCGATGAACACGTCGCGCAGATGGGTGACGTCGGAGACGGCGTAATTCGTCTGCTCCTGCGTCAGCGGCCGGCGCGACCAGTCGGTGAAGCGGTGAGTCTTGTCCGGCCGGTGGCCCGTGATGCGCTCGACGAGCTGGTCGTAGGCGATGCTGTCGCCATAGCCGAGCACCATCGCCGCCACCTGGGTATCGAAGATCGGATGCGGGATGGTGCCGGACTGGTGCCAGACGATCTCGATGTCCTGGCGGGCGGCGTGAAACACCTTCAGCACCGCCTCGTTGCCCATCAGATCGAAGAACGGCTTCAGCTCGATGCCCTCGGCCAGCGTGTCGATGACGACTGCTTCCTCCGGGCTCGCCATCTGCACGACGCAGAGCAGGGGGTAGTAGGTCGTCTCCCGCAGGAACTCGGTATCGACCGTAATGACGGGGTGTTTTGCGAGCCGGGCGCAGGCCGCCGCCAGCTCGGAAGTGGTAGTGATCAGATCCATGAACAGTCCATGACGCGTCCGACAGGCGTTCTGCCGAAAGCGCTGGTCTGTCAAGGGTCTTGCGGGGCATTTATGCCCTGTATTTTTCCTTGCCGCGGCCGGCTTGAAGCCGGATCCGCATGGCCGGTCGGCCGGAAAAGGCCACCGAACCGGCGGTGTGCCTCAATAATCAGTGGTGCCGCATGCGCCGGGACGGCCGTCGTCCCGATGGAACGGCGAGCACGGCGAGGCACAATGCAACCATCGCGAGCCCGATAAACTCAATCGCAAACGCGTCCATGACAATTCTCCCCAACAGTTCCTAGACTTGTCGGGGTCATGTTGATCGAATCTTAATTAGGGCAATTGCGGCCGAAAGCGCACGATTGAATGGTGGACGCGCGCTTAACAAGCGCGGTTAACGCCTCAGGTGCCGCAGAACGTTTGGTGCACGCGCTGGTGCGGCTCGGGCGGCTCGGCGTAGGCCGCGAACGCCGGCTGGTCCTCATAGGGGTTCGACAGCACCGTCAAAAGCTCTTCGAACGGCGCAAAATCGTCATTGGAGACCGCTGCCTGGATCACGGCCTCAATGCGGTGGTTACGCGGAATGAAGGCGGGATTGACGCGGTGCATCGCCAGTTGCCGCTCGGAGGCTGATTGCGGCTCCTCTGCGATCCGCTGGCGCCAGCGTTCGGCCCAGGGGTCGAACGCCGTGGGATCGACGAACAATTCGCGCACCGGCTCGCTGTTGGCCGGATCGGCGGCGATGTCGCCGAGGCGGCGGAAGGTGAGGGTGAAGTCGGCCTGGTTCTTCGTCATGGCGTCGAGCAGATCCTGCACCAGGGCCTCGTCGCCGTCGCGCGCCGTGAACAGGCCGGCCTTTCGCCGCAAGCCTGCCTGATAGGCCTCGGTGAATTTTTCCGCGAAGGCGCCGAGCGCGAACTGGGCCTGCTCGATCGCCTTGTCCTTGTCGTCGGAAAATAGCGGCAGCAGGCATTCGGCCAGACGCGTCAAATTCCACAGCGCAATGCGCGGCTGGTTGCCATAGGCGTAGCGGCCCATCTCGTCGATCGAGGAGAATACCGTCGCCGGATTATATTCGTCCATGAAGGCGCACGGGCCGTAATCGATCGTCTCGCCGGAAATCGAGGTGTTGTCGGTGTTCATCACGCCGTGGATGAAGCCGACCAAAAGCCATTGCGCGACCAGATTCGCCTGTCGGGCGATCACTGCGTCCAGCAGCGCGTGATAGGGGCGGTCGGCCTGCGCCAGATCAGGATAGTGGCGGGCGATGACGTGGTCGGCGAGCTGCCGCACGCCGTCGGTATCGCCGCGTGCGGCGAAGAACTGGAATGTGCCGACGCGGATATGGCTCGCAGCGACCCGTGTCAGCACGGCGCCGGGCAGCACGGTTTCGCGCATCACGCTCTCGCCGGACATGACGGCGGCGAGCGAACGCGTGGTCGGGATGCCCAGCTTGAACATTGCTTCGCTGACGACGTATTCGCGCAGCACCGGCCCCAGCGCGGCCCGGCCGTCGCCCCGGCGCGAGAACGGGGTGGGGCCGGAACCCTTGAGCTGGATATCACGGCGGACGCCGTCGCGGTCGATCACCTCGCCAAGCAGGATGGCCCGGCCGTCGCCCAGTTGTGGCACGAAATGTCCGAACTGATGGCCGGCATAGGCCATGGCGATCGGATCGGCCCCTTCGGGCACGCGTTTTCCGGCCAGGATTTCGGCGCCTTCCGGGGTCGAAAGCAGGTCGGGATCAAGGCCAAGCTGCTCGGCCAGCGGCCGGTTCAGCTTGATCAGCCGGGGGGCTGCTACGGGGGTCGGGGCGACACGCGCGAAAAAGTTTGCTGGCAGCGCCGCATAGGTGTGCTCGAAGGGGAAATGCACCGTCATGGCCCCAAGATAGGCACGCGGACGGCCTTTTTCGAGCCCAAAACCGCCTCCGCATTCGGTTGCCGCCATTAGCCGCCTCGGCTAAACCCTCCCGCAATTCGGAACAGCCTTTTGGCCGCCGATTCGACCCCTCCGACATCTGTTTTTTCTGGAAATTCCATGCATCGTTACCGGACCCACACCTGCGGCGCGCTCCGCGAGAGCAACATTGGCGAAACCGTTCGCCTGTCGGGCTGGTGCCATCGCATCCGCGACCATGGCGGCGTGCTCTTCATCGACCTGCGCGACCATTACGGCCTGACCCAGTGCGTGGCGGACCCGGATTCACCGGCGTTCAAGGATGCCGAAAAGCTGCGTTCCGAATGGGTGGTGCGGATGGAAGGCAAGGTGCGCCGCCGCCCCGAGGGCACCGACAATCCGGAACTGCCGACCGGCATGGTCGAGCTCTATGTCAGCGACATCGAGGTGCTGGGGCCTGCCGGCGAATTGCCGCTGCCGGTATTCGGCGAGCAGGAATATCCCGAGGACATCCGTCTCAAATACCGCTTCCTCGACCTGCGCCGCGAAAAGCTGCACCAGAACATCATGACGCGCGGCGCGATCATCGATTCCATGCGCCGGCGCATGAAGGAGACGGGCTTCTTCGAATTCCAGACCCCGATCCTGACTGCCTCATCTCCGGAAGGCGCGCGCGACTTCCTGGTGCCGTCGCGCATCCACCCTGGAAAATTCTACGCGCTGCCGCAGGCGCCGCAGCAGTACAAGCAGCTCCTGATGATGTCGGGTTTCGACCGGTATTTTCAGATCGCGCCCTGCTTCCGCGACGAGGACCCGCGCGCCGATCGCTTGCCCGGCGAGTTCTACCAGCTCGACGTCGAGATGAGCTTTGTGACGCAGGACGACGTGTTTGCGGCGATGGAGCCGGTTGTCACCGGCGTATTCGAGGACTTTGCCGACGGCAAGCCTGTCACAAAAGGCTGGCCGCGGATTCCTTTTGCCGAAGCCATCCGCAAATACGGCACCGACAAGCCCGACCTGCGCAATCCGATCGTGATGCAGGAGGTCTCCGAGCATTTCCGCGGCTCCGGCTTCAAGGTATTTGCGCGGATGCTGGAAGACTCGAAGAACCAGGTCTGGGCCATCCCCGGCGTCGGTGGCGGTTCGCGCGCATTCTGCGACCGCATGAACTCCTGGGCGCAGGGCGAGGGTCAGCCGGGCCTCGGCTACATCATGTGGCGCGAGGGCGGCGAGGGCGCTGGTCCCCTCGCCAATAACATCGGACCGGAACGGACGGCGGCGATCCGCGCTCAGCTTGGCCTCAAGGAAGGCGATGCCGCGTTCTTCGTCGCTGGCGATCCGGAAAAATTCTGGAAGTTCTCGGGGCTCGCGCGCACAAAGCTCGGCGAGGAATTGAACCTGATCGACAAGGACCGGTTCGAGCTCGCCTGGATTATCGACTTTCCGATGTATGAGTACGACGAGGAGAACAAGAAGGTCGATTTCTCGCACAACCCGTTCTCGATGCCGCAAGGTGGGCTGGAGGCGTTACAGACGCAGGACCCGCTTACCATCAAGGCGTTCCAGTACGACATCGCCTGCAATGGTTACGAGATCGCCTCCGGCGGCATTCGTAACCACAAGCCGGAAGCGATGGTGAAGGCGTTCGAGATCGCAGGCTATGGCGAGCAGGAAGTCGTCGACCGCTTTGGCGGCATGTATCGCGCCTTCCAGTACGGCGCGCCGCCGCATGGCGGCATGGCGGCCGGCGTTGACCGGATTGTGATGCTGTTGTGCGGTACCACCAACCTGCGCGAAATCTCGCTATTCCCGATGAACCAGCAAGCAATGGACCTGATGATGGGCGCGCCTTCGGAAGCCACGCCGAAGCAGTTGCGCGAGCTTCACATCCGGACCAATCTGCCCGACAAGAAGTAGCTTATAGACCCGTCGAAGCCTCGATCCGGAACTGAGCCAGCGCCACTACCGGGTCGGTCTTCAATAGTTGGATGAGCTGCAACATCGGGACCTTGCCGAGCGGCGTAAGCTTGATGTTCAGCGTTTGTCCGGGAGTTTCGAAAAAGCGGGCGAGCGCCTGAGCTGCCGCCACGGCATCGGGATTGGTCGTGGCAGCTTCCTTGCCGGCCGTCCTCAAGCCCTCGGCAATGGCGCTTCGGGCCTCCTCCCGACTGATGTTTTGCTCACGGGCCTGTTGCGCGACCGTGAAGTCGACGCCGCCGGTGTCTCGCAGTACCAACTCAAGCGTTCCGGCCTCTATTTGCGCCGCCGCCGCCGTTGCCTGCGCCAGATTGGGCGAGAACGCTCCTTTAGGCACGTTGGCGAGCGAAACCCGCACCGAAGCCTTCAGGACGCCGCCGAGTTCGAGCGACGCCGGTTCAAGTGCAAACGTGCGCGATGCTTCCGCCCAGGCCGCGCCGAGATCGAGGTCCAGCACTGCCGTGTCCAAGCCGGCCGCAACCAGCATTTTCTGTGCAGGATTGCTCGCATCGAGCGGGGCTGCCATTTTCAGTGCCAGTCGCAACTTGCTCGGAATCGGCCCGACGAATTGTCCCCAATCCAGATTGATCGTGTCGATCGTGATGCGCTTGCTGGTGTTCTTGAACGGCGCGGCGAAGGTTTTCAGCTCGACGCCTTCAAGCAGTGGCAACAGACCGAGCGCTTGGTCCGGAGAAGGCGGCGGGGCCGGGGTTGCATACAGTGCCCCAAATCGCATCAGGCCGGCGAGGTCGAGGGATTTCAGCGCGAAGCGCCCGACCTTGAAAGGTCCTTTTGGCGTGCTCGTGTCGAATCCTTCGAAGGCAAACTCGCGAACCTTGCCATCCTCCAAGTTGAGCCGCATCGCCGATAGCTTGCTCGAGCCGCCCGCCGGTATCTCCAGCGAGATGTCGCGTGCTTCCATATTTCCGATCCGCAAGCCTTGATAGAATCCGGCGACATTCTCCATCATCTGGCGCGCCTGCGCCGGGCTGGGCGTGGTGCCTGCCGGCGGTATCATCGCCAGCAGCGTTTCGAGCTTCATCCGCGACGGCCGCAGTCCCACATCGTCAACTGTCAATCCTTCTATCCGCGTGCGCACGCCTTGTGGGGCGGTGATGGTATAGGGGCCGGTGGCGACCTGCCGATAGACGCGGCGATAGCGATCGTCATTCGCATTCTGTGGATCGATAGCCGCTGCAATCGCCATCGCATCGAAATCGAGCATCGCAAGATTTGTCATCTCGCCCACGACCTTCTGCGGCCTGCCTTTTTCCAGCGTCGTTACCGCGAACGAGAAGCCGTCGACCTTCGTGGTGGAAATCTTGCCGTCCTTGATGCCCTGCGCTTCAAGGCCGGCATAGCTGAAGGTGCCGTCCTGTGGCGAGGTGCCGAAGCGCATGGTCCCGACGATGCTGGCGATGCTGATCGAAGCCGCGTTGATCCCTGCAAACTGCCCGATGACAGCGCGGTATTGGTCGATCGCCGACGAGGAAGCTGGCTGCGGTGGCAGGCCGGCCGGGCCGGAATAGTCCTTCACGGTGATGAGCGGCGCCTTGTAGGTGACGGAGGAGCCCGGCTGCGTCCCGATCGTAGCTGCGACCTCGACATCCGCGGCCTCAATGCTGTCGGCAGAAAACCGTGTCGCATCCTGTTGAGAGACGTTTGAGGCGACGATGCGAGCGATCTTGATATTTGCCGGAGGTTGCGCCGACGATTGGGTAGCAATGTCGGCGACTGTCACGGTACGGCTCAACAGGTCGAACGACACCTTGCCGTAGCTGGCTTTGCCGCCCGCCGCACGAATCTGTTCGAATGCGCCCTCGATCCCGCTGACGACGCGATGCTGCATGTAGAATTGCATGCCGAAAAAGCCGCCGACCGCGATCGCAATGGCGGCGAGCACGCCGCCCAAAATCTTCACCATCCGGTCAGCTCCGATTACCGATTGAGCACAGGCGAACCTGCCATATTGTCGGGTCCAAATGACCGCGGGAGGAGGGACGTTCATGGTAGCCGGTTTGGCGATTTTGGTCGATCCGGCTCATTGTTGACCCGCTGCTTTCGGATATTGCATCAAGTGGTTGCGCATGCTTCACATCCGGCCCAATCTGCCGCAAAACGAAGACAAACCGCCGACATCCTACGGCGGGGTCGAGGAAGCCCGCGGGGAGCGTGTATGTCGTCCAGTTCTGAAGAACTCCATTCCGCAGCCTTGGCCTATCACCGGCTGCCGCGGCCGGGAAAACTCGAGATCCAGGCCATCAAGCCGCTCGCCAACCAGCGCGACCTGGCGCTGGCCTATTCGCCGGGCGTGGCGGCGGCCTGCACCGAAATCGCCAAGAACCCGGCGGAAGCGGCTTCGCTGACCACCCGCGCCAATCTGGTGGCGGTCGTCTCCAACGGCACTGCCGTGCTCGGGCTCGGTAACATCGGACCGCTGGCGTCGAAGCCCGTGATGGAAGGCAAGGCGGTCCTGTTCAAGAAGTTTGCCGGTATCGACGTGTTCGACATCGAGATCGGCGCCGATACCATCGAGCGGGTGGTCGAGACGGTGGCGGCGCTCGAGCCGACCTTCGGCGGCATCAATCTGGAGGACATCAAGGGACCGGAATGCTTCGAGATCGAGGCGCAGCTCAAGGCGCGCATGAAGATCCCGGTATTCCACGACGATCAGCACGGCACCGCCATCATCGTCGGCGCGGCGATCGTCAATGCGCTGATGCTCAACGGCAAGAAACTGCCTGATGTGAAGATCGTCTGCTCCGGCGCGGGTGCCGCGGCGATCGCCTGCCTCAACCTTCTCGTGTCGATGGGTGCGCAGCGCAAGAACATCTGGGTCTGCGATATCGACGGCGTCGTGCATGAGGGCCGCAACACGCTGATGGACCGCTGGAAGGCGGTCTACGCGCAGAAGACCAACGCACGCGTGCTCGGCGACGTGATCGGCGGCGCCGACATCTTCCTGGGGTTGTCGGCGCCCAACGTGCTGAAGCCCGAAATGGTCAAGCAGATGGCGGACAAGCCGCTGGTGATGGCGCTTGCCAACCCGGTGCCGGAGATCATGCCGGACGAGGCGCGCAAGGCTCGCCCCGATGCGATGATCTGCACTGGACGCTCGGACTTCCCGAACCAGGTCAACAACGTCCTGTGCTTTCCCTTCATCTTCCGCGGCGCGCTCGATGTCGGCGCCACCGCGATCAATGAGGAAATGAAGCACGCCGCGGTCGACGCGATCGCGCAGCTTGCGCGCGATCCGCCGTCGGACGCAGTCGCGCATGGTTTTGACACCGGCGAGACGCAGGGGTTCGGCCCGGGCTCGCTGATCCCGAGCCCGTTCGACCCGCGGCTGATTTTGCGGATCGCGCCGGCGGTGGCGAAGGCCGCGATGGACTCCGGCGTCGCGACGCGTCCGATCAGGAATTTTGATGAATATCGCGCGCTGCTGGAGCGCTTCGCCTTCCGCTCCGGCCTCGTCATGAAGCCGGTGTTTGCCAAGGCAAAGACCCAGCCGGTGCGCGTGATCTATGCCGAAGGCGAGGACGAGCGTGTGCTGCGCGCCACGCAAGTGGTGCTGGAAGAAAAGCTGGCGCGGCCGATCCTGGTCGGGCGTCCCTCGGTGGTGGAGACGCGCATCAAGCGCTTCGGCCTCGCGATCAAGGCCGGCCAGGACTTTGACCTCGTCAACCCCGAGGACGACCCGCGCTATCGCTCCTATGTGCAGTCCTATATCGATGTCGCCGGCCGGCGCGGTGTCACGCCGGATGCGGCGCGCACGGTGGTGCGCACCAACAACACGGTGATCGCGGCGCTTGCGGTGATGCGCGGTGAGGCCGATGCCATGCTCTGCGGTGTCGAAGGCCGCTACATGAGCCATCTGCGGCACGTGCGCGAGATCATCGGCTTCCTGCCGGGTATCAGCGACTACGCGGCGCTCGCGTTGATGATCACCAGCAAGGGCGCTCATTTCATCGCCGATACCCAGGTGCGGCCGAACCCGAGCGCGGAGGAACTCGCGGAAATGGCCTCGCTGGCGGCGGTGCATGTCCAGCGCTTCAACATCAAGCCGAAGATCGCGTTCGTGTCACATTCCGATTTCGGCAGCTACGATACCGAGTCCTCGCGCAAGATGCGGCGGGCGACCCAGATCCTGAAGGACAAGCACCCGGAGATCGAGGCGGATGGCGAGATGCAGGGCGACACCGCGCTGTCGCAGGCCGCGCGCAACCTGATCCTGCCGCAATCGCAACTGGAGGGTGAGGCCAACATCCTGATCATGCCGAACCTCGACACCGCCAACGTCGCCTATCAGATGATCAAGGCGCTGGCGGACGCTCTTCCGGTGGGCCCGATCCTGATCGGCCCGGCGCGGCCGGCCCACATTCTCACGCCCTCGGTGACCGCGCGCGGCGTGCTCAATATGACGGCGGTGGCGGCGGTCGAGGCGCAGGAGCGGGCAGGTCGCCAGCAGCCGAGTTTGTTCGGCTGATGGCGGGTTTGAACGGTTCCTGTTTGCGAGGCGTGATTTGATCGTTTGAAAAGCGAAAGCGGAACGCTCATAATGGTTTGCGCGGCTTGCCGCATTTGCATTTTGAGGGGACGATTATGCCAGCGTTCATTACTTTCGGGCGGGTCTTGTTCGCCGTGCTTTTCATTTACACCGGCGCGACAAAGCTGTTCAGCATCCAGCCGACGGCCGACTACATCGGTTCGAAAGTAACGATCCCCTCGCTGCTTGCGCCCTACACCGCCCAGCTCGAAACCATGACCGGCATGACGACGCCGCAGATGCTGGCGATCGGGGTCGGCGGTTTCGAGATCATCGCGGGCCTCTTGATCGCACTCAACTTCGGCGCGCGCTTCTTCGCCATCCTGATGATCATCTTCATCTGCTTCGCAACGTTCTACTTCCATGATTTCTGGAACCAGACACCGCCCGAGAATGCGAAGACGCTGATCGATGCCCTGAAGAACCTGTCGCTGATCGGCGCGCTCTTCATCATCGCCGGCTATGGCAAGGGCCCGCGCTCGGTCGAGCCGGCGTATGGGGACGTGTAGCGCTCTGGGAAATTGAGCCCGGTTCAAAAAATCGCAAAACAACCCCATGCACAGTAGGATTGGCGCTCGTTCGCGGTACTAGGCCACCCTCCGCCATGGTGTGACGGAGACCTGATCCACAGGATCGAGCATCTGCGTTGGACCCGCCTTCAGGCCGTGTGACGCCAGCACCTGCTGCGGCGTGCGCTCAGGCACGCCGGGAAAGCAGGGCTCGCCGCCCGGCAGGTGCACGTTTGGCGCGAGCGACAGCCAGAACGTGTCGTAGCGGTCCATGAACATGCCGAACACGCCGGGGCCGCCGATGATGGCGACGGTGCCGGAGGTGACGCCTGCCTGCTCGCAGGCAGTCTCGAATGAAGCGCCGTCGGGATTCCACAACAGCGCCCTGGGATATTCCGGATCGGGCGCGGTCGCCTCGATCCTGCGGGTCAGGACGATCCGCCTGCGCTTCGGCGAATTCGGTTGCTGCTCATGCGAGTTTCGGCCATGCACGATCAGGTCGGCATGGTCGAGCGCGGCACTGAAGAATTGCTTGTCGCCCTCGAACTTCAATTCGTCCGGCATGACGTTCTGCGCATTCGCCAGCATGCCGTCGGCGGAGACGATGACATAGCCGTCGATGCGCAGCGCCATGTTGGTGGGCTGTCGAAGCCTATTCCGAAACCGTGGTGACGACGCTGGACACCGGGCGCGAGCTCACGGTCGGCAACTTGAGATCCTTGATGACCTCTTCCTCATACTTTGCGATCACCTGCACCGGCTCCTTGGCCCGCATCGCGACCACCTTGTAGCCGCCGGCCTTCAGGCGCTTGAGAAGTTCGGGCACGGCTTCGCCGGTATGCTTGTGGAAGTCGTGCATCAGGATGATGCCCTTGCCGAGCTTGTCGACCTTGCGCATCACGGTGTCGATCACTTGCTGCGCGTTCCTGGCCTTGAAGTCGAAGGAGTCGAGATCGCAGGAGAACATCGCGATGTTGCGTTCACCGAGATAGGTGACCATCTCCGGCGGATGCTGTAGGGCGGGGAAGCGGAAGAACGGTGCCGGCGAAACGCCGCCGAGCGCCCATTTCACGGCGGCAAAGCCCTTTTCGATCTCTTCCTTGCGCTGTTCTTCGTTGAGCTTCTTGTTGACCAGCGCCTGGTGCGACCAGGTGTGGGTGCCAACGGTGTGGCCCGCGGCGTACACTTGCTTGAGGATTTCCGGATAGTAGGTGGCGTGCTTGCCGATGGTGAAGAAGATGCCGGTGGTGCATTCTTCCGCCAGCGCCTTCAGTACGGCCGGCGTGTTGACCGGCCACGGACCGTCGTCGAACGTCAGCACCACTTCCTTGTCGCGCAGGAAGTCGAGCGTCTTGAAATGCTCGAAGCCGAAACCCGGTCCGCCGGTCGTGTCGATCTCGACGGTGCGGCCGACACCGAGGGCATTCGGATTGGTGCAGGCGGCACGTGCGGGCTGCGGCGGCTGTTTTACGGCGACTGGAGCCGGGGCGGGTGCTGCCTGCGGAGCGGCAGCGGCCTGAGGCGCGCCGGGCGCCGCACTCTTGGCGGCGGGAGGCGTCTGCGACCATGCCGCGCTCGACGTCAGCAACGAGACCGTGCCGGCGAAAATGATACCTGCCGCAATACGCATGGTGTTTTCCCTAAAAGTTTCCCTGTCGTCCGGTGCCATTTCTGCCTGACCCGAACCTCCGCCCCGTCAGCATATTACCCTAGTTGGAGCGGCCCCGCCAACGCAGGGAGGACACAGTCCCCGATTTGTCGTGGGGGCCGGTTAACTACGGGGCTAATTCAACTGGCGGCCAGCGCCCGAGCGACGGCGGTTTTCACGCGCGTATCGCCGGGCGCCACGCTTTCCGGGAACACATCTGCGATATAGCCGTCGCGGCCGATCAGGTATTTGTGGAAGTTCCAGCGCGGGACCTCCTTGGGCCGCGCTTCCGCCGCCCATTTGTAGAAGGGGTGCGCGGCCGGACCCTTGACCACGGCCTTGGCGGCCATCGGAAAGGTGACGCCGTGTTGATGATGTGCGGTCTCCGTGATTTCGGTCGCGCCGCCCGGTTCCTGTCCGCCGAAATCGTTGGAGGGCACGCCGACGATGACAAGGCCGCGGCCGGAGAACTCGGTCCACAGCTCCTGCAAGCCGGTATATTGCGGGGTGTAGACGCAGAGCGAAGCGGTATTGACCACGAGCAGCGGGCGGCCGGTGTACTCCGCCAGCCTGATGTCGCCACCGGCCAGTGCCGGGAATGAAAAGGCGTAAGCCGTGATCCTGCTGACGGCGCCCTGCGCCAGAGCGGTGCGCGAATATGACGGTTCGACAATCGCAGCCAACGCTGCCGCGACAAATATCCTGCGGTCGATCATGGTCATCCCTCAGGTGACGCCAACCTTCAGAATAGCCCAGCCGCAGGTCAACTGCTTTTCAACAAGCCGTTATGCGCGCGGCGGGCACCACGGCAGCGGCAGAAACGGGACATAATATCTGTTCCATTCGCAGATCGATTGCGGCCCGGTGCGCTTGAACGCGTATTTGACCGGCTCCGCCTGACCGACGGCGAGATGCAGCGCGAACAGCGTCATGCCGACGGCGTACGCCCATTTGTTGAAACGAAGATCGCTCAGACGATCGAGCAGGATGGCCCCGGAAAGAATAATCAGCGGGTCGGTGAAGATAAAATACTCCGCCTTCAACCCGCGCCGCACGCCCAGCGCGTCGATGCCGATCGCCGCCAATAGCAGCATCAACGATTGCAGCACGACGAGCCGGTCGCCGCGCCGCCATGCCACCACGAGGCCGGGGATGATGAGCCAGACCAGGAATACCGTCGGACGCGGCGAGGAGTGCAGGAAGAAGGTGTAGCGGGCGAGAACGGAGCCGATACCTTGTAGCAGCACGGCCAGAACGCCCGACAGCCCGGTTGCACCGCTGCCGCTGGCATCGGCAAACACCAGCATCTTCTCGACCGGGTTCATGACGGCGATCACGTTGCGTCCGTCATATGCGGCATAGAGCAACAAGAGAGCGAGTGCGGCGGCCGCGATCATCGCGAGCATCGACGTCAGCGTCTCGGCGACGCTGACGCGCCAGATCGCGGCATAGGCGATCATGCAGCCGGCGATCACCAAAGCGAGCGCGACCTGATAGACGCCGTAGCGTCCAAACAGGATAGGGCGGAATTGCGCGGCTTCGAACAGCGCGCGATCGAACCCGGCGGCGATCAGCGGCGAGGCGATCCAGAGTGCAGCGGCGGCCACGGCCGCTGAAATGGCGGTTGCCACCCATGCGGACGGTGTATTGCGCCAGAACGGGACGCTCGCGCTTTCACGGCTTCCGAACGGCAGCACGAGAAAAGGCAGTGCGCCGATCAGAAGGATGACCTGCACCTTGTTTTCCATGCCGATCATGCAGAGCGCGGCGGCCAGCGCCAGCGCAAGCGGGCGGCCGACAGTGGCACGGCGGCCGGCGATGATCAGGACGAGAAGCGCAAAAATGACGGGGCATGCCGCGACGAGCTCGCTGCGCAGGATGCGCAAATGCACGGCAACGCCCCCGGAAAAGGCAAAGGCCAGCGTTGCCAGCATCGCCACGCGCCAGTCGCGCACCACCGCGCGCATCAGCCCGGCAAAGATCAGCACACAGCCGGTCGCGATCAGGAAGACCAGCAAACGGCCGGCGCGTACCGCTTGCGTCATCGCGGCGTCGAAGGCGGCCGCATCGGATGCGGGGGGGATGGAGGATAGCGACCATGCATCCAGCAGGCCGAGGGCGTGCAGAAGCGCGAACCACCATTTGGTCGACAGGATCGTCAGGTAGGCGGTGTGATCGAAAAAATATTGCGGCTTGCCGTCATTCAGCGCGAGCGCGCTGTGGATCACCATGAAATCCATGTCGGCATTGCGCCAGTAGATCACGGCGTAGCCGAACAGGAAGAATGAGGCTGCAAGGCCGGCGACGATCGCAGCCAGTCCCCAGCGCCAGCCGAGAAACGTCAATCGGTCGAAATTGTCTGCTGACGCCGTTTCGGGCGGCGCGTCCGGAGGAGAACTCATCATGCCGGCCGAGGTCTACCCCAGCCGTCAATCCGCCGCTACCGCAGCCTGACGATGAATTCCGTGCCTTCGCCGGTTTCGCCGCCCGCGTTGATGCTCTGGTCGGACACCATGATCGAACTGCCGCTGGTAAGCACCTCGGCGATGCGGGCCATAGCGTCCGCCGGCACGGTGATGCGGTCCAGCGCTTCGGCCGGGCTGTTGGGCGCCGGCACCGGTTTCGCCTCTGCGGGAGCCGCGGCCGCGCCTTTGCGGCGGCGCGAGGCGCGCTCGCCCTCGTCGTTCTTCTGCGCGTTGCGTGCCGTGACCGGCATCGAAAGCACCGACCAGCGCAGCGCGTTGGTGTCGCTCTTGTCGACCTCAGCGGTGAAGACGTGCGTACCCAAGAGGCGCTCGCTCGGTGCAATCGTCACCGGTACTTCGAACACCGGCTTGAAATTCTGCCGCACATAGAGCTTTCCATCCTTGCGGCTGATCAACACGGCGACCTGGCCCTCGCGCTTCAGTTCGTTCTTCGCGACGCCCGGCAGGCGCGAGGGGTCTTTCTTGACGTCGGCGGGTGCATCCGCAGCCTTGGTCTCGGCGGGCTTGGTCTCGGCAGGCTTGTCGGCCGCTTTCGGTTCATCCGTCTTGGCCGTTTCCGGCTTGGCGGCGTCGGGCTTTGCAACCCCGGCAGTTGCTTCGGCCTTGGCCTCGGCTTCGATCTTCTCGGGCGCCTTCTCTTGCGGCTTGGCGCTGATCTCGGCTTTTGCCGTCGAATGATCGGCGGCCGTGGTCTCGGCCGGCTTCTCTTCGGACACCGCAGTGTCGACGCTCTTGGGAACTTGGTCGGCGGCCTTCGCCGTTTCCGGCTTTGCTTCGTCCGATTTGGTCACTTCCGGCTTGGCTGCGGCAGCCGCCGTCTTCGTCTCGCCGGAAGCTGCGGCAGGAGAAGCATCGGACATCGTGACGGCCGCGCGGGCGGGCATGGAGCCGCTTGCATCCGCCGTCTGGGTCAGGGCATGGCCGACCGTCGATCGCAGTTCGAGCCCGGCATCGGCGCTATCGCTCGTCTTGGCCGCCGGCTGCGCATCAGCGCCCTTGTCCGACTTGATGCCGACCGGCGCGTCGACCTGCGGCATGTCGCCGGCCACCGGCACCACCTTCTGCGTCGCGAGCAGGGGATGCGAGAAAGCGCTTGGCGTGATTTCGCCGGGAGTCACGATCACGCGCGCGCCCATCCTGGTCCAGTTCCACATCTTCACGGCAAATGCCATCGGCATGCGAATGCAGCCGTGCGAGGCCGGATAGCCCGGCAGCACGCCCTGATGCATTGCGATACCCGACCAGGTGATCCGCTGCATGTACGGCATCGGCGCACCGCTATAGATGTTGGAATGGTGCATCTTGTGCTTCTGGATGATGCTGAACACACCCATCGGCGTCGGATGACTCTTGGTGCCGGTCGAGACCGGGCTTTCCGCGAAGAACCCGTTGGCGTCGTAAACCCTTACGCGCTGCTTTTCGACCGAGATCGCAATGATCAGCGGGCCGACCGGCTTGGCGCCGGTTTCCTTTTCGGCCTTCTCCATTTTTTTCTTGTCGGTGGCCTTGCGCGCGCGCTTGCGTTGCGGGACAGGCTGGACGGGCCGATAATAGCCGGGGTCGTAGTCCTGCCAGTAGTACAGGGCAGCCTCGGATTGCGAGGTGGCGCCGATCGTGCCGGCTGCCGTCAAGACTGCCACTTTCCAAAAACGCCCGGTGGCCGTGTCCGCGATAGAAATCCGATGCCCGCTCACGCGCATAATCCTTTGGGAATCCCGGCCCTCAGTATGTGTTGGTTGTCGCAGACGCCTATAACGTTCACCAGAACAAGGCCTCTAGATGTCGCGGTTTTCGTTCCCACCGTAACAAAAAAGCCTCACATTCGGTTAAACCGCGCCGGTCGCCCGCTACCGCGCCGCCTTCCTGCGGGCCCTTTTGGCACTACATAGGCCGCGAGCATCACCCACGGAGCCTTTCATGCCATCGCGTGCCACCCATCCATATGACAAAAAGCAAAAATCCCGGGCCTGGCTGGCGGCGGCATTGGCGTCTTTTGTGGTGTTTTCGTCCGCCTCCACGGCCGTCGCGGCTGATGAGCCGGACCTGATCTTCCGCCGCTCGACCGTATTCAAATTCCTGAGCCCGAACGACAAGCTTGCGACCTATGGCGTCGACGACCCCGAGGTCGAGGGCGTCGCCTGTCATTTCACGATACCGGAAAAGGGCGGTTTCAAGGGTTGGCTGGGGCTTGCCGAAGAGGTTTCGGACATCTCGCTGGCCTGCCGCCAAATCGGTCCGATCCGTTTCAAGAGCAAGTCGGGGCAGGGCGAGGACATGTTTCGCCAGCGCCGCTCGCTGTTCTTCAAAAAGATGCAGATCGTCCGCGGCTGCGATTCCAAACGCAACGTGCTGGTCTACATGGTGTATTCGGACAAGCTGATCGAAGGCTCACCGAAGAATTCGACCTCATCGGTGCCGATCATGCCCTGGGGGGCCGCCGACGCCGCCGTGCAGAAATGCGGTGAATTCATTCAGTAAGGGGCCGAACCTCAAGTCAGGGATCAGCGCCTTGCGGGGCGCCGGACCCAGGGTTCGCCAGCCGCCTCGGAGCCGTGGCACCCCACCAGCCGAACCAGCTTCTGCGGCGCCGCCTCATTGCCGTGGAAGCTGAAACTGCCCTGTTGGGACATCGCGCCGCAATTTTGCGGCTGCGCTGCCTGCATTTGCTGATCGGTCCGCTTCCCGGTAGAGCCGCCGCTCATCTGCACATTCGGCTGTCCGGTCTTGCGGGTCGGGGTGGTCTTGCCAACGTCGTTGTTGCCATTGCCCACGACTGCGATCCTTTCGCTGATGTGAGAGGTCATAACGCGCAACTGTGCCCCCGGTTGCCCGTCGTCGGGTGAGTCGGTGACGCAGCGATTGAGGTTCATGGCGACAGGGGTTCCTCCACAGGAGAAAAGTGCATTCCGCCGTGGCAGGATTGGGGCTTCGGAATCGGCCGCTGAACGACATTGGCTCGGCCATTGGAGGCTATTTCCCTCTTTGAAATCGTTGATTTTTTCCTCGCAATGTTTCGTCGAAACCGGTGCGACGAAACAATTCTCCTGGGCAACGAAACCATTTTCCGCTTGTCGAGCAGATGTCCGGAAACAACCATTGGTTATCAACCCGGGCAACGAAACGGCCGAAGTGCCGGCAGCCGAACCCGGAGAGACCTTAGATGCGGACCGTCAGCTTCATTCTTGCCTTCGCTTTCACCTTGGCGGGTCCCTCGATGGCGGGTTCGGTTGATCAGGGTTTGCCCGGCGTCGGCGCCTTCTCCTATAACGGCTCGCCGGTTGTGACCCCGGCACCGGCCCTCGTGGTTGCTGCACGGTAAGACGAGCCAGTCCAAAGTCAGGTTGTTAAGGCCATCATGTTTCTTCGTCTTTGTACTGCCGTCATCGCCTCCACCATCATCCTTGCCGGCTCGGCGCAGGCTCAGGTCTCGTTCCGGTCAACGTTGAAATTTCCCGATCCGCGCGGCGACTTCGTTCGCGCCTGCGCCCCGCACATGATCGGCCGCTGGCAGCATCCGGAAGCTGTCTGCGGTTGCCTGCACGATTACGCTGCCGCCACCGTCGAGGACAACGATCTGCGAGAAGCGCTGCTGCGCGGCATCAGCGAGACCGGCGTGCCGACCATCGAGGCCGATTGGGTGCCGCCGGCAAAGCAGTCGCAGATTTCGGCCACCTTCACCAAGATCGCCAAGCCGACGCTGCAATGCATGTTCGAGCCGGCCAAGCCATAACTCGACATTCGGCATCTTCCATGTCCCTGTTGATCCCCAAGCCGGCCCTTGATGGCCGGCAATCGCGTTTGGGGGAAACGATGCGGCGCAATGCGATATTCGCTTGCCTGGCGTTTGCGCTTTGCTCGCCTGCTGCGGCGGCGCCGGACGAGGAACTGCTCGGCAAGGCCTCAGGCTACCCCATCGGGACACGTGCGACCTGGTATTACGACGAGAACGTCCGGGTCGGCTCGTTCAGCAATGTCGAAAAGATCCTTCCGGTCTACACGCTGAAGCACGGGACGCCGCTGGCGTTGCCCAAGGCGGCCAGCGAGCCGAGGATCGAATACCGCTTCGACAAACAGAGCTTTTCGCTCGACGATTTTCTCGCCCACCAGCGCGTCACCGGATTCCTGCTGATCAAGGACGGCCAGGTGCTGGCCGAACGCTATCAGTATGACCGCAACGCGCACCATCGCTTCGTGTCGCACTCGATGGCGAAGTCGATCGTCAGCCTTGCAGTCGGGATGGCCGTGAGCGAGGGCAAGATCGCCTCGCTCGATGATACCATCGCCAAATATGTCCCGAAGCTGGCGGGCAATCCCTATGGGGAGACGACAATACGCAACATGCTGCGGATGTCGTCCGGCGTGCCGTTCCGGGAAGTCTATGACGGCAACGACGATCTTGCGAAGTTCGGCAGGCTGCGTGCGTCGGCCGGCTCGATCACGGCGCTGCGGGCCTTCACGGAACGCGAAGTGGAGCAGGGCACGCGTTTTCACTACGCGTCCAACCAGACGGTTGCGCTCACCGTGCTGATGCATGCGGCGACCGGCATGACGTTGACCGAGTATCTGACGCCGCGGCTGTGGCAGCCGATCGGCGCGGAGGAGGACGCAACCTGGGTCAGGAGCAGGGACGGAACGGAAACCGGATCGGGCGGCTTCAACGCGACCGTGCGTGACTATGGCCGTCTCGGAATCCTGCTCGCGAATGACGGAGAAGCAGGCGGCAGACAGATCGTTCCGAAGGAATATCTGCTCGATGCCACCGACTGGCGCCGCCAGCCCGAAGGCTTCCGGCCGAAAAATGCGACGCCGTTCTTCGGCTATGGCTATCAGTTCTGGCTGTTCCCGGGCGAGAAGCGGCGCTTCGCGCTGCTCGGCGTCTACGGCCAGTCGGTGTTCGTCGATCCCGAACTGAAACTCGTGATGGTGATCACGGCGGCGGCGAAGAACGCCAGCGTCGGCAAGGAGTCATTTGCCCGCGAGCGCAGCGCGCTCTGGCGCGGCATCGTCGGCCAATACGGGAGCTGGTAGATTTTTTGTTTGAGCATGATCTCCGCGCAAACGCTTCGCGTTTGTCGCAGGGAAAACCGGTATCCACTTTGCGCTAACGCGGCCCTTCGGGTCCGGATCATGCTCTATCGCCGCTTCGGTCCCAGCCGCGGCACGCATTTTCGGGTGGCCACGACGCCGGCCGTCGTCATCTGCGAACCCTGGATTTCCTTGATCTGACCGGCCGGGCAGGAACCGTCATCGACCAGCACGCGCTGGCCAAGACGCAGGTCGGTGATATCGGTTTCGCGCATAACGGATTGTTGCGCGTGCGCTGGGGCCGCGAAAGCCAGCAGCGCCAATGCTGCAATCGACGAAAATATCCGCATCACTTGCTCTGTATCTTCAGGCCGTCGGGGCCGACATTGATCTGAAAGCCTTCCGGCTTCTTCCTTGCCTCATGGAGCTGGTAGCTGAGCACGCCGACTGCGATCGCAAGTACAGCGATGATCAGATACAGCACATTGCGGTTGACGTTCATCCGGCGTCTCCGGGCGAGGCGTTGCGGCAAATTGTACGGGCACGCCTGTGATTCTGAAAGCGACGGCGGCCTCCACAGGCCCCACCAAAATGTGCTTTGATCGGCCCTTGAGGCCGACAACAGGGGACATCAACGACAATGAACGCCGACACCCAACAAAGAATCCTCGACGCCGTCGATGCCGGTTTCGATGCGCAGCTTGCGACCACCGCCGACTTCGTCGCGATCCCCTCGACTCGCGGCGCGGAGGGGCCATGCCAGGACATGATCGGGGATCTCCTGCGCCAGCGCGGCTATGAAGTCGACGACTGGCACCTCGACCTCGACGATCTCAAGGATCTGCGCGGCTATGGCCCGATCGAGCATGATTTTTCCAAAGCGCGCAGCGTGGTCGGCACCTACCGGCCGCAAAACAATGCCGGCAAATCGCTGATCCTACAGGGCCACTGCGACGTCGTGCCGGCAGGCCCGCTCGACATGTGGGAGACGCCGCCGTTCTCGCCGGTCATCAAGAACGGCCGGATGTACGGCCGCGGCGCCTGCGACATGAAATCCGGCACCATCGGCGCGCTCTACGCGCTCGATGCGATCAAGGCCGCGGGCTTCAAGCCCACCGCGAGAATTCATTTCCAGAGCGTGATCGAGGAGGAGAGCACCGGCGTCGGCGCGCTCTCGACCTTGCAGCGCGGCTATCGCGCCGATGCCTGCTTCATCCCGGAACCTACCGGCGGCAACATGGTGCGCTCGCAAGTCGGCGTGATCTGGTTCCGCCTGCGCGTGCGCGGCATTCCCGTGCATGTGGCGCAGATGGGCTCG
Organism: Bradyrhizobium lablabi; assembly: GCF_018129385.1. Lineage (GTDB taxonomy): Bacteria > Pseudomonadota > Alphaproteobacteria > Rhizobiales > Xanthobacteraceae > Bradyrhizobium > Bradyrhizobium lablabi_C. The sequence continues at coordinate 238,720 of NZ_JAFCLN010000005.1, forward strand.
GGCTCGAATGCGATCATGGCGGCCTATCACCTGATCCACGCGCTGCAAAAGCTCGAGGCCGAATGGAACGAGCGCGCCAAGGCCGATCGCCATTTCAAGACGCTGACGCACCCGATCAACTTCAACCCCGGCATCATCAGGGGCGGCGACTGGGCTTCCAGCGTGCCGGCCTGGTGCGACGTCGATTGCCGGATCGCGATCCTGCCGGGCTGGTCGGTGGCCGAGTGCCAGAAGGAGATTTTGGCGTGCGTCTCCGCCGCTTCGCGCGACCATCGCTTCCTCTCCAACAACCCGCCCGAGGTCGAGTGGTCCGGCTTTTTGTCGGAAGGCTATGAGCTGAAGGATTCCGCCGCGCCCGAGGCCGCATTCGGCAAAGCCCATGCGGTGGTCTATGGCGGCGCGGTCAAGGACCTCGCCTTCACTGCGCTGACCGATACGCGCTTCTACGGGCTGAACTACAACATCCCCAGTCTGTGCTTCGGCGCCAGCGGCGAGGCGATGCACGGCTTCAACGAATATGTCGACCTGGAGTCGCTGCGGAAGTCTACGAAGGCGACTGCGCTGTTCATCGCGGAATGGTGCGGGGTGGAGAAGATGTAGTTGCTCCTCATGGTGAGGAGCGCGGAGCGCGTCTCGAACCATGCAGGCCCGTCTGTGGCCTTCATCCTTCGAGACGCGGCCCTGGGGGGGCCGCTCCTCAGGATGAGGAGCAATCATTCCCACAACGCCTTCACGATCGCATCGAGCCCGTCTGTCAGCGCGGCCGGCCCTGGCTGCAAAATCAGCGGCGACTTGATCTCGATGATGCGATTGTTGCGTACGGCCGGAATGTCGCTCCAGCCCGGGCGCTGCCGGATACGGTCGGGCACCACTTTCTTGCCGCACCAGGACGCGAGGATCACGTCCGGCGCGGCTTCGCGCACGACGTCGGGCAGGATGATGCGATCCTTCGCCGCTTGCTGAAGGCGCAATTTCGGCAGCGCGTCCTCGCCGCCGGCGATCTCGATGAGTTCGGAAACCCAGCCGATGCCGCTGATCAGCGGATCGTCCCATTCCTCGAAATAGACTTTTGGCTTCGCAGAAGCGCGGGGCGTCGATGCGACGCTCGCAAGCCTTGCCTCAAAGCCGGCCGCCAGTTGCTCCGCGCGTTCCGCAACGCCCACCATCGCGCCCAACGTCCGGATCATCGCCAAAATCCCGGCAATGTCGCGCTGGTTGAAGACGTGGATCGCAACGCCCGATCGCACGAGGTCGGCGACGATGCCGGCCTGTAGATCGGAGAACGCCAGAACGAGATCCGGCTCCAGCGCCAAAATCTTTGGAATGTCCGCCGAGATGAAGGCCGACACCCGCGGCTTCTCGCGCCGAACCTGGGGCGGTCGCACCGCATAACCTGATACGCCGACGATGCGGTCCTGCTCGCCGAGCAGGTAGAGCGTCTCCACCGTTTCTTCGGTCAGGCACACGATCCGGCGGGGAGGGAAATTTCGCATGGCGCACGATATGCAGAATTAGCAGCCGCGTGTCACTGCGGCCATTACCTCGGACGTCATTGCCTTGCTTACGCGCCGCGTCCATTCTCGCCAAACAACCCTGCCAAGGCCGGAGGACCGATGACGCCGCTCGAAAAGATCAGCTCGATGAAAATGCCCTTTGCGGAACTGAAGGGCGTCAAATTCACCGAGGCAGACAAGGACCGTGTGGTCGCGAAAATGGTGGTGCGGCCGGACCTCTGCACCTTGCATCACACCATTCATGGCGGCGCCGTGATGGCGCTGGCGGATTCGGTCGGGGCGGCCGCCACCGTCATCAACCTGCCGGAAGACGCCAAAGGCACCACGACGATCGAGAGCAAGACCAATTTCATCGGCGGCGCCAAAGAGGGAGCGACCGTAATCGCGACGGCCACCCCGGTGCACCGCGGGCGGCGTACCCAGGTATGGCAGACCCGGCTGGAAACCGAGGACGGCAAGCTCGTTGCCATCGTCACCCAGACCCAAATGGTGCTCTGATAGGGCCTCCTGACCGTCACAGAACATCAATGAATCCTTAATCGAAGTTTGCCGAAAATTAAGGCGGGACAACGACTTGAAAAGAATGATGCGATGCACAATATTTGAGGTCTAGGGATTCGACGCCTCCTCGAGGGCTGCCACGAGGAGTTGACTATGAGACATGAAGCCATCACCGGTTCGACGCGCGCCAGGGGCAGCGTCCGGACGCTCAGCCAGCACGAGGAACTGCCTCTGCTGCGCGATCATCTGCTGAGGTTGGATCGGACCAGCCGCCATGACCGCTTCCACGGTTTCATGGACGACAGCTTCATTGAGCGCTACGCCGAAAGATGCGCCGACGACGGCACCGTCATCATCGCCTATTTCGAGGATGGCGTGGTGCGCGGCGCTGCGGAACTGCATCCGCCGCAGCAGTCGCCGGATTTGATTCCGGAGATCGCCTTCAGCGTGGAAGCCTCGGTGCGCCGGCAGGGCGTCGGCATCATCCTGTTTCGCAAGCTGATCGCCGAAGCACGCGCCAAGGGATACAGGAATTTGCGCATCACCACCGGCGCCAACAACCAGGCGATGAAGGCGCTCGCCAACAAGTTTGGCGCGCATCTCACCTTCAGCCACGGCGAGTCGACGGGGATCATCGATCTCACGCAGCATCATCAGCCGGAGCCGGCGACCAGCGCAGTGCTCGGCGCGGTCGATGCCGCCCGCGCGATCGCCAATCTCAATCGCGCCTACTGGAACATGCTGTTCCGGATGTATGGCTGGGGCCGCGCCGCCTGACGCCCGAGGAAACAAATGAAAAAGGGCCATTCGCCGATCAGCGAATGGCCCTTTTTGATTGGCGGGTAAAAGGAAGAAAGAGGTCAGGTGCCCGTGCGCTTGTCGTTGCCGAAGCGGCGGACCACGCGGCGCTCCACCACGACCGAGCGCTGCGCGCCCTGTTCGCCGGCGATGACGCGCGTTGCGGAGCGGGCGGCAAGGCGGCTGGTCTTCTTCACTTCCGCAAGCACCGGCTCGTAGGGCATCCCCATCAGCGCAGCGGCGATCTCCGCCTGCTGCTCATGATCGTCGGTGATCCCTGCGGCAGCGAAAATCGCCTCCTCCAGGGTGGGCGGATCGCGCCGCACGCGACGTGTGCCGTATTTTGTCTGCCAGTCTTCGCTCATGGAGCCCCTCATATCGATGCGCGATATCTAGGTAGCCGTATTGTGCATTGCAATATGAAAGTAGCATGGCAATGCAGCCATGCATTACAGCCTCTCTAATTTCGTCGCGTCGTAGATTTCGATCGTGGTCGCGGCTGATGCCAGCGATTGCAGTGCCTTGACGAATTCGCGCGACGCCGGAACCGCAAAATGCGCGAGCAACGCGGCGCGATCGGCCCATTGTTCGACAAAAACCAGCCGCAGCGGGTTCTCGCAGTCGATATGCACGGCGTGCGAGATGCAGCCGGGCTCCGTGCGCGAGCGATGCACGTGCTCCAGGCTGAGCTTTCTCACCTCGTCGAAACTGTCCTGCCGCGCTGTCACGCTCCCGGTTACCACGATCATGTCGTCCCCCAGTGTCATCGCGCTTTAGGGCGCAGGATTGGCGGCCTCCGAGATATCCACCGGCTGCTGCGGCCAACGCTTTAGCGCAGCGCGGCCCGCATCGGTCAGTACATAGATGCCGCGTTCGGCGCGGTCGAACCAGCCATAGACATTGTGCAGCAGGATTTTTCCGGCGTCCGGGACGGTCTGACGCAGATCGCGCACGCGTTGCGGACCGTTGGACAGCGCCGCCGCGCAGGCCAGCGCCTGTTGCCGGTAAGCCGTCATGATCGGCGCGCGCGTGCTGCCGCCGAGCACGGGATCGCCGATCCGCCGCCGGTGCTCGGTCACCAGCCGCGAGCGTTTTTTGGGATCGCGGCGCGGCGCTGACGTCGGCGGCTTGACGATGATCTCGACGTCGCCGCGATCGGTGACCCCTAGCATGCCGAAGCCGAGTCGTCGGCACAGATTCCGGTAGCGGGCGTCGCTCTCGCGGCCCTTGCCGCGGGCCGACAGCTTTGCCGCAAGCCAGACCTCATCCGCAGCGCTGGCGCGATCGACCGCCTGAAGCACCAGCTCCAGATTGAACGCGAGCTTCAATTCGCCGATTACGACGACCGGCGGATCGTCGCCGGAAAGCGCGACCAGATCGCAGCCGCCGATCTCGCCCTTGACGGCGAAGCCGAGCTTTTCGAGGAAGCGTTTGACGGGCAGGTAAAGCGCGGTTTCCAAGATGGGCTCCGTGGCGGGCGCGGCCGCGACTCAATGCCCCGAGTCTAGCCCAATTTTCGTAAAGCGTTTGATCGCAGCCGGTCCGACCGGCTATTCTCCGGGAGGGACAAGCCAAAGCGGAAGAGGGGAAATGCCCTGCGGATCGCAGTATCCGCGGGGGATATTGCTTTTTCAGTGGGCCATGACGTTGCTGAACGGACTTTACAAGTTCTCATTCAAGACGGTACGCGGCACCGGTTGCGGCGTCATGTTCGCCACCCCGAGCGGAAAGCTCTATGGCGGCAATTCCGGCTCTTCCTTCATCGGCGGCTACACCGTGCAGGACGGCGTGATTTCTTCCGAGTTGAAGATGTCGCGGCACAATCATGATCCCGGTTATGTGCCGATGTTCCCGGTCGATAACGTCATCATGCGCTTCAAGGGCGCCCACCACGGCAACGAGGTGCATTTCGAGGGCGGCACCGATGCGCTGCCGGGCATCGTCTTCACCAGCATTTTGACGCCGATCGACGATGCCGATGCGCCGCCGCCCGGCGCAATCGGGCCGAACGGTCTCATCAACGGCCTCTATTCCATCCACATCCGCATGCTCGACGGCATCGACGGCGGCAATACCGGTGTCATGATGCTGCATGACGGCCGCATTCGCGGCGGCGATGCCTATTTCGACTATATCGGCGCCTACACCGCGGCGAACGGCAAGTGGAAGGGTGAACTGGTCAACCGCGAGCACACGCCGAGTATCGGCGAGCGGCCGCTGTTCGGCGGCCACGAGGTCGGCGTCGGCTTTTCCGGCACCTACGACCGCGACGGTGCGGAAGGCGAAGCCACCGCACTCGCCGGCAAACGCAGCATCCGCTTCAAGGCGGTATTGCGGAAGCTGGTGGAGGCGGAAAGCTAAACCCGCCCATTCACCGGCAGCAACGCGCCGGTCACGGCGCTCGCGGCATCGCTGGTGAGGAACAGAATCACCTCGGCGAGCTCCTGCGGCGTCACCCATTTCGCAAAATCGGCTTTCGGCATGCTGGTGCGGTTCGCTGCCGTGTCGATGATCGAGGGCAGCACCGCGTTGACGGTGATCTTGCCCTTGAGCTCGGCGGCGAGCGCTTCGGTCAGGCGGTGCACGCCGGCCTTCGAGGCGGCATAGGCGCCCATGCCAGCGCCGGCCTGGATCGCGCCCATTGCGCCGGTATTGACGATGCGTCCCGCGCTCGATGCGGAAAGATGCGGGATTGCCGCGCGCGATGCGTTCAGCGCCGTGGTCACGTTGAGCCCGTACATCCGCTGCCAGGTCTTTGGATCGCCGTCCGCCACCGTCTCGAATGCAAAGCCGCCGGCGATGTTGATCAGCGCATCGAGTTTTCCGAAATGCGAGGCCGCCGCGTCGATTGCCGCCTTCGCCTGCGCCGCGTCGGTGAGATCGACGCCGCCGAGTTCGAGCCGGGTCGGCGAGGCCGGAATTTGCGTTTGCGCAAAATCGATGCCCGCAACCAGCGCGCCGCGCGCCAGCGCTATCTCCGCGACCACCTTGCCGAGCGCGCCGGAAGCGCCGGTGACGACGATGACTTTTCCATTCATGATGTTGCTCCGGCTCCACTCGGGTTCGCGAAATTGATTTGCATTGCTCGCTGAAATTGCGCCCATTGGGCGCGAACAACACGGGCGGCAGGGTCACATGGCAAACATCCCCGCGCAATGCCACACGCATCCCGATTTGACCGGCTTGCAGTATCCGCTTCCGCATTTGATGCGAAGCCTCAAAACCCAACGCCGGACCAAGGTCATCGCCATCGGCTCATCATCGACGGCGGGCGAGGGCGATCTCGTGCCGTTTCCGGCGCGGCTGGAATTGCTCCTGCGGAAGAAATATCGCGATGGCATGATCGACGTGCTCAACCGTGGGCTCAGCGGACAGGAAGCTCCGTCCGAAGTTTCGCGCTTTGAGTCTGATGTGATCGGCGAAGCGCCGGCGCTGGTGATCTGGCAGGTCGGCACCAACGCGGTGTTCCGCAAGAAGATGTTCAATCTGGAGGAGGTCGCAGCCTCGATCTCGACAGGCCTCAATTGGCTCGCAGGCCTGCCGATGGACGTGGTGCTGATGGACCTGCAATTCACGCCTGCGGTGACCGAGCCTGCCGAGACGAGGGGATTTGCCGACCAGATGGTCCGGCTTATTGGCGAGGCGGCGCAAAGAGCAGGCGTCAATGTGTTCCGCCGTTTTGCCCTGATGGAGCGCTGGGTGGTCAGGGACGGCATCGACATTGCGGATCTGGTCCGCGAGGGCGACGGCGACAAGCTGCACATGAGCGATTGGGCAACCGGCTGCGTGACGCAGGCACTGTCCGAAGCGATCCTGAACGCGCCCATGGCGACTACGTAGAAATCCGGTGGCCCCCGAAACCGCGCCGATCGCTAAAATTTGCCGGAGTTTTGTAAGCCGACGGCAGAACGATCCGGCTATACCTCGGCGTCGATCATGCCAGGGGATGGACACGCCATGATGAGAGTACTGCCTGACCACGGTTTACCGTTGGTTCAGCTTAAGGAGCAGCGCCGGGATCTCGTCGTTGCCCTGCAAAACCGCAATGGCCCGGTCAGCGGCTGGGAGCTGATGCAGATCGCTGCCGTTCAGCAGGCGATCTCGGCCTTCGAGGACGTCATCGCCGACCTCGACGCCGAAATGGAAGCAGAAGCGGCGGCCTGAGCCGCGCGCTACCAAAGCGATCAGGCTTCCAGATAGCGCTCGTGCAGCGCCTTGCGCTCAGCGGCTCCAAGCCCGAGCCCGCTGGCCAGATAGTTTTCCAGATTGCCATAGTCAGCGCTGATGGCCTCGAATGCCGCCGCCAGGAACGGCGGCTGCACCGAGCCCAGCACCTGGCGGACTTCGTCAGGCAAGTCGCTGCTGGCGGAGGGATCACGCCGGTAGAACTGGTTGGTCAGCAGATAGTCTTCCGCAATCACCTCGTCGGCGACGCCGAGCGTATGCAGGATCAGCGCGCAGGCAAATCCGGTGCGGTCCTTGCCGGCGGTGCAGTGGATCACCAGCGGCGCGCGATCTTCCAGCAGGTGCCCGAACAGGGCGCGGAAGCGCGGCGTATTCTGTTGCACGTAGCTGCGATAGGAATCCCGCATCACATCGAACGCATGCTCGCGTGACAGCGTCTTGCCGGAGTCTCTGATAGCGCGCAGCGCGGCCACCACGGTCGGCTCGACCGGCAGCGAATGAACCTCGATACCCGCGAGGCCGCACAGCGCCTCGGCGCGCTCATCCTTGCCGCGGAAGTCGAATGCGCTCCTGACGCCGAGCGTGCGCAGAACAGCCGCATCGTCTTCGGTCAGATGGCCGAGGTGGTTGGATCGAAAGATTTGCCGCCAGCGCACCAGACGGCCGTCCTTGCCGGGATAGCCGCCAAGGTCACGGAAATTGCTAGCGCCGGCGAGATTGAGGTGACGAACAGGGATTTCTGACATCGGACGAAGTTTACGCGATCTTCTGCTGCGGAGGAACCACGGCGATTGCATTGCCGGTTGCGGATTGGTCTATAGTCGCAGTTCCCGGGGGAGAACATGAATCGCAAAGAGATCGTCTGTCTTGCCGCTACTGCGCTGATTGCGACGATGGCCGGCGCGCCGAAAGCGGCGGCCCAGAGCACGTTCCAGACCTATCGCTGTGCTGATGGCACCGAGTTCATTGTCGGATTTTTCCAATACGACAAGCGCGCCCACATGCAGGTCGATGGCAAGGCGGTGACGCTGCAAAAGCGGGTAGCCTTGACGGGTTCGCGCTATTCCGGGGGCGGGGTGACGCTGCGGGTCACAAAATCGGCTACCACGTTCAAGATCGGCAAGCGGCCGGCCACGAACTGCCAGTTGGGATGAAAAAAGGGCCGAAACCTCGTTGTTTCGACCCTTCTTTACCTTGCGTATCGCGTCTGAATTCTGGCGTGCCCTTTGGCGCAATGTGCTGACGGATCAGTGGTCACGTTTTGACTCTTCAATCGCCGCCTGATGGTACCAGCTATCGCTGCAAAGGGCTTCGTTCACCCGCACGGCGGTGGCGAGGTCGGCTTTGGCATCGCCGTAGCGGCGTCCGCCGAGGGCAGCCCGGCCACCGGCTGGAAATTGATAGATCTTCGCAGATCCCTGACTTGAATCTGTATTCAACATTTCGGTCTCTCCTTTCATCGAGACTCTGGGTTAGCTGATGGTGCGCCCGACTCATTCCCGAGTGGTTACCGATTTCGATATCGTTCGTGCCCTCCGCCAACGCAACCTGATGAAAGAGAAGTCACTGCCGATTAAATCGTAGGCATATTTGGTGTTGCTTTCTGGGAGGCAGAACCCGGCGGGCTAACGTCTCAGCGACGCGCCAGGTTTCAGACGGGTCTCATTCGGACCGATAGGTCTCTCTGCTGATGCCGTTGCTTTGGGCTTATCGGGCGGTCAGAGGGCCCGGTGCTGCAGAAAGCGGCTGGTCGAGCGAGTTTCCCGGCGATTCCGTCCGCAAAATTGCATCTCAGCCGCGCTGCTTTGTCGCGGAGAAAATTTTCCACTCGTCCTCCATGCGGCTGTGGACAAGCTCTGCCGCAGTGCAGCGACTGGCATTTTAATTGCTTGGTAAGGGCCGGCCGATGGTGGCCGGGTACACCACTGTGGGTCCCAATTGCTTCGGTTCCCACCTATTGCTTCATCAACAGAGAGGCTCAATGACCAAGTACAAGCTCGAGTATATCTGGCTGGACGGATATACGCCGACACCGAACCTGCGCGGCAAGACGCAGATCAAGGAATTCGCATCTTTCCCGACGCTCGAGCAGCTCCCGCTGTGGGGCTTTGACGGTTCGTCGACCCAGCAGGCCGAAGGCCACAGCTCCGATTGCGTATTGAAGCCGGTTGCGGTTTATCCCGACGGCGCGCGCGAGAACGGCGTGCTCGTGATGTGTGAAGTCATGATGCCCGACGGCAAGACCCCGCACGCTTCCAACAAGCGCGCCACCATCCTTGACGATGCCGGCGCCTGGTTCGGCTTCGAGCAGGAATACTTCTTCTACAAAGACGGCCGTCCGCTCGGCTTCCCGACCTCGGGTTACCCGGCGCCGCAAGGCCCGTACTACACCGGCGTCGGCTATTCGAACGTCGGCTCGGTCGCCCGTGAGATCGTCGAGAAGCATCTCAACCTCTGCCTCTACGCCGGCATCAACCACGAAGGCATCAACGCCGAAGTGGCGAAGGGCCAGTGGGAATTCCAGATTTTCGGCAAGGGCTCCAAGACCGCTGCCGACCAGATGTGGATGGCTCGTTACCTGATGCTGCGTCTCACCGAGAGCTACGGCATCGACATCGAATTCCACTGCAAGCCGCTCGGCGACACCGACTGGAACGGCTCGGGCATGCACGCCAACTTCTCCACGCAATACATGCGCGAAGTCGGCGGCAAGGAGTACTTTGAGAAGCTGATGGCGGCCTTTGAGAAGAATCTCATGGACCACATCGCGGTCTACGGTCCGGACAACGACAAGCGCCTGACCGGCAAGCACGAGACCGCGCCCTGGAACAAGTTCAGCTATGGCCTGGCCGACCGCGGCGCCTCGATCCGCGTGCCGCACTCCTTCATGAACAACGGCTACAAGGGCTACCTCGAAGACCGCCGCCCGAACTCGCAGGGCGACCCATACGCCATCGCTTCCCAGATCCTGAAGACGATCTCCGAAGTTCCGACCGCCGCCAAGTCGGCTGCGGCCTGACCGATACCTCCAAGGCCCGGGACGGGGGCGTCTGGGCCGCCAAAATGATCCGCCAGAGCAGACCGCTCTGGCGGATCATTGCGTTTTTGTGACAACGCTGATCCGTTTCCCTACGGCGCCAACCGGGCTATGTAGGCTTGCATTTGCAAACGCCGGGGACACGGCCGTTGTTCGGGGGCTTTTACAAGGTCCGCTTTACGCTCAACGAGGCGGTCGGCCGCAGCGTGATGTATGTGCGCGACGGCAAGCTGCTGGGCGGTAATTCAGCCTTTGCCCATATCGGCACGTACACCGAGGCCAGTGACGGGATCGACATCGAAGTGAAGACGGTCCGGCACAATCCGGATCCGAATTACCGGGCGATGGCCGGCACCGACGATGCGACCCTGATCGCCAAGGGAAACGCCGACGGGAATCTCTATCGCTTCAAGGGGGCATTGAGGGAATTGCCGGGCGCGGTGTTCCAGTCGGTGATGACGCCGATCGAGGAGGAAAGCGTGCCGATCGCCGGCGGCGTCGGCGAGGGCGGTATCGTCAACGGGCTGTATTCGATCCACATCAAGATGCTGGACGGCGTTGCAGGCGGCCTGACCGGCGTGATGCTGCTGAACGACGGCCGCATCCTGGGCGGCGACGCCTCGTTCTATTATCTCGGCACCTACACCTCAGAGAACGGCCGCTGGAAGGGCCAGATCCTCAACCAGGAGCACACGCCGGCCGTGGGGGAAAATCCGATCTTTGGCGGCCGCGAGGTCGGCATCGGCTTTTCCGGCACCTGCGACGAGGAGGGCGCGCTGCTGGAAGCCACCGCGCTGGCCGGCAAGCGCAGCCTCCGCATGACGGCCGTGCTGAAACTCATGCGGCGGGCGTAACTCTCATGGAAGTCGTTCGCGTGCTGTCGACGCTGGCGGTGAAGGGTGCCGTGCCCGCGCTCGCCGCGCGCCATGAGAAGGAGAGCGGCGTGCGGATCGACGCCGATTTCGCACCGACGCTCGCGTTGCTGGAGAGGTTGCGCGCCGGCGAGCAAGCCGATGTCGTCGTCCTGACGCGCGAAGGTCTCGATGAGCTTGCGAGCGAGGGAAGGGTGGTGCGAGAGACTTGCGTCGATCTCGCGCGCTCGTTTGTCGGCATCGCCGTCAAGGCGGGTCATCCGCATCCCGACGTCGCGACCGAGGCCGCGCTGCGGGCGACGCTGCTGGCCGCCCGTTCGGTAGCCTATTCGAAGATCGGCGCCAGCGGTATCCTGTTTGCGCAACTGATCGCGCGCATGGGCATTGCGGCCAGCATCAACGCTAGCGCCACCGTCATTCCGTCCGGCTTTACCGCTGAACGATTGCTCACGGGCGAGGCCGATCTCGCCGTGCAGCAGATCAGCGAGTTGAAGCAGGTCGCGGGCATTGACGTCATCGGTCCGATCCCGCACGAACTACAGACGCCTGCCGTGTTTTCCGCCGGACGCATGGCGGCTTCGGCAAAGGCGGTGCAGGCCGACCGGCTGCTGAAATATTTGGCGTCGCCCGAGGTCGCGCCGGCGTTGCGGGAGTCCGGGCTGGAGCCTTGAATTTGCCCGCGCGGCGAAGCAACCTGTTGGCATGATGAAGCGGCTTTGCAAGTCCGGTCTGATTGCGATGATCGTCGCAGCAACGCCTGTGCTCGCGTACGCGCAGTCGGCCGATCTTGTGCTGTGCGACCGGCTGGCGGCCGATCCGTCCGATCCGGACAAGCCTGCGGATGCGAAGGGCGTTCCCGAAATCGCGGCATCGGACATCGCGACCGCGATCAAATATTGCGCCGTCGCGGCAAAATCCTCGCGCCGGGCGATGTACCAGCTCGGCCGCGCCTATGCCGCCAATCGCCAGGTAACTGAAGCAGTGAGCGCTTGGCGCAAGGCCGCCGACAAGGGCTCGACGTCGGCGATGGTCGAACTCGGCGTGCTCTACGGCACCGGCAACGGAATCGCCCGCGATGAGGTGCAGGCGCGAAAACTGTTCGAGCGCGCTGCCGAAGCCGGCAATCCGCGCGGCGTCAGCAATCTTGCCGCGATCGGTGGCGGCGGCGCACCGGCCGATCCGGCGCGGCAGCGGGAATTGCTCGGCCGGGCCGCCGAGACCAACGCAGAAGCGCAGTACCAGCTCGGCATGTTGCTGGCGGAAGGCAGCGGCGGCCAGAAGGACGACGCCGCGGCACGTGCGCTGTTCGAGAAGGCCGCCGCGCAAAATCATCCCGGCGCGCTGGAGCGCATGGGCGCCTTCGCCAGCGAAGGCCGCGGCGGGCCGAAGGATTCCTCCGCAGCCAAGGCCTATTACGAGCGGGCCGCCGCGCTCGGCGACGAAGACGCCAAGAAGGCGCTGGAGAGTCTGCGCTGTCCCTACAAGATCAAGGACAAGAGCGGCAAGCTCGTGACGACCTTGTGCTTCTGAGGCGCCTTATTTTTTGACGCGTTTTCTTCACGCGAACCGGATCCCACTCCGCTTGAAAACGCTTTAGTCCCTTATCAGGATGACACCGGCGATCAGCAGGGCGGCACCGGCCAGCCGCGACAGGCTGACCGGGTGCGGCGTCAGGCCGAACAGTCCGAAATGATCGAACGTGATGGTCGTGAGCATCTGACCGGCGACCACCAGCGCGATCAGGGTTGCCGCGCCGAGCGACGGCAGCAACAGGATCATCAGTATGATGAAGACACCGCCGAGCACGCCGCCGCTCCAGGCCCACCACGGCGTTTCGACCACGGCCTTCCACGAGGGCCACCGCTCGCCGAGCGCGAGCAGGACGACGATCATGGTCAGGAGGCCGCCGAGATAGCTGACGAAGCCGGCCCAGGCAGGCGATCCCAGCGAGGTCCGCAGGCTGCCGTTCAGGATCTGCTGGGTCGCAACGCTGACGCCTGCGCCGATCGCCAGCGCATAAAGATAAATGGCTTGCACCCGAATCCCTCGTGTTGCGTTTCCGCTCCCAACATACGGAGACCCTCAGCCCTCGCCAATTGCAGCAGGCGCAATGGTGATATCAGGAACAAGGACCCCGCCGGGCCAGTTGATCGGACGCAGTTCGCAGATGAGAGGCCAGACATGATCAGGAAACTGCGGTCCGGCGAATACCGGCTCTATTCGCGCAAGGTCAATCCGAAGACCGGCAGGCGGCGCAATCTCGGCACCTTCAAGTCGCGCGCGGCGGCAGAAAAGCACGAGCGTGCCGTGCAGTATTTCAAGCGACACTAAGACCTGTTGTGCGGCTTCGCCCCGTGGTGCTATGCGGGGCGCAAAATCGCAGGCGGGATTTTCGGTGCTGGACGGGCTCTACAAGGTCGAATATGGCGTGAACGATGCGTTCGGCCGCAGCATCATGTGCATGCACAATGGCAAATTGCTCGGCGGCAATTCGGCCTTTGCGCATCTTGGCACCTATCGCCGGAACGGCGACGAGATCGCCGCCGAACTCATCACCGAGCGCCACAACGCGGATACCCAATACTACAAGCCGCTGATGGGCACCGATGTGGCTGCGATCAAGGCGGTGGGCAAAGCCAGCAGCACCGGGATTCGCTTCGAGGGCGAAGCGGCGCCCGTACCCGGCGCGCTGTTCTGGGCCAATTTCACCCGGCTTGATGACGAAGGGCTGCCGCCCAGGGGCGACGTCGGGCCTGGCGGCATCGTCAACGGGCTCTATTCCATCCATATTCGCACGCTCGACGGCATCGACGGCGGACTGTCCGGCGTGATGCTGCTGATCGACGGCCGCATCCTCGGCGGCGATGCGTTCTTCTATTATCTTGGCTGCTACAGCTCCGCGGATGGCCGCTGGAAGGGCGAGATCGTCAACCAGGAGCACACGCCGGCAAAGGACGAAAATCCGGTATTCGGCGGCCACGAGGTCGGCATTGGCTTTTCCGGCACATGCAGCGCGCAGGGCGCGGAACTGGAAGCCATCGCGCTCGCCGGCAAGCGCAGCCTGCGGCTGACGGCGACGCTCAAGCTGATGCGGAAAGCGTAGGGCCTTCGCACGACCGTCATATTCAATTGCGGGGTTTCCCTTGCGCGCCACTTGGCATAAGAGGCCGCAACTCAGCTTTTCTCCTTTCAGGCAGCAATGATCCGTCTCGATAACGTTTCCAAGCAAGTCGGCCACCAGATCCTCTTCATCGAAGCTTCCGCAGCGCTCCAGAAGGGCGAGAAGATCGGCCTGGTCGGGCCGAACGGCGCCGGCAAGACCACGCTGTTTCGCATGATCGCGGGCGAGGAGCAGCCAGACGAGGGGCAGGTCTCGACCGATCGCGGCATCTCCATCGGCTATTTCAGCCAGGATGTCGGCGAGATGTCGGGCCGCAGTGCGGTCGCCGAGGTGATGGACGGCGCCGGTCCCGTCAGCGTTGTGGCGAACGAATTGAAGCTGCTTGAGGCTGCGATGGCCGATCCCGAGCAGGAAGCGGAGATGGAAGACATCATCGCCCGTTACGGCGAGGTGCAGGCGCGCTTCGAGGAGCTCGACGGCTACGCGCTGGAGGGCCGCGCGCGCGAGGCACTGTCGGGCCTCGGCTTCAGCCAGGAGATGATGGACGGCGATGTCGGCAAGCTTTCCGGCGGCTGGAAGATGCGCGTCGCGCTCGCCCGTATCCTGCTGATGCGGCCCGATGTGATGCTGCTGGACGAGCCGAGCAACCATCTCGATCTGGAAAGCCTGATCTGGCTCGAGCAGTTTTTGCACGGCTATGAAGGTGCGTTGCTGATGACCTCGCACGATCGCGAGTTCATGAATCGCATCGCCAACAAGATCGTCGAGATCGACGGCGGTTCGCTGACGACCTATTCCGGCAATTACGAATTCTACGAGCAGCAGCGCGCGCTGAACGAAAAGCAGCAGCAGGCCCAGTTCGAGCGCCAGCAGGCGATGCTCGCCAAGGAGATAAAGTTCATCGAGCGCTTCAAGGCGCGCGCCTCGCATGCCGCGCAGGTGCAGAGCCGGGTCAAGAAGCTCGAGAAGATCGAACGGGTCGAACCGCCGAAGCGGCGCCAGACGGTAGCGTTCGAGTTCATGCCGGCGCCGCGCTCGGGCGAGGATGTGGCCAGTCTGAAAAATGTGCACAAGGGCTATGGCTCGCGCCGCATCTATGCCGGCCTCGATTTCATGATCCGCCGCCGGGAACGCTGGTGCGTGATGGGCGTCAACGGCGCCGGCAAATCGACGCTGCTGAAGCTGATCGCGGGCTCGACCGAGCCTGACGTCGGCACGGTCGCGATCGGCGGCAGCGTCAAGATGGGTTACTTCGCGCAGCACGCGATGGACCTCCTGGATGGCGAGCGCACCGTGTTCCAGTCGCTGGAAGATTCATTCCCGCAAGCCGGGCAGGGTTCTTTGCGCGCGCTCGCAGGCTGCTTCGGTTTTTCCGGCGACGACATCGAGAAGAAATGCCGGGTGCTGTCGGGCGGCGAGAAGGCGCGGCTGGTGATGGCAAAGATGCTGTATGACCCGCCGAATTTCCTGGTGCTGGACGAGCCGACCAACCATCTGGACATGGCGACCAAGGAGATGCTGATCGCGGCGCTGGCCGAATTCGAGGGCACCATGCTGTTCGTCTCCCACGACCGGCATTTTCTCGCCGCGCTCTCCAACCGCGTGCTGGAGCTGACGCCTGACGGCATCCACCAATATGGCGGCGGCTACACCGAATATGTCGCCCGCACGGGGCAGGAAGCGCCGGGCTTGCGCAGCTAGACGGCTTCATCGACAATTGCTCCCAAAAAAGGGGGCGCCCATGCAGCAGATCCGGATCGGCGACGTCACCATCGATGCGGTCATCGAGCGCGACGGCCCGTGGCGGCGGCCGCAGGATTTTTTCCCGGCCTATGACGATGCCGTCTTCAAGCATCATCTGAAGACCATGGAGCCGGAGGTGTTCGACGCGGCGTCCGGCAAGATGGTGATCACCTACCAGACCTTTGTTGTCCGCACCCCGCGTTACACGATCCTGGTCGACACCTGCACCGGCGAGGACAAGGGTCACCCGCCGCCGTTCGACTTTCCCGGCAAGGAGCGCTGGCGCAACGAATTATTCGCGCTCGGCATCGGCTACGAGCAGGTGGACTATGTGTTCTGCACCCATCTGCACATCGACCATACCGGGTGGAATACGGTGTTGCGGGACGGGCGGTGGGTGCCGACTTTTCCGAATGCGAAGTATATCTTTCACAAGAATGAGTATGCGGCCTGGGAGGCCGAGTACGCCAAGGGGGCGGAACGGCCGGGAAAAGTGTTTCGCGACAATTGCCTGCCGATCGTCGAGGCGGGGCAGGCGCTGCTGGTCGATGACGATTTTGAGCTCGACGATCTCGTGACCCTGACGCCGACGCCGGGCCATTCGCCCTGCCATTGCTGCGTCAACATCTTCTCAAGAGGCCAGCGCGCGGTGGTCGCGGGCGATCTCATGCACCATGTGATCCAGTGCCGTGAGCCGGACTGGTCGCCGGGCGTGGACTGGGATCCCAGGCAATCGGCGGCCTCGCGCCGAAAATTCTTTGCCGAGGTCGCCGACACCGAAACGCTGATCCTGCCGGTACATTTTCCATCGCCGACCGCCGGTCTGCTCAAGACCGACGGCGAGCGATTCGATTTCCGGTTCAGGCGCTAGAGCCGGATGACTTTTCTTCGAATCGTCATCCCGCTCTATCTCCGCGCAAACGCTTCGCGTTTGTCGCGAGGGAAAACCGGCATCCACTTTTCCGGATCAAGCTCTGGCTGCAATCAGGCGTCCTGCTCGCACTTCTTCATGAAGCTGCTCTTGGCGGCGCCGGAAAGCTTTTTGCCGTCGGCGCTCACCGCCTTGGCTTCGCAGGCTTCCTCCTTGCACTTCTTCATGAACGAGGTCTTTGCGGCACCTGCGAGCGCCTTGCCGTCCTTGCCGACCGCCTTGGTTTCACAGGATTGCGCGAACGCCGTTCCGCCGGCGAAGGTCGCGATAATTGCTGCCAGAATAATACGCTTCATTGGGCCTCTCCCTTCATTTGGTCCAGAATTGGACCTTCGAAAAACACTTCGACCGGCGAACGTTTCTTCAGTGCCGCGGATCATCCTCGTCCCGGCCGGACGATTTATGCTGCGTGTGCGTCGGCGGGCCGACCTCCTGGCACGGGATCGGTGTCCATGAGCCGTCGGGATTTTGCACGTAGGAATGACAGGATGACGAATCCTGTTTCTCCTCGGCCTTCTGATCCCCGGAATTTTTTGTAGCGGCGCCGGCCGGCGCGGTTGCGAGGGCCAGCGATGCGAGCGAGGCGAACACGATCGCAGGAATTTTGCGCATGACGAGTCTCCTTCCGAGGCGGATTGTCACGAAAGGATTATGGTGATTTTCGGCCATCGACATTCAGACGCGATTAATCCTCGATTGTCTCAAGCAGCCGCCGGGCCAGTGTTTCCACCACAAAGGGCTTTGTCAGCACCCGCATGCCCGGGGCGAGCTGAGCGTTGCCGATAATAGCGTTCTCCGCATAACCTGTGATGAACAGAATAGGCAGATCGGGCCGTGTGGTCCGCGCCGCGTCGGCCAATTGCCGTCCGTTCATGCCGCCCGGCAGGCCGACGTCGGTGATGAGCAGGTCGACGCGGGCATCCGATTGGAGCACGCGCAGGCCGGCCGGGCCGTCCTTGGCCTCGATGCCGGTGAAGCCGAGTTCGTCCAGCACCTCCAGGACCAGCATGCGAACGGTGGGCTCGTCGTCGACAATCAGCACCGTCTTGCCGGTTTGCGCCGGCGCCCGCGTCGTCTGCTCAACGCCCGAGCTCGTTTCGGCTTCGCCGCGATAGTGCCGCGGGAAGTAAAGGCACATCGTGGTTCCTTGGCCGAGCTCCGAATAGATCCGTACCTGTCCGCCGGACTGACGCACAAAACCATAGACCATCGAAAGTCCGAGGCCTGTGCCCTGTCCGATCGGTTTGGTCGTGTAGAAGGGATCGAACGCGCGTGCGATGACGTCGCGCGTCATGCCGACGCCGGTGTCAGTAACGCATAGCGAGAGATATTGGCCCGCCGGCAGGTCGCGCTCGTTCGCGGCGCGCTCATCGAGCCATCTATTGGCGGTCTCGATCGTGATGCGGCCACCGTCCGGCATGGCATCGCGTGCATTGATGGCCAGGTTGAGGAGGGCGCTCTCGAGCTGCGATGCATCGACCAGCGCCGGCCACAGCCCGACGGCGGTTACCACCTCAAGCGTGATCTGCGGGCCGACGGTGCGGCGGATCAGCTCTTCCATGCCTTTCACGAGGCGGTTCACGTCGGTTGGCTTGGGATCGAGCGTCTGGCGACGCGAGAAGGCAAGCAGGCGGTGGGTGAGCGCGGCGGCGCGCTTGCAGGCACCTTGCGCGGCGGTGACATAGCGGTCAATCTCGGAGAGCCGCCCCTGGCTGAGCCGCGTCCGCAGCAGGTCCAGCGAACCCATGATGCCGGTGAGCAGATTGTTGAAGTCATGCGCGATGCCGCCGGTGAGCTGGCCTACCGCCTCCATCTTCTGCGCCTGACGCAGTTCGTCCTGAACCCTTTGCCGCTCGGATATGGCTTCGGCGACGCGCGTTTCGAGCGTCTCATTGAGTTCACGCAGCGCCGTCTCGGCACGCTTGCGCGCGGTGATGTCCTGGAACAGGACCGCGACCTGGCGGCGGGAGGCGGGCTCGATGCGGAAGGCCGCGAGTTCGAGGTGGCGTCCGGTGGCGATTAGCTCGCGCTCGAAGCGGATTGGCTTTCCCGAGCGCAGCACTTCGCCATAGAGCGCCGCCCATCCATCGGCTTCATCAGCCACCATCTCGCGCAACTTTTGTCCGACAACGTTGGGAATGCCGGCGTGGAGCGCGTAGGCGGGGTTCGCCTCTACATGGACGTAATCGCTGAGCGGACCGTGGGGGCCGTCGAAAAACTCGATGATGCAAAAGCCTTCGTCGATCGAATTGAACAACGTCCGGTACCGCTCCTCGCTTTCAGCAAGGGCGATCTCTGCCTCCTTGCGGCGAGAGGTGCCGGCCTCGACAAGGACCCTTAGCCGGGCATTCTCTTCCCCCAGCGCCTTCGCGCGGCGCTGTAATGTTTCGATTTCGGCCGGATTCACGCCCCAAACTCCTCCAGACAGGGGAAACGCGCCTGGCGGAACCGGGTTCCGGAGGCCTTCCAGGACGCCCGAGGGCTTGCTAGGTTGGAATCGGCGGGCGCCGGGTTGGCTATTTGCGGCCGTCATCGGCCATGTTGGCGCCGATGACCGGTCTAGATTATGCCGCACTCGGCGCTCCATAATGCTGTTCAATTCCACGAATCCGTGCGGGGGGCTCCGTCGCGGGGGTGGAACCGGGGAATACATGCGTCAAGGCAGAGCGAGAGCTGACGAGCGATCGCCGCGTGGCCGCGGTTCGCGGGCCGGGACGATCGCGCTTGCCTGCACCGCGCTTGTGCTCGGCGTCGGTGCGGCGGCCTGGATGACCGATCCCGCCGCCACGGCGCTGCTTTCGGCCAATGCGCCCGCGAATTCGTTCGCCTCCTTCAACGAACGCTTCCTGCCGCCGCCGCCGGCGGAGTCGCTGGCGCCGCATTACGCTTCCTCCGTTCTCGATCGCGCTGCGGTCGCTGCCGCCGACATCCGGGCCATGCAGGCGCGGGCGATGCTCGCTCAGCAACTGCAATCGCAGGACTGGCAGTCTACCGTCGACGAGGAACCGGAGGTCGCGAGCGCGCCGTCCGTTCCGATGCCGCGGGCTCGTCCCGCGGAAGCCAACCTCACCAGCCGCAGCGTTGCATTCGCGTCGGCGAGCAGCGCGCCGCAGGGCGAGGAGCGCTCGATGCTGCAAAAATTCTCCGACCTGCTTCCAGGCCGGATCACGCTGGCCTCGCTGGCACCGAATGGCGGGCTGTTCCGCCGCGGGCCGGACCTTGGATCCCTCGGCTATGACAGCTTCACCGCGGTCTACGACATCTCCGCGCGCGCGGTTTACCTGCCCGACGGCACGACGCTGGAGGCGCATTCCGGCCTTGGCGACAAGATGGACAAGATCGAATATGTCGGCCAGCGCATGGTCGGCGTGACCCCGCCGGGCGCGTATGCACTCAAGCCCCGCGAGAAACTGTTTCATGGTGTCAAGGCGCTGCGCCTGACGCCAGCCGACACCGAGAACGCGCTCGGCCGCACTGGTCTGCTCGTGCACAACTATCTCCTCGGTCCCGACGGGGGCTCCAACGGCTGTGTCTCGATCCGCGACTATGAGCGTTTCCTGAAAGCGTACGAGGACGGCCAGATCATGCGGCTGGTCGTGGTGGTGAGCCTGTCCGATTCCATCACCGCCTCGCGGCGGGGCGCGTCGCCTTCATGAGCCCCCTGCAATTCACAGCGGTCGATGCGGCATCGTGCGAGACGCCGCTGCGCGCGACGTTCAAGGTCAAGCTGAACGGAAAGATCGTTTCCATCGGCACCGTCGGGCAGGCGTACGCGTTCATCACCAACCTCTCTTCGGTCGAGTGGATGGAGTTTCGCTCGCTGCACGACGAAGCGATCACGCAGCTCGAGGCCGCGGCTGAAGACGCGATGCGCACGGTGCAGGCGACCAACGCACTGCGCGCGCTGTTCGTGCGGGCGAAGGTGCTGTGAGGGGCACTCTGTCCACACGTCGCCCGGGCGAACGCCGGGACCCGTAACCACTGGGTCACGTCGGTTTAGCAACGCCGTCGACCATCGCGCTCTCACAACAACCGCCGCGGCGTATGGGTCTCTGCTGCGGGAGCGCAATTGCGCCCCTAGGCAGGGACGACAGCAATTGTTCTCGCGGCGCATTTCGCCCGAGTTCTGCAAATTGTTCTCCGTGTCCCCCCGAGCAGAGCGCGCAGGGAATGTGCTTGCGCTGAAAAAGCTGCACACGAGCATACAGGTGAAGCGATATCGCTTACGAAGGACGCCTCCGTTAAGCCCCGCGCCAGAAATGCAGCAGCGCCTCGCGGAAGCCGCCGATAAAATGATCCGAGACGTCGCGTGGCAAGATGCGGGTGATGTCGTCAAACGACCCGCTCACCAATGTCGCAAGCTCATGGGAAGAAGCATGCTCGGCCCATCGCCGTCCCACCTCCAAGCCACGCTTGCGCTCTGCGTCCATCGGCTTCGCATTATCTGGCTTGTTTGGGCCTCGGCGCAGGGCGGCTGCGCCGAGACCACCCGCTCCGTCGATAAGTTTCGCAGGGGCTAGAACGGCGGGCGAGCATCCCAATCAAAACACAACCGCAAGGGTTTAACAGTGCAGTTTGTGCCAATAGAAAAAGAAAAACGGCGGTTCCTTTCGCGGAATCCTGCTCGGGAAATCAGGTTCGCGCCGCGGCGCGGGGCGTAACATCGTGCGCCATTGCCGCGTAGAGGGAGGGCGGATTACGCTGTTGCCCAGCCGCCCTGCAACCTAGCATCGGCCAATCGCAAGGGATTTTCATGAACAACCGCATTCTCGTCCTGTACGGCTCTTATCGCTCGGACCGGATGGGCATCCGCCTGGCGCAATTCGTCGTGGAGGGATTTCGCGCGCGCGGCGATGACGTCGAGCTGATCGATGCGAAGGAGATCGGCCTGCCCATGCTCGATCGCATGTACAAGGAGCATCCCAAGGGTCAGGCGCCGGCCGTGCTGGAGACGCTGGCGGGGAAAATCCGCGATGCGGACGGATTTGTCTTCATCGCCGGCGAATATAATTGGGGCATGCAGCCGGGGCTGAAGAACCTGACAGATCATTTCCTGGAGGAGTGGTTCTGGCGGCCGGCGGCGATTGCGAGCTATTCGGCCGGGCGCTATGCCGGCGCGCGGGCTGCAATGACCTGGCACGGCACGCTTTCGGAAATGGGAATGGTGGTGACCTCGTCGACGATCGGCGCGGGGCCGATTGCGCAGACCTTGTCCGAAGACGGCAAGCCGATCGGCGAGCACGGCAAGGCGCTGGCGCATGCGTTTCCGCGCTTTGCCGATGATTTTGAGTGGTGGGTGGAAGCTGCGAAGGCGCAGCGGGCGAGGAAGCAGCCGCCGTATTGAGATTGTAGGATGGGTAGAGCGATCCAAGTCCGCATATGTATCGACGCGTGACGGCGAAAGCGAAACCCATCATCTCCCAAGATGATGGGTTTCGCGGAGCCTGTCATCGGGCGCGCGTTCGCGCGACCCGTTGGCTCTACCCATCCTACGGAGTTACGAATGCCGGGCCCGCAGCCGCGCGATGGCGCCGGCCACCGTCTGCATGCTGATGCCGAACACCCATCCCGCCATGATCAGCGACGTCCACACGACGTGCGGATCGTGGCGCATGATGATGATGCCGACGGAGGCGAACGCGGCGAAAGCGGCGAGGAAGGTGCCGACAGCGCTCAAGAATTCGGCGGCATCGATCGGCGTCTTGTCCGATGCGTGGCCGTTCTCGGTATTGAATGACATTTGCGGCGCGTCGATGCCGAGGTAGAAGCCGATCGCGCCGCCGAGCATCATCAGCAGCAGGAAGCCTTCCGACGTCAGCGCCGAGAAAGTCGTTCCGACATGCGCGCCGACGAACAATCCGCTGGCTGCGCCGGCCATGGCGAGGCCAAGACGTTCCAGAACGTGAGCGAATTTCCTGACGCGGGATCGCATCTTGTAGCCCCGTCAATTAGCGGTGGCTTCATCCTTCGAGACGCACGCTTCCTGCGTGCTGCTCAGGATGAAGTCTTCTTCAGGATCGTTTCGGGACCTTTCATGGTGAGGAGCGAATGTGCCGCTTCTCGAACCAACAGGCCATTTTAGTTTGTTTTCACGAAACCCGAAAGCAACTGTTCGCGACCCACGGCCGTTCCAAAAAAATTTCAGAAAGCGTGCAAACCCACAACTTGTACACGAACGAAACACTTCGCACGAACGCGTGAGAGGTGAACGGGCTCACACGTCCGCAACGCGCATGACGATAGTTCTGGTCGCGCAATTCCTGCCTATCGAAACCGAATGGAGGATTCGCATGACACGCATAATGCTCGCTGCATTCGTCGCCGTAGCCACCTTCATTACCACCACCGCGGTACTGCGTTCGCATCCGCCTTCAGCTCGCCCGCCGGTGAGCCTGTCGGTGCAGGAGCTCGGCGCATCCGCCACCCGGGAGCCACTTCCGGTCGAGGCGGTGGACGACATGACGTTCGTCTCGCCGTCGTCCGAGAAGAAGTAACGTGGTCGGGATGGCCGGGCTCGTTGGCTCTACCCATCCTGCGAGTTAACGGCTAGCGTTCCGCCGGCATTGGCGGAGCGACCGGCATGAGCTTGTTCGATACACCCTTCGACCCCGCGCGCGAGACGGCGTTGGTGACCGGCGCGGGTAACGGCATCGGCCGCGCGATCGCGCAGGCGCTGACCGGCGAGGGCGTGCGCACGTTGTTCGCCGATATCAGCGAAGAGCGCGTGACGGAGGCGGTCAAGAACTCGCCGCGGCCGGAACTGGCGGTGGCCTGGACCGGCGACCTCGCCGACCGCGCCGCGCGCGATGCGTTGCTGGCGCGGGCGCATGCTTCGCTCGGGCGCGTGACGCATCTCGTGCATTCGGCCTCGCCGCCGCGGCGGGAGGCCGACCACGCGCTGGCGGTCGATGCCGAGACCTGGTCGAGGATGCATGCGGTCAATCTCGAGGCCGGCTTTCACCTGTCGCGCGAACTGGCGAATCGGCTGATCGCGGCGAAAGAGCCCGGCTCGTTCCTGCTGCTGACGTCGCTGCATGCGGGCACGCCGCGCAACCTGCCGCATTATTCGACCGCGAAGGCAGGCATGGCAATGCTGGTGAAGGAGCTGGCAAAGACGTTCGGCCGCTACAACATTCGGGTCAACGCGCTGGTGCCGGGCGCGATCGCCGCCGGCGGCTTTGTCGCCGACCCAAAACTCGCAAGGCACATTCCGCTCGGCCGATTGGGCGTGGCGCAGGATCTTGCGCCGATGGCGCTTGCGGTGCTCTCGAACAAGCTGTCAGCGTACGTCACAGGCGCGGCAATCACGGTCGATGGCGGCCTGGCGCTGACCAACTGGTTCGAGCCGCCGGAACTGTGATTTCGAACGGTGGGCAATCGCGGATAGCATCGGCATGGATCGCTGGGACGGGTTTGGCTATGTCGTGCTCTGGATGCTGTTCGTTGCGTTCGTGCCGTTCCTCGTGGCGCTGTTCGGCCGCGACGCCCGTCTGAAGCTGGCCGCGCTCGGGCTTTGTCTTGTGGCGCTTTACCTGACCGGATACGGCCTGCCGGAAACGTTGGCCTGGCTCGCCGCCTGGGTCGCCGCGGCGTTCGCGATCTTTCTGCGGTTCCGGAAACCGTAGGACCTGTGGCCAGCCACCTTTTCCTGCGTTCCGACCAGTTTTCGCCACCTTGAACCAGCCGTATGATTCGATCCCAACGGCGCGATTCGCGAAGGTGAGGGCAATGGGCTTTTTCAAGCGTGAACTCAGTCCGGTTGAGCGTTTCGAGAATGGGTTGAAGGAGAAGCTGGTCTCGCGGCAGAGACTGGCCGAACGGCTGGGTGCGGCCGAAGCGGTGGTCGCGGAAAAGCGCGCGGCCGCCGAAAGGCTGGCGGTGGCGGGTGCCCCGACAGCCCAGCTCGAGCGCGCCGAGACGAACCTGCGCACCGTCGAGGAGCGCACCAGGGCGCTGCGCGCGGAACTGGCCGATCTCGACGAGCAGGTGGCTGCTAGCGAACGCGCGCTGAATGAGGCGCGGGCGCAGCGCGACCGCGATGCGGCGGCCGATGGCATCGAGGCGATGGCCTCCGCGATCGAAAAGGCCGTTCCGCAATTTCAGGCCGGCAGCGCCGCGCTGCTGGCGGCCGTCGCCAACGGCCGGGTGGTGGTGACAGAGGCGACAAAATTCTCCGACAGCGTCGAGGCCGTGCGCCGCGAGGTGCTGGCCGCGGCCGAACTGCTGTGCTGGGAGCTGCGCTCGGCGGCGATGCGCACGCGGGTCGGCAATGGCAACGAGGCGCAACGCGCCGCCGAGCCGGCGCAATCACCGGGTTCGGAGATCGAGCGGCAATTGATCTACACGCTCAATCCGCTCTCCTGGCGCGAAGGCGGCGAGCTGCGCAGCGTGCCGGCCTTCACGCTGGTGGGGCTGCCGAAGGCGCTGCTCGCGGTGGCGCTGCGCCATCAGCATGTCGACTACATGAATGCACGGCGCGTGCAGACGCTGATGCATGTTCACGGCAACGGGCAAGGCAACGGCGAGGTGAGCGAAGCCGAGGTCATCGATCTCGACGTGCTTGCCGCGACCGAGCAGGAAAACCCGCACGCCGATGTGGCGTGAGGTAGCCTGATCCTCATGGTGAGGAGGCGCGTTAGCGCCGTCTCGAACCATGCAGGCCCGTGCCCCATCCTTCGAGACGCGGCCTTGCGGCCGCTCCTCAGGATGAGGGCGGTGGGTGTGGCAACGAGGCAGGCACGACTCTGCTGGCGACAAATGTTCCATATTCACAGCTCACGGCTGTTTGAAACGAGTTCCAGCAACGCTGTCCGCGCTCATCGGTTCGTCCTCCATCACGAGGGAGACGAAGAATGATGAAAATGAAACTTTTGGGCCCGGCCACTGTGATTTCGGCCGCCGCATTGGCAACGCCTGTGATGGCCCAGGAGGCGACACAGGAACCGGGCGTGATCGGGTTCAATTATCCGAACTCGCATTATCTGCGCGGCGGCTATGGCGTGCGAACGCCTGATATGGCCGAGCGGCGTGGCTATGTGCGCACCTACGGGCCGTATGGTTACGGCTACGCTCCGCCGCCTTATGGCTCGTTCAGCTACTACGATCCCGAGTGGTAGCGATCCGGCCTGACGGAAAGAAAAAGCGGCCCGGGCGGGCCGCTTTTTTTGCGTAGGATGGGTAGAGCGTCAGCGAAACCCATCATTTCTCATCTCGGCAGGGGCCTGATGGGTTTCGCTTCGCTCTACCCATCCTACGAATTCCAGCAACCCTACGAATTCCGAGCTCAATCGTTCACGCCGTTCCAGCGCAGCGACATCGGCGGGCGAACCACCGGTCCGCCGTCGTCGGCGGTTTGCGGCGGAGGCGGTGCGGGTGGCGGGGCCGGTTGAGCCGATAGCTGCATCGGAGCGGCACTGGCCTGCACCGGCGGCGGCCGGCGGACCGGCGGCGGCGCGACGGGGCGTGGCGGGGGCGGAGGTTGAACCGCCGTCACGCGCGGCCGCGCCGCCGGCGCCGGTGGCTTGACCTCGGCAGGTTTTGCTTCGGTCGCTCTGGCGGCAAGCGGGACAGGTGGCTGGTTTGCCTTGAGCTCGGCGATGCTGGCCTTCAACTGCTCGACCTGCTGGCCGAGTGCAGCGAGATCGCGCTGCATCGACTGGATCAGCTCGGCCGATTCGGGCGGGAGCGCCGCGGCAGCAGCCGGAGCGGCGACGGAGGTAGCGGGGCTGGTCGCCGGTGCCGCCTGATCCGCGGCGGCTGCCTGTTCGACAGGCGCGGCGGCTTGATCGGTAGAATCAGCCTGGTCGGCTGAAGCGGTTTGCTCGGCGGGCGCCGCAGCTTCAGCAGGCGGGGAGGAAGCGAGCCCGAATTGCGGCATGAACTCCGAGATCAGGGGTGTCCATTCCGCGATCATCTGCCGGGCAGAGCCGCCATAATGCTTCCAGATGCCGGTGGCGCACGCGCTGACCAGCGCGAACATGAAGATCATGGTCACCTTGCCCAGCCACTTGCTCCTGGCGGGCGGCGGTTTGACGGCGGTGGGGCGGAAGGTCGTGTCGACGGTGGGGGCCGCTACCACCGCGTTTGGCGGCACGTGGGACGGTCCGCTCGGCCGGATCTCCGGCTGAACCGATCTGGTGTCGCGCGTGATGTCGGCGAGCACCTTGTCGGCCCAGGTGCTGGAGATGCTGCTGGAGACATTGAGGGGGACGACGTCCGGCGCGATGGCCGGCGCATCCTGCGGATAGGTCACTTTCACGCGTGAAAACAGCATTGGTGCTCCGTGCGCATTCCCCCACCACCCGCAAGGGGTGGCCGACGGATTTCCAGATTGTCCCAAGTGCAAGGAGTCCAATCGGGTTTGACCAAAGCAAGGCGCTGGCGTGGAGAGGTTGGGGCTGACAACAACCGGAACGCGCGGGAACCCGGTCAAAACTGCGGCAAGGCGAGGGAACGGGACGGGCCTGTCAGCGGTTTTCCCGGCGAACCGCGGCGTGGCCGAACGCCCGTTCTGCCGCGCCAGAAGCCAGGGAGAGTGCGATGATTTCCGAAATGCAAATCCACACCATGGCCCGGCAAATGCTGGAGCGGCACGGCCAGGTCGCGATCGCGAAGGCAGCGCAGATGGCGGTGGAATGCGAAAGCAAGGGCGAGGACGAGGAAGCGAAGGAGTGGCGGCACATCGAGGCCGCGATGAAGATCATCCGCGGGCCGGGGCAGGGGTGAGATCTGCGATCGGCTAGAAGCCGAGCGCGCCGCCTATTTTTGGCCACGCAGCTTCGCTCTATGACCCCCCGGCGGACACTCCGCTCCGCCGGGACGCATTTTATGCCGATAGTGAAAACAGGGCGCGGCCGGCTCGCGCTCGCCGCCGTTCTTGTGCTGGCCGCGACCGCGGCCGGTGCGCAGGAAAACCTCGATGCGGGAAAGTCCGCGTCCAAACTGTTCGCGGAGAGCTGCGCGAGTTGCCATCGCAGCACGCGCGGCCTGTCCAAGGGGCGCTTCACCATCTCGCTCTATCTTTATCTCCAGGAGCATTACGCCGCCAATTCATCCTCGGCCTGGGCGCTCGCCTCGTATCTGAATTCCGTCGATGATGTGAAGGGCGGTGCGAAAAGCAAGCGCGCGGCCGCGGCTTCGCCGCCGTCTTCGACCTGGACGTCGCGGTCATCCCTGCGCCCCCCGATGCCGGTGCCCAAGCGCTAGGGCGTCCCGATCGTGCTGCGTGCCACGGCTTTTCCACGCCGTGCTCACAAATCTCCTTCCGGGAGCCATCTTTTGGACTCCGGACGGCGCGCACTATCAGACGTTGCGTATGGGTGGCGTGGGAGTGAGACCATGACGAGCGAGCTCGAGAGCAAGGTCGAGAAATACGAGGCCAGGGCCGCGAGGTGCGAGGAGCAGGCCCGGGAAGCGAAGGAAAAATCCCAGCAGAATTTTTACGAAGTGCTGGCCGGCTACTACCGCAACCTCGCCACCGATTTCCGCAACATCATCGAGAAACGCAAGAGCGCATAGCGTACGCGCGCGCGATCCGGTCCTTGCCATTTGCCGAGCGTGCCGCGGTTCAGGATCTCGACGATCCCGAGCATCAGCACGAAGGCGAGCAGCGCCAGCATCACGCGCACGGGCGTTACGATGGGGTCGACGCCCGGCGCCGCCGCTGTAAGGCGCGCGACAGGTTCTGACTTGTCGACGATGAGCGGAACGCCCTGGGCAACGTCGACCCAGCGATCGCGCCAATCCATGCGCGGCGGGGAAGGCGGCTCGCTCATGTCGGCGCTGGCGCGTGCCGGCGCCGATGATTGCAAGGCCGCGTCGTCCTCTGCCCTCATCCTCGACATGGCTTCGCGCCAGCGCGAGTCCTGGGTCCAGTTCGGCGGCTTTTTCTCATCGGCGGAAGCGGTTTCCGGCTGCGCTTCGCGCGCGGCCTTTCGCGCTTCTCTCTGTGCTTCGCGCTGGGTTTCCCTCTGAGTTTCCCTCTGTATTTCCCTTGCCCTGATCTGCTTGGCGAACTGACGCCGCCCGGGCGTTGCGTCCCAGCACTTGTTGGGGCCATGCCACCACAGATGCTTTCCGGGAAAAGCGGCGCGCGCCTCCGCCATTGTCATGCAGGAGGGCGAGGCGTGCGAAGGCGAAGCGGTGAACGCGATCGCAACAACGATCAACGCGACACGCATGGGGCTGTCCCATATCATCTGGCGGCCGCCGCCGCATTTCCCGCGCCGGGATTCGCGTAGAGCTTAGAGGTTTAAACAATGCAAATTGTGGCGTGTTTTAAGGGACAGTGGCGTTAACCCATCACGGGTTTCCGGGTCACAGATGCGGCGAGTCTGTGGCGGGCGCGACGATCGGCCCCGGCGAGCGTTATGCGCGGCCGTGGAGCTGATGCTTGGCGTGCCATTTCGGGCCGGGCCCGCGCATGTAATGCTGCTCGGGCCGATAGGGGTTGCCGAGGCCTGCGATCAGGCCGTGGCAGCGCGTGATGAACGAGAGCATGAACCGTGCGAGCGGCATGGCGGCCTCCTCAGTGCGGCTTGCCGAGGACGGATGCGAAGGGGACGACGAAGATTTCGTCGCCCAGCGCATCGGTGACGCGCAGCTCCCAGCCGCGCCAGTCCTCCGCATTGGGCGTCATCAGCAGCGAATGCACGAAGCGATCGGCGTGCGCGCAGGCTTCGGAGAAATCGCTGACGGCGGCGCCGCGATGGTCGATCAGGAGATGGTCGGGATCGGCGCAATGGAAATAGACTCTTCGCATGTTCGGCTTCCTTCACAGCGAATCGCCCCACGCATCAGAAATATCAGCGCGCGAATGCACGGAGTATCCGGGCGATCCCCCACCGGGAAGCTACGGGCAACGTGCAGTATTTGAGTCAAATCAGCGATACGCCAGGCTGTTCGCACCGGCGTATGTGTCCATCGGATATTCGCTGGCCGCCGCGCGCTCAAACGCCTTGGCCGCCTTGGCCGCGTCATCCTGCGAAGCCTTCGCGGCCAGCCGCCGGTAGTTTTCGGCCAAGGCCTCGAGCTGCGCCATCACCGAGCCGTCGGTCATGGTGCGGGCGGTGCGGAGCAGGGTCTCCGCGGTTTTCAGGTAGGCGTTGCCACGTCGTGAGATCTGAATGTTCATGACATCCTCGCTCGGTTCTTTCCCGCTGCCGCACCGGTGAGCCGGTGCTTTCCCATGTGCGCAGACTAGGGCGAGCGCGGCCCGCATCTCCATCGCACTTGGGTGCAGTCCGGCTATCTCGGGGGAGGATGGCGCTATACGAAGGTTTAGGGTGCCTTACCGGCCAATGGCGGCGGCATCGAACCGGCGCGGCGGGCGGACGAGAAACTCGCCGCTCTCGACGATGCGCATTTCCTCGGTTCCGCGCGCGGCGGTGCGCTCCAGCACGGCGAAGATGGCGGATGCGGCGTGGCTCAGTGCGTCCGGCGTATTCTTTTTCTCAACGCGCGCGGCCACGAACAGCGCGGCGAAAAGATCGCCGGTGCCGTTCGGGCTGATCGGCAGTCTTGGCGTGCGCACGCGCCAGGCGCGCGATCCCGGCGCGGATTTTTCGATCGCGAGCGTCTCGATCTCGCCGCGCGGCGTATCAGCGAGTTCGGCGCTGGTGACGACGACGGTCGATGGACCGCGCGCCATCAGCGCCTGCGCCGCGGCGATCACCTCATCTGTTGTCGTCGCATTCGCTCCGCCCAACCATTCGAACTCGAAATGATTGGGGGTGATGATGTCGGCGAGCGGGCACAGGCGGTCGCGCACCAGTGCGGGGATGTCGGCATGGACGAACAGGCCGCGGTCGCGGTCGCCGAGCACGGGATCGCAGCAATAAGCAAGCTTCGGATTTCGGGCCTTGGCGCGCGCGACGAATTCGGCGACCACGGCCGCGATGTCAGGCGAGCCGAGATAGCCCGACAGGATCATCTCGCAGGCGTCGACCGCGCCGCGTTCCTCGATGCCGCGCAGGAGATCGGCGACGAGTGGCGCCTCCAGCACCCGGCCGCGGATGGTCGGATAGCCCGGGCGGTTGCTCAGCAGCGTGGTCGGTACGGCAATCACATCGATGCCGTGCGTCTGCATGGGGAATATTGCGGCGCTGTTGCCGACATGGCCGAAGGCGACTTGCGACTGGATCGAGATGACGGTCATTGCTGAGGAAATTCGAAGCGGCGGATGACGCTTACGCTAATTCCACCCTACAGACCTGCACACCCTGCGCGCTGTGGCCAAATAGGCACATGCGAGGCGGAATCGTGCGGCTGCCGCGATGGTGGCCGCATCCGGCCACGGATCGGCCCGGATTGAGCCGCGCCATGACGACTTGTTGATTTTCGGCTTGGGCGGGGGCGCAGGTTGGGGATGCAGCATGGCTTCCTTCGTTTGCGCGCGAAACGTCATCCGGCTGTTTGCTGTCGCTGGCGCGGGGGCCATGCTTGCAGCCTGCGCCCAGACCACCGTCTCGCAGCGCGCCGAGCGTGCCGCCTTTCGGCAGGCCGCGATCGAGCAGCATCGGGCGGCGGCAGCGCCGGCGATGATGAGGCGGCGTGTCACTGCGGCCAGACGATATGCGACGGCGCGCAGGTATGCGGCACCGGCCTCGACGCCAGCGCACGGGGTCGCCAGCTTCTACACCGAGGGCACCAAGACCGCGAGCGGAGAGAAATTCAACACGCTCGATATGACGGCGGCGCATCCGACCTTGCCGTTCGGCACCAAGCTGCGCGTGACCAATGTGAAGACCGGCCAGGCGGTGACGGTGCGGGTCAACGACCGCGGCCCGTATGTGCCGGGAAGAGTGGTCGACGTCTCCTATTCCGCGGCGGATGCGCTGGGCATGGTGGGCAAGGGCCTCGCCAAGGTGAAGCTGGATGTCGTGGAGTAGCGGGCGCGCGCGCTCCGGAATGACGAGACAGGCTAGGCCTTCTTTACGAATTCCGATTTCAAGTTCATCGCACCGATGCCGTCGATCTTGCAGGCGATGTTGTGGCCGTCGGTGGCCTCGGTCAGGCGGATGTTCCTGACCTTGGTGCCGCCTTTGACTGATGACGACGATCCCTTCACCTTCAGGTCCTTGATCACGATCACGCTGTCGCCATCCGCAAGCAGGTTGCCGTGCGCATCGCGCACGCCGGGCTCGGGCGAGGCCTCGGCGGCTGCGCCGGCCTCAGTGCTCCATTCATGGGCGCATTCCGGGCACACCCACAGGCCCCGATCCTGATAGGCATGTTCGGAATTGCATTTCGGGCAGTTCATTCCAACGTCCATTACCGGCCTCGTTGGTGTCCAGGCGAGGCGCACCGTAGGTCCGCATCCGGCTAAATCAAGCGAAAATCGGGCCGCCCGCTCCGCAAGAGCGGGATGCGTGACGAGCATAAACGTTGGTAACCCGCCGCGTTGCTCGATCCCGCGACGGCGGATTGCGCTTCGCTAATCCGGCTTACGCGTCGTTGTCGGTCTTCGTCCGCCTGGCGATGAACGTGCCGTTTGGCTGATGGTAGACGAGCTGGTCGATCGCGCCGGACGGACCGCGGCGGAATTCGGTGCGGAAGCCGTCGAGCTTCAAGATCGTGAAGGTTGTCCCTTGATAGGGCCGCAAATGGTGGAGCGGCTGAAACGGAAGCTTGAGCGTGAGCTGACCCTCGGCATCCAGCGAGACGATGTGAGTTTGATCGGCGCGCGTGTAGTGACCCAGGCAGGCGGTGCGGAAGGCCGGGTCGAGGCAGTCGCCGGCGGGGGCGCGCGCGAAGACGATGTCGGCGACCAGCGCCTCGAGTTGAGCCGAAAGGCTTGCGATGTTGCCGTCGCGATCGGTCGTGAACGAGATCGGCAAACGGTCCGGATGGAGTTCTCCGATGATTTCGGGCAGTTCGAACGTATCGTAGTGCCGGTGCGATAGGACCGACGACAGGCCGCGCCAGGCCCAGTGCAGGCCATCGCCGGCTTGCGTGATCACCATGCGTCCATAAGCCGGGTGTTCGTAGACGCCGGTATAGTCGGCGAGATCATGGCTCGGCCTTGTGTTGGGTTTGCGCGCCGGCGGTGCCGCTTCGTCGGATTTCTGCTGAGCGAGCGCCTTGCGGTGCATGTCGCGCAACCGATCCAGCCACGGCACGGGCTCGTTGCCGCAGGCGTGATCCGCAATGTGGTTGATCAGGATGCTTGGTACCGGATTATTGCCGGTGTTGGTGAAAACGGCGATCCCGAGCTTTTGCTCGGGCATCAGGCGGAGCAGGGTGCTCCAGCCGAGCCACCCGCCGGAGTGGCCGACGGCACGCTCGCCGCGATAGGTGGTGGAGCGGAAGCCCAGCCCGTAATGGCCGTGGCCGAATTCCTCGAACTCGGGGGCCGACTCGTGCACGCGCGGCATCTGCATCTCGCGGATGAGCGCAGCGGAGAGCAGCCGTTCGCCCTCGAATTCGCCTTCGGCCAGCAGGAATTTCAGCCAGTTGGCGACAGCTTCCACCGACATATTGATCGCGCCGGCGGCCGTCGCGGCGATCGGCCAGTATTTGATGCGCCGGCACGCCTCGCCGTGCACCAAGTATGGAACGGCGGCGTCACCGGCGGCGGCGAACTCCTCGGCCGAGAAGCTGACCGGCATCCGCAGCCTGTCCGTCAGCCGTGTGCGGGTGAATTCCTCAAAACTCCTGCCGCTGATGCGCTCGGTGACGATGCTGGCGGCATTATAGGCGAGGTTGCTGTATTGCCAGAGAGTCCGGATGTCGCGTGACGGTTCGAGATGACGAAGCGCGGTCAGCAATTCCATGCGCGAGAGACCGCCGGGCATCCAGACCCAGTCGTGGCGCGGCAGGCCGGAATGATGGGAGAGCAGGTCGCGGACGGTGACGCGCTCGGTGGCGACCGGATCGTGCAGCCGCAATTCGGGAACGTAATCCCGGACAGGCTTGCTCCAGTCGAGACGTCCCTCGTCGACCAGCAGCGCCAGGCCGGTGGCGGTAAACATCTTGCTGATCGAGCAGATCAGGAATTGCGTCTGCGGTGTCGCCGGCAGCGCCGCTTCGGCGTCCCGCTGGCCCCAGGCCCTGAGGAGAGTCGTCTCGCCGTTCTGTACGACCGCGATGGCTGCGGCAGGCACCTTCCACTCCGCCATCGCTTCCGCCGCCAGCGCGTCGAGCGCCGGCGTGAGCGCCGCGATGGCCGTGTTTTTCATTGTGAGCATGGCAGCGTCCCCCTTACGGGGAAGCCTACACAAGGCGCGGCACTTGTCTCATTACGATTCCGCAATCTGTGCTAGGCTGGTGTCGAGGGCGCACGGAAGATGCGCCGTATTTTCGGGAGTGAAGCCATGAACCAGCCCGTGCCAGTCAACCCGCCCGATCTTTGCTCGCATATCGTCACGGCTTCGACCATGCCTTGGCAGCCGACGCAGTTCGAGGGGATCGAGATGAAGATCCTCTATTCCGACGACGAGGGGCGCTCGACCATCCTGTTCAAAATGGCGCGAGGGGCGATCGTGCCGCTGCACGAGCACACCGCGCTGGAGCAGACGTTTATGCTCGAAGGTTTTCTGGAAGATGCCGAGGGGCGCTGCGGCGCCGGCGATTTCGTCTGGCGGCCGGGCGGCAACATCCATGTCGCGCACGCGCCGGAGGGGGCGACGTTTTTGGCGATTTTCAATCGGCCGAACCGGTTCTTCGACGGGACGAAGTTTTTTACGGCTGCGAGAGAGTAGGCCGCTCCACAACAGGTCGTCATCCCCGCGAAGGCGGGGATCCAGTATTCCAGAGACAGCAGTGATAGAGCCGAGCCGCCGCGGCGTACTGGATGCCCGCCTTCGCGGGGCATGACGAGCGGTGGGTGGGACGACAAGCGCGCGAGTACGGAGAAGGAGCCGCACCATGATCATCGATTCCCAGGTCCATGCCTATGAGGCGAATACGCTGAAGCGGCCGTGGCACAGCGTGCCGAACTGGCCGGCGCACGTCACCGGCGATGAGATGGTGGCGGCGATGGACAAGGTCGGCGTCGATGGCGCGATCTTCATCTCGGCGTTTTCGCTGTACCGCTATGACGCCAGCTATGCCGTCGAGGTGGCGCGGAAACATCCCGACAGGCTCGCCATCGTCAAGCCGGTCGATGCCGACGATCCCGCTGTCGAGGACGTTGTCGCCGAGTGGAAGCGGACGCCTGGAACGGTCGGAATCCGGATGTGGCTGACAAAGGATGCCGGCCGCGCGCCTGACGATCCCGGCCTCGACAGCATCGCGCGAGCGGCGGTGCGCCACGACTTTCCGGTCAACATCCACTGCTGGGACAATCTGGACGTGGCCACAGCGGTGATCGATCGTCATCCCGACACGCGCTTCATCATCGACCACATGGGCATCCTGCAACCGCGCGTGCCGCCGGCGCCGCCGCAGCCGTGGAAAGACCTGCCGAAGGTGCTGGAGCTGGCGCGGCGCAGGAACGCGGTGATCAAGATCAGCGGCGCCTGCACGCTGTCGAAAGAGCCATATCCGTTTGCCGACATCTGGGATCCGCTGGCCCGCCTGTTCGACGCGTGGGGGCTCGATCGCTGCCTGTGGGGCACGGACTGGACGCGGGCGGCCGCGGTGGTCAATTACGAGCAGGCGGTGGGGCCGTTTCGCGAGACGAGCCGGTTGAGCGAGCCGGAAAGGGCGATGCTGATGGGCGGTGCGTGCGCGAAGGCGTATGGGTGGTCGCCGAAGAAGGCGTATGGGTGGTCGCCGAAGAAGAGTTAGGGTTACGACCTGCTCATTTTTCCGGGTCTGGACGCTTGCCGGCTTGATCGGCCGGCGGGAAGACATGCTCATAGTTCGCGCGGGCTTCGCGAATGAGGCGGGCCCGCTCCAGCTCTGATTTAGGAATAAATCGTACGACTTCGCCCATCGGAGGCTCCGGATATTCGAGAGAATACGTGAGCACTGCGAAGCGAATATCGTGCCAAGCCAGACCGATTCGCATCCGTGAAAATGCGGATTCTCACGTGGTTTGGCCAGAGGCGAAGGGCGGATTAGCGCCACTCTCTCGTCGTCCTTGCCTAGGGGCGCAATTGCGCTCCCGGCGCAGGGACCCACAGCCGCCGCTTTGGTTTGGCTAAGGGTGGATCGTCGATCTCGCTCCCACGAGGGCACAACGCGGTATGGGTCCCTGCGTTCGTGTTCGCAGGGACGACAGTACCGTGC
The DNA here is from genome assembly GCF_018129385.1 of Bradyrhizobium lablabi. GTDB lineage: Bacteria > Pseudomonadota > Alphaproteobacteria > Rhizobiales > Xanthobacteraceae > Bradyrhizobium > Bradyrhizobium lablabi_C. The sequence continues at coordinate 274,595 of NZ_JAFCLN010000005.1, forward strand.
GCCAATGCGTCGGCACGTCCCCTTGACATATCATCGCTCCGCCGTCGGAATGGCGGACAGCGCATAAAGCGCGGCGCCGCGGGGCTCACCCGGCGCATCAAAAAATAATGGGGAGGGGTTGCGCATGTTTCGCCATGTCAGGAATTTCGCGCTTGCGGCATTTGCGGCCGCAAGCCTGCTCGGGGCCGGCGCCGCGCAAGCGGCCTTCCCGGAGCGGCCGATCACGCTGATCGTGCCGTGGGCGGCCGGCGGCGGCACCGACGCGGTGGCGCGGCAGGTTGCCCTTCAGCTCGAACGCGATCTCAAGCAGCCGGTGAACGTCGTGAACCGCACCGGCGGCTCGGGCGTGGTCGGCCACCAGGCGATCGCCTCGGCCGCGCCTGACGGCTACACCTTCGGCCTCATCACGCTCGAGATCACCCTGATGCACTGGGTGGGGCTCACCGATCTCACCTACGAGAAGTATACGCCGCTCGCGCTGGTCAACCAGGATTATGCGGCGATCCACGTCAAGTCGGACTCCTCGTTCAAGAACGTCAAGGAGCTGTTCGCGCACATCAAGGCGAACCCGAACAAGCTCACGGCCTCCGGCACCGGGCAGGGCGGAAGCTGGCATGTCGCGCTTGCCGGCCTGATGCAGGCCGACGGCGTTTCGCCGGGCACGATCCGCTGGGTGCCATCCACGGGGGCTGCGACCGCGCTGACGGATCTGGCGGCCGGCGGCATCGATTTCGTGTCGTGCTCGATGCCGGAAGCAGAAGCCCTGCTCAAGGCGGGCCGCATCCGCAGCCTCGTGTTCTTTTCGCCCAAGCGTGCCCCGAATTTCCCTGATGTGCCGACCACCGAGGAGGCGACGGGTCACAAATGGCACAAGGGCGTGTGGCGCGGCTTTGCGGCGCCCAAGGGCCTGCCGCCGGAGATTGCCAAGCAGTACGAGACCGCGATCAAGAAGGTCTGGGACAGCGACGAGTTCAAGGAATTCATGACGCGCCGCGGCTTCGATGTGATCTGGATGGACGGGGCGAAGTACGGCGAGTTCATGAAGGCGGACGACAAGGACAACGGCGAGGCGCTGAAGTCGCTGGGGCTGGCGAAGTAGGGGAAGTGCCAGAGTGTAGGGCGGATTAGCGCAGCGTAATCCGCCACTGCGGCAAAAACAAAATCGGCGGATTACGCCTTCGGCTAATCCGCCCTACAGCTCGGGGCCGGCGAAGTAGGATGCCGCGCATACATGGGGCGCACGGCTGGGCCGATATGCGGAGTGCAACATGAAGTGAACCCGTTGTTAAGGATTGCCGCGCGGTGATTTGCGCGATTCCGATTCGTTCTTTGAGAACAAAATAGAGTCGGATGTAGAACATCCTGAGCGCGGATTGGCCTTGTCATCACCGCGCGAGCGCAACTGCGCTCGTTGCGGGCCGCCGTTGCGCTGATGCGGTGGGCCGGTCCGCCTGCACTTGCTACAGTCGCGCTCGTTCGACAGCGTGAGGCGTGCGGTTCATGGCGAAGAAAACGGCGAAACGGCCATCGCGGCCTACGGTCCTCGCGATCGACATCGGCGGTTCGCGCGTGAAGGTCATGACCAGCAGCGAGCGTATCAGGCGCGCGTTTGCGTCCGGCCCCGACCTTTCCGCGAAAGTGATGGTGAGAAACGTCAAGGCGCTGACCAAAGACTGGTCCTATGACGTCGTCGCGATCGGCTATCCGGGACCCGTGATCAACAACCGGCCCTTGTCGGAGCCGCACAATCTCGGTCGCGGGTGGGCCGGTTTCAATTTCGAAAAGGCGTTTGGCCGCCCGACCAAGGTCGTCAACGATGCGCTGATGCAGGCGATCGGCAGCTACCAGGGCGGCCGGATGCTGTTCCTGGGGCTCGGAACGGGTCTTGGCTCCGCGATGATCGCGGATGGCGTTCTGGAGCCGATGGAGCTCGCTCACCTGCCGTACCGCAACGGCAAGACTTTTGAGCAATGCGTCGGCGCCGCAGCCCTCAAGCGCGTCGGCCGAAAGAAATGGCAACGCGACGTCGATGACGTCCTCAAGCGCCTGTTCGCGGCACTGGAGCCGGATTACATCATGCTGGGCGGCGGCAACGTCGACAAGCTCGACAAGCTGCCGCGAAACGTCCGCCTCGGCGCCAACACCAACGCATTCGAAGGCGGATTTCGGCTGTGGAGGAAGGGGAAGGTGGGCTCGCGGAGGGCGAGTTAGCTCGCCCATGTTGCGTAGGGCGGATTAGCGCAGCGTAATCCGCCGCTTTGGTTGAAACCGTGACGGCGGGTTACGCTTCGCTAATCCACTATCCGGACGACGTGTAACGTGCTGGCGAAGCAGGGTGCGTAGGTCGCAGCCGTTGGGCTCAGCCCGGCACGCGCAGGCGGTAAGGCGGGGTTTGATTCAACTGTCAAACAGCAAGCGGACAGACTCTCGCATTCTCGCGGCGCGCTGCGCCCGAGCTTTGCGTCGGTTGCCGCTCCCTCCTGAAAAGGAGGGCGCAGGGAAAGCCGGGTGCACGCTGCACCCGAGGTCTCGTGTGCGTGCTTGCGCATAGAAGAAGTTGCACACGAGCATACAGGTGAAGCGGAGGCATTCCGGCTTCCCCTGCGCAATGGCTTTACGGCTTATATCGCGCTCTTCCCGGTGAGCGGGCTTGTTGTCACCGTCGCCGGCGGGACACTTCCCGCCAACTTAACGCCAGCGTCGCGGCGCCAGAACCACACGACTTCGCCGTACGCCCTTGCCCAGTCGTCCACTGAACAAGCGCGTCCACCGCATCCCATCCCAACGTTTGGTGGCGATGGCCAACGCCCCTCCTCGGGGATGAGGTGCCGCTGTTATAATTCTGATTTGCCGAAATTGACAAGCGGAATATTTTTTATTTCGGGGCTTGACATGATTTCCGAAAATCAGAACTGATTTGCCCGACGGGCTGATTTGTCGCAGCTGGGGCGCAAGATCGTGCTTGCGCGCGAGGCGACGCAGGATCGTGAGGGCGGATCGGTGACAGACGGAGGCCGCAACCAAACGTCCTTGTTTGCCAGCGTCAACGCCGGTCACGAAACCCGTTCGCGGAACGGCCGGAACTCGGAAAGCACGTATTCCATCGGCAGTGCCGACGCTCGATGAAAAATTCAATTGCAAGGAACGCCCCCAAAACGGCCACGTTGGCTTTGCGCAGGATGCTTGTGATGAAAACTCAGGGGATCCTGCCAAAACATTCCTTAGACATCGAGGGAGAGAACAAGCATGGCCAATCCACGCCAGGAAGGGAAGTCCACCCACACGGAGAACGTCGCGGAAACTGCGCAGCGCACGAACGAGAGGACCGCTGAGCAAACGAGACGGATCGGGCTCGCGGCGGCCCAGGCAGGGGAGGAGGTGACCAAGGCTGGCGCCCATTTGGCGCAGCAAAACGCCGAGATGCTACAGAACACATGGCGCCTCGGTCTGGACACGGCGACGAGTGTCGTGAGTCGCTCCACTGACCAGTTTGGTCGGACGTTCGGTTTGACGGGAGATGAAGCACAAAAGGCAACGGAACGCTCGGCCCGCAACGCTGAAGCGATCATGTACTCTGCATCTGCCCTCGCTCACGGGATGAACGGAGTGTCGCGAGAGTACTTTGCATTCCTTCGTCACCAACTCGAAACGAGCGTAGACCGGATGAACGAACTCTGGCGCTGCCGAACGCCTCAGGATCTGGCAGCCGTTCAAACCGATCTGTTGCGCGATTCCATGATGAATGCTCTCGAGAGCAGCCGCCGAATGGCCGACATGTCGCTCAGGGTAGCGGACGACGCTGGAAAGCACATCACTGAAAGTATCGAACGCACGCAGCGCGCAGCTTAGGTAAAGCTTCAGTAGAACGATGGTAACACGAGCGGCTGCATCTTGAGCCGCTCGCGTACCAGCGAGTCCTTGCCGACAATTATCGGCCTCATGGAGCGCGCGAGGTGGATTAGCCGAGGGCGGTTGAACCTTACGAGCCAGAGAAATTGCCCCCGCCCAGAGGTCGCTAAAAATTTCCTCGCGACGAACTGCCGCGGAACGAAGGGCGCGAGCAGTTGTTTCTGATCTGGGCGGGACACGGGAACTGAAGATGCTCCGCCCAGTTTGCGTTGCGATGGCGCTTGCCTGCACATCAGCATCGGCATCCGCCGAAACCTGCATCGCTTCCCACTACGGCTATAGCGGCGGTCGCACTGCATCCGGCGAGCGAATGAATCCGAATGCGATGACGGCGGCGCATCGTACCAGGCCATTTGGTTCTCAGGTCACCATCACTTCGCACAAGAGCGGTCGTAGCGTCATTGTCCGGATCAATGATCGCGGCCCATTCATCAAGGGACGGTGTATCGACCTGTCGACCGGTGCAGCCCGCGCGCTCGGGATGAATGGTATTCAGCGGGTGTCGCTCACCGAGCACCCGGTGCTGGCCCTAAGGGGGCCGTTGTGATGCGCCGCTATCCGAGCGGCGCGCAGGGCGGATTGGCCCAACCGGTCCGCGCGATGCGCGGCGAGTGCAATTGCGCTCGCGCGGCGATGACAGGCTCCTGCGTAATCAGCCGCATCGGTTGAATCCATAACGGCGGATTACGCTGTGCTAATCCCTCTACGGCTGGTTGCGGAGGCGGGAACTTTCCACGTTAAGACATTGGTTATTTGTTTGCGGTCATTTTCACGACCTCATTCAACAGGGAGTCACCATGTCTGACGTCACCATTCCCGGCGGCCGGATCCGTTCTTTCGTTGAGCGGATCGAGAACCTCGACACCGAATTGCAGGAGCTGAACGAGCAGAAGAAGGAAGTCTTTTCGGAAGCCAAGGGCGAGGGGTTTGATGTGAAGATCCTCAAGGAGATCATCAAGCTGAGGAAGCAGGACCAGGACGAGCGCGACGAGCGCGAAAGCCTGCTCGATCTCTACATGCGGGCGATGGAAACGGCGCCGCCGGAGCCAGCAGCGAAGGCGGCCTGAGCCGATCGAACAAGCGAGCGCAGTGCGGATGAGCCAACGGGTCGCGAATGCGCGCCCGGTTGGCTCATCCGGGCTACTTGCTAATGCGGCCTACGAGCTCTATTGCGCCCTGCGATGGGGTCATGACGTCTCGTCCTTCATGACAAACGGACCAAACAGTTTGCGGATTCGCTTCAGCAGGCGTCTCGATTTAGCATCGCTCGGCGCGACAACGGCTTCTGCCTCTACAGCGGCTAGTTTGCCATTGTCCCAGTAGACACCTTCGCGCCCTGGTCCGTCCGAGAGCAGAACTCGTCCTGGCTTTAATGGTCTTTCTTGGGAAGTTCCGTTTCTTACGATCCATTGAATGGTTTCGTCTATTGCCCAAACGTCCTCCGGAGTTGGGTCAGGTGCAAAGTAGTGGCAGTAGATCACTTCAAGTTGGGAGGCACCACGGTCGAAGTCACGAGTCGAACTAATGATCTTGTTGTAGCGTCTGACTTCGATTTCGTCTTTGCCAAGACAATCAAATCCGATGTGAACCACGCCGGGAATATCGGCTGGCAACTGGCTATTTGCTTCGGAAAGGCGCTTTGTAATATCACGTGCCTTTTTCTCAATCGCGGTTTCGGCCTGACTGTCCCATTTGTTTAGGACGGCCAAATCGATCTCCTTGACGTAGTGAGGATTGGATGCGTGCTGAATCCTCAACATGGACAGCAGGCTATCGCCACGCTTGTGATCGCCCGTTAATAGCTTTGTGAATAGTGGACTTGGATGAACGACCGGTTCTCTCTTGAGGGCGTCCTGCAGGTCATTCAGACTTAGGTCAGAAAAATCACCATCCGCTATTCGGTCGCTCCAGAGATATCCGGTCTTACATCCGTTCAGATACCGTCCCGTTCGATGAAAAATGTAGCCATCCGGAACCTGATTGAGTTCGACCTTAAACTCGATGTTCAGCAGGCACGAGCGTTCTTGCCGCACAAGCTTCGCGCAAGCGCCGTCCCATAGCTTGTGCATCCGGAGTCGTTCTGTCTCTACATATTCGCCGCCGCCCTCAAGTCGTTTACACTCAATAGCCCATCGCTTGCCGTCCAGTTCGACGTCGAGATCGTGCGATTTCCCCTCGCCAGGAGTTTCGGGCCGCATAACCACTTTCGCACCCGCTCTACCGTACGCCGCGGCAACAAGCATTTCGAACAAGAGCCCATTGGGCTGTGCCTTGTCATTGCGGACAAGCCGCTTGGCCCGATCCTCGAACCCATCGGTTGATTTCAGGATGTCGAGGGAGTGGCCAATAGTTGCCAGCACGGGTACGACGCGGGAGCCATAGTAGATTTCGTAATTCCAAGGATGATCATTGAAGGCCTCTCCCAAAAATAGAAACCAGCCGAAGAGATCGCGATCGTCGTAGTAAGTGCCTTTCTCCGTCGGCGGCCTTTCGCCAATCAAGCTTTGATGGAATCTCGTAGCAATCGCAGCTCGACGGCTTTCCCATTCGCCTTCCTTCAGCAGAGACTTGAAATACTCGACTGCTTTCTTCAGGTCCGGTTGTTGACCGTATAGCGGCCGTTCACCGCGTCTCAGGTGAAACATATCTTTGGGAAGCGTAATCTGCGACAAGGTCGGTACTCCGCATGGCGCTTTACAGTACCTGCGGTTGACGAGTATTTGTAGATCTACCTTTTTGGCTTTTTGATCCCTTATGATGGAGAAAGGGCCGCTCACTCGAGCGGCCTTCACAAACGAAATTAATTGCTTTCGCTATGAGTGTGCCTCGTCGTACCGCGCGTTCTACAGACCGATCGCTCGATTCCAATCGGCTATGTACATGTAGAGGCGCTGAAACTCGCTTGGGAGAAGCATGCGATTATGAGCAATGAAGTTCCTCGCCTTTTCCATTTCGTCCATTCTCTGCTTCAGCCAGTGCTGACTTGGTACGACGTCTTTGAAGTGATCCCACTTTGCAATGATGATTTGTGCGAGCTGGCCGAAGTCTACGAAGCCTAGTAGATCGGCTTTTTCACCTTCGAGCCAAGTATCTTTGAGCGCCGTTTCGCGGCGGCCCTCGGCATGCTCTTTGATCTTCGGCAGTAGCTTGTCTTGCCAGTCTACGCCTTCCTTTTCTTCTAAAGCTTCTCGAATGAAGTCCCGGATTTCATTCTCGAAGCAAAAGAGAACTGCGTAGAGCCGAGCCATCTCAAGCGCGTTGTTTCGTCTGGCTATCCCGAAAGGAGCCAGCGCCTCGCGCATCAAGTTTTCCTCTGTCTCCGTCTCGCTTGCGCCGATTTGAATTCCGGCGCGTCTGAATGTGTCCGCTTCCGCCTCGAACATGAGGCCTCGGAAGAGGAAATTGCGAATGTCACGATTAGTCAAGCAAGTGCTCCTTGAGCGACTTGAAGATCGAATTATAGACCTCTACGTCCTTCGTTGCTGGAAGGTGTATCTGAATATTGTAGTGAAAGCTGCGGTCAATGCCTCCGTGGTGCTTCCTAAGATTTGCGTCCGTATCTCCGCCATTTGTCCGGTCATCTAAATTGAGCTGCACAGCTACATCGGCCTTTGCCTTATCTGAAGCGGTTTTAGAGAGGTCGGCCAGCGGGAGGAGACCAAAGAAGGTCTTCGTCATCAGTGTGGCAACATTGTCGCTTGCATTATGATAGCTCTTGAACTTTCCCTCGATTGCATTTCGGTCAGAGGCGGTTGGCTGCTCCTTGATGAGAAAGATGTCACCGTACGCTTCTCTGATTGCTTGCCCGAGGACGTGCTTTGATCGGGAGTGATCACGATAATCTTGGTAGCGTTGGGTTGGCATTCCGTCTGCTGTTAAAAACCCCAGGGCCTTGAGCAACGGAATAAACGCGCGATCGTTGGTTGATGTGAAACCCCAATCCTTCAGCAGTTGAATGGAAAAGCGGTCAGGCGCCTGACCATCCTGAATTTTCCGAAACAGATCAGGGATACGGTTTGTAGGCAGCACATATGCGTTGGTCAGCGCCATGTCTGATTTCTCAATGTTCGCTCCGCAACCACATTTAATATGTGTACTACTTCAAGTTTAGTTAGATATTCATGCTTTGTTCGCATGTGTCAAGGGCGACGCGCATTGCGTCGCCCCAACACTGTTATTAGCGCGGTTGGGTAAATTTTCCTCACGAACATCCCGTCGTGCTGCCACAAGTATCGCACTTCATGCAGGTCCCATTCCGCACCAGCGTGAAGTTGCCGCATTCGCTGCACATCTCGCCTTCGTAGCCCTTGGCTTTCGCTTCGGCGCGGCGTTCGGCCTTGGACGGGGCGGCGACTGCCGCGGCGCCCGCCTTGCTCCATTGTAGCTGCTCCAGCCGCTCGGTCGGGGAGAGGTCGTGGCTGACTTCCTGCTTCAGGGCGACGGCGCCGTCGATGGCGTCGCCGACGCGGCTGTGGTTGGGGCCGAGCGCGGTGACGCGGGCGCCGCCGGCGGGAGCGTTGTCGGCATTGGCCGAGACCGCCGCCGAGCCGCCGCGCATCACGACCAAGTTGTCGGTGCGGGAGCGGGTGAGGCCCTTCGACAGATATTTTGTCGCCTGGGCGCCGGTCTCGTCCGGCTCCTTGCCTTCCTCGACGCCCTTGCCGAGCGCGTCAAAGCCGCTCTCGTTGGGGTCGACATGGGCGAGATCGAAGCGGCTCATGTAGCTGACCGCGAGCTCGCGGAAGACGTAGTCGAGGATCGAGGTCGCATATTTGATGCTGTCGTTGCCCTGTACGGGCCCCGCCGGCTCGAAGCGGGTGAAGGTGAAGGCGTCGACATATTCCTCCAGCGGCACGCCGTATTGCAGGCCGAGCGAGACGGCGATCGCAAAGTTGTTGATGAAGGAGCGCAGCGCCGCGCCTTCCTTGTGCATGTCGATGAAGATCTCGCCGAGACGGCCATCGTCATATTCGCCGGTGCGAAGATAGACCTTGTGGCCGCCGACCACCGCCTTCTGGGTGTATCCCTTGCGTCGGTCCGGCATCTTCTCGCGCTCGCGCATCACGACGATGCGCTCGACCAGTTTTTCGACGATCTTTTCCGAGACCTGCGCGGCGCGCGCGGCCATCGGCTTCTCGTAGAGCTGCTCCACCACATCGTCCTCGTCCTCATCGTCAGAGATGAGCTGCGAGTTGAGCGGCTGGCTCAACTTCGAGCCGTCGCGGTAGAGCGCGTTGGCTTTCAATGCGAGTTTCCACGAGAGCAGGTAAGCGGACTTGCAGTCCTCCACCGTGGCGTCGTTCGGCATGTTGATGGTCTTGCTGATCGCGCCGGAGATGAACGGCTGCGACGCCGCCATCATGCGGATGTGGCTCTCGACCGAGAGATAGCGCTTGCCGATCTTGCCGCAGGGATTGGCGCAGTCGAACACGGGATGGTGCTCGGCCTTCAGATGCGGCGCGCCTTCCACCGTCATCGCGCCGCAGATGTGCACGTTGGCGGCCTCGATCTCCCGCCTGGTGAAGCCGACGGCCGAGAGCAGGTCGAAGCCGGGGGCGGCGATCGCTTCCGCGCCGATGCCGAGCTGGTCGCGGATAAAATCCTCGCCAAAGGTCCACTTGTTGAAGGCGAACTTGATGTCGAAGGCGGTCGGCAGGGCCTTTTCCACTTTCGCAATGGCTTCATCGGTGAAGCCCTTTGCCTTCAGCGTCGAGGCGTTGATGCCGGGGGCGTTCGACAGCGAGCCGTGGCCCACCGCATAGGCCTCGATCTCGGCGATCTCGCTCTCGCGGTAGCCGAGCGCGCGCAGCGCCTCGGGGACCGCCTGGTTGATGATCTTGAAGTAGCCGCCGCCGGCCAGCTTCTTGAACTTGACCAGCGCAAAGTCCGGCTCGATGCCAGTGGTGTCGCAATCCATCACGAGGCCGATGGTGCCGGTCGGCGCCACCACGGTGGTCTGCGCGTTGCGATAGCCGTGCTGTTCGCCGAGCGAGAGCGCAGCGTCCCAGGCGAGCTTGGCGCGGGTGACGATGTCGGCTTGCGGGCAAGCGGCGTGATCGAGCGCCACCGGGTTGACCGAGAGCGCTTCATAGCCCGCGGTCTCGCCATGGGCGGCGCGGCGGTGATTGCGGATCACGCGCAGCATGTGGCCGGCGTTCTTCTTGTAGCCGGGGAAGGCGCCGAGCTCCTTGGCCATCTCGGCCGAGGTCGCGTACGCGACGCCGGTCATCACAGCGGTGAGCGCGCCGCAGAGCGAGCGGCCTTCCTTCGAGTCATACGGCAGGCCCATGGTCATCAAGAGGCCGCCGATATTGGCGAAGCCGAGGCCGAGCGTGCGGAACTCGTAGGAGAGTTCGGCGATCGCCTTCGACGGGAACTGCGCCATCATGACGGAGATTTCCAGCACGATGGTCCAGAGCCGGCAGAGGTGCTCGTAGGACTCGACGTCGAAGCGCTTGGTTGACGTGCTGTAGAACGTCAGCAGATTCGCCGAGGCGAGGTTGCACGCGGTGTCGTCCAGGAACATGTACTCCGAGCACGGGTTCGACGCGCGGATGTCGCCGGACGCCTTGCAGGTGTGCCAGTCGTTCATGGTGGTGTTGAAGTGCAGGCCGGGATCGGCGCTCGCCCAGGCGGCGTAGCCGATCTTTTCCCAGAGGTCGCGGGCCTTGAGAGTCTTCGTCACCTTCTTCGTCGTGCGGCCGATCAGATTCCAGTCGCCATTCGTTTCCACGGCGCGAAGGAAATCGTCCTTCAGCGAGACCGAGTTGTTGGAGTTCTGGCCTGACACCGTAAGGTAGGCTTCCGAATCCCAGTCGGTGTCGTAGATGTCGAACTGGATGTCCTTGTAGCCCTGCTTGGCAAACTGGATCACCCGCTTGATGTAGTTGTCGGGCACCAGCGCGCGGCGCGCGAGCTTGATCTCGCGGCGGAGCGCAGGATTCTTCTCGGGGTCGAAGCAATCATCGCCACTGCCTTCGCAGTTGACGCAGGCCTTCATCACGGCCTTCAGATGCTTCTGGTTGATCTTTGAGCCGGTGACGAGGGCGGCGACCTTCTGCTCCTCCTTCACCTTCCAGTCGATATAGGTCTCGATGTCGGGGTGATCGACGTCGACCACCACCATCTTGGCGGCGCGGCGCGTCGTGCCGCCGCTCTTGATCGCGCCCGCGGCGCGGTCGCCGATCTTGAGGAAAGACATCAGGCCGCTGGAGCGGCCGCCGCCGGACAGGCGCTCGCCTTCACCGCGCAGGCGGGAGAAGTTGGAGCCGGTGCCGGAGCCGTATTTGAACAGGCGCGCCTCGCGCACCCAGAGGTCCATAATGCCGCCCTCGTTGACGAGGTCGTCCTCGATGCCCTGGATGAAGCAGGCATGCGGCTGCGGATGCTCATAGGCCGACTTCGACTTGGTCAGCTTGCCGGTCTTCCAGTCGACGTAATAGTGGCCCTGGCCGGGACCATCGATGCCGTAGGCCCAGTGCAGACCGGTGTTGAACCATTGCGGCGAGTTCGGCGCGACCATCTGTTTTGCCAGTTGGAAGCGGAGCTCGTCATAGAAGGCCTGCGCGTCTTCTTCTGAGGAGAAATAGCCGCCCTTCCAGCCCCAATAGGTCCAGCAGCCGGCGAGGCGATCGAACACCTGCTTTGCGCTGGTTTCGCCGACGATGCGCTCTTTCTCAGGCAGCAGGGCAAGCGCCTCCTGGTCGGGCACCGAGCGCCACAGCCAGGACGGCACGGTCTCTTCCTCGACCTTCTTCAGGCGCGCGGCCACGCCCGCCTTGCGGAAATACTTCTGGGCCAGCACGTCGGAGGCGACCTGCGACCAGAACTGGGGCACTTCGACATTTTCGGCGCGGAACACGATCGAGCCGTCGGGATTGCGGATCTCGGATGTCGTCAATCTGAAATCAATCCCGGAGTAGGGTGACTGACCGGCGGTGGTGTTGCGGCGTTCGATTCGCATTTTTGTCGTGCCCCGTGTTCTTCTCCCGGCTCGCGCCGGATGTTTGTTCCTTGAGCGAAATTCCGATCCCGCGCATTCGGTTCGAATGCCGCGGTCCCTTCACTTCGCGGTTAAGCCGGTGGATCCGGCCCAGTTTCTCTCGCCACCGATTCGATGCCATCCAGGCACCGACGCCGCAGCGGCACGCGCCCTTCCACCCCAACGGGGTTTTCAGGCCCATGCATTCAACGCCCCAAACGCAAACTCCGACCCCGTTATCCCCGGCCGTTTCCGGCCTGCCCGTCGGGCCTGTTTCCGGCCCGTTTGCGTCCCCCAGGAGGTCCCGAATTTCGGGCAGACAAGCCCTTCACCCGCTGCCTCGACCGGCGTGGCGGAGTGGTCATTTCGGACCCTTTGGGATCGACCGGCGGGACCCAAACTCACTCGCGCCGAACAGGATGAAGGCTAGGACAAACCCGTTACGCCCGTCAAGGATTAGTACGAGTTCCTGAATCAAATACTAAATATGGTGGAAAGGGAGGGAAAACAGGGGCCGATGCCGCGCCTGTGATCGAGCCAAGTATCAGTGAGTCCTCAGGGATTCGGAAGGGAAAAGAATCTTCCCACAGGGTGTGAATTCGCGCTGCGCCCGCTGTTCACAGGCGAACTATTTATTGCGGCCCGGCCATTGCACTTTCGAGACTCACGTAAGGCTACGGAGGGGACGTGGCTGGCATGTCCGCGCGCCCGCGGCGGGGGCCTCATGAACGGGCAGAGCGGAGCTCGATTCCACCCTGATTGCGTCTCCCATGACAGAATCAAAAACGGCCGCGCGAGCGCGGACTTGCGCCCCCGGGCTTCCTGTTCCTTGCCATCACGTCGGTGGGGTGGGGCTTCAACTGGCCGGTGACAAAATACCTGCTCGGCGAATTGCCGCCGCTGACGCTGCGCGGCTGCATGGGTGTGATCGGCAGCGCTGCTGCTGGCGGCGCTTGCGGTGGCGCGAGGGCAGGGGCTTGCCGTCGCCGGGGGACAATGGCCGCGGCTGGTGCTGGCGGCGATTCTCAACGTCACATGCTGGATGGTGCTGATGGCGTTCGCGCTGCTGTACCTGCCGGCGAGCGAGGCAACGCTGATCGCCTGCACCATGCCGGTGTGGGCGTCGCTTCTGGCTTGGCCGGCGCTGGGCGAGCGGCCGAAGGTGTTGCGATTGCGCTGGTGATGGCGTTCGCGGGCCTCGCCAGCATCATGGGCGGCAACGGCTTTGGCGCCAGCATCGCCAAGCTGCCGGGAATCCTGATGGCGCTCGGCGGTGCGTTCGGCTTTGCGCTCGGCCCGGGCCAGATCGCGCCGCTGATCCTGACGCTGGCCGCGGTCGTGCTGGCGACGCGATCATAAGTCTTCATTTTCTCGGGAGCAGGCGTACCTGCATACAGGCGGCGGCTTTCTCGGGCCGTTCATCAATATTAAATTTTGGCCACGGCCCTGCACACGGGTTGCGTGCCGGAAACTATGGGCCCTTGGCCAGTTGAATGTTCAGTAAAGAGCGGAGGCTTTAAAATGAGAAAAGCAGTATTGGCGTTAGTGACCACTGCTACGGTAGGTGTCGCGACGCTGGCGGCCCCATCACAAGCCCATGCGTGGCGAGGCGGCTGGGGCTGGGGTCCCGGTATCGCGGGCGGCCTCATTGCCGGCGCAGTGATCGGTGGCATCGCTTCCAGCGCCTATGCCTACGGCCCTTATGGCTACTACGGCGGAGGACCGTATGGCTATTACGGCGGCTACGGGCCGGCGTACAGCTACGGCTATTACGGCGGCGGCCCGTATTATTACGGCGGTTACCGGCGCGCTTACTACGGCGGGCCTTATTATGGATATCGGCGCGCCTACGCTTACGGCCCGCGCTACTATCGCAGCTATGGCTACGGCTGGTGATCGCCACGGCGTGACCTGAAAGTTCCCGTGAACGAAAGGCCGCAGGACTGTCTGCGGCCTTTTTTCGTGTGCGCGCCGAGTTCCATTCCGGGTGTTGCGATGGTACCCGACAACTCTGGGTTCGCTGTTAAGGCGGCCTTAGCATCGTCAGGCGAAGCTCAGCTTTTCAAAATCGGGTTGGCTTTGCGACATGCTCAAGAACGGCACCTATGTAGCGTATTACACGACACCCCTGAACCAGGGCGCCGGCGTCGCGCACATCCAGGACGGCAAGCTCACCGGCAGCGACAGCATCATGAACTATGACGGCACCTACGAGGTCGACGGCAACCGCTTCAGGGGAATTCTCAGGACCACGCGGCACTCGGAAGGACATGCAACGGTGTTCGGCGTGGACAATCTCACGCTGCGCATTGAGGGAATTTGCATCGGCAAGGTCGCGAGCTACGTTGCCACGGCGGACGAAGTGCCCGGCATGGTGCTCGAAGGCACGCTGATCCGCAGCGAAGAGGTTTCTTCCGAGCCAAAGGCGAGCCGGCCGCTGCCGCCGTTCGATCCCGAACGTCTTCCGAAGCATCCGCTGCGCTCGCGCTGAACGGTGACGGCGGTGACGCAGTCGCCGTTCTCGGTGCCGCGTGTTGCTTGCGTCCTTCCGGCGCCTTGACCCATTGGCTTAGTGACATAAAGGATGCGAGCGAAGGCGATCAGCATAGTTGAGACGCCGCGGCCTGCCACCCTCGGAACTGCGGTGGCGGCGCGCCGCATCACGGCGCTCAGGCGGTCACGATCGGATACTTCTTCTTGTGCAAATTCTGCATCACCGTCTGGTCAAGAGGAAAGTGCGCTTGGAGTAACTGCGGCGGCGTCAGCGCCATCCACTGGTTGAGTGATAGATCCGCGAAGTAGCTGCTTCTAAACATTTCCAGGAAGCGCAAAGGGGTGTTACCAGTGTTTTCGATGTAATGGCCCATTGCGAACGGGACGTAGCCGACATCACCGGCCCGATAGTCGAATGTGCGCGCTGTTCCTTGAGCGCCGAACACACCCATGCGCCCTTGCCCTTCGATGTAGTATTGCCATTCATCTACATTGGGATGCCAATGCAGTTCGCGCGCGCCGCCCGGCTCGACTTCGACCAAAGCTGCGGCGACCGTTTTCGACGCTTTGAATACGCTCGAATCGGCGATACGCACAGTTCCGCCTTTGGTTCGGATCGGTTCTTGCGTCATGAGCCGATGCTTGAAGGTTTGCGGCACGGGCTCGGCGCCCATCAGCTTGTCGGGACCGAGTGGCCCCGGTACGTCGGATTTGAAGATGTAGCGCCGGCTCGGATCGGGCAGATGCGCAAAGTTGTCGCTGGGGACGCCGAAGTTCTTGCCCAGCACCTCTTGGGGTATGTGCTTGAACCAGTCGGTGATGAGGAAGGTGTCATCTTCGTCGAACGATCCGTCGTCGAAGACCAGCAGGAATTGGCAGCCGTCGGGACCTAATCCCTGGATCGAATGCGGCACCCCGCCTGGGAAATACCAAAGGTCACCGACGCCCACGTCGTCGACGAAATTATTGCCTCCCTGGTCAATCGCGGTGATGCGGGCGGTGCCGTAAAGCATATAGGCCCATTCGGCCTGCTTGTGCCAATGCAGTTCGCGGATACTGCCGGCGTTCAACCGCATTTCGACGCCGGCCAGAGTCGTGGAGATGCCGAGCTCGCGCTGAGTGACCTGCCGCGTCCAGCCGCCGTCGGTCTGGCGTGTATGCGCATCCGCAAAAGAAAAACGCAGGTTCGGCAGCGTGCCCTGGTCCGTCGAAGGCGGATTGAGCATGTCGGGATTTTCTCGGTCGCGCGCGAGATCGCGTGGGCCTGGGTCGGTTCCGCCAAGACCCAGAGCGCGATTGGGTTGCGGCAACTGCGGGCCCGTCTGCCCCATCGCCGCGGAGGTTGCGGCCA
The DNA here is from genome assembly GCF_018129385.1 of Bradyrhizobium lablabi. Lineage (GTDB taxonomy): Bacteria > Pseudomonadota > Alphaproteobacteria > Rhizobiales > Xanthobacteraceae > Bradyrhizobium > Bradyrhizobium lablabi_C. The sequence continues at coordinate 290,329 of NZ_JAFCLN010000005.1, forward strand.
GAAGTCCGCCAGTAGCACCGACGGCAACGATATCGCGACGTGAAATTGGCTTCATGATGTTATCTCGTCTTGAGAGCCTTCCAATTGCATAAGATCGACAGGGAGAAGGCAGTGTTGGTGGTATTGCGCAGACGCCGAAGAACGCGCGACGCCCTTGGCTCTGATGTGCTCATCACAGCTGGCTGAGCAAACCGTACAATCCATATTTGGCGCACAAATTGCCGTGAGGGATCGCCTGATGGAAGACGTGTGGCGCAACAAATTGGGCCTGCAAGGCTAGCGCTATTTTGCTGCGGCGCATGGGTCTCTGCTGGCCCCTTACAGACATGTTGTGGTGTCCGCTCGAGTCCGGAATGTGGACCGAAGCGGTCGTCTACCGGCGACCCCCGATTTATGTACTCACATCCTGATTGCCCAGCGCCTGCCGTACCATCTGCGCCAGTTGCGCCTTGCGATACGGCTTCGTCAGCAGCAGCACGCCTTTCTCGAGGCGGCCGTGGTGCATGATCGCGCTGTCGGTGTAGCCTGAGGTGTAGAGCACCTTCATGCCGGGACGCAGCTTCTGCACCTCGTCGGCGAGCTGGCGGCCGCTCATGCCGCCGGGCATGACGACGTCGGTGAACAACAGATCGAAGCTCTCGCCGTTTTTGACATGCGCCAGCGCGGCAGGGCCGTCGGCCGCGGCGACGGTCTTGTAGCCGAGGCCTTGCAGTTGCGTGGTGACGAAATTGCGCACCAGCGTGTCGTCCTCCACTACCAGAATAGTCTCCGAACCCGTGGCCGGCGCGATGGCGGGCGCGGCGGCGGTCTCGATGTCGCCGGCCGCGGGCGGCAGATAGAGCTTGACCGTCGTGCCCTGGCCTTCCTCGCTGTAGATGCGCACGTGCCCGCCGGACTGGGTGGCAAAGCCATAGACCATGGAAAGACCGAGCCCGCTGCCCTTGCCGGTTTCCTTGGTGGTGAAGAACGGCTCGAACGCCTTGTCCTGCACCGATTGCGGCATGCCGCTCCCGGTGTCGCTGACCGCAATCAGGACGTAGCTGCCCGGCGCTACGTCCGGATTGGCTTCGACATAGTCGGCATCGAGCTCGACGTTGCGGGTTTCCAGCAGCAGCTTGCCGCCGTTCGGCATCGCATCGCGCGAATTGATCGCGAGATTGAGCACGGAGTTGGCAAGCTGCGAGGGGTCGACATGGGAGAAGCCGACCTGCTTGTCCAGCGCCGTGATGATCTCGATCTGCTCGCCGAGCGTCGGCTTGAGCAGCTTTGCGACGTCGGTGATGGTGCCGTTGACGTCGACATTGCGCGGCTGTAGCGGCTGGCGGCGCGCAAAGGCGAGCAGGTGCTGGATCAGCTCGGTGCAGCGCTGTGCCGCCTGGTCGATCAGCGCGGCGGTGTGCCGCAAATGCGGCTTGTCGGAAAGTCCGGCCACCAGCGTCTCGGTGGTGCCGGTGATGACGGTGAGCATGTTGTTGAAATCATGCGCGACGCCGCCGGTGAGCTTTCCGATCGCGTCGAGCTTCTGCGACTGCTGGAGCTTGCGCTCGGTTTCGCGCGAGGCCGAGATGTCGTGATAGACCAGCGCCGCGCCGCTGATCGCGCCCGCGGTATCGCGCAGCGGACGGCCGCTGATCACGAGATGGACGGCGTCGGCGCCGCTGCGGGGGCGGACGATCATCTCGAAATCGTCGAACTCCTCGCCGCGCAGCGCGCGCGTTGCGGGCAGTTCGTCCGGCGCGGCCGGCGTGACGCCGTCGGCATGAAAGACCGTGCTCAGCGCGCGCAACTTCGTGATGTTCATGCCGGGACGGTAGCGCAGCATTTTCTCGGCGGCCGGATTGGCGAGCAGGACTTCGCCGCCGGTATCGATGACGAGCACGGCCTCGCCCATGCTGTGGAAGGTGCTGCGTAGTACCGCCGCGGAGAGCCGCAGTTCCTCATGGGCAGCGACCAGATGTTCCGTTCGTTCCGCGACCGCCGCCTCGAGCGCTTCGTTGCTGGCCATGCTGGCGCTGAGGGAATCCGCAAGCGCCCGGTTGGAGCGCCGGGTCAGTTTCATCAGGACGACCGCGAGCACCAGGATGGTGACGACGCCGGCGAGGTCGACCGCGAGCAGGAAACGGCCGCTCGCCCTCGACTGCGCGGACTGGTCGGCGAGCCGCGCCTGCTCCTCGGCGATGGCCTTGTCGAAATTGACGCCGATCGCATCGGTGACGGTACGGCCCTCCGCCCTCGCGATCAGGGCCGCGACGCCCGCCGCATCGCCCGCGGCATGAAGGCGGATCAGTTCGCGGCTGACGGCAAGCCGGCGTTCGGTCAGCTTGCGCGTTTCCTCGATCACCGCGCTCTCGGCGGTAAAATCACTGATATGTTCGAGCAGTCTGGAGAACGCCGGCGGGATCGCCTCGGCGCTCTCGTTGAATTCTCTCGTGAAGGCGGGATCGCCGGTGAGCGCGAAGCCGCGCGAAGCGCTCTCGGCGCGGCGGATCAACAGGCGCAGATCCGAGATATATTTCAGCCCGGTCACCGAATGATTGACTGCGGCCTGGTCGGAGCGCGATTTGAGATCGAGCCCGATCGCGGCAGCGCTGATGACAAGCAGAATCGCGAGACTTGCTCCAAGGATCAAACGCTGCGACGGCATCGGCCTGTTGTTGTTATTGCTTGGAATGGGCGCCCATTGTCGGTTTGTTGAGGCAGTCGTTGACGGCGGCCAGCAGCGCCTTCGGCGTGAACGGCTTGCGCAGGCAGTGCGTGGCGCCGAGCTCGAGCGTCATGCGCAGGAAATCGGGAGAGGCCGTGTCTGCGTTGGCGAAGGCATAGCCCGACATCGCGATCAGCGGAATGTCGGGCGCGCGCTCATGGAATACGCGGATCGACTCGAAGCCGCGCATATGGGGCATGAAGATGTCGACCAGCATCACATCGAAGGTGGCGGATGCAAGCTCGCGCATGCCCGCTTCACCACCATCCGCAATGGTGACTTCCAGGCCTTGCCGTTGCAGACAGACCTCGATGGCGATGCACACCATCGGGTCATCATCGACCACAAGCACACGCGGCAAAATAGCGTCCTTCACGACCCGCGATTCGGGAGAAAAGCCGAAGTTTTCGCGAACGACAGCTTTCGCCAGAGGATTTGTTTTTTCAATCGAAAAGAGTTGGAGGTGAGTCGGGAACAGGTGTCTGCACGCTAGGGTGCATTGTCTGTTTGCCTGGTGACGATTTGCCTGTAGCTGTGCTGGAACGGCTGCACATTCACCTGTTTGCTGGCATCCCAGCACCTATTGTTTTCCCGGAAAAGCAAATCGGTCGCATGACTGTTGTTCCCAACGCGGGCCGCGCCCGGATCTCACCGCTCGGCCTTGCATTCCTGGGCGTGGCCTCGATCGGCTGGGGCCTCAACTTTCCCATCATGAAGCATCTGCTTTCCGAGTGGCCGCCGCTCTCCTCGCGCGGGCTCTGCGGCATCGTGGGCGCTGCGGGGCTGGCGCTGGTTGCGCTTGCACGGCGGCAAAGCCTCGCGGTGCCCAAGGACATGCGGCTGCGGCTGGTGTTGGTGTCGGTCCTGACGATCGGAAGCTGGATCGCCTTCATGGGGCTGGCGCTGCTGTGGCTGAGCGCCAGTGAAGCGGCGATACTCGGCATTTCCATTCCTGTCTGGGTGGCGTTTCTGGCCTGGCCGATCCTCGGTGAACGACTCTCCGTTCTGCGCGCGGCCGCGCTGACGGTAGCTCTGGCAGGTATCGTGGTGCTGATCGGCGGCAACGGCATCGATGCCAGCGTCGAAAAACTGCCGGGCCTGTTGTGTGCGCTGATCGGGGCGGTCGGCGTCGCGCTCGGTACGGTGCTGACCAAACATTTTCCGCTCAAGATGCCGCCGCTGTCGCTGGCGGCGTGGCAGATCGCCATCGGCTGCGTGCCGATTGCGATCGTCGGGCTTGCGGTCGAACAACCGCAGCTTTCGGCGCTGTCAGCGACCGGATGGGCGTCGATGATCTACATGACGCTGATCCAGTTCTGTCTGTGTTACGTCTGCTGGTTCGCCGCGCTGGAACGGCTGCCGGCGGCGACCGCCTCGATCGGCACTTTGCTGGTTCCGGTAGTGGGCGTGCTGGCGGCTGCCGCCATGCTGCACGAGCCGCTGGGTTTTCGCGAAGTGACGGCGCTTGCGGTGACGCTCGGCGGCGTCGCGGTGGCGCTGCGCTCCTGATTGAAAAAGGGCGGCGCTCAGGCGCCGCCCTTTGTTCGAACTCGCTCTATCGCTGACGGTTACGGGCAGGGGTGCCGCTGTCCGTCATAACCTAGGTAGGTTCCCGACGCGGGATCATAAGAGCGGTACCGCTGCGCACAGTAGGATGCGTCGCCGCCTTCGGGAGCCACGGCTACCGTGCTGTCGTCGTAGTAGTAGCTGTCATCATAGTAGTAGGGATCGTAGCCCGACCCGTAATAGGCGTAGCTGCTGCCGATCCCGGCTCCGATCGCAACACCGGGCCAGAAGCCGCTGCCGCGATGATGATGGCGGCCATGCCAATTGCCGCGCCCGGCCCAATTGCCGCCGGCCCAGCGTGGGCCACCGGTTACGCCAGTGGTCGGGCTACCCGCATAGCGCGGGCCTGACGGTGCAACGATCGGGCTGCGGCCGGTCGCTGCGACACCACCGCCGCGGAAGCCGCCTCCACCGGGCGCCATCGCCGGGCCGCCACCACGAAAACCGCCTCCGCCACCGGGCGCCATCGCTGCGCCGCCGCCACGAAAACCTCCGCCACCTCCGATGGCGGCCCCGCCGCCACCGCCGCGGAAGCCACCGCCACCGCCCATGGCCGCGCCGCCGCCGCCACCTACGGGTGCGCCGCCGGCACGGCTGCCTCCGCCGGCAGGTGCTTGCGCAAAGCTGCTATCTGGTGTCACCAGCGGCAGGACCAGCGCGATCGCAGCCGCTGCGCTCAAAATCTTCAGATTGATCATCTTCAACTCCATCTCCGGAAACCTGAGGCCCAACCCGTTGAGCGGGCAGTCGTTCCTGAGCCGCGCACGAATTGTGCGCGAGCGGAGGTTTTCAACCTGCAACTGTATGCGGCATGAACGGATTGCGCCGATTCCACGGCATTCGCCGCCTTCACGCCAGCGTGACCCGTCTGGACAAGTTTGACGCGGGGTGGCATCAGAGCCGCACGTTTCTGGCAATGCCTCCCGAACCGGCCGAGATCAGATGAAACAATTTTTGCTGAAATTCTTCACCTGGTGGAACGGCCAGACTTTTGGCACGCAATTGTGGACGTGGCGGTTCGGCGAACTGGTCGGCGAAGACGGGCAGGGCAACCGCTACTACCGCACCAAGGGCGGCGCGATCGACCCGACGCTCGGCTTCGAGCGGCGCTGGGTGATCTATAACGGCTATGCGGAAGCCTCGCGCATCCCGCCGGAATGGCATGGCTGGATCCATCACACCGTCGACGTCCCGCCGACCGAGCAGAATTACACGCCGCGCGAATGGGAAAAGCCGCATGTGCCGAACATGACCGGCACGCCGCAGGCCTATCGGCCCTCCGGCTCGACGCTGGCGAGCGGCCGTCGCCCGAAGGCGACAGGCGATTATCAGGCCTGGACGCCGGGCAGCTAGCTCGCTTCTCGAAGGACGCTCGAAGTTCTCAGCAGCATAGCGCTATTTCGATCGTGCAAGCGAAATCGATGTTGCGTCGCGATTGCCTGTGAACAACGGGAACAGCGGGGACGCGCACGACGCCGTCGTTGCGCGTTTCGCGGGAATGAGGCTCAATAGTCCCATCTTACGGAGATGGGAAACCATCGCGTCGGTGTCGGGCTCCAGTCGCGACTGTCCCGATTTGCAGCGGCTACCGATCAGGATACGGCCGGGAGATAGGCCCCCGGTGCAGAAGTTCTGAGATCGCCCCGCTAATGTGTGGCCGCCGTGAGACAGGAAAGGCCGCCTGGGAAACCGGGCGGCCTTTTTCTGTTGTGCGATCATTTTGCCGCGGCTGCGGTCAGCCGTGCGCCGGCGCGGCCGATCTTCTCCGCGCGGCGCGCTTGCGCCGGAGCGATTCGTTCCCTGAATGCTGCCAGGATTTCCGGCGATGCCGTATCCGGCGAACCGGAATTGAACGGCGGGGCGGGATTGTATTCGAGGCGCAGCTGAATCGCTTCCGCGGTCCGGCGGTCGCGCAGCTGCGACACCAGCGTCAGCGCAAAGTCGATCCCGGCCGTGACGCCGCCGCCGGTGATGCGGTTGCGGTCGACGCACACCCGCTCCTTGGTCGGGATCGCGCCGAAGGCGGAGAGGAAATCCATCGCAGTCCAGTGGGTGGCGGCGCGATAGCCTTTGAGCAGGCCAGCGGCGCCGAGCACCAGCGAGCCGGTGCAGACCGAGGTGATGTACTTCGCCCCGTCCGCCTGCTTGCGCAGAAAGGCGAGGATCTCCTCGTCGTTGATCGCATCGTCGGTGCCCAACCCGCCGGGCACGCAGATCACGTCGAGCTGCGGGCACTCGGCAAAACTGACGGTTGGCGTGATCGTCAGCACGGAGTCGCTCGGCACCGGCTCGATCCGCTTCCAGACCAGATGCACCTGCGCATCCGGCACGCTGGAAAACACCTGCAAGGGGCCGGTGAAATCAAGCTGGGTCACGCGGGGAAACAGCACGATACCGATCTGGAGCGGCGCCGACATTTTTGATCTCCGATTTGCGATGTCTCGTCATTGCCGGGCATGACCCGGCAATCCATCCGCTTCGCAAAATGATTCTTGCGAAGAGGATGGATGCCCGGATCAAGTCCGGGCATGACGACTTGCCTGTTGACAGAACCATCATCGCATGATGCCCTTCCGTCCGAAATGCCATATTTCCCTCATTTCAGGACATGAGCAAGCAAATGATAGGCGTGCTGATCTTTCCGAATTTCCAGTTGCTGGATGCGGCGGGGCCGATCTCGGTGTTCGAGATCGGTGCGCGCTTCTCGGGGACCGATCCCGCTATCAAGGTGATGGCGGTGACGCCGGGGCCGGTGCGCAGCTCATCGAGCGTCGAGATGCTCGCGCGCGGTTTGCGCCCCTCGGGCGCCATCACCACGCTTGTCATCGCGGGCGGCGAGGGCGTGCGCACGGCTGCCGCCTGTCCGAAGACGCTGGCCTTCGTGCGCGGCTTGGCGAGGCGCGGCGTGCGGGTCGCGAGCGTGTGCTCCGGCGCCTATGTGCTGGCGGAGGCCGGCCTGCTCGACGGCCGTCGCGCCACCACGCACTGGCAGCGCACCGGCCATTTCGTCAAAGCCTATCCGGACGTAAAACTCGAGGCCGACCGCATCTATGTGCGCGACGGCGATATCTGGACATCGGCCGGCATCACCGCCGGCATCGATCTGGCGCTCGCGATGGTGGCCGAGGATTACGGCGACGAGATCGCGCAGAAGACCGCGCGGCAGCTCGTGCTCTATCACCGCCGTTCCGGCGGGCAGTCGCAGTTCTCCTCGCTGCTCGAACTGAAGGCGCCGACGGGGCGGTTCGGACCGTTGCTCGCCTGGGCGCGCGAAAATCTTGATGCGCCGCTGACGGTGGAAGACATGGCCGAATGGGCCGGCATGAGCTCGCGGCATTTTACCCGCGCCTTCATCGCGGAGACCGGCACCACGCCGTCGAAAGCGGTGGAGCGGCTGCGCATCGAAGTGGCGCGCCAGCGCGTGCAATCGTCGAGCGAGGCTATCGAGCGCGTGGCCGAGATCACCGGCTTTCGCGACCCCGAACGGATGCGGCGCGCCTTCATCCGCGCCTTCGGCCAGCCGCCGCAGTCGCTGCGGCGTGCGGCGCGGGCGAGCTAGCGCCAGGCTCTCTATCTGCGGAAATCCAGCCGTCCCTCCGGAAAGCGGCCATCGATGCGCCGCTCGTCCACGATCAGGCCTACCCAGGGACGGCTGATCGCCGGGCTGGTGAGATTGATGTACTTTCCGACCAGCCGTAAGCCCAGGCGTCTTGCATCGATCAGTCCTTTGCGCGCGCCGGAACTCCAGTCGAAATAGAGATAGACGCGGTCTTCTAGAATTTTCGCTTCGCCGCGGCCCTGTTTCCATTTGTCGGCAGCATCGCCGGGAATGGTGGGGTCAGCCGCGCCGTTCCAGCGGCTCGACCAATCGCCTTCGATCGAGTTCGACGGCCGGATCGCAGCTACCGTGCACCAGATGGCGGCGTTGGCGTCACTTGCCAATCCTTGCAGCGTCGTTTTGCCGGCGAACTGCATGACCTCAGTGTCATCGGGATCGGGCACGTCCATCACACCGAATGGATTTCGGGTTCCGCTCGCTTCCTGTCGAACAGCCTTGATTTCGGATTTCATGTGGCATCTCCAGTTGCAGATATGGTTGCGCTGAAATTTGCAAGTTGGACGCACCGGAGCCACCCGATTCCAGAGAACGCTGCGGCCGTTGACGCGCGGCGCCGATGGCCGCGGTGAAAATGGCCGGTGCTAACCGGCCATCGCCGTCGTGAGTCACGCGTGTCGACCCGCGCGCTTATTCAGTTGTGCTTCTTAATGAAGATGCGTGCGCTCTGGATGCTCTGCGCTGTGTGGATGCGCGCGCGTTCGTAGGGCGTAACGACGCCGTCGGCCTTGGCTTGGTTCTCCAGGTTCTGCACGCGGGCCTGACCCTGAGCCAGTTTCGCGGTCTCGTTCCAGGTCAGTCGGCCGGATTGCATGCCCTTGACGATACGGTACGACTGGGCGTTCTGCCGCGCGTCGATCCACGGCGTGCCGGCGAAGGCGGCGCCTGACGTTACGGCCAGAACCAGCGAAGCAGCAATGATGGTCTTCATGGTAATCATCCCTCTGTTTGCCGCTGCGGTGACGACACCATTGTCGGCACTCGATCAGCGAGTACGCACAGGATGAGCGACGCGCGAACGAAAGAATGTGCGAGCAATCACGCAGCAGCGTGAATCTCCCTGAAGTTACAAACGTTTAATGGAAACGAAGATGAACGGATTGACAGAATTGAACCCGTGCGACGCAGCGCGCGTTTGATTGCGCACGAGAATCTGATCCGTCAGTGCGGTTTATCAGGATGCCATCCGAGTATGACGAGCATCACGAAGAATCCGACGACATAGGCGACCGCGATCGGCCAACCATGGGCGAGCCAGCGTCCGACCGATTTGGCTTCGGGATACATGTTCGATAGCGCAACGCCGGCGGACGAGCCGAACCAGATCATCGAGCCGCCGAAGCCGACGGCGTAGGCGAGATAGCCCCAGTCATAGCCGCCCTGCTTCAGCGCGAGCGCGGTGAGCGGGATGTTGTCGAACACCGCCGAGACGAAGCCGAGGCCGAGTGCGGTTTGCCAGGACGGCGCGGGAAGCTTTTCGACCGGCATCATCGAGGCCGCCGTCACCAGCGCGAGCAGGAACACGGTACCCTTGAAGGTCTCCGGCATCACCTTCCAGTCCGGCGCTCGCAGGCCTGCGGTGAGAAGAATGACCGCCCACACCGCAAGCCCGAGAACGGGCACGGTGTCGAGCAGATCAGGGAATTTCAGATTGGCGGTGATGTTGGCCGCGAGTGCGGCGACGAGAATAGCGGCGACGATGAAGACGCGCACCGTATCGATCTTCAATCCGCTCTGCGGGTTTTTGACGATGGGCGAAAACCGGTGCTGCTGGAGCGAGGCGGGCACCGCGAACACCAGCATCGCGATGACGGCCGCGACATACGCTTCGACCACGGCGAGGGGACTGACGCCCGCGATCCACATCATGGTGGTGGTGGTGTCGCCGACCACGCTGCCGGAGCCGCCGGCATTGGAGGCCGCGACGATCGCGGCGAGATAGCCGATATGGACGTTGCCCTTGAACACATGCCGCGCCACCGTGCCGCCGATCAGGGCGGCCGCGATATTGTCGAGAAAGCTCGACAGCACGAATACGAGCACCAGCAGCGCGAGGCCGCCCTTCCAGTCGTCGGGCAGCAAGGCCGGCATCTCGTCGGGAATGCGGCTTTCCTCAAAGTGCCGCGACAGCAGTGCAAAGCCCATCAGCAGCAAGAACAGGTTCGCCAGCGTCACCCATTCATGCGCCATGTGATGGCCGAGGCCGGCAACGCCGGCGCCGTATTTGAAGCCGGTGAAGATCAGCTTGTAGACGACGATCGCAGCTAGCCCCGTCAGCGCGACCGGCAGCGTGTGGTGATGGAACAGCGCGACGCCGAGCAGCGTCAGCGCGAACAGGATGAAGTCGACGGGAATTCCAAACAGCAGCACGGCCGCTCCGGTAGATTCAGTTCAACGCTTTAAGCCAGGCGCTGATCTCGGTGACGGCGATATTCGCCTGATTGAGCAGTCTGCCCATGGTGAAGAAACCATGGAACTGACCGGGGAAGAAGCGGTAGGTGACCGGCACGCCAGCGGCCTTCAGCTTCTCCGCATAATCATTACCCTCGTCGCGCAGCGGATCGCCGCCCGCGACCAGCACATAGGCCGGCGGCAATCGGGCAAGCGTTTTCGCGCGCGCGGGCGAGGCGCGCCAGTCGGTCCCATCGGCATCGCCGAGATAATGGTTCTTGAACCACTTGATGACGGAATGCGTGAGAAGGAGGCTTGTCTCTGCTTCCGAATGCGAGGGCGTGTTCATCGCGAAATCGGTAGCGGGATAGATCAGAAGCTGGCCCGCAAGCTTCGGCCCGTCGCCATCGCGCGCCGCGAGTGCAACGACGGCAGCGAGATTGCCGCCGGCGCTGTCGCCGCCGACCATCAGCCGCGCGGGGTCGATGCCGAGCTGTTTGGCATTGTCGGCCACCCATTGGGTGGCGGCGATGCTGTCTTCGACCGCGGCGGGATATTTGTGCTCGGGCGCGAGGCGATAGTCGACGGAGATCACGATCAGCTCGCCTTCATGGGCGAGCTTGCGGCACACCACGTCGTGGGAATCGAGATTGCCGATCACCCAGCCGCCGCCGTGGAAGAACACCAGGCACGGCGAGAGGCCGTCCGTCTTGCGCAACGTCCTCGGCGTATAGATGCGCGCGGGGACCGATCCATGCGGGGCGGGGATCGCAAGCGGCTTTGCCGATTCAAGCTCGGGCGGCTCCGGATTGGTGGCGACGCGGCCGGCGAGGTAAAGCTCGCGCGCTTCTGCCGGCGTCACGGTTTCGAACGGCGGACGGCCGGCCTCCTGGAATGCCTTGTAGACGGCAATGGAATCGGGATCGAGAACGACGGGCATCGATAACCTTTCTGACGTTGTCATTCCGGGATGCGCGCAGCGCAGACCCGGAATCTCGAGGTTCTCAGGTGAGCAAGTGCGCACCATAGTTCGATGCTGCGCATCGCCCCGGAAGGACATTGCTACGCAGCGGTGCGGCCGCCATCGACGGTGTAATGCGAGCCGGAGACGTAGCTGGCATCGTCGGAGGCGAGGAACGCGACGATCGCGGCCTCGGAGGCCTGGCCGAGCCGGCGCGCCGGAATGCGGTCGACGATCCTGTCCATCGGCGGCGGCTCGTTGCCGCCGCTGCGGCCCTGTAGAATCGTCGAGAGCATGCGGCTGTCGATCATGCCGGGGCAAACGCAATTGACCCGCACGCCGGTGCCGGTGCATTCCCACGATGCGGTTTTGGTCAGCCCGATCACGGCGTGCTTGCTGGCGCTGTAGACCGCGATCTTCGGCGAGCCCATCAGGCCGGCGATCGAGGCGGTGTTGATGATGCTGCCCTTGTTCTGCTTCAGCATCACCGGCAGCACATGCTTCATGCCGAGGAAGACGCCGACGACGTTGACGTCGATGACTTTGCGAAAACTCTCCAGCGAATATTCCCAGATCGGCTTGATGTCGCCCTCGATGCCGGCGTTGTTGTAGAACACGTCGACGGTGCCGAACTTGTCGACGGCGGCGCGGACATAGTCGGCGACCTCGTCTTCACGCGTAACGTCGGCCTCGACGGTCAGCGCCTCGGCGGAGGCGGGGAGATCCTTGACGGCGGTCTTCAGGTCGGCGCCGCGTCGGTCGACCGCGACGATGCGGGCGCCGCGTTCGGCGAGAAGGCGGATGGTGGCGCTGCCGATGACCCCGGCAGCACCCGTGACGACGGCGACCTTGCCGTCCAGCCTGATCCGATCGGGCATTTTTCAGTGTTTCCCCTGTTTCTTCCGGTTGCATCCGGATTGTGCCGACGCGGCGGGACCGCGCGTTCCAAAATGGACTATTTCATCTGGGAACGGCCGTGGCCAGAGGCCCCAGGCCGCAGGAAACCGCCCTTTCCCCGCCCTATTTGGCGTGTTAACCGGAGGACACGCGAGCGGCCGATAAAGGTAAGATGTCGCGAGCCCGATTCGCCTGCTAAAGCCGCGAGATGTTTCGAACCATTGCGCCGACTGTTCTTGCGGCTTTTGTGGCCGCCCTTGTGATCGCGGCTGCGCCCCCGGCGCAGGCGCAGATCGGCAATATCTTCTCCGATCCCCCGCTGCGTCCGCCCGGCGCGATTCCGCGCGGCCAGCAGCCGCCGCAGCAGGTGCCCGACGACGACGAGGAGGTGCCGGAACTGCCGCGCGGCCGCCTACTGCCCAGCCGTCCGCCGCCGGGGGGAGGCGCGCCGCCGCCCGGCGCCTACCAGTCGCAGCCGCTACCGCCGCCGCCGGGGAGTCAGCAAAATACCCAGCCGGGGATTGCGGTCGCACCGCCGCAGCCGCGCGATCCCAATGTCGCCAACGCACCGCCCGGTGTCACGACGCCGCCGGGCGCCCAGCCGCTGCCGGGTGTGGCGCCGGGCCAGCGCCAACCGAGGGGCGCGCCAGGGCAAGCGAACGTGCCGCAATCGCCGGCCACCTTGCAGCCGGGCGATGAGGTCGTCACCGAGCCGCCGGCGACCAAGATCACCAACAAGAAGGCGACCTTCTCCGGGCTCGACAAGATCACCGGCCGCATCATCAATTTCGACGAGGATATCGGCGAGACCGTGCAGTTCGGCGCGCTGCGGGTGAAGACCAGCGCCTGCTACACGCGCCCGTCGACCGAAGCGGCCAATACCGACGCCTTCGTCGAGGTCGACGAGATCACGCTACAGGGCGAGGTGAAGCGGATCTTTTCCGGCTGGATGTATGCGGCGAGCCCCGGCCTGCATGGCGTCGAGCATCCCGTCTACGACATCTGGCTGACCGATTGTAAGGGGCCCGACCAGACCATCGTCAGCGCAGCGCCCGAAGCGCCAAAACCGCCGCCTCCGCCGGCGCAACAAAAGCGTCCGCCGCCGAAGCAGCAGGCTGCGCCCCGTCCGCTGCCGCCGCCGGGATACCAGCAGCAGCCGCAAGCGCCGCCGCCTCCACCGCCGCAACAGCGGCCGGGTGGATTGTTCGGCGGGCTGTTCGGGAATTAGGACAAGCGCCGCTCTGCCCCTGTGAGGTTCGATCCGAGCCTCTCTATCACGAGCTTGAATGGCGCTTGATACCTGGCGGCACCTTACCATCGGAACGCTCGACCCATTCAAAGGCTTCTCGGCCCCACCGGATCACCGACTCGTCATCCAATGACGGATCGAACAGGTTCCAGCGATAGGCGTCGTAAGCGTCGCCGGTGGTGCACCCATCGAGGTAAGGCCGTCCCGAAGGGACCGACCACAAGTCCGGTTCGCTCCCAGGAGATCGAAAAGGCGGAATGGGTATACCGCGCAACTGCTCCGACGAGAGATCTTGCTCGTAGTAACGTGCGAGACCGAGGAGCAGGTCGGCGCATTCCGCCGCATGATCGTAGCTACCGATCATGTGCCCAAGCCAGTGTGGGGAGAGTGCGTCAGCGTCGGGTGGGACATTCATCGTGCGGGCCAGCGCGGACCGGACACGGCCGCTGGCAAAATTGCCGAGGCCCTGACAGGCGACGGCAATCGCTACCATGAGATGGGTCTGCAGTCGGCTGAGGAAGAGAAATTGGCGTTGGTTGCGCGCCTGCCGGCCCTGAGTTCCGCCGCCTATGATGCGGTTCTCCGGCAGCGCTCGGATATTGTCCCAGTCAATCGACGGATTGGCGTACCGCGCAAGCTTCAGCTTGGTCGGATCACGGAGCAGCCAATTCGGCTGCGATCTCGTGTTGGCGTATCGATGCTCATAAGCGGCGAGGATGTCCGCGGTACTCGCATCCGTTCGCTTCGCGTCGGCGATATAGCATTCCTGAATCAGCGTCTCGAACGTGTAGAAGAACGCGATTTGCGTATCGACGATGTAGGCGGGTTGAGACGCATCACGCTCGCACCAGGTCTGGCCGATAATGCTGAACGGCGTTAGCGCGTAAGCCGCGTGGTACTTGTAGCCGGGAACGCGGCGCTCCGGAAACCGCGCCAAGCCAGTGACGATTTCGGCAAATCGAGATGGTTCGCCGTCCCACCGTCCGACATGCCGAATCCGAAAATTCGCCATCTCCCGGCGAGGCGGCGGACGGAAGTCGAGCCCAGCATAGCGCCTCGGCAGCGTCAGGGCGCACCTGACGTCGTAGTCGAAATACCCATCGCTCATGCCTGACATGGCGACCTGTTCGCCAGAGTCTCGGCCAGGCCGCACCCCGAGCGGCCAGCCCGCGCCCTCGTACACGACCAGCGGCGGATCAAAACGAAGATAGTCCGACAACGAGACGAATTCCGAGGACAGCCACACGCGGGGGTCGTCGCTGAACAGGGGGATGCTGGCATTCGGGTGAGGTGGAGGCGAGGGCCTCGGTATGCCAGGACGCTGCTCGCGTTCGACAAGAAGTGCTTGGGTCTTGGGTAGATCGAAGGGCGGACGTTCCGGCATCTATGGCGACCTTATGCGGCGAGACGGTCGTGCCAGCATATCAGACAAGGGCCGCAACGCTGGAGCGAACAAATGGCCAGCACGCGTGCACCGGCCATTTGGTAAATGATTTCGATCCCCGATCCATAAGTTCGCGCCAGCCCCAATTCTCTTATATCAAGCTCCGAGATCAAACGCCTTCCGGCTGAGCCAGATGCCATTGCGTCGCCGTTTGGAACGCGCGTGCGATATCCAACGCGAGGTCGTCCTCATGGCCGGCGCAGATGATCTGTAGCGACGTCGGCAATCCCTCGGACATGCCGTTCGGCACGGCCACGGCACATCGCTCCATGAGATTCACCGGGCGCGTGAAATGGCCCGGATTGAATTTTGTGGTTTCGACCTCGGACACCGGGATTGCCGTCGTCGGAGTTGTCGGGGTCAGATAGGCGTCGAAGCCTTCGAGCGCCTTGTCGAATGTGGCTCTTGATCGCTCGCGCTCGCGCAGCAGGGCCAGATAGTCGCCGCCGAACAGCTTTCGTCCGGCACGAAAGCGGCCGCGGACCTGCTCGTCCAGGGGGACGCTGTCATCGTCGATCATGTCAGGCTTGAACGAATAACCCTCCATGGCGAGCATGGCGGAAGCCATCTCCGTAAAGACGGAAAGGTCGGGCATGTCAGGAACCGCGGCAATTTCGGCGCCCAGCGCTTCCAACTCGCGCAACGATTGATCGTAGGCACGCAAAACCCCTTCGGTGACGACCGCGCGTTCGACGTCCGAGATCATCCCAAATCGCAGGCCCTTCAGGCTGCCTTGCCGAAGAAGCCGTCGCGAGCGCTGACGCTCGCTCGGGGAGCGCAGCAAGTCGAATATCAGGGCGGCATCCTCTGCCGAGCGCGCAATCGGCCCGATTGTATCAAGCGTTGTGCTGAGCGGGATGACGTTATCAGTGGCCACGACTCCGACCGTGGTCTTCAGACCCGTCAGCCCGCAAAAGGATGAGGGAATGCGGATCGATCCTCCGGTGTCGCTGCCGACGGCCCACGGCGCCATGCGCGTTGCGACGGCGACCGCGGAGCCGCTGCTCGATCCGCCCGGCGTCCTGTGTTGTTTGCGGTCCCATGGATTTCGAGGCGCGCCCAGATGCTGGTTGGTGCCCCACGCGCCAAATGCGAACTCGACGGTGTGGGTCTTGCCGAGGATGATGAGGCCGCTGCCGACAAGGCGCTGAACAAATGACGCCGTGGCGGTGGATACGCGTTCACGCCAGGCCATCGAGCCGCCTGTTGTGATTTTTCCCTTTACGTCGACGATGTCCTTCAACCCGAAGGGCAGGCCGTGGAAAGCCCCGAGCGAATGACCCGAGCGTCTGGCCAGATCCGCGGCTTCTGCCGCCATCCGCGCTTCCCGGGAGTACACGTCGATATAGGCGTGATTGAATGTATCGCTGCGCTCGATATTGGCGAGATAGCTGTCGACGAGTTCGACGGCCGACAGATTGCCGGACGCAAACTGCTTCGTGATCTCGGCCACCGTCATTTGCGATAGATTACTCACCGGGCGCGCCCCTCTTTTTGTTGGACGAAGCCTTCTTGTTCTTCGTCGGAAAACTGCCGCGCCGCGTTAATAGCGTGCATCACCCACATTTTTCAAATCCGGCAGAAGCTTGCTTGCGCGCAGATTGAGCAGCCAAAGCGCACATGGCGGGCATACGCGCGGCGATATTGATAGGTCAAATATGCCAAGTTACAAAATTTCATAAATGAGAATTATGAATTATCGGGAGGTGAGGTGCCATGCGAGCCAGACAAGGATTAGTCGGCAATATGGAGTTACGGCACCTCCGCTATTTCCTGGTCACCGCGGAGGAGATGCATTTCGGGCGTGCTGCCGAACGTCTGGGTATCGCTCAACCAGGTCTAAGCCAGCAGATTCAGGCGCTGGAGCGAATAGTCGGAACGCCGCTGTTCGATCGAACAAAGCGCGCCGTACAACTGACGCTGGCTGGCGAGATTTTGGCGAGCGAGGCGCGGAAGACGATTGCCCAGTCGGAAATGGCTCTCCTCGCCACGCGGCAGGCGGGGCGGGGTGAAGTTGGCCGGATCGCCGTTGGCTATGTCGGATCGGCCGCGTACACCGGCATCCTGACCAGGGTCATCAACAAGTTTCGCGAGGATTATCCGGATGTCGAGCTCCAGATCTCCGAGATGGAGATGCTGGAGCAGCTCAGCCAGATCAGCAACGGAAAGCTGGATATCTGCTTTATCCGCCCGCCAGTGCCATTGCCGGTCGGGATAACCAGTGTTGAAGTCCTGCAAGAGCGCCTGTCGATTGCGATACCGTCAACTCACCCGCTCGCCTCGCGTGAACGCGTCCCGCTGGCGGCGTTCAACTCCGATATCTTCATCACGCCGCGTCACCCGCCGGGCGTCAGCTTTCACAAGTACACAACGCAGGCTTGCCAGGCCGCCGGATTTTTCCCCCGGCTGGGGCCGCAGGTGAGGGATTTCGTCACCATCACAAGCATGGTCTCGATCGGGTTGGGCGTGGCGCTGGTCCCGCAGTCCGTGAAGTGCATTCAACTGCCGGACGTGCGGTTCAAGCAGATCGTCGGCAAGCCAATATACGCCGAGTTGGCGGTTGCCTTCCGTCGCAGCGAGCCATCGCCCGCGGCGCGTGCCTTTGCGCAAAATGTCCGGCGGTTTGCCGCGCCACATCGGTGAGAACGCATCGATAAGTTAAACCTATTGAAAAAATCAAACTGGCGCATTGAAACAATCGAATCCCGCGGACGATACTGCCGATCGGTGATCTGGCCACCGCGGGCGATTCATCGGTGGCAAAGCAGGCGGCAGAAGACCGCTGAGGAAGGAAACGAACCATGACGGGACGACTTGGCGAAACCGCTCTCTGGCTTTGGCTCGCGGCATTCGGTGTCCTTTCAATCACCTCCGCACAAGCGCAAACCGCGAATGCAAAGCCGATCAAGATCGGCGTGCTCGGCGATATGTCCGGCTACAACGCCGATATTTCCGGCAAGGGCGCCGTGGAAGCCGTCAAGATGGCCGTGGAAGATTTCGGCGGAAACGTTCTTGGACGGCCGATCGAAGTGGTCAGCGCCGATCACCAGAACAAACCCGACATCGCATCGAACATCGCCCGCCGCTGGTACGACACCGAGGATGTCGAGGTCATTACCGACATCGTCGGCTCCGGCAATTCGCTGGCTGTGATGTCGCTGGCCAACGAGCGAAAGAAGCTCGCCTTTCCGGTGAATGCATCGTCTTCCGACATCAATGGAAAATTCTGCAACCCATACACGTTGCAATACAACTTCGATTCCTACGCCCTGGCCAAGGCGACAACCAAGGCGATCCTGAAAACCGGCGGCGATAGCTGGTTCTTCGTGACGGCGGACTACACATTCGGTCACACGACCCAGAAAGACGTCGAGGCCTTTGTGAAGGAAGGTGGCGGAAAAGTACTCGGTGCGGTGCGCCATCCCGCGGGAACCGCGGATTTCTCGTCGTTTATTCTGGCTGCTCAGGCTTCGGGAGCAAAGGTGATCGCACTTGCGAATGCGAGCAGCGATACCGTGAACTCGATCAGGACGGCCAGCGAGTACGGAATCACCCGGGGCGGCAAGCAGACCCTGGCCGGCATGCTCTACTTCATCTCGGATACGCATGCGCTGGGCCTCAATCTGGCGCAGGGGCTCACCTTCACGACGTCCTTTTATTGGGACATGAATGATGAAACCCGCGCCTGGTCGAAGCGGTACTTCGCGCGCGTGGGGAAGATGCCGACCATGGTGCATGCGGCGAACTATTCCGCAATCATGCACTATCTCAACAACGTCAAGGCGACGGGCTCGCTCGATGCCGACACGGTGATGGCCTCGATGAAGAAGATGCCGATCAACGATTTCTATACCAAGGGCGGGAAGATCCGGGACGATGGGCTGATGATCCACGATCTGTTTCTGATGCAGGTCAAGGCGCCCCAGGAAAGCAAGTATGATTGGGATTACTACAAGCTGATCGCCAAGGTTCCCGCGGAGGAGGCGTTTCGGCCCGCAAGCGAAAGTCAGTGTCCCTTGCTCAAGAAGAGCTAACCCCTCGCGCTTGATCCCTGATGGTCCTTCGTCCTGGAGCAAGACATGAGCGTCGAAAAGTATCTGGTTAAAGCTGGAGCGGTGAAGGGCTATTCACCCGCGAACCATCATCACACCGTGAATTCCCGGTTGATCGGCCGAGACAATGTCGGGGCCCGGAACCTGGAAGTGGTGCTGGGCGTCATGGAGCGCGGTCCGGGAGCGCTCCCTCATGCGCACCCCGAACTCGAGCAGGTCTGCTATTTGCTGGAAGGCCGCGCGCACGTCACGGTAAACGATGCGGCGTTCGACATGGAGCCGGGCGACTGCTGCTTCTTTCCAGCCAAAGCGAAACATTCGTTCGTCGTTACCAGCGAAGGTACGACGCGCGTGCTCGTTATTTACTCTCCGCCCTACGAGGAAAACCCGCGCCACGTCAGTCTGGATTAGTTTCTTTCCGCCACGAGCTCGAGCGCGCGCACGCCGCTGAGGGGCTGCGCGGGCGGCAATTTCAGGAAATCGGCGGGCTCGCCTGCGATGGCGCGGTCGAGCAGGACGCGATAGCGGCGGCGCGGGATCTCGACGGCCCCGAAAGTGCGCAGATGCTCGGTGACGTATTGGGTGTCGAGCAGCTCAAAACCGCCGGCGATCAGCCGCGCCACCAGATGCACCAGCGCGACCTTCGAGGCATCGCGCGCGGTGTGGAACATGCTCTCGCCGAAGAAGGCGCGTCCCAGGCTGACGCCGTATAATCCGCCGACGAGATTGCCGTCCTGCCAAGCCTCGATGCTGTGGCAATGGCCGAGCTCGTGCAGCCCGCTATAGAGGTCGCGGATGCGCCTGTTGATCCAGGTGTCCTCGCGGCCCTCGGCCGGCGCGGCGCAGCCTGCGATCACCGCCTTGAAGGCGGTGTTGGCGGTGACGGTGAACTCGTCCGACCGCACGGTGCGGGCCAGGCGCGAGGCAATGCGAAAGCCGTCGAGCGGAATCACGCCCCGCATCTCCGGCTCGACCCAGAACAGCGAGGGATCGTCGACGCTCTCGGCCATCGGGAAGATGCCGCAGGCATAGGCGCGCAGCAGCACTTCGGGCGTGATTTCGGCAGAGGCGGAGTCGCGGGACGTCATGGCGGCAGGATAGCAGGGCGGCGATGGTCCGCGCTAGCCAGCCGCCGCATTCGCCGATTTCGGCGTGGCGGCGATACGGCTGAAGCGCACGAGCACGCGGGTGCCGCTATGGGCGGGATCGCGGTCGACGCTGGCTTCCAGCTTCTGCGCCATCGCGGAGACGATACGCTGACCCATGCCGGTGGAACGCGGGTCGGCCTTGACGGCAAGGCCGACGCCTTCGTCCGATATCGACAGCAGGATATCCTTGCCTTGCGCGCTGAGCTCGACATGGATGGGACCGGCGCCGTCGGGATAGGCGTATTTCACCGCGTTCATGACGAGCTCGTTGACGATGATGCCGATCGCGACCGCCCGGTCCGGATCGATCTCGATCGGCTCGGCCTTCAGCGTCAGCCGCGACATCTTGTTGCCTTCGGCGGAACGGCGGAGGTCTTCGAGCAGCGCGTCGAGATACTGGTTGAGCAGCACGGTCTTGAGGTCTTGCGAGGTATAGAGCCGGCGGTGCACCTGCGCGACCGCGGCGACGCGGCCCATCGCATTGGTCAGTGCAGCCTTGACCTCGTCCTGCGAGGCGGTGCTCGCCTGTAGATGCAGCAGCGAGGCAATGATCTGTAGCGAGTTGCCGACGCGGTGATTGACCTCGCGCAACAATAGCTCGCGCTCGGCGGCGAGCGCGGCGTAGCGGTCGCGCGAGGCATGCACCTCGGCTTCGGCCTCGTCGCGCGCCTTCTGGATCTGCGCCTGGCGCAGCGCGCCGTTGACGGCAACCTGGAGCAGGGGGATGAACTCGCCCTGCGTATCCTTGACCAGATAATCGGCGGCGCCGGCCTTCAGCGCGGTGACCGCGATCGCCGAATCCTGCGAGGCCGTGACGAACACCACGGGCGGTGCGTCCGCGATCGCGAGGATCCGCTCCAGCGTCTCCAGCCCGTCGAGTCCCGGCATGTACTGGTCGAGCGCGACGACATCGATGCCGCCCTGCGCCAGACGATCGAGCCCCTGCTGCCCGCTGGCCGCGTGGACGACGCGCAGGCCAAACCGCGTCAGGCCGCGCTCGACCAGGCGGGCGAGCGCCTCGTCGTCGTCGATATACAGGACTGTGGGCGTGGTTGCTGTCATGGGGCTGCGGGTGGAACCTGGATGACGGAGAAGAACAGGCCGAGTTGCCGGATGGCGTTGGCAAAGCTTTCGTAATTCACGGGCTTGGTGATGTAGACATTACAACCAAGCTCGTAGCAGCGCTTTATCTCCTGAGAATCATCGGTTGTGGTCAGAACCACGACCGGCGTCGTCTTCAGGTTGGGGTTTTCCTTGACCCTTTTGAGGATATCGATGCCGGTCATGTCCGGCAGGTTCAAATCAAGCAGAATCAACAGGGGCTCGCCCTTGCGGGCTGTGGCGGTCCCATCCTTTCCGAACAGATAGTCGGTGGCGGCTGTACCATTGCTGAACGCCACGATCTCATTATTGACGCCGGATCGCCGGATATTGCGCTCGATCAGCCGGGCGTGGCCTTCGTCGTCCTCGATCATGATGATGGTGACGGGATTGCTCATGTATCCTTGTTCCGGTTGGTTGCTGCCCAATTGATCGGCAGCGTTATCGTGAAAGTGCTTCCGCTGCCAAGCTCGGACGCGACCGACATGGTTCCACCGAGCCGGCGCACCAGTGCCCGTACATGTGCGAGGCCAATGCCCTGGCCGGGCTTGTCCTGGGTTCCGGCGCGGCGGAACAAATCGAAGATGCGCTGATGATCCTTGGGATCGATGCCGCGGCCATTGTCGGTCACTTCGAAGATCGCAAAGCCAAGCTTGGTGCGGCCCTTGATCAGGATGTCGCCGGGAACCCCCGGCTTGAGGTATTTGAGTGCATTATCGATCAGATTGGAAAAGATCTGCTCCAGCGCAAGGCGGTCGCTGACGATGTCGGGCAGCGGATCGATGCGGATTTGCGCCTCGGCCTCGGCGGCCTGATGCGCCACGGTGGTGACGATGGCTTCGATCAGTTCCCTGGTGTCGATCCGTTCCGGCTGGAATTCTCGCCGGCCCTCGCGCGTGAGGTTGAGGATCGCCGAGATCAGGCGATCCATCTTCCCGATCGAGGACTTGATGAAGCCCAGCGCCTCGCCAAAGTCCTCCGAGAGCTGCCTGTCGGTGCCGTCGAGAACCGGCTCGGCGCTGTCGGTGGCGTTTTCCGGCGCCCGCGGTTCAGGCGAGGCGGCGCGGGAAAGCGCCGCGATACGCTTGAAGATGTCGCCGCGCAATTCCTCCAGTTCGCTGGTGAACCCCATGATATTGACCAGCGGCGAGCGCAGATCGTGGCTGACGATGTAGGCAAAGCGCTGGATCTCGTCGTTGGCCTCGCGAAGGTCGGCGGTGCGTTCGTCGATGGTTGCTTCGAGATTGACGTTGTTGTCGCGCAGGCGCGCTTCGGCCTCGTCGCGCATGCGCGATGACCTGCGCACCAGGAACACCGAAAGCGCTGCGAGCGCAATGACCATGCTCGACCCGGCGATGGTGACGCTGGAAGCCAGCACCTGGCTTCGATCGGCGTTGGTGGTTCGCACAGCAAACAGCCGGTGTTCTTCGACGCGCATCGCTTCGCCGATGTCGCGAATGGTCGCGCTGGTCGGGCTGGCGGCGGCTTCGCGCACAAGGGCGTTTGCGCTCGCAAACTGACCCTGTTTTACGAACTCCATCTCTCGGGCAAAATGCGAAAGCCGCGTCTCGATTGCTTCGCGCAATCTTCTGACGTGTTCGGTCTGCACCGGATTGTCGGCTGTCAGCTTCACCAGCTTCGTAAGATCGGGAACGACCGCGGTCATCGCCCGCTCGTAATCCTCCAGGAATTCAGGCCCGCGGGTCAGCAAGTAGCCGCGCGCGGCGCTCTCGGTGCGGCGGATTTCCAGGAGCAGCGCATTGATCGCGTTCTCGACTTCGACGGTATGTACGACCAGAGCGCTGTCTTCCCGCGCCCGATTGACCAGTAGGACCGAAGCCACGCTGATGGCTACCAGCACCAGAAATCCCGCCGCAAGCAGCAGGATTTGGCCGATGTGGCGCCGGCGCGCAGCGTCAAGCCTCTGCAAGTTCATGGATGAGGAGTTCAACGAGCCGCTGCGAAAATTGCCCAGTGTTCCAAACGCCGGTCAGAGCGCTAGGTTCCAAAGCGATGGAACTTTTAAGGCACGCTTCAGCCGGCCGGGGGCTGGCCGGCCAGATACTGCTCCAGCCAGTGGATGTGGTAGTCGCCGTCGATGATGGCGGGCTCGCGCACCAGCGCCCGGAACAGCGGCAGCGTGGTTTCGATGCCGTCGACCACCATTTCGTCCAGCGCCCGCCGCAGCCGCATCAGGCATTCGCCGCGGGTCTTGCCGTGCACGATCAGCTTGCCGACCAGCGAGTCGTAATAAGGCGGGATCACGTAGCCCTGATAGACTGCCGAATCGATCCGCACGCCGAGCCCGCCCGGCGGGTGGAACTGATTGATCCTGCCCGGCGAGGGACGAAAGGTCTGCGGATTCTCCGCGTTGATGCGGCACTCGATGGCGTGGCCGATGATGGCGACCTCTTCCTGCTTTGCAGGCAATTCGCCGCCGGCGGCGATACGGATCTGCTCCAGCACGAGGTCGATGTCGGTGATGCTCTCGGTGACGGGGTGCTCGACCTGGATGCGGGTGTTCATTTCGATGAAATAGAACTCGCCGTCCTCGTACAGGAACTCGATGGTGCCGACGCCGAGATACTTCATGTCCCGCATCGCCTTGGCGCAGGTCTCGCCGATTTTTGCACGCGCAGCGGCCGACAAGACGGGCGAGGGGCCTTCTTCCCAGACCTTCTGGTGGCGGCGCTGTAGCGAGCAGTCGCGCTCGCCGAGATGGATGGCGCCGCCGCGGCCGTCGCCGAGGATCTGGATTTCGATGTGGCGCGGCTTGGTCAGATACTTTTCGAGATAGACCGAGGCGTCGCCGAAGGCGGATTTGGCCTCGTTGGATGCGGTCGAAAGCGCCAGCATCAGGTCATCAGCCGAACGGGCGACCTTCATGCCGCGGCCACCGCCGCCGGCGGCCGCCTTGACCAGCACCGGGAAGCCGATCGCCTTCGCGATTTCCATGGCTTCTTCGTCGGGATTGATGGCGCCATCCGAGCCGGGCACCACGGGGATGCCGAGCCGCTTGGCGGTCTTCTTGGCCTCGATCTTGTCGCCCATCAGGCGGATGTGCTCGGCCTTGGGCCCGATGAAATCCAGATTGTGCTCGGCGAGGATTTCGGCAAAGCGCGCGTTCTCGGACAGAAAACCGTAGCCGGGATGCACGGCGTCCGCGCCTGTTATCTCGCAGGCCGCCAGCAGCGCGGGGATGTTGAGATAGCTGTCCTTGGACGGCGGCGGGCCGATGCAGACGCTCTCATCGGCAAGTCGCACATGCATCGCATCCGCGTCGGCAGTCGAATGCACGGCAACCGTCGAGATGCCGAGCTCCTTGCAGGCGCGCAGCACGCGCAGTGCGATTTCGCCGCGATTGGCTATCAGGATCTTGTCGAACATGGCGCCTCAAGGGGCGAGTAGCGAATGGCGAATAGCGAATGGAAGGACTCACTTCACCATTCGCTATTCGCCATTCCCTATTCGCTCATTCAATAATTACCAGCGGCTCGCCGAACTCGACCGGCTGGCCGTCCTCGACGAGGATCTGCGTGACGGTGCCGGCGCGGGGCGAGGGGATCTGGTTCATCGTCTTCATGGCTTCGATGATCAGCAGCGTCTGCCCGGCGGTGACTTTGGTGCCGACTTCGACGAATGGTTTTGCGCCCGGCTCCGGCGCCCAATAGGCGGTGCCGACCATCGGCGAGGGGACGACACCGGGATGCTTGCTCATGTCGGCAACGGCTGCCGCCGCAGCGACGGCTGCCGGTGCGGCGACGGGGGCAGCGGGCAAATAGCCCGCGGGCCCCGAGGCCGCGACGCTGATGTTACGCGCGACGCGCACGCGCAAGCCGGCGCGCTCGATCTCGATCTCGGTGAGGCTGGTCTCATCGAGCAAGAGCGCCAGCTCGCGAATGAGGGCGCTGTCGTCGTTCTTCGAGGATTCCTTGGAGGATTTGTCGGCAGGCTGGCGCGCCATGATCTTGATCCGAAACTTTCTGTCTGGTGACGGGCGAGCGTCAGGCTTTGGGGGGCAGGTTTTGGGGTCAGGTTTTGGCCTTGGCGCCGATCCTGGCGGCGAGGCCGGAAATCGCTAGCCGGTAGCCGTCAATGCCGAAGCCGGCAAGGCTGGCGAATGCGGCCATCGCGGTGAAGGAGTGGTGCCGGAAACTTTCGCGGGCGTGGATATTGGTGACGTGAACCTCGACGGTCGGAATGTTCACGGCCTTGATCGCATCGTGCAGCGCAATCGAGGTGTGGGAATAGCCGCCGGCGTTGATCACGATGCCGGCCGCCTTCTTCGCATGCGCCTCGTGGATGAAATCGATCAGTTCGCCCTCGCGGTTGGACTGGCGGCAATCGGCCTTCAATCCGAACTGCGCGGCAGTCGCAGCGCAAAGCTTTTCGACATCGGAGAGCTTTTCATGGCCGTACTTCTCGGGCTCCCGAGTCCCCAAAAGATTGAGGTTCGGACCGTTGAGCACGTAGATGGTGTCGGCTGAGGCCTGGGCCATGGAAGTCCCGTCTAGGGGTGGGTGGGGCCGGGTTATAGGTAACATCAGCGCCAAGGGGAAGCCTTTAGGGCGGCTGGAGGCCGGCCCAAATGCCTCATCCACTTGCTGAAAATTGGCGCTAAACCTGTGGAAATCCTTGGCATTAACCAAGGCCGGAATGGGCCGGAGGTGCGTCAGCGCATGCAAAAGGGGCGGGCATTACTGCCCGCCCCCAAAGCTTGCCTTCGTGGTCGTCGTTAGACCCTGATGATCTCGACGATCTCGTAGGTGTTCGGATCGACGATGATGATCTCTTCCCGAACCATCACGAACTTGTATCCGCGCCACTGCGGGTAAATCGTCACCACTTCCGCCGGAACGGTGTGGAACTGGATGTCGCGTGGCACGCGGGTGCCGACCGCGACGTTGAAGTTCACGTTGGTCACAGGCGCAACGCGCTGCGATTTGAATACCGACGTGATCTGGGTCCGCTGCTCGGTCGAGATCTTGGCGCCGGCGCCGGCCTGACCCGTGGTGGTCGTGGTCTGCGACTGGCCCTGAGCGTTGGTGCGGTCACGGTCCTGCTGACCCTGAGCCCGGTCACGATCCTGCGTATTCATGCGGTCGCGATCCTGGCCCTGCTTGGTGCGGTCGCTGTCCTTGCCCATGCGGTCCTGGCCCATGCGATCCTGATCCCGGCCCATGCGATCGTCACGGTCACGCGACTGGCCGACGGTGCCCTTATCCCTGTCCTTGCCCTCGCGGCCTTCGGCCTTCATGTCCTTGCCGCCCTTGCGGTCGGTGTCGGTCGCCGTGTTCTGCTGCGACTTCTGGCCCTTCATCTCATCCTGGGCGCTCTTGCTCTTGGTGCCCTCCATGCGGTCGGACTGGGCGTTCTTGCCGCCTTCCATCCGATCGGACTGGGCGCCCTTGCTCGCGCCGGACGGGCTGGAGTCGCGGTTCATCTGGCCGCCAGACGGAGCACCGCGCTCAGAAGACGCGCCGCCGCCCTGCTGCATCGTGGAGCCGCCGCCCTGGCTCATTCCGCCGCCGGCGCCCTGCGCATTCGCAAGACCGGTGCTGGCGATCAGGGCCGCCGTGGCGACCGAAATCAAAAAGCGATTAGTCATCAGTTTCTCCTCACGTGTATGCATTGCCCGCGCCGACAACGAAGGAAAAACTGCGATGTTCCTCGCGATAGACGGTTCCACCGACTTTGTTTGATGAATTCGCCATGAACCGCTGCGCCCGCAAATGGGCACAACAAAAGGGCCGGCTTTTCAGCCGGCCCTTTACGATGTTCAGACTTGAGGAAAAGTCTCAGCAGGTCGCCTTGCCGCAGCGGGCGTTGCGGATCTTTTCCTTGAGGTTTTCGAGGCCCACGGCGCCGATCACGATCTGCTTGCCGATGACGTAGCTCGGCGTGCCGTTCATGCCCATCGCTTCAGCCAGCTTCAGGTTCTCTTCCAGCGTGGCGCGGACTTCCTCGCTGGAATAATCCTTTTCCAGCTTCGCCATGTCGAGGCCGGCTTCCTTGGCCGCGGCCATCGCGCGCGCCTTGTCGGCGGCACCGCGTCCCATCAGGAGCTTCTGGTGGAAGTCGAGATATTTCTTGCCGGTGGGATCCTGCATGCGAACGGCGACCGCGACGTGCGCGGCCTCGACCGAGCCCTGGCTCAGCACCGGAAATTCCTTCAGCACGACCTTCAGCTTCGAATCCGATTTCATCAGCTCGAGCATGTCGGTCAGCGCGCGCTTGCAGTAGCCGCAATTGTAGTCGAAGAATTCGACGAAGGTGACGTCGCCGTCCTTGTTGCCGAGCGTGACGCCGCGCGGCGAGTTGAAGATTGCGTCGGCATTCTTGGCGATGCTGGCCTGGTGCTTTTCAGCCTCCGCGGCGGCCTGGCGCTTGGCGAGCTCGTTCATCGCCTCTTCCAGCACCTCGGGATTGGCGATCAGATATTCGCGGATGATCTTCTGGATGTCGCTGCGCTGGGCGTCGGAAAAACTCTGCGCTGAAGCAGCCTGCGGCGCGGCAGCGAGCGCAAGCGCGAACAGGGCAGACGAGAACAGGGCAGAGGCGAGCAGGCGAAACGAAGGCATTGGTATTCCCTTTCAGCAATCCGTAGGGGGCTTTTCGAGAAAGCGGCTCACTCGATACGTTCTAACCCCGGCACAGTTTACCTATTCTTTGACCGGGCCGACCTTTTCCGATCGGGGGCTAGTTCTTCAGTGGCCTTGAACTCACGATGTCGTCGGCCTTGACCCAGCCGGGCGTGCCGATGGCGAACCGGGTCTTGGCGCGCGAGGCGAGGTCGCGGGCGGTCTTGTTGTCGCCGCGGAGGAAGGCGGCCTGGGCGGAAGCGAGGTCGGCCTGCGCATAGTCTCCCTTCCGGCCATAGGCCATGGCGAGCTGGGAAAAGCCGAGCGGCGCTTCCGTCTCGCGTGCCACCGCCGCGCGCAGGATGGTGATCGCCTCGTCGGTGTAGGCGTTATTATTAGAGGCGACCAGTGCCTGCCCAAGTAACATCTCGATGAGCGGTGCGTTATGCGAGAGCTGCACGGCCTTGCGCAGCGGCGCGATCGCTTCGACCGGCTTGCCGCCTTCCAGCAGCGCCTGGCCGCGCAGCTCGTAGAAATACGGGTTCGAAGGCTGCTCTGATATCAACTGGTCGATCTGCGCAAGTGCGACGCGGAGATCGCCGTGGCGGTAGCTCACGATCGCGCGGGCATAGCGTGCCGGCAGGCTGGTGTTGGAGGGCGGATAGCGGCGATAGACGGTGTCCGGCCGCTCCATGAAGGCCGAGGTCTTTGCCCGCACCATGTCATGGCGCAATTGCAGGGCAGGGTCGTCCTTCTTGTCCCAATTGGGACTCGATCGGGCGAGCTGTGCCAGCGCTTCGACGCGCTCGGCCGGCATCGGATGGGATTGCAGATAGGGATCGGCGCCGCGGGCAGCGAACAGGCTTTCGTTGGTGAAGCGCTTGAAGGTCTCGTACATGCCGCGCGCCGACTGGCCGGTTGACGCCAGATACTTCACGCCGGCCTTGTCGGCCGCTTCTTCCTGCTGGCGGACATAGGAGAGCAGGGTGCGCTTGATCATCTCCTGCGGCGCGGCGATGGCGGCCGCACCGGCATTGGCAAGGCCGTTGTTGGCGCCGCCGCGCGAGCCCGCCACCATCGCGCCGGCGCCCAGCAGCATGGCGATGATCATCTGCGTCTGGGCATTGGCGAGCTGCTCGCGAATCTTGGCGAGGTGGCCGCCGGCCAGATGTCCGGTCTCATGCGCGAGCACGCCGATGATCTGGTTCGGCGTTTCCGACTGCATGATCGCGCCGTAGTTCACGAAGATGCGGCGGCCGTCCGCGACGAACGCGTTGAACGCGCTGTCGTTGATGATGACCATCTGGATGTTCTGCTTCTCCAGCCCCGCGGCGCGCAGGATCGGGCGCGTATAGTCGCGCAGCAATTGCTCGGCCTCGGTGTCGCGCAGGATCGGCGGGCCGCGATTCTCCTGGGCCGCGGCAAGCGTCGGCGCTGCGGCGATCGCGACTGCCGTGATCAACGCGGTGAGTCTTGCTGTTGCGTTCTTCAATGGCGCTGGGCGAAGCATAGTTGGGTCATTACCGATTGGCGGCGGCCTTCAGACGCGATATGCCCTTACAAACCGCCGAATACGGCTTGTCTGGGGCACTTCCGCCCCGTTCCGGGCATGAGGTCCGGTCAAATAGCAGATATCCATGCTCGAATCGACCTTGAGAAACCGCGCAAAACACCTGCTGACGGCGTCCGGACGCAGTGATGTTCCACCGTTCATGGTGATGGACGTGATGGCCGCGGCGGCCCGCATCGAGGCCGCCGGCGGGCATGTCATCCACATGGAAGTGGGGCAGCCGTCGGAACCGGCGCCGAAAGTCGCACTGGCGGCCGCGCGCGCCGCGCTCGAGGCGGGGCGGATCGATTATACCTCCGCGCTCGGCATCCCTTCATTGCGAGAAAGGATCGCGCGGCACTACCGCGATACGTACGGCTGCCATGTCGATGCGGCGCGCATCGTGGTCACCACGGGTTCTTCCGGTGCGTTCATCCTGGCGTTCCTCGCAATGTTCGAGCCGGGCGATCGCGTTGCGGTGACGGTGCCGGGCTATCCGCCGTACCGGCACATCCTGACCGCGCTCGGCTGCGAGCCGGTGCTGATCGAGACCACGAGCGACACGCGCCATGCGCTGACGGGCGAGGCGCTGCTGGCAGCGCATCGCAAGGCGCCGCTCAAAGGCGTGCTGGTCGGCAGCCCTGCGAACCCGACCGGCACCATGATGTCGCGCGAGGCGCTGACCAGCCTGATCCATGCCGCCGAGAGCGCGGGCATCCGTTTCATCTCGGACGAGATCTATCACGGGCTCGACTACGCATTCCCGGCGGTGACCGCGGCGGAGCTTTCGCCGGATGCGCTGGTGATCAACTCGTTCTCAAAATACTTTTGCATGACCGGCTGGCGGGTCGGCTGGATGGTGGTGCCGGAAGTTCTGGTGCGGCCCATCGAGCGGCTACAGCAGAACCTGTCGATCTCGGTGCCGACGCTGTCGCAGATTGCGGCTGAAGCCGCGTTCGAAGGCCGCGAGGAGATGGAAGCGATCAAGCGCGGCTATCAGGAGAACCGCAACATCCTGATCGAGGGATTTCCGCGCGCGGGCCTGAAAAAATTCCTGCCCGCGGACGGCGCGTTTTACCTGTATGCCGACGTGTCCGATTTCACCTCGGACAGCTTTGCCTTTGCGAGCGAGATGCTGGAGAAGACGCATGTGGCGGCAACGCCCGGCGTCGATTTCGATCCCGTGCACGGCCGGGCCTTCATCCGCTTTTCCTATGCGCGTTCGGCCGACGAGATGCGCGAGGCGGTCGCGCGGATCGCGCGCTGGCTGGGCTAGCGCAGGCCGGCTCCAGCTTCCTTCATCGTGCGCAGCAACACCGATCCACCACAGGAGATTCATTTGTCCGACCGATCGATACCGCAGCCGGTTGTCGCCAGACACTTCCCGCTTGCCGCAACTGTATGGCCCGAACGCGCCGGCCGGTTTTCCGGCGTGCTGCGCGCAATCGTGCTGATCGTATCGGGCACTGCGCTGCTGACGCTCTCGGCCAAGGTCAATCTGCCGCTGCCCTACGTGCCGATGACGCTACAGACGCTGGCGGTGCTGGCGATCGGTGCCGTCTATGGCTGGCGTCTCGGCGGCGCGACTGTCATGGCCTATCTGGCGGAAGGGGCCATCGGATTGCCGGTCTTTGCCGGTCCCGTGGGCGGTCTCGCTCCGCTGATGGGCCCGACCGCGGGCTATCTGTTCGGTTTCGTGGTGGCGGCCGTGGTCACGGGATGGCTCAGCGAACGCGGCTGGGATCGCTCGGTGCCGCGCCTGTTCGCGGCGATGGCGATCGGACACGTCATCATCCTTGCGGCTGGATTCATCTGGCTTGCGCTGGGCATGAAGCTTGGCTTCGAGAAGGCGTGGCTTGTCGGCGTTGTACCGTTTATCGCCGGATCAGTCGTCAAGAGCGCGCTGGGAGCCACGCTGGTGCCGGCGATCAGGCGCCTCGTCGATCGGCGTGGATGAGATCGCGCTCGTTACGGCGAAAGAAAAACCGCCCGGTCATGTGCCGGGCGGTTTTTGTTTGTGCCTTGAAAAAAACTACTCGCCGCTGCCGAAGCGCCGCGACCACCAGCCGGCTTTTCGCGGCTGCTCGCTTGCTGTCGCCGGGGCTGTTTCTTCGGCCGGGGCGGCTGAAGCGGACTCGGAGGCGGTCGGCGGCTCGGCGGCGCCGGGCATCGCGGGCGCCGTGTCGGGCGGCGGGCTGGTCAGGAAGCTGACCTTTTCGCGCACAGTGGAGCGCCGCCGCGCGGCTTTCTCTGTTTCGGACGCAGCTTCCTCGGGTGCGGAAGCCGCGACCGGTTCTGCTTGCGCCGACGCGGGCGGCGGCGGCTCGCTCGATGCTGCAACTGGCTCAGGCTCGACAATGGTCGGCGCGGGCTCTGACCCTCCGTCGAAATCGGCGACAGCGTTCTCGGCTTCCACGGCAGGAGCCGGTGCGAGCTCGTCCGCGATCGATCCGGCCAGACCGTCTTCCGGGCCGCCGCCACGACGGCGGCGTCCGCCACGGCGTCCGCGGCGGCGCGGCCGCCGCTCGCCGTTCTGCTGGCCGTCGGCGCGGGCAAAGCCCGCCTGTTCCTCGGATTCGTCTTCGGCGGATTCGCCGTCATCGGCGACGCCGGCCTCTTGCGGCTCGGACATCGCGGCCTGTACCGCCTCGCTGTCGTCGCGGGGCTGACCGCCCTCGCGGCCTTCGCCGCCGCGGCCACGCCGGCGCCGGCGGCGCTTGCGGCGATGGCCATCGCCTTCGCCGGCGCCTTCTTCGCCAACGGCCTGTTCCTCGCTCAGGCCTTCGGTTTCTTCGGTCTCGACTTCGCCCTCGACTTCGAAATCGAATTCTTCCTCGTCATCGGCTTCCTCGACCTGCGCCGGAGCGGATGCGGCCTGCGCGGCCAGCAGCGCCTTGGCCGCCTCCAGCGTGTGCACCTGTTCGCCGCGGTCGATGATGTAGGATTGCAGGCCGTGGACGGTGGCGTCGGCCGACACCGAGATCGAAACCTTGAAGCTGTTTTCGAGATCGCGCAGATGGCCGCGCTTGTGGTTGAGCACATAGAGCGCGACGTCGGTGCGGGTCCGCACGATCAGGTTATGCGTTGCGCCCTTCATCAGCACCTCTTCGATGCCGCGCAGCAGTTGCAGCGCCACCGACGACACCGAGCGGACATGGCCGCTGCCGCCGCATTGCGGGCAGGGCTCGGTCGAGGATTCCAGCACGCTGGCGCGGATGCGCTGACGCGACATTTCCAGAAGGCCGAAATGCGAGATGCGGCCGACCTGGATGCGCGCACGATCCTGCCGCAGGCAATCGGAGAGCTTGCGCTCGACCGAGCGGTTGTTGCGCTTCTCGTCCATGTCGATGAAGTCGATGACGATCAGGCCCGCAAGGTCGCGCAGGCGGAGCTGGCGCGCGACTTCCTCGGCCGCCTCCATGTTGGTTTTAAGCGCGGTGTCCTCGATGTGGTGCTCGCGGGTCGAGCGGCCCGAATTGACGTCGATCGAGACCAGCGCCTCGGTCTGGTTGATGACGATGTAGCCGCCGGAGCGTAGCTGCACGGTCGGCGAGAACATCGCGTCTAACTGGCTCTCGACGCCCATGCGCGAGAACAGCGGCTGGCCGTCGCGGTACTGCTTCACCGCCCGCACGTTGGACGGCATCAGCATCTTCATGAAGTCGCGCGCTTCCTGGTAGCCGGCTTCGCCCGCCACCTGGATCTCGTCGATCTCCTTGTTGTAGAGGTCGCGCAGCGAGCGCTTGATCAGCGAGCCTTCCTCATAGACGAGGGTCGGGGCCTGCGACCGCAGCGTCATGTCGCGCACGGTTTCCCACATCCGGATCAGGTACTCGAAGTCGCGCTTGATCTCGGGCTTGGTGCGGGAGGCGCCGGCGGTGCGCAAAATGATCCCCATGCCTTCGGGCACGTCGAGATCCTGCACCACTTCCTTCAGGCGCGAGCGGTCCTGCGCCGACGTGATCTTGCGGCTGATGCCGCCGCCGCGCGCGGTGTTGGGCATCAGGACGGCGTAGCGGCCGGCCAGCGACAGGTAGGTCGTCAGCGCCGCGCCCTTGTTGCCGCGCTCTTCCTTGACCACCTGCACCAGCATCACCTGCCGGCGCTTGATGACTTCCTGAATCTTGTACTGGCGGCGCGGGCGGAAGGTGCGCTCCGGCACCTCCTCCAGCACGTCGTCGCCGCCGACGGATTCGACTTCCTCCTCCTCGGCCTCGTCGTCATCCTCTTCGTCGTCGTGGGCTTCGCGGGCTTCTTCCTGAACTTCGTCGCCCTGCGGAGCCAGCGCATGCTCGTCGTGCGGGACGTCTGCATGTTCGTGGGCAGATTCTTGGGCACGTTCGCCGGCATGTTCAGCGTCGGCATGCACGGCATCCTCAGCGTATGCCGCGATTTCCTGTGCCTGTTCCTCATTCGCGCGCTCGGTCTCGTGCGCGATCTCGGCGGCCGGCGGTTCCGGTGCGACGGATGCAACCGATTCCTCAACCGCGGTCACGACGGGATCGGCCGGTGGCAACGGAGGCGGCGCGGCAGCCGATTCCTGCTCAGCCTGGTCGTGCGCCTGAGCCACATAATCCTGCGGCGCGCCATCGTGTTCGTGATGCTCGGACGCATGCCCGGCCTGATCGTGATGCGCATGCTCGCCGTGTTCGGCATCCGCATGGTGATGCTCGCCATCCTGCGGCGGGGTGTAACCTTCCGCGAGGTGCTCATGCCCTTCGTAGGGCTGCGGCGCCTGCGCGGGATCGACGCTAGCGCCTTCCACGATCTCGCTCTGGACGCGCTCGCCATGGCCGCGGCGGCGGGCATTGCGATGGCGCGAGCGGCGGCGGTGGTGGCTGCGGTTTTCGCTCTCTTCTTCCGCCTCGCGATGGGCGCGCTCGTCGGCCTCGATCAGCGCCTGACGGTCGGCGACCGGGATCTGATAGTAGTCGGGATGGATTTCGCTGAAGGCGAGAAAGCCGTGGCGGTTGCCGCCATATTCGATGAAGGCGGCCTGTAGCGACGGCTCTACGCGGGTGACCTTGGCAAGGTAGATGTTGCCGCGCAGTTGCTTGCGCTGGGCTGTCTCGAAATCAAATTCCTCGACACGATTGCCGCGAACCACAACGACCCGGGTCTCTTCCGGGTGGGTGGCGTCGATCAACATTTTGTTGGGCATTTTGGAACTCATGACGGCGGCGGGCGCGTATGGCGGTGCGCGCATCTCGCGCGCCCGGGTGACGCGACGGTCCACCTGATTCGGGGGTGAGGGGAAGGCCAAATCGCAACCCGGCGCACCGCGCCGAACAGGATCGCAAGGAAGCAAGGCGCCTTGGCGCGATGGTTCCATGGATCGGGGTCGGCAATACAGTCTGGCGCATCAAGCGTCGGCCCGTCTAAAAACGTTGGCGGCAAGGCGCCGCCTGGTCTGGTGCCGAAGGCCCGGCGCGGCGCCAAAGCGCCTGCCGGCGAATCGCATATCCGCTCCTCTCGAAGCCGGATAATCAGTTGCGCCGTATCAAAAACCGTCCCTGGAGCAGAAAGATAACCTGGGACCGAAACGCCGCTCGGGCTCGAAACCGCCCCGCCTTGTCAGCCGCGCGCTGCGCTGGCTCTGGCGGGGCCGGAAAGACGCTGGAATCGCCCGTTTCGGGAGGTTCCACCGCAGCACCGGGAGGCTGAACGCGACACAACCGGGAAAAATAGCCGTCAGCACCCGCTACATACGTGGATCGGGCTGATGGCGCAAGGGAAGCGTCGCAGGGCGGCAACACTCCCCGTTAATCGCCGGGGTTGCTTTAAGGCGCGATTAACCCTGTAGTTCTAATGCGGTAAAGGAGGGCTCTTCGGAGGCAATCGGTCGTTGGCGAGCCGCGCAATTCAACATGTTTTGGCGGGGTTTGCGCTCTTGTGCGCCGCAGCATCGTTATGGCTCGGCGACGCCGTGCCCGGCCGCGCGGAAAGCCCGCCGAGCCCGGCCCAGACTCCGGCCATGGTCTCCAATTACCCGATCGCCTCGGATGCGAGGCTGTCCGGCGATGCCGCACAGACCCGCTTCATCCTCGACCTCGACAAGCCGATTCAGCACCGCGCCTTCATCAAGACTGACCCCGACCAGGTGGTGGTCGATCTTCCCCAGGTCGCATTTCGTCTTCCCGCCGGCGTCGGCGCGGCCGGCCGCGGGCTGATCAAGGGCTTCCGCTATGGCCTCGTGATGCCCGGCGGCTCGCGCATCGTGATGGATCTCGCCGGACCTGCAAAAATCGCCAAGTCCTACGTGCTCGATGCGGCCAATGGCCAACCGCCGCGGTTGGTGGTGGAACTGGTCGAGACCGACCGCGCCTCGATGGAGCGCCTGCCGTTACGCTCGGCCGTTGCGGAGGCCAATGCGGAGGCAGTGGCACCCCCGGCGACCGTGCCGGCTGCCCCGAAACCTGCCGATTCGCGGCCTGTCGTGGTGATCGATGCCGGGCATGGCGGCCCCGACAACGGCACGCAATCCAATGGCGAGATGGAAAAGAACATCGTGCTGACCTTTGCGCTGGCGCTGCGCGACCGGCTGGAAAAGGCCGGCAAATACCGCGTGGTCATGACCCGCACGGACGACACCTTCATTCCGCTCGATGAGCGGGTGAAAATCGCGCGCAAGGAAGCGGCTTCGCTGTTCATTTCGATTCACGCCGATGCGCTACCGCGCCGCGAGGGCGATGCGCAAGGCGCGAGCATTTACACACTGTCGGACAAGGCGTCCGACGCCGAGGCCGAGCGGCTGGCGGAAGCGGAAAACAAGGCCGACGCCATCGGCGGGGTGACGTTGTCCGAGGAGCCGATCGTCGCGGACATCCTGATCGATCTGGCGCAGCGGGAAACCCGCACCTTCTCAAACCGTTTTGCCAAAACCCTGATGGGCGAGATGAAGACCAAGGTGCGGATGCACAAGCATCCCCTCAAATCGGCGGGCTTTCGGGTGTTGAAGGCACCTGATGTGCCGTCGGTGCTGGTCGAGCTCGGCTATGTCTCGAACAAGAGCGATCTCGAACTCCTCGTATCTGAAGCTTGGCGGTCGAAGACGGTGACGACGATGGCGCAGGCAATCGACAGTTTCCTCGGAAAACGGCTGGCAACCGTGGGACCCGCCAACTGAGGTATTTCGGGGGTGAGGCCCTAGTTTGGCCACAGCCGCAGCCCAATAAAAAACCTGAATGGCACTTGCGGAATCGGTCAATTTCCCCGCGGGTCAGGCTAATATAGGCATGCTTTAATTTGTAGGCCCTGCCGAATCGGACCGGGTTTTTGAAAGACGGACGCCCGCAACAGCGGCGCAAGGTTGGAGCAAACTGCGATAATGCGCTTGCTGGTGCGGTTTTTGGGTTTCCTGTTCGCTGCCGGGACCGTGGTGTTCCTGGTGGGCGTGGCTGGCGTCGCTGGCGCGATCTGGCATTTCTCCAAGGACTTGCCTGACTATTCGCAACTCCAGGATTACGAGCCGCCGGTGATGACGCGCATCCATGCGTCGGACGGAGCGCTGCTTGGCGAATATTCCAAGGAACGGCGGCTCTACCTGCCGATCCAGGCGGTTCCCAAGCTCGTCATCAACGCGTTCCTCGCCGCCGAGGACAAGAATTTCTACGAGCATGGCGGCATCGACTTCTCCGGCATGGCGCGCGCGGGCGCGCTGTACTTGCAGAATCTCGGTTCGAACCGCCGGCCGCAGGGTGCGTCCACCATCACCCAGCAGGTCGCGAAGAACTTCCTCCTGACGAACGAGGTCTCCTTCACCCGCAAGATCAAGGAAGCCTTGCTGGCGATGCGCATCGAGCGCGCCTATTCGAAGGACCGCATCCTCGAACTGTATCTGAACGAAATCTATCTCGGCCTTGGCGCCTACGGCATCGCGGCGGCCTCGCTGGTCTATTTCGACAAGTCGGTCAACGAACTCACGGTCGCCGAAGCCTCCTATCTGGCGGCGCTGCCGAAGGCGCCGGCGGCGCTGCATCCGGTGCGCAACCGCGACCGCGCCGTCGAGCGGCGCAATTATGTGGTCGATCGGTTGCTGGAGAACGGCTGGATCAAGCAGGCCGACGCCGACAAGGCGCGCAAGGAAACGCTCAACGTCACCAGCCGCTCCAACGCCGCGCACATCTTCGCCGGCGAATACTTTGCCGAAGAAGTTCGCCGCGACATCTTCGAGCGTTACGGCGAGAAGAAGCTGTACGAAGGCGGCCTGTCGGTCCGCACTACGCTCGATCCGAAGATGCAGGTGTGGGCGCGCAAGACCATGGTCGCCGGCCTCGTGAAGTTCGATGAGGCAACCGGCTATCGCGGCGCGCTGCACCAGATCGACATCTCCGGCGATTGGGGCCCGAAACTCGCCGACATCAAATCGCTGTCGGACATCGCGCCATGGCGGATGGCGGTGGTGCTGGAAACCAGCGACCAGTCGGCGCGGGTCGGTTTTCAGCCGGGCCGCGAGCTCGGCGGCGCGATCAGCAAGGTCCGGCAGACCGGCATTGTCACGCTTGAGGGCGTGAGATGGGCCAAGCCCGCCGCGGGGCCGACCCGCGGCAAGACGCCGACCTCGGTGGCGTCCGTGCTGAAGCCGGGCGACGTGATCTATGTCGATCCGCTGTTCGACAAGGAGGGCAAGGAGATCGAGGGCCAGTTCCGCCTGCGGCAGCTGCCGGAAGTTTCCGGCGCGATGGTGGCGATGGATCCCTGGACTGGACGCGTGCTCGCGATGGTCGGCGGCTTCTCGTTCGACCAGAGCCAGTTCAACCGTGCGACGCAGGCCTACCGGCAGCCGGGCTCTTCGTTCAAGCCGCTGGTCTATTCGGCGGCGATGGACAACGGCTACACGCCGTCCACCGTCGTGGTCGACGCGCCCATCGAAATCGACCAGGGGCAGGGCGCCGGCGTGTGGCGGCCGGAAAACTATTCGACCGGCAAATATTACGGACCGCAGACGCTGCGCAATGCGCTACAAAAATCGCTCAACACGGTGACGGTGCGCCTCGCGCAGGACGTCGGCATGCCCCTGATCGGCGAGTACTCCAAGCGCTTCGGCGTCTATGATGAACTGCCGAACTATCTGTCCTATGCGCTGGGTGCCGGCGAAACCACGGTGATGCGCATGGTCACGGCGTACTCGATGTTCGCCAATGGCGGCCGGCGCGTGAAGTCGACCTTGATCGACCGCATCCAGGATCGCTACGGCCACACCATCTTCAAGCACGACCAGCGCGAATGCCGCGGCTGCGACGCGCCCGGCGGCTGGAAGAACCAGGCGGAGCCGCAGCTCGTCGACCGCCGCGAGCAGGTGCTGGACGCCATGACCGCCTACCAGATCACCTCCATGATGGAAGGCGTCGTGCAGGCCGGTACCGCCACGGTTCTGAGGGAAGTGGGCAAGCCGATCGCCGGCAAGACCGGAACCACCAACGACGAAAAGGACGCCTGGTTCATCGGCTTCTCGCCGGACCTCACGGTCGGCGTCTATGTCGGTTACGATAAGCCGCGCAACCTCGGCAAGGGCGCTACCGGCGGTCATCTCGCCGCGCCCATCGTCAAGGACTTCTTCAAGCTCGCGCTCGCCGACAAGCCGGCGATCCCGTTCAAGGTGCCGGCCGGCATCAAGCTGATCCGCGTCGACGCCAAGAGCGGCATGCGCATCGGACCGGGCGAGGGCGGCCGTGGCATCCTGGAAGCCTTCAAGCCGGGCACAGCGCCGCCGGATAATTACAGCGTGATCGGCGTTGCCGATGCTGATGCCGCCTCGCGGCCGATGTATGCGCCGGCCGATGCCGGTAGCATCATGCGCCCGGGCACCGGCGGATTGTGGTAGCCGGTTGCATCAGCCGGCCAGCGCCGCTACATCCCGCAGCAACATTTCCTGAAAGCGGCAAAAACCATGCGCGCCGAAGTCGAACGTCTTGTCGAAGAGATCAAGCAGTCAGTCGGGCTGCTGAGGAGGCATCTTTGACGTCGAGCAATCCACCGCTCGCCTTGCCGAGCTGAACAAGCTCGCCGAAGACCCCAATCTCTGGAACGATCCCCAGAAGGCCCAACGCCTGATGCAGGAGCGCACCTCGCTGGAGGATGCGCTCGCCGGCATCGGCAAGGTCGAGCGCGAGCTCGAGGACAATGTCGGCATGATCGAACTCGGTGAGGCCGAGAACGATGAAGCCGTGGTCACTGAAGCCGAAAAGGCGCTCAAGGACCTCAAGAAAGAAGTTGCCCGGCGCGAACTGGAAGCGCTGCTCTCGGGCGAGGCCGACAAGTTCGATTCCTATCTCGAAGTGCATGCCGGCGCCGGCGGCACCGAAAGCCAGGATTGGGCGCAGATGCTCCTGCGCATGTACACCCGGTGGGCGGAAAAGCACGGTTTCAAGATCGAATATCTTGAGGAATCGCAGGGCGAAGAAGCCGGCATCAAATCCGCCACCATCC
This sequence comes from Bradyrhizobium lablabi, assembly GCF_018129385.1. Classification (GTDB taxonomy): domain Bacteria; phylum Pseudomonadota; class Alphaproteobacteria; order Rhizobiales; family Xanthobacteraceae; genus Bradyrhizobium; species Bradyrhizobium lablabi_C. The sequence continues at coordinate 330,016 of NZ_JAFCLN010000005.1, forward strand.
AGATATCAGGCCACAACGCCTATGGCTGGCTGAAGACGGAGGCCGGCGTGCATCGCCTCGTGCGCATCTCGCCGTTCGATTCCAATGCGCGGCGGCACACCTCGTTCTCGTCGGTGCAGATTTTTCCCGTCATCGACGACAGCATCAAGATCGAGATCAAGGAAAGCGACGTACGCACCGACACCATGCGCTCGGGCGGCGCCGGCGGCCAGCACGTCAATAAGACCGAGTCCGCGGTTCGCCTGACGCATATCCCGACCGGGATTGCGGTGGTCTGCCAGGCCGGCCGTTCGCAGCACAAGAACCGCGCGCAGGCGTGGGACATGCTGCGCGCACGCCTCTACGAGATCGAGCTGAAGAAGCGCGAGGAAAAGGCCGCCGCCGATCAGGCCGCCAAGACCGATATCGGCTGGGGCCACCAGATCCGCTCCTACGTGCTACAACCCTACCAGATGGTGAAGGACCTGCGCACCGGCGTGCAGACATCCGACACGTCAGGCGTGCTCGACGGCGACCTCGACGAGTTCATGGCGGCGACGCTGGCGCAGCGCGCCTTCGGTACCGAGCCGGGCTCTGTCGAGGACGTGGACTAACCGATGCCGCGCGTGGCCTTCATCGGTCTTGGACGGATGGGCCACGGCATGGCCGGCCGTTATCTCGACGCCGGCTTTGACGTCTCGGTGTGGAATCGCAGCAAGGCGAAGGCGGAAGACCTGATCGCGCGCGGCGCGCGATGGGCGACCTCGCCCGAAGATGCTGCTGTTGATGCCGACGCCGTCGTCACGATGGTGGCCGACGACGATGCTTCGCGCGCAGTCTGGCTCGGCAAGGACGGCGCTGCTGCCAACATGAAGGCTGGGACACTTGCCATCGAGTGCTCGACCGTGTCGCATCGCCATGCCCTCGACATGGCGCTCGAGCTGAGAGCTCGCGGCCTGATCTATATCGACTGCCCCGTTACCGGCCTGCCGGAAGCTGCGGCCGCCGGAAAATTGACGCTGCTGGTCGGCGCGGATGCCGCCGACCTCGAAAGGGCGCGGCCTTATCTCGCGCCGCTCTGCAATAAGATCCGCCATTTCGGCGCGGTCGGCACCGGCACCGTATTCAAACTGATCAACAACCTGATGGGCGCGGTGCAGATTGCAAGCCTTGCCGAGGGCGTTGCGATCGCCGAACGCGCCGGCCTCGACATGAACCTGGTAGCGGAAGCACTCGCGACCGGCGCGGTGGCAAGCCCGCAAGTGATCCGTCATTCCAAACGCATGATCGCGCGCGATTTCTCCGGCGCTTCCTTCACGGCCGCGCTGCGCCACAAGGATGCCGCCTATGCGGTGGCACTCGCCGAAGCGCTGTTGCCGGGCGTGCCGGTCAGCCGCGCCGCGCTGGCCGCCTATGAGACGGCGAAGACGAGCGCCCCCGACGATGACGAAGGCAAGATGATCGAGATCGTCTCGCGGCCGAAATAGCGTTTGCGGAAATCGGGTGGACGCCGTCGCGGCGTCCGGCCTAGCTCATCGCACGATTTCATCAGGTTCTTGCCAAATGACTGCCAGTGACGGCCGGATCGATGCGCGCGACTGGTCGCTGCTCGCCGCGTTGTCGGTGCTGTGGGGTGGCTCGTTCTTTTTCAACGGCGTGGTGCTGCGCGAGCTGCCGCCGTTTACTCTTGTGCTGCTGCGCGTACTGCTGGCAGCTATCATCCTGCTGCCGGTGCTTTGCGCGCAGCGGCTTCCCTTCCCGAAGGGATGGACAGGCTGGCAGCCGTTCTTCCTCGTCGCCCTGTTCAACAACGTGCTGCCGTTCTCGCTGATCGTCACCGGGCAAACTTATATTCCCAGCGGGCTCGCCTCGATCCTCAACGCCACCACGCCGCTGTTCACCGTCCTGGTGATGGCGGCAGCGGGCGAGGAGAAGCTCATCGTCAGGCGTGTCGTCGGCGTGATCGTCGGCCTCATCGGGGTCGTGATCCTTCGCGGCGGCGAACTCGGCTTTGCCAGCGGGCAGGGGCGCGGCATCCTGCTCTGTCTTGCGGCGGCCCTCAGCTACGGCATATCGGCGCTGATCGCGCGTCGCAGCCTTTCGGATTCGCCGCCGCTGGCAACAGCGACGTTCCAACTGATGGCTTCGAGCGTGATGATGGCCATCGTCGCCGGCACCTTCGAACGACCGTGGCAATTGCCGGTCCCGAGCGCGGTGACGGGGCTCGCGGTGCTGGGCCTAGCAGCGCTGTCGACGGCGCTGGCCTACATCGTGTTCTTCCAGATCCTGCGGCGCTCTGGCGCCACCAATGTCATGCTGGTGACGCTGCTCGTGCCCGTCAGCGCGATCCTGCTTGGGTGGCTCGTGCTCGGCGAGCAGATTTCGATGCGCGAGATCGCCGGCGCGATGGTGATCGGCAGCGCGTTGCTGGTCATCGACGGCCGCGTGCTGAAGCTGCTCGAACGCTAGTCGCCGACGCTCCTCTGCTTGACATTTGCCTATATAGCAATACGATTTGCCTTATAAGCAAAGGAAGGAGCAAGCGTGGTTTCGGCGGAAGCTGGCCGGCGTGCGCGCGAGGCGGCGCGCCTTGCCGGGATCGGAGCTGTCATCCGCAGGACGCGTTCGGCACGCGGTTTGACGCTCGATGATCTCGCGGGAATGGTCGGGTTATCGGTGACGTTTCTCTCCCGGATCGAGCGCGGGCTGATCGCCTGTTCGATCGGCAACCTGCTGGAAATTGCTGGCGTGCTTCAACTGCCGGCGGCCGAATTGTTCGCCGGCATCGAAGAGGAAGACCGCACGCGCGCCTGGCGCGTGGTGCATGCGGTCGACGCCGTTCCATCGAGGGGCGCGGACGCAAACTACGCCTGGTGCAAGCTTGCTTCGGGCATTGGCGAGCAGCGGCTGGAGACGTTCCTGCTCGACCTATCGGCAAAGCCGCGCAAACCCGTGCTGGTCGCTCATCCCGGCGAGGAGATGTGCTTCGTCCTCGAAGGCAGCGTCGAGTTTCAGGTCGGCGACGACACCATCGCGCTGGAGCAGGGGGATTCGATTCACTTGCGGTCGGACGTGCCGCACATGGCGTGGGCGCGTGGGGCGAGCGCCCGGCTCCTGATGGTGACATCAATCGAAAATCAATCAGCCATCGCGGTCGAGTGGTGGAGCAGTGTTGCGGGCAGGAAAGGCGTACCAGAGAAAACGGCGGAAGGGAGAGCAAAATGAACGCTGTCACCAGCAAGACCATTCCCGACACGGCGGACGCGAATGCGGGCTTAACGACCTCGCGCGAAGCATCGAGAAAGGACCACAAGCCCTACGAGACGCGTCATTTCGACGAGGTCGATTGGGAGACGATTCGCTGGCCGGGCGAAACGGGCAAGATGCTTTTCCATCCGCGGCCGGAGCGTCCGACCGAGCCGAACGCGGGCATTCTGCGGCTCGAGCCCGGCGCCTACCACCCCGAGCACTATCACGGCTTCGCGCAGGTCTGGCACATCCTCAAAGGCGAATTTTCAATCGACGGAACGTTGCACGGTCCTGGAACGGTGCTATTCCATCCCGACCCGCACTTTGAGGGAGAATTCCGCACCGAGACGGGCGGTGAAATCTTCATCGTCCAGTACCCCGGCCCGACGACCGGTGAGCGCCCGATTTATAGCGGCCGCTTCAACATGGCGGAACGCAAGGCCGTTACGAGCGAACGCGTCGATCTCTGAGGCGAACTATCGCTTTGGCCGGCTGGAAGCCCATGCCGTCTTCCAGTCGGCAAGCCAGTTTCTGAATCGCCCGCTGTCGCGCTCGCCGCCGTGCCAGGCGGCGTGCACCGCGCCGTTATCAGCCACCATCAGCACGGCATCGAGGCCCTTTGAGCGGCGCAGCGTGTCGATGGCCTGCTGCGGCGTCTGCGCGATGGGGCCTGCGACATTGAAAGAGGTGTTGACCGACATCTCGACGCCGACGCGGCGGCCCATCGCTTTGAGATAGGCGAAGATGAGCGGATCATCCTCGGCGCGGACGATCTGGATACGGCCGGTGCCGTCGGCATGGATGACCGCCGGAATCTTTTCGCGGGCGCCCGGCTTCGATTGCGCAGTCAGCACCATGTAATTGTAGGCGTTGTAATCGGCGTCGGACCCGCCCGGCAGCAGATCGAAATATTTTTGCGCCGCCTCCAGCGTTGCCATCGGCGCCAGCGGGCGAATGGCTTCGCGATATTTGACGCGCTCGTTCAACCGCTCGCGAGCCTCGGGGTCGCAAGGGTTGGCGAGGATCGAGCGATGGCCGAGCGCACGCGGGCCGGTTTCGGCGGCGCCCTGATAGATCGCGATCACGCCGTTTTGCGACACCATGTGCGCCATCAGGTCGGCAATCGCATCGCGGCCTGCCGCTGTCGATATCTCGCCGATGCGCTCTGAGGCGACATCGTCCGCCTTCAGCGCGGCTGCGATGTCCTCCGGCGTCGGCGGCACGCCGCAATAGAACGCGTGCGTCATCGGCGCGCCGCGCGGTGCGCCGGCCAGATGCGCGAACTGCCAGGCGGCGCCGATGGTGACGCCGGGATCGCCGGGCACCGGCGGCACCCACAGATGCAGGCGTTTTTTCCGCTGCTGGTTCTTCTCGAACCATGCCTCGTCGAAATGTTCGAGCAGCCGCATATTGCCGATCGCGTTCAGCGCGACGCCGCCGGTCAGCACGAGGCGGCTCGCGCCGGAAGTGCGCAGCAGATGATCCACGATATGGATCACGGCATCCTCGAACACCAGTTGCGTGGCGGCCGCCTTGTCGAGCCGGTCTTTGGTATCGGGCCGGTGATGGATGTCCTCGACGCGCAGCATCGCGTCGGGATTCCAGAGCTGCTCGGGTTTCAGCGGTTCGCCCAAAATGTCGATGAGCGATGGCTTGTAGGGGATGTAGGAGGGATCGCTGTGCCAGTTGGCCATTTCGCGGTTGAGCTTGATCTCGCCATTGTCGCCGAGATGCAGCACATGTTTCAGCCGCGAATAATAGGGATTGCTGGCGCGGTTCATGTCGCCCCACGCGGCGGCGCCCATGTAACGGCCTTCGCTGGACAGCCAGGTCCAGCCGCCCTGCGTCGAAGAGACGACGCTGTAATACATGCCGAGTGAATCGAACATGCTGTCGTTGGTGTAGAGCTGGCGCATGGTGCCGTTCTCGACCGTATAGAGCGAGATCGAGGAGAGATCGCCGGTGCCGTCGAGCACCGCGACCGCGACCGGCTCGCCGTCGTCGGCGAAAGGCGAGGCTGCATACGAAAACCAGGCGTGGTTGCCATGGTGCGGCATGCAGATCAGTTGCACCGGCTGTGTCAGTCCAAGCTGGCGCGCCAAAAATTTTGGCGAGCGGGTCATCTGGTCGAGCCGGCGGCCGTCGAACGCCGATGCTTGCGAGACGCGGAGCAGTCGCAGGCTCGACGGAAACTCCTCCAGCAGCGTGCGAAACATCGTGCCGGCCAGCGTCGGATAATCCCAGCTCGTCAGCCAGGCATCGATATCGTCGATGTCGCGCCCCATGCCGCGCAGCACCGCGACCATGCCGTCGATCGACACTCTCGGATATTCGGTGGTGTGCTTGACGCCGGAAAAACGCTCCTCCTCGTTGTTGACGATCAGGCGCGGTCCCGTCGCCTGCGTCACCTCGACCAGCGCCACGCCGGCATTGTGCGTGCCGGGCAACCCGAGGCCGGCGAGATACACGGTCTCGCCACGTCCGAGCTTTTCGCGCACGCGCGCGAGCCGCTCATTGGCAAACTGCGAGCCGAGCTGATGGAAGCCGGCATTGCTCATCGTCAGCCGCCCCAGCCATCGCGCAAAGCGAAAGCCGGCCGCCGCCAGATGCGGGTTCCGCGGACCAATGCGTGTCTTCAATTTCAGACCGTCGAATTCCAGATCACAGGGCCCTCTCGTCGCATAATTGGCGGCGCGCAACAATGCCGTTTCGTCTGATGGAATTAGATGATCTTGCAACGGTTGCCTTGCAAGGTTTCCTGGGGCTTGCGACACTTGCCGAAAATAAGAGCACAGGGAGAGAACGATGCCGCCTCGCACGATACGATCGGTAGCACTGACCGCGCTTGCGGTCGCCATCTCGGCCACGGCGGCGAACGCGCAAAAGCAATACGATCCCGGCGCCAGCGATACCGAAATCAAGATCGGCAACATCATGCCCTATAGCGGCCCGGCGTCGGCCTATGGAACCATCGGCCGGGCGCAGGCCGCCTATTTCAACAAGATCAACGCCGAGGGCGGCATCAACGGGCGCAAGATCAATTTTGTGACCTATGACGATGCTTACTCGCCGCCGAAGGCGGTCGAACAGGCGCGCAAGCTGGTGGAGAGCGACGAGGTGCTGCTGGTGTTCCAGCCGCTCGGCACGCCCTCCAATACGGCGATCCAGAAATACATGAATGCAAAAAAGGTCCCGCAATTGTTCGTGGCGACCGGCGCGACCAAATGGGGCGATCCGCAGAATTTTCCGTGGACCATGGGCTGGCAGCCCAACTACCAGAGCGAAGGCCGGATCTATGCGGCCTACATCCTGAAGAACTATCCGAACGGCAAGATCGCTGCGCTCTGGCAGAATGACGATGCCGGCCGGGATCAGATGAAGGGATTGCGCGATGGCCTCGGCGACAAGGCCAATATGATCATCGCCGACAAGTCCTACGAGGTGGCCGACCCTACCAACGACTCGCAGGTCGTGGCGCTGAAGGATTCCGGCGCCGACATCTTTGTCACCTGGGCCGCGCCGAAAGGCGCCGCGCAGGCGATCCGGAAAGTGGGCGAGCTCGGCTGGAAGCCGGTCTATTTCCTCGGCAACGTCTCGACCTCGGTTGCGACCGTGCTGAGGCCGGCGGGGCTGGAGAATTCGAAAGGCATCATCTCGACCGCCTACATCAAGGACCCGACCGATCCCACGTGGAAGGACGATCCCGGCATCAAGGCATGGGCTGTCTTCATGGACAAGTATTATCCGGAAGGCGACAAGACCAACAACAATAACGTCTATGGTTACGCCACCGCGCAGACCATGGTGCAGGTGCTCAAGCAGTGCGGCGACAACCTCACGCGCGAGAACGTGATGAAGCAGGCCGCCTCCTTGAAGGATTTTTCCAGCGACGTGCTGTTGCCTGGCATCAAGATCAACACCAGCCCGAACGATTTCTTTCCGATCGAGCAGATGCAGCTGATGCGCTTCAACGGCGAAAGCTGGGAGCTGTTCGGCGACATCATCGCCGGCGAGGTCGGGCACTAAGGTGTCCGGCCTCTGCTCATTGAACGAGGGTGCTGGCGATCAGCCCGGAATGTCAGGCTCGACCAGCGCAGCGAGCTGGTTGAGCGATTGCTGCCAGCCGAGATAGCAGGACTCGACCGGAATGAGGGTCGGCACGTTTGCCTGCTCGATGTTGATTTCGGTGCCGCAGGAGACCGCCTTCAGGACCACGGTGACCTCGATCACGCCAGGCAGGTTGGGATCGTCGAACTTGTCCGTGTAGCGGATGCGCTCGTTCGGCACGATCTCCAGATATTCGCCGCCGAAGGCGTGGCCGTTGCCGGTCGAGAAGTTGGTGAAAGACATCCTGAATGTGCCACCGACCTTGCCGTCGAATTGATGGACCTTGCAGGTGAACCCGTGCGGCGGCAGCCATTTGGCCATGGCATCCGCATCGAGGAAGGCGCGAAAGACCTTTTCCGGCTTGGTGGCGAAGACGCGATGTAGACGAACGGTATTTCCGGGCATGATGTGGGCTCCATTGCCGAGCGACGTTTCGAGAAATGGTTGGCTCGGCTTCTGTTGCAAGGACGTCTGGCATCCCCGGTCGCCGACATCGTGGCGAACAATTTCTGCGCTTCGGAGGTAATCAGATCAGGTCAGGACCGCCCCATTTCTACTGTGCATGGGGTTGTTTTCGCGATTTTGGATTCGGGGCCTAGCCGGAACTCAACCGCACGCCCGCGCGCAGGAATTTTTGCGGATCGACGGCGTCGCCATCGATGCGGGTTTCGTAGTGAAGATGAGGGCCGGTGGAGCGGCCGGTGGAGCCGACGGCGCCGATCACCTGGCCAATTTTCACGGCCTCTCCCACCTTGACGTGGATCTCCGAGAGATGGCCGTAGCGGGTGGAGAGTCCGTTGCCATGGTCGACTTCGACCATGCGGCCATAGCCGCCCATCCAGCCCGATGACACCACCTTGCCGTTGGCGGTGGCGCGGACGGGATCGCCGGTCGCCGCGCGGAAATCGAGGCCGGTGTGCATCGCGGGGCGGCCGAGGAAGGGGTCGCTGCGCACGCCAAAGCCCGAGGTGAATTCGACCTCGCCGATCACGGGTTTGCGGTAGGGCACCAGCGCCAGCGTGCGGTTCAGCTTTTCCACCTGCGCGCGGGTGACATTGATGCGATAGAGCTGGCGCTCGAAGGCGCCCGCATCGGGTCCGAGTTTGACCGGCACGAACGGGCCGCCGACCGGCGCGCGGGGCACGGCGGATTCGAGCTGCGCCATGTCGAGGCCGAGATCGTTGATCACGCCGCGCATGCGGCGCACGCGCGATTCCATGCTGTCTTCCACCGAGGTCAACGCCGCCATCTGGCGCCGCTCGACCTGATCGAGCGAGGCCTGAAGCCGCACCAGCACATTGTCAAAACCCTGCACCTTGGCGAACTGGTTCGGTTGAGGCTTTGTCACCACCGGCGTGCGCGATTCCAGCCGTGCTTCGCGATCAGGCGGCGCCACGAAGATCACGGTATCGCTGATCGGCGAGGGTTTTGGCGTGCCGGACGCCGGTGTGTCCGCAGCGGCGCCGCGGCCGGGCGCGCGGATCGAACCCGTCGCCGAAGTATCGGGAATGGCGCCGAGCGCGGTGGCGCGGGATTCCAGCGTGGTCTGCCGCTTCATGATCTGGTCGAGCTTTTGATCGAACTGCTCCTGATCGAGGAGCTGCCGGCTGGCAGTGCGATCGACGCGGGCGCGCAGCTCCGCGATGCGGTCTTCATAGGCGTATTGCATCTCGGCCTGGCGGGCGATCAGCCGCGTCAGCACGTCGTCGCGGAACGCGAAATAGGTGGCGGTTGCCGCCGACCACATGCCGAGCACCGTCACGGTGCCGACCGCGATCCAGAACACCACCGGCCCGAAGCGAACCTGCTTGCCGGCGTGCATGATGGTGTAGCCGTTCTGCATCCGGGCCGCCTGCGCGTGACTGGCGGCGCGTCGAGGGGCGGAGCGGCCGTGATCCTGCGGATGGTGGTGCGTCGAATACTCGGAATGATGACCGGAACGATGCGACATCGGCACTCCCGCACGCCGGTCGGAGAAAATCCGTACGGCTAAAATGGCGGGACCGATTTGACCCGGTCATGGTTAATTTTCAGGAAATGGGAACCAGACAGGCTTGCCGAGGACGAGGGCGTTCAAGCCCTTATCCGTTGGGCACGCTGCTTCTGGCAGTCGAGCGCGACTGCGCCGCTAGAGGGCGCGGGCCGCTTCCAGCACCTGATCGGCATGGCCGTCGACCCGGACATTGCGCCAGATCCTGGCGACGCGTCCGTCCTGTCCGATCAGAACCGTAGTCCTGATAATTCCAAGGAACGTCCGGCCATACAGAGACTTTTCGCCCCAGGCGCCGTAGGCCTCGAGCATCTCATGCTGCTCGTCCGAAATCAGGGGAATCGCGAGCTGGTGTTTGCTGCGGAACGCGTCCTGGGCTTTTACGGTATCGGCCGAGACACCCAGCACTGCCGTTCCGGCATCCTCGAACGCGCTTCTGAGCCGGGTGAAGTCGATCGCCTCCCGCGTGCAGCCGGGCGTGTCTGCTCGCGGGTAGAAGAACAGGACCAGCTTCTTCCCCGCATAATCCGCCAATGAGACGGTGTCGCCGCCGTCGCGCGGCAGGCGGAACGCCGGCGCCTTGGCCCCTTCGGCCAATCCCGGCGCGGCGGAGCCTGCGGATTTTAACGGTTTCGACGCCGCCTTCTGCGATGCTTTGGGACGGGATTTTTCGGGAGAGGCGGCGGCTTTCTTGCCTGTTTTCGCGGCGGACGCCTTTTTCGTTGAAGGTGAGCGAACACTCGCCTTCTTCGATGCAGCGGCCCTGGCCGATGTCTTGGGGGAATTCTTGCGCGTTTTCTTGGACATACGCCTTCCTTTCGTCGCTTTCGGCGGGTCAACCAATGGGGTATTGCGAGTCATGTCCGAGGCTTGCGGATTCGCGTCCGATGCTGGGCAAATCTGATGACCTCGGGGTATGGTTACAACGAATTCGACGCATCACCCGTCCGCTCGCTGAAGGGTTCGTTGGGACCGGCAACGAGTAACAGTATTAATCGAGGATTGGCAGCGATGCCGGCACAGGGGCGCTCGATCAGAATCGACGGGTGCCCCAATGGCGGCAACACATCTGGTGATCAGCGCCAGTACCGAGAGGCAATGGCAAGCAATACGTCGCCCCAAGGATCGATTCAGGGATCGCCTCAAGGATCGGCTCGCGCACCGACACGCGGACCGGTTCAAGGATTCCATCAAGGGGCAGGTCCGCAAGGGGCAGGTCCGCAGCCGGGCCGGCGTGCCGACGCTCATCATACGCAGTGGGATGAAGGCGGCTGGGATCAGGAACATGACGAAGCCGCAGGTCATGCCGCGCGACGGCTGCTATCCAAGCGCGACCTTGGCGTTCATCGCACCTTCGATCGCTTCGGTGCGTTCAGTCGCTGGCTGACCGGCGAACGCTGGATCCGCCGGGTGGCGGTGGCGATCGTCGCGCTGGTGGTGATTTTTGGCGGCTGCTTCTTCGGATTGTGGTGGCGGCTCGGCGCCGGGCCGATCAACCTCGACATGGCAACGCCCTGGCTGGCGTCGGCCATCGAGGAGAATATCGGCCACGGCAATACGGTAGAGATCGGCGGCACCCAGATCGAGCGCGCCGGCCGCATCCGCATCGCCGTGCGCATCCGCGACATCATCGTGCGCGATCGCGAACGCGCCGTGGTAGCGAGCGCGCCGAAAGCGGAAGTGAAATTGTCCGGCATGGCGCTGCTGATGGGGCGGCTGCGCGCCGAAAGCATCAATCTCGTCGATGCCGAGCTTGCGATCCGCATCACGCCGGACGGCCAGGTCACGGTGTCCACCGGCGATACCGCAAAACCGCTGGCGACCGGCGTCGCCTCCAAGAGGGACGCCGGAATCCCCGCGACCTTCCCGCGCCAGATTCCGGTGACGCCGCCGACGGCTGTTTCGCCCGCGCCGGCAACGGTGCCCGACAACACGCAGAACGGTCTGCTCGCGAGCCTCGATTGGCTCGACAGTTTGAGCCTCAGCGGCCTCGACGGCCAGAACCTCAACGAAATCGGCTTGAAGAACGGCAATCTGATTGTCGACGATCAGCAACGCGGCAACAAATGGTCGTTCGACAATATCAGCCTCAGCCTGCGCCGGCCGAGCAGCGGCGGCGTCGCGCTCAACCTCGGCGAAGAAGGCAAGCGCCCGTGGTCGCTGCGCGTGCTGGTCGGCGCACCGTCGAATGGCGTGCGCTCGGTCGATATCCGCGCCGACAAGGTGCCGACCGCAAACATCTTCCTCGCGATGCGGGTGAAGGATCTCACCTACAGCGCCGACCTGCCGCTGTCTGGCGAACTGAAGGGCGAGCTCGGCCGCGACGGCCTGCCGACTTACTTCCGCGGCAAGATTTTGGCCGGCGCGGGCCACATCATCGACAGCGATACGCCCGACTATCCGATGGCGATCGACTCGGCGGAGGTGAATGTCGAATGGGATTCCGGACGGCGCGTGCTGGTCGCCCCGTTCAAGATCACCTCCGGCGCCAATCGCGTCACGCTGCTCGCCCACCTCGAGCCGCCCAACGGCAACGTCACCGACTGGCAGGCCGGTCTTTCCGGCGGCACCATCGTGCTGCCCGGTACGGAAGGCGAGCAGCCGCTGATCTTCAATCGCATTGCGATCGGTTTCCGCTTCGATACCGACCGCAAGCGCGTGCTGCTGACGCAGGCCGATATCAGCAATGGCGAGATCAGCGTCGCCGGTACCGGCGTGGTCGATTATTCCGGCGAGCCGCGGCTGCAACTCGGTTTTGCGGGAACGCCGATGTCGGCTTCCGCCCTCAAGCGGGTGTGGCCGATCCTGATCGTGCCTGAACTGCGCGAGTGGGTGATCGAGCGGATCGAGAAGGGTTCGCTCCAGCGCATCGACATCGCCGTCAATTCGCCGGTCAAGAACCTGTCGCGCAAGGGTCCGCCGATTCCGGACGACGGGCTTGCGGTCAACATCGTCGCGTCAGGCGTGACGGTGCGGCCGGTCGACCAGATGCCCCCGGTGCGCGATGCCGACCTGAAGGCGAAGGTGACCGGGCGCACGGCGCTGGTGACGATCGCGCAGGGCGCTGCCGACACGCCGGCGGGGCGCAAGCTCGCGTTCTCCGACTTCTCCTTCGAGGTGCCGGATCTGGCGCCAAAGCCCTCGCCCGCGAAAGTCCGCTTCCGCGTCGACGGCAGCGTTCCGGCCGCGGCCGAAATTCTCTCCTCCGACCGCCTGAGCGATCTGTCCGGCACGCTGGTCGATCCAAATGCCAGCAAGGGCAATTTTTCGGCCGTGATCACCATGGGCCTGCCGGTCAAGAACGCGCTGACCAAGGCTGATACGACCTACACGGCGGTCGCCGATCTCAGCGGATTTGCCGCCGACAAGCTGGTGATGAACCAGAAGCTGGAGGCGAGCACGCTCAAGGTGATCGCCAACAATTCCGGCTATCAGGTCAGGGGCGACGTCAAGATCAACGGGCAGCAGGCCCTGCTTGAATACCGCAAGCCGGCCGAGGGCGATGCCGACGTCAAGCTGGCGGCCACGCTGGACGACAGCAGCAGGGCGCGGCTCGGCATCGATCTCGGTCCCGCGATTACCGGCCAGCTTCCGATCAAGCTGATCGGCAAGATCGGCGAACATGACAGCCGCCTCGGCATCGAGGCCGATCTCACCCAGTTGAAGCTCGACAACATCCTGCCGGGCTGGGTGAAGACACAGGGCAAGGCAGGCAAGGCCACCTTCAACGTGGTGCAGAAGCCGCAATCGATCCGCTTCGAGGATATCGTGGTCGAAGGCGGCGGCGTCTCGATCAAGGGATCGCTGGAGGTCGACCAGAACGGCGATCTCCTGAATGCCAATTTCCCGGTCTATTCGCCGACCGAAGGCGACAAGACCACGCTGCGCGCCGAGCGCGCCCAGGACGGCACGATCAAGGTGACCATGCGTGGCGACGTATTCGACGGCCGCGGTTTCCTCAAATCGGCGATCTCGGGCAAGGACGATCCCAAGAGCAAGACCAAGGGTATGGATCTTGATGTCGATCTCAAGCTCGGCGCAGTACAGGGATTCAACGGCGAGGCGCTGCGCAGCGTCGATGGAAAATTCTCGCGGCGCAATGGCGCCTTCAGGGCGTTTTCGCTGTCCGGCAAGATTGGACGCGACACGCCGCTCACCGCCGATCTGCGCGGCCGCACGCAGGCGCAGCCGCGCGAGCTGATCGTCCTCCAGACCAACGACGCCGGCGCGTTTTTCCGCTTCACCGATATGTACTCCAAGGTCGTCGGCGGCCAGCTCGCACTCGCCCTGGAGCCGCCGACGGTCGAGCCGAGCGCCAGGGAAGGCCTGATCAACGTCCGCGAGTTCTCCATCAAGGGTGAGGCTGCGCTCGACCGTGTGGCTGCTGGCGGCGCGCCCGGTACTCAGAGCGGCGTATCCTTTTCAGCATTGCGTGCGGAATTCACCCGGCAAAGCGGACAGCTCTCGATCCGCGATGGCGTGGTGAAAGGGCCGATGATCGGTGCGACCATCGAAGGCAGCATCGATACCGTCGCCAACCAGGTTCGCATGAGCGGCACCTTCATTCCGATGTACGGGCTGAACAACATGTTCGGCCAGATCCCGGTCCTTGGCCTCGTCCTCGGCGCCGGCAGCAATGAAGGCCTGATCGGCGTGACCTATGAAGTGGTCGGCACGCCGGGTCAGCCGGTGCTGCGCGTTAATCCGATCTCGGCGATGTTTCCGGGCGTGACGCGAAAGATCATGGAATTCAACACCGGCAAGCAGAACAACCAGGCCGAATTTCCGCCGAACAATTGAGCGTTCCGGACATGTGCAGGACTGGATTGAGCATCGCGGCGCTTCTGGCTCTCGCGCTGCCTACGTCTGCGCACGCGGCCGAGCCCTACGAGGGCGCCTGGGTGACGTCGCCAAAGCATTGTAGCGACAAGGCGGATGGTCCGAACAGCCTCACCGTCATCGACCTCAAGGTTGATCTCAACGGCAAGCCGATGCCGATGGTCGAGCAGTACGAACATCACTGCGTCATCGACAGCAAGTCGACTTCCGCAAGCGACACGACGCTGAAAGCGACCTGCTACGAGTTCTGGGACGACTACAAGAAGAAGGTCAACGGCACGAAAGAGACGATCAAGCTGTCGGTCGTCTCGAAAGACCAGCTCAAGATCAACGGCAAGCAGTATCGGCGTTGCCCGGAGAAGGCAGCGAAATCCACAAAGCGCTAACGCCGCAGCGCCGGCACCACCAGGAACGGAATCATTCCGAGGATGACGTTGACAAGCGCGAACGCGATCAGCGCGTTGTAGCCGTGGGTGTAGTCGTGGATCAGGCCGCCGGCCCAGGAGCCCAAGGCCGAGCCCAGTCCGCTGCCGATCGAGATGGTGCCGAAGATGGTTCCGACGCGCTTGCCTTGAAAGATCTTCAGTGCGGTTGCCGTGATCAGCGGGCCGCGCGAGCCGATCATGCTGCCGAAGAAGAGCACGAACGCAGCGAGCAGCCAATAATTTGGAAAATACTGGATCAGCCAGAGGAAGAAGATTCCCAAAATGGAGATGGCGTAGCTGAGCAGCACCGATGGCCGCCGGCCAATGATGCCGTCGAGCGTGGAGACGCTGACCATTCCCAGCGTCAGCACGACGCCGGAAAATCCCCAGGCGGTGGCCGCCTGTAGCGGAGGGAAGCCGGCATCGATCAGATAGGCGACGATCTGCGCCGAAATCGCGTACATCCCGATCGCGGTGAAGAAGAAGGTCGAGAACAGCGCCCAGAAGGCGTGGTAGCGCATCGCACTTCCGAGCGTCCAGCCGCCGTCAGTGGCCTCGACCTGCGCCTTCTGGACGACATGCGGCGATCCTCTTGCAAACAGCCGCCACGGCAGCAGCATCAGCGGCACGAGGAGGCAAAGTGCAATCACGCCGAACCACTGATAGGCCTCGCGCCAGCCGACATGATCGATCAACAGTTGCGAGGCCGGCAGCAGCAACAGGACGCCGGCGCCCATCGCGGAGTACACCACCGCCATCGCGGTCGGCAGCCGCGGGCCGAACCAGCGGCCGAGCAGGATGGAGTTCGGCACGTTGCCGACGAGGGCAATACCGACGCCGACGCAAATGCCGATCGTAATCTGGAATTGCCACAGCGCCTCTGCACGCGAAGCGATCAGAAAGGCGCCGCCGAGCAGCAGCAGCCCTAGCGCGTAGACTGTGCGCGGCCCGGAGCGGTCGAACAGGCGACCCACCAGCGGTGCGGTCAGACCACCGGTCAGCCACGACAGCGAATAGACCGAGACGACCTGCGCGCGGTCCCAACCAAAGCTTTCCGAAATCGGTTTGAGGAAGACCGTAAAACTTTCGCCGAGACCGCGGCCGAGCACCGAAAGGGCAAAGCACAGCGCAAGCACGCTCAGCGCAACGCGCGCCGGACTTCGCGGCCTGGTCGACGTTCCCCCCGGTGGCGTATCTTGATCCATCGGGGCAGGGAGCGCGCTTCCGCGCTCCCGCACAAGGTCGGAAAACGAATACGCCTATGCAGGCCTGACGAGGACGTGACGCTTCTTGCCGAGCGACAGCTTGATCACGCCTTCGCCGGTGAGATCAGAGGCATTGAGCGCCATCTTCTCGTCGGTGACGGCAACGTCGTTGACGCGAAGCCCGCCGCCCTTGATCTGGCGCCGCGCCTCGCCGTTCGAGGCGACGAGCCCCGCCTTGACGAACAGCGTCAGCACGCCCGCGCCGGCATCGAGTTCGCCGCGCGGAATTTCCACCGTCGGCAGGCTTTCGGCGATCGCGCCTTCCTCAAAGGTCTGGCGGGCGGTTTCGGCCGCCGTGTTGGCGGCGTCGCGTCCGTGCAGCAGGGCAGTAGCTTCGGTCGCCAGCACCTTCTTGGCCTCGTTGATCTCGCCGCCCTTTAGCGCCGCAAGCTTTGCGATCTCGCTCATCGGCAGGATCGTAAAGAGCTTCAGGAATTTTACGACGTCGGCGTCCTCGGTGTTGCGCCAGTATTGCCAGAAGTCATAGGGAGAGAACTGGTCGGCGTTCAGCCACACGGCGCCCTTGGCGGTCTTGCCCATCTTGTCGCCGGAAGCGGTGGTGAGCAGCGGCGTGGTCAGCGCGAACAGTTGCGGCGTGCCCATGCGGCGGCCGAGGTCGACGCCGTTGACGATGTTGCCCCATTGGTCGGAGCCGCCCATCTGCAAGCGGCAACCGGCGCGGCGCGACAGTTCGACGAAGTCGTAGGCCTGGCAGACCATGTAGTTGAACTCGATAAAGCTCATCTCCTGCTCGCGCTCGAGCCGCAGGCGCACCGAGTCCATCGTCAGCATGCGGTTGACCGAAAAATGCCGGCCGATGTCGCGCAGCATCTCGATCCAGTTCAATTTCGTCAGCCATTCGGCATTGTCGAGCATGATGGCGTCGGACTTGCCGTCGCCGTAGCGCAGCACCTTGGAGAACACGCCGCGGATGGAAGCCTTGTTGGCTTCGATCTCGGCGACGCTGCGCATCGCGCGCGTCTCGTCCTTGCCGGAGGGGTCGCCGACCATGGTGGTGCCGCCGCCCATCAGCGTGATCGGCTTGTTGCCGCTCTGCTGGAGCCAGTACAGCATCATCATGGTGAGGTAATTGCCGATATGCAGCGAGGGCGCCGTGCAGTCGTAGCCGACATAGGCGGTGGCCTCGCCTTTGGCGGCGAGCGCGTCCAGGCCCTCGACATCGGAGCATTGGTGGATGAAGCCACGCTCCCGTAAAATGTTCAGGAAATCCGATTTAAAAGCAGTCATTTGTCGGCGACTCTGATCATTCTTATTTCACGGTAATTGTAACGAGTTGCGGAACCATGCCGGTTTGGACTGCCGCGAACCCCCGCGCTGTGGCATTATAAGATGTGCTTGTTTGATACAAGCCAGACGTCGGTTTCAGGCGTTGAGGCAGGAATCAGGGCATAAATGCGATGATGTTGACGGCACTCGGTCTGATGAGCGGCACCTCGCTCGACGGGGTCGATGTCGCCATGATCGAGACCGACGGAAAGAAGGTTAAGGCTTTCGGACCGTCCGGCTACCGGCCCTATACCGACCGCGAGCGCGGGCTCCTGCGCCAGGCCCTGACGGAAGCCGTCCATTTGCCGCAGCGCGACGCCCGGCCGGGCATTCTGGCGGAGGCCGAGCGGGCGGTCACCGTAGCCCATGCCGAGGCCGTGGCGGCCTTCACCGCGCAAAACCGTATTACCCGGGAAGAAATCGACATCGTCGGCTTTCACGGCCAGACCGTGCTGCACCGCCCCGAGAAGAGGCTGACCGTGCAGATCGGCGACGGCCCGGCGCTGGCCAAGGCCATCCACATCCCCGTGATGCATGATTTCCGCGCCGCCGACGTCGAGGCCGGCGGCCAGGGCGCGCCGTTCGTGCCGGTCTATCACCGCGCGCTGGCGCAGTCCCTGGAGCGCGAGGGGCCGATCGTGGTGGTCAATATCGGCGGCGTCTCCAACATCACCTATATCGACGGCGCGGATACGCTGATCGCCTGCGACACCGGGCCGGGCAATGCGCTGCTCGACGATTTCATGTTCCGTGTCATGAGCCAGCGCTTCGATTGCGAGGGCCGGATGGCCGCGCAGGGCGTCGCCGATGAAGCCTGGATTGCCCGCGCGCTGGAGCTGCCGTTCTTCAGGAAGCCGCCGCCGAAATCGCTCGACCGCAACGATTTTGCCTCGCTCAAGCTGGGTGAGATGAAGCCGGCCGACGGCGCCGCCACGCTGACGGCCTTCACCGCCGCGGCGATCGCCCGGATCGTGCCGCTGCTGCCAAAGCCGCCGAAGAGCTGGATCGTCGCCGGCGGCGGGGCGCGCAACCTCACCATGCTCAGGATGCTGCGCGAGCGCCTGCGGCCCGCCACAGTCGAGGCCGCCGACGGGCTGGGCTGGGCGTCCGATGCCATCGAGGCACAGGCGTTCGGCTTCCTTGCGGCGCGCGGACTGAAAGGCCTGCCGCTCAGCTATCCCGCCACCACGGGCGTCCCGATGCCGATGACCGGCGGGGTGATCGCGCGGCCGTGATCGGGCCGGGGCTGTGCGGCCTTGACGTTATATGCATCTGCATGTAGTTTTTCATGCAGATGCATATAACGGAAGATTGGCCATGTCCGCGCCGCTGAAACTGATCAGCCACAAGCTTTGTCCCTATGTGCAGCGCGCGGTGATCGCGCTGACCGAAAAGGGCGTGCCGTTCGAGCGGATCGACATCGATCTCGCCAACAAGCCGGACTGGTTCCTGAAGATATCGCCGCTCGGCAAGGTGCCTGTCCTGGTGGTTGAACGCGACGGCGCAGAGGTGGCGCTGTTTGAGAGCAACGTTATCTGCGAATATATCGAGGACATTTTTCCCGAGACGAAGCTGCACCCACGCGATCCCTTGAAGCGCGCCGAGCATCGCGCCTGGATGGAATTCGGCTCCGCCATTCTCGGCGAATTATGGGGATTGGAGACCACGACCGATCCTGCAATCTTTGAAAGCAAGCGACAGGCGATTGTGGCAAAGTTTGCCCGCGTCGAAGCGGCGCTGGGCGGTGGCTCCTTCTTTGCCGGCGAGGGTTTCTGCCTGGTCGATGCGGTGTTCGCGCCGATCTTCCGCTACTTCGATGTCTTCGACGAGGTTACGGACCTCGCCATATTCGCCGAGACGCCGAAGGTGCGCGCCTGGCGCGCGCAGCTTGTGAAACGGCCGAGCGTTCGCGGCGCCGTTTCGCCTGAATATGCCGATTTGCTGCGTGCGTTCCTGGTCCGTCACGACGCACATCTGCTCAAGCTGGCCGCGTGATCAAAGCTCCGCGGCCATCCTGGCAAGCGTCGCAACCGTGTTCATGTTGCGCGCGGTGCCGGTCTTGGCGGCGGGAATGACCAGCTTCGACGTTCCCATGCCCTCGCCGTAGTGGACATAGATCTCGCGGCGGCCAAGTTTGAGCTCTTCGTCCTTGCGGCCGCGAATGTCGTCCAGCGCATTCTTGGGCGGGGTCTTGTCCAGGAAGATTGCGACAGTCCGGTTGGTGGCCTTGTCCGGAAACGGATTTTCGTCGGCCACCTTTGCTATCTCGGCGGCGGTGCGTACGATCACACCTACCGGCTTCTTCGCATAGGCTTCCAGCCGCTTTTCCAGCACAGCCTTGATGGCGGCTTCGGATTTGCGGCTGGTGAAGACCACATTGCCGCTGGCGATGTAGGTGCGGACTTTTTCGAAGCCGAACTCCTCGCACATCGCCTTCAGTTCGCTCATCGGCAGCTTGCCCGTGCCGCCGACATTGACGGCACGCAGCAAGGCGATGAACGCGGCCATCGGCTTACCTGACGTTGGCGAGCCGCATGTCGAGATAGCCGGTGACCGCTTCCATCAGCGGCTCCAGCTTGCCGTCGAAGAAGTGGTTGGCGCCGGGAATCACCTGCTGGTCGATCACGATGCCCTTCTGCGTCTTGAGCTTCTCGACCAGCGTGTTGACGTCCTTCGGCGGCACCACGGCATCCCTTTCGCCATGCACGATCAGGCCGGAGGACGGGCAGGGTGCCAGAAACGAAAAATCGTAGAGGTTGGCGGGCGGCGCGATCGAGATGAAGCCTTCGACCTCCGGACGGCGCATCAGGAGCTGCATGCCGATCCAGGCGCCGAACGAAAAGCCGGCAACCCAGCAGGCGCGCGCCTCGGGATTGATGGTCTGCGCCCAGTCGAGCGCGGACGCCGCATCCGACAATTCGCCGGTGCCGTGGTCGAACGAGCCCTGGCTGCGTCCGACGCCGCGGAAATTGAAGCGCAGCACCGAAAAGCCGCGATGCGCGAACGCGTAGTAGCACTGGTAGACGATCTGGTGGTTCATCGTGCCGTGGAACTGCGGATGCGGATGCAAAATCATCGCGATCGGCGCGTTCTTCTGCTTGGCCGGATGATAGCGGCCTTCAAGGCGGCCCGCGGGGCCGGTGAAAATGACTTCAGGCATTGTGTTCCCAGTGATCCCTTGTCTGTCCCTTGGCAATCAACCCGATCGGCTCGGCGGACAAAGCGGCTCTTGAAGGGCGGTGAGCGGCCGTCAAGCGATGCGCGGACGGCGCGGGCGAACGTGTGGGCGGCGTTCTAACATAGGGCGAGGGGCAAAAAGCAAGGATTTTGTGCGTTTGATGACGTCGGAAATCAGGTCGCAATGTCGCCTTAACCGCCGACAGGATCGAGGCAATTTCGAAAGTCCGTAGCCCTCCGGTGCGACAACAGCGGTGCGCTCACATTCCGCTTGAAGCGCTGGTCCGATCCAGCGGGGCGACCGCGCTTTTGTAGCGGCGGCTTCCGGAAGCAGTCCGTCCGGTATCGAATGTCAGCTCGAAATCGCCTGATGGCTTTGTCTCGACACTGGTCACGCGATCGAGATTGGCGAGCCGCGTGCGGTGAATGCGGACGAGGTTGAAGCGCGCCAACTCGGCTTCGGCCGCGGCCAGCGTCCCCCGGATCAGATGATTGCTGCCATCGGCCATGCTGTATTCGACGTAATTGCCCGCCGAGTTGATCCAGAGGATGTCGCCCGGTTCGATGCGGATGCTGCGCGTCCCGTCGCGCAGCCAGATCGTTTGCGATGTCGGGGCTTGCCCTGCGGGCTGAGGCGGCGTTTCCACCTCCAGCACCCGCTGCGCCTCGCGGCGGCTGTCGATCAGCCACATGCCGCCGCCGATCAGGACGCAGGTGACCACGTCCTTGCGGAACTCGTACAGCACGGTTGCCAGCGAGAAGCGGAAGTCGTAGGCGCCGCCCGCAAGCCACATGATCAATTTGCGCAAGGCCACCATCCCGGTGATGTGGACGGCCGAGAACACAATGATGGTGGCGATGGCGAGGGCGATCCGGATCGTCAGCGCCGGCTCGCGGCGGATGCGCCGCACGACCGCCAGCATCACGGGGGTAAGCAGGATGATGACCGCGATGCTGGTCATGTCCCATAGCAAAGGCGGGCGGATATCATAGACGCCGCCGTGCCGGGCGATGTCGTCGGCGGTCGACAGCGCGCCGACGATTCCGATCACGATCGCCACCGCTGCGACCGCGGCATAGATCAACCAGTCACCGGTCGCCCCGCGAGGCCAACCGCTCGTCCCCGGCGGTTTCAGTTCGTCACCGGGGCTCGTTTGGCGGTCCCAAACCGGCTCGACTTCAGGCCTTTCCCGCGCATTTTTGACGTCACTCATGCTGTCATCGGCGAATTCGGGAGCGGACCATGCGAGAGCCGACCATATCACAACAGACGGATTTCAACGGCGGGACGGAGCGGCGGATCGACCTCGACTGGGTGCGGATCGGCGCCTTCGGGCTCCTGATCTTCTACCACGTCGGGATGCTCTACGTTTCCTGGGGCTTTCACATCAAGAGCGTGCACCGGATCACGGCGCTGGAACCGCTGATGCTGGTGCTCAACCCGTGGCGGCTGTCGATCCTGTTCCTGGTTTCGGGCGTGGCGACCCGGTTCATGGTCCGAAAATACGCACTAGTGCCGTTGCTGCGCTCGCGTACCGCGCGACTGTTGATTCCGCTTCTGTTCGGCATGTTCGTGATCGTGCCGCCGCAGGCCTATGCCCAGATCGTCGAAACGCTGGGTTATCCCGCCGGCTTCGCCGATTTCTACCTCAACCACTATTTCGCCTTCAGCTCGCAGTTCTGCCCGAACCCCTGCATCATTCTGCCGACCTGGAACCACCTTTGGTTCGTGGCCTATCTCTGGGTTTACACGATGGCGCTGGGTCTGGTGGTGATGGCCGCTCCCGCTTTGGCCGGTCTTATTGAGCGCTGGCTGGTGCCGGCCTTGTCGGGCTGGGGGCTGCTGGTCCTGCCGCCGCTGGCCTTTGCGGCCTACCGGATCGTGCTGCTGCCGCACTTCCCCTCGACCCATGCGATGTTCGGCGACTGGTACAATCACGCGCTGTTCGCGACCGTATTCCTGCTTGGCTTCCTGCTTGCACACGCAAAACCGTTTTGGGACGCGACCGAGCGCCACCGCTGGACCGCGTTCGCGCTTGCGGGCGCGCTGTTCCTAACCTTCATCACCCTGCGGTCGATGCCGGACGGCGGGATGCCGCTCAGGATTACGGCTAGCGTGGCTTACGGCTTCTACCAGTGGCTCTGCATGGTTGCGGTGCTCGGTTTTGCGCGGCGCTGGATCACAAAGGACTCCGCCATCCGCCGCTATCTCACCGATGCGATCTTTCCCTATTACATCGTGCACCAGACCGCGATCATCATGATCGCGCATGCCCTGCGAGGCAGCGGCCTGTCCGCCTGGCAGGAAGCAAGCATTGTGATATCAGGCACGGCGATGGCCTGCATCGTCACCTACGAGATCGTGCGGCGCGTCGCGCTGCTGCGGCCGCTGTTCGGATTGAAGATGGCGGCGGCCTCCGAACCGGCGATGCCGATGCGAAGCCAGCCCGCGGGGTAGATTCTTGTTTGACGCGTTTTCTTCACGCGAAGCGGTGCCCACTTCGCTCGAAAACGCTCTGGCGGGGTGTCCAGATCGCCGGGAAGCGCTATATGACGCTTCATGCCCGCGCGCGTTTATCTCGACTGGAATGCGACCACGCCGCTTCGCCCCGAGGCGAAGGCGGCGATGGCGCAGGCGTGGGACATTTCCGGCAATCCATCCTCGGTGCATGCCGAGGGCCGCGAGGCGCGGCGGCTGGTGGAGGATGCCCGTGCCATCGTCGCCCGGGCTGTCGGCGCGCAGCCGCAAAATGTCGTGTTCACGTCGGGCGGCACCGAAGCCAATTCGCTGGCGCTGACGCCCGGGCTGCGGCGCGGCGGCATGCCGGCGCAGCGGCTGCTGGTTTCCGCGATCGAGCATGCCTCGGTTCTCGCGGGCGGACGGTTTGCGGCCTCAGAGATCCACACCATCGGTGTGACACGTTCAGGAGTCGTCGACCTCGGGCATTTGCGTACGCTGCTTGCGGGTGGGCCGCCGGCGCTGGTGTCGGTGATGCTGGCCAACAACGAGACCGGCGCGATCCAGCCTGTGGCCCAGGTGGCCGAAATTGTTCATGCGGCGGGTGGGGTGCTGCATGTCGATGCGATCCAGGCCTTTGGCAAAATTCCGCTCGACCTCGCCTCGACCGGTGCCGATCTGTTGACGCTGTCGGCCCACAAGCTGGGCGGACCGAAGGGGTCAGGCGCGCTGGTGCTGGCCGAGGGCTTGTCGGGCCTTGAGCCGTTGCTGCGCGGCGGCGGGCAGGAGCAGGGGCGACGGGCCGGGACGGAGAACGTCGCTGACATCGCGGGCTTTGGAGCGGCTACCAAGGCCGCGCTGGCGGCCATGGCGGCTGATGCCGAGAGACTTCGGGACTTGCGGGATCGGCTTGAAGCGGGGCTCCGGAGCGTTTCCGACACGATCATCTTCTCGGAGGATGCGGAAAGGTTGCCAAATACCGTTCTTTTCACGGCCCCCGGACTGAAGGCCGAAACCGCGGTGATCGGCTTCGACCTCGCCGGTATTGGAGTATCGTCCGGATCGGCCTGTTCCTCCGGAAAGGTACAGCCGTCGCACGTCCTCCAAGCCATGGGGTTCGGCCCGGAACTGGCTCAGGGAGCCGTGCGGCTCAGTATGGGCTGGTCCACATCACAAAGGCACGTCGATTCAGCCTTGGAGGCTTGGCGAAAGCTTGCCGATAGCCTAGTTAAGGGTCAGCGACGAAACACAGCTTGAACGGTTCTAAGCGGTCGATTTCGTGGCCAATACATCGTAATAGACTTTGGAACTGTTCCACCGCGGTCCTTGAAACCGCGAGCGGAGGATGGAATGCCAGCCGTACAAGAGACGGTCGAGCGCGTACGGCGCATCGACGTCGACCAGTATCGATATGGGTTCGAGACGCTGATCGAATCCGACAAGGCCCCGAAGGGCCTGACCGAAGATACGGTCCGCTTTATCTCTGCCAAGAAGAACGAGCCGGCCTGGATGCTGGAATGGCGTCTGGAGGCTTTTCGCCGCTGGCTGACCATGACCGAGCCGCAATGGGCGCGCGTCCACTACCCGAAGATCGATTACCAGGATCTCTACTATTACGCGGCGCCGAAGCCGAAGAAGCAGGTCGGCTCGCTCGACGAGATCGACCCCGAAATCCTGAAGACCTATGAGAAGCTCGGCATTCCCCTGCGCGAGGTGGAAGTGCTGGAAGGCGTCGTGCGCCCGGAAGGCGAGCGCAAGATCGCCGTCGATGCCGTGTTCGACTCGGTGTCGGTGGCGACCACCTTCCAGAAGGAGCTGAAGCAGGCCGGCGTGATCTTCATGCCGATCTCGGAAGCGATCCGCGAGCATCCTGAGCTGGTGAAGAAGTATCTCGGCTCCGTGGTGCCGACCTCCGACAACTTCTTTGCGACGCTGAACTCGGCCGTGTTCTCCGACGGCTCGTTCGTCTACGTGCCCCCGGGCGTGCGCTGCCCGATGGAGCTGTCGACGTATTTCCGCATCAACGAGCGCAACACCGGCCAGTTCGAGCGCACGCTGATCATCGCCGACAAGGGTTCTTACGTCAGCTATCTCGAAGGCTGCACCGCGCCGCAGCGCGACGAGAACCAGTTGCATGCTGCCGTGGTCGAGCTCGTCGCGCTCGATGACGCCGAGATCAAATATTCGACGGTGCAGAACTGGTATCCCGGCAACTCGGAAGGTGTCGGCGGCATCTACAATTTCGTCACCAAGCGTGGCGACTGCCGCGGCAACAATTCCAAGATTTCCTGGACCCAGGTCGAGACCGGCTCGGCCATTACCTGGAAATATCCGAGCTGTATTCTGCGCGGCGACAATTCACGTGGTGAGTTCTATTCAATCGCGATCTCGAACGGCCACCAGCAGGTCGATTCCGGCACCAAGATGATTCATCTCGGCAAGAACACGACCTCCAGGATCATCTCCAAGGGTATCGCGGCCGGCGTATCGCAAAACACCTATCGCGGTCTCGTCACCGCCCATCGGAAGGCCACCGGCGCGCGCAATTACACCGCCTGCGACTCGCTGCTGATCGGCGACAAGTGCGGCGCGCACACCGTGCCGTATGTGGAAGCCAAGAACTCGTCAGCGACCTTCGAGCACGAGGCGACGACCTCGAAAATTTCCGAGGACGTGCTGTTCTATTGCGTGCAGCGCGGGCTCAGCCAGGAAGAAGCCGTCGGCCTCGTCGTCAACGGCTTCGTGAAAGACGTGCTCCAGCAGCTTCCGATGGAGTTTGCGGTGGAAGCGCAGAAGCTGATCTCGATCAGCCTCGAAGGTTCGGTTGGATAAGGCCTCATCCTGAGGAGGACGCGCAGCGGCCATCTCGAAGGATGAGAGGAAAGATTATCGGCCTGTGTCCTTCGAGACGCGCCCTTGGGCGCTCCTCAGGACGAGGAACAAACGGAACAAGATGATGTCATTGCTTGAAGTGAAAGATCTGCAAGTCCGCGTCGAGGATCGCGAGATTCTCCATGGGCTGTCGCTGACGGTGAACCCGGGCGAGGTGCACGCCATCATGGGGCCGAACGGCTCCGGAAAATCGACGCTGAGCCACGTGATCGCCGGCAAGCCCGGCTATGAAGTCACCGGCGGCGAAATCCTGTTCAAGGGCGAAGACCTCTTGGAGATGGCGCCCGACGAGCGCGCCGCCAAGGGCGTGTTCCTGGCGTTTCAGTATCCGGTGGAAATCCCGGGCGTTGCCACCATGAATTTTCTGCGCACCGCGCTGAATGCGCAGCGCAAGGCGCGCGGC
Organism: Bradyrhizobium lablabi; assembly: GCF_018129385.1. Classification (GTDB taxonomy): domain Bacteria; phylum Pseudomonadota; class Alphaproteobacteria; order Rhizobiales; family Xanthobacteraceae; genus Bradyrhizobium; species Bradyrhizobium lablabi_C. The sequence continues at coordinate 356,087 of NZ_JAFCLN010000005.1, forward strand.
GAGAGCGAATACTCGACGCCGGACTTCTTGAAGAAGGTCCGCGAGGTCGCCAAATCGCTCAACATCCCGCAGGACATGCTGCGTCGCGGCGTCAATGTCGGCTTCTCCGGCGGCGAGAAGAAGCGCAACGAGATCCTGCAGATGGCGCTGTTCGAACCGAGCCTGTGCATCCTCGACGAGATGGATTCCGGCCTCGACATCGATGCGCTGCGGATCGCGGCCGACGGCGTCAACGCGCTGCGTTCGCCCGACCGTGCGATGGTCGTCATCACCCACTATCAACGGCTCCTGAACTACATCGTGCCCGACTTTGTGCACGTGATGTCGAGGGGCAAGGTCGTCAAAAGCGGCGGCAAGGATCTGGCGCTGGAGCTGGAAGCTTCCGGCTACGCCCAGTTCGAAGACGCGGCCTGACGACGGGACGGATTTTCGATGAATGTTGTGCTGGCAAAGACCGAGACCGGACGCGCGCTGAGCGACGCTTTTATCGTCGCACGCGATCGCTTGCCCGGCACCGGCCAGATCCTGGAGCAGCGGCGGCAGGCGTTTGACGCCTATGAGCGCGCCGGCCTGCCGCACCGGCGGCTCGAGGACTGGAAATATACCGACCTGCGCGCCCTCATGCGAGAAGTGCTGCCGCTTGCGCCTGCGCCCGACGCGGCCGCCTTGAAGCATGCGGAAAAGACGCTGAAGCAGCACAAGGTCCGCGGGACCCGCCGGCTGGTGCTGGTCGATGGCGTGTTTGCGCCAAAACTTTCAGAAACGGCCGATTTGGAAAAGGGCCTTTCCATCCGCTCGCTGCGCGAGGTGCTGGAAGCCGGCAATGCCGAATTGCAGTCGCAGCTTTTCGCGTTCGACGTCTCCAATCCAATGGTGGCGCTCAACACCGCGATGATGACCGACGGCGTCGTGATCGAGGTCGCCGCGGGTACCGTGATGTCGCAGCCGCTGCATGTCGTCCACATCGCAACCGGCAGCGTGCCGGCGGCCATCTTCACCCGCTCGCTGCTGCGCCTCGGCAAGGACGCCGGCGTGACGCTGGTCGAAAGCTATGTCGCGGCCGACGGCGCAAAAGCCTATCAGGCGCACGACTCGCTGGTCATTGCCATCGGCGACAATTCGCGGTTGGATCACGTCCGTCTGGTCGAGGACAGCGCTGAGGCCGCCAACATTTCCTCTGCCGTTGTGACACTGGGCGCGCACGCGCACTTCAACACCTTTGGCATGACCTCGGGCGCATCAGTCAGTCGCTATCAGGCCAACATCGCATTTGCAGGCGAGGGGTCCCGGGTCGAGACCAACGGCGTCAATCTGCTCAACGGCAAACAGCACGCCGATACCACGCTGTTCATGGATCACGCCGTGCCGAATTGCGCCAGCCGCGAAGTGTTCCGCGCGGTTGCCGACGACCGGGCGCATTCGGTGTTCCAGGGCCGCATCATCGTGCGGCCGGACGCGCAGAAGACCGACGCCAAGATGATGACGCGGGCGCTCTTGCTGTCCGACGAGGCCGAGGCTGACAACAAGCCGGAACTGGAAATCTTTGCCGACGACGTCACCTGCGGCCATGGCGCCACGACAGGCGCGCTCGACGAGAGCCTGTTGTTCTACCTGCGCGCCCGCGGCCTGTCCGAAAAGGAAGCGCAGTCGCTGCTGATCCAGGCTTTTGTCGGTGAAGCCATCGAATCCATCGTGAACGACGATCTGCGCGAGTTGGCGGTCGCCTCCGCCATACGCTGGCTGGAGGCACGGGCATGAGCACGCATCCGGCTGTTACCAACGGCACCTATGATGTCGCCCGCGTGCGGGAGGATTTTCCGGCGCTGGCGCTGAAAGTCTATGGCAAGCAGCTTGTCTATCTCGACAATGCGGCGTCCGCCCAGAAGCCGAAAGTCGTGCTCGACCGCCTGACGACGGCGTACACCACCGAATACGCCAACGTGCATCGCGGCCTGCATTACCTCGCCAATGCCGCGACCGAAGCCTATGAAGGCGCCCGCGGCAAGGTCGCGCAATTCCTCAATGCCCGGCGCAGCGAGGAGATTATCTTCACCCGCAACGTCACCGAGGCGATCAACCTCGTGGCGTCGTCATGGGGCGAGCCGAATATCGGCGAGGGCGACGAGATCGTGCTCTCGATCATGGAGCACCACTCCAACATCGTGCCCTGGCATTTCCTGAGGGAACGCCATGGCGCTGTCATCAAATGGGCGCCGGTCGACGACGAGGGCAATTTCCTGATCGACGAGTTCGAGAAGCTGCTGTCGCCGCGTACCAAGCTCGTTGCGATCACGCAGATGTCGAATGCGCTCGGCACGCTCGTCCCGATCAAGGAAGTAATCAAGCTCGCGCATGAGCGCGGCATCCCGGTGCTGGTCGATGGCGCGCAGGGCGCGGTCCACCTCCAGGTCGACGTGCAGGACCTCGATGCCGACTTCTACGCCTTCACCGGCCACAAGGTGTACGGACCGACCGGGATCGGCGTGCTCTATGCCAAGCATGAGCACCTCGTCGCGATGCGCCCCTTCAACGGAGGCGGCGAGATGATCCGCGAGGTGGCCAAGGATTGGATCACCTATGGCGATCCCCCGCACAAATTCGAGGCCGGCACTCCGCCGATCGTACAGGCGATCGGGCTGGGCGCCGCCATCGACTACGTCAATTCGATCGGCAAGGAGCGCATCGCCGCGCACGAGCATGACCTCGTCACCTATGCCCAGGATCGCCTGCGCGAGATCAACTCGCTGCGGCTGATCGGCACCGCGCGCCACAAGGGGCCGGTGATCTCGTTCGAGATGAAGGGCGCCCATGCCCATGACGTCGCCACCGTGATCGATCGCCAGGGCATTGCGGTGCGCGCCGGAACCCATTGCGTGATGCCGCTTTTAGAGCGGTTCAATGTCACAGCCACCTGCCGCGCCTCGTTCGGGATGTATAATACCCGCGAGGAAGTCGACCAACTGGTGCAGGCGCTGATCAAGGCGCAGGATTTGTTCGCATGAGCGATACCGCTGAAATCAAAACCGCCAATATGGAAACCAATTCGGCGCTGCCGCCGGAGGAGACCGAGCGGCTGGGCGCCGAGATCGTCGCCGCTCTGAAGACGGTGTTCGATCCGGAAATCCCGGCCGATATCTACGAGCTCGGCCTGATCTACAAGGTCGACCTGAAGGAAGACCGCGGCGTCGACGTCCTGATGACCCTGACCACGCCGAACTGCCCGGCGGCGGGAGAATTGCCGACCATGGTCGAGAACGCGATCGCCAGCGTTCCTGGCGTCGGCGTCGTCAACGTCAATCTGGTGTGGGAGCCGGCATGGTCGCCGGACCGGATGAGCGACGAGGCTCGCCTCGTCCTGAACATGTGGTGAAGGGTTCCCTTGCCCAAGCTGTCCGGTGTCATCGAGACTGCGCTGTATGTCGATGACCTCGACCGCGCCCGCGAGTTCTACGAGGAGGTGCTTGGGCTCACGGCGCTGACGAGAGATTCCCGGTTTCTGGCCTTCGACGTTGGAGGCCGCAGCGTGCTGCTGCTGTTTCACCGGGGCTCGACGCTCGAAACGGTGCGCTTGCCCGGCGGCACGATTCCGCCGCACCACGGCAACGGTCCGATCCATGCGGCCTTTTCCATCGAGGCGGACGAACTGCCGGCATGGGAAAAGCGCCTGGGCGAGCATCGGGTTGCAGTCGAGGGGCGGACGGATTGGCCGCGCGGCGGGCGCAGCATCTATTTTCGCGATCCCGACCGCCATCTGCTGGAACTGGTCACACCGGGTGTTTGGGCGATTTACTAGGATAAATTGGGGTTGATTGGAGGTCTTCTCATCCAATTGAAACCCTTGAGGTCTTCACAGCAACGGTTTCGTTGCTATCTTTGGGTTAGAACGATTTGTCGCTCAGGCGGCACAGGAGATCGACTGCAATGGACACCACCGTCTCCAAGCCGAAGCCGCGGCCCCGGCCGCAGGTGATGAAGCTGACGGAAGCTGCTGCGAGCCGGATCAACGAGCTCACCCGGCGCGCCGATTCGGAGATTGTCGGCCTGCGGGTCGGCGTGAAGAACGGCGGCTGCGCCGGTCAGTCCTACACCGTCGAATATGCCCACGAGATCCGTCCCACCGACGAAGTGGTCGAGGACAAGGGCGTGAAGATCCTCGTCGACCCCAAGGCCGTACTGTTCCTGCTCGGCACCGAGATGGACTACAAGGCCGACAAGATGCAGGCGCAGTTCGTCTTCAACAATCCGAACCAGATCTCCGCCTGCGGCTGTGGCGAGTCGGTGCAGCTCAAGCCGGCCACGGTGTGATACATCAGGTCCTGCATGGACCGCGAATTCCTCATCGACCTCTTTGCCGATTTCGGCCCGGTGACGATCCGCCGGATGTTTTCCGGCTACGGCATCTCCGCGGACGGAATCAACTTCGCACTGGCGCTGCGCGCGGGCCTTTATTTCCGCGCGGATGAGGCGACGATCCCGCAGTTCGAGGCGGAAGGTTCAAAACCGTTTCAGTACCAGACGCGCGCCAAAACCGTGACGGTGAATTCCTACTGGCAACTGCCGGCGTGGCTGTTCGACGACACGGAAGATCTTGGCGTGTGGGCGAGGGCGGCTCTCGCCGCGGCCCAGCGCGCCGCGCTGAAGAAGCGGCCGAGGGCGCGGAAGGCGAAGGCCGCGCCGAAGAAGGCAAAGCGAGCCAAGCAGGCGACCAGGCCGAAAGCAGTCAAGAAGAAGTCCTTGCCGAGGAAAAAGACCTCATCCTGAGGAGCACGCGCCAGCGTGCGTCTCGAAGGATGGCCGCGGGCGAGACAGGGGCCTCATAGTTCGAGACGCCCTTCGGGCTCCTCACCACGAGGGTCCGGGATCAGGCCACTTGGCCCTGGAGCTCGGCAGTGTATTCCGGGTCAACTTCGCAGATCACGCGGTTGCGGCCGTTGCGCTTGGCGGCGTAGAGGCAGGCGTCCGCGCGCTCGATCAGCGCGTCGGTGTCGTCGCCGGGCTTGAGCATGGACACGCCGACCGAGATGGTGACGCGGCCCAGAATCTCGCCGGTCGATTTCTTCTTCAATTCCTTCGCCATGATGGCGCGGCGGATGTGGTCGGCAACCGTCAGCGCCTGGCGCAGCGCGGTGTTGGGCAGCACGACGGCGAACTCCTCGCCGCCGTAGCGCGCAGTGATGTCCTGGCCCTTGATGGTTTGCTTCAGCGACATGCCGACGAGGCGCAGCACCTGATCGCCGGTGAGATGGCCGTAGGAATCGTTGAACGACTTGAAGTGGTCGATGTCGAACATCAATAGCGACAGCGGCTCGCCATTGGCGAGCGCGGTCTGCACGGCGGTCTCGATCGATCGGTCGAAATATTTGCGGTTGCCGAGACCGGTGAGCGGATCGGTCAGGCTCTCGGCGCGGATCGCTTCCAGACTATGCTGGAGATTGCTGATCTCGGTCTTCGACAGCGACAGGCGGTCTTCCAGCGCCTTGTTGGTCTCGCGCATCTCGCGGGTGGATTTCACCAACATCTCGACGACCGCCTTGACCTGGTCGCGGTCCTTCGCGGACGAGAGTTTCTTGCTCGCGCCATCGAGGCTGGCGTCGTAGCTCTGCGACATGCCGAGCGCATCCGAAATCAGCTTCGTCACGTCGTCGATCTCGCCGATCACGCGTGCGCCGACCTTGTCGATGCGGTCGGAGGTCTTGATCTGGGAGAGATAGGTTTCGTAGATCTGCTCGAGATCGGCCTCGGTCAGCTTGCCGTTGCGCGCCAGCGTCTCGTTGATGATCTTGTTGAGGGGCGAATTGTATCCGGTCGCGTAGACGTACCAGATTTCGTAATTGCGGGGGACGGCCGTTTGCCTGAGAGACTTGATCTGGCCGAGCGCCACTTCGGCAAAAGCCATCGTGCGTTCGTGTTCGTCCAACAGCTTGACCACTGATCACATCCCCAAAAGCGAACAGCGCCGCTCGTTGCCCAGCAGCAATCACTTAAATAATTGCGGCCAAGCTAATTGAGGATAATGAACGCCGGGTTAAGCGGGGAACCGCGTTGTGCGGCGCGATCAAACGCGCGCGCGCACGGGCCTCAGCAGAAACGCGGGGAGATGCGAGTGATCGGCGGGCTCTGATTCCACGTCGCGGGAAATGCGCCGCGGTTCCGGGCGGCCGATCGACGGCACGCGCGATGCGGGCGCTTGTGGCTTCGGCGTCGAATTGCGGCCGCCGCTGGCCTGACGCGGCTCGCGTTCGCCGTTGCGCGCCTCGCGCTCACCGTGACGCGGCTCGCGCTCACCGTGGCGCGGCTCGCGCTCACGCCGGCCCTTGTTGCGGCCGCCGCGCGAACTCTCGCGCTTGCGTGGCTCACGCGGAGCCTCGCCGCCGGCGGATACCTCGGTGTGAACGGCAAAGTCGCCTTCGGTGCGCGGAATGCTTTGGCCGATCAGCTTTTCGATCGCTGCCATCGACTTGGTATCGAGCGGCGTGACGATCGAGATCGCGGTGCCGGAGCGGCCGGCACGGCCGGTGCGGCCGATGCGGTGAACATAATCATCGGGATGATGCGGCACGTCGAAATTGAAGACGTGGCTGACGGCCGGAATATCGAGGCCGCGCGCCGCGACGTCGGAAGCGACCAGCAGCGGGATTTCACCCTTGCGGAATTGATCGAGCGCAGCCATGCGCGCCGGCTGATCCATATCGCCATGCAGCGCGCCGACGCTGAAGCCATGCTTCTGTAGCGACTTGTGCAGGATGGCGACCTCGCGCTTGCGGTTGCAGAAGATGATCGCGTTGTTGAGGTCTTTTGCATCGCGTAGCAAGCGGCGCAGGATTTCGCGCTTCTCGTGCGCTTCGCGCCCGGCGGATACCTGCGACTGCGTCACGGTAACGGCGGTCGTCGCGGGCTTCGAGACTTCGATCTTTACGGGATTGTGCAGGAAGGTTTCGGTGATGCGGCTGATTTCCGGCGGCATCGTTGCGGTGAAGAACAGGGTCTGCCGCGTAAAGGGAACGAGCTTGCAGATGCGCTCGATGTCGGGGATGAAGCCCATGTCCAGCATGCGGTCGGCTTCGTCAATCACCAGCAATTCGACGCCGGTGAGCAGCAGGCCGCCGCGCTCGGTATGGTCGAGCAGCCGGCCGGGGGTTGCGATCAGGACGTCGACGCCGCGCGTCAGCTTGGAGTCCTGGTCGCCGAAGGAGACGCCGCCGATCAGCAGCGCGACGTTGAGTTTCTGGCCGGCGCCGTATTTGTCGAACTGCTCCTTGACCTGCGCCGCAAGCTCGCGCGTCGGCTCGAGGATCAGCGTGCGCGGCATGCGTGCCCGGGCGCGGCCCTTTTCGAGGAGCGTGAGCATCGGCAGCACGAAGGCCGCGGTCTTGCCGGTGCCGGTCTGGGCGATGCCGAGAACGTCGCGGCGGGCCAGAACCTGGGGGATCGCCTGATCCTGAATGGGAGTGGGGTTGGTGTAGCCGGTGGCCGCAACAGCGGCGAGAACCTTGTCGGACAAACCGAGATGGGAAAAAGACATTGAGCCTCTGATCGACACCGCCGTTCGGAATCGAAAGTAAAAAGGCTGTCGCGTTCAACCCCGAAACGGCGTGCTTTGATGAAGCTCAGGGGTGTTTGGTTACGCTGACGGGCGGCAAACCCAAGGGAATCGCGTTTCGATCCCGGGCCGCTATGACCGCGAACATAGGGTCGAAATGCTCAAAGTCAATCTTGGAACTGGCATAATGGGCGAAAAAGCTTAATGTTTTCGCACAAATAAGCGCCTTTTTGTCATTTGGCCTTCAAATGGAGGATGGTCGCCCGGCTCTCCCGTTTCCCGGCTTCGCCCCGCAACCTGAAGTCGCCGGGCGGCATCCCGTGGGCCGCACGGAAGGTCCGGTAGAAGGTTGCCAGGCTCTCATAGCCGCAGGCCTGTGCAATTTGCGACACCGGCCGCTCCGGCGCCTCGGTCAGCAGGCGCCGGCTTTGCCTCATGCGCTCCGCCGTCACGATCTGCGAAAAACTCGTCCCGGTGGCTTCAAACAGGCTGTGCAGATGCCGAAGCGAAATGCCGAGCAAATCCGCGACGAAAGGCGGCGATAGCCCGGCAAAGGAAAGATTGCGCGCGATCAGGCGCCGCGCCAGCGAGAGTTGGCCGACGCGGATGGCGGCCAGCGCGGCGCGGCTGGCGGGTTTGGCCACGCCGCGGCCGATCAGGGCAAGCTGCGCCAGCGCCTGCACCAGCGGCCTGGTCGCGGCCGGATCGCTCTCGTCGCCGGCTTCCGCCAGGTCGGAAAAGCAGGATTCCAGCAGCGGTGTCAGCGATGGATTTCCGGCAAACGGCTTTGGGAAGAGATCGCCGATGCCCGATCCCAGCGGCAGCTCGCGCGCGGGTATTTTGAGAATGCGCAGGTGAAAGCCGTCGGCGGCAAGCGGCGCGGTATTGTAGGGCAGGTCCGAATGGCTGGTGGCGAAGCGGCCGTTCTGGATCGTGAAGTCGCCGCTGCCATTGACGCCAAACCAGCCGCCGCCGCCAAGCTGCTGATAGATGCAAAGGCTGCCGCCGGGTGCATCGGCGATATCGGCCGAACTGCGCTCGACGCGATAGGGCGAAGCACGCAGCTCGACCAGCCCGGCATTGTCGAACCTGCGCAGCGTGAACTCGCCGAAGAAGTCCCGGCGGTGCTCCCGCTCGAGTTCGGCGGTCACCCCGAACAATCCCTTGGCGCGAACCTCGCGCCAGTAATCGAAGCGGTCCTTTGGATCGACCTGATCGGTAGACCATTTGTGCACGGCTGCGGGTCCCGGTGTCAGCGCGGGGCAGCCTATATCACGGACGTTGTGAAAATACATATTACAGGGCAGCAATCAGGGGATTCCCGCCGTAATTCGGCGGGATTGAACCGCCATTGCGGGTCGGCCGACTATGCATCAGGCGGCTGCTCCAGCCGCGGAACTTCAAGTCCACGGGGATTTCGATGAGGCGCTGGCTTTCCAGGGTTTTGGCGGCAACGGGCGTTGCCATGTTGCTGGCCGGTTTCGCGGCGCCCGCACATGCCGAAAAGCGTGTCGCGCTGGTCGTCGGCAACAACGATTACAAGTTCGTCCCGAAACTCCAGAAGGCCGTCAACGACGCCCGCACCATGGCCGATACGCTCAAGCAGCTCGGCTTCACGGTGATGGTGGCGGAAAACCAGAACCGTTCGGCGTTCAGCCAGAGCCTGCTCGCCTTCGACAAGGCGGTCGACAAGGGCGACACCGCCTTCTTCTTCTACGCCGGGCATGGCTTTGAAATCGCCGGCCAGAACTTCCTGCTGCCGACCGACGTGCCGGCCGCGACCGAAGGCCAGGAAGAGCTGGTGCGCGATGCCTCGATCCTCGCCGACCGCGTGATCGAGCGGCTACAGAACAAGGGTGTGCGCACCGCGATCCTGGTGTTCGACGCCTGCCGCAACAATCCGTTCGAGCGCCAGGGCACCCGTGCGGTGGCCGGCGGAGGCGGCCTTGCACCGATGACCCAATTGCCGGAAGGCGTGTTCTCGATCTTCTCCGCAGGTCCGCGGCAGACTGCGCTCGACCGTCTCTCGAACAATGACGAGAATCCGAACTCGGTTTTCACCCGAACCTTTGCCAAGGAGCTGACGCAGCCCGGCGTCAACCTCGTGCAGGTCGCGCAGCGCACGCGCCGCGCAGTCAGCGAACTGGCCCAGACCGTGCACCACAAGCAGTTCCCGGTTTTCTTCGACCAGATGATCGACGATGTCTATCTGGGCGGCGCGGCGGGCAAGCCGCAGCCGGAAGTGGCGGCCACCAAGCCTGCCGAGCCGCCGCAAAAGGTTGCGGCGCTCACGCAGGTGCAGCGGCCGCTGATGCAGAACGACTCCGTCAACGCGCCGATCGCATCCTTCTCGCGCCACAATGGCGGCTGGACGGTGGTGTTCTCGATCGCCGACCCCACGCTCGGCATTTCCTGGCGCATTGGCGAGGCCGGCGATTTCCGCGAGACCGGATTTATCGATACGCTCGATCCGCGCACCCGCAAGCGGATGCCGAACCCGTCGATCGAATTGCCGGCCGATGCGCCTGCGTCCGTCATCCAGGTTCGCTATGTCGATACGGCGGGCGACTTGCAGGGACCGTTCCCGATCCGCTTCGATCCCGAGGCTGCGCTGATCCGCGACCAGCGAAAAATCCTCGACATGACCGCGACGAGCTGGCTGTCGTTCCGCGAGTTCAACGGCCTGCTGGTCTACTACACGCACCTGATGTCCTACCGCTGCGCGATCCGCGAGGTGCGCGTCGGCATCGACACCGCGGTGCCGGACAAGGTGCTACAGATGCCGGCCTGCGACCCGCGCGATCCCAGCGCGATCCCGCACAGCGCGACGCCCTATCTGAAGCTCGCGCCGAACACCAAGTCGGTATCGGTGGAGCTCGTGTACCGCGACGGCAGCATGTCGGAGATCAAGAGTTTCCGGCGGTGACGTCATTCCGGGGCGCCCCTCTTCGCGAGCTTGGAAATCCATACGCCGTGGCGGCTGTCGTCCTGCGAGCTGGTCAACGGCTTTCCTTAACAAGAACGGCGCGTGGTTATGGATCACCAGTTGTGCATTGCGCACCATAGCTTGCGCCACGCGCGCCCGGAATGACGACGCAATTTCCGATTTGCGACGTGACCAGTGGATTTCTGTTTTCGAGACTTGATCATATTCTGAAATTAGAAGTTGTTTGCTTGTCTGCTGCAAGCCTCTTCGCGGCCGGGTGACAGGCACAGCTGTTTGCGGGTGACGTCCAGCTTGCGGATTCTTGACCGAGGTCACCTCGCGCAAACGACTTGCCGCGCGTGTGATAAATGAAGTTGCTCCGCAATTGCGACAAAAAATCTCAATCGCCGGAAATCAGTTAGTTATTGTCAAAATTTCGACTGGCCGCCAGCGGTAGATCCGACGTTAAACGATGCAGGTTTTGCAGCAATCGTTGCAATCATGGGCTATTCTGCCGGGAGCCCAATCGCAGCAAGACATGGAGTTGGCATGTCCGACGTCTCCCGAAGCGCAGCCATGGCTGCGCCGGCAACCATAAACGTCACACTGGAGGTCAACGGCCGGAGCTGCACGTTGACCATCGCGCCTTGGACCACCCTGTTGGATGCGCTGCGGGACCGTCTCGGTCTTACCGGCACCAAGAAGGGCTGCGACCAAGGGCAGTGCGGCGCCTGCACCGTACTGGTCGATGGAAGGCGCATCAACTCGTGCCTGACGCTCGCTGTCATGAAGGACGGCGCGAAGGTCACGACCATCGAAGGGCTTGAGACCGATGGGACGCTGCACCCGCTTCAGCAGGCCTTTATCGACCACGATGCCTTCCAGTGCGGTTATTGCACGCCCGGGCAGATCTGCTCGGCTGCCGGACTGATCGCGGAAGGGAAGGCCAAGACGCCAGACCAAATTCGCGAACTGATGAGCGGCAACATCTGCCGCTGTGGCGCCTACCCCAACATCCTTGCGGCAATCCAGCAGGCGATGACGGCCATGGGAGGCAAGTCATGATCAAGTTTCAGTATGACCGCGCTGCTGACGTGACCGACGCCGTGCGGCAGATCGCGGCCGATCCGGAAGCACGCTTCATCGCCGGCGGCACCAATCTCATTGATCTGATGAAGTACCAGGTCGAACGGCCGCCTCGTCTGATCGATATCTCGCGTTTGCCACTCACCTCGGTTGAGGAGACGCCGGGCGGCGGACTTCGCATCGGTGCGCTCGTGCCGAATACCGATCTCGCCTATCACCCGCTAGTCGAGCAGCGCTATCCGATCCTGTCGAGCGCGATCATGTCGGGCGCGTCGCAGCAGCTCCGCAATATGGCGTCGACCGGCGGCAACCTGGTGCAGCGCACCCGCTGCTTCTATTTCTATGACGTCACGATGGCTTGCAACAAACGGCAGCCCGGCAGTGGCTGCGCCGCGATCAAGGGCATCAACCGGATCAACGCGATCCTCGGCACCAGCGAATCCTGCATCGCCACGCACCCGTCTGACATGTGCGTGGCGCTCGCGGTGCTCGACGCCAAGGTGCACGTCACGGGACTCTCGGGCAGCCGCGAAATTGCCGTCGTCGATTTCCATCGTCTGCCGGGTGATACCCCGCAGATCGACAACAATCTGCGCCGTGACGAGATCATTACGGCGATCGAGCTGCCCGCACAGGGCTTTGCGGCCAATCACAGCTACCTCAAGATACGCGATCGGCTGTCCTACGCTTTTGCGCTCGTGTCGGTCGCGGCGGCGCTCGAGCTTGAGAGCGGGCGCATCAAGACCGGTCGCCTCGCGCTCGGAGGCGTGGCGCACAAGCCGTGGCGCAGCGTGGAGGCCGAGGCGGCGTTGCGCGGCCAGGCCGCTGGCCCGGAGACGTTTGCGCGGGCCGCAGAAATTGTGCTGCGCGATGCGAAGGGTTTCGGGCACAATGACTTCAAGATCGATCTGGCACGCCGGGCCATCGTCCGGACGCTGACGCAGGCCGCGAACGCTACTCCACAATCGCAGGCCGACAAGAGAATCCGATGAGCACGGATGTCAACCGGCGCGACCCGCTGGCCACGACGGTCGCGTTCGGGAGCATCGAAACGGCGAACGCGCAGGCGGCGGTGCAAGCAACCGCGCAACAACAGGCGAGCAAGTCCATGTCATCTTACATCGGCACCCCCACTTCTCGCGTCGACGGCCGTGCCAAAGTTACCGGGCAGGCCAAATACGCAGGCGAGCTCAATGTAGCCGGCCTTGTCTATGGCAGCGCGGTCGGCGCGACGGTAGCCAAAGGCCGCATTGTGCGGATCAATGCCGATGATGCACTGAAGGTGCCCGGCGTACTCGATGTTCTCACCCACCAGAACCGGCCGCGCATGGCGGACAACGACCAGGCCTACCGCGACGACGCCGCGCCCGAGAGCGGCGCGCCGTACCGTCCACTCTATGACGACAGGATCCTGTTCAACGGCCAGCCGGTCGCCCTGGTCCTCGCCGAGGACTGGGAGACTGCCCGCTACGCCGCCATGCTGGTGCGCGTCGAATACAAAGCGGAGGATCACGTCACTGACTTGCACGCCGCACGAGGGAGCGCGTTTGTTGTCGAGAAGCCCGAAAAGCCGCGCGGGGACGCCGCAAAGGCCTTTGCAGCCGCGGCGGTGCGCCACGAGGCGGAGTATTTCATTCCAATCGAGCACCACAATCCGATGGAATTGTTCGCCTCCACGGTGGTCTGGAGCGACGACGGCAAGCTCACGGTGTACGACAAGACGCAGGGCGTGCAGAACGTGCAGCGCTATCTGTGCGGCGTGTTCGGTCTGAAGTCCGACGACGTAACGGTGATGTCCCCGTTCATGGGCGGCGGTTTCGGCTCCGGGCTGCGCCCGCAATACCAGGTCGTGCTGGCCGTGCTCGGTGCGATGTCGCTGAAACGGCCGGTGCGCCTCGTGCTCAACCGCGCGCAGATGTATGGCGTCGGATATCGGCCGGCGACGATCGAGCGGCTCGCGCTCGGGGCAAGGGCCAATGGCGAGCTCGAGGCGATAACCCACGAGGCAATCGCCGTGACCTCGCAATACGAGGATTTCTCACGCAACGATACGGGATGGTCGGGTATTCTTTATAAGAGCCCGAATGCGCGCTACACGCACAAGCTTGCGCGTCTCGATCTGCCGACATCCGGCGATATGCGCGCTCCCGGCGCGGCGACTGGGGTTTATGCGCTGGAGGCTGCGATGGACGAACTCGCCGTCGCGCTCAAGCTCGATCCGGTCGAGTTGCGACTGCGCTGCTATTCGGATCGGGATCAGAACGAGGATCTTCCGTTCACCAGCAAGAGCCTGCGCGAGTGCTATCGCCAGGGCGCCGAGGCGTTCGGCTGGTCGAAGCGCAATCCGGAGCCGCGCTCGATGCGTGACGGCAAGGAGCTAGTCGGCTGGGGTATGGCAACCGGCGTCTGGGAGGCGTTGCAGATGCCGGCGTCCGCCCGCATCGTGCTGACCGCCAACGGCCACACCGAAGTCGCAACCGCCGCTTCCGATATCGGCACCGGCACCTACACGATCATGGCGCAGGTGGCCGCTGACCGGATGGGCGTGCCGATCGACAACGTTACCGTGAGGCTGGGCGACTCGACGCTGCCGGCGTGCCCGATCGAAGGCGGCTCATGGATCGCCGCTTCGGTGTCGCATGCCATCATCGGCGCTGCGGATGAGGTGCGCGGAGAGTTGCTGCGCATCGCAAAGACGATGCCGGACACCCCGTTCGCGGATGCCCTGGCAGGCGACGTCGTGCTGACCAACGGCAAGCTTGCGCGGGCGGGGGACGTCGCCCGTTCGGTACCGATTGCGGATGTCATGCGTCACGGCAAGGTCGAACACATCGAGCGGATCAAGGACAACACCTTCGCGGACATCAGCAAATATGCCCGCAACACGCATTCGGCAGTGTTCGTCGAAGTGAAGATCGACGAAGAGATCGGCATCATCCGCGTGACCCGCGCCGTGAGCGCGGTGGCGGCGGGACGCATCCTCAACCCCAAGACGGCCGGTAATCAGGTCGTCGGCAGCGTGGTCGGGGGGATCGGCATGGCGCTGCACGAGGAAACGCTGATCGATCACGCCTTCGGGCGCATCATGAACGCCAACATCGCAGAGTACCACGTGCCCGTGCACGCCGATATTCATGACATCAAGGTGATCTTTGTCGACGAGCCGGACAGCATCATCAATCCGCTCGGCATGAAGGGTGTGGGTGAGATCGGCATTGTCGGCGTGGCCGCAGCCGTCGCCAACGCGATCTATCATGCAACCGGAAAACGCGTGCGGGATTTGCCGATTACTCTTGATAAGTTACAGCGGCAATTGTAACGCCCGTGTTGCGCGTATCGGATCGAGTGGGAACGTCCGCTACTCGCCAGGGGGCGGACGTCGGTGATGAGCCCAGGTTAGCCACAATCGAACTACGTTCGGAGCTCGACCCATGGACGCTAGCGAGGAACGTCCGCACGGACGACACATGAAAGTCCGTTGCTGCATCGTGGGCGGCGGACCCGCCGGCATGATGCTGGGCTATCTGTTTGGCCGCGCCGGCATCGATGTCGTGGTGCTGGAGAAGCATGCGGATTTCTTCCGCGATTTTCGCGGCGACACCGTGCATCCCTCGACCTTGCAGGTGATGGACGAACTCGGACTGATCGAGGGTTTTCTGAAACTACCGCATCAGCGCCTACAGAAGATGGACGGCTTGTTCGGCGGCGCGCCGATACGATTGGCCGATCTCAGCCGGCTCCCCGTAAAATATCCCTTCATCGCCTTCATGCCGCAGTGGGACTTTCTCAACTTCCTGCGTGAAAGCGGCGAGCGGTTTCCTTCGCTCAAGGTCATGATGAACACCGAGGCGACCGACCTCATCCGCCGCGGCGACGCGATCGCCGGCGTGAAGGCGAAGACGCCGGAGGGCATGATCGAAATCGAGGCCGACCTCACCGTCGCCTGCGACGGCCGCCATTCGCTGGTGCGCGAGCGCGCCGGCCTTGAGGTCGAGGAGATCGGCGCGCCGATGGACGTATTGTGGTTTCGCGCCGGCAAGGCGCCTGACGAGACCGAGCGCATGTTTGCCCGCATCGATCCCGGCAAGATGATGGTGACGTTCGATCGCGGCGACTACTGGCAGTGCGCCTATGTCATCGCCAAGGGACAATACGACGCCGTGAAGGCGAGGGGACTGCAATCCCTGCTGGACGATGTCGTGCGGATGGCGCCGATTCTCAAATCCGGTATCGCGGACGTGAAGAGTTGGGATGACGTCAAGCTCCTGACGGTTGCGATCAACCGGCTGAAGCGCTGGACGCGGCCGGGCCTGTTGTGCATCGGCGATGCCGCGCATGCGATGTCGCCGGTCGGCGGCGTCGGCGTGAACCTTGCGGTGCAGGACGCGGTGGCGACCGCTAACATTCTCGCCGCGAGGCTGATGCAGGGCTATCGGTCCGAGGAGGATCTCGACGAGGTGCGCAAGCGGCGCGAGTTTCCGGTGCGCATGACGCAGCGCATGCAAGTCGTGATGCAGAACAACATCATCAGCATGGCGCTGAAGCCGGGCGACGCACCGCTACAGGTCCCGGCGGTCCTGCGATTGGTCACGGCGGTACCGTGGCTACAGGGAATCACCGCTCGATTTATCGGTCTCGGCGTCCGTCCCGAACATGTCCGTTCGCCGTCGGCGGGCAACTGAAGCAGCGCTCCGGAGACTCCTGCATATCCCGTGATCAGAGCCTGCCGGGAAATTGTGCAACCGGCGCGTGCCGGCCATTCCAAGAGTTGTAGAACTGCAACGCGCCACGGAAAACCGCTGTGCGCAGGCCACTTCTTGTCGGTTCATCGTCGCGCCTCTGATGAGACGCGCATAGGATTGGTTACGGAAATTTGCTTCTGGAAATTCTTTGCATTGGGGGACTGACATGCTCCGGAAATTTGGATGGGCTCTCGCAGCCGCTGCTTCGATCGCGGCATTTGGATCGGCCACCGCGGCTGACTTGCCCGTGAAGGCGCGCCCGGTGGTGGTCCCGGTTTACAACTGGACCGGCTGCTACATCGGCCTGAGCGCCGGCGGCAAGGGCATCGGCCTCGACGAGACGGTTCACACCACCGCGGTAGGGCCGTTTGCGGCCGCCGCGCTCGACCTTGGCCGGCGCGAAGCCGACACCTGGCTCGCGGGCGGTCAGGTCGGTTGCAACTATCAGGCGGGCAACTGGGTATTCGGTGTCGAGGCCGACGGGCACGCGCAGCGCTGGTCACAGACCGACATCCTGGCCGGCGTCATCCTTGCGCCGTTCGTGAATGGCAGCACCTTCGACCTTCACAGCGATTGGCAGGCTTCGGCTCGCGGCCGTATCGGTTACGCCATGAACCGCACCCTGTTCTACGGAACGGCCGGTGCCGCGTTTACCGAAGTTCGCTCCAGCACCAATTGGCTGCCCAACCCGCCGCTGCCCGGTGTCTTCACGAATCAGAGCAAGACCTTGACCGGTGTCACCGTCGGCGCGGGCGTCGAACATGCCGTCACCGACAATTTCACGCTCGGCCTCGAAGGCCGGTACTCCTGGTATGAGCGCACCCGGTTCGACCTCGGTCTGGTGCCGGTCGGCGTGATCGTGGGCGCGGCCGTGGTCCCGGTGTTTGCGCCGGGCTATCGCGACGTGAAGATCGAGACCGGCGAGATCCTGGTCAAGGCCAACTGGAAGTTCGGCCCGACCGCTGTTGTCGCCAGATACTGATCGTCCAAAGCTTCACCGCATTCAAAGCCCCGGCCTCAGCCGGGGCTTTTTTCTCGCCAACGGTGCCGCTCGCGTGCGGAAGACGATCGCGCCGGGATCGGTCGCCAACGAATTGTCAAGGATAACGGCGATTAAGCGCTGCGCGATTGCAGCGGCGCAGCGAATTTGAGGCCATCGAGCAAGAAAACTCACGTCGAAAAGCGTGGCGATTTCCAATTTGTAAGGCTCTCTCTGCAAAGGTGCACCCCGGACAACAAGAGGGGGGTACCAAATGTTCAATGCAAAACTGATTGCCGCTTTGACCGTTACGACAGCGCTGGGCGCAGGCGCTGCGTCGGCTGCTGATCTTGCTGCGCGGCCTTACACCAAGGCGCCGCCTGCCTATGTGGCCTCTATCTACAATTGGAGCGGCTTCTATATCGGCGGCCATGTCGGTGGCGCCTGGACGAACGAGGAGTGGGTCAACACGGCAAACACGACGGCGTTCGGCGATCTCGCCCCGGGCGAGGGATTCCGCCAGCGCGGATCGGGCGTGTTTGGTGGCGGCCAGGTCGGCTACAACTGGCAGGCCAGCAACTGGGTGTTCGGTCTCGAGGGCACCGTTTCCGGTCTCAACACCCGCGGTACCGTCGTCAACAACGTGTTCGGCTTCGGTTTCGACGATCAGTTCAGTTGGCGCGCCGACTGGATGGCGACGGTGACGGGCCGCGTCGGCTACGCCGTGGCCAACAATCTGTTCTACGTGAAGGGCGGCTATGCCGGCGTCAACAACCGCTTGTCGGTGGTCGATACCGTGCCGAATCCGTCCACGGGTTCGGGATCGCAGACCCAGTGGCATAACGGCTGGACTGTCGGCGCGGGCTGGGAATACGGCATCACCCCCAACTGGACCGTCGGTCTCGAATATGACTATTCGGCCTTCGAAAAGAAGAGCTATCAGCTCGGTGGTGCCGGGCCTGGCACCTACACCTTCGATGCACGGCCCAAGGATATCCAGTCGGCCGTCGTCCGCCTGAACTACCGGTTCGGCGGACCGCTCGTCGCGCGCTACTGAAGCCTGCTTCTCCACGATGAAAAAAAGCCCCGGCAGGTTGCCGGGGCTTTTTGTTTTTGCGCATTTCGCAATTTGCGCGCAGCTTCAGCCCATCACCGAATAACCGCCGTCGACCGGGATTGCCGTGCCGGTGACGAAGTCCGACGCCGATGAGGCGAGGAACACCGCAATCCCCGCAAAATCGTCGATCCCACCCCAGCGGGAAGCGGGCGTGCGCGCCAGCACGCGGTCGTGCAGCCCGTCGATCTGCTCGCGGGCGCGCTTGGTGAGGTCCGTGTCGATCCAGCCCGGCAGGATGGCGTTGACCTGAATATTGTCGCCGGCCCAGGCACAGGCGCAGGCGCGCGTGAACTGGACGATGCCGCCCTTGCTCGCGGCATAGGCCGGCGCAAAGCTGGCGCCGAAGATCGACATCATCGAGCCGATATTGACGATCTTGCCGCCGCCGGCCGCCTTCATCGCCGGATAGACCGCCTGCGAGCACAGGAACGCGCTTGTGAGGTTGGTCGAGATCACGCTGTCCCATTCGGCGGGATCGAGCGTGTGCGGCGGCTTTCGGATGTTGATGCCGGCATTGTTGACGAGGATGTCGATGCGGCCGAGCTCGCTTCCGACGCGCTCGGCCATCGCGGCGACCGCGCCCTTGTCGGTGACATCCGTGGTGACGGCGATGGTCCTGATGCCGCGTTCTGCAAGTTCAGCCGCGGCAGTCTTTGATTTGGCCTCGTTGCGGCCGACCACGGCGATCGCGGCGCCCGCCTCCGCCAGGCCGCGCGCCATGCCGAGCCCGATGCCGCCATTGCCGCCGGTCACGACAGCCACTTTTCCGCTGAGATCGAACAGTCCTGTTTTCATCGTTTCTTTCTTTCCGCTCCCGATGGAAAACCGACGGCAAGCGGCCGCTTGCGCATGGGTTCTCACTCCCTTTGCCGGCCGTCATGATCCCCGCATAGCTTTTTCAAAACAGGTGCGGGCGCGCGGCCGTATCTGTCGATCGAATACAATGACAGCCGTCCCGGCAAGGGCGGCCACGTGAGCAGGACGATTATTCTGATCGGAACGCTCGCCAACGCCGGCTGATTACCAGGCAACAAAAAAGCCCCGGCATATCGCCGGGGCTTTTCAGTTCAGTTCGGGAGGAGATCAGTACCGAGCCGCGATCGGAGCGCCACCCCAGTTGAAGCGGTAGACCAGCGAAGTGCTGATGGTCTGAACCCAAGGCTCGAAGGTGATTGCACTACCGGTCGGGCCGCCGCCGAAGCCCGGGGTGAATGTCGTCGGCAGAGTGACGCGATCATAGAAGGCAGAGCGATACTCGGTCTTCATGAACCAGCCGGGAGCCGTGATGCCGAACAGGTCCAGGTTGTTCTCGACGCCGCCGCCGATGAACCAGCCATTGCGGTCAAAGGAAGACGTGGTGGTGAAGGCAGGGCCACCAGGCGCGAAGATCGAGGACTGGGTAGTGCCCGACCAATCCGAACCAGAGTAACCGGCATTCACGTACGACAATACATTGGGAGCAACCAGATAGCCCAGTCGCACGCCAGCGGCCCAGCTGGTCTCGAGCTTGATGCGGCCTTCAGTGCCGAAGATGGGGTCGCTCAGCGAACCTTTGAGGCTTCCGAACTGGGCGTCACCGAAGATACCGGCCACCCACCGGCCGCCAAACTGCCAATCGTAGCCGGCACCGACCGTTCCGAACCAGCCATCGCCGCCCATCCGCTGATCGCGGGTCAGTGCAACGCCGGCAGGAACAACCGGAGGCGCGGTCACGACGTTGCTGTCGGCGTCCCAAAGTCCGCCGCCGCCGCCGCCGAAGATGTAGAAGCCGGTCCAGTTGTAGACCGGTGCCGGCGGAGGCAGCGCCTTGACAGGGCGAGCCGCCATATCGGCCGCAATGGCCGGTCCGCCGAACGCCGCGACCGCGGTCAAAGCCAGTACCAGTTTCTTCATGATAAATCCCTCAAAGTTCAGCGTCGAACGTGACGACCCTAGGCGCGTGTGCACCGATTCTCGAAACCCGATGCGGCAACTATACGCAGTTCGGCCGAAAATGCTGTTGCGAGGGAGGCACACTCGCCTGAAAACGGAGCGGCGCAAGATGCGCTGAAATCGCAGTTTTCAGGCTCAAAAAACGCAAAAAGGGCCGGAAATCCGGCCCCATCGCGCCATCGTGCCTCGCCGTTCCGCTTCAGACGTCCAGCAGTTCCTCGCTGGCAAACTCGGCCCGGTCGGAGATGAAGGCGAATCGCGCCTCGGCCTTGGTGCCCATGAGCCGCTCGACCGAGTCGGCGGTGCCATCGCGGTCGTCGGCGAGCAGCACAACCTTCAGCAGCGTGCGCCTGGCCGGATCCATCGTGGTTTCCTTGAGCTGCTGCGGGTTCATCTCGCCAAGGCCTTTGAAGCGGCTGACCTCGACCTTGGCGTTGGCGTGGAACTCGCTTTTCATCAGCGCATCCTTGTGCGCGTCATCGCGGGCATAAACCGACTTGTCGCCATGGGTGAGCTTGTAGAGCGGCGGCACCGCCAGATAGAGGTGGCCCTCGTCGATCAGCCGCGGCATTTGCCGGTAGAAGAAGGTGATCAACAGCGAAGCGATATGGGCGCCGTCGACGTCGGCGTCGGTCATGATGATGATGCGTGAGTAACGCAGATCCTCTTCGCGGTAATGCGCGAGCGTGCCGCAGCCGATCGCCTGCATGAGGTCGGCGAGTTGCGCATTCGCAGTCAGCTTGTCCTTTCCGGCGGAAGCGACGTTAAGGATTTTTCCACGCAGGGGCAGAATCGCCTGGGTCTTGCGGTCGCGCGCATGTTTGGCGGTGCCGCCGGCCGAGTCGCCTTCGACGATGAAGAGCTCGGAGCCTTCAGCCGCCGTGTTCGTGCAATCGGTGAGCTTGCCCGGCAGGCGCAGTTTCTTCACCGCGGTCTTGCGCGAGATTTCCTTCTCGGCGCGGCGGCGCAGCCGCTCGTCCGCGCGCTCGATGACGAAATCGAGCAGCTTGTTGGCCTGTAGCGGATTGCCCGACAGCCAGTGGTCGAACGAGTCCTTCACCGCCTGCTCGACGATGCGCTGGGCTTCGGCGGTGGCGAGGCGATCCTTGGTCTGGCCCTGGAATTCCGGCTCGCGCACGAAGACGCTGAGCATGCTGGCGGCGCCCACCATGACGTCTTCCGACGTGACCGGGGCAACCCGCTTGCCCTGGCCGACGCGTTCGCCGTGATCCTTCAGGCCGCGCAGCAATGCGCCGCGCAGACCTGATTCATGGGTGCCGCCATCGGGCGTCGGCACCGTATTGCAGTAGGAGGAGAGAAAACCGTCGGCATCCGCCGTCCAGGCCACCGCCCATTCGCAGGCGCCATGCGCGCCATTGCGGCCGCTCTTGCCGGAGAAGATATCCGGATGCACCAGCGTGTCGGCATGGATGGCGGCACCGAGATAGTCCTTGAGGCCGCCGGGGAAATGAAAGCTGTCCTCGGCCGGGACGTCCTCGACGCCCTTCAACAGCTCGCTCGCACACTTCCAGCGGATTTCGACGCCGCCGAACAGATAGGCTTTGGAACGCGCCATCTTGAACAGGCGCTGCGGCTTGAAGGCTGCTTTCGCGCCGAAGATCTCGGTGTCCGGCTTGAAGCGGATGCGGGTGCCGCGGCGGTTGTTGATCTTGCCGAGGTCCTCGAGCTTGCCCTTGGGATGGCCGCGCTCAAAGCTCATGCGATAGAGCTTTTGGCTGCGCGCGACCTCGACCTCGAGGCGCGAGGACAGCGCGTTGACGACGGACACGCCGACGCCGTGCAGGCCGCCCGAGGTTTCATAGACCTTGGAATCGAACTTGCCGCCGGAATGCAGCGTGCACATGATCACTTCCAGCGCCGACTTCTTCGGGAATTTCGGATGCGGATCGACGGGGATGCCACGGCCGTTATCGGTCACGGTCAGAAAACCGTCGGCGGACAGCTCGACCTCGATGAAGGTGGCGTGGCCCGCCAGCGCCTCGTCCATCGAGTTGTCGATAACTTCGGCGAACAGATGGTGCAGCGCCTTCTCGTCGGTGCCGCCGATATACATGCCGGGCCGGCGCCGCACCGGCTCCAGACCCTCCAGCACCTCGATGTCAGCAGCGGTATAGCCGGCCTCGGCGCCGCCGGACCGGGCGGCGACCTTGAGCTGCGCCTTGGCTTTGGCTTCGGGCGCCCCGAACAGGTCGTTATCCTTTGCTTTTGCAGCAGATTTCAATGATTTAGCCATTGTTCTTCATGTGTTGCGCGCGAGTTTCGCGCGGCGAATCGGTTGCTCTGACTATGCCATGGTTGGGCTGAAAAAGTGACCGCGGGACGGCCGATCTCGCGCCGGAACGCCGCCCGCCGCAGATAGGGATTGGTTGTCCGATCCGGGAGGCCGCCGTCAAGCGCGCCGCCATGCGTCAGGGAAATCGAAGCGGTGAATTCACGCACCGGCCCGCGCCTTTGTGACTTGATGTTGCGCAAGCGGCTGGCATAGCTGTTTTCAGGCTAGAATCCCAAAAGAGGTTTCAGCCGGAACAGGGGCGGGGAAGGCATTCAATTGATGGAAGAATTTGCGCACGCGCTGGCGAACTACGTGCGCGATCATCAGGCTTGGGCGGCACCGATCGTGCTGGTGCTGGCGTTCGCGGAATCGCTTGCTTTCGTCTCCCTGCTGGTTCCGGCCTGGGGGGCGTTGATCGCGATCGGCGCCCTGATCGGCGTTTCCGGCATCAGCTTCTGGCCGGTCTGGATTGCCGGCGGCATTGGTGCCGCGCTCGGCGACTGGGTCTCCTACTGGTTCGGTTACCGCTACAAGGAGCACGTCGCGCAGATGTGGCCCTTGTCGAAATACCCGGAAATCCTGCCGCGCGGCGAAGCCTTCGTGCGCGACTGGGGCGTGCCGAGCATTTTCATCGGCCGCTTCTTCGGGCCGTTGCGCGCATCGGTGCCGCTCGCGGCCGGCATTTTCGAGATGTCATACTGGCCGTTCCAGATCGCCAATTTCGTCTCTGCGCTGTTGTGGTCGGGCGTGCTGTTGCTGTTCGGCGACGTCATGGCAAGGCTCGCGGAATTGATTTGGCGGGCCTTCTGAGGCGGCGGAATAAGCCTGCAAGGCAGGGGTTAGCCGGGAAGACGAGAGGCGCTGCCGTCGCATCGCCGTCATCGCCTTGGGGCTAGAACGCTGACAGATTCCGCCGCAATATCAGGCAAGGCGGAGGACACCAGCGAACCGCCACCGATTCACCGGGAGGTCATCACATGCAATTCACACGACGTCACATCCTGGCGGGAACGGCCGGCCTTGCCGCCACCCCGCTGCTGCCTGCCATCTCCGCCAACGCGGCGGCTCCGTTGGCCGAAAAGCAGGCGCCGAGCTTTTATCGCTACAAGGTCGGCGATGCCCAGGTCACCGTCATCTCCGACGGCATCAACACCTTTGCGCTGCCCGAGACCTTCGTTCTCAATGCGAAAAAGGATGAGGTGAACACTGCCCTCGACAAGGCGTTTTTGCCGAAAGACAAGGTGAGCATCCACTTTGCGCCGCTGGTGATCAACACCGGCGGCAAACTGGTGGTGCTCGACACCGGCAACGGCCCGGGCGCCTTCGCTTCCAGCAAGGGCAATGTCGGGCAATTCGCCAGCAATCTGGCCGCCGCCGGCATCGACCCCAAGTCGATCGACATGGTGGTGATCTCGCACTTCCACGGCGACCACATCAACGGCCTGCTCACCGCGGAGAACGTGCTCGCGTTCCCGAATGCCGAGGTGTTGGTGCCGGCCGTGGAGTGGAAATACTTCATGGACGACGGCGAGATGGGCAAGCAGACCTCTGATCGCATGAAGGGCGTGTTCGCCAATGCTCGCCGTGTGTTCGATGCCGGCCTGAAGAAGAAGGTGACGCCGTACGAGCACGGCAAGGACGTCGCGCCGGGCTTGCAGGCCGTAGCCACGCTCGGCCACACCCCCGGCCATACCTCGTTCATCCTCTCGTCGGGCC
Source organism: Bradyrhizobium lablabi (assembly GCF_018129385.1). Classification (GTDB taxonomy): domain Bacteria; phylum Pseudomonadota; class Alphaproteobacteria; order Rhizobiales; family Xanthobacteraceae; genus Bradyrhizobium; species Bradyrhizobium lablabi_C. Next base: position 380,418 of record NZ_JAFCLN010000005.1, read on the forward strand.
CGGACAAGATCTTCATCCAGTCCGACGTCACCAACCACCCGGCGTTGTTCGTCAGCAATCCGGGCTGGCACCTGATGTTCGACCAGGACCCGCAGATGGCGGAAGCCACCCGCCGCAAGGTCTATGACATGCTGGTGGCGGACAAGATGCGGGTGCAGGGCTTCCACTATCCGTTCCCGGCAATGGGCTATGTGGAGAAGGACGGCACCGGCTATCGGCTGGTCGCCGCGCCGTGGAATCCGACCCTGTAAGCCCACCTCTGCTCCGAGCGTGATGAAAGGCCGCTCCCGAAGCGGGGCGGCCTTTCGCATTTTGCCTTGACGGGACGGGGAACCGGCCTTATGACCCGCGGCCATGAAAAACGGTCTGACCATCGCCATCGCCCGCCGTCGCCGCGCCACCGCGGTACGGGCGATCGTTTGCGTCTGACGATCGTTCCCCTGCCGCCGGATCCATCCCGCGGCTTCCCTCCAGGCACATACCGCGGTTTGATCTGGCGGCTCCCTTCGTCGAAGCAGGAGTTTGCAAGATGTATACGCCGCCGATGTTCAAGTCCGACCGCGCCGCAAGCCTGGCGTTTGCGGAAGCGCGCGGATTCGGCACCGTCTGCGCATGGAACGGCAAGCGCCCGGTCGGCTCAAGCCTGCCGTTCTATTTGAGCTATGCCGAGGACGGCACGCCGCTGGCGCTGTTTCACGTTGCCCGTCACAATCCGCTGGTAAAGCTGGCGGACAGTGTGACGCCATGGATGCTCGCGGTGAACGGCGCGGATGCCTATGTAACGCCCGACTGGTACGTATCGGTCGATCAGGTGCCGACCTGGCTCTATCAGGCGGTGCACCTGACCGGGCCGGTGCGGACGCTCAGCGACGACGAGCTCGTGGTGCAGATCGATACGCTGAGCGCCAAGTTCGAGGACTGGATGGCGCCGAAAAAGCCGTGGACCTCGGCCAAGATGACGGCCGCGCGGCTGGAAGCGCTGAAGAAAGGCATCGTGGGTCTTTCCATGCGGGTCGAGGACGTCGAAAGCAGCTTCAAGCTGAACCAGCACAAGTCCGAGGCCGACTATGCGGCGGTCGCCAATGGCCTTGCCGCGATGCCCGACCATGGTTCGCAAACCATCGCGCAGTTGATGCGCGATACCCGGCCGCAAGCCTTTGCCGCAACAACGAACGAAACAGCCTCGCTCGAAGGGAGCATGTGATGAGCCTCTCCGAAACCCACCAGCCAAAAGCTGCGACTTCGGCCGCGAAAGCCACCGTGTTCGTCGACGGCGCCTCCGGCACCACCGGCCTCGGCATCGCCGAACGGCTGCGGTTGCAGAACGACATCGCAGTCAAGAACATCGCGGAAGAAAAGCGCAAGGATACGAACGCCAAGAAGGCGCTGATGGAGGAGGTCGATCTCGTTATCCTCTGCCTGCCCGACGATGCGGCGAAGGAAACCGTTGCGCTGGTGGACAGCATGGGCGCCAAGGCGCCAAAGGTGCTGGACGCCTCGACGGCCTTCCGGGTCGCGCCCGACTGGGCGTACGGCTTTGCCGAACTCGCGCCGGATCAGGCCGACAAGATCAAGTCGGCCAACAAGGTCTCCAATCCCGGCTGCTATCCGACCGGCGGCATCGCGCTGCTGCGGCCGCTGGTCGATGCCGGCCTGCTGCCGGCGGATTATCCCGTCACCATCAACGCCGTCAGCGGCTATTCCGGCGGCGGCAAGTCGATGATCCAGAGTTTTGAGGACGGCTCGGCGCCTTCCTTCGAGCTCTATGGCCTCGGCTTCGAGCACAAGCATCTGCCGGAAACGCAGCTTTACTCAAAACTGACGCGGCGGCCGATCTTCGTGCCGTCGGTCGGCAATTATCGTCAGGGCATGCTGGTCTCGGTGCCGCTGCACCTCGACACGCTGCCGGGCAAGCCGAGCGGGGCCGACCTGCACGCGGCGCTCGCCAAGCGCTACGCCGGAAGCAAATACGTCTCGGTCATGCCATCAGACAATGACGCGGCCAAGGGCGGACGGATCGAGCCGGAAGCGCTGAACGAGACCAACATGCTCGAGCTCTACGTCTTCGCCAGCGACAAGCACCGCCAGGCGGTGCTGGTCGCGCGGCTCGACAATCTCGGCAAGGGCGCCTCGGGTGCGGCCGTGCAGAACATGCGGCTGATGCTGGGGCTGCCGGACAAGTAGCGGAAAGCGCCGGTGGATCACGACACGCTGCAATTCTACCGGCGCAACGCCGAAGCCTATGCGCAGCGCGAGATCACCTCGCGCCGCGAGCGGATGGGTAGATTTCTCGCTGACTTGCCGCCCAACGCAACCATCCTCGAACTTGGATGCGGGGCGGGCGGGGACACCGCGGAAATGATCGCGCGCGGCTTCGATGTTCGCGCCACCGACGGTTCGCCGGAAATGGCGGCCGTTGCGTCGAAACGTCTTGGCCGCCCGGTCGAGACGCTGCTGTTTCACGAGATAGATGCGGTCGGAGCATACGATGCCGTCTGGGCCAATGCCTGCCTGCTGCACGTTCCGCGTGACCAGCTTGTCGGTATCCTGGCGCTGATCTGGCGCGCGCTCAAAAGCGATGGCCGCTTCTTTGCCAGCTACAAGACCGGCGAGGCCGAGGGACGCGATCAGCTTGATCGGTACTACAATTATCCCTCGGAAGAATGGCTGCGTTCCACTTATGCCAAGGCGGGAGACTGGAGTGCGCTTGGCATCGAGAGCGGCGACGTCAAAGGCTTCGACGGCATGATGGCGCCCATGCTGTTCGCTGTTGCGCGAAAGCGTGGAGGAACGCCTTCAAAGGTATGAATTCCTGATCATTGACGAGGCCTTCAACTCGTCGGCGCTGCCTTTCATGGTGACTTCGCCGAGGTCCATGACATAGCCGTATTCGGCGACGTCGAGCGCCATCGCGGCATTCTGCTCGACCAGCAGGACCGCAGTGCCCTCGGCCCTGATCTGACGGACGATGTCGAAGATTTCCTCGACGATCTTCGGCGCCAGACCCAGCGACGGCTCGTCGAGCAGCAGGATCGAGGGTCGCCCCATCAGCGCCCGGGCGATCGCCAGCATCTGCTGCTCGCCGCCGGAAAGGGTTCGGGCCGGCTGCGCGGTGCGCTTGCGCAAGGCCGGGAAGATCGTCAGCAGGCGCTCGCATTCGGCGTCGAGCTGATGCGAGCGGCGGCGCAAGAAGCCGCCGAGCCGCAGATTGTCTTCGACGCTCAGTGTCAGGAACAATTCGCGCTGTTCGGGCACCAGTGCGACGCCCGCCTTCAGCGCGCGGTCCGGCGTCGCATTGGGCAGCGGATGGCCGTTCAACTCGATCGTGCCGGAGCTGCGCTCCAGCAATCCGACGATCGACTTCAAAAGGGTGGACTTGCCGGCGCCGTTGGCTCCCAAGAGAGCAATCACGGCGCCCTGTGGGACATCGAGGCTGACGCCCTGTAGCACCGTCTTGTTGCCGTAGCCGGCATGGAGGTCACGAACCGACAGCATGGGCCGCTTTCTCCCCGAGATAGGCTGCGATCACGTCGGGCGAACGGCGCACGGCATCCGGCGTTCCTTCGGCGATCTTGCGGCCGAAATTGAGCACGGCGATGCGGTCCGAGATCGCCATCACCAGCGGCATCACGTGATCGATCACCAGGATCGAGATCTGCCGCTGCGCGCGCAGATCGAGCAGGATGCGATTGAGCGCATCGATTTCGGCGGCGCGAAGGCCCGCGGCGGGCTCGTCGAGCAGCAGCAACCCCGGCCGCGTCGCCAGCGCACGCGCGATCTCCAGCCGCCGCTGCTTGCCGAACGGCAACGTCGCTGCCGCCTCGTTCTCGTCGCCGGCAAGGCCAACCAGCGCGAGCAATTCCCGAGCCTCATCGCGCGCGGATGTTTCGATCTGCCGGTAGTGCCGGCCTTGCCACGCTGCCGTCACGCCGCCATAGGCGTAAAAGCGATCGAGGCTGATCATGACATTCTCGAGCGCGGTCATTTCGCCGAACAGTTCGGTGTTTTGAAAGGTGCGCGCGATGCCGCGGCGGGTGATGGCGTGTGGAGTGCGGCCGTCGATGCGTTCGCCCCGGAACAGGATGCTGCCGCCGGAGGCAGTATAGAGCCCGGTGATGACGTTGAGCAGCGTGCTCTTGCCGGCGCCGTTGGGACCGATCACCGCCTGAATGGAACCTGGCGCCACTTCCAGTGTAACGGAATCGAGCGCCACCAGGCCGCCGAAGCGGACGCTGACGTTCTCGATGCGGAGCAGGGCCTCGGTCATGGTTTTGGCCCCGTGGTCCGATGCAGCAACGCGCCGGCCTGACGCAGCCATGGCAGGCTCGACAATCCGTTGGGACGCAGCACGATGAAGCCGAGCAGCAGCAGCGCAAACACCAGTCCGAGATAGGACTGGAACGCTTGCAGGTAATTCGGCAACAGCACGAACACGGCACTGCCGATCACCGCGCCTGTTGGTGACGTCATGCCGCCGACCACGGCGATGGCGAGGAAATAGATCGCGTAGGTGATGCCGTATTGGGCCGGATCGAGGTAGGTCGACAGCGGCGCCAGCAGGCCGCCGGCGACCGCGCCGAGAAAGGCGCTGGCGGCGAATGCGGCGGCCTTGTAGCGCAGCACGTCGAGCCCCATCGCCTCTGCGGCCGTCTCGCTCTGGCGGATCGCGGTCAGCGCCCGCCCGAACCGCGACGCGATCAGGTTCTGCGCGGTCAGGATGAACAGCGCCGTCACCGGCACGATCACATAATAGAGCTCACGACCGCTCGTGAGCGCGCGGCCCATGATTTCGAACGGCGGCACCGCCATGCCGGCGGCGCCACCCGTCAGCGCTTCCCAATGGATCAAGGCAAGCTGGACGATGGCGGTGACGGCGAGCGTGGCCAGTGCAAGGTAATGGCCGGCCACGCGCAGCGTCATCTGGCCGAGCAGGAAGCCGAGCCCTGCGACCACCACCGCCACCACGGGAATGCCCGCCCACAGCGGCACGCCCCAGGACGCCGCCAGAATCGAAGCCCCGTAACCGCCGAGCGCGACGAAAGCGGACTGGGCCAGCGAAATCTGTCCGGCCAGACCAGTCACGACCACCAGCCCGAGCACCGCCAGCGCCGTTCCGGCGATCAGGCAGATCTGAAACAGATAGAACTCTGGCAGCAGTTGCGGCGCGGCGAAGAAGGCCAGAATGGCGGCGGCGAACAGCAGGGGGCGAAGCGGCATGGCGCTATACCTTCTTGACCAGCAAGCCGCCGAGCAACCCTTGCGGCCGGATCAGGATGACGGCGATCAGGATGCCGTAGCTGATCATGTCCTTGAGCGCGCTCGAGATGTAGGTGCCCACCAGCGCTTCGAGGATGCCGAGCAGGATGCCGCCCAATACGGCGCCGGGCAGGCTGTTGAAGCCGCCGAGCACAGCGGCGGTAAATCCCTTGATGCCGATCAAGCCCATGTCGGGCGACAGCGTCAGCAGCGGCGCCACCAGCACGCCGGCGACCGTCGCCAGTACGGACGCGACCACCCAGATCAGCAGGAACACATGCGAGACGCGTACGCCGATCAGGCTGGCGCCGATGCGATTGTCGCAGGCGGCCATGATCGCCTTGCCGAACAGCGTCTTCTCGAACAGCAGAAACAGGATGGCGAGAATCCCGAGCGAGACGCCGACGATGGCGAGATTGGCCGGCACCACGAGAACGCCGCCGACGGGAACCGCGGTCTGCGACAGCAGGAACGGAAACGGCCAGGCATTCGGTCCCATGAAGGCGCGCACGAATTCGCGCAGCACGGTGCCGAGCGCAAGGCTGGCGATGATCTTCGCCAGCAGCGAGGCGTTTCGCAGCGGCCACATGAAGCCGCCATAGATCAGCGCGCCGAGCAGCGCGGACACGACAAGCGCGATGAAGACCGCCGGCCAGAACGGCAATCCGGTCACCGCCATCTGGGCGATCAGCACCAGATAGGCCCCGAACGTCACTTGATCGCCGTAGCCGAAATGAACCACGCCGGTGCCCTTGTGGATCAGCACGAATCCAAGCGCGATCAGCGCGTAGACCGCGCCCGCCGTCACCGAGCTTACGAGGACCTGCGCCAGCATCGGATCACAGCGCCGCGATACCCTTGATTTCGATCAGCGCGTCCGGACGCACCAGCCCGCTCACCACAACGCCGGTCGCAGCGGGCCAGGGCGGTCCCTTGAACAGTTCGCGCCGCAGGCTCGCGGTCTTCTTGTAGTCGTCCAGCGACAGCACGTAGTCGGTGGTCTCTACGAGGTTGCGGAGGTCGCCGCCGACGCTGCGCAGAACGATCTCGAATTTCTCGAAGATCCTGCGGGTCTGCGCCACGATATCGCCGGGGCCGACGATGGTCACGCCGTCGTCGGCGGTAGCCGTGGTGCCCGAGAGGAACACAAGGTTGCCGACGCGCACCGCCGGAGAGAAGGTGAGGCGCTCGGGCCAGTTGGGGTTCGGGATGATGGGCGTGTAGGTCGGCATGTGTCCTCCTGGGTTCAGCGCTGACGCAGGGCGAAGCGCTGTATCTTGCCGGTCTCGGTCTTCGGCAGTGCGTCGACATATTCGATCAGCCGCGGATATTGATGCTTGCCGACGGTGGATTTGACGGCGTGCACCAGTTCGTCCGACAAGGCATCGCTGCCCGTGAAACCGGGACGCAGCACCACGAAGGCCTTGACGACCTGTCCGCGCATTTCGTCCGGCTTGCCGATCACGGCGGCCTCGGCCACGGCGGGATGCTTGAGCAGGGCGCTTTCAACCTCGAACGGCCCGATCCGGTAGCCCGCACTCTTGATCATGTCGTCGGCGCGGCCCTCGAACCAGAAGTAACCGTCTTCATCGCGCCGTCCGAGATCGCCGGTGACGATCCAGCCGTTGCGCACCAGTTCGCGGGTGGCGGCGGGATCGTTCCAGTAATTCAGCCAGTAGCGGCAATCGGGATCGGATCGCTTGGCGATGAAGCCGACTTCGCCGGCCGGGCATTCATTGCCGTGCTCGTCCACAATAGCCATGCGGAATCCCGGCGCCGGCAATCCCATCGAACCCGGCTTCACCGCCATCGCGACGGCATTGTGATTGCCGATCGGCAGCGCATATTCGGTGGCGCCGAAATGATCCATCGGCGTCAGCGACCAGACCCGCTGAAAGGATTCCACGACTTTGGAGTTGAGCGGTTCGCCGCAACTCGATATCGCATGCAGCTTGGTCCGGCGCGCCTTCAATTGTGCGTCGTCGAGCACCAGCACGCTGCGCAGCAACGTCGGCGTGGTCGCGAGGTTAGTGACGCCGTAGCGTTCGAGCACCGACAGGAAGATTTCGGCGGTCGGATTTTGCTCCACGCAAATTACGGTGGCCCCGGTCGCGAAGGCGCCGAGATAGCACACGAAACCATATCCCCAGCCGGGATCGCCGGTCGGCCACAGGACGTCGTCGGGCCGCAGATCGAGGCCGGTGGAGATGTAGGGCGCGATCGCGGCCAGGAAATTGACGGCGATAGTGCCGCCTTTCGGCTGGCCGGTCGAGCCTGATGTGTAGATCAGCGCCGCGGCATCGTCGCGGTCGCGCAGCACGCAGTCGAAGCGCGCGGATTGCTTTGGCAGTTCCTGCGCCAGGTCGATCCATGATTCCGGCACTGTTTTGTCCGGCTGCATCACGCAGATGACCTGTGCGGTGACGTCCGCCGGGACCTGATGCGACACCGCCGCGTGGGTCACCAGAACGCTGGCGCCGCAATGGTCGAGACGAAACTTGACGGCATCGGGCCCGAAGCCCGTGAACACGGGCACATAGACCGCGCCCACCTTCAGCGCGCCGATGATGGCAATCAGCACCTCCGGCCCGCGCGGCATCAATCCGGCGACGCGGTCGCCCGGTGAGATGTCGAGGCTGCGTAGCAGATTGGCAAACCGGTTGCTGGCTTCCGAGAGGTCCTTGTAAGTCAGCCGCCGTTCATTGCCGGCAAGATCGACCGCGATCAGGGCGAGGCGGCCGCTGTCGGCGTGGCGATCGACGATCGAGTTTCCGAGCGAAACCTTCTCGCCGTCCTTCCAGCCGAGTGCTTTGCGCACCTTGGCCCAGTCGAATTTCGCGACCGCTTCAGCATAGGTCTCAGCCGGCATGCGGCAACCCTGAGCTGGCGGCCGACTTGCACAGCAGCATGTAGACGTGGTGGCCCTGTAGCACGACATCTCCCGCCTGATTGGTCAGCGTAACGTCGAAGCGCACCACCGCGCTGTCGCGTCCCGGCTTGCGGGCGATCGACGCCACCACGAAATGGCTGGTCAGGACGTCGTCCACGAACACCGGCTTGATGAACCGGCCGGCCTGGTCGAGGAACGCCACCATCGAATCCTCGAAGCGATGCGACATTGCGGTCGCGCCGAACGCGGTCATCGACATCACGAGCAATCCATGCGCCAGCCGCTTGCCGAACCGGGTCTTGGCGGCATAGGCATCGTCATAATGAATGGGATGATCGTCACCGGTGAAGTCGGCGAACGCCTTGAACGCGGCGTCGCCGACCGTGCGCGGTTCGCCGCCGAATTTCTGACCGATGGTCAGATCGTCGGCGAACAGTTGTGTCTGGTCTGAGCTCACGGCGGCGTTCACTTTGCAGCCTGATCCTCGGCTCGGACCACCGCCGGCAGCAGCTTGCGGCTGAGATCGGGCTGGATCTCGACGATGCGGGCCGACTGGTTGCCTTCGCGTTCGGTGGCGCTGAAGGTGGTCGGCAGCGTGAGATCGGTCTCAAATCCCTTCAACGACTCCAGCGCCTTGATGAAGCCCGCCTGGGTGAGCTGGGGGCCGGCGCGCTTCAGGCCCTCGATGAACACCTGGGCGCCGCCATAACCGAGCACGTCGCCGAGGTCGGGACGGCCCTGTCGGGCGAGGTCCGGAAAGCGCTGTTCGAACGCGGTGCGGAATTTGACCGCGGCAGGATCGTCGCCTTCGGGAAGCACTTTTAGCGTGACGATGTTCTGGGTGCCGGCGGCGGCTTCACCGACGATCTTCGGGTATGCGCGGCTGCCGGCGGAGTTGGCGCCCATCACGGTCGCCTTCAGCCCGAGCTGCTTGGCCTGCCGGGTGATGATGGCGGAAGGATTGGGATAGCCGTACACGATCAGCACGTCCGGCGCCGCATCGGCCCGGTGCGGAACACCATCGGGATCGGCGGCTCGGTGACGGCGGGGGTGGAGAACACCGAAATGAAGGTCGGCGTCTTGGAAAGCTTGAACGTCGGGACCAGCGCCTGGCCGACGGCGCTGGCAGCGGGCCCATAGACGGCGAACACCTGGTCCTGATCGACCAGTTTCTTGTAGGCCGCGATGCCCTTGGGCGGCGAGGACTCGTCGTCGAGCGACACCCATTCGATCTTGCGGCCGTTGACGCCGCCGGCGGCATTGGCCTCCTCGAAGGCGATGGTCGCGCCGGCGAGATTGCCGGTGCCGAACACGGCGAGCGGGCCGCTCAGGCTGCCGAGAATGCCGACCTTGATCGACTTGTCGGTGACGCCGGGCTCCGCGCGTACCTCACCTGCCAGCAACAGCATCGCAACGCCGCAGACACCGGCCGCCGCGCGCTTCAGGGCCTGGCGACGGTCAGAAGGGTAATCGCTCATCGACATCTCCATTTCTCAATAATCGGAAAGATTTCTTGATTATTGAGAAGGCTAGGGCTAGGGATTTGTGATGTCAATGCGACAGGAGAGGCAGTTCGTGGCCAATAAATCGGCAAAAACAGCGGTGGAGGCGTCACCGCTCGAGCGTTATTTCAGGGCGCTCGAGGCGGTCGCGATTTCAGCAAATGGCGCCAGCGTTTCGGAGATCGCGCAAAGCTGTAATCTGCCGCTCGGCACCGCGCATCGGTTGCTACAGAACCTGCTGCGCGCGGGATTACTGGCCAACAATGGCGGCAGGCGGAAAGACTATCAGCTCGGTGAGCGGATGCTGCGGCTGTTGCATGCCGGGACGGATGCGTCGCGGCTGGCGATCGCGGTGCAGCCCGTGCTGGACCATCTCGCCAACCAGTTCGACGACACCTGTTACCTGGCGCGATTGGTGGGAACGCAGGTGGTTTCCGTGGCGTGGGCGGCGCCGAGCGGCGGACTGCGCGGGCACGTCGTGCCCGGACACATTCTGGCGCCGCACGTCGCGGCATCGGCCAAGGCGATCCTCGCCTTTCAATCCGATGGGCTGATCGATCGCGTGCTGTCGGCGCCGCTTCCGAGACTGACGTCCGAGACCAAGGTCGATCGCGACGAGATCAACCGCGAATACGCGGCTGTGCGCCGGAGAAAATACGCCACCTGCTGGAACGAGATGGAGATCGGTTTTGGGGCGATCGCGGTGCCGATACCGATCGCCGACGCGGGGGTGATCTACAGCGTCGGCACGGCCGGCTTTATCGACCGGGTGAAGCGGCGGCCGGTCGCGCAATCCGTGGCGATGCTACAGGAGGCGGTCGAGCAACTGGGCAGGGCGCTGCGCGAGCCCTCGGCCAAATAGCTGGAACGCGACGACCGGTAAGCCGAACTTGCGTCGGTCAAAGCACCTTGAAGATCGCCAGCGCCAGCACGGCCTGCGCCAGGAAGCCGACGGTGAAGGCGAGCGTGCGGAACACCGGCAGGCCGATCGTGTATACGATCAGATGCGCCACGCGCGACCAGAAATAGACGGCGCAGGCCAGCGCGGTCCATTTCGTCGAATAGTCGAGATCGCTCAGGATCAGCACCAGCGGTGCGAACACGACGAGATTTTCCACCGCATTGTCGTGCGCGAACATCAGGCGGTTGGCCCAGTCGGCCTGCGGCTTGTCGTTGCGCGAGGGATTGGCCATGGCGCCGGCGAGGCCGCGCACCTGACAGCGGTTGATGATGTAGGGGACCCACAACAGGCCGGTGAGGATCACCGTCAGCGTCAGCCAGAACAATTCGCGCGTCATCGCTTCCCCCTAACTGATTTCGATTCCCGGTGCGGGATATCCGTTTATAGCCAAGCGCGCCGCTTCGCGCTACGCGCGGACCCGCACATAGCTGCCGGGCGCATCCTCGATCGGCGGCAGCACCTCGCCGACCGCGCGGGCCGGGACTTTTTCGGGGTCGATGTTTTCCAGCCACGCGCGCCAGTCCGGCCACCACGAGCCCTTGTGCTCCTGTGCGCCCTTGATCCAGTCGGCCAGCTTGATGTCCCTGATGTTGTCGTTGGTCCAGTACTGATACTTGCCCGACGACGGCGGATTAACGACGCCCGCGATATGGCCCGAGCCTGACAGCACATATTTCACCGGACCGCCGAAGAATTGCGAGCCGTACAGCACCGATTCCGCCGGCGCGATGTGATCCTCGCGCGTTGCCAGATTGTAGACCGGCACCTTCACCTTCGACAGGTCGAGCAGCGTGTTGTCGAGCACCATGCTGCCGGTCGACAGGCGATTGTCGAGATAGCAGTTGCGCAAATAGTAGGAATGGTTCGCCGCCGGCATGCGCGTCGCGTCGGAGTTCCAGTGCAAGAGGTCGAAGGCGGAAGGCTGCTGTCCCTTCAGGTAATTGCTGACGACATAGGACCAGATCAGATCGTTCGAGCGCAGCATGTTGAAGGCCATCGCCATCTTGCCGCCTTCCAGCACGCCGGTCGCTTCCATGTCGCGCTCGAGCGCCGAGATCTGGTCCTCGTCGACGAACACCAGCAAATCGCCGGCATGGGTGAAGTCGACCTGCGCCGCAAAGAATGTCGCCGAGGTCACGCGCTGCCGGCGCGTTTCGGCGAGATATGCCAATGTGGAAGCGAGCAGGGTGCCGCCGACGCAATAGCCGGCGGTGTGCACCTTCATCTCGCCGGTCACCCTCTCGATGACGTCCATCGCGGCGAGCGGGCCTTCCTTCATGTAGTCGGCCCAGGTCTTCTTGGCGAGCTCCTTGTCCGGATTGACCCAGGAGATCACGAACACGGTGATGCCCTGGTCGACGCACCATTTGATGTAGGATTTTTCCGGCTTCAGATCGAGGATGTAGAACTTGTTGATCCAGGGCGGCACGATCAGCAGCGGCGTCCGCAGCACGTTCTCGGTGCTCGGCGTGTACTGGATCAGTTGCATCAGATCGTTCTGGTAGATCACCTTGCCGGGCGTCGTCGCCATGTTGACGCCGACGGCGAGATTGGTCGGATCGGACTGGCGGATGCGAAGCGTGCCGCGGCCGGCCTCGATATCTTCCGCCAGCATCTTCATGCCGCGCACCAAATTGTCGCCGTTCGAGGCCAGCGTTTCGCGCAGCACTTCCGGATTGGTCAGCACGAAGTTCGACGGCGCGATCGCGTTGGAGATCTGCTGGACGTAGAACTCGGCCTTCTTGCGGGTATGCGGATCGAGCCCCTCGGCGTTCTGCACGAGGTCCTGCGCCCACTGCGTGGTCAGGAGATAAAGCTGCTTCACGAAATCGAAGAACTGGTTCGATTTCCACTCCGGATCCTGGAAGCGCTTGTCGCGCGGGGAGGCTTCGATCGCGGGTTTTGCATCTTCGCCGGCCATGCGGCGAACCGCAGAACCCCAGAGATCGAGGTAAGCCTTGCCGATCTTCAGTTGGAGATCGGCGGCGCGATCCTTGTCCGACATCCAGTATTCGGCAACCGAGCTGAAGGTCTTGATCACTTCGGCAAGTTCAGACGGCGGCTTGTCCTTGGCCTCGCCGCCCTCGCGCGGCTTGAGATAGGCAGCGAGCGCCTGGCCGCTGCTCTCCATCGCGCGCGCGATGTTCATCGCAAACGCTTCGGCGTTGAATTTCTTTTCGGTATTGGTGTCGCTCGCAACGTCAGTCATGCGGAGAACATTATCGCTTCGACAAGGCGTCGTCATCGCGCGGTGCGGTGAAGACGCGTTTGGTTAATTCATCCAATCGTGTGTTGCAGTGCGACAAAGCATCGCCTTTCTGACACATTGAAGCCGCAACGCTCCGGTCTGGTGCCGTCCAGCCTTTAACCGCTTCCGGCGACAAAGGTTTGAACGGATGTGGTAGGATACCGGCGGCCGACGTTTCGTCGCTGCAAGGCTCGTACCACCGAAGCTTGCGAGTTGGAGTTTGGGGACCGATGCCGGTGGATCGAACGATAAGGGGGCTGGCGATGGGGGTGCTGTTCGTGTCGGCACTCGCCCTCGGCGGTTGCTCGACATCGGTGGCCGATCTGCCGAGCCTCGGCACGCCGTCGGATGCGCCGCCGCGGCCGAAAGAGGCTGGTTCTTACCTTCCGGTTCACGACTTGCCGCCCGACCGCGACGAACAGGCGATGAAGCCGGCCGAACAACAGAAGATCCAGGCCGAATTGAAGGCCGCGCGAGACCGTCAGGCCACCACCGCCGCGCAAAACGGCGCCGCCAAGTAGCCCAAAACTGCTGGCAACACCGGGCGCGCGTGCTAAAACGTTGGGATTCAACGGTTTGGCGCCAGAATCGCCCTAAATCCTTGATCGAAGCGTCTTTTCGGCCCGGAATCGGTTCGGCCGCCTGACGCGATGCCTGCCGTGCCCGGAGCTCGAGACCCATGGAAGAATTCTACCGCATCCGTCGTCTGCCGCCTTATGTGTTCGAGAAGGTCAACCAGGCCAAGGCGGCCGCGCGGAACGCCGGGGCCGACATCATCGACATGGGCATGGGCAACCCGGACCTGCCGGCGCCGCCCCATGTGCTGGAGAAGCTCAAGGAGGTCCTGGGCAAGCCGCGCACCGACCGCTATTCGGCCTCCCGCGGCATCAACGGCCTGCGCAAGGCGCAAGCGGGGTATTATGCGCGCCGGTTCGGCGTGAAGCTCAATCCCGACACCCAGATCGTTGCCACGCTCGGTTCCAAGGAGGGCTTTGCCAATGTCGCGCAGGCGATCACCGCGCCGGGCGACGTCGTGCTCTGCCCGAATCCGAGCTATCCGATCCACGCCTTCGGCTTTCTGATGGCTGGCGGCGTGATCCGCTCGGTGCCGTCGGAGCCGACGCCGCAATTCTTCGAGGCGGTGGAGCGCGCGATCATCCATTCGATCCCGAAGCCGATCGCGCTGATCGTCTGCTATCCCTCCAATCCGACCGCCTATGTCGCCGATCTCGATTTCTACCGGGACCTCGTCGCCTTCGCGAAGAAGCACGACATCTTCATCCTGTCCGATCTCGCTTACGCGGAAGTTTATTTCGACGACAAGAATCCGCCGCCCTCGGTGCTCCAGGTTCCCGGCGCCATGGACGTTACCGTCGAATTCACCTCGATGTCGAAGACGTTTTCGATGGCCGGCTGGCGCATGGGCTTTGCCGTAGGCAACGAGCGCATCATCGCGGCGCTGGCGCGGGTGAAGTCCTATCTCGATTATGGCGCGTTCACGCCAGTCCAGGTGGCGGCGACCGCTGCGCTCAACGGCCCAGAGGATTGCATCCGCGAGATGCGCGAGACCTACCGCAAGCGCCGCGACGCGCTGGTCGAATCGTTCGGCCGCGCGGGGTGGGATATCCCGCCGCCGCAGGCCTCGATGTTCGCCTGGGCGCCGCTGCCGAAGGCGTTTGAGAGCATCGGCAGCATGGAATTTGCGACCCTGATGGTGGAAAAGTCTGGTGTGGTGGTTTCGCCGGGCGTTGCCTTCGGCGAGCATGGCGAGGGCTATGTCCGCATCGCCATGGTGGAAAACGAGCAGCGAATCCGGCAGGCCGCGCGCGGTGTGCGCCGCTTCCTTGAAAGCGGCATCGAAACGTTGCACAACGTGGTTCCTCTCGCCAACCGGCGCTAATCCGTTTTCTAGGTTTTTCTGTCCATGGTCGCACCCCTGAAAGTGGGTATCGCGGGGCTTGGCACCGTTGGTGCCGAAGTCGTTCGCCTGATCGAAGAGCAAGGCCGGATGCTGTCGGCGCGCAGCGGCCGCGGCGTGCGGGTGACGGCCGTCACCGCACGCTCGAAGGTCAAGAAGCGTAGCGTCGATCTGAACGGCATCGCGTGGGCCAGAAATCCGCTGGAACTGGCCAACGATCCCGACATCGATTGCTTCGTCGAGCTGATGGGCGGTGCCGGTGACCCCGCATTCTCAGCGATCGAGGCGGCGCTCAAATCCGGCAAATCGGTTGTCACCGCCAACAAGGCCCTGATTGCCAAGCATGGGGTCAGGCTGGCGAAGGCGGCCGAGAAGCACGGCGGCGCGCTCAACTACGAGGCGGCCGTGGCGGGCGGCATCCCCATCATCAAGACATTGCGCGAGGGACTTGCGGGCACAAGCGTCAATCGCGTCTACGGCATCCTCAACGGCACTTGCAACTACATCCTGACCCGGATGGAGCAGGAGGGGCTGTCCTTTGCCGAATGTTTGAAGGACGCCCAGCGCCTCGGCTACGCCGAAGCCAATCCGTCGTTCGATGTCGACGGCCACGATACCGCGCAGAAGCTGGCGATCCTGGCGAGCCTGGCCTTCGGCACCAAGGTGTCGCAGAGCGCGGTCAATGTCGAAGGCATCTCCTCGATCAAACCGGAAGATCTGCGCGCCGCCGAAGAGCTCGGCTATCGCGTCAAACTGCTCGGCGTTGCCGTGCGCACGGCCAAGGGCATAGAGCAGCGCGTGCATCCGACCATGGTGCCAAAATCGTCCTCGATCGCGCAGGTGATGGGCGTGACCAACGCCGTCACCATCGACGGCGAGGGCATTCCGCCGATCACGCTGGTCGGACCTGGCGCGGGCGGTGCCGCTACGGCGGCCTCCGTGGTCGCCGATATCGCCGACGTCGCGCGCGGCATCCGCACCACGCCGTTCGGCCGCCCGGTCGAAAAGCTGCGCGACACCCAGAAGGCGCCGATGGAGCGCCATGAAGGCGGCTATTACATCCGCCTGATGGCGCGCGATCTGCCCGGCACTGCCGCGCGCATTGCCACGCGCCTTGCCCAGCAAAAGATTTCGCTGGAATCGATCGTGCAGCGGCATCCGGATGGCGTCGATGTAAACGGGGCCGCGAAGAACGCTTCGCCGGTGCCGGTCATCCTGATCACCTACGCAACCCACGAAGATGCGGTCTACCGCGCGCTCGAAGCGGTGCAGCGCGACAAGGTGATCAGCGGCCGGCCGCAGGTGATCCGGATCGAGAAAAACTAGAGCGCCCGTTCGAACGGATTGGGGCTGAAACGATTGATATGCGGACATAAAAATCCGCCAGGAAGGCTCAAGGAGTGCTGTGATGTCGACCCATATTTCCGTTCCACCGCAATTGCTGCTCGAGCGCATTCTGACGCTCGAGATCGTGCGCGTGACGGAGCGTGCCGCAGTGTCGGCGGCGCGGCTGCGCGGCCATGGCCAGGAAAAGCCCGCCGACCAGGCGGCTGTGGATGCGATGCGCCGCGAGCTCAACAAGCTGCCGATCGAAGGCACCATCGTGATCGGCGAGGGCGAGCGTGACGAAGCGCCGATGCTGTTCATCGGCGAAAAGGTCGGCCTCAATGCCGGCCCGCAGGTCGACATCGCCGTCGATCCGCTGGAAGGCACCACGCTGTGCGCCAAGAACATGCCGGGCGCGATCGCGACCATGGCGATGGCCGATGGCGGCACGCTGCTGCATGCGCCCGACGTCTACATGGAAAAGATCGCGATCGGTCCCGGCTATGCCAAGAACGTGATCGATCTCGACGCACCGCCGGCGGAAAACATCCAGCGCCTCGCCAAGGCCAAGGGCGTGCCGGCCTCCGCGATCACCGCGCTGGTGCTCGACCGGCCGCGCCATGCCGACATCATTTCGGCGATCCGCGGCACCGGTGCCGCGGTGCGGCTGATCACCGATGGCGATGTCGCCGGCGTGATCCACACAGCTTCTCCCGAAGAGACCGGCGTCGACATCTACATGGGCACCGGCGGCGCGCCGGAGGGCGTGCTGGCCGCGGCGGCGCTCCGTTGCATCGGCGGCCAGATGCAGTGCCGGCTGGTGCTCGACACAGCAGAGAAGCGCGAGCGCGCGGCGAAGATGGGCGTCAACGACCCCCGCATGATCTACCAGATCGAGGACATGGTGAAGGGCGACTGCCTGTTCGCCGCCACCGGCGTCACGACAGGTTCGCTGCTGACCGGCGTCAAGTTCCGCAAGGATGATGTGATCGAGACCGAGACCGTGGTGATGCGCTCGGTCACCGGCACGGTCCGCTACATCAAGGCCGAGCACCGCGAGCTCAAGAAATTCCACCTCGACTGAGCACGGCATGACCGGCGCTATCCAGATAAGACCGGTTGGCGAAGACGAGCGAGAGGCATGGAATCCGCTATGGGCGGGTTATCTCGCTTTCTACAAGACCGATCTGGCCGGCGACATCAGCGATCTCACCTGGATGCGGTTTCACGATCCGGATGAGCCGCTGTTCGCGCTCGGCGGCTATGTCGACGGCAGACTCGAAGGCTTCGCGCATTATCTCTTCCATCGCTCGACCTGGGCAACGCATCGCTACTGCTATCTGGAAGACCTGTTTGTCTCGGAGGCTGCCCGCGGCAGGGGGCTCGGCAGGGCGCTGATCGAAGCTGTCTACGACAAGGCCCGCGCGGCCAGCGCCAGCCGCGTCTACTGGCTGACGCAATCGAGCAATGCGCAAGCGCGCGCGCTCTATGACGCGGTGGCTGATAATCTCGGCTTTATCCAGTACCGCAAGGTGCTGTGACGATCGCCGTCATTCCGGGGCTCGCGATGCGAGAACTATGGTGCGCAATTGCGCACCTGAGAATCTCGAGATTCCGGGTTCGATGCTTCGCATCGCCGCGGAATGACAACAAGAAGTAGAGGGAGTGAGCATGTCGGATATCTCTGACGTAAAGGCGCTGGTGTTCGACGTGTTCGGTACCTGCGTCGACTGGCGCACCAGCCTGATCGACGATTTCACCAAATGGTCGAAAACACGCGGGATCAACGCCGACTGGACCGCCTTGGTTGACGGCTGGCGCGCCGTCTATGCGGCCTCGATGGACGAGGTACGGAAACATCCCGAGCGCGGCTACAAGATCCTCGACACGCTGCATCGGGAGTCGCTGGAAAAGCTGGTTGCGCAGTTTGCGATTCAGGGCCTGACCGAAGACGACCTGCAATATCTGACGCTGGGCTGGCATCGCCTGCACGCCTGGCCCGACACCGTCTCCGGGCTGACGCGGCTGAAGAAGAAATACATCATCTCGCCGCTCTCCAACGGCAACGTCGCGCTTCTGACCAACATGGGCAAATTCGCAGGGATGCCGTGGGACCTGATCCTGTCAGCCGAGCTGTTCGAGCACTACAAGCCCGATCCCGAAACCTATCTCGGCGCGGCAAAGCTGCTTTGTCTGAAGTCGGGACAGGTGATGATGGTCGCCGCCCACAACAACGATCTGAAGGCCGCGCGCAAATTGGGACTGAAGACCGCGTTTGTCGCACGCCCGACCGAGTACGGCCCGCACCAGAAATATGATTTCGAGGCCAAGGACAATTGGGAGATCGTGGCCAAGGATTTCAACGAAATCGCCGAACGGATGGGCTGCTAACGCTTATCCACCCGCGAGGATCACACCGAACCAGCCGAGACCCCGATAGGTCTCGTAGCCGGGCGTTGCGTGGAACGCCACCAGCGTGCCGGAGCGGTCCTGGTAGAAGCCGCAGCGCTTTCCGTCCAGCGAGAGCGGGACGCGCTCGGTGAGCAGGCCCTGTCCATCGGAGGACGCGATCACCCGGAAATTCGAATCCACCAGCAGCACGCGCGCCTTGTCGGCAGCGCCGACCCGCACGCTCTGCACGATGGCGCGCGCCTGCGGCTCCCAGTCGAAATGGATCGCCAGCACGCCGATCGGCTTGCCGTCGGCCTTGCCGCCGGCGCGAACGCTGGCGCAATAGGTCGCCACCTGGGCGTTGCCGAGCAAAGGCTGGCATTCGACGTCGCCGGCGACATAGTCGTCGCCGGAGCGCAAGCCGCGCGCTTCGCGAAACCATTTGGTCGCGGCGACATTTTGCCCGATCACGTTGAAGCGGTCGGCGCGGCCGCTCGCGAGCACATTGCCGTCGAGATCGCAGAGCCAGAGGTCGAGATAGACGGTGTAGGCGCCGAGGATCACCGCCAGCCGTTCCGAGACGTGGGCGACAGCCGCTGCGGCCGGGCTCGTCGCGCAATCGACGACGGCGGAGTCGGTTGCCCACCAGCGTACGTCGCAGGTTCGCTCATAAAGGTTGCGATCGATCAGCTCGATCGCATTCAGCGACAGATCGACCATGCGTTCGCCGCGCGACCGCTCGGTCATGCGCGCGATCGAATTCATCAAATTGCCGGTGCGGTTGGTGAGCTGGGTTTCCAACTCGCGTGCGATGGTCTCGACCTGCTGGCCGACATTGCGCACTTCCTGCGCCACCACCGCAAAGCCCGCGCCCTGCGCGCCGGCGCGCGAGCTCTCGATCAGCGCGTTCAGCGCCAGCATCTTCATCTGGTTGGTGATCTTCTGGATCGACCGGGTCTTCTCGCAGGCGACTTCGTTCACTTCGGCCGTCAGCCGCTCGATGAGGGCCGAGATGTCGGCGTCGTCCTCTGCGCCTGCCGGACCGGCAGGCGGTTTTGCGATCGAGGCGGCCCGAAAACGATCAAGCGCGACGGACATGGAAGTTCCTCAGCCTTCTCGGCATGTTTCCTTCGATTCCTGTGGATCGACAGGGGACTCGTGAGCATGCGTTGATGTTTTGTCGCCAATCCTGCCTAACGCCCGGTTTAATTTCCGGACATCAGCGGGTAGTAATACGGTGGCTGGCTGCACGTAATTTGTGCAGGTTGAATTTTTCAGCGGCCGGACGGGGTGCGGCGGGTGGCCGCGTCCGTTTGTTCATCTCTCGAAGGCATCATGACTCTCCCCGCATCCGCATTGCCCATCGAAGCGCCGCCAGCGTTTCTCGGCGTGGCGCGCTCGCTCACCGGAAAGGTCTGGCGCGACCGGCTGGATGCACGCGGGCAGGCGAAGGCGCTCACCATCGT
Source organism: Bradyrhizobium lablabi (assembly GCF_018129385.1). Classification (GTDB taxonomy): domain Bacteria; phylum Pseudomonadota; class Alphaproteobacteria; order Rhizobiales; family Xanthobacteraceae; genus Bradyrhizobium; species Bradyrhizobium lablabi_C. The sequence goes on from NZ_JAFCLN010000005.1 coordinate 400,376, forward strand.
GCAGCGCTATCAATTGCCGGAAATGCTGGCCCGCGTGCTTGCCGGACGCGACGTCGAGATCGACGCGGTGCAGGACTATCTCGATCCGACCATCCGCAAACTGATGCCCGATCCCTTCACCGTCACGCAGATGGAGGCGGCGGCCAAACGCATCGCGGATGCCGCCGTGCGCGGCGAAAAGGTCGCGATCTTCGGCGACTATGACGTCGACGGCGCGACTTCGGCGGCGCTGCTGGCTTGGCACCTGCGCCATTGCGGCCTCGACCCGCTGATCCATATTCCGGACCGGCTGTTCGAAGGTTACGGCCCCAACACCGAAGCGGTGCGCATGCTGGCGGGCAAGGGCGCCACGCTGCTGATCGCCGTAGACTGCGGCACCACCAGCATCGAACCGCTGGCGGAAGCGAAGAAGCTCGGCATGTCCGTCGTCGTGATCGACCATCACCAAAGCGGCGAAGAATTGCCCGTCGTCGATGCGCTGGTGAATCCGAACCGGCCGGACGATGTTTCCGGCCTCGGCCATCTGGCCGCCGTTGGCCTCGTGCTGATCACGCTGGTGGCGGTCAATCGCGAACTGCGCGGCCGTGGCTTTTGGACCGCGGAAATGCCGGAGCCCGATCTGCTCGGCATGCTGCATCACGTCGCGCTCGGTACGGTTGCCGATGTCGCGCCGCTGATCGGGCTCAATCGCGCCTTCGTGGCAAAAGGCCTGATCGCGATGCGCCGCCGCGATCATGTCGGCCACACCGCGCTGATGGATGTGTCGCGCCTCAACGGCCCGCCGGAAGCCTGGCATCTCGGCTTCATGCTGGGCCCACGCATCAATGCGGGCGGGCGCATCGGCCGCGCCGATCTCGGTGTGCGGCTGCTGCTGGAGGCCGACGTCTCGGAAGCGGCGCGGATCGCGGCCGAGCTCGACCGCCTCAACAGCGAACGCCGCGTCATCGAGCAGGCGGCGGAAGCGCAGGCCGAAGCCGAGGCGCTGGCCGCGCTGGGCCTCGAGGACAAGGGTGCCGTGATCGTCACGGCATCCGAAGGCTGGCACCCCGGCGTGGTTGGCCTCGTCGCTGCGCGGCTGAAGGAAAAGTTCGCCCGGCCGGCGTTCGCGATCGCGCTGGAGCCGGGCGGCATCGGCACCGGCTCGGGCCGCTCCATCTCCGGCGTCGATCTCGGCAAGGCGGTACGTCAGGCGGTGAAGGACGGTCTACTGATGAAGGGCGGTGGCCACGCCATGGCCGCCGGCGTAACCTTGCGCAAGGAAAGGCTCGCCGAATTCCGCGCGTATATGGAAAGCGCCTTAGCCGCTGATGTCGCCAGCTCCCGCCACGAGAACGAGCTGTTCATCGACGGCGCCGTCAGCGCGCGCGCCGTGACGCCGGAGTTCGTGACGACCCTCAATCGGGCCGGCCCCTTCGGCGCCGGCAACCCAGAGCCCGTGATCGCGCTGCCGGCGCATCAGCTCGTCTATGCCGATGAAGTCGGCCAGGCGCATTTGCGCGTTCGGTTCAAGGCGGGCGACGGCGCCATCGTCAATGGCGTCGCGTTCCGGTCGATCGGGCAAAAGCTCGGCAATGCGCTGACACAGAGCCGCGGCCAGCAATTGCATGTTGCCGCCTGGCTCGCGGTGGACCGTTGGCAAGGCTCGGAACGTGTGCAATTGCGGGTGCTCGATGTCGCCGTGCCTGACGACGGCCCGGCGATGATCCGCTAACAAACTTCAAAATCAGTCGGGAGTGGAAATGGCAGGGCAGGTGCAGGGAAAAGTCGCGCTGGTCACCGGCGGCGCGTCGGGCATTGGCGAAGCGGTCTGCGAGCTCCTGGCGCGTGAAGGCGCGTCGGTCGCGGTGACCGATATCGATGAGCTGCGCGGCCCCGAACTGGTCGCCAAAATCAAGAAGGCCGGCGGCGAGGCGACATTCCTCCAGCAGGACGTCACCAGTGAGGAGCGCTGGATCGAAGTCGTGGAGGAAGTCGTCAGGCGCTACGGCCGGCTCGACATTCTCGTCTCCAATGCCGGCATCGGCATCGGCGTGCCCTCGATCACCCAGATGACGCTGGAAGACTGGCGGCGGCAGACGGCGATCAACCTCGACGGCGTGTTCCTGTCCGTCAAACATTGCCTGCCGGTGATGCGCAAGGGCAGGGGCGGCTCGATCGTCCTGATGTCCTCGCTCGCCGGCCTGCGCGGCGCGCAGTCGCTCGCCGGCTATTGCGCGACCAAGGGCGGCGTGCGGCTGTTTGCGAAGGCAATCGCAATGGAATGCGCCTCCTTCGGCGACGGTGTCCGCGTCAATTCCGTGCATCCCGGCATCATCGACACGCCGATCTGGGGCAAGATCCCGACCGGCGGCATGGGCGGCGGCCAGAACGCGCCGATCGATCCGGAGGAGCGCGCAAAACTCGCAACACCCTTCGGCCGCGCCGGCCACGCCATGGAAATCGCGCAGGGCGTCCTGTATCTCGCCTCCGACGCCTCGAGCTACGTCACGGGCATGGAGCTCGTCATCGACGGCGGCATGAACGCCGGCGGCGCACTGCGCATGCCCGGCGCGCCCGCGTTTCCGATGCCGGCGTTCGGTGGTTAGATGGATTGCACGATCCGCCCTGCGCGTGAAGATGATGCCGACGAAATAAGCGCGGTGATCCTGCATGCGCTGCGCGAAACGAATGCGAGAGATTATACGAAGGAGATCATCGAGCGGGTCGAGAACAGCTTCAGTCCGCAGGCGGTGCGGCAACTGATCGCCAAGCGCACCGTCTTCGTTGCCACGATCGAGGGCCGCGTGGTCGGAACCGCGAGCCTCGATGAAGGCGTGGTCCGTTCGGTGTTCGTCGCCCCCGATGTTCAGGCCCGCGGGATCGGCACGTTGCTGATGGCGGAAGTCGAGCGCGCAGCGCGTGAGCGGAATATCCTCAAGCTGGCGGTGCCGTCTTCCGTCACCGCCGAAACCTTCTACGCGCGGCTGGGGTTCAGGGCGGTGCGCGACGCCTACTACGGTGACGAACGCACCATCATCATGGAGCGGTTGCTGGGTGAGTGATGGCTAGCCGCCTTGCCGCAGCCGCGCCAGCACCTTCAGCCCGCCGTAACCGTCGGCGGGCAGCAGGCCCGTCTTGGTCTGGAAGTCGCGCACGGCTTTCATGGTGTCGTTGCCGACGCGGCCGTCGGTGCCGCCGGTGTCGAAACCGGCCTTGGTCAGCCGCGTCTGCATCTCCTGCACTTCGGGCAGCGTCAGCGCGCGCTCGGAGCCGGGGAACGGATTGATGAAGGGTGGCGCGCCCTGGATGCGGTCGCCGAGATGGCAGATCGCAAGCGCATAGTTCATCGACGGGTTGTAGCTCTTCACCGAATAGAAATTTGGGCCCAACAAAAAGCTCGGGCCGCCTGACACCGGCACCCACATCTGCGCCGACGCGTTCGGCTGCGGAAACGGTTTTCCGTCGGCGCGGGTGACGCCGGCACTGGCCCACGCCGCATAGGTGCGGCTGCCGCTCGCGGTGCCGCCGCCGCGCACCTCATAGCCCCAATGTTCGCCGCGGTGATATTTGCCGCGGTTGACGAGATAACGCGCGCTGGAGCCGAGCGCGTCGTCCGGCTTGCCGAACGGCGAGACGCGGCCGTCCTTGTCGTAGTCCATCCCGACATTGAGCCAGACTTCCGGCATCCACTGGGTATGTCCCATTGCGCCGGCCCAGGAGCCGCGCATCTCTTCCGGCGTGCTCCAGCCGCGCTCGACGATCTTCAGCGCGTTGATCAGCTCGGTTTCCCAATAGGTCTTGCGGCGCGGCTCGTTCCAGGCCAGCGCCGAGAGCGAAGGAAATACCGGCTTCATGTGGTTCTGCTGCACCAGCGGATCGCCATAGGCGGATTCGACGCCCCACAGCGCCAGCAGCGTGCCGCGCTCGACGCCAAAGTCCTGCTCGATACGCGTGAACAGCGCCTCGTTCTTGCGCAGCGCTTCCTTGCCATTGATGAGGCGCCAGTCGGAAACCCTGCGGTTGATGTATTGCCAGATCTGCTCGTGGAACTCCGGCTGCTTCTGCATCTGCCGGAACACGGACATGTCGGGCTCGATGCGGCCCATCACGCGGGTGTAGGTCGCATCCGAAATGCCCTTGGCCAGCGCGCGGGCGCGAAAACTGTCGCGCCACTGGTCGAAGCCGGGCGGGGCGGCGAGGGCGGGAAGCGGAGAGGCGAGCAGGGCGCTGACGCCCAAGCCTGCCTGAAGCAGTGCCCGGCGCGTCAGCATCTTCTGGGAATCAGGCTGTTTCATTGGCCCATTCTAGCGGCGCGGATCAGGCTAACCAAAAGCCAAGACGCCGCGGGAACATTTTGTTTCAGCAATCTTTCGGAAAACCGGTTCCCACTTGCGCCACGCGAGCCTCCGGGGACCGGATCATGCTCTAATCCTGCAAATCTGTGGCGATTTTGGACAGCCAGCGCCGCACCGTCACTTCCGCCCTGCCGGAAAGGCCGGCCGCCAGCCGCTTTTCCACCGCCCGGACGTACCGCCGGCATTTGACAAGCAAGGCCTCGCCGCGGCGGGTCAGGGTCCATTGCAGCATCCTTCCATGCACCGGATGCGCCGATTTACGGATGGCGCCTGATCGTTCGAGATTGCCGATGATGACGCCGACGGTCTGCGGCGTCAGGAGCGCGACGCGGGCAAGCTCGGCGCCGGATAGCCCCGGATAGGCGCGCAGCATGGTCAGCACCACGAATTGCGGCGGCGTCACGCCGATCTCCGCCAGCGCGCGCTCCATCGTCAGCCGGGAGGCGGCTTGCGCCTGCCGCAGGAGATAGCCGAGGTAGCCCTGTTCGCCGCGCTTGCCTTGCCCCGGAGGCGGTGGAAGGATCGCCGCCGAAGGCTCGACGGGCTTTTGGCGGCTTCGCACCGGATTTTTGGCAAGGCGCGATGTTGCGCGCTTTCCGATTTTTCGAGGCCGCTGCGTCTTCGTCATTGCAATCTTGCGAGACATATAAGAGCTCTGATAATAAATCAGAGCACTGATAACATGAGGGTCAGCACATGTCACACGCCCGCAGCGAGTACGAGGATTTCAAAACGCTGGCGCCTGATGTTTACGACCTCGTGCTGGCGCTCGGTCAGGCCGCCGCGAAGGCCGGCATGGACAAGCACCTGCTCGAACTGGTCAAGCTGCGCGCCTCGCAGATCAACGGCTGCGCCTTCTGCGTGCAGCACCATATCCTGTTGAGTGAACGTCTCGGCGTTCCCGCCGACAAGCTCAATCTCGTGGTGGTGTGGCGGGAGGCGCCGCTGTTCTCAGCCCGCGAGCGCGCCGCGCTGGCGTGGACGGAGGCGCTGACCCTGCTGCCGGACGGCGTCAGCGACGACGTCTATGCGGAAGCGAGCGCGCACTTTTCCGAACAGGAGCTGACCTACCTCACGTCAGCGGTCGCCTCGATCAACGTCTGGAACAGGTTCGGTGCCGCCTATCGCTGGACGCCGGCGGAGCGGCCGAAGAAGGCGGACGCTGCGGCGTGAAGCCATTGACCGAGGTCAGTCATTTCAGTGCTGGTGGAGCGTGGCGGCGTCCGCTCTACTTCTAAGAGCGGACATTGATTGCAGCGGCTCGAATGTCGGCCAAGGGCCTGCAACAGACATCGCCCATCATTCGACTACCTCATCGGCGCGCAATAGCAATGGTGTCGAATTTCTCAAAATCTGAGCACGCAAGGCTCAAGCAATAAGCAAAGGAGCTATTTTTCATTCACTTCATTACGCAGCAACGCTGCATTTGCAGTCTCGGAGCACACGAGTTTGACTGTTACCATGAACTGAGGTGGGATCGAGCGTGCGCCCAAATGCAAGTTCAAAAATGCACGTTCAAACTGGGAGAGATCCGATGTGCGCAGGTGACGACAAAAACTGTCCGGAATTCGAATTGCATCACCGCAAGTTCAAGGAAACTCTCGATCGAGAACGCCGGTCGTTCTTGAGGTCCAGCTTCGCCGCGGCCGGAGGCGCTGCGGCGATGACCGCGGGCGGCATTTCACTGGTGACGCCGCAGATGGCGGCTGCCGCCGAAAAGAACCAACCGGCCAAGCGGTCCTATCATCATTTGCCTGCGAATGCCGAAACGGTGCATTGGGGCTATTTCAGTAAGAAACTCAAACCACAGGTCGAGATAGAGTCCGGCGACTTCATTACCATTGAGGCGTTAACTCATCATGCCAATGACGACGCTGAGCGCATGGTGAAGGGCGATCCCGGCGCCGAAAGTGTGTTCCTGTGGACCAAGGAAAAGAAGGGCGTGAATCGGCGCGGCGCCGGACCGATGGATGCCTCGTTGTTCGGACGCGGCGCCGGCGAAGGCCTTGGCGTGCACATCTGCACGGGGCCTGTCTACGTACGCGGCGCGCAGGAGGGTGACGTGATCGAGTTGCGCATTATCGACGTCACACCACGGCCTTGCGCCAATCCGCAATATCCCGGAAAGGCTTTCGGCAGCAACGCAGCCGCATGGTGGGGTTTTCACTACAAGGACTTGCTGACCGAGCCTAAACCGCGCGAAGTGGTCACGATCTACGAGGTCGACGCCACAGGCGAACGTAACTGGGCGAAAGCCGTGTATAATTTCAGATGGACTCCGCAAACCGACCCGTCCGGCGTCGTGCATAAAACAATCGACTATCCCGGCGTCCCAGTCGATCACTCCACGGTTAAGGAGAATCATGGCATCCTGAAGAATGTGCGCATTCCGATACGTCCGCATTTCGGCGTAATCGGCTTGGCACCCAAGGAAGCCGATATCGTCGACTCGATTCCGCCGAGCTATACAGGCGGCAACATCGATAATTGGCGGATCGGCAAGGGCGCCACGATGTATTATCCGGTTGCGGTCGAAGGTGGCCTGCTATCGGTTGGCGACTCGCACGCTTCGCAGGGAGATTCCGAGCTGTGCGGTACGGCAATCGAGTGCTCGCTGAACGGCACCTTCCAGATCATTCTGCACAAGAAAGCCGATCTCGCCGGTACGGCTCTCGAAGCTCTCGACTATCCGATGCTGGAAACCAAGGACGAGTGGCTGGTGCACGGCTTCAGCTTCGCCAATTATCTCACCGAACTGGGGGACAAGGCGCAGTCAGACATTTACTCGAAATCGTCGGTTGACCTGGCCTTGCGCGATGCATTCCGCAAGATGCGGAAATTTCTGATGACGACCAAGAAGCTGACCGAAGATGAGGCGATCTCCTTGATTACGATTGGCGTCGACTTCGGCATCACCCAAGTGGTTGATGGAAATTGGGGCGTCCATGCGGTCATCAAGAAGGATATCTTCGCCGGGGGAGAGGCCTGATCCATAATATCGACGCGGTTGGTTCCGGCAGGGCTTGGCCGCACCTCCGCGGGTCGCCTCGATCAACGTCTGGAACACGTTCGGCGCCGCCTATCGCTGGACGCCGGCGGAGCGGCCGAAGAAGGCTGACGCTGCGGCCTGTGCGCAATAGCGGGCCGCGCGACATTTCACACGAAAGCGAGCCGCAATCTGAGACGTCTCACCGATCCTTGACCTCGCGGGCTATGGGATTCGTCGGGACGAGGCCCAAATGACGAGGCCACGTCGCTCCTCGCGGCAAATTTCAAAACGTACCGAAACGCGGTGTGCCGAAGCCGGGCGCCATCCGGACCTGGCGGTCTCACCGCGTCCCGGCTTCGATGGAGTTCTCGGCATGATCCCCCGCTTCGAAGGAAAAGTCGTCATCGTCACGGGGGCCGGCACCGGCATCGGCGCGGCGACGGCGCGCCGTTTCAACGCTGAGGGCGCGATCGTCGTGCTGAACGGACGGCGGGAGTCCAAATTGGCCGAAGTCGGCGCGGCGCTCGGCAACGATCGCTTTATGATCCGGCCCGGCGACGTTTCGATCGCCGAGGATGTCGAGAATCTGGTTGGCGATGTGATCGGCCGTCTCGGCAAGATCGATGTCCTCGTCAACAGCGCAGGGGCAGGAGGTGCCGGAGATTTCATGACCATGCCCGTTCAGGGTTGGCGGCATTCTTTTGCAGTCAACGTGGATGGTATCTTCAACACGGCGAGGGCCGCGCTTCCTTATCTGATCGAAAGCGGCGGCTCGATCATCAACGTATCGTCCCTGTGTGGGATCGGCGCGGATCGGGGACTGAGCTTCTACAACGCGTCGAAAGCCGCCGTCAGCAACCTCACACGAAGCCTGGCTCTCGAATTTGCCTCGAAGCGGGTACGCATCAATGCGGTTTGTCCGACCACTACCTTGACGGACATGACGACGCCGGTGTTCGAACAATATCCCGAGCTGCTTGCGCGGCTGCTGACGCGCATTCCGATGGGCCGCGCCGCCCAGCCCGAGGAAGTTGCCAGCGTCATCGCATTTCTTGCGAGCGAAGATGCAAGTTTTGTGAACGGCGTGAACCTGCCGGTCGATGGCGGTGTCAACGCGTCGAGCGGCCAGGCGGCCTTCATATAGTTTGGCTAGTTCTCGCCGCCCTCGCGCGCATCACGCCGCAGCACATCCTCCGGCAGCGCGTGCGCAACCGCCGAGGCGGTGACCGGCTCGGTGCCGAGCTCGCGGCCGCGGCCGCGGATCAGCCGTTCATAGGCCGCGATCAGTGTGGTGTAGGGATTGACCCACAGCCATCCATCGCGCGTAAATACCTGGATGTCGAAATGCAGGTGGCGGCTGGTGCCGCCCGGGCGGTCGAGATAGTTGGAGACCACGCCGATTGGCTCGCCCTCGCTCACCCTTCGGCCGTTGAGGACGCCGTCCGCATCCATCGCCGACGGGTTCATGTGCATGTAGCGGAAGCGGATATGCTCGGTGCGGGTGTTGATCTGTAGCGTTGCGGCCTGCTGCCTCAATGAGCGGATCACGACGCCGTCGCGCACCGCGACAACCGGCTGGCGCCTGAGGTCGCAGGCTTCATCGGTATCGCTGCCGGCCGCGCACGCCACCGGGCGGATATCCTGCCCCTGATGACCGAATCCGCTGGCGCATTGGCCGACATTGAAGCTGCGCGCCTCGCAAAAATTGTCGCGCCAGGGATAGGCGCCGGCGACGAGGCTCGTCCGGTCGCGCCGTGCAAATTGCTGCGAGCGGACGGCCACCGGTGTTCGCACCAGCGGAAAACGAATCTGCGAGTAGGCCGTAAGGTCGGCGTGACCGCCGCGATTGCGCAAGCCGGTTCTGGCGATGATGTCGCCGCTGGCGCGATAGGTGAAGTCGGGCGAGGGCGTCGCCGGCCGCTCCGCGATCACTGAAGCGATGTCCGTCCGCGGACGCGACGGCTGGCCGCCGGCAACGCGCAGCGCTTTCAGAAAGCGCTCGGCGATCGGATAGGCCTCGCGGCAGGCGAGCCGTCGCGCGCGCGGCGCCGAGTCCAGGCACTGGATCGACACCACATAGGGCACGCCGAAGCGGGTGAAGGCGTAACGCACATAACCTTCCCGGATGAAGCGCCGCATGTCCGGGAATTGCGCGGCCAGCGATTTTACCGGCTCGCCCTTGCCGCCGGTGGGATCGGCAAGGTCATAGACGAGCAGTGAGCCTGATATCTGCACCTCGACCGGTCGGGCGAAGGCGCGTGGCGGCAGGCCGGCGCCGTCGCCGGGCTCGAGCGAGAACACGGCGTCGTAGCCGGAGGCCCCGGCGTGAAACAGATCGGTGCGGAAGCTGCGTTGGTAGGACCATGGCGGCGCGCCGTCCGCGGCACCGTTCTGACGGTCTTCCAGCCAGCCGGCAACGTCGAACGGCAGTAGTACCGGGATCGAGCTGCGGCCGATCCCGTTGAACACGGTGCCGGTCAGCGCATTCAATTGCACCAGCGCGGGCGTCGCGCGCGGATCGTAGGCAGGCACGCGCCGCTGGCTGGCGAAAGTGAGGGTTGAAGCAGCGGAGGGCGCCGTGCCGATCTCGGCACGGAGCTGATCGAGCACCGCACGCCATTCGACGCGCATGGCCGAGATCGAGGGGGTGTGGAATTCGTCGGCGCAAATGCCTGATGCGCCCGACAGGCATAGCAGGGACGCCGCCAGCAAACGCCGCACGAACCTGTCAGCCGTCTTCCCCAATGCCTTCCCCCGGCACCACTGATTTGCCGGGGTCCAGCTTAATCCTTTGCGCGTTCGACGTAAGACCCGTCTTCCGTCATTACCACGATGCGTGTCCCCACGGACACATGTGGGGGCACCGAGGTGCGCACGCCGTTGGAGAGGATCGCCGGCTTGTAGGACGAGGAGGCGGTCTGGCCCTTGGTGACCGGCTCGGTCTCCACCACTTCCAGCGTCGCGCGCTGCGGCAGGGTGATCGCCACCGGGTTCATCTCGTGGATCGAGAGTTTTACGACCATGTTCTCCTGGAGATAGGGCGCGGACGAGCCGACGATCTCCTTCGACACCTGCACCTGGTCATAGGTCTCGTTGTTCATGAAGTGGAAGCCGTCGCCGTCTTCATAGAGGTAATTGAAGTCGCGGTCCTCGACGGTCGCCTTCTCGACCTGGTCGGTGGTCTTGTAGCGCTCGGAGATCTTCACCCCGTCGCCGATGCGGCGCATTTCGATCTGGCTGACCGGGGTTCCCTTGCCGGGATGGATGTTTTCGGCGGAGAGCACGACATAGAGCCGGCCGTCCTGCTCGATGACGTTGCCCTTGCGAATGGAGCTGGCGATGACTTTCAAAGTGGTTTTTCCTGAATTGTGCTGACGTGCGGCCGATCCGGCCCGGGGGCGCCACAGGGCCCCGGGGAGTCGGTTTCGGGGCGCAACATACTGATTTAGGGCGGGGATACCAGCCTTTTGCGGTACTTTTTGCGGGGTGTGACCGCCAGAACGTGGTCGGATAGCAATACTTTCGGGAGCGGCCGGACGATATCGGAGCTTTCCGGACGCTCCAAAAATTACGGAAATCACGGAGTAGCTTTCTACCCCGTCCGTCCATGCAGGCGATCGAGCACCAGCGCCAGCACACTCGCCACCGTCTTGACCGGCGTGTCCGGCGCCGAAGGACGCTCATCCGGATCGAAAGCTAACCCAATAACGGCATGGTGGCTTCCGCCTGTTTGTACCGGCCAAAAGTCAAATCGCGACGCCAGATGCGGATAGATGCCGCCGCGCATGACCGTTCCGGTTGCCAGCGACGCGCGCGCAGCTTCGAGTTCAGCCTCTCCTGGCTCTGTACCGCCCACTTGCCTGGTGACAACGACTTTTCCCCCGGCGACAAGCATGACGACGGCGGGAACCCGAAAGATCGCCGCAAGAGTCTGGGAGGTAATTGCCGCGGCCGCGTCGGGATTGTCGGCCGTTGCGACGCTTCGGCTGTAGCCCTCCAGCGCGGTCGCCTGCCTTCGAAGCGCGGCGGCTTCGTTCGCTCGGCGTCGGGAGGTGAATGCAACGCCGCTTGTTATGAGACCGACCACAAAAAGCAGCGCGATTGCCCAGATGTTCGCCGCGTCGTCGACGGCGAGCGAGTAGCGAGGTTCGGTCAGGAAGAAGTTAAACGCGAGAGCGCCAACGACCGCCGAACAGAGCGACGGACCCAGACCGAGACTGACGCCCGCGACGATTACCGGGATGACGAAGATCAGGGAGAGGTTGGGAATGGCCACGTTGCTGTCGATCGCGACGGCCACGATCGTCGCGGCGGCGGTCATCGCAATCGAAGCAAGATAGCGCACCCATTCCGATGCCAGCGGATCGGCGTCGGCCGCCTGAATGATGTCTGGCTGCAACTTCGATTCAACGTCAATCATGGCTTCGACTCCCGTTTGGCATTCAAGTTCAGCCTGCGATGACTCGAATGTCCGAGTTACGGTCCATTGCCGGCGGCGAGGATGATCATCGCGTTGACCGCGATGCTGACCGTCAGGAGGACACCTAACAGCATCGCCAGGCGCACGGATTTTCTGGACATCCACTGCGCCAGAACGGGGTGCTGTTCCCAAGCAAAAACCTGCGCACGCATGGCTCAATCCCGCTATTCGGTTCGGCCGTGAAATCGGCACGCCGGAGAGATTGGTCGGCCGGCATATAGAATCGATGGTGCGAGCCAGGCGGTCGTATAGGAATGTCATAAAGGCTCGCTGGCCGGGTGTTGCGGCTCACCTGCGACCGGAGCGGTTGTTTTTCCGGCCTCGAAAGGCCGCCGAATAAGGTTGCCTTCGTGCCTTGGCCGTGTAGAACGGCTTTACGGGTGTTCGCTGCATGCGGCAGCGACAGGTCAAGCGATGGTCGGGCCGCCACGCGGAAAGCGTGCGCCTGATGAACGATCCCCCTTCATTTGACGACCTGCCGCGAGCCCAACGGCTGGCGGAACAAGCACTCAGCACCCTTCAGCGCTTCCTGCATGTCGAGGAAGTCAGCGGTGTCGTGCTGCTCGTTGCTGCCGCCGCTGCACTCATCTGGGCCAATTCTCCGTTCGCCCACGGCTATCATGCCTTCTGGAACCTGCCGATCACCATCGGGCTCGGGGAGCACGTCTTTTCCCGGTCGCTGCATTTCTGGGTCAACGACGCGCTGATGACCGTCTTCTTCCTCGTCGTGGGCATGGAGATACGGCGCGAGATTCATGAAGGCGCACTGAGTAGGCTCGACCAAGCCGTCCTGCCGTTGGTCGCGGCGACGGGTGGCGTCATCGTTCCCGCGCTGATTTTCCTGAGCCTCAACAGCGATGCGGTTCGAGGTCAGGGGTGGGCCGTGCCGACCGCGACGGACATCGCCTTTGCCGTCGGGGTGCTGGCGCTGCTCGGACGATCGATCCCGGTCAATGTGAGAGTCTTCCTGCTTGCACTGGCGATCATCGACGACATCATCGCGGTGTTGATTATCGCCATCTTCTACACCGCCGATATTCAGTTCAGCGGTTTCATTGTCGCGTTAGTTGGCGTTCTCGCTGTTTTGGGCTTTCAGCGGATCGGTATCGGTTCGGCGCTCGCCTACGTCCTGCCGGGTGCCTTGATCTGGGCCGGACTTCTGGTGGCCGGCGTCCATCCGACTCTCGCAGGCGTCGCGCTTGGCCTGATGACGCCGGCCCGGCCGATACCCATGCGGGAACATCCGCTGGAAGTGGTGTCGCGCGTGCTCAAGCAGCTGCGAAGCAGCGAGGCGGTGAAGGCAAGGGATCCGCACCGGTTGGAATCGCCGCTGCGCGAGCTTCGCGTAGCTCACCGCGAGTTGTTGCCGCCGGTGTCGCGGGTGCAGATGGCGATGCATCCGTGGGTGGCTTACGGCGTCATGCCCGTCTTTGCACTGGCGAATGCCGGGGTCAGCCTGACGGGCACTGATCTGTCCGCCGGAGGCCATTTCGTGATGCTCGGCACTGCGCTTGCCCTGATCGCGGGAAAGCCGCTCGGCATCGTCGGCGCGACCTCGGTTGCAGTGCGGCTCGGCTGGTGCCGGCTTGCTCCTGGCGTTTCGTGGGGCGGTGTCTGCCTGGTCGGGCTGTTGGCCGGAATTGGCTTCACCATGTCGATCTTCATCGCGATGCTCGCGTTCTCCGATGAAGGGTTGTTGAGAGCGGCAAAATTAGGCGTGCTCCTCGGCTCGCTTGCCGCAGCCACGCTCGGCCTCGCTTGGGGTGTCATCTACGTTCGACGTCTGCGCTGAAAGGAGCCTCGAAATGCCTTTTAAAGCTCCGCACGTGTCCTTCGTATCATTCGCCGTTGAGGCCACATCCTCGGGAATTGTCCAGGTGATGATCGTTGAAACCGACCTGCACCTGAATCCGAAGCACCGTTCGTACGATCATCCTGCCGTGCAGCGTCTGGTGGCGGCCGCGCAAGATTATGTTCAGGCCAACATGGAAGGCCTTGGGCATGTTCGGCTTGTTTCGACTCGTGGCGGAGAAAGCTGACACGCTCGCGGATGGCCGATGTGTCAAATTTAACACGACGGGCAAATCAGATTCTGATTTTCGGAAGTCGTGTCAAGCCCCGAAATCAAAAATATTCCGCTTGTCAATTTCGGCAAATCAGAATTATAACAGCGGCACCTCATCCCCGAGGAGGGGCGTTGGCCATCGCCACCAAACGTTGGGATGGGATGCGGTGGACGCGGGCGGCGTGCTTGACGAAACGCCGATCGCGTACGGCGAAGTCGTGTGGTCCTGGCGCCGCGACGCTGGCGCTAAACCTTGCGGAATTTTCCGTGGGGCGATGGTGACAACAAGCCCGCTCACCAGGGAGAGCGCGA
>NZ_JAFCLN010000050.1 GCF_018129385.1 Bradyrhizobium lablabi
GGTCCTGACCGGCTACATAGGTAACAGATTAGACCGGGGACATAGGTAACAGGTCAACTGATCAGCGAGGAGGACCTCGCTGATGGGATGGACGGAGACCTGTGCCGTGGATGAGCGGATGCGCTTTGTGATTGCGCTGGAGAAGCGAGAGGCATCTTTTGCAGCGACATGCCGACAGTTCGGCGTGAGCCGTCGGGTCGGCTACAAATGGCTTGCACGCTACGAGGAAGCAGGCGTTGAGGGGCTGTGCGATCGCTCGCGAGCGCCGCGGCATCATCCGCATGCGATTGCGGAGGAGGTGGCCGAGCAGTGTCTTGCGGTACGCCGGGCGCACCCGACCTGGGGGCCGCTGAAAGTGCGGGCCTGGCTCGAACGCCGATCACCGGCGACCGACTGGCCTGCGGCGAGCACGATCGGGACGTTGTTCGACCGCGAAGGGCTGACGGTGAAGCGCAAGCTGCGTCGCCGTAGCCCGCCCTCAAGTGCCCCCTTTGCACAATGCGCTGCCGCCAACGAGGTGTGGTGCATCGACTTCAAGGGCTGGTTCCTGACCGGCGGCGGAAGGCGCTGCGAACCGCTGACCATCACTGACGCATATAGCCGGTATCTGCTGCGTTGCCTGGCGCTCAAGCGCACCGACACCGACCATGTCTGGCCGGTGCTGGATGCGGCGTTCCGCGAGTTCGGTCTGCCGCGTTACATGCGCTCCGACAACGGCTCGCCGTTTGCCTCGCGCGGCGCCGGCGGGCTGTCACGGCTGTCGGTCATGCTGATTAAGGCCGGCGTGATTCCCGAACGCATTGCTCCAGGCAAGCCGCAGCAGAACGGCCGGCATGAGCGCATGCACCTGACCTTGTTGCAGGACACCGCCAGTCCCCCGGCCGCCAGCCTGCGTCAGCAGATCGAGCGCTTGCGCAACTTCCAGCGCCTCTACAACGAGGAGCGTCCGCACCAGTCCCTTGGCGATGCCACGCCGGCGGATCATTACGCGCCATCGCCACGGCGCTACGAGGGCATCCTGCGCCAGCCGGAATATGACGCCGGGCACGTCGTGCGGCGGGTGCGGCGCAACGGCGATATCAGATGGCGTGGCCGCACCGTCTACGTCAGTGAGGCTCTGATCGGCGAACCGGTCGGCCTGACCGAGAACATCGATACCGGGTGGACTGTCAGCTACGGTCCGATCGTGCTCGGCACGATCTCCGACCGAGACGACCGTCTGCGCAAACCAAAACGTAACGGCCGTGGACTTGTGGACAACGCTCACGCGTTGCCCACAGGGTCCACGGCCTCAACAACAACAGACCAGAACGAAACCCGAATTGTGTTACCTATGTCG
>NZ_JAFCLN010000051.1 GCF_018129385.1 Bradyrhizobium lablabi
GGGTGGTCCGTCCGTCGATGGCACTTTGGCGTCCGTTCGGATTGCCGCTGTTGTACTGGGCCACGTGTGGCGTGACGTTCAGCGCACGTAGCTTGGCTACATGGTCGGCGGTGTCATAGGCCTTGTCCTCGCCGACGGTGATGCGACGGCGGCTTTTTCGGGCCTTGGCCTTGAGCATGTCTTCCGACGCGCGCCGCTCGGCCGTTCCCGTGGCATGCGTGACCCGACCATCCACCGCCAGACGATTCCGGTTCTCCATGGTGACGTGTCCCATGTAGCAGAGCTTCGCCTCCCGCCCGGCAGCCTTCCGATAAAGCCGGCTGTCGGGATCGGTCACGCTGGCATGGGTGTCGTTCTTGCGCTTTTGTCCGTGGAAGTTCGCGCCATCGTCTCCGTCGCCGGACCCATCTTTCGGCCGGAAACTCTTGTGCGAGGCCCAGGCCTCGATCAGCGTCCCGTCCACCGAAAAATGCTCGTCCGAAAGCAGCGGCTTCACCTCGGGATGGTTCAGAAGCTTCGCCATGAACTTGGCGAACACCTCGCCTTTCTCCAACCGGGCGCGGTTCTTCGTAAACGTCGTCGGGTCCCAGACTGGATCGTCAGGTGCAAGCCCCACAAACCAGCGATACAGCAGATTGTAGTCCAACTGCTCCATCAATTGCCGTTCCGAGCGGATACCGTAAAAGACTTGCAGCAGCAGCGCACTCAGCAACTGTTCAGGGGGGATCGAGGGACGTCCTTCGTTCGAATAAAGCCGAGCAAGTGTGCGGTTCAGCTCCCCAAGAACGTCACGCACCAGCTCCCGGATCTTGCGAAGCGGGTGATCTTTCGGCACCCGCGCCTCGGGTGAAACATAGGAAAACAGGCCGCCCTGATCCTCGAACTTGCCCCGCATCCGATCCCCCGGAGATTCGCGACAAATCCTTGAATCACGAAATCGTCGCCAAAACGAGAGTTTTTCAGCAGACTGCTAGAGGACATGGTGGTCCAATTGGTTAGTCCGCCCAAACTCGCCGGCGTTCATGGCGATCGTTGGACAATGTCCGGATTTGGCTGCCGGCTCAACCGGTCGACGCAACGCAGGCGTTAAATCTCGCTGCTGGGGTTCGGACTTCCCTTTAGATGTGGCCGCCGAATCGTGGCGCCGTCCTTTCCTGCGATACAAGCCCCGGGGCTAACGGCCTCCTTCTCGGCTGACATGTCGATGGACTGCACCCAGCGGCTTGCAATGATCACGATGGCGCAGACCGCATAAGAGCACACCCCCAACGCATAGGTC
>NZ_JAFCLN010000052.1 GCF_018129385.1 Bradyrhizobium lablabi
GCAGGGGAATCGCATATGGATTTGAGAGGCCTATTGCATTGGAGGGCAATAGGGATTCTGAAGACGGCTCCCGGATCATGGAGGGAGTCGGATGGAGAAGTTCAGGAAGACTTTTCGGCGGCTGCCGGATCCTCGCGCGGACAATGCAAGGCACGATCTTTTGGAGGTGCTGTGCATCGCACTGGCGGCGACGATGTGCGGAGCGGAATCGTGCTCGGACATGGCGGATTTCGGTCAGTCGAAGGAAGGGCTGCTGCGACTTTTCCTGCGCCTGGAGCATGGCATCCCCAGCCACGACACGTTCAGCCGTGTGTTTCGCCTGCTCAAGCCGCAAGCCTTCGAAGCAGCCTTCCGTCGCTTCATGGCCGCCTTTGCCAAAGCCAACGGGCTCAAGCTCACCGGAGTGGTGGCTGTCGACGGCAAGGCCTTGCGCGGGGCCTACGACCGCGGTGGCCAGGCTACGCCGCTGCAACTGGTCAACGTCTTTGCGGTGGAAGCCCGTATGGCGCTGGCCCAGCAAAAGGCGGCCGGTCGCAACGAGACGGCAGGCGCTTTGGAAGTGCTGGACCTTCTGTCTCTCGAAGGCTGCATCGTTACCGCCGACGCGCTGCATTGCCACCGCGCCTTTGCGGCGGCGGTGCGGGAGCGCGGCGGCGACTATGTTCTGGCAATCAAGGCCAACCGGGGGCGATTGTTCACTGCGGTTACGCAACAGTTTGCACGATCGGGCAGGCGCAGCACAGCCGAGCGGATCGACCGATCCAGTCACGATCGGCGCGAGGTGCGGCGCGCGACCGTCATGCGCAATACCAGCTTCGCCGCCCGCTACGGCTTTCCAGGCGCCGCTGCGGTTGGCCGGATTACCTCGCGCCGACACCTGCAGGGGCAGCGTGCCGATACTCCGGTCGTGCGCCACTACCTCCTCTCCAAATACATCTCTCCAAAGCGGCTGCTGCACGTTACCCGCAGTCATTGGGGTATCGAGAACCAGTTGCACTGGGTGCTCGATGTCCATTTCGCCGAGGACCGCAACCGCGCGCGAAAGGACAACGCTCCCGAAAACCTCGCCATACTTCGCAGGCTTGCCCTCAACATCCTGCGCTCTCATCCCGACCGCGCATCCCTGCGCCGCAAAATCAAGCGCGCCGGCTGGGACAACGCCTTCCTCTTGGCTATTCTCAGTCATATGCGATAGCCCTGCC
>NZ_JAFCLN010000053.1 GCF_018129385.1 Bradyrhizobium lablabi
GGGCCGGGCATCGAGCGAATGCGGGTCGGTACACCTCCGATCATCGCAATGGCCGCGCTCGACGCCGCCCTCGACGTCTGGGACGACGTCAGCATAACCGACGTGCGCCATGCGTCGATCGTGCTCGCCGACCTCTTCATTCGCGAAGTCGAAGCACGTTGTCCCGAGCTGACGCTGGCTTCGCCGCGGGATGGAAATCGGCGTGGCAGCCAGGTTTCGTTTCGTCACCCCGAGGGCTACGCGATCATGCAGGCGCTGATCGCGCGCGACGTGATCGGCGACTTCCGCGCGCCTGACATGATGCGCTTCGGCTTTACGCCGCTCTACATCGGAGAAGCCGAGGTTCGCGCGGCAGTGGACGTCATCGCCGATGTCTTGACCCATCGTCGCTGGGATAGCGCGGAATACCGCAAGAAGGCGCTCGTGACATGACCGGAAAGCCCGACGAATCCTCGCGCGAGGGAGCCCAGATGTCGTTCGAAGGTCGCATGTCCTACAGCGACTATCTGCATCTGGAACGCCTTCTGGACGCGCAAGAGCCGCTGTCGGACGCGCATGACGAGCTGCTGTTCATCATCCAGCACCAGACGTCCGAACTCTGGATGAAGCTCGCGATCCACGAAATCCGCTCCGCCATCAGGGCGATCCGCCACGATCAGTTGCAGCCCGCCTTCAAGATGCTGTCGCGCGTCGCCCGGATCTTCGAGCAGCTCAATACCGCCTGGGACGTGTTGCGGACCATGACACCCAGCGAATACACCGAGTTTCGCGATCGGCTCGGGCAGTCCTCGGGTTTCCAGTCCTACCAGTACCGCGCGATCGAGTTCCTCGCCGGCAATCGCAATCTGGCGCTGCTTGGCCCGCATGCCCACCGCGCCGACATCACGGCGAAGCTCGAGGAAATTCTGGCCGAGCCCGGCCTCTATGACGAGGCGCTGCTACTACTGGCGCGCAATGGTTTTGACATCGGTGAAGACGCGCGCCGGACCGACTGGCGCATCAAGCGCATGCCAAACGCCGAGGTCCTGGAGGCGTGGAAGACCGTCTATGCCTCGCCGGCGAAGCATTGGATGCTCTACGAGCTCGCGGAAAAGCTCGTCGATTTCGAAGACTATTTCCGCCGCTGGCGCTTCAACCACGTCACGACGGTCGAGCGCGTCATCGGCTTCAAGCG
>NZ_JAFCLN010000054.1 GCF_018129385.1 Bradyrhizobium lablabi
CTACCGCAAGATTGGACAGACGTGGGCGCGTCAGCGACATAATCATCGCAAAGCCTTGACGTCCTACGCGGAGGCGGAGGCCGTCCTCGGTTCCGGACCGGCTGAGGACGTCACGGCGTGGCGGCAGGAATGGGTGCAGATCCAACTTGAGCGATTAATGGCCTTCTACCTCGAGAACACGGCCGCGCGATTGAACGTAACCGGTATGAGCTCCCACGTCCGGGTGATCAGCGGGCGCGTGGGTAGCGGATCGGCATCCAGTATTGGCGCAGCGCCTCGACGGTCGCTGGAATGTCGAGGTGGGCATTGCGGAGAAAGTGCTCGGTTTCGCGGCCGCTTGGCGGCGGTCCGAGCAGCGGATGGCCCTGATCGTCGCGACAATGCAGCAGGATGGGCCGCAGCAGACCGTGATTGACGTTGCTGGCGTCCAGCAACGGCGTCCACACCGACAGCCTGAGCCGCATCGCGGCGTAGAAGCCCTGGCACCACGGACGCGGATCGATATCGCCACTGACTTCACGCCGGTGCATCGGCGCGAACTGGCGAGGCGTGGTCGAAAGGATCTGGCTGATCTCGTTGTGACGCAGCGCGACGGCGGAAATCGCCGCGAACTCCGGGGTGCCGCCGTGGTTGAAAGCATCGGCATCGATGGCGAGCAGCGGGCAGATCCAGTCGAGTGGGCTCATCGACACCGGTCCAGCCACGATGGCGGCGACGTAGCCGTCGAGCATGGCAATGCTGGTGGCGGCAGGATGCCGATCGAGGCGAGCCTGCAGCCACCGCTCGAGTTCCTCAAGCGGCATCGCGGCTGCTGCCATCGACGGCGCTGCCTTATGGCGGCGCGCCCTCATGCCGCGGCCTGTGCGGTGCGCTGGCGCGCCGCCTTCCAGTTCCAGGCGAGCAGCTCGTGCACCTGATGGCTCTTGGTTTGCCCGGACACGATGCGCTCCAGCACGTCAGTCAGATAGGTCTGCGGATCGAGTTCATGGAGCTTTGCCGTGTTCACGAGCGATGCCAGGATCGCCCAGCTCTCGGCGCCGCCCTCGCTGCCGCTGAACAATGAGTTGCGTCTTCCCATGGCAATCGGGCGCATGGAACGCTCGACCGTGTTGGAATCGACCTCAACGCGGCCGTCGCGGAGAAACAGCGTCAGCCCATCCCAGTGAT
>NZ_JAFCLN010000055.1 GCF_018129385.1 Bradyrhizobium lablabi
TGGGACGGCGGCTGAGGTGCGAGGCTGTTCACGGCCGAGCCTCGAAGCATGGTGAGGGAAGGCACTCAGCTGCCCACCGCCGGTCGAGCCTGTCGAGACCACCGCAGCGAGGGCACCTGCGCTGGCTCTGGCCCCGCTTGGCGGGGCCCTGTCGGCGTGTGAGGTCGGGCGGCCGCGCGCGTGGCACGCCGCTGCCCGCCGTCAAGGGGCTCCGCTCGCTGCGCGACGGCCCGTGGGGGCGGCTTCGCCGCGTGGGGGTGCCGCCCTTGACTGCGGGTCCCGAGCGGCGTGCCGGGGGGCGCGCAAGGGCGGAGCAAGCTCCGCCCCGCATGCGCGGCCGCCCCTGGCCGGGTGGCGGTGACCTGTCAACCGGTGGCGCCGCCGGACCGGTTGAGCAGCCACCGCCGTCTGGGCGTGTCTGCGGGACACTCCGGGGCGGCGGTGGGCCTTGAACCTCCCTGGGTCCCGGACCCGTTGAAAGGTCACCGCCGCCTGGCCCCGCCGCGCAGCCCGTGCCGAGTCGGACCTACTCATCATGAGTAACCCCGACTCGGCACCCCGGGGCGCCCGACAGTGCAGCATCCCCGGCCCCAGGAGCCGACGATGCTGCACTGTCGTGGGACACCCGGGCCGGCGCAGGCATCTGCACCGGAAAATCGGCCCCAGGGGTCGACGATCCGGTGCAAACCCCGCGCGTGGTCTGGCCGGGGCGGCCGCGCATGCGGCGGCGGGGCGGAGCCCCGCCGTTGCGCGCCCCCCAGCGGTCCGACCGGGACCCGCAGTCAAGGACGGCACCCCGACGCGGCGAAGCCGCCCCCACGGGCCGCCGCGTGCGGCCGCGCTTGCGCGGTCCTTGACGGCGGGTGTCGGACCGCTACGCGCGCGGCCGCCCCGACCACACGCCACCACGGCCTCGCCAGGAGAGGCCCGAGACTCGATCGGGAGCCAACGCTGCGGTGGCCTCGACAGGCTCGACCGGCGGGTGGTTACTTCCCTGCCTCTGCTCGCCTGGGCTTCGAGGCTCGGCCGCGGACGGCCTCGCACCTCAGCCACCGTCGACGCGACCGGACGCAACCACAGACACCGTCAGCCAGAGCCCCGTGGCAACCAGATCGCCAGCTCGCCTTTGGCGCTCG
>NZ_JAFCLN010000056.1 GCF_018129385.1 Bradyrhizobium lablabi
TGTTGTGTAGCCCTGTGATCGGCTGGCCTCAAGGCTGGCGCTCCGCGCCACCGCCTCCGGCGGCTGAACGGCCTTGACCCCATCCGCTCACCGGTCTTCAGGCTGGGCATGCGCTCGGCGGAAGCCGAGCGGGGACGCTCACTTTGTAGCGGTTGGCGTCCCATTTTTGGCGTCGCGCGATCATGGTGTTGAGGATGACGATGAGCTTGCGCATACAGGCGGTAAGCGCAACCTTCGGCTCCTTTCCCTTGGTGATCAGGCGGTCATAGAACGCCTTGAGCACGGGGTTATGCCGGGTCGCAGCTCCCATGCAAGGCATGTAGAAGAGGTTGCGGGCCTTTCGGCGTCCGCCCTTGATGTGGCGGTTGCCCCGCCTTTGGCCACTATCGTCATCGTAGGGTGCTACTCCCAACAAGGCCGCGACGATGTTGCCGTTCACCTGGCCGAGTTCCGGCATTGCCGCGATCAGTCCGGCGGCCGTGACTTTGCCAAGCCCCGGCACGCTCTCGATGATCTCGGCGAGTTCAACAAAATGCGGCGTCGCCTTGACCTGGGCTGCGATCGCGACCTCGAGCTTGGCAACTTCGACGGAGATCTTCTTCAACAGCCGCTCCTGCATTTTCTGCACGACTTCCGGTGTGGAATGCTCGCCCCTGTTTTGCAGTCTGGTCTGCATGTCGAGCAGGCTTTGACGCGCATTGACGATCTGCGCCAGCTTTTCGCGTGCGGCATCGTGAGCTTGGCTCTTTGCCTCGACGAACGTCTCGGCGAACCAGGCGATCATCTCCGCATCGATCGGATCGTTCTTGGCGAGCCGTCCAGCCGATTTGGCGAAGCTGCGCACCCGCTTAGGATCGATGACTAGGACTTCGAGGCTGGCCTGGCGCAACGCCTTGGCCCAGTCCTGCTCATAGCCGCCAGAAGCCTCCATGGCTGCCTTGCCGACCTTATACTTGCGAAGCCAGCGGATCAGCGCGCGCCGTCCCTCTGTGGTGCTCGGAAACGTCTTTCGTTGAGCCAACGAGCGAATGCACGCATCCACCTTGTCCTTGGCTACATCAATCCCGACGACAACAACCTCATTCTGTGCCATCATCCACTCCCTTCCTTGCTCGGTTCG
>NZ_JAFCLN010000057.1 GCF_018129385.1 Bradyrhizobium lablabi
ATGCAGCAGCTAAGCTTTCTCGACCCACCACCTCAGCGCGGGGCCGTACCCGTATGGGAGGCCCTCGATAAAGAGCAGCGCGCACATCTCGTGCTGCGACTCGCCCGTCTAATCGCCCGAGCAATCGCCACTGCCGGAGATCACAACGATGAACGAACTGAGCAAGATCACCGCTGAGCACCTACGCCGATGCGCAATCGTCTACGTGCGTCAGTCCAGTACGACGCAGGTCGAGCATAATCGCGAGTCCACTGCCCGTCAGTACGAGTTAGCCGAACGCGCCGCGCGGCTTGGTTGGCGACGCCATCAGGTGAAGGTCATCGATGAGGACCTCGGTATTTCCGGTTCCGGCCTTTCCGAGCGCACCGGCTTCGCGCGTATGACCGCGGAGGTCGGCCTCGGCCAGGTGGGCATCGTGCTCGGCTTGGAAGTCTCGCGACTAGCGCGCAATAATGCTGATTGGTACCGTCTGCTCGATCTATGTGGCCTGACCCACACGCTCATCGGTGATGGAGATGGGATTTATCATCCGGGCTTGTTCAATGACCGCCTGGTGCTCGGGCTCAAAGGTACGATGTCAGAGGCAGAGCTGCATGTGCTGCGTGCGCGGCTGCTCGGTGGCATCCGCAACAAGGCCGCACGCGGAGAACTGCACCGCGGGCTACCGGTGGGTCTGGTACGGGGCGACGCCGACGGGGAGGTGCTGTTGCATCCTGACGAGTCGGTGCAGGCCGCGATCCATGCTGTCTTCGACCGCTTTGCCGAATTCGGCTCGGCACGACGCGTGTGGCTGTGGTTCCGCTCGCAAGGCCTGCGCTTTCCGCTGCACTCCAACAGCCTTGTCGATCTCCGCTGGGTCGCCCCCACTTACACAAAGATCCACCAGGTCCTCACCAACCCGTTCTATGCCGGCGTTTATGTGTATGGCCGCACCCAGCAGACATGCTATCTCGATGCGGGCGGTCGAATCCGAAAGCGCATCAGACAACGCGACCGCGAGCAGTGGCCGGTGTTCATTCGTGACCATCATGCCGGATACATCGATTGGAATACCTTCGAGGCGAACCAGAAGCGCCTGGCGCAGAACATCCGTCTTCGACC
>NZ_JAFCLN010000058.1 GCF_018129385.1 Bradyrhizobium lablabi
GCGCGGTGTGCCACACCGCAGTGAACGGCATGCTCAACGCTGGCGGCAAGCCGCTGGAAACTCCATTCGGCACGATCTACTCCACCAACATCACGCCCGACGTCGAGACCGGCATCGGCGCGTGGTCCTATCCCGCCTTCGAGCGCGCCATGCGCGAGGGCATCCACCGCGATGGGCGGCACCTCTATCCCGCATTCCCGTACACCCATTTCGCCAAGACGACCGACGCCGATATGCAGGCGCTCTATGCTTACCTGATGGCACAGCCGGCGGTGCGCGCGGAGACGCCGCAGAATGCGTTGGCATTTCCATTCAACCAGCGTCCATTGATGGCGGGCTGGAACACGCTATTCCACAAGCCAGCCACGTTCCAACCTGATCCAGCCAATTCCGAGATATGGAATCGTGGCGCCTATCTGGTCGAAGGTCTCGGCCATTGCAGCGCCTGCCATTCGCCGCGCAACGCGCTCGGGGCGGAGATAGCTGCTGCTTACCTTGCAGGCGGATTTGCCGAGGGCTGGGAAGCGCCGGCGCTGACCTCGCTATCGCAGGCGCCGATCCCATGGAGCGAGGACGAGCTTTACGCCTATTTGCGAACCGGCGTGTCACGCTTTCACGGCGTCGCCGCCGGGCCGATGGCGCCGGTCGTGAAGGAGCTCGCCGCATTGCCGGATTCCGACATCCGCGCCATGGCGGTCTATCTCGCGTCGTTCAACGCGACATCGATGGATCGTGCGACGCAGGAAGCACTCGCTGCGGGACTGGAATCTGCGACCGGTACGCGCGCGTCGGCGGCTTCAGGTGTCGGCGCCCGGATCTACCAGGGCGCCTGCGCGGTGTGCCATGAGGTCGGCGGCGCGCCGCTGTTCGGCAGCCGGCCGTCGCTGGCGCTGAACAGCAACCTGCACAGCACCTCACCTGATAATCTGATCCAGGTCGTCCTGCACGGCATCGCCAAGCCGGCCGTAACCGACCTCGGCTATATGCCGGCCTTCAGGGACAGCCTGACGGACAGCCAGGTCGCGGAATTGGTCGGCTATCTCAGGCAACAATTTGCTCCGGATAAGCCGGTCTGGAAGGATATTCATGCTGCGAC
>NZ_JAFCLN010000059.1 GCF_018129385.1 Bradyrhizobium lablabi
GGCTCCGCTGCGCGACAGCGAATGGGTGGTCTACAGCAAACGGCCGTTCGGTGGCCCCGAGGAAGTGTTGCGCTATCTCGCGCGCTACACCCACCGCGTCGCCATCTCCAACCGGCGCCTGGTCGCGCTCGACGACAACGGCGTCACAATCAAGTGGAAGGACTACCGCATCGAAGGTCCCGAGCGATACAAGCTGATGACGCTCGATACCCACGAGTTCATCCGCCGCTTCCTGATGCATGTCTTGCCGCAAGGCTTCCACCGTATCCGTTATTACGGTTGGCTCACGAGCCAAACCCGCGTCAAGAATATCGCACGCATCCGCGAACTGCTTGCAGCGCCCCTCATCCCGATCGATGCCATCAAGGCTGTCAACGCCAAGCCCGAAGAGCCAAAAGCGCCAGAGCATCCCTGTCCCTGCTGCGGCGGCCGCATGCGCATCATCGAGACCTTCTTGCGCGGGCAACAGCCGAAGCACCGCCGCTCGCCGGTTTCGCCAAAGCTCAGGATCGACACCTCATGATGCCGACGCCAGTCCTCGACACACACGGCAATACTCTCCGCCTGTGTCGGCTCTTGCCCGACAGCGCCGCCGCTTGCCTCGCCACGCCCGATTGTTGCGCAATCACAACCAAAAGACACAAAGTCTCGTCACTCAAAACGCCCGCTGCTCGATCGTGCTTCAACCTAGGCTCTGCCTACGTGGTAAAACCGCTCTCGCTGCCGCTTCGCGTCATCGCGGGCGCACCTGAGCTCGCGGCCAAATCCCCATAGCAACCGCGGCACTGCTGCCGCCCACATCCCGCGATTTCGTGCCTTGGCGCTTTTCGGACGCCGGCCACCACAGCGCGCGGATAGTCCCGCCATCCCGGCATCCGAAAACCTGCACATTAGCGGACCTCGGCCTTGCGAGACGTCCGATAAGGGTCAACGCGGGCTACTCCCTCATCGATTGGCCGCGCCTCCGATGAAAGCCATCCATTCTTCTCTAAACAAAGCGCGAAGTGTTCCCGGAGCGAGCGGTTCCGGCTTGGCTTTCGAGACATCGTTGGAGCCAAGGGAAAGCCCGAGCTTGGGCAAGCAT
>NZ_JAFCLN010000006.1 GCF_018129385.1 Bradyrhizobium lablabi
GGCGATGGTGACAACAAGCCCGCTCACCAGGGAGAGCGCGATATAAGCCGTAAAGCCATTGCGCAGGGGATGTCGGACTGCCTCCGCTCACCTGTATGCTCGTGTGCATTTCTTTAATGCGCAAGCATCGCACACGAGACCGCGGGTGCAGCGTGCACCCGGCATTCCCTGCGCCCTCTGGCTTCAGAGGCGCGATGAAGATTGAATAGCTCGGGCAAGATGATGCCGCGGGAACGAATAATCGTGTTTGCCGCGCGAGAGCACCGCCACACACTCACCGTCATTGTGCGCCAACGGGTCGCGAACCCACGGCCTTCGCGAGCGGCGGTCGCCAAAAAATGATCCGCAACCAAAAGAAATCGGCGAATTTGCGAGCGTTATCATACGCAAGATGTAGTTAAAACCATCTGGAATGATTGCCTATCATTCGGTAAAGGCTGGTGCCTGACCGGCTATAGCCGGCAAGAGCGTAGGGAGAAAATAACGTGACATCCAAGGTATTGATAGCGCTGTCAGGTGCGGTCGCGATGGTCGGGCTACTGTCGACGCCGGCGCCCGTCGTCGCGCAGGAAAAGAAGATCACGGTCTGGTTCGCCAAGGGATTTTACAGGTCCGAAGACGACGCGCTGATTGAGACGATCAAGAAGTTCGAGGCCAAGACCGGCATCAAGGTCGAGCTCTCGCAATATGCCATCCAGGACATGATTCCGAAGACGGTGGCTGCGCTCGATTCCGGCACCGTGCCCGATGTCGCCTATTCCGACAGCTACGACGTGCAGGCGCAGGGCAAGTGGGCGTTCGAGGGCAAGCTCGAAGACCTCTCCGACATCATGAATCCGATGAAATCGGCGTTTGCGCCGAACACGCTGGAGACGGTCAATCTCTACAACGACGTCGCCAAGAAGCGCGCCTATTACGGCTTTCCGCTGAAGCAGCAGAGCATGCATGTGCAGATCTGGGGTGACCTGCTCGAGCAGGCCGGCTTCAAGCAGAGCGACATTCCGACCAAGTGGGAAGACTACTGGTCGTTCTGGTGCGACAAGGTGCAGCCCGCCTACCGCAAGGCCTCCGGTTCGCGCGCTTATGGCGTCGGCCAGCCGATGGGCGTGGAATCCACCGATAGCTTCCAGTCGTTCTACACCTTCATGGACGCCTATAACGTCAAGCTGGTCGACGATGACGGCAAGCTGCTGGTCGACGATCCCAAGGTGCGCCAGGGACTGATCGGCGCCCTGAAGGACTACACCGACACCTATATCAAGGGCTGCTCACCGCCCTCCTCCACCACCTGGAAGGATCCGGACAACAACGTCGCCTTCCACAACAAGACGATCGTGATGACGCACAACTTCACGATCTCGATCGCGGCGAAGTGGTTCGAGGATTCGACCAACCCGAACCTGACGCCCGAGCAGCGCGCCGCCGGCAAGAAGGCCTATGAGGAGTCGATCATCACCGCCTCCTTCCCGAACAAGCCGGACGGCTCCAAGATCCAGTATCGCTCGGACGTCAAGACCGGCCTGATGTTCGCCAACGCCAAGAACAAGGCGGAAGGCAAGGAGTTCATCAAGTTCCTGATGCAGGAAGAGAACCTGCGTCCCTATGTCGAGGGCGCGCTCGGCCGCTGGTTCCCGGTGACGACAGCCAGCCAGCAGAGCCCGTTCTGGCAGGCCGACCGCCATCGCAAGGCCGTCTACACCCAGTTCACCGGCGGCACCACGCCGTTCGATTTCACCAAGAACTGGAAGTTCACGATCCTGAATAACGAGAACGTCTGGGCCAAGGCGATGAACCGCGTGGTCAGCGAGAAGGTTCCGGTCGACAAGGCCGTCGACGAGCTGATCGCCCGCATCAAGCAGGTCGCGGGTTAGAGGTAAGTAAGCTGGCTGCCGCGGCGTTATTCGGCCGTCGTCCCTGCCGAGTGCGCCGTTGCGCACGGAGCAGGGACCCATACGCCGCGGCGGTCGTTTTGAAAGATGCTGATCGACGGCTTTCGCGCTACAACGAAAGCCGGTGGTTATGGGTCCCTGCGTTCGCAGGGACGACGGCATAATTTGTAGCCGGCATCACTCTGCACGAGTAGTTCATGGCCATCACACTATCGGCATCCGACATTCCTAACGCACCGCTGTCGTCGCGGTTGAGCACGCCGCAGGTCTGGGGCATCGTGCTGCTGGCGCCCTACATCCTCGTGTTCCTGGCCTTCGTGGTCTATCCCGTCGGCTACGGGCTATGGCTGGCGCGGCATCCGGCCAGCTATGTCGCGCTCTACCACGATCCGATCTTCGCGCGCGCCGCGGTCAATACGCTGATCTTCCTCGTGGTTGGCATCAACATCAAGATGCTGATCGCGCTGTTCCTGTCCGGCTTCTTCGCGCACCAGCGCACCTGGATCAAATGGCTGTCGGTGCTGTTCATCCTGCCCTGGGCGGTGCCGTCGATCCCGACGATTCTTTCCGTGCGCTTCATGCTCAATCCCGAATGGGGCATGGTCAACCAGATCATCTTCAGGCTCACCGCCGAGGACGGCCCGAACTGGCTGAACGATCCGGCCGTCGCGCTCGCGATGGCGATCGGCGTGCATATCTGGAAATCGCTGCCGTTCTGGACGCTGATCCTGCTGACCGGGCGTCTTGCGATCTCGCACGACATGTATGAGGCCGCCGATGTCGACGGCGCATCGTGGTGGCAGAAATTCCGCTACATCACCTGGCCGTCGATGAAGACGCTCTACGTCACCTGCACGCTGCTCTCGATGATCTGGACGCTCGGCGACTTCAACAGCGTCTATCTGCTCACCGGCGGCGGACCGGCCGACCTCACCCATGTGCTGTCGACGCTCGGCATCCGCTATCTCCGCCTCGACCAGCTCAGCCTTGCGATGGCCTCGATCGTCTGCGCGATGCCGCTGGTGCTGCCGCTGGTCTATTTCATGATGAAACGGTTGTCGCGATGAAGCTGCCCACACTCCGCGAAGTCGGCAATGAGACAAAGCTGCTGCTGATCGGCATCCCGGTGTTCATCTGGACGATGATTCCGATCTATCACATGTTCCTGTTCGCGATCTCGCCCAAGCAGGACGCCTTCGCCGGCAAGCTCTGGCCGGATCATCCGACGCTGCACAATTTCAAGATCGTGTTCTACCAGCAGCATTACTTCCTGCGCGACTTCTGGATCCAGTTCTGGAATTCGACCGTGATCGCGCTCGCCGCCGGCGCGCTGACGCTGATTGTCGCGACTGCCGCCGCGTTCGCGATCTCACGGTTGCGCGTGCCCGGCGGCCGCTGGGTGATGAATCTGGCGCTGCTCACCTATTTCATTCCGGCCGCGTTCCTCGCCGTGCCGATGTACCGGACCATGGGCAATTACGGCCTGCTCAACAATCACTGGTCGCTGATCCTCGCGATGGTGACGATCGCCTCGCCCTATGCGATCTGGGTGCTCAAGCAGGCTTCCGACAAGCTGCCGGTCGAGCTCGATGAAGCCGCCACCATGGACGGCGCCACGACATTGCAACTGTTTCGCCTGGTCTATGTGCCGCTGATGATGCCGTCGCTGGTCGCGATCGGCACCTACGCCATCCTGCTCGCGTGGAACGAATATCTCTACGCGTTCCTGCTGCTCTCCAAGGACACCGACATCACCCTCCCCGTCGCGCTCGGCAATTTCCTCGCCGCCGACGATTCGCCGTGGGAACTGCTGATGACCACCGGCTTCATCTACGCGCTGCCGCCAGCCGCAATCTACTACGCGTTCCGCCGCTACATGGTCGGCGGCCTGACGGCGGGCGCGGTCAAATCGTGACGGTCGCAGCGCCCTCGTCGAGCTTGTCCTGCGTCTTCGTCTCGAAGTCGCTGGCATCATGCCGCTCGTGCAACTGGCTTGCGGGATCGCCCGAGATGCGGTTGACCATGCGGCCGCGCCGCACCGCCGGACGCTTGGCGATCTGATCGGCCCAGCGGTTGACGTGCTTGTACTCGTGCACGGAAAGGAATTCGGCAGCGCCATAGAGCACGCCCTTGGCGAGGCCGCCGTACCAGGGCCACGTCGCGATGTCGGCGATGGTATAGTCGGGACCGGCGAGATATTCGCTTTCCGCAAGGCGGCGGTCGAGCACGTCGAGCTGGCGCTTCACCTCCATCGCATAGCGGTCGATGGCGTATTCGATCTTGGTCGGTGCATACGCATAGAAATGGCCAAAGCCGCCGCCGAGAAACGGCGCGGAGCCCATCTGCCAGAACAGCCACGACAGGCACTCCGCGCGCGACGCCGGTTCGGTCGGCAGGAACGCGCCGAACTTTTCGGCCAGATGCACCAGGATCGCACCCGACTCGAACACCCGGATCGGCTTCGGTCCGCTGCGATCCATCAGTGCCGGAATCTTGGAGTTCGGGTTGACCGCGACAAAACCGCTGCCGAACTGGTTGCCGTCGATCTTGATCAGCCAGGCGTCATATTCCGCGCCCTTGTGGCCGGCTGCCAGCAGTTCCTCCAGCATCACGGTCGCCTTCACGCCGTTCGGCGTTGCCAGAGAATAAAGTTGCAGCGGATGCTTGCCGACCGGCAATTCCTTCTCGTGCGCCGGGCCTGCGATAGGACGATTGATACTTGCAAAGCGTCCGCCGCTTTCCTTGTTCCAGGTCCAGACCTTCGGCGGCACATATTCGGACGGTTCGGCCATTCCTCGAGCTCCCATCTTCTTGTTTACAGCGGCGCAGCACTCTCGCCTTGCACCCTCGACAGCCGCGAGGCAAATGACGCCGCCGTGATCACGATCGCAATCAGCGCGATCACCATGGTGCATATGGCGTTGATCTCCGGTTTTACACCCAGCCGCACCTCGGAATATATTCGGATCGGCAGCGTTGCCGAGCCGGGGCCGGTGGTGAAGCTTGCGATCACGACGTCGTCGAGCGACAGCGTGAAGGCGAGCATCCAACCCGCGGCGATCGACGGAATGATCAGCGGCAGCGTCACCGACAGGAACGCCTGCGCGGGATTGCAGCCGAGATCCATCGCCGCCTCTTCCAGGCTGCGGTCGATCTGCCCGAGCCGCGACTGCACCACCACGGTGACGAAACACATGGTGAGCGTCGTGTGCGCGATGGTGACGGTCCAGAAGCCGCGGCCGGCATCGAGGGCGACGAACAGGAGCAGCAGCGACAGGCCGGAAATCACTTCGGGCATCACGAGTGGAGCGTAGAGCATACCGGAGAACAGCATGCGCCCTCCAAAACGTTCACCGCGCGTGAGCGCCACGGCTGCGAGCGTACCCAGGATAGTGGCGATCGTCGCCGATACCGCGGCGACCCGCAGGCTCATCCAGGCCGCGTCCAGCATGGCGCGGTCGTTGAAGAATTCACGGTACCAGCGCAGCGACCAGCCGCCCCACACCGTCACCAGCCGCGAGTCGTTGAAGGAATAGATGACGAGGATGACGATCGGCAGATAGAGGAACGCAAAACCGAGCGCGAGTGCGGTAACGTTGAAGCGCGTGATCCGGTTGATTCGGCGGGAGGCCATCAGCGCGCCTCCAATTGCCGGTGCTGCAGCCGCTCGTACAGCAAGAGCGGTGCGACAAGGAGAACCAGCAGCACGACGGCGACGGCCGAAGCCACCGGCCAATCCTTGTTGGTGAAGAATTCCAACCACAGCGTCTGCCCGATCATCATGGCATCCGATCCCGCCAGCAGATCGGGGATCACGAACTCGCCGACGATCGGGATGAAGCACAGCAGCGCGCCGGCGCCGACGCCCGGCAGCGAGAGCGGAACGGTCACCTGCCAAAAGGCCTGCCGGGGCGAGGCGCCGAGATCGGCCGCGGCCTCCAGCAGCGAGACATCCATCTTCGCCAGCGTCGCATAGAGCGGCAGGATCATGAACGGCAGATAGGAATAGACGATGCCGATATACATCGCGCTGTCGGTCGAGAGCCACACCAGCGGCGCCGAGACGAGATGCAGCTTGAGCAGCACGGTGTTGAGCAGACCGTCGTGCTGAAGGATATTGATCCAGGCATAGATGCGGATCAGGAACGAGGTCCAGAACGGCACGATCACCAGCATCATCGCGACAGGTTGCCAGCGTTGCGGCAGCCGCGCCATGCCGTAGGCGATGGGGTAACCGATCAACAGCAGGATCGCGGTCGAGACCAGCGCGACGGTGAGGCTGCGCAAATAGGACAGGATGTAGAGATCATCCGAGACCAAAAGCTTGAAATTGTCGAACGACAATTGCTCGAGCGCCGCCGTGATCGCCTCGCGGCCGCCCATGAAGTCGAACACCGGCACGTAGGGCGGCTGTGCGATCGCGGTCTGCGACAGCGCGATCTTCAGCACGAAGCCGAACGGCACCAGGAAGAACAGCACCATCCAGAGGTAAGGCGCGATCGCCGCAAAGCGTGCCGGACGAGCGAAGATACGACGCGCGCTCATTGATCCAGCACCAGGCAATCGTCCGATGTGAACCAGGCCACCACGCGCTGGCCGGCAAGATAGGCATCGACGATCCGCGTGGTGTTGGCCATCGTCGAACTTACCGTCGCGCCGGAGTCGAGCTTGACCTTGTAGGTGGTCTGCCCGCCGAGGTAGCTCACATCCGTGATGGTGCCCTCCAGCCGATTGAAAGCATTCGCTTCGTCCACAGCCGGGGCGCGGCGTGACAACTTTACCTTTTCGGGCCGGATGGCGACGCTCACGGCGCCCTTCAGCGCCTTGCGCGGTTCGGTAACGTAGAGCGTGCCGGCATCACGCGTCGAAACCGCAAGGCGGCCCCCTTCGGCGGCACCCGGCTGGCCCTCGAACAGGTTGATGTCGCCGACGAACTCGGCGATCCAGCGCGAGGCAGGCGCCTCGTAGAGATCGCGCGGGGTCGCCACCTGATCGAGCCGGCCGGCATCCATCACGCCGATGCGGCTTGCCATCGTCATCGCCTCCTCCTGGTCGTGGGTGACGACGATGAAGGTCATGCCGAGCCGGCGCTGCAATTCCATCAACTCACGCTGGGTGCTCTCGCGCAGCTTCTTGTCGAGCGCCGCCAGCGGCTCGTCCAGCAGCAGCACCTGCGGACGCCGCGCCAGCGCGCGCGCCAACGCCACCCGCTGCCGCTGTCCGCCGGAAAGCTGGTCCGGCTTGCGCTTCTCCATGCCCTCGAGCCTGACGAGCGCCATCATCTCCGCCACGCGCGTCTCGATGTCGACCCGCGCCATGCCGGCGCGCTTGAGGCCGAAGGCGATATTGTCGCGCACCGACAGATGCGGAAACAGCGCGTAGTTCTGGAACATCATGTTCACGGGCCGCTCGTGCGGCAGCACGTGGGCGATGTCCTTGCCGCCAAGCAGGATGCGGCCCTCGTCCGGCGTCTCGAAGCCGGCGAGCATGCGCAGGAGCGTGGTCTTGCCACAGCCGCTCGGGCCCAGCAGCGCAAAAAACTCGCCGGCACGCACATCGAGCGAGACGTGGTCGACCGCGCGAAAATTGCCGAATTTTTTCGCCACCGCCTCGATGCGCAGCAGCGGCATGTCCGGCTCCAGCTTGATCGGCAATGACGCGGCAACGACCGGCGGCTCGATCTTCGCAGGCTCCGCGGCGCGCTCCAACTCCGGTTCGGATTTCTGTATTTCCTCGGCCATGATCCCCTTCGGCCCATATCCCGCCGCAAGCTAGCGGCGGATCGGCGTCGGCTCAACCGGTTCGCGCCGGGAAGTCCCCGACTATCAGGCGCCGAAAATTAGATGTCAGCGGCATGAACGCGTTCCGATCTGGATGCGACTACCTCTTCGAGAATAATTTTCGATCGGGGTACCGATGCTTGATATCGGATCACAGCGGCGCGTGCACATCTCGACCAGGACGTTCCCGGACGAGAAGCGGCTTTCGATGTGGCGCGAGGTGTATGGACGCGGCATCGCCAATGTCGACATCGAGCCGATCGGCGAAGCGCCGTTTCACGCCGACGTAACCTTCAACCTGCTGCCCAATGTCAGCATCGCAGCCGGCTCGCGTTCGCCGGCGCATTACCGCGTCACGCCGGAACTGCTGAAGCAGGGCCGCGACATCGTCGCGATCAGCCTGCTGCGCAGCGGCAACGCGTCCGCCACGCAATTCGGCCAGGAGCTGATCGATGGCCCGGGCAGCGCCAGCGTGGTGGCCGCCAGCGATCCCTCGGTCAGCACGCTGCATACGCAGGGCAGCTTCATCACGCTGGCGCTGGCGCGCCCCGCGATCGCCGAGCTTGCGCCGAACTACACGGCCGCCTACGGGCGACCGATCCCGGAACACAACGCGGCGCTGCGGCTATTGGTCAAATATCTGGACGCGGTGCTGGCCGCCGATGAACTTGCCGATGCTGACGTCGCGCGCTCGACCTCCTCCCACATCCTCGACCTTGCTTCGCTGGCGCTCGGCGCGCGCGGCGACCATGCCGAGATGGCGCGGACGGGCGCCAAGGCCGCGCGGCTGCGCGCGCTGAAGTCGGATATCGTCGCCATGCTCGGCCGCAACGACCTGTCGTCGGAAATCGTCGCCGGCCGCCACGGCATCTCCGCGCGTTATGTGCGAAAGCTGTTCGAGCAGGAAGGCACCTCGTTCACCCATTTCGTGCTCGGCGAGCGGCTGACGCGCGTCAGCCGCCTGTTGCGCGATCCCCGCCACGCTCACCTGACCATCGCGCAGATCGCGCACAACAGCGGCTTCAACGACATCTCCTATTTCAACCGCGTCTTCCGCCGCCGTTTTGGCGCGACGCCGACCGATTTCCGCGAGGGCGCGCGGGAGACGTGAGACGCTGAACACTGATGTTCGATAGCTGGAAGAATCCGGTTTCGCGCCCCCCTTGAAAGGCGTATCATTCCAGGCATGACCAAACTGCTCGATCAAGCCGTCGAAATCGCTCGGAACCTCCCGGCAGACGCTCAGGATGATATTGCCCGCGTCGTCCTTCAGCTTGCCGGCGTCGACGACGCGCCTGTCGTTACGCTGTCTGATGACGAGAGGGCAGCTATTGCAGCTTCCAGGGAGGCGGCCGCCCGAGGTGAATTCGCAACCGATGAGCAGGTGCGCGCCACATGGGCCAAACACGGCCTGTGAAACTCCGATACACCCTTCCGGCGCTTGCCGACCTGAACTCTCTCCTGGACTACATTGCAGCGGCTTCACCTCAGGGAGCGCAGCGAGTCCAGAGACGCATCCAGCATGTTGCTGGGCTACTTCTGAGTCATCCCTATATCGGAGCCCGCACCGACGATCCAACGATCCGCCGACTAACCACGGCGCCGTACCCCTTTCTCATCTTTTATGAAGTGGCGGAAGATGAGATTGTGATCCACGCGATCCGCCATGCGGCTCGCGATCCCGGCGAGATGCCGAAGACCCGCTAGGAGCCCGCCGCCATGAACGCCGCGAGCGCTTCGCGGTCCGCGGCGGGCATGGTCAGCCCGAGCTTTGAGCGCCGCCACAGGATATCGTCGGGAAAGCGCGCCCATTCCTTTGCCATGAGGTAGCACACTTCTGCGCCGGTCAGCTCGGGGCCGAAGGCTGGGCCGAGATCGGATTTTTCTTTTGCCTCGCCCAGGATCGAAACCAGCCGCGAGCCGTAGGCGGCGACCATGCGGCGGGCCTGGTGCTCGCCGAGGAATTTCCAGCGGGCGCGGGCTTCATCGACCTCGTCCTCGAATTTGGCCCAGTCGAAATCGCCGCCGGGCAGCGGCGTCTTCGCGGTCCAGCGCGGCAACATCGGATAGAACGCCGTCAGCTTCGTGACCGCCCGCTCGGCGCGTAGCCTGGCGGTGGTGATGTCGCCGCCGAAGATCGTCAACAGAGGCGCCTTGCCGCGTCTGGCATCAAAGCTCATCGATCCGTCGCGCAGCGCGCCGCGCGCGCTCGCACCCATCACCGAGTTCACGCCCGATACCACCCTCAGCACATCGGATGTTTCGACCCGCTCGCGAAAATAGCGGTTGGCGGCGTCGCAGAGATAGGCGACGTCGCCGGCGCCCATCGCGACGATGGCCGGATCGCCACGGAATGGATGGCCGACCGTGCCGATCAGCGTGAAATCGCGCTCATAGGGACTGGCGAAGATCAGCCGCCGGTCGTTGTTCTGGAACACGTAGACATTGTCGCTGTCGAACAGGCGGCGCACCACGATCTGGCCGATCTGGGTGGTGCCGAGCGGCGGCGCCGGCACGCGCAGCACGGTGTCGGCCACCGAGGCGGTCCAGGCGCCTGTGGCGTTCACCAGCGCGCGGGCGGTGACGATCTTGCGATGGCCGCGGTCGATCATGACCAGGCGCCAGATGTCGCTGCGGTCGGCGCGGACGCAGCGCGCGCCGGTACGGATATCGGCGCCGCGCTCGGCGGCATCCACCGCATTGAGCACGACCAGGCGGGAATCATCGACCACACAATCGGAATATTCGAAGGCGGTTCCGAACGGCCGCTTCAAGGCATCACCGACGGGATGATGGGTAACGTCGACGGTGGCGGAAGCCGGCAGACGCCGTCGCGCACCGATCCGATCGTAAAGCAAAAGCCACGCCCGCAGCACCCAGGGCTGGCGCTCATCGGCATGGGCGGGAATCGCAAAGCGCATCGGCCGCACCAGATGGGGCGCGATGTTGAGCCAGACGTCGCGCTCGGAAAGCGCGGCACGGACGCGAAAAAAATCCCGCCGTTCCAGCACCGACAGATCGCCATGGATCAGCCTTGGCGAGGCCGAGGATGCGCCGGAGCCAAGATCGCCCTGCTCCAGCAGGATCACCCGAAGGCCGCGTCCTGAAGCGTCGCGCGCGATGCTGACGCCGTTCAGCCCGCCGCCGAGGATTGCAAGATCGTAGTCCGCCATACGCAACGCTGATGCAAGTGACCTAACGTCACCACATCTAACCGGTCTTGCGCGCGGGCTCCATGGCGTTGATGACGCTACGGCCGATCAGCGCCGAAAAATGTCCGATCGGCGCGGGCTTGCCGAGCAGATAGCCCTGTACGGCATCGCAGCCTTCCTGGGCCAGGAAGGCAAGCTGCTCGGCGGTCTCGACGCCCTCGGCGACGATCGACATTTCGAGGCCGTGGCCGAGATCGATGACGGCGCGGACGATCGCCGCCGATTGCGGGTTCTTGCCGAGATTGATGACGAACGCGCGGTCGATCTTGATCTTGTCGAACGGGAACGCCTGCAAATAGCTGAGCGAGGAATAGCCGCTGCCGAAATCGTCCATCGAGATCCGCACGCCGAGCGCCTTCAGCCGCCGCAACAGCGCCAGACCCCTGTCAAAATCCTCGATCAGCACGCCCTCGGTGATTTCCAGCTCCAGCCGGCCCGGCGCCAGGCCGGTTTCCAGCAGGATCGAGTGCACGAGGCTGACCACGTCGCCATGCATGAACTGCGCTGGCGACAGGTTGACCGCGATCTGCATCGGCACCGGCCAGGAGGCCGCTTCGCGGCAGGCTTCGCGAAGGATCCATTCGCCCATCTCGACGATCAGGCCGCTCTCTTCCGCCAGCGGAATGAAATCGCCCGGCGAGACGAAGCCGCGCACCGGATGCATCCAGCGCGCCAGCGCCTCGAAGCCGATCACTGTGCTGGTTGCAACCGTGTGGCCGGAGGCCGCCTGCGGCTGGTAGTGCAGCGACAGTTCGCCGTTCCTGATGGCGACCGAGAGGTCCTGGTGCAGCACGCGGCGGTCGCGGATCTGCTGGTCCATTTCCGGCTCGAATACGCTGATGGTGCCGCGCGATTTCTGCTTGGCGCGGAACAGGGCGGCGCCTGCATTGGCAAGCAGCGAAGCCGCATCCGAACCGTTGTGCGGGAACACCGAGATGCCGGTGGTGCAGCCGGTGCGCACCGACTTGCCGTCGATCTGGAATTCCTCCGCGAGCGCCACGGCAAGCTTTCGCGCCAGTTCAATGCCCGCCTCAGGCTGCTTGCCGTCGATGATCAGGCCGAACTCGTCACCGGACAACCGCGCCACCACGCCGCCGCGCGCGGAGTCCTGTAGGCGGCGCGACACCTCGATCAGCAGCTTGTCGCCCATGGCATGGCCGAACACGTCGTTGATTTCCTTCAGCCCGTCGAGATCGAGGCAGAGCACCGCGAATTCCTCGTCGGTATCGGCGCAGGCCTCGATCATCTGGGTCAGCGCCTGTAGGAAGGCGGCGCGGTTCGGAAGATCGGTCAGGCCGTCATGATAGGCCATATGCGCCATCCGCGATTCGGTCTGGCGGCGGTCGGTGACGTCCTCGTGGGTCTTGATCAGGTATTGCGGCTCGCCGGCTTCATCCAGCACGGTCATGCGGCGGGTCAGGAACAGCCGCAGGCCGTCCTTGGTCGAAATCGGATGTTCTTCGGTGAGCAGGCCGCGTTTCTTGATCGCCGCCTCGTCGCGCGCGACGATCAGTTTTGCCTCGCGCGGGTTGAAGATGTCGGTGGCGGTCAGGCCAGTTGCGTCCTCGCGGCGGCGGTTGAGGATGGTCTCGGCGCTGCGGTTGGCAAGCAGGTATTTGCCGTCGCTGACGCGCTCGACGATCAGCGAGACCGGGATATTGTCGACCACGAGCTCGAGGAATTTCTTGGTGTTCTCCAGTTCGCGCGACAGCGAGCGGCGGTCGGTGACGTCGTCGAACAGCGCGATCAGGAATTCCGGCTCGCCCTTTTCGTTGCGCGCGATCACGCGGTTGGAGGCGAGGACGCGCTTCTGCGAACCGCGCTCGACCTGGAATTCGTTGCGATGATAGCCTTCCGGCGCCGCCAACGCCGCCTCGTCGGCCTTGACGATGGCCGCCGCGGTAGCCGAACTGAAAATCTCCTCGGCGCGCTTGCCGATAATGTGATCGCGTGAGAAGCGCGAAAAACGCTCGAAGGCGCGGTTGGCGAAGATGTAGCGGCCGTCCTCGATGTTCTTGGCGGCGACGCAGACCGGCACGTTATCGAGCACCGATTCCAGGAACTGGGTGGTCGACGACAGTTTGCGCGCGAGCTTGCGCTGGTCCGTGCAATCGAGGTGCGTCGCAATCGAGCCGCCGTTCGGCAGGGTAAAATACCTGACCAGGACGGCCTGGCCGTCGGGCAGTTCGGTCACGAGGCCCTCGGGGGTCGCCGCCCTGGCGTAGAAATCCTCGGGGCTGACATCAAGCACGCCGCGCTGGCGGCGCAACTCCAGCAGCGCCGGCGCGTCCATGCCGGTGGGAACGTCGGCGCGGGTAAGGCCGTAGATCTCGAGATAGCGATCGTTGCAGAACGCGATCCGCCCCTTCGGATCGGTCATCACGACGCCCTGATTGAGGTGGTTCAGCGCGGAGCTGATGAAGGCGTTGCGGCGGAACTGCGATCGCTTGGCCTTGCGCAACGACGAAGCCACCCACAACGCGATCGCGCCGAGGAACGAGGTCACGACGATGCCGCCGATCAGCAATTCCCAGATCAGGTGGGGATCGAGCGAGCCGACATAGCTTGCCGGAGCGAAACCGCCGGACGCGGCCTTGGCGTCGCCATGCGGAAGCGCAATGGCGACAAGGCACACGACGGCTGCCGCAGGAATTAAATTCTTGCTGCCTGCCTGCCAGTTCTTGTCAGCCATCAGTCACCCGCGCATTTCCGCGCCGGAGTGTCTGTTCCCACGGGTTTGGATCGGGTAAACGCCTACCCATACAACCCAAAAATGTGACTTAAATAACGGCAATTGCCCTGACGTGATTAATGCTTCACTAACGCGGGGTAGCGGCAGGCATATTTCGAACCAATCCAACGGGTTGACCGAAGGCATCCGTTAACGGAACACCAATAGACGAGCGCTGCCGAAGGCCCGCCGGGCTCGGCGGAATCCGGATGGATGCAGATGGACAGAGTGGATTGCGTCGTTGTCGGGGCCGGTGTGATCGGCCTTGCGGTTGCACGGCGGCTGGCTCTCTCCGGGCGCGAAGTAATCGTGCTGGAGGAAGCCGAGGGCATCGGCACGGTGACCTCCTCGCGCAACAGCGAGGTGATTCATGCCGGCATCTACTACCCGGCCGGAAGCTGGATGGCGCGGATGTGCGTGGCCGGCAAGCAGGCGCTCTATCGCTACTGCGACGAGCACGGCATCCCCTACCGCAATTGCGGCAAGCTGATCGTCGCCACCACGCCGGCGGAAACCGAAAAGCTGCAATCGATCCGCGCCCACGCCGAGGCCAACGGGGTCGCCGACATGCAGACACTTTCGGGCAAGGCGGCGCGCGCGCTGGAACCGGCGCTGAATTGCGACGCCGCGCTGCTGTCGCCTTCCACCGGCATTGTGGACAGCCATGCCTACATGCTGACGTTGCGCGGCGAGGCCGAAGCGGCCGGCGCGGCGTTTGCCTTTTACACCCCGCTGGAACGCGCCAGGGCAACCGCCGGCCACATCGAGCTTGAAGCCGGCGGCGAAGCGCCGATGTCGCTCGCCTGCGACCTCCTGATCAATGCGGCCGGGCTGGGCGCGCCGGCGGTTGCGCGCAGCATCGAGGGCATGCCGATCGCACTGATCCCACCGCCCTATCTTGCCAAGGGAAATTATTTTAGCTGTAGCGCGCGGGCGCCGTTCTCGCGCCTGATCTATCCCGTGCCCGAGCCCGGCGGGCTCGGCGTGCATCTCACGCTCGACATGGCCGGCCAGGCCCGCTTCGGGCCCGACGTCGAATGGGTTGATAGCATCGACTACGCGGTCGACCCCGCGCGGGCGGAAAAATTCTATCCGGCGATCCGCAAATACTGGCCAACGCTGCCGGACGGCGCGCTGATGCCGAGTTATTCCGGCATCCGCCCGAAGATCGTGCCGCCAGCGGTGGCACGGCAGGATTTTCTGATGCAAGGCCCAGCCGATCACGGCGTCGCCGGTCTGATCAACCTGTTCGGGATCGAATCACCGGGATTGACGTCGTCGCTCGCCATCGCCGACCATGTGGCTGACATGGCCGGTGTATCGCGTGCTCCCCGGAGGACGAGCGCATAGGCGCTCATCCTGCTGCGGAGGGCACGTTCTGTGCGGCTGGCTTGGAGCTTATCAGTGGACCGTGGCTTCGGCGGTATGCCTCAACCGCTCGATCTGGTCCTTCACCATCAACTTTCGTCGCTTTAGTTCGGCAATTTGCAGGTCGTCTGTGGAAAGGTGCACGAGCGCTTCATGCAGTTCTTCTTCTAGTATCTTGTGCTTGCGTTCAAGCTCAACAAGATGCGCCTGTATTGCCATACGAAATCTCCTCGGTAGGTGAAACCTCAGATTCGATCCGGACGCGCAAGTCTACACAAGACCGAAAATCTGTCGATGGGAATCCGTAAAACCCGGCTTTCATATTTTCGGATTATCTGTAACGAAACGTGACTATGGAACCGGGCCGGCTTGCACGGGCCGCCGGCAAGGACGATATTCGCAAGCAAGGGCGGCCCCAGACCGTACGCAACCTCATCGTGCTTTTCAGTTAAATACACCATGACCGACGAAGATGAGCGCGAACTCCAGGCCGAACTTGCGCGGCTACAGCAGGAGCACCGCGACCTCGACGCGGCGATCGACGCCCTGCACCAGTCCCCGGCGCCGGATTTACTGCGGCTCCAGCGGCTGAAAAAACGCAAGCTGCAATTGCGCGACCGCATCGCCTTCATCGAAGACCAGATCACGCCCGATATTATCGCTTAGCGGCAGCGGTCAGTTCCCGAAGCAGGCCCGCGATCGCTTCCGGGCTGTAGGGCTTTGCAAGAAACCGGCCGCCCTCCGGCAGATCCTTTTCCCCGACATCCACAAGACCTGACGTCGCGACGATCTTGATCGGCGGCCAGCGGCCGCTGACCGCGCGCGCCAGCTTCAGCCCGTCCATCGAGCCGGGCATCTGGATATCGGTAAACACGACCGTGATGTCGCGCCTTGCTTCGAGGATGTCGATGGCCTCATCGGCGCTGGCGGCTTCGATCACCTCGAAGCCCGCATCGGCAACTATCTCGGCCGCATTGATCCGCAACAGCAGTTCGTCCTCGACGACCAAGACGACAGGCCGTGTTGAAGACGAAGAACCCATACATCCGCACTCCCGATCAGCACTAAGAAGCAAATGCTGCTTTTGGTTCCGGATACCGAAGATGGAGGCATCGCGCCGAACGATCATCGGCGAGTGCGCCATCGGCAGCTTCAGGCGAAGCGAAAAATCTGTTCAGGTCCCCTTGACTCAACGAGAACAAAAAGAGAACATACTGATCAAGCCAAACGGGAGTTTGCCATGTCCGCACCGTCTCAACTTCTCGACAACAGCCGTTACGAGCAGGCCTGCGACCAGGCGATTGCGATGTGCGACGGCAACCTGCGCTCGACCATCAAGGCGCTGATCATGGCGAACGAATATCTCGAGGCGGAGCTGGAAGAATTGCAGGCAGCCGTCGCTGCCGGCTGCGCGCCCACCAAATCAGTTTCACGCAGCAACGCGGCCTGACCGGCCGAACGGAGCGAGCGATGGCCGATGTCACCTATTACGTCGCATTGCCATTCATGCAGGACGAGAGCGGCGACATGGTCGCGGGCGCGGCTGAGGAGTGCCAGAGCGCGACCACGGCGCTGCGCCGCGCCGAGATGATGTCGCGCATTCCCGGCAGCATCGGCGCGGTCGCCTTCAGCCGTACCGGCGATCCCATGATCGGCGAATTCGGCGATGCGCATTTGTTGCGGAAATTCGGCAATGTGCCGGAGGATTTGAGCGGGCTGTAAGTTGTCGTCATTGCGAGAAGCGATGACGACGGAGAAAGCGGTCAAGCTTCCTTCTCGTGCCTTCGCTGCGCCTTGCGCACATACATGGCGCTGTCGGCCTCCTCGAGCGCCCGACGCGGATCGCAATGGCTGTTGAGGATGGCGACGCCGGCGGAGGCGCCCGTCGTCACCGCCGTGCCGCGGAACGTGAAGCTCAGCGCATCGATGGTCTCTTCCAGCGCGGCTGCCTTCGCCCGCGCGTCGGTCTCGCTGAGATTCCATAGCAGCACCGCGAACTCGTCGCCGCCGAGCCGGCCGACCACGTCGGAGGCGCGCACCTCGCGCAGCACGGCGGTGACGATCGCCTTCAGCACCTGATCGCCGGCAGCATGCCCGAATTCATCGTTGATCGGCTTCAGGCGGTCGACGTCGAGCACGATCAGCGCGCCGCTGGCGTGATAGCGGTTCATGAAGGCGATGGCGCGGGTCAGCTCACGCTCAAAGCCGCGGCGATTGAGGATATCGAGCAGGAAGTCGGTTTCGGCGGATGCCTTCAGTTCCTCGATCCGCGCCAGGGCCTTGGCCAGTTCGTTCCGCAGGCGCCGGACGGTCGGCTTTGAGTCGCTCGGCGCGGCCGGCCGGACGGCGGGCTGCCGCTCCCGGCGCGGGGCGGCTTTGCGGGCCGCAGCGCCACGTTTTCCACCTTTTGCAGGCCCCGAGGCGCCGGCCCTCCTTTTTTTGGTCATGCCCATCCTTGTTGAGGCCCGCATATCAAGGCTTGCCGGGATTCACCAAGACAGGATAGTCCATTCCTCTTCTCTTGCCACGCCTTGGATCAGCCCCGGGCCGACCCTATAATCGGCCTATGCTTTTGGATTCCCGAACAGAATTGACCGTATGACCGCCCCGATCGCCATCATCATGGGAAGCCAGTCCGACTGGGAGACCATGCGCCATGCCGCCGAAACGCTGGCCGCGCTCGGCGTCGCAAGCGAAAAACGCATCGTTTCCGCCCATCGCACCCCGGACCGGCTGTTCGCCTTCGCCAAGGGGGCCAAGGCGGCCGGCTTCAAGGTGATCATCGCCGGCGCCGGCGGCGCGGCGCATCTGCCGGGCATGGCGGCGTCGCTGACGGAACTGCCGGTGTTCGGCGTTCCCGTTGAATCCAAGGCGCTGGCGGGTGTCGATTCGCTCTATTCCATCGTCCAGATGCCGGCAGGCATTCCGGTCGGCACGCTCGCGATCGGCAAGGCCGGCGCCATCAACGCGGCGCTGCTGGCGGCCAGCGTGCTCGCGCTGAACGACCCGGCGCTGGCAACGAGACTGGCCGGCTGGCGCAAGCAGCAGACCGATGGGGTTGCCGAGCGCCCGGAGGGATCGGCGTGACGGCTGAAGCCCAAGTCAAGAACAAGGCGCAGCTCAAGCCAGTGAAGCTGAAGCCGGGAGACACCATCGGCATTCTGGGCGGCGGGCAGCTCGGCCGGATGCTGGCGATGGCGGCCGCACGGCTCGGCCTCAAGTGCCAGGTGTTTTCGCCGGATCCGGATTCGCCGGCTTTCGACGTGGTGCTGAACGCGACCTGCGCGGAATATGCCGATGTCGAGGCGCTGGAGCTGTTCGCCAACGATGTCGACGTCATCACCTATGAATTCGAGAACGTGCCGGCCGCGACCGCCATGGTGCTGGCAGCGCGCCGCCCGGTACTGCCCGCGCAGAAGATTCTGGAAACCACGCAAGACCGCCTGATCGAAAAGGATTTCGTCACGAGGCTC
This sequence comes from Bradyrhizobium lablabi, assembly GCF_018129385.1. Taxonomy (GTDB): domain Bacteria; phylum Pseudomonadota; class Alphaproteobacteria; order Rhizobiales; family Xanthobacteraceae; genus Bradyrhizobium; species Bradyrhizobium lablabi_C. The sequence goes on from NZ_JAFCLN010000006.1 coordinate 18,454, forward strand.
GGCATCGGCACCGCCGACTACGCCGACGTCTTCTCACTGGAGACGCTGCGTGCCGCCGTCGCGAAAATCGGCCTGCCCGCCGTGATCAAAACCCGCCGCTTCGGCTATGACGGCAAGGGCCAGGCGATCATCCGCGAAGGCGACGACATCGGCGAGATCTGGGAGGACCTCGGCACCAAATCCGCAATCCTCGAAGCGTTCATTCCGTTCGAGCGCGAGATTTCCGTGATCGCCGCCCGCTCCGCCGACGGCGATGTGGAATGCTTCGACGTCACCGAGAACGAACACCGCGACCACATCCTGAAATTCTCGCGCGTACCCGCTGCCATTTCCGATGCACTTGCCGCCGAGGCGCGCGGCATCGCCGAAAGGATCGCGAACGCGCTCGACTATGTCGGCGTGCTCGCGGTCGAAATGTTCGTGGTGCAGGAGGCGGACGGGCCGAAGGTGCTGGTCAACGAGATCGCCCCGCGGGTACATAATTCCGGGCACTGGACGCTGGACGGCGCCTCGATCTCGCAGTTCGAGCAGCACATCCGCGCGATCGCCGGCTGGCCGCTCGGCAAGCCGGTGCGCCACGGCCCGGTCCTGATGACCAACCTGATCGGAGACGACATCAACGGCTATGAACGATGGCTGACGGTTCCCGGCGCCACCGTTCACCTCTATGGCAAGGGTCCTGCGCGGCCCGGCCGCAAGATGGGCCATGTGACCGAAGTCTTGCCGCGCAGGAAGTAGCGCGGTTCGCGCTACGCAGGCCTGGCGCCCTCGACGATGCCACTCGGCTCTTCGCTGAGCCAGCGATAGATCACCCCGCCCAGCACACCGCCGATCAGCGGCGCGACCCAGAACAACCAGAGCTGCGCCAGCGCCCATCCGCCAACGAACAGCGCAGGCCCGGTGCTGCGCGCCGGATTCACCGACGTGTTGGTGACGGGAATGCTGACCAGGTGGATCATTACCAGCGCCAGCCCGATCGCCAGCGGCGCAAAGCCCGCCGGCGCCCTGCCATGGGTCGCGCCCATGATGATGAACAGGAACATCATGGTCATCACCACTTCGGTGATGAAACAGGCGACCAGGCTGTATTTGCCGGGCGAATGATCGTCAAAGCCGTTCGACGCAAAGCCCTTGGCAAGGTCGAAGCCAGGCGCACCGCTGGCGATCACGTACAGCAGCGCGGCGGCAGCGATCGCACCGATCACCTGCGCGATGACATAGGGTGCGATCTGGCCGACCGGAAAGCGGCCGCCGGCCGCGAGTCCCAGGGTGACGGCGGGATTGAGATGGCAGCCCGATACATGCCCGATGGCGTAGGCCATCGTCACGACGCTGAGGCCGAACGCCAACGACACGCCGACCAGTCCGATACCGACCTGCGGAAAGCCCGCCGCGATGACGGCGCTTCCGCATCCCGCAAATGTGAGCCAAAACGTGCCGATGGCCTCGGCGGCATATTTCTTCGCGTCCATGTGGCATTCCCCTGATTGTAACCGGGTCGGTCAAAACTCCGGGAACAGCCCTGTCAGGACGCGGTACGCCCCAAATCAGGGCCGAACCACGTCAGATTCGCCGCTTTTTGTGGCTGAACTTGGCCTGAAACGCTGCCGCTCAGGTGGACATTTGCGGAATTGTCTGATACATCCGCGCGCTCAAAGGTCAGAGGCGGCGTTTTCGCAGGCCTCTCGCTTTTCCCGAATTCCGATCCGATCAATTGAAAGAGGATGCCGCGTGCAGGTTCTCGTCCGCGATAACAACGTCGATCAAGCCCTCAAGGCGCTGAAGAAGAAGATGCAGCGCGAGGGGATTTTCCGCGAGATGAAGCTCCGCGGTCACTACGAAAAGCCCTCCGAGAAGAAGGCCCGCGAAAAGGCCGAAGCCGTGCGCCGCGCGCGCAAGCTGGCCCGCAAGAAGTTGCAGCGCGAAGGCCTGCTGCCGATGAAGCCGAAGCCGGTGTTCGGCGCCGGCCCGGGCGGCGACCGTGGCGCCGGCGGCAGCCGTGGCGGCGCTGGTGGCGCCCGCGGACCGCGCTAAGACTTTTTACGATTTGGGATGCGACGCGGGCCTCGTGCCCGCGTTTCTTTTTGCCCCGTTTGTTCTTGAACCCGGCGGGCCAGCTTTGCGACATTGGACGCAGGAGCATTCGCCGGCATGATTTTTTCGAGGACAAACGGCCTTGGCAGGACATCGCGGTGCGCCGCGCTGGCGCTGCTGCTTGGCGGATGCTCGTTCGATCTGGGATCGTGGTCGCTCGGTCCAGACAAGGAAGCGCAGCCAAAGCCGGCGGCGCAACCCGCGCCCGAGATCAGTGCCAAGAGTATCAGCGATGCGCAGGAGGCCGCCGTGCAGGGCCGCACCCTGGCCCGCTCCGGCAAGCGGGAAGAAGCGCTCGCCGAGTTCGAGAAGGCGCTCGCGCTCGACCCCTACAACGCGCAGGCGGTGTATGGCCGCGGGCTGATCTACCAGGGCGAAAAGCAGCACGAGAAGGCGATCGAGGATTTCACCTCCGCGCACGGCCTGACGCCGCAGCGCGCCGAGCCATTGGTGGCGCGTGCGGCCAGCTATCTTGCGCTCGACAAGGTCAAGGAAGCCGTCACCGATCTCGACGAGGCCGTGCAGGCCGATCCGAACAGCGCGACCGCCTGGAGCTATCGCGGGCAGGCCTATGAGCGCCTCGGCGAAAAGGACAAGGCCAAGGCCTCCTACAGCCGCGCGCTCGCGATCCGCCCGCGCGATGATGCGGCGAAGAACGGACTGGCGCGCCTCGGCGGCTAGATCGCAGCCGGCTTATTTCGGCATGACGTTCTGGAACATCGACTTCGCGGCCGACAGCATTTCATCGGCCACCGAAGGCTTTTCACGCGGCGCCATTTCGGCGCGCAGATCCAGCGGCGGCCGCGCCGTCGGAATTTCGGCCGGCGGGGTCGGGCGCAGCGGATCGTCTGACCGGGCGTTGTTTGCGTAAGGCGGCCGCGGCTGCGAGGTGGCTGGATCGACTGCATCGCTCGGCGGCGCCGACACCATGATCGGCGGCGGCAGCGGCCGCAGGACTTGCGGGGTTGACGCTTCGGAGGCGCGCGAGCCTTCCGGATTTCGCGAGACCTCGTTCCGCGAAGGCTCGTTTCGCGAAGGCTCGTTTCGCGAAGCTTCATTTTTCGACGTTTCCGGCGCGCGCGCAGCCGCCTGCGTGCCGCCGCGCAGCCGCTCGATCGCGGCGCGGGCAAGGTCGTTGGCGTCGCGGCGTTCTTCGGGCGCGGCCTCGGCCGCAGGGGCGGAAGCCGGCGCAGCGACGGCCGGTGCCGACGCAGCAGGCTGGGACTGTGTCAGCGGGATGACCCTGATGGCAGCGGTCTTCTCACGCGGCGCCGCCTGCTGGCGGCGAGACTCGGCGGGAATGCTGGCGGTTTCGGCAGGTTTGTCGGTCTTGTCGGCGGCCTTGTCTTTTTCCGCGGGCTTCTCCTTTTCCGCGGGCTTCTCGACCACCGCCTTCTCGGCCGCAGCGTTCTTCTCCAGCAGCGCTTTTTCGGAGATGCCCTTGGCCTTGACGCCTGCTTCGGGAAGGCTGGCAACGTCGCCGGAGGTCTCCGCTGGCTTGGCTTCCGGCGCGGGCTTTTCTGGAGCGGGCTTGGCCTTGTGCCGGGCGATCGCCGCGGCGGGCGTCTCCGAACCGGTCTTGGGGGTCGCAATGTAGTGGTTGACGATGTAGGCCCCGATGATGGTAGCCGCCACCGAGGGCACGACCTGCATCGTAAAGGCTTTGACGTAACTGAGCATTCCGGCCACTCCCCGAGCGGGTTTGATGCTGGAACTTCTGGGCATATTCAGGGATCAACTGCGACGGATCGGTGGCAATTGGCCGCTCCGCCGTGCAGATTTCCCTCACGCCGGTTCCATCCCGCCGGAATGTCGGGGCAAACGGCTCAGGGTTTCAGCTCGACCTCGAGGAAGACGATCTCGCTTGCCGTTTCGTTGAGGACGTCATGCTGGACGCCGGCCTTGCGGAAATAGGATTTCCCGACGGAAAGCTGCGCCTTCGAGCGTTCCCCGTTGGGCGCCACGATGGTCATCTCGCCCGCGGTGACCGGCACGATCACGTAGTCCATCTCATGGGTGTGGTGGCCGGTGGCGCTGCCCGGCGCCAGCCGCCACTCGGTGACGCGGACCTCCGGCGTGTCGACCTGAACGTCCGACTTGGCGCTGAGCATTGTTCGTTCTCCAAAATGTTACGGCACGAATACCATGAACAGGAACACGGCAAACACCACCATGTGAACCATGCCGAACAGGATATTGGTGCGGCCGGTACCGAAGGTCAGCATGCTGAGCATGAAGGTCAACAACATGATCAGCATGTGCTGGTTGCTGAGCCCGAGCACGAGCTGCTTGTCGAGCGCATAGGCGGCAACCGCCACGGCGGGAACCGTGAGGCCGATGGTGGCAATCGACGAGCCAAGCGCCAGGTTGATGCTTTTCTGCAGATCGTTCTTGCGCGCGGCGGAGATCGCGGCAACGCTTTCCGGCAGCAGGATCAGGACCGCGACCAGCACGCCCGCAAATGCCGGCGGCGCGCCGATCTTCGCCGTAATAACGTCGACGACGACAGAAAACTTCTTGGACAACAGCACCACAGACAGCAGCGCGACCAGCAACAGTGCGACGCTGATCGCCAGCATGCGATCCGATATCACCTCGCCATGGGCAGCTGCCTCGTTGGCACTGCCGACGAAATAATCGCGGTGGCGGACCGTCTGGGTGTAGAGGAACACCGCATAAAGCAGCAATGTCACCACGCTGACAAAGCCGAGTTGCGCCGCCGAATAGACCGGCCCCGGGGCGGTCAGCGTGAAGTTCGGCATATCAAGAGTAATCGTCGCCAGCACGAACAAGACGCTGAGATAGAGGTTGGCGCCGGTGATCTGGAAGTCCTGCTCACGATAACGCATGCCGCCGATGAAGATGCAAAGTCCGACCAAGCCGTTGCAGACGATCATGACCACCGCAAACACGGTATCGCGCGCCAGAGTCGGCGCAGGCTTGTCGCCGAGCATGATGGTCGCGATCAGCGCCACTTCGATGATCGTGATGGCCATCGTCAGCAGCAGCGTGCCGAAAGGCTCGCCGATCCGCTCAGCGATCATCTCGGCGTGATGGACCGCCGCGAACACCGTGCCGAACAGGATGACGAGCAGCACCACCGCGAACAGCCAGCCAAAGGCCGACGGGGCGAATTCGTAGCCGGCCGCGGTGGCGGCGGCGAACAGCGCGATTGCCAGCGCCGGAAATATCCATGCCGATCGCGGCATCGGCCCGTGTGCGCTCATCCGATATTCCTTGCTGTCCCAAGGGACAACTATGAAGCAAACAATGGCCGCCGTCAGCCTCTCGCGGCGTTGATGAATTGCCGTGCGGCTTCAATCGCTCCGAAATCGCCGAGATTCTCGTGGCCACCGCCGGGAAACCGCACGAACCGCTTCGGCTCATTGGCGAGCGCAAACAGGCGTTCGCCGAACTGGATCGGAATGGCGGGATCGTCGGTGCCGTGCATGACGAGCAGCGGGACTTTCACCCGCGCGATCCGCTCGTCGGAGCGGAAGCGATCGCGCATCACCAGGCGCACCGGCATGTACCAGAACAACGACGCGGCAACGTCCACAGTCGAGCTGAAGGGCGCTTCCAGGATCAGCTTGCCGACAGGCTGCTCGGCCGCCAGCGCAACCGCAACGCCGGTGCCGAGCGAAAAACCCCAGACCACAATCCGATCCGCGCTGTAACGCGCGGTCGTGAAGGCGTAGGCTGCGGCCGCATCCTTCAGCAGCCCCTGCTCGCTCGGCGATCCGCTGGAGCCGAAATAGCCGCGATAGGAAAGCGCGACCACGCCGATGCCGTCAGCGATCAACTCGTCAAAGCGCCCGAAGAAGCCGGCGAGGAAATCGCCATTGCCGTGGAAGTAGAGAATCACGGGACGGCCTGGTTTTGCCGGTACATGCCAGACGATGACTTTTTCACCGTCTTCCGTGTCGAGCACATGCTCCTCGGCCTGCGGAAAACCGGCGGCGCCGGGCGCGATGCGGGCTACGGGTGGAATCGGAAACAGGAACGAGCGCTGCAACAGGAACAGCGCCGCAAGGCCGCCGAGATAGACGAGGGCAAAGACGATCAGGAGCCACTTGAGGACGGTCATTGCGCCGCCCGCTAACGCTTGCGGCGCTTGAGCAGCTTTTCGACGTCAGGGCGGATACTTTCCGGGATGACGCGGCATCCGCATGCGGCAGCATGCGCGGCGTGCCATTTGATGCGCTGCTCGCGCGTCGCCTTCTGCGGCATGCGATGGGACCGGTGCCATTCCTTGTTCAGGGCCACGATCCCTCGCCGCCTTACATCGCCTTCACCACGTTCTCGGTCACCTTCTTGGCGTCGCCGAGCAGCATCATGGTGTTGTCGCGATAGAACAAGGGATTGTCGATGCCGGCATAGCCCGAGGCCAGCGAGCGCTTGATGAACATCACGGTGCCCGCCTTCCAGACCTGGAGCACCGGCATGCCATAGATCGGCGAGGTCTTGTCTTCTTCGGCCGCGGGATTGGTGACGTCGTTGGCGCCGATCACGAAGGCGATGTCGGCCTGCGCGAATTCCGAGTTGATGTCCTCGAGCTCGAACACCTCGTCATAGGGCACGTTGGCTTCGGCGAGCAACACGTTCATATGGCCGGGCATGCGGCCGGCGACCGGGTGAATCGCGTATTTCACCTCGACGCCTTCCTTCTTCAGCATGTCGGCCATCTCGCGCAGCGCGTGCTGGGCCTGCGCCACCGCCATGCCGTAGCCGGGCACGATGATGACCTTCGAGGCGTTCTTCATGATGAAGGCGGCATCGTCAGCCGAGCCGAGCTTGGCGGGCTTCTGCTCGCCGGTACCGCCAGCCGCCGCCGCGGTCTCGCCGCCAAAGCCGCCGAGAATGACCGAGATGAACGACCGGTTCATCGCGTGGCACATGATGTAGGACAGGATCGCGCCGGAAGAGCCGACCAGCGCGCCCGTGATGATCAACGCGGAATTGCCCAGCGTGAAGCCAATGCCGGCCGCGGCCCAGCCGGAATAGGAGTTGAGCATCGAGATCACGACCGGCATGTCGGCGCCACCGATCGGAATGATCATGAGCACGCCGAGCACCAGCGCGATGATGGTGATCAGCCAGAAATCGAGCGCGCTGCCGGAACGCACCAGGCCGAAAATGAAGAACACCAGCGCCAGCGCCAGCGCAATGTTGATGATGTGACGGCCCGGCAAGATGATCGGCGCCCCGCTCATGCGCGCCGACAGTTTAAGGAACGCGATCACCGAGCCGGTGAAGGTCAGCGCGCCGATGGCGACGCCGAGCGACATTTCGACGAGGCTGGAGCCGTGTATATTGCCGGGCGTGCCGATATCGAAAGCTTCGGGCGCGTAGAAGGCGCCGGCGGCGACCAGCACCGCGGCCATGCCGACCAGCGAGTGGAAGGCCGCGACCAGTTCCGGCATCGACGTCATCGGCACGCGCCGCGCGATCACGGCGCCGATCGCCCCGCCGATGGCGATGCCAAGGATGACCAGCAGCCAGGCGATGCCGTCCGCCGGCGGATGGCTGGCCAGCGTCGTGCCGACCGCGATCGCCATGCCGATCATGCCGAACAGATTGCCCTGGCGCGACGAGGCGGGGCTGGACAGGCCGCGCAACGACAGGATGAACAGCACACCCGCCACGAGATACAGTAGTGCAGAGAGATTGGCGCTCATCTCAGGTCCCCAATGTTCCTCAATACCCCGAGGTGCAGGCCGCTCACTTGGCTTTCTTCTTGTACATCGCCAGCATGCGCTGGGTGACGAGGAAGCCGCCGAAGATGTTGATGCAGGCGAAAATCAGCGCGACGAAGCCGAAGCCGCGCGCCCAGCCGCTGCCGCTCGAGATCATGGGCACACCGACCGCCAGCAGCGCGCCGACCACGATCACGGAGGAGATCGCGTTCGTCACACTCATCAGCGGCGTATGCAACGCAGGGGTCACCGACCACACCACGAAATAGCCGACGAAGACGGCGAGCACGAAGATCGACAGCCGGAAGACGAAGGGATCGACGGCTTGCGCGATATGATCCATGGCTTGTCTCCTTATTTCGGCTGGAAGTTCGGGTGGATGACGGCGCCATCCTTCGTCAGCGCGGTGGCCTTCACCAGCTCGTCGTCCCAGTTCACGGCCAGTGCCTTGTTGGCCTTGTCGACCATGGTCTCGATGAACGAGAACAGGTTGCGCGCATAGAGACCGGAAGCTGAAGCTGCGACGCGGCCGGCGACATTGGTGTAGCCGACGATCTTGACGCCATCGATGTCGACCACCTGGCCCGGCTTGGCGCCTTCGACATTGCCGCCGCGTTCGACGGCGAGATCGACCAGCACCGAACCCGGCTTCATGGACTTCACCATGTCGGCGCTGACGAGTTTCGGCGCCGGACGGCCAGGGATCAAAGCTGTCGTGATGACGATGTCCTGCTTCTTGACGTGCTCGGCGGTGAGCGCGGCCTGCTTGGCCTGATACTCCTTGGACATTTCCTTGGCGTAGCCGCCGGCAGTCTGCGCGTTCTTGAATTCCTCGTCCTCGACGGCGAGGAATTTTGCACCGAGCGATTCCACCTGCTCTTTCGTCGCGGGCCGCACGTCGGTCGCGGTGACGATGGCGCCGAGACGCCGCGCGGTCGCGATCGCTTGCAGGCCGGCGACGCCGACGCCCATCACGAACACCTTTGCGGCCGGGACAGTGCCGGCCGCGGTCATCATCATCGGAAAGGCGCGGCCAAAGGCTTCAGCGCCCTCGATCACCGCGCGATAGCCGGCGAGGTTGGCCTGCGAAGACAACACGTCCATCACCTGCGCGCGCGTGATGCGCGGCATCAATTCCATCGCGAAGGCCGCGACGCCGGCATCCGCGATCGCCTTCAGCGCGGCCTCGTTGCCGTAGGGATCCATGATCGCGATGACCAGCGCACCACGCTTGTACTGCGAAAGCTCCGACGCCTCCGGCCGCTTCACCTTGATGATGATGTCGGCATCCTTCAGCGCATCCGCGCTGACGGTGGCGCCGGCGGCCGTGAATTCGGAATCCGGCAGACCAGACTTGACGCCCGCGCCCGGCTCGACGGCGACTTCAGCGCCGATCGCCCTGAACTTCTTCACGGTGTCGGGCGAGGCCGCCACCCGCGGCTCGGACGGATCGATTTCCCTGGCAACGGCAATCTTCATGGGGCCTCCGGCGGCGCACGATTGAGCGCGCGCTCAAAGCTAGCGCTATTTCCGCAAGGATGGATACCGGTTTTGGGACCGGAACGGACGGAATTTTCCGAAACACCGCCGTCCCCGGCGGTGCCGACGGGATGAAAGATCAGGTCAGGAAGATCGCCATCAAGGCAAGGATGACGATGACGGCACCGGTGCCGTACTTCACCAGCATGATGAAGCCTTCATAGGTCTTCTCATGCGCCTCGTAGTCGTTGCCGTCAGCGGTCGTGTAGGCCACTTCGCTATGATCTGCCATCGGTGTCCCCAGTAGGATCGAATTCTCGGCGAGGAATTAGCGCAATCCCGCTGGCAGGGCAACGGCGCACGGTGCCGTCATACCCTGCTTATCGGGTCATTCGGAAGGCCAATTGTCCCTGATCCAGCGGGTGAGGCCCTCTTCGTTCACCTCGCCTGCCGCAAGAGCCAGAATGATTGCCGCCGCTTCGGCTTCAGGCACGATGAAGTCGACGCCGTTCACGCCGAGAAATGTGTAGAGCGCCAGCAGCGACGTTCGCTTGTTGCCGTCGACAAACGGATGATTACGCGCGATCCCGAACGCGTACGCGGCCGCGAGTTCAGGCAAATCCGCCTGCTCGTAAGCCCATCGGTTCTTCGGACGATCGAGGGCAGACTCGAGCATGCCCTCGTCGCGCAATCCGCTCGCGCCGCCGTGAATCGTCAGTTGTTCGTCGTGGATGGCAACAACGATCTGGCGGGTGAGCCAAAACGGCTCACTCATTTGGCAAGTTCGGCCAGCGCGTTGTGATACCGCTTCATGCCGCGCCGTGCGATCTCCATCGCCTTTTCGAAATCAGGATCGTGCGGCGTCAGGGTAAAGCCTCCCCCGGGCTGTTCCATCAGAAAGAGTTTGTCGCCTTCCTTCAGGTTGAAGCGCGCAGCCGTATCCTTCGGCAAAATGAAGCCGATTGAGTTGCCGATTTTACGCACCTGAAGGGCGTTGGAGTCGGCGCGAAGGTCTTTCGGGTTCTCATTCATGGCGAAGGCTCCGTTATACAAAATGTATAACACAGCCATTCGGCGCGTTCAACAATTGTTTTACGCCAAAGACCAACCGGCCATCCGAACTAGCCCAGCACAAAATCAAAACGGCCGGCGAGCCAACCCTCATTCTTGGCGGTTCGCACCAGCAATTCGGTGCGAAACAGGCCGTCGGACCGGTTCTTCGCCTCGCCGGGGAAATAAAGCTGGGTGGTGAGCACGCGGCCGCCGCGCGGCTGCACCTTCACATGGATGTGGCGGGTACGGCCGACATAGGCGCCCGGCACGACAGTTCGCAGCCGGAAGCGCCCTTCTGCGTCAGTGAATTGATGGCCACGCAGGCGGAAGCCGGAATTGTCATACCGGCCCTTGTCGTCGGCCTGCCAGAAATCCAACAGCGCGCCCGCGATCGGCTTGCAGCCGCGCGTGAGCACGAACCCAGCCAATTCGATCGGCTGCCCGGCCATCCCGGCTTCAAGCAATTCGATCCGCTCCGGCGAGGACGGCTTGAAGAACGGCCCTTCGGTCTGAGCCAGGGTCGGCTCGTCGCCATCGTGGCAAGCGGGCGTCGGGGGCAACGTCGCTTGCGCGACACCGCTGCCGATTCCAAGCAGCGAGCCGGCGGCGAGAGCGCCAGCTCCGAGTACGAGGCGTCGCGTCGGCGTGTCGATCATGAGTCCTCCACTCTTGCAGCGGAGGCGTCAGCCCATCGTCTCCAGTTCGTCGATCATTCCGGCAATCACGGATAGTCCGCCGTCCCAGAATTTGGGATCCTTGGCGTCGAGCCCGAACGGTTTGAGCAGCTCGGAATAATGCTTGGTGCCGCCGGCCGCGAGCATTTCGAGATAACGCTCGGCAAAGCCTTCCGATGCATGCTCGTAGACAGCGTAGAGCGAGTTCACCAGACAATCGCCGAACGCGTAGGCGTAGACGTAGAACGGCGAATGGATGAAGTGCGGAATGTACATCCAGAAATTTTCGTAGCCGGGGCGGATGTCGATCGCATCGCCCAGGCTCTCGCCCTGCACACTGAGCCAGACCTCGCCGAGGCGCTGCGCCGTAAGCTCGCCATTCCTGCGCTCGGTATGGACGGCGCGCTCGAAGGTGTAGAACGCGATCTGCCGCACCACCGTGTTGATCATATCCTCGACCTTGCCCGCCAGCAGCGCCTGGCGCTGCCTGGCGTTCCTGGTCTCCGACAACAGCCGCTTGAACGTCAGCATTTCGCCGAACACACTTGCCGTTTCCGCCAGCGTCAGCGGCGTCGGCGCCATCAGCGCGCCGTTCTTCGCGGCGAGCACCTGATGCACGCCATGGCCGAGCTCATGGGCGAGCGTCATGACATCGCGCGGCTTGCCCTGGTAGTTCATCAGCACATAGGGGTGCGCGGACGGCGTGGTCGGATGCGAGAACGCGCCCGGCGCCTTGCCCGGCCGCACCGGCGCGTCGATCCAGCGATCGGTGAAGAAGCGCTCGGCGATCGAGGCCATCTCGGTGGAAAAGCCGCGATAGGCCGTCAGCACCATCTTCTGCGCTTCCGGCCAGGCGATGGTACCGGTAGCCGCAAACGGCAGCGGCGCGTTGCGGTCCCAATGCGCCAGCTTCTTCTTTTTGAACCAACCGGCCTTCAGCCGGTAATAGCGGTGCGACAGCTTTGGATACGCCGCGCGCACGGAAGCGACCAGCGCATCCACCACCTCGCGCTCGACGCGGTTGTTGAGATGGCGCGAGTCGGCGACATCCTGGAAGCCGCGCCAGCGGTCGGAAATCTCCTTGTCCTTTGCCAGCGTATTGGTGATCAGCGCAAAGGTACGCTCATTGGCCTTGAAGGTCTTTGCCAGCGCCTCGGCCGCCGCCTTACGCTTGGCACCGTCGCGGTCCTGCAAAAAATTCAGCGTCGGCTCGATCGCCAGCTCCTTGGCCCCGACCTTGAAGCGCAGGCTAGAGATGGTCTGGTCGAACAGCCGATTCCAGGCGGCGTAACCGCTCTGGGATTTTTCGTGGAAGAGCTGCTCGACGCGATCTTCAAGCTGGTACGGCTTGTCCTTGCGCAGGTCCTCGATCCAGGGACGGTAATGGCCGAGCTCGGGCGTGCCCATCGCACGCTCCATCACGTCATCGTCGACACGGTTGAGCTCGAGTCCGAAAAACAGCAGATGCGTTGAAGCCGCCGTCAGCCGCTCTGACACGTCGCCGTAAAATTTGGAGATCGCGGGATTGACGTTGTCGCCAGCATGAACGAGGCCGGCATAGGAGCCGAGACGGCCGGCGAGATCATCGATCGCCTCATAGCGCCGCACGGCTTCTGCCAGCCAGCGTCCGCCGTCCTCCCTGGCGGTGAACTCGGCGAGCTTGCCCTTGTAATCCGTCTCGAATGCGATGCTGTCCGCATCCATCTTTTGCAGGTCGCGGGCAATTTCCGGCGCGTCGATGCCGGAGTAGAGATCGGCGAGATTCCATTCCGGCAGCTTGCCGGTCTTTGATATGGCCGCCCCGGATTTGGCCGCAGCCGTCTTGCCGATTGCGGGCTTGCGGGACGTTTTGGCGGCGCGTGATTTCGCGGTCATGACACTTTTCGAAATTTGCGTGACGATGATTTGAAGGATCGGAAAACCTGGCGATCAGGCGAGAGCGGCAAGCTGCGGCGCGACCTGGACCAGCAGTTCCTCACCTTCCACGAGCAGCGGCTCGAACTTTTCCTGGAACGTACTTCGGATCGCAAACCACGCCATGATCGCGCGCACCATCACGCGCGATGCAGGCGAGAGCGCGGCCTTCGCGTGCAGCACGACGAGATCGAGATTACGATGCTCGAACAGCAGCCGGCCCGCCCCGTCTTCCAGGACGTAGCGCCCGCCGATCCGCGACACGCACAGCTCGCAGACCTGTTCCGGGAGCGGGCCCAGCAGATAGAACTGCGCATCGCCGTTGTCAGTCACGCCGGTTTCCCAGGTGCGGCCGGTGACCGGCGCGGTCGCGGCATGCAGGGCCCCAAGCAGCGTGGTGAGCTCCTTTTCGGTCCACACGCCAGTGTCCTGTCTGCGCTCGAACTCGACCACGCTCATTTGCTTTCCGCTCCAAACAGCAGCCGGTACAGTTCCGGCTCGTAGTACATTAACAGATGCCTAGCGAAGGCGCGCTGTTCAAGGCCCAGTTGGTCGGCCCAGGCGCCGATCAGTTCGGTCGGAACGCGGCTAAACCCGTTCTCAACCTGCGAAATGAACGTGTAATATTTGAGACCCAGCCGCGCGGCGAGATCGGCCTGCGACAATTCGGCATCCGCCCGGCGCTGCTTGAGCCAATCCCCGGCCTGTTTCCGCAATTGCTTGGGCTCCGGCGCGTCCTTGCCCGGCGGCTGTACAGCGAAAACATCTTGATGTTTTGCTCGTTTCATGATTACTAAACTATCAGTTATGAATGTCAGGGTGGATAGTGTTCCCTAGCACAGTCCAGCCCTTCCCTCAGTCCTGCAATGTTGGGGAGGACCAATATTTGGCCTTCACGGACCGCAGCCAGATCGTCCGACCGATTCGGCGGGAAGCCCCTGTCCGCGGCAAGGAACTGATGGCCGGCATCCTGCTGGCGGCGCTGATCGCGGGACTTGGGATGCGCCATCTCGTATCTCCCGAATTGCTGGCGCCCGCTGTCGTCACGATGCTGTTTGCGGGTGCCGCGGTAACCGCCGGCTTCGCGCTGCTCTGTCATCGCGGCCAGTTCCGCACCATGTGGTTCGACCTTGCGGGCAGCCTGACATTCATCGGCGTCGTCATCTCCGTTCTGATCGAACCGGATCAGATCGCCGGGCTCGGCGGCGTTTCGCATCAACCTGAGTAACGGAAGAAAAATCGCAGCCGCAGCCTGACTGCGGCTCGTTCGCAAATACGCGTCCAAGCCCGGGCCCCTCTGGCAGTTCAAACGAGCTGCGATGTCGGATTGGACCTTAAAACGGAGTGGCCCGAATGCTGGAGATGATCTCCTCCGAAGCCCTGACAGCACTTTTCCAGGTCGTGATGATCGACCTGGTGCTCGCCGGCGATAACGCGATCGTTATCGGCCTTGCCGCCGCCGGGCTTCCCGAAGACCAGCGAAAGAAGGCGATCATCGCGGGCATATTGGCCGCCACCGCGCTGCGCATCGGCTTCGCCAGCGTCACGGTGCAGCTGCTACAGATCATTGGCCTGCTGCTGGCCGGCGGTGTTCTGCTGCTGTGGGTGTGCTGGAAGATGTGGCGCGAGCTGCGAACCCAGCATGCGCACCAGCCGAAATTTCAGGATCTCTCGGCGGCACGCGTGACCACGGCCGATACCATGCCGCCCCAAAAGACGCTGGGTCAGGCGATCTGGCAGATCACGCTCGCGGACGTATCCATGTCGCTCGACAACGTCCTCGCCGTTGCGGGCGCGGCGCGCGAGCACCCGACGGTCCTGATCTTCGGCCTCGCACTTTCGATCGCACTGATGGGGTTTGCGGCCAATTTCATCGCACGCATTCTGGAAAAGCATCGCTGGGTCGCTTACGTCGGCCTCCTGATCATCCTGTATGTGGCTCTCGACATGTGCTATCGCGGCGCACTGGAGGTGTGGCGAGACGTCAAGGTTTAAGAGTGCATTAATCGGCATCCGCCACAGTGCCCCGATTCGGGACAAAGTTTGCGACTGTGCGGGGAGTGCCATGGCTGCCACCATCTTGATTGCCGACGATGACGCCGTGCAGCGTCGCCTGGTCGAGAACATGGTGCAGAAATGCGGTTACGAGGCGCTCGTGACCGATTCCGGCGATGCCGCGATCGCCATGCTGACCGCCCCCGACGCCGCCATCGATGCGCTGGTGCTCGACCTCGTGATGCCCGGCCTCGACGGCATGGGCGTGCTGGCCAAAATCCGCGAAGCCGGCCTCAACATTCCCGTGATCGTGCAGACGGCCCATGGCGGCATCGACAATGTCGTGTCGGCGATGCGCGCGGGCGCGCAGGACTTCGTGGTGAAGCCGGTCGGCTTCGAGCGGTTGCAGGTGTCGCTGCGCAATGCGCTGACCACCTCGGCGCTGAAGGGCGAATTGCAGCGCATCCGCCACAGCCGCGAAGGCAGGCTGACTTTTTCGGACATCATCACCCGCAGCGAAGCGATGAACGGCGTGTTGCGCACCGCGCAGAAGGCGGCCGCCTCCACCATTCCGGTGCTGATCGAAGGCGAATCCGGCGTCGGCAAGGAATTGTTCGCGCGCGCCATCCATGGCAGCGGCGAGCGCAAGTCAAAGCCGTTCGTCGCGGTCAATTGCGGCGCGATCCCCGACAATCTCGTGGAATCGATCCTGTTCGGCCATGAGAAGGGCGCGTTCACCGGCGCCACCGAACGCCACATGGGCAAGTTCGTGGAAGCGACCGGCGGCACACTGTTCCTCGACGAGGTCGGCGAACTGCCGCTGGCCGCGCAAGTCAAACTGCTGCGCGCGCTCCAGGAAGGCACCGTGGAAGCGGTCGGCGGGCGCAAGCCCGTGAAGGTCGATGTCCGCATCATCTCGGCTACCAACCGCAAACTGATCGACCTCGTGAAGAACGGCCAGTTCCGCGAGGATTTGTTCTACCGCCTGCACGTGCTGCCGCTGACCATCCCGCCCTTGCGGATGCGGCGGGAGGACATCCCGCATCTGCTGCGGCATTTCCTGGCGCGCTTTGCCGCCGAGGAGAACCGCGCGATCACCTCGATATCAGGCGAGGCGATGACGCATCTGTCGCAACTCGAATGGCCCGGCAACATCCGCCAGCTCGAGAACGCGGTGTACCGCGCCGTCGTCATGAGCGAGGGCGATCAGCTCGGCCTTGCCGACTTCCCGCAAAGCGCGCATCCGCACGCCGCGAGCGCCACCCAGCCGGCCGAGCCTCTGGTCGTGGCCCCCACGACGGCGCCCGCCATGGTTTCAGGTAATGAAATACCCATCGCGCCGCTGTCCGCCGCGGGCAGTCTTTCAATGCTGACCGGCACCGGCGAGGTGCGGCCGCTGGAAGAGATGGAGAACGAGATCATCCGCTTTGCGATCTCGCATTATCGGGGCCAGATGTCCGAGGTCGCGCGCCGCCTCAAAATCGGCCGCTCGACACTCTACCGCAAGCTCGACGAAGCAGCGGCCGACGAGACCGGCAACGACGCATCCTGAGGCGCTCGCGCGATTGTGGCGCGGCAATGGCATATGCCAGAAAAACCAAGGGATAAGTGCCGTCCGGAACCTTCGGACCGTGGCTTGGCGGTGACAGACAAACGACAGTCAGCGTGGCAAAACCTCGCAATCCGAATGATTAAGGGGTCGTTTGAGGTCAGTTTGTCGTGAGCGCCCTTCTGCCGCGCTGGCTGCGCGACAGGGGCATATGTATCGTCTGCGTTCGACTCGTTGCGTGCAGGCGTACCGACGTAAAGGACAAGGCGGGCGCGTTCCGCGCAAGCTGTGGCAAACGATATTCGAGCTGTCTCGCTGCCGGGACAGTTTCGCCCAAGGGGGTGTGACGATGCGTGACTGTTCGAAGGACCGTGCTGGGTTTGACCGCGTATTGGTCGCCGTCGCGGCGACATTCCTGACGGTGTCCGCGACCTCGGCGCTGGCCCAGTCCAGCCAGCCGCGCGCCAGCGCCGCTGAACTTGCCATCGAAGCCGCGATCCCGGTCCCGCAGCCGGCCAACGTTCCGCCGCCGACCGCCGCCGACTTCACGCTGGATGCCACCGCTTCGGTGGCGCCCAAGCAGATCGAGCTGCCGCGCGCCACGGCGAACACGGATTCAAAGCCGGCTGAGACAAAACCGGCCGAGACCGTAGCGACCGCGCCTGCGGCTCCATCGATGCCGGCCGAAGCTCCGAAGAGCGACACCGCGACGGCCCCTGCCGTTGCGCCTCCGGCTTCGACAGCTACCGCGCCCGCCACACCGGCACCTGCGACCGCCGCCGCGCCAGCGAGCGAGCCGGTGAAGGTGAGCACCGTTCCGCCAGCCGACCAGCCTGTCGCCGACAAGCTGCGCGAACTGCTGGCCGCAAAGAACCTGCGCTATTTCGACCGCAAGGGCGAACGGCAGGCCGTCGAAAAATTCTATTCCGCCCGTGACTATGCACCGGTGTGGACCGCGGCGGGCAGCGTGACCGCCGGCGCCAAGGGCGTCATTTCGCGGCTGAAGGATGCGTCCTCGGAAGGCTTGAACGTTTCCGACTATCCGGTGCCGGATTTCGCCGCTGCCAGCACGCCTGACGCGCTGGCGGAGGCCGAACTGAAGCTGATCTCCAGCATGCTCGACTATGCGCGCCAGGCGCAGAGCGGGCGGATACACTGGTCGCAGGTTTCCGCCGATATCCTCTATCCCGAGCATCCGACCGATCCGGCCGAGGTGCTCGCCAATGTCAGCAGTGCGAAGGATGCGTCCGCCGCGCTCGACAGCTACAACCCGCCGCACAAGCTCTACAAGCAATTGAAGGCCAAGCTCGCCGAGTTGCGCGGCCAGGGCGACGGGCCGGTCGTCACGATCGCCGAAGGTCCGGCGCTCGCGTTCAAGCCCGCCACCAAGAAGCAGCCGGCCGTCACGCCGGAAGACCCGCGCGTGCCGCAGCTCCGCGCCAAACTTCACGTCGCCGAAAATCCTGATGACACCAAATACGACGAGAAGGTCGCCGCGGCGGTGCGCAAATTCCAGGAAAGCGCCGACCTCAAGCCGACCGGCGTGCTCGACGACAAGACGGTCAGGGCGATCAACGCCCCGAAGCGCGACAGGCAGATCGACGTCGTGCTGGCCAATATGGAGCGCTGGCGCTGGTTGCCGCGCCAGCTTGGCGCGGCCCCGCTCAACGACGCCTACGTGATCCTCAACATTCCTGATTTCACGCTGAAGGTGATGCAGGGCGGCGCGCAGGTCTGGACCACGCGCGTCGTGACCGGCAAGCCGGGCAACCACGCCACGCCGCTGCTGACCGAAACGATGAAGTTCATCACGGTCAACCCGACCTGGAACGTGCCGCCGTCGATCATCTACAATGAGTATCTGCCGGCGCTCCAGCAGGACCCGACCGTGCTGCAACGCATGGGCCTGCGGCTGGAGCGTAACCGTGATGGCAGCATCCACATCTCGCAGCCCCCCGGCGAAGCCAATGCGCTCGGCCGCATCCGCTTCAACTTCCCGAACAAGTTCCTAGTCTATCAGCATGACACGCCGGACAAGAACCTGTTCGCTCACGAAGTGCGCGCCTACAGCCATGGTTGCATGCGCGTGCAGAACCCGGATGTATACGCCGCGACGCTGCTCAACATCACGATGCCGAATGCCAGCTACACGCCGGAGAAGATCCGCGCCATGTATGGTCGCAGCGAGATCGACCTGAAATTCCCGACCCCGATCCCGGTCAACATCACCTACCAGACCGCGTTCGTGGATGACGCCGGCAAGCTCCAGTTCCGCAAGGATATCTACGGCCGCGACGCCGCCATGATCGCACTGATGAAGAGCGGCAGGGACCTGGAGAACGTGATGGCGCGGGCGTCGCAGCCGAACTATACGCGGCCGCCCGCATCGGCATTGCCCTCGAGCGTCGCCTACAATGACGGCTTCTCTTCGGGCCCATCCTTCTTCGAGCGACTGTTCGGACCGCCGACGCCGCCTGCCCCGATCGGCCGGCGCGGTCAGGCCCAACAGCAGCCGCAACGCCGCGTGATCACCCGCTGATCGGCGGTGAGGCCAAAACAAACAAAGCCGCGACGATTGCGTCGCGGCTTTTTTCTTGAAGGGCCTAGCGGGTTGATTCGGAGCTGGCGACGAAAGCGCAGGCGGACGGGGATATCGGGACTAATACGATACGACCGACGCAGCGCCATCAACAAAATCTAAAGTAAAAACAAACATATAATTGAAAACGCAAGTACGTTAGCGTTAACCATCCCGCACCTGCGTTGAAAACGCGGGCACTTTTTCGCCACACTCGGCGGGTTAGGTTAAAGCCGACTTGGGGGCGGGATGGTAAATCTTTGGTTAACCATCTCGCATTAAGAAGACGTTCACTCTCTTTCGTTGCGAAGCGTTGCTGTTCAGCCACGCCGGGTTTCGAGAGAGGTCAAGATCGGTCGTCCTTTGGGTGGGCTTGTAGTGCTGGCTGACTTCGCGCGCCAATCGAAACCGCTGCGTTCGGCGAAAGCTGGCTATTGTGCCGGACTTGCCTCGCTATTGCTCCTTGCGGGAGCCGGATCGGTCCAGGACGCCACCGCCCGCAACGAGACCCGCACCCTCTCCTTCCATCATACCCATTCCGGCGAAGACCTTACCGTCACCTTCAAGCGCGACGGCCGCTACGACGAAGACGCGCTGAAACAGCTCAATCACTTCCTGCGCGACTGGCGCAGCCAGGAACAGACCACGATGGATCGTCGCCTGTTCGACATCCTCTGGGAAGTCTACCGCGACGTCGACGGCAAGCAGCCGATCAACATCATCTCCTCCTACCGCTCCCCCGCCACCAACGCCATGCTCCGCCGCCGCTCCTCCGGCGTGGCCCGCCACAGCCAGCATATGCTGGGACATGCGATGGACTTCTACATTCCCGGCGTGGCGCTCGCGGACATTCGCGCCGCCGGTCTGCGCCTTCAGCGCGGGGGCGTCGGTTTCTATCCGACCTCAGGCTCGCCTTTCGTCCATCTCGACACCGGCAGCGTCCGCCACTGGCCGCGCATGACGCCCGACCAACTCGTCAAGGTATTCCCGGACGGCCGCACCGTGCATCTGTCCACCAGCGGTCCGATGAAGGGTTATGAGCTCGCCAGGGCCGACATCGAACGGCGCGGCGACGGCGACAGCGGCAGCACGATCAGCAGGCCGTCGAACTTCCTGGCCGCGCTGTTCAAGAGCAAATCCGCTGACGAGGATGAAGAGAGCGCCGCTCCCGTCGTGAACGAGAAGCCGGTCCGCACGACCCAGGTCGCCGCCACCAAATCCGCCGAGCCGGTCCCGGTGCCGCGCGCAAAACCCGCAGCGACCCTGCAACTGGCCTCCGCCAACGCCGAGATCGTGCAGGCGCCGAAGGCGAAGCAGGCAGCCGCGCCGGTCGCCCAGAGCGAGCCCAAGCTGGAAACGCCCGCCGACATCATCAATGCCCGCGGCTTCTGGGATAACATTCCGGCAACGCCGCAGCAGGCAACGCCCGCCCAGATCGCGGCCATCAATGCCCGCAGGGCCGTCAATGCCGCCGATCCGCAAGCAACCGCCAGCGTCAGCGAAAGCTTCAACAAGGCGATGGCCTACGCCCCGGCCGCAGCGCCCGCCCCGGAGCGCGCCAACGTCGTGACCGCTTCGGCGCCGATCCCGCGCAGTGCCCGCCCCACCGCCGCCTCGCGCAATTCGATGGCCGTCAACGACGTCACCACCGTCGTCGGCAAGGGCGCGCAGGGCGAGACCAGCGTCATCGCCACCTCGACCCGGCTCGCCGCAGGCAAGGGCAGCGACATCTGGATGCGCGTGATGATGCTGGCGCCGAGCGCAAGCACGTCGATGTCCGTCACCGTGATGGGCGACGCCGACATGACCTTGATGCGTTCCTATTTCGTCAAGCCGCTGGCGATCGTCGCGATGACCTTCTCCGAGGATCCGATGCTCGGCATGGTCACCGACCGCTTCACCGGATCGGCCACCGCACGGCTCGAGACGCAATCCTTTGTGATGCGCACCGCGTCGCTGCGGTAGGCCCGCGCTGCCTTCCCTTCGCTGGTGTAGCCCAGCCGGTCAGGCCGGCAAACCTGCCTTGAGCAAGCCCGCCTCGTGGCGTCGGCGATCGATTTCGCGCTTATAGTGCTGGGTAGCGAGGTAGGTCGCAACCGTGAAGCCTGGTTCGCGTTTGACGACCTCTGCCGCGTGCGCGGCGGCGGCGACCGCGCTGCCCATCTGCGCGAACGTCGCAGCGAGGAAGGCATGATGAGTGTGATCCGGCCGCGTAATCCGCGAGAATGCCTCCGCAGCCTCGGCATATTTCTCGGCACAGTAACAGGCTCGTCCGAGGTGATTCCAGAAGCGCTCCGGATGATAGGGATTGAGGCGCATCGCCTTCTTGATCCAGTCGATGCCTTCCTCCGGCAGCCCCAGCCAGGTCAGTAGCTCGCCCTGCTGCACCACGATGAGGTCGTAATTGGGGTTGAGCGCCAGCGCCCGCTCCTGATGGTAGGCGGCCTTGTCGTGATCTTCGCGATTGAGGTTCACCGCGGCGAGGATCCGGTGCACGTCGCTGTCGTTGTCGTCAAGCGCCAGCGCGGTCTCCAGCTCCGCAGCCACTTGCTGAAAGGTGGCATCGCGATCTTCGCACCAGTTATAAACCCAGGTCTGACCCAGCACGCATCCTTTCCAAGCATGAGCGTGCGCATAGTTCGGGTCGAGCGCGAGGGCGCGATCGAGCAGCCGCAGTGCTTGCGCATTGTCCTCACGCGCCGAGCGGTGATGCAGCACCTTGGCAGCCAGCACGCACTCGTAGGCAGCCATGTTGTCGGTGGGTTTGCGCTTGGCGCGATCGTGCGTCGCTGCCTCGACCCGCCCGGCCATTGTCGCGACAATGGCGCAGGTGATCTCGTCCTGGATGGCAAAGACATCTTCCAGCTTGCGGTCATAGCGTTCGGCCCAGATGTGCCGGTCAGACTCCGCGTCGATCAACTGCACGGTGACGCGAATGCGGTCACCCACCTTCCGCACGCTGCCCTCGAGAAGGTAGTCGACACCGAGCTCGCGCGCGACCTCCTGCACTTTCACCGCCTTGCCCTTGTACACGAAGCTCGAATTACGTGAGATCACCAACAGGTCGTGAAAACGCGATAGTTCGGTAATGACGTCCTCCGTGAGGCCATCCGCAAAGAACTCCTGCTCCTGATCGCCGCTCATATTGACGAGCGGCAGCACGGCGATCGACGGCTTCCGGCCGATCTGCGCCACCGTGTCTGCCATCTTGTCCGGCGGGCTCCTTGCGTCCTGCTGCAGCCGAACCCGAAATACGCGGATCGGCCGGGCGATGTTCTTGACGATCTGCTCGCCGATATCCTCGAATTCGACACCGTCGAGTCGTTCGCCTAGCTGGTCGCGTACCGCGCTTGAAACGCAAATACCGCCCGGTTCGGCCAGCGTTTCCAGGCGCGCCGCGACGTTGACGCCATCGCCAAAGATGTCGTCTCCCTCAACTATCACGTCACCCAGATTGATGCCGATACGAAATTGTATCCACCGCGCCGGCGAGACGTCAGAGTTACGCCGCATCATGCGGTGCTGGACCTCGGTGGCGCACAATACCGCGTCGACAATGCTGTGAAACTCGACCAGCATGCCATCGCCCGTGGTCTTTATGATACGGCCGCGATTCTTGGCAATGGCCGGATCAATCAGTTCGATCCGATGGGTCTTCAGACGCGCAAGTGTACCCGTTTCGTCGGCTTCCATCAGCCGACTAAAGCCGACCATATCGGCCGCGAGGACCGCCGCGAGCCTGCGCTCTGGTCCGGGCACGTCCATTTGTTCGGTTCCTTCACCGAACAGTTTAGCAGATCGGGTGATTTTACCAAAGCTTCCAGAGGTCGGGCAGGCCTCCGCGCCGGGACCTCACAGCATCCCCAGCGCCTGCATATAGGTCTCGAGAATCGTCTCGGCCTCGGCGCGCTCGTTGGGATCCTGCTTGCGCAGCCGCACGATCTGCCGCAGCGCCTTGACGTCGAAGCCGTTGCCTTTGCCTTCGGCATAGACGTCGCGGATGTCGTCCGAGATGGTCTTCTTCTCTTCTTCCAGCCGCTCGATGCGCTCGATGATGGACTTGAGCTGGTCTTTGGCAAATCGCGTTGCGGGCGCTTCTTCCTGGACGGCGGCAGAGGTGTCCATCGTGTACTCCTGACGGGAACTGATGGGTGAGACGGTTACGCGGCATGCGTTGCCGCACACCGCGTGTTCAATTCGACCCTCAAGTTTGCAGTCCCTTCCGTCAAGGAAACATCGCGCTCATCCACAGCGCGCCCACAGGAAGGTGCGCGGGCACGATTCTCTCAACGGAATTGGTCATGCGGGGCTTGTGCCCGGCCATGACGAAATGAGCGAATCAGTGCCCGTGCGGATGGACTTTCTTCATCTTATCGAGCTGCTCGGGCGTGGCGGCGCCCTGATATTTCGCCTTCCAGGCCTCGTAGGGCATGCCGTAGACCGCCTCGCGGGTCTCGTCTTTGGACAGTCCGAGGCCCTTGGCGTCGGCCTCTTCTTTCATCCAGTTGGACAGGCAGTTGCGGCAGAAGCCAGCCAGATTCATCAGATCGATGTTCTGGACGTCGGTCCGTTCACGCAGATGCGCGACCAGGCGCCGGAATACGGCAGCTTCAAGCTCGGTCTGGGTCTTGTCGTCGATCGCCATGGCTGTCCTCGCCGCTTTTCCGGTCCGTTTCAGGTGCTATTGAGCTAGGAATTGTCACAGATTTTGCCATATCCGCAGCCAAAACTGGACAATGCCGGGCGGAGCCCGTTTCCCGCAGCGTGGGAAAGGCGTCCCCGGGGCGTTGACAGTTCCTGCCCGGCCACGCGAAATCGTCAATGATTTGATATAGCTTCGCTGCATGACCGCAACAGATTTCATCCCCCTCTCCTCGCGCACCTTCGCCAAGCTTCTGCCCGTGCTGGCGCTCGTGGCCGGGTTCCTGTGGAACGGTTCGGCGGCTGCCGACTTTCGTCTCTGCAACAACACGTCGAGCCGGGTCGGTATCGCCCTTGGCTACAAGGATGCCGACGGCTGGACCACAGAGGGGTGGTGGAACGTATCGTCGCGAAGCTGTGAGACGCTGCTGCGCGGTACGCTTGTCGCACGGTTCTACTACATCTACGCGCTGGATTATGACCGCGGCGGTGAATGGTCAGGACAGGCTTTTATGTGCTCGCGCGACAAGGAATTCACCATCAAGGGGACCGAGAACTGCCTGGCGCGCGGCTTTGACCGCACCGGGTTTTTCGAGGTCGATACCGGCGAGCAGCGCGCATGGACCGTCCAATTGACCGAAGCGAACGAACAGCCGTCACAGCGCGTACCGGGGATTCCCGGAACGGTCGGTCCAGGCGGGCCAAACCTGCCGGGCCTGCCCAATCCACAGGGCGCAACGCCTCCGGCGTCGGGTCTGCCACCGGCGCCCGGGACGAAACAATGAGGCGTCTGCGCCGTATCAAGATATTGGCGACCCTTGGCCCTGCCTCTTCCGACAGCGCCATGATCCGACGCCTGTTCGAGGCGGGCGCCGACGTCTTCCGCATCAACATGAGCCACACGCCGCATGACAAGATGCGCGAGATGGTGGCGACCATCCGCAATGTCGAATCGAGCTACGGCCGGCCGATCGGCATCCTGGTCGATCTGCAAGGGCCGAAGCTGCGGCTGGGCGCGTTCAAGGATGGCGCAACCCAGCTCAACAACGGCCAGAGCTTTGTGCTCGATTCCGACAAGACGCCCGGCGACAACAGCCGCGTCCATCTTCCGCATCCGGAAATCCTCGCAGCGCTGCGCCCCGGCCATGCGCTGCTGCTCGATGACGGCAAGGTGCGCCTGATCGCGGAAGAAACGTCACCCGACCACGCCGTGACGCGCGTGGTGATCGGCGGCAAGATGTCGGACCGCAAGGGCGTCAGCCTGCCGGATACCGATTTGCCCGTCTCCGCCATGACGCCAAAGGACCGCGCCGATCTCGAGGCCGCGCTGGTGACCGGCGTCGACTGGATCGCGCTCTCCTTCGTGCAGCGCGCCGAAGACGTGCACGAGGCCAAGAAGATGATCCGCGGCCGCGCCGCCGTGATGGCCAAGATCGAGAAGCCGCAGGCGATCGATCGGCTCGCCGAGATCATCGACGCCTCCGATGCGCTGATGGTGGCGCGCGGCGATCTCGGCGTCGAGCTGCCGCTGGAGCGGGTGCCTTCCTTGCAGAAGCAGATGACGCGGATGGCGCGCCGTGCCGGCAAGCCGGTGGTGATCGCGACGCAAATGCTGGAATCGATGATCCAGGCACCGGTGCCGACGCGCGCCGAAGTGTCCGACGTCGCGACCGCCGTCTATGAAGGCGCCGACGCCATCATGCTGTCAGCGGAATCGGCGGCCGGAAAATTCCCGGTCGAAGCCGTCTCCACCATGAACCGCATCGGCGAGGAAGTGGAGCGTGATCCGACCTATCGCACCGTGCTGTCAGCGCAGCGCATGGAGCCCGAGCCTACCGTCGGCGACGCCATTGCGGATGCCGCGCGGCAGATCGCCGAAACGCTCGAACTCTCCGCCATCATCTGCTGGACTGATTCCGGTTCGACCGCGATCCGCGTTGCGCGCGAGCGGCCAAAGCCCCCGGTGGTCGCGATCACGCCGAACATCGCGACCGGACGCAAGCTCGCCGCGGTCTGGGGCGTACATTGCGTCGTCGCCGAGGATGCGCGCGATCAGGACGACATGGTCGACCGCGCCGGCTCGATCGCGTTCCGCGACGGATTTGCGCGGGCCGGCCAGCGCGTGATCATCGTCGCGGGTGTGCCGCTCGGTACGCCCGGCACCACCAACATGGTGCGCATCGCCAATGTCGGGCCTGATGGCACTGCGGAGAAGTGACGGCGCTCTTACGCCGTCGTTCCGGGGCGCGCCCGAGCGGTTTGGTCTATTGAGAGCGGCGAACTAAGCCCCGACCAGCGCCTTCGCCGGCAGCGCAGCCTGCACGACAAGACCGCGCGCGCGGGCGTCCATCACGCCGACGGCGCGGAGCGCCAGCAGCGTGACGGTCTGCACCGCATCGCGCAGCTTTGCGGGGTCTTCGATATTTTCAGGCGCGAGCGGACCGACGAGGGATTCATGCAGCGCCCCCAACAGCGCGGTGGCGGCGAGCGCGGTGTCCTGCGCCGGCAGATGGCCGGCGCGCACCGCGGCATCGATACGGGTTGCGATTTCGCTGGCGATCTCGCGCCGGCTCGCAATCCTGGAGGCGTTGACGTCGACATCGACGGGTTCGGCCAAAATGCCCCAGGCGAGTTTTCGCTGCGACAGCACATGCACCGCGACCGTCGTCACCGCCGCGGCCAGTGCCGAGGACGGCCCCGGCGCGGCATCCGCGGCGCGGCGGATTGCGGCGAGTTCATCGCGCGAGACGTCGGCGATCAATTCGGAAATCAGATCGGCCTTGGAGGGGAAGTAGCGATAGACCGTGCCGGCCGCGACATTGGCACGAACCGCGACCGGGGCGATCTGCACCGCCGCCATGCCGCCTTCCGCTGCCGTATCGCGTGCCGCCGCCAGAATGGCGCTCCGCCGCGCGGCCAGCCGCTTTACCACCTGATGGGTCCGCCGATAGACCATGGCGCGTTTCCCGTCCCCCGTGGCGCCTGGGCCGATCCAGCCCGCGCCCTTTGATTTTGAGCGATTGAGCGCCAATCGCCATCAAGAACTGAACAACTATTCAGGCCTCGTGGCAAGACGGATTTGTGATGAGGGCATGACGATTTAGCAGGCCTGCGCGGGCGTTCAGGCTCCCGCAGGCGCCAGTGCCGGCACCGGCTCCCGCCGCCACCAGGAACCCGCCCGGCGCAGGATGAGGCCGGCGACGATCAGGTTGATGAGGAACCCAACCGGGTAGCCGGTGAAGGTGAATGTCAGGAACAGGACCAGCGCGCAGGCGAAGGCCGGCATTTCGTAGGCAAGAAAGCCGTTCCTGAGTCCGATCCGCACGAGGAAGGCGACGGGGATTGCCAGCACCATCATGTCGTACATGAAGAGGTAGGGCGTGGTCAGCAGCGTGCCGACCGCGAGCGCGGCGGCTTTCAGCGTGTAGGGCACGCGGCTGCGCCACATCAACACCAGCACGGTGCCGACCGCGGCGGTCAACACCCACTGGAATCCCCAGGCGAGCGATTCGCTTCCGCCGAAGTAGCGCACGAGCGAGAAGATGCTTTGCAGCTTCCACCAGGTGGCCTTGCCCTCGGTGAGGAAGGCCTGCGAGAAGGTCGGCAGCCAGTGGAAAAATGCCTGCCAGCTTTCGGTGCCGAAGGCGAGCCACGACATGGCAGCGAGGACCACCGTCGTAACACCCGCCGAGATGAAGGCGCGCCACTGCGCGGCCGCGATCAGCACGAGCGGAAACAGCAGGCCATATTGCGGCTTGTAGGTGAGGAAGCCGAGGCACACGCCGGCGAGGATCGGACGCACCGGCAGCAGATAGAGCGTGCCGCCGATCAGCGCTGCGGTGAGAAAGCCGTTCTGTCCGACGAGGGTGTTGTTGAACACCATTGGGAACGCGAGCGCGAACATCCAGCCGAACGGACGGCCGATGATGCCGCGCATGACGAAGACATAGGGAATGATGCTCGCCACCATCCAGCCGATGAAGGCGGCCGCATAAGGCAGCATCGCCAGCAGCGCGGCGATGAACAGGAACGGCGGCGGATAGTGCCAGGCGAAATAGCCCGGGAAATCCTGGCCCAGCAGCGCGAGCTCGACCTGCTTCTGGATATCCCAGTCATAGGCCAGCGCCGGATGGCCATCGAGCACCAGCTTTCCTGCCGCCCATACATTGACGAAGTCGGTGGGGATGCCGAGCCCGCTCGCCTCCCAGATCCACATGCCCTGGACATAGGCGACCGGGAAATACGAGAGATTGATCACCAGCAGCGCAAAGCAGGCGTTGAACAGCGCCGGTGGAATGACGCTGTACTTTCGATCGGCGGTCGCCGCGGCGTGGGACGTGGCCATGCAGGGTCCTCTGCGCAGCAAGAGATGCGCGTACAACCCAGCAATAGGCCGGACCGTCTTGAAGAATTGTTAAGGGTTTGCGCGCGGGCGGAACTTTGTGCGTCAATTCCCCGTCAGCAATTCGCCAAAGCGCTCCCAGGTCTTGCCGTTGAAGCGCATGAACTGCATCTGGTCGACCGGCACGTGATCGGTGGCCGACGTGTTGACCTTGATGCCGGGCAGCAGCATCGGCAATTCCAGATCCTTGATCGAATAGGCCTGCTTGAGAATGTTCTCGGTCGACAGGTCATCGCCGCAGGCTTTCAGCACGGCCTCCAGCGCCATCGCGCTGTTGTAGGCGTTGACGTAATTGGTGTCGTGCAGGTCGCCCTCGGGCACGTATTTCTTCATGAATTCCCGCCAGCCCTTGACGCCGGCATCGTTCGCCCAGGCCGGATCGTCCGGATCCTTCACGTAAGCGGTGGAGAGAATGCCGGTGCCGGCCTCGACGCCCGCGGGCTCCATCACCGTGGAAATCCACACCGCGACGTTGGACAGGAACGTCATCGGCCGCCAGCCGATCTCGAACGATTTGCGGATCGCCTGCGCCGCGAATTTCGGCGTCGCCGCGATCACGAACACGTCGGCGCCTGAGGCCTTCAACTTGACGATCTGGGAATCGATGGTCGGCTCCTGAATCTCGTAGGTCGCGCTGGTAACGACGGAATCGTATTTCTCGCCGAGCACATCCTTGAGCCCCAGCAGATAGTCGCGGCCGAAATCGTCGTTCTGCGAGATCACGGCAAACTTTGCATTGGGATTCTTCGCCAGCGCATGGCGCGCATAGAGCCGGGCTTCGTAGCGGAACGGCGCCTGCACGCCGACGGTCGCCTGCGGATATTGCGTGATGTCGGCGAATTTCGAAGCGCCGGAGGCGAGGAAAAGCTGCGGGATGTTCTTGCTTTGCAGATATTTTGCGATCGCCGTGTTGTGCGCGGTACCGATCGAGGAGAAGATCAGCGCGACCTCGTCGCTCTCCACCAGCCGCCGCGTCTGCTCCACCGTCTTCGGCGGCGCATAGCTGTCGTCGAGCGAGATCAGATTGACCTTGCGGCCGTTGATGCCGCCGCGCTCGTTGACCATCTTGAAGTATCCGACCTCGCCCTTGCCAAGCGCGCCGAACGCCGAGACCGGCCCGCTATAGGGCATGGTCTGGCCGATTTTGATTTCGGTAGCGGTGACGCCGCGCATTTCGGCGGCGGAGGCGGTAGCGGAGAATGTTGCGATAGCAACAATGCTGACGGCAGCACTGTAGGTGAACGAACGCATGTTTTCCTCCCGGATTACCCGCAGATCAAATGGTGCGGTTGACCGCACTCGTTTCCGAACCCGGGATGCTGCCACAAGCGCGCGCTGGACGCCAATCGGAGCTTGGCGCCATGCACGATGTTAGATTGCAACACGCGCCCGAAAATCGGTAAACGCGAACTCAGAAGCGTTGACTTTCCCCGGCCATTCCCATCCTTTCTTCCTGAAATTGCGGGGCTAGGTTGGGACAATTAGTATTGCAGGTATTTTCGAGAGTTCTGCGCGACGCGCGCGGCCTCCATGACGAACCAGATATCGGTGAGCAGCCCGCTGCTCCGCAGATCGGATGCGTCCGGCTGCACCAAACACGCTGACCTCAGAACAGAAAGTAGAGCATGGCAACGGCCTTGAACGGAACGATTGTGGACGGCGGTAGCCAGTTTGCGGTTTCAATCAACAGCACAGACGGAACAACGATCGACCCGTCGCGCCCTACATGGCTGATCATCCACGGCTGGAACAGCAATCCGGATCGATTTGCGGACATGGTGAGCGCCATACAAGCTCAACGGCCCACAGACCAGATTCTGGTTCTGGATTGGCAGACCGCCGCCGACACGGGCGCATTGCATGTCAATCCGGGCGAGGCTGAGACGCGCATCCCTCTCGTTGCCAGCTGGGCGGCAGCAGCGTTGAGCGATGCCGGCTTCTCGGGCGCGAACCTGAACGAGATCGGCCATGACTTTGGCAGCTCCATCGCGGGCGAGATCGCCGAATTGATCCCGGGCGGCGTCAACACCATCGTTGCGCTGGATCCGTATGCTGACATCCCCGGCAACAGCTACAATCCGGAAGGGCCGGACGGCGTCAATTTTGCGCAGTATTCCCAATACTCATGGGCGTTTCACGATTCCGACCCGCACACTCCCGGCAACATAGATGGACATGGGCTGGCAAGCCCGAGCACACCGGTCACGGCCGACGAAGCATATAGTGTCACCGGCAGCTATGACTTTGCCATTCCGGGTCTCTTCACGTCTCTTGCAGGCGCCCCCAGCAACATCGTAGGCCAGTACTTCAACCTCCAACGCCTGCTGGACCACCAACCTGTCTCGTGGCAACTAAATCAATTCAATGCCGACGGCACTCAATTTACAGGCGCCGGATACGACGCGGTAATCGCTGCCACGGGCGGCGGCGTGTCTCCGCTATCGATTGCTTACGTAAATGCCGCGGCTTCCGTTTCAATCGACGACGTGACAGTCACTGAAAGTGACTCAAACACCTTGATCACCTTCACCATCACTCGATCCGGCGGCACGGCAGAATTCTATATCCGGTACGCTTCGGCGGACGGCACTGCCACGGTGGCGGACGACGACTATTCCGGGTTTTCCGGCATGCTGCACTTCGATGCCAACGTCAATTCAATGACGGTCTCTTTCATCGTCGAAGGCGATCTCAAGATCGAGCCGAATGAGCACTTTTTCGTCAACATTTTTGATGCAACGAACGGCGCCTATATCAGCGACAGCCAGGGCATAGGCACCATCGTAAGCGACGAAGTCAGCCGGGCAGCGAGCGACTTCAACGGCGATGGCAACAGTGACATCCTCTGGCGCAATGACGCCGGTACCCTCCAGACCTGGAATATGGACGGCGGCAATCTTCTCGGCGCCACCTCGCTGGGAACCGTCCCCTCGGCCTGGAAGGTCGCAGGCACCGGCGATTTCAACGGCGATGGCAAGAGCGACATTCTCTGGCGCAACGACAGCATCGGTGTCGCTCAGATCTGGGACATGGACAACGCCAATGTTGCGGGCACCCATTCGTTCGTGGCGATCCCCGCGGAATGGAAGATCCTCGACACCGGCGATTTCAACGGCGATGGGACAAGCGACATCCTCTGGCGCAACGACAGCTCCGGCGTGGCCCAGATCTGGGACATGGACAATGGCGAGATCCTGAGCGCACAGTCGCTCGGCGTCATACCCGCAGTCTGGAAGTTCGCCAGCACGGGCGACTTCAATGGCGACCACAAGACAGACCTCTTGTGGCGCAACGACAGCTCCGGCGTGGTGCAGCTCTGGGACATGGATAACGGCAATATCCTAAGCGCGCAGTCGCTGGGAGTCATTCCGGCGGCCTGGAAGATCGCCGGCACCGGCGACTTCGATGGCGACGGCAAGACCGACCTGTTGTGGCGGAACGACTCCGGTGTAACGCAGCTCTGGAACATGGACAACGGCACGATCGGAATCACCCGCTCGCTCGGGACAATCCCTTCCAACTGGCAAATCGCCGACGTTGCAGACTTCAACGGCGACAGCAAGGCCGACATTCTCTGGCGCAACGACAGCAACGGCACCACCCAGATCTGGGAGATGAACGACGGAGCGATAACCAGCGCCCAGTCGCTCGGCGTGGTGCCGGACAACTGGCACATTCTCACCTAGCTGACACGCATGGCCAAACCACATGACGATCGTTGTCGCGTGGCCGACCCGAATGTTTTATCAGCGCCGATCAAGTTCAAAATTGTTCACTTAGCGACTGCGTCGTGAGGGAATGAAATGGCAGCTTGGACGACAATAGGCAGAAAACCTCTCGACTGGGCCGAGAGCTTCAATGAAAGCCTTGCGCTCGATACCAGCGCGCTTCAGGCCGCACGCCTGTCTACCCAAGGCTCCGCCACTGACATCAGCGGCAGCATCCCTGTTGCGGGCATACAGTTCGATGGCGTGAGCCTCGAATATGCTGACGAAGGGCCGTCGACTGTCGTCGTCACATCGGCAAGCGGGCAGATCGTCAACAACGCCCTCAGCAACAACGGTGTTGCATTCGATGGGGAGCCTGCCGCCGCGAACGGCCAGTTCGACATCGTCATCAACTACACCGGCGATCCCGCCTATGCCTCGTATTTTCAGGCCGCGGCGGCGCGATGGTCGCAAATCATCACCGCCGACATTCCGGACTCGGTGTTCAGCGACGGGAGGGCGGTCGACGATATCCTGATCGACGCCGAGGTGGGCTTCATCGATGGAGCAGGAAGCAACGGCCGCAACATTCTCGGTCAGGCCGGGCCTGACTATGTGCGCTTGCCGTCCTATCTGCCGATCCACGGCATCATGAGGTTCGACAGCTACGACCTCTCCTTCATGGTGAGTCAGGGCATCCTCGACGAAGTCATCATGCACGAGATGGGCCATGTGCTGGGTATCGGCACGATCTGGTCGGCCAGGGGCCTGCTGATCGGCGACGCCAGCTACTACGGATTCCTCGGCGCCAATGCATTGGCCGAATACAGGGCCATGAGCGGCAACCTTTCGGCGACATCGGTGCCGGTGCAGCCGGGCAACGTCGGCGGCAGCTCGGGGTCGCACTGGTCCGAGAGCCTTTTCCAGAACGAATTGATGACGCCTGCGACAGGGCCCGGCACCGTGATGCCGCTCAGCCGGCTCACCATCGCCTCGCTCGCCGACCTCGGCTACACGGTCAATCTGAATGCGGCCGATCCCTATGCGTTTCCCGGCGGAACGGGCGCCGGCCTGGTCTCGATCAACGACGTTTCGATTTCCGAAGGCAACAGCGGCACGCAGGTCGCGACCTTCACCGTCACGCGCACCGGCGGCAGCGCGGCGTTCGCCGTCAACTACGCGACGGGCGACGGGACGGCATTGGCGGGATCCGACTATGTCAGCAAAATGGGCACGCTGACATTCGGCGCCGGTGTCAACAGCCAGACGATCTCCGTCATCATCAACGGCGACGTGACGGCCGAAGCCACAGAGAATTTTTTCATCAATCTTTACGGAGCCACCAACGGCGCGGCTATCGCCGATAGCCAGGGCGTCGGCACCATCTTCAATGACGATATCGGCCCGGGCTCGATTTCCATCAGCGACGTGACGATCGTTGAAGGCAACAACGGCATCCAGCTCGCGACCTTCACGGTGACCCGCGCCGGCGGCACCACTGCCTTCTCCGTGAATTATGCGACCGCCAACAACACGGCGGTGGGCGGCAGCGACTATGCCGCAATGTCAGGCACGCTCAACTTCGCGGCAGGCGTCGACTCGCAGACCATAACGGTTGTCGTCAACAGCGACGTATTGATCGAGAACAACGAATCGTTCTTCGTCAACCTGTCGGGAGCGACCAACAACACCGTCATTACCGACAGCCAAGGCGTCGGCACCATCCTCAACGACGATAACGGCCCGGGCTCGGTCTCGATCGACGATGTCACCATCACGGAAGGCGATAGCGGCGCGCGGATTGCGACCTTCACGGTCACCCGCACCGGCGGCGAATCGGCGTTCTCAGCCAACTTTGCTACCGCCGACGCCTCCGCCAACGCGGGCAGCGACTATGTCGCGACGTCGGGCACGCTCAACTTCGGCGATGGAGAGAACTCCAAAGCCATTTCGGTCACGATCAATGGCGATCCGAATCTCGAGAGCAACGAAGCATTTTTCGTGAACCTGTCGGGCGCCACCGCCGGCGCCACGATTACCGATGGGCAGGGGCGCGGCACTATCGTCAATGACGACGTCAGCAATCCGTTGCCGGATGATTATGCTGATAGCTTCGCGGACCTGACGGCACCGTTCGGGCAAGTCAGCTTTGGCGGCACCGCCACAGGCAATCTTGAGAACGCGGGCGACCGCGACTGGTTCCGGCTTACGGTAGGTCCCAGCCAGATTACAACGGTCGAACTGCAAGGCGTAGATTCTGGGCAGGGGACTTTGGTCGACCCATATCTCTACGTCTACAATGGCGCAGGAGCCCTGTTGTACGAGTTGGATAATCTAGCACGCGGCCTTGATGCACTGGCCGTATTCATTTCCCCGGACAGCGCCAGCAACACATACTATCTCGCAGCAGCAGCCTTTCACGATGGCTACGCAGGAACATATCGACTCAATGTGATTTCCGGACTCCCGGATCTCGACGATATGCCCGATAGTTTTGCGGACAAGTCACGCAACTTTGGCGGAGCCGTTGTCGGCGGATTGAGCAGCGGCATCTTGGAAACAGCAGGCGACCGCGATTGGTTCGCTGTTAATCTCACAGCGGGCGTGAACTACAATCTTGAACTGACCGGGGTGAGCGATCTAGGAACGCTGCCAGATCCTTATTTGCGCCTCTACGATCCCGCCGGTGCCCTCATTACCGAAAACAACGACATCGATCCCGGTGTCAATCCCGACTCGCTGCTGGTTTTCCGGCCGACGGTGACTGGCACTTATTATCTCGAAGCTAGCGGCCGTAATGATGACATTGGTGGCATAGCTGGCGGGACATACTACCTGCGTGCGACTGTCGCCCCAAGCACGGGATCGCCCGTCCCGATCCATGACTTCAACGGTGACGGCAAGAGTGACATCCTCTGGCGCAATGACGCCGGTACACTCCAGATCTGGGGCATGGACGGCGGCAATATTCTCAGCGCCAATTCCCTGGGAACGGTGCCCTCGGCCTGGAAGGTCGCCGGCACCGGGGATTTCAACGGTGACGGCAAGAGCGACATTCTCTGGCGCAACGACAGCACCGGTATCGCGCAGATCTGGAACATGGACGACGGCAACATCCTGAGCGCGCAATCGCTCGGGGTGATTCCCGCGGTCTGGAAGATCGTCGACACCGGCGATTTCAATGGTGACGGCAAGAGCGACGTTCTCTGGCAGAACGAGAGCTCCGGTGTCGCTCAGATCTGGGACATGGACAACGGCAACATCCTGAGCGCGCAATCGCTTGGGGTCATTCCCGCGGTCTGGAAATTCGCCGGCAGCGGCGACTTCAATGGCGACCACAAGACCGACCTGTTGTGGCGCAACGACAGTTCAGGCGTGGTCCAGCTCTGGGACATGGACGACGGTAACATCCTGAGCGCCCAATCGCTCGGAGTCATCCCTGCCGCCTGGAAGATCGGCGGCATCGGCGACTTCAATGGCGACAGCAAATCAGACCTCTTGTGGCGCAACGACTCAGGTGCGGCTCAGATCTGGAACATGGATAACGGCAATATCCAGGGTACCCGATCGCTCGGGACAATTCCGTCCAGTTGGCAAATCGCCGATGTCGTGGACTTCACCGGCAATGGCACGGCCGACATTCTCTGGCGAAACGACAGTTCAGGCGCGGCTCAAATCTGGGAGATGGACAACGGAACCATTCTCAACGCCAACTCGCTCGGAGTAGTGCCGGATAATTGGCACATCCTTACGTAGCCGCCCGAGCGGTCGGGCTGGCTTTTGAACACTGGTATCTGGGCCTCTTCGCCTAATTGACGTTCACCTAGTCGCATTATCGCGCATCTGCGCGGCACTCGGTCAATGCCACCTCGTGGAGGCGCCCCGCCGATACAAGAGATTGAACGTGCCGCGTCGGGTTGATTTAAGGTTGAGCTACTCCGCCGAAAATCCCGTTGACTCGCTTGCTTGTTATCGTTCTTACTTTCTGGGAATTTTAGGCAATGGGCTTGGGGCTCATTCATACAACGACGGTTTCGAACGGCAGGGAAAGCTGCGCCTGGGTCCGGCGCGATCCAGTTCGGCGGCTACGTCTGCATTCCTGGTCGGTGTGCGTCCTCGGGGAATTATCCCCGAGCTGGCAAGGGCAGCATTTGGGCCGGCAGGCCAATTGACTTTGTTTGGAGGCATTGATGATTGCTTTTTCTGGAAGAATGCGCAGCGCCTTCCATGGGGATACCTCTGGCGCCGGCTATTTCGCAGACGACGCCTTGCTCGACGCATTCTGGATCCGGCGGCTTGACAGCACGTCTTCCCCTTTGCCGACAACCGAATTCGGCCATCTCAGCGCCTCGGCATCCTCAGCGGACGCCGGAGTTATAGATGATGCGGTCGTAAATGCGATTCAGATCGGTACCGACTTTGTCGTCAGCGGCAACCGATGGACGCACAACGTCATCACCTGGAGTTTCGAGACCGCAAACTATCCCGCTCAGCAGCAGGGAGTGAATTTCGCCTACAGTTTCCCAGAGGGGAGCAACGAGGCCAATTTCATTGCCCAGGCGTTCAGCATGTGGGATGCCGCCGCCACCAACCTGACTTTCCAGCAGGTTGAGGATGGGCCGAACGTCGATATCAGAATCGGATGGGGAGAGAATCTTCCGAACGATCCTGGATACAACACACTCGGCATGACATATCCGTTCGTAAGCGGCACACATCCCTTCACCGCCGCGAACGACATCTACAACACGCTCACCCAGGCGCTCATCCTGATCGATTGGGCAGACGAATACTCCGACCTTCCCGGCGGCACGAGCGCGAACAAGCCCTTCCTGAACGTCGTCCTGCATGAAATCGGCCACGCCATCGGCCTGGACCATTACGACGTTGCTTCTGCCGTGATGAATACCCTGGCGAACAACCTGACCTCGCTGACTTCGCACGAAGTAAATGGCGTCAACTATCTCTATCCCACCGGTGGAGGTGGCGGTGGCTCGGGTGGCGACTACCGGCCGACCATCACCAGCGCCGGCACGATTTCCGCATCGGCAGGCCAGATCATCACGATCAATTATCAGGTCGCGAATATCGGCAACCAGTCCGCAAACACCATGGAGTGGCGGATCTATCTTTCGCAGGATCAGTTGATCAGCGTCAGCAACGAGGTTGTCGACCGCCATGTCGGCACGGGCTACATTCTACAGCCGCTGGCGGCCGGCGCCTCTGTGACCGGCTCCTACAACATCGCTCTGCCGAATGACATTTCCGGGACCTGGTATCTCGGAATTGTAGCCGACTACGGCAACTTTGTCGTTGAAGCGAATGAAAACAACAACATCAGCAATCTCGTTCAAATCAATGTAGGCGCCGGCGGCACTGCGGGCTCTATTTCGATCAATGACGTAAACATCAGCGAAGGCAACAGCGGCACTTCGATTGCGACCTTCACGGTCACGCGCACCGGCGGCACCGCGGCATTCTCCGTCAACTACACGACAGCCAACGGCACTGCGATTGCGGGCGCCGACTACTCCGCCAATTCCGGGACCCTCAACTTCGCCGCGGGCGTCAACAGTCAGACGATCTCTGTGCCGGTCTTCGGCGATGTCGGCGTCGAAGGCAACGAAACCTTCGTCGTCAACCTGTCGGGCGCCACCAATGGCGCGACGATCGCCGATGGTCAGGGCATCGGCACGATTATCAACGACGACGCAGCAGCCGCGGCCGGCTCGGTTTCGATCAATGACGTGATGATCACCGAAGGCAACAGCGGCACGCCGATGGCGACCTTCACAGTCACGCGCACCGGCGGCACCGCGGCATTCTCTGTCAGTTACGCGACCGCCAACGGCTCCGCCACCGCCGGCGGCGATTACGCCGCCGATGTCGGCACGCTCAACTTCGCCGCGGGCGTCAATAGTCAGACGATCTCCATACCGATCTTCGGAGATGCCGCCGTCGAAAGCAACGAAACGTTCTTCGTCAACCTGTCGAACGCCACGAACGGCGCGACGATCGCCGACAGCCAGGGCATCGGCACAATTGCCAACGACGACGCAGCAGCGGCGGCCGGCTCGGTTTCGATCAATGACGTCATCATCACCGAAGGCAACAGCGGCACGTCGATGGCGACCTTCACGGTCACGCGCACCGGCGGCACCGGGGCATTCTCCGTCAGCTACGCGACCGCCAACGGCAGCGCTATCGCGGGCGCCGATTATTCCGCCGATACCGGCACCCTCAACTTCGCCGCCGGCGTCAACAGCCAGACGATCTCCATACCGGTCTTCGGGGACGTCGCCGTCGAAAATAACGAAACCTTCGTCGTCAACCTGTCGAACGCCACCAATGGCGCAACGATCGCCGACGGCCAGGGCATCGGCACGATTTTCACCGACGATGCAATATCGGTGGCCGGATCGGTTTCGATCAATGACGTAATGATCACCGAAGGCAACAGCGGCACGTCGATGGCGACCTTCACGGTTACACGCACCGGCGGCACCGGGGCGTTCGCCGTCAGCTACGCGACCGCCAACGGCACTGCCATCGCAGGCGGCGATTACGCCGCCGATGCCGGCACCCTCAGCTTCGCTGCCGGCGTCAACAGCCGGACGGTCTCCATACCGATCTTCGGGGATCTCGGCGTCGAAGCCAATGAAACCTTCTTCGTCAATCTGTCGGGCGCCACCAATGGCGCGACGATCACCGACGGTCAGGGTGCGGGCACCATTGCCAACGACGATGGATCAGTGTCGGGGGACGATTATGCCGACAGCCTCTCCGACGCCACAGCACCGATCGGCCAGCTCAGCATCGGCGGCGGCGTCACAGGCAACCTCGAGGCGTTGGGCGATCGTGACTGGTTCCGCGTTACACTGGCAGCCGGCACTTCATATACGTTCGACCTGCAAGGCGCTAACTCGCACTCGGGGACGTTGGATGATCCACTCTTGAGGCTCTATGACAGCTCCGGCAACCAGGTCAATTCCGACGACGATTCCGGTACCGGATACAACCCGCACCTGGTTGTTACCCCCACTGTTGCCGGCGTGTACTACATTGCCGCCGGTGCCTATAACGACGGTTCCGCGGGTACGTATCGCTTGTCGATGGCGACCGGTGCCAATCAGCCCACGCCGAACGATTTCGACGGCGACGGCAGATCGGACATTCTGTGGCGCAATGATGCTGGCGCCATCCAGACCTGGAATATGGACGGCGGGACGATGGCGTCTGCCGATTCATTCGGCACGGTGCCGTCGGCTTGGCAAGTCTACAGCACCGACGATTTCAGCGGCGACGGCATGTCGGACATGCTCTGGCGCAATGAAGCCAACGGCACCCTCCAGGTCTGGGACATCGATGACGACGGCCTGCTCGCCACGCACGCGCTCGGCATAATCCCGGCCAACTGGCATATCATCGGCACCGGCGACTTTAACGGCGATCATTACGCCGACATCCTCTGGCGTAACGATGCCGGCGTGGTGCAGCTCTGGAATCTCAACAACAGCACCCTGGCCAGCGTCTCGAATCTGGGCGTCATTCCCAACAATTGGCAGGTCGCCGCTACCGAAGATTTCAATGCCGACGGCAAGACAGACATCCTGTGGCGAAACTCGGCCGGTGCGGTCCAGACCTGGGACATGAACGGCGGCACCGTGCAAGCGGTCCACAATCTCGGAGTGGTGCCCAGCAACTGGCAAGTCGTCGGCGCCGGCGATTTCAATGGCGACCACTACGCGGACATCCTCTGGCAGAACGATGCGGGCGTGGTCCAGCTCTGGGACCTCAACAACAGCAACCTGCTCGCCAGCAAGAATGTTGGGCTGCTGCCGAGCAGCTGGCATATCGAAGCGACCGGCGACTACAGCGGCGATCATATGACCGACATCCTGCTGCGCAACAACGCCGGCGTTACCGCGATATGGCAGATGAACGACAACAACATCAGCAGCAGCGATAGCCTGGGGCAAATTCCCAATAGCTGGCACATTATCGCCTGATCGATGATGCGCGTGCGGGATCTCCTCTCGCGCACCGCGCAAAAGAAAAGCCCGGCCTGACGCCGGGCTTTTACAAGGCTTGTCCTGAGCGGGCCGCTACTCGAGGCATTACGCCTGCGGCTGCGGCTCCAGACCGGGGTCCGGATCGGGCCGCGGGCGCGGCTTGCCGGCGGGCGGCACGGCCGAGGTGCGCGGGCCGGTCGGCTCCAGCACCGATTCGCGGTTCGGCTTCTTGCCGTTGATGACGTCGGTGATCTCCTCGCCGGTCAGCGTCTCGTATTCGAGCAGCGCCTGCGCCAGAGTCTCGAAGTCCTTTTTCTTCTCGGTCAGGATACGCCGCGCGGTCTCGTAGCCCTCCTCGACCAGACGACGAACTTCGGCGTCGATCTTCTGCGCGGTGGCCTCCGAGATGTTCTGCTGGCGGCCCATCGACATGCCCAGGAACACTTCTTCCTGATTGTCGCCATAAGCCACCGTGCCGAGTTCGTCGGAATAGCCGAGCTGCGTCACCATGGCCTTCGCCATCTTGGTGGCCTGCTGGATGTCGCTTGATGCACCGGACGTGATGTTGTCCTTGCCGAAGGTGAGCTCCTCCGCGACGCGTCCGCCCATGGCGACCGCGAGCTGCGAGGTGAACTCCTTGTACTTCATCGAGTAGCGGTCGCCTTCGGGCAGGAATTTCACCATGCCCATGGCGCGGCCGCGCGGGATGATGGTGGCCTTGTGCACGGGAATGCCCGCGGGCACGTTGAGGCCGACGATGGCGTGACCGGCCTCGTGATAGGCGGTCAGCATCTTCTCTTCCTCGCTCATGACCAGCGACTTGCGCTCGGCGCCCATCATGACCTTGTCCTTGGCCTCTTCGAACTCGGACTGGGTCACCATGCGCTTGTTGCGGCGGGCAGCGGTGAGCGCGGCCTCGTTGACGAGGTTCATCAGGTCAGCACCCGAGAAGCCGGGAGTACCGCGGGCGATGATCTTCAGGTTGACGTCGGGCGCCAGCGGCACCTTGCGGACGTGAACCTTCAAAATCTGTTCGCGGCCGCCGACGTCCGGATTCGGCACCACCACCTGGCGGTCGAAACGGCCGGGGCGCAGCAACGCCGGATCCAGCACGTCGGGCCGGTTGGTGGCGGCGATCAGGATGATGCCTTCATTGGCTTCAAAGCCGTCCATCTCGACCAGCAACTGGTTGAGCGTCTGCTCGCGCTCGTCATTGCCGCCGCCCAGACCGGCGCCGCGATGACGGCCGACCGCGTCGATTTCGTCGATGAAGATGATGCACGGCGCGTTCTTCTTGGCCTGCTCGAACATGTCGCGCACGCGGCTTGCGCCGACGCCGACGAACATTTCGACGAAGTCAGAACCGGAAATGGTGAAGAACGGCACGTTGGCTTCGCCCGCAACCGCGCGCGCGATCAGCGTCTTGCCGGTGCCGGGAGGGCCGACCAGCAGCACGCCGCGCGGAATGCGTCCGCCAAGGCGCTGGAATTTGCCGGGGTCGCGCAGGAACTCGACGATCTCCTGCAGATCCTGCTTGGCCTCGTCGACGCCCGCGACGTCCTCGAACGTCACGCGGCCATGCGCCTCGGTCAGCATTTTTGCACGCGACTTGCCAAAGCCCATGGCCTTGCCGGCGCCGCCCTGCATCTGGCGCGACAAAAAGATCCACACGCCGATCAAAGCGATGAACGGCAACCAGGAGACGAGCAGCGACACGAACCACGGCACGTTGTCGCCGGGCGGCTTCGCGGTGATCTGCACCTTGCCGTCATACAGACGCTTGACCAGCGTCGGGTCGTTCGGCGCATAGGTCTGGAAGCTCGAGCCATTGGTGAAGGTGCCGTGAATCTCAGGTCCCTGGATCACGACATCGCGCACCTTGCCCTGGTCGACCTCGCTCAAAAGCTGCGAGAACGAGATGTCCTGCGAAGACGCGCGCTGGCCCGGGTTCTGGAACAGCGTGAACAGCGCCAACAGCAACAGGACAATGATGACCCAGAGGGCGAAATTCCGCAGATTGGCGTTCATTGAGCTTCCTTCGTGGTCGCGCGGATCGCGGCCTTATTCCTTGGCAGTAAACCCCGGTAGCCACGAGGGATTCCCCGGACGACTGCATACAATCTAGGTGGCGCCCTCCTTGATGCCAAGGGAACCACACAGGACTATTTAGCGCATCTTAGCGCGATTCCCGCGTAAATAATGGCGCCAGGGCCGCAGTTTTCCGGGGTGGTTAAGCCGTTCGGCGCAATATCGCGACAATATCCCGGCCCACATTCACGATTCAACCCTTGTTCAACCCTTTGTTTCAACCCTTGCGCCCGCGACGCGGCGGCGCGGCCTCGATGCGGATCCGGCCTTTCGCGAGATGGATGACGGCGCCCGCAAGCGTCTGCTTCAGACGCGGCTGGCGTTCCACCGCGGCCCGGTCAAGCGCCGCCAGCAACGTCTCGACCTTGCCAAGCTCAGCCGGCCCCTCATGCCCGCGTTTGTCGATCGCGCGCCGCAGGAGGCGGACGCGGACTTCTTCAGGCAGCGCAGCGAAGGCCAGCGCGTCGAAGCCATCGCCGGCATTGCCCTTGAGCGCGAGGTAGCGCTCGGCGCCATCGGCCAGCACTTCCACCGCGTCATTGGCGCGGGCCAGCCGCGCGGCGAGCCGCGCCAGGCTTTTGGCGTCGCCCCCCTCGGCGGCCAGCGCCGGCATCAGTTCGCGCAGCCGCGGCCGCGTGAAGTTCGTGTCGCGGTTGGTCGGATCGTCGGCGAAGGCGATCTTTGCCTTCGCAAGCGTTGCGATCAGTTGCGCCTTCGAGATGTCCAGCAGCGGCCGCGCCAACAGCACGCCGTCGCGTTCGCTCTCGCGCGCCATGGCAGAGAGGCCGGCAATGCCGCTGCCGCGCAGCATCCGCATCAACAATGTTTCGGCCTGATCGTCGCGCGTATGAGCGGTGACGATGTGGCTGGCGCCACATTGGCGCGCGGCCTGCGCCAGCAGGCGGTAGCGCGCCTCGCGCGCGGCAGCCGGGATGCCGGCCTTGGGCTTGGCGCCGCGCCAGCGCAGCGTGCGATGCTCGATCGCGAGCGACTGCGCAAGGCGCTTGACGTCGCGGGCT
Source organism: Bradyrhizobium lablabi (assembly GCF_018129385.1). Taxonomy (GTDB): domain Bacteria; phylum Pseudomonadota; class Alphaproteobacteria; order Rhizobiales; family Xanthobacteraceae; genus Bradyrhizobium; species Bradyrhizobium lablabi_C. Next base: position 61,355 of record NZ_JAFCLN010000006.1, read on the forward strand.
TCGCGCGCCGCCTCGCCGCGCAGGCCGTGATCGACGGTGACCGCGATCAGGCGCGGTCCCTGCTTGAGGCCGCGGCGCCAGCGCACGGCCAGCCACATCAGCGCGATGGAATCCGGACCGCCGGAGACCGCGAGCACCAGCGCGGGCGCCGCCTTCCAGCCGGCGAACAGGCTTTTCGCGTGCTGGGCCGAGATCGCGGAATGGTCGTCGTCAGCCATCTTGTCGCCGGCAATATCGAGGCCCCTTCTTTCGACCTCACGCCCGCTGATCTAGCACTTAACCCGCTTCTGCTCACGGTCCACCGCGGCTTTGACGCCGGCCGAGGCGCGCGGATATTTGCGCGTGACTTCGCCAAGTGCGGCGCAGGCGGCTTCCTTTTCCTTCAGCGCGGCGAGCGACTGGCCGAGCCGCAACAGCGCGTCCGGCGCCTTGCCGGACTTGTCGTATTTGGTCGTGACGCCGAGGAAGGCTTCCGCCGCATCGCGGTATTGTTGGCGCTGGAAATAGCTTTCGCCAAGCCAGTATTGCGAATCCGCCAGCAGCGGATCGCTCGGGTATTTCTGCGCAAAGTTGCGCATGGTCTGTTCGGCGAGCGCGTAGTCCTTGCGCTGCATGTAGCCGATGCCGAGGTCGAATTCGTCCTTGGGCGTGGCCGACGGCGGCAGCGTGGTCAGTGCGGCGCTCTGGCCGGGAACAGGACCGGCGGCGCGCGGTTGCGGCGGCGGTCCCGCCGGGCTGGTGCGGGCGAGATCGAGCGGTTCCCCTGCCCCGCGTCCGCCGGGCGCGCCGACCACCGGCTCGGGCGAGACCGGCATCTGCCCGCCGCCGAGTGCGCGCGGTGCGCCGGGCGCGTTGGGATTTTGGTTGGGATCGAAGGCATCGCCGCGGCGGCGGTTACCGACCGGCGCCGCCGGATCCTGGACGATCGGCGCGGGCGAAGCGATCTGCGGTTCATAGCCGCCCTGCCGCTGCGGGTAGGTCTGCTGCTGCGGATAGCCCTGCTGCGGATAACCCGCCTGCGCCGGCGGCTGCTGATATCCGCCCTGCTGGTAACCGGGTTGCTGCTGGTAACCCGACTGAGGCTGCGGATAGGCCGGGGGCGCGGCGGCAACATTCGGCTGGGCGACGGACGCCGGTGCGCCGGCAGGCGGCACGCTGCCGCCGAGCTGGCGCAGACGTTCCTCGAGCTGCCGGTTGCGGTATTGCAGCTCCTCGTTCTGGCCGGTGAGCTGGCGGAGCTGGTTCTCCAGCCGCTGGATCCGCAATTCGAGGTCCGGATCGTCGGACTGCGCGAAGGCGGAGGGAGCAACGGCGAGCGCCGCAGCGAACGCCACGGCGCGGGTAATCATATGAAATCTGGATGACATTTTGGCCTGACGACGATCATCTGACATCGAAAGCGGAAATCACAGGACGCATGGACTACGCCGGAATTGTGACTGAACAAACATTCACGTAGAGCGCCTCAAAAGGCAAAACCGGCGCCCCGAGGGGCGCCGGCGATGAAATCGGCTCTGGCTTTCGCACCAGCTTTACGAACTGGCGTTCAGCACGGTAACGGCGCGGCGGTTCTGCGACCAGCAGGAGATGTCGTTACAGACCGCAACCGGACGCTCCTTGCCGTAGGAGATGGTGCGCATGCGGCTAGGATCGATACCGCGGGAGGCCAGGAAGGAGCGGACCGACTGGGCGCGGCGGGCGCCGAGCGCGATGTTGTATTCGCGTGTGCCGCGCTCATCGGCATGGCCTTCGATGGTGAAAGCGTAACGATTATACTGTTGTAGCCACTGCGCCTGCCGTTCCAGCGTGGCGATCGCCTGCGGGGTCAGATCGGTCTGGTCGCTTTCGAAGAACACGCGGTCGCCGACATTGACCACGAAGTCCTGCTGGCTGCCGGGGGTGGCGGCGTTCGCCATCGCATCGGTTGCAGCGTTCTTGTTGGCGCAGGCGCCCATCGCCAGCGCCACCGCCAGCACCGCGGCCAGCTTCAATCCCTGGAGGATACGCATCTGATGTTTCATTCCGGGAGCCTCCACGCTCACGTTCGTCATACTGTCATCGGTCTACAGGGGGTTGGTTAAGCGAACGTTCCGTCAACCTTGATGGGGTGTTTCCAAACCCCGTCAAATGCCGGCAAATCCCCAAAAGCGGCCGGGACAGTTAATGATTTGTAAATGTGGCGCGACGGTGAAGGCAAGGGTTCCCAAGGGGTTGGAGCACAAGTTTCAGCCGAGGCGTGCCCGATCGGCCATACCCAGTCCAGCCGCCGCCCGGCCGTCATACCCGCGAAAGCGGGTATCCAGTACGCCGCGGCCTCTCGGTTCAATCATTTAATGTCTCTGGAATACTGGATCCCCGCCTTCCGCCTTCGCTCTGCGAGCTACGGCGGACAAGTCGCGGGGATGACGACTGAATGTGTGTTCGCGTTCTCACGACGCGATTTGCGCCCGAGCTTTTCAAAATTCATCGCGCCTCTAAGGGTAGAGGGCGCAGGGAATGCCGGGTGCGCGCTGCACCCGAGGTCTCGTGTGCGCTGCTTGCGCATTAAAAAACTGCACACGAGCATACAGGTGAGCGGAGAACACTCCGACATCCCCTGCGCAATGGCTTTACGGCTTATATCGCGCTCTCCCTGGTGAGCGGGCTTGTTGTCACCATCGCCTCGCGGAAATTCCGCAAGGCTTAGCGCCAGCGTCGCGGCGCCAGGACCACACGACTTCGCCGTACGCCCTTGTTCAGTCGTCTGCTGAACAAGCGCGTCCATCGCATCCCATCCCAACGTTTGGTGGCGACGGCCAACGCCCCTCCTCGGGGATGAGGTGGCGCTGTTATAATTCTGATTTGCCGAAATTGACAAGCGGAATATTTTTGATTTCAGGGCTTGACATGACTTCCGAAAATCAGAATTTGATTTGCCCGTCCGGGCCGAATTGGCCACTGACGATTACGTCGGCCGAGGCTTTTGGCGGAATTTTGCCGCACACGATGACGACGGCCTTGATCCAAAGCAGGACATGCCGAAGCGGGCCTTGCATGGACGCCAGCCGATCAAAACTTCGGGCTATTTACCCTTGGTATCGACCTTTGCTTTTTCGTCCTCGTTCATTTTCTTCACGACGGGATCGCGACCAGCTTCGCCGGTGGTCTGGGTCGTGGTGGCCGGCGGGCTTGCGTTCGGCAAGGAAGATTGCCCGGGAGGCGTGGTCGCAGGCCGCGTTGCCGTCGCGCCCGGCGGCGACTGCGTTTGAGCGGTCGCCGCCTGCGTATTCAATAGAAGCACGCTCGACAGCAGCATCTGCGCGAGCGAAGTTGCGTTAGGCTTCATCGATCCGACTCCTCATCAGATCGAAGAAAACGGACCGCACGGTCCAACGTTCCTCACGCCTCCAATTGCTTGCCGATCGGCAGTGTGCGGATGCGCTTGCCGGTCGCGGCGAAGATCGCGTTGATCAGCGCCGGTGCAAAGGGCGGCACGCCGGGCTCGCCAACGCCGCTTGGCGGCGTATCGGGAGCCGGAGGCACGATGTAGACGTTGGTCACGGCAGGCGACTCGTCGATCCGGATCACCGGGAAGTCGTCATAATTGCCCTGCTGCACCTTGCCGTCCTTGAAGGTAATCTCGCCATGTTTGACGAGGCTCATACCCATGATCGCGGCGCCCTCGATCTGCGACTGGATCCGCTCCGGATTGACGTAGGTTCCGCAATCGATGGCGGTATCGACCCGCGGCACGGTGAGCTTCCCCTTGTCGTCGACCGCCACCTCGACGATCGTCGCGATATAGCTGACGAAGCTGCGATGCGCGGCAATGCCGAGCCCGTGTCCCTTTGGAACGGAGCGCCCCCAGCCGCCCTTGTCTGCGACCAGTTCGACGACCTTGCGCAGACGGGCCGTATCGATCGGATAGCTTTCATAGGGCTCGCCGTAGTTCCAGAGGTCCTTCACGGAATCCAGTTTGAGAATCCGCGGAGAGCCGATCAATTCGAGCAACATGTCCTTTTGATCGCGCTTGGTGGCATGGGCTATTTCAGCGGCCATCGACTGTACCGCGAAGGCGCGCGGAATGTTCGATACGGCGCGGAACCAGCCGATACGGGTATGCGCGGCCGCCTCCGGATTCTCGCATTGCACATTGGCGATCTCGAAGGGCATGTCGACCAGTCCCATGCCGAGTTCGAACGGCGCCTGATGCTTTGCACCGGCGGCAAACGTGGAGGCGATGCTCGGTGCGACGCTGCGATGCCGCCATGCCGTCACCTTGCCGCTCTTGTCGAGACCGGCCTCGATGCGTTCCACCGAGACGGTGTGCAGGAAGCCGTTGCGAACGTCGTCTTCCCGCGTCCATTGCACCTTGACGGGCGCGCCGAGTTCCTTTGAAAGCAAGGCCGCCTCGATGGCGTAATCGCATTTCGATTTGCGCCCAAAGCCGCCGCCGAGCAGGGTGACATTGACGGTGACATTCTCCTGGGGAATGCCGAGCGTCTTGGCGACGTCCTCGCGCGTTCCGCCGGCGCTTTGCACCGGCGCCCAGATCTCCGCCTTGTCGCCCTTGACATCGGCGACCGCGACCGGCGGCTCCATGGCAACATGGGCGAGATGCGGCAGATAGTACTCACCTACGATCACCCTGTCGGCGCCTTTCAGGGCGGCTTCCACGTCCCCCTCCTTGCGTACGACTAGGCCGGGTTTCCGCGCCGCTTCCTCAAGCTCGGCGCGGTAGGCGGCCGACTCGTATTTGCCGTTGGGGCCGTCGTCCCAGACGATCGTCAGGGCGTCGCGGCCCTTGATCGCAGCGCCGGTGTTGCGCGCGATCACCGCGACGCCCCCGAGCGGCTGGAATTTTGAAGGCCACGGCCAGCCTTTGACTTCCATCACTTTCTCGACGCCGGAGACCTTCATCGCCGCCGCCCCGTCGAACGAAGCGACCTTGCCGCCAGTTACCGGCGGCCGGGCGATGACGGCGTATTTCATCCCGGGCAGGCGGACGTCGGCGCCGTACCGCGCGGTTCCCACCGTGATATCGCGGAGGTCGACCATGCTGATCTGGCCCTTGCCCAGATAGCGGAAGTCCTTGGGGTCCTTCAGCCTGAGCCCTTCGACACTTGGCACCGACTCTTTGGCGGCGTCGGCCGCCAGATCGCCGAAGCCGATGCGGCGTCCGCTGGCACTGTGGACGACCTCGTGATTGACCGCTTTCACTTCGGTGGCCGGAACGCCCCAGCGTTTCGCCGCCGCACCTTCGAGCATGGTCCGCGCCGAAGCGCCGATCTGGCGCATCGGCATCAGGTAGTGCCGGGTGCTGCGCGATCCGTCGGTATCCTGGTTGCCGAATTTGGCTTCGTCTCCGTGGGCCTGCTGGACCTTTACGCGGGACCAATCGGCTTCCATTTCTTCGGCAACGATCATCGGCAGGCTGGTGCGGACGCCCGTTCCCATTTCGGCGCGGTGCGCGACGATGGTGACGATGCCGTCAGGGGCGATCGCAACGAACACGCGGGGATCCACGACGGTGCCGTGCGGCATCTTGTCCGCGCCGGTCTTGTAAGCGGCAAGGGCGGGCCGTGACATCACCGGTGCGGCCAGCACGAACCCGCCGGCCAGCCCGAGACCTTTCAGGATGCTGCGGCGTGAAACGTTGTCGACCTTGACGTAACGCTCAAAGCCGCGAAGCGTTTTGGGATTGGTTATGATGTTCATGATCAGACCCCCGTCGATGCGAGGTGAACCGCGTTTTCGATGCGCTGATAGCAACCGCAGCGGCAGATATTGCCCGCCATCGCCTCGCGTATCTGATCGTGCGTGGGCTTTGGATTTTCGATCAGCAGCGCGGCGGCCTGCATGATCTGGCCAACCTGGCAATAGCCGCATTGCGGGACATTCAGTTGACGCCAGGCCTTCTGAACGGCGTGATCTCCGGTCGGGTGAAGGCCTTCGATTGTCGTGACCTGCCGGCCGACCACGTCGGAGACCGAAGTGATGCAGGCGCGGACGGCCTGTTTGTCGACGATGACGGTGCATGCGCCGCACAAGGCCTGGCCACAGCCATATTTGGTGCCTGTCAGGCCGGCCTCGTCGCGGAGAAACCAGAGCAGCGAAAGATCAGGGTCGCCGTCCCAGTTCCGTTCCTGACCATTGATCTGCAATTTGATCATGACGCGCCTCCCTCCTGGCGTTTGTTAATGCAACGAAACCGGCTTCCTTGAGTGATCCCAAGGAAGGCCTGACCCTCGACGACAAAAAGAGAGCTGTTTGAACGTGGCCGTTGCGAACTCGCCCTCCCCCTTTTCTTCAAGGGCCGGGCTACAGAGCGTACAACAAAGCAGCGTGAACAGAATTCACGATGCCTTGTTTTCCCGTTTCAGGAACTGGATGGCCGGGTGTACAGATCAGCCCCGTCCGATCGATTTGTCGCGGCTGCCTGCCGCACCTCTCCCTATTTGACCAATGCGCAGCCGCCGTCGGCCATCGGCCGGAATGCCTGATCGGCCGGGATGGTGGAGATCAGCTTGTAATAATCGTACGGATATTTCGACTCGTCCGGCTTCTTCACCTCGAACAGATACATCGGGTGAACGACGCGTCCATCCTGGCGGATCGCAACGTCGCCGAACAGCTTGTCCTTGCCTTTGAACTTCTTCATCTGCGGCACGACGTTCTTTGCGTCGTCGCTGCCTGTGGCCGCAACCGCGTTGAGATAAGCGAGCGTGGAAGCATAGACGCCGGCCTGGTTGGCGCTCGGCATCTTGCCGTTCATTCCAGGACGCGCGGCAAAGCGCTTTGCGAAGGCGCGGGTGTCGTCGTCCATGTCCCAATAAAAGGACTCGAGGATTTGCAGGCCCTGCGCGACCTTCAATCCCATCCCATGCACGTCGTTGACGAACAGCAGAAACGCCACCATGGTCTGGCCGCCCTGCTGGATGCCGAATTCGGCCGCCTGTTTCACGGCGTTGATGGTGTCGCCGCCGGCATTGGCAAGGCCGATCACCTTGGCCTTCGAGTTCTGCGCCTGTAGCAGGAAGGACGCGAAATCGGACGTGCCGAGCGGGTGCTTGCTGGAGCCGAGAACCTTGCCGCCGTGCTTCTCGATGTAATTGGTGGCTTCCGCCTCGATGCCCTGCCCGAGCGCATAGTTGACCGTGATGAAATACCAGTCCTTCCCGCCGCGCGCCATCATTGCGGACGCGGTGGTGTTGCCGGTGGCCCAGGCATCGTTGACCCATTGAATGGTGTTGGGCGAACAGGCCTTGCCGGTGAGATCGGAGCTGGCGGTCGATGACGCCAGGAACGTCATCTTGCTGTCGCGCACCAGCGAATTGATGGTGAGGCCGACCGCCGAGTTCGGCACGTCGACGATGGCATCGACGCCGTCGACGTCGAGCCATTTGCGCGCGATGGCCGAGCCGACATCGGCCTTGTTCTGGTGGTCGGCATAGACGATCTCGACCTTGATGTTCTTGGCCCCGCCGTTGAAATCCTCGGCCGCCATACGCGCGGCTTCGACCGAGCCCATGCCGTTGGTGTCCTGGAAAATGCCGGAGATGTCGTTGAGCACGCCGACGCGCACCACGTCGCCGGAGATTTCCGCATGTGCTGTGCCGGCCGCGCAGGCAAGTCCAAGCGCGGGCGTAGATTCCGGATTTCTTCATGGGTCCCTCCCCTAAAATGATTATACTTGAAGTCTGCGGCGCGTCGGCGGCCGGATCAGGCCGGCCTGATCGTGACGGGCAGGCTTTCAAGCCCGCGCAGCGTGTTGTTGTAGCGGCGCTGCACCTCGCCGGTGATCTCGATCGAAGCGACCTTGCGCGCCAGTGCCGCCATCATCACCTCTCCTTCGAGGCGGGCGACGAGCTGGCCGACGCACATGTGGATGCCGGAGCCATAGCCGACATGGCCCGAGGTGCGCCGCGTGATGTCGTAGCTGTCGGGGTTCTCCCAACGGCGCGGATCGCGGTTGGCGGCGCCGAGGAACATCAGCACCTTCTCGCCCTCGCCGACAGCATGGCCGCCGATCTCGACCTCGCGCGTGGTGGTGCGGAAGAAGGTCTGCACCGGGCTTTCAAAGCGGACGGCTTCCTCGAACGCGTTGCGCGCCAGCGAGGGATCGGCACGCAGCTTTGCGAGCTGATCGGGAAAGCGCGCCAGGCTGTAGACGGCGGCGCCGATGCCGTTCACCGTGGTGTCTATACCGGCGGAGAGCAACGAGCGCACCAGCAGCGGCGCCTCGTCGTGCGTGATGGCGCCGGCGTCCGCCTGCGCATGGACGCAGGCGCCGAGGCCGCCGGGTGCGAGGTTCTCGCGCTGGCATTGCGCGGCGACATAGGCCTGATGTGGCGCTGAGCGCTCGATCGCCTCCTTGCGCAGCTCGTTCGGCGGCCCGAAGGCGTTGAACACGAGGCTGGCGTAAGGCAGCAGGTTCTCGCGTCCCTCCTGCTTCAGGCCCAGCGCATCGGGAAACACCGAGAGCGGATAGGCCTCGGCCAGATCGGGGATGGCATCAAAACTGCCGCGTGCCAGCAGCTCGTCGACCTTGGCTTCGGCCAGCGCCGTGAAATGAGCGCGCAGCGGACGCATCGCGCTGGCCGACAGCACCTGGTTCAGCACCGCGCGGGTGCGCGTATGGGCCGGCGGGTCGGCTTCCAGAATGATGCTCGGCGGACGCCACGGCTTCTCTTTGGCGAAATCACTGAGGCCCACGCCGCGGCTCGAGCAGAACGTCTCGGGATCGTTGAGCACGGCGTGCACTTGCTCGTAGCGCGCCACGCCATAGACGCCCCATTTGTCGAGATAAACGAGCGGGCCGGCTTCGCGCAGCTTCGCGTGGGTCGGGAAGGGATCGGCGAAAAATTCGATCGAGAAGGGATCGAAGTCGAGATGGGGGATCGACCCGCCGGGGCTGCCAGTGGATGCAGCGGAGCTGGATGCCATCATGCTGTCCTCCTGAATTTTGCGCTTGTGAAGCCTCGCCCCGGGCCTTTATTGGTGGATGTGTTTCCGCACCTTTCACCGCGAACCGACAGATGGCCCCAGGCACGCAAGCGACCAAGCCGCGCAACGCGCAGGAAAGTCCGACGCTCGATCTCGATCGCTACGTTCCGGCGTTCATCACCTTCATCGCGAACAAGCTGTCGAACAGCGCGACCATCCGCTATCAGAACGAGTTTGGCGTCAACGTCACCGAGTGGCGGATCATGGCGCTGCTCGCGATCGAGCCCAACATCGCGGCTTCCCGCATCTGCCAGGTGATCGGGTTCAACAAGGGCCCGGTCAGCCGCACGCTCGCCGAGATGGAGAAGCGCGGCCTTGTCGCGATCAGGACCGACGCCGACGATGCGCGCACCCACTCCATATCGCTGACGGCAAAGGGCCGCGCCACCCACGATCGGGTGATCCTGGTCGCGCTCGACCGGGAGCGCCGGCTGCTGTCGTGCCTGTCCAAAAGTGAGCACGAAGTATTGATCGATCTGTTGCGCCGCCTGCACAACAATCTCGGTGCCGTCACCGGCAACGGATCGTAAGGCAGCGGATCGTAAGGCGCGCGGGCCGCGGCCCGCTGCCGGCGGCGCATGTAGCGTCCGCTCGTCAGACATGCGTCGGCATGCGCCGGGCGCGCTCGCACCAAACATCGCTCCTCCCCGAAGCACGGCGGTGGATTCACCGCCGTTCCGTTGTTTCGGGAAGCCTCTCACAAATTAGTTGCCTAAGCAACATATTTTGGAACCGCCGGTTCCGAGCTATTTCGGCGCTTCCAGCAATCGGAACTTGCCGCCCTCGACCTTGATGAGGAATGTGGAACGCTCGTCATATCCGTTGTGGTCGGTCGGGCTCATGGTCGACAGACCGTTGTTCAGATGGACGTCCTTGCCGCGCTCGATTTCGTCGCGAAGCGCAATGCGGAATTCCGGCGTGCCGGGCTTTGCCGCCTTCAGCGCGTTCGGCGCCGCCTTCTTCAGAAGAGCGACTGCGTCCCACAGATGCGCGGCGAAGATGTTTGGCTTGCTGCCGTTGACCTTTTCGTAGGAGGAGACGAATTCCTCGCGCACCCGCCGGAACGGATTGTCGGACGGAAGGTCCTCGGCAATCGTAAAGGCTTCGCCTGTGAACACGGCGCCTTCGACCTTGGCCCCGCCGAGCTTGATGAATTCTTCCGAGGCGATGCCGTGGGTCTGGAAGATTTTCCCCGTGTATCCGCGGTCGCGCAGCGCTTCCTGCGGCAACACCGCGGGCGTGCCGGCGGAGGCGATGAACACCGCATCCGGATTGGTCGCCAGCACCTTGAGGGCCTGGCCGGTCACGCTGGTGTCGGCGCGTGCGTAAACTTCATGGGTGGTGACGGTCAGGCCCAGAGTCGGCGCAAGCCGCGCGACTTCCTTGTAGTAGCCTTCGCCATAGCCGTCCGACACGCCGACATAGCCGAGGGTCTTCACGCCAGATTTCGCAATATGCTTGAGGATCGCGCCCGCCATCAGATCGTCATTGGGGACCACCTTGAATGCCCATTTGCGCCGGTCATCCATCGGCTGCACGATCGCGGTGGCCGCCGCCAGCGAAATGAGCGGCGTTTTCGATTCCATGGCAACGTCGAGCATCGGCATGGTCACCGGCGTCAGCGACGATCCGATCAGGATGTCGACGCCATCCTGGATGACGAGGCGCCGGGCGTTCTGGACGCCCTTGGTGGTATCGGACTCGTCATCAAGAGAGATGTAGACGATCTTCTCGCCGCCGATTTCCTTCGGCAGGGCGGCAATCGTCCGCAGTTGCGGCTGGCCGAGCGCGGAGCCCGGTCCGGAGCCTGATACGACGATCCCGACCTTGATGTCGGCATTCGCAGCCGAAGCCAGCAGCAGCGTGCCAGCGATGATCGAGAGCCCGGCAGCAACCAGCTTCATATATCTCCTCCTACGAGATTCTTCTTTATTGGCGGCCGGAGAATTGGCGGTCCGCCTGCGTGTCCATTATCGATGCCGCCTTGCGCGGCGTCTGTCCCCCTAATTAGGGACAGCCGGCCAGCTAGGATGAGGATCGGACCGCCTTCACGTCACTCGTTGCGGCTTTCACCGTCCGCTTCCGCCCGAGGCCGCGGATGAAGGTGAAGAAGGCCGGCGTGAAGATGAGGCCGAAGCAGGTCACGCCCAGCATTCCGAACAGCACGGCGGTCCCCAGCGATTGCCGCATTTCGGCGCCGGCGCCGGTTGCAACCGCAAGCGGGGCGACGCCCAGGATGAAGGCCAGCGACGTCATCAGGATCGGGCGCAACCGCGTGCGCGCGGCGTGCACGGCAGCTTCGGCAAGGCTGGCGCCCTCCTCTTCCCTCTGGCGCGCGAACTCGACGATCAGGATCGCGTTCTTGGCGGCCAGGCCAACGAGAACGACGAAGCCGATCTGCGCCAGGATGTCGATCGGCATGCCGCGCGCGAGCAGCCCCGTCACGGAGGCAAGCAGGCACATCGGCACGATCATCACGATGGCCAGCGGCAGCGTCCAGCTTTCGTATTGCGCGACCAGCACGAGGAAGACAAAGAGCGCCGCGGCTCCGAACACCAGAAGCGTCGGCGTGCCGCGCTGCTGCTGCTGAAAGGCCAGATCGGTCCACTCGAAGGCAATGCCCTTCGGCAGCACCTCGTGTGCGAGCTCCTCCATGCGATGTAGGGCCGTGCCGGTAGCGACGCCGGGCGCCGCAACCCCTTGCAGCTCGGCCGCGGGAAAAAGATTGTAGCGCGGCACGCGATAGGGAATCGTCTTGCTCTTGAGCTGCGCCACCGTCCCGATCGGCACCATTTCGCCTGCCAGGTTGCGGGCCTTGAGGCGGGAGATGTCCTGCGCGGTGCGCCTGTAGCCGCCATCGGCCTGCACCCTCACCTGGTAGGCGCGGCCGAGATAGTTGAAGTCGTTCACATACTGCCCGCCGAGATAGACCTGGAGCGTGGCGAAGACGTCGGTCGGCGTCAGTCCCACCTTCTCGGCCTTCAACCGGTCGATATCCGCATAGACCGACGGCGAGCCCGCATTGAACAGCGTGAACACGCCGGCAAAGGCCGGATCCTTGTTGGCCGCGGCGACAAGCTCGTTTGCGGCCTTGACCAGTGCATTGGAGCCGACCCCGGCCCGGTCTTCCAGCATCATCTTGAAGCCGCCCGCGCTGCCGAGGCCCTGCACCGGCGGCGGCGGGACCGTCAGCACATAGGCGTCCTTGATGGCCGAGAGGCGGCCGCGCAAATCCGCCAGCACCGTGTTCGCGGTGACGCCCGCCTCGTCATGGTTGTAGAGCGACGGCAGTCCCGAAAAAATCGTTGCCGCGTTCGATGCCACCGTGGAGGTCATTGCATCGAGGCCGGCAAAGGGCGCGACGTGCTCGACGCCCCTCGTTCCCAGGATGATATCGGTGCTGCGCCGGACGATGTTTTCGGTCCGATCCAGTGCCGCGCCGGGCGGCAGTTGAATGACGTTGATCAGGTAGCCCTGATCCTGTTCGGGAATGAAGCCGATCGGCGTCTTGTAGAACTCGAACCCGGCAACGGCGATCAGCCCGACATAGACCACCAGCATGATGGTGCCGGCGCGCACGAGCCGCCGCGTCAGGGTGCCATAGCCGAAGGAGAGCCACTCAAAGCCGCGATTGAAGCGGTCGAATATGCCGTACAGCAGGCGCCGCAAGCGGCCGGCATGCGCCGCGTCATACGCGGAATGCGGCTTGAACAGCACGGCGCAGAGTGCCGGGCTGAGCGTCAGCGAAACGAAGCACGAGATGACGGTGGAAGCGGCGATCGTCACCGCAAACTGGCGGAAGAACAGTCCGGAAATGCCTGAGATGAACGCCGACGGCACGAACACAGCGCAAAGCGTCAGCGCGATCGCGATCAACGCGCCGCCGACCTCGTCCATCGTCCGGTGGGCCGCCTCCACGGGCGACATGCCCTGGTGCATGTTGCGCTCGACGTTCTCGACCACGACGATCGCGTCGTCGACCACGATGCCGACGGCCAGCACAAGGCCGAACAGCGACAGGTTGTTGAGCGATATGCCTGCCGCCGCCAGGATCGTGAAGGTCCCGATCAGCGAGACCGGGATCGCGATGACCGGAATGATCGACGCCCGCCAGTTCTGAAGGAACAGGAACACGACGCCGACCACCAGCAGGATGGCCACGAAGATGGTGACGATGACTTCCTTGATGGACTTCGAGATGAATACGGTCGGGTCATAGATGACGGTCGAGCTGACGCCGGGCGGAAAGTCCTTTTTGAGCTCGTTCAGCGACCCCAGCACCTCCTGGTCGACGGCGAGTGAGTTGGCGCCGGGCTCGGCATAGATCAGCAGTACCGTCGCATTGCTGCGGTCCTTGTAGGCGGTGCTGCCGTAGTCGGCGGCGCCGACCTCGACCCGGCCGATGTCGCGGATTCGAGTCACATGTCCGTTGTTATCGGATTTGACGATGATGTCGGCAAACTGCTCGGGCGTGGCAAGGCGCCCGAGCGCTTCGATGTTGATCTGATAGGCTTCGCGGCTCGGGATCGGCGGCTGGTTCAGAATGCCGGCCGACACCTGAAGGTTCTGCGCGCGCAACGCCGCGAGCACGTCGCCGGCGCTGAGATCGTAGGCGGCGGCCTTGTCCGGGTCGAGCCAGATGCGCATCGCATATTCACGGCCGCCCTGGAATGTCACGTCGCCGACGCCGGGCAGGCGGGCCAGCACGTCCTTGATGTGAAGCGTCGCGTAGTTCGAGAGATAAAGCGTGTCGCGCGACTTGTCCGGCGAGTAAAGGTGAATGGCGAGCAGGATGCTCGGGATCGACTTGCGGACCTGCACGCCGAGACGCTGTACGTCGTCGGGCAGGCGCGACAGCGCATCCTGCACCCGGTTTTGCGTCAGCATCTGCGCGACGTTGAGATCGGTGCCGATCCGGAACGTCACCGTGATCGTAAGATTGCCGTCGCCCGTCGACTGGCTGTTCATGTACAGCATGTTTTCGACGCCGTTGATCTGCTGCTCGAGCGGCGTTGCGACCGTACGGGCGACGGTGTCGGCGGATGCGCCGGGATAGGACGCAGTGACCTGCACGGTCGGCGGGACGATTTCCGGGTACTGGGCCACGGGCAGGATCACGAATGCGCCGAGGCCGAAGGCCATTATCGCGATGCTGAGCACGGTCGCGAAGCGAGGACGATCGATGAAGAAGTGAGCCAGACGCATGTCGTTGCCCCCCGCTAACCGGCGCCTGCGGCCGCAGCGTAGCGGATGGAGCCGTTCTGGGGCGCGACCTTCGTGCCGGGCACCGCATGCGGAATGCCCTCGATGATCACCCGGTCGGTCGGCGCAAGCCCGGACCGGATCACGCGCAGCCCGCCCTGGAGATCGCCGACCTCGACCGGCTTGGGCACCACCGTGTTGTCGGGCCCGACGCTCATGACGACGTGCTGCGCCTGGTCGGGAAGCACGGCCTCGTCCGGCACCAGCAGGGCTTGCACCGGCGCTCCCGCGAGCAGCCGCACGCGGGCAAACTCACCCGGCGTCAGAAGGTTATCATGATTGGTAACGGTGGCGCGGGCGTGGATGGTGCCGCTCGAACGGTTGAGCGCATTGTCGACGAAATCGAGCGTGCCGCGCCGGACAAAGCTTGTCTCGTCGCTGAGCGCGATTTCCACCTTGTCCGGGGCGCCGCCCTTTGTGCGCGCCCGATCCCGGGAATAGACCAGAAAGTCGGACTCGCTCATGTCGAAATCCAGCCAGATCGGATCGAGCGAGACCATGGTGGCGAGCAGGGTCGTCGGCGAAGTCCCGGCGCGGCTGCCGGCGATCAGATTGCCGGCCGAGACCAGATGCGTGCCAATGCGCCCGGTGAACGGCGCGACGATCCGGCAATGCTCGAGATCGAACTCGGCGTCGCGGATCTGCGCCTTCGCATCGTCCACGGAGGCCAGCGCGCTGCGCTGATCCGCCGTGCGCTGGTCCACATTCTCTATCGTTCCGAACGCCTTCGCCGCCAGCACCTGGGCACGATGGAGTTCCGCCGCGGCGAGCGCAACGCGCGCCTGTGCCGTCTCGAGCGCAGCGTTGGCCTGCGCCAGCCTGATCTCGAACGGCCGCGGATCGATGGTGAACAGCAGATCGCCCTTTTTGACGATATCCCCGTCCTTGAAATAGACGCCCGTCAGCGTACCGCCGACCTGTGCGCGAAGCTCGACCCGCTCGATCGCGGAAAACTGGCCGAGGAAACCCAACCGCGAATTGACCGTCCGCGCCAGCGGCGTGCTCACCACGACTTGTGCAGGCGGCGGTGCGGCAGGCGCGGGTGCCGTTGCATGGCTCGAATAGACGAACCTTGCCGCGACCGTAGCAATGGCCAGCGTCGCAATCGTGCCCGCCAACAATGTACGTTTCCTGAGGTGTTTGCGTGTCATCATCGCTTCCCCCGCAGACTGCTCTTCGATGTCGCTCACGCGAACTCCTCGTTTTCTGCCAACTGGTGCGGCCTCAGGTCGTGTCTTTGCCTCCGATTTTCAACAACACATTCTGGTGAAGGCCTGGAACGCGCGCCGACGGACGGACGCGCGCCGCGTCTCGCGCAAGCGGGCACGAGGCGTTCGTAGTCCGACGACATCAGTGGCGACGAGATAATGAAGTCGGCGGAAGCGCGATTGCATGCGACCGGCACGTTCCAGACCACGACGATGCGGAGCAGCGCTTTCACATCGGCATCGTGCGGATGTGATCGCAGAGGATCCGAAAAGAAGATCACGAAATTGATCTCGCCTTCCGTGATTCGTGATCCAATCTGCTGGTCGCCTCCCAGAGGACCGCTCTCCAGCAACGTCACCTTCAGCCCGAGCCGGCTCTGGAGAAGCCTGCCTGTCGTTCTCGTGGAATAGAGCGAATGCCCGGCCAGCAATTTGGAATTGGACCGCGCCCACTCGACAAGCTCTTCCTTCTTGTTGTCGTGGGCGACCAGGGCAATGCTCTTCCTGCTCGCCATCGCAATGGTCTTTTGCATCATTTTTCTCCGGTCAAACATTCGGCAATCCGCGCCAGGCCACAAACGTTTCAGCGCTCCACATCTCTCCGATCGCCGGTCACGACAATCGCGAGCCGAATCGATGGAGGATGGAATCGACATCTCCCGCCGGCTTGCCCAACACGAGCAATATCCCTCCAGGACGGACGCAATCTGAGAGCCGCAGGAAGGTGACGCGTTTGACCTGACGCAAAAGCGGCAACCGAACAACGGCGGCATCGAATCGCCCATGGGGGACGAAGGCGGTGGGATCGGCGGTGACAAACCGCGTCCAGTAACAACAGCCGGCTAGTGTTGCGCGCCTTTCGGCTGCGTCGACGGCTTCCGCCGATCGGTCGACACCGACAACCAGGCCGCAATACCCGGTCAGCCTGGCGATCAGGAGAGACGCCTCGCCCGTTCCGCACTGGAGATCGAGCACCCGCATGCTGCGTTTGATGCCGGACCGCCTGAGGGCGTCTTCGGTAAGGTCCGGCACAGAGACGATCCGAAGTCCCGGAGGGCTCGCTTCATCTCCGGAATCACCCGGTTCGGAGAGAGAAGCATCCGATGTTGTTACGTGCCTACTGAGCTTTTTTGCGCGTTCACGCATTGGTTGATCACCCAAACTGAAAGACCTGCAACGCAAGGCATCGCCGATTGCCTGGGTGAAGATTAAAGATCGGCAAGGAAATGGATTGGAGAAATCGGACAGGACTTTCGCTTCAGCGCGTCGAGCACACGACTGTTACTGCGATCACGCGAAAACGAGCGATTGTCGTGCGTTCAGGAAATTCGCAACTCGCCAACGATATAGAAAGGGCAGCGCCCGGCGTCGTGCCGACGGCAGCCTTCATGGGAGTTCGAATAGTTCGACGATCACGTTGTCGGGTCTTCACGAGGCAAGCGTCATCGACCTCGCACACTCACGGTCACAGCTATGGGAGCGCACCCTTGACGGCCGCGGATCGAAGCCCACGTCGAAACGCCAACGGCGCCAGACGATAGCCGGGCTACGGCTGGATCGTCTGCTATCGGCATTGCAAACAGGACGGACAAACAGGACGGACAAGATGTCACTGCTGATCTCGGCTGGAGAGAACGGAAGCGCCGCCGCCATTCGTCTGTGCCGGCCGGTCAACATCTGTCAGGACTTTCCGATGCTCACCGGCTTCGTTGAGGAGATCCTGGATTGGGATGTCCCCGATGCGGATATGGCCCGATCGCTTGCGATCAAGGTGCTGCCCAGCACGACACCTTGCCTGATCGTTCAGTACCGGGAATCCATGCGCTCGTCGCGCAGATACCTCGACACGAACCTTCAGCACAGGCGATACCACAGCATCGTAACAAGGCTCGATACCGGCGTTGCCACGATACGCCCTCCCGGTCCGCTCGGCGCAATTATCGTGCGGTTCAAGCCGGAAGCCAGCGCACGCTTCTTCGCCGAGCCGTTGCGATATTTTTCAGATACCAAAGTCGACCTCGGCGATGTTTTCGACGGTCACGAAGTCGGACTTCTTGAAGAGACCGTCGCGGAGGCGCCGACCAGCTCCGCGCGAGTGGCGGCAGTGGCACAGTTCTTGTGCGCCCAGATGTGTGAGTGCGAAGCCGATCCCATGATTTACCGCGCCGCAGCCTGTTTGCGGAACAACCCTTCGATACGCGTTCACCGGCTTGCCGCGGACCTGGACGTGAGCGAGCGGCATCTGTTGCGCAGGTTTCGCGGCGCGTTTGGGGTAACGCCGAAGCAATTCGCGCGCTGTGTGAGAATCGAAAAGGTGCTGGTCGAGCGGGCGCAGGGAGCGGCCTGGGCCGATATTGCCTACAGGTGCGGCTTTTCCGATCAGGCCCACATGATAAATGATTTCAACACCGTCGTCGGATTTCCGCCCGAACGCGCGCTGCTGCCGCCATCGGTGGAACAAGGCTTGACGGCAGGCGGACCCGGCGGCGTTCCGATCGCCCGCGAATATTTCTACTGGTGAGGCGACGAGCTGCCGTTCCTCCTTCGATCGTGAGCCGATAGCCCGATTGGCGCACCGTTGTCGTCGGCGGAACTGCGCGTTTTGCAAAAAAACAGCAGGATGGTGCAAGCCCGAACGGTGACGTTGAGGGTACTTCGACCCTGAAGGCTGCGAAGAAATTCGCACGCCCGTGTAACGAAGTCATCCCGAGTAACGAATAAGCGGATGGAATCCATCCGGACTCCATATACGCCAGATCAGCAACACACTCGTGAGGACCGCATGGGACTTTCCTGGCAACAAGGTCCGCTCTCGACCGCAGCATTCGGCCGGTTCCTCGTGCCCCAACCGCTCCCCGAGAGACTGTTGTATGTCGAGCGGTTGCGCCGGCGCATGCGTGTGCGCTTCGGCGGAAGGTGGATCGCCGACAGCGAGCAGGCTCTGCTGCTGTTCGAGCCGGGCCGCTATCCAGTCGCCTATTTTCCGGAGGCCGACGTTTCTCCTGACGTCCTGGAACGGATCGAGCAAACGACCCAACATCCCGATCTCGGGCTCACGTCCTGGTACAGCGTCCGGGCGGACGCGCAGCACATTGCGCCGCGGGGCGCATGGCAGCATACGGACCTGCCCGCTTATGCGGGCGAACTGCGGGCACGCGTCGCGTTCGCCTGGCGAGCCATGGATGCCTTCTACGAAGAGGATGAACGAATCCTCGGCCACGCCGCCGACCCCTACCACCGCATCGACATTCGCCGGACCTCCCGCAACCTCGTGGTCCAGTATCAGAAGCGGATCATCGCCGACACGAAGCGCCCCCTGGTGCTCTACGAGTCCGGCTTTGCGCCGCGCTGGTACGTTCCACGCGGCGACATCGACGAGTCGGCCCTCACACCGGTAAAGCTTCAGACGTTCTGCCCCTACAAGGGACTTTGCAGCTACTACTCGATCGATGACGCGCGTCAGGCGGCCTGGTTTTATCCCGACGCCTATCCCGAGGTCCGCGGCATCTCCAACCTGGTGTCGTTCGAACCGGATATCGTCTCGGTATTTCTCGACGGCGCGCAGCTTCGCCTTGAGCCGGGCCAGACGGTGGTGCCGCACGGCCCCGATCGCAATCTCGACGTCGCCGAGATCGCCCACGAGCAAGCCGCCGCCGGCGGGCCAGCGGCGGCTGCCGGCTAGCGGGACTTGCGCCCATCACATTACTGTGGAGCGGATATGGCTCGACTACTCTCGGTGAACGTCGGACTTCCGCGCGATGTCGAGTGGAAGGGCCGCATTGTACACACCGGGATCTGGAAAAATCCCGTTGCTGGCCGTTGCCGGGCCGGCCGGTTGAATCTGGAGGGCGACGGTCAGGGCGATCTGGCCGGCCACGGGGGTGAGCAGCGCGCGGTCTTTGTCTACCAGATCGAGTCGTATCGCTACTGGCAGCAGCAGCTCAAGCGAACCGGCTTGGTCCACGGACAATTCGGCGAAAATTTCACAATCGAAGGATTGCCTGACGATGCCGTCTGCATCGGCGACCGTTTTCAGATCGGCAGCGCCCTGTTCGAGGTCTCTGCGCCTCGCGTCACCTGCTATCGCGTCGGCATTCGGATGAACGAGCCGCGCATGCCGGCATTGCTGACATCCAGCGGACGTCCGGGATTTTACTTCCGGGTGCTCCGGGAGGGCGAGGTCGGCGCCGGCGACGACATCGTGAAGGTGGGCGAGGCGGGCGAGCGGATGACCGTCGCGGAGATCAACGCCCTGCTCTATTCGCCCGATCATGCGCGCGATCGATTGCAGCGGGCCTTGCGGATCGAGGCGCTGTCGCCCGGATGGCGGGCGTCGTTCGAGGCGATATTGCAGGGCCCGGCGACCGCGGGGACCGGCAACGCCGGCCTCTCGCCGGCGGCAGCAGCGCATCCGGCGGCGCCGGGATTTCAGCCGCTCACGGTGGCGGCGATCGATCAGGAGTCCGCGGACGTCCTTTCGATATCGATGCGGCATCCCGACAACCAGCCGCTACTGCCTGCCCTGCCGGGTCAGTACGTCGTGTTGCGCCTTGCGACCGGCAGCGGTCATCCGCTCTATCGCAGCTACTCGCTCTCCGGTCCCGCTTCGACGGAACGCTATCGGATCAGCGTGAAGATCGAACCGAATGGAGCGGCTGGCAACTGGCTGAAGGAGCATGTCCGGGTCGGAGATGCTCTCGACGTCAGCTCGCCGCGAGGAAGTTTTGTCCTGCAATCCGGACACCGCCCCGTGGTGTTGCTCAGCGCCGGCATCGGAGCGACGCCTGTGCTGGCCATGCTGTACGCGCTGGCGGCGGGCCGCTCGCCACAGCAGGTCCTATGGCTGCACGCGGCGCGCGACCGGCAGCATCATCCGTTTTCCACCGAAGTCCGCCGCCTGATGTCCGCACTTGCTCACAGCCGCAGCTACGTTTGCTACAGCAGGCCGGGACCGCACGACAAAATGGGCGACGATTTCGACGCCAGCGGTCACCTGTCGCGGTCGGTGCTCGACCAGATCGGAATCCCCCGAGAAGCGGACATCTATCTCTGCGGTCCCTCCCCCTTCATGGCAGAGATGAAAGAAACGCTTGCGGCCATCGGCGTGGCACCAGCGCAAATCCATGCTGAGATCTTCAACGGCAGCGAACCGCTCACCCCCGGCGTTGTCGGCGCAGCGACACGCGCTCCACATCTGCCGGAGGACGATGCGAAGACCGGTCCGCTGGTATCGTTCGCCCGAAGCGGCATCGCCGTGCACTGGAAGGCGTCGGCCTACCAAAGCATTCTGGAGCTGGCGGAGGCATGCGACGTGCCGGTGCGCTGGTCGTGCCGGACCGGTGTTTGTCACAACTGCGAAAGCGGCCTGGTGTCGGGCGCGGTCGCCTATGAACCGCAGCCCCTCGACAAACCCGCGGACGGCAACCTTCTCGTCTGCTGCTCACAACCGGTTGGCGACGTCGTCATCGATCTATGAACGTGAGGCGAGACACGATGAACACGACAGGTGCGACAGCCGCCAAATTCTCGGTCGAGGTGGTCACGGTGCCGGTGAGCGACGTCGAGCGGGCGCTGCGGTTCTATGTCGACCGTGCCGGCTTTACCCTCGACGTCGACTATGCGCCGAACGATGCGTTTCGCGTCGTGCAGCTTACCCCGCCGGGCTCCGGTTGCTCGATACAGATCGGGCGCGGACTGACGGACGCGCCCGCGGGATCGCTTCGCAACATCTATCTCGTCGTCAGCAACCTCGCGGACGCGCGGCGGCGCCTGCTCGGGCGCGGGGTCGAGGTCAGCGAGATCAGGCACAAGATACCCATTGAGGCCTGGGACGGAGGTTTCGCAGCGGGGCTTGATCCCGCACGCCGGGACTATGCCAGCTTCGCCGATTTCTCCGACCCGGACGGCAACACCTGGGTGCTTCAGGAACGCGGTTACCGCGGCAGCTAGTTCTGTCCTCATCGAGCTGCTTCGCCCGACGATGCGATGTCAGCGGAGGTGCTCGGCATTCGTAATTTTACCAGAGACCGCGGCAGGGAGGCGAGGAACAACACCACACAGACGCACAGCAGGACGATATCCTTGAACAGAAACTCGCCGGTCAGGTTCCATGCGATTGGGTCCGCCGAAAGACTCCACGTGACGACACCCGGCGTTGTGAAGAAGAACGACCACGTGATCGCAAAGGTGATCACGCCCATCAGCGAACCGACGGCCGACAGAAGCGGGCTGAAAGCACCCGCCGCAAGCAGAGCCGCAATGACAAACTCGGTAACACCGAGGAAATACGCTTCTCCCCTCAGCCCGAACAGCGACAACCACGAAATAAACGGACTGTTGCTGATGAAGGGGGCGATGCCCTGCGCAGAGTGCAACGTGAATTTCTGTATGCCGAACGACACGAAGATGACGACCATGACCCAGCGAAGGATCGCCAGCAGGCGATAGGAGCCGCCGCCGCTTTCGGCGACGTTGAAAGATGCCTTCATCATGCCGTCATTTCCTTCCCTTGCCGATTTTCGGCTGGCGCAGCGCTCCATCTGGAAGCTTTACGCGCGAGAAGGGCGGCCGTGTTACGTGGCCATCGAGTTTTGCCGTCTCACAATGATGTGCGTATGCGGCAAACATGTTTGACCGAACGGTGAAGCGAAACAAACGGTCGGTAATGTTGCGGGACTAGTCCTTGCAACCACCGGCGGCCGTTAAGCTAACTCGTCAACGTTACCGCGCGACCTGTCCTTGTCGAGCGTTTGCACGAGCGGTCGATCTTTGATTACATCGTTGCGTCCGTTTATTTCGTTTATAGTTCAGGGGATTTTTCGTGAGTGAAGCAATCAAGGTCATTGCCGGCCACTACGTTCGACTGAAAGACCGGGCCGCGCTGGAGAGCATGCGCGAACACCGGAACAGGCTTCTGCAAAACTATCGCATCCACGCCGCTCAGGGCTTCAGGGTAGAGACCCTGGAAAAGTCGTTGCAAAGCGACGTCGATGCGCTGGACGAGGCCTTGTCTCGCCTTTCGACGTGATGTGAAGGAGTGCCGAGGGGACATTCTCTGTGGCGGCTTCAGCAGAGTCACCGGAGTTGCCTCGTCGGGACGCAGCGCTTAAGCACCAGCCGTGGCTCCTCCTCAGCGCGACGCGGCTATTTCTTCACGTCACCTCTTTTCGGTGCCCCCTTCGACATGTCTTTCCTGGACATGTCCTGCTTGCTGTCGCGGGTGTTCACGCCGGTAGTGTCCATCGCTCCGCTTTCCCGGGCGCCCTTTGTCACTTCGGGATGATCCATTCCGGTCTGCGGCGCGGGGCCGGTATTGTCGGCGAAGGCGGGGCCGCACATGAGAATGACCGCGGCGGCTGCGATAAGCTGCTTCATGACGCTTGCCTATTCCGCCGTCCGTTTGTCGACGACATTCGGCCGGCGGGGCTGGTCCGACCTGATTTCATCAGGATGGGACGGCGTCACGCGCGCGCCGGCTTCTTCGGCCGCGGCGCTGGTTTCGGGCGACGGGGCTTGCGGAAAGTGCGACAGGCGCGGGTTTTCGATCTCGATCATGAACAGGCCCGCGACCGAGATCGCGGCGATTACCAGCATGATCAAGGCGACGTCGAATTTCGGACGATAGTGATCAAATCTGCTCATGATGAAAAAACGGCAATGCCCGCCGCTTTGTTCCGCACCGTTGGTATTAGAAGTGGGGCCGCCGGCCCACTTAATATGCCCGGCGGCCCCTGCGCCGGCCACTTCCAATTGCCCCTGCACAAATAGAGCGATGACCGGCACATCTGGAAGTCATGCCTGTTCCGGCGCGCGGCTGCGCCCGGCCCCGCGCCGGGAGGGCGCGAGGCCATGCAGTCAGCGCCGTCAACGCCGGTGTCAGTCGCGCTCGTGGATGATGACCTTGTCGCGGGGCTCGCGGCGTTCCTTGCGGATCACCGTGGTTTCGTTACGCGGCTCGCGTTCCTTGATCACGGTGGTGCGCCGCTCGGTGCGGGGGCTTTGGCCGACCGTCACGCCGGCGCCCACGGGGCCGACGCCCACACCGACGCGGGTATCTTGCGCGCTTGCAACGTTCGCCGCCAGCGAAAGGCCGGCCGCAACAAAAATCAGTGCCGTCTTCATCATGTTTCATTCCTCATTGGCTGCCCGCGCAGGATCAATCATGGACAACGGTTCAGGTTCCGCCTTTGGCGGCGAAGCTGCCCGCATGAGGAATGGCTGATGGGCGCATGCGCCGGGAACAGCCAAGATAATGTCAGCGCACCCGCACCGCGCAAAAGTCTCAGAAGTACGTCACGAGCACGGCGGTGCCCAGCACGAGCAGAATGCTGATCGCGATGATGAAGAGGAAAAATCTTCCCAAGACCATACCCCCAAGACACGCCTCCGGCCGTCATCCGATCACACGGTAAATCGTGGTGACGGGAAGCTGCGGCAATGCAGAATGCGATCACCATGCAGACAAGGACTTCGTCGCGGTCGAACTCCGGCATGCCGCGCCAACGGTTGCCGTCAACGGTTCGTTCCGTCCCTCTGCTCGGCGAGGCCCCTCAAGGAACTTGTTCAGGCAGGAACCAGCGCATCCAAGCGGACTTGAATCGATGGGCCAGCCCCCCACCAAAAACACTGGCCCAGCACGGTTCCGCCTCAAGCCCCCAACCCCCAAGGGTGGGACCGTGCTCCCAAGGACAGGGAAATGCAGAAGCCGAAAGAAATGGATGTGATACGCCGCGCCTACGAGCTTTGGCAGCAAGCGGGCGAACCGGGCGGCAGAGACGAGGAGTTCTATCTCGCCGCCAAGGCGGAACTCCAGGAACGCCTCAACGGCGGCAATGCATCCGCAGACGCGGAGAGCGGACCCGCGCAGGCGAAGTGACGAGGCGGCCTATCGGCCGCCCTTTGGGGGGAGGCAGCGCTGCCTTACCGGTAGTGGCGGTGGTGCCGGGAATGCTTGCGATAGATCCGCGGGCCCATCTGTGCGTAGCTGCCGTACGTGCCCCAGCCCCGGCGGGCCTGGTAATCACCGGTATAGGGACTGTTCGGACCGAGGTTCTGGCAATTGGCGTCGGGATAGAACTGGGCGCACCAGCCGGGATTGCTGACCACGGGCTGGGCGGCGGCGGGCGTGGCCATGGCTGCGATCGCCAGCGATGCCGCGCCGATCAAGGCAGATTTCATGATGGTCTCCTGTTCGATGGCCAATGACAATTCAGGGCTACCGACAACCGTTCCTGCCTTGAAAATGGAGACTGCGTGAACAGGAACGCTGGCGCGGGCGGCGGCAAAGCGCCCGGCGGCGGCGCGTTCGCGATCCGCGCGCACGCGCAAACGCCGCGCGGCGTAGCGCTCGGCAGCTTAGGAACCATCGCGGCGCCAGCGGCGTAGAATCCCGCTCCCGGCTCGAAGCCCCCCAAAACCGCAACCGGGAGTACAACCTCCAAGGTTGGCGGCCTCGGCGCGCCCCCTATCCCGTGCCGGGGCCGTTTGGCGTCATCAGCGGTCCACGACCTCCGGCCTCGAGGAACAGCCCCAACTGCGAGGCGTTAGTCGGGATGCGCGCGAGGGAAAAGCAATTGCCGTGGCTGCTGATCGCCCTGCTGGCGGCCATGGTGTTCTGCAAGTTCTATCCCGCCGGCGCGATATGGGAGAGCGACATGGAAGTCGTCTATTTCATCGGAGCGTTCATTCTGCTCGCGGCGCTGATCTATGGCACGCTGCAATATCACTACCGCAACAGGGCCGCGACCCGGGCTGGAGAGGAAGTTACGCGCGAGCGCTATCGCCGCAACGAGAGCTGATCGTTCGCGCCTCGAAAGAATTCCGACTACGCCGCCATCTTCCGGCATGATTCCGCGCAGGCCTCGCATGCGGCGACGCATTCATCCATTCCGCCGATCCTCCGGCAGTCCCTGGCGCATTCCGCACAGATCTCCGCACATTCGGCGCAGATGTGCTTGTGATGCGGCGAGTTGATCAGCATGAAATGCGCCGACGTCCGGCAGATTTCCGCACACGCCATCATCAGGCGAAAGTGGGCGGGCTCGGTATGCTTTCCGCCCGTCTCAAGGCAGTGGTTCATCGCGGTGGCGAGGCATGTCTTGTAGCAGCCAAGACAGGTCTCGATGCAGCGGGTCATTGCTTCGTTCATCGCGGGCCCTCGTTCGAAATCGATCCCGATTGCAACCTTTTTGCGGGATGACGAGTTCCAGTCACGGCCTGCGCTCAAGCGCGGCACGAAGCCAGATCCGGAGCACGACATGGCGAAGAAAGCGAAGAAGCGGAAGTACTCGAAAGGCGCCGCCAAGAAGGTCAAGCGCGCAATGAAGAAGCGCAAGGCCGGCACGCTTCGCAGCGGCCGCTCGGGCAAGAAGGTGAAGAGCCGCAAGCAGGCGATCGCCATCGGCCTCTCCGAAGCGCGCAAGAAGGGCGCGAAGGTGCCGAAGAAAAAGAAGAGGAAGTCCTAACTCGCAGGTTGCGGAGCCTCTCCGGCCGGACAGGCCACCATCCACTCGTCAAGTCCGTCGTCGGTGTCCTCGAGAACGAGGCGCCGGCGGAAGGTCGTCTGCCGCGTCCGCGGCTCGGCGCGATGCCGCAGGTTTCGCCGGGTCGTCATGGCCGTTGTTCCTTTTTCAGCCCGCCCGCCGATACCAACAAAACGAGTTCGGGGGCGGACCGTTCCAGCACGGATGCCGCAGCACCGGCAATGGAACCGTCGTTGTGGCCTCCGGTTGATTTTCATCATCAACGGAAGGAGACGAGCAGCCATGGCGGCGCCTGATATTCGCAAGGGGATGCCGCCGGTAAAGCTGTCGCGCGAGGAATTCGAAAAGCGCTACCGCAGCCGTTACATCGATCCGGTTTTCCGGCCGCTGCAACGCGAACTCGACGCGATCGTCGCGGCGGCATGGGATGCCTACAGCCATTCGCGCAAGGCACCGATCACGCGCAAGGCCGGACCCGGCTTCGCCGATCCCGATTACGAGATCGCGATCGATTGGCTGGCGGCGCGCGAGGCGATCCTCGAGGCGCAGCGCCGGCATGATGACGGGAGCGCGGCGCGAATCCTCGTCATCAACGGCTCGGCGCGCAGCGAGCACACCTGTCCCGGCGAGATGTCGAAGAGCTGGCGGCTGGTCAAGATTGCCGAAGAGGTGCTGCTGGAAACGGGATTTGCGGTCGACCTGCTCGACCTGTCGCGAATGGCCTCCGAATTCGGCAAGCAAATCCATCCCTGCAAATCCTGCGTCTCGACCGCGGAGCCGCTCTGCCACTGGCCGTGCAGTTGCTATCCGAACTATTCGCTCGGCCAGACCGACGACTGGATGAACGAGATCTATCCGCTGTGGGTCGCCGCGCACGGGGTCCTGATCGTGACGCCGGTGAACTGGTATCACGCCCCGACACCGCTGAAGGCCATGATGGACCGCCTGGTGTGCGCCGACGGCGGCAATCCCGATCCGACCTCGACCCATGGCAAGAAGGCGGCGGAGGCCAAGGCGCTGGAATTGAAGGGCTGGCCCTACCCGCGCCATCTGGCCGGACGCCTGTTCGGGATTGTCGTCCATGGCGACAGTGTCGGCGCGGAGACGCTGCGGCGCTCGATTTCGGACTGGCTGACCGACATGCATCTGATTTCCGCCGGCGGGCTCGCGGAGACCGACGGCTATATCGGCTATATGGAGCCCTACGCCACCTCGCATCAGGCGCTGGATGAGGATCAGGCTATCCAGGAGGAGGTGCGCAACGCCGCCCGCGCGCTGGGCAATGCGATCAAGCTACAGCGCGCCGGCCGCTTGCAAGAACCGTCACACGGCTTGACCGAGCCGCAGCCGAAATAAAAGAAGGCCCCGATCGAATCGGGGCCCTCGCTATCGCGACCTAGATCGCGACGCCGTAATAGTCGTTTACCGCGCGAGCCTGCGCCGGGTCGTTCCAGTTCCAGGCATTGTCGTTGCCGTATTTCGGCGCGCCCTTGAGCTGGCTTTCCGTGACGCCGGTGCGATAGCCGCCGACGCGCGTGTCGTACTTCAGCGATTGCCAGGGCAGCGGGTAATGGTCGTCGCCAATGCCGAGAAAGCCGCCGAAGCTCAACACCGCATACGACACCCTGCCCGACACCTTGTCGATCATGACGCGCTCGATCGATCCTATCTTCTGATCGTCCGCGCCATACACGGCGGTGCCTTCCACCTTGTCGCTGCCGATCAGCGTGCCCGTTTCCCTCGCTTCCGTAACCATGGTCGTCCTCCTCTGTTGAATGCGAGCAACAGGCCAAAGGCGAAATCGTTCCTGTGATGGCGGCCCGCTTCGACGCGCGCTGTTGCAATTGCAGGAACCCTTGCCGCGCACCGCCATTGAA
Organism: Bradyrhizobium lablabi; assembly: GCF_018129385.1. Taxonomy (GTDB): domain Bacteria; phylum Pseudomonadota; class Alphaproteobacteria; order Rhizobiales; family Xanthobacteraceae; genus Bradyrhizobium; species Bradyrhizobium lablabi_C. The sequence goes on from NZ_JAFCLN010000006.1 coordinate 89,168, forward strand.
GTCTTCGAAACCGTCGGGAGCATTCGCCATGAACATCCATTATCCCAAGCCGCCCTATCCCAGTCCGAAGCAACCGATGCCCGGCACGACCGGCAAGATGGACCCGCGTCCGGACCACGGCGAAAACAGCTACAAGGGGTCGGGCAAGCTGAAGGGCATGAGGGCGATCATCACGGGCGGCGACAGCGGCATCGGCCGCGCGGTGGCGATCGCCTATGCACGCGAAGGCGCCGATGTCGCGATCGCGTATCTCAACGAGCACGACGATGCCCACGAGGTGAAGACGCTGATCGAGAAGGAAGGACGCAAGGCACTGCTGGTGGCCGGCGATGTGCAGGATCCTGCGCATTGCCGCGGCATCGTCCAGCGCGCGGTGGAGACGCTCGGCGGCGTCGACATCCTCGTCAACAACGCCGCGCACCAGGCGAGCTTCAAGGACATCGCCGATATCAGCGACGAGGAATGGCAGCTCACCTTCGCGGTCAACATCCACGCGATGTTCTATCTCGCCAAGGCGGCGATCCCGCACATGAAGCCGGGCAGTGCCATCATCAACACGGCATCGATCAACTCGGACCAGCCGAACCCGACCCTGCTCGCCTATGCCACCACCAAGGGCGCGATCCAGAATTTCAGCAACGGGTTGGCGCAGCTACTGGCGGAAAAGGGCATCCGCGTGAACGCGGTGGCACCGGGGCCGGTGTGGACGCCGTTGATCCCCTCGACCTTGCCGGAAGATTCCGTGAAGAATTTCGGCAAGCAGGTGCCGATGAAGCGGGCCGCCCAGCCGGCGGAGCTGGCAACGGCCTATGTCATGCTGGCCGATCCGCTGTCGAGCTACACCTCCGGCACCACGGTCGCGGTCACCGGCGGCAAGCCGTTCATGTGAGGCGGGCCATCAAAACAAAAAAGGCCGCTGACGATTGCCAGCGGCCTTCCCGGGTGATGCGAAATGGTTGCGAGATGAAATGCCCCTGCCCCGGTCCGACCCTTCTAGAGCGGGAGGGACAACGTTGTGGAGTCTAAAATTCCATTCCGGGCGACGGAACAATCATGACGTTGCAGCCGCGCCACAGCGCGGCGGCGGTGATTTTTGCTACCTTTGCGGCCCGGCAAGATTCACTTCGCGCTCAGCGCGAAAGACATTGCCGTGCAGATTCGCGATCCACTGGCGGCCGCTGGACGTCACATTGAGATAGCCGATCGCAAGCTGGATCTGCGGCGCGACGTTGGTCCAGTAGAATTGCGGAAACTTGTAGACGATATCGGCCGGCGTCCGGTAGCCGAGCGTCTTGTTCAATCCGATCTCCTCGAATTCGTGGAACAGGGCGTTGGACTTTCTCATGTAGTTGGGATCGCCAAGCTGGCCGATCAGATCGGCGGCGCGCAGCAGCAGGCCCTCCTCCTCATTGAGATCGTCGGGATCGTTGCCCGGCGCCGTGGCGTAGGGAAAGCGGGTGTATTCGATCGCCCGCGCAATGCGCTGCGCATCGACTTCCTCGACGGCGTCGAAGCGCTCGATCACGAACAGCTTCGAGCGGTCGACATGATAGGGCGCAAGCGCGGCATCGGAAGAGCCGACCGGCAATTCGATCTTGCGGCCGCTGACGTCGGCAACATAGGCGCCGTCTCCGTCGCCCTGGACCACGCCGCGGACATAGCCGATGTCGTGCGCGAGGCAGGCGAGGATGAAGTTGGCGTAATCCTTCTCCGTCGTCGTACGCTGCAACGTGCGCCCCATCAGGATGTCATGCCCGACCAGGGTCACCAGCATCGAATGCTCGATGTTGTGATAGAGCGCATCGCTGTTGCCGATGCATTCCAGCGTCAGCCGCGCGGCGAAGGGCAGAAGCTCGGTCAAGGGCGTGCGCGTCGCGCCAAACCTGCCCTTGGTCTCCTCCGCCAGGAACGATCCCAGCGCGCGCGCTGTCAATTCGGGAATGGTGAGCATCAGAGCCTCCGCTCGGGTCGTCCGCCTGACCCCAGTCTCGCAGGTTTTGCACCCGCGGTCGTCGGCGATGTTGTCGCTGGTTGTAACAAAGGCGCAAAAAGCGACGGCCCGGCGCAGTGACCGATCGGCGCGACCGGCGTTGGCAGGTGGTGGGCGGGCGCGGCGGCCTCGCCGAAGTCCCGGCCAGCCATGCGATTTAGCTGGAAGCTTTCAATCGCTCAGGATTGTTGCGGGACGATCGAGGCGTTGTCGTGCGGGCGAAGCACGATACTGGCCGACGGGCGCCGGTCGCCGTCATGGGCGAACAGCATGCGGCGCTCGAAGGCGGTCGACCGCATCATCGGATAGCGCTCGAATACCTTTTCCTTCAGCGCCGGGAAATCCGCCGCCATCAGCCCGACCGGCTTGAGCAGCCCCGGCAGCATGCGCGGCGCGGCGATGGTCTCGTGCAGGAACACGCGGCGATAGAACGCCTGGTGCTCGGCGCGCACGATCGCAAGCCCGAGGTCGGCGTTGAAATATTCGCAGGCCATGTAGGCCAGGCGCAGCGTCAGATAGGGCAGCTCCGGAAAGCGCCTCGCCTTGTCCGGGTCGGCCACGAAGCGCGAGGGATCGATGATGACCTCGCCGCGATCGAGCCTGGGGTGAAGCAGTTCGCCGAAGATCTCGGTGGAGCAGGATTGCCGCCAGACCGAGTTGAGCACGGAGATACGAACCGAGCTGTACAGCTCGCCGTGAAAATAGACGCCGAACGTCCACGAGTTCGGCAGGCCGTCATATTGGTCGGTGTTGCGCTGGGCCGGGGATTCGAGGATCGCGCCTTCCCGCAGGTAGGCCCGGTAGCGGAGTCTGAAGATTTCCTCCTGCTCCTCGGCCGTCTCGGCCAGGCGGTAGTCGACTTGTCCCAGCAGGTCCGAGCCCCGTCCAAACGCGGCGGACGGCAGGTGGACGGGGGAACGCATGCACTACTCCTGAACTACAAACAACTTCTGCGAGCGATCCAATTGTTAACAGCTCTTTAACGAAATGGCAAAGAGATCACGACGTTAACCTTAAGCCAACCGCTCCGTAGAAACCCGGATAGCTCGGTGCCGGGATGGACAAGCCGGATTCCGATCCGGCGGACCTCAGGCGATCGACCGCGAGGACACCACGTGCAGCGTGTCTTCCGGCACCCGGCGGCCGTGGGAGGCATTGAGGAGCTGGCGCATCCGCACCGCCGGGACCGGGCGGCTGAACAGGTAGCCCTGCGCCTCGGTGACGGTGCCGTCGGCACTGATCAGCTCGAGTTGCTCGTTGGTCTCGATCCCCTCGACCGCAACGGTCATGCCGAGGTCGGCCGACAGCCGCGCCACGCCGCGCAGCAGCGTCAGCGGCCGGTCGGTGTCGATGCCTTCGAGGAAGGAGCGGTCGATCTTCACCTTCTGTAGCGGGAAGTTATGCAGATAGGAGAGGCTCGAATAGCCGGTGCCGAAATCGTCCAGCGAGATGCGCACCCCCAGCGCGTGCAGTTGCGACAGCACGTCGTGGGTGAGCTGGGTGTTGCGCAAGAGCGAGGATTCGGTGATCTCGATTTCCAGCCGCTCGGCCGGCAGGCCCGAGACTTCGAGCGCGTAGCGAACTTCGCCCAGCACGTCGCGCTGGTGGAACTGCTGTGGCGAGAAATTCACCGCGACGCTGACGGCTTCCGGCCACTTCATGCATTCCATGCACGCCTTGCGCAGGATCCAGCGGCCGAGATCGACGATCAGGCCCATGTCCTCGGCGACCGGAATGATGTCGATCGGCGAGACCGTGCCGCGCGCCGGATGATTCCAGCGCAGCAGCGCCTCGCAGGTGGCGATCTTGCCGGACTTGAGATTGACCAGCGGCTGGTAGAACAACTCGAATTCCTCGTTGGCCAGCGCCTTGCGCAGATCGAGCTCGAGGATGCGGCGCGCCTCGACGGTCTGGGCCATCTCGTCGCGGAAGAAGCAGTAGGTGCCGCGGCCGTCGGCCTTGGCGCGGTACAGCGCCATGTCGGCGTTCTTGAGCAGCGTGTCGGCCGAAACCCCGCGCGCGGTCATGGCAATGCCGACGCTGGCGCCGATCTCCACCAGGTGATTGTCGATCTTGTAGCGCTCGCTGAGACGGTCCACGATGCGGCGGGCAAGCCCGGCGGCATCCTCGGCCGAATGGATGTTCTGCTGAAACACCACGAATTCGTCGCCACCGAAGCGGGCGACGAAATCCTCCGGCCGCAGCATTTCGCGCAGGCGGTCGGCGACCGCGCACAGCAACTGGTCGCCGCAGGGATGACCCAGCGTGTCATTGACCTGCTTGAACTGGTCGAGGTCGACGAACAACAGCGCCGACAACTGATCGGCGCCCTGCTGGGCGGCGAGCAGGCGGCCGATCTCGTCGCGGAAATTGAGCCGGTTCGGGAGCGCGGTGAGCTCGTCGTAGCGCGCCAGATGGCTGATGCGCGCTTCCGCAATGCGCCGCTCGGTGATGTCTTCCAGCAGCACGACGGCGCCGCCGCCGGCCATCGGCTGGAACGTCCAGGCCAGCGAACGGTCGCGCGACGGATCCGGATCCGTGGTGATCATGTCGCGCGTCTGGGTATTCTGGATTTCCGCCAGGATCATCTTGCCGCTGGCCGCGGAGATCGTCCCGGCGAGCACGCAGGCCTCGATGATGTCGGTAGCGCTGGCGCCGCGCTGGATGAAATCGTCGGGCAGCAGCATCATCTCGCTGAAGCGGTGGTTCATCACGGCCAGCCGGCCGTCGTCGCGGAACATGCAGAGCCCGTGCGGCATGTTGTTGAGCGCGGTGTCGAACTGGCCGGCCAGCGCGGCCTCGCGGAAGCTCGACGTCAGCGCGCGCACGAAAATGGCGTGCACAGAGAGGTTGATGCCCTTCAGGCTGAGGAAGAACAGGCCGAGCAGCGCGGCGAGGCCGTAATAGTAGACACCGCCGTGCATCACCAGCGCCAGCGACATCGGCCCGCACGCCAGCAGGATGTGGTTCTGGATGATCTTCGGATGGCCGTAATTGCGGGCCGCGCCGCCGCCGGTATAGCCGACGGTCACCGCAACGCAGAGCATGTGCGCGATCGGGTCGTTGCTGCCGAGGATGGTGATGAAGCACCAGGCGCCGAGAGAGGCGGCATAGGCCAGTGCCCAGAAGGCATAACGCGGCTCCAGCGCCTTGGCCTGGTCATAGGTCAGCACCGACGTGCGCCGCTCGTATTTGCGCATCTGGAACGCGCGAACCGTTCCGATGCCGACGATCAGGAACGCAATCGGCCACAGCAATTCATTGCCGGTCTTGAGGGCGGTCATGACCGCGGCGATGGCGGCGCAGACACCGCCAAGGAACATCGGCCAGAAGTTCTGGCACATGGAATCGATGAGCGCCGCGTAAAGTATCGGCTCGAGCTCTTCGCGACTACCGCGGCTCTTTTGATCGACCAACTGCATCGGGGCGCACGAACGTCCTTCCTGGGTCCGTACTTCTACCTCTGCGAGATGAAGTCTTTCTGAGCGAACATCGTTAGCAGGACGTTGCTTTTGAAAAATCACGCACGAAATTTGCTCGAAGATTCAGCAAGCTAGGCAAAGCTTGCCGGGCGCTTCTCATCGCGTGCGCGGCGCAGACGCAGGGGTGGCGCGGCGAGATCCGTCAGCGCGCTCCCGTGCCGGCGTTGCGTGGGGCCAAAAGCACCACGGGCGGCTCGCTCGCGAGGACCGATCTGGCCCCGGCCGGCAGCTTGCCAATCCGTTCAATCACCCCAAATCTTAACCACCCGTAAAGATTTGTCCTTAACCCCGGGTTAACGCGTATAGGTAGAAACGCCGTTTGGCTGTATCCTGCGCCAAAAGTGCGGTTGTCGGAGTATCTTGTAATGACCGAAGCGGTCGTGGCTCGCTCAGCGAAGCTCGGCGATTCCTGTGTGCGGGAAATCCCGCGCCTTCTCACCAAGGATGAAATTCGCGATCTTTCGAAGATCGACAGCGTGAAATTCACGGCGGCTGCGCTGCTGGAATTCAGCCTGATCGCCGCGGCCGTGTGGATCAGCGAGACCTGGTTCAATCCGGTCACCTACGTGCTCGCCGTCATCGTCATCGGTTCGCGCATCAACGGGCTTGGCGGGCTGATGCACGACGCCGCGCATTACCGCGGCTATGCCAACCGCGCGCTCAACGATTTTGTCGGCGAACTGCTGGCGCTGCCGACTTCGAGCTCGATGGCGGGCTATCGCAACACCCATTTCGCCCATCATCGCGAGCTGAACAGCGAGAACGATCCGGACTGGCAGCGCAATGTCGGGCTGGCGGAATTCGAATTCCCGGCGCCGCCGCGCAAGGTGCTGATGTACATCACGCAGTACCTGACCGGCCTGAAGACCGGCACTGCGGTGTTCGGATTCCACAAGAACAAGGAAACCCGCGACATCCCGGCGGCGGTGGCCCGCGCGCGGCTGTTCTTCTTTGTGGCTCTGCTGTTCGCCTCGATCATGCTGGGCTTCTGGAAGATCCTGCTGCTCTACTGGATCGTCCCGCTGCTGACCGTGTTCCTCGCCATCCGCTATATTCGCAACGTCGCCGAGCATTATGCGGTCGAGCACGAGAATGTGCTCAACGAAAGCCGCACCGTGCTCGCCCCGCTCTGGGAGCGCTGGCTGATCGCGCCGTGGGGTTTGAACTACCACCTCGAGCATCACCTGTTCCCCAGCGTGCCCTGCTTCCGGCTCGGGGAATTGCACCGGCTGCTGATGACGCGCGAGCCCTATCCGCAGATTGCGCACATCACCCGCGGCTATTTCAGCGGGCTGCTGCGCGACTGCGCGAACGAGCCGCGCAGTGGCGAGATTGGCGCTCCGCAGGCGGCCGCCTAGGCGTGTGCTGATAAATCCCGGATGGTGCCCGCGGACGGCTGTCGGCTTTACCCCCGGATGCAGACGACTGTCGGAGGGGTCGGCGATCCGCCTTGGGCCGGAAGCGGACATCTCGGCCTGAACCTGCCGTACGTCGAAAAGCAAGCTTCTCCGCCCCTCCCCCTCGGCATATGGCAGGCTGCCCACCGATCTGGTAGAAAACGATGACTTGCGCGGGATGGCGGGAGCTTAGCCGATGGCTGACAATGTATTGCCGGTCGAGCGCAACATCATCACAATCCTTGCAGTCGACATGGTCGGCTCGACCCGCCACATTGCCGGGTGCGATCCAGAGGATGCCCAGTCCTTTCTCGACCTGTGGTACGAGCATATCCGCATAGCGGTCGAACGCGCCGGCGGGCTGATCGTTCACTACGCCGGCGATGGCGGCATTGCGATGTTCGGCTGGCCGAGCTCGTTCGAGGACCATGCCGAGCGCGCCTGCCGGGCAGCCTGGGACATCACGCAGACGACCGGAGCAATCGGGCCGCAGGGTGGTGATGTGTGCTTCCGCGTCGGCGTTCATAGCGGGCTCGTCGGACTGCGTCAGGCCCACCTCCAGGGACGGTTTCGCTTCGACATCGCCGGCTCCACCGTGCACATCGCTGCCAAGCTGCAACAGAAGGCGAATCCCGGCGAAGCCGTCGTGAGTGCCGACGTCGTGAAGCTCTGTAGGTCCTCGCGACCGGTCGTGGCGGATTGCGATTCCTTGATCTCATCCGATGGCATCAGCGTGCCGGCCTTCATCCTGAACGAACGACCGAAAGACGCTGTCGACAACGATATTGCGCGCCGGTATCGACAACCGATCGTCAACCGAAGCGATGAACTTGCGGTCATTCGCGAGAATTTGCCGCGTCCCGGTGGTCCCAGCAGATCGATCGGTCTTGTCGGCGAGCCGGGGATCGGAAAGAGCCGCCTTGCTGCCGCCGCCGTCACCGACGCGATCGCGCTCGATACAAAGGTATTGGTGTTTCAGGGCGATGCGCAGAAGCGCACCACACCGTTCGCCGCCGTGCGCGCGCTGGTCGACGATCTTCTCGGTCAGAACGTCGCCGCATCGAGCGATCGCCTCCGGCTCGTTCTCGGCGGCCGCGGCCTCAATGAGGAAGACGTGCTCATTCTGGAGTCGCTGTTCTTTGCCCCTGGGCCGCGCGGAACAAGCCAGCCGCGCAATCGGACGGAAACCGAGATTGCACGGGCGCTGGTGAATGCCTGCCTCGCACTGGCGCCCTCAACCCGCCCGACCTTGCTACTGATCGAAGATCTTCAGCTGATCGACTCGGAGAGCCGACTGTTCCTGCAACTGCTCGCGCGCGCCCCCAAACCTGAACAGCCGATCTGTCTGCTGCTGACCGGGCGGCCCGAAGCGATCAACGAGGCGCGCGAAACGGCCGATACGCTGATCGTTCTGGAGCCTCTGACGCGGTCTCACATGGAGCACCTTGGCCGGCAGCTTTGGTCCGGCGGCGCGCCGCCGGCGGCTGTGCTCGCACATGCCATCGACCGCGCCGAGGGCGTGCCCTTCCTGCTGGAGGAATTCCTGCGTTCGATGGAAACATCAGAGACGGCGGCCGGGCAAAACCTTCCGCAAAGCGTGGAGTCGGTAATCCATGCGCGGCTACAGCGGTTGTCGCCAGGCGCCAAGACTCTGGCGCAGGCGCTCAGCCTGCTGGGTGAAAGCGTTGAGGTCGATCTTGCACGGGCCGTCCTCGATGCGGATCTGCCGATGCTGCTCAACGACCTGGCCGAGCTCGAGCGCTACGCGTTCGTTCACCCGCTGGCCGGCAACTCGACGTCGTTCCGCCATCAGATCATTGCGGTTGCCTGCTCCGACACGCTGACCCGCGAGCGGCGCCAGAAGCTGCATCGCGCGGCCATCCGGGAAATCATCTTGCGGCATCCGAATCTCAGCGGGCGATATCAACAGCTGGCGTTTCATGCCGTCGGCGCCGGCGAGGATCCGATCGCGCTGGATTACCTCTGGAAGGCTGCCTTGGAAGCATTTCGTGGGTCGGCCGCGGTATCGCTCAATCTCATTTTCGATCAGGCGCTTCAGGTCATGTCGCGCATGGGTGAGGCAGCGGAAAAAAAGTACGTCGATTTCGTTTTGATGGCGTTTGCCCCGATGCTGCAACTTGGCGAATTCAGGAAGATGAATGAGCATCTGCCGCGAACGATGGACTTGGCGCGTCGTCACGGGCTCCCGCATCAGGTTTGCAGCCTGCACTCCCAACTCGGAATGATCTGCTGGTTCGAGGGCCGCTACGAAGAAGGGCTTCGGCTGACCCGCGAGGGACTCCAAATGGCGAAGGCGCTCAAATCGCCGGGCCTGATTTTCGCCAATCAATTCATGATGGCCAATGCGCTGCACGGCATGGGTCAAATCAAACAAGCCATCGAGGCGCTAAAGGAGTTGGATGCGTTCCTCACCGGAGACCTTGAAAACGCAAGACTCGGTTCAGTGGCCCTTCCCAAATCGCTGGTGCCCGCCTTCATGAGCTGGTTCATGAACGCAACTGGCGAGTATGCCGAAGCACTCGATCACGCCTCGCGTGCTCTCGAAATAGCCGTCCGTGCTCAGGATCCCTATTCGGAGGTACTGGCTCGCAATACGATGGGCCGAAACCTGCTGTTGTTGCGCCGTAACTCCGAGGCTGTGCAATGCTTTGCCATTGCGCGTGAGCTGAGCGATCGCAATGGCTACGATGCGATCAAGGCGAATCTGACCGGCGCGGCGGCCGCGGCCCTTGCTCGCACTGGCGAAGCGCGGGCGGCGGTGCGGCTGGTCGAACAGTGTCTGCACGACGGATTTCATCGCCGAACCGGCCAGATGGAGGTTGGCTGGCTCTACGCCGGCTACGCCGAGGCGCTGGTCCGATGTGGCGAGCACGAACGTGCCGTTGAGGCGCTAGAGCGCGCGCTGGAAATCGCGCACGGCCTGAAGAATCCCTGGCTGCTGGCCGATTGCCTCGGCCTGAGCGCGCATCTGCTGACCGAGATCGAGCCCGGCCATCCCCGCATCGCCGCCGATCTGGCCGAGCAACGTGAGACCTGCCAGCGCTTTGGCGTCGCCGTCTGGACGATGGATCCGGCGCAGCCTACTGCTTTGGCGCAACATGCGTGAAGCGGGCCGGAAGTCCGACTGCGACACCGACCAGCTTGACCGGCTCACCGGCAGCGCCCGCTATCCTGCGCAGACCCTTCAGCCGCCCCGCACTGAGCATGCATTCCCGCAGCACGGCCATTGACACGCGGTCGCGGCCCCAGCACTCGCGCTCGGATCCGCTCTCGTTGAAGAGCAGGTAATCCTTGATTTTGCGATTAGCCGGATCGAATGAAATCAGGTGCGGCTTTGGAAAGACCCGCCCATCCAGATTGGCCGCTACGATCAGCGCTCCCACCCAGTCGCCCTGCTGGATGGTCGTGTCCCCTGGCAGCGGGGTGGTTCGCTCGCAATGGCGCATCCGGACGGCGAGATTGGGGTTGAGCCGTTCGGCCTCGTAGATCAGCCGCGCTACGCCGTCACCGCCAGGAAGTACCTTGAGCAGGGAAGCCAGATCGATGCGGAGTTTGAACAGGGTGCCCATCACGGAAGCGAAGGTAAGCGGGATGGCGGCCAGACTGGTCCCGGCAATCTCGAGCAGAACGACGGAGACGTCCTTGTAATAGGCAGCCGACGCATCAGCTCCAAACGAACTGTAGAACCTGACGATATCGGCATCCTTTTCGATCTTGATGAACGCTTCAAGCAGTGTCTTTGGCTTGCCGACCGGGCCGGCGAGCCGCCGCAACGCCAGCAGTCCGTCGATGTGATTCAGCATCTCGGTAGCGGCCTGGCGCGTCACTACATGCAGCGGCGCCTGCGACTGGATATTGCCGACGAGGTCGGCAAGGACGAGCGTCGACCAGACCTGCATGGTGGCAAAACCCTGATCGTCCGGCCGCTCGCCCACCAGGGACGCCAGCCAGTCCGGCGGCAACTCACCGACATGCTGACGCGCGAACGGCAGCGATGCGGCAAGCTCGGTCAACCAGCGTGGCCCCGGCGTTCCATAGAGCTCGCAAAGCAAGGCATAGGTCGCCCGCGAGGCGAGATCGTGCACGAGATCTATACGCCGCGCCTGGGCGGTTCGCCGGATCGCCATGTCGAGCGCCTTGCACACGATGTTGCTCAGGACATCCTCGAGCTTCTGCCCGTCCTGCTCGTAACCCCGATAGAGCGCTAGCCAGGCTGCGTTGAGGATCGACTTGAGGCGATCCCGCGTTGGTCCGGTATCGACCGCGACCAGCATATCCTGTCCACGGGTGATCAAGCGTGCCGTATCGCGATACTGCTTGACGGAAAAGGCGAGCCGCCCCTCCTTGTCATCGTTCTTCAGAACTGCGGTGACATGCGCGTGCTGGCCGACAAAGCTGATGTGTTGTTGGCTGCCGTCAAGCGATGGCGGCAGCGGCACGCGGACCACGGCGGCGGTCGAGGCGGCGAGTATCTGTGCGCTATAGCGCTGTAGCCGGTCCCGATCGAACAGCACCGACGTCAAAGCATCGGCCATGGTAAAGCCGCCAAAGGGAATTTCTTCTCGCTCCGGCTCGAAACGCTTCCCTTCCGAGATCAGCCTGATCGCCCCAATGCCTGGCGCGAAGAAGTAGTCGCCACCGCGCGTAATGACGAAACGCGGCATACGGGTGATCGGGGCGATCGCATTGGCTTCGAGGAAGCTGTCGCCAATGGTCCCGTCATGGGCGCCTGTCAGTGGGCAGCGCCCGAGTCCCGCCTGCCCAAGAAACTCGCCGCGGTTGATCCAATCCGCCTGGATTACCTCGAACTGGAGGTCGATACGCGAGTTCGCCGCAATGAAGAGCAATCCGCGTTTTTCATTGTCGACGGTTCCCTCTTGCAGAAGCGGGCCGCCATAGCTGATCCCCCGGCGCAGGATCCGGTGTCTTCGAACGTCATCGCGGCCGCCAATATCGCGCGGATTGGCACGGCGAATATGCGCCTGTAGCGGACATTTCGCGCCGCGCGGATCGTCCGCGGCATAGCGAAAATCGTTCAGGCTTGCTTCCAGATGTCCTGCGCGCGGGAGTTCTGGCGACAGAACGAGCGGAGTGCCGTCCTGCCAGCGTCCAACCATTTGCGCAGCGAGCGCATCCTGGCCCTCGCGATCGGGCCGATGATGCTGTAGGAAGGCCCGAAAGCCGGCGACGTCCTGCTCCAGCTTGCGAAAAACCAGAAACGTTGAACCCACGGTGAGTTTGCGGCTGATCGGCGCGCGCTGCTCCTCGTTATCCTCATCCAGCAGGCTGAGGAAAATTTCGCCCGGCGCGATCGGCGTCCAGGTGCCGTTGCGGCTCGCCGTTCCGCCACCCGGCGCGGTATCGCCAAGGCCAAGATCGATAAAGGGTTGGCTCAAGCCGTCGCGAAAACCGAAGTGCTCGACCCGCTCGTCGGTGTCGACCATCTGACCGTGGTCGTTCACATGATATGGATCCTGACCGAGCTCAATATGAAGTATTTCGAGGCCGAGTGCGCGAAATATCAGCCGCAGCCAGAACCGGAGCAGGTCGCCGCGGTTGTCGACCGGATTGTTGAACGCCGCAACGTCCGAGCGCAGCGCCTTCCAGAACGATTCCTCGCGCGGAAGTTTGTCCGTGGCTGCGAAGCCGCCCGTGAAGTAACCGTGAATGCTCGGCAGTCCCAACTCGCCTTCCCAGTTTTCGGGGGCGCTTGGGCCGGTGTCGTGAAGTCGCTGGGCACGCGCAGCCATACCCTGCTTGAATGGATCGGGAAAGGACGCCAGCGTGACCTTGTCAAGCTTCAGCGCCTCGAGTCCCGAATAGGCGAACGCGATATTGATCGGCGTCGTATCGGCGGGAATGTCGGCGTCGGCATTCACATTGCACTCGGCTTCACCACGGATGACTCCCGCCTTCACCTGATTGCTCTGATTGGACATCGCCAGCGCGCATTGCCGCAACAATTCGTACAGGGCGACGATCGCCAGGGACGAACCGCCTTCGGACAGCCTGCCCAGGCCCTGACCCATCTCCTTGAGAAGCTCGGCGTAATTCTTGGGATCGCCGTAGAACTCCAGCCATCGCGAAAGCGGCTGCAAGTTCAGTCGCTGGTCCGCGTGAAGGTTGCGGACCCACGTGCTCAGATTGCCCAGATCGATTTTCAGGGGTTCCGCAGCGGTCGCCGCCAAAGCACCTTTCGACCCGCTTGACGCCGCGATCCATCTGGTCAGGTTACCCAGCAGTGCGTTCTTGTCGGCCGATGCCAGGACCTTGAGCCAGTCGAGGAAGGCTTGAGCCGGATCGTCAGGCGACCGCGGCGAAGCATCCCCCGGCGGGATATCGGCAAGACGTTGATCGACGACACCCGCATTCGCAAACGAGGGCTGGGCGAAATCCAGCCAGAGGTCCCGTTCATTCCTCTTCTTGTCGTCGTCGTTGTCGGATGTCGTCCTGGCCGCTGCCTCGATGCGTCTTATCGTTGCGTCGAACTCGGCTTGCGGAAGGATGCGGAAGAAAAAGAACAGCGACCAGTTGCGGGTCTTCGTCACTTTCTCGTTGTCGACTTCAAATTCAAACTTGGAGGCTCGCAACAAGTTGGCCTGTATGTCATACGCCTCCAAGGAGGCTGGGCCGGCTTTGCTGACTTCAGTCATCTGTCCCGCCTTTATTTGCTGGTCTTGAAAACGCCTCCCGCCGTCGGGAAGTCACTGGCGCGCTGCTGGTTTTCGCGCAGAAATTCGTCAAATAATTCGTCGATCGAGCCAACGCGCTGCCCCGGCGCCGGCCGCACCCGCGTCACGAACGCGTCGAAGCGTCGCTTGAAATCTTCAAGCTGCTTGATGCGGACCACCGAAAGATTGGAATATGGCGCGTAAAACAAGTTCGTATTGATTTGATATCTTCGAACCCACAGCCAGAAGCGCTCGAAATTGACCGACGTGGGATAGCCTTCGCAATTCTCGAACACACGGTCGAAGTCGCTGCCGATAAACTTTGCAATCTCTCGCATATAGACCTTCAGATCGCCGTCGAATTCGACGAGCGTGAGCAGAAAAGTGCGCAAGTCGCCCTGCGGCATCGTGCGCGTCTCGGCCGCGTAGTCGTCGATCGGCCTGGGCACACGACCGCCGCCCAATGTCTTCGGCAGGTCGGGATCGCTCTCGTACTCGACCTCCGAAAGACGGGAATGGAGCAGATATTGCTCAGGCCGGATCAGGATCAGGCGCCCGAAATGTATCGCCGGTATCCTGCTAAGTTCGGTCGGCAGTCCACGCCGGTGCCGGTCGGCAAGATTGTCGATTACCGCGACCAAACGCTCTTCATAGGTGCGCCGCTCCGTTGGCACGGTGCCCTTCTTGACGGGCGCGAGAACCGCGATCTCGGTGATCCCCCCGACTGTCTTGGACATTGCCCAGTTCAGTTGCTTGCGCAACGCCCCGGAAACGGCGGCCGCCTGCGGTGCTCGGCTATCCATTCTGCCCTCGACGCTGTTGATCGATGCTATGGCCTATCCAGAGTGGCACTGAATCGAAAACGGCGCCAGCGTCACTTCGCGAAGCACGATTTGAATGCCGCCGGATCGAAAACAGAAGGCGGCCATATTGGAAACTACTCGAATGTTGAGGACTGAAGTCAACCTGAAGTTATTGTAACTGATAGTATTTTCTCAAAAACCGACATCGGCCGCGCCTCGTTATTTCCGCTTTGAGCCGTGAGTGGACTTAAGCCGGTATTTGCACGAGCGAGTGCAAAGCTCGCACCGCTTCCTCCCGGCGCTCTACCGGCACAAACAGACTGACCGAATGGGGCGACAGAACGTAGTTGTCAGCGGCAATCCCGTGCTGGCCGAGAACCTGCAACGCCCTAAACGGCAAGTCGGACGAAGCGCCGCCGAAACAGGTCAGGCTTACCGAGCTCGATGCTTCACGCTGCCGGCGCAATTCCTTGGCCCCTTCCAGCGCGCGCAACAGCGCATCGAGCCACTCCCCGTCGCACGTCAGGACCATGCTGGTCGTCCCGGCGGTGAAATGTGACGCCAGCAGTTGCGGCCATGACAGGCTGTGCCGTTGCAAAAGTTGGGCGAACTTTTCAAAACCTTGATTTAGATCAACGGAATCGATCTCCACGTGCTCGATGCGCGCGATCGAATTGACAGCCAGAACCTTCCCGCTTTCCATGCCCGCGACCTCCTTCGTCACCCGCGTGCTGTGCTCGCCTCCGCCCCACTGCTTCAGGACCAGCGGCACATTTTGATTTTGCGCCAGCTCTACGCTGCGAAAGTGCAGGACCTTCGCGCCCCAGAAACACATCTCGGACAGCGCCGCGAAATCGACCTGGCGGAGGGATCTTGCATCGCGCACGATGCGCGGATCCGCCGAGCAGATACCGTCAACCTCCTTGATGATCTCGCAGCGTTCGGCCTTCAGGGCCGCAGCCATCGCCACCGCCGTGGTATCGCTGCCACCGCGGCCAAGCGTGGTGATTTCCTTTGTGGTGGGATTGACGCCCTGGAATCCCGCCAGCACCACAACGCGCCCGCGATCGAGTTCCTCGCGGACGCGAACAGGCCGCACATCCGCAATGCGTGCGGCGGAATGGGAGGCGTCGGTCATCACGCCGGCCTGGCTGCCGGTGAAGCTGATGGCGGGCACACCGAGATCGGCCAGCGCCATGCTCATCAGGGACATGCTGATGCGCTCGCCGGTCGTGAGCAGCATGTCGAGCTCGCGGCGATTGGGACGGGGGCTGACTTGATACGCCATCTCGATCAACTGGTCGGTAGTCTTGCCCATGGCGGAGACGACCACCACGACGCGCTGGCCTTGGCCATGCAGATCGGCAAGCTTCCCGGCAACCGAGCGGACCTTCGCCGGTGTTTCCAGGCAGGCGCCGCCATATTTCTGCACGATGATGGGGTCGTTGCGCATCTCTGCCTCAGTGCAAAGCTCCGCTCGTCTCGCATATCGCGCCGATGCCAGCCACCCAGGTGTCGACGACTTCGAAGTTTGCGTTGAAGGCGACGAGGTCGGCGCGATAGCCGGGCGCGATCCGGCCAAGCTCGGAATCAAGGCCGAGAAAGGCTGCCGGAGTCCGCGAGGCCATCATGAGCGCATCGGCGAGCGGGACCTCGAGAAGGGCGGTCGCGTTGCGCACGGCCTCGATCATGGTGAGGTGAGCCCCCGCGAGCGTGCCGTCGGGACCGGTCAGACGGTTTTCATGCAAGGTGATTTGTCTGCCCTGCAACGTGAATTTCGTTTCATTGGTCCCCACCAGGGGCATGGCGTCGGTGACCAGCATCAACCGGTCGCGGCCCTTGCAGCGCAGCGCGATCCGCAAACTGGCCGGATCGACATGGATGCCGTCGCAGATGATGCCGGCAAACAGCCTGTTGTCGTCAAGCGCGGCCCCCACCAGCCCCGGCTCGCGCGCGCTGAGCTGCGACATGGCATTGAACAGATGGGTCACGCCGGAGACGCCGCGATCGGCGGCCTGCGCGGTCTCGGCCGATGTGGCCTCGCTATGACCGGCGGAGAGGTGCAGTCCGGCGCCGATCAACTCGTCGATCATGGCGACGGGCACGCATTCCGGCGCCAGGGTAACCAGCGAGCGGCCGCACCGGCCAAAGCTCTTGATGGCGGAAAGATCGCGGCCATTGGGCACGCGTATTTCGGACTCGGGGTGAATGCCCTTGCGCGACCGGTTCAGCGCCGGCCCTTCGAGATGAAAACCGAGCACGCCGGGAATTCCTGGGGATGCCCGGGCGACGTTGGCCAATTGCTCGATAATTTCGGTCCGGTCCGTGATCAGCGTCGGCAGGCAGCCCGTGGTGCCGGTGCGCCGGTGCGCCTCGACAATGCGCCGCACGCCGGCCTCCGTCGGCTGGTCGTTGAGAAGAACGCCGCCTCCTCCGTTCACCTGAACGTCGATAAATCCCGGGGCAAGGATCACATCGGCAGGAAGCTGAACAGTCGCGCCGGCTGCCGGCTCACCGAAGCTGACGCTCTCGATCCGGCCTTGCGAAATCCTGATCGCGCCGGGACCGCGCATGTCACTGCCATCGAAGATGCGCTGCGCCGCAATCGTCAGTGAAATGGAATGGCCCATCAGCGTTCATCCGGCCGCTGCGTCACGAACTGTTGAGACTGGTGTCGTAGATTGGACCATATGTATTCAAGGTGGCGCTGAAAGGACCCGGAAAGCAACCCTCGCGTTAACATCCGATGGGAACAAAAGGTACCACGTATCTCGGCATTGACGGCGGCGGAACCCGCTGCCGCGCCCGTATTGAGGACGAGGGTGGCCGGCTGCTCGGCGAAGCAAGCTCGGGACCCGCGACGACGCGGATTGGCATCGAGAAGGCATGGCGGTCCATCACGGAGGCGACCGAGGCGGCCGCCGCCCAGGCCGGCCTGACGCGTAACGATTTTGCGCGGATGCACGCCGCCATTGGCCTGGCCGGCCTCGGCCGCCGCGGCGCGGAGGCCGCGCTCAACCAGCTCGCGCATCCCTTTGCTTCCATCGTCTTCATCAGCGACGGCATGGCGGCGTGTCTCGGCGCTCACAGCGGCGCTGACGGCGCCATCGTCGTGGCCGGCACGGGTTCGGTCGGGGTCGGCCTGATCGGCGGCCGCGAAATCCGCATCGCCGGCTACGGCTTCCCGGTCTCCGATGAAGGCAGCGGCGCCGATATCGGCCTACAGGTCGTGCGGCTCGCGCTGCGCGCCGCGGACCGGCGCTCTGAGCTCACGCCTTTACTTTCGGAGGTGCTGGGCGCATTCGACACGGATCCTTATCAGGCGGTCGCCTGGTCCGAGGAAGCCAGGGCCACCGACTACGCCGCCTTCGCGCCGATCGTGTTGCGACACGCCAATCTCGGCGATCCCGTCGGGCGCCGCATCGTCGAGCGCGCGGCCGACGCGATCGGCGATTTGCTCGATCTGTTCCTGGCGCGAGGCATTGACCGCCTCTCGCTGGTGGGGGGCCTTTCGGAAGCCATCACGCCCTGGCTGACGCCGGACCTGCGGAATCGCCTGAAGCGTCCGGACGCCGATGCAGCGGCCGGTGCATTGCTGGTGGCCCGAGGACGGCTCACCCTGCCCACAAAGGACATCAACCATGAACAGGCTGCGAAATTCCGCGTTTAGAGAGGCCTGGATTAAGGGAGCCTGGACCAGCTACATGGCCACCGAAGAAGTCGACCCGCGCTTTGCCGATCTCGACGCATGGCAGCTTTCTTCCGCGATGGAAGCCATGTGGGAAGGCCAGCTTGCGGCCATTGCGGCGATCGGCCACGCGCTACCGGCGATCACGGCGGCAACCGAAGCCGCCAGGAGCGCGCTCGGCGATCACGGCCGCATTGTCTATGTCGGCGCAGGCACCTCGGGCCGCGTGGCAGTCCAGGACGGCGCCGAGCTTTCGCCGACCTTTGCATGGCCCAACGCGCGGGTCTGCTTCATCGTCGCCGGCGGCGAGACGGCGTTCGTCACCAGCATCGAGGGCGCAGAAGACGATGTCGACGATGCCGTAAAGCAGGTCAAAGCCGCACGGCTGACGCCGCACGACGTGGTGATCGCCGTTTCCGCCAGCGGCACGACGCCGTTTACGGTGGCGGCGCTACAGGAAGCCGGCTCGTCCGGTGCGGTGACGATCGGTGTCGCCAACAATCCCGGCACCGCGCTGCTGGAAGCGGCAAAATTTCCAATACTGGTCGAGACCGGGCGCGAGCTGATCGCGGGCTCGACGCGAATGAAAGCAGGCACGGCGCAGAAGGTCGTGCTCAATCTGATCTCCTCCGGCATCATGCTGCGGCTCGGCCGCGTCTTCCGCGGCATGATGGTGAACATGCAGCCGACCAACGCCAAGCTGAAGCGGCGGGCGGAGGCGATGGTCGCGCAGATCGCCCATTGCGATGCGGCGCAGGCAGCGCACGCGCTCGAGCAAGCGGAGGGCGAGATCAAGACCGCCGTTCTTCTGGCGTTGGGTGCAGAGAAGACCGAAGCAGAAACCATCCTGAAGCAATGCGGTGGCAACCTTCGGCGCGTCCTTGCCGAGCTCGCCAAGGAGAGGCCTGCCAAGACTCTTGCCAACAAGACCGCCGGGCCGCGTAAGCAGGGCGGAGCGGTTGAGCCGTGACGATATCCGCGATGGCGAACGAAATCGGGGAAAGCGCCGATGTCGCCGCCGGAATCGTTCGCAGCCGCGACGCGACGCGCGACATCGCGCAACGGCTCGGGATCGGCTCCGCGCCGCTGTGCGTGGTGTGCGGCCGCGGCAGCTCGGGACACGCCGGCATTCTCCTCCGATATTTGGTCGAGACGCGGCTTCGCCTTCCGGTCTCGGCCAGCGCTCCCTCCGTCATCACGGCGTTTCGCACACCATTGAAGCTGCGCGATGCGTTGTTCATCGTGACCTCGCAATCCGGACGCAGCCCGGATCTCGTGGAGGCAACGAAGTCTGCGCGCGCGGCGGGCGCTCGCACCGTCGCCATCGTCAACGCAATCCCCTCGCCGGTGGCAGAAGCGGCGGAGTTTGTCATTCCCATCGGAGCCGGGCATGAGCACTCCGTTGCGGCGACCAAGACCGTGATCGGCTCGATGGCCGCGGGCGCGGCGCTCGTTGCGGAGCTTGCCGATGACGGCGCGCTCAGGGGCGCCCTCGACAGGCTGCCCGAGCGCCTCACCCACGCGCTGGCGCTCGACTGGTCCCGCATTGCCGATGATCTCGCAAGCGCATCGGCGGTGTTTGTGGCGGGGCGGGGCCTTGCGTTGGGCTCTGTGCGGGAGATCGCGCTAAAACTTTCCGAAATCCTGCGCCTTCCTTCGATCGGTGTTTCCGCCGCCGAGCTACAGCATGGCCCGCGTGCCGCGTTATCGTCGCGCACGCCCGTCATCATGATGCGACTGATGGATGAGACGGCCGCCACGGTGGATGCGCTGGCAAAGGAATTGCGTGCGCAAAACATCGCGCTGCATCTCGCCGGCGGTCCGCTCGGCTCGTTGCCGTGGCTTACCGAGGACGATCCCCTGACCGACGCGATCACCATGCTTGTCCCAGCCTACCGGATGATCGAGCAGGCCGCGCGCGCCTGCGGATTCGACCCGGATCGCCCGCCTCGTCTCAGCAAGATCACGGAGACCTTCTGACAAACGGACGCCAACGCAGGGCGTGACCTCGTCTCCGTCATGGCCGGCTTGTCCCGGGCATGATGAGTCCGGTTGGGAAAGACCGGTCGGTTGGCCGTTAGTTTCTACGACAGCAGCGGCGACCACGCCGGATCGGAGGCGAAGCCGGGCGTCGGCACGCGCTGCTCGTTGCGGCCGGAAATATCGACCGTATAGAGCGACGGCCCGCCGGCGCCGCCGGGTTCGCGGAAGAACATCACGACGCGGCCGTTCGGCGCGAAGGTCGGCCCCTCATTGTGATAGCCCGAGGTAAGGATGCGCTCGCCCGAGCCGTCGGTCTTCATGATGCCGATGGCGAACTGCCCGCCACCCTGCTTGGTGAAGGCGATGTAGTCGCCGCGCGGCGACCATACCGGCGTGGAGTAGCTGCCCTCGCCGAAGGAGATGCGCTGCGCCTGACCGCCGCCGGCCGGCATCACATAGATCTGCGGCTTGCCGCCGCGGTCGGATTCGAAGCACAACCGCGTGCCGTCGGGCGCATAGCAGGGCGAGGTGTCGATGGCCGGCGTGTCGGTCAAACGCGTCGTGGTCTTGGAGCGCAGGTCCATCACGAACAGATTGGAATTGCCGCCCTGTTGCAGGCTCATGATCACGCGCTGGCCGTCCGGCGAGAAGCGCGGCGCAAACGACATGCCCGGGAAATTGCCGACGATCTCGCGCTGGCCCGTCTCGATGTTGAAGAGATAGACGCGCGGGTCGCCCTGGCCGAATTCCATATAGGTGATTTCCTGGCTCGACGGCGAGAAGCGTGGCGTCAGCACCAGATCAGAACCTCGCGTGAGGTAGCGGACATTGGCGCCGTCCTGGTCCATGATCGCCAGCCGCTTGACGCGGCGCTCCTTGGCGCCGGTCTCGTCGACGAACACCACACGGCTGTCGAAATAGCCCTTTTCGCCGGTCAGGCGCTCGTAGATCTGGTCGGAGATGATGTGGGCGATGCGGCGCCAGGATTCCGGCGAGGTGTAATATTGCTGGCCGGTGAGCTGCTGGGCGGTGTTGACGTCCCACAGGCGGAATTCCGCCTTCAGGCGCCCATCGGGCTGCCGGGTCATGCGGCCATTCACCAGCGCCTGGGCGTTGATGGTCTTCCAGTTCTGGAAGTTCGGCGCCTGTTCGATGTTGATGTTGCGATCGATAAAGGCGGCCGGATCGATCGGCGCGAACAGCCCGCTGCGCTTGAGGTTGTTGGTGATGACCTGCGCCACGCCGACGCCGACTTCGCCGTCAGCCGGCGTGCCCGGCGCAAAATTCGGGATCGCGATCGGCAGCGGCGCGAAATCGCCCTCGGGAATGACGACGCGCTTCTGGGCGAAGGCATCGCGCACGGGCGTGCCGGCGAGCGCGCCGAGCGCGGCCATTCCGGAAATCACTTGCCGGCGGTTCAGGCGAAACGGCATTTCACGCAATCCATCTTTGTAGGTCATGGCAACAGGGCTGATGATAAGGCGTTTTCACAACGCTGTGTGTTACGGCTTCTTCATCCGGGCGAAAGTGACTAACACCGGGCTCACATCTTTCGTTCGGTGAACACCGGCGCAAAATATTTCCATTCCTCGAAATAGGCCGCCGGCAGGTTATACGGCTGGCATTCGATGATCGCGCGCAGTGCGCTCTCCTGGTAGACGCGCAAGTAAGGCGTCGCCGCCGTTCCCTCGGGCACCGGCATGCCTTCCAGCGTGCCGTCGCGCTTCAGGCGGATCGAGAATACCGCTTCCGACTTCTGCGCCTCGATGCCGCCATAGGGCTTCTTCCAGCAGCGCTCGACCTGACGCTGGAACATCGAGCCCCACGTCGCAGAATTGTCGGCCGCCGTGCCCTTGGCGAGGCCAAGCGAGGCATTCGAGTTCAGCGTCTGCCCGGTGACCGACTGGCGCGACGGATCGCGCTTGTCGAGCAGCTCGGCGATCTTCGACTGATCGAAGTGGCGCTCCTTGATCTTGGGCGGCTCCGTCGGCTTGGCGGCGGCCTGCTGTTGCGGCTTCGGCTCCGGCTTTTTCTTCTCTTCCTTCTTGAGGGCTTCGGCGATCGGGTCGACCTTCGGCGGCTCCGGCTTCTTCTCGGTCTGCTTGGGCTCTTCCTTCGGCTTCTGCTCGGTGACCGGCTTTGGCGGATCGGGCTTCTTCTCGACCGGCTTTTCCTCGACCTTCGGCTGCGGCGGCGGAGCGGTGTCGGTGACGACCGGCGGCTTCTTGTCTTCGATCTTGCCGACGGTGTCGTCGACCGGCTTTGCTTCGGCGACCTTTTCGACCAGCGGCTTTGGGTTTTCCTTCTTGCCGGTCTTGATGCCGGCGGTGACCTTGGCGAGCTGGTCGGCGGAGATGATGTCGACGGGGAGCGACTCCTGCGGCATCGTCTCGAAGGCCTTGGTCGAAAACGACACGAGGCCCCACCCGATCACGAGGACGTGCAGGGTTATCGAGGCAACAAGCGTCTTGTCGACCTTCACCTTCACGCTGTCAGGACCCCTGCTCCACCTCGGTGACCAGCGCCAGGCGCTTGAACCCCGCGCCCGACAACTGCCCCATCACCCTGGCTACCGTTCCGTAGTCGGCCTTCTTGTCCGCCCGCATATATATACGCTCTTCCATCCCCCCGCGGGCATCCGTAATCGCCTTTAATTTGGGGACGAGCTCGTTCATCGCGACTTCGGTGTCGTTGATGAAGATCTTGCCCCTGATGTCGACCGAGAGCTGAAGCGGCGTCTTGTCCTGCTCCAGGCTCTTGGCCTGGGTCTGCGGCAGGTCGAGCGGCACGCCGACGGTGAGCAGCGGCGCCGACACCATGAAGATGATCAACAGCACCAGCATCACGTCCACCATGGGGGTGACGTTGATCTCGGCCATCACGGGCTTGCGCCGGCTGCGTCGTCCGCCGCCGCCGGACGAGCCTGCCATGTTCATACCCATCGGTCGCTCACCTGCGCCTGTGCCATTCCTTTACCGCTCACGCGCGTTCATCTATCTGGCGCGAGAGGATTGCCGAAAACTCGTCCGCGAACCCCTCCAGTCGCTGGGCCTGGCGGTTCACCTCGGAAATGAACTTATTATAGAAGATTGTCGCCGGAATTGCGGCGATCAGGCCTATTGCGGTGGCGAACAGGGCCTCCGCGATGCCCGGGGCGACCACCGCCAGCGAGGTGTTTTTGGAGGCGGCGATCGACTGGAAGCTCGACATGATGCCCCAGACGGTGCCGAACAGGCCGACGAACGGTCCGGCCGACCCGACGGTGGCGAGCACCAGAAGCCGCCGCTCCAGTCGCTCGACCTCGCGGGCAATGGAAACGTTCATGACCTTTTCGATCCGCATCTGGAGACCGGCAAAGGAGCGCGACTGGCTTTCGAACGAACGCTTCCACTCACGCATGGCGGCGACGAAGCAGGCCGCCATCGACTGCGTCGGCTTGGCGGACAGCGCGCGATAGAGCTCCTCGATCGACTGTCCCGACCAGAAGGCCTGCTCAAAGCGGTCCATCGCGCGTTTGGTGCGCGAATACAGGAAAATCTTGTCGATCGCGATCGCCCAGACCCAGACCGAGCAGGCCAAAAGCCCGAGCATGACGGCTTTCACGACCCAATGGGCCTGCAGGAATAACGCGATCAGCGAGACGTCGCTCGATGCGAGCGGCAAGGCCGATTGTGCCACGTCACCGGGATTCATCAGCGGTATCCTCTCAACGCTCTACCTGTTTGAGCATGATCTCCTTCGGAAAACCGGTACCCGCTTTTCCGGATCATGCTCTGCCCCAAGTCCTTCGGAGCAAAAACGGTTGCCGGCTCAATGGCTACGCGCCGGGCATGACAATGCGCTACCGGCGCGAAAAGCTGCTTTTCTGTTGTAGGGGGGCCCGTCCAAAGCCGGGCCCTGCTTCCCCTGCCAACATGTCAAAACGAGGGCTTTTCGCGCGACCTTACGCCCCCAACCAGACGCTAAACAGGGTTAATGCGAGGTTACCAAAGGGGAATTTTGATCCGGGAAATGATGGCGGAACCGTAGCTTGGCCCCCGCGATCAGGCCGGAACGGCCGCTTCCGGGCAATTGGTTAGCCGGGCCGGCACGCCGACCGCCGTGCATCCGGCCGGCACATCGCCGGTGACCACGGCGTCCGCGCCGATCTTGGCGTAATCGCCGATATGGATGTCCCCGAGGATGGTTGCGCCACCGCTGAGCAGGACGCCGCGGCCGATTTTTGGGGCGCGGTCCGGGTCGGCCTGCTCTCGCCCGATGGTGACGTTCTGGAGGATCGTCACGTCATCGCCGATCGAGACGAACGCGCCCACGATGATGCCGGTGGCATGGTCCAGATAGACCGACGTGCCGATCGACGCAGACGGATGAATGCTGACCTGGAGTTGCTCGGAGGATGCGCTCTGCATGAGCAGCGCGAGATCGGTGCGATCGCGCAGCCACAGCCAGTTGGCAACGCGCCATGCTTCAAGCGCGACAAAGCCCTTGTAGTTCAGCAGCGGCGGCAGCAGCGCTTTCATGGCCGGATCATGCAAGACAATGCTCTGCAAATCGCGGCTGGCAGCCTCGACCAGATCCGGCGAAGCCCTAAAGGCCTCGTTGGCAATGCGCGTCAACCGCGTCCGATCCGCATCGACCGTCCCGAGCCGCTGGCCGATCTGGAAGGCGATTGCCGCGCCGAGATCGGCATGATCGAGAATTGAACGCGTCAACGTGGCGGCGAATACGCGATCGCGCGCCGCGACGGCTTCGGCCTCTTGCCGGACCGCACGCCAAACGCTCTCGACGGATGCAATTTCGTCTGCGGCCATGGACCTGACGCCTTTCGCGAAAGCCCATGAAATATAGCGGAGCCAGACGCCGGCGCCAGTTCAATCGGCTGCAAAAACAAACCGCCCGTCTGCTCTCGCAAACGGGCGGTCATGTCGCCATCAGGCTTTATGGGGGCACATCGCCTGAGGGTGAACTCTCGATGTGGCTTCGGCTAAACGATCAGTTCTGCGGCGGCTGGTCGTTCGGCGGCGTCGGGCGGCTCTTGTGCTGCGCCATGAACTGGTCGAACTCTTCCTTGTCCTTGGCGTGGCGCAGGCGGGCCAGGAAATCCTTGAATTCCTGCTGCTCCTCCTCGAGCCGGCGCAGCGTTTCGGCGCGGTACTCGTCGAAGGCGCGGTTGCCGCTCGACGGCGGGCCAAAACCCCAACCGCCGCGCTCCATGCGGCCCCTCATGCGGTCCATCTTGTACTGCATCCGCTCCATCTTGCTCGCCCAGCGATCGCGATCGTGGTGGCTCCAGCAACCCATTTTTCTGCTCCCGAGTGTGAAAAAGAGAAGGGCAAGTCCGATCGGCCACCAGATGATGAAGCCGAGGATCGTCACGGCGATCCAGCCCGGATGCCATGGCGTATCGAGCATGCGTGGGCGGTAGTACTCTTCCCCTTGGGGGGTCGGGCCGCGCCAGCGATTAACGTCAGCGGTGTAGGCCATATCCCTTCTCCATCACGGCATCACGCCGTTGTGAATGTAAATAACATTTACATAGATAGCCGATCCCTCCGGATTGTCAAGCGGGCCTTCAGGGGCGTCCGCGAGATTATTTTTGGAATCTTATTTCGCGCGGCCCGAAGGACCCGCGGGCGGCACCGGCGGCGGCTCTACAGGCTTCGCGCTTGCCTGCTCATTCGAGGGCCTGCGGTCCGTCGGAAAGCCGAGGCCGCGCAGATAAATCAGCACTTCGGCTTCGAGCAGATCTTCCGGCGACATCGGCAGCTTGCGGCGCGCCGCATCGCCGCGACCGAACAGCGAAGCAACGCCATGCGACATCGACCAGATGTGCAGCGCCATCATCATGGCCGGCGGCCGCGGCACGCCCGGCGGCGCCAGCGCCGCGAGCCGCTCGGCGGCGGCGCGGATGATCGCAAAGGCGCGCTCGCTTGCCGCCTGCAATGTCGGATTGGCATCGACGGGAAGGCCGGATTCGAACATCGCCGAGTAGAATGCGGGCTCCTCGCGCGCGAATTTCAAATAGGCTTTTCCCACGCGTTCGAACGCGGTGACGGTGTCGGGACGGCCATCGTCCCAGGCTTGCGTGAGCTGCGATTCAAACTGCTCGAAACCGCGCTGGGCGATGCTCGACAACAATTCGTCGCGGTCGCGGAAATGGCGATAGGGAGCCGCCGGGCTGACGCCGGCCATGCGTGCGGCGTCGGCGAAGGTGAACCCGGCCGCGCCCTTCTGCGCGATCAGGTCGAGCGCCGCCTGGAGCAGCGCTTCCTTCAGATTGCCGTGATGATAGCCGCGCTCGCCGCGGCGCTGATCCTTGCGCCAGCTCATGTGAAAGGCTTTTACATGAGCCGGGTTAAAAGGTCACTAGGAGGTTCGAACCCTTGCTATGCGGGAACGTAGGTCAGCCTGATCACGCTTTCGCCGATGCGATCGCTGGCCACGAGGCGGAGCGGAGGCCGTGGACCGGCGAAGAACGGCTTGCCGCCGCCCAGCACGACGGGATGGAGGTAGAGCCGATACTCATCGATGAGACCAAGGTCGGTCAGGTTCTGCGCCAACTCCGGTCCTGCGACTTCGATCTCCCCATCGCGTTCAGCCTTCAACGCGCGGATCGCCGCAGCGACGTCATCCCGGACAAGGGTGGCATTCGGGCCGACCGTTTCCAGCGAGCGGGACACGACCCATTTCCGCTGGCCGCGCCACGCTTGGGCATAATCGCGCTCGGCCACATCCCATTCGGGACGGTCCTCGTCCCAATAGCGCATCACCTCATACATGCGGCGGCCGTACACGCTGCCGGCCCCGCGCCGCACCTCCTCGATGAAATGACGAAACAGCACCGGATCGGGGGCGAACGCCGGGTGGTCGTGGTCGACATAGCCGTCGAGCGACTGGTTCAGCGCAAAGACGAGTTTCGCCATGCTCACGCACCGGGAATCGGCAGGATCGGCATGATCTCCACCCGCTCACCGGGAAAAATCGTGAAATGCGGGTGGTTTTCGAACATCTTTGCGGCGGCCTCGTGCGAGGCGGCACGGACCACCGTGAAGGCGCCGAGTTCGTTGCTGATGTCGGCGATGCCGCCGGCGTCAACCCGCTTGGTCTTGCCTAACGGGCCGCCGACCTCGAGGATCGCGCCCTGGTGCTTTTGCACCCACGCGCCCCACGCCGCGATGCCCTGTTGCTCCCGGGCGCGCCGCTCGGCGTCCGACAGCGCATTCCAGGCCACGGCTTGCGCGCTGGTCTTGCCGCCGAGAAAGACCGCGAGGAAGGTGTTGCTGCTCATCGGTTTCTCCATCCGCCCGGTAAATCTTCAAAACCAGCCGCGGCCTTTTGCACCTCTTCCGGAAAGTCACTCATCTCCTGCACCTGCCGGACCTCGATGATCTCGTTCGCGCTGGCCGGGCACTTTTTCGCCCAGGCGATCGCCTCCTCGCGCGAGGCCACCTCGATCATCCAGTAGCCGCCGAGCACTTCCTTGGACTCGGTGAAGGGGCCGTCGGTGACGACAGGCTCGCCTGACGCGAACGAGACGCGTGCGCCCATCGAGGGCGGATGCAGGCCGTCGAGCGTGATCAGGATGCCGGCGTCCTTCAGCGCCTCGTTGTATTTCATCATCGCGGCGACGCGCTCGGGATCGAGCTGGACGTTTGGGGGCGCCATCTCGTAGCCGAGCGGGATCATCAGCATCATGAATCGCATGGTAATTGGTCCTCGCTGTTTCGTTCGTTACCACCGTCATTCCGGGGCGAGCGAAGCGAGAGCTATGATGCGCAATTGCGCATCTGAGAATCCATACTCACGATGGTGGTTATGGATTCGGGGCCCTTCGCCGCATCCCGGAATGACGAGGAGAGAGTGTCATTTCGCGCCGGCCCTGGCGCGCAGGCGTTCTTCCTGCTCGCGCAGCTCGGGGGTGAGCGCCTCGCCAAAATCCTCGGCGGACGCGACCTGGCGGATCTCGATCTCGGCGCCGCCGTCGAACGGCGCGCGCTTCATCCAGTCGATCGCTTCATCGAGCGATTTGGCCTTGATCAGCCAGAAGCCGGAGACGAGGTCGCGGGTCAAATCGAACGGGCCGTGGCTGACCGAGGGCGGCTTGCCGTCATACTTCACGCGCGCGCCCCTCACAGACGGCAACAGACCCTCGCCAGCCTCGATCATGCCGGCATTGACCAGTTCCTCGTTGAACTTTCCCATCGCGGCCAGCATTTCCGTGCTCGGCATGACGCCGGCTTCCGAATCCTTGTTGGCCTTCACAATCACCATGAATCGCATCGTCACGCTCCGTTGGGGTCTGTCCGGGCCGGCCATGGCCGGCGCTCGATAACAAGACGAACCGGATTTTGCGGCCCCGACATGGCCCTGAAAATTATTTTGCGGGTAATTGCGACATCGTTCCCTTGGGCGGAGCGCCGGATCAGCCTTGCTGCCTGACGAACGCGCCGTTCGCATAGGTCGCGCCGAAATAGACGTCGATGCTTCGGACTTTGTCGCCTGCGAACACGAAGAATTCGGTGTTGCGAAAACTCTTGCCGTCCTTTGCGGTACACCGGTAGGTGACGAACGCCTCGTCACCCTGAACAAAAATCCGTTCCAGTTCGTGCCGCTCGATCCAGTCGGCGACGCGCCAGCAGCGTTCGAAATAGGTCGCCCTGTCGATGCGGTCGTCATAGGGGCTGGTGAAGCGGAAATCATCCGCAAAGGCATCCTCGACGCGCCTGCGGTCGTTCGCGAGGTAGGCGGCAAAGATGCCGCGGATGACGTGCGCCCTGTTTGCGGCCATCACGCATCCTCCTTCGGGAACATCGCAAAATACGGCTCCGCTTCCTTCAGCACGCGCGCGAAGGAGGGCCGCGCCTTCAGCCGCGCGAGATAGGCGGCAACATTCTTGCGCTCGCCGAACGGCTCCAACTGGCCGGCGTAGAACAACGTCGGAGCGGCCGCGCAATCGGCAAGGCCGAAGCTTTCGCCCATCGCCCAAGCGCCCCCGGCGAGCTGCTGCTCGAGAATGTCATACGACTTTTGGATCTGCGCCCTCGCCTGCTCGACGCCGTGCGGATCCCTGGAACCCTTGGGGCGCAGCCGGTCGCCGACGATTTTCTGCATTTGCAGGTGGATGTAGAGGTCGAGGAAACGGTCGCGCAGGCGCGTCTGTAATGCGGCTTCCGGCTCGGCCGGAATGAACCTGATACGGCCGGGATAATGACGGTCGAGATATTCGATGATGACGCTGGATTCCGGAACGACCGCCTGACGCGCGGTATCCTCCAGCACCGGGAACCGGCCGATCGGCGAGAGTCTCAGCAGCGCCTCGCGCTCGACGGGGTTGCCGAGGTCGACCATGTTGGCCGTGAAGGGCGTATCGTTCTCATACAGCGCGATCAGCGTCTTCCAGCAGAACGACGACAGCGGATGGAAATGCAGCGTAAGTGACATGAATACTCCCGGAGATTTTGCAGCCTTGCCAACAAGACGAATAACGGAGACGCGCGCCGACACGTTGAGACGGGAGTTATTTCGCGGCCGGCTCATAGCGCAGGATCACGACACCGGTCGACAGCGGCCGGCTGTCGATCAGCTTGAGCTTGACGCGCTCGCCCTGTTTGAACAGCGGCGAGCCGCCGCCGAGCAGGATCGGGTTCAGGGCGATACGGAATTCGTCGATCAGCCCATGCGGGATCAGGCTTTTTGAAAGATCGGCGCTGCCGAGCAAAAGGATGTCCCTGGCACTCTCGCGCTTGATGCGCGCGACCGTGCCGGGGACATCGGTGTCGAACATCTGCGTGTTGTTCCAGGCGGAAGTCTTGAGCGTGCGCGAGAACACGTATTTCGGCAGAGCGTTCATGAAATCGGCGACCTTACCCTTCGCGTTCGGCCAGTGGCTCGCCATCAGCTCATAGGTGATGCGTCCGAACATCAGCCCGCCGGCAGCCTTGCACTGCTCGATCCCGAGTTTTTCCAGTTCCTCGCCCCAGACATCCGCATGCCAGGAAATGTCGCGGTTCGGCCCTTCGACGAAGCCGTCCAGCGTCATCAGGTTCCACATGATCAGCCTGGCCATCGCATACCTCCCTTAACCGATTGCATTTTGCAACTGGTTGCAGAATGGCAAAACCGGTGCAATATTGCAAGCGGTTTGTTCGAGGGCTGCGCGATGGGCGACGACATGCGTTCCGGCTGCCCGATCAACCTCTCGCTGGAGGTGGTCGGCGACCGCTGGAGCCTGCTGGTGATCCGCGACATGATGTTCGGCAACCGCCGGCATTTTCGCGAGTTGCTGACGAAATCCGAGGAAGGCATCTCGTCCAACATCCTCGCCGACCGGCTCAAGACGCTGCTCGCGCAGGGCATCATCACCCGCGAGGACGATCCCGCCCACAAGCAGAAGGGAATCTACTCGCTCACCGAACAGGGCATCGAGCTGTTGCCGATCCTCGCGCAGATGGCGGCGTGGGGTTACAAATACCTGCCGGTCAGCGAGGAGCTCGGCATCCGCGCCCGGCTGTTAAGCGAGGGCGGCCCAAAAATGTGGGCCGAGTTCATGGACGAGTTGCGCGAGACCCATCTCGGCGTGAAGCGGCGCAAGAAAACCGGACCAAGCGTCGGCGAGCGGCTGCAAGCTGCATATGAGAAGGTGGTGGCGAAGAAGAGATAGCGGCGGAAACCGTCACGTCATCCATCGCCGCACTTCCCCCGCCCCTTCCACCGTCTGCTCGAATATCGACGACGCCAGCACGGCATGGATGTGCAGCGTCGTGGTGCCGGAGTTGCGAAAGCCGTGACGGCGTCCAGCCGGCACGATCAGCGACTGACCGGCCGCGACGGTTTCGCGCTCCTGGTCCAGCCACATCTCGGCCTCGCCTTCGCGCACGGTGAGCACTTCCTCCACGGGATGCGAATGGGTCGGCGCGCCGTGGCCGGGCGCGACCCACTGCTCGAAGATGCAGAGTTGCGTCGCGCCGTTGAGGCGGGAAACCACCATGCGGGTTTCGACGCCGGGACGCCAGGATTCCACGGCGGTATTTCGGGGTTCGATGATCTGCATGGAATTCATCCTTCTCCCTGCGTGCGCCAATCGTTAAGGAAGCAGACCTCTGGCGTTCCCGCCAGAGGATACCCGCAAGCATCTTGACAGCAGAGAGCATCATGCCCCCTTCCCCACAGAAAGTCGCATTGGTCACCGGCGCCGCCCGCGGCATCGGGCTTGCGACCGCAAAACGCTTTCTCGCCGAGGGCTGGCGCGTGGCGCTGCTCGATATCGAAGGCGATTTGCTGCAAGGCGCGGTGGCGGGCCTCGCCGATCCCGACAGGACGCTGGCGCTGCATTGCGACGTGTCCGATGCCGCCGGCGTGGCGGCTGCCATCGATTCGACAGGCAAGCGGTTTGGCCGGCTCGATGCGCTGGTCAACAATGCGGGCGTGGCCGTGTTCGCGTCCGTGCTCGATACATCTGACGAGGACTGGAGCCGCATCATGGCGGTCAACCTGACGGGGCCATTCCTGTGCACCAAGGCCGCTGCGCCCTTGATGCGCGAGCATGGCGGCGGCGCCATCGTCAACATCACGTCGATCTCGGCGGTGCGCGCCTCCACGCTGCGCTCGGCCTACGGCACGAGCAAGGCGGGGCTGGCGCATCTGACAAAACAGCTCGCGGTGGAGCTGGCCTCGCTCGGCATCCGCGTCAATGCGGTGGCGCCCGGGCCGGTCGAGACCGCGATGGCAAAGGCAGTGCATACACCGGAAATCCGCGCCGACTATCACGACGCCATTCCGCTCAACCGTTATGGCCTTGAAGAGGAACTGGCGGAAGCGATCTTCTTTCTGTGCAGTGAGCGCGCCAGCTACATTACCGGGCAAATCCTCGCGGTCGACGGCGGCTTCGATGCCGCGGGCATCGGCTTGCCGACGCTGCGCGGGCAGCGGCGTAACGGCTGACTCGCCCCGCTCCCTCGCCGCGCAGCGGGACTGAGGCAAGAAGGGCGGCAGCGGCGCAACTGCGGGATTTTTTTCTGTTTGCCGGCGGTGTCTTTCGCTGTTGCAGCGTGCTTTTCGCCATATAAAGCCTTAGGTTGTATCGGCGCGGCGGTAGTCCGCCGCCCTGCATTCGCCTAGAACTACCAGGGAGTATCACGTCATGTCGGGATTACTCGTCAATCTGATCATCCAGATCGTCAGCGGCGCCATCGGCGGCAACATTGCCGGAAAGGCGTCGAATAACATCGACCTCGGCGCGCTCACCAACACCATCGTTGGGGCGATCGGCGGCGGTGCCGGCGGGCAGATTCTCGGCATGCTGATTCCGCTGCTGGCGAACAGCGATGCCGCGCCCGACATCGGCAGCATCGTCGGACAGGTTGCCGGTGGCGGCGTGGCGGGTGCTGTTCTCACCGCCATCGTCGGCGCCATCAAGAACAAGGCGGCTTGACGGGCGTGCGAGCCCTTTGACCGGCACGGATGCGCGCGCCGCGCCTCCGCGGGGATGGAAGGCTAGCGCTGGTTGACCGCGACCACGCGCCAGCCGTTCTCGAGCCGGTCGATGCGCGTCAGCGACAGCGGATCGATCACGAAGCGCAGCGCGCTGTCGGGCGCAAGGTCAAGCGCGATCGCGAGCGCGGCACGGACGGTGCCGGAATGCACGACAAGGATGACATCGCCCGCCGGCAGCGCCGCGAGCCCCGTCTGCGCGCGAACGATCTGGTCGAAAAAACTTTCGCCGCCGGGCGGCCGGTTGCTTGCCGGCGATTTCCAGAACCGGCGATAGGTTTCTCCAAGCTCGGCGACGAGATCGTCGTGCCGCCGGCCGGTCCATGAGCCAAAATCCTGCTCGCGAAAAGCGGCGTCCTCCACGGCATCGAGCCGCAACTGCTGCGCGGTCTCGCGGGTGCGGCGCGCCGGACTGCAAACCGCAAAGGCATTAGTCGGCAGCTTTGCCTTCAGCGCGGCAAAGGCGGCGACGTCGCCAAGATCGGCCGGCGCATCGGGCGCATGGATGACGCCGCGCGGCCCATCGACCGGCGCGTGGCGAATCAGCCAAAGATTCGTTTCGCCGCTCATGAAAGCCTTGCCGCGAGCAGCAGCAGGATCGCGGTTTCCGCGACCTGCTCGGCGCCACCGAGCACGTCGCCGGTCTGGCCGCCGATCTGGCGTTTGGCGAGCCACGCCATGGCAAGCGCGCTCGCACCCGCCACGAGTGCGGACCAGAACGCGTTGGCCCAGGACAATGCGAACAGCGCGACGACCAGTGCAATGAGAAGGGCCGTCAACGCGACGCCCGCGTCGGGCTGGCCGGCGTTGCGGGCGAGGCCGTCGGTTCGCGCATAGGGCAGATTGACCGACATCAGCGGCAATATCCCGCGCCCCAGCGCGTGCGCGGCGATCAGCGCGTAGACAACATGGCCGTCAGGAATTGCCGCCAGCGCGGAAAGCTTTGCTGCAAAACTCACCAGGAGAAGCAGCGCACCATACGTGCCGAGCCGGCTGTCGCGCATGATCTCCAGCTTCGCCGCCTTGTCGCGCCCGCCGCCAAAGCCGTCGGCGACGTCGGCAAGACCGTCCTCGTGCAGCGCGCCGGTCAGGATCGCGCCGGCGCCGAGCGCCAGCGCGGCCGCGGCAAGATCAGGCAGGCCAAGCCATCGCAGGATCAGGCACGTAAGGCCGACAACAGCGCCGATCAGCGCGCCAACGACCGGAAACATGCGGTGCGCGCGCACGAAATTTCCGGGCATCGCACCGTCCGGATGCGGCATCGGCAGGCGGGTGAGAAACGCCACCGCTGTTTTGAAGTCGTCGAGCCATTGCTGCACGGTGGCCGCCTTCCACGAATCGTTCTAGCTTGCGCGCCCCGCTCGAAACTCCAACCAGGCGTCGTTCCGGGGCGCGCAAAGCGCGAGCCCGGAATCCATAACCACTGAGTATGGATTGCGGACTTGTACTTTTGCGCATCCCGGAATGACGCCTGGCGATGCAAGGGAATCGCATGCAGTTCGCCAGTCTAGACGACATCCACGCATTTTGTCGCGACTTGCCCGAGGGCGATGCGCATGCAGCCGATTCGGCGGCGCGGCGGCAGCAGGGCTTGACAAAGCCGCCGGGCAGCCTCGGCCGCCTGGAAGATCTCGCGGTGTGGCTGGCGCGCTGGCAGGGGCGCGAGCTGCCGCGGCTCGAGCACGTGACCATCGCCGTGTTCGCCGGCAATCACGGCGTTGCCGCCCGCGGCGTCTCGGCCTATCCGGCCGAGGTCACCGTGCAGATGGTGCAGAACTTTGCCGGCGGCGGCGCGGCGATCAACCAGATCGCGCGTGTGGCCGGCGCGGAGCTGAAGGTGATGCCGATCGAGCTCGACCGGCCGACGCGCGATTTTACGACGGCCGCCGCGATGGACGACGATGAATTCCTGCGCGCGGTCGACCTCGGTTATCGGAACGTGCCCGAACATTGCGACCTGCTCGCCGTCGGGGAAATGGGCATTGCAAACACGACCGCTGCCGCGGCGCTGTGCGCCGCTCTGCTCAACGGCGGCGCGGCGCGCTGGGCCGGCCGCGGAACCGGCGTCGATGACGACGGGCTTTTGCGCAAGCGCGCCGCGATCGAGGCCGCGCTGGAGTTTCACCGTGGCCTCACCGATCCCTTGAAGATGGCGGCCAGCTTAGGCGGGCGCGAACTCGCGGCCATTGCCGGTGCCGTGCTGGCGGCACGGCGCCGCAAAATTCCGGTGCTGCTCGATGGATTTGTCGCGACGGCCGCCATCCTGCCGCTCGCGCGCATCAATTCAAAAATTCTCGATCATTGCCGCGCCGGGCATGTTTCGGCCGAAGCCGGTCATCGTGCGCTGTTGGGGGAACTTCGGCTCGATACGCTGCTCGATCTCGGCATGCGGCTGGGCGAGGCCTCTGGCGCCGGCGTTGCCATCCTGGTGCTGCGCGCGGCGCTCGCCTGTCACAACGGGATGGCCACCTTTGCACAAGCCGGCGTTTCCGGCCGCGACGGCTAAAACCTTGCTGGGCGCCACGCTTGAGTCTTTTTTTCGAGCATGATCCTTTTTGCGAAAACCGGTTTCCACTTTTCGGGATCATGCTCTAGGTCATGCGGTCTGGTGGTGCGATGACAGCGATGACACGGATCAAGGCGGCTCTTGCCACTCTCGCGCTCTGCGCGGCGATTGCGCCGGCGCGGGCGGATGTGCGCATCCTGGCGAGCCCGGGCGGGGAGGTCGGCCCATTCCTCGAACTGTTCGAGCGCGTGCGCGAATCCGGCGAACGCGTGGTGATCGACGGCCCGTGCCTGTCGGCCTGCACGCTGGTGTTGAGCACCGTGCCAAGCAATCGCATCTGCGTCACGCGCCGCGCGGTACTCGGCTTCCACGCCGCGCGCTCGATCGACCGCCGCGGACGCATCTATGCCGAGCCGGAAGCTTCGCAGGCGGTGCTGGAAGCCTATCCCGCTCCGGTACGAAGCTGGATCAGCCGCCGCGGCGGGCTGACGTCGCGGCTGCTGCTGTTGCGCGGCCGCGAGCTTGCGGCGATCTATCCGCGATGCAGGTGAGCACAGGATTGTAGGGTGGGTTAGCGCAGCGTAACCCACCATCTTGCTCTCGGCGCCACGCGGTAGGTTACGCTTCGCTAACCCACCCTACGCATCATTCTGATCACATCTCTTGCGGGCAGTTCACCATCCAGGGGATGCCGAACTGGTCGATACACATGCCAAAGCCCTTTGAGAAAAACGTCTTGCCGAACGGCATGGTCACGGTGCCGCCTTCGGCCAGCGCCTTGAACCGCTTCTCGGCATCCGTGGGGTCCTCGACCTGTAGCGAGACCGAAATGCCCTGCGGCTTCTGATAATGGCCGGGCGGCGCGTCGGCGGCCATCAAGACTTCACCGTCGATGGTGATCTGCGCGTGCATCAGCTTGTTCTTGTAGTCGGGCGGGGTTTGCATTTCCGGCGGGCCGTCTCCCCAGGGGTACTTGCCCTCGATCTTGGCGCCGAGCACCTTCTCATAATACTTCAGTGCCGCCTCGCAATTGCCGTTGAAGGAAAGATAGGGATTGAGCTGCATCGTTTTGCTCCTTGGTTGGTAACTTCCGCGTCCCCCGGCTGTCGTCCCGGCGAACGCCGGGACCCATAACCAGAGGGCCTAATTTTTGCGAAGCCGTCGACTACCATTTTCAAACAACTTCCGCCGCGGCGGATGGATCCCGACGTTCGCCGGGACGACAGCCGGCAGGTACGGGGACATCAGGCCTCACTTCTCCGTGAGTGTTTTCAGACTTGCGAGGCCGGTTTCAAAGTCCTTGCCGATCATCTTGTCGAAGTTCATGAACACCTGCATGACCTTCGACATGAAGGGTGCAGGCCCGCGCATCAGCCAGTGGACATTCGTGCTACTTCCCTGCGGCAGCATTGTGAATTCGGCGGTGTTGTGCGCCTCGAACGGCGTGAAGAAATCGAGCTTGATGACGAGCTTTGACGGCGCGTTCGCTTCCAGGATCTCCATGCGGCCCGACCCGACGTTCTTGTTGCCTTGCCAGGCGTAGACCGCGCCCTTGCCGCGCTCGGCGCCGCCAAAGGTACGCTTGAGCGCGGGGTCGCGGTGTTCCCACGGCGACCAGTGCGTCCACTGATGGAAATCCGAGAGCACCGCAAAGATCTTTTCCGCCGGCGCGTTGATGGTGGCGCTGCGCTCGATGCGAAACGTATCGGGTTTGGTCGCGGCGAGGATCAGGATGACGGCAATCGCGACCGCCAGCACGATGGCGATGATGATAATGACTTCAAACATGGCAGGCTCCGTATCATCGATGTGGGAACATTGAACGGAATTTCCGGCAAGTCAGCGGCGGAACGGCAACAGCGAACGCAAGTCTCTGTCGCGCAGCCACAGGCCGCCCCACACCATCAGGCCGAGATAGAGGCCGAACAGCGTATGGGTGAACAGCGGACTGCCGATCCGCACATGCGAGGCCATCGCACCGCCAAGGTAGCCGGTCAGCAAAATTGCTCCGAGGATCGAGGTCGGCGGCAGCGCATAGAGCGCGGTGCAGACGATGGTGACGATGCCGAGGCTGCGCGCCAGGCTTTCGCTTCCGCCATAGCCCATCTTGTCCATCGTTTCCGTGACAATGGGCCATGGCACCAGCTTGATGGCGCCGTCGAACAGCAGGAAGACGATGACCAGGGTGCTCAGCACGCGGCCGGTCCAGCGCGCGGGTTTTGAGATGTCGGCGGTCTGGCTGGCCGCGGCGGTGGTGATGATCGTCATGGTCGGCTCCGTCAGGGGATTGGTTGATCTCAACCACATGACGAACGGAGATGGCGGGATGCGACAGATCGGGTGAAATTTATTTGGTTTCGTCATGGCCGGGCTTGTCCCGGCCATGACGACGGCAACAGTTTGGTCTATTTCGCCGCCTTGGCCGCTGTTGGCTTGCTGTCGCGTATCAGCCGGTCCAGATGCATGCGAATGTGCGCGGCTTCCGCCGAGGTGTTGGCGAGCGCGATCGCGCGGTCGAAGGCGATGCGGGCTTCGTCGTTGCGTTCGAGCTGCATCAGCAGCGCGCCGCGCACGCCGAAATAATGAAAATAGTTCGACAGGCGCGCGGCCAGCGGCTCGATCATGTCGAGCGCCGCCTGCGGGCCGCGCACTTTTGACACCGCGACCGCGCGGTTGAGCGTGACCACCGGCGAGGGCTGCATCACTTCGAGCGCGCCATAGAGCAGGTCGATCTGGGTCCAGTCGGTCTCCTCCGGCTTTTCAGCGCGCGCATGCAATGCCGATATCGCGGCCTGCACCTGATAGGGCCCGCTGCGGCGATGACGCATTGCCTTGTCGATCAGCGCCAGCCCTTCGTTGATCATCGGCTTGTTCCACAACGAGCGGTCCTGGTCGTCGAGCAGGATCACCGCGCCGTTCTCGTCAAACCGCGCCGCCGTGCGAGCATGCTGTAGCAACAGCAGCGCCGTCAGCCCCATGATCTCGGGCTCGCTCTGGAACAGCCGCAGCAATAGCCGCGCGAGGCGAATGGCCTCCTCGCACAGGGGCGAGCGGATTTCCGCGGTGTCGCCGCTGGCGGAATAGCCTTCGTTGAAGATCAGGTAGATCATCGCCGCGACCGCGGCGAGCCGCTCGGAGCGCTCGACCGCGCCCGGCGTTTCGAACGGCACCCTGGCTTCGGCGACGCGTGCTTTCGCGCGCGTAATGCGCTGCTCCATCGCGGCTTCGCTGACCAGGAAGGCACGCGCGATCTGTTTGACGGAGAGGCCGGAGACGATGCGCAGCGCGAGCGCGATCTGCTGCGTTGCGGGCAAATCCGGATGACAGCAGATGAACAGCAGCCGCAGGATGTCGTCGCGGTAGTGCGAGCCGTCCAGCCGCTCGGCGATCGCATCCTCGGCATCGCCGAGATCTGAGATCGCCTGCTCTTCCGGCAGCGCCTCCTGCTTGCGGTTGCGCCGGACCTCGTCGATCGCGACGTTGCGGCCGACCATGATCAGCCATGCGGCGGGATCGCGCGGCGGGCCGTTGGCCGGCCAGGTCTTCAGCGCGCGCAGGCAGGCGTTTTGATAGGCTTCCTCGGCGGTATCGAGATTGCGGAAATAGCGCAGCAGCGCACCGACCGCCTGGGGGCGCGCCGAGGTCAGCGCAGTGTCGATCCAGGCGGTATCGGTCATGCCGGCACACTCCCGGGCACGAAGGTGCCGACGGGGCGGATCTCATAGGCGCCGCCGGGATTGGCCCTGCCGAGATCGCGCGCGACTTCGAGCGCTTCATCGAGGTTCTTGCAATCGACGAGATAGAAGCCGAGCAGTTGTTCCTTGGTCTCCGCGAACGGACCATCCAGCACCAGCGGCGGATCGTCCTTGCGCAGCGTGGTGGCCGCGGTGGTCGGCAGCAGCCGCGCGACCGGGCCGAGCCGGCCCTGCTTGCGCAGATTGTCCTGAACGACGGCGAGCTTTTTCATGACGGCGGCGTCCTGCTCCTTGGTCCAGGAGCCGACGGCGTCTTCGTCGTTATAGCAAAGGATGGCGTACAGCATGCGGCAGGTAACTCCTCGTCTTGAAGACGGGGGAATATGCCTGCTGCCGACAGCGAAGCGGAAGAAATTTTCGGGGAAATTTCTTCCGCTTCAGCAGGGAACTTCAGCGAGACGCGATCGGCTTACCAGTACACGCCATACTTGGCGGCGATGCGGCGGGCCTTCTGTTCGTCGCTCTCGCGACGGACCTTCTTCACCGGCTTTGACGGCTTCGCTTCGGTGGTCTTGGTCTTGGTGTCGGCTGCGGGTTCGGTCGTGGTCGTCGTGGTGGCAGCCGGAGCTTCCGCCGGGGCGGGAGCCTGCGCCTGAACCGGGGCGGCCGTCTCGGCCGGCGGGGCGGCCGCCTGGGCGAGCTGCATCGACACCTGGGTGATCGGCTTGGCCGGTTCGGTCATGGCGACGCCAGCCAGGCTAAGGCTGCGGGTCTCGCCGGCCTGAGCGGCAGCGCCGGTCGCCAGCAGGAGGGCGGAAATCAGGATCAATTTGCGCATGTGAAGTCTCCCTTGTTTGATGAGGGGAGACTACGCGAGCGGCTTTTTCTGTTATGTGACTGACGTCACGCAAGCTTGGGGTTTACGAAAATGACAAAAGGCGCGCTCGCCATCCTCGTCCATGGCGGGACCGAAAACTGGTCGCCACAGCGCTGGAAAGGCCGGTTTGACGACGTCTGCCGCGACCGGCGCGTGATCCTGCTGCCGGATGCATCGTTCGACCCGGCCGAGGTGCATTTTGCCGCAGTGTGGAAGCCAAAGCCGGGGGAACTGGCGTCGTTTCCGAACCTGCGCGTGATTTTCAATCTCGGCGCCGGCGTCGACGCGCTGATGGCGGACAAATCGCTGCCCGACGTGCCGCTGGTGCGGGTGGCGGTCGCCGACCTGACCGAGCGGATGACGGAATATGTCGTGCTGCACGTGCTGATGCATCACCGCCAGGAATTGTACTTGCGCGACAGCCAGCGCGAGAAACGCTGGCAACCAAAATTCCAGTGGGCGGCCAATGCCGTCACGGTCGGCATCATGGGGCTGGGCACGCTGGGCGCGCATTCGGCCGACGTGCTGCGCCGCATCGGCTTTCGCGTCACGGGCTGGAGCAGCAGCCCGAAGCAGATCGAGGGCGTCGAATGCTTTCACGGCGCGGCGCAGCTTGATGCGTTCTTGCAGCGAACCGATATCCTGGTGTGCCTGCTGCCGCTCACGGCAGAGACACGGCACATCCTCAATCACGATGTGT
This sequence comes from Bradyrhizobium lablabi, assembly GCF_018129385.1. Classification (GTDB taxonomy): domain Bacteria; phylum Pseudomonadota; class Alphaproteobacteria; order Rhizobiales; family Xanthobacteraceae; genus Bradyrhizobium; species Bradyrhizobium lablabi_C. The sequence goes on from NZ_JAFCLN010000006.1 coordinate 129,470, forward strand.
TTGCCAAATTGAATCGAACGAGCCCGCTGGGCGCGCCGGTGCTGATCAATGCCGGCCGCGGCGGATTGCAGAACGAGGCCGATATCTTGCGCTGCCTCGACGACGGCACGCTGGGAGCCGCCTCGCTCGATGTCTATGAGACCGAGCCCTTGCCGGCGGACAGCCCGTTCTGGAGCCATCCGAAGGTCGTGCTGACACCGCATAATGCGGCGGATACCGATCCGGATGAGATATCAAAATATGTGGCGCGGCAGATCGAGCGGTTCGAAGCGGGCGGCGCGCTGGAGAATGTGGTGGACCGCAAGCGGGGGTATTGAGTCGCAGGGTGGGTAGAGCCAACGGGTCGCGCGAATGCGCGCCCAATGACAGGCTCCGCGAAACCCACCGCCCCTCACATGATGGGTTTCGCTTCGCTCTACCCATCCTACGCAGGACTTACGGAGCCACCGTCAATACCTGCGGCCACCCATGAACTGCGGTGTTTGGCCGGGCAGCAAGGGCGATCGGATGTCGCTGTCGACGCGGCCTGCCCCGGACATGTCGGTATAGCCGACACCGAGCGACAGGCTGAGATTGGACGTCGGCCGGAATTCGATGCCGGTGTTGACGTTGTAGCCGGGCACGGTGCCCGAGGTATTTTCGAAGGCCGCAAAGGGACTGCTGGGTCCCGGGCCGACGTCGAACTTCATCGTGTTGAGACCGCCATAGATCGACAGCGGCGCGTTCTTGAAGTCATAGCCGAACTTCATGCCTTCGTAGGAGAGCGAGCCGAGACCGTTGAAGGCCGCGGCGCGGTTGAGGCCGTACATGCCAAGGCCCATGTCGCTGCGCCCGCCGCCAATAAAGAAGCCGTTCGGAAATTTGTACTTGGCGATGCCGTTGGAATTTTCATCGGAACTCAGCGTGCCGCCGAAACCGATCGACCAGCTCTCCATCCAGTAAGGCACAGCGGTAGCCTGGGCGTGGGCGATTCTCGCGCCCGAACCGAGCGCCGCCAGGACGAAAGCGAGAGTTAGACTGCGTCGAACGATGGTCATCTGCATTACCGCCAAGTGCCGCAAATATACGCACCGGACCTCCGGAAGGCCAGCGCGACCATCGGCACGTTCCTTGACCCGATTTCGCCGCAATTACTTCTTCGGCCCGCACATCATATCGAGCGCGCTGGCGACGATGGCGTCGAGCTCGGCGCGCGAGACCTGCACGCGGGCGCGGACTGCGATGGTGTGCAGCGTGGCCGAGGCGAGCAGCGCCAGCGTTTGCGGATTGGCCGAAGCGGCAAGTTCGCCGCGCTCCTGGCCGCGCTTGAAGATGCGCGCGAAGAAGCGGTCGGTCTCCACCAGCCCCGTCGACGCCATTTCGCGAATGGCTGGATCGAACACGGCTTCGGAAGCGGCCGTCATCACGGTGAAACAGCCGCGCGGGCCGTCCTTGCCCGACAGGTACATGTCGAGTGCGATCGCATAGATCTTCTCCAGCATTTCGCGCAGCGGCAGGTCGGCGGCGAAGGCTTCGCCCATCCGCTGCCGCGCTCGATTGCGGTAGCTCTCGTAGCTCTTGATGTAGAGCTCGCGCTTGTCGCCGAACGCGCCGTAAAGGCTCGGCCGGTTCATGCCGGTCGCGGCGGAGAGATCGTCGAGCGAGGTCGCGGCAAAGCCCTCTTTCCAGAACACGTCGAGCGCGCGCGCCAGCGCCACCTCGGGCTCATAGGCGCGCGGGCGGCCGCGGCGCTTTGGCTCAGCGATGGCGGCAGATGGCGGCATCTGCTTCGGCCGGGAGCGGCCCGTGGGCGGATTTCTTTTTTGTACCATTTCGCAAAATAATCCTTGACGCCCGCATAATTATGCGGAACGGTACATAAATCAAGCGCGCTTGCTAGACCCTCAGGAAACCGAAATTACCCAAGGAGATTCTCATGGACCTCTATTTCTCGCCGCTTGCCTGCTCGATGGCAACCCGGATCGCGCTGTATGAAGCAGGCGGCCAGGCTAATTTCATCGAGGTCGATCCGAAGACCAAGAAGGTCCTGAAGGACGATTCCGATTTCCTTGCCGTCAATCCGCTGGGATACGTTCCCGTGATCCGCACCGACGACGGCGTGGTGCTGACCGAGAACGCCGCAATCCTGCAACATGTCGCCGACAAGCTTGCCGACTCCGGCATCGGCGCCAGGGCCGGCATCGAGCGCAGCAAGCTGCAACAGTGGCTGTGCTTCATCGGCACCGAACTGCACAAGAGCCTGTTCACCCCTCTGCTCGGCAAGACCGTGCCGGCGGAGGTGAAGGCCTATACGCTGGAAAAATACCTGTCGCGGCTCGAATACCTCGACCAATATCTCGCGGGCCGCGAATTCCTGCTCGAGCATTTCAGCGTGGCGGACGCGTATCTGACCACCGTGCTGAACTGGAGCGTCGCCACGCCGATGATCGATTCTTCGAAGTACCCTGCGGTGAAGGCGTACTTGGAGCGGATGAAGAAGCGGCCGAGCGTGGCCAAGGCACTCGCCGAGGAGTTCGCGCTGTATCAGGCCGAAGTCGCGCGCCACAAGGCGGCGGCGTAACACACTGTCGTCCCGGACAAGCGATCAACGCGAGCGCGATCCGGGACCCATACGCCGCGGCCGATGTTGTTGGAACGCGCTGGAGCCACAGTCTTCGCAAAACTTCGCCCTGTGGGTATGGGTCCCGGCGTTCGCCGGGACGACATCATTTCTGGAGCGCCCGCTTCTCCGACATTACTTCCTGTTCTCCTCGCAGAACTTCAGCGCCGCCATCGCCTCGGCGGCGCGCGGCATCTCGAATTCGATGCTCTCGTCCTCATCGTCATCGAAGTCGATATGCAGCCGTTTCGCCTTGGTCAGCTTGTCGAGCAGCGACTGATCGAACTCGAATATGCCGCGCACGGTGTTCTTGTCCATCACCTCCCATTTGGAGGTCTTCAAGATGTCTGACTTGTCGGTGGAGAATTCGGCCTCGAGGATCTCGCCGGTCTTCTCCCACTCCCATCCGTCGTAAACCACCACGACAACGATTCTGTCGGTGGAATAAGTCAGCACCATCCCATACTGATGGTTATCGTCTTCCTTGTCCTTGTAGCCGCGGCTCGCGTTGCAATGGGTATCCTTCTCCCGCTTTTCGACCGTCCAGTCCCCGACCATGGTCTGCGCCCGGGCCGGCACTGCCAGCAATCCGGCGAACAATGCGGCAAGCAAAAGTATCCTGTTCATATGCGCCCCTTCGAAAGCATTCGCGGCAATGCATTCATCTTGGGCGCCGCCTTGCGCGTTGGCAAACAAAAAAGCCGCCGGTGGTTACCGGCGATTCTCAACGCGCGCACGATTTACGCGAGGTCGGCTTTCAGCAGAAGCCTTAACGCTTTCGGGATCGGCTGCGCTTTGCCCTCGCAAATGAAGGCGACCCGCACTTCCGCTTTCACCAGCACGTCATCGCCGCGCCGCACTTCCTGTGCCAGCGTGATCGAAGCGCCCTTCACCACGATCGGCCAGGTCACGATGTCGAGCACGTCGTCCATCCGCGCCGGGCGCAAATAGTCGATCTGCATCGAGCGCACCACGAAGGCGAAGCCCGGCGTTTCGGCCTGCGCCTGCTCGAACAGCGCATGCTGCTCGGCGCCCATCAGGCGCAGATGATTGGTGCGCCCGCGCTCCATGAAGCGGAGATAGTTGGCGTGGTAAACGATGCCGGAAAAATCCGTGTCCTCGTAGTAGACGCGGACCTGCATGTGATGGCGGCCGTCGCGGATCTCGCCGTCGAGCTGAGACAGATTCAAATTCAATTGGCAGGCCCTCGATCGCCCCGAAGGCAATCGTTTTGCGCAAAATCGACGGGCTGCGCAAGCTTGGCCGCCGCGTTACGCGACCGCAGGAGCCCCACCGCCCAGCGTCACCAGCACGATTTCCGGGGGCACGCCGATGCGGAACGGCATGATGCTGCAGCCGAGGCCGCCGGAAACGACGAGGTCGCAATTCTTGCGGATGTGGCCATAGGCCAGTTCCTGCCCCGAAGGCGAGATCGGCGACCAGCCGGCGAGGCGCACCTGTCCGCCATGGGTATGCCCGGACAATTGCAACGCAACGCGCGAGGGCACGCGCCTGACGATGTCCGGTTCATGCGCCATCAGGATGACCGGAGCATCGTCCTTGATCTTTGCCAGCGTCGCGCCGAGATCGTCGACGCCCATCCGGCGCCCGGGCCGAAAGCGGCGCATCGGCATGTAAGCGAGTTGATCGCCGAGGCCGGCGAGCCAGAAAGGGCGGCCGTCCTTGCTCAGCAGCTTCGCATCGTTTTCGTAGACCGGAATGCCGGCGCTCTCCAGCGCGCGGCCCGCGACGGGCAGCCCGTGCCCTGCCCGCTGCACGTCCTTGTCTTCCCACCAATCGTGATTGCCGAGCACCGCGTGCACGCCGAGCGGCGCCTTCAATCCGCCAAGCACAGGCGCCCATTCGCCCGCCGGAATGAAGCGCGTCACCTTGCGGTGCCCCGCGACATAGTCACCAAGCAGGACGACGAGATCCGGCTTGAGCGCATTGGTGCGATCGACGATGCGCTCGATGCGCTCTACCGACATCCAGGGATCGCAGGCATGCAGGTCGGCAATCGCCGCGATCTTCAGCCTGAAGCCGGCCGGCCATTGCGGCGGCGAGATATTGTAGCGCGTGACGCGAAGCCGCAGCAGCGGCTCGCCAAAGCCATAGGCCGTGCTTGAGATGCCGAGCGCGCCGAGCCCGACTGTACCTTTAAGAAAATGACGTCTGGTAATCATTGCCGTTAACCGTGATGCAGCCTCATTCTGGCCGGGCATTGCAGCCGAATTCGGGTGCGTTTGTGCAGTTTGTCAGCAGGTGCCCTACCATCAATCACCACCTGTTGTCGCCGACCAGGGCATCGAGCCGCGCCTTCAGTTCCTCGCCGGCGCGAAAATACCAGACCCCGCCAAGCAGGTCGCGGAAGCGCTTGTCGCCAGCGGCTTCGCGCTCGATCCGGTCAATGGTTTCCATGCTGATGACGTCTTCGAGCGGGCCGGCGGCCAGCAGCGACAGCAGCACCGGATTGGATTCGATCTTCAGGATCTCGACGATCAGGTCGATGGCCTTGTCCGGATTCTCCTCGCGCAGATCGCGCTCGTAGTCCATCATCGTGAAAAAATTGTCGTCGCGGTCGCGATCGGATTTCGAATATTGCTCGACCCAGGTACGCGCCAGCTCCGGCACGGACATGATCTCGCATTCGAGCGGATGGATCGGCGTCTTGCGCGCAACATTGTCGGCCTCCCAGCCTTCGGCGTCCGAAATCCGCGCGATCCGCCGCGTGAACGGCTCTTCGGGGCCGAAATTTACGCCACCAAGCAGCCAGCGCAGTTTTGCATTTTCCTTTGCCTCGCGCTCGATTCGATCCATCACCGCATCGCCGTTCGCGTAGATCAGCGACAGCATGAACTTGTCGTTGAGCTGCATCACCGTGAGCTTGTCGGATTCGGTACGCAGCACTTCGAGCGCGAGATCGAGCGCTCTGTCGGGCGCATCATGCGGCAGGCGATCGAAATACATCTTTGCCGACCATGCGCCGCCGGTTTGATCGCGCCGGCTGATACATTGCAACACACTCCAGATCGAGGCGAGTTCGCCGATCTGCATGGCATTGAGGAACGCTTCGGTCTCCTCCGTCGTCGCGAGCTCGGGAGCGGCCGCAATAACCGCCAGCGCCTGCGCATCTTTCATCGAACCCATCGGCAACTCCACGGCAGCAGCGCCGGCGACCGAGCCGGCATCTCCGCATTAGTGCAGGCTTGTGGGAAACGGGTTCGAAGCTGTCAGTCGTCGTCGCCGTTGCCGAACAACCCGAATTGCGCCGGATCGCGTGAGGGCTCGGCGATGCCGAGATGGCGGAAGGCGTGCGAGGTGAGCAGGCGTCCGCGCGGGGTGCGCTGTAGATAGCCGCACTGGATCAGATAGGGCTCGATGATGTCCTCGATCGCATCGCGCGGCTCGGACAGCGCCGCCGCCATGGTCTCGACACCAACGGGACCGCCGCCGTAATTCATCGCGATGGTCGTGAGGTAGCGGCGGTCCATCGCGTCGAGGCCTGCGCTATCCACTTCCAGCGCGCTCAGCGCCTTGTCGGCGATCTTGCGGTCGACCGAATCAGCATTTTCGGCGGAGGCGAAATCGCGCACGCGGCGCAGCAGGCGGCCGGCGATGCGCGGCGTGCCGCGGGCGCGCCGCGCGATCTCGTTGGCACCGTCGTCCGTCATGCCGATCTTGAGCACGCGGGCGCCGCGGGTGACGATCTTTTCCAGCTCTTCTTCGGTGTAGAAATTCAGCCGCACCGGAATGCCAAAGCGGTCGCGCAGCGGATTGGTCAGCAGCCCCGCGCGCGTCGTGGCGCCGACAAGGGTGAATTTTGCCAGCTCGATTTTCACCGAGCGCGCCGCCGGACCTTCGCCGATGATGAGGTCGAGCTGAAAATCCTCCATCGCGGGATAGAGCACCTCTTCTACCGCGGGGCTGAGGCGATGGATTTCGTCGATGAACAGCACGTCGCGCTCTTCGAGATTGGTGAGCAGCGCGGCGAGATCGCCGGCCTTTGCGATCACCGGACCCGAGGTGGCGCGAAATCCGACGCCGAGCTCGCGCGCCACGATCTGGGCCAGCGTGGTCTTGCCAAGGCCCGGCGGGCCGACGAAGAGCACATGATCCAGCGCCTCGTTGCGCTTGCGCGCAGCCTCGATGAAGATCGAGAGATTGGCGCGCGCCTGCGCCTGGCCGACGAACTCGGACAATAGTTGCGGGCGCAGCGCCGTGTCGCCGACATCGTCGCTGCGGCGCTCGGGCGAGACGAAGCGGGAGGGAGTGGTCATGCGGCCTTAGGTATCCTCTTCGCCGGCTTCTTAGGCCTTGTTCGGAAGCAATGGCCGGAAAAACGACCGTTCGTAGCGGGTGAAGCAGCGCGTCTGCTTTGCGAAGTCTATCGCCTTCTGAACATCCGGATCGTTTTCCGCATCCTTGCGGTACTGTTCGTAGGCCGCCAGGCTCGGAAAGCTGAACATCGCCAGCGCGACGTCACTATCGCCTTCGGATGGCAGAAAATAGCCGTGATGGATGCCGCCGAACCGCGGCACCAGGTCAAGCCACATGGCGCCGTAAGCCTCGAACTCGGCGACCTTGCCCAGAGGGACCTCATAACGCAAATAGCAGGTAATCATTTCGCCAACTCCTTCAGCCCGAGCCGGATGAGCTGCGCGGTCTCCGCCTTTTCACCCGCGCTGCGCGAAGCCGCGGCGATCGCAGCGGCCGCCTGCGGCTGGCCGTAACCGAGATTGACCAGTGCGGAGATCGCATCCGCCACCGGGCGCGGGGCGCGCTGATCGTCGATCGCGCCGGCCAGATGCACGACGGCCGGATCGACATTGGCGAAGGCGGGCGCCTTGTCCTTCAATTCGGTGACGATGCGTTCGGCCACTTTCGGCCCGACGCCCGGCGTGCGGGACACCGCGGCCTTGTCGCGCAGCGCAATGGCGTTGGCAAGTTCGGCCGGCGGCAAGGTGCCGAGCACCGCGAGCGCGACCTTTGCGCCGACGCCCTGCACGGTCTGGAGCAGGCGAAACCATTCGCGCTCATGATCGGTGCGGAAGCCGAACAGCTTTATCTGGTCCTCGCGCACATAGGTCTCGATCGAGAGCACCGCGGCTTCGCCGGGCGACGGCAGCGCCTGGAGCGTGCGCGAGGAGCAGTGCACCTGATAGCCGACGCCGCCGACGTCGAGGATGACAAAATCCTCGCCGTAGGAATCGATGAGGCCCTTGAGTTTGCCGATCATGCGCCCGCCATCCTCAGCCGCAGTTCGGCGCTGACGCGGTGATGCGCGTGCGTAATGGCAATCGCCAACGCGTCCGCAGCGTCGGGCGATTTCGGCTCGGCCTTGGGCAGAAGTATCTTCAGCATCACCGCGATCTGGTTCTTGTCGGCATGTCCCGCGCCGACCACGGTTTTCTTGACCTGATTGGGCGCGTATTCGGCCACCGAAATACCGAACATCGCGGGCGCCAGCATGGCAACGCCGCGCGCCTGGCCCAGCTTGAGCGTGGCGACGCCGTCCTTGTTGACAAAGGTCTGCTCGACCGCGGCTTCCGCCGGCTTGTAGCTGCCGAGCACGGCGGCGAGCCCCTCATGGATCGCGAGCAGCCGTTCCGCCAGCGAAAGGTCGCCCGGCGGCTCGACCGAGCCGCAGCCGACGAAAATCAGCCGGTTGCCCTCGCTCTCGATGACGCCCCAGCCGGTGCGGCGCAGGCCCGGGTCGATGCCGAGGATACGGACGGGGTGGCGAATCGGTGGCGGCGTCATGGCATTTTATACCCATGCAGAAGTCTCAAGCCTAGCTGCGTGTTGCCATATTCGCGGCGGGAGCCTGTACAAGCGGCGTCGGCGCTGCCCCTATCGAGCAACCTTCGTGTTCGTCATTCATCAATGCGACGTCCTGTTCATCAATGCGACGCGCCGTTTATCCATGCCGTGTGCATTGCCGATTTTTCACGTTTGTCTGAAAACGCCCTTAGGAACGGAAGCCGCCCGTACCGGTTAGCTGCCGAACCGAGGCCGAGACCGGCTTTTCGAAAGCCGGCAATCGCCCAAAGTCAGAACCGTCTGGAGGCAACGCTCTCTTAGGCATTGATCAACAAGGGAGCATGGCATGCACCGGAATAGCAACGGCGGTTCTGCAAAGACGCAGACTTCGCGTCATCCAGTAATCCTTCGGACTTCCTCGCTCGTGGTAGGCGGCGTTCTGGCGATCCTGCTGGTAACGTCCGTCGCTCCGCCGATCATCGCCGATCAATCGGACCGGGCCGTGGTCAATGCGCCCCTCACCTTGCTGACGGCGCCGATCGAAGGCCAGATCGAGTCGGTATCCAAGAACGTCAGCAATACTGCGGAATCGGGTGATTCACTGGCGCGCATATCGAACGTCCGGGTCGACCGGGGGACGCTGATTTCGCTGGAAGAGAAGGCCGCCGATGCCCGCGCAAAACTGGAAGCGACCCGGCAAAAAAAGGAATCGGATCGCACCTATGTGAAGATGCTTGATGCGGAAATCAACGATCAATCCGAACAACTGCGCGCCCAGTTTCAGTCGCAGATTGCGGGACTGCGCGCGAAGATCGCGGAGACGAATTCGCTGAGCGGCGCGCAGAAGGCGTTGGTCGATCGTCAATCCGAGATGGTGGCCCGCAACGCGGCAAGCATGGACATGCTCAGGCCGACGAAAGAGAATTATTCCGCGGCGCTCCATAAAGCCGATGCAGCAAGAGCCGGCCTCGATCAGAAGGTTGCCCAGCTCGATGCCCTGGAAAAAGGCATCTATGCCGGAGACGACCTCGTCGCGATCGGAATCCTCGCTCAAAAACGCCGCGACATCTCCCTCGATGCGACGCGCATGGAGATCGAGGAAAAGGAGCTCTCCGCCATCCTCCAGGACAAGCAGGCCCTCGCAGCCCAGGAGCGTCAACGACTGGCAATTCTGACGGAAGCCGACGTGCAGGTCACCAACCGAGGCAAGATCCTGACCGTCGGGGCCACGCCGGGCCGGCACGTCAATGCCGGCGATACCCTGGCCTCGCTGGTCGATTGTGAAAAGCGATTCGTCGTGGCGATCTTTTCCTACCGTCAGGCCCAGAGCATGAAGCCCGGCACGCGCGTCCGCGTAGAGGGCGCGGCATTCGGGTCCGGCATCGTCACCGCCATATTGCCGAAGACATCCGACAAGGTCGACGAACGTTTTGCCGTGCCATTCCCGCAGACCGAACGGCGCGAACTCTACGCGATCATCGCCCCCGAAAATTCCGGCAGTGGCGGTCAAGACGCCGAGCCGGCGGCTGATGAAGGGTCGAGGCCCTGCACCATCGGTCAATGGGTGACGGTGACAAAGGACAATGCAATGGTACCCTCGACATCCGTGATGTGGCGGCATCTCGAGACACTGGTCAGCTCGTGGAGCGCAGACGAGAGCCCCGCGCAACCCAATGACAACAGAGAAGCGACACGGGAAACGGGAATCGCTGCGCTCACTGCCGCCTTCCGCTCGGCCGCGGCCGCGCGTCAGCCGTCGATGCCGTAAGCGATGTTTGCTCCCGGGAGCTACCATGTCGCGGCAAAGCCATTCGCCGCCATCGCGATCTGGCTGGCAATGACCATTGCCGCCACGGGCGCGAGCGGCGACCCGAAATCCGCTGCCGGGCGTGACTGCGCCGCGCTGGCGAACGCGGTCACCTCGCAGGCAGCTGGCAGCAGCGCGGTGTTCGTGCGCAGCTATGAGCCGGGCGAAGGCGAAAGCAGCCTGCCGGCGGGACTGGCAACTTCCGCATTCGTCTACGACAACGCGCTGGCGGCCATCGCGCTTGTGGCCTGTGGCGATGTGAGCCGGGCCGTCCTGATCGGCAATGCCTTGAGCCGCGCGGTTCGCAGCGATCGCACCTTTGCGGACGGCCGCGTGCGCAATGCCTATCGCGCCGGACCGGTGGGCGAAGCCGGGCCTTTGCTGCCGGGCTGGTGGGACAACCGGCAAAAAATCTGGGCTGAAGATGCCGCCCAGGACGGCAGTTCGACCGGCAATGCCGGCTGGGTGATTCTGGCGTTGCTGACCCTGCATCAAGCCACCGGCGAGGCTGCCTTCATGGCGGATGCCGATCGGCTGATGAATTGGGTAACAGCCAATGTCTCCACCGGGTCCGGTTTCCGCGGCGGCTTCCACGGCTACGACAGCCAGTCCGTGCCGCTCACCTGGATATCGACCGAGCATAACGCCGACATTCACGCGGCCGCGGCCTGGCTGTACCGCCTGACGGGCAAAGCCGGCCACGCAGAAGCCGCATCGCAGGCGCGCCGTTTCCTCGATCGGGCATTTGCCGGCGATCATTTCCTGCTCGGCACGAAGCCCGACGGCAGCCTCGCCGATCCCAAAATGCTCGCGCTCGACGTGCAGCTCTGGCCATGGATGGCCATCCCGGATGCGCCGGCGAAATGGCGATCGGCCCTGGATTTCGCCGCACGCCATCTGGCCGCAGGCGACGGCTTCGACTTCAACGGCGACCGCGACGGCATGTGGGTTGAAGGCACTGCGCAAGCTGCGCTGGCCTACCGGATCGCGGGAAATCCGCAGAGAAGCGAGCAACTGCTCACGATGCTTGAAGCCGACCGCACGCCGTCGGGCTTGCTCAATGCGACCCGAACGGCGCGGATTTCGACGGGTCTGTCAATCGACCCGACCAAACCGGTGGCGGACCTCTTTTACTTCAAGCGCCCCCATCTGGGAGCGACCGCATGGGCCGCGCTGGCCGCCACCGCGTGGAATCCGTTTACCGGCAGAAAGGTGGAATGATGTTCGAAACCGCCGCAGACATCTCGTCCATTCTGTCGATCGATATCGGTCTGCTGATCGGATTGCTCGTGCTGGCGCGGCTGCTCGATCCGGCTCGAAGCCGCGACCGGATGCTGTTCGGAATAACTGCGGCAATGCTGCTGGTAATCTACGCCTTGTGGCGCTGGCATGACACGCTGCCCGCGTCCGCATCCTCGGTGGAGGGTTCGTGGCAATATCTGTTCTTTGCGTTCGAGGCGCTGGCGATCGCCTACACGCTGACGTCGATTGTCATCCTTTTCCGCAGCACCGATCGGTCGAGGCAGGCCGACGTCGCGCAGTATCAAATGGAGCAAGCCGGCCAATTTCCCGCCGTCGATATCTTCATTTGCACCTATGACGAACCGCTCGAGGTGCTGGAAAGATCGATCCTGACGGCGCTGGCGCTGGATTACCCCAACGCTACGGTCTGGGTTCTCGACGATACGAGGCGGACATGGCTGCGCGACTATTGCGCCGAGACGGGCGCGCGTTACGTCACGCGTTCCGACAACGAGAAGGCCAAGGCCGGAAACCTCAACAACGCATTGCGGGTCACCGCTGCGCAGACCAACTCTCCTGTCATCCTGGTGCTGGACGCTGATTTCGCCGTGCATCCAGATTTCCTGCGACGGACGGTCGGATTGCTGCTTTCGAAGCCGCAGGTTGGCGTGGTCCAGACTCCGCAATTCTACTGCAATCCCGATCCGATTCAGCACAACCTGCTGGCCGCGCAGAGCTGGGTGGACGATCAGCGGTTCTTCTTCGATGTATTTCAGCCCGCTAAGGATGGCTGGGGATGCGCGTTCTGCGTCGGCACCTCGTTCGTCGTCCGCCGCGACCTGTTGACCGAGCTCGGCGGATTTCCGGATCAGGCGATCTCGGAAGACATCAATCTGACCTATGCGCTGCTGGCGAAAGGCTTTGAGACCTGGTGGCTGAACGAGAGACTAAGCACCGGATTGTCCGCCGAGGGCATACCCGAATACATCACGCAACGAAGCCGCTGGTGCCTCGGAACGATCCAGGTCGCCCTGCTTCGCGATGGTCCACTGCTTGGATCCGGATTTTCGCTGATTCAGCGATGGCAATATCTGCACGGCATTATGAACTGGCTGTGCAAGCCGTATCTGGTCCTGCTGCTGGTGGCGCCTTCGATCTACTGGTTTGCCGGCATTCCAGCATTCGAGGCGGATTACCTCTCATTCCTGCGATACGGGCTGCCGGCGCTGCTCGGCCAGATGATCTACATGGCCTGGGTTTCGCGATCGCGGACGCTGCCGCTATTCATGGAAGCAACCCACGCGATTTCCGCCTTTGCGGTGACCGCCACGCTGGTAAGCGCCGCCGTAAAGCCGTTCGGCAGGCCGTTCAAGATCACCAACAAAGGCGGCGACCGCTCGGAGCCGACGACCCACTGGAAATTCGCGGCGCTGTTCGGGCTCATCTCGCTGAGCTCCGCCGCGAGCATCGTGTGGGCATTTGTTTCCCCCTACGCGGCGAGCGAAATCTCCCCGCTCGATTTTTTCAACCTGCTGTGGGCCGGCGTCGCGATGCTGATCGCATTCATCGCGTTCCTGGTCTGCTTCGAGCTGGGGCGCGGCGAGATGCTATTCGACGTCAACGAAGCGGTTCACCTTGCATCGGGCAGCGAAATCATTCGCGGACGTCTGACGGTGCTGTCGACATCGAGCGCCCGCATGTTTTGTGAAGGAAGGTCTGCGCAGCTGATGACCGGGTTTGCGCGGCTTCACCTCGACTTACTGGGCTGGATCGATGCAGAGATTGCAGACCGCAACGATACTTTCATCGGATTGCGGCTTCGGCCGACTGCTGCGCAAGGCAAGACGCTCGCAACCTGGCTGTTCGGCTTGCTGGATGAGAACGTTGCCAGTACGGCGAGTATGACCGGGACGCTCGCCGGAACGATCCGGAAGGGCTGGCGGGGCGGATAGGCGCCCCGTCCGGGATACGAGAGCTACCCGCCCATCTTCGCGACCAACGCGTCGGACACCTCGAAATTGGCGTAGACGTTCTGCACGTCGTCGTGCTCGTTGAGCAGGTCCATCAGCTTGAGCAGCTTTTCGCCGGTCTCGTCGTCGACCGCGACGGTGTTTTGCGGCTTCCAGGTCAGCGCGGCCTTGCGGGCTTCGCCGAACTTTGCCTCCAGCGCTTTTGCCACCTCGCGAAAGGTCTCCTGCGAGGCGTAGACCTCGTGGCCCGCTTCGCTGGAGACCACGTCATCGGCGCCGGCCTCGATGGCGGCGTCGAGCATCGCATCGTCGGAGGCGACGCTATGGTCGTACTCGATGATGCCGGTGCGGTCGAACATGAAGGCGACCGAGCCGGTTTCGCCGAGATTGCCGCCCGATTTGGTGAAGAAGGAGCGGATGTCGGAGGCGGCACGGTTGCGGTTGTCGGTCAGCGCCTCGACGATGACGGCGACGCCGCCGGGGCCGTAGCCCTCGTAGCGGATCTCGTCATAGTTCTCGCCCTCGTTGCCCGCCGCCTTCTTGACCGCGCGCTCGATATTGTCCTTCGGCATGTTCTCCTGGCGCGCCGCGACGATGGCCGCGCGCAGGCGGGGGTTCATGGCCGGGTCCGGCGTTCCCAGCTTGGCGGCCACGGTAATTTCCCGCGCCAGCTTGCCGAAAAGCTTCGACTTCTGAGCGTCCTGGCGCCCCTTGCGGTGCATGATGTTCTTGAATTGGGAATGGCCGGCCATGCGGGGTCTCTTCGGAAATCGTCCGGGAAATGAGGGTGGAAGCGCGGCTTATAGGCCGCCAAACGGGCAAAATCAAAGACTTGGGGGCTTTTTTGGACCCGCGGCTGGGCCTGCGGCAATGCGTCTGCCGGAATATCAGGCACTTGTTAACCATGACTTAGTGCCCGGATGAGATGATCCCGCGCGGATTTCAACCAGCAAGAGATGGTCATGGCATTCGGCTTGTTTCGAAAGCGTCAGCCGGAACCGCCGGCGCCTGCCGCCGCGAAAGCCCCCTCCCCGGCGGCTGCGGCCAATATGCCGGCCGTGCCGGAGAGCGATTCGGCCAGGGAAATCCTCGATCTTCTGGACCTCGAGCTCGGCGCCATGATCCGCCAGCTCGAGAAGGCGGCCAATTCGGTCGCCGGCGGTGCGGAAGCCACCGCGGCGACGCTGGCCACCATCCGCCAGCGCACCGATGCGCTGACCGGCCGCACCAGCGCGGCGCAATCGACCGCCACCATCTTCTCGCAGGCCGCCGACAAGTTCACCCATTCGGCCGACGGCATCGGCACGCAGGTGCGCAATGCCGGCAAGCTCGCCGACCAGGCCAGCGCGGCGGCGCGCGAGGCCAGCGCCAATGTCGATCGTCTGCGAGAATCTTCCGCTGCGATCGGCAACGTCGTCAATCTGATCGCGCAGATCGCGCGCCAGACCACGCTGCTGGCGCTCAATTCCACCATCGAGGCAGCGCGCGCGGGCGAAGCCGGGCGCGGCTTTGCAGTGGTCGCGACCGAAGTGAAGGCGCTGGCGGTCCAGACCCAGCAGGCGACCGAAGAGATTTCCAAGAAGATCGAGGCACTACAGCGCGATGCCGCGGGTTCGGTCGATGCCGTCCATCGCATCTCGCAGGCGATCGAGGCGATCCGGCCGGTGTTCGAAAACGTCAACGGTGCGGTCAACGAGCAGAACCAGACCACCGGCGAGATGAGCCAGAACGTCGCTTCCACCTCCAGCTTCATCTCTTCGGTCGGCGACAGCGCCGCCGAAATCGATTCCGCCACCAAGGAGGCCGAGACCCACGGCGAGACCGTTGCGAAGGCCGGCAAGTCGGTGACGATGTTTGCGCAAAAGCTGAAATCGCGCTGCGCCGTGCTGCTGCGGCAAGGCGAAGGCGCTGCGCGGCGGAAGGCCGAGCCGCTGCCGTGCAGCCTCAACATCGAAATCCAGACGCCACGTGGTGCGGTCACGGCGCCGGTCTATGAAATCTCGATGGAAGGCATCTTGATCAGCGGACCGGACTCCGAACGGCTACAGTCGCGCGAAAGCCTTGCTGCGACGCTACAGGACGTCGGGCCGTGCCGGATCCGCATCGGCGAGCGGTCGAAGGCCGGCACGCGCGCGCAGTTCGAGCGGCCGGATGCGGCCCTGATCGACAGGCTCGAAGACAAATTGTGGGCGATCCAGGACGAGAACACCGAATTCGTCGCCCGCGCCCTGGAAGCCGGCGCTGCGCTGACAAAGATTTTTGAGAACGGCATCGCCAGCGGCGCGATCTCGATGGACGACATGTTCGACGAAAACTATGTCGAGATCGCAGGCACCAATCCGGTGCAGCATCGCACAAAGATCCTCGATTGGGCGGACCGCGCGCTGCCGCCCTTCCAGGAAGCCTTCCTTGCCAGGGATCAGCGGATGGCGTTCGCCGCCATGATCGACCGCAACGGCTATCTGCCCGTGCACAACAAGATTTACTCGCATCCGCAGCGGCCGGGCGACGTCGCCTTCAACACCGCCAACAGCCGCAACCGCCGCATCTTCAACGACCCCGCGGGCCTTGCCGCCGGGCGCAACCAGCGCGCCTATCTGGTGCAGACCTATGCCCGCGACATGGGCAACGGGAAATTGATCATGATGCGCGAGATCGACGTGCCAGTGCGCGTGCGCGGCCGGCACTGGGGCGGTTTTCGCACGGCCTACAAGCTGTAGACGCGACGCCCCGTCGCAACCGCTTACCGGCTGATCGATTCTTGTTCACATCCCCGTCATTGAGCGCGCCTATCTGCACGCAAAATGACAATCATCATCTCAAGTCGCCGAAAAGCTGCGCAAATTTTTTACGAAATCGCACGGCAAATCAGCTCTGCGAAAAAAGTCGTATGCCTCCGCTCGCGCGGCCAAGCTATATGATGCTGCCGCAACGCGATAAGGGGGATTTTGTGATGGCAACGACGCTCACGATCAACGGCGAAGCCAAATCATTCGATGCACCTGCGGATATGCCCCTGCTCTGGGTGCTGCGCGACGTCCTCGGCATGACCGGCACGAAATTCGGCTGCGGCATCGCGCAATGCGGCGCCTGCACCGTGCATATCGACGGCCAGCCGGTGCGCTCCTGCGTGCTGCCGGTGGGGTCGCTGTCCGGCCGCAGCGTCACGACCATCGAAGGCATCGGTGCGACGCCGGCCGGTGCGAAGGTGCAAAAGGCCTGGCTCGATCTCGAAGTAATCCAGTGCGGCTATTGCCAGTCCGGCCAGGTCATGTCGGCGGCGGCGCTGCTGGCAGCGACTCCCAATCCAGACGACTCCGACATCGACGCCGCGATGTCCGGCAATATCTGCCGCTGCGGTACTTACGTGCGCATCCGCGCCGCCATCAAGCAGGCGGCATCCGGCCGTCAATCGTAGGGAGCGCGCGCCATGACCATCGACATCTCACGCCGCGCCGTTCTCACCGGCGGCCTCGCCACCGGTTTCCTGCTCGCCTTTCACATGCCCTTGCGCGCAGGCAACGAGCCGGTGCAGCCGCCCGACGTCACCGAAGGAAAATTCGCGCCCAATGCCTTCATTCGCATCGATCCGGCCGGCAACACCATACTGATCATGCCGCAGGTCGAGATGGGCCAGGGCATCTACACCTCGATTGCGATGATTTTGGCCGAAGAGTTGGATGCCGATTTCTCGCGCGTGTCCTTGCTGGCAGCGCCCGCCAACGAGAAACTGTACGCCAATCCGGACTTCGGCGTTCAGGCAACCGGTGGCTCCACATCGGTCCGGGCGTTCTGGAAGCCGCTGCGCACCGCCGGCGCCAGCGCGCGCGCCATGCTGGTGCAGGCTGCCGCCGAGCAATGGCAGGTCGAACCGGCGAGTTGCACGGCGTCGAATGGCGAGGTCATGCATCAGGGCAGCGGACGCAAGCTTTCCTATGGCGCTCTGGCGCTCGCCGCGAGCAGCCAGACGCCGCCGAAGGATGTCGCGGTGAAAGATCCGAAGGATTTCGTGCTGATCGGAAAGTCGCTGAAGCGGCTGGACACACCGGAGAAGGTCAACGGCAAGGCCGTGTACGGCATCGACGCGATGCTTCCCGGCATGAAATTCGCCACGCTGGCGCAGTGTCCCGTGTTCGGCGGCAAGGTCGGCAGGGTCGACGACAGCGCAGCGAAGAAAATCCCGGGCGTGCGGCAGATCGTCGTGCTCGACGACACGGTCGCCGTCGTCGGCGATCACATGTGGGCGGCGAAAAAGGGCCTCGAAGCACTCAAGATTGATTGGAACGAGGGACCCAACGCAAAAATCGGCTCGGCGGAAATCTGGGCCGACCTGCGCGCGGCGATCGAAAAAGACGGCGTGGTGGCGAAATCGGAAGGCGATATCGCCAAGGGCCTCGCCACCGGCGACAAATTCGAGGCGTCATTCGAACTGCCGTTCCTCGCGCATGCGACGATGGAGCCGCTCAGCGCCACCGTGCACGTCAAGCCGGATTCCTGCGAAATCTGGACCGGCACGCAGATCATGGCGCGGGTGCAGTCGGAAGCGGCAAAGGCGGCCGGGCTCCCGGTCGAGAAAGTGGTCGTCAACAATCACCTGCTCGGCGGCGGTTTTGGCCGCAAGCTCGAGCCCGACATGGTGGTCGCGGCCGTTCGCATCGCCAAGCAGGTCGACGGGCCGGTCAAGGTGGTGTGGACCCGCGAAGAGGACATCCAGCACGACATTTACCGCCCGGTCTATCGCGATACGATTGCCGCCAGCTTGTCCGGCGGCAAGGTGGTGGGCTGGAAATACAAGATCGCGGGGGCCGCCATCCTCGCGCGCTGGCTGCCGCCGGCCTTCCAGAAGGGAATCGACATCGATGCCGTCGACAGCGCCGTCGACGCACCCTACGACATCCCGAATTTCCACGTCGAGTATGTGCGTGCCGAACCGCCGGCAGTGCCGACCGGGTTCTGGCGCGGGGTCGGCCCCAACAACAACGTGTTTGCCACCGAATGCTTCATGGATGAACTGGCGCGCAAGGCGGGCAAGGACCCGGTTGAATTCCGCCGCTCGATGCTCGCCACCAAGCCGCGCTTCCTGTCGGTGCTCAATCTCGCCGCGGAGAAGGCCAATTGGGGCCAGAAGCTGCCGCCGCGCGTCGGGCAGGGCGTGTGTTTGCAGCCGTCTTTCGCAAGCTGCATCGCCACCGTGGTGGAAGCGGAAGTCGATGAGCACGGCGAGATCAAATTGCGCCGCGCGGTCTCGGTGGTCGACACCGGCATCGCGGTCAACCCCGATACCATCATGGCACAGATCGAGGGTGGGCTGATCTTCGGCTTCACGGCTGCGCTCTATGGCGAGATTACCATCGACAAGGGGCGAGTCCGGCAATCCAACTTCAACGACTACCGGATGCTGCGTATCGATCAGGCACCGAAGATCGAGGTGCATGTGGTGAAAAGCGGTGAAGCACCCGGCGGCATCGGCGAAGCCGGCGTGACGGCGTCGGCACCGGCGCTGCGCAACGCAATCTATTCCGCAACCGGCGTGGCGTTGCGGCGGCTGCCGATTGACCGTTCCCTGCTGGCGGTTGGGAGGAAGGCATGAGGATGCTGCGCATTCTCGCCGGTCTTGCCGTGATCGCGCTGATCGCGGCAGGCATTGCCGTGTGGATCATCCGCGGCCCCGGCCCGCTCGCCTTTGCCGGCGGGCCGATGGTCGCGCTCGCGGACTTTCGCGGCGCCAATCCGACCGGCGTGCCGGCATCGCTGGCGAAGGCCAGCGCGGTCGAGCGCGGCGAGTATCTGGCGGCGGCAGCGGACTGCATGGTCTGCCACACCAAGCCGGGCGAGAAGGAATATGCCGGCGGGCTCGGTTTCAAGCTGCCGTTCGGCACGCTCTATTCCACCAACATCACGCCCGACAAGGAAACTGGCATCGGCAATTACAGCGACCAGGACTTTCTCAACGCCGTGCAGCACGGCAGGCGGCGTGACGGCGCCATGCTGTATCCGGCGATGCCGTACACCTCCTACACTTACCTGACCGATGAAGACACGCTCGCCATCAAGGCCTATCTGTTCAGCCTGCCGCCGGTGCGTGCGTCGGCACCGGAAAACACGCTTGGCTTCCCGTTCAACCAGCGCTGGGCGATGTGGTTCTGGTCCACGGTGTTCAGCCCGAACACGCGCTACATGCCGGACACCTCGAAGAGTCCGGAATGGAATCGCGGCGCCTATCTGGTGGAAGCGCTGGCGCATTGCGGCGAGTGCCACACGCCACGCAACATCGCCTTTGCGCTCGACAACCGCAAGAAATTCGCCGGCGCCATCACGGCCGGCTGGCGCGCCTTCAACATCAGCTCGGACAAGGCCACCGGCCTCGGCGGCTGGAGCGATGATGATTTGATCTCCTATCTCTCGATCGGCCACGCCAAGGATCGCGGCACCGCCTCCGGGCCGATGGGCGAAGCGGTCGACCACAGCCTGAGCAAGCTGGCGCCTGAGGACATCAAGGCGATTGTCGTATTCCTGCGCAGCGTGCCTGCGGTTGCCTCGCCGGACCTTCCGGCAACGACGGCACCTGCCGCGCCGGCTTCGCACCGGGAGGGCCCGACCGCAGACGCGCGCGGCAAGATCGTGTTCCAGCAGGCCTGCGTGAGCTGCCATGGCTGGAGCGGCGCGAGCCTTGTCTCATCGATGGCGACGCTGACCGGCTCCTGGGCCGTCAACGATCCCGGCGCGACCAACGTGGCGCAGATCGTGATCTCGGGCACCAAGCGGCACGTGCCGGAGGACGCATTGTCGATGCCGGCGTTCGGCGCCTCCTACAGCGATGAGGAGATCGCGGCGGTGGCCAATTACGTCACCGCCCGGTTCGGCAGCAAGGGATCGAAGCTGACGGCCCGGGATATCGCCGAGTTGCGCAAGCAGACCGCGCAATAGCGTCGCGGCCGCCAACGCTGTCATACGACTGACATACGCTTTTGGAAATACGAAGGCCCCTTGGCGAAACGCGGGCCGGAGTATTTCCATGAGCGAGAAACCAGTTGGCGGCAACGGAAAGATGCTGCACGAGCGCGTCCATGCTGAGATGCTGGACAGCTTTGACGAGGAGATGGAGCTCGAGATCGACGACGATCGCCTCGACGCGCTGACCAACGAGTTTGCGGGGCTGGCGCCGCAGGAGACCGTGGACCGGCGCACCTATTTCAAGGAGCTGTTCCGCCTACAGGGCGAGCTGGTAAAACTACAGACCTGGGTGCAGCACCAGAAGCTGAAAGTCGTGGTGATCTTCGAGGGCCGCGACTCCGCCGGCAAGGGCGGCGTCATCAAGCGTATCACGCAGCGGCTCAATCCGCGCGTCTGCCGGGTCGCGGCGCTGCCGGCGCCCAATGAGCGCGAACGCACCCAGTGGTACTTTCAGCGCTACGTTTCTCACCTGCCGGCCGGCGGCGAGATCGTGCTGTTCGACCGCAGTTGGTACAACCGCGCCGGCGTCGAGCGCGTGATGGGCTTTTGCACCGACGCCGACGTCGAGGAATTTTTTCGCTCGGTGCCGGAATTCGAGCGCATGCTGGTGCGCTCCGGCATCATCCTGATCAAATACTGGTTCTCGATCACCGACGAGGAGCAGCATTTGCGCTTCACCATGCGGATCCACGACCCGCTCAAGCAGTGGAAGCTCTCCCCGATGGACGTCGAGGCGCGCAGCCGCTGGGAGCAGTACACCAAGGCCAAGGAAGCGATGCTGGAGCGTACCAGCATTCCGGAGGCACCGTGGCACGTGGTGCAGGCCGTCGACAAGAAGAAGGCGCGGCTGAACTGCATCTCGCATTTGCTGGAGCAGATCCCGTATCAGGACGTCCCATACCAGCCGGTGACCCTGCCGGCGCGCGTGCGCAATCCCGACTATCTGCGCGGTCCGGTCCCGCCGGAAATGTACGTGCCGGAGAGGTATTGAGGGGTGCACGGGGTCGCGGGACACAAAATCGCGAAAACAACCCCATGGACAGTAGGAAGCGGCCGTCTCAAAGGATGAGGCGGCCGACCTCGAAGGCGCGCTAACGCAAGTCAGCCGGCAGTTCGAAGCCCGTATATTCGCGCTGAAGCAGCGCCTTCAGCGCAGGCGTGTCGGGCTTTGCGCCCGGCTCCGGCATTGCATCGCGGTCAGACTTGATGAAATCAGGCGGCGTGCCCGGCAGCTTGTAGAGATTGAAGCCGGTGCGGCGCACGGCGAAGTCGGCTTGCAGGTACCCGTCGGACATCATCAGGCCTGCGGGCGCGAGATAAAAGCCGTCCTCGCGATGGGGACCGAGGATCGAAAACGTCTTCGATCCCTTGCCCACGTCGCTGCGCTGGCTGCTCAACCGCACCAGTTCGGTTTCCTTGCCGTCGACGGTGACGTAGACGCGGCGGAGCGGCAGCTCGGCTGCGTCCTGCGTCACCACGCTGACCAGCACCACCACGTGCTTGGCGAGCGCGCGATATTCATCCGGCGAGGAGGCCCAGCAGAAATCGATCGACGATCCCCGCGCGGCGCCCTTCGGCGCTGCTTTCGCGGTGTTGATCGCGGATTTCTCCAGCCGCCCGGTCATGTCGGCATAAGAGACCGCACCCTGCGACACCGGACGTTGTGTAAGGGTCTGCGCGTCCGCCACCTGCGACAGCAGCAGCGCGAGCAGGCAAATCAGCCATCTCTGCATCGCACTTCCTGATAAGGTTTCAGCTCCAGAAGTCCGGCACCGCCGGCGCCAGCCGGCCGCCCCGGCGCACCGGCGCGACTTTTGTCGCAAGGCCGGTGGCATCGTCGGTCTCGACCGCCACACCGCTGAGTGTCGCCTCCCCGGTGGCCGGTTCGAACCGTGCCGAGGGAATGCCGGTCGTGAAGCGGTGCAGCGGCTCGTCCTTCAGCATGCCGATGATCGAATCATAGTCGCCGGTCATGCCGGCATCGCTCATATAGGCGGTGCCGCCTGTCAGGATCTGGTGATCCGCCGTCGGCACATGCGTATGCGTGCCGACCACCAGGCTGGCGCGGCCGTCGCAGAAGAAGCCCATGCCCTGCTTCTCGCTGGTCGCCTCGCCGTGGAAATCCACCACGATGGCGTCAGCCGCCTCGCGCAACGGACAGGCTTCCAGCTCGCGATTGACCGCATGAAAGGGATCGTTGAGCGGCTCCATGAACACGCGGCCCATCGCATTGATCACGAGCGCGCGCTTGCCGTTCTTGGTGTCGATCAGCGCGGCGCCGCGGCCCGGCGTGTGGCGCGGAAAATTCAGCGGGCGGATCAGCCGCGGCGCGCGGTCGATGAAGACCAGCGCCTCCTTCTGATTCCAGGCGTGGTTGCCGAGCGTGATGGCGTCCGCGCCCGCGTCGAGAAATTCCTGGTAGATCGCCTCGGTGATGCCAAAGCCGCCGGCCGAATTCTCGCCATTGACGATGACGAGATCGAGCGACCAGTCCCTGACCATGCCGGGAAGATAGTCGTTGATGGCGGTGCGGCCGGTCTTTCCGACGACGTCACCGATGAAGAGGATACGCAAGCCTATTTGCTCCGGAAGTCGAACGTCTCCTTATCGGTTAGCACATAATCCAGTGCCACGTCGTGCGACAAGGCCGGAACAGCCTCGATTTCCTGCACCGCAAAAGCAACGCCGATGCCGGTGACCGCCTTCGATTTACGCAAATGTGCAAACGTATAGTCGTAATGGCCCGCGCCATAGCCGATGCGGTGGCCGAGGCGGTCGAAGGCCGCGAGCGGCACCAGCATGATGTCGGGGATGAGCTCGGCGGCGGCAGGCGACGGCTCGGGGATGCCGAGCGGCCCGAGCATCAGCCGGTCGCTCGGCGACCACGCCCGGAACGTCAGCGACTTGCCGCGCGCGTTGACGACAGGCAAGGCCAGCCGCGCGCCCAGCGCCGCAAGCTTTTGCATCAGCGGCGCCGGATCGATCTCGTTGCGGATCGGCGAGTAGCCGGAGATGACCATGCCGCTGATGATGTCGATGGGAAAGTCGCGCCTGGCGAGCGCCTGCGCGGATTTGGTGCGCTGCTTGTCACTCAGCGCTTCGCGCTTGGCGAGCGCTTTTGCACGCAGCTCGGCTTTCGTCGCAGTCGGAGCAAGCTCGGACATGGCTGTCTTGTTCTCCCGTCATCACCCGCGAAAGCGGGTGATCCAGTATTCCAGAGAACGCGTGATAGAATCGCGAAGCCGCGGCGTACTGGATCCTCCGCTTTCGCGGAGGATGACGTCCGTACGGGCGGCGCCTTGACGACGCAAAGCAACTTAGAAGAATTCAAGTGCGAAGCCGCAGAGGCCGTTGAAGCGCTCGATCCCGGAGTTCCCTACGAAAGTAGGTGGGCACCATATGTCCGAGCCCACGGGCCCGGCCAGGGACAGTTCCCTAAAGGATCGATAAGGCCCCGGGGATATATGGCTCCTGACGCGCAACGCAGCTTCGCGGGGGTAATGTAGCGACGATGGACGAGAATCGCCAGCGGTAAGCCTGCCGCGGTCGGACCGACGCACATCTCTTCACCTTCCCCTGGAGGGTGAAAAAATCACCCGATCGCGACGCCGCCGCCGATGGTGCGGTTGAGGACTTGCGCGGTCTTTTCGATGCGCTCGGCGGCAGCGTTGAGCGCATTGGTGACAGCGACCTGCGTCACCCTGGCGCGATCGGCGACCGCCACACGTTGCTGCCGCTGCGAATCCAGTTCTTCTTCCAGGACGCGGATGCGCGCGGTCGCATCCAGCAAGTCGTCGCATACGGTAAGGGCCGCCATCACCGTCAACCTTGCATCGCCGATTTCGCCGAATTTTCCGCGCAGCTCGGTGACGCGCGATTCGAGGCTTTCGGCGAGCTTGAGCAGCCGCACCTCCTGCCCGTCCTCGCAGGCCATCCGGTATTGCCGGCCGTTGATGCTCACGTTGATGTGGTTCATGTGCCCTCTCCGGCCTCGAGCACCGAACGGATGGTGCCGATCGCGGCATCGAGCCGTTCTGCGATCTCGCGATTGGTGCGCTCGAGCTTGCGCGTCTTCACCAGCGAGCCGTCGAGCTCGTCCGCAAGCCGCGAGCGATCGGCGCCGAGCGCCTGGATTCGGCTCGCCAGTTCGTTCTCGTCGCGATCGGCATCGCGCCGCCGCTCCACCGCGCTCTCCAGCGACTCAAGCGCCGCCATCAGCCGTCGCGTCGCGATCTCGAGATCGACGCTGGACGTCTCGATGGCACCGGAACCGTTGGCGGGACGGTCGTTCATGTCGGAGTACGCACACTTTCGTGGGCTTGCCGCACAGCAAAAGACTCAAGGGGGCAAGCGTTTAGACGGAGAAGCTTACGTGCCCCGCAGCGCTCGCGCAACGTTGCTTGCGAGCTATGCACTGTTAAGCAACCTTCCCGTCCACAGCGCGTTGCATTGCCTCGATCTTGCCTTGGACTCAGGGAACCTAGGTGCTATCCAGCCCCGGCTTCCTGTTGCTCTCCGGCCATCAACCGCGACATGCGCGACAATTGCTGGCCGCTTCCAAGCATCTCATTTCAGGCGGATATTCATCATGACGCAGGTCGATCATAACCGTATGGCCAACGCGATCCGTGGCCTTGCCATGGACGCTGTCGAGAAGGCCAAATCGGGCCATCCCGGCCTGCCGATGGGAGCCGCCGATGTGGCCACCGTCCTATTCACGCAGTTCCTGAAATACGACGCTGCCGACCCGAAATGGCCGGACCGTGACCGCTTTGTGTTGTCGGCCGGACACGGCTCGATGCTGCTCTATGCGCTGCTGTATCTCACCGGCAACAAGGACATGACGCTCGACGATATCAGGAATTTCCGCCAGCTCGGCTCCAAGACGCCGGGCCATCCGGAAAATTTCCACACCAAGGGCATCGAGACCACAACCGGCCCGCTCGGCCAGGGCATTTCCACCGCGGTCGGCATGGCGCTGGCGGAAAAGATGCTCGCCGCGGAGTTCGGCAAGAAGATCGTCGGCCATCACACCTACGTGCTCGCCTCCGACGGCGATCTGATGGAAGGCATCTCCCAGGAAGCCATCGCCATGGCCGGGCATTGGAAGCTCAACAAGCTGATCGTGCTGTATGACGACAACGGCATCTCGATCGACGGGCCGCTCTCGCTTGCCGATTCGGTCGACCAGGTGAAGCGCTTCAAATCCGCCGGCTGGGCGGCCGAGCTGATCGACGGCCAGGACCCCAAGGCGATCGCGGCTGCGATCGCGCGCGCGCAGAAATCCAGCAAGCCGTCGATGATCGCCTGCAAGACCACCATCGGCTATGGCGCGCCGAACAAGGCCGGCACCGCAAAGGCCCATGGCGAAGCGCTCGGCGCGGATGAGCTGAAAGCCGCCAAGGAAAAACTCGGCATTTCCCAGGAAGCGTTCTCGGTGCCTGACGATGTGCTGAAGGCCTGGCGCGCGGCCGGCAGCCGCGGCGCCGCGGAAAAGGCGGAATGGGAAGCGCGCTTCGCTGAACTCGGCCCGCGCAAGCGCGCCGAATTCGAACGCCGCCTGCGGCATGAGCGGCCGGCCGCGCTGGCAAAGGAATTGCGCGCGCACAAGAAGGCGCTGCTCGAGAAGCCGATGATTGCGGCAACGCGCAAATCATCGGAAGCGGCGATCGAAGCCATTGCCGCCGCGATGCCGATGGAATTCGTCGCCGGCTCGGCCGACCTTACCGGCTCCAACAACAACAAGGCGAAGTCTGCTACCTCCTTCGGGGCCAAGACGCCAAAGGGCCGCTTCATCCATTACGGCATCCGCGAGCATGGCATGGCCGCGGCGATGAACGGCATCTTTCTGCACGGCGGCTTTGCGCCGAACGGCGCGACCTTCCTGGTGTTCACCGACTATGCCCGCGGCGCGATGCGACTCTCGGCGCTGATGGGCACCGGCGTCGTTTATGTCATGACCCATGACTCGATCGGGCTCGGCGAGGACGGCCCGACCCATCAGCCGGTCGAGCATCTCTCGGCTTTGCGCGCGATGCCCAACATGCGCGTGTTCCGGCCCTGCGATGCCATCGAGGTCGCCGAATGCTGGGAGCTGGCGCTCAACCGCGTCGACGGCCCGACCGTGCTGGCGCTGACCCGCCAAAACCTGCCGCAGCTCCGCACCACAGCCCCTGCCGACAACCCCTGTGCGCAGGGCGCCTATGAACTGGTGGCGGCCCAGGGCGAGGCAAAAGTCTCGCTGTTCGCCTCGGGCTCCGAGGTCGAGATTGCGGTGGCGGCCCAGAAGCAGTTGGCCGAGCGCGGCATCCCGTCGCGGGTGGTTTCTGTCCCCTCGCTGGAATTGCTGGTCGACCAGCCGTCCGATCGCAAGAGGGCCATCATCGGTAACGCCCCGGTGAAGATCGCGATCGAGGCGGCGGTACGCTGGGGTTGGGACGCCGTGATCGGCCAAGAAGGCGATTTCATAGGCATGCACGGATTTGGCGCCAGTGGCCCGGCCAAGGACCTTTTCAAGCACTTCGGAATTACTGCTGAGGCCGCCGTTAACGCTGCCCTGAAGCGCTTGGGTTGAGGGGCTGTTCCGGTTGAGCTTCCCGGCAAAAAGGACTACCTAAACCCGCATATAGACCGCTCTCGCCCGGCCGAACCGGGCGATCCGCCGAAAAAGCCGCCGTGGACGCCCGTCCGCGGGGCTGGCACCAGCTATTAGAGGAGAGACCAGCATGGCAGTCCGCGTCGCGATCAACGGGTTTGGCCGCATCGGCCGCAATGTGTTGCGTGCCATCGCCGAGTCCGGCCGCAAGGACATCGAGGTGGTCGGCATCAACGATCTCGGTCCCGTCGAAACCAACGCCCACCTGCTCCGCTACGACTCCGTGCATGGCCGTTTCCCCGGCACCGTCACCGTCGAGGGCGACTCGATCAGCCTCGGCAACGGCAAGATCAAGGTTTCCGCCGAGCGCGATCCCTCGAAGCTTCCGTGGAAGGCCCTCGGCGTCGACATCGCGCTGGAATGCACCGGCATCTTCACCGCCAAGGACAAGGCCTCCGCTCACCTCACCGCCGGCGCCAAGCGCGTGCTGGTGTCCGCTCCCGCCGATAACGCCGATGCGACCATCGTGTTCGGCGTCAACCACGACACCCTGACCAAGGATCATCTGGTCGTTTCCAACGGCTCCTGCACCACCAACTGCCTCGCACCGGTTGCCAAGATCCTGAACGACACCGTCGGCATCGAAACCGGCTTCATGACCACGATCCACGCCTATACCGGCGACCAGCCGACGCTCGACACGCTGCACAAGGATCTCTATCGCGGCCGCGCGGCAGCGATGTCGATGATCCCGACCTCGACGGGTGCTGCGAAGGCCATCGGCCTCGTGCTTCCGGAATTGAAGGGCAAGCTCGATGGCGTCGCGATCCGCGTGCCGACCCCGAACGTCTCGGTAGTGGATCTGAAAATCGTCGCCAAGCGCGCCACCGACGCCAAGGAAATCAACGCCGCGATGAAGCGCGCCAGCGAGCAGCAGCTCAAGGGCATCCTGGGCTACACCACCGCGCCGAACGTCTCGATCGACTTCAATCACGATCCGCACTCGTCCACCTTCCACGAGGACCAGACCAAGGTGCTGAACGGCAACCTCGTGCGCGTGATGTCCTGGTACGACAACGAATGGGGCTTTTCTAACCGCATGGCCGACACCGCCGTCGCGATGGGCAAGCTGCTCTGAGTTTCACGGCTTCATGGTTCGAGACGCGCGCGAAGAGCGCGCTCCTCACCATGAGGGAGACCTCATCCTGAGGAGCCGCGCCTAGCGCGGCGTCTCGAAGGATGGCCGCACGGGACATCCCATGACAAAAACCTTCCGCACCCTCGATGACGTCGACGTGAAGGGCAAGCGCGTGCTGCTGCGCGTCGACCTCAACGTGCCCATGGAAAACGGCCGCGTCACCGACGCCACACGCCTGGAGCGTGTCGCGCCGACGATCACGGAAATCGCCGGCAAGGGCGGCAAGGTCATCCTGCTCGCACATTTCGGCCGGCCCAAGGGGCGCGATCCCAAGGAGTCGCTGAAGCCGGTGGCGGAAGCACTCGCGAAAGTGATCAAGAAGCCGGTCGCGTTCGCAGAGGATTGCGTCGGCGAGCCGGCTGCAAAGGCGATCGCCGCGATGAAGGATGGCGACATCCTTTGCCTGGAAAACACCCGCTTCCACAAGGAGGAAGAGAAGAACGATCCGGCCTTCGTCGCCGAGTTGGCAAAGCTTGGCGACATCTGGGTCAACGACGCGTTCTCGGCCGCGCACCGCGCGCACGCCTCCACCGAAGGCCTCGGCCACAAGCTGCCGGCCTATGCCGGACGCACCATGCAGGCCGAACTCGATGCGCTCGGCAAAGCGCTTGAAGCGCCGACCAAACCCGTGATCGCGATTATCGGCGGCGCAAAGGTTTCCACCAAGATCGACTTGCTCGAAAACCTCGTGACGAAGGTCGACGCGCTGGTGATCGGCGGCGGCATGGCCAACACGTTCCTGCATGCGCAGGGCGTGGCCGTTGGAAAATCGCTGTGCGAAAAGGATCTCGCGCCGACCGCGCTGCGCATCGTCGAGAAAGCGACCGCTTCCAATTGCGCGATCATCCTCCCCGTCGATGCCGTCGTGGCCTATCACTTCGCGGCCAACGCGCCTTCGCACGCCTATGGCCTGGACGCGATCCCGGCCGACGGGATGATCCTCGACGTCGGCCCGCAATCGACCGCGCGCATCCATGCCGCGATCGACGACGCCGCCACGCTGGTGTGGAACGGCCCGCTCGGGGCCTTCGAGATGGCGCCGTTCGACCGTGGCACGGTGGTCGCTGCCCGGCATGCCGCCGAGCGGACCCAGGCCAAAAAGCTGATCTCGGTCGCTGGCGGCGGCGACACCGTCGCGGCGCTCAATCAGGCCGGCGTCGGCGGCGACTTTTCCTATGTTTCGACCGCGGGTGGTGCGTTTCTTGAATGGATGGAAGGGAAACCATTGCCGGGCGTCGAAGTTCTCAAAGTTCGCTAATCAAGCCCATGGCGCGCGAAAGCGCTGGAAATACAGGGAGAATCTGAATGGCCCGCATTACGTTGCGTCAATTGCTCGATCACGCGGCGGAACATGAATATGGCGTGCCGGCCTTCAACATCAACAATATGGAGCAGGCGCTGGCCATTATGGATGCAGCGTCCAGCGTCGACGCGCCCGTCATCATCCAGGCCTCGCGCGGCGCGCGCTCCTATGCCAACGACATCATGCTCAAGCACATGATGGACGCGGTGACCGAAATCCATCCGCAGATCCCGGTCTGCGTGCATCTCGATCACGGCAACGGTCCCGACACCTGCATGACCGCGATCCAGGCCGGCTTCACCTCGGTCATGATGGACGGCTCGCTGAAGGCCGACGGCAAGACCCCGGCGGACTGGGACTACAATGTCGGCGTCACCAAAACGGTGACCAGCATGGCCCATCTCGGCGGCATCTCGGTGGAGGGCGAACTCGGCGTGCTCGGCTCGCTCGAGACCGGCATGGGCGACAAGGAAGACGGCCACGGCGCGGAAGGCAAGCTGTCGCACGACCAGCTCCTCACCAATCCGGATGAAGCCGTCAAATTCGTCAAGGAAACGCGCGTCGACGCGCTGGCGATCGCGATGGGCACCTCGCACGGCGCCTACAAGTTCACCCGCAAGCCGGATGGCGACATCCTCGCGATGAATGTGATCGAGGAGATCCACCGCAAGCTGCCGAACACGCACCTCGTGATGCACGGCTCGTCCTCGGTGCCGCAGGACCTTCAGGAGATCATCAACGCCAATGGCGGCAAGATGAAGCCGACCTGGGGCGTGCCGGTGTCCGAAATCCAGCGCGGCATCAAGCACGGCGTGCGCAAGATCAACATCGACACCGACAACCGGATGGCGATGACCGGCCAGATCCGAAAGGTGCTGAAGGACCACCCGGAAGAATTCGATCCGCGCAAATACCTCAAGCCCGCGATGGAGGCGATGACCAGGCTGTGCAAGCAGCGGCTGGAGGAGTTCAATACTGCCGGCCAGGCCAGCAAGATCAGGAAGGTGCTGACCACGGCCGAAATGGCCAAGCGGTATGCGAAGGGTGAACTCGATCCCAAGGTGGCGTGATAGGTTCCTTCTCTCTCCCCGCCCCTTCGCAGGGCGGGGGTATCGCATATGGGCAAGGGCTTGATGAGGCGGTTTCCTTGTGGCCATCCTTCGAGACGCCCGCCTTTGGCGGGCTCCTCAGGATGAGGTCCTGTTTCGCGGTGAAATCCTAGACCCTCATGGTGAGGAGCGCCGCTTGCGGCGCGTCTCGAACCATGAAGGCCGGGCTCGTTCACACGCTCAAATCGGTCATATACGATAGCCCGCCGCAAGCGGGGCGGTTAGGCGAAAGCCCAACCTTTCCCCCTGCGACCAACGTAAATCTCCCCATCTGCCCGAGAACCGTCTATTTTCAGCGGTCAAAGCACCTTGCCGGGAGAACCATCCAATGAACCTTCACGATCTCAACAAAATCGCCAACGCCATGGTCACGCCGGGCAAGGGCATCCTTGCCGCGGATGAATCGTCTGGCACCATCAAGAAGCGCTTTGACGCCATCAAGGTCGAGTCCACCGAGGACAACCGCCGCGACTACCGCGAAATGCTGTTCCGCTCGACCGAGGCGATGAGCAAATACGTCTCGGGCGTCATCCTCTATGACGAGACCATCTGGCAGAACGCCAAGGACGGCACGCCGCTGGTCAAGCTGATCGAGCAGGCCGGCGCCATTCCCGGCATCAAGGTCGACGAGGGCACGCAGGCGCTGCCGCAATGCCCGGGCGAGCTGGTGACGGTCGGCCTCGACAAGCTCGCCGAGCGGCTGAAAAAATATTACGAGCGCGGGGCGCGCTTTGCCAAATGGCGCGCGGTGATCGATATCGGCGCGGGTATTCCCACCATGACGGCGATCAGCGTGAACGCGCATGCGCTGGCGCGCTATGCCGCTTTGTGCCAGGCCGCGCAGATCGTGCCGATCGTCGAGCCGGAAGTGCTGATGGACGGCGATCACGACATCGACCGCTGCTATGACGTGACCCAGCGCGTGCTCAACAAGACGTTTCAGGAACTGCGCGTGCAGCGCGTCGAGCTGGAAGGGATGGTGCTGAAGCCGAACATGGCGGTCTCCGGCAAGAAGTGCGCGAAGCAGGCGTCCGTCGATGAAGTCGCGGAAAAGACCGTGCGGATGCTGAAGGCGTGTGTGCCGGCCGCAGTGCCCGGCATCGCCTTCCTTTCCGGCGGGCAGAGCGATGAAGAGGCGACCGCGCATCTCGACGCCATGAACAAGATCGGCGGCCTGCCCTGGAAGCTGACCTTCTCCTACGGCCGCGCGCTACAGGCGGCGCCGCAGAAGGCGTGGTCCGGCAAGGCCGAGAACGTTGCCGCCGGACAGCGCGCCTTCACCCATCGCGCGCGCATGAATGCGCTGGCGAGCAAGGGCGAATGGGAAGGCGGCCTGGAAAAGAAGGTCGCCTAGACTTGGCCGCCAAACCCGTTCCGCCGCACCCGGCGCCGCGCCTTTATCTCGCGACGCCTGAGGTGGACGATCCATCGCAGCTTGCAGAGAGCCTTCCCGGCTTGCTTGCGGCTGCCGATGTGGCGGCGGTGCTGGTGCGGCTGAAACCCACCGACCAGCGCACCATGATTACGCGCATCAAGGCACTCGCGCCGCCGGTGCAGGATGCCGGTGCCGCCCTGCTGATCGATGGCCATGTCGAACTGGTCGCGCGCGGCGGCGCCGATGGCGCGCATCTTTCCGGGATCGCGGCGCTGGAAGAGGCCCTGCCCTCGCTCAAGCCCGACCGCATTGCCGGCGTCGGCGGGCTTACGACGCGGCATGATTCGATGGCCGCGGGCGAAAAGGGCGCGGACTACGTGCTGTTCGGCGAGCCGGATGCGCAAGGCGAGCGGCCGTCCACCGAGGCGATCGCCGAGCGGCTGCAATGGTGGGACGAATTGTTCGAGCCGCCCTGTGTCGGCTTTGCCGGCTCGCTCGATGAAGCGGCTGAATTCGCCGCGGCAGGCGCGGATTTCGTGCTGGTCGGCGATTTCATCTGGGCCGATCCGCGCGGCGCGAAGGCGGCGTTGATCGAGGCCGATCAGGCGATCAAGCAGGCGCACCAGGCGGCATTCGGAAAAGCGCGGGCCGGATGAGACTTCTGCGGCCGATATCGATTCTTGCAGCGAGCCTGATGCTCGCATCCGGCGCATTGGCGCAGATGTCGCTGACGCCGCCCGCGGCGGAGAGCAAGCCTGCGGCGAAAAAGGAAGCGCCCAAGGAAAACCTGAAGGAAAGCGCGAAGGAGAACGCGAAGGAAAAGGCGAAGCCGCCCGTTGCAGCCAAAAAGCCTGCTGCGCCGCCGACGCCAAAACCGGAGGCAACCCCCGCCCCATCGGCGACCACCATTCCTGCGCCGCCCCCGGACGATCCCAATGTCGACCTCGTTTATGGCGCCTATCAGCGCGGGCATTACAAGACCGCGTTCGATCTTGCGATAGCGCGCGCGCAGACCAATGGCGATCCGAAGGCGATGACGATGCTGGGCGAACTCTACGCCAATGCGATGGGCGTCAAGCGCGACTACGCCAAGGCCGCCGAATGGTACAAGCGCGCGGCCGATGGCGGTGACCGCGAAGCGATGTTCGCGCTCGCCATGATGCGCCTTGCCGGCCGCGGCGGCGCGGTCAACCGCGAGGAGGCGGTGAAGCTGCTGGCTTCGTCCGCAAAACTCGGCAATCCCAAGGCCGCCTATAATCTCGCGCTGCTCTATCTCGACGGCCAGACGCTGCCGCAGGACGTGCGCCGCTCGGCCGAGTTGTTGCGCGTCGCCGCCGACGCCGGCAATCCCGAGGCGCAGTACGCGCTGGCGACCTTCTACAAGGAAGGCACCGGCGTTCCCAAGGACATCGACAAGGCGGTGCGGCTGCTGCAGGCGGCGTCCCTTGCCGGCAATGTCGATGCCGAGGTCGAATACGCCATTGCCCTCTTCAACGGGTCAGGCACGCCGCAGAACCAGCCCGCCGCGGTGGCGCTGCTGCGCAAGGCGGCGAAACAGAACAGCCCGATCGCGCAGAACCGGCTGGCGCGCGTGCTAGCGAGCGGCCAGGGCGCGCCGATCGACAAGGTCGAAGCCCTGAAATGGCACAGCATCGCCAAGACCGCCGGCAAAGGCGATCCGGAGCTGGACGACATACTGGCCGATATCAAGCCCGAGGATCGCGCCAAGGCCGAGGAAGAGGCGCGCAAATGGCTGGGTGTCAAATGATCCGCCTTGACGGCGGCACCTCATCAGGGCACCCAGTCCCGAACCGATAGCGGCGCCCGCCCGTTTCCCCATACATCGAATGTAGCCCGATGCTCTATTCAGCCCTCATCAACGTCATGGTCAAGGCCGCGCGCCGCGCCGGCCGCAGCCTCAAGCGCGATCTCGGCGAGATCGAGCATCTGCAGGTGTCGCTGAAGGGCCCGGCGAATTTCGTCTCGCTCGCCGACAAGCGCGCCGAGGAGATGCTCTACACGGACCTTGCGAAAGCGCGGCCGGGCTACGGGTTCCTCGGCGAGGAAGGCGGCACCCGCGAGGGTGCCGACAAGACCCACACCTGGATCGTCGATCCGCTCGACGGCACCACCAACTTTTTGCACGGCATCCCGCAATTCGCGATCTCGATCGGCCTGGCGCGCGAGGGCACGGTCATCGCGGGCGTGATCTACAACCCGGCGAATGACGAGCTCTACATCGCCGAGCGCGGCAAGGGCGCGTTCCTCAACGACCAGCGGCTGCGCGTCGCCGGCCGCCGCAAGCTGAACGAATGCGTGATTGCCTGCGGCCTGCCGCATATCGGCCGCGGCGACCATGAGCAGTCGCGCCGCGAAATGGCGGAGCTCCAGAACAGGGTGGCGGGCCTGCGCCGCTTCGGCGCCGCCTCGCTCGACATGGCCTTCGTCGCCGCCGGCCGGCTCGACGGTTACTGGGAACGCAATTTGCAGCCCTGGGACATCGCGGCCGGCCAGATCATGGTACGCGAGGCCGGCGGCACCATCTCCGGCATGCTGGGCAATGACGATGCGCTGGCCACCGGCCATGTCATCTGCGGCAACGAGTTCGTGCACGGCGAACTGGTGAAGATATTGAAGCCGCTGTAGCCGCATCGCATGCGCGAGGCCGTGTTTATCAGCGCCGAGAAAGAGTCTCGGAGCTTGCCAGTGGCACTAGCGCCTCGGCAGCAGTGTTCTAGATGATCGCTACTCCGCCGGCCGCTGCGCCGGCGCATGTGCCACGTGCGCGGCCTTGGCCTTCTCTTCCGCTTTCTCGCGGTCGCCGCCGAGCGTACGCTGCACGCTGACGAAGAACACCGGCACCATCAGGAGCGCGAGGATCACCACCGCGATCATGCCGCCCATCACGCTGGTGCCGAGCGCCTGCTGGCTGGCGCCGCCGGCGCCGGTGGCGATCACCATCGGAAGCACGCCGCAGACAAAGGCGAGGCCCGTCATCAGGATGGGGCGGAAGCGCAAGGAACAGGCCTCCACCGTCGCCTCGATCAGCGACTTTCCTTCGGC
Organism: Bradyrhizobium lablabi; assembly: GCF_018129385.1. GTDB lineage: Bacteria > Pseudomonadota > Alphaproteobacteria > Rhizobiales > Xanthobacteraceae > Bradyrhizobium > Bradyrhizobium lablabi_C. The sequence continues at coordinate 164,445 of NZ_JAFCLN010000006.1, forward strand.
CCGCAGATCCTTGGCGAATTCGATGATCAGGATGGCGTCCTTGGCGGCCAGCCCGATGATGGTGATGAGACCGACGGTGAAATAGACGTCGTTGGGCAGGCCGCGCATGGTCGCGGCGATCACCGCGCCGGTGATGCCGAGCGGCACCGTCAAGAGCACCGCGAGCGGAATGGTCCAGCTTTCATAGAGCGCGGCGAGCAGCAGGAACACCACCAGCGCCGACAGCGCGAGCAGGAACGGCGCCTGCGAGCCCGAGAGCTTTTCCTGCAGCGATTGCCCGGTCCATTCATAGCCGAAGCCGCGCGGCAGCCGGCCGGCAAGCTTCTCCATCTCGTTGATGGCATCGCCCGACGTGTAGCCCGGCCTCGCCTCGCCGCTGATGCGCACGGCGGGGTAGTAGTTGAAGCCCGCGATCTGCGTCGGCCCCTTCTGCCATTCGACGGTGGCAAAGGAAGATAGCGGCACGAGCTGGCCTTTGCTGTTCTTCACATTGTAATTCAGAATGTCTTCCGCATTCATGCGGCTGGCGCGGTCGGCCTGCACCACCACGCGCTGCATGCGGCCGCGGTTCGGAAAATCGTTGATGTAGTTCGAGCCGAGATTGGTCGAGATGGTCTGGTTGATGTCCTCGAACGTCACGCCGAACGCGCCGGCCTTTTCGCGGTCGATCATCAGGTTGACCTGCGGCGCCTGCGGCAGGCCTTCGACATAGACCTTTTGCAACACGGGGCTGGCATTGGCTGCCGCAATCAACTGGTCGGCGGCGGCAACGAGCTGCGGATAACCCTTCTGGCCGCGGTCCTGCAGGCGGAACGAGAAGCCGGAGGAGTTGCCGAGATTGTCGATCGGCGGCGGCTGCAGCGCGGTGATCCTGGCGTCACGGATGCTCGAGAGGTCGCGGTTGATGTCGTTGACCAGCGCGGCCGCCGAATCCTTCGGTCCCCGCTCCGACCAGTCCTTCAGCGAGATGAAGGCCTGTGCGGTATTGTACCCTTGGCCGAGGAAGGAAAAGCCCATCAGGAAGGTGACGTTCTCGATGCCGTCACGCGCCAGCAGATATTTTTCCACCTTCTCGACCGCCGCCAGCGTGCGGGCGTAGGACGAATCCGAGGGCGTCTGCACGTCGGTGGTGATAAAGCCCTGGTCGTCGACGGGAAGGAAGCCGCCGGGCAGGCGGACGAAGGCCCAGGACAATCCCACCAGCAGCGCGGCGTAGATCAGCATCAGGCGCCCGGTGCGCTTGAGCGAGAATTTGACGGTGCGCGTATAGCCGCCGCGGGTATTGTCGAGCACCCGGTTGAACCAGCCGAACACGCCCTTCTTGGCGTGGCCATGCCCCGCGGTTACCGGCTTGAGCAGGGTCGCGCACAAAGCCGGCGTCAGCGACATCGCCAGCAGCGCGGAGAACGAGATCGCGGCCACCATGGTGATCGAGAACTGGCGGTAGATGATGCCGACCGATCCCGGAAAGAACGCCATCGGAATGAACACGGCGACCAGCACCAGCGTGATGCCGATGATGGCGCCGGTGATCTGCGACATCGCCTTGCGCGTCGCCTCCTTCGGCGACAGGCCCTCTTCCGCCATGATGCGCTCGACGTTCTCGACCACGACGATGGCGTCGTCGACGAGAATGCCGACCGCCAGCACCATGCCGAACATGGTGAGCATGTTCACCGAATAGCCGGCGACCATCAGGATCGAGCAGGCGCCCAGCAGCGCAACCGGCACCACGATGGTCGGGATGATGGTGTAGCGGATGTTCTGCAGGAACAGGAACATCACGATGAAGACGAGCACGATCGCCTCGACCAGCGTCGAGAGCACCTTCTCGATCGAGGCCTCCACCACCGGCGTGATGTTGTAGGGGATTTCGTAGGCGATATTGGCCGGGAAGAACTTCGACAGTTCCTTCATCTTGGCTTCGACCGCGCTGGCGGTCGCAAGCGCGTTGCCGGTCGGCGACATCAGCACCGAGAGGCCGGCGGTCGGCTTGCCGTCCAGCCGGGTCTGGAACTGGTAGTTGAGGCCGCCGATCTCGATTCTGGCGACGTCGCGCAGCCGCACCGTCGATCCGTCGGGATTGGCGCGCAGGATGATCGCGCCGAATTCATCCGGCGACGAGAGCTGGCCCTTCACCAGCACCAGCGCCGAGGTTTTCTGGCCATCCGAACTCGGCTCGGCGCCGACGGCGCCGGAGGCAACCTGCGCGTTCTGCGCCGTGATCGCCTTGTTGATGTCGTCGGCGGTCAGCCGGTAGCCGACCATTTTGGCCGGGTCGAGCCAGATGCGAAGGCTTCGCTCGGTCGAATAGAGCGTGGCGCGGCCGACGCCGGGAATACGCCTGATCTCGCCCAGCACGTTGCGGATCATGAAATCGCCGAGGCCGATTTCGTCGAGGCTGTTGTCGGTCGATTTCAGCGTGATGATCTGCAGCACCGCGCTGGAGGCTTCCTCGACCAGGATGCCCTGCTGGATCACCGCGCGCGGCAGGCGCGCTTCGACGCGCTTGAGGCGGTTCTGCACCTCGACCGACGCCTGGCTGGTCTCGGTCCCCGGCACGAAATTCGCGATGATCTCGACCTGCCCCAGCGAGTCGCTGGTCGATTCGAAATTGAGGATGCCGGAAGCGCCGTTGAGCTCCTCCTCGATCAGCCGCGTCACGCTGTTGTAGAGGTTTTCCGGCGAGGCGCCGGGATAGCTCGTCGAGATCGAAATCGAGGGCGGCGCGATGATCGGATACTGCGCCACCGCCAGGAACGGTATCGAGATCAGTCCGATCAGGCAGATGAAAAGCGCCACCACCCAGGCGAAGATCGGCCTGTCGATGAAGAAACTCGGCATCGGGTATTACCGGCGCTGTTTCAAATCAGCAGATGCGTCCGCTTCGACCCAGGACTGCGGCCTGACCTTGTCGCCGGGCGCAAACTTCTGGAACCCTTCGACGACGACCCGGTCGCCGGACTTCAGGCCTTCGGTGACGAACCACTGGCCATCCTGGATCGAGCCGGTGCGCACTGCCTGGACCGCAACGTGGCCGTCGTCCTTGACCACAAACACTTCGCTGCCGCCGCCGCCATTGCGCTGGATCGCCTGCTGCGGCACGGCGATGGCGTCGGTGTCGATGCCCTGCTCGATCTGCACGCGGACATACATGCCCGGCAGCAATTCGCGCTTCGGATTGGGGAACTCGCCGCGCAACGTCACCTGCCCGGTATTGGCGTCGACCTTGGCTTCGGAGAACAGCAATTTGCCGGCCAGCGGATAGCGATCGCCGTCGTCGAGCACGAGGCGGACCTTCACCGCATCGGGCGAGATGCGGTCAAGCTCGCCGGATTCGAACGAGCGCCGCAGTTGATTCATCTCGGTCACCGACTGGGTGAAGTCGGCATAGATGGGATCGAGCTGCTGGATCGTGGCGAGACTCTGCGAGTCGTTCTGCACCACCAGCGCGCCTTCGCTGACCAGCGCCGCGCCGATGATGCCGCTGATCGGCGCACGGATGGTGGCGTAATCCAGATTCAGTTTTGCCTTTGCGACGTCGGCCTTGCGGCCCTCGACGTCGGCCTGAGCCTGACGCAAGGTTGCAACGGCTTCCTCATTCTTGGCTTCAGGCGCCGCGCGCTCCTTGAACAAGGTGCCGATGCGGTGCGCGTGCGAGGTTGCTTGTTCCAGCACGGCTTTCGCGCGCGCCAGCGCCGCTTCGCTCGACTGCACCTCGACCTCGAACGGCCGCGGATCGATTCGGTACAGGGGATCGCCCGCCTTCACCTCGCTGCCCTGGTTGAACAGGCGCTCGACGATGATGCCGGAAACGCGCGGGCGGACCTCGGAAACGCGCGTCGGTGCGATGCGGCCCGGCAACTCACGCACCATCGAGCGGGCCCGCGGCTGGACCACTACGATGCTGACCTCGGGTTCATACGGGGTAGCCGCGGCAGTGGCCGCCGTCGGCTCGTCGCAGCCGGCCAAAAGAGGAGACAACGCAGCGAGCATCAATGCAATGATTGCCGGTTGCGCGCGATAGCCAGACATTGAAACGGTCGCCCCGATTCGAGTTTGATTAGGTCAACGCGAACACAAATTCACGTCGGCGCGGCTGCACGAGACCGCCACGCTCTTCTCGTTGATGAATGTAGGATAAATACACGCTGCTGCGACGCAATACGCTCACAGGGCGGCTCAATGTCACATAACGCTATCAGACTGATAGCGCAGACGTTTTTTCGGACTCACCGGATTGTGACGGAGTTCCAAAAGGGTTCCGCGGTTGCAGGCTTTTCCCATTACGCCATTTGATTGCCCAACATGGCGTCAAGCCGCAAGAATCCGGGGCGAAACACCGGCCGAATCGAATCAAACGTTAACGAGTCAAGTCGCTCTCATCCGGTAGTGGCTGACGCCCCATTCACTACCTTCGGCGTATCCAAACAGGCCGGCGGTCGCGAGGAAGAACCAGCGCCAGCGGCGCATCCAAAGGCCGGTGTCGTGACCGTAGACCTTGCGCAGGACGGGCTCGATGGCGTCGCGATGGGCATCGAACCGGGCAAGCCAGTCCTGCGCGGTGCGCTGATAATGGGTTCCGCTCCAGCGCCATTCCTTCTCCACCAGAAACAGGTCGGAATATTGCCGGATCAGATGATGGCTCGGCATCACCCCGCCCGTGAAAAAATGCCGTGCGATCCAGTCCTCGCCGTCGGCGCGGTTGAACAGATAGGGACCGGAGCGGTGGGTGAAGATGTGGATGAAGAAGCGGCCGTCGGGTTTCAGCCAGGAACGGATACGCGTCATCAATTCGCGCCAGTTCAGCATGTGCTCGAACATCTCGACGGCAACGATGCGGTCGAATTTCTGACCGGGCTCGAACACATTCATGTCCGACGTGACGACGCGGAGATTGGTCAGGCCGCGCTTGTTCGCCTCGCCCTCGATATATTCGCGCTGCGCATTCGAGTTCGACACCGCAACGACCTGCGCGTGCGGAAACCAGCGGGCAACCGACAGCGACAGCGAACCCCAGCCGCAGCCGAGTTCGAGGATCGACTGGCCGTCGGCGAGATCGGCGTGCTTGATGGTCTGGCGCAACGCCTCTTCCTCGGCCTCCTGCAATGTCGAAGCCGGTTCATTGTAGAAGCAGCAGGAGTATTTGCGGTTCGGGCCGAGCACGGTCGCAAAGAACGCCGCAGGCACTTCGTAATGCTGGTCGTTGGCTTCATCGGTGTATTCGGCAATGGCGCGAGCCGCCATCTCGTCGGCGAACCAGGTATCGCTCTCGGCATTGCCTTCGGCGAGGCGCGTCGCGGTGCGCGAGCAGAGCCTGTGGATCGCCGCGCGGATGACGGCATCCGGCAGCGGTATCCGCTCGGCAGTGCCGATGATGGTGGAGACAAAGCTCATATCGCTGCTCCCTTCATGAAGACCGGCGCCAGCAGCGCTGCCCATCCCAAAGGCAAGACCGGAAGCGATACTGCAATGGCGGCAAGGACTTCGAGATGGAGGACCGTCATGGAAATTCCTGACGTTTCGACCTGGCGGCGAGCAATTTTGAAAATACGCGCAAGTCAAAGCCTGATTTCAGCCAGAGGTTCCCCTTTGTCTGACGGAAAAGCGTTTCGCGCGGCCTTTTTTCCGTCCACCGCTGTGCCATATTGGCGGCCCGCACGCGCTTGGCAGGGATGACGCCGGACAATGCCCCAAAATGCCTCTCCACGCTCCGCCATGGAGGTCGAACTGACCAAATTGTCCTCGCCCCGGATTTTCCTGGTGCGGATGCTGGTATTTCTGGTGCTGTGCGCGCTGGTGACGGTGGTCCTGTACAAACAGATCATCGTCGCCTTTTTCGCCAATCCCGGCCTGAACGCGCTGATCGGCGCGGTGCTCCTGATCGGTATCATCCTGTCGTTCCGGCAGGTGGTCCGGCTTTATCCGGAAGTGGCCTGGGTCAACAGTTTCCGCGTCGCCGATCCCGGCCTTGCGGTCCATCGGCACCCGACTCTGCTGGCGCCGATGGCGGCGATCCTCGGCGGCGAACGCACCGGGCGGATGACCATCACCCAGCAAACCATGCGGCATCTGCTTGATTCCATTGCCACACGTCTCGATGAGGCGCGCGACATCTCGCGCTACATGACGGGGCTGCTGGTCTTCCTCGGCCTGCTCGGCACCTTCTGGGGCCTGATCGAAACGGTGGGCTCGGTCGGCAAGGTGATCGAGGGCCTGAAGGTCGGCGGCGATGCCGGCTCGCTGTTCGATACGCTGAAGGAAGGCCTCGCCGCGCCGCTCGGCGGCATGGGCATTTCGTTTTCGTCGTCGCTGTTCGGCCTTGCCGGCTCGCTGATCCTCGGCTTTCTCGACCTGCAATCGAGCCAGGCGCAAAACCGCTTCTATACCGACCTCGAGGATTGGCTCGCCACCACGGTGCGCAGCTATTCCGGCGAGGATACCCCCGGCGCCGGTCCCGGCCTACAGCAGGCGCTCGAGAAGCTGCGCCTTGCGGTGGAGGAAGGCGGCGCCAACCGCAACACCACGGCGGCAATGGCCAATCTCGCCGAAGCCATTCAGGGGCTGGTCGCGCACATGCGCACCGAGCAACAGATGATCCGCGAATGGGCCGACGGCCAGGGCGAACAGAACCGCGAGATCAAAAAACTGCTGGAGCGCATCGCGCGCCAGCCCGAGAAGAGTTGACATGCTGGATCACGTCACGATCGGCATCACCGACGTCGAGCGTTCGAAGCAATTCTATGACCGGGCTTTGCATCCGCTGGGAATCACGCGGCTGTATGCGGAAGGCGAGGCGGCGGCAGGCTACGGCGTCAGACCCAAGGCGTTTTTCTGGATCGGATTGAAGGCCACCCCTCAGACGGGTGCTCACGTCGCGTTCACCGCGCTTGACCGTGCGGCCGTCGACCGATTCCATCAGGAAGCGATCGCCGCCGGCGGCCGTGACAACGGGACACCCGGCATACGCCCGCACTATCATGCAAACTACTATGGAGCCTTTGTGCTCGACCCCGACGGTCACAATATCGAAGCGGTCTGCCACGCTCCGCCCGGATAATTTCAACTCAAGCGACAGAGACGCCCATGGCCCTTGCCCGTGCCCGCCGCAGCGAAACCGGTCTCAACTACTGGCCGGGATTCGTCGATGCGCTATCGACGCTGGTGCTGTCGATCGTGTTCCTGCTCACCGTGTTCCTGGTCGTGCAGTTCTTCCTGTCGCAGGAAGTCACCGGCAAGGACAAGGCGCTCGAGCAGCTCAACGCCAAAATCGCGCAGCTCAACGACCTGCTCTCGCTAGAGAAGCTCGGCAAGCTCAATCTCGAAGACACGCTTTCGCAACTCCGCGCCGGTCTCGCTTCGGCCGAGGGCGAGCGCGACCGCATCAAGGGGCTCTATGAGGGCCTCGCCGGCGCCGGCAGCGATGCCCAGGGCCGCGCCAATGAGCTGAACAAGGCACTGGAGTCCGAGAAGGGGGTGACCGCCCGCGCGCTGGCTCAGATCGAGGTGCTGAACCAGCAGATCAGCGCGTTGCGCCGCCAGCTCGCTGCGCTCGAGGAAGCACTGGAAGCATCGGAAAAACGCGACAAGGAATCGCAGGGCCGCATCGCCGATCTCGGCCAGCGGCTGAACGTCGCGCTAGCGCAGCGCGTGCAGGAATTGTCGAAATATCGCTCGGAATTCTTCGGCCGCCTGCGCGCCATTCTGGGCAACCGTCCCGATGTCCGGATTGTCGGTGACCGCTTCGTGTTTCAGTCGGAAGTGTTTTTTGATACCGGCCAGGCCCTGCTGCTGCCTGAAGGCCGCGCCGAGCTGGACAAGCTCGCGACCGCACTGATCGATCTCGACAAGCAGATCCCGAGCGAAATCGCCTGGGTGCTGCGGGTCGACGGCCACACCGACGTGCGGCCGATCAACAGCCCGCTGTTCAAGTCGAACTGGGAATTGTCGGCCGCCCGCGCGATCTCGGTGGTGCAGTACCTGACTTCGCTCGGCGTTCCGGCGCAACGGCTGGTCGCGGCCGGCTTTGCCGAATTCCAGCCGCTCGACACCGCACCGACGGAAGAGGCCTACAAGCGCAACCGCCGCATCGAGCTGAAGCTGACGGAACGCTAGGGTTGATCGGACACCTCACTCGCCAAGTCGTCATGGCCGGGCTTGTCCCGGCCATCCACGTCTTGCGTCAACGTTGCCAAGGAAGACGTGGATGCCCGGGACAAGCCCGGGCATGACGGTCTTTTTCGCATGACCGTCCCCTTCACGCTTCGTCCGTATCGCGCCGACGACGAAGACGCCGCGATCGAGCTGTGGCAGCGCACCTGGCAGCAGGCCTATCCCTCGATCGATTTCGCCGCGCGCGTCGCCTGGTGGCGCGAGCGCTGGCGCAGCGAACTGGTGCCGAAGGCGGCCATCGTGGTCGCCGAGCAGGCGGATGCGCTCGTCGGATTCGTCACGATCGACGCCACCGGCTATCTCGACCAGCTCGTGGTCGGCCCGGAGCATTGGGGCTCGACGCTCGCGACGACTCTGGTCGACGAAGCAAAGCGCCTGTCGCCCTCCGGCGTCACGCTGCTGGTCAACAAGGACAACGCCCGCGCCATCCGTTTCTACGAGCGCAACGGATTCGTGCACGCCGGCGAGGACGTCAATCCGACGTCGGGCCGTCCGGTACTGAGGATGGCGTGGATAAGGGCTAACCGCCCGCGCTAGATGCGGCGGATCAGCACGCCCGCTGCCAGCAGCACATAGGCGATCGCCAGCACGTCGAACACCCGCGAGGCGTTGATCACGGGCACCGACACGTGAGCATAGCGAACGAGCAGGGCGAGAACCGCCAGAATGAACGAAATCACGAAGATAACGACTGACGGGGGCGTCAGCGCAAAACCGCCACGGCGAAACGGCATCACCCTCTCCTGTTGCTTCACGTCCCGAAATTAGGCCAGCGATGCAACAGCCGAAAGACGATTTAGGTTCCGGCGCTCTTCCCTTCTCCCCTTGTGGGAGAAGGTGGCGCGGACGCAGTCCGCGACGGATGAGGGGTCTGCATCCGCGGAGAGAAACCCCTCACCCGGCCACGATGCTAACGCCATAGCCGATGCAAAGCATCGGCGTTTCTAGTAAGGACGGCGGCCAACGGCCGCCTATGCACCCTCTCCCACAAGGGGAGAGGGTGAAGAGATCTACACCCCCTCGAACTGCAACCTCGCCAGCCGCGCATATAGCCCGTTGGCTGCGACCAGTGAGGCGTGGGTGCCCTGCTCGACGATCCTGCCGTGCTCCATCACCAGGATGCGGTCGCAGGACAGCACGGTGGCGAGGCGATGCGCGATGACCAGCGTGGTGCGGTGGTACATCAACTCTTCCAGCGCGGTCTGCACCAGGGTCTCGCTTTCGGCATCGAGCGCGGAGGTCGCCTCATCCAGCAGCAGCAGCGGCGCATCGCGCAGGATCGCGCGCGCGATCGCAATGCGCTGGCGCTGGCCGCCCGACAGTTTTACGCCGCGCTCGCCGAGTTGCGCTTCAAAACCGCCCGGCAGGCGGCGGATGAATTCGGTGGCATGGGCCAGGCCGGCCGCGCGCTCGACTTCGGCATCGCTCGCATCGGGGCGGCCGAAGCGGATGTTTTCCCGCGCGCTCGCGGCGAACACCACCGAATCCTGCGGCACCAGCGCGATGCGCGCGCGAAGCGCTTGCGGATCGACTGAGGTGATCGGCACGCCGTCGAACGAGATCGATCCGGATTTCGGATCGTAGAAGCGCAGGAGGAGATGGAACAGCGTGCTCTTGCCGGCGCCGGAGGGGCCGACGATCGCGACCTTTTCGCCGGCCGCCACCGACAGCGATACGCCGTCGATCGCGAGCACGTCGGGCCGGGTCGGATAAGCGAAGCTGACATTCTCGAAACCGACATTGCCGCGCGCCGGTTGCGGCAATGCGCGCGGCGCAGCGGGGGCAGCTATCGCAGGCTCGATGCGCAAAAGCTCGAACATGCGCTCGGCGGCGCCTGACGCGGCGGAGAGTTCGCTCCAGACTTCGCTGAGCTGGCCGAGGCCGGCGGCGGCGAACACCGCGTAGAGCACGAACTGGCCGAGCCGGCCGGGCGTGATGGTGCCTTCCAGCACGTCGCGCGAACCGACCCAGAGCACGATCACGACGCTGGCGAAGACGATGAAGATGATGACAGCGGTGAGGATCGCGCGCGCCTGGTGCGACCGGCGCGCCGCGTCATAGGCCTCTTCGACTTCGCCGCCATAGCGCGCCGCCGCCATTTTCTCGCTGGTATAGGCCTGCACTGTCCGGATCGAGCCGACCAATTCGCTGACATAGGCGGCGGCCTCGCCGAGCTTGTCCTGCGCGCCGCGCGTCAGCCGGCGCACCCAGCGGCCGAACGCCACCAGCGGAATCACGATCACGGGGATCGCCAGCAGCACGAAACCGGAGAGCCGCGGGCTCGTGATCACCATCATGACGGTGGCGCCGACGAACAGCATCAGGTTACGCAGCGCGACCGAGGCGGAGGCGCCGACCGCCGACTTGATCTGGGCGCCGTCGGCGGTGAGGCGCGAGACCAGTTCGCCGCTACGCGCGGAATCGAAGAAGGACGGCGACAGCGAGACCAGGTGCGCGAACACGTCGCGCCTGAGATCCGCGACGATGCGCTCGCCGATGGTCATGACCAGATAGAACCGCGCCGCGCTGGCGCCGGCGAGCACTGCCACCAGCGCGATCATCACGCTGAAATAGCTGTTGATCATCGCGATGCCTTCGGGACTGAGGCCGAAGTCGACCACGCGGCGAACCGCGATCGGCACCACCAGCGTCGTGACCGCCGCGACCGTCAGCGCGATGAGCGCGAGGAAGGCGCGGCCGCGGTAGCGCGCCACATAGGGCGCGAGCGCCAGCAACGGACGCAGCCGCGCGCGGCCGGCCGCAGGCGACTGCTCCAGTTGCGTTTCGATGACGGCTTCGGCCGCCATCAAGGCGTCGCGTGGCGGCGCCTTGCCGCGTCCGTCGTCCAGTTGTTCTGCTGCGCTCATCGGTTCCGACCGGCTTTATCGCCACCCAGATAGGCCCGTCGGCCAGCGCTGGCAAATCCGGGCAACCCCTTAGCCGGCCAGCTCAAAGCTCGCTTGTTTTGCCGGGTTTCTTGCGTTATAGAGCCGCCCAAATCCGCATCCCGAACATTTTTGAGACGGGCGCCGGCGCGCCGAAGGATAAGCCATGAAAGCCGAAATTCACCCGAATTATCATATGATTACGGTCGTCATGACCGACGGCACCGAGTACCAGACCCGCTCCACCTGGGGCAAGGAAGGCGACAAGCTGAACCTCGATATCGACCCCAAGTCGCACCCGGCCTGGACCGGCGGCTCCCAGCAGCTGCTGGATCGCGGCGGGCGTGTTTCGCGGTTCCAGAAGAAGTTTTCGGGCTTTCTCAAAAAGGACTGAGCCCCTTTTCTCTTTCGCGTCGTGCGAAACGAAAACGCCCCTGCAGAGCAGGGGCGTTTTTATTTGCGCCAACTCTACTTCGCCATTGCGAGCGAAGTGAGGCCGCCGCCACTTATTGCTCGAACGCGGCCTTGAGGCGGTTGAGCTGCGGCACCAGGGGGTTGCCGATCGGGCCGCGCTCGGCGGGCGGGGCGTGAATCGTGATGTCGAGGCGGCGCACGCGCGACTGTAGGCTCATCGAGCGCGCGATCAGGTCCTGCAATTGCTGTGGCAGCTTTGTGATCATCTCTTCCGGGCCGGGATCGGCGGCGGAAAGCTTGACCTTGGTCTTCTCGCGGTTGGCCTGCGTCAGCGTCATCTCGCCTTCCTTGACCGCCCGGTGCAGCAGCAGCCACGAGGCGAGCTGCATCAGGCGGGTGGTCAGCCGCATGCTTTCGGTCGCATAGGTCAGGCTGACGGCGCGCTCCAGCGCCTTGGCCTCGTTACGGCCGTCGCCGTCGAGATAGGCTGCGGTTTCCTCGACCAGATCCATGCCTTCGCGGAAAAGATTGCTGAACGCCGCCGAATTGGTCAGCCGTTCGCTGAATTGAACAAGCGCCGTATCGCCCTGCGAACGATCCGCCATGGTTAACGCCCTCACGCTACTCGTGCCCCCGCCGGCGTCCGGGCGCCGGCTTATGATGAACAAATCATTGCGCGGCCCGTTCCGGGAGTCCAGCCGCAACAAGATTTATGGTTTCCGGCGCGGTCACGAAGACGGCCAAATGCGGCGGGGATGGTGGCAAAAAAAGAGCCGCCGAAGGAATCGGCGGCTTTTGAAGTTGATAACAGGGAGGCGTCAAACAGAGTGGACAGGAGCCACTCGGTGTCCAAACGAGGACGATTACAGTCATATTCGAGAAAGCTTAACTGATCGTAAATGAACGGATTTATTGAGAGTTTATTTGCCATGTCGGCCATTGGCTGAGTTTTCTCCTTGCGTCGTGCCGACGGAGGCGCGGACGGCGCGAGATTGAGGGAAAGTCGGCCAACGGCCTGCCTCAAGACGGGCCGCGGCATATGGGTCCCGGATCGGGCTCGCTCTGCTCGCTTGTCCGGGACGACGTGAGGAGAGAGTTCGCGCGAACGGCCTATGATTTGAAGAAGCTGTTCGCGGCGTCCTTGGAGGCGCGCTTCTTTGTCATCGCTTCCTGAAGCCGCGCGATCTCGGCGTTGAGCAGGGCGATGCGCTCGGCCAACTCCTCTTCCGACAGCAAGTACAGGTCCTGGCCGATCTCGTGGCTGATCTTCTTGCGCGGACGGTCGTCGTCTTCGGTTGCCATCGCGTTCTCCCTCTGCTCGCGGGAAGCTGTTGCCAGCGCAAGCCGGGCTGGCTAAGCAAACGGCCTGAAATCCCGCATTTCGCAAGGACAAATCATGAATAAGCCGCCCGCGCAAATGACCGTTGTCGCCATCTCCAAGCCGGGCGGCCCCGAGGTGCTTGTTCCCGAAACGCGCAGCGTTCCGGTGCCAGGGCAAGGCGAACTGCTGGTCAAGGTGATGGCCGCCGGCGTCAACCGGCCGGATGTGGCGCAGCGTTCCGGCGCCTATCCGCCGCCGCCCGGCGCGAGCGACCTGCCCGGCCTCGAAATCGCCGGCGAAGTGGTTGCGGTCGGTCCGGGCGTGACGCGCCACAAGGTCGGCGACAAGGTGATGTCGCTGGTGGCCGGCGGCGGCTACGCCCAATACTGCATCGCGCAGGACGGCCAGGCGATGACGGTGCCACCGGCGCTGTCGATCGCGGAAGCCGGTGCGTTGCCGGAAACGCTGATGACGGTCTGGCACAACGTGTTCGAGCGCGGCGCGCTCAAGCCCGGCGAGACGCTGCTGATCCATGGCGGCTCTTCCGGCATCGGCACGATGGCGATCCAGCTCGCCAAAGCGTTCGGCTCGAAGGTGATCGTCACGGTGGGATCGCAGGACAAGGCGGACGCCTGCCTCAAGCTCGGCGCGGACATTGCGATCAACTACAAGACTCAGGATTTTGTGGAGGAGACGAAGAAGGCGACCGGCGGCGCCGGCGCCAATGTCATCCTCGACATGGTCGGCGGCGACTACATCGACCGCAACTACGATGCCGCTGCGATCGATGGCCGTGTCGTTCAGATCGCATTCCTGTCCAACGCGCCGAAGACAACCGCCAATTTCGCAAAGCTGATGGTCAAGCGCCTCACCCATACCGGCTCCACGCTGCGTCCCCGTAGTAATGCGGACAAGGCGGCGATGGTCGCGGCGATCGAGGCGAAGGTGATGCCGCTCTTGCGCGAAGGCCGCGTCAAACCCCTGATGGACAGCACTTTCCCGCTGGAAAAGGCTGCTGATGCGCATCGGCGGATGGAGACGAGCGAACATATTGGCAAAATTGTGTTGGCCGTTTAACTCTGCCGACCAATGCGCGGGCGGAAACCCTTTGATTTCCCTCGCTTTCATGTCAATTATCGCGAAACGCCGGGTGCTTCGCTTCGCCCGGAAAATACGTTGGTCGCGGAGTACTGACATTGCGTCTGATCAGGTGCCTGGCGCTGTTCGCGCTGGGGCTCATGATGGTTGCGGCCGCGCCAGAGGCGCGGGCGATCGACGCCGTCAGCGTCCGCAGCGACGCGCCCGCCATCGATCTCACCGCCGTTCTCGATCACCAGCGCAGCGACTCTGACCGCATCCAGGTCTCGACCGCGCCCGGCACCGACGGCATCGTCCGCCGCATCGAGGTGCGCGCGCGTGAAGGCGGCCAGAACTGGGTGGTGTTCGCGCTCGCCAACAACACCGATGATCAGCTTGATCGTCTGATCGTCGCGCCGCATTACCGCATCGTGTCGTCCGGCCTCTTGTGGCCCGATCTCGGCCTGTCGCGCGTCGCCACCATCACACCGTCGGTGGGCGACCGCCCCGAGCGGCAGGAAAGCGCGACCGCCGACATCTTCCGCATCACGCTCGACCCCGGCGCCGTCGTCACTTTCGTCGCGGAGCTGCGCACCGACAAGCTGCCGCAGCTCTATCTGTGGGAGCCCGAAGCCTACAAGGACAAGGTCAACTCCTTCACGCTCTACCAGGGCATCGTGATCGGCATCTCCGGCCTGCTGGCGCTCGTGCTCACCATTTTGTTCGTGGTGAAGGGCTCGATCATGTTCCCCGCCGCCGCGGCGCTGGCCTGGGCGGTGCTGGTCTATATCGGCGTCGACTTCGGCTTCTGGGGCAAGGTGCTGGACATGTCGAACAACGCCGAGCGCGTCTGGCGCGCTGCGGGCGAAGCGATTTTGGCCGCAACGCTGCTGGTGTTCCTGTTCGCCTATCTCAATCTCTCGCGCTGGCATGTGCGCTACTCGCACATCACCGTGGGCTGGCTGACCTTCCTCGGCTCCCTCGTCGCACTCGCGCTGTTCGATCCCGCGGTCGCCTCCGGCATTGCGCGCATGTCGCTGGTGCTGATCGCCTTCGCCGGCTTTGCGCTGATCGTCTATCTCTCCACCCACGGTTTTGACCGCGCGGTGCTGCTGATCCCGACCTGGTTCCTCTTCGTGGTCTGGGTCGTCGCAGCCGGCATGACCGTCGCAGGAAACGTCACCAACGACATCGTCGGCCCTGCCTTGCTCGGCGGCCTCGTGCTGATCGTGATGCTGATCGGCTTTACGGTCATGCAACACGCCTTCGCGGGCGGCGGCGCCACCACCGGCGTGGTCTCCGACGTCGAGCGCCGCGCGCTGGCGCTGGCCGGCTCCGGCGACCTGATCTGGGACTGGGACGTTTCCGCCGACAAGGTTTTCACCAGCCCCGAGACCGAAGCGCTGCTTGGCCTCAAGCGCGGCACGCTGGAAGGCCCTGCCGCCAAATGGCTGGAAGTGCTGCATCCGCTCGACCAGGACCGTTTCCGTGCTGCGCTCGACAGCGTGCTGGACCAGCGCCGCGGCCGCCTGGTGCAGGATTTCCGCCTGCGCACGCCGGACGGGCACTTCATGTGGTTCGCGCTGAAGGCACGCCCGGTCGTGGGCTCCGACGGCGAAGTCTCGCGCGTGGTCGGCACGCTCACCGATGTCACCGACATCAAGAACGCCGAGGAGCGCATGCTGCATGACAGTGTGCACGACAACCTCACCGGCCTGCCGAACCGAAAGCTCTTCATCGACCGCCTCAATGCGGTGGCGAATCTTGCCAAGACGATGCCGAACCTGCGGCCGACCCTGATGGTGATCGACCTCGACCGCTTCAAGCAGGTCAACGATTCCGTCGGCATCGCGGTCGGCGATTCCATCCTGCTGACGCTGGCGCGGCGGCTGACGCGCATCCTCAAGCCGCAGGACACGCTGGCGCGGCTCGCCGGCGACCAGTTCGGCCTGATCCTGATGTCGGAACAGGAATCGGCGCGCATCACTGCCTTTGCCGAGACCATTCGCAAGACGATCCGCGCGCCGATCGCCTTCAACGACCGCGAGATTTTTCTCACCGCCTCGATCGGTCTGGCGCTCTCCGACCCGCAGACGCAGCTTTCGGAAGAGATCATCAAGGACGCCGAGCTTGCGATGTATCATTCCAAGCGCATCGGCGGCGACCGCATCGACGTCTACAAGCCGGCGATGCGCGCGCGCAAGACCGACCGCCTGACCCTGGAGAGCGAGCTGCGCCGCGCCATCGAGCGGCAGGAGATCACGATCCTGTACCAGCCGATCGTGCGGCTGGAGGATCGCTCGATCGCGGGCTTCGAGGCGCTGGCGCGCTGGGATCATCCAAAGCTCGGCCGCATGTCGCCGTCGGAATTCATCTCGATCGCGGAAGAGATCGGCCTGATCGTCGACCTCGGCATGTTCGTGATGGACCAGACCGCGAGGCAGCTTGCGGTGTGGCAGCGCGCGATGCGTTCGCGCGAGCCGATTTTTGCCAGCGTCAACGTCTCCTCGCGGCAATTGCTGCGGCATGACCTGATCCACGATATCCGCACCGTGCTGTCGCGCTCCTCGGTGGCGCGCGGCACGCTCAAGCTGGAATTGACGGAGTCGCTGGTGATGGAGAATCCGGAGCACGCCGCGCAAATGCTGACGCGCATCCGCGAGCTCGGCACCGGTCTCTCGCTCGACGATTTCGGCACCGGCCATTCCTCGCTCGCATACTTGCAGCGCTTTCCGTTCGACACGATCAAGATCGACCAGTCGTTCGTGCGCACCACCAGCCGCGGCACCCGGCCGGTGATCCTGAAATCGATCATCGCGCTGGCGCACGACCTCGGCATGGACGTGGTCGCCGAGGGCGCGGAGACGGATTCGGACGCGGTCGAGCTCTATCAACTCGGCTGCGAATACGCGCAGGGCTTTGCCTTTGGCGAGCCAATGGACGCGGACGCCGCAATGCGGCTCTTGACGGAAGTGCGGCTGGAAGCGGCGAGTTAATCTCGCGCGGTCGGGCTCGATAGCTGCCACACCAATACTCGTCATGCCCCGCGAAGGCGGGGCATCCAGTACGCCGCGGCTTCTCGGTTCTATCACTGCTGTCTCTGGAATACTGGATCACCCGCCTTCGCGGGTGATGACGAGGAGTGGTGTGGCGCCGTCATTGCGAGCGAAGCGAAGCAATCCACCTATCAACCCGCACAACTCGCCGCGCCATGGATTGCTTCGTCGCTTCGCTCCTCGCAATGACGTGGAGACATGCGTGATCGCTCTCACGGCTTGATCTCACCTGAGTCATACTAATCTCATAGCCCTTCCCCCAAACAGAGGGAGCAGGGAATGCCGGGTGCGCGCTACACCCGAGGTCTCGTGTGCCGTGATGCGCAAGCAAGAAAAAGGCGCACACGAGCATACAGGTGAGCGGAGGCAGTCCGGCATCCCCTGCGCAATGGCTTTACGGCTTACTTCGTGCTCTCCCCGGTGGAGCGGGCTTGTTGTCACCGTCGCCGGCGGGATACTTCCCGCCAACTTGGCGCCAGCATCGCGGCGTCAGGACCACACGACTTCGCCGTACGCGGACAACGCTTCGCCCGGCGTGCTCGTTTGAGCACCCCTGACGCTGCCGCGTCCATCGCATCCAGCCCAACGCGTCGTGACGATCGCGATACGTCCCCTCGTGTGGGCCGGGTGCACGTAGTACTGCCAGTGATTTGCCCGAGATGACCAGCGGAATATTTTTGCGCGAGGGGCTTGACGCGATTTCTGTAAATCAGAAGTGATTTGCCCGTCGTGTTGAATCTGCAACAGCAGCAGACGTTGCGCGAAGCCTGCCAAGGGCCGGAGGCGGAAGCATGCCCCGGCGCCTATCGCGGACTGCTCAGCGAGGCGTGAACTGGTCGAGATCGTGAACGCCCATCTGCTGCTTCAGTTGCGCGACGCGGCGCGCTGCGTGCCGGCCCGCGACCGGCCGGCCCGATCAGCGCCAGGCCTTTTCGTTCTTCTGTTCGTAATCCTTGAAAGCCTTCTCGAGGCCGCCAAGAACCTCGGCCGACGTCTCGAACATCGCCTTCAACTGCGGCTCGTCGACTTTCTCGATATCCTCGCGCAGGTGGTTCCGGATGTCCTGGAGCGCCTTCTGCATCTTCTGCGTATGGTGTCGCGGATCGCGGTCTGCCGCACTTGCCATGGCCAGTCTCCTCGCTGCTAAATGACTTCCCGCCGGAGTTCAGAAGCGTCCGGCGAGACGGCGCGTTAACGGACGGCGAAGACCGTCGTTCCAATTACGAAATCCGATAAGGGTGCCATGAAGTTCAAGGATCTGCTCACCGGGTTCATCAGGCTGCATATTCTGCATCATGCGGCGGAACATGAGATTTATGGCCAGTGGATGATCGAAGAACTGGCCCGCCACGGCTACAAGCTCAGTCCCGGCACGCTCTATCCGCTGCTCCACGGCATGGAACGGAAAGGTTATCTGCGGTCGCGCAAGCAGCATCCCGGCCGAACGGCACGCACGCTCTATCGCGCGACGCCGCTCGGCAAAAAGGGGCTTGCGCTCGCCAAGACGCGAGTCCTCGAATTCACCGGGGAGGCCATGAAGGATTAGCGCTAGCCGATCTGAGGGATATCGTTTATCGAAGTTCGATAAACAGCCGGAACCGGAATCAAACGTCCGTGAAGAGCCCGAATTCATCAGTCGATCTTTCCGCAGGCCGGCAGTCCCGCCCCGGCTCTCCGCTGGAGGTCCTGCTGATCTTCCTGAAGCTCGGCCTGACCTGCTTCGGCGGCCCGATCGCCCACATCGGGTACTTCCGCGAAGAATTTGTCGTGCGCCGCAAGTGGATCGATGAGCATGCCTATGCCGATCTCGTCGGCCTGTGCCAGTTTCTGCCGGGCCCCGCCAGCAGCCAGGTCGGTTTCTCGATCGGGCTGATGCGGGCAGGTTACCTCGGCGCACTTGCCGCCTGGACGGGCTTTACGCTGCCATCGGCCGCGGCGCTCATCCTCTTCGCTTATGGCGCCGGCGCGCTGAGCGGGCCGGTCGGCGCCGGCCTGCTGCACGGGCTGAAGCTGACGGCCGTTGCCATCGTGGCGCAGGCGGTCTGGGGCATGGCGCGCAGCCTTTGTCCCGACCGCGAGCGCGCGTCGATCGCAGTGGTGGCGGCGCTCATCATCATCCTGTTCAGCACGGCATCGGTCGCACAGATCGGCGCGATCGTTCTCGGTGGCCTCGCCGGCCTGTGGTTGTGCCGCAGCGAAGCACCGGCAGCGTCGGGACATGTCGAGATTCCCGTCTCTCGCACAGTGGGCCTGATCGCCCTCGCGATGTTCTTCGTTCTGCTGGCGGGACTTCCCGTGCTGCGCGGCCTGACACAATCCACTGATGTCGCGCTGTTCGATGCCTTCTATCGCTCCGGCGCCCTCGTCTTCGGCGGCGGCCACGTCGTGCTCCCTCTCCTGCGTGAAGCGTTCGTCGCACCGGGCTGGCTGAGCGATGATGCTTTCCTCGCCGGCTACGGCGCCGCGCAGGCCGTACCGGGCCCCCTCTTCACCTTCGCCGCCTATCTCGGCGCCGTCGTGGCGATCGAGCCGCATGGGATAGCAGGGGCGGCTCTCGGCCTCGCCGGCATCTTTCTGCCGGGGATTCTTGTGCTGCTCGGAGCTTTGCCGTTCTGGGACACGTTCCGGCAGCGCGCCGGCGCTCAAGCAGTGATGCGGGGCATCAACGCCGCCGTCGTCGGCGTACTGGGTGCGGCGTTCTACGACCCGGTCTGGACCACAACGGTACGCGCGCCGGCCGACTTCGGCGTCGCGCTGGTCGGCTTCGTCCTGCTGACCGTCTGGCGCGCTCCTCCGCTGGTCGTGGTCGCCTTCAGCGCCGCGGCCGGAACGGCCCTGGCGCTCGCCAGACTGTGACCGCACGAACCCCAATTTCTCCGGTCCGTTAAAGCGATCGTCAACGATTTTGCCGAAAATTCCCGGTCTAGAGCAGGATGACTTTTCTTCGAATCGTCATCCCGCTCTATCTTTTTGCTTGAGCATGATCTCCGCGCAAACGCTTCGCGTTTGTCGCAGGGAAAACCGGTGTCCACCTTTCCGGATCATGCTCTAACCGGAGATCTCCCGTGGATCGGAACCGAACGGATTCTCGCGTACCTGCGCTCGACCTTCTGCGTCTGGCGGCCGTCGGCGCGGTCGTGCTGTATCACTACGGCTTCTGGGGACCAACCGCGCACAACGTGCCTCAAGTCGCGCTGCCGGCGCTGGCGCCGATCGCTCAGTACGGATTTCTCGGCGTGCCGGTCTTCTTCGCCATCAGCGGCTTCGTCATTGCCTACTCGGCAGAAGGGCGGACGCCCGTCAGCTTCGCCATTGCGCGCTTCAGCCGTATCTATCCGACCTTCATCCTCTGCATGACGCTGACATTCGCGGCGATTGCGCTGTTCGGCGCCGGTCATTTCCACGTGATGGCCGCACAGTGGCTCGCCAACCTGTTCATCGCGGCGCCGATGCTGGGCCAGCCCTATGTGGACACATCCTATTGGTCGCTGGTGATCGAAGTCGTATTTTACGCCTGGGTCGCAGCGCTCATGGCGTTCGGACTGTTCCCGCGACGACTCGACGCGATCATTGTGGTGTGGCTGGCGATCACCTTCGCCAATGAGCTCACGATCGACGCGCCGATTTTCGAAAAGCTGTTCATGGCCGACGACAGCGGCTTCTTTGTGGTCGGCCTGCTGATCTATCAACACTACCGGGGACGACGCGACGCGCGCCTTTGGGTGCTATCGGCACTGGCGCTGGGAACGGCCATCTTCCAGGCGCTGCATAAACTCGAGCGGCTCGGTGTGCATACCGGGAGTTCTTTCGATCCGGCGATCGTTGCTGCCATCTGCGTCGTCTCACTCGGCCTCGTGTTTCTCGCGACCCGCATCAAACACGTTCCGCTTCCAGGCGCGATCGTTTTGGCGGCCGGCGGCGTTACCTACCCGCTCTACCTGCTTCACATGCAATTGGGGTACGTGCTTCTTGCAGCAATGCCCGCAGGTCACATGGTGCTCGCGACAATCGCGGTCATTGCCGGAACGGTCTTACTGGCCTTTCTTGTCTGGAGAGTTTTTGAACAGCCCATGGACCGGATGGTCAGGCTCAAGCTGAACGGGTTCGCGGACAAGGCCTACCGGCATCAGGCTCTCACGACGATCCGTCTTCGCGTCGCAGACCCTCCTCCTTGAGCGCATACAGCGTGCAGGTGTTTGGACAATACCCGTCTCGCCTGGACTCCCTGCCGCGGGCGAAATCATGGGCACAGCGCGGGCCCGCCGTGCATGTACCGCATACCCGTTACAAATCGTGCAGCACGTCGGGATGCTGCCTCGCGATCGCCTCTTCCGTGAGATTGAACTGGGCCAGGCGCTTTTTCAGCAGTCCTTCGCTTTCGCTGTTGGCGCAGAGCGCAAACAATTCCGGACGGGAAAGACCGAGGTCATGGGCAATCTCGCCGACCTGCCGGTCGTCCAGACGGCGCAGCTCCGACGTCCTCGCGGAGAGCGTTGCAAGCTGCTTCACGCGCGCGATCAGACGGCCGATGACGGGAAATTCCTGAATGCGTGACGATGTACCCATGGCGGCACCTTCAGAAGCTGCGGCGTTTGATTTTTTCGGTGTCACCGGCAGGTGACATTGTTCGCGTGCGGCGATCACCCCAGTACAGGACCGAGGCGAAGATCGCGAACACTCCAATGACGGCTACGGAGAGGATCAGGGATTCGACCGGCATCGCAAACCTCCTTTGGCTTCGGCACCAACGTGGCACGGAAGGCTGCTTCGGTTTTTGAGCTGCATCAAATTTGCGCCTGCCCCGTTGATTGACCCAGATCAATGAGGCGCGTGCAAACCGTGGGAGAATGAAGGCGCCCGAACAAACAGAGCATACGATGCGGATTTTTCCCGGTTGCCTCGCCGCCAGTCTTGCCTTGACCAATGCCGCCATGGCGCTCAGCCCGGCCGAGCAGCGAGGCAAGAATTTCGTCCTCACCAACTGCTCGCGCTGCCACGCCGTGGACAAGGTGTCGGACAGCCCGCTGAAGATCGCCCCACCGTTCCGCGACCTGCATCTCAAATACCCGGTCGAAACGCTCCAGGAGTCGCTGGCGGAGGGCATCTATACCGGCCACCCCACCATGCCCGTGTTCAGGCTCGAGCCTGACCAGATCAACGACGTGCTGTCCTATCTGAAGAGCCTGGAATAGGGCGCCACACGGCGTCGGCCGCGCAGCTCTAGCGATCGAGCGGCAGTGTCACAACCAAAAGGTCACCCTGGTCCGGATCGGGCTCGACCTTGAAGCCGAGATGCCTGCACATCTGGACCATCGTGGTATTGTCCCGCAGCACCTGGCCGACGATCTGCTTCAGGCCTTCGGACCTCGCGTATTCGATCAGGAGCTGCATCAGCGCCCAGCCGAGCCCCCTGCCCTTCAGGTCGGAACGCAGCAGGATGGCATATTCCCCGGTCTCGTAGATCGAGTCCGAGTGCAGCCGCACGACGCCGGCGAGTTCGCCGCTCGCCTCGTCGAAAGCGACGAATGCCATGGCGCGGGCGTAGTCGAGCTGGGTCAGCCGCGCGATGAACTGGTGCGAGAAATGCTTCATCGGCGCGAGGAAGCGCAGCCGCCGATCCTCCATGGTGACGTGCGTAATGAATTCGTGGATCAGCGGCTCGTCCTCGGGCCGTATCGGCCGCGTCAGGATGCGCCAGTCATCCTTCAGGACGAGGCGGCGCACCCACTCGGCCGGATAGGGCTTCACCGCGAAGTACGCATTGCCGGGGCCGGCGAACCTGCGGCTGGGCGCAGCGACCGCCACCCGTGCATCTACCGCCAGGACGCCGGAAGCATCCGCGAGCAACGGGTTGATATCGAGCCCAGCCACCTCAGGCAGATCGGCCGCGAGCTGCGCCAGCTTTACCAGCGTCAGCGCGACGGCATCTTCCTTGACCGCCGGCACGTCACGATAGGCGGCAAGCAATCGCGACACCCTGGTCCGCGCGATCAGGGCGCGCGCCAGCGACAGGTCGAGCGGCGGCAAGGCCAGCGCCTTGTCGTTGATGATCTCCACCGCCGTGCCGCCACGTCCGAATACCACCACGGGACCGAAGGTCGGGTCTTCAGCGATGCCCAGGATGAGTTCGCGCGCCTTGACTCGCAATATCATCGGCTGCACCAGCACGCCCGCGATTTTCGCATCCGGCCGCCGCGCTTTGGCGCGGGCCAGGATCTCCGTGGCGGCCGCCCGGACTTCATCCTCGGTAGCAAGGTTGAGCAGGACGCCGCCGACATCGGATTTGTGCGTGATGTCGCGTGACAGCACTTTCAGCACCACCTTGCTGCCTTGCGCGAAGAAGGATTTGGCGAGGGTGACCGCCTGCCCGGCATCGGACGCCTCCAGCGCCGGCACCATGTCGATCCGGTACGCATCGAACAACCGCTTCACTTCGACGGGATCGAGCCAGCGCCTTCCCTCTGCAACGGCGGCCTGCACGATGCCGCGCGCCGCATCGACGTCGGGCACGAAGTCGGCAGGCAGGCTCGGCGGCACCGCCGACAGCGCTTCGACGGCCTCGCGATGTTTCACCAGATGCATGAAACCGCGCACCGCATCGCCCTCGGTCGCAAAGTTCGGAATACCGGCAGCATCGAACGTTCGGGAGATATCGGGTCCCGCGCCGACCCACACCGCCAGCACCGGCTTGACCGGCGCCCGCTTCTCGCGCGATGCGGCGACGACCCGCGTCACCGTATCGGCGATATCCCCGGCGGGGGCGATTGCCGTATGCACGTTCATGACGAGCACGGCGTCATTATCGGGATCGGTCAGCAAAATCTCGAGGGCTGCGGCATAACGTGCGGCATCGGCATCGCCGATCACGTCGACCGGGTTCGATCCCGACCAGGTCGGCGGCAGCACCGCATCAAGCTGCTGCCTTGCCGCGCTTGAAATCGCCGCGGCGGTGCCGCCAAGTTCGGCCAGCCGGTCCACCGCCAGCACGCCGAGGCCGCCGCCATTGGTCAGAATCGCGAGCCGTTCGCCGCGGGGGGATGCGATGCGACCGAGCGTCTCGGCGCAGTCAAACAGTTCCCGCAAGTCGTACACCCGCAGCATGCCGGCACGGCGGAACGCGGCGTCATAGACGTCGTCGGCGCCCGCCAGCGCGCCGGTATGCGTGGCGGCGGCGCGGGCGCCCTGCGCCATGCGACCCGACTTCACCACGACGATCGGCTTGACGCGCGCCGCGGCACGCGCAGCCGACATGAATTTGCGGGCGTCGCGCACCGCCTCGACATAAAGCAGGATCGCGCCGGTATCGCGGTCGAGCGCGAAATAGTCGAGCAGGTCGGCGATATCGACGTCGAGCTGGTCGCCGATCGAGACGATCCCGGAGAAGCCGACGGATTTCTGCTCCGCCCAGTCCACCATGCCGGCCGCGATCGCGCCGGACTGCGAGATCAGCGCAAGATTGCCGGCACGCGGCATGTGCGCGGCAAAGCTCGCGTTGAGCTTCGAGCGCGGCAACATGACACCGAGGCAATTCGGCCCGATCAGCCGCATCCGATGCGCCCGAGCCGCGCGATCGGTTGCTTCCGCGATCGAGCCCGGACCATGGCCGAGGCCGGCGGTGATAATGACGGCGCCGGCCGCGCCGCGCTTGCCGGCGGCGTCGACGATATCGGGAATCTGCCGGGCCGGCGCCGTGATGACGACGAGCTCGGGCGCAAAGGCCAGCTTGTCGATGCGGCTGACGGCCGGCATTCCGGCAATCTCGCCATAGCGCGGATTGACGAGACCGATCTCGCCGGCAAATCCGCCGCTCCGGATATTCCGAAGTACCGCGGCACCGAGGGAGCCCTGCCGAGGGCTTGCCCCCACCAGCGCCACGGAGCGCGGGACCAGGACGTTGCTCAATCGATAGGTCGACATTATCCATGCCCGCGCTTGAGCCGGGGTCCAGTGACACGCCGCAAGGTTGCGGCGTCACATGACCTGAAATTGGTGACCTTAATGCGACGGCAAACTCCGGAACTCACCGCGACAGCAACGCACACCGCGCCGCCTGTCCAACGAGATGCCGGGTGACGCCGCCGAGCCAGGGCCTCCCCCCGATCATTCCGCCGGCGTTGCGAGAGGCACTGCGGGATCGGCGCTCGCGGCAGGCGGCTTCCTGAACAGCCGGTGTTGCAATCGATCGAGGTAGAGGTAGACCACCGGCGTCGTATAGAGAGTGAGGATCTGCGACAGCGCAAGGCCTCCGACGATCGCATAGCCGAGTGGCTGGCGTATCTCCGAGCCGACGCCCGTTCCGATCATCATCGGTACCGCGCCGAGCAGCGCCGCCATGGTCGTCATCAGGATCGGCCTGAAGCGCTTGATGCAGGCCTGGTAGATCGCTTCTTCGGTGTCGAGACCTTCATTCTGTTCGGCATGCAGGGCGAAATCGACCAGCATGATGCCGTTCTTCTTGACGATGCCGATCAGCAATATGATGCCGACGATCGCGATCACGCTCAGGTCGAGGTGAACCGCCATCAGCAGGAGCAGCGCGCCGACGCCGGCCGACGGCAAGGTCGAGATGATGGTGATCGGATGGATCGTGCTCTCGTAGAGGATGCCCAGGATCAGGTAGATCACGAACAAGGAGGCTGCGATGAGGATCGGCGTCGTCGACAGGGAATCGCCGAATGCCTGCGCATTGCCCTGGAAGCTGGTCTGTAGCGAAAGCGGCGGATGCAGCTCGTTGCCGACGGCCTGGATGGCGCTGACGGCCTGGCCGATCGAGGCGCCCGGTGCAAGGTTGAACGAGATCGTCACCGACGGGAACTGGCTCTGGTGATTGACCACGAGCGGCGAGACTTTGACGACCGAGTCGACCAGCGTCGATAACGGCACCTGCTGGCCGCTGGACGATTTGACGTAGATGCCGTTGAGCGCATCCGGAGAGTACTGAAACTTCGGATCGACCTCCAGCACGACGTGATATTGCTGTAGCGTGGTGAAGATGGTCGACACGATCCGTTGACCGAACGCATCGTCCAGCGTGTTGTCGATGGTGAAGGGCAGGATGCCGAAGCTCGAGGCAACGCCGCGCTTGATCGTGATGTCGAGCAGCGGTCCCGCGTTGAGCTGATCGGTCGTGACATCGGTCACCTCCGGGATCGCCTTGATCCTGTCGAGGAACAGTCCTGCCCAGTGGCTGAGCTCGCCCGGGTCGGCATCGTTCATGGTGTATTGAAACTGGGTCTTGTTCAGCCGGGCGCCGACCGTGATGTCCTGCGCGGCCTGCATGTAGAGCGTGATGCCCTGGATTTTCGCCAGATTGGTCCGAAGACGCGCGATCACCTTGTCGATCGGATCGCGCTGGTCCGCCGGTTTGAGCTGGATATAGACACGGCCGTCATTGACCGTATACACGCCGCCGCCGGCGCCGATTGCCGCGCCCAGGGATTCGACGGCCGGATCGCGCATGATCGCATCCACCAGCGCCTGCTGCCGTCCGGCCATCGCCTTGAAGGAGATGTCCTGCGCGGCTTCCGACTGGCCGATGATCAGCCCGGTGTCCTGTTGCGGGAAGAACCCCTTGGGGATGACGACGTAGAGATATCCGGTGAAGACGATGGTCCCGAGCATGACCATCAACGTGGCAAAACGATGCCGCAGGACGATCCGAAGGCCGGCCTCGTAGAGGTTCAGCAAGCCGTCGAAGCCGCGTTCGGACAGACGATAAAGCCATCCGTGATCCTGCCGCTCCGGCTTGAGCAGATAGGCGCACATCATCGGCGTCAAGGTGCGGGAGATCACCAGCGACAGCAGCAGCGCGACGCTCACGGTGACGGCGAATTCGCGGAACAGCAATCCGACATAACCGCCCATCAGGAACAGCGGGATGAAGACCGCAATCAGCGAGAACGTGATGGCCATGACGGTAAAGCCGATCTCGCCCGAGCCTTTCATCGCCGCGTCATAGGGCGAGAGCCCTTCTTCGATATGCCGCGTGATGTTTTCGATCTCGACGACCGCGTCATCGACCACGAAGCCGACGGCGATCGACAACGCCATCAGCGACAGATTGTCGAGACTGTAGCCGATCTCGTAGAGCACGGCGAAGGTGCCGACCAGCGACAGCGGAACGGTGATGGCGGGGATGATGGTCGCCCAGAGACTGCGGAGAAAGATGAAGATCACCGTAACGACCAGTGCGATCGTGAGCAGCAGCGTGAACTGCACGTCGGCGATCGAGGCGCGGATGGTCTGGGTACGATCCGAAATGACGTTGATCCGGATGCCGCTCGGGATCGAAGCCTGTAGCACCGGCATCATGGCCTTGATGCGATCGACCGTTTCGACCACGTTGGCCCCGGGCTGACGCTGGACGGCCAGGATGATGCCCCGCTTGTTGTTGTACCAGCCGGCGATCAGATCATTCTCGGGTGCGCTGATGGCGCGGCCGATGTCGCGGATGCGGACCGGCGAGCCGTTGCGGTAGGCCACGACGAGATCGGCGTAGTCGTCCGGCTTGAACAATTGATCGTTGGTGTTGAGGGTGTAGGTCTGGCGCGGGCTGTTGAGCGTGCCCTTTGCCAGTTCGACATTGGCCTGACCCAGCACCGTGCGCAAATCCTCCAGATTGATGCCGCGGGCGGCCAGTGCCTGCGGATCGACCTGCACGCGGACGGACGGCTTCTGCTGGCCGCCGATGCCGACGAGGCCGACGCCCCGTATCTGCGATATCTTCTGTAGCAGGATGTTTTCCGCATAGGCATCGACGGTGGTCAGCGGCAGGCTGTCCGAGGTCAGGCCGAGCACCAGGATCGGCGTATCGGCGGGATTGACCTTGCGGATCGTCGGCGGATACGGAATGCCGGCCGGAAGGTATGCGGTCGCGGCATTGATCGCAGACAGCGTATCGCTCACCGCTCCGTCGATCTGCCGGTGGAGGTCGAATTGCAGCGTGATCTGCGTGTAGCCGAGCGCGCTCGCCGACGTCATCTGGGTGAGTCCGGGGATTTGGCCGAACTGGAGCTCGAGGGGCGAAGCCACCGAGGACGCCATGGTTTGGGGATCGGCCCCGGGCAACTGGGCCGTCACCGTCAGCGTCGGATAGTTGATGTTGGGCAGCGCGGCCACCGGGATCAGCGGATAGGCGACGAGGCCGGCCACGAACAGGCCGAGCATCAGCAGCGCGGTTGCGATCGGGCGTCGGATGAAGGGGGCTGAAATATTCATGGCAAGAATTCACGGCAGGATATTCATGGGATGGGTATCTGCATGGCGTCTTCCGCGGCGACCTGCGCGGCACCCTTGCCGTGAAGGATGACGACATGCGTGCCCGGCTGAAGCTTGTATTGTCCGTCGACCACCACCCGCTCGTTGGCGGCAAGTCCTGAATCGATCAGCGCCTGCCCGTCGCTGATCTGCGCCACCTTGATCTGGCGCATCGAAACGGTGTCATCGGCGTTGACGACCCAGGCGTAAGCGCCGTTTGGACCTTGCTGGACGACGGACGCGGGAACCGTGAGGCCGTTATGGCGCGTGTCGAGCAGCAGCCGTGCGTTGATCAGCTCGCCGGGCCAGAGGCTGTTTTGCTTGTTCGAAAAATTCGCCTTGAGCTGGATCGAGCCCGTCGTCTGGAGGATTTCGTTGTTGACGAGCACTAGCTGGCCCTCGCCGAGCCGCATCGTGTTGTCCTGGTCGTAGGCCATGACGGTGAACGGCGCCTTGGTCTTGAGCTGCTGCCGCTGGATCTGCGGCAACACCGTCTCGGGAAGCGTGAAGATCAGCGAGATCGGGTCGAGCTGGGTCACGACGCAAAGGCCGTTCGTGCTCGATGGGCTGATGATGTTGCCGACGTCGATCTGGCGAATTCCCACCACGCCGTCGATCGGCGAGGTCAGGCGGGTGAAGCTGAGCTCGACCTTCGCGGCTTCGATCAATCCCTGGTCGGCCTTGATCGCCGCCTGGAGCTGACCGACCTGCGCCTTCTGGGTATCCAGCAATTGCGGCGTCGCCCAGCCCTTGCTGCCGAGCTCGGTGTAGCGGGCAAGGTTGGCCTCGGCGTTGACGAGCTGCGCCTTGTCGCGCTCAAGCACGCCGGTGTCCTGATCGATGATGGCCTGGTAGGGCCGCGGATCGATCTGTGCGAGCAGGTCGCCGGCATGCACATGCTGGCCTTCGGTAAAATTGATGCTGACGATCTGGCCCTGGATCTGGGCGCGAACGACGTCGGTGTTGTACGCAATGACGGTGCCGACGCCGGTCAGATAGATCGGCACGTCGTGCGGGGTGACCACTCCCGCGACAATCGGCACCGGGGCGGGTTTGGCCGGTGCGGCCGCGGCGGCTTTCTCGAAAGAGAAATGCTTGAAGTGGAGCAACCCGGCTGCCCCGGCGATGGCCGTGAACAAGACGGCGGTGACAACAGCTTTTTTCAAGATCAAGTCCTCGGAAAATCATCAGCAGCCCGGATTGACCGGCACCTGGGAAGCGGCCGCGCCGATCGGGCATCCGTTCGGCATGGTTTCGGTCATGGGCGCGCTGGGAGCGGGAACGGAGACGGTGGGGACGCTGGGTACGACGGGCGCGCCCGCCGTGGAGCCGACAGCGCTCACGAAAGGCGACACGCCCGGCGTCGGTATGGGGGCGGCCGAACTGATGCCGGCATTGCTGATCTCCGAGGAGTCGAGCGGGATTCCGGTTCGCGGGACGGCGCTGCCGGTGCTCGACGCGGTCGACAAGGGCGTCGACGACGCTGTGAGGCTGCTCGAGCCGGATCCGCACATCCCCGACATTCCTGCCGTGTCGATGGTCGCTGATGGCATCGAGAGCGTGGATGTCGATGAAATCGCCGGCGACGTGCCGAGCAGAGCCGCTGTATTGCCTGCCATCGCGCCGGTTGCCGGCGAGGCCGACCCGGCCGCCGTTCCGCCACCGTCGAAGGTCGCCGCCGATCCGAACATTTGGGCCGGCGCGGTCCCCAACGTCGAGCAGACCGCGCCGCCGTTCGGAATGGCGATCGTGCCCGTCGCGGGACCCGCGAGCGGGCTGACTCCCGAGGCCGGCAGCTCTGTTGCGCCCATCGGAATGCCCGTGGGCGAGACCGGCGAGCCGGCGCCGCCGCCGAGTGGCGACGTCGCCTCAAGCGTCGGCGTCGGCGTCGGCATGGCCGTCACTTGCGCGAACGCGGCATGGCCGACCAATAATGCGGGCACGACCGCCGCGGCTATCGATAACCTCATGGGTCCTCTCCGTGACAACGATGGGATGATTGCCGGCCTCGTCAGTCGCGTCGTCATGACGCTTCCTTTCCGTGATGAAGCACCCGGCATCCAGGCGTGAACCGAACCGGCTGTGCAGCTCAATTTGCGATGCAACAAAGGTAGGAACGACGAACTGCGCGTCCCATTAAATTCGTCTTCATGAACCCGGCGACATGTAGCGCGATGACTTTTTGTGCGAGCTCATGCGCGGAAGGAAGCAACAGCGTGCCCTGTCGTCTTATTGAGCTGCCGCGCAATTCTCTTGCTTCATAATGCCGCCCAAAACGTCAGAGGCCGGGACGCGAATGGCGTCCCGGCCTCTGACGTCAGTCGATGACTGATACGATCAGTAGGCGGTGCCGGGTTCACACGGCACATTGCCATTGCTCCACGGCGCAGTGGCAAACGCGCCGACATGCGGAGCCGGCACGCAGCCATACGCCTGGGCCTGCTGCATCGGGGCTTCCCGCACCGGGGCCTGCTGCGTCACGAGATTGCGAGCCATCGCGGGAGCTGCCAGCGTGGTGACGGCGAGCAGCGAGACAAAGAGGAATTTCGACATTGACGTTCTCCATGAATAAACGAAGCCATCGATACGGGCTCCGATGGAGACATGCGGATCGGTTCGCTCTCCAGAAAGGGACCAAGTCATCACGTTCTCTCAACGCCGCGTGAATGCGCGAGACGCTTTGCGAGCGTGACACGCCGATCGCTTCGTTCGAGCTGGACCTGATCGCATCGCGCGACGCCTGGAGATGATCGATCGCCATGCTTGCGAGCGATCGCCTCAAGTGTTTGCTGCAACGCAACTTCAGCAGATGCCCGGTGCATCGCACTTGCGTTATGCAGACAGCGCGGTGAAGGCCACCGAAAATCGTATCTCGGCAGCGCCGAAAATGAATTATAGCTGTCGGGCTGCATGAACGGCATCACGACGGGAATGTAATCGTCGGAGAAAAAAACAGGGGCATGAACCGCTCGCCGCGACCAGGCAGAAAATCGCCCGGATTGGCCAGCGTTCACAACACAGGGGGAGAAATAAATGCCGGTCTACAACATCCTTCTCATGGGCGCGTCGTATGGATCGCTGCTTGCGTCCAAGCTGCTGTTCGGCGGCCATTCGATCCACCTCGTATGCCTGCCGGCCGAAGCCCAGTTGATCAATGCGGAAGGGTTCAAGGTAACGCTGCCGCTGCGCGGCCGCAAAGAGCCCGTGCTGCTCGAGTCACGCAAGCTGCCGGGCAAGGTGACGGCAGGCCCTGCAACCGGCATCGATCCATCGAAGTTCGATCTCGTCGGCCTGTGCATGCAGGAGCCGCAATATCGCTCGGACGGTGTGCGCCAATTGCTGGACGCGGTGGGCAGGTCGGGCAAGCCCTGCATGTCGATCATGAACATGCCGCCGCTCCCCTATATCAAGCGGATTCCCGGTCTCGACTACAAGGCGCTGGAGGCGGCCTACACCGATCCGCGCGTCTGGGATTCCGTCAGCCCGCACAAGATCACGCTGAACAGCCCCGATCCTCAGGCCATCCGCCCGCCGGACGGCAAGGCCAACGAGCTGCTGGTCACGCTGCCGACCAACTTCAAATGCGCCAAGTTCGAGGACGACAGGGACACGCAAATCATCCGCACCCTTGAAAGCGACGTCGATCGTGCACGCTTCAACGTATCCGGCGACGAGATCGAATTGCCGGTCAAGCTGAAAGCCTACGATTCGATCTGGGTGCCGCTTGCCAAATGGTCGATGCTGCTCGCGGGCAACTACCGGTGCATCACCAGGGACGGCATGCGGACGGCGCAGGAAGCGGTGCACTCGGACATCGAAGCCTCGCGTTCGGTCTACAATTTTGTGTTCGATCTCTGCGTGAAGCTCGGCGCCGATCCGTCGGATCTCGTCCCCTTCGAAAAATACGCCGCTGCGGCGCAAAGCCTGTCCCGCCCGGCTTCCGCGGCGCGCGCGTTGCAGAACGGCGCGCCGAACATCGAACGCGCCGACAAGCTGGTGCAGCTCATTGCGCTTCAGAAAGGCTTGAGACACCCGGCGATCGACGCCCAGGTCGCGCTGGTCGACGAGCGCCTTGCCGCCAACAGAAAAGCTGCGGCCTGAGATTCGACCGGTTTGCTCTCCCGGCGAAATCTTCTGCGAGCTTACCACAGATGGCCGCCATCCGCCTCGGCACCTAACCGTTATGCAGCGGGGCCATACACCGGTCGGGTCCCGCCGCAATTTTCGTTGCTAACCCACTTTTTGCCCCGATCTTATCTTGGCCCTTCCATCGGTTTCCATCCCCAGTTGGGCTGGGACCAAGTTTGCTGAGTGGGTTCGGCCGGGGCTTGGGCCATCTCCGCGCGCATCGCTCGGCTAAGATGCATTGCGCATCCCCTCATTTTGCCACTAACCATTGCGTCCTGCGCCTGAGCAATTTCCCTTTTCGCCGTGAACTTGCCGGGACCGTCGGCCATAGTCTCAGCTCCGCCTTCAGCTTTGGCCAGGCTTTCGCTACTGCACCCGACACCGACGTGGACGTGCGCGGCATAAGCGGGCACAAAAGCATAGGCAGTTGCAGCCATGGCGGCTGCACCTAGCAACTTCCTGAGCATTGTTCTTCCCTTTTGCTTTTCAAGCCGGCCTCATTGCCGGACCAACAACATAACAGGCACGCGGCCAATCGACGCACAAGCTGCGAATGAACTTCCCGCGATTTCACGCGATCCAAATGTGATCAGCGCTGGTTGCAAAGCCTCATGCGCTCGCAGTACCCAGCCCATCTGCGCCAGCAATTCAAGCGACGCGCGGCAGCCAAGCATTCCGGGCGCTGGGCTGGCGTGCCGCGACCAGTCGCCCAACTTGGCAAACATCTGCACGGTACGCTCAATCGAGATATCGCCCCCGGCCAGTTCGGCAAGCGCCGTAACAGGGCATGATCTGCCCAACGCTGTTGGCTCAGCCACGCCATCGCCTGCGAGATGAAGCTTGTCCCGATATTGCCGCGCTCAGCCTCCGCCGGCGAGGAGCGTGGCGGACTTCCGTTATTGGCCCAACAGCAGACTAAGCGTCCGGTGGCGAGCGACAATGCGTCAGCCAATGATCGACCTGCCATGCCTCGTAGCCAAGCAGCTCGCCAAAGCGCCGTTCGCGGTCGTCCGACCAGGCTCCGGGTTCGTTCAGAAGCGCGAGCATGGCATCGACCCGCCATTCGTGGCCGGGTAAAGTGTAGAACAGCATCCGATATTCGAGCTGCGGCAGGTCAGGACACGATTCGATCACAGCGCGCCTTATCAAGCGACCTGCGTCAACGTGTCTGTCGAACATCCGCCAATACCGAATACAGACATCCGGTTCACGGCCGACGATATCCATGAAATATGCAAGCGGCTTCGCACCGCTCAGCATTAGGCCGAGTTCTCTGTTAGTGTGAACCAAATAGGGCAGTTGTCGTTGCCATTCGGAGCGCATGTCGCGCATCTTGACCGCACAACGTTAATTTCCGCTAAGGGTCTTGGCCGAAATCGGACGCGGTCTTCGGCTATGTCCGCTAAGGGCCCACAAGCGGAAACGCTCAATAACGGCGGTCGCGCCCGCAATCAGCCCGCAGAAAGCAGGAGCGCGAATATGAAGCTTCCGTATCATGATCGCTACGCCTATTCGCCGATCATCGACCGTCCGGACTATTCCTGGCCGGACGGGAAGAGGCTGGCGGTCTATCTCGGTCTCAACGTCGAACACTTCGCATTCGGCGCGGGCGAAGGTCACCTCCTGACCGTGGCAGGCGCGGCGCCGGATCCCCGGACTTTTGCCTGGCGCGATTACGGCAACCGGGTTGGCGTCTGGCGCTGCCTCGACTTGTTCGACGAATTGAACCTGCCGGCGGCTCACCTGATCAATACCGCCGTTTTCGATTATGCGCCGCGTATCGTCGATGCCTTGAAAGCGCGCGGCGATGAATTCATCGGGCACGGCCGCACCAACGCCGAGCGCCAAAGCCATATGTGGGAAGCCGACGAAAAGCGCTTCCTGGAGGAAATTCGGGACTCGATCGCACGCGCGTCCGGAAAGCCGCCGAGAGGCTGGATGGCGCCATGGATGGCGTCCACGCACCACACGCCCGACCTCTTGAAGGAGGTCGGGTTCGATTTCCTGATGGACTGGCCGGCCGACGATCAGCCGCTCTGGATGAAGACGCGTTCCGGCCCGATCATGAGCGTCCCGTACCCGATCGAGATCAACGACAGCCCGCAGATTCTGGTGCGGCATCACTCGCCGGAAGAATTCCGCAACTTCATCATCGGTCAATTCGAAGAACTGCTGCGCCAGTCGGCCAAACAGCCGCTGGTATGCGGCATCGCCTTGCACACGATGATCGTGGGTCAGCCCTACCGACTTCGCATGCTGCGCGAGGCGTTGCAGCACATCGTCAGCCATCCGGAGCGGGAAAAAGTGTGGTTCACCCGGCCGTCGGCCATCTACGACCACTGCGCCGCATTACCCGCGAGCCAATTTCCGCCTGTCTAGAGCAAAATGAACGTCATTGCGAGGAGCTCGCGACAAAATTGCGAAGCAATTTTGCGCTGAAGCGACGAAGCAATCCAGCTTTCTTGTCGCGGCGAAGCTGGATTGCTTCGCTTCGCTCGCAATGACGATGGAGACATCGTTGAACCTCAACGATGACCATTGTGGGCTGCTCGCACCAGGCGCCCCGGCATCGCGCCGGTATGCTCGCCGCGCTCGAAGATGGGAATGCCGGCCGCGAGCGTCGCCTCGTATCCATCGACCCGCTGCACGAAACGGCGGCCGCCGGCAGGCATGTCATGCACGAGCTCGGGCTTGTGGAGCCGCAGCCGGTTGAAGTCGATGATGTTGACGTCGGCGCGCAGGCCCGGAGCGAGCCGGCCGCGATCGGACAGGCCGAAGAAATCAGCAGTTTCGCTGGTTTGCCGCTTGACCAGATGCTCGAGCGGCAGGCGCGGCCCGCGGTGGCGGTCGCGGCCCCAATGCGACAGCATGAAGCTCGGCAGGCCGGAATCCACGATCGAGGTGCAGTGCGCGCCGCCGTCGCTCAGGCCGAGCAGGCAGGCCGGGTCGTTGAGCATCTGGCGGATCGGCTCGTGGTCGCCCTCGACGTAATTCACCACCGGGAAGAACAGGTACTGATTCTGCTCGACAATGTAGTCGTAGGCGATTTCATCTGATGTATGGCCGGTGCGCGCCGCGATGGCGGCCACGCTCTTTTCCGGACCCGGTTCATAATCCGGCGGGTCGTCCATGGTGAAGAACTTGTCCCAGCGGCTGGTGACGAGCTGGCGGAACTGGGAGAGCTTTGCGACCTCGGTCTCCGACGGTTTTTCGGCGAGAATCTTCCGCCGTAATTCGGGATCGAGCAGCCGCCTGCGCTGCTCCTCGATGGGAAGATGTTCGATCGCCTTGTAGGTCGGCCGCACGGTGAACGGATTGAGCGCGGTGCCGATGCCCAT
This sequence comes from Bradyrhizobium lablabi, assembly GCF_018129385.1. GTDB lineage: Bacteria > Pseudomonadota > Alphaproteobacteria > Rhizobiales > Xanthobacteraceae > Bradyrhizobium > Bradyrhizobium lablabi_C. The sequence continues at coordinate 200,092 of NZ_JAFCLN010000006.1, forward strand.
CATCACGCCGATCGGGCGTCCGGCGATCTGCGCCGTGAGCGGCAAGCCGTCCGCGCGCGCCGCATGGACCGCCTTCATCAGGCGCCGCCAGCGCTCCGGATCCTCGAAGCGATCGGTGAGCAGGAACCAGACCGGACGGCCGGTTTCCCTTGCCTGCTTGCGCATCCAGCGCAGCTCGTAGTCCTCGTCGTCGAAGTCGCTGTTCATCCCGAACGTGCCGCTGCCGAGCTCGCCCAGCGCCGAGCCGATGCCGAGCAACTCGTGATCGTCGGCATCGCGCGAGGCGACGAGCTCGCCGTCGGGCGTCTTGTGCGAATCCGTACGCGACGTGGTGAAGCCGAAGGCACCGGCCTTCAATGCCTCCAGCGTGATCCGCCGCATCTCGGCAATATCGTCCGCGGTGGCCTTTTCGCGGCTGATAGCGCGATCGCCCATCACATAGACGCGCATCGGCAAATGCGCGGCTTGGGCCGCGATGTCGATGACGCGCTCGCGCCTATCAAGCGCATCCATGAAATCGGGAAAGGTCTCCCACTCCCAGGTCAGTCCCGCCGACAGCACCGGGTTGGGGATCTCCTCGACCCCCTCCATCAAATCCATCAGGGCCTGGCGATGATGCTTCTTCACCGGCGCAAAGCCGACGCCGCAATTGCCGAACATGACCGTGGTCACGCCATGCCAGCACGAGGGCGCCAACAGCGGATCCCACAGCGCCTGGCCGTCGTAATGCGTGTGCACGTCGACCCAGCCGGGCGTCACCATCAGCCCGTCGGCATCGATCTCGCGTCTTGCTGGTCCCTGCTTGCCGCCGACCGCGGCGATCCTGCCGTCCGCAATGGCAACGTCGCCGCTAAACGCGGCCCTGCCGGTGCCGTCGACGATCGTGCCGCCACGAATGACAATGTCGTGCATGCCAGCCTCCCGCGTCGGGTCGCGCTGCCGTGGTCGCGCCGACCTGTTATCATTGGGAGAAGATTGCCCGATAGAAGTGCGGGAAACTAGGCTCGTGGATGCAGCCCTCCCTTGCACCGACACGAGGGACCGTCCGCCAATCTGTCGGAGCGGACAGCGCGGGCCGGACCCTGGATTCGCAAGCCAGCATGAGGATTAGCGCGGGGTTAGTGCGCCCGTCGTGTCGTCAACTCGAGAATTCGAGACGCGCTTCCAATCCGCCGCCGCCGACCTCCGCTTTGATCCATGAACGGACTTGCCGCCGATACCAGCAAGAGCCACTCGCAGGACCAGCCTGGATAAGTCCGTCATCGGAGGGACCTGGGTTCAACGGGTCCCCCGCCTTACGCCTCGCGGTGGGGGCACAGCGGCGAAACGCGGGTTGATCCCGCAATAGGAGAACGTGCCGGATGCGGTTGCCATGCATTGGCCGTAGCTCCAGAAATCGCAAAGTCCCGGATAGCCCCAGTCCCTTCCTTGCAGACACCAGGGATAGTCCCGAGCGACGGCTGAAGTCGATCCAGCGGCTGTTAGAATGGCAACAGCGGATGTGGCAGCAAACAGAAAGCGGCGCATCAAACAGCTCCCGAGAGATGGCTCCTTGGAAAGCGCTGACAGCATACGATGTCCAGGCCGAAATCGCGCATAGCAAATCATTAGAGCCAGCCAGCCAAAAATGCCGCGTCCGGATGGCCTTATTCGGACATCAAGCGGACATTGAGCCGGGAGACTGCCATGTTTGCTAAGGGCCAGTGACCGACGAAACAGGCGGCCGCGCCCGCACGTACTCGTCGTCAGCGACCCTGATCACGTAGGGCTTCTCAAGTTTGTGCTCTACATCAAACTCGGAGCGACCCGTGTAGTTGATGTGCCGGCCATAAGTGTGCAGCGACATCGAAATGTCTTTTCCAACATTCCGGACGCTGTGTATGTGTTCAGGATAGCAGCGGGCAATGTCATCAACAGTCATCACTGTTTCACCGGCTGGCGTCAGGTCAGCATAGCCGGGCTGACTACCGTCATCGCGCCGGTCGTAGCTGATCTCTTGTTCCTGGCCTTCGATACCGACCACCACGGCCCAGGTTTTATGGTTGTGCGGGGTAGTGCCGCGGTTGGGAAGCCACGATACCAGGAAAACAGCCAGATCGTGATTGGGCTCTTCATGGAGCATGTGAACGCCGAAGCCTTGCTCCGCATCGCATTCGCGATATTCGGGGCGGCGCAATTCCGGCGATTTTGCAAATTGCCTGGCGAGCGGTGCAACCAGTTCCGTGATTTCGACTGGATCAGAGTGCCGAGCAACAATCTCCCGCAGGTTGCGCACATACTGGTCGAGGGTCATTGCATCTACCTCCAATGTTCCAAGGCGTTGCAATTCCGACGGAGTTTACGACGTCCGCTGCGAAACTCAACGTTCGCTTCGGGTTGAAAACCGGCGTCGTGCGAGCAAAGATCCGCGCGGTGGTGCGACATTTTGCACCGGAAGCGCTGCCCCGTCTTTCGAAATGTTAATTCGCTCGCCAGCGTCTCGTAATGGCGAAGTTGGCAATGATGCGGCCGACCATCAAAGCGCGAGGTTTTGTTGTGGGCCGTGCGTTGGAATACAATTTTACAACGCTAAGAATTTCCCGAGCATATGTCAGCCTTCTGTCCCGCCCCGAGGGGGACTTGACGGCGATTTCTCTGGCGTGGATCGGAGACTATGAGATTCGCATGCACGCAGCCCAGCCGACCTGTGCCGCGCAGCAGCCGCTTTTCATCGTCGATATCTTCGATCATGACGCGCAACTGTTCATCGACAGTCGCGCCTGTCACAGCGTCGCGGACGGCGCCGCCGCGTTCGACGAATTCCTGCATATGACAGGGCCTGTAGCAGGCTAGGCAACTCACCGTCGGGCCCTGCCTGCCTGCAATCATTCCGGCCGTTCAACAGTGGCCGGCTTCTTCGTCGTTCACAAAACAAAGAATGCACGTGAGCTTGTCGAAGCAGAGATAGCCGGCTTGCCGTTCCCGTTCGCCGCAATCGTTCTCCGCGTACCAGTAAGTCAGGAAGATGTAGCCGTCCTTGGCCGCGAAGCTGGTCTTGCAGACCGGACATCCAAATCTCGAGCCCGGCGGCTTCTGCGCAATTTTCAGATGCGGTATCGGATCCAGGCCACTCATCACAAGCCTCCTTGCGGCACGAAGAAGCAAAGCTCCTGCCCGGTGGCCTTATTGATGAACAGCACGGGCGTACGATCGGGCGTATCGCTTTCCTTGATGATGTCAGGCGGAATGATCTTCCACTCGCCGTCCTTCAGGTATTGCCACTGGTCCGAGCGATCTTCAGCCACCCTGAAGCGGGTCTTGAATACGTCGCCGTTGTTGCAGCAGGACTTGTAGGAAAGACCGAGCCGGCGCTGCGCGGCCGGGTTCATTTCCTGCTTGTTGAACCATTCGTGATGCTGCATCGACGGATCGTGCGCATCAGCACGAACGCCAACCAGAAGAAGAACACCGAACGTCGTCAGTACGCGACCGAACGCTTTCATGGCAGCCTCCATTATGGACTGTCACCAATTTTAGCATCCGCGAATCACACGAACTTTCCGGCAGTCAATCAGGCCATATTCGGGCGAAAATGGAATCCCGTTTTCTGAGCAATCTTATGTTTTGAGCAGGACTGTTGTTTTTTGGCCGAGGGCTTATGCATCATAAGATGCGTTGCCCGGCATCGCCGCGCGCGGCAGCGGACATCACTCGCAGCGCTCATTCGACGTTGTAACGCGGCTTTCAAGCCGAGTTGAGCTTCGTGAATCAGAATTTAATGGGAAGGGCGCGCGGCCTTCCTACATCGAGTGCAAGGCATCCGCATCGGATGCCGCAAGCAGATAGCTCGCCGTCCGGACAGCACGCTCTCCTCACGAAGCGTGATCGATCCCTGTTGTCCCACGCGGGTCCGCAATCGATCCATAGAGGAGAAACGAAAATGCTTTCAGCCAAAACTCTTGCGGCGGCCGTGCTGCTGGCTGCGACCGCAGCGACGCCGGCATTGGCGCGAGTTCATCATGCACCGTTCGCCGTGCCGGGCGGCATGAGCAGCGACCAATCCCTGTACATGCAAAATCTGCGCGACTCCGGATACAATCCGAGGAACGACTACAATCCGAACGGCACCATCAGGGCCGCCATCCAGGAGCCGGGCTTGTTCGCGTTCAATTATCCCAATCTGGACGTGCTGAATGGCGGCGCGCCGACGCCTGCCGCCAGGCTTTCCCGCGACTGGCCCGCGTTGCGAGGCGCGTGTGCGTCGGCCGGCGGCGGCATCACGTACTGCGGCCACCGCTAGGATATAACGCGCGCCGGGCAATGACCCTGTTTTCGTGATGCGATGCTGCCTGACACTCGGAGCGGGCAGCATCGCTGCGCGCACCGGCTTCGCGTCGCCTCTCAGCCCGCGGATGCGCAGGCCGACATCAAGTGAAACCTGACAGGCCGGAATGGCTGTCCGCTCTCCTGCCAGCGCTGCCCCGACGTGAGTACGGAGCACAAAGCAACATCAGGAAGAGCGCTCTATTGGCCTTGTATCTGGCAGCGGACCGGCTGCCTTCCGCACCGAGCATCACGACACGTCCTTCTGCCGTACATATGCTCCAGCGCCACTTACGACCCCGCTTGTTCAGCAGTATCTCAAAGACGGAGAATTGATGCGGTAGCATTCCAGCCCTTCGCTGCCCGTTGGCGGCAAGTCGTCGAGAACTCGCTTTGTCTGCGATGGCCGACCTTGGCGGGCTTGAGGGAATTAGATCGATCTCTGCCGACTTTCATCACCCAAATGGGTGAAGGCCGCAGAGCCGTTCGCGAGAGCGACGCGTTGCGCCGTATTCTCGAAATTCCGCGCGATATCTATAGCGTTTTCAAGCGAAGTGGATACCGGTTCGCGTGAAGAAAACGCGTCAAAACAAGAAGCCAGAGCCCCGTTCCGATTCCATCGGAACGGAACAGGCTCTAGCCGCTGCGCACCGCTTTTCCGCCCAACAGGCTGACGAGTTCCTGCTGGCGCGAGACGCCCGTCTTTGAAAGCACGGACTTGAGTTGACTGCGCACCGTCTCGCGATTGACGCCGGTCGCCTCGGCAAGCGCGTCGATGGTTTCAGCCCGGCCAATCCCGCGCGCCACACGCGCCTCCGCTGGCGTGAGATCGAACAGGCCTTGCAGCACTTCCGCCGTCGGGACCGCAGCCCGGTCTACCGGCGTCACCACCAACAATGCCGTTGATTGAACGAAGATGTCGTGCGCTGCGCCGCGAACCGGAATGAGGTGAAGCACCATGGGAACACGCTCCGGTGTTGCCGCGACCGCGATGGACCTTACGACACGCCAGCCTCCGATTGGCAGCGTTTCAAGCGCGTCGGCAAGGAGCCCATCGGCCATTTCGTCAGCGACGACCAAACGCTGCATGCGATCCTCGAACAGCGATGGCATCAACGCCTGGAACAGCGCATTTGCCGCAAACAAGCGACCGCGATCGCGCAGAACAGCGCCCGGAATGCCCAAGGCCTGCAACGCTTCCGCCTGCGCCCTTGCCTTCTCGAATCCCAATCGGTTGGCGGTCAGGGTAGAGCGCGCCAGGTGCGGACGCAGTTCATCGAGGAACGTCACCACTTCGCGCGGCACCGGACCATGTTCATGATGCCGGGGCATCACAATTGCAATCGAATCGCCGATGGGCATCGGAATGATCGTGCCCGCGCGGTAGCCGAGCCCATGCTTTCGGTAAAAATTGCGATAGACGTAGTCGGTCTCAAGCTCTTGTTCCGTGAACAAGTCGCCATCATTGACGAAACCGGGGTGATTGAGCGCATAGGCACGTTTGAGCGCCTGGTCACGCTGGCTCCATTCACCATTCATGAACAGATCCATTTTTCCGGCATGTTCAACGGAGGCGACACCACGCACGTATCCCTCGCGGACCGCAAACAGGAGGCCGCCATTTCCTCCGATGGAAGCGCCAAGCTCGCCGAGAACGGCGGGCCATAGCGAGGGCAAGAGACCCGCCTCATAAATGCGATCAACCAGCCGGTTCGAATCGACTTCCACGGCGCCCCCATGCACTGACATTTCGCCTCCGAGTGAGCGGCAGTGCATCGGCATCACTCGACACGGAAATATTGCCGGATTCGGCAGGCTTGCAAAGGCCGTAGCTTTTCGGGGGTCATTCGAGGCGAGTGGTCGTCTGAAGCGATTGCGGTACCGCCTCGCAGCATCATGGAACTTCGCCGGCTCAATCGTCGGCTTGTTCCGCCCGCCCCGCACTCCTGCCTGTGCGGGTCAGTCTCAGGTAACCGTCACGGAGCGCCACGGTACGGAAATCAAGTCGACTTTGGAAACGCTGTAGGGTGCCCGGTTCACGTCACCCTTCAGCCTATGGATGCGCCGGATGCGACGCAGCAACTTCGGGTAATCACGTCCGTCATGCGGGCCGCTGGCGCCAACTCCCGCTCTTCTCGGTCGCGAACGGGTTTGGTCGGCCTAGCACGCACCCAGCGGCGCGGCGACGTCCAGCTCGGCAATGCGGCGGTCAATCTCTCCGATCACGCGCTTCGAGAACGGTCCGAGGTGCAGGTAAAGCGCCATCAACATCACGATGAAACGCAGCGCGCCCGGATTGTTCTTGGCTACCTCAACAAAAGTCTTCCAGAACGGCTCGCGAGCCTCCGGCAGAGCCCGCACGATCGTGTGGACGATGTCAACGCCAAGCCTCTTGCGCATGTCGCCGTCCGGCAGATCGCGGCGGCGGTCGGAGCGATCGAGCATGACAGCGAGTCGTGACAGCCGTCCCGCATATGCGATTGGATTGAACACGTGCCCGAGCACGGCCCGATAATCCACGAGGATGTCACGAAGTGGACGCCTGGTGTCGAAATTGCAACCGAGCGTGCACTGATCCCCCGCTTGTTCGACTTTCATGAGGTCATGGCCTTGGTGGAGGCGACCTTCACTCGCCAGGCGCCGGGTCAATTGTGTGCCGGGCAGCGCGTAGAGAAGTCCGACCATGCAGACCGGAATGTTCGTCTCCTCGATAAAGTCGATCATGGCCCGACCCATCGAGGCTTTCTCGGTATCAAACCCGACGATAAAGCCGGCAGTGACGAACATGCCGTAACCGTAGATCTTGTGGATGCACTCGGCGATGTTGCGCCTGGTGTTCTGCTTCTTCTTCATCTGCACGAGGGTCTCTGGATCCGGGCTCTCGATGCCGACGAAAATCCCGAAGAAGTTCGCGTCCTTCATCGCCTGCAACAGCTCGTCGTCGTCAGCGATGTTGATCGAGGCTTCGGTCGAGAACTCGAACGGATAGTCGCGCTCTTCCAGCCACGCTTTGAGCCGCGGCAGCAGTGTGCGGAGATTCTTCTTGTTGCCGATAAAATTGTCGTCGACGAAATCGACATGCCCACGATAACCATGATCGTACAGCGCTTGCAGCTCGGCCAGAATCTGATCGTTGGTCTTGGTGCGCGGCACACGACCATACAGCTCGATGATGTCGCAGAACTCGCAGGTGAACGGGCAGCCACGCGAATATTGCACGCCGATGAATAGATACTGATCGAACTTGATCAGATCGTAACGCGGCATCGGGCTTTGCGTGACGTCGATCTTGAATTTCTCGGCGACAAAAACGCCCTTGCGTTCGCCGCTTTCCCATGCGGCGATGAAGTCCGCCATGATTTGCTCGGCCTCGCCGATCACCTGGAAGTCCGCGTTTGTGTAAAGGTGCGGGCTGGAGGAGACGTCAGGCCCACCGACGCATACCGGCTTGCCGTGCAGGTGGGCGAGATCGATCAGGTAGAGGAAATCAGGCTGCTGGTTGAGCATACCGCCGATCATGACAAGATCGGCCCACTCGAGGTCCGCGTCCGTCAACGGCTCAGTGTTGCGGTTGACGAGGCGGATGTCCCAGTGCTTCGGCAGCATGGCGGCGACCGTGATCAGGCCGAGTGGCGCTGCCGGATACTTCGCTCCGATCAGTTCGCAGGCTTCCGTATAGTTCCAAAACGAGTTTGGAACGAACTTCGGATAGATCATCAGGACGCGGCAGGGACTTGTCGTCATGTTTACTCCGGCCCCAGCCCCCGACCTTGTGCGTCACCGTGCCACGCGGTTTGTCGAGGCTCAAGAGTCGATCCGCTCATCGACACAGGCATTTGGTCGCGCCCGCAGGCTGACTTCTTTTCGCCAAGTTGATCGTGGCTGGTACCCCAGCATGCCGGGCCGCCTTAGCGCTTCAGCCCACCGATGCGCCAGCCTTTGCCCGGCTTATGCCGAGTGTCACGATGCGATGCAAGAGGTCCGGATAGTCAATTCCGACATGCTTGGCCGCCGTCGCGAACTCCTGGCTCTTGGCGATTTCAGGATTGGGATTGGCTTCGATGAAATACGGCGTACCGTCGGCGGCGAGGCGGAAGTCGATGCGGGCGTAGCCGTCGAGCCCGAGTATCTTGTAGATGCGCTTCGCCGTTCGCTGAATGCGAGCGTATACTTCCGGCGCGAGATCTTCGGCCGGCCCGTCCACGATTCCGACGCGTTCCTGATAATCGACATCGTGCTTGGCCTTTTGGGTGGCGATCTGCCGCGCCCCCTCCCCGCCCAGGCTGCCGAACTTCAATTCCCAGACCGGCAAAACCTGGAGCCGGGTGTTACCGAGCACGCCGACATAGAGCTCCCGTCCCTCGATGTACTGCTCGGCGATGGCGGCGGTCTCCAGCTTCTCGTGAACGAAGGCGACGCGCTCGGCGAGCTGCTCGTCGGTGTCGACGATCGATGCCTGCGAGATTCCGAATGACCCGTCCTCGCTCAGGCTCTTGACGATCAGCGGCAGCGCGAGGCGCGGCGGCCGCTTGACCTTGCGGTTCTTCGGAAACACGGCAAAGGCCGGCACCGCGATCCGGCGATGGTGCACCAGAGTCTTGGACAGATCCTTGCCGCGCGCCAGGATCAGGCCGCGCGGATTGCATCCGGTATAGGGAACCTTCATCAGCTCGAGATAGCTCGCGATGTGCTGGTCATAGGCGGAGGCATAGTGAAACTCCTCCAGCAACGTGTACACCACGTGCGGCTTGAAGCTCTCGATCTCGTCGCGCAGCGGCTTGATTTCCTCCTGTACGCCGAGCGGACGCACGTCATGGCCGGCCGCACGCAAGGTGCTCACAACGTCGAATTCCGTCTTCCATCCATGGATTTCCTTTGCGCTATACCCGTCGGTCGAGTCCGGGGGCACGCAATCCGGATGCATCAACACCAGTATGCGCAGGCGTCTCATAGCGCGATCCATTTGCGCCGCGACGGGCCGAACAGCGCGTGCATGGTCTTGGCGGTCAACAGGATGGTGAAGTTGATCAAAAGCTTCCGCTCGGAACCGGGAGCACGCAGATCGAGTTCGCGGCAGCGGGAGATCATGTCGTCGAGAACCGCATCGAGCGTCAACTGGTTCTCGCCGGTCCACCGCGCCACCTGCTGCCTGACTTGCGCACGGTGCCGCCTGATGAAAGCGGACGCCGGCTGCGCCCGTCGGTGCCGCGGTTCACTGGAGAACAGGCGGGAGAGATCGCGGTCGTACGTCTTTGGCGGCGTGAAGGCGTAGAACGCCTGCTTTTTTTGATAATGTTCGCCAAGAGTCTTGCTGAGACTGGACAGCGGATCGACACGCTCCCGTGTCGTGACCAACGGCCGCTGCCCTGCAATCTCGCCCATCAGTTCGTCGACATATTCGAGCTTCTTCAGCGCCGGCCAGCCGGCATATCGCGTCCGCCAGTTCGACCGCGGCCGCAACCACACTGCAAAGGTTTCGGCAAAATCCTCGTCCGGATGGCTCTGCGCGTACCAGAGCCGGAGATGCTGGACATAACGGCGGCTGGCCGGATTGGGCCGGTAGTAGAGCGGATAGTGTTTCGACGACGGGCCGAACAATTGCTGCCAACGCCGGCGGCGTTGCAACTGATAGCCATGCTGGATGGCATGGCCCGCCTCGTGACGGAGAATCGCCATGCACTCGGACCATGTGCTGCCCTCGACGTCGAGCATCATCTTCTTCTCGAGTTTCATAAGGCGCGGATGGGCCAGATAGAACGGAATCGCAATACCGGGCACATCCGCCGGACTGAACCATTCGCTCGAAATCCACGTGTGCGGCCGCAGCCTGATGCCCCGCGCCTGTAGCTCCTCATTGAGAGCGCCGACACAATCCTCGAGCCAGGTGCCCTCGACCTTAACCCTCAGACTGCTGAGGCGTTGCTTGAGCAACTGCTCATCCGACAGCTTTTCCCAAGCATATTTCCGACGTGGCATAGGGTTCCGAAAGTCATAAAAAACAAGTTAGCCGGATGGTGTCACAGGATGCTGCCGGCAACAACCGCCGAGTTTCCACGACAAGCCGCTATCCCGTGGCCCGCATCGCGCCCCTATCCTCGAGCGGTCATCACGTGCCGCAAGATCCTCGGGTTCAGCTCCGACGAATGCGTGATGGCCAGCATGTGGCCTGCCAGCGGAAGGTGAATGTGCCGGGCGTTCGGCATCGTTGCCGCGAGACGTCTGGCCATCCGCTGTGACGGTTGCGGTGAGGCACCACCTGAAATCAGCAATGTGGGCACCGCCAGCCGCCTGGCCGCCTCGCCCGTATCCCTTTCGGCGAAGATCGCGGAGAAATCGCCGACCAGCTTGGTGACGCGCTCCATGAGGAGTGACTTCTTGCCTGATGACAGCAAATCCCAACAGCCCGGCCCGTTCCAGAACGCGAGGAACCTCTGTAGAGCAAGCTCCTTCTCGCCCGACCATATCGGGGCACATATGCGCTCGCTCGCCGCGGCAAACAGGTCGTACAGCGGGCGATCGGCATCGCGTTCAAGCAGGATCGTGGGCAGTACCGGTTCAATCAGCGTCAGGCTACGAACCCGGTGCGCAAGACGTTCGCTGGTCGCGAGCTTGAACGCGATGGCGCCACCGAACGAATGCCCGACGAAATGAACTGGTCCTGCAAGCACCTCCAACTGCCGCGACAATGGCTCCGCTTCCGCATCCAGCCGAGACGTCGCGGGATTGCGACAGGGTGGATTGCTGCCGTAGCCCGAAAGGTCCGGGGCAACGGCGTTGCATATGCCTGCGCAAGTTTCGACGAGCTGGCTCCATTGTTGCCCGGAGCTCAACGAGCAGTGCAAGGCAACGACGTTGTCTGTCGCGTTCACATCCGTGAGCGGGCGCCGGTTCTTCAATGCGGTCATCGCGCTGTCGCGGGGCTCACTTGCCTAGGTGTCGCAAACCAGCGCGGCGCCCAGCCGATCCCAGAAAAGATCTGCGCCGGGAGCGCAATTTGCATTCCACTGCTCGTGTGCGGCGTCATCCGCGGCGTCCGTTACATATTTGAAGGCTCGCCACGGCACGCCAAAACGTTTGCAGACACTGGCAATTGCAAAGAGCTCCATGTCGACGACATCGACGCTGTTCGCGGCGAGCCACGGATCGTCAGATGTAACGAAGCTGTCGCCCGTGCCGCACACCGCGCCGGCCCGGCCGGATTCCAGGATGTGGTCTTCGCAGTACGGGGTGACGCCGCGCGGCGCGAGCGGCATTGCCATCATGTCGCGTTGGACCACGCGCGATATCTCGACCAGGCCGTGGAGACCCTTGCTGATCTTGCCGCAAGTGCCGTAGTTCACGACGAGGGCTCGTCTTCGCCTGAGAAGCGATTCGGCCGTTGCGATCGCCGCATTGATCTTTCCGACGCCGGAAAACACCACTTCCACGTCATCTCCGGCGCGTTCCTCATTCAACTCGCTCTTCAAAGCCGCCACGACCAGGACCGGGCGATCTCCTGCTGCTTTTTCCAAAATGTTCATGATGCTGTTCCTTCGAAGGCCTCGATCGACGGCAGCATGGTCCGCTATGCGCCTTGATCGCGATTTCCGGCTTGCGTTGCAGTGGGACTGCCGGCGGTTGATCCCTCATCGGAGGGGGAGCGCCGCGGCCCCGTTCGAGGCCGGCAATCAGCCGGTGAATCTCTTTTTGAGTTCGCATTCCTCAGGCACTATCCGCGTGAACTGGTGCCGATCCGAGAAAGCCGCCTTGAATGCGGGGCGCGCCGAAAATCTGGCGACGTAGTCCCTGAAGACCGCGTCGGAGCACAACTGGAAAGCCTGCGCCCAGAGGACGTTGTATCCGACGACGCAATCGGCGGCCGAGAAGCCGGCACCGCAAATGAACGGCGCCCTGCTCAAGCGTTCCTTCAATTGCGGTTCGACCTCAGCTGCGAACTTCCGCCGATATCGCCGTATGGTCCTGTCGTCCCTCTCGGTTGCGGAAAGAACATCCTCATGGATGCGAATCTGCCAGAGCATCATGTCCATGGAGGACGCACCGAAATGCAGCATCTGGAGGTAATCCGCGCGCTCCATGGAGAGGACGTGAGGGATCGGCGCGAGCTTCCTGTCCGGGAAGGTATCGGCGAGCAATGCGACCATCGCCCCGCTCTCGATCATGTGAAATGGCTTGCCGTCCTCCATCGCGATCTCCAGCACCGGAACGGCATGGTTCGGATTGAGCACCAGAAATTCTTCCCGGTATTGATCGGCGTTGTGGAGCGTTACCGACTCGACGTCGAAGTCGTCGCCCATCAGTTCGTGCAGCAGCCATTTCACGCGCGCACTGCGCACCGCCGGACTATGATAGAGTTTTAGCCGTTTGACCCGTGAATTCATTCTGTGCCTCCTTCGTGAGGAGGATGCTTAGTCGGAGACGAACTGCCGCTCGTGAATATTCCTGCGATTTTTGCAGATCGCGCAGAGAGCCTGCCCATTACTGGCGGCAATCTTAAACGCGGCAAGGATGTAGATCCGCCAGGCTACGGGCGAACAATGACAGCTCAAACCGTCGCAATGCAGGACTGGAGCAGATAAGAGCAGACCCACAGCTGCATGGCGCCAGGCAAGACGCTCCAGCGTCTCATTGGGCACTCGCCGGCATTAACCTTGTCGGCAAACACTCTCTCCGAACGCCCGGTTCTCAGGCCAACCGCCGCCAGATCGCCTCATTAGACCGGAGAATTTTCAGCAGGCACAAGGTTTGGTTGGAGCCGCATCATGCTGAGAATGGTGGCGTTGGGCCTCCTCATTCCGTTGGGTGTGGGAGTGCTATCGGCGATGGAACTCAATACACCGGCGCGCACTGCCGCACCGGCCGTCCAACCGGCTGCCGAGACGATCTCGATCGTTCAGCCCGTTGCCAAGACAAACATGGGCGCTTCGGATTCACAGGGGGTATTGGCGAAGGCCGATCGGCTTGACGTCGCCGTTGCGAGCAACGAAACGTCACTACGGCAAATGGCCGCTGCGATCAGCGAGACACCACAGCAGATTGCCGCCGCGAGCAGCGAGACACCGGAGCAGCCTGCTCTGGTCGACGAGCCTGCTTCTGCGTCGGAAGACATTCGTATCGCTCCTTCGGAGCCACCGAAACCGATCAGCCGCCCTCGGCACGATCCAAAACCGAAGAAGGCCGCTGCCGCTGCGCGCCACAAGCCGAAGCCCAAGCCAGCCGGCATCAAGACAGCCGGTATCAAGCCGGCCGGTATCAAGACAGCCGGCATCAAGCCGACCGTCGTTTCCCAGCGCTCAAAGGCCGCTGCCAACCCCGAGCCATGCCGGCTGAAGGCGTTCGGCGGCCTCCTCAAGGCCTTGAATTCAACCGACTGCGAAATCTGAGCCAGCGGCGCCTGCCTCAAAGCGTCCACATTGCCGACGGAAAAGCGGCCGGACATGATGCTGGCCTGGTGAGGCAATGGGGATCTGGGGGACGATGACACGTCGTGCCGTCGGCAGGGTGATCGCAGGCTTTCTGCTGCTGGCAGCCGTGCCTGCGATGGCCGCCGATTCCCCGGCCGAACTGATCTCCCGCTTCCGGCTCAAGAACGGTGAAGTCCGCGTCGTGCGCGATGCAACGCTCGACCGCATTGCGATGGACCAGGCGCGCGCCATGGCGGCAAGGGATAATCTCAGTCACGACGTGCTCGGTCCGTTCAGCAGGCGGATGGCGCCGGCACGAGCCGGGCGCGCGGCCGAGAACATCGCCTATGGCTACGAGAGTTTCGAGAAGACGCTCGGCCAGTGGATCGACTCCTCCGGCCACCGCAAGAACCTCCTGCTGCACAATGCCTCCCGCGTCGGCATTGCCAGCGCAAAGGATGCCAGCGGCAAGCGCACCTACTGGGCCATGGTGATCGCCGGCGATTACGAGCCGAAGCCGAGCAAGGGCAAAGGCAAGAAAGACACGGAGCCGCTGGTGGCCGTGAAGCGTGAAGCGGCTTCCAAAGACCGGCCCAAATCCAAGGATTGCACCATCAAGGTGCTCAGCCTTTGCATTTGAGGCAGACCGTCAGCGACTGTGCTACCGCAAGCTGGGCCATCTGCGTGAGCAACGCAGTTTTCAGCCGCGCCGTGCCGCCTCGATCGCGGCCACGTCGATTTTCTTCATGGTCATCATCGCATTGAAGGCGCGCTTTGCTTCAGCGCCGCCGGCCGGGCCGGCGCATGGCCAAGACTCAGAAAGCACGCATCTCCGGCAGGCGGCGGGGCGCGCACGATGCAAGTCTGCTCTTGCGATCGCGGTAGTGCGCGAGGATTTCCTGCGAACTCGACACATGAAGGCGCGCGAACTGTTCTTTCAATTCATCGAGCTCGTGGCTGGAAATCGTGAAGTGAGGCGCTCCGAGGAACAGCAGCGCCGCAGTCGTATCCCAGGAGAACTCGTGTGCCTTGGCGAGAATCAGCAGCAACTCCCGGCTCGTTTCCGCCAGTGCCCGCTCGACCACGTCGGAAGGCAACGCACACAGCAGTGTAAGCCCGACAATGGCCTCTTCCGTTCTCCGTGCGCGGGCATATTCAAGAATGCTGCTCTCCTGCAACTCACCGAGCCGGTGCTTGAATGAAACGGCCTTCTTGGCCGCATAATAGCGCGGGGAGGCAGGCCCGAACTTCGAGTGCAGCGATGCCGTGGCATCCGCGACGAAGGCGTCAACCGCGACAGCCAGTTCGGGACGTTCGCGCTCCAGCTTTCGCCTCGTCTCGTCCGAGGCCTTGGCAATCAGCTGCTGAAACAGGTGGCGCGGGATATCCTGGCGAAGACCGACGTTCTCGGCGAGAATGCCGTCATTTTCCGAGCGCCTGATGAGGGCGAGGAATCCCGCTTCGGACAACCGCGCCCCCTCATTGACGGCGACGGATTGCGCCACGGCCCGATCGCCACGCGTGACGAGGACATCCGACACGGGCTCGGGTATCGAACGCCGCCGTGATATTGCGAGCAAGTGGCATTGGTCTCTTGTATTTGCGGTGTTCAACAGGGTGCGGACATCGAGGCGTTCGGAGTATCGAAGGACGGGGCCTGCCACTTCGATCGCTTCATCCGAAGCAAGCTTGTCGAGCACCTGTCCCGGCGCATGGTCGATGCGGCAGAGCTTTGCCGCCAGCCTTGCGCGCGCGGCGAACTCGATTTCAACCGCCAGCCTTCCAATCACCTCACCGAAAACCCAGATCTCGTCGTCGGTGAAGCGGCCGACCATGAGCAGATCGGTTGCGTACCAAAGCGCGCGCTCACGGCTCTCCGGCGTACCGTTTCGGATTGCTTCGTCCAGCTCTTCCAGAAAGGAAGCCGTCATTCGAACGATCCCGAGGCCCTACGCGGCATTCCGATCGCAAAAGCTGTCTGTGCAATCGCAGCGCCAGGCTAGAAATGGAGGCCAAAGCCTGCCGCTACCGCCCGTGCGAAGCACGAAAGGCTCCGAACAGTCCGGCCGTCAAAAAGGGCCGCATCGGCGAAGACAAAACCAATCCAGCCGGCGGCTGCGCCAACCAATATCTTCATGCGGCGATCGTGCGCCAGGACGCTTAACGTCCGCTCAATGCGGGAATGGCGATGAGGTCGCATCGCGCCTGCTGCCGATTTTCGATACTGATTTTGCCGGCAGGCACACCGGAACCGCGATGCCGGCAGCCTTGGCGAAGGAATCTTGAGAGGAGTCTTAACCGCTCCCCGCAATCATGCGGCAAGTAATTTCAGCAGATGCGCCGCTTGCCATGGTCGAAACCCGCATTGCCCCACGCTATCGCGTTTCGAAGCCCGCCCAGATCGAGTACGGGGGCGACAAGACCCCCTGCACCATTCGTGATCTCTCCGTCACGGGTGCTGCGCTCGAGCTTTCCGATCTGAGCGCGACCGTGCCTTCGGCGTTCACGCTGATCGTGCCTGAGGACAAACTAAAACTGCCTTGCCATGTGGTCTGGCGCAGAGGCTTCAAGATGGGCGTGGCTTTCGACTGAAGGAAATTTGGAATGATCATTCGCGACAGAAGGTCCGGAATTGACACGCGATCGGAGGCCGAAAGGCAGTTGATTGGCGAACGACGCTCCGGCGTCGACCGACGCACCATCGGCCAATCGGCGCCGCAAAATCCGTCGAACGAACAACTCGCGCTTTTCGCGCGGCGCCTGCGAAGAGCCATGCGGGACGAGAAGGGACGCACATATTTTGGAGTCGCAAGTGCCGAGCAGGAATTTTCCTTCTTCTCCGACGTCGTTCGCGTTGTCGAATGGATCGAGCGCCTGAGCGTTGCGGAAGCCGGGCAGCAAGCGCGCCCCAGCTTGAGGAAAGCCGCGCCGGCCATCACCGACAGGACCGCCGGTGAATCAGGTGAACTTCAGACGGTTTCGCAACGCCCCGCGGACGTTTGAGGCGATCAAGATCGCGTCAGAACCCCGAGCATAGAATTGCAAGACATATGTCCATGCTTCTCAACCTCGACCAGAACACCCTCGCCTACATGACCGCTGCACTCGAGGATGTCTGCAAGAAAATCCCGCCAGGAAAAGATTCCAGCGAACTGCGCAAGCAGATTGCGGACGCCATGATCGCGTCGGCGAAAGCCTACCGGCGCTCATTTTCCGATTTTGAAGAAGCCGGAATGAAGGTGCTGGAGCAGGCTGTCCCGCGGCGAAGGTTCGCCTGGCTCAGTGGATGGCCCTTCCGTTAGGCCCGCACGAAACGGCCTTCACCGCTCCCGCTTCGGCATCCGCTTGAATTTTACGCTTTTGCCGTCCGCCTGCCTGGTCGCGATGTAACCGGCTTCCAGGCACGCCTCGCGCTGCGGCATCTTCTCCTGCGGGCTGCGCAGCGTTTCCCACCACGAGGCGCGCTGGGCCGCGCGCGGCAGCGGCGCATCGATGATCTCCTCGATCTGCTCGAAAGACAGGACGAGCTCGGCAAGCGTCTGCTTCTTCAGATAATCCCGCAGCGGATCGTAATCGTTCACTGGCCTTCCCCGGCTTCGAAGATCGGTGGACTTGGTCCAACTTCGTCAACGGACCGTTAACGCATTCCCGCGCTGGTGTCGCCACTTAAGCCCGCCGCAACCAATCCGGGTGCATCAAGGGGGATTGGGAGCGGGACGATGTTTTTCCGGCGGCACAGGAACATGACGAAGAGGCGCTGGCGGCTATCGGGAAAGCTGCTGATCGCCTCGTCGGTTGCCACCGTGATTGGCTTTTCCGCCGTGTGCGCCAGCGTGATGCTCGACATGCGCCGCAGCGAGGAAGAGCTGGCGCGCCAGACGCTGGAAAACCTCGCGGCCGGCATCGAGGCCGATATCAGCCGCAACCTCGAGCTCTACGACCTTTCGCTGCGTGCGGTCGCGAGCAACCTCGTGATGCCGGAGATCGAGCATGTCAGCAAGGAAATCCGCCACCTGATCCTGTTCGACCACGCCGCCAGCGCCAGGCACTTTGGCGCGATTCAGGTGTTCGACGCCGACGGCAAGCTGACGATCGACGCCTCCACGCTCGACCCGCTGCCGGAAAGCCGCAGCGACGAGGAATATTTCGCCGTTCATCGCACCAATCCGGATATCGGGCTGTTCGTCAGCAAGCCGATGCTGCATCGCGGGGCTTTTTCGATCGTGCTGAGCCGGCGCATCTCGGACGCGCATGGCGGCTTTGTCGGCGTCGTCGCAGGCGCAATCCGCTTCAGCTATTTCCACGAACTGTTCGAGCGGCTGAACCTTGCGCCGGACGACAC
The DNA here is from genome assembly GCF_018129385.1 of Bradyrhizobium lablabi. GTDB lineage: Bacteria > Pseudomonadota > Alphaproteobacteria > Rhizobiales > Xanthobacteraceae > Bradyrhizobium > Bradyrhizobium lablabi_C. The sequence goes on from NZ_JAFCLN010000006.1 coordinate 218,137, forward strand.
CATCACCGTACTGCGGCGCGACCGCACCATCATCATGCGAAAGCCGTTCGACCTCGACGTTATCGGCAAGAACCTCGCGACCGTGCGGAGCTGGAGCGCCGACAACCTCAAGGCGGGCGGATCCTATGCCGGAAAGGGTCCGGTCGATGCGATCCCGCGGCTCTATGTCCGGCGCAGCGGCGACGGTCCATTGTTCGTCGTGGTCGGAAAGCCGACCGAGGCGATCCTGCGCATGTGGCGGCGGGAAGCCATCCGGATCGGCGCGATCATGCTGGGGCTGATCTCATTCGTGCTCGCCACCACGTTCTTTCTTGCGCGCGAAATCAGCCGCCGTGCCAGCGCCGAGGACAAGCTGGAGGAGCTTGCCACCACCGACTCCCTCACCGGGTTGAAGAACCGCCGCAAGTTCGATGCCGAGATCGATACCGAATGGCGGCGGGCGGCGCGGCAGAATACGCCGCTGGCCCTGCTCATGATCGATGCCGATCACTTCAAGGCCTACAACGACACCTACGGCCACCAGGCCGGCGACCAGGTGCTGGTCGGGATCGCGATCTGCATCACCGACACGGTGCGGCGGGCCGGCGATTGCGCCGCGCGCTATGGCGGCGAGGAATTTTCCGTGCTGCTGCCGGGCTGCGCCGCGGCCGACGCGCTGAGAGTGGCGGAGACGATCCGGCTGAAGGTCATGCAATGGTCGGAAGGGCCGACGGTGAATACCGTCAGCATCGGCATCGCCAGCCTGACGCCCGCGCCGTCGATGGACTGGTCGCTGCTGCTGGAAGCCGCCGACAAGGCGCTCTACGCCGCGAAGGCCGGCGGGCGCAACCGCTCCGTGGTGGCGGAGTTGCCGGCGCTGTCGCTGGTGGCTTAGCCCCAATCGTCATGCCCGCGAAGGCGGGCATCCAGTACGCCGCAGCTTCTCGGTCAATCACAAGCGCCTCGGAGTACTGGATCATCCGCCTTCGCGGATGATGACAGTCGTGATTAAACGCGCGAGCTACTTCTCCAAATACTTCTTCATCTCGGCGCGCAGGCCGTCGCGAAGGTCGTCGCGGGCCATGCCGAAGGCGATGTTGGCGCGCAGGAAGCCGGGCTTCGAGCCGCAATCGTGGCGCTCGCCTTCGAACTCGACGCCGTAGAATTTCTGGCTCTTCGAAAGCCCGATCATCGCGTCGGTGAGTTGGATCTCGCCGCCGGCGCCGCGCTCTTGCGTCTCGAGAATCTTGAAGATTTCCGGCTGCAAAATGTAACGGCCGGTGATCGAAAGGTTGGACGGCGCGGTGCCCTTCGGCGGCTTCTCCACCATGCCGTCGACCTCAAAGATCTTGCCGTGGCGCTTTCCCACGCCGCAGATGCCGTATTGGTGGGTACGATCGTCGGGCACCGCCTCCACCGCGATCAGATTGGCCTTGGCATCGAGCGCGGTCGCCGCCTCGATCATCTGCTTCAGGCAGCCCGGCGTGTTGAGCACGAGCTCATCCGGCAGCACCACGGCGAAGGGTTCATCGCCGACGATGTCGCGCGCGCACCATACGGCGTGGCCGAGGCCAAGCGGCGCCTGCTGGCGCGTAAAGCTCATGGCGCCGGCTTCGGGCTGGTTGGCGGCGAGGATCTCCTGCTCGGCCTTCTTGCCGCGGGCTTCGAGCGTGGTGTCGAGTTCGAACATCTTGTCGAAATGATCCTCGATCACACCCTTGTTGCGGCCGGTGACGAACACGAAATGCTCGATGCCCGCCTCCCTCGCCTCGTCGACCACATACTGGATCAAGGGCTTGTCGACGATGGTCAGCATTTCCTTCGGCATCGCCTTGGTGGCAGGCAGGACGCGGGTGCCGAGGCCGGCGACCGGGAAGACGGCTTTGCGGATTTTCATGAGATGTAAAAAGGCCTTGAGGGAGCGGGATTTCAGCTTAATTGCACTTGTTATCCGGTTTGCAGCCGGGAACAAAGGCGGATGTATGGTGCGACGAAAAGGCGGCACCGCAATCCTGCCTTGTTAAACGATTGGAAACCGGGTCGGGTCCTCTTGGGCCGGCGAATATTTGGCTGACAGGTCAGGGATGCAGCGGCGGAACGTACCTTTGATGAAGGCCTGGATGAAGGCTTTGCTGAAGACCTGGGCAGGCGCGCTTGCGCTTGCCGCATTGCTATCGCCGATTGCGGCCGGCGCCCAATCTTCGGAGAACGGCGTCTCCACCTTCCTCAACAACCTGTTCGCTCCGAAATCCGGCACGCCGCAGCAGCAAGCCGCGCCCGGCCCCGGCGGCGCGCCGCCCTGGAGCGGCGAGGACGGCGCTTCCGGCCATCCGCTGATGACGGCGAGTGCGATCCGCGAGGCGGCGGCGAACTTCAACAATTGCGTCGCCGGCATGTGGACCGATGCCGCACGCCGCGGCATCTCGCAGGAAAGCTTTCAAAAATTCACCGCGGGCCTTTCGCCCGACCTGCGCATCATGGACCTGATGGATTCGCAGCCCGAATTCACCAAGGCGATCTGGGACTATCTCGACATCCTCGTGAACGACAATCGCATGGCCAAGGGGCGCGAGATCCTCGCCAAGTACAAGCGAGAGTTCGACGCGGTAGAAAAAGCCTACGGCGTCGACCGCTACATCATCGCCTCGATCTGGGGCATCGAGTCGAACTATTCGACCCAGATCGGCGATCGCAGCGTGCTCAATTCCACCGCGACGCTGGCCTGCATCGGCCGCCGCCAGAAGTATTTCAAGGATGAGTTCCTGGTCGCGCTGGAAATCCTGCATCGCGGCGATCTTACGCCCGAGCAGTTGCGCGGCTCCTGGGCGGGCGCGTTCGGCCCGACGCAGTTCATGCCGACCGCGTTCAAGCGCTATGCGGTCGATGCCGACGGCGACGGCCGCCGCGACGTCGTCGACAATCCCTATGACCTGATCGCCTCCACCGCCAACAACCTCAAGAAAGACGGCTGGCAGAGCGGCGCGACCTGGGGCTACGAGATCGTGATCCCCAAGGGATTCAACTTCATGCTGGCGGACCGTTCCAAGGTGATGACGCTGGCGCAGTGGGACCATCTCGGCGTCAAGCGCGCCGGCGGCAAGCCGTACCCGAATCCGAATGACAAGGCCTATCTGCTGGCGCCGGCCGGCGCGGAAGCACCGGGCTTTTTGATGCTCCAGAATTTCCGGGTGATCATGAAATACAACCCCGCGGAAGCCTATGCGCTGGCGATCGGCCATTTCGCCGACCGCCTGCGGGGCGGCGCGCCGTTCATCCAGCCCTGGCCGCGGCAGGAACGGGTGCTGTCGCGCGCCGAGCGGCTGGAATTGCAGCAGCTTCTGGCACAGCGCGGCTTCTACAAGGGCACCCCGGACGGCCAGTTCGGTGGGGAGACCCGCAATGCGCTGCGCTCGTTCCAGGCCTCCATCGGGGCGCCCGCGGACGGATTTGCCTCTGCGGACGTGCTGGAGCGGCTGCGGGGGCGTTGAGGCTTTCCGGTTGACGCGTTTCCTTGACGCGAACCGGTGTCCGCTTCGCTCGAAAACGCCATGTTCCCGAGACAAAAGTAACCTTCAAAAACAACAGTTTGGCGGCCAGCTTGACGCCGGCCGCGGTTCCCCGATTTATGGTGGAAAATCCGCCCGCTTGCGGCCTGATTCCGCTATTATGGTCGGACGCTTCACCAAATTTCGCCGCTGAACCGAATGCCAAAGCCAAACCGATTCCTGCGCATCCTCACCGAGCCCGGCCCGCTGGTCGCGCTGGGGGTCGCGATTGCGCTTCTGGTGGGCATCGTCGGGCCGGCTTCGGCGCAGTTCTTCAATTTCGGCGGACCGCCGCAGCGCCAGGCGCCGCGCGGCGGCGGATTTGGCGGCGGAGGCGGCTGGTTCGGCAGCGACTTCTTTGCGCCATTCCAGCAGCAGGCGCCCAAGCGCGTAGCCCCGCAGGATTTCTCCCGGGCGCCGGCACCGGAAAAGCGCGACCCGAATTTCGTGCCGGAGCGCACCATCCTCGTGCTCGGCGACGGCATGGCCGACTGGCTCGCCTATGGCCTGGAGGATGCCTACAACGAACGCCCCGACATGGGCGTGATCCGCAAGCACAGGACGACCTCCGGCCTGATCAAGTACCAGCCGAAGGGCGAGCCTTCCGACTGGGCCGCCGCCGCCAAGGGGATTTTGGCGACCGAAAAGCCCGATGCCATCGTCGTCATGCTCGGCATGAACGACCGCGTCGCGATGCGTGAGCCGGTGGTCGAGAAGAAAGACGACAAGAAAGCGGACAAGAAGGACGACAAGAAAGACGCGCGCAAACCGGACGCAAAACCCGCGGACAAGCCTGCGGCAAAACCCGAGGGCGGAACCGATACCGCCGCAAAGCCCGACGACAAGCCTGCGGAGCCCGAGGCCGATGACGCCGAGGCGGCCGATGCGCCGCCGGCCGCCGCGCCGGAGAAAACCGCGCGCGGCCCCAACAGCCTCTACGAATTCCGCGAGGAGCGCTGGGTCGAGCTCTACAGCAAGAAGATCGAGGAATTGCTCGCCGTGCTGAAATCCAAGGGCGTGCCGGTGCTGTGGGTCGGCCTGCCCGCGATCCGCGGCGTCAAGGGCACCTCCGACATGCTGTTCCTGGACTCGCTGTATCGCGACGGCGCGGGCAAGGCCGGCATCACCTATGTCGACGTCTGGGACGGCTTTGTCGATGAAGCCGGCCGCTTCCTGCAAAAGGGCCCCGACTTCGAAGGCCAGATCCGCCAGTTGCGCTCCTATGACGGCGTATACTTCACCAAGCCCGGCGCGCGAAAACTTGCGCATTATGTCGACCGCGAAATCACCCGGCTGCTGGCCGGCCGTTCGGGCCCGATCGCGCTGCCGAGCGAGCCGGTGGCCCCCGATCCGAATGCTACGCCCGGCCAGCCCGCGCCGCGGCCGATGGCGGGACCGATCCTGCCGCTGGTGGCTTCCTCCGTCGGCACCGATCAATTGCTGGGCGGTCCCGGCTCGCGTCCGGCCGCGGTCGATGCGCTCGCCGCGCGGACGCTGGTGAAGGGCGAAGCGCTGGCACCACCCGCCGGCCGCGCCGACGATTTCGCCTGGCCACGCCGCGAAGTAGGCCGTGAACAGGCCAAGGGCGATACCCCGGTGGCCAACGTCGCGCCGGAGGCGGCTGCGCCTGCGCCCATCCAGCGGCCGCTGACGCCGCTGCAACAGCAGCAGCAGCTTCAACAACAGCTTCTGCAACAGCAGCAACAACAGCAAAAGAGACAAGCGCCGCCGCCGGTGCGGCCTGCGCAGACGGCACCCTCGTTTCGCGATTTCTTCGGCGGCTTCGGTGCCTCACCGGCTCCGGCTCCACCCCCGCGCCAGGGGCCCCCGGCGGCCGGGCCGCGTCCACCGGCTAACGTGCCGCGACCGCCGGGCACCGTGGGACGCGCGGCCGAAGGGCCAGCGGCGAGTAGTTTCTGGAGATGACCTTGGACCCTCATGGTGAGGAGGCGCGTAGCGCCGTCTCGAACCATGAGGCCACAGACGGGCCTGCATCCTTCGAGACGCCGCTTCGCGGCTCCTCAGGATGAGGAGAAACTTTGGAGCTTCGCGTCAGCCGTAATAGCGCCAGCGCGGCGGAGGACGGCGCGCGGGGCGCGACATCAAGAGCGCCAGCGCAAAGCCGATGCCGCCGGCGATCAGCAGCGCACCGAGCGGATTGTCCTGCACGGTCTTCGCCATCGCCTGCGAGCCGCCACGCAGCGTTTCGCCGGGATTGCCGAGCGCATCCTTGGCGTAATCGGCCGCCGCTTCGCCGGCATCGCGCACGGCATCCTTGGCCTGGCCATAGAGATTCTGCATCGTGCCTTCGGCCTCGCGCGCAGCGCCGGACGCCTGCGTTCCGGTATCGCCCGCGATTTTTCCCGCCGCGCCTTCGACCTTGCCGGCAGCATCCTTTACCGCCCCGGCGATCCGATCCTTGTCCATAATGGTCACTCCCTGATGTCTTGAGGAAGTAACCGGCAAGCCGCGCGCCAGTTCCAATTCTTTGGTCTGATGGGTTTTCTTCACGCGAACCGGTATCCACCCCGCATCGGGTGCGGAGCAGGCTCCACTCGAAACGCCTCGGGCTATAAAATGAGGCCGCCATCGACGATCAGCGTTTGGCCTACGATGTAGGAGGCCAGCGGCGAGGCCAGGAACAATGCGGCGCCTGCCATGTCGGCCGGCGTGCCCAGGCGCTTCAGCGGTATGCGCTCGATCGCGCCTTCCAGCCGCTTCGGGTTCGATGTCGTCACCTTGGTCATCTTGGTGTCGACCAGGCCCGGCGCGATGCCGTTGACGCGGATACCGTTCTCGGCCCAGGCCTCGCCCAGCGTGCGGGTCAGCCCCATCGCGCCGGTCTTGGAGGCATTATAGGCCGGGTTGCCCATGGTGGAGTGATAGGCCGCGGTCGAAGAGACGATGATCAGCGAGCCTTTTGCTGCCGCGAGCAGCGAATGGAATTTGGTGGCGCAGGCCATCAGGCTCATCAGGTTGACCTCCAGCACCTTGCGAAAACCTTCCATCTCGAATTCGCCGCGGCGATAGACCACCGCGCCCTGCGACAGCACGAGGATGTCGAGCCGGTCGAAGCCGGGATTGAATTTCTCGACCGCCGAGGGATCGCTCACATCGAGCTGCGAATATTGCAGGCCGTCGAGATGCGAGCCTTCCTCCGCCTTGTAATCGGACGCCGAGTTGCGGGTGCCGCTGACATGAACGCGCGCGCCTTTGGCGCGAAAGGCCTGCGCGATGCCGTTGCCGATGCCGCTGGAGCCGCCGACCACCAGCACCTCCTTGCCGCCGAAATCGAGTTCGTTCATCGCGCGCTCCCTGCATCTTTGTTGCTGGTTGTTTGACCTGTCTGCGGATCGGTGCCAGCCTTGTCAATGTTTTCGCAACGCATCCCTCCTCCGCGAGTATCTTCATGTCCGACTTCAGAGAGTTGAGCCGTTCGGTCAAAGGCCTCACCGTTCTTGTCACCGGCGCCGCCAGCGGCATGGGGCGCGCCACCGCACTGATCTTCGCGGCAGAAGGCGCCAACGTCGCCGTCACCGACATTACCGCCGAGGGCACGCAGGCGGTGGCCGATGAAATCAAGGCGCGCGGCGGAAAGGCAAAGGCCTGGACGCTCGACGTGTCGAAGGGCGATGACATCGTCAAGGTCGTCAATGAGGTGGCGCAAGCATTCGGCTCGCTCGACATCATCATCAACAATGCCGGCCTGTCGCTGCGCGCGGCGATCGACGACGAAGGCTACGAGGAAGCCTGGACCAGGGCGCTCGCCGTGATGCTGACGGCGCATCCGCGTATCATCCGCGCCGCGCTGCCCTACCTGCGCAAGTCGAAATGCCCGCGGATCGTCAACATCGCCTCGACCGAAGCGCTCGGCGCCACCGCCACCAACAGCCCCTACTCTGCGGCCAAGGGCGGCGTCACCAGCCTGACGCGCTCACTCGCGGTGGAACTGGGCCGCGAGGGCATCACGGTGAACTGCATCTGCCCCGGCCCGATCCGCACCGGCATCACGGACCGGATTCCCGAGGAGCACAAGACGATCTACGCCAAACGCCGCACCGCACTCGGCCGCTACGGCGACCCCGAGGAGGTCGCGCATATGACGCTGAGCCTGTGCCTGCCGGCCGCCTCGTTCCTGACCGGCGCGGTCATTCCGGTGGACGGCGGCCTGATGGCGCGAAACGCGTGAGATCGTCATTGGCTGGGCTTTGCCGCCTTCGCTAACGCTTCGTCGGCCGAGTGAGATTGAGGGTCCGGCGTAGCCTCGGCGGAGACGGGACCGGGCAATCCATCCCTAACAAAGGTTTCTTGCGAAGATTGATGGATGCCCGGATCAAGTCCGGGCATGACAGATGTGCGTCGGTCGGGGTTTTCCGAGCGTTGACATCCCTCCGCCCGGCGGTACCTTTTCAGCAAGCAAGAATATCAGGGAGACGACCATGCCCTTGGCGATCCGCCAGTTGCAAAAGCATTTTGTGGGCGAGGTTTCCGGCCTCGACCTGCGCAAGCCGCTCACAAAGGAGCAGGCGCAGGAGGTCGAGGCGGCGATGGATAAATATGCCGTGCTGGTATTCCACGGCCAGGACATCACCGACGAGCAGCAAATGGCCTTTGCGCTGAATTTCGGCGAGCGTGAAGAGGCGCGCGGCGGCACGGTCGTGAAGCAGGCGGACTACCGGCTGACCACGGGGCTGAACGACGTCTCCAACCTCGGCAAGGACGGCAAGGTGCTGGCGCGCGACAGCCGGGCCGCTCTGTTCAACCTCGGCAATTGGCTGTGGCATTCCGACAGCTCGTTCCGTCCCATACCGGCAAAATTCTCGCTGCTGTCGGCGCGGGTGGTGAATCCGAAGGGCGGCAACACCGAATTCGCCGACATGCGCGCCGCCTATGACGCGCTCGACGACGAGACTAAAGCCGAGATCGAGAACATGATCTGCGAGCACTCGCTGATGTATTCGCGCGGATCGCTCGGCTTTTTGGACTATACCGATGAAGAGAAGGAAATGTTCAAGCCGGTGCTGCAACGCCTGGTGCGCACCCATCCCGTGCACGGCCGCAAGTCGCTCTACCTGTCATCGCATGCCGGCGCCATCAAGGGCATGAGCGTGCCAGAGGGGCGGCTGCTACTGCGCGATCTCAACGAGCATGCGACGCAGCCGGAGTTTGTGTACGTCCACAAATGGAAGCTGCATGACCTCGTGATGTGGGACAACCGCCAGACCATGCACCGCGTGCGCCGCTACGACCAGTCGCAGCCGCGCGACATGCGCCGCGCCACGGTGGCGGGCACCGCGCCGACGGTGGCGCAGGAAGCTGCGGAGTAGCCTTTCGTCGTCCCTGCGAACGCCGGGACCCATACGCCGCGGCCTGTCGTTAGAAAACAAGGGGCCAGTTGCCTTTGCTGCAACTGGCCCCTGTGGTTATGGGTCGCTGCGTTCGCAGGGACGACAACCGAGGATGTGGCGGCACTAGCGGCTACGCATGCCCCGCTTCATTCGACAGCATGCCGGGGTCGATGCCGATCTTTCGCAATGCACGCGAATATTTTTCCTCGACATCGCCGCCAAAAACCAGCTCGGGATCGGCGTCGCAATGCAGCCAGCCGTTGTGCTGGATCTCGTTTTCCAGCTGCCCGGGGCCCCAGCCGGCATAGCCCAGCGCGAGGATCGCGTGTTTGGGGCCGGCGCCGCTGGCGATTGCCTTCAGGATGTCGACGGTCGCGGTCAGGCAGATGCCTTCGTCGATGCTCAGCGTGGCGTCCTGGATGAAGAAATCGCTGGAGTGCAGCACGAAACCACGTCCGGTATCGACCGGGCCGCCCTTCAGCACCTTCATCGGCTCGGCATCTTCCGGCAGCTTGATCTGGTCGGCGGTCTTGATGATGTCGAGCTGCACCAAAAGGCCCGGGAAATCGATGCTGCCGGCCGGATGGTTGACGATGATGCCCATCGCGCCTTCGGAGGAATGCGCGCACATATAGATCACCGAGCGCTCGAAACGCGGATCGCCCATCACGGGCATCGCAACCAGCAATTGGCCGTCGAGATAGCCGTCCTCGGGCCGGTTGTGCCCCATGCGGGGCTTGCCGCCGGTCGGCCTGGAAGTCGCGCCGCTCTGTGACTTGCCTTGGCTCATGCGCAAAGGCCCTTCTCGCTGATTCATATCCTGATATCGGGTAGGGTTTCTGTCAATCAAGCTTGGCGTCGCATATCACAAGCAGTTCAATGGCTCGCACTGGTGTCAACCTGTAAAGACGTCTCATGACGGTCATAGTTCCCATGCGCGCCGCCGTTGGCGTCGCAACCTTGCTGGCGGGCGCCTATGCGCTGCCGGTACGCGCGCAGGACTCCTCGCCATGGCAGCGCGACGCGCATTCGGCCGTGCGGCTGATCGCGGGATCGCGCAGCGGCGGCGTGCTGCTCGGCGGGATTGCGTTCCAGATGCAGCCGGGATGGAAGACCTATTGGCGCAACCCGGGCGATTCCGGGGTGCCGCCGCGTTTCGATTTCTCCAAATCCGACAATGTCGATGCGGTGACGGTTCTGTGGCCGGCACCGATGAAGTTCGACGACGGCGCCGGCGGCTTTTCGATCGGCTACAAGCAACAGGTGGTGCTGCCGCTGCGCATCGTCGCCAAAAGCGCGGACAAACCGGTGACGCTGCGCGCGGATATCCACTACGCCGTTTGCGACAAGCTGTGCGTTCCGGTGGAAGCGAACGCTGAGCTCACCTTCGCCAGCGTCGCCAGCACCGAGGACGGCGCGCTGTCGGCAGCGCTCGACGCCGTGCCGAAGCCAGCCAATATCGGCGATCCCAATCCGCTCACCATCCGCGACGTCAAGCGCGACGGCAAGGTGAACGTGCTGGTGGACGTGAGTGCGCCGGAGGTCAGGAAGCTCGACCTGTTCGTCGAGGGCCCGACACCGGATTGGGCGTTGCCGATTCCAAAGCTGGTGGAGCGCAGCCCGCCCGGCGTCAAACGGTTCGAGTTCGAGCTCGACGGCCTGCCGCCCGGCGCCAAGCCTGATGGCGCTGCGCTGAAATTCACGCTGGTCGGCGACGGCAAGGCGTACGAGTTCAATACCAGTCTGGATTAGGGCGGAGCCGAACGAGGGATCAACCTGTCCCGTTGATGTGTCTGTCTCGAAACTCCCGGGGCGTGAACCCGGAGATCCGGCGGAAAGCACGGGAGAAGTGGGCGGGGTCCGCATAACCCGATGAGAACGCCACATCGATGATCTTGTGCTCGGTGTCGCTCAGCAGCTTTATCGCATTGTTGAAGCGGACCTGCTCGAGCAGGCCCGAATAGGTCAGCCCCGCCAGCGACAGTTTCCTCTGTAGGCTCCGGACGCTCAGCCCCATCATCTCGGCCGCCTGCGTTATCGCGGGGCCGCCTTCGTCGAGGTAGGCCGGCAAGGTCAACTTGAGAACGCTGACGACATCGCTGCCGAAAGGCTGCCGCTCCGTCTCGGGCGAATTCGATCCGACGACATCCGTGCGATTGAGACGGCTCAGGAACTGCCGTGGCACTTCAATCCACGAAGCCTTCTGACCCGATATGAAGCGTGTATGCGGCCAATGCGATTGAACCTCGATGCCCGGCGCATAGGCGGCTTCAAACGCGATCACGCCCGGAGACCAGTTCGCCCCGGCGAACTGACGGACGATGTGGATGACGAATATGTTCTGAAGCCATTGGGAGATTTCGAGATAGGGAATGCCTTCTGTTCCAAGGAGCCTGCTGCAAATCCTCACGTTTGCGCCGCACGGCTCCAGCCATAGACGCAGGTTTGTATCTTCGACCGACGCCCACTTGCACATCTGCTCGAGCGCCAGCAGAAGGGTGGGCGAATGGCCGATACGAGTCCGCATGGCATCGCTCAAATGATCGAACGAGGTTTTTTGGGCTGCCCGAAAGGCGATTTCCGACAAGCCCTGCTTTTGCTGGGCGGCGGTCGCGAAGCGCACGGCCGGCAGCAGCGGCACGTAGTGATCCGCTTTTTCCTCCAGGGAGGTAGGTAGCTGAAATTTCGCGAGAAGCGCCGCGGTGGGCCCGCCGATCTCCGAATGAAGCTCAGCAAATGGCATGAGAAATTGGCAACGGGTCAACGGAATGACGGTCATTACTATCTGCCCCGGAAAATGTGCCGCGATCGCAGATTAGCAGGGGAAGCTGCCCAACCAAATCCATTCGTGAAGATTTGGCGGCTGATGGCCAGACCGGTCGGCGAAACGCCTGTAACATCGAACCGCCGGTCTTGATTTCTCTTGAGGGAGCAAAGGTTTCACGCTCACCTGCGATGAAAGCTATCCGTTTACCTTCATCACACGCAGTCCGGGCTCGAATTGTCGCATCGCTGTCGCACGGCGATTCGACCCTCGATGGCACGGCTCGCGCCCTCAAGGTCAGCACGCGCACGTTGCAGCGTCATCTCGGCCGCATGGGCACAAGTCACAGCGAAATGCTTGCAGAAGTCCGCCTGAGCATCGCGTGCCGCCTGCTCGCAGACTCCAACAAGCGCCTGTCGGATATCGCCAAATTCCTCGGCTATGCCAATGCGAGCAGCTTCAGCCGCAATTTCGCGCGTTTGATGAAAGTTCAACCCGTTGTTTACAGGCGGCAGCAACGTGCCCGTAAGCATAAGCCGGCACGCCGTAGACCCTGCGCGATCGACCGCTGAACTATTCGCGACGATTGGCGCGAAATGGCAAGACGCGCGGTCCGATTGGCGCGAAATGTTAAGCGACACTGCTAGTCGAAACTACCGGCTCCAACGGGCCGACCTTGTTTTCCTGACAAAGCGATAACGATCCGCGGGGCGTTTTCTGAAGCCATGCGAGCCGACCGAAAAGCAAAACAACCCGACTTTTCAAGGGAGATAACAACCATGACACTTCGCGCTGCTCTGATCGCACTTTGCACCGGCGGCCTGCTGGCCTGCCCCCAAAATCTTTCTGCTCAATCAGCATCCGAGAGCAAGCCGCACGTGCCGCTCGAGAAATCGATCGGCCAGGCCAAGCCGGAAGTCGTCCCCTCCCTCTTCGTCCTCAATTCGCGCGGCGCGAGCCTGAAGGACGGCAAACTCGTGCTGACCGGGATTTCGCCGAATGCGATCGTGTTTGCCGATCGGCCTGTCCGGGCAGCCGGTCACGATCTCACATCGCGAATCGTCGAGGATTGGGGCAACGGCAGCGACAATTTTGCGAAAGATCCTCCGAACGCCACCGTGTCCGGATTCAAGAAGGACGGGTCATCGGTGCTCGATGCCGTCGTGGTGCTGAAATCGCCGAGGCTTGAAGGCGACAAGCTGACTTTCGACGTCGATATACTCGAGGGAGATCTGGCGGGAGCTGACGGCCCGGCATCGGTCTTTATCGACATCATCGGCCGCCCGTTCACGCCGCTGTCTTTTGCCGGCGTCGCCCGCCGCACGGCCTGGCGCGGTGCGTTCTACCGAGGCGCTGCCTTTGCGGGCGCAGCGGCGGTGGCGGGAGCCGCGGCCTATCCGTACTACGCGCCCCGCTGCGGATACTATCCCTATCCGCCCTGCTATTGAGCCGCGCAAATTGGCGGCATCGCCGCCGCAGTGCTGCGCAATTCATCCCGACAGCAAAATCATCGATGACATTCGCTGTCGGCCTCGTCGACCCCTGAGTCAAATCTGAAATCACTACCCCTCACTTGTACTTTCAGGAAGGAGATAACGATGAACATCACCCGTCGATCCCTTGCATTTGGTGGAATGGGACTGCTGGCAGGAGTGGCCGCAACACGATCATCTCTCGCCCAGGATTCTTTCCTCGGTGTGGGCCATGGCCTGGAGGATTTCTGGCTCGCGAGCGATGCCTATGTATTCGGCTATCCGCTGGTGACGATGGAGATGACCCGCCGGGTTCTCACCAACGTCGCTGAACCCGTGGGAACGAAGGCGCCGATGGGGCAGATCATCAAGCTGCGCCAGTATCCCGACGCCTCGTTCCGGGACGTCACGGCGCCGAACGCGGACACGCTCTACACGACCTCGTTTATCGACGTCGGGAAAGAACCGTGGGTGCTCAGCATCCCCGACATGAAGGGACGCTATTTCCTGATGCCGATGCTGGACGGCTGGACGACGGTGTTCCAGGTGCCCGGCAAGCGCACCACCGGCACCGGGGCGCAGACCTACGCGATCACCGGCCCCGGATGGAAAGGCACGCTGCCGGATGGCGTGAAGCATTACAAGTCGCAGACCAACATCGTGTGGCTGCTCGGCCGCATCTATTGCACCGGCACGCCGGAAGACTACGCGGCGGTGCACAAGCTACAAGACGAATGCAAGCTCGTGCCGCTCAGCGCCTACGGCAAGCCATACACGCCACCTCCGGGAAAGGTCGATCCGTCGATCGACATGAAGACGGCCGTCCGCGACCAGGTCAACCGCATGGACGCGGTGTCGTATTTCAAGCTGTTGTGCGAACTCATGAAAGCCAATCCGCCCTACGCGGCGGATGCGCCCCAGCTCGCCAAGTTCGCCCGCATCGGCATCGTTCCCGGGCAGGACTTTGACGAGAGCAAGCTGAAGGCGGATTTCCTGAAGCGCGTGCCGGAGCTCTCGTTCGACCGGATCATGCTTCAGTTCAAGATCAACAAGGCCATCCATGACGAGAATGGCTTTGCCTTCACGACCAAGACCGGCATCTACGGCACCGACTACCTGATGCGGGCCCTGGTCACCGCAATTGGACTCGGCGCCAACCGTCCGCAGGATGCGGTCTACCCGACCTCGCAAAAGGACGCGGAGGGGCACAAGTACAATGGCGCCAACAAGTACGTCATGCGGTTTCCCAAGGGCCACCTGCCTCCCGCCGAGGGCTTCTGGTCGCTCACGATGTACGACAGCGGCTATTTCTTTGTGAACAATCCGCTCAACCGCTACTCGATCAGCGCGCGGGAGAACCTGAAGGAAAATCCGGACGGGTCGACCGATCTCTACATTCAGAAGGATTCCCCGGGCAAGGACAAGGAATCCAACTGGCTTCCGGCGCCCGCCGGAGATTTCATCCTCATGCTGCGCATGTACTGGCCGCAGGAAACGGACCCGTCGATCATCAACGGCACGTGGACTGTGCCTGCGGCTCGCAAAGTGGGCGCTTGAATTCAGCCGGCCTCGCAAGGCCGGCCCGCACGAAAGACGTCGTGGTCGCGCTGCACCGCCGCCAACAGGAAAGTTGAGCGGCGGTGCAGAAGCATGAAGCCCCGCACCGATGCTGCCAGATACTCCCTCGATCAGTCAGCTCTCCGTCGTCATTTCCCAGGCGGCCGCACCTGCGTTTCTGCTCGGTGCGCTGGCGGCCTTCATCGCCGTGCTGATCGCCCGCCTGAACCGGATCATCGACAGATCGATCTACCTGAACGGAATCTCCGACGAAGATCCGGTCAGGCGCCGGCTCAAGGCCGATTTGCCACGTCTTGTCCGACGGGCCGCCATGGTCAATCGCGCGATCTTCTGGTCCGTCGTAGGAAGCATCTCGATCAGCATCGTCATCGTCGTCGGGTTCGTGAGTGCGTTCTTTCACATCCAGCATGAGCGCGGCGTCGCCATTCTGTTTATCGTCGCCATCGCAGCATTTACCGTGTCGCTGGTGGATTTTGCGCGGGAGGTCCGAATTGCGTTGAGCGAGTTTGATCATTACGGCTAGCGTCTCGGTGTTCTGAGCGCGAGCCGATCCGCCGAACGCCGGATTATTCCCCACCATTGGCGTGAAATGGCAAGACTAACGATCCGATTTGGCTCGAAATGCTCGGGAAGCTGCGTGCCGAAATTGATTGCCAAGCTCCTCATGGAGCTGCCGTTTGTCGCCAACCCTGATCGCAGATTGCGCCGCTGATCAGACCGGCACAACCGTTTCGCGACACGCTCGGAATGCAGGAGGGGGTCGTGCGTCTTGTTGATCTTCGGAGAGATGGGCAGTCCAACCGGCGGCGGCCGGCAAAACCTGGAATTCGCCTTCGGTTCAGAGGCGCGGCGATCGCGATGGCGATGGCGTCAATCCCGTCCGCGGTCTATGCCGATGAAGGCGGCGTTTCATATTGGCTTCCCGGCCGCTTCAGCAGCCTTGCGGCGACGCCCCAGGTCCCCGGCTGGTCGATGGCAGAGGTCTACTACCATACCAGCGTGAGCGCCTCCGGCGCGACAGCGGCCGCCAGGGAAATCCAGGTCGGCCGATTGCCTGCCACGGTGAACGTCGATCTGAACCTCAGCCTGAATGCGCAAGGAGACCTCGTTCTCCTCAACCCCACATACACGTTCGCAACGCCCGTGCTGGGCGGACAGCTTGCCATTGGCGTGGTCGGATTGTTCGGGCGATCGAGCGCAAACCTTGCCGGCACCCTGACGGCGGCCGTCGGCCCGCTGACGGTGACGCGCACGGGCAGTTTCGGCGATTCGATCACCTCGGTCGGCGACCTCTATCCGCAGGCGACGCTGAAGTGGAACGCCGGCGTGCACAATTTCATGACCTACGTAACCGGCGACATTCCCGTCGGGGCTTATAGTCCAACACGCCTCGCCAATCTCGGCATCGGTCACGCAGCGATCGACGGCGGCGGCGGCTACACCTACTTCAATCCGCAGACGGGACATGAATTTTCCGCCGTTGCAGGCTTCACCTACAATTTCAAGAATCAGGATACGCAGTATCAGAACGGCATCGACTTCCATCTGGATTGGGGCGCTTCCCGGTTCCTGTCCAAGCAGACCTTCGTCGGCCTTCTGGGCTATGCCTATCAGCAGGTGACCGACGACTTCGGCCAGCTTCCCGTCCTCGGCGGATTCCGATCCCGGGTGCTCGGCGTCGGGCCGCAGGTCGGCTTTCTGTTTCCCGTCGGCGACATGCAGGGTTACCTGAACCTGAAAGGATACGGCGAGTTTGCCGCAGAGAATCGTCCGGCCGGCTGGAACACGTGGCTCACATTCTCGATCTCGCCAATGGCGCCGGCCAGCACCCTGACGCCGACGCGGACGGTGCGGAAATAGCCGAGGGGCGCGGCTCGGCAAACTCCATGAAGCCTCAGTGACCAAGCCGCTCGCCGGCCGATCAACGACAATTGCTGCGCGGTTTCGTCGCAATGTTGCAGGGGAAACGGACGACTATAGTTATATATCATGACCTACGTCATCGAAATTGACCGGCGCATCGCGCGTCTTGGTCTGCACGCCGGTCGCCTCCAAGCAGGCGGTTAGCCGGACGGCTCGTCACGCCGTCCGGACTCTTTCACAGTTTTCCCTCAGTTTTGTTGACTCTCACGGGTCAGTTCGCCTCGGAACAGAAGGAGTGTGCCGTGCTGCCTCCTCCAACAATCGCATTGACCGCATCCGATTATCCGCGCCTCGGACGACTTGCCCGTGTCGCGGCTGAAGAGGACGATCGGAAACTAACGTGGTGCCGCCGTTTCAGGCCCGCGCGGCTGGAAGCAAAATCCAATTTGACGATGATCCGGGACCAACCGTAGCTTGAGAACAAGGAGAAATCAGTGCGTAACATCGAAGCCAACCGGCCCCGCAAGCAAGAGCTGGCGCTGCCGGACATCAGGGTCACCGAGAGCGATTCGCGTCGCCTCAGCTCTCTCGCCAACTCGAGCATGGAGCTCTTCCCGCGGGTCGCTCACTTTCTCGCTCGCGAAATCGAACGCGCATCGGTGGTGGCCGATGAGAAAGAACTGAGGGGCGTAGTCAGGATGGGATCGAAGGTCGCCTACCGGGACGATGAGACGGGTATCGCCCGTGAGGTGGTCCTGGTTTATCCGCACGAAGCGAACATCGAGCTGAGCCGCATCTCGATCCTCACGCCCGTTGGAGCGGCCCTCATCGGTTTGTCGGCGGGACAACGGATCGAATTCCAGACGCCCGGCAGCGGGACCAGAAGCGTGACCGTGCTTGCCGTATCCGATTGAGTGCAAGCGCGAGAGCGCGATCGCGGGCTGAAGTCTCTCTTCGACGAGCGCATCCGACACGACCGCCTGGCGTGCGGCCGTGTCGGTTGGCGTCCTGCGAGAGACCGAATCTTAACGATTGGTTGATAGAGCGGATCGTCGCCGCCCCCTCGCGGCTTTACCGGGGACGATCCCTCTTGGCCGTGATGGAAACCGAGCCCGCCACCGCTTCAAACGCCGGCATTTTGGCGCGGCTGAAGTCGCTGCTCGGCGGGCACCATGAAGCCTCGGTCACAAAGCGGCTGGCCGGCACCATCTTCATCATCCGCGTGCTCAGCGCGATGCTGGCCTATGCCTCGCAGATCCTGCTGGCGCGCTGGATGGGCGGTTCGGATTACGGCATCTATGTCTATGTCTGGACCTGGGTGCTGCTGCTCGGCAGCATGATGGACTTTGGCATCTCGGCTTCGGCACAAAAGATCATTCCGGAATACCGCACGCGGGGCGAGCATGCGCTGCTGCGCGGTTTCCTCTCCGGCAGCCGCTGGATGACGTTTATTGTCTCCGCCGCCGTCTCGATGGGGCTGGCGGGCATCGTCAGGCTGCTGTCGCCCTGGATCGATGCCGATGCGATCACACCGCTCTATATCGGCTGCGCCACGCTGCCGGCGTTCGTGGTCGCCAATACCCAGGACGGCATCGCGCGCTCGCATGACTGGATGCGGCTCGGCCTGATGCCGCAATTCATCGTACGGCAGTCGCTGATCATCGGCCTCACCGCCGGCGCCTTTGCGCTCGGCTTCGGTCTCGGCGCTACCGCGGCGATGCTGGCCAGCGCGGCGGCGGTGTGGATCGCGATGATCGGGCAGATGATCGTGCTCAACCGCCGGCTTGCCCGCCATGTCGAACCGGGCGCAAAGGCCTATGATTTCCGCGGCTGGCTCGCAATCTCGCTGCCGATCCTGATGGTGGAAGGTTTTTATCTCCTGCTATCCTACACCGATGTGCTGGTGCTACAGCAGTTCCGTTCCTCGGAAGAAGTCGGCGTGTATTTCGCCGTCGTGAAGACGCTGGCGCTGGTGTCGTTCATCCACTATGCGATGTCGGCGACCACGGCGCACCGTTTTGCCGAATACAATGAGCTCGGCGACAAGGCACGGCTGTCGGCTTACGTCGCGCACGCCATCCAGTGGACGTTCTGGCCTTCGCTCGGCGCAACGCTGGTGCTGCTCGCATTCGGCAAGCCGCTGCTCTGGCTATTCGGGCCGCAATTCGTCGTCGGTTACGACATCATGTTCATCGCCGCCGTTGGCCTGGTCGTGCGCGCGGCGATCGGCCCGGTCGAGCGGCTGCTCAACATGCTCGGCCATCAGCACATCTGCGCGCTGGCCTATGCGCTGGCCTTCGTGATGAACCTCGTGCTCTGCATCGCCCTGGTGCCGCGCTTTGGCGGCCATGGCGCGGCGGCCGCTACCTCGATCGCGCTTACATTCGAGACTGTGCTCTTGTTCGCCATCGTGCGGCGCCGGCTCGGGCTGCATGTGCTGGCGTTCGGCAAGCGCACGGCATAAGCGCGGCCAAATCACCTTCCCTGCTTTTCCCGCATGCTGCCCGGGCAGACCGCCCTGAGCCGCGAAGACTTCATTAAGTCTTCCCAAGCCGCTACGATGTCCGCAAACAGCGGATAAAAGAGGAAACGTCGATGGACCTTGGGTTGAAGGGGAAGAATGCCGTCGTGCTCGGAGGCACCCGCGGCATCGGGCGGGCGATTGCGGATACACTGGCCGGCGAAGGCGCGGGTGTGGCGATTTGCGCCCGCAATGCGGATCAGATTGCATCGACGGTTGGAGCGCTGAAGGCCACCGGGGCCAAGGCAACGGGTGCTTCCATCGACATTACCGACAGCGCGGCGCTGAAATCCTGGATCGCCGGCGTGGACCGCGATCTCGGTGGCATCGACATCGTGTTTTCCAATGCCGGCGCGATGGCGCTGGGCGGCGATCCCGCCTCGTGGGAGCAGAATTTTCGGCTTGACGTGCTGGGCGCCGTGAACGCGTTCGAGGCGGCCCGTCCGTTCCTCGAAGCCGGCGGCGAGAAGAACGGCGACGCGGCATTCATCATCATTTCATCGATCTCGGCAGCGCAGGCCGACACCGCCAGTTCCTACGGGCCGATCAAGGCGGCGCTGATCCACATGGCGAAAGGACTGGCGCGGCAGCATGCGGCCAAGAAGATCCGCGTCAACGTCGTCTCGCCCGGCACGGTCTATTTCGAGGGCGGCGTCTGGCACATGACCGAGCAGAAAGCGCCCAAGCGCTATACCGACGCGCTCGCGCGCAATCCGACCGGGCGCATGGCGACGCCGCAGGAAATCGCCAACGCGGCCGTATTCCTTGCCAGCCCCGCCTCGTCTTTCACCACCGGATCCAATCTGGTCGTCGATGGCGGCATCTCGAACCGCGTGAATTTTTAAGGTCGAAGTTCCGGCCGGACAGGAATGCATCATGGAATACGCCCCCGAGGATCTTGCGCCCCGCGAACGCTACAAGGTGCTGGCCGGCTTCGTGCTGCCGCGGCCGATCGCATGGGTCACCACCATCGGCCCGACCGGCGTGGTCAACGCCGCGCCGTTCAGCTTCTTCAACGTGTTTTGCGAGGATCCGCCGCTCTGCATGTTTGCTTCGAACCTGAGGCCTGACGGGCGCATCAAGGATACCGTGATCAACATCGAACGCTCAGGCGAATTCGTGGTCAACCTGACCGACGAGCCGCTGGCGCGCGCGATGCACGATTCCAGCGGCGATTTTCCACCCGAGATCGGCGAGCCCGATTATCTCGGCCTCAAGCTGGCGCCCTCGACCAAGGTCGGCGTGCCGCGGCTGGCAGATGCGCCATGGGCGATGGAGTGCAAGACCTGGAAGCGCATCGACATCAACAACCGCCAGCTCTTCATGGGAGAAGGCATCCACTTCCACATCCGCGACGATTTGTGGGACCGCGAGGCGATGCGGGTTCATATGGACCGCTATCACCCGGTGGGTCGCATGTTCGCCGACCGCTATTGCCGGACGGATGACAGGATGGTGTTTCCGGACGCGCCGGTGGTGACGGGGAAGTAAGACTCCCTCTTCCGTCATGCCCGGGCTTGTCCCGGGCACCCACGTCTTGAGGCTGCTGCGGCAAGAAAGACGTGGATGGCCGGGCATAGGCGAGCGGAAGCGACGCCGTCCTTCGGACGGCTATGCCCGGCCATGACGGTCTTCTGTCTCAAGCAGCGCGGAGGCACTACTCCGCGGTCCAGCCGCCGTCGATCGAGTAGTTGGAGCCGGTGATCTGCGCGGCATCGTCGCTGCACAGGAACAGCGCGAGAGCGGCGACCTGCTCCGAGGTCACGAACTCCTTGGTCGGCTGCGCTTCCAAGAGCACGTCGTGGATGACCTGCTCCTTGGTCATGTTGCGCGCCTTCATCGTCTCCGGGATCTGGTGCTCGACCAGCGGGGTCCAGACATAACCGGGGCTGATGCAGTTGCAGGTGATCTTGTGGGTCGCAACCTCCAGCGCCACCGTCTTGGTCAAACCGGCAATGCCGTGCTTGGCCGAGACATAGGCCGACTTGAAGGGCGAAGCCACCAGCGAGTGTGCGGACGCCGTGTTGATGATGCGGCCCCAGCCGCGCTTCTTCATGCCGGGCACTGCGGCGCGGATGGCATGGAAGGCCGACGACAGGTTGATGGCAATGATCGCATCCCATTTCTCGATCGGAAAGTCCTCGATCGGCGAGACGAACTGGATGCCGGCATTGTTGACGAGGATGTCGACCGAGCCAAAGGTCTTTTCGCCGAGCGCGACCATTTCAGCGATCTCTGCGGGCTTGGTCATGTCGGCCGGCGAATGCACCGCCTTGACCTTGAAATCGGTCTCGATGCCGGAGCGCTCCTTCTCGATATCGGCGGGCGCGCCCATGCCGTTGAGCACGATATTGGCGCCAGCGCTCGCGAAGGCGCGTGCGATCGCAAGCCCGATGCCGCTGGTAGAGCCGGTCACAACTGCGGTCTTGCCTGAAAGTTTAGCCATGTCTCATTCACTCCTTTTTGCCGGCGAGGGGTTCGTCCCTCGTCAGATCGTAAGTCACCATGGTTTCCCCGGGCTGCGGCCGTTCTAGCCACTCTTTGTGACGCATCGACAAATGCACGTCGCGCACGCCGGCATCCCAGTGCTCGACCATCGCCACGCGGGAAAAATCGTAGTCCTTGGAATTGGTCTCGTAGTTCTTGCTGCGGTAGATCAGGTGCACCACCGTGACGGTGTTCTCCTTGGAGACCTCGCGCAGGAAATCGACCGAAGGGTCGTTCTTCAGATAGTCGGGCAATTTGCCGATCAGGTCGCGCACCGCCATGCGGGCATTGTGGATTTTCCGGTTCTTGTCGGTGTTCATCCGGGTGCGGCTGGAATAGCGGATGTCCTTTTCGCGTTCGGCCGCGTCCAGCAGCGAGATCGGCAATTCACCGCGCGCGGAAAACAGGTCGACCTGGAAGATCAGGAGATCGCGCTTGACCTCGTCTTCCAGCACGAAGTCGAGCGGCGTGTTGGAGGCGATGCCGCCGTCCCAATAATGCTCACCCTCGATCTCGACGGAGGGAAAGCCGGGCGGCAGGGCGCCGGACGCCATGATGTGCTCGGGGCCGATTTTCTTGCCGCACTTTCGGAATGCGAAATTATCGAAATATTTGAAGTTGCCGGAGGTGACGCCGACCGCGCCGACCGACAGCCGGGTCTTGAGATCGTTGATGCGGTCGAAATCGACCAACCGCTCCAGCGTCTTTTTGAGCGGCGAGGTGTCGTAATAGCTCTGCGACTGCCGGCTGCCCGGCGGCCAGAACGGCGCGGGCGGCACGCGCGGGGCAAAGAAGCCGGGGACGCCAAAGGTCGCGATCAGCGCGGCGCTGGTCTCGTTGAACACCGAACGCGCGCGATCACCCGGCGTCACCGGGCTCCACGACACCGGCGAGGACACCATCTCCCAGAATTCCTTCAACCTCTCGATGCGCTTGTGGGCCTCGTTGCCGGCAATGATCGCGGCATTGATGGCGCCGATGGAAATGCCGGCGACCCATTCGGGCTCGAAACTGAAATGACAGAGCGCCTGGTAGGCGCCGGCCTGGTAGGAGCCGAGCGCACCGCCGCCCTGGAGGACCAGGACCCGCTGGGCATTCGCAGGCGTGGTGGCTGGCGCGGAAGGGTGGTGATCCATGCTGACCGCCAATCAATAACGAATAAGGGCCGCACGGTGGCCGCAACTTACCGCGGCGTCAATCAGCCGGGCGCATGCGGCGATCACACCAAATTTACGATTTTTCAGTTGATGCAAGAATGAGCGTCCAAAACACCTTGTATTTGGTGTTTGGAGCGTAACGCGCCGAGATGCCCAATTTTGTGACACCGTTTTTGAGCATGTTCGCCTTGTGCGGGGGCGAATCCCGCCAGCCGGAAAAGGCTTCCGCCAGCGTATGATAGCCGGCGGAGACGTTCTCGACCGCAAGGGTCGCCGGGTAGCCGCCGGCGTTGAGCCGTTTGGTCAGGGGCGCCTTGACGTCATGGTCGAGCTTGTTGCGGCTGGCCATCGCCTCGGACTGCTGGTCGGCCAGTTTCATGAGCTCGGGATCGACGGCCACGGCACCCAAGCCGTTGTTCTGCCGGTACAGGGAGATCATGGAGGCCGCCGCCTGCGGATCGAGCGTGGCACCGCCATTGGCCATGGACAGGTACATGGTCGGCTGCGTGTCGGTATTGCAGCCAGAAAGCAGTAGCAGCCCGGCAATGGCGATGATCGCCCGCATGATCACAAGAATCCCCCAAGATTGGCCTGCCGTTGTTGCATACCAACCGTGGCTGAAAGGTGAACAATAGGGCCGATTTGAGCGTGCTTCCGGGCCTTTTGATAGACCCTCATGGTGAGGAGCCTGCGAAGCAGGCGTCTCGAACCATGCGGCCCCGATATCGCCCGCTGCATCCTTCGAGACGCCTGCTTCGCAGGCTCCTCAGGGGTCCAGGGGGGTGTTATTCCGGCGCGGCAAAAATCCGGTACCGCCGGGGCTGGAGCCCGATGGTTTCACCGGTCCGCAATTCCCGGTCGCGAGGCGCATCGATCTCGATCACCGTCTTGCCTTCGCTGCCGCACAGCGCGACTTCCGCGCGCTGGATCGGGCCGAAGGTGCGGACGTGCTGGACCGAGCCTTCCAGCGAGCCACTGCCGGCCGGGCCGATCTGCATATCGTGGCGGCGGACGAACAGGTTTGCAGCACCGGGGGCCGCGCCGTTGGCGACGATATCGAGCTTCCGGCCGCCGAGCTTGACGGCGCCGTCGCGCACCTCCACCGGCAGCACGATGGATTCGCCGATGAAGCCGTGCACGAAGGCGGTGGCGGGATTATCATAGACGTCGCCGGGCGTACCGATCTGCTCGATGCGACCCTTGTCCATCACTACGACGCGGTTGGCGACTTCCAGCGCCTCTTCCTGGTCATGGGTGACGAAGATCGAGGTGACGTGGATTTCCTGATGCAGCGAGCGCAGCCATTGCCGCAGCTCCTTGCGCACCTTGGCATCGAGCGCGCCGAAGGGTTCGTCCAGCAGCAGGATGCGCGGCTCGATCGCCAGCGCGCGCGCGAGCGCAATGCGCTGGCGCTGGCCGCCGGAGAGCTGGCTCGGATAGCGGTCAGCCAGCCAGTCGAGCTGCACGAGATCGAGCAGCTCCTTGACGCGGGCGCGGATGGCGTCCTCGCTCTTGCGGACGCCGCGCGGCTGCACCCGCAGGCCGAAGGCGACGTTCTCGAACACGGTCATGTGGCGGAACAGCGCGTAATGCTGGAACACGAATCCGACATGCCGCTCGCTCGCGCCATGATCCAGCGCATTTTCGCCGTCAAAGAACACCTCACCGGAGTCCGGCCAGTCGAGGCCCGCGATGATCCGGAGCAGCGTGGTCTTGCCCGAACCTGAAGGACCGAGCAGCGCCAAAAGCTCGCCGTCGCCGACCTTCAGGTCGACATTGTCGAGCGCGGCAAAGCTGCCGAACTTCTTTACGATATTCCTGACTTCAATCGTCACTTGGAACTTGTCCCTCGTCCAGCCGCCGCTCCAGGATCGTCTTCACCACCAGCGTGATCAGCGCCAGCATGGCCAGCAGCGAGGCGATCGCGAACGACGATACGAATTGATATTCATTATAGAGGATCTCGACCAGCAGCGGCATGGTGTTGGTCTCGCCGCGGATGTGACCGGAAACCACCGACACTGCGCCGAACTCGCCCATGGCGCGTGCATTGCACAGCAGTACGCCATAAAGCAGGCCCCATTTGATATTGGGCAGAGTGACGCGGAAGAAAGTCTGCAATCCTGACGCTCCCAGCGAAATCGCCGCTTCCTCCTCCTGCGTTCCCTGTTCCTGCATCAGCGGGATCAGCGCGCGCGCCACGAAGGGGAAAGTCACGAAGATGGTAGCGAGCGCGATGCCAGGCACCGCGAACAGCACGCGAATGTCGTGCGCCTGTAGCCACGGGCCGAAAAAGCCCTGCGCGCCGAACAGCAGCACGAAGACGAGGCCGGAGATCACGGGACTGACCGAAAACGGCAGGTCGATCAGCGTGACCAGGAACGTCTTGCCGGCGAACTCGAATTTTGCGATCGCCCAGGCCGCGATCACGCCGAAGACAAGATTGAGACTCACGGAGATCGCCGCGATCAACAGCGTCAGCCTGATCGCAGACAGCGCTTCAGGTTCGGTCAGCGCAGCGAAATAGGCCGAGAGGCCGCGCGAAAACGCCGACGCAAACACCACGATCAGCGGCAGCACGACGAAGATCAGCAGGAACAGCACGGCGAGCGCGACGATCACAAAGCGGATCACGCGCGGCTCGGTATGGATGTTGTCGCGCGGCGTAAAGGTCAGCGCTTGCGGTTCGCTCATCGGTGCCCTCAATGCGCCGGAATTCGCGTCTGCGCCCAGCGCTGTAGGCGGTTGACGGCAAAGATGATGATGAAAGCTGCGAGCAGCATGACGACCGCGATCGCGGTGGCGTCGGCGTAGCGGAATTCGGACAGCCGGATCACGATCAGCAGCGGCGCGATCTCCGAGACGTTCGGCAGGTTGCCGGCGATGAAGATCACCGAGCCGTATTCTCCGACGGCGCGCGCAAACGCCAGTGCAAAGCCCGTGAGCATCGCCGGGATCAGGCTCGGCAGGATGACGCGAAACACCGTGTGCCAGCGGTTGGCGCCGAGCGAGGCGGCAGCCTCCTCGATCTCGACGTCGAGATCCAGCAGCACCGGCTGCACGGTGCGCACCACAAAGGGAATGCCGATGAAGACCATCGCGATGAAAATGCCGACCGGCGTGAACGCCACCTTGATGCCGAGTTCGGCGAGCGGCGCCCCGAGCCAGCCCTTTTGCGCAAACAACTGTGTCAGCGCGACACCGGCCACCGCGGTCGGCAGCGCAAAGGGAATGTCGACAATGGCATCGAACAGCCGCCTGCCCGGAAACCGATAGCGCACCAGCGCCCACACCACGACCATCCCCATCACGAGGTTGACGCAGGCGGCTAAAAAGGAAAGGCCGAAGGAAATCCTCAGCGCATTCAGCGTGCGGCGGCTGGTGACGATGCCCCAGAACTGCTCGAGACTGAGATCGAATGTTTTGAGAAAGAGACCGGCGAGCGGAATCAGGATGATGACGGAGAGCCACGTCAGGGTCAGCCCCATGGTGAGGCCAAACCCCGGCAAAGTGCTGCGCCGTCGCGGCACTCCGTTCACTAAATCCCCCAATTCTACGGCTTGCAGCGGCCCGACCTAGTTCTTGTAGATCTGGTCGAAAATGCCGCCCTCGGCGAAGTGCTCCTTCTGCGCCTTGGTCCAACCACCGAAAACGTCGTCTATCGTGAACAGTTCCACCTTCGCAAAGGATTTTTCATATTCCTTCGCGATTTCGCTGTCCCGCGGACGGTAGGAGTTGCGGGCGGCGATCTCCTGGCCTTCCCTGGTATACCAATACTTCAGGTAGGCCTCGGCGACGGCGCGGTTGCCCTTCTTGTCGGCGACCTTGTCGACGACGGTGACCGGTGGCTCGGCGAGGATGGAAAGCGGCGGCGCGACGATCTCGAACTTGTCCTTGCCGAATTCGCGCTGGGCGAGGAACGCCTCGTTCTCCCAGGCCAGCAGCACGTCGCCGACGCCGCGCTCGACGAAGGTGACGGTCGAGCCGCGCGCGCCGGTGTCCAGCACCGGCACGTGCTTGAAGAGATCGGCGACGAATTGTTTTGCCTTGTCGGGCGAGCCCGACTTCTTCAGCGCGTAGCCCCAGGCGGCAAGATAATTCCAGCGCGCGCCGCCGGACGTCTTCGGATTCGGCGTGATGACCTCGACGCCGGGTTTGATCAGATCGTCCCAGTCCTTGATGCCCTTCGGGTTACCCTTGCGCACCAGGAAGACAATGGTGGAGGTGTAGGGCGAAGCGTTGAGCGGCAGACGCTTCTGCCAGTCGGTGGCAATGAGACCTTTCGCGGCAATCGCGTCGATGTCATAGGCCAGTGCCAGCGTGACAACATCGGCTTGCAGGCCGTCGATCACCGCGCGCGCCTGCGAGCCGGACCCGCCATGCGACTGCTTGATCTCGACGCTCTTGCCGGTTTCTTTCTGGTAGGCCGCGGCAAATGCCTTGTTGAACTCGGCGTAGAGTTCGCGCGTCGGATCGTAGGATACGTTCAGCAGCGAAACATCGGCGGCGAATGCCGAGCTTGCCCAGAGCAGGCCGGCAGCGACCACGAGAATACGGCGGACCATCTTGATCTCCATTCGGCCTGACGGATGTCGTCGAAGCGCGTTGCACATAACTCGTGAGAAACCGGCCTTGCGTCAACGAAACCGCATTTTTTTGTTCGCGGTGTGACAGCGAGGTTGTCCTATGAAGTCGCCGTCGTGTGGATGCCGCATTCCGTCTTGGCCCGGCCGCGCCAACGGCCGGCGCGCGTCTCCTCGTCCGGCGACGTCCGGCTGGTGCAGGGCATGCAGCCGACGGAGAGGAAGCCCTTTGCGGCCAGCGGATGTGGCGGCAGGCCGGCCGACTTGTAGATCGCCTCGATCTCCTCACGCGAGACATGGGCGAAGGGATTGAATTTCAGCCGCGTGCCGTCCTGTTCGACAACGGCAATATCGGCTCGCGCACCGCCCTGAAAGCGCTTGCGCCCGTTGATCCAGGCCGAAAACGGTCTTAGCGCACGCGCCAGCGGCTCCACTTTACGAATGCGGCAGCACGCGTCGGGGTCGCTGAACCACAGCTCCTTGTCCGGATCCTCGCGCGACAGCGTCTCCTCAAGCGGCTTGATCGAGCGAACGTCGGCAAGTCGGAGTCGCCGCGTCAGCGTGTCGCGGTAATCCAGGGTTTCCTGGAACAGCCAGCCGGTGTCGAGGAAGATCACGGGGATCGCAGGATCGACATCCGCCATCACCTTGAGCAGCGCCGCGGATTCCGTTCCGAACGACGATACCAGCGCGAGCTGATCGCGGCCGACGATCTTCAGCGCCGCCCCGATCACCTCAGCGGGCGAAGCGTGACGCAGCACGTCGTCGAGCTCCGCAGCAGGCGGAAGCGCCACGGCGTCTGAAATGTCCTGATGCGCAACGACGCTCACTGGCCGGCACTCTCGGAATGGCGCTCCTGAATTCGCCGGTTCAGCGCGGACAGACGGCCGTCGCCGGCTGGCTGGTAGAATACGGTGTAGCGACGTGCCGTCTCGCCGAACGCTTCGGCATCGGCCTGCTTCCTGACGTCGAACGCATCAAAGCCGGCGCGCAGCATGAACACAAACTGGTCGCGCAGCACCTGTCCGGTGGCGCGCAACTCGCCATCGTAACCGTAGCGCTCGCGCAGCAGGCGCGCCTGGCTGTAGGCACGGCCGTCGCGGAAGGTCGGGAAAACCAGCGCGACCATGGCGAGCCGGTCGAGATACGGCACGAGGTCGTCGACGTCCCGGCTGTTGGGCCAGATCACGCCGACCTTGCCGGCGCGCTTCAGCAGCCCCTCGGGATCCCCAAGAAAGCGCGCGGCAGATACCAGCACGGGGCCATCACCCGGCAGTTCGGTGCCGTCGGCGGCATGGAAGAAGATATCGGTTGCGATGTGGCCGTTCTTAACGAGTGGCATAGACCCGCTCCTTGAATGGTTCGACGCCGAGCCGCTTGACGGTATCGACGAAAAGTTCGCCCTCGGAATCGCGCAGCGCCAGATACGCTTCGACGATGTCCTCGATCACGTCGGCGACTTCCGCATAGGGAACCGCCGGGCCGATCAGCGTGCCCATCTGCGCGTTCTCGTCGGCGCGGCCGCCGATGGTGATCTGGTAAAATTCCTCGCCGTTCTTCTCGACGCCCAGAATGCCGATATGGCCGACATGGTGATGGCCGCAAGCATTGATGCAGCCGGAGATGTTGATGTGCAGCCGGCCGATCAGATTAGCGGTGTCGTGGTTGGCGAAGCGCCGCGTCAGCTCCTGCGCGATCGGGATCGAACGCGCGTTCGCCAGTGAGCAGTAGTCCAGCCCCGGACAGGCGATGATGTCGGAGACGAGGTTCACGTTGGGCGTAGCGAGACCGATCCTGTCGAGCGCCTTCCACAGTGCCGGCAGGTCGCGCTTGGCGACATGCGGCAGCGCCAGGTTCTGCTCATGGCCGACCCGGATTTCGCCGAACGAATAGCGGTCGGCGAGATCCGCCAGCGCGTCCATCTGGTCGGCGGTGGCATCGCCCGGAGGTGCGCCGACCGGCTTCAGCGAGATCGTGACGATCGAATAGCCCTGCACCTTGTGCGGGAAGGCCGAGTTGCGGCGCCAGC
Source organism: Bradyrhizobium lablabi (assembly GCF_018129385.1). Taxonomy (GTDB): domain Bacteria; phylum Pseudomonadota; class Alphaproteobacteria; order Rhizobiales; family Xanthobacteraceae; genus Bradyrhizobium; species Bradyrhizobium lablabi_C. Next base: position 247,463 of record NZ_JAFCLN010000006.1, read on the forward strand.
GCTCGAACAGCGGATCGTGCGCGGCCCGCTTCAACTCGTCCGGCATGTGCGGCAGCTTCTCGTAGGCCGGATAGGAAAAGCGCGAGCGGATATCCTCGACCACGGCGGGGTCGAGCGTCAGCGCGCTGTCGCGCAACAACTGCCACTCCTCCTCGACCTCCTTGGCAAACTTCTCGATGCCGAGCTCGTGCACCAGGATCTTGATGCGCGCCTTGTAGATGTTGTCGCGGCGGCCGTACTGATTGTAGACGCGCAGGATCGCCTCGACATAGCTGAGGAGATCGCGCCCGTGGACAAACGGCTTGATGGTCTTGGCGATGAACGGCGTGCGGCCGAGCCCGCCGCCGACCAGCACCTCGAACCCGGTCTCGCCATCGGCGTTCTTGATCAGCTTGAGGCCGATGTCATGGATCTTGATCGCGGCGCGGTCGTGCTCGGAGGCGGTGATAGCGATCTTGAACTTGCGCGGCAGGAAGGAGAATTCCGGGTGCAGCGTGGTGTGCTGGCGCAGGATCTCGGACCAGATGCGGGGATCCTCGATCTCGCCGGGCGCGACGCCGGCCCACTGGTCGGAAGTGACGTTGCGCATGTTGTTGCCGGAGGTCTGCATCGCATGGATGCCGACCTCGGCGAGATCTTCCAGCGCATCCGGCAATTCCGCCAGCTTGATCCAGTTGAACTGGATGTTCTGGCGCGTGGTGAAATGGCCGTAGCCGCGGTCATAGCGGCGCGCGACGCGGGCGAGCGCGCGCAACTGCTTTGAGGACAGCGCGCCATAGGGGATGGCGACGCGGAACATGTAGGCGTGCAGTTGCAGGTAAACGCCGTTCTGGAGGCGCAGGATCTTGAATTCGTCCTCGGTGAGCTCGCCGGACAGGCGGCGCTTCACTTGATCACGGAATTCCGAGACCCGTTCGTTGACCAGCGTGCGGTCGAGTTCGTCGTAAGCGTACATGACAGAGAAACCTTATGCCGGGACCGGAATGCCGATGGTGGTGCCTTCCGAGCGGATTTGTTCGCGCAAGTTACCGGGCTCGATCTTGCCGCCGTCGGTGATTTCGACCGGCGCGATATAGGCACCGATTGCGCCGACATCGTCGGCGACGGATTCAGCGAGCAAGGCGCGGGCATCGTCGGAATTGCGGACGATCGCGGCGTCCGACAGGTCGATCGACCAGCCCTGCTGCGCGGTGCGATAGATCACCGCGCCGTCCCAGGTCCGGTTGGCGGTCACCACCGAGGGGCCCGTGATTCTGATTTTCTTTTGTTCGAGCGGAGAGGTCATTCGGCAGCTTCCAGCAGGTTGCAGATCACTTGGTTGAGTTCGAGTTGGCGCCATGGCGCGGAATGCGCGACCACGTCGCCGATCACGAGAACGGCAGGACCGCCCTCGATGCGTTCGACGAGGTTTTGCAGATCGGCGAGCGTGCCGACCACGGCCTGCGCATCGGGCCGGGTTACACGTGCGTACACACCGACCGGCGTGCGCGGCGAGCGGCCCGCGGCAAGCAGGCCCTCGCGGACCGAGGGCGCCGCGGTCATGCCCATATAGACGACGATGGTCATCTTGCGATCTGTTAGCAGCGACCAGTCGACCGCTTCGGCGTCCTTGGCCTTGTGTGCGGTCAGGAAGGTGATGCGCAGCGCTTCCTGGCGATAGGTCAGCGGCGTTTCGAACTGCGCGGCCGCGCCGATGCCGGCCGTGATGCCCGGGATCACCGAATATGAAGCGCCGGCAAGGCGCAGCGCCTCGATTTCCTCGCCGCCGCGGCCGAAGATGAAGGGATCGCCGCCCTTCAGCCGCACCGCGCGCTGGCCGGATTGCGCGGCTTCGATCAAGAGCTTGTTGATGGCGTCCTGCCCGATGCCGGGCTTGCCGACGCGGCGGCCAACAGGCACGCGGGCCGCATCACGTCGTGCGCGATCCAAGACTTCCGGTGAAACCAATTCGTCGTAGAACACGACATCGGCGTCCTGTAGCGCGCGCAGCGCCTTCACCGTCAGCAGATCGGGATCGCCGGGGCCGGCGCCGACCAGCGTGACATGGCCAACGGCCTTGCCCCGCTCGCCGCCTGCGAACGCGGATGCATCGGAAATATCGTTGAGCGCCTTCTCGGCCTCGTCCTTGCGCCCCGAGAGCACCAGCGCGCCGATCGGGCCATCGATCACGCGCTCCCAGAAGCGGCGGCGCAGCGCGAATTCGGGAATGCGTGCATGAATGGATTTGCGAAAGCGGCCGATGAAACCGGCGAGATCGCCGATCCGCGCCGGCAGCACCGCCTCGATGCTTTCGCGCACGCGGCGCGCCACCACGGGCGAAGCGCCGCCGGTACCAACGGCAACGACGACGTCACCACGATCGACGATGGCGGGAAAGATGAACGTGGAATGATCGAGGTCATCCATCACGTTGACGGGAAGCCCGACTTCCCTGGCCCGCACCGACATCGCAACGCCGACATCGCCCGCACCCGCGCAGAGGATCGCGATCACGCCACTCAAATCGGCTGACAGTGGATTGCCTTTGGCAAGCTCGATACGCGCGGCAGCGTCAGCAGCAAGCCCGGCTAGATCATGATCGCCATCGGTCGCATACCAGCGCACCCGTGCACCGGCCGATGCGAGCAGCCGCAGCTTAGCGCGCGCCAGATCGCCGGCGCCGACGAGCAGCGCCACGCCGCTTTGCAGATCGAGGAACACGGGCAGAAATCGCATGATACTCGCTTTCCCGACTTTCGGGGTTGACTGAAATTATTTTCTATCTAAGTGTGCCGCAACCCCACAATAGGAGAAAATTATTTCTCCTAACTTCCGGGTTATAGATGGAATTCTCTCCTACAAGGCCGAGGTCGAAGAGATGGATGTTCTCACCCAGCAAGCCGCTACGGACGGATTGCGCCAGGCACCGCTGACTCAAGCATCTTCCGTGCCGAAAATTGTCTCCGCGGCCCCCTCGATGGACCATCTCGACCAGCTCGAGGCCCAGAGCATCTACATCCTGCGCGAAGCCTTCGCACGCCTGAAAAAGCTCGCGCTGCTGTGGTCGCTCGGAAAAGATTCCAACGTGATGATCTGGCTGGCGCGAAAGGCCTTTTTCGGCCGCGTGCCGTTCCCGGCGATGCATGTCGACACCGGCAAGAAATTTGCCGAGATGTACGCCTTCCGCGATCATTACGCGGAGGAATGGGACCTAGACCTGCGCGTCGAGCCCTGCCCGCCGATTGACGCCGTCGATCCGACCTTGCCGCCCGCCGCGCGCTCCGCCGCGCGCAAGACCGAAGGCCTCAAGATGGCGCTCGCCAAGCACGGCTTTGACGGGCTGATCGCCGGCATCCGCCGCGACGAAGAGGCGACGCGCGCCAAGGAGCGCGTGTTCTCGCCGCGCGGCCTCGAAGGCGAATGGGATGTGCGCGACCAGCCGCCGGAATTCTGGGACCAGTTCAACGCCTCGCCGCCGCAAGGCGCGCATTTGCGCATCCACCCGATCCTGCATTGGACCGAGGCCGACATCTGGGCCTACACCAAGCGTGAGAACATCCCGATTATCCCGCTCTATATCGCCAGGAACGGCAAGCGCTATCGCTCGCTCGGCGATCAGGACATCACCAATCCCGTCGCCTCCAACGCCTCCAACATCGACGAGATTCTGGCTGAGCTCGACGCCACCAAGGTGCCGGAGCGCGCCGGCCGGGCGCTGGATCATGAGACCGAGGACGCTTTCGAGCGCCTGCGGGTTGCCGGCTATCTCTGACGAACTTTTTTGCTGTGAGCGCTACCATGAATATGATCGTCTCGCCAACCCTGTCGGCCACGCCCGCTTTGTCGACGACACCCAACGGCACGACGCGTCCGCAAGTGCGTATCGTCATCGTCGGCCATGTCGACCACGGCAAGTCCACCCTCGTCGGACGCCTGCTGCACGAGACCGGCAGCCTTCCAGAGGGCAAACTGGAGATGCTGAAAGCCGTCAGCGCGCGGCGCGGCATGCCGTTCGAATGGTCGTTCCTGCTCGATGCGCTACAGACCGAGCGCGACCAGGGCATCACCATCGACACCACGCAAATCCGCTTCCGCACCCGCTCGCGCGACGTCGTGCTGATCGACGCACCCGGCCACGCCGAGTTCTTGCGCAACATGATCACCGGCGCCTCGCAAGCCGACGGTGCGGTGCTGATCATCGACGCGCTGGAAGGCGTGCGCGATCAGACGCGGCGGCACGGCTATCTGCTACATCTGCTCGGCATCAGGCAGGTCGCCGTCGTCGTCAACAAGATGGACCGCGTCGATTTCAGCGCTGACCGTTTCAGGGAAATCAGCGACGAGATTTCCGCGCATCTGACCGGCCTCGGCGTTACGCCCACCGCTGTCATTCCGATCTCCGCCCGCGATGGCGATGGCGTGGCCGTGCATACGCCGCGCATTGCCTGGTACAAAGGATCGACGGTCGTGGAGGCGCTCGATGCGCTCGAGCCGGCGCGGCCGGCGGAAGCGCTTGCCCTGCGGCTACCGGTGCAGGCGATCTACAAATTCGACGACCGCCGCATTGTTGCGGGCCGCATCGAGTCCGGCAGCCTCGCCGCGGGCGATGAGATCGTCATCATGCCCGCAGGCAAGATCGCGAAGATCAAGTCGGTCGAGAGCTGGCCGCTGACGCCGGTCGCCGGCCGCCAGACCGCGGGACGATCGGTCGGCATCACACTCGACCGCGAGCTGTTCGTCGAGCGCGGCGACATCATCGCGCATGCAGGCAGCACGCCGCGCGACACGCGCCGCATCCATGCGCGGATTTTCTGGCTGCACGACAAGCCGCTGGCCAAGGGCGACCAGATCCTGGTCCGTCTCGGCACGAGGGAAACACGCGCCAACGTGGTCGCGATCGAAAAGGCGATCGATCCCGGCGCGCTGTCGAACGAGGAAACCAGGGCGATCGCGCGCAACCATGTCGGCGAGATCGACATCTCGCTGGCGCAGCCGATCGCGGCCGATCCCTATGCCGACAATCCGCGCACCGGGCGGCTGGTGATCGAGGTCAATGGCCGCATTGCCGGCGGCGGCCTCGTGCTGTCGGTCGACGCCGGACAGCGCGCGGTTCCCATCGATATCGTGCCGGTGGAATCGGCGCTGCGTCCCGACGAGCGCTCGGCGCGCTATCGCCACAACGGCGCGGTGGTCTGGCTGACCGGCCTGCCGGGCTCCGGCAAGTCGACGCTGGCCCGCGCGCTGGAGCGCCGGCTGTTCTCGGGCGGCGGCTCGCCGATCCTGCTCGACGGCGACACCCTGCGCGCCGGGCTCAACGGCGATCTCGGTTTCTCGCCGCAGGACCGCAGTGAAAACATCCGCCGCCTCGCCGAAGTCGCAACGCACCTGGCGCGCAACGGCCACATCGCCATCGTCGCCGCGGTCTCGCCGTCCAGCGACGACCGCGCCGCCGCGCGCCGCATTGCGGACAGCGCCTTCCGCGAAATCCACGTCGCCACCCCGGCGGATGTCTGCGAGAGCCGCGATCCCAAGGGGCACTATGCCAAGGCGCGCGCGGGGACGCTGAAGTCGTTCACGGGAGTCGGCAACGACTATCAGCCGCCGACATCGGCCGAACTGGTGCTCGACACTTCGACCCTCTCGGTGCCCGACGCGACCGAGGAGATCGAGCGGATGCTGGCAAACACCGGCATTTTGTTCGACGAACTGGTCGATCTCGCCGCCAATATTTGAGACTTTTTGAGGCCCCCGGAGCCGCTCCGGGGGCCTTCTCATTGACCCGGCTTATGGCTAAAAGGGCGGCCCGAACGCCGCCTTTTGGCGCGTATTTTGCAGTTTTCAGCCGAAAACAGCCTTAAATCGCCATTTCCTGCCAAGAAAGCCCATCATGAAGCGTGTCGATGCCCACGGATTGAAGATCGCCCCTGAACTGTTCGATTTTATCGCGAAGGAGGCGACGCCGAAAACGGGGATCTCGCCCGATGCATTTTGGGCAGGGCTTGCCTCCATCCTGAAGAACCTGGCGCCGAGGAACCGCGAACTGCTCGCCTTCCGCGACACGCTCCAGGCGAAGATCGACGGCTGGCATCGCACCAACAAGGGCAAGGCATTCGACATCAATGCCTACACGGCGTTCCTGAAGGAGATCGGCTATCTCCTGCCGGAGCCCGCGACCAAGGCGGTCGAAACCGCTGATGTCGACGAGGAGATCGGCAAGATCTGCGGGCCGCAGCTCGTCGTGCCCCTCACCAATGCGCGCTATGCGCTGAACGCGGCGAATGCGCGTTGGGGCTCGCTCTACGATGCCTTCTACGGCACCGATGCGATCCCGCATGATCCGAGCGAAACCGGCCGCGGCTACAACAAGACGCGCGGCGACAAGGTGATCGCCAAGGCAAAGGCCTTTCTCGATTCCGCCGCGCCGCTCGCGACCGGCAGCCACACGGATGTGACGGCCTACAGCGTCGTCGCCGGACAACTCTCGGCCAAGCTGAAGAGCGGCAACGCCACCGCGCTCAAATCTGCTGCGCAATTCGCCGGCTATCAGGGCGATGCCGCTGCGCCAAGCGCGGTGCTGCTCGTGAACAACGGCATGCATGTCGAGGTCGTGATCGACCGCAGCCATATCATCGGCAAGGACGACCCGGCCGGCGTTGCCGACATGATCATGGAAGCGGCGGTCTCGACCATTCTCGACATGGAAGACAGCGTCGCGGCGGTCGATGCTGAGGACAAGGTGCTGGTCTATCGCAACACGCTCGGCCTGATGAACGGCACGCTGTCGGCCGACTTCGAAAAGGGCGGCAAGATCATGACCCGCTCGCTCAATGCCGACCGCGTCTACAAGACGCCCACGGGCGGCGAACTGACGCTGCACGGACGCAGTCTTCTCTTGATGCGCAATGTCGGCCATCACATGTACACCGACGCCGTGCTCGACGCGCAAGGCAACGAGATCCCCGAGGGCATTCTGGATGCTGCGGTGGCCGGCCTGCTCGCGATGCACGACCTCAAGGGCCATTCGAAGGTCAAGAACAGCCGCAACGGCTCGGTCTACATCGTCAAGCCGAAGATGCACGGTCCCGACGAGGTCGCGCTGACCTGCGAATTGTTCACGCAGGTCGAGAAGATGCTGGGCCTGCCTGACAACACCATGAAGGTCGGCATCATGGATGAGGAGCGCCGCACTACCGTCAATCTCAAGGCCTGCATCCAGAACGCCTCAAAACGCATCTGCTTCATCAACACGGGCTTCCTCGACCGCACCGGCGACGAGATCCACACCTCGATGGAAGCGGGGCCGATGATCCGCAAGAACGACATGAAGGCGCAGCCTTGGATCAAGGCCTATGAGGACTGGAACGTCGACATCGGCCTGATCGACGGCCTGCCCGGCCATGCCCAGATCGGCAAGGGCATGTGGGCCGCGCCCGACAAGATGGCTGATATGCTCACGCAGAAGATCGGCCATCCGCAGGCCGGCGCCACCACCGCCTGGGTGCCCTCGCCGACCGCCGCCACGCTGCACGCGCTGCACTATCACCAGGTGAACGTAACCGCACGCCAGCAGGAGCTCGCCAAGGGCGGCCCGCGCGCCAAGCTCTCCGATATCCTCACCATTCCAGTGTCGCAGTCGAACTGGGCGCCTGATGATGTGAAGCAGGAGATCGACAACAACTGCCAGGGCATTCTGGGTTACGTCGTGCGCTGGATCGACCAGGGCGTTGGCTGCTCGAAGGTGCCCGACATCCACGACGTCGGCCTGATGGAAGACCGCGCCACCTTGCGCATCTCGAGCCAGCATCTGGCGAACTGGCTGGCCCATGGCGTCGTCAGCAAGGATCAGGTGATGGAGTCCTTGAAGAGAATGGCCGTCGTCGTCGACAAGCAGAACGCCGGCGATCCCCTATACAAGCCGATGGCGCCTTCGTTCGACGGCGTTGCCTTCAAAGCCGCCTGCGATCTCGTGTTCAAGGGGCGCGAGCAGCCGAACGGCTACACCGAATTCATCCTGCACGCCCGCCGCAAGGAGGCGAAGGCGAACGCGTAAGCGTTAGGCTGCGCGGACCTTTTCCAGGAATTTGCCGACCTCCAGCTTGAGGGCGCTGCCTTGCTGGGACAGCGAGCGGGAGAAGCCGTGGACCTGCTCGGCCGCCGCGCTGGTGTCGGCCGAACCACGGTTGACCTTGGTCAGGCACTCGGCAACCTCGATCGTGCCCTGCACGGCCGCCTGGATATTGCGCGCGATTTCCTGCGTCGCGGCACCCTGCTGCTCGACGGACGCCGCGATCGCGGTCGAGATCTCGCTGATCTCTCCGATGGTCGCGCCGATCGCCTTGATGGCCGCCACGGACTGCTGCGTCGCCGACTGCATCTGGGTGATCTGCGTGCCGATTTCATCGGTTGCCTTTGCGGTTTGCGTTGCGAGTGCCTTGACCTCGGAAGCCACCACCGCAAAGCCGCGACCCGCTTCGCCGGCGCGTGCCGCCTCGATCGTGGCGTTCAACGCGAGCAGGTTGGTTTGCTGGGCAACAGCCGCGATCATCTGCACGACCTCGCCGATGCGGCTCGCGGCCTGTGAAAGCTCCGTGATGCGGTCATTGGTCTGTTCGGCCTGACGCACGGCGGCGTGGGTGATGTCCTCCGACTGCTTGACCTTGCGGCTGATCTCGCCGACCGACGACGCCAGCTCTTCCGAAGCTGTCGCCGCCGACCGCGCGCTCCCTGACGAGCTGTCGGAAGCGGATGCGGCGGTGGCGGTGAGTTTGTGGCTGGTATCGGCAGTCCGGGTCAGGCTGCCGGCAGCGGTCTCGATCTCAAGGGACGCCGACGAGACGGCTTCGACGATCTTGCCGACGGCCTGTTCGAACCCGTCGGCGACGCGCCCCATCGTCGCCTTGCGCTCTTCTTCGGCCTTCAGCTTCAGGTCGGCCTGCTCGGCTTCCATCGCTTGTACGCGCGCTGAATTTTCCCGGAACACCTGCACGGCGCGAGCCATGGCGCCGACTTCGTCGGCACGATTGAGCGAGGGGATTTCGATATCGAGATCGCCGCCCGCAACGCGCGCCATCACGCCGGTCATTCCCGTCATCGGCCGGATGACGCCGAGGCCGACGCCGGCAAGGCCGATGCCGATGATCAGGAATACCGCTCCCGAAATGATCCAGAGCATCATCGTGAAAGTCGCGACCCGCCGGGTCGCCGCCGTTTCGGTCGCCGCGTTGTCGTCGGTGGTCTTCTTGACGATCTCATCGATCAGATGGCGGTGCGCAAGATACGCCGAGGTGATCTCCGCATAGGATTTTGCCGCGGCCGCAGTGTCTGCCTTCGCCAGAGCCGGCAGCAAGCCCTGCTCGATGGCGTTCCAGAAGCGCTGCACCTCGCGATGCGAATCCTGGACCAGCTTGGCCTTGATGGAAGGATCGAGGTCCGACGTCACCCAGAACGCGTGGCGCTCGTCATACTCCTTCTTCAACTGAGCCAGCCGGTCGCGGCGCCTGGCGAGGTCGCCCGCATTGTTCAGGGCGAGCGTCGCCTCAAGATAGGACTCGATGACATATTCCGGCGGCGGCAGGATGTCGGCGATCAGATCATTGCCGAGCTTGAGCTTGTCGTAGAGCGGGCCGCCGACCTTCACTTCGCTCAGCGCGTAAATCCCCGTAAAAACCACGGCGGCAAGTCCCGCTGTGGTGACGAGCCCGAACAGCACCATGGCGCGCGCAATCGTTAGACGAAGATTCATGGACGGTGTGTCCTCAAAATCGAATTCAGCTCAAACGCGGGTAAAACCGGGGAATCAGCCTGTGATGGTATCGCTGATACCGTTAAATTTCAGTGTGCCGTTGCATGCAATGGAGGTGCGTCGATGCGCGCATGTTGCCGCATGCAACAACAGGAACTCCCTCGCTTGCCGTCCGTTGACGCATCATCTCAACGATCTCAACATCAAGGGAGACGACGATGGATTGGAACCGGGTCGAAGGCAACTGGAAGCAGTTCAAGGGCTCCGCCAAGGAGAAATGGGGCAAGCTCACCGATGACGACCTCGACGTGATCGAAGGCCGTCGCGAGCAACTCGAAGGCAAGCTCCAGCAGCGCTACGGCTATGCCAAGGATCAGATCCACAAGGACGTGGACGACTGGTTCAAGACGCTGAAGTAGGTTCGGCTGCACAGGAAAAGCCCCGGCATTCGCCGGGGCTTTTTGTTGCCTCAAATCGTCATTGCGAGGAGCGAAAGCGACGAAGCAATCCATGGTTCGGCAAGAGGAAAGATGGATTGCTTCGCTTTGCTCGCAATGACGAGGGAGCTGCCGCCCTATATCACCGCGATGTATTTCAACAGCGAGATGATGCCGATGATGATCACGACGACGCGCGCGATCTGTTTGGCGCGGCCATCGAGCGGCAACAGGTTGATCAGGTAGAGAACGAGGATGACGACGACGAACGTGATGAGGGCACCGATGAGCATCCCAAAACCCCTTCCGGAAATGACTGCGAAGACGACCGTACTGTTAACAATGCCTTAACGCGTGAGGCTGCCCGCAAGTTCCGGTTGCGGAACCAGGCCCCTCCACCTCCGAAAAGCAAAATGATTTCAATGATTCCGTAGTTTTACGGCACGTATGCTTTCCAGATTTTTACCCTTTTCGGTCCAAATGCGCGGGAACCGCTGGGGGATTCCATGCTCAATCGTCTGACCGTATCCGCGTTGCTGAAAACCGTTATCCTGACCACCGCCTTCTGTGTCGTGGTCGGCTTCTCGCTCAACGCCTGGGATTCCTGGGGCCGCCTGCAAGTGGCGGGCCGGATTTCCGTCATCGCCGACGCCTCGGCGAACCTGTTCAAGGCGATGCACAATCTGCGTACCGATCGGTCGACGACCAATCGCCTGCTGAATTCCGATGCGCCGTTGGATGCGGATATCGAGAAATATCTGCGTGGCCTGCGCGACACGGAAATGCCGGCGATGACCAGCGCGCTTGCAGTGCTCCCGACGATCGAATTCGCACAGCAGAAGACGCTGGTCCCCGAGTTCGACCGCCTGTTCAAGACGCTGAGCGCGCTGCAAAAGGAATTTTGGGGCGAGATCGGCAAGCCCAAGGCGTCGCGGCGGCCGACGCTGGCCAAGGAATACATGGACACGACGAGCGTGCTGCTCGAGACGCTCGACAAATTGTCGGGAGCGCTCGCCGCCACCGTCAACCATCAGGACGCCGTGATCGACCAGTTGCTCGCGATCAAGCAGATCGCCTGGCTACTGCGCAACACCGCCGGCGAAGCTTCGCTGATCATTTCGAACGGCCTTGCCGCCGGCAAGCTTTCGCCCGAAAACAAGGTGAACTACACCAAGTTCACCGGCGGCACGGATGCAGTCTGGAATGCGCTGCAACTGACCGCGTCAGGCATGCAATTGCCGCCGGCGCTCGCGAATGCGATGACGGCGACCAAGACCGCCTATTTCGAGCAGCAGTACCTCGACTTGCGTGACCGTCTCCTGGCGGCCTCGCTCGCGGGCGAAAAAGCCGAACTGACTGCCAACCAGTGGAGCCCGATCACGGTCGGACGCCTGGGTGCCGCCGTCAATGTCGCCGAAGCCGCGCTCGACGCCGCCAAGGAACATTCGCTCGCGCAATATGCTTCCGCCCGCAACTCGCTGATCGCACAGCTCCTGCTGCTGCTCGGCGCGATCGCCTTGACCGTCGGCGCCATGATCATGGTGGGCCGCCGCGTCATCACGCCGCTGCACAACATGCGCGATGCGATGCTGAAGGTCGCCGGCGGCGATCTCACCGTTGACACCGGCTATGCCGCCCGCAGCGACGAGATCGGTGCGCTGGCCGGCGCGCTGGAAACCTTCAAGCAGCAGGCGATGGACAAGGCCCGCATCGAGGCGCAGGAGCGCGAGCGCAATGCCGGCGCGGCGACACGCCAGCAGGCGATCGAGAACTATGTCGGCGAATTCGAGAGCGTGGTCCGCGAGTCGCTCGCCCAGCTCGGCGATGCCTCCGGCCAGATGCGCACGACCTCGGCGGGCCTGTCGACGGTATCGCGCCAGACCAACGAGCGTGTCCAGGTCGCCGAAAAGGCCTCCGGCGATGCGTCCATGAGCGTCGACAGCGTGGCCGCAGCCTCCGAAGAGCTCTCCGCCTCGATCAACGACATCAGCCAGCAGGCCGCGCACGCCGCCGGCATTGCGAGCCGCGCCGTCAACCAGGCCCGCGAGACCGACGGCACCGTGCAGGGCCTGGCGAAGTCGGCGGGCCGCATCGGCGAGGTCGTCGGCCTGATCAATACGATCGCGGCGCAGACCAACCTGCTGGCGCTCAACGCCACCATCGAGGCGGCGCGCGCGGGCGAAGCCGGCCGCGGCTTTGCGGTGGTCGCTTCCGAGGTCAAGTCGCTGGCGAGCCAGACCGCCAAAGCGACCGAAGAAATCTCGGAGCAGATCGCCGACATCCAGAAGGTCGCCGGCGAGGCCATCGATGCCATCAAGAACATCGGCGGCATCATCGGCGAGGTCAACGAGGTCGCGACCGCAATCGCCGCCGCCGTGCAGGAACAGGGCGCCGCGACCCAGGAGATCACCCGCAGCACGCAGTTCGCGGCGCAGGGCACCAGGAACGTCTCGGAGAACATCAGCGGCGTGAAGGCGGATGCCGATGCGGCCGCTGCTGCCGCCGACGACGTCAAGCGGGCCTCCGAGACGCTGGAAACCCAGAGCCGGCAGCTCGGAAGCCAGGTCACAAACTTCCTCGGCAAGATCCGGGCGGCTTGATCTCATTCCACTCGTCATGGCCGGGCTTGTCCCGGCCATCCACGACCTTCCTTCGATATAGCAAAGCACGTGGATGCCCGGGTCAAGCCCGGGCATGACGACCGAGACTACTCCCGCGCCACGATCGGCGCGCGCTGATAGCGTGACTTGATGCGGTCGGAGGCGGGAGAGAATTTCAGCTCGGCGCCGCGCTTGTCGGGACGGGTTGCGACCAACAATCCGTTCTCGCCGGCGACGATGTCGCCCTTGCGCAAGGTCGGATCATCCTCGATCTTGACCTGCGCCAGGCCCAGCGCATCCTTGCCGTTGCAGGTGCAGCCTGAGACGAGCTCGTTGCGGTAGCGGAAGGCGTTCGGCAGTTCGGTGTAGGGCTTTCCGTTGTCGGTGGCGGCATCGTCGATGCTGCTGCCGTAGACCACCTTGGTCTCGCTCGCCGGACACAGGCTGCTACAGGACGTGGCGCGGCTCTCTTTGTCCGATCCGGTGATCGGGAAATGGCGGCCGTCGCAGGTACGCACGCAATAGGCCTGACCGCCGCCACCGCCATAGCGCCGGCCCTCGCTTCGCTGCACCGGAGGTCCGTCATCGAACGGCATGCGGATGACTGGACCGCGCGAACGGCCAAAGCCGCCGAACAATTGCGAGAAGAAGTCCTGCGCCTGCGCGGCGGAGGCGAGCGACAGGCAAAGCACCATCCCCGTTCCGATCGCCCATCGCCTGATTGCGCGCTGCTTCATCAGGTCACCTCAATAGCTCTGCGGCGGCACGAGATTCGTCACCTGACGGCCCGACGGCAGCGTGGCCATCGCGGGGCGCACCGGGCGTACGGTGATGCTGGTGCGTGTATCCGCAGCCTCGACCGGCCTTGCTGCGATGTGCGGCGCGTTCTTCGGCAGCACCACGACCTTCGTTCCGACGTCAACCCGGCTGAAGAGATCGACAACGTCTTCATTGGTGAGGCGGATGCAGCCCGACGAGACGAATTTTCCGATGGTCGAGGGATCGTTGGTGCCGTGGATGCGGTACTGGCTGGAGCCGAGATACATCGCCCGCGCGCCGAGCGGATTGCCGGGACCGCCCGCCATGAAGCGCGGCAAATAGGGCTGGCGCGCGATCATCTCGGCCGGCGGATGCCAGTCCGGCCACTCCGCCTTGCGGCTGATGGTCTGCACGCCGGACCAGGTGAAACCTTCGCGTCCGACACCGACGCCATAGCGGATCGCACGGCCCTGGCCGAGCACGTAATAGAGCGCGGTATTGCCGCTATCGATCACGATGGTGCCCGGCGGCTCGGAGGTCGAGAACGCGACGACCGCGCGGCGCAGCCGTTCGGGGATCGCGCTGCCCTCGCCTTCGTCCGAGGTCACGTAGTCGGACGGAAACGAGCCTGGCGGCACCGGTGCGTAGCCGAGGGTCTGGGCGTTGGCCGCCATGGCGAACATCGCGGGTGCAATGAAGACCGCGGTGGCGAACGCGAGCACGCTGATCCGGCGCGACGGCGGCCGGCGGGAAAGCGAGGACGAGGTAGTCATGTGAGGCCCCATTGGGATGCGCATCACGTCGATGCTCTGCACCACAAACGCCACGAAGGGCTTCGCAGTTCCTGCCGGCGATTGCCGGCCCTCTTCACTGTCAAGCGAAAGCACCTCACGGCTGCGCGATGGAACCGTTGCGCTTGCCCGCCGTTAAGCCGGCGAGTTTGGATTCGCAAGCAGCGACGTCGAACCTTTGTCGATCGCGCTCGCGCGGGGAGAACCATTGTGCGTGTCCTTCCCAATGAACGTTCGCTGCTTGGCCAGCATCCCAGCGACAAGGATGCGGAGCGCGCCAAGGAGCGCATCGCGCAGACCGCTTCCGGCAAGCCGAGGGAAAATTCCGGCAAGGACTACGCGAAGGAATCCAACGGAAAGAAGGAGTCCAACGGCAACCCGCAGGTTCAGGGCACGCCCGTGCCCGACAGCGCGGCCGAACAGCCCCCGGTGATCCGCCGCCAGGAGGTGGTTGCCATCGCCCTGGTCGGACTTCTGGTCATCGCCGTCACGGCCGTTCTCTACGTCGCAAAGGCCTTCTTCCTGCCGGTGGTAGCCGCCTTCGTTGTCGGCACGATGCTGTCGCCGGCTGCCGGCTTTCTTGAGCGCTACAAAATTCCGCGCGCGGTCGGGTCGGTGGTGATCGTGCTCGGCGTCACCGCGCTCGGCGTCTTCATCGTCGGCCTGATCTCCACGCCGATGATCGAATGGAGCGGCCGGCTGCCCGAGCTCAGCGCGCGCTTCAAGGACAAGATGCACTACTTCGACCGGCCGCTGGCGCTCTGGCACGAGCTACAAAGCATGCTTGGCAGTTCGGATCCGCTGGCCAGCCTTCAACTTCCCAAGGTCGAGTGGGTGCAGCCGGCGCTCGAATTCCTCTCGCCGACCTTTGCGGAATTCCTGCTGTTCTTCGCCACCCTCGTGATGTTCATCGCGAGCTGGAAAGACCTGCGGCGCGCCCTGATCATGACCTTCGGCGACCGCACGTCCCGCCTGCGCACGCTGCGGATTCTCAACGAGATCGAGGTGCATCTCGGCGATTACCTGATCACGGTCACGTTGATCAACGCCGGCGTCGGGATCGCGACCGGCCTCGTCTGCGCGGCGGCCGGCATGCCCAATCCGGCCGGGCTCGGCGCCTTGGCGGCGACCCTCAATTATCTGCCCTATATCGGTCCTGTCGCGATGTTCGCCGTGCTGGTGGCGGTGGGCATCGTGGCCCTGCCGACGTTGAGCGCGGCGATGGTCGCGCCGCTGGCCTTCATGGCTATCACCTTCCTCGAAGGGCACTTCATCACGCCGACGATCATCGGCCGAAGGCTGGCGCTGAACGCGCTTGCGGTGCTGCTGGCGCTTGCGTTCTGGACCTGGCTGTGGGGCCCGATGGGCGGCTTCCTGTCGTCGCCGCTGCTGATCGTGGCGCTGATCCTGAAAGAGCATCTGATGCCGGTCGATTCGCCGCAGCTGCCGGGCGATTGACCGGTTTCGGCGGTGGAACTTTAGCTCGGTGCGGCGCGTTCTTCCGGCGAACAAGCTCCAGCCCGCGCGGGAGAGAAAAACATGAGTGATACAGCCACCTACGAGCGCCTCCAGAAAGACGTCAAAGCCGTGAAGAACGATATCGCCGCCCTCACCGACCAGATCACCGAAGCGATCAACAGCTTTGCCACGGACGCCCGCAAGCAGGCGCGCAGCGGCTACAAGCAGGCCCGCGCCGGCGCGGAATCCGCCTTCGACGACATGACCGAACGCGGCAGTGCGATGATGGATGCGGCGCAGGATGCCGCCAGTTCTCTGGAGGAGACGCTGGAAGACGCGATCACGCAGCGCCCGCTCGCGACCGTCGGCATCGCGCTCGGCATCGGTTTCCTGATCGGCATCGCCTGGCGGCGTTGAGGCATACGATGGCAATGCGGGCAAAATTCGTGTGGCGATGGCGGCGCTGGCGAACCGCGGCAGCGTTCGTCGACGTGCTTTACAGGACAAGGCGCGCCCATGCTGCAACGGCTCATCGATGACGTCAGGGATTCGACCGGCACCGCGCTGCGGCTGACTTCGCTGGCGGCCGCGGCGGCGGTGGCGCTGTTCGTCACCACCTCATTCCTGTGCGCGGCGGCATTCGTGTTCGTGCAGCAGAATTACGGGACGGTGGAAGCCTGCCTTACGGGTGCTGCGATCTTCTTCGTGGTGACGCTGATCGCGGCCGGCAGCTACATGCTGCGCAAGCGCCAGATCCGCCTGCGCGCCGAGCAGGCGGCAAAGGAAGCGGCCCGCTCCGCCAGATCGGCGGCGCAGACCGTGCTGAGCGATCCCATGCTGATGGCCGCGGCCCTCCAGGTGGTGCGGGCGATCGGCGTCAAGCGGCTGGTGCCGATCCTGGCGGTCGGCGGTATCGCCCTGGGATTTTTGGCAAGCCGCAATGCCGCCGCCAGCCGTGAGGCGGATGTGCCGGCGGAGTGAGGCGTGGGACGATGCGGCCCCACGCTCTGCCGTTGTCTCTGCGAAAGCAGGGACCCATAGCCACCGGCGCCGATTGTTGAAGCAAAGTCGTCGACCGGTATTCCAGAACAACCTCTGCCGCGGCGTATGGGTTCCTGCGTTCGCAGGGACGACGGAGAAGCGCGCCCTTCAGGACGATGGCGGTGAGTGCGGTGAGGTCTTGCGTCCAGCGCCGGTGACGGCGATCGGCGAGACTTCGCCGTCCAGCCAGTCCTGCTCTTTCGCCAGCGCGCGCCATGCGGCTTCCATCCGCTTGTACCTGTTGTACGAGGGGTCGTTCGTTGCGCGCTCGGCAAGCTGCGCGCAGTTCTCCGCATTGTCGAGAAAGTGCTGGGATTGCTTCATGGTGTCCTCCTGAGGGAGGAGCTAAGCGGCGCAGCCCCACATTCAATCGGAACTTCGTGAGGCTTTATCCACGGTCATGAACATATGTTCACGCGAACCGCGCGTGCGGCGAACCTGCCGAAGGGGATGTTCACGTCACGCAGCGGCCGGGCTGTAGCAGCTTCGCCACTTCCGTCAGCACGCTGACCGTCGGCTCGCAGGCGATCGCCATCTTGCGGTCCGGCTTGCGAGGGGCCTGCTTGGGCGCCGGGGTCGGGGTCAGGTTGCGCGCTTCCTTGGCGACGGGAACCCGGACCAGCACCGAGGTGTCGGCCATGCTGTCGACCTTCAGCGAAATCGTCCGGGTGGGCGCGGGCGCGGGAACCGTAGCCTGCCGGTCCATCTTGGCGGCGCGGTTGATATCGGTACCGGCAGGTGCCGTCACCGCCTCGAAGCGGCCGGCGAACTCCTGGCCGGTTGCGACCTCCTGGCCGGTGGCAAATTGCACGGCGCCCACCGTCAGCGAGGCAGCCAGCACAGCGAAAATAGCTTTTGAAATCTGTGGCATGAGCGTTCGTCCCTCGCCCCTGGCGATTGCGGGAACAACGCAGATTTGTCGGCCGCAGTTCTGCCACGGCTCAATCACTTAACCGTGTCCAAAGAATTTCGAAAAAAATTGTCGGCCGGCAGGAACCGACTCGGGGGCTTGGGAGTCATCCCAGCAGCCGGTTATCCCCCCTGCCCCATTGACCGGCGACGAGGGGCGCGATCGTGGTGATGCCGGTCGCGCCCTTCTTTTTTGCCTCCACGCCATAGCGCAGGATCGCTTGCGCCTTCGCCGTCGCGGACCGCCTACGAAGTCCCGGTCGGCACTGTGGACGCGTCATTGCACTGACTGAATGCCGAACGATCGAGCGCCTCTGCCGCAAATCCCGCCGCATAGATCAGCGTCAGGATCGCGACGGAAACGGCAATGGTGTTGGCATGCAAGGACAGCCAGGCGGCCAAATGCTGCAACAAGGACGGACGCGGGTAGCGATACACCCGGCCCGCCGGGGTAATCACCTCAAACGCCCGAACCGCTCGCGGCCTTCCTGGAATCGGCAACATCGTCGCTCCTCCTGTCCAGTTCCTCGATCATCGCATGCGCGATTTCCCGTTCGCCCATGATGACGACATCGGCGCCCAGTTTCTGGAGGTGATCCACTTCGGCGTCCGAATGCGCCCGTGCAATGATCCTCAGATCGGAATTGGCCGCGCGGGCCTGCTGAACGATCTGGCCGGCCTCGAATGCCTCGGGAATGGCGATGACCAGATTTCGCGCGCCCGCCGGATTGGTGGCGCTGAGCACATCCGGCCGCGCGGCGTTGCCGGTGATGATCTCGATACCGCTCTGCTTGAGCTTTTCCGGCGCCGCATCCGCAGCTTCGACCGCAAGAAACGGCAGGTTCTTCTGCTTCAGGGAAGCGCCGACAAGGCTGCCGACACGGCCATATCCGACCAGGATCGTATGATCCGCCAGTTTCGTCATGGGAATCGGAATCTTGGCGGCGGTGGCGCGAGCGGCCGAAGGCGACGCGCGCTGTTCTTTCGCACGGGCCGTCAAGCGATCGGCGATCCAGAAGATCAGCGGATTGAGCATGATGGAAAAGATCGCGCCCGCGAGAATCAGGTCGCGCCCCTCCTTTGGAAGCAGATTCGACGCCACGCCAAGCTCGGCGAGGATGAAGGAGAATTCGCCGATCTGGGCAAGGCTCGCCGAGATGGTCAGCGCGGTCGAGACCGGATGGCGAAATGCCAGCACGATGACGAAGGCAGCGAGCGATTTTCCGAGGATGATGACCAGGAGCGTGCCGATCAGCGGCAGGGGTTCGCGGATCACGCTGGTGGGATCAAACAACATTCCCACGGATACGAAGAACAGGACGGCGAAGGCGTCGCGCAGGGGCAGCGATTCCTGCGCCGCACGCTGGCTGAGCGGAGATTCCCGGAGCATCATCCCGGCAAAGAAGGCGCCGAGCGCCAGCGACACATCGAACAGTTTTGTCGACCCGAATGCGACGCCGAGCGCGATCGCCAGCACGGCAAGCCGGAACAGCTCGCGCGATCCCGTATGCGCGATGTAGTGAAGGATCCACGGGATCAGCCGGCGCCCCACGACCAACATGAGGCCGATGAACAGGGCAATCTTGACGAACGTCAGCAGCAGCACGCCGGCAAGCCCGAGGCCTAGATCGGCGGCAAGCCGGCCGGCAACCGGCGCGGTAGTGCTGCCCTCCTGAAGGCTCGCCAGGGCGGGAAACAGGACGAGGACGAGCACCATTGCAAGGTCCTCGACGACCAGCCAGCCGACGGCGATCCGGCCTCGCTCGGTCTCCATCAGGCGGCGCTCCTGCATGGCGCGAAGCAGGACCACGGTGCTCGCAACCGACAGCGCCAGGCCAAAGACGAGACCCGCGCCGACGGTCCAACCCTTGGCGAGCGCAAGGCCGAGGCCAAGCAGCGTGGCAACCGCGATCTGGACGATCGCGCCGGGCACGGCGATCGCCTTCACCGAAAGCAGATCCTTCAGGGAAAAATGCAACCCGACGCCGAACATCAGGAGGATGATGCCGAGTTCCGCCAGTTCGTTGGCGAGCGCCTGATCGGCGACGAAGCCGGGCGTGAACGGCCCTGCCGCGACGCCGGCAAGGAGATAGCCGACCAGCGGCGGAATGCCGAAGCGCTGGGCGACTGTCCCGAATACGAAAGCTAGTCCAAGGCCGGCGACGATGGTGGCGATGAGAGGTGTTTCATGCAGCATCATGCTTCTTTTCACGGCCTCGCCGCCGATGCACCGCGACGAATTGATGCGGCAAGGTCGCAACAATTTGATGGGCGCCGAAGCGGGTACCGCTTCACGCCCGCCGCAGCGCCAGCGTCACGCCGCCCAGCGTCAGCGCCATCGCGGCTATTTCGCGCAGGCCCAGCGGCTCGCCCAGAATGAACGCGGCGGAAACGACGCCGATGACCGGCACCAGCAGCATGCCGGTGGAAGCCGATGCCGGCGGCAGACGGCGCAGGGTTTCGAACCACGTGAGATAGCAGAGGCCCATCGGCACCAGCGTCATGTAGATGAAGCAGGCGATGCCGGTGGGCGAGATCGCGGCATAGTTCGGCTGTTCGAAGGCGACGCCGAGGACCAGCATCACGAGGCAGCCGAGGCCGACCTGCCAGGCCACCACGGCCAGCGGCGGCATCGGCAATGGATTGCGATTAAGTGTGTTGCCGAGCGCGAACAGAATCGCGCAGGCGAGCGCGAGCGCGATGCCGGTCAGCTTGTCGGCCGTGAAGGAATAGCCGTTCGCGCCCAGCAGCACCGCGACGCCGACGATGCCGAGCACCAGCGCTGCGATGTCGCGAACGGTCGGACGTGCGTGCAGGATCGGCCAGGCGAACAGCATCGCCCAGATCGGCATCGTGTAGGCGAGCAGCGCGCCCTCGCCCACCGTGACGTAGTTCATCGCCATGGTGCCAAAGCCCATCCAGGCGAACACGTTGGTGAAGGAGGCGAAGATCAGCCGCGGGATCGACTCGCGCGGCACGGCCAGCGACTGGCCGCGGCCGAGCGCGAGCGCGGCGAGGATCACCGCCGCCAGCGTGCCGGCAAGACCGCGCGCGAACAGCGGCGGCCATTCGCGCAGCAGGAACTTCATGAACGGCCAGTTGAGCGCCCAGCCGGTGGCGGTCACGACAAGGCAGAGCGAGCCGATCCATTGGTCGCGACGATTCGTATCCATGGCCTAGCGCTTAGCAGGCGGCAGATGCCGTCCCTATATCGCCGGGCGCATGCCGGGACGCACCAAACGCAGTTACCGGAGCAAGCCGGCAGAAGGGCTCGCGGTAAAGTCAGCGCCACCACATCCTCAGCAGGACCCCGTTCCTCATGACGTGATGATGGAAAAGCGCCGCCGCGGCATGACGCAGCGCCACGGCGGCAAGGATATTTGCCATCCATCCGTGCCACGCGTTGACGCTGAGCACGAATTCGCGGCCGCCCACTTTGGGAAAGTGCCAGAGATTGAAGAGCGGAAAACCATGCGCGAACACATCGGTGATGCCGAGCGCGATCATGATCAGCAGCAGGAAATCGAGCAGCCGGTGTGTCGTCACCGCGGCCAGATGGAGAGCGCCGCGATTCGATGGTGGCGGCCGGCGGCCATATCTGGCGCGCCAGACCATGCCGAGCGTCACGACGCCGGTGAGCACAAAGCCGAACACGACATGCATGGACCAGACGTCGAGCCGAAGCGCGCCGCGCGGCAGCAACCCGGTTGTCCGGCCGATCAGGAACTGGATCGCAACCAGGATGGCGGTCAGCCAGTGCAGGACGATGGTGGTGCCGTCATAGACTTCCGCCGGATCACCGGGATCGCCGATCATGTCGCGGCTGATTCCGCTTCCAGCGCGGCGTATTTCTTCTCGAAATCCCAGACCTCCTTGAAGCCGATGAAGGCGCTGAACTGGTCAAAATCATACAGCGGCGCTTGTACCGGCTTGCCGTCGGCCAGCGAGCCGTAGATGCTGTTCAGCGCATGGGCGCTGGCGAGCAGGCCTGCCGTCGGATAGATCGCCATCCGATAGCCGATTTCCCGGAGCCTGTCCGGGCTGAGGATCGGGGTGCGGCCGCCGTGAAGCTGGTTCGAGACCAGCGGCACATCCAGGGCCGATCCGATCCGGCGCATCTCCGCTTCCGATTCCGGGCTCTCGATGAAGATGATGTCGGCGCCCGCCCTGGCATAGGCCTCGCCACGGCGGATCGCCTCGTCAAGGCCGAGCGCCGTGCGTGCATCGGTGCGCGCGATGATCAGGAAATCCCGCGATGAGCGCGCATCGTTCGCAACCGTCAACTTGTTGATCATGTCCTTGACCGGGATCACGTGCCGGTTCGGCGTGTGGCCGCATTTCTTCGGGCTTTGCTGATCCTCGAGCTGGATCGCCGCGGCCCCCGCCCGCTCGTAGCCGCGAACGGTATGATGAACGTTCAACAGGCCGCCGTAGCCGGTATCGCCGTCCGCGATCAGCGGCTTGTCCACGGCCTGGACGATCGCCTGCACGCGATCAAGCATCTGTGAGTAGGTCGCAAGGCCCGCATCGGGCAGTCCGAGAAAGGACGCCACGGTTCCATAACCGGTCATGTAGAGCGCGTCGGCTTTGCTGCGATCGGCGAGTTTTGCGGAGACCAGGTCGAAGACGCCGGGGCAGGTCACGAACGGCTTTTCCCGGATCAACGTTCTCAGGGTGGTGGATGTCATGGTGAACTCCTTGATCTGGAGGATGGGCTGCGGCCTCGATGGACCGCGCCGCCGCCGCGCGATGCGCGCAGCATGTTTGACGGAAACCGCGTCCGCCGATATTGCTATGTTTACATAGCTATTTGAGAATGGCCTCATGACTAGTCAACGCTCGGTGCATGACATCACGCGATTGCGAAGCCAATTGATGGACGTCTCCCGCAGACTGCGCCGCGAAGCGACGGCGGACGAACGGTCATGGGCGCGGCTTCTGGTGCTGGGCGCGATCGATCGCCACGGCGGATCGGCCACGCCTTCGGTGCTCGCGGCCGATGAGGGCATGCGTTCCTCGAATCTGGCTGCGGCGCTGCGTTCCCTCGAAGCGCGCAAGCTGATCCTGCGCACGCCGGACAGCAGGGACCGCCGCAAGGTCAGAGTGAGGCTCAGCGCGGCCGGGCGGCGGTTCCTCGACGACAGCCGCACCCGCGGCGCGCGTTGGCTTGACGAGGCCATGAAGGCCCATCTCACAGCCGCCGAGCGCTCGCAACTGATCAAGGCCGGAGCATTGCTCGAGCGCATCGCGGCCTATCGAGGGATGAAGCGGCACGGCAGAAAATAACCGCCGAAACCGCAAGGGCGGCCTGCCGATAACGCATCCCTTCACGCCATCGTTGAAACGACGGCTCTGGCCGACCGTCGATCGCTCCCTATTTCCCGCCTGTATATCGAAACGGGATGCAACGATGACAAACCTGGCATTGGTCGTCGGGGCCAGCGGCATTGTCGGCAACAACCTTGCGCGGCACCTCAGCAAGAAGCGATGGCCGGTATACGGGCTGGCGCGCCGGCCGCCCGGCGACATCGACGGCGTACGGCCCATCGCGGTGAACCTGCTGGAGCCGGATGCGCTTCGCTCGATCCTGCGCGACTTGCGGCCGACCCATGTTTTCATCACGGCATGGCTTCGCCAGAAGACGGAAGCGGAAAACATCCGGATCAACGGCGCCATGATACGCAACATTCTGGATGCGCTGTCGCCCGCCGGTTCGGTCAGGCACGTCGCGCTCGTGACGGGACTGAAGCACTACCTCGGCCCGTTCGAGGCCTACGGCAAGGGCAAATTGCCGCCAACGCCTTTCCGCGAGGATCAGCCACGGCTTGATGTCGAAAATTTCTACTACGCCCAGGAGGATGAATTGCTCGCTGCCGCAAGGCGCGACGGTTTTGGATGGAGCGTGCACCGGCCGCATACCATCATCGGCTACGCCCTCGGCAACGCCATGAACATGGGCGTGACGCTCGCGGTGTATGCTTCGATCTGCAAGGCCACCGGATGGCCGTTCCAGTTTCCGGGCTCTCCCCAGCAATGGAACGGCCTCACCGACATGACGGATGCGCGGCTGCTGGCACGCCATCTGGAGTGGGCGGCGACGGCGGACATCGCGCGCGATCAGGCGTTCAACGTCGTCAACGGCGACGTGTTTCGCTGGAAGTGGATGTGGACACGGCTGGCCGATTGGTTCGGCCTGAAGGCGGCGCCTTATTGCGGTGTAGGCGCGCCGCTGGCGCGTCAACTGGCCGATGCAAGCCCGATCTGGACCGGGATCGCTCGAAAGCACAAGCTGGCCAGCGACGTTCTCATCGATCTCATTTCGGCATGGCACACGGACGCCGATCTCGGCCGCCCGATCGAGGTGGTCACCGACATGACCAGGAGCCGCAAGCTCGGCTTCCTGGATTATCAGGCGACCGACGAGAGCTTTTTCGACCTGTTCAGCCGCTTGCGCGGAGAGCGGATCATCCCCTGATGCCGCCAATTTGAACGCCGATCGAGTGCAACGCCGTTGATCGTTACGCAGAATTTATACGGCGGCGCGGCGATCGACATCAATTTCCTACACCTTCGTTTCCATCTGCGGAACGGCGGGCTGGATACACAAACGAAGGAGCAACCATCATGCTTACGAAACGTCTCGCCCTGGTCACATCGATGATCTTGTTCTCGGCAGTTGCCGGACAGGCGTCCGCACGCCCTGCGCATTCCGTGACACAACATTCGACTCATGCCGTGGCCTCGCCGGAAAACATGCAGGACCCGGAATTCGGCTTTGACGCCGGTTCGCCACCGCAGGTTATCGTCCACCATTACACGGGCGGACCGAAGTACAACGATTGAGGCCCGCTGCCGGAAGTGAGTTCCGGCAACGCTTCGTATCGATTGCAGGATGAACCCCGAGATGAACCCCTGGCCCGCTTCGGCGTTTGCCCGTTGCAGCAAGGGAGGTCATCCCATGGCAAACGAGCGGAGTGTTCCCAGGAGCGAGCTCAAGAGCAGCCGGCAGATCTACGAGGAAAGCATGGGCGTTCACCGGCAGGTGGACGACGGCTTGCCGCGGCAGTCGGAAGACGACATGCAGCGCGCGCAATTCGGGCCGCGCGGCGTGCCGGGCCAGCCGGATCCGGCCGTGATGGTGCCGCAGCGGAAGAAAAAGACGCCGACGGATTTCGACCCCGGGCATACGGCGTGATCCGATTGCCGCAATAAAAATCCGGCGCGCCGTTCTGGCGCGCCGGGTCAGTTCGCCCAGTCAAACCGGATTTAGCCCGTCGCCGCCCGCGGGGCGCGGTTGCGGGAGTTGCGCTGGAAGAACAGCGCCTGGCTCGCGACCGCCGACACCATCGCCGGCTGGAATGGTTTCGAGATCAGGAACGCGGGCTCCGGCCGCTCGCCGGTGAGGAAGCGCTCCGGATAGGCGGTGATGAACACCACCGGCACCTCGAACGTCTTCAGAAGCTCGTTGACGGCTTCGAGGCCCGACGAGCCGTCGGCGAGCTGAATATCGGCAAGGATCAGTCCCGGCTTGCGGTTCTTGGCGAGCGCCACCGCATCCGCATGGGTACGGGCGACGCCGATCACGTTGTGGCCGAGATTCTTCACGAGGCTCTCGAGGTCCATCGCGATAAAGGTCTCGTCCTCAATGATCAGCACGTCGGTGGCGATCTCGGCGGCCATCTCGCGGCCGGCCGCATCGGTGAGCTTGCGCGTCTCGCTGACATCGGTACCGAGGATGAAGGCAACTTCCTCCTCCGGAAAACCCTCGAGCGAGAGCAGCAGGAAAGCCTGGCGCGGCAGCGGCGTGATGTTGGACAGCCGCCGCTCCGACGGCAGCGGCAGGGTCGCAACCTCGCTCTTGTCGTTGATCGAGACCGAATTCCAGATCTTTGTGAACAGCCGAAACAGGCCGGCGCGCGGACCGTAACGCTCTTCAAGCAGCGAGGGGTCCTGAAGCAGGGCCTCCAGCATGGCGGCAACATAGGCGTCACCCGACGCCTGGTTTCCAGTCAGCGCGCGCGCGTAGCGGCGCAGCAGCGGTAAATGTTCGGCAACGAGCTGTGATCGGGACATCCCCACTCCATCTTGTCTCGGGTCAATTGGCAGCCAGGCTGCTGGACGGGGCGACCCGGCTCCCCAGATGGGCCGACTACGCCCCAGCGGCCCAAAAGTTCCATCAAATAGTTCCTGGAATCCGGAACTTTTGGTCGAACTTTGCATTAGCCATCCTTAGATGCGGCCGGGTACCCAGATTTCAGCCGAAATAAAATGTGGAATTTCAGGTGCTTAACTCTCGGGGGAGCGTGGATCAGATGATGAAGGAAGTAAAGTCTCAAGCCAGCCAACCGGGCGCCCCCCGGAAGCAGGGCGGCCTCAACGCCGAAATTCAATCCAGGATCGGACATCAGCTCCGTGCCATGTATGACGACGTGGTGCGCCAGGGCGTGC
This sequence comes from Bradyrhizobium lablabi, assembly GCF_018129385.1. Taxonomy (GTDB): domain Bacteria; phylum Pseudomonadota; class Alphaproteobacteria; order Rhizobiales; family Xanthobacteraceae; genus Bradyrhizobium; species Bradyrhizobium lablabi_C. The sequence goes on from NZ_JAFCLN010000006.1 coordinate 273,627, forward strand.
CCGACCGTTTTGCAGAACTGATCCGCAAGCTGGATCAACCAGGAGCGGCCCAGGCCGGGGGCGAAACCGAAAAAAACGGGAGGGACTAATGCCTCTCACCAACCAACTTCGCGACGACATCTTGGCGTCGGTCCCGAGCCTACGCGCGTTCGCGATCTCGCTTTCCGGCAATGGCGACCGCGCCGACGATCTGGTGCAGGAGACGCTGCTGCGCGCCATCGCCAATATCGACTCGTTCCAGCCGGGCTCGAACCTGCCGGCGTGGCTGTTCACGATTCTACGCAACCTGTTCCGCTCCGACTATCGCAAACGGCGGCGCGAGGTGGAGGATGCCGAAGGCAATTACGCCAAGACGCTGAAGACGCAGCCTTCGCAGGGCGCGCATCTGGAATTCGAGGAATTCCGCGCCGCGCTCGACAAGCTACCGCAGGACCAGCGCGAGGCGCTGATCCTGGTCGGCGCCTCCGGCTTCTCCTACGAAGACGCAGCGGCGATCTGCGGCTGCGCGGTCGGCACCATCAAGAGCCGCGTCAATCGCGCGCGCTCGAAACTTTCGGCGCTGCTTTACGTGGAGGGCGCTGAGGATTTTGGTCCCGATGACACCGTGCGCGCGGTGATCGGCGGCAACGGCTGATCGACCAGCCGCGGGAAGTGACTACAGCCCCGGAAGACGAAAAGGGCGGCCGTTGCGGCCGCCCTTTTTGTTGGGCGATCCGAGCCGTGGCCGTCGTCCTTCGAGGCGCGCAACAGCGCCCCCCTCAGGATAACGGAGTGAGATCGAGTTTGCGGGCCGGATGCAGCTATCGCGCAGGCCTTACCGGCGCGGAGATCTGTTCGGTGCGGTCGCGCTCGGTCATGTCGACGACCGTCTCCATCGGCGCGGTGAGTTCGTAGACGTAGGACACATCGGTGAAGTAGCGTTTCGAGGTGCCGCCCAGCGCTTCGGGCGCGACGCGGTCGAGCAGGATCAGGCCGAAATCGCTATCGGGCCGGCGCGTCGCCTCGCTGGTGTTGAACTCTTCCCAGCGGAAATGAAACACCGCCTCCGGCTCCTCGCCGTTGACTTCCCAATGCGCGACGATGTGCGGATGCTTTCCGACCAGTGACAGGCCCTCATCGGAATGCGAGGCCAGCTCGAAGAACAGCAGCGACAGGCTCTGCGCAGCGCGAGCGCTGACGGCGATGTCGGGCCCGTTGATCGCGATGCGGTCGGCATGGGGAATCGCGCGCGCCTCGAACAGGCCCTTCAGCTTGACGCCCTGCCACTGGCTCTCGCTGAGCAGCGAGACCACATTGGCCATGGCGTGAATGCGTCCGATCAGCAGCTCGCGCGAGACGTCGATATCCGATCCGTGGCGCAGCGTGCGCGTGACGATCGACTGGATCACGGCCAGGATGTTTTTCACGCGGTGATTGAGCTCGTCGATCACGGCGGTGAGCCGCCGCTCGAATCCGATTCTGACCTGGATCTCGCGCGAAAGCCGCAAATTGTTGTAGGCGACATAGCCGAACAGGCCGCAGACGATTCCGGTGAGCGCAAGGCCAATGGCGGCGACGATCGCGGCGGTCTGCTGCGCGCGCAGCGCGGCGTTGGTCTTCGCGTAATAGCCGAGCGTCCAGTCGCGGCCGCCGAACGTCACGGTGCGCAGGATCAGGGGCGCCGGATCGCCCTCCCTCACCGCGCGCGAGCTGATGATGCCCTGGTCGTCGGCGATCAGCTCGTTGTTGGGCTCCTGCGGATTGCGCAGTGCCACCGAGAACATCGACAGATCGTCATTCGTCAGCATCAGCGGCGCCAGTTCATAGGAAAAGGCAACGAAGCCGGCCGGCTGGCTGGCGCCCTCCTGCTGCACGGGCGCGGCAAGCACGATGCCGATCGGCCCGTTCTTGCGCAGAAGCGTGATCGGATCGGACGCGACCGGCTTGCCGTCGGCCCTTGCGCGGGCCAGCGTCGGCCCGATGATCGAATCCTGATCGAGCACGCGCCCGGGAAGGCCGATCGTTTCCGGGTTGCGCGGCTCGATATCCATCATGACATTGACGGGCTTGTCGATCCCCTTCAGGTCGAGCGGCTGGCCGTCATAGTCGCGGATGATCGGGTTGGAGAATCCCTCGCGCTTCAGCTCGTCCTGCGCCTTCGCAAGCTCGTTCGGCTGCAACCGCGCGATCCAGGACGCCAACACGAAATCGGTCTTGAAGGCATAGATCGACGAGCGCAGCGGCTGGAGCATGTTGGCCTTCACCATCGACGGCGCTCGGAACAGGCCGGAGGCGACGCGGGCGAGCAACTCGCGCTCGGTGAGGCGGTCCTGCACCAGACTCGCATGCACGTCGATCGCGCGCGCCATCGCAATGCTGTCGAGCGTCAGTTCCTGATCGTGCACGCGCCAGGCTGCGCCCCCCGAGAGCAGGGCTCCGATGAGCGCAATGAAAGCAATGATGAAGCCCAGCCGAACCACTCGTTTACTCGGAAGTGCAGGGTTGGCGATGAACAGGACAGTGCTTCTGGCGTCGGCCGGGGCGGCAACGAAACGGAGCAGGATGAAGGCCAACCGCAGGAGATAATGAAGGAGCGATCATCGAGACGCAACTGCGGCTGCCAGCAGGTAACCATTATGAACGCCGCCAATGCTGCTTTGGCAGCGGCAGAGTGCAATAATAGCGGAAGCTCGATTTGGTTCCGCGAGTGCGGCGAATTTTAGCAGCTCCGGGCGATCGTTAACGAATTGGTTAATTACGGTTGCCGGCGCGGCCGGCTTTCCCAGGCGCTTGCGAGGGCGTGAGGCCACCCTTGGCCTCGATGAAACCGATGATGCGCTCCAGCCCCTCGCTCTTCTTCAGGTTGGTCATCACGAACGGCCGCTCGCCCCGCATCCTCTTTGCGTCGGTGTTCATCTTCTCGAGCGAGGCGCCGACATGGGGGGCCAGATCGATCTTGTTGATGACGAGCAGGTCGGAGCGGGTGATGCCGGGGCCGCCCTTGGAGGGGATCTTGTCGCCGGCGGCGACGTCGATCACGTAAATCGTGAGGTCGGCGAGTTCGGGAGAAAAGGTGGCGGCAAGATTGTCGCCGCCGGACTCGATCAGCACCAGATCGAGATTGGGGAACTTGGCACGCATGTCCGCCACGGCCGCGAGATTCATCGAGGCGTCCTCCCGTATCGCGGTATGCGGGCAGCCGCCGGTCTCGACGCCGGCGATACGGTCCGGCGTCAGCGAGCCGGAGCGCACCAGGAATTCGGCATCCCATTTGGTGTAGATGTCATTGGTGATCGCGGCGATGTCGTAGCGCTCGCGCATGTTCTTGCAGAGCAGATCCATCAGCGCCGTCTTTCCCGATCCGACCGGGCCGCCGACTCCGATCCGAAGCGGGCCGTGTGTGCTGGGCATTGCTCATTCTCTCCATCGTCGTCCCGGCCAAGCGAAGCGCGAGCCGGGACCCATACGCCGCGGCCTATCTTATTTGCTCAAATGGCAGACGGCTTTGTTACATTACGGGCACTTGGGGTTATGGGTCCCTGCGTTCGCAGGGACGACAGAATAGCTGGGATCACGACCGGAACAGCCTCGTATATTGCGTCTCGTGGCGAAGGCTCGCGAGATCGGCGCGGAAGGTGGCGCTGCCGAGATCATCGAGCTTAGCTGTGATGGCGCGGCCGGCGGGCGCAGCGACGACAGGCTCGAGCTGCGCCAGCACACGTTGGCTGTCGGTCTGGCCGAGCGGAATGAGGCGGCTGCCGGCGGAAATCCAGTTCGACACCACGGCATGGAGAAACGCATGCAGCACGGGCTGTAGCGGAATGGCGTGCACGGCGCTGACAAGACCGACGGCCACGGGATAGACGATCGGGCCGCCGCAAGCCTCGATCACCTCGTCGAGGCCGTCGGAGGGCCAGGCGGCGCGCGCGATCTCGATGAAGGCGCGGCCCTGCGTCGTGGTCTCGAGCTGGCGCTCGCGCGAGGGCACGAAGGCGGCGGCAAGCTCGGCGATTTCGTGCAACGCGCGATCGTCATGCGAGACTACTGCGCGATGCGCCTGCGCCAGGAAAACCGCGTCGCAAAAGCCTGAACCGTCGGCGAGCATCGCGGCAAGCCAGTCGTGCAACGACGCAGCATCCCCGATGTCTCCAGCCTCCACCGCCCATTCGATGCCGCTGGAATAGGCGAACGACCCGACCGGAAAGGAGGGCGAGAGCCAGGTCATCAGCCGGTACAGCGCCGCCATTTCGCTGTCGCTCATGGCATGCGCTGCTTCGACCGGCACGCCGCTACTTGTGGTCATGAGCATGGGTATCGCCGTGGTGATGCTCGTGCTCGCAATGCTCGTCGTGATGGTGATGATGATCACCGTGATGGTGATGATCGTGGTGGTGGTGCGCATGATCGTGATGATGATCATGCGCATGGTGATGGCCGGTGTGGCCATGCCCATGATCGTGCGCGGCGTGCGGAGCGGCATAAGCGCCGCCTTCGGGATCGAACGGCGCCTCGATCTCGATGACGCGCGCCCCCAAGCCTCTCACCATCTCCTCGATGACATGGTCGCGGCGGATACGCAGGCCCTTGCCCATGATTTGCGTCGGCAGATGGCGGTTGCCGAGATGCCAGGCAAGCCGCACCAGGTGCAGCGGATCGGCGCCGCGGATTTCCAGCAGCGGCTCGGGCGCGGCGACCACCTCGATCAGCCGGCCGTCCTCCAGCACCAGCGCATCGCCGCCGCGCAGCGCAACGGCGTTTTCAAGGTCGAGCAGGAATTCGAGGCCGCGGGTGCCCGTCATCGCCATCCGCCGGCGATGGCGGTCGTCGAAATCGAGCACGACCGTATCAGCCGGCGCCTCCGCCCACCGATACTGTCCCCGGACCTGCGTCGCTCTAATCATGCCTTTATCCTTTGAGGCATGATCTTATCGAAAAACCGGTGCCCACTTTTTCGGATCATGCCTTGATGGTATCCACTTTGTCTGCGCTGATGATCTCGATCACGGTCGGCGAGGCCTTCAATGGCGAGGAGTACTCGCGCCAGACTTTCATATGCGGCGCGCGGCCATGGGCGTTGAGATCATCGCGTGTCTCCCAGCGCTCCACCACGACATAGGTATTGGGATCGTGAATGGCGGTGTGGCCCTCGTACGAGACGCAGCCCTTTTCCTTCAGCGTCTCGGCAATGCATTTCTTGTGTCCTGCGATGAAGGCCTCGCGCTGGTCCGGCTTCACCTGCGTGGTCGCGACGACATAGATCATGTTCTCTCCCTTGTTCTTATCGTTAGCGCACGGTGACGTTGGCGGGCGTGATGATCTCGATCGTCGGCGGCGCGGTGATGCATTTCACGACGACGCGGCCAAAAGTCTTCATGTGTTCGGCGGTCCGGTGCGGCACCAGCGCCTCCTCATTCTCCCATTGCTCGACGAACACCATCTTGGCGGGATCCGTGACGCTCTCGTGCAGATCGTAGGCGATGTTGCCGGGCTCCTTGCGCGTCTCCTTGATGCAGGAGGTGGCGGCGGCGATGAATTCGGCGCGCGTCTCGGGTTTTACGGTCAGTGTGGCGACGACGTAGATCACGAAAAATCCTCCCGGCTCTTTGTTATGGGCATCGGCCGGGACGGGTTTTAGAACATGAAATAGCGCTGCGCCATAGGCAGCACTTCCGCAGGTTCGCAGGTCAGGAGCTCGCCGTCGGCGCGCACCTCATAGGTCTCGGCATCGACCTCGATCTTCGGCGTGGCGTCGTTATGGATCATGCTTTTCTTGGAGATGCCGCCGCGGGTATTCTTCACGGGATAAAGCGTCTTGCCGATACCGAGCTTGCGCGCCAGCCCGCCTGACATGGCGGCCTTGGAGGTGAACACTACGGACGATGCCGTCAGCGATTTGCCGTAGGCGGCGAACATCGGCTGGTAGTGCACGGGCTGCGGCGTCGGGATCGACGCGTTGGGATCGCCCATGGGAGCGGCGACGATCGAGCCGCCCTTGATGATGCAGTCCGGCTTGACGCCGAAGAAGGCCGGCGACCACAGCACGAGGTCGGCGAGCTTGCCCTTCTCGACCGAGCCGATCAGTTTTGAGACGCCATGCGCGATCGCCGGGTTGATGGTGTATTTGGCGATGTAGCGCTTGACCCGGAAATTGTCGTTGTCCTTGCCCTTGTCTTCCGGCAAGGCGCCGCGCTGCTTCTTCATCTTGTCGGCGGTCTGCCACGTCCGGATGATGACTTCCCCGAGCCGGCCCATCGCCTGCGAGTCCGAGGACATCATCGAGAGCGCGCCGAGGTCATGCAGGATGTCTTCCGCGGCAATGGTCTCTTTCCGGATGCGGCTTTCGGCAAAAGCGAGGTCTTCGGCGATCGAGGGATCGAGGTGGTGGCACACCATCAGCATGTCCAGATGTTCGTCGATGGTGTTGCGGGTGAACGGCCGCGTCGGGTTGGTGGAGGACGGCAGCACGTTCTTCAGCCCGGCGATCTTGATGATATCAGGCGCGTGACCGCCGCCGGCGCCTTCGGTGTGGAAGGCATGGATGGTGCGGCCCTTGAACGCCTTCACCGTGTCCTCGACGAAGCCCGACTCATTCAGCGTATCCGAATGCAGCATCACCTGGACGTCGTGGTCATCAGCGACGGCGAGACAATTGTCGATCGCGGCCGGCGTGGTGCCCCAGTCCTCATGCAGTTTCAGCGCGCAGGCGCCGGCCTTGATCATCTCCACCAGGGCCGCGGGCCGCGCCGCGTTGCCTTTGCCCGAAATGCCGAGATTGACCGGAAAAGCGTCGAACGACTGGATCATCCGCCCCATATGCCAGGGGCCGGGCGTGCAGGTCGTGGCAAAGGTGCCGTGCGACGGGCCGGTGCCGCCGCCCAGCATCGAGGTGACGCCGCTCATCAGCGCGTGCTCGATCTGCTGCGGGCAGATGAAATGGATGTGGCTGTCGAACCCGCCGGCGGTGAGGATCTTTCCTTCGCCCGCGATCACGTCGGTGCCGGGGCCGATGATGATGGTGACGTTTGGCTGGATGTCGGGATTGCCGGCCTTGCCGATCGCGCTGATCATGCCCTCCTTGATCGCAACGTCGGCTTTCACGATGCCCCAGTGATCGACGATCAGCGCATTGGTGATGACGGTATCGGCCGCGCCCTGCCGGTTGGTCGCCTGCGACTGCCCCATGCCGTCGCGGATCACCTTGCCGCCGCCGAACTTCACCTCTTCGCCATAGGTGGTGAAATCCTTTTCGACCTCGATGATGAGATCGGTGTCGGCCAGCCGCACCTTGTCGCCGGTGGTCGGGCCGAACATGTCGGCATAGACGGAACGTTTGATTTTCACGGACATGACAGCCCCCCATTCCCCTGCGGTCAGAACGCGCTCTTCGCGCGTCTTACGGCTTCATCAAATTCGGCATCGAGTTTTGCATTGACGCCGCGGCAGCCCGCGACGACTTTTTCGGCCCATATCGTATAGGCGGCGAGATCGTTGCGCTCGTCCCCGCTCGGGTCGGGGACGATGCGCGCGCGGATATTGCTGATCTTGTCGGCGATCTTGATCAGCTTTGCGCCCGGCGATTTATGCGGCGCGTCCTCGATCTGCTTTTGCTGGCGTTGCGGCTTGGGCAGCGACATGTCGTCGGTCACCTCCACCACCAGCGCGGCAACGCGTTCGCTGAATTTTTGCGCCAGCTCCTCGCGCGTCGTGTCGGTGTCTTCGACCGTGTCGTGCAGCCAACCGGCTGCCACCAGCTCGGCATCCGCGCCATCCGTAACCGCGGCGAGGATGTTCGCGACCTCGGCGAGATGGTTGATATAGGGCTCGTTGCCGCGCCCCTTGCGCGCCATGCCGTTATGACGGCGCGCGGCGAGATCGGCGGCTTCGGAGACGAGGCGGATCGGTGGGAGCATGGCAACCTCCGTTTTTGCCTCAACGGCACCATTGCCTGCATCGTTCCTCATGTTGCGCCTTCGAAACTACAGCTTGCCCATGACGTCGCCGCGAAAGCCGTACACCGTGCGTTTTCCCGCGAGCGCGACCAGTTGCACGTCGCGGGTCTGGCCGGGTTCGAAGCGGACGGCGGTGCCGGCGGCGATGTCGAGGCGCATGCCGCGGGCTTTCTTGCGGTCGAATTTCAGGGCGGGGTTGGTCTCGAAGAAATGGTAGTGCGAGCCGACCTGGATCGGGCGGTCGCCGGTATTGGCGACCGTCAGCGTAATGGTCTTGCGGCCGGCATTGAGCTCGATCTCGCCGTCCTTGATGAAGCGTTCGCCGGGGATCATGTCTGTTACCTCGTATTGCCCTGTTTCCGTCATGGCCGGGCTTGTCCCGGCCATCCACGTCTAGCCGCACGCTCCGAAAGACGTGGATGCCCGGGACATAGGCGAGCGAAGCGACGCCGTCCTTCGGACGACTATGCCCGGGCACGACGGCGTTGATGATTGTGCGCCCCTCACCGGATCGGCTCGTGCACGGTGACCAGCTTGGTCCCGTCGGGGAACGTTGCCTCCACCTGGATGTCGTGGATCATCTCGGCAATCCCGTCCATCACCTGCGCGCGGGTCAGCACCTGCGCGCCGGCCTGCATCAGGTCCGCCACCGTGCGGCCGTCGCGGGCGCCCTCGACGATGAAGTCGGAAATGATCGCGATCGCCTCGGGATGGTTGAGCTTGACGCCGCGCTCGAGCCGGCGGCGCGCCACCATCGCGGCCATCGAGATCAGAAGCTTGTCCTTTTCGCGGGGGGAAAGATTCATGCGAGCACTCTGGTTGCGGGAATTAGTTCAGCCACAGGCGGGGCAGCGGCGAAGGCGAGGCGCGGCCGAGCACCGTCATCATGTCAGCGCGCAGCCGGGCGGCATCTTGGGCACAGAAGCGCGCCATTGCAAATCCGTTCCAGGCAGAGATGCCGACTTCCCCGCCGAATGACTCCGAGGCTTCGCGGATGCGCTCCACCAGGGCTTCGTCGCCGGGCACGACCAGCGCCGTGCCGATGGCGACGCCGCCATTTGCAACGGCCGGCTTTGCGAGCTTATCGCCGATATTGCCATCGAGCCGCACGGTCTCGGCAAACACCAGCCGGCCGCCGCGGCGCAGCCGCCAGCGGTCGATGAATTCGCCATTTTGCATGCGCTCGCCCATGGCGGAGCGGCCGAACACGACGATTTCGCACAGCAAAAGAGATGCGTCCTCGGCCAGATCGATGTCGATCCGCCGGCTGATCCGGGCGTGGTCGAACAGGATGGTTTCCTGCGGCAGCCAGCCGAGATGCGCGCCGCTTTGCGCCTTGAGGGCAATACTGAGCCGGGCGGCTTCGTCAGGCGCGCGGTAGACCTTTTCCGCCGCCGCCGTGGTCAGCGTCAGCCGCGCCCCCTCGCCTGCCGCTATCTCGATGTCGAAGCGGTCGCCGCCGGCAACACCTCCCGCGGTGTTGACGAACACCGCCGACAGACCCTCGGCTTCGGGAGATGGAAACCGCACGCGCAGTGAGCCGGATTCATGCAAGGCCCCGCGGCGGGTGACACCGCCCTCGCTTCGCACGTCGAAGCGCACGGCGCCGCGGGCGCGGTTGGCCGCAAAGATCGCCGAGGCCGCGCCTGACTGCATGTCTCCCCCGGAAAGCGCGGCCGAGGGCCGCGTCAAATGATGATCACAGAGCCATCTGGCGGCTGATCTCGCCGGGATCGAGGGTCGAGCGATCACAGGCGAATTTCACCGCGCCACGGTCCATGACCGCGAAATTGTCGCCGAGCTCGCAGGCAAAGTCGAGATATTGTTCGACCAGCACGATCGCGATATTGCCGAGGTTGCGAAGATAGGAGATCGCGCGGCCGATATCCTTGATGATCGAAGGCTGGATGCCCTCGGTCGGTTCGTCCAGCAGAAGCAGCTTTGGCCGCATCACCAGCGCCCGGCCGATCGCGAGTTGCTGCTGCTGGCCGCCGGAGAGGTCGCCGCCGCGGCGGCCCAGCATCGACGACAGCACCGGAAACAACGAAAACACGTCGTCCGGGATATTGCGGTCCTCGCGCTTCAGTGGGCCGAACCCGGTCTTCAAATTTTCTTCGACCGTGAGCAGCGGAAAGATCTCGCGGCCCTGCGGCACAAAACCGATACCCTTGCGGGCGCGCTCATAGGGTTTTAGCCCGGTGATGTCGGCGCCGTCGAAATTGATCGAGCCGGAGGCAATCGGATATTGCCCGACCAGCGCGCGCAGCAGCGAGGTCTTGCCGACACCGTTGCGGCCGAGCACGCAGGTGACCTTGCCGGGTTCGGCCGCAAGCGATACGCCGCGCAGCGCCTGCGCCGCGCCGTAATAGAGGTTGATGTTGTCGACCTTCAGCATGCGTCTACGCTCCGACGAATTGGATCGTCATGCCCCGTGAAGGCGGGGCATCCAGTACGCCGAGGCTGCGCGGCAAGAACTCATCTTCTCGGAATACTGGATCGTCCGCCTTCGCGGACGATGACAGCCTTGTTGGTGAAACGGTTGTAACGCTCATCAGCGCCCCAGATAGACTTCGATAACGCGTTCGTTCGACGAGACATCGTCGATGCTCCCTTCCGCCAGCACCGTGCCCTCGTGCAGGCAGGTGACCTTGACGCCGAGTTCGCGCACGAAGGTCATGTCGTGCTCGACCACCATGACGGTCTTTTCCTTGTTGATCTCCTTCAGGAGCTCGGCGGTCTGATGGGTCTCGACGTCGGTCATCCCGGCGACGGGCTCATCGACCAGCAGCAGTTTTGGATCCTGCGCCAGCAGCATGCCGATCTCCAGCCACTGCTTCTGGCCATGCGACAGGCTGCCGGCCATCTTGCGGCGGACGTCCTTCAAACGGATGGTTTCCAGCACGCGGTCGATGCGCTCGGATTCATCCTTGCTGCCGCGCCAGAACAGCGTGCCCTTGACGCTGTGGTCGACATTGAGCGCCAGCAGCAGATTGTCCTCGATGGTCTGGCTCTCGAACACCGTCGGCTTCTGGAATTTGCGGCCGATGCCGAGTTCGGCGATGCGGGTCTCGTCGAGACGCGTCAGGTCGGTGCTGCCGTCGAACAGCACGACACCCTCGTCCGGCTTGGTCTTGCCGGTGATGATGTCCATCATGGTGGTCTTGCCGGCGCCGTTCGGGCCGATGATGGCGCGCATCTCGCCGGGCTCCAGCGCCAGCGACAAATTGTTGATGGCGTGGAAGCCGTCGAACGAGACGTGCACGCCGTCGAGATACAGGATGGCGGAGGTGACGCGCGGGTCCATGACGTTCATGCGCCTACTCCGCCGGATTCGGTTTCGGCTCGATGCCGTCTTCGCGAGCGGCGCTTTCGTCCGCGTCCGAAATGCGCTGCGCCTTCCATGGCTCCCACCATGCGTTGAAGGTGCCGACGATGCCCTTTGGCAGCAGCAGCGTCACCAGGATGAACAGCGCACCCAGCATGAACAGCCAATAGGGCGCGAGCGGGCCCGAGGTGAAATAGGTCTTGGCGTAGTTGACGACGACCGCGCCGAGCGCGGCGCCGGTCAGCGTGCCGCGGCCGCCGACCGCGACCCAGATCACCGCCTCGATCGAGTTGCCCGGCGCGAATTCGGATGGATTGATGATGCCGACCTGCGGCACATAGAGCGCGCCGGCCACACCGGCCATGCAGGCCGACAGCGTGAACACGAACAACTTGTAGGATTCGACGCGATAGCCGAGGAAGCGGGTGCGGGATTCGGCATCGCGGATCGCGATCAGCAGTTTTCCGAGCTTTGAGGTCACCACCGCCCGGCAGATCAGGAAGGCCAGGATCAGCGAGAAACAGGAGAGCAGGAACAGCGCCACACGCGTGCCGTCCGCCTGCACGTTGAAGCCGAGGATGTCCTTGAAGTCGGTCAGGCCGTTGTTGCCGCCAAAGCCGAAATCGTTGCGAAAGAAGGCGAGCAGCAACGCGTAGGTCATCGCCTGCGTGATGATCGACAGATACACGCCGGTGACGCGGGAACGGAACGCCAGCCAACCGAAGCAGAAGGCGAGCAGGCCGGGCACCAGCAGCACCATCAGTGCGGCGAACCAGAACATGTCGAAGCCATGCCAGTACCAGGGCAGCTTCGGATAGTTCAGGAACACCATGAAGTCCGGCAGGATCGGATTGCCGTAAACGCCGCGGCTGCCGATCTGGCGCATCAAATACATGCCCATGGCGTAGCCGCCGAGCGCGAAGAAGGCGCCGTGACCGAGCGAGAGGATGCCGCAATAGCCCCAGATCAGGTCGATCGAGAGCGCGAGGATGGCGTAACAGACATATTTGCCGAACAGCGCGACCAGATAGGTCGGCACCTGGAAGAAGGAGCCGGCCGGCAGGAGGATGTTGGACAGCGAGATCAGGATGCCGAGGCCCGCGACCACCAGGATGAAGGTGGTTGCGGCGCGGTCGAGCGAACGGGTGAGGATGTGCTGCATCATGCTTCCACCGCCCGCCCCTTCAGCGCGAACAAGCCACGCGGACGTTTCTGGATGAACAGGATGATCAGCACCAGGATCGCGATCTTGCCGAGCACCGCGCCGGCCACCGGCTCCAGAAACTTGTTGGCGATGCCGAGGGTGAAGGCGCCGACCAGCGTGCCCCAGAGATTGCCGACGCCCCCGAACACCACGACCATAAAACTGTCGATGATGTAGCTCTGGCCGAGGTTCGGGCTGACGTTGTCGATCTGCGACAGTGCCACGCCAGCGATGCCCGCAATCCCGGAGCCGAGGCCGAAGGTCAGTGCATCGACCCGCGAGGTGGCGATGCCCATCGAGGCCGCCATGCGGCGGTTCTGGGTCACCGCACGCATCTCGAGGCCGAGTGCGGTGTAGCGGAGCATGGCGAGCAGGATGCCGAACACGGCCAGCGTGAAGACCAGGATCCAGAGCCGGTTATAGGTGATGGTGATCTGGCCGAGCTCGAAAGCGCCGCTCATCCAGGAGGGATTGCCGACTTCGCGGTTGGTCGGGCCGAAGGCGGTGCGCACCGCCTGTTGCAACACCAGCGACAGGCCCCAGGTCGCCAGCAGCGTTTCCAGCGGCCGACCGTAGAGGAAGCGGATGATGCCGCGCTCGATCGCCACCCCGATCGCGCCCGCGACCACGAAGGCAAGCGGCACCGCGATCAGCAGCGAGACGTCGAACAGGCCGGGATAGCGGGTGCGGATCACTTCCTGCACCACGAAGGTGGTGTAGGCTCCGATCATCACCATTTCGCCATGAGCCATGTTGATGACGCCCATCACGCCGAAGGTGATGGCAAGCCCGATCGCCGCCAGCAGCAGCACCGAGCCGAGCGAGATTCCATACCAGGCGTTCTGCACCATCGACCACATTGCGAGGTCGCTCTGGATCGAGGAGATCGCACCGGCCACCGCCGTCTTGATCAGCGGCGGCTGGTCGGGACCGAGGCTGGTCAGCAACGCCATCGCCTCCTGGTCGCCCTTGGCTTTGACTACCGCGATGGCGTCAAGCTTGTCGGCTTCGGAGACGTCGGGCTTGAACAGCAGGATCGCCGCGCGCGCCTCCGTGAAGGCGGCCTTTGCGGACCTGTTGGTTTCCTTGGCCAGCGCCTCCTCGACGACGGGCAGCGCGTTCGCGTCATGCGACTTGAAGACGGACTGCGCAGCCGCGATGCGTCGTGCAGGATCCGGCGATAGCAGGGTCAGGCTGCCGAGCGCGGCCTCCACCGCCCGGCGCAGGCGGTTGTTGAGGCGCACATCGGCCACGCCATCGGGCAGCTTGTCGACGGCAGCACCCGTCGCGGCATCGATGATCTTGCCGTCGGCCTGCTTGACGAAAACTTTTTTGCTTCCGGGATCGGCGACCAGCCGCCCCTCCTGGAGCGCGCTGATAATGGGAAGAGCCAGCGGATTGCCCGAGGCAGCGACCGCCTCGACCGCGGCTGCGGTGTCGGAGAAATCGTCGTTGGCGAATTTGGCGACCGCATCCTCGAACGGGCCTGCAAGTGCGGGCGCCGCGAAGGCCACGGTCAGGAGCAATGCAAGAACGGCCGCGCGAAGGCGGTCAATGATATTGGTCGACACTGGAATTCCCCGGCAGGAGACCTGGAGAAGGCGGCGGTATCGCCGCCCTCTCCGTTGTCGTCGGCACCTTGCGGGTGCGTTTCAGATCAGCAGCCTTCCATCAGGAGCCCTGACCGCCGCACTTGTTGGTCTTGGTGTTGTAGTTGCCGCACTTCTTCTCGACCCAGTCGCCGATCAGGTCCTTGGAGCCGTCGAGCTCCTTCGACCAGGCATCGCCGGCCACCAGGCCCGGGGTCTTCCACACCACGTCGAACTGGCCGTTGGCCTTGATCTCGCCGATGAACACCGGCTTGGTGATGTGATGGTTCGGCAGCATCTTCGAGGTGCCGCCGGTCAGGTTCTTGGCTTCGATGCCCGGAAGAGCGTCGATCACCTTGTCCGGATCGGTCGACTTCACCTTCTCGACCGCCTTGACCCACATGTCGAAGCCGATGACGTGCGCTTCCATCGGATCATTGGTCACGCGCTTCGGATTCTTGGTGTAGGCCTGCCAGGCCTTGATGAACTTCTCGTTCTCGGGGTCCTTGATCGACTGGAAGTAGTTCCAGGCAGCGAGGTGGCCAAGCAGCGGCTTGGTGTCGATGCCGGCGAGTTCTTCCTCGCCCACCGAGAACGCCACAACCGGGATGTCGGTCGCCTTGATGCCCTGGTTGCCGAGCTCCTTGTAGAAGGGAACGTTGGCGTCGCCATTGATGGTGGAGACAACAGCGGTCTTCTTGCCGGCCGAGCCGAACTTCTTGATGTCGGCCACGATCGTCTGCCAGTCACTGTGACCGAACGGCGTGTAGTTGATCATGATGTCTTCCTGCTTGACGCCCTTCGACTTCAAGTAGGCTTCCAGAATCTTGTTGGTGGTGCGCGGATAGACGTAGTCGGTGCCCGCCAGCACCCAGCGCTGCACCTTCTCGTCCTTCATCAGGTAATCGACGGCGGGGATCGCCTGCTGGTTCGGGGCAGCGCCGGTGTAGAACACGTTGCGCTCGCTCTCCTCACCCTCGTACTGCACGGGGTAGAACAGGATCGAGTTCAGCTCCTTGAATACCGGGAGCACAGACTTGCGCGACACCGAGGTCCAGCAGCCGAATACGACCGAGACCTTGTCCTTGGTGATGAGTTCGCGCGCCTTTTCGGCGAACAGCGGCCAGTTCGAAGCGGGGTCGACCACGACCGCCTCGAGCTTTTTGCCCATCACGCCGCCCTTCTTGTTCTGCTCCTCGATCAGGAAGAGGATGGTGTCCTTCAGCGTGGTTTCGCTGATGGCCATGGTGCCCGACAGCGAATGCAGCACGCCGACCTTGATGGTGTCCTGCGCCCTGGCGTCGCCAAACGCGGCCAAGCCCAGAACCAGGCCGGCAGTGGCCGCCAGCCAGCGACGGCGGGTCATCGTCGCTATTTCGTGAGTCAATTGAATAAGCATGAGGTGTCATCTCCCTGACGCAGGCGTTTGAACGCTGCGAAACGGCCCCACGGCCGCCTGCGGTTAACGGAATCGCAAGAACCGTGCCACGGTGCTGTGGTACGGTAAGCCGCTGACAGAGAAGGCGAATTTGTCGCAGCGCACCAAAAGAATGGGATTGATCGCCTATAAATCGAGCACAAAAAATGTATGCTTCGTTGGCAGACGGCCTAAATGATAGGCAAAATGTCACAATTGTCTAAAATTCTGGCACGCTTGGATGACTCAAAAAGAGGCCGTGCTGTACTGTGCATGGGGTTGTTTTCCAGTTTTTACCTTGAAAGCGCCGCCTTCCTGTTCCATATCAGCCGCGACCCGGTGAATCGTGTTTGCGCGAGCCGGAGTTAACCGCAAGCCGCGTGTTCTGAGCCCGTTTGACGGCCTCTGGCTTGCTTTTCAGCCAACACATCCGGCGCCCCCAACACGCGGGTGTCACTGACACACCCGCGCGCTCCCGGCTGATAACGCCGGGCGGCTCGTTGTTTTGATGGAAAGAACTGACCTTTTGACCTCCTTTCAGGATTTCGGCCTTGCCGATCCAATCTCGCGTGCGCTCAAGGAAGAGAACTACCTGACGCCCACGCCCATCCAGGCCCAAACCATTCCCCTCGCGCTTACCGGCCGTGACGTCGTCGGCATCGCCCAGACCGGCACCGGCAAGACTGCGGCGTTCGCGCTGCCGATCCTGCATCGCCTGCTCGAGCATCGCGTGCGGCCGCAGCCAAAAACCTGCCGCGTGCTGGTGCTCTCGCCGACCCGCGAATTGTCCGGCCAGATCCTCGACAGCTTCAATGCTTATGGACGCCACATCCGGTTGTCCTCCGCGCTCGCCATCGGCGGCGTGCCGATGGGCCGCCAGGTTCGTTCGGTAATGCAGGGCGTCGAGATCATGGTGGCCACACCCGGCCGCCTGCTCGATATGGTCCAGAGCAATGCGCTGAAGCTCAACTCCGTTGAATTCCTGGTGCTGGACGAAGCCGACCGCATGCTCGACATGGGCTTCATCAACGACATCCGCAAAATCGTGGCGAAGCTCCCGATCAAGCGGCAGACACTGTTCTTCTCGGCCACCATGCCGAAGGACATCGCCGACCTTGCCGAATCCATGCTGCGCGATCCCGCCCGCGTGGCGGTGACGCCGGTATCCTCGACCGCCGAGCGCGTCGAGCAGCGCATCATCCAGGTGGATTTTACGGCCAAGCCCGCGATCCTGGCCCAGCTTCTGAAGCAGGAGCCGGTCAACCGTGCGCTGGTGTTCACCCGCACCAAGCATGGTGCGGACAAGGTCGTGAAAGGCCTCGTCAAGGCCGGCATTCCGGCCGAGGCGATCCACGGCAACAAGTCGCAGAACCACCGCGAACGAACGCTGGTTGCGTTCCGCAACGGTGACATCCGCACGCTTGTCGCAACCGATATCGCGGCGCGCGGCATCGACGTCGATGGCATCACCCATGTGGTGAATTTCGACCTGCCCAACGTTCCCGAAACCTACGTCCACCGCATCGGCCGCACCGCGCGTGCCGGCGCCGATGGCGTCGCCATCTCGCTGATCGCGGGCGCCGAGGAAATGGGCTATCTGCGCGACATCGAACGGCTGATCCGCGTATCGCTGCCGCGCGAAGACCGCCGCACGCCGGGCAGCCGGGATGCAGCAGCTCCGGCCCCGCAGCATCGCGCCGGCCGGCCCGCGCCGCGTGTGCACGCCGCGCGACCGAATGAGAACTCGCCCGGATCGTCAAAAGGCCCTCGCCGACGCCGCCGTGGAGGTGGTAATCATGGCGTGCCGCAGGCGAACCGGCATGAGTCGGGACGCCCGCAGGGCGGCAAGGCTGACGGGATGAAGGCTGACGGGATACAGGGGGTCGCCTTTTTGCATCGCGAAAGCCGTCCCGCCCGTAAACCCAACCGCAACCAGCGACCCCAGCACTAGCCGTCGATCGACCTGGAGAGAAGCATGGCTAAAGAAGAGCTGATCCAGTTCGAAGGACTGGTCACCGAAATCCTGCCCGATGCCCGCTACCGCGTGCAGCTCGATGCCGGACACGAGATTGTCGCCTACACGGCCGGCAAGATGAAGAAGAACCGCATCAAGACGCTGGCCGGCGATCGCGTTACCGTCGAGATGTCGCCCTACGATCTCGAGAAGGGACGCCTGATCTTCCGTCACAAGGACGAACGTCCGGCGAGCGCGGGCCCGGCGCCACAACGCGGCGGACCGCAGCGCGGCGGCCAGTTCCGCCGCAGATAAGACACGTCGAAGCCGGCCGCGCATGGCAAAATCATGGCGATGCGCGGTCGTGCGTCTGCAACGGACGCACCCCCTAACGCAACAAAAATTCGCGCAGCTCAGGATTGTTTTGGAAGCTGCCTTCGAATAGAATAGCGGCTATCGATTTTCGGCCGGACGAGATTAGCACCACACCGGTACAGCCGGTTCAAACGCTGACGACCCTTCCAAAAATTCGATCTCACCAGCCCACGAAAGTGGGCTTCGACGCTTTATACCTGAAGGGACTACCCCGTGAGCATGGGAACTGTGAAGTGGTTCAACGCAACCAAGGGCTACGGCTTCATCCAGCCGGATGACGGCGGCAACGATGTGTTCGTGCACATCAGCGCAGTCGAACGCGCCGGCCTTGGAACGCTGCGTGAAGGCCAGAAGATCTCCTACGAGATCGTGGCCGATCGGCGTTCCGGCAAGTCTTCGGCCGACAATCTCCGCGCCGCCAACTAAGGCTGCCTGCGGCCATTGCCGTGGGACCTGAAATCGAATGTGACGAAAGGCCGTGCAGAAGCGCGGCCTTTTTTGTTTGAGCGGTCGAAAGAGCGGCTCGGCGTTACGCGCAGCTCGAAGTCTTGAAGACGACGGACGCCGACTGGCGAGGCCGCGTGTAAGTCTGTTCTTTCAGGTTGATGTTCGCCTTCATCACGTAGCCTATTCCCACGGGCACGTAGAGATACTCGACCTCTGCCATGATCAGATAGGTGCCTTTGACTTTCAAGCCGGCCGGAATGCTCACCGTGCTGTCATTGCCTCTCGGTGCCGATCCCTTGCTCCACTTGACCTTCGCGTCGAGATTGTCGTCGACGTACACTTGCGAGACGGTGGAAACGAGCGGCGTCGTCGAATAGGGCGCCATAATCGCCTTGCCGGTGGCCAGGAAGCCGTCGAGATCGGTCTGGGTCACACAGGACGATTGGGATGTCAGGTCCGAAAGCGTGCGGGCCACCAGCGTGACCTTGCGGTCGACGGCGATGCCCGACGAAAACTCGACCACGCCAAAGAACAGCGTCAGCATGATCGGCACGACCACGGAGAATTCCACCGCCGCGCTACCGCGCTCGTCGCGAAGAAGGCCGGCGATCGAGCGAACGTTCCGCATCAGCTTGATCCTCATGGCGTTGCACCTTGTCTGGAGCATCTTTTCCGAAAACCGGTTTCCACTTTTTTGGATCATGCTTTACGGCTCGACATGGAAGGCGGCAGTGGCGGCGAGCAGGCGTTTGCTGTCGCTGCCGCCGCGGCCGATATTGGCGATGTTGTAGCCGAGGCCGGTCACGTAAAGCGGATAGCGGTAGTAGGCGCGTGCCACGACGGTGGCGTTGCTGCCGGGCGACGGAAGCTGAAACGTGAAGCTCGAATTATCGTAATTGCCGCCGCTGATCGGATCATTGATCGTGATCGGCGTACCCTGGGGATAGGTTCTGACGTCGAACTCGATACCCTCGCATTTGAACAGGACGATGAGACGGGGGCAGATGTCATCCCTGAACTTCTGCATCTGCTGCTGCACGGAGAGCGCGCCGTTCGCGTCCTGGAACTGATGGGTAAAGATTAGCCGCGCCGAATCCTGCAAGCCGGTTTCCAGCACCTGGCCGGCGAAGAACACGATCGAGGTTTCGATGATTGCGAA
This sequence comes from Bradyrhizobium lablabi, assembly GCF_018129385.1. Lineage (GTDB taxonomy): Bacteria > Pseudomonadota > Alphaproteobacteria > Rhizobiales > Xanthobacteraceae > Bradyrhizobium > Bradyrhizobium lablabi_C. The sequence goes on from NZ_JAFCLN010000006.1 coordinate 293,025, forward strand.
CAGCAGCGCGAAGAAGGGCGTTGCGACCATGGCGAATTCCACCGCGGCCGAACCGCGGCGGTCGCGCCTGAAGCGGCGGAACAACTTTCGGGTGATGGCGGCAGAACCAGCGGACGACGGCATCGAAAAGCCCCGGAACAGCGATGAACGACGGGCCAATCCTTACCGGAAACAGATTGTTGAAGTGTTTCGCGCAATCAACGCAAGGTGACCCGTGGCGCTAACCGGGCGTTAACCGTGCTGTGCAGCGGCCTGCTGCTATTCGATTCGCAGGCCGCTGACCGGCGCTCAGTTCTGTGACTTGCCGGAGGCTGTGGCGGCGCCGGTGGCGGTGCCGTTGAGGGTGCCGGCCTGTTCCAGCGCCGACTTGAAATAGTCGCTGCCGTCGCCCAGCGTGACCCGGCGCTGACAGATCGGCATACAGCTATAGGAATTGCGCTCGACGCCGCGATAGACCGTGATGAGCTGGTAGTCGCTCGGACCTTCGACCTGGATGATGCGGTCGACCACGATTTCGCCGGCCCGGTCGAGCGCGATGAAATTGGTCGCGCCATAGCCCTTGCCGGTAACGACCACGAGGCCGCCGGGTTGCAGCGTCACGTCGGCGATCATGGGATTTCCGACCACGATGGTGGCGACCTTGCCCGGAAGCTTTACGAGCTTGGCCTGATCGACAGCGACCGCGACGGTTTCAGGCGGGGGTATGGGTGCAGTCGAGGCCACGGCCGGCCACAATGAGGCTGCGAGAGCCAGAGCCAAGACTACAGACCGCGCCGAAGCGCGGTTACGCTGGGAATGATACGCCATACTCTACCCCGGGACGTTGACTTGCCGGCAAAAGCGATACGCAGCGGAACCGGCGCCCGACAGGGTTAACCTGACGCCAATGTGTGAAATAATCGCAAAGAGTCGAGGCAAAATGCCCGGCAATTCTACTGTTTTGCCGCGATGTGCTTGAACGGATAGGCCAACTGGCCGGCGATCTCGGTCGGGAAGGATTCCTGGTCGTCGACGCCGTAATTGTCGGGAAGCACGCCCTCCGGCATTCGCCAGGTGCCGAACAGGATATCCCAGATCGGAAACGTGCCGGCGAAATTGGTGTTGCCGCCCTCTTCCGGCGCGGTGTGGTGCCAGCGGTGAAACACCGGCGTCGCCAGCACGTATTTGAACGGGCCGAGCGTCCAGTTCAGGTTGGCGTGCACGAAGGCCGAGTGGAAGATATTGAACGGCGCGATCCAGATCATCGCGTCGGGCGAGATGCCGGCCATCAGCAGCACGACATCGACGCCGATGGTTCCGAGGATCAGATTCACCGGGTGAAAGCGCGCCGCCGAAATCCAGTCGACCTCTTCGGAGGAATGATGGATGGCATGGTATTTCCAGAAGCCGCCATTGTGGAACATGCGGTGCAGCCAGTACATCATGAAGTCGGCGAGCACCAGAAACAGGATGGCCTGTAGCCACAGCGGCAGCGTGGCCAGCGGACCGTGGCCGTTCTCATAGAACGCAATCAGTTCGTCAGCATCGTGTATCTTGAAAACGAGGCTTGCGCCGACCACCAGAAGACCGATCCGGAACACGCGCGCGAACAGCGGCACAAAGAACCAGTAGCAGATGTCGGTGACGAGTTCCTTCTTGCGCCACCACGGCTTGCCGGGATTGCAGGCCCAGAAATGCGTCAAGACGGAAAAGATCACGGCCAGCAGGATCGTAACAGGCACCACCTTGGCGATGGTCTGGCCGACCATCTCGACGACTTCCATAGGTAGATTAGACATATCCGCCTCATCCGATCCGGTACGCAACAAGCGTTATCCGTGCACGCTTAAGGAGCCATAAACAGCCGGCGCGCCCGCTGTACCCGTCCATTCCATCATAATGGCAATGCCGGAAAATTCTGCATTTTAGAAATGTCCTTAATGCCAAATTTACTGTGCTCAAGAACAGCGAGTTCGACCCGATTTTACGCGGACGAATTAACTGCGCCGAAATTGTCGCACCTTAGGGTGGCCGTATGGTCACGGTGCTGAGAACGCCGGCCAGACCTAACGTTAGTTCGACCAGCCACGTGTACAGGAGTTTACCTGATGAAGAACCTGATTGCTCGTTTCGTGAAGGATGAGTCCGGCGCTACCGCCATCGAATACGGCCTGATCGCCGCCGGCATTTCGCTGGCCATCATCGCCGTCGTCAACGGCGTCGGCAGCAACCTGAACACCAAGTTCACCTCGATCAACAGCTCGCTCAAGTAAGCGACTGTTGCGAGTTTCTATCAAAGGCCCCGGGTATTACCGGGGCCTTTCTGTTTCGGCAGGCGACCTGCCGAATGCTGCTTTCGGCGAGTTCCGGGTATGCGTATGCGTAAGGGCGAAGCCAGTTCGGCCGCTTCCGCGCGGGCCGATCGTTCCATCGAGCTTGTGTGCCTCGCGTTGATCGTGGCGCTGCTAACGCTGGCGCTCCGCATCGTCAGCATCGTGTCGTGATACGCTCGGGAACCCGGCGTTTCCTGCATTTGCGAGACGACTGGCAACCGCTCGGCAACGAAGTGCTGCTATGGCTGCGCCAAACGCAACCTTCGACCGGGTCGGGGTAAGGGCATGCGAGGCGTGGTAGCTTTTGCGATCATAACCGCCCTTCTGGGGGTGGTGGATGCGGCGTTCTTCAAGGGCCGCTACCTCAAGGACAGCCAGGACGCGCTCGTCGGTCTTGCGTCGCTGTCGACACAAATCGGCGGCCGCCGCTGAGCAGCGCCGTTTCCCGATCCTTCACCATTGCCCGTTAGGCTCGCAGCCGCGACCTCACGCATTCGCCGCCCGGGTGGGACCTCCAATGATCCTCGACATCGCACGCCTTCTCCTGTTCCCGGCCCTGATGGCGTTCGCTGCCGCCAGCGACCTCTTCACCATGACGATCTCGAACCGGATCTCGCTGGCGCTGGTGGCCGGATTTTTTGCGCTGGCGCTGCTGGGAGGCATGGCACCTTACGACATCGCCATGCATGCCGCGGCCGGCGTGATCGTGCTGGCGGTCGCTTTCGCCTGTTTCGCCATGGGCTGGGTCGGCGGCGGCGATGCCAAGGTGGCCGCGGCCGCCGCGCTCTGGTTCGGCTTTGGCCATTTGATGAATTACCTGCTTTACGCCTCGCTGTTCGGCGGCGCGCTGACCCTGCTGCTGCTACAGTTCCGGCAATGGCCACTGCCTTACGCGCTGGCCGGCCAGGCCTGGCTGATGCGGCTGCATGCCAAGGAAAGCGGAATCCCCTACGGCATCGCCCTCGCGATCGGCGCGCTGACGATCTATCCGGAGACAGAGTGGATCAAGGCGATCGACCTTGGCCATCTCGCCATCCGATAAGGGCGCAACACTGCGCAGGAATCCCGCCAAGTAACTCTGCGTTAAGGCAGTTTCCTCACGCTCCATTAACCATGCTTTGACGAATAGCTGGTCAACTCCCGTTACGGCGGCGGAAGCGTCGCGGCGTAATGTGGAAAGTGAAGCGTATGAATACCGCACGCATTGTGGTCCTTGCCATTGCCCTCGGCGCGGGTGGCATTGCCGCATATCTTGCCAGTGGGTCCGACAGCCCGCCGCCACAGCCCTCGCAGCCCGTCGCCCAGGTGCCGACCGTCGAGGTGCTGGTCGCGAAGTCCGACATCGGCCTCGGCCAGTCGGTCAAGACCGAGGATCTGCAATGGCAGACCTGGCCGGCCGCGGGCGCGAGCGGCACTTTCATCAAAAAGGGCGAGCGGCCCGAGGCCGCCACGCAGGTCACCGGCTCGATCGCGCGCGCCCCCTTTATCGCCGGTGAGCCGATCCGCGAAGCGAAGCTGGTCAAGGCGGACGGCTCCGGATTCATGGCCGCGATCCTGCCGACCGGCATGCGCGCGGTTTCGACGGAAATCTCGCCCGAAACCGGCGCCGGCGGCTTCATCCTGCCGAACGACCGGGTCGACGTGCTGCTGACCAAGCGCGAGAAGGCCGCCGACAGTCGCGGCGCCGAGATCGTCAATTCCGAAGTCATCCTGACCAACGTGCGCGTGCTCGCGATCGACCAGGCGCCCAAGGAGAAAGACGGCCAGAACGCCGTGGTCGGCAAGACCGTGACGCTGGAGCTGAGGCCGGAGCAGGCCGAGACGCTGGCCCGCTCGCGGCAGACCGGCACGCTCTCGCTGGCGCTGCGAAGCATCGCCGACGTCAACGCCCCCGAGATCCAGACCGACGATCCGCAGCGCTCAAGGCGCGGCGAAAGCGTCAATATTGTCCGTTACGGCGTCAACAGCCCAACGACGATGCAGAAGTGACCGAAAGGACCGAAGCGATGCAATGCAGGGGGAAGCGACCGACGATGCGGGCCTTGGCGGCCCGCGCCCTGTCGTTCTCGGCGGTCGCCGCACTGATGTTCAATCAGACCGTGATGCCGGTGCTGGCGGGCGATTATCGCACCGGCGCGCCAATGGTTGCCGACGGCCAGATGAACGCGCGCTTCCTTTCGCTCGGCGTCGGCAAGTCTGTCGTCATCGACCTGCCGCGCGACATCAAGGATGTGCTGGTTGCCGACCCAAAGATCGCCAATGCGGTGGTCCGCTCGGCGCAGCGCGCCTACATCATCGGCGCGGCGGTCGGCCAGACCAACATCGTGTTCTTCGATTCCGCCGGCCAGCAGATCGCGGCCTATGACATCGCGGTCAAGCGCGACCTCAATGGCGTGCGCGCCGCGCTGAAGCAGACGATGCCGAACGCCGACATCCAGATCGACGGCATGGGCGACGGCGTCGTGCTGAGCGGCTCGGCCGCGAGCCCGATCGAGGCGCAGCAGGCCGGCGATATCGCCGCCCGCCTCGCGGGCGGCGCCGACAAGGTGGTCAACTCGATCGTGGTGCGCGGCCGCGACCAGGTCATGCTGAAGGTCACCGTCGCCGAAATGGCGCGAACCATCATCAAGCAGCTCGGCATCGACATGTCGGCCAACCTGAACTACGGCACCTCGGTCGTTAACTTCACCAACAGCAACCCGTTCACGGCCTATGGCCGCCCGCTGGTTGCCCAGAACGGCATCGTTGGCAGTTTCGGCAGCGGCGCAGCCAGCGGTGCACCGTCGATCCAGGCCACCATCCGCGCGATGGAAAGCGCCGGCGTGGTGCGCACGCTTGCCGAACCGAACCTGACCGCGATCTCTGGCGAATCAGCGACGTTCATCGCGGGCGGCGAATTCCCGATTCCCGCCGGCTATTCCTGCGACCCGATCACGCACATCTGTACCACGCAGATCAGCTTCAAGAAGTTCGGCATTTCGCTCAACTTCACGCCCGTGGTGCTGAGCGAAGGCCGCATCAGCCTGCGCGTGATGAGCGAAGTATCGGAGCTGTCGAACGACAACTCGCTGATCATCACGCAATCGGTGACCGCGAACCAGAACAACTCGGTGACCATTCCCTCGATCAAGGTGCGCCGCGCCGAAACCACGCTGGAAATTCCCTCCGGCGGCTCGATGGCGATGGCCGGTCTGATCGCCGACCAGACCAAGCAGGCCATCAACGGACTGCCGGGCCTGACCCAACTGCCGATTCTGGGCGCGCTGTTCCGGAGCCGCGACTTCATCAACAGCCAGACCGAACTGGTCCTGCTGGTGACTCCCTACATCGTGCGCGCCGCGACGCCGAAAGACCTGTCGCGCCCTGACGACGGTTTCGCCAACTCCACCGATCCGCAGGCCGATCTGCTCGGCAGCATCAATCGCATTTACGGGGTTCCGGGCCGTGTCGAGCCGGGCCGGAATTACCGTGGCCAATACGGCTTTATCACCGACTGAGGCGGGATGAGACAATGACGACCAAAGCCAAATCATCCACCGGCCGCACCGCCGCGCTTCGCATCGGGCTCGCGCTGACAGGCCTCGCCGTCGTGCTCGGCGCCTGCAAGCACATCGACGATCCCTCGCCGGTCGCGTTCGCGCCCGAAGATTACCGGCTGCGCCATCCGATCGCCGTCACCGAGATCGACCGCGAGATCGTGGTCTTCGTTGGCAACAACCGCGGCGGCCTTGCCGCCCAGCAACGCGCCGATGTGATCGGGCTGGCGCAGACCTGGTTGCGCGAGGGCACGGGCGCGATCAACGTCGACGTGCCGGTCGACACGCCCAACGCGCGCGCCGCGGCGGATTCGGCGCGCGAGATCCAGGCGCTGTTCGCAGCCGCCGGACTGCCGCCGCGGGCCTACACCGTGCGCCACTACAGGCCGGAAGATCCGCGTCACATGCCGGCGATCCGGCTGAAATACCCGCGTATCGCAGCGACCGCCGGTCCGTGTGGATTGTGGCCCGACGACATCGGCCCCGGCTACAAGAACAAGACCTATTACGACAACACGCAATACTACAATTTCGGCTGCGCCGTGCAGCGCAACTTCGCGGCGATGATCGAAAATCCGTCGGATCTCACGCAGGCGCGTCCCGAGACGCCGGCCTATACGGCGCGGCGCACCGCAGCGTTCGACAAGTATCGCAAGGCAACCCCGACCACGACCACCTATCCCGAGGCCGACAAGGCCAAGCTAAGCAGTGTAGGCCAATGATCAGCTACGCGCGCCAGAATTCGGAAGCCGAGCCGGAGACGGCCTCGCCGCCTGTCGCCGACGAGCACATCGCGCCATCGCCGCGGGTGTCCGTGCAGGCATTTTGCGAGACAGTCGAGACCGCGGCTGCCGTGCAGTCGGCCGGCGAGGATCGCCGCCTCGGCAAGGCTCATCTGAAGATCCAGATGGGCGGCATGGCCGCCGCCATCGAGGCCTATCGCGCCGCGCCGACGCCGAACGTGATCATCCTGGAGGCCGAAGGCCGTGGCAACATTCTCGCAGGCCTCGACCAGCTTGCCAGCGTGTGCGACGCCGGCACCCGCGTGATCGTGATCGGCCGGATCAACGACGTGATGCTGTACCGCGAACTGGTGCGCCGAGGCGTCAGCGATTATGTGCTGGCGCCGGTCAACGCGATCGACGTGGTGCGTTCGGTCTGCAATCTGTTTTCCGCGCCTGAAGCCAAGGCGGTCGGCCGTATCATCGCCGTGGTCGGCGCCAAGGGCGGCGTCGGCGCCTCGACCATCGCGCACAACGTCGCCTGGGCGATTGCCCGGGATCTCGCGCTCGATTCCGTGGTCGCCGATCTCGACCTCGCGTTCGGCACCGCCGGCCTCGACTACAACCAGGACCCGGCGCAGGGCATCGCGGATGCCGTGTTCTCTCCGGATCGCATCGATACCGCTTTCGTCGACCGCCTGCTGTCGAAATGCACCGATCATCTCAGCCTGCTGGCGGCGCCGGCGACGCTCGACCGGGTCTATGATTTCGGCGCCGACGCCTTCGATTCGATCTTCGATACGCTGCGCACCACGATGCCCTGCATCGTGCTCGACGTGCCGCATCAATGGTCGGGCTGGACCAGACGCGCCCTGGTCGCCGCGGACGATATTTTGATCGTCGCCGCTCCCGATCTGGCGAGCCTGCGTAACACCAAGAACCTGGTCGACCTGTTGAAGGGGCAGCGCCCGAACGACCGCGCGCCGCTCTATTGCCTGAACCAGGTCGGCATCCCGAAACGGCCGGAGATCGCCGCCGCCGAATTCGCCAAGGCGATCGAGAGCCAGCCGATCGCAACCATCCCGTTCGACCCGCAGATATTCGGCGCCGCCGCCAATAACGGCCAGATGATCGCGGAAATCTCCGCCAATCATCGCACCACCGAGATGTTCCTACAGATCGCGCAGCGGCTGACCGGCCGCGGCGAGACCAAGAGGCCGAAAGGTTCGTTCCTGTCACCCCTGATCGAGAAGCTGCGGGGCAAGTAGTCGCCCGCATGGAGTGCCGTCGTGTTTGGTAAGCGTAGCGGAACAGATACGGATCCACGGTCGGCAAAGCCGGCCGCTGCCATGCCGGCGGCCTCGCCCGGCATGGCGCCTTCGCGCGAGGTTGCCCCGGCGGTCGCCTCCCCGTCCATCTCGCCGGTCAAATCAGCGCCGCCGCCGGCGCCCGTGATCGAAACCCGGCGTTCGGACAATTATTACCAGGTCAAGGCGACGATCTTCGGCGCCCTGATCGAGGCGATCGACCTTGCCCAGCTCGCAAAACTCGACAGCGAGTCGGCGCGCGAGGAAATCCGCGACATCGTCAACGAGATCATCGCGATCAAGAACATCGTGATGTCGATCGCCGAGCAGGAAGAGCTGCTCGACGACATCTGCAACGACGTGCTCGGCTACGGCCCGCTGGAGCCGCTGCTGTCCCGCGACGACATCGCCGACATCATGGTCAACGGCGCCGGCACCGTCTACATCGAAGTCGCCGGCAAGATCCAGCGCACCGGCATCCGCTTCCGCGACAACCAGCAACTGCTCAACATCTGCCAGCGCATCGTCAGCCAGGTCGGCCGCCGCGTCGACGAATCTTCGCCGATCTGCGACGCGCGCCTTGCCGACGGCTCGCGCGTCAACGCGATCGTTCCGCCGCTGGCGATCGACGGCCCCGCGCTCACCATCCGAAAATTCAAGAAGGACAAGCTGACGCTCGAGCAGTTGGTCAAGTTCGGCGCGATCACGCCCGAAGGCGCCGAGATCCTCCAGATCATCGGCCGCGTCCGCTGCAACGTGCTGATCTCCGGCGGTACCGGCTCCGGCAAGACCACGCTGCTGAACTGCCTGACCAACTATATCGAGCACGACGAGCGCATCATCACCTGCGAAGACGCCGCCGAGCTTCAATTGCAGCAGCCGCACGTGGTGCGGCTGGAAACGCGGCCGCCCAACATCGAAGGCGAAGGTCAGGTCACCATGCGCGAGCTGGTGCGCAACTGCCTGCGTATGCGCCCCGAACGCATCATCGTCGGCGAAGTCCGCGGACCGGAGGCATTCGACCTGCTACAGGCGATGAATACCGGCCACGACGGCTCGATGGGCACGCTGCACGCCAACAATCCGCGCGAAGCGCTGTCGCGCTGCGAATCCATGATCACGATGGGCGGCTTCTCGCTGCCGTCGCGCACCATCCGCGAGATGATCTGCGCCTCGATCGACGTCATCATTCAGGCCGCGCGCCTGCGCGACGGCTCCCGCCGCATCACCCACATCACCGAGGTGATCGGCATGGAAGGCGACACCATCATCACCCAGGACATCTTCCTGTACGACATCGTCGGCGAGGACGCCAACGGCAAGATCATCGGCCGCCACCGCTCCACCGGCATCGGCCGGCCGAAATTCTGGGAACGCGCGCGCTACTACAATGAGGAAAAGCGCCTCGGCGCGGCGCTCGACGCGTCCGAAGTCAAGGCCGAGACATAAGGGGCGAGATCAACATGCAGACGCTCGCATTGGCCTTTCTCGCCGCCGTCGCCGTCGGCGGCATAGCCTGGGTGTTCATCTATCCGCTGCTGTCGGGAGAGAAGCAGGCGGAAGCCCGGCGCGTCGCTGTCGCAAAACCCGAGCCGCCGGCGCGGCGGGCCGAGGCGAAGAACCAGCGCTCGCGCCGCGAGCAGGTCGAAGGTTCGCTGCGCGAGCTCGAGGCACGAGCCGCCAAGGACTCCAAGGTCTCGCTGGAAACCCGTCTCACCCAGGCGGGACTGAGCTGGTCGCCGCAGAAGTTCATGGTCATTTCCGCGATCCTGGGCGCCATCGCGTTCGCGGCGGCGCTCGTGCCGGCGCTGACCAAAATTACATCTTCCGGGACCGCTCCGGTCATGGTGGATGCCGAATCGACCCGAAAATCCATCGAGCTCGCCCCCGGCGGCGCGCTCGTAATCGACATGCGCCGCGAAGTCAGGAGCGTTCGGACGGACCATGCGAAAATTGCCAACGTAAGCCTGCGTTCGGGACAGCAAATCTACGTCACGGCCGTGGGCGAGGGCAAAACCTCCATCGTGGCGGTCGGCCCCTCGGGTCAGACCGTGGCAACCTACGATATCTTCATCGCCTCCGGGTCGCTGTTTGGCAGCGTCCTCGCGGCAATCGGCATGGCCTTCGCCGCAGGCTTCGGCTTGCCGCGCTGGCTCCTGAAATTCCTGAAGAAGCGCCGGGAAGAAGCCTTCCTGAAGGCCCTGCCGGACGCCGTCGACGTCATCGTACGCGGCATCAAGGCCGGTCTGCCGCTGTTCGAATCCATCAAGGTGGTCGCCAACGAGGCGCCCGAGCCGCTGCGCAGCGAGTTCATCGCGATCATCGAGACCCAGGCGGTCGGCATGCCGCTCGGCGATGCCTGCGCGCGTCTCTATGAACGGATGCCGGTGCCGGAGGCGAATTTCTTCGGCATCGTGATTGCGATCCAGCAAAAATCCGGCGGCAACCTCTCCGAAGCGCTCGGCAACCTCTCGAAAGTGCTGCGCGATCGCAAGAAGATGAAAGAGAAGATCCAGGCGATGTCGATGGAAGCCAAGGCTTCCGCCGGCATCATCGGCGCGCTGCCGCCGATCGTCATGGTGCTCGTCTATCTCACCACGCCCGACTACATCTCGCTGCTGTGGACCCACCCAACCGGCCAGCTCATGCTGGTCGGCTGCGTCATCTGGATGTCGATCGGCGTCATGGTGATGAAGAAAATGATCAACTTCGACTTCTGACGGTGCATCATGGTTGATTTTCTTGTCGCCAAACTCCACGACATCCGCTTCATGACGATGCTGCTCGCCGCCATCGCGGCGAGCCTGACCGCCTATACGCTGGTGATGCCGCTGTTCGCCGGCGAAAACCTCAACAAGCGAATGAAGGCGGTGGCGAGCGAGCGCGAACGGCTCCGCCAGCGCGAGCGCGAGCGGCTCGCCAAGAGCGAGAAGGTATCGCTGCGCCAGACGCCGAAGCAGTTGGTTTCCAAGGTGGTGGACGATTTCAACCTCACCAAATGGCTGGCGCAGGAAGCCGCTCGCGACAAGCTGGTGATGGCGGGCTATCGCGGCCAGGCCCCCTACGTCACCTTCCTGTTCGCCCGCGCCGTCGCGCCGATCGTGCTGTTCATCGGCGCCATCCTTTATGTTTTCGTGATCTCCCATCTGGAGAAATCGCTGCCGATCAAGATCGGCATCTGCGTCGGCGCGGCCTATCTCGGGCTGCAGGCGCCGATGATTTTCCTGAAGAATGCGATCAGCAAGCGGCAGCTCCAGATCAAGCGCGCCTTCCCGGACGCGCTCGACCTGCTGCTGATCTGTATCGAGTCCGGCATGTCGGTCGAAGTCGCCTTCCGCAAGGTGGCGACCGAGATCGTCAAGCAATCGGTCGCGCTGTCGGAGGAATTTGCCCTGACCACCGCCGAGCTGTCCTATTTGCAGGACCGCAAGATGGCCTACGAGAATCTGGCGGCACGCACCGGACTCGAGGGCGTGAAATCGGTCTGTCTCGCCTTGATGCAGTCGGAACGCTACGGCACGCCGCTCGGCCAGAGTCTGCGCGTGATGGCGCAGGAAAACCGCGACATGCGCATGAACGAGGCCGAGAAGAAGGCGGCCGCCTTGCCGCCCAAGCTGACCGTGCCGATGATCCTGTTCTTCCTGCCGGTGCTGTTCGTCGTCATCCTCGGGCCGACCGGCATCAAGGTTGCGGAGATGCAGTGAGGCCTGGCGTCGGCGCCAGAGGCCGCAACCGTGGTCGCGGAGATGCAGTGAGGCGGGCGTTGCCGACGAAAGCGGCGCGCCGGTATTCATGTCAAACGAAGGTCCATTACCTGAGCGGCTGATCACGACTGGATGTGAGGCCGCGATCTCGCGGCATGATTTGCCCGAGCTTTTCCAGATTCGTTGTCCCTCTTCAAAAACAGAGGGCGCAGGGAATGCCGGGTGCGCGCTGCACCCGAGGTCTCGTGTGCCTTGCTTGCGCAAAAAGAATTGCACACGAGCATACAGGTGATAGGTGAGTGCGATGATCGGACCGACCGCCGGGACCGATGTCAGCAACCGCGCCTGTATGTCGGATCGCACCATCTTGCGCGTCTGCTTCTCGAAAGCCTTGAACTCCTTCAGCAGTACCTCGCGCACCGCGAGCAACGAATCGGCGATCGCATCGAGATGCGGGTGGTCTGAGACGAGTTGCCTGATCCGGCCGGCAAACTCCCGTTCCGTCGCCTTGCCGACTTTGAGACCGAAACCCCGCAGGATCCCGCGCAGGCTGTTCTCCGTGTCGCGAAGCTTCGATTGCACCAGTTTGCGCGCCGTCAGCGTCGCCCGCGTCTCTTGCGCGCTCAACGATTTGCAATGCACCGGCCGGAACCAGCCCAGCCGCATCAGTTGCGCGATCCCGCGCGCATCGTTGCGATCGGACTTTACCGGCATGGCCTTGAACGCATCGCGCACATGCCGTGTCTCCAGCAGTTCCACGGCAAGCCCGGCCGCCTTCATCGTCGCAAACAGCCATTGCGACAGCGGCCCGGCCTCCAGCCCAATCCGATCAAGGCCGAAGCCAAGCGAACCCAACCAGGCGATCAACGGCTCCGGTTCGCTGATAACCTTGGCCTCGCGCAAAATCTTGCCGTTGGCGTCAACAACGCACACGCTCGAGCATTCCAATGATACGTCGATTCCGGCATAGTGGTGCATGGTCGTCTCTCCTCGATGCTTGGAGCGAGGCTCATCCCTCGATTCCGTAACACCATCCATGTGAGGGACGACCGCCCACCTTCCCAGCGAGCCACGCGAAGCGCGCCTACCAACAGCGCCGTAGCGAGCGGGGCTCGCTGGGAAGGTGGGACCAGGCGCCCGTTACCCCATCTACGGGCTGGCCACATTCCTCGTTCCACCGAGACGTGCGCGCGGGAATTTTCCCGGAAGATTGGGCTGGCGACATTGGGACGCAAGGCGAGTTCGGCGAGCGCAGCTAGACCGTAGGGCGGGTTAGCGGAGCGTAACCCGCCGAACCGTTGAAACAAAGATGGCGGATTACGCCTTCGGCTAATCCGCCCTACGGGCTAGAGCAATAGAACGTTCGCCGTTGTCGTTACCCGGCGAAAGACCCGTGACCGGCTGAGATATCCGAGCCGAGTTCGCGGTTATCCAGCCATCGATGAAGGCGTCTTTCGGGTACGGATTGGCTTGATTGACGCTTACAGTTGCCTCTCCCTTCACCGTATCGGTGATGACAAGCGTCGTATTCGGCCTCAATAACCCATTGAAAAGTCTTGTTGCGACATCGAGATTCCCATTCGATGCATTCCACAAATTGCCCAGAACGGTATTATCAACGAAAACAAAATTTGCCATGTGATGACAATCCAATTGACGATCAAGATTCCCCGTTAGGCGTCGGATGATAGATTTCGGAAAACTCGCTTTCGAAGCTATTTGGGATTAGAATTGTCCCTAACTTTACTCTCCGAACTACCTCGAAGCACAATTGCTGGAATGCGAGGAAGCTCAGGTCGAATGGATGCGCATTGCAATCACCAAACACGCTTTCCTTGAGCTTTCTAAAATCAATTAAGCTTCGACCATAGGCATCAATCGCTGCAAGCAGCCTCTTGTCCGCGAGAACTTTTCCAATATCTTCTTCGTCGAACTGCCGCCTGAACAAGTCGAGCACAACTTTCTTGACCTCAGGGCGGCGCAATTCCTCAAACATCAAGAAGTCCCTGGATGAGAAGAGCTTTACGGCTTCAGAGTCTTTGTGTCCTTTCTGGTCATAAGTTGCGCTCAGACTAGAGCGAAGAACGTCGGGCACTTTGATCCGACCATCCGAAATTCTCTCGGCGACTTCGTGCAGCAACCGGACGTAACCCAAGATTTCAAGCGTCTTTGGATAGTATGGCCTGGCTTCGACCGCGCGAACGATTGCTTCGCCGAGTGGGATTAGACCCAACGAATAGGCGTGGGCGGCGGCCAGAAAGCGAGGTCGAGCGGCAAAGCTCCTTAAGTCGGATTCGGTATAGAGCAATTCGGGCTCGGTCATGTTGCAATCACTTATCGAGTGTTGCTGGGATCGCGAACCCCACCTGCCCCCGCATCTCCGCCTCGCCCCCGAACGGCGCCACCACGTCCACAATCCGCATGTTCGCCCCGCTCTTCCATTCCACCGCGGTCAGCCTGACATCACCCGCATCGATTCGCTTCGCCACGATGTCATCCGCCAGCGCCCACAGCGCGACGCCGACCGGCTGCTCGCCCTTGTAGAACAGGCGGAACTGCTTCAGGAGAATCGCCGGCATCACCAGCCATTCGAGATCGCCGAGCGCGAGCTGTTTGTGGCGCGGGCTTTGCGTCATCAGCCAGGTGATCTCGCCGAGCACCTGCGCCACCGTCTTCGGCGGCGGTTCGCCTTGGACTTGAGCCTGCGGCTGCGCCGCGGCGCTATTGGCCGCGTTCGGCGCTACGCCGAATTCCGCCAGCGCCGCCTTCAGCGCGGCTTCGCCGAGCGCGGGTTGTTCGGCGCGCTTGGCGGCCGCTGCCTTGTTCATCCGCTTCGTCCCCTTGGCGCTGTTCTTGCTGTCCGGCATCTGCTGCTCTCCGCTTGCACTTGCCGGATAGTAGAACCGCTTTCTCCATGCACGGATTGTAGGGCGGGTTAGGTGAAGCCGTAACCCGCCGAATGTTCGGGGTGAAAAAGATGGCGGATTACGCCTTCGGCTAATCCGCCCTACAGGCGGCACCGGCGAAAATTCCGCCGTGATGCTGCGCCGCTTGCGATCGCCCACCCCTGCGGATGCGAGCCTAGACAAGCGGGCGATGGCGGCGCAAGTGAAAAGTTGATGACATGCACCGGGACAGCTTTTGGGTGTTTCGCTTGGCACGGCAACGGCGATCACGCCAATCGAGCGGAACAGGCGTGCACAACAACACTCATTTGTTGTGACGGGTCCCGGCTCTGCGTTGCACCGTCAGGAGACGCTGCAACGCGTCTGGGACACGAGCGCTATGTCAGCACACTGACCGTCATACTCGTGCGGGCGGGCGATCGAGTACGCCGCGGCTTCTCGGTTCTATCGCTGGCGTCTCTGGAATACTGGATCCCCGCTTTCGCGGGGATGACGGCCGAGGTTGCCTGGAGAGAGATCAGTCCGCCTGGTCGAACGCGACCACCGGCGGCTTGCCGTTGCGCGCAGCGGTGCGCGGGTTTTCCTTGCGGCTGAGCATCTCTTTCAGATAGGCGACGTTGGCGGCCGCCTCGTCGGCCGGCAGATCGCCCTTCGCGATGCTCTCGGCTTCCGCAAAACGGCCCTGTAGACCGATGGCGAGCGCCAGGTTTTGCCGCACGCGCGCATCCGCCCGGCCGGTGGCCTGGGCCTGACGCAGGGTTTCTTCCGCCTTCGGCAGGTTCTTGGAGAGCACGTAGGACAGGCCGAGATTGGACAGCACCGACGGCTCGTTGGGAGCGATCGCCAGCGCGCTCGCATAATAGCGCCGCGCCTCCTCGTGGCGGCCCATCTGGTCGAGCGCGGTGCCTTGCACCGAGAGGATGCGCCAGTCCGGATTATCGGGCGAATGGGCGCGGCCCAGCACGTCAAAGGCCTGCTGGAAATTGCCGACGTCGACGAGCGCGCGGCCGTAACCCGCCAGCATCTGCTTGTTGGTGGGGTGCGCGATCGAGCCCTGCTCGAGCACGGCGACCGCCTGCGCGCGCTGGCCGGTGGCGCGTAGCGCAAGGCCATAGCGCAGCGCGGCGTCGGCATCCTTGGGGTTGGCGCGGTAGCGCTCGCCATAGGCCTCCGCGGCGCGGCGCGGATCGGCATCGGAAGCCGGCTCGGCTCTCGCAGTCAGCGCGCTCTTGACGTCGGTCATGGTCTGGCAGCCGCCAAGGCTCGCGGCCAGGAGGGCCGCCAGGGCCGCAGAGCCAAGGAACCGGGCAAGGCTGGACTGACGACGCATGGCACCTTAACTCACGTGGTTCGGACGGATGGGCTTGCCGAATGCGTCAGCAATAGACTGTTAACCCTAATGTCTGGTTAATGGGCGTCCCGCGTCCGTCTGCCATTGAAGAGTCAAGTGAACCGCATGCCCTCCGTGTTCGAGACCGCCCCCAACGCCACCGCCATCCCCATCACCTTTGCGACCAAATCGACATGGGAGGCGATTACAGCGGGACTGCCCGCGCCGGCACGACAGTTCGCTCAGGCCAACGGCTTTTCGGCAAAGCCCGGCAAGTACCTGATCCTGCCGGCCGCCGACGGCCAGATCGCGCAGGTGATTTTCGGGATTGAGGACGAGGGCAGCAAATCGCGCGACCTGTTTCGGGCCGGCAGCCTGCCCGGCCTGCTGCCGGCCGGAATCTACCGCTTTGCCAATGCGCCGCATGATGCGCGTCTTGCCGCGCTGGCGTTCGCGCTCGGCAGCTATCGGTTCGGCCGCTACCGCAAGGCGGACGCGGCGGACGTGCGGCTGGTGCCGCCCGACGGCGTCGATGCCGCGGAACTTGTACGCATCTCGGAAGCTGCGTTCCTGGCGCGCGATCTCATCAACACGCCGTCAAACGACATGGGACCGGCGGAACTGGAGGCCGCCGCGCGCGATGTTGCCGCGCGTTTTGGCGCCAGTTCTGTCTGCGTCACGGGCGAGGAGCTTGCGAAGAATTTTCCGCTGATCCATGCGGTCGGCATGGCCTCCAGCCGCGCGCCGCGGCTGATCGATTTTTCCTGGGGCGATCCGGCCCATCCGAAAGTGACGCTGGTCGGCAAGGGCGTCTGTTTCGATACCGGCGGACTGGACCTGAAACCTTCCAGCGGCATGCTGCTGATGAAGAAGGATATGGGCGGCGCCGCCAATGTGCTGGCGCTGGCACAGATGGTGATGGATGCGAAGCTGAAGGTGCGCCTGCGTGTGCTGATCCCGGCAGTGGAGAATGCGGTGGCCGGCAATGCGTTCCGGCCGATGGATGTCTTCAAGTCGCGCAAGGGACTGACGGTGGAGATCGGTAACACCGACGCAGAAGGGCGCCTGATCCTCGCCGACGCGCTGGCGCTCGCGGACGAAGAGAAGCCGGAACTCCTGGTCGATCTCGGTACGCTCACGGGCGCCGCGCGAGTGGCGCTGGGCCCGGACCTGCCGCCGTTCTACACCAATGACGAAACGCTCGCGGCCGACGTTGCGCGCCTCGCGCGACAGGAGAACGATCCGCTGTGGCGGATGCCGCTGTGGCCGCCCTATGATTCATGGCTCGATTCGAAAGTCGCCAACATCAACAACGCGCCGTCCGGCGGCTTTGCCGGCTCAATCACCTGCGCGCTGTTCCTACAGCGCTTTGTCGAGGCCGCCAAAAGCTGGCTGCATGTCGACATCTACGGCTGGACGCCCTCCGCAAAGCCCGCGCGCCCCGAGGGCGGCGAATGCCAGGCCGCGCGCGCGATCTACCAACTCTTGAGCGAACGCTATGGATGACCCCCGCCTCACGCCTGCGCGCGGCGATCTCGCCGCCAAATATCTCGAAGGCAAGGTGAAAGCCGCGCGCTTTGTCGAGGGCGCCGAGTTCGAGGTGATCGACGCAATCGCCCCGGTGCGCCGCGCGCCGGCCTCCGATGCCGAGCAGTTGACGCAAGCCTTGAGGGGCGAGCGCGTCACCATCTACGATCGCAATGGCGAAGGCTTTGTGTGGGGACAATTGGTCAGCGACGGCTATGTCGGCTGGCTGCCGGATAGTGCGCTGGCAAAGCCCGCATCCGCGCCGACGCACAAGGTCACCGCGCTGCGAACCCTCGCGTTTCCCGGCCCTTCGATCAAGCTGCCGCCATTGGACGCGCTGCCTTTTGGCGCACGGGTGGCGGTCGCGCGCGAGGACGGCGCCTTCGCCGTCACCCGCGACGGCCATTATTTGCCGCGCCGGCATCTTGGCGCGCTCGATGCGCATGCGCCGGACTTCGTCGCGGTCGCCGAACGCTTCGCCGGCACGCCCTATCTGTGGGGCGGCAAGAGCAGCCTTGGCATCGATTGCTCGGGCCTGGTGCAGATCGCGCTCAGTGCAGCCGGCACCGGCTGCCCGCGCGACAGCGATATGCAGTGCGACGGGCTGGGCCGGGAATTGACGGCCGCCGAGGCGAAGAACCTGCAGCGCGGCGACCTGATCTTCTGGAAAGGCCACGTTGCGATCGCCCGCGACGCCGTCACGATCGTACACGCCAACGCGCATCACATGGCAACCGTGATCGAGAACACAAAGGATGCGATGGCGCGGATCAAGGCCGCGGGCAGCGAGGTGACCGCGATCAAGCGGCTTGTCTGAGCCGGACGAACAGCGGGGCTACATCCTTCGAGACGGCGCTTCGCGCCTCCTCAGGATAAGGTCTTGAAGCGTAGTGCCGTGCTGCCAGACCCTCATGGTGAGGAGCGCGGCAAGGCCGCGCGTCTCGAACCACGAGGCCAATCAGGTCGCCACCGTTCCCGTCGGGGCCGCCTCGATGCGGAACGCGGCGGCAAACAACGCGCGGGTGTAGTCGCTCTTCGGATTCTTGAACAGCTCCGAGGCTGGCCCCTCTTCCACTACCTTGCCGTGGCGCATCACGATCAGATGGCTCGCGAGCGAGGCGACCACGCGCAAATCGTGCGAGATGAACATGTAGGTGAGGTCGCGCTTGCGCTGCAATTCGCGCAGCAGGTCGACCATCTGGGCTTGGAACAGCATGTCGAGCGCACTGGTCGGCTCGTCCAGCACGACGAAATTCGGCTCCAGCACCACCGCGCGCGCGATCGAGATGCGCTGGCGCTGGCCGCCGGAGAATTCGTGCGGATAGCGGAAGCGCGTCGCCGGATCGAGGCCGACGTCACTCAGCGCCTTGACGACGCGGCCCTCACGCTCCTCATAGGACAGAGCGGGTTGATGCACGCTGAGACCCTCAGCGACGATGTCGCCGACCGACATGCGCGGGCTGAGCGAGCCGAAGGGGTCCTGGAACACGATCTGCATGTCGCGCCGGAACGGCCGCATGTCCTTGAAGCGCAGTCCCTGGATATCCTTGCCGAGGAATACGATCGGCCCGTTGGAGGAGATCAGCCGCATCAGCGCCAGTCCGAGCGTCGTCTTGCCGGAACCGGATTCGCCGACCACGCCCAGCGTCTCGCCCTGGCGAACTGCGACGCTGACGCCATCCACCGCCTTGATGTGCCCGACGGTGGAGCGAAGCAAACCTCGCTTGATTGGGAACCAGACCTTGAGGTCATCGGCCTTCATCACCACAGGCGCATTCGGCTGCGGCGGCGCCGGGTCAGGCTTCGGCTCGGCCGCCAGCAGCGCGCGCGTGTAGGCATGCTTTGGCGTCTTGAAAACCTGCTCGACGGGACCCTGCTCGACGATCTTGCCGTTGTTCATGACGCAGACGACATCGGCGATACGGCGGACGATGCCGAGATCATGGGTGATGAACAACAGGCTCATGCCAAGCCGCTGACGGATGTCGGCGAGCAGCGCCAGGATCTGCGCTTGCACGGTGACGTCGAGCGCGGTGGTCGGCTCGTCCGCGATCAACAAATCCGGCTCGTTGGCGAGCGCCATCGCGATCATCACGCGCTGGCGCTGGCCGCCGGACAATTGATGCGGATAGCTTTGCAGCCGCGTTTCTGGATCGGGGATACCGACCTGCGTCAACAATTCGAGCGTCCGCGCCCGCGCCATCGATCCACTGACGCCCTGGTGCAGCGAAAGGATCTCGCCGATCTGCGCCTCGATGGTGTGGAGCGGGTTGAGCGAGGTCATCGGCTCCTGGAAGATGATCGAGATGTCGTTGCCGCGGATCTCGCGCATCTCGCGTTCGGAGGCATTGAGCAGCTCGCGGCCCTTGAAATGGATCGTGCCGGAGGGATGCGATGCATTAGGGTAGGGCAGCAGTTTCAGCACCGACAGCGCGCTGACCGACTTGCCCGAACCGGATTCGCCGACCAGAGCCACGCACTCGCCGCGCTTGATCGAAAACGAGATTCGGTCGACCGCAGACGTCGAGCCGAACGCGACCGAGAGGTCGCGAACATCGAGCAGGGGCTGGTTGATGGCGTCCATGCGCTACCCCTGCCGGAACGTCTTGCGCGGATCGAACGCGTCGCGCACGGCCTCGCCGATGAAGATCAGCAGCGACAGCATGATGGCGACAGCGAAGAACCCGGTGAAGCCGAGCCATGGCGCCTGCACATTGGCCTTGCCCTGCGCCAGCAATTCGCCGAGCGACGGCGATCCCGGCGGCAGGCCGAAGCCGAGGAAGTCGAGCGCGGTCAGCGTCATCACCGAAGACGACACGATGAACGGCAGGAAGGTCATGGTGGCGACCATCGCGTTCGGCAGCAGATGGCGGAACATGATCACGGAATTGGACACGCCGAGCGCCCGTGCCGCCTGGATGTATTCGAAGTTGCGCCCACGCAAAAATTCCGCGCGCACGAGGCCGACGAGAGAAGTCCAGGAGAACAGCAGCAGGATGCCAAGCAGGACGAAGAAGCCGGGCACCAGCACCGACGACAGGATCAGGAGCAGGTAGAGCGAGGGAATCGCGCCCCAGATTTCGATCACGCGCTGGAAGATGAGATCGGTCCAGCCGCCGAAATAGCCCTGCACGCCGCCCGCGACGACACCGATGATCGAGGACAGGATGGTCAGGGTCAGACCGAACAGCACCGAGATGCGGAAGCCGTAGATCAGCCGCGCCACCACATCGCGGCCCTGATCGTCAGTGCCGAGCCAGTTGTATTCGAGGTCGCGGCAGCTCTTCAGGCCCTTCTTTTCCAGTACGGGCTTGCACTGCTCCTCCGTCAACATCCAGGTCGGCTTCGACGGCGCCGGCGTCGGCAAATCCAGATTGTGCGTGGAATAGGAATAGCGGATCGGCGGCCAGATGATCCAGCCGCCCTTGTCCGCGATCAGCTTTTGCAAGTACGGGTCACGATAGTCGGCCGCGGTCTCGAAATCGCCCCCAAAGGTGGTCTCGGAATAGCTGATGAAGGCCGGCCAGTAGAGCCTTCCGTCATACTTGACCATGAATGGTCTGTCGTTGGCGATCAGCTCCGCAAACAGCGAGATCAGGAACAGCGCCAGAAATATCCAGAGCGACCAGTAGCCGCGGCGATTTGCCTTGAAGTTCTGCCAACGCCGCTTGTTGAGCGGCGACATCGCAAGCGGACGGGGCGTGACCGGCACAACGGTGCCGAGCGGCGATTGCGTCGAGGCTTCGATCGGTTGCGGTGCGAGCGTTGTCATCAGACCTCCCTCGCCTCGAAATCGATTCTTGGATCGATCCACATATAGGTGAGGTCGGAGATCAGGCCCACCACAAGGCCAACAAGCGAGAAGATGAACAAGGTGCCGAACACAACCGGATAGTCGCGGTTGAGCACGCTCTCGAAGCCAAGAAGCCCCAGTCCGTCGAGCGAGAAAATGGTCTCGATCAACAGCGAGCCCGAGAAGAACGCGTGGACGAACGCGCCGGGAAAACCTGCGATCACGATCAGCATGGCGTTGCGGAAGATGTGGCCGTAAAGCACCTGCCGTTCGCTGCAGCCCTTGGCGCGCGCCGTCATCACATATTGCTTCCTGATCTCGTCGAGGAACGAGTTCTTGGTCAGCAGCGTCATGGTGGCGAAGGCGCCCAGGCCCATGGCAATCAAAGGCAGCGTGATGTGCCAGAAATAGTCGATGATCTTCCAGTACCAGGGAAATTGCGACCAGCCGTCGGATGTGAGACCGCGCAACGGAAACCAGTTGAAGAAAGAACCGCCGGCAAAGAGGATGATCAGCAGGATCGCGAACAGGAAGCCGGGTATCGCGAAGCCGACGATGATCACGGCCGAAGTCCAGGTATCGAAACGCGAGCCGTCCTTGACCGCTTTGCGGATGCCGAGCGGGATCGAGATCAGATAGGTCAGCAGCGTCAGCCACAAGCCCAGCGAGATCGAGACCGGCAGCTTCTCCTTGATGAGCTGGAGGACGGTGGTGTCGCGGAAATAGCTCTTGCCGAAGTCGAAGCGAGCAAAATTCCACACCATCAGCGCAAAGCGCTCCGGCGCCGGCTTGTCGAAACCGAACTGCTTTTCCAGATTCTTGATAAAGTCCGGATCGAGGCCCTGCGCACCGCGGTACTTGGAGTTTACGGCATCGGCCGATGCGCCGGCCTGCGGTGTACGGCCGGCGAAATCGCCGCTCGAAGAACCCGAGATGCGGGAGGAGCCGCCGGTATCGGCACCCGAGAGCTGCGCGATGACACGCTCGACCGGACCACCCGGCGCGAACTGCACGACCACGAAGGAAACGAACAGGATACCCAGCAGCGTCGGGAACATCAGGAGGATGCGTCGAGCGATGTAGGCGGCCATTACTGCTTCGCCTGCTCGAGTTTGCGGGCTTTGGCGGCGTCATACCACCAGATGACGCGCTCGCCGGAGCCCGATGGATCGATCTGGTACCGCGGCAGGTCCTTCGGACGATCGAACATGTCCCAATAGGCCAATCGATGGGTCTTGTTGTACCACTGCGGCACCCAGTAGCGGCCGGCGCGGAAGACGCGGTCAAAGGCATGGCAGGCGACGGTGAGTTCGGCACGCCTCTCGGCGGCAATGATCTTTTCGATCAAAGCATCGATGGCCGGATTTTCGATGCCGGCGAGATTGTACGAGCCCTTGGTCTTGGCCGAGGACGAGGAGAAGTAGGCGCGCATCGAGTCGCCGGGCGTGGTCGACATCGAGAAGCGCGTGATGGTCATGTCGAAATCGAAATCTTCCACCCGCGCGCGGTACTGCACCGCATCGACCATGCGCGGGCTGGCCTCGATGCCGAGCGTGCCGAGATTCTTGATGTAGGGCGCGTGATGCGGATTGAGCGACGGCTCCTCGTAGAGGAATTCGATGCGGAACACTTCGCCGCTCGGCGTCATCCGCTTGCCGTCCTTGATGACGAAGCCGGCCTCGTTGAGCAATTGCTGCGCCTTGCGCAGCATGTTGCGGTCCTGGCCTGAGCCGTCCGAAACCGGCGGCACGTAGGGCTGGCCGAACACTTCGTCGGGAACCTGGCCGCGGAACGGCTCCAGCAGCTTCAGCTCCTCCGGCGAGGGCGGCCCCTCCGCCATCATGTCCGAATTCTGGAACGGCGAATGCGTACGCGCATAGGCGTCGTACATGATGGTCTTGTTGGTCCATTCGAAATCGAAGGCGTTGATCAGCGCCTCGCGCACGCGCGGATCCTTGAACTTGTCGCGGCGGGTGTTGATGAACCAGCCCTGCGCGCCTGACGGCCTTTCGTCCGGCACCTGCTCGCGCTTGACCCGGCCGTCCTTGATGGCCGGGAAATCGTAACGCGTCGCCCAGATGCGCGCGGTGAACTCCTCGCGGAACAGATAGTTCTTGCCGGTGAAACCTTCAAAAGCGACGTCGCGATCGCGATAGAACTCGTAACGAACCAGATCGTAGTTGAAGTAGCCGCGGCAGACCGGAAGGTTTGCACCCCACCAATCCTTGACGCGTTCGTACTCGATATAGCGATTGACCTCGAATTTTCCGACCCTGTAGGGGCCCGAGCCCAGCGGCGTGTCGAGCGTCGATTCATCGAACGGTCGCGTCTCATAATATTTCTTTGAGAAGATCGGCAGGCTCGCAACATAAAGCGGCACGTCCCGTGCACGCTTCTCGGCGAAGGTGACGATCACGGTTGCTTCATCAACAACCTCAGCGCCTTTCACATCCCGCATTTGTACCTGGACCAGCGGATGGCCCTTGGCCTTCAGTGTGTTGATGGACCAGGCTACGTCATGTGCCGTGATCTTCGTGCCATCGTGAAATCTGACCTCGGGACGCAGCGTGAAGCGATAGGCGAGTTTATCGGCCGAAATCCGGACCGACTTCGCGACCAGCCCATACATCGCATCGGGCTCGTCGCCTGCACGCACCATCAACGCCGAGAAAGTCAGATCCATTCCCTGCGCGCCCTCGCCTTTCAGGATATAGGCGTTGAGCGAATTGAAGGTCTGATAGGACTGGTTATAGGCGCGGGTCGATGGAATGGTCGAGAACACGCCGCCCTTCGGCGCCCCCACATTCACATAGTCGAAATTCTTGAAGTCCGCGGGATACTTCAAGTCACCGAACGCCGAGATGCCGTGCACCTCGGTGTCCGCCTCCTCTGCGGCACGCAGCGGCCCAAGCCGCAAAACGCTCAGCGCGCCTGCGCCAAGGCCGAGGACATGCCGGCGGGAGAATTGCGCCATGCGCGGAAATTCCTTCAAGAGCGCTTGCCGATACGGGCGGCCTTCTCCGCATCGTTCCACCAGAGCGACGGAAGACCGGAGCGGCCATATTTGGGCATCGGCTCGGCATGGCTGAACCGATCCCAGCGGGCATAGCGCGAAAAGCCGTAGGTGAATTGCGGCACGAGATAGAAGTTCCACAGCAGGACGCGATCGAGCGCCCGCGAAGCCGCCACCAGCCCCTCGCGATCGGTCGCGAAGATGACCTTCTCGATCAGCGCATCGACGGCCGGATTCTTGATGCCGAGCGTGTTGCGCGAGCCCGGCTGATCGGCCGCCTGCGAGCCCCAGAATTCACGCTGCTCGTTGCCGGGTGACAGCGACTGGCCCCACTGATCGATGATCATGTCGAAGTCGAAGCTGCGGATGCGATTCTGATATTGCGCATCGTCGACGACCCGGATCGAAGTGCTGACTCCGATGCGCTCAAGCGACGGCTTGTAGAACAGCGCAATACGTTCGGCCGAGGGATCCTGTACGAGGATTTCAACCGTGACCGGTTTACCCGCCGTGTCGACCAGCTTGCGCTCCTTCACCTCGAAGCCGGCTTCTTTCAGCAGCCTGGCCGCTTCGCGCAGATTGCTGCGGACATTTTCCGGATTGCCGCCGACCGGGTTGGCATAGGCCGTCGTGAACACCTCCGGCGGCACCTTGTCGCGCAGCGGCTCCAGCAGCGCCAGTTCCTGTCCCTTCGGCAAGCCGGAGCAGGCGAGCTCGGTGCCTTCGAAATAGCTATTGATACGTTTGTACTGGCTGTAGAAGAGCTGCTTGTTCATCTCCTCGAAATCGAACGCGTAGTTGAAGGCACGCCGTACCCTCGCGTCCCTGAACTGCTCCCGCCGGTTGTTGATGGCAAATGCCTGCATCCGGCCGGAATCGTTGATCGGAAATTCTTCCTTGACGACGCGTTTGTCGGTGACCGCCGGGAAGTCATACGCCGTCGCCCATTGCTTGGCGGAATTCTCGGCGATCCAGTCGGCCTGATCGGCCTTGAACGCCTCCAGCGCAACCAGGTTGTCGCGGAAAAACTCGAAGCGCAACTCGTCAAAATTGTTCTGCCCGACGCGCACCGGCAGCTTGGCACCCCAGTAATCCTTCACGCGCTCCAGCGTGACCGAGCGACCCGCGACGAAATCCTTGATTCGGTAGGGACCCGAGCCCAGCGGCTTCTCCAGCGTGGTCTGCGAGATATCGCGCTTGCGGCCCTGCTCGTCGGTACCTTCCCACCAATGCTTGGGAAGTACCGGAATTTCGCCGACGATGGTTGGCAATTCGCGATTGCCCGGCATGTCGAAGGTGAACTTGATGTCGCGCTCGCCGCTCTTTTCGGATTTCACGACGTGGCGATAATAGGCGGCGTAAAACGGGCTCAGTTTCTTGAGCGTCTCCAGCGAAAAGATCACGTCTTCCGGCGTCACCGGCTTGCCGTCGTGCCAGCGCGCTTCCTTGTTGAGGCGATAGATCACCCAGGAGAAATCGTCGGGATGGGCGGCCGCTTCCGCGAGCAGGCCGTACTGTGTGACGACCTCGTCCAGCGATTTCGCCATCAGCGTTTCGTAAATCTGGGTCGCCGCTGGCGCGAGATTACCCTTGATGCCGGCAACGGCGATGTTGAAGTTATCGAAGGTGCCGATCGAGATCATCCGTGCCACGCCACCCTTGGGCGCATCCGGATTGACATAGTCGTAGCGCTTGAAATCGGCGGGATACTTGATGTCGCCGAACAGCGACAATGCGTGCCGCCAGGCCGGTTCGTTGCCGGCACCTTGCGCCTTTGCGGTCTCGAGTACGGGAAACGCTGTTGCCAGACCGAGGGCGGGAGCCATGGCGGCCACGGCGCCGCCTTGCAGGAGATGTCGTCGGGTAATCGTCAAATCAGAATTCCTGTTGCTGTTGCACGCCCCGGAATCTTGGTCCTTCAGCCCCGCGCTTGAAGCCCACTATAAGGCAGGTATTCGACCGATTATGTTGCTTTTTCCTCATCTTGCCAGTCCGGGAACCTTATTGCTGCGGCGAAACGTCCCGATAACAACAATGCGATCCCCCTGGACATGATCCCCATAGGCAAACGGCCAGGCATGGCCTGGCCGTTCAACAAAATAGGTGCGGGACTGTCCAATAACTACTTGGACGCCGTCGGCAGCGGCTGCGGATGCTCTGACATCGAATTGAGGTAGGCGATCACGTCGGCGCGCTCGCTGTCCTTTGAGATACCTGCAAAGCCCATCGCGGTGCCAGGGATAAATGCCTTCGGATTGGTCAGGAACTTGTTGAGATCGTCAAAGGTCCATTCGCCGCCCTTGGCCTTCATCGCGGCCGAGAAATTGAAGCCGGCTTTGCCCTCGCCCTTCTTCTCGCCGACGATGCCGAAGAGGTTCGGGCCGACGCGGTTCGGGCCGCCCTTCTCGAAGGTGTGGCAGGCGGCGCACTTCTTGGCGGCAGCCGCGCCCTTCTCAACCGAGGCAGTCTGGAGCAGCTTTTCGATCGGCTCGGACGGCGCCGCGGCCGCAGCACCTGCGCCACCCGCCGCAGTTTCCTTCACCGCGATCTCAAAACCCGGCTTTTCCGGCATTTTGGGCGTGAAGACCGCCTGGGCTGCGAAGCTGGTGACCAGCACGAAGAGGCAGGTGCCGAGAATCGCGCCGAGAATTTTATTGAGTTCGAAGGAGTCCATTTCGGATCAGGCTCCAGGCCGGAAAAGACGACTGTAAGGCCGGAGAAACGGCCGCGGGGGCCTCAGGAATCGGGCTTTCGCGCCGCACCCTCGGCAGGGGTTGAGATATCGGTTTGCCCCGTCTCTGGCAACCCGGTAAAAGGCGCCCGCCTTCGTTCGATCCTCACTATTTTTGCGCCTGTTTTTGACCCAAACGCCGCCCCCTATCCCGATGACTGCAAATCGCGCGCTGGTGCTGATTCCGGCCCGCATGGCCGCGACCCGCCTGCCCGGCAAACCACTGCTCGATATCGCGGGTCTACCCATGATCGTGCATGTGCTGCGCCGGGCGGAAGCGGCTGGTATCGGCCGGGTGGCGGTGGCGACCGACACGCCGGAAATCGCCGCCGCCGTGCAGGCGCATGGCGGGGAAGCGGTGATGACCCGTGCCGACCACCCTTCCGGCTCCGACCGGATTTTTGAGGCCGTGGAGATCCTCGATCCCGGCCGCAAGATCGAAATCGTGGTCAATCTACAGGGCGACTTTCCGACCATTTCGCCGGGTAACATCCGGGACGTGCTGCCGCCGCTGGCCGATCCCGCCGTCGACATCGCAACGCTGGCGGCCGAAATCCACACCGAGGAAGAGGCGCTCAATCCCAACGTGGTGAAGGCGGTGGGCTCGCCGATCGGCGGCCGGCGCCTGCGGGCGCTCTATTTCACCCGTGCGACCGCACCAACCGGGGACGGTCCGCGCTATCACCATATCGGGCTCTATGCCTATCGCCGCGCCGCACTGGAGCGCTTTGTGGCGCTGCCGCCTTCGCCGCTGGAGAAGCAGGAAAAGCTCGAGCAGCTCCGCGCGCTGGAGGCCGGAATGCGGATCGACGTGACGATCGTGGATACTGTTCCGCGCGGGGTCGACACGCCGGCCGACCTCGAAACTGCCCGCCGGATACTGGCAAATAGCTGAAGCGCTGTTACAAGGCCCCTCCATGACCAAGAAACTGAAAGTCGCGTTCCAGGGCGAACCGGGCGCCAATTCGCACATCGCCATCGCCGAAGCCTATCCGGACGCCGAGCCGATGCCCTGCGCCACCTTCGAGGATGCGCTGTCGGCGATCTCCTCCGGCGAGGCCGATCTCGGCATGATCCCGATCGAGAATTCGGTCGCCGGCCGCGTAGCCGACATCCACCATCTCCTGCCGGCGTCGGGCCTTCACATCGTCGGCGAATGGTTCTTGCCGATCCGCCATCAATTGATGGCGGTGAAGGGCGTGAAGCTGTCGGACATCAAGACGGTGGAGAGCCATGTCCATGCGCTCGGCCAGTGCCGGCGCATCATCCGCAAGCTCGGTATCAAGCCGATCGTGGCGGCCGACACCGCCGGCAGCGCGCGCGATGTTTCCGAGCGCGGCGACAAAACCGTCGCCGCGATCGCCTCGCGGCTGGCGGCGAATATCTACGGGCTCGACATCCTAGCCGAGGACGTCGAGGACGAGGCGCACAACACCACGCGCTTCGTGGTGCTGGCGCGCGCGCCGAACTGGGCCAAGCAAGGATCGGGACCGCTGGTCACCACTTTTGTTTTCCGGGTGCGCAACCTCCCGGCCGCGCTCTACAAGGCACTCGGCGGCTTTGCCACCAACGGCGTTAACATGACCAAGCTGGAAAGCTACATGGTCGACGGCGAGTTCTTTGCGACGCAGTTTTATGCCGATGTCGACGGCCATCCCGATGACACCGGGCTCGCATTCGCACTGGAGGAGCTGAAGTTCTTCTCGCGCGAGTTTCGCATCGTCGGCGTGTATCCCGGCCATCCGTTCCGCGCGACGTTCAGCAACGGGAATTAGTTTCCGCAAAACCGTCCGCCCGTCGTCCCGGCGAAAGCCGGGACCCATACCGCGTGATCTCGCGAGTTTGGGCGATTGGAGTTGATACTTTCTCTCACCAATTGATCGCGGTGGTTATGGGTCCCGGCTCAAGGCCGGGACGACAGCGATTATGCCGCGGCTTTCTTGGCCAACCCGAACGCATCCGCCAGCAAATCGTACGACTTCTTCCGCGCTTCGTGATCATACACCGCGGTAATCACCATCAGTTCGTCCGCCTGGCTTGCCGCGATCATCGGCTGCAGCTTCTGCATCACGGTGGCCGGGCTGCCGACGAACAGGCGCGAGCGGTTGCGCATGACCGAGGCGCGCTCCGCGTCGGTGTAGGGATAGGCCAAGGCCTCTTCCACGCTCGGCAGCGGCAGGAATTGGCCGCGGTCGCGCCGCAGGCGGTTGAGGTCCATCGAGCTTGCAAGCTTCTCGGCTTCCGCATCTGTTTCGGCGGCGACCACGGCGACGGCCAGAATGGAATGCGGCGTCTGGCGCCAACCCGACGGCTTGAAATGCTTCTTGTAGGTCGTCATCGCATCGATGGCGTCGTGCATCGCAAAGTGATGCGCGAACGCAAAGCCCATCCCGACCTGCGCGGCGAGCTCTGAAGAATAGTCGCTGGAGCCGAGCAGCCAGATCGGCGGCAGCGGGGAATCGTCGGGCATTGCCACCACATTGTTGTAGGGATGGCCGGCCGGGAAATCGCGCGTCTCCCAGAGCGTGAGCTCATGCAGCCGTTCGAGGAAATCATCGCCCTCGCGGCGGTCGAGGCGGCTGCGCAGCGCGTAGGCGGTGGCGCCGTCGGTGCCGGGCGCGCGGCCGAGGCCAAGATCGATGCGGCCGGGAAACAGCGCCTCCAGCATCTTGAAGCGCTCGGCCACCACCAGCGGCGCATGGTTGGGCAGCATCACGCCGCCGGAGCCGACGCGGATGTTTTGGGTGACGGCCGCGATCTGGCCGATCATCAGGTCCGGCGCGGGGCTCGCGACGGAGGCAAGGTTGTGGTGCTCAGCGAGCCAGTAGCGGACATAGCCGAGCCCATCGACATGGCGGGCCAGATCGATGCTGTTGCGCAGCGCCGCCGCCGGCCTGGTGCCGGTGGTGACGACGGAGAGGTCGAGAACGGAGAGCGGGATCATCGCGATAAACTAGTGTGAGCGCCGCCCCACACAAAGACCTGTGCCGTGCAGATCAGGGGCGCGCGCGGAAAGCCTGAGACGGCGGCAGGTCGATCCGTTGGGTGGGACTGATTATGATGAATTTGTTAAATACACCATCTGCCCACTCACGGAGAGTCGATTGCGAATTCTATCAACACATTGAAATATAATACATATATAACCATGAAGATTGCCTATAATTCTTCCCAACGAAAGAAATGTAGGGTCACAAAATCGATCCATATACACATATTGGGCAACTTCCCAAACCCGATGGGCTGTCGGGGCGACCCCGTTTGGCTTATTTTGGTGTCCACGCGATAGGCCGTTGTCCGCATTTTCCGGAGATTTTCGAGCGTCATGACCGAGTTTGCCGTCCCCGCGCCTGATGGGCAGCGCGTGCTCAAATCCCCAAAAATCTCCTTCGAGTTCTTCCCGCCCAAGACCGAGGAGATGGAGAAGAACCTGTGGGAGACCATCAAGCGGCTGGCGCCGCTGGCCCCCAATTTCGTCTCGGTGACCTACGGCGCCGGCGGCTCGACCCGTGAGCGCACCCATTCGACCATCGCCCGCATTCTGGGCGAAACCGACTTGCTGCCGGCCGCGCACCTCACCTGCGTCGGCGCCTCGCGCGGCGAGATCGACGAGATCGTCGGCCGCTACCATGACATCGGCGTTCGCCACATCGTGGCGCTGCGCGGCGACCCGCCGGGCGGCATCGGCACGCCCTACTCGACGCATCCGGACGGCTATCAGACCTCCGCTGAACTCGTTGCGGGCATCAAGAAGCAGCATGCAGATATCGAGATTTCGGTGTCGGCCTATCCGGAAAAACATCCCGAGAGCCGCGACATCGATGCCGACATCGACATGCTCAAGGCCAAGGTCGATGCCGGCGCGACGCGGGCGATCACCCAAGTGTTCTTCGATAACGAGCTTTACCTGCGCTATCTCGACCGCGTCCGCGCGCGCGGCATCACGATCCCGATCGTGCCCGGCATCATGCCGATGCACAATTTCAAGCAGGCGCGCAATTTCGTGACGCGTGCCGGCACCACGGTGCCGGACTGGCTTGCGGAAAAATTCGAAGGCCTCGACGACGATGCCGAGACCAGGAAGCTGGTGGCCGCGACGGTAGCCGCCGGGCAGGTGCAGAAGCTGGCGAAATTCGGTGTCGACACCTTCCACTTCTACACCATGAACCGCGCCGACCTCGTGTTCGCGATCAGCCATTTGCTCGGCATCCGCCCGAAGGGCGCACAGAAAGCCGCTTGATTCATGACCGTACCCGTTTCTCCCAAGCGCTCTGCGCTTTTGGCGGCCGCCCGCGAACGCATTCTGGTGCTCGACGGCGCCATGGGCACCATGATCCAGGGCCTGCAGTTCGACGAAGCCGCCTTCCGCGGCGAACGCTTTGCCGACTTTCACCGAGACGTGCGCGGCAACAACGATCTTCTGATCCTGACGCAGCCGAAGGCGATCGAGGACATCCACGCCGCTTATTTGCGCGCCGGCGCCGATATCGTCGCCACCAACACGTTCTCCTCGACCTCGATCGCGCAGGCCGACTACGACATGTCGGACCTTGCCTATGAGCTCAACCGCGACGGCGCGAAGCTCGCGCGTGCGGCGGCCGAGCGCGTGTCGGCCGAGGACGGCAAGCCGCGCTTCGTGGCGGGCGCGCTCGGCCCCACCAACCGCACCGCCTCGATCTCGCCCGATGTGGCCAATCCCGGCTACCGCGCCGTTACCTTCGACGATCTGCGCAAGGCCTATGGCGAGCAGGTCAACGGCCTCCTCGACGGCGGCGCCGACCTGCTGCTGGTTGAAACCATCTTCGATACGCTGAATGCCAAGGCGGCGCTCTACGCGATCGCCGAAATCACCGAAGCGCGCGGCATCGACGTGCCCGTGATGATCTCCGGCACCATCACCGACAAGTCCGGCCGCCTGCTCTCGGGCCAGTTGCCGGAAGCCTTCTGGAATTCGGTCCGGCACGCCAAGCCGATCACCATCGGCTTCAACTGCGCCCTCGGCGCCGAAGATCTGCGCGCGCATATTGCCGATATCGGCCGCGTCGCCGATACGCTGGTGTGCGCCTATCCGAATGCCGGCTTGCCCAACGAATTCGGCCAGTATGACGAGACCCCGGAATATATGGCGCGGCTCATCGGCGAATTCGCCGAATCCGGCCTCGTCAACATCGTCGGCGGCTGCTGCGGCACCACGCCGGAGCACATCGCGGCGATTGCCGCCGCGGTTGCCCCGCACAAGCCGCGCATCGTTCCCGCGATCGAGCCGCGCCTGCGTCTGTCCGGCCTCGAGCCGTTCGAGCTGACGCCCGCCATCCCCTTCGTCAATGTCGGCGAGCGCACCAACGTCACGGGCTCGGCGAAATTCCGCAAGCTGATCACCGCGGGCGATTACACCGCCGCGCTTCAGGTGGCGCGCGACCAGGTCGAGAATGGCGCCCAGATCATCGACGTCAACATGGACGAGGGCCTGCTCGATTCCGAAGCGGCGATGGTGACGTTCCTCAATCTCGTCGCCGCGGAGCCGGATATCGCGCGCGTCCCTGTGATGGTCGATTCCTCGAAATTCAACGTGATCGAGGCCGGCCTGAAGTGCCTTCAGGGCAAGCCGGTGGTGAACTCGATCTCGATGAAGGAAGGCGAGGAGAAATTCATCCACGAGGCGAAGATCGCCCAACGCCACGGCGCGGCCGTGGTGGTGATGGCGTTCGACGAAAAGGGCCAGGCCGATACGTTCGAGCGCAAGACCGAAATCTGCAAGCGCGCCTATGACATCCTGACCGGGCGGCTCGGCTTCCCGGCGGAAGACATCATCTTCGATCCGAACATCTTCGCGATCGCGACCGGCCTCGAAGAGCACAACAATTACGGCGTCGATTTCATCGAAGCCACGCGCTGGATCCGGCAAAACCTGCCGGGCGCGCACATCTCCGGCGGCGTCTCCAATCTGTCGTTCTCGTTCCGCGGCAACGAGCCGGTGCGCGAGGCCATGCACTCGGTGTTCCTGTATCACGCCATCAAGGCCGGCATGGACATGGGCATCGTCAATGCCGGGCAGATGATCGTCTATGACGACATCGATCCGGAGTTGCGGCAGGTGTGCGAGGACGTCATCCTCAACCGCGATCCCGGCGCGTCCGAGCGGCTCTTGGCGCTGGCGGAAAAATTCCGCGGCAAGGAGAAGCAGACCAAGGAAGCCGATCTGGCCTGGCGCGAATGGCCGGTCGAGAAGCGGCTGTCCCACGCGCTGGTGCACGGCATCACCGAATTCATCGAGGAAGACACCGAGGCCGCGCGGCAGAACGCGGACCGTCCGCTCAGCGTGATCGAAGGCCCGCTGATGGCCGGCATGAACGTGGTTGGCGATCTCTTCGGCGACGGCAAGATGTTTTTGCCGCAGGTGGTGAAGTCGGCCCGCGTGATGAAGCAGGCGGTCGCCTATCTGATGCCGTTCATGGAAGAGGAGAAGGCGCGCAACCTTGCCAATGGCGGAGCCGACAGCGGACGCAGCGCGGCCGGCAAGATCGTGCTCGCCACCGTCAAGGGCGACGTCCACGACATCGGCAAGAACATCGTCGGCATCGTACTTCAGTGCAACAATTTCGAGGTGATCGATCTCGGCGTGATGGTGCCGGCGGCAAAAATCATCGAGACCGCCAAGGCGGAAGGCGCCGACATCATCGGCCTGTCCGGCCTGATCACGCCCTCGCTGGACGAGATGAGCTTTCTCGCCGGCGAGATGGAGCGCAACGGCATGAAGATGCCGCTCCTGATCGGCGGGGCCACCACCAGCCGCGTCCACACCGCCGTCAAGATCGACCCGAACTATCGCGGCGGACCGGTGGTGCATGTCAACGACGCCAGCCGCGCCGTCGGCGTCGCCTCCTCGCTGCTGTCGCCGGAGAAGCGCGAGGCCTACGCGGCCGACATTCGCACCGAATATGCCAAGATTTCCGCGGCGCATTTCCGGGCCCAGGCCGACAAGAAGCGGCTGAAGCTGGCGGATGCGCGCGCCAACGCCACCAAGGTCGATTTCGCCAAGACGCCGAAGAAACCGGCCTTCCTCGGGGTGCGCAGTTTTGACGACTATGACCTTGCGGAGCTTGCGCAGTACATCGACTGGACTCCATTCTTCCAGACTTGGGAGCTGACCGGGCGTTTTCCGGCCATCCTCGACGATCCCAAGGTCGGCGAAGTTGCGCGCTCGCTCTATGATGATGCACGCAAGATGCTCGATCGCATCGTTGCCGAGAAATGGTTCAAGGCGCGCGCCACCATCGGTTTCTGGCCGGCCAACGCGGACGGCGACGATATTGCCGTCTATGCCGACGATACGCGGAAGGAGAAGATCGCGACCTTCCACACGCTGCGCCAACAGCTCGAGAAGCGCGAAGGCCGCTTCAATTCGGCGCTGTCGGATTTCATTGCGCCTGCCGCCAGCGGCGTGCCTGACTATGTCGGCGCCTTCGTCGTCACCGCGGGGATCGGCGAGGATGCGGTGGCGGATCGCTTCAAGAACGCCAATGACGACTATTCCTCGATCCTGTGCAAGGCGCTGGCCGATCGCCTCGCGGAAGCCTTTGCCGAGCGGATGCATCAGCGTGTGCGCAAGGAGTTTTGGGGCTACGCGCCGGACGAGGCGCTGTCGTCGGATGAACTGATCCTGGAAAAATATGCCGGCATCCGTCCGGCGCCCGGCTATCCCGCTCAGCCCGATCACACCGAGAAGAAGACGCTGTTCGCGCTGCTCGATGCCGAGAGGAATTCGGGCGTGAAGCTGACCGAGAGCTTTGCGATGTGGCCGGGCTCGTCGGTGTCGGGGCTCTACTTCAGCCATCCCGAAAGCTTCTATTTCGGCGTCGGCAAGATCGAGCGCGATCAGGTCGAGGACTACGCCGCGCGCAAGGGTATGACGGTCGCGGAGACCGAGCGCTGGCTGGCGCCGGTGCTGAACTACATCCCGTCGCAGGATCAATCCGCGCCCGATCGCGCGGTGAAGGAGGCGATGCCGACGGCAGCTCCCGCCGCGGTGCCGGCGAACGATGTGGCTTCGCATCCCCCGGGATGCAATTGCGCGGTGCATCTGGCGTATCGCAAGAAGGCGGCGCGGGGTTAGCCCTTTCTTCCCTTCTCCCCTTGTGGGAGAAGGTGGCGCGCGCAGCGCGCCGGATGAGGGGTCTCTATCCGCGGAGACAGACCCCTCACCCGTCCGCGATGCTTCGCATCGCGTCCACCCTCTCCCACAAGGGGAGAGGGGAAGAAAGCGGGTGCCCCATGAAATTCTTCTCCTTCTGGCGATCGCTGGCGAGCTTTCGTGTTCGCATCGCGCTCAATCTGAAAAACATTCCGGCCGAGGTGATCTTCGTCGATCTCGATGCCGATGCGCACCACACCGACGACTACCGCCGCATCAATCCGCAGATGGCGCTGCCGGCGCTGGTGGAGGACGACGGCACCACGCTGTTCCAGTCGCTCGCCATCCTCGAATATCTCGAGGAAAGATACCCGACGCCGCCGCTGCTGCCTTCCGACACCGCCGGCCGGGCACGCGTACGTGCGCTGGCGCTGATGGTCGCCTGCGAGGGCCATCCTCTGCTGACGCCGCGGGTGCGGCGTTATCTCGATCGCGAGCTCAATCTGCGCGACGAGCAGCAGGCGGCATGGCGGCGTCACTGGACCATCGAGACCATGACTTCGCTGGAAGGCCATCTCGCTGGCTACAAGGACACCGGCAAGTTCTGTCATGGCGATACGCCGACTTTTGCCGACATCTGCATGGTCGGCCATGTCCATGCCGCGAACACCCAGCAGATCGCGCTGACGCGCTGGCCGACGGTGAAGCGCATTTTCGAGACTGCGATGGCGCTGCCGGAATTTGCCAAGGCGTCGCCGCTGGTGCAGCCGGATACGCCGGAGGCGATGCGGGTGAAGGCCAGCTAGCTGGCGGAAACTCGCGGGGCAGAAGTAAAATGTCGAAAACAACCCCATACACAGTAGCGCAAGGGCGAATTTACGGTATCATTGCACCTCCATCTACCGGCTAGGCTCAGCTTAATCGCCGCTCGGCGACGCAAGCGGCTGCACGGATCTCCATGAACAGCAGCAATGCCTCACATCGCACCGCATGGGCCGTCAGCGCAGGATAGCGCGCCGCCGCAAACAGCGCCGGATGCGCCTCGCCGGTGAGGCGCAGCACGCAGGCGACCGCGACATCGGCATGCCCGATGCGCTCGCCGAAGAAGTACGGCGGCTTCACCGCGGCACGTTCCTTCCAGCACGTCGAGCACACCTGATATCTGCGCCTGATTCAGCTCGACTAAGCCAAAAGTCGGATAAGGTGGCTGGCCGTTAGGGATTACATTGCTTTCCCCGCTTTCGCACCCGGACAGACGGGAAGGATGCAGCGGTGGCTCGCGGCGCCAAAGGCCGTTGGAGCTCTCCTCGCGGGTGATTCAAAAATTCCCCCCGAGGCCAGGCGTTGCGGACGCAATCGCAATTGGCGTCTGTAACGCCGTGCATGAACTGTGCTCCGCGAGAAGGTGAAGCGCTGAAAAATGCGCGGGCAACGCCTTGAAATAACAGGAGCAGCACATGGCAATGCAAATCCCAAGGGATTTCCGCCGCGTGATTGTCGCCGCGTCGGTGGGAAACGTCATCGAATGGTATGATTTCTATATCTTCGGCAGCCTGGCCGCGGTTTTGTCGGTCAAGTTCTTTGAACAAACCCACCCGGTCGCAGCTCTGCTGAGCACGATTGCGCTGTTCACCGCAGGGTTCCTGATCCGTCCGCTGGGGGCGTTCCTCTTTGGCTGGATGGGCGACCGGGTCGGCCGCAAGTATACGTTCCTTGTTACGCTTACTGGAATGGGGGTTGGCACGGGGGCGATCGGACTGATCCCGACCTACGAGTCGATCGGGTTGACCGCGGCGTTCGTTCTGTTCGGCTTGCGGATGATCCAGGGTCTGTGCCTCGGCGGCGAGTATGGCGGCGCCATCACCTACGTCGCCGAGCATGTGCCGGACGAACGCCGCGGTTTCTACACCGGGTGGCTGCAGACCTCGCCGACCCTCGGAATCGTGGTGTCGCTGGCCGTGATCATCGCGACACGTGAGTATTTCGGAAATCAGGCATTTAACGAATGGGCATGGCGCGTTCCGTTCCTGGTTTCCTTCCTGCTGGTGGCCATCGCGATCTACATCCGCCTCCAGCTCCAGGAGACCCCTATCTTCCAGGCGATCAAGGCCAAAGGACAGATGACCCGGAATCCCTGGAAGGAGGCATTCCTCAGCTCCAACATCAAATACGTTGGGATCGCCTGCATTGTGGTGATCGGGCAAGGAGTGGTCTGGTACAGCGGCCAGTTCTGGGCACTGTACTTCCTCCAGCAGGTTTCCAAGGTGGACGCGCTGACGTCGGCCTACATCGTGGGAGCCGCGCTGCTCATTGCAACGCCGAGCTTGATCTTTTTTGGCTGGCTGTCCGACATCATCGGCCGCAAGCCGGTGATCCTGGGAGGCATGTTGCTCGCCGCGATCACCTACTATCCGCTGTATTTGTGGTTGGGAACGGTCACTCAGCCGGGCAACATCAACTATCCGGTGGCGGTCTTCATCATCTTCATCCTCGTTTGCTATGTCGGGATGGTGTATGGGCCGATCGGGGCGTTTCTGGCCGAATTCTTCCCCGGCAGGATCAGATACACGTCAGTGTCGGTGCCGTATCACATCGGCAACGGCTGGGGTGGCGGCCTGGTGCCGTTCATCACCTCGGCGGCTTTCGCCGCCACCGGCAGCATCGGCTACGCGCTGATCTACCCGATCGCGGTTCCCGCCGTATGCTTCGTGCTCGCCGTATTCCTGATGCCCGAAACCCGAAAGATCAGCATCTGGCAGCCAATAGAGCCCAAGGCAGCATGAGCGGCTCGCGTGCGGGGCCATCGGACCCCGCACACTATTATCTCGCGGCTCAGCAGGCCTCTGCTCCCACCGCGAGCAGATAACGATTCAGGCAACAGCCTTCAGTTGGCCGGGTGATGCCAGCGATCGTGCCACCAGGCGGTGAAATCGCGATCGGTCATCAGTTCCCAGACTGCAAACAGGATCACCAGTAGGCCCGACACCACACTATTTGCCGTGGCCCATCCCTGCTCATAACCGACCGTCCAGGGTGCCGCGACCAGAGCCAGACCGAGGAGAAGCTCTCCCCATTCCTCCAGATAGGACGGAATGAGAAATCCCTCCACGGCAAACAGAATGACGCACAGTCCAAGCACGATGGTTATCCAGAGAGCCGCCCCGTCGAAGCCAAGGGCGAACGGCGACAAGACCAGCCATATGCCTAACAACAGGCTGGCAATGTCTTGCCAATGCTGAATGCGCATGATGCTCACCTCCCTCCTTTTTTCCCATGTGGTCATGCGCGACGCGCCCCGAAAGGCGCGGATCGTCGCAGGGAATGCAGGGAATCAAGAGAGCGTGCAGCAGCTGTTCAACGTCGCGCGAGTCTCCACGGAGCACGGCGATGAGCGCTCACCCGCTCGGCGGCGCCAGCGGCTGCACGATCTCCTGAAACGGCGGCAGCGCTTCGCAGCGGGCCGCATGGGCCGTCAGCGCCGGATAGCGTGCGGCCGCAAACAGCGCCGGATGCGCCTCGCCGGTGAAGCGCAGCACGCAGGCAACCGCGATATCGGCATGACCGATGCGCTCGCCGAGGAAGTATGACGTCTTCACCGCGGCGCGCTCCTGCTCCAGCACCTCCAGCACGCCCGATATCTGCGCCTGGCAGCGTTCGATCCAGAGCTCCAGCCGCTCCTTGCGCAGCACGCGCTCATAGAGAAGGCTGACCGCCTTGTCGCCGAGCCCGGTCGCCAGCGCGATGATACGCAACTGCTTGCGGCGCTCCGCGCCCTTCGCCGGCAGCATCGCCTTCTCCGGCCCGACCGTCTCGTCGAGATAATCGAGGATCGCGGCGCTCTCGATCAGTGCCTCGCCCGTGTCCAGCACCAGCGTCGGCACCCGCCGCAATGGATTATATGGCGCGATGGCGACGGCATCGCCAAAGGTCGACCACGGCTTGTGTTCGTAGGCGATGCCGTAGAGCCGCAGCGCAATCGCGGTACGGCGGACGAACGGGGAGTCGTATTGGCCGATCAGGAACATCTACAAAATACCTGCGATGGTGTTGGGCGCGCAGCTTGCCAGAGATTTGCGGCAGCGCAAGCACGCACCGTTCGTCAGGCTTGACCCGGCCATGCATCTTCTGATGATGGACGGGGTCCCGATCCACATGAGGGCAAGGGCCGCATTGCGGAGAACGATTAATGCAGTTGAAGTATTTTAGACCTCTCCTGGCAGCGATTTTCATTATTCCTTCAATTCGCGCCATGGCGGCGGACACGGACACGCATATCCAGGCGACGTTCACCGCCGATTACGACAGAATCCGGCCCGATCCCTATCGGGGCATTCACCTCAAGAACACGCTGGAGGTCACGTTATCAGGCGTCAACGAGGTGAAGGAGACGAATACGAGAGAGGCGGGCAATTTGAGCGACAATCAAAAGGGCCTGAAGATCCTCGGACAGAAATCGCCCGATGGCGGCAGCTCATGGACCGTTGCCGGCCCCAACCGGCTGGAACGCGTCGTCGACCAGCCGCAAAGCACCGTCACGATGACGATCGAAGTCACCGACAAGTCTTGCAAGTTCGACGTGCAGTTCAAGCTGAAGCCCGGCTTCAAGGAATACATGTTCAGGCAGATCCGCAACGGAAAGATGGGTTACTTTACCGAGCCGAAGGTCGGCTCCACGACCTGCTCGATCAAGTGAGGCAGCCTGGCGATGCGCTACCTCGTCATGCTCCCTGCGCTGTCCTTGCTGGCACTTGCCTCCCCGGCGCAAGCACAGAGCGGCCCGACCGGCTTCCAGTCGCCGTCCAAGAACATCGCCTGCCAGTATTTCGACTATGACAGGCAGAATGCGCTCCGTTGCGACATCATGGAGGCGACGGTGACGGCACGGCGCCCGCGCGATTGCGATCTCGAATGGGGCAAGGCCTTTGAGATGAGGGCCAAGGGAAGTGCCGAGCGGCTGTGTTACGGCGACACGGTGACGGACCCGCGCCTGCCGGTGCTGGCCTATGGCGAAGTGTGGCAGCGTGGCGGGTTCACGTGCAAATCGGAGCAAACCGGCGTGACGTGCTTCAATGCGGACCGCCGGGGATTTTCGCTGTCACGCGCGAAGCAGGAAGTGTTTTGAGGGTGCCTCAACAATATCTCGTCATACTCCGCGAAGGCGGAGTATCCAGTACGCCGAGACCTTTCGATTCTATCACTAACAGCGGTGGAATACTGGATCACCCGCCTGCGCGGGTGATGACGGCAGGGGCCTAATCGATAACAGGCACATGCTTCGCCACACCGCGGGGCGCGGTGCCGTCGAGCCGCGGATCGTCTTCCACTTCAACCTGCCGCCTGAACGGACGAAAGCCGGCGCGCTGGTAGAACGGCAGCGCGGCCGGATGATCGAGGGTGCAGGTGTGCAGCCAGAGCCGCGTGATCGGCCGCGACCACGAAAGCTGCAGCGCATGTTGCATCAGCCAGTGCGCGGCGCCGGTGCCGACGAGTTTTGCGGTGACGCCGAAGAAGACGATCTCGCAATTGCCGGCCTCGCGAAAATCGAACTCCAGCAGGCCCTCCTCGCGATCTTCGTGTACGAGCGCATGGATTTCGACCTGCGGCGCTTCGATGATCGAGGCTAGCTTGTCGTCAGCCATCCGGATGCGCGACGCCCACAGCCACTCTTCGCCGACGCGCTTGAGGAGGCCGCGATACCAAGCGAGATCGGGACGATCGACATGTCGCAGCGTCCACGGGCCTGATGGCGCCGACTCGCGCGCCGGGCGCTCGGTCATTTCGAGATGCGTGACGACGGCGGCGATCTTGCCGGCAGGGACGTCGGAGTAGCCGTCGGGGAGGATCATTGGTGCACCCTCTCTAGTCGTCATTGCGAGCAAAGCGAAGCAATCCAGCTTCTTTCGCCGCAAACAAGAAAGCTGGATTGCTTCGTCGCTTCGCTCCTCGCAATGACGACGTGGCAGAAAGCTACCCTTCCGCCTCATCACTCGCGAGCACGCCCTTCACCGCCCTCGCCCAGCCCTTCAGCTTCTTCTCGCGCGTCGCCTTGCTCATCGCGGGCTTGAAGCGGTGCTCCAGCCGCCAGTTGTCGGCGAATTTTTCCGGCTCGGGATAGACGCCGGCGTGGAGGCCGGCGAGGTACGCGGCGCCCAGCGCGGTGGTTTCCTGGATCATGGGGCGGTCGACGGGGGCGTCGAGCAGATCGGCGAGGCGCTGCATGGTCCAGTCGGAGGCGGTCATGCCGCCGTCGACGCGGAGCACGTTGGCGGCTTTTTCGCCGGGCCAGTCGGCGCGCATGGCTTCGCGCAGGTCCCAGGTCTGGTAGCAGACGCTCTCCAGCGCGGCGTGGGCGAGCTCGGCGGGGCCGGTGTTGCGCGTGAGGCCGAACAGCGCGCCGCGCACGTTCGGATTCCAGTACGGCGCGCCCATGCCGACGAAAGCCGGCACGAGGTAGACGCTCTGCATGGAGTCGGACTTGTCCGCCAGCGGGCCGGTCTCGGCGGCCTGCTTGATGATCCCCAGGCCGTCGCGCAGCCATTGCACGGCGGAGCCGGCAACGAAGATCGAGCCTTCCAGCGCGTAGGTGCGCCTTCCCCCGAGCTGATAGGCGATAGTGGTGAGCAGCTTGTTCTTCGAAACGACCGGCGTCGTGCCGGTGTTGAGCAGCGCAAAGCAGCCGGTGCCGTAGGTCGATTTGATCATGCCGGGCTCAAAGCAGGCCTGGCCGATGGTGGCGGCCTGCTGGTCACCGGCGATGCCTGCGATCTTGATGCCGCCGCCGAACAGATCGGGCGCGCTGTCGCCGAAATGGGCGGAAGAGTCCTTTACCTCCGGGAGCATCGAGCGCGGCACGCGCAGTATTTTCAGCAATTCATCGTCCCATTCCCCGCTGTGGATGTTGAACAGCAGCGTGCGCGAGGCGTTGGTGGCGTCGGTCGCATGCACCTGGCCGCCGGTGAGGCGCCACAGCAGATAGCAATCGACGGTGCCGAACATCAGTTCGCCGCGCTCGGCGCGTTCGCGCGCGCCGGGGACGTGGTCGAGGATCCATGCGACTTTCGTGCCGGAGAAATAGGGGTCGATGATCAGGCCAGTCTTTTTGGTGATCGTGGGCTCGTGGCCTTCGGCCTTCAGTTTGGCGCAGATGTCTGATGTGCGGCGGTCCTGCCAGACGATGGCGCGGTGCACGGCCTTTCCCGTCGCGCGGTCCCACACCACGGTGGTCTCGCGCTGGTTGGTGATGCCGATCGCGGCGATGTCCTTTGCGGTGAGGCCGGCCTTCGTCATCACTTCGCGGCAGGTTGCGATCGTCGAGGTCCAGATGTCCTCCGGCTCGTGCTCGACCCAGCCGGAGGCCGGAAAGTGCTGCGGGAACTCGGCTTGCGCGGTCGCCGCGATCGAGATGTCGCCACGGAATACGATGGCGCGCGAGGATGTGGTGCCCTGATCGATGGCGAGGACGAAAGACATGGGCGCTCCCGGGAGGTTTTTGATTGGCGGGGAGGACAGCGGATTGGAGATGGTTCGTCAATACACGCGCGCGCTGCTCTTATCCCGCCCCCTTGTGGGGCGGGTGGCGCGAGGTCCTGACCGGCTACATAGGTAACAGATTAGACCGGGGACATAGGTAACAGGTCAACTGATCAGCGAGGAGGACCT
>NZ_JAFCLN010000060.1 GCF_018129385.1 Bradyrhizobium lablabi
CTCGACGGCCTGGCGCTTGTACTCCTCGGTAAATGACCGACGTTGACGTTCCATTCGACACCTCCGGGCTCAATGAGCCTACTACAGGTGTCCACTCATTCGGAGGAGGTTCAGCGCCTGTCCCAAAGAGCTGGCCCCGCAAATTCGGACAGTAGCTTGAGTGGATTTTCTGCCTGACAGCGGCGAGGATTCTTGCTGCGAATCAGGAGCGAAGATGACGAAGAAGAGCCGCCGGACGCATTCTCCGGCATTCAAGGCGAAGGTTGCTTTGGCTGCGGTCAAAGGCGACAAGACACTGGCGGAGCTGGCGCAGCTGTTTGATGTTCATCCGAACCAGATCACGATCTGGAAAAACCAGCTCCTGGAAGGCGCCGCCGGCGTGTTTGGGCATGACAAGACATCGGCCGAGACGCCGGTCGATTTGAAGGCGTTACATGCCAAGATCGGCGAGCTGGCGTTGGAAAACGATTTTTTGTCCGGCGCGCTCACCAAGGCGGGCCTGCTGAGCGCAAAGCGATGATCGACCGCGGTCATGATCTTTCTATCGTGCGCCAGGCGAAGGTCCTGAAGCTGGCTCGCAGCACGGTCTACTATGAACCTCGGCCAGTTTCGGCCGAGGACCTTGCCTTGATGCGTCGGCTCGATGAGCTGCATCTCGATTATCCCTTCGCGGGAGCGCGTATGCTGCGATCGTTGCTGCGGCGGGAGGGCGTATACGCCGGTCGCCGCCACATCGCGACGCTGATGAAGCGCATGCGGATCGAGGCGGTCTATCGTCGCCCGAACACGAGCAAGCCGGCTCCGGGTCACAAGATCTACCCGTACCTGTTGCGCGGATTGAAGATCGAGCGGCCCGACCATGCGTGGGCAATGGACATCACCTACATTCCGATGCGGCGTGGCTTCGTCTATCTCGCGGCGGTCGTCGATGTGTTCAGCCGACGGGTCCTGGCCCATCGCGTCTCGATCACAATGGAGGCGGCCTTCTGCGTCGAAGCGGTCCAGGAGGCGTTGGCGAAGCACGGCAGGCCCGAGATTTTCAACACGGATCAG
>NZ_JAFCLN010000061.1 GCF_018129385.1 Bradyrhizobium lablabi
CACGGCATGTCGGTGTTCGGCGATCTGAAATACCCCGCCGACTTCAAGCATTTCGACTACATCAATCCGAAGGCGCCGAAGGGCGGCTTGTTCTCCACGATCCCGTCGACCCGCGCCTTCAACCAGTCCTTCCACACGTTCAATTCGTTCAACGCCTTCATCCTCAAGGGCGAGGGCGCCAAGGGCATGGAGCTGACGTTCGACACGCTGATGTCGCGCGCCAACGACGAGCCCGACGCGATGTACGGTCTTGCCGCAAAGTCCGTGTGGATCTCGCCGGACAAGCTGACCTACAAATTCACGATGCGCCCCGAGGCACGCTTTCACGACGGCTCGAAACTGACCGCCCATGACGTCGCCTTCTCGCTGAACATCCTGAAGGAAAAGGGCCATCCGCTGATCGTGGTGCAGCTCCGCGACTTCGTGAAGGCGGAGGCGCTGGATGACGCGACGGTGGCCGTGACCTTCGCGCCGAACCGTGCGCGCGACGTGCCCCTCTTTGTCGCGAGCTTGCCGATCTTCTCCA
The DNA here is from genome assembly GCF_018129385.1 of Bradyrhizobium lablabi. Classification (GTDB taxonomy): domain Bacteria; phylum Pseudomonadota; class Alphaproteobacteria; order Rhizobiales; family Xanthobacteraceae; genus Bradyrhizobium; species Bradyrhizobium lablabi_C. The sequence continues at coordinate 527 of NZ_JAFCLN010000061.1, forward strand.
AGGCGTACTACGCGACGCGCCCGTTCGATGAGTCGACCACCGAGATTCCGGTCGGCTCGGGGCCGTACAAGGTGGGCCGATACGAGATCAACCGCTACGTCGAGTTCGACCGCGTCAAGGACTGGTGGGCGGCCGATCTTCCCGTCAACCGCGGCAGCTACAATTTCGACACCGTGCGCTACGAGTTCTATCGCGACCGCGACGTCGCGTTCGAAGGCTTTACCGGCAAGAACTATCTCTACCGCGAGGAGTTCACCGCGCGGATCTGGGCGACGCGCTATGATTTTCCGGCGATCAAGGACGGCCGTGTCAAGCGCGAGACCCTGCCGGATGAGCTGCCGTCGGGCGGGCAGGGCTGGTTCTTCAACACCCGCCGCGACAAGCTCAAGGACCCCAAGGTTCGCGAAGCGGTCATCAACGCATTCGATTTCGAATGGACCAACAAGACCGTGATGTACGGCGCCTATGCGCGCACGGTTTCGCCGTTCCAGAATTCGGACATGGTGGCGACCGGGTT
>NZ_JAFCLN010000062.1 GCF_018129385.1 Bradyrhizobium lablabi
GTGCTGCAGGGCGTGCACGAATACGAGCCCGGCCAGACGCTCGATGCCGTGCTCGATCCCGACAATGTTTTCGTGTTCGACGCCGCCGACCGCCTGGTCGCCGCGCCGGGCAAAGCGTCTTCAAGCGAAGTGTATCGCCTTTCGCGTGAAGAAAACGCCTCAAACAAAAGGCTGGCGATCTGGTGCCGACCAGTAGCTAGATACGGGTTGGTTTCATGCGGATTGCGATGATTGGCACGGGCTATGTCGGGCTGGTATCTGGCGCCTGCCTTGCCGATTTCGGTCACCACGTCATCTGCGTGGACAAGGATGCCAGCAAGATCGAAGCCTTGCGCCGCGGCGAGATCCCGATCTTCGAACCTGGGCTGGATGCGCTGGTAGCGTCCAACGTCAAGGCCAAGCGGCTGGATTTCACCACCGAGCTGGCCGCCCCGGTCGCCGAAGCCGACGCCGTGTTCATTGCGGTCGGCACCCCGTCGCGGCGCGGCGACGGCCATGCCGACCTCACTTACGTCTACAGCGCGGCGCGGGAGATCGCAGCGGCGCTGTCGGGCTTCACGGTGGTGGTGACGAAATCGACCGTGCCGGTCGGCACCGGTGACGAGGTCGAGCGGCTGATCCGCGAAGCCAACCCGTCGGCCGACGTGGTGGTCGCCTCCAATCCGGAATTCTTGCGCGAGGGTGCGGCGATCCGCGACTTCAAATTCCCCGACCGCATCGTGGTCGGCACTTCGGACGAGCGCGGACGCAAGGTGCTCGGCGACGTCTACCGGCCGCTGTCGCTCAACCAGGCGCCGATGATGTACACGGCGCGGCGCACCGCGGAGCTGATCAAATACGCGGCGAACGCGTTCCTCGCCACCAAGATCACCTTCATCAACGAGATCGCCGATCTCTCGGAAAAAGTCGGCGCCGACGTCCAGGAAGTGGCGCGCGGCATCGGCCTCGACAACCGCATCGGCACCAAGTTCCTGCATGCCGGTCCGGGCTTCGGCGGTTCCTGTTTTCCCAAGGATACCCG
>NZ_JAFCLN010000063.1 GCF_018129385.1 Bradyrhizobium lablabi
GGCGGCCGCCGTCGTGGTGGTCCGGCGAGCGCTGGGATGGCCAGCACCCGGCTGGCTGGTCGCGCTCGTGACCGCGGAGCCCTTGACCTTGTCGTAGCGGGCGCGGACGTCGCGGTCCTCGTCGCTCTGCGGGTTCTCGGGGTAGTCGGGCAGGTCGTAGCCCTGCTCCTGCAGCTCCTTGACCGCCGCCTTGAGCTGCGGGATCGAGGCGGAGATGTTGGGGAGCTTGATGATGTTGGCCGAGGGCTCCAGCGCGAGCTGGCCGAGCTCGGCGAGCGCGTCGTCGAGGCGCTGCTCGTCGGTCAGCCGCTCCGGGAACTGGGCCAGGATCCGGCCGGCCAGGGAGATGTCGCGGGTCTCGACGCCCACGCCCGCCTTCGCGGCGTACGCCTCGATGATCGGCAGGAACGAGTACGTCGCGAGCAGCGGCGCCTCGTCGGTGTGCGTGTAGATGATCGTGGCCATGACGGCGTCAGCTCCTGTGCGGCGGGAATTGTCTTGACGTCAAGATATATCCCCGAGCTCGCGTCCGCTGAGTCGGGGTCCGGCCCTACTAGCATGCCGAACATGGCCGACACCTCCACCACCGCCCAGAAGATCGCCGCCGAAGTCATCGGGACCTTCGTGCTCGTCTTCTTCGGCTGCGGCACCGCGATCTTCACCGGCGTCGACTACGTCGCGACCGCCCTGGCCTTCGGGCTCACGGTACTCGTCGGGGCGTACGCCTTCGGCCGCGTCTCGGGCGCGCACTTCAACCCGGCCGTCACGCTTGTCTTCACTGGCAAACGCGAGTTGCCTGTGAATGAGGCGGCGCTTTATGTAGCCGCGCAGATCGCGGGCGGCATCGCCGGAACAATGGCCGCACATCTGATGTTCGCCCTGCCAGTCGTCGACTTCTCGATGAAGACGCGCACCGGCGGCGCCCAATGGTTCGCCGAGTTCGTCGCGGCCTTCGGCCTGATCGCGACTATCCTGGCCGGAATCCGCTTCCAGCGCACGGCGG
>NZ_JAFCLN010000007.1 GCF_018129385.1 Bradyrhizobium lablabi
TGCCGGGTGCGCGCTGCACCCGCGGTCTCGTGTGCGCTGCTTGCGCAACAAAAAAATGCACACGAGCATACAGGTGAGCGGAGAACACTCCGACATCCCCTGCGCAATGGCTTTACGGCTTATATCGCGCTCTCCCTGGTGAGCGGGCTTGTTGTCACCATCGCCTCGCGGAAAGTTCCGCAAGGTTTAGCGCCAGCGTCGCGGCGCCAGGACCACACGACTTCGCCGTACGCGGACAGCGCTTCGTCAAGCACGCCGCCCGCGTCCACCGCATCCCATCCCAGCGTTTGGTGGCGATGGCCAACGCCCCTCCTCGGGGATGAGGTGCCGCCGTTATAATTCTGATTTGCCGAATTTGGCCAGCGGAATATTTTTACTAAAGGGGCTTGACATTGATTCTGATAATCAGAATTGGGCTTTGCCCGACGGGTGAATTGTGGCGCCGGCCGCCGCTATTTTTCCCCACACGCTTGTGATCTCGATCACATGGAAACCCGGCCACTGGGCCTATATCTCCGGGCAGGAAATCCAGGAATCATTGACATGAAACGTGCATTGCTTCTGCTTGCATTCGCCGCGCTCGCGGGCACGGCCGTGCTGCTTCCGGTCCGGACGACGCCGCCGACCGTGCTGTCGGATGCCTCAGGAACCGAATGGAGTTGCAGCACCTCGGCCCTGGTGTTCACGACCTGCGCGCCGAACCACAGCCTTCGCCTAGCTGCGTCCCACTAGTGCGCGATGACGTTTCTTCGAATCGTCATCGCACTCTATCTTTTTGTTTGAGCATGATCTCCGCGCAAACGCTTCGCGTTTGTCGCAGGGAAAACCGGTGCCCACTTTTCCGGATCATGCTCTAGTATCGTCGGGCCGCCGCGCGGCCCGACGCGCATTTCGTCATAGATAGACCTTCTCTGCGTCCACCGACGACTCGACGCCGAGCTTTGCAAAATTTTGCGCAAGCCACTCGCCCGCGCATTTGCGGCCCTGATCGCGCAGGAAGATCAGAAAATCCCAATCGGCATTGTACTTGCTGGTGGGAGCGAGCGCGCCCATGAAGGCGTCGTCGGCGATGCTGTGGATCAGCACGTGCTTGAGTCCGTCATCAACGACGCGCTTTTGCGTGACGAGCCTGGTCACGAAGCTGATCGCGCGCATTTCCCGCATCAAGGATGAGTTGAAGCTGATCTCGTTGATGCGGTTGAGGATGTCTTCCGCGCTGCGCGGCACCTCTTCGCGGTACAGCGGATTGATGTGGACGATGACGACATCGGCGCTATCGCAGCCGTAGATCAGCGGGAAGATCGCGGGGTTTCCCATATAGCCGCCGTCCCAATAGGCTTCGCCGTCGATCTCCACCGCATGAAACATGTTGGGCAGGCACGCCGAGGCCATCACGGCGTCGGCCGTAATCTCCTTTCCGGCAAAAACCTTCACCTTGCCGGTGCGGACATTGGTCGCCGACAAGAACAGTTTTACCGGACAGTCTGTCCGCCGCAGCACCTCGAAATCGATCGACTGCTCGACCACATTGCGCAGCGGGTTGTAGTTTGTCGGATTGAACTGATAGGGCGACAGCACCCGCGTGACGAAGCCGATGACGGAGAAGATCGGCGACCATGCCAGCTTGTGGTCCGCCAGCATCCGGTCAAAGGGAGTCGGCTGTAGCGGACCCAATCTGGCCGCATCGCTGACGCGCTTCCAGTAGCCGGCAAGCGCCGTGCGCGCCCCTTCCCGCCCGTCGACCGCAAGCCCATAGGCGAAAGCCGCAGCGTTCATCGCGCCGGCGCTGGTCGCGCTCAATCCCTCGAAGGCCAGGTTCTCTTCGTCCAGCAACCGGTCGAGCACGCCCCAGGTGAAGGCGCCATGCGCGCCGCCGCCCTGAAGCGCGAGGTTGACCGTCCTGACCTGGTTGGAAGAAGCCAAAATCCGAAAACCCTGCTGATCCGCACGCACACAATGGCAAGGTCCGCTCGCCAGAGGCAGGCCATTATTGGCATGGCGAGCCAGCGTGTTGAAAGTGCGGGATCGGCGGCCTCATGCCGCATCAAGCAATCGTGTGACGCAACCATGAGGCAGCAGATTGCGCCGCGTATGTCCTTCTCCCGGGAAATCGGACGTCGAACTAATGCCGCTGGCCGGATCCACTGCGGTAAGTGTGCCGGCGCAAGGTTTCGAGCAGGTCCGCCTGACAGCGCATGCAAATCTCAAATCGGACCGGCGCGCCTCCGATACCGGTTTCCGGGAAAACCAGAATTTCAGTCAGCCGCCTGCGGCAGGCGGGGCACGACGAACGATCCTCTCCACCACCCTTGAGCATTGCAAGACCGGTTCTGTCCTATGAAACCAACGCCAGAGCGTGATCGGCGCGATAGCGCTTGTAGGCATCGATCGCCTTGTTCGACAGCATGAGCTTTCGACGCTCGCCCTTGCGAACCAGGCCTTCGATCGAATCCATCAGCACCCGGCTGGCAATATCGGGATCGCCGAGCTCGCCTGTCCGCTCCAGGTAATCCCAGGCGATCATCATCGAACTTTCCATCAGGATCGGAAGCGGCTCGTCCATGTCACGGCAACGCCGGTTGCAGTGCTGCGTTCCTTTTCGCCCGATGCCGTCAGCGTTCAGCCATGCGCGGGCGAAGCGCGTACGCGCGCTCGCGGCAGAGCGGCACAGGGAACAAAATCGAACGACGACGCCGCATAAAACAAGGGGCCCCGGATGCGGCTCCAGGGCCCCTTGCGTACGGGGGATTTAAAGTGTCGCCGGGGCAGGCACGGCCGAACCATAACGCGGCGGCTTGCCACTTGTTCCCGGCCCAAACGCCGATTTGCCGAGGAACGAGAGCTTGCGCCCGGCGGTTGCCATTTGGGACTCGCTGAGGAGATGAAGATGCCGGAGTACCGGGCGTGTCTGATGAATGACGACGGCAGCGTGCTGAGATCGGTGCAGCTCCTTTGCCCCGACGACGACACGGCGAAGGAATATGCGCGGCAACTGGTCGACGGTCACGCCATCGAACTCTGGAGGGGAGGGATTCGAATCGGACAATTCATGAAGCGCGAGATCTGATCGAACGATCGCGCGGTCTCGCCATCCCTGCGCAACGGGGAGCCAAATAGCCGCGGGCGCATGACCCCTCTATCCCTTGCAGGCCATTGAACGGACACCGCGGATCGGTCAGGATGCCTTCATTGCATCGCACTTGATTTATTGCCGTGACCAAACTTCCCGAAATTCCATCCCTGCAAGTCGGTGATCGCGTCAGGCTATCGGCACTGGGCCGGGAGCGCAGTCCGAAAATGGCGAGGACCGGACTGATCGTCCACGCGATCGGATCGAGCTTTGACGTGCTGTTGGATGGCAGCAAGTTACCGGTCCGGCTGCACCGGACCTATCTGGAGAAGGATGGCCCCTAGCGCAGGATGACTTTTCTTCGAATCGTCATCCCGCTCTATCTTTTTGTTTGAGCATGATCTCCGCGCAAACGCTTCGCGTTTGTCGCAGGGAAAACCGGTATCCACTTTTCCAGATCATGCTCCAGGACACCGACGGCGGCGTGTTCTACTGCGGGTCGTCCGACGGCTTCTGCCCGCTCTCTTCCAGACACTGGATGATGAAGGAGGAAGCATCGCGCGGCAGCACTTTCGCCTGCACGGCGCGGCGGCGGCATTCCTGCAATCCGCGCAAATGCGCGCGCCGCCTTGCCGCTTCCAGCGGCTCCTGGCTGACACGCTGGATCCTCACCGGCTGGTTGTCGGAATCGAACTGCAATTCGTACTTCCTGCCGGCCCGGTCGGTGGCGAGGCACGTGACCTTCGAGATCATCCCGGTCGCGAGCGTGCCGATCTGCTTGCACGTCCCGCTGGAGGGCTCGGCCAGCGGCACGCGCAATCCGTCGACCTTCGGCCGCTCGCTGGAATTGAGCAGCATCTGGTCGATCGAGAGTTCGTAAAAGCTGTCGCCCTCGCGCCTTGCATCCTCGCCGGAGAACGAAACGATGTGGCTCCTGTCCAGGGGATCGTCGATCGCGATGGTGAAATAAGCGCGCCCTGCCCGGCTGTGAAAATATTTTACGGCGCGGCACGGCAGATCGCGGCCGGCGATCTTCAAGGTCGTGCAGCGGCCCGACATCGTCACGATCAGGTCGATGTCGTAGCTCTGCTGCCTGTCGCCGGCGATCGCGATGACGGAAGCGCGCGGAAGATCGAAAGTGTGCGGCGCAAGCGGACCGCCGTATGACGGGCTGACTGCCGGTGTTGCGAGGATGATTGCCAGGACGAGGGCCTGCCGGCAGAGGCGCATCTTGCGAATTCGGGGTCCGTGAAAGGTTTTTACGAATCGAACTTAGACGCGGAAATCCGGCATGTCGATGGTGGCGTCAGGCGAACGCCGGCCGGCGGGCAAGCCCGTTGTGCGACTTGACGAAATCCGCAACGTGCTCCGGCACCGGCTGGCCTTCCATGTCGCAGCGCGACTGGATTTCGGCGGCGACCGCCACCGAGACATCCTCGGTCCAGTGCTCCAGCGTGTTGTAGGCGATCACGCCGACCGGGTTGTTGAATACCCCGTCCAGCATGTCGGCAATCACCCGCTCGAGCTCGGCGCGCTCGAACTCCGCCTCGCGATAGACCTCCTCGCGCGAGCCAAAGCTGTCGACGACGAGATAGATGGTCTGGTCCGCGCCATAGGGCACGGTTGCCGGTGACTTGCGGGCTGGCATATTCGGCTCCGGCCGTGTCGCGATACAAATCGGGGAGTGGCGTGCGGTTCCTATCGCCAAATGAAATATCGGTGAAGCGCGGGCGCAAGCGAACTGAGCTGCCTTCCCTCTCCCTGTTTATGGCGTGGCTTATCGCATTTGGTCAGCGTTTAGCGATTGCGGCCATCCTTCGAGACGCGCGCGATGCGCGCTCCTCAGGACGAGGTCTCGATTTGCGGCGACATAACAGACCCTCATGGTGAGGAGCCCGCAAAGCGGGCGTCTCGAACCATGCAGGCCGAGCAGCGCGCCCTACACGAAACCGTCATTTGACACTTCGTCTTGTTTTGTCAATTTCGTCAAATGAGGCCGCGCGACCGCATCATCGATGCCGCCATGCTGGTGTTCCGCCGGCACGGCTTTCGCCGTTCGTCGATCGAGCAGACGGCGGAGGCCGCCGGGCTGACGCGGCAGGCGCTGTACCATCACTTCGAATCCAAGGAAGCACTGTTCCGCGCGGTGATCGAGCATGTGCATGAGAGCGCGCTCGCCGCGGAGCTTGCGGCCGTGAACGCGGCGGAGAAGGACGGCCGCGCTCTTGCGGACGTGCTGATCGCCGGGATCGCAGCGCGGATGAGGCATTTGCTCGGTTCGTTCGACGGCTCGCCGCACATCGAAGAATTGTTCTCCGAACATCTGCTACAGGCGCGCGACCTCTATCAGAAGTATGGTGCGCTCTATGCCGCGCGGATCGCGGAAACGATCGGGCGGGTATGCCGCAAGCAAAGGCTTGCACTGGCGCCCGGCATGAGCGCTGCTGAACTGGCGCGCTGCGTCGAGATGGCAATGCACGGCGCCAAGACCGCCAATCCCGGCATGCAGCCGGTCGAAAGCTTCCTGCGCGACCTCGAGATCATGGTGCGCACGCTGGTTGCCGGCGCGCTTGCGCCACCCTCGAAATCGCGTCCGGCCAAATTCGCCGGCAAAAAGGCTGTCGCGAAAAAATCTGTCCGCAGCAAACCACCCAGCAAAACGCCAGGAGGTCGCAGATGAGTACCATGACGATCAACGGACGCGCCGCTCCCCTGCCCGACGATCCCGATGCATTGCTGATCGACGTCGTGCGGGGCGATCTCGATCTCACCGGCAGCAAGCTGGTGTGCGGAGCCGGCGTGTGCGGCGCCTGCACCGTGCTGGTCGACGGCGCACCGGTGGTGAGCTGCCTGATGCCGGCAAGCGCGGCCGCGAACAAGGCGGTGACGACGGTCGAGGGCATCGGCGGCGGCGCGCTGCATCCGATGCAGAAAGCCTTCATGGCGTACGACGCGCTGCAATGCGGCTTCTGCACGCCCGGCTTTGTCGTGGAGGCTGCGGCATTCTGCGACCGCTGGCGCGCGGCAAAGGGCACGGCTACGCCCTCGCGCGAAGAAATCGCCGCGGCGCTGTCGGGGCATCTGTGCCGCTGCGGCGCCTATGACGGCATCTTCAATGCGGTGGCGGCCGCTTGCGCCGGCCAGTTCGACGGCCGCGACATCCAGCCGCCGCGCGTCGAAGCGCGCGACAAGGTGACGGGCGCGGCAAAATACACCGTCGATATCAGGCATGATGGCCAGCTCGAAGGCGTGATCCTGCGTTCGCCGGTCGCGCATGGCCGCATCGACGGCCTCGATCTTTCGCCTGCGCTGGCGCTGCCGGGCGTGAGCGCCGCCGTGACGCTGCTCGGCGACGACCGGATGGTGCGCTTTGTCGGCGATCCCATCGCGGCGGTGGCGGCCAGGGACCGCAAGACCGCGCTGGCGGCGATAGCAGCGATCAAATTCACGATCGAAAAGATGCCGTCGGTGATCGGGCTGGACGCCGCGCGAAAGGAAGATGCGCCTGTCGTATTCGACAAGGCGAGCCGCAAGCGGGCGGGCAATGTTTCCGAAGGCGCCGGCGGGCCGGCGCCCTGGAAGGGCAATCTGCGCGGGCCGTCGGCGGCGTTCTCGACCAGAGCGAAGAAAGCGCGAGGCTGGGTCGGCGATGCACGCCAGGCGCGCGACCCGCTGCTGGTCGAGGGCACGTTCCGCACCGCCACGCAGCAACATTCGTGTCTCGAGCCGCATGCGGCGGTGGCGCGCTTCGACGGCGACCGCCTCACGGTGCACGTGTCGACGCAGGCGGTGTTCCATCTGAAGGAGCTGATCGTCAAACGCTACAAGCTCGGCCACGACAAGGTGCGCGTGATCGCCAATCACGTCGGCGGCGGCTTTGGCTCGAAGAGCAGCTTTGGCATGGAGACGGTGGTGGCCATCGAGCTGGCGCGCGCCGCAAAAGCGCCGGTTCGCGTCGTGTACGACCGGCATGAAGAACTTTCGGTCGCGGGCTATCGTCCCGCCGCCGAAATGCAGATTGCTCTGCTGCCCTCGCCGGAAGGAGCGCTCAAGGCGATCTCGTTCACCGCCTATGCCGATACGGGCGCGGCGACCAATTCGATCCTCGCGGGGCTGGCGCGGCTGATCTATCCGGCGGAAGCCAAGGAGCTCAGCGATTTCGACGTCATCAGCAACCTGCCGCCCGGCGCGCCGTTCCGCGGGCCCGGCGGGCCGCCGATGGCCTTTGCACTGGAGCAGGCGATCGACGAGGCCGCGATCCGGATGAAGGTCGATCCGATTGGCTTGCGCAAGCGATGGGATCCCAATCCGAACCGGCAGCGGCTGTATGACTGGGCGCTGGGCCTCGATGTCTGGCGCAACAGGAACGCGGGCGCGCAGAGCGGACGCTACCGACGCGGCGTGGGCGTCGCCACCGGCTACTGGCTCTACATCTGGCAGCCCGGTTCGAAGATCGAGGTGGCGGTGAAGAACGGCCGGCTGATCGCGAGCACGTCGACGCAGGATATCGGCCAGGGCAGTCGCACGGTGATCGCCAACACCGTAGCGCAGGAATTCGGGCTCGAGCCGCATGAAGTCGAGGTGCGCATCGGCGATTCCGATCTGCCGGAGGGACCCGGCGCGGGCGGCAGCCGCACCACCGCTTCGGTGATTCCGCCGACGCTGCTCGCGGTGCAGAAATTGAAGGATGCGATCCGGGAAAACGTGAAGCGACAGCCGGCGCCGGGCTCGAACGCGCCGTGGCGCGAATTGCTGGCGGCTTCGCCCGATCTTTCCGCCTCCGGCGTACGGCCGGAAGATTCGAAGCCGACGCTGCCCGGCATCCGCTCGCCGATGCGGGACGCCGGCTTCATCGGCATCATCTTCGGCTGGATGATGCGGCGCTTCTCCAACCTCGCGATCGGCGCCGGCGTGCCTAGCTCGGTGCAGGTGGTGGAGGTCGAGGTCGACACTTGGCTCGGGCATGTGCGCGTCGTGAGCGTGCACACCGGGATTGCGGTCGGAAAGATCGCGGCCCCCGCGCTGGCGCGCAGCCAGGCGGCCGGCTCGGTCATTCAAGGCATCGGCTATGCGCTCTATGAAGCGCGCGAGACCGATCCGGCGCGCGGCGACATCCTGTCCGGCGGCATGGAGGATTACCGCATTCCGGGGATCGCCGACACGCCGGAGATCGACGTGCACTTTGACGAAGGCGGCTTCGATCACGTGATGGGCGGCAGCGTCGGCATCGGCGAAGTCGCGACCGTGCCGACATCGCCGGCGATCGCGAACGCGATCTACAACGCCATCGGCGTGCGACCGATGGAGGCGCCGATCCGGCCCGATCGCCTGATCGCGGCATTGAAAGGGAGGGACGCAGCATGAGCATGGCGACAGCTACAGCCGAATTCCGCGCCGCCGGCACCGATCTTTCCGAGCGCCGCCGTAGCGGCGTTTCACGCGGGCCGCTGGTCGATATCGCAGCAAGGCCCGAACTGACTGATATCGAATGGGGCGCGGGCGGCGCAGCGCGCATCGGCGCGTTCGTCACCATCGCCGCGCTCGCCAGCAACGAGCGGATCGCCGCCGCCTATCCCGGTCTGGCGGCTTCCGCGCTTGGACTTGCAACGCCGCAGGTCCGTCACCTCGCCACGCTCGGCGGCAATCTCGCGCAGCGCTCGCGCTGCTGGTATTTTCGCAATCCGCACATCGATTGCCTCAAGAAGAGCGGAGCGGATTGCCCGGCGCGGGATGGCAATCATCTCTATGGCGTCGCGTTCGATCTCGGCCCCTGCGTCGCGCCGCATCCCTCCACGATGGCGGCGGCGCTGCTCGCCTATGATGCGCGCGTTGCGACTGACCAGCGCAGTGCGCTCACGATTGGAGAACTATTGGGCGATGGCTCCGACGGCTCGGCCGATCACGCGCTGCGACCGGGCGAGATGATCCGCAGCATCGCGCTGCCGCCGCCGCAGCAGAGCGAGCGCGCACTCTACAAGCGCGCCATCAGCCGCACGCATGCGGAATGGCCGCTGGCGGAGGTCTGCGCCCGCGCTGTGGTGAAGGACGGCGCATTCCAGTTCATCCGCCTCGCCGCCGGCGGCATCGCGCCTCGGCCGCTGCGGCTGGCGGCGAGTGAAGCTGCATTACAGGGCAAGCCGGCAGACGCCGCGACGATTGCGGAAGCTGCGAAGCTCGCGACATCGGGCGCCAAGCCGCTGCCGATGACGGGCTACAAGCTCGATCTGCTAAGCGGGCTGGTGAAGGATTTGGTGGAGCGGCTGGCGAGTTAATCCAGCGACGCTGTTTTCACAAACCAAGATTCGTCATGCCCGGCCACCCGGTCCGGCCTTTCGGCCGGCCGGATGACAAGCTCCGGCGGGGCATCCAGTACGCCGCGGCCCATCGGCTCTATCACTACTGCCTCTGGAATACTGGATCGCCCGCCGGAGCCTGTCATCGGGCGCGCGTTCGCGCGACCCGTTGGCGGGCGATGACGCCTGGTTTGTTGCGACAAGTGCGTTCGTCACTGCCCCTTCACAAATTGCAACCACCTCTCCTGCCCCGACTTGATCGCCGTCTTGCGTTCCGCGTCTACCCCGGTGACCCGGTTCTTCGCTGATAGCATGGCATTAGCCGCGACGTTGTAGCGAGCAAGAGTCCGCTGGGACGGGAAGACGAGCTGACCGTCGACGACCTTGTACTTGCCGAACTCGTCGATCAGCACAGCGACAAAATCATCGTAGGCCCGATAAAAGTCACCGCGCGCTGCCAGCAATCTGGACATCACGGCCGTCATGTCGGCGTGCCGCTTGTCGATGTTGTCGAGCAGGCCGGCCACCGCATCTTCCTTGAGAGACCAGAGCGCGTTGGTCCTGACGGCGTCGCGCTCGCGCTTGAGCAGTTCGGCAAAGCGCGGCATGAACGCCGCCGCATTGGCCTGCGCCGTCTTGATGTCGCGGCGAAGCGCCTCCAGATCGGCCCGGCTTGCCGCGCCGAAATTGAATTCCCTTGCAGCGGCAGGCGGCGCGACTTCGCTCATGAGCTTTTCGGTGGCAGTGCCGGTTTCGGCCGCTGCCCTGGTGGCCATCGCGATCACCTGAAGGAGTTTGCTCGAGCCGTATTTTCTGGAAACCGCCTCGATCTGGCTGACATCGGTGATGTCCTGCACCGCCTGCCGGCTTTCGCCCGCGGAAATGTTTTCCTGTAGCTTGCCGAGATCGGCAACGAAGTAAGCGCCCGCCGCAAGTGCAGCGATCAGGACAGCGAACGCGATCCCGATGCGCCACTTCGAATTTTGGCCGGAAGGCATTTTGGATCGGCCTCCCATTGCAATAGGGTGATCAGGAATCAGGCAGTGGGATTATAGATCGTTATGACGAGCGGGAAATCTGGACTTGTTCGGGCGGCGCGACCGCCTCTCACTCGTCCACCAACTCGTCTTCCTCGTTGACCTTGCCCTTGTGGCGGTGCGTCACCGACTTGCCGCCGAGCGCGCCGGTGATCCAGGAATCGCGCGAGGCGTAGGGGTTGCGTCCGCCGGCGCGTGAGGCAACCGCATCGCCGGAGACGGCGGCGGGCTGGCAAATGACGCGGCCGCTCGAGCGACGCATCAGGTCGAAATGGAAATGATCATAGTGATAGACGTTGGAGCCCGGCGCCAGCACGGTGTTGAACATCTGGCAGGCGCCGCCCTGGATGTCGCGCAGGAAACCCTGCTCTTCCGGCATGCCGCGCCAGCCGTTCTTGACGGTGACCTTGCGGCCGTCGGCGAGCGTGAAGCCGGCGATATCGAGCGCGTTGCCGAAGGCGTGCTCGGAAATATGCGCATGCGCATTGCCGTTCATGCCGCGGCAGGAATAGGCGGAGATCTGCTTGATCTCGACCACGCGCGAGCCGAACCAGCGCTGTGCCGCCGGCTGCACGGACTCGGCGAGCCAGCGGTCGAGCATCGACACGATCGGACACGCCAGCGTCGCGGTCGGCTTGATCGAGACCGGGCCGACCGATGCAACGGGATTGCCGCGGCCGGGGCCGAGCGCCGGCAGCGGCTGCGTGTCCTGCCGTTCGGAATACGGCGCGGGATTTCGCTCGCGCGCGGGATAGGACGGCGCACCCATATAAGGTGAGCGGCCGGCCGGCTGCCGGTAATCGGGCGTGCCCTCGGATGGAAGATCGATGTCATCGCCCTGCTGCGCGACGCCGGGCGCTGCGAGCGAGATCGGTCCCGACTGCGGCGCGCCATAACCCGGCTGGGGTGCAGCGCCGTTGGAATAGGTATTGGCCGGATAGGAATTCGAATAGGTCGGCGGCGGCGCAGCCTGCTGCCGCTGCACCGGCCAGCGCGGCTGGTTGCCGATGGAAGCGGGCGGGCGGAGTTGTTCATCGGCAAAGCCGAAACTGCTGCTGCTTTCGCCGAGCGCTGCGACCTTCAGCGGATATTGCGCACCGCACACGCCGGGGCCGGAAATCGGCTCGACCCGAACAATCTCAAGGCTTTCCTTGACCGCGCCGGATTTCAGGCACGCCACCTCGGCCTCGGCCCGCCACGGCTCGCGCTCGGCGGAAAAAAATCCGCGCCCGCAGCCTGCCAGCGATACAAGGACGAAGGAGCCGACGAGATACAAACGAACTCCACGCGTCATGCGCGCAACTTCGCGCGAATTTATTTAAAGACTCTTCAACGCGTTGATTTTACGACTCTTTAACCACGTTGGGCGGTGCTCCCGCCCTGTGGACATCCCGGAGCGACAGGGAACCTGACTTTTTTCGCCGGGAACGCGCTGTTAGCCTTGTGCGTTAAATGCGGGCAGCGACGACGTGAACCAGGGGAGTTCTCCCATGACTTTCGTCAGCAGACTGAGCGTTGTTACCGCCTATGTCGCCCTCGCCTTCGTCGGAGCCGTGGTGCTCGGCGTGTTCTAGGCGATCCACTCCGAAAGACTTGGATGAATGATGGCCCGGCGATTGAAATGATCGCCGGGCGTTTTCATGTCTTCACCACGAATAGCGCGCGACGCCCTTGCCGGCGTAAGCCGGCGTAAGACTGTGTGACGTTGGAAAATTCGGCCTCGAAGGCGCCGGCGAGCGAGAACGTCGCCACCGTGCCATCGGTATTGTAGTCGCGCCCAGGCAACGCGTTGGCGCGATGTCTTGCTAAGCTAACTTGCCGCGGCCAGCAGACGACATACGCTCCTGCCAAACTCAATCCGATCAGCCGGGTTTCTTTCCGCGATTCCATTGTGAGCTCCGACGATGGGACCGCCTCAAAGGCGGATAATCCGCTCGCATTGTGGGTGTAATCGATCTCAGGTGGACGCCGAAGGACGTCGTCGCGAAGCGGATGGCTGATCAACCAAGCTCACGCACGCTGCGTTTCGCGCGGTTGCTCGTTGGGCCGTGTCATTGCGGCCGCGACGTGCCGGCCTGCCCAATTCCTCATCGCTGGCGGACCAATCGCGGAGATCGTGACGAGGCGGTTTTTGCTTTTCAACTCATGAAGCTACGCAATAGAATTGGCGCAACCGCTGAACCCGCCGGGTGCAGCGGTTTATTGATGGCCGGCGTGACATCGTTTCCTTGAACGCGCCCGGTATTGCTTTTTGCTGTGTCCCTTTGGTCGTGTCAGCGAAACGACCCGTTTTCAAGAGGAAGAAGAACATGGCCGTAACGATTACCTATAATTGGACCGGCGTCGTATTTGGCGGCTTCGTCAATGATGTCGTCACGGGCGGGGCGCAGAACTCGGTGGCTGCCGTCCCCTTTGGCGATGGCGGATGGGCAGCGGCGTGGAACGATGCGTTCCCGCCGGGCAATGTCAGGGCGCGCGTCTTCAGCTCGGCCGATACACCAATCGCCAGCGAGTTTGTCGCCAACGCAACCACAACCAATACTCAGACCGATCCGGCCGGCGCGCGGCTGAACGACGGCCGCGTTGTATTCGCCTTCACCGACACGAGCGTCGATGCAGGTGGAGATATTCACGCACGCCTCATCAACACCTCCGGCTCGCCCACGGGAAGCGACATCGTTATTTCGAGCAACGACAGCGTCGACCGTTCGGCTGATGTCGCCGCGCTCGCCAATGGCAACTACGTCGTGACATGGACGCGCGTCTTCGCCGGCGGCAACAATGATATCCGCGCCCAGATCATGAATGACGCTGGCGCCGTGGGAGGTACTATCGCCATTCAATTCGGCGCCGAGAGCACGGACTTTTCGTCGGTCGCCGGGCTGACGAACGGCAATTTCGTGGTCGTCTGGCAGGAGGAGCCAGCCGGGGGAGGCAGTCAGCAGGTCCGCTTCCAGCGCTTTAGCTCATCGGGAGCGTCGGTGGATGCCAGCTCGGTCCTGATCGACAATGTCGGAACCATCAACTCGGATATCCAGGTGATCGGGCTCAAGGACGGCGGCTTTGCCGTCGCCTATACCGACAACGGCTGGGGCGTTGACGGCACTGAGATCACGCTTGCGATCTTCAACGCCGATGGGACTGCGCGATCGGGCTTTGTGAGAGTCAACCAGACCATCACTGCCGGCAATCAGAACAATCCGGCCCTTACGCAGCTTGACAACGGCTACATCGTCGTCGGCTGGTCGGATGCTGCCACGGGAAGCGGTTTTCAGAAGGCCTTCACCTCCTCAGGCGCGGCGATCGCCGGCTCGGAATTTGATAGTGCCGTCAATGTGACCGAGGCCGAGCTGGTCGCGCTCGATCAGGGCAAGGTGGTATTCGTGCGGTCGAGTACGTTCGCCGACAGCGGTGGCGATGGCTCGATACGCTATAGCGTCACGAACCTGACGCGAACTCAGACGGGCGACGGCGCCAGCGACAACATCATTGGTGACGGTTTGAGCGACGTGATGAACGGCGGCGGCGGCAACGACTTTTTTGTGGCCGCTGGTGGCGACGACTTGCTTGCAGGTGGCAGCGGAAGCGACACGGTCATATTTGGCGGCAATGAAGCCGATTATCTCTTCGCTTACAATGCCGTTTCGAAGATCTTTACGATTACCGACAAGCTTGGCGCCGCCAGCAGCAGCTTTGACGACGGCACCGATACGGTGAACAGCGTTGAATTCTTCCAGTTCTCCGACCGCACGATTGCGACTGCGGCGCTCGTTGGCCCCGAAAGGGACTTCAACGCCGACGGCTTCAGCGACATTCTCTGGCGCAACGATGCCGGCACGACTCAAATATGGAACATGAACGGCGGCACCCTTGCCGGCACCGGCAACCTGGGAAACGTGCCCGCGCCGTGGACGATAGCCGGCACCGGTGATTTCAACGCCGACGGCAAGGAGGACCTGCTCTGGCGCAATGAAAGCACCGGCATCGCCCAGATCTGGCATATGAACAATGGCACCATTCTGGATGCGCACTCGCTCGGCGTGGTTCCGTTGGCCTGGAAGGTCCTCGACACCGGCGATTTCAATGCCGATGGCATGAGCGATATTCTTTGGCGCAACGACAGCACCGGCGTGACCCAGATCTGGGACATGAACAACAACGGCACGATCCTGAGCGCGCAAAATCTCGGGGTGATGCCTGCGGTCTGGAGATTCGAAGGCTCCGGCGACTTCAACGGCGACCTCAAGACCGACCTCGTATGGCGCAACAGCAGTTCCGGCGAGCTCCAGGTCTGGAACATGGATAACGGAAACATCGCGAACGCCCAGTCGCTTGGAGTCATCACGGCGAACTTCAAGATCGAGGGCATCGCCGACTTCAACGGCGACGGCAAGAGCGACTTCCTCTGGCGCAACGACAGCACCGGCGTGACCCAGATCTGGAACATGGACAACTTCACGATCCAGAGCACCCGATCGCTCGGGTCGATCCCCGCCAATTTCCAGGTCGAGGATATCGCGGACTACACCGGCGACAGCAATGCCGACATTCTCTGGCGTAACACGACCAACGGCGTGACTCAGATCTGGGAAATGGACGATGGAGCGATCACCAGCGCCCCGTCGCTCGGCGTGGTGCCGGCCAACTGGCACGTCATGGCCTAGCTGATCATTTTGCTGACGAACGGCCCCATGTGGCGCCGTTCGTGCCGTCTAGCTGCGCGGCCGCGTCTCCATCTGGCGCTGCGTGACGAGCGGTCTCGTCGAAATCCGGATCCAGTTATTGCCCGAGCAATAGAACCGGCCGAGCGCGCAGGCTTCGACGCGCAGCGTGTTCGGGCCTTTCAGGTCGAGCGTGCCGTAATAGGTGTCGCCGCTGTCCTTTGAATAGACGTTGCCGGTCCAGCGCGTGTCGTTCTTCGGCTTCATGTTGATCAGCACGGCCTCGCCCTTTTCATTCGACGAAGGCTGTAGCGTGTAGCCGCACAGCGCGGCGCCGCATTGCGCGATGCGGACGACGCCCTTGTTTTCGGTCTGCCAGTCGCCGATCGGAGTGTCGCCCTCCTCTTCATGCAGCGTCTTGACGACCTGCGGCGTTGCCGGCGCCGGCGGAGGCGATGGTGTGGTTTCGACGGGCTGCGGCACCGGCGGCGGCGCGACACAAGGCTGTGCCGTCACCGCAGGCTGCGCCGGTGGCGGAGGCACGGGAGGCAATGGTCGCGTGGCGACGGTCTGGGTCGAGACCGACGCCGTCGAAAATCCCACGGCAGGAGGAGACGTTGGCGGCGGCGCTGCCGGCGGAGGCGCAGCGGCGACAATCGGGTTTGGCCGGACCGGCAGGGCGGGCGGCGGCGACACCTGCGTTGGAGGCGGTGCGGCCGCCGGAGGCGGCGGCGGGGGCGGAGCGACATCGCGTTCGTCATCGTCGCGGTCGCGGCGGCGCGATTTGTAGATTCCGGAAACCGAGATGGAAGCGCAGGAGGTCGAGCGGCAATGACGTGGCGCCTCGATGTGAATGCGACGTCCTCCGACCGAGAACGAGATTTGGCCGGCATCGGCTGATGTCGTCAGCATCAGCAGCGCGGCAAGACCGTAAAGTCGCTTCATCGGAGCCTCCCATCTCACGGGCCGAGGCTAGGCTCCGGCAGGTCAATTGAATGTGATTTGAGTCACCTCCGCCTGGTCACGTCATGGCCGGGCTTGTCCCGGCCATCCACGTCGTTTTTGCGCCAAAAGCGACGAAGTCGTGGATGCCCGGGTCAAGCCCGGGCATGACGAGCGGGGATGCCGAAACTCCCGTGACGTCGGTCACAGAACGCGCCGACGGGCCGGCGTAGGTTGGCGTCAGGTTCACACGCCTGCCAGTTCACACGCCACACCGGGAGAGTCCCATGAAGAAGCTCTACCTCGCCGCCGCCGCCGCGATGCTGCTGGCGACCACGTCCGCCCAGGCCGGCGGCAATTCGTTCTCCTTCCAGATCGAGGGCCACCGCATCCGCATCGATGCGCCGCGCAACTGCACCTCGCTCGATTGCATCAAGATTTCCGCGCCCAGCCTGAAGGGCAAGTTCGACGGCTTCGGCAAGAAGGATGATGACGACGATGTCGTCGACCAGAAGTCCGCGCCGGCCCAGGCTACCGTGACGCCGCCGCCTGCCGCTCCGGCTCCTGCGCCGACTGCTGCGGCCCCGGCTCCGGCCACCAGCGTTACGACGGCTGCGCCGGTTACCACTGAAGCTGCTCCAGCTCCCGCCCCTGCTCCGGTTGCCGCTGCGCCTGCTCCCGTTGCCGCTCCGGCCGCTCCCGCGCCGGCTCCGGTTGCCGCTGCGACAGCGGTCGCGCCGAACTCGCCGATCGGCGTGTGGTCGACCGAAGAGAACAAGGGCAATGTCCGCATCGAGCAATGCGGCCAGAATCTCTGCGGCTTTGCCGTCAATACCGGCGAGCGGATCCTGATCAACATGAAGCCGCAGGACAACAAATGGTCCGGCACGATCCGCGATCCCGACTCCGGCCGGAAGTACGACTCGACGATCGCCCTGAAGGGAACGAATACGCTGCGTGTGCAGGGTTGCGCCTTCGGCGGCATGTTCTGCGGTGGCCAGACCTGGAAGCGTGTGAGCTAACTGAACCTGGTGCCGTGCAAGAGGCCCCGCGGATTTTCCGCGGGGCCTTCTTCTTACCGCTGCAAATCCGTTAAGCGTTCGTTAACACCGCGCGCCACGAAACATTTCTCCGCTGCGACGAAATCGTTTCGCGTTACGGACGAAAAATTGCGGAAACGGACGCCGCATATCCCTGTTGGCAACGAGGACGCCGACACGGCGCTCGGGCGCAGCAAAAAGCGCAACACTCGAGGGGACATTCAATGACATTTTCCGGTTCGATCTTCCGCGGCGGCAAACTGCTGGTCGCGAGTGCGATGACGCTTGGCCTGCTGACCACGGCCGCTTTCGCCTATACGCAGGAACAGCAGCAATTGTGCACGAGCGATGCGATGCGGCTTTGCGGCCCGGAAATTCCCGACGTCGACCGCGTCACTGCCTGCATGATCCGCAATCAGGCGCTGCTCAGCGACGGCTGCAAGTCGGTCTTCCGGAAGGAGCCCGCCGCGCCCGCGACGCCGGTGAACTACGCGCCATCGGCAAAGCCGTCAAAGCCGCTTCAGATCACCCCGCATAAGCGCGGCTGAAGTGGGATGACGTCTCTTCGAGCCGCCATCCCACTCTAGCTCTTGTTTGAGCATGATCTTGTCGGAAAACCGGTACCCACTTTTCCGGATCATGCTGTAACCGTTTACTCAGGCCGGTCAGGCGCCGTGTCCCACGAACAGGGGCGCGGCGCTTGATCGTTTTGCGGTGCCATGACAAGAACACGCCTCATTCATCCGGCATTCAGCCGGATCAGACTGAAATACATATCCCGCCGTTTGTTTTCTTCCTTCGGAATTTCCCCTTGATGTGGCGCCGGTTTTCATTCGCGCTTCTGCTGATGGCCGGCCTGATGCCGATCGGCTTTGCGCAGGCATCCTCCGATCTGACGCAACTCGCGCAGGCTGAGCCCACGCCGGCGGATTCGACGACGCAGACGCCCGCAGCACCTGCCACGCAAGCCCCCTCAACAACGACGCCCGATCCGGCCGCGCCCGCCGCCGATGACACGCCGGAAGAGCCGATCGGCAGTGTCGCGACCGTCACCGGCAAGGCCACGGTGAAGCGCGATGACAAGACGATCCCGCTTAAAGTGAAGGATGACATCTACCTGAACGATTTGGTGCAAACCGCCGCAAGGTCCTCGCTCGGCATCACTTTCAGCGACGGCACCACCTTCAACCTGAAGGCCAGCTCGGAGATCACCATCGACACGTATGTGTATGAGGACGGCGGCAAGCAGAATGCCGGCGTGTTCGACGTCGCCAAGGGTACGGTGGCCTTTGTCGCCGCGGCGGTTGCAAAAACCGGCGACATGAAGATCACGACGCCGACCGCAACGCTCGGCATTCGCGGCACGTCAGGCCTTGTCGAGGTGCCGGCAGGCGCCTCCGCCACCAGTGCGAACAACGTCAACGTCAAACTCTACGCGGATGCGGATGGGCGTGTCGGCCGCATCGAATTAAACGACCGCGCCGGCGCGCGGCTGGGATTCCTCACTGCGGCCTCAAGCGGCTTTGCGATCCGGCCCGGCACGGGCGGCGCGCGCTTTGCCGCGGTGCCGATATCGATCACGCCGCAAATGATCGCGCGCGACACCGGCTTTGTGCGGCAGGTGCATTCGATGCAGATCGTCGGCCGGCGCATGTTCGACGAGCAGCGCGCTTTCCGCCGCGCCAATCCGGGCTTTGTGAATCCGAACCGGCCGATCCGTCAGCCCGGACAGTTCAGGCCGGGCCAGCCCGGCGGCCGCCAGAACGGCCTGCCGGGACAAGGTCGGCCCGGGCAGCAGCAGCCGGGATTGCAAAACCGTCCGGGACAACAGGTACCGGGTACGCCGGGCCGGCAGGGTCTACAGCCGGGCTCGCCGCAGCAAGGCGGTCAGTTGCAAAGGCCGGGTCAGCCGGGTCAGACCAATCAGCCGGACCGCGCCGGACCGCGGCCGCTGCCGGGTGCGCCCGGTCAGCCGTCGCTGCCTCCGCTGCCAAACCGGCAGGGACAGCAGCAGCCGGGTGGATTGCCGTCACAGCAGACCGGCGCTCCGGCGCAACCCGGACGGCCCGGATCATTGCCGCGCCCGGGTCAGCCGCAACAGACCGGCGCGCCAACACAGGGCGGACAGCCGGGATCGCTGCCGCGGCCAGGTCAACCGAGAGATACGAACCTGCCGACGCAGCCGGGACGGCCGGGATCGCCAGCCAATCCGGCTGGACCTACGCAGCCGCGCCTGTCGCAACCGCCGGGTCAGCTTCCCGGGCGGCTGCAAAATCAACAGCTTCCGGGCCAACAACTGCGTGGCCAGCGGCTACAGCAGCCCGGCCAACCGCCCCTGCCGCAGCAAGGCGGCGGACAATTCCGGCAAGGCCGCATTCCCGGCGCACCCGCCGTGCAACGGCCGGCCTATCCAGGCAGGCCCGCCATTCAGTCACCGCGTCAGCGCGCGCCATCCTCCGCCCCGCCACGAGAGAGGAAGCAACGGGACGTGCGCTAACTCACTGAAAACCATCTCAGCGCATGCGAATGTGTCGTGGCGGACCGTTCGCACGAAACAATTCCTTAAAGCGACGAAACCATTTTGGCGATTTCGTGCAAACGTCCCGAAACGGTTGATGGTTATTGATGTTCCCAACGACATGCCGGGGGACACCGGCGTGCGGGCGCAAAACAGGGGACGATCATGTTCAAGTCAGTCAAGAATTCCCGGCTCGTTGTCGCCGCCTTGGGCGCGCTGACGGTCGGTGCCATCGCTCTTTCCACTTCCGCCGCGGCCGCGCCGCTGCCGCTCTTCCCGTTCTTCCAGCAGCCGCTACAGCAGGCCGCCCCGCCGGCCCAGGTCGCGCCGTCCGACGACGATGACGCCCCGGCTGACTTCCAGTTGCCGGCCCGCCTGAAGCGCCAGGTCGTGAACTATCCGACCCGCGAAGCGCCGGGCACCATCATCATCGATACGCCGAACACCTATCTCTACCTCGTGCTCGGCAACGGCCAGGCGATGCGCTACGGCATCGGCGTCGGCCGCGAAGGGTTTACCTGGTCGGGCACGCAGTCCATCACCAAGAAGGCGGAATGGCCGGATTGGACCCCGCCGCCGGAGATGATCGCTCGCCAGCCCTATTTGCCGCGCCACATGGCCGGCGGCCCCGGCAACCCGCTCGGCGCCCGCGCGATGTATCTCGGCAGCAGCGTCTATCGCATCCACGGCACCAACGCACCGCACACGATCGGCACCCGCGTTTCCTCCGGCTGCCTGCGCCTCGTCAACGAAGACGTGATCGACCTCTACAGCCGCGTTCACGTCGGCACCAAGGTGATCGTGCTGCCAATGGACCGCCGTGCCGAGCTCATCGCCCGCTAAGTGAACCGAAGTCCAGCATGCAAGATGGCGCCCCTGCGGCGCCATTTTGTTTTTTGGTTTGGCCATCCTTCGAGACGCCCGCCTGCGGCGGGCTCCTCAGGATGAGGTCTGAGTGCTTGGCTCGTGTCGCGTGCCGCTGTCAGCGTGACTTAGCATTTGCCGAGTTGACCGCCAGCCGTTAGCCTCACCCTGAGGAGCGCGCACTTGCGCGCGTCTCGAAGGATGGGGCGTGTAGCGATGACGGAAGGAGCGTGGCTCTACATTCTCCGATGCGCCGACGGTAGTTACTATGTCGGCACAACACGATCATCGCTTGAGATAAGAGTCGCTGAGCACAATGCGGGTACGTTCGAAGGCTACACTTCGTCGCGCAGACCGGTTGAGCTGATCTTCTCGCAATGGTTCGAACGAATAACCGACGCCATCGAAAACGAACGCAAGCTCAAGAAGTGGAGCCGTGCGAAGAAGGAAGCGTTCATTCGCGGAGACTTTGCTTCGCTTCAACAATTGGCAAAGCGCAAGTCACCGCATTCTTCGGTATAAGGTGAGAGAAGCGCAAGCTGCCATCCTTCGAGACGCCCGCCTTCGGCGGGCTCCTCAGGATGAGGGAGAGGCTGGCTTTAATTTCAGTACACGGTAGCGGCGGCAGTAGCCTCACCCTGAGGAGCCGCGAATGCGGCGTCTCGAAGGGTGCGGCGTGGCGAGATCGAGGAACCCGCCGCCCTAGCGCCCCCCTGCCACGGCCTGTAGAATTCCCGCTGATTCAGTCCGGGGAGATGATGCCGTTCAAATTGGATCTCAAGGTGATCCTGATCGCGGTCGCGGTGGTCGGGGTTTCGTTTTTCGTCAGCCTGAAGGCCATGGACTGGTTGGCCCCGCGTGGCGGCAAGGCGCCGGTGCTGGCTGAATTGCCGCCGCTGCCGCCGGCGCCGCGCTCCTCGCGCGTGCTGGCCAATGTCGCGATCGCACTGTCGGCGATCCGCGACGCCGCCGACCGCTCCACACCGCGCGCATTTCAGGGCAAGGCCGACAACCCGGTGACGCAGGTTCTGCAAAATGCCGATATCGGCTGGACCGCCTCGCGCGGATCGATCGCCGCCAGCGGCGGCCAGGACGTCATGACGCTGTCGACGGCGCTGACGGGGACGCTCAACGTCACCGGCTCGCTATCGGCCAAAGCCACCGGCGCGGTCGGCGATGCGCTCGGCGGACTGCTCGGCAATGACGCGGCCAAGCGGATCGGCGGCATCAACATCAAGAACCTCAACGCCACCGGCGAGATCAAGGGCAACGTGGTGATCACGTCACGCCCGAAGCTGGCGGCCGCCTGGCGGATCGAGCCCAACCTCGCCGCGCAGGTGAACCTGACCGACTCCGCGCTCACGGTCGCGGGCGCGCGCGTCAACGTGCCGGCGCAGGTCAAGCCGCTGATCGACAAGAACGTCGCCGAGCAGCTTGCGATCGTGCAGGCGCGCATGAAGAACGATCCGGCGCTGGAGCAGAATGCACGCATCCAATGGGCAAAGGCCTGCCGCTCCATTCCGCTACAGGGCGCCAGCCCTGCCGGCTCGATGCCGGCGCTCTGGCTGGAGCTGAAACCGACCCGCGCGATCGCGGCACAGCCGCGCGTCGATGCTGCCGCCGTCACGGTGACCATGGGCATCGAGGCCGAGACCCGCGTCACGCCGGCCGAGACCAAGCCGAACTGCCCGTTCCCGGCCACCATCAGCATCGTGCCCCCGACCCCGGGCGGCGTCGCGATCGGCGTGCCGATCGACATGCCCTTTACCGAGCTCAACAAGCTGCTCAACAGCCAGTTCGCCGGAAAGACGTTTCCTGAAGATGGTTCGGGGCCGGTGGACGTGACCGTGAAGAGCGCGAGTCTGGCGGCCTCCGGCAACCGGCTGCTGATTTCGCTGCTGGTCTACGCCAAGGAGAAGACAAGCTATCTCGGCCTCGGCGCCGAAGCCTATGTCCATATCTGGGGCGTGCCGGTGCTCGACCAGGCGCAGCAGACGCTGCGGCTGACCGACATCGAGCTTGCGGTGGAATCCGAAGCGGCGTTCGGACTGTTAGGGGCCGCAGCGCGCGCGGCGGTGCCGCATCTACAGCGGGCGCTGGCCGAGCGGGCGGTGATCGACCTGAAACCGTTTGCGGACAATGCGCGCAAGAAGATCGCGGCCGTCATATCAGACCTGCGGCAGACCGATGACAGCGTGCGGGTGGCGGCCGAAATCTCCAGCCTGCGGCTGGCCGAAATTGCGTTTGATTCAAAGACACTGCGCGTGATCGCGGAATCCGAGGGCACGATCAGCGTCAACATCTCCGCCCTGCCGGGGCTGTGACTGGAATAGCGCCCTCTCCCGAGGGAGGAGAGGGCGCGGGTGGTGGAAAATCTCACGAACCTTCGAACTTGAAGGAGACCTTCACCTTCGCACGGTAGGCCTCGACCTTGCCTTTGGCGTCGAGTTGCAGATCGAGCTCGACGACTTCGGCCACGCGCAGGTCGCGCAGCGTTTCGCCGGCCCTGGCGACGGCGGCCGCAGCGGCCTTCTCCCAGGATTCGGGGCTGGTGCCGATCAGCTCGATCACCTTGTAGACGCTTTCAGCCATTGACGTCCTCCCGTTGTTATGGACAGGACGCAGGATGCTTCCTGCCGCGCCGGCAAGCGTAACATCGCGCATAGCGTGCCGAAAGGATGCGGCGCACCATCTTGTTTAAGCATGATCTTGTCGGAAAACCGGCACCCGCTTTTCCGGATCATGCTCTAACAAAAACGCGCCCGGCGAAAACCGGGCGCGTTTCCGTTTTATCGATCAGCCGATGCCGTGTGGCCTTTTATTCAAGCATGATCTATTCAAGCACGATCTTTCGGAAGACTTTTCCGGATCATGCGTTAGGTCGAATACTTGAACTCCGGCATCGCCTTCAGCTCTTCCTTGGTCGCGTTGAAGACGGCGTGATCCGGATACCACGGATTGGGCTTCGACGCGCTGGTCGACGTGGTCGCAGCGCCCGTCGTGGTCGTGGAGCCGCCGGGCTTTGCGCTGCCCGCACCCGGACTTGCGCTGGAGGTCGAGCTGTAGGCGACCGGCTCGGTCGAGAATTTCACCTTCTCGAACGGGACCGCGACGAGATGCTCGCCGACACCGAGGAAGCCGCCGACGCCGATCACGACTGCGACGATCTTGCCGTTCTTGTCGGTGAGGAGATCGTTGATCGAGCCAACGCTCTCGTTCTTGTCGTTGTACACGCTCAGGCCCACGACCTTCGACGCGCGCCAGTTACCCGTGAAGGTTGACGGCGAGGTCGAGGTGTCGGACGCAGCCGGCGGTGCCATCTTGGTCGAGTCGCTCGGCGTCGTCGGCGACTGCGCGAAGGCGACGCCGGCGAGCAGTGCGGTACCCGCCAGCCCGGCAACGGTATACTTGGCTAACATAAGCTTTCTCCCTCAGTAGAAATCGATGAGGGGAAAACCCGGGGAACCTGCAAGTGTTCCGGCCCTTCACGCCGGAACATGCGATCAAAAGCCGCCCCAATAGGGCGGCACGCCGTAGTAGCGGTGCAGTTCGATTTCCTGCGACCGATCGCCCCAATCGAAATCCTTGTCGGCGCGAAACGATGGCGCGCGCTTGAGCTCGTCATCGGCGATGTCGAGCTCGTAGGCTTCGAACCTTCTGTTGTAGTGAAGCTTGCTCCACGGCAACGGCAGGAGATTGCCGCCCATGCCGAGGAAGCCGCCGAACGACAGAACCGCGTAGGACACCTGGCCGCTGACCTTATCGATCATCAACCTCTCGATGTGGCCGATCTTGGCGCCGTTCGACCGGCGCACCGCAGTCCCCTCGACGCGATCGCTCGCAATCAACTGATGTGGTCTGGACATGACGTCAGGCATGCTCACCCTCCCTGCGCAGGATCGATGAGCAAACCAACGCCGGTGGTGGCAGCCGGGTTCCCGTCAGGCGGCGAGTGGTTCCGCGCTCGCGTGCCGCTCGTCAAAGAACGCTACCGCTTCGAACCGGTAGTCGCAGGCGCGGCACGTCCAGAGATAGGAGATGCGGCCTGAGCCTTGCTCGACCCAGTCGGGGGCAAAGATCGGCTTGCCGCACTGGGCACAGGGATTTCCGCGGGGCAAATAGCCAATATCTGTTTTGGCCATGGCTCACTCCTACTATCTTTTCTTATATCTGTTGTCTGTGTGGATGTTCAGGCTTGGGTGCATTGGACAGTGTTGCTGCCGCAACTGGACACTTCTGTGCTGAAAAAACTCTAGCCCCAGTTTGCGTCTTTTGCACGACAAAGATTCCTGTGCGGCGATTCGTCATTGGGCGTGAAGCAAAGCGATTTATTTTTTTGCAACGGCGAGAACGCGCACATGTCCCGGGCGCGGTGCAGCGTTCTTCACGATGCACCGCAGAACCGGGACCCACAATGCAAGTGAGGCGAAGAAGTGTGAGCCCCGGCTCTGCAGCGCAACGCTTCGCGCTGCTCTGCGTCCGGGGCACGAGAGATCACTTTGCCTTCGGATCGACGGCGGGCTCGATCGTGTGCACCGCACCGGCCTTACGCAGGTGAATGGTAGCGATGTCATCGGAATAGATCTTTTGCCAGCCGTCCATATGGTCGAGCAGTTTCGTCGCCGCGCTCTGCGTGCGCATCAACGTAGCTTCGATATTGTATTGGTCGAGCAGGCGGAACAGGTTTTCCGGCTTCATCAAGCCTGAGGCCGCGTTGTGGTCGACGAAGAATTTTTCGCCGTAGAGCTCGGTGCGGCCGTCGATGAAAGGCGCAACACCGTTCGCGATCAGGTAGCCGCCGAAATCATAATCGTTGAAGACGCGGGCGAGATTCAATTTCTTCAGTTCTGTGACGGCCGCCACCGGCGAGCCGCGCATGTGCGGCTCGAAGCGATGCAGCGAGCACCAGGCGAATGTCGCTGCGATCAAGGCAGCGGCAAGGCTGGCAAACAGCACGCCGCGCGAGGGTGACGCAGCATTTGATTGCGGCGCGGCGCCGCCGATCTGCCGCGCGAGCGGTGCGGCGAGAATGATCGGCGCGAGCAGCGCCAGATTTTCAGCGGCGCGTCCCTGAGAGAGGGCCATGTGCAGGAGGCCGAGCAGCAGAACGATCCGCATCAGCGGCAATTTGATGCCGCGGAACAGCGCAAGGCCGATACCGAGCAGGAGGCCGATTTCCAGCGGGCCGAGGCTGGAGAAATCCGCCGGCTTCCATTCCATGATCAGCGGCAGCGCTTCGCCGAGTGCGAGGATCTTTCGCGAAGCGAGCAGCGCGTTCCAGCCATAGGGCGTGACGCAGCTTGCGGCGAGCGCGGCAAGGCCGAAGACGAACCAGCGCAGCAGCAGGACTTTTTGTTTGGCCGGATCGGCGCCGATCACCGCATCGAGCGCGACCGCGCCTGTTAGCATCAGGCCGAAGACAAAGCCGCCATGCAGGTTGGCCCATAGCATCATCAGCGGCAGCAGCCAGAACGACGGCACGGTGCGGCGGTCGGCGGCGGCGATCAGCCCGCCGGCGAAGGCGACCATCACCGGCAACGCCAGCACATGCGGCCGCGCCAGCAGATGCGGCACCGTCAGTGCGAGCGCAGCGGCGATGAACACCAGCGTGGTGCTCTCGCTGAGGCGTCGGACCAGGAAGTTCGTCAGCTGCGCAAAGGTCGCGGCAATCGCAATGGCGGCGAGCACCACCGGCCCGCTCCAGCCCGCGAGCGAATAGGCCTTTGCGTAAAACACCTGCGACAGCCATTGCGTGGAGATCCAGGGCTGGCCGCGCATGGTGAAGGAATAGACGTCAACCGTCGGCACCGTGCCGTGGTCGATGATCCACTGCCCGATGGTGACCTGCCACATCGTGTCGGGGTCGATCAGCAGGCGGTTGCCGGCCAAAAGGAACAGCGCATAGATCGCAACGCCCACCCATAGCGGCAGCAGCCCGCGCAGGGGGTGCGCGGCTTCATCGGTATGTGCGAGGGTGACGCTCATGGACGGCGGCTGATTTTCCGTGGTTTTCAGCCGGATCGAAGCATGCCAAGGCATAATTCCTGGTAAATCCGCCCCGGTTTTTCTGTCGTAATCGTGGCCGGCAAGCGCCTGATTATGCCGGGTTTTCGCCACATCTCCGCAGTAATTGCGGTGCGTAAAGTGTTAACGCTGCGATTGCGCCGCGTGGGGGCCATTTTGATGAAGCGGCTGACGTTCCTGATCTGTGTCGTTATGGCGGCATGGCCCGCCCCTGGCGTGCAGGCGCAGGAGGGAAAGCCGCAGGGCCGCGCCCAATATGAAGGGCTGATCGCGGCGCATGCCAAAGCCAACATGGTGCCGGAAGCGCTGGTGCACCGCGTGATCGTCCGCGAGAGCAAGTACCGCCCCGACCTGATCGGCAGCGGCGGCACGATCGGGCTGATGCAGATCAAGCTCGCGACTGCGCGCGGCGTCGGCTACACCGGCGACGCCTACGGCCTGCGCGATCCCGACACCAATCTCGCCTTCGGCGTCAAGTATCTCGCGGGGGCGTATCGCGCGGCGGGCGGCGATCACGATCGCGCCATGCGTTATTACGCGAGCGGCTATTATCACGTCGCAAAGCAGCAGCGGCTGGAACGGAGAGCGCAAGCTGCGCCCGTGCTGGCGAATGCAGCGCCGCAAGAAGCCGCCGAGCCGAAGGAAGAGGTGGCGAAGCCGAAGCGGGCGGTAGCAAAACCGCTGCAACTGGTGCCGAGGTTCGCGGAAAGCGCGAAATCGAAGGACGCAGCCGCCAAGCCGAAAAGCTCGTCTTCCAGGAAGCTCGCCGAGGCCAAGGCGGCGGTTCCGCGGCCCCCGGCCGCCGTCGGCGCCGGTGCAAAGCCCGCCCCGGCGCGTTGACACGCCCTGCCATCTGCTTACATTAGCCCTGTTCCGAGGGGTGCTCCGAGGTGGAGCTGAGATACCGCAAATCAGGCCGAACGGCCGGGACCGCGGTGACCCTTTGAACCTGATCCGGGTCATGCCGGCGAAGGGACAGGGATGTACCAGAGTTCTGATACGAGGGGGCGATCCCCCGTTACCATCATAGGCGCAGGCGTAGCCGGCGCGTGGCAGGCGTTGCTGTTCGCACACGCCGGGCACGCGGTGACCTTGCATGAGCGCAGTGACGCCGCGATGACGCTTTCCACAAGCCACTGGGCCGGCGGCATGCTGGCGCCATGGTGCGAGGCGGAAGCGTCCGAGCCCGTGATCAGCCGGCTTGGCGTGCGCTCGCTCGATCTCTGGCGCGAGCATTTTCCGGACACGCCGTTTAACGGTTCGCTGGTGGTGGCGCATCCACGCGACCGCAGCGATTTCGAGCGCTTTGCGAAGATGACCAGCGGGCACCGGCGGCTGGACGCGCGGGGATTAAGCGAACTCGAGCCGTCGCTGGAAGGGCGATTCCGCGAAGGGCTGTTTTATCCGGACGAGGGCCATGTCGAGCCGCGGCGCGTGCTGCCGGAATTGCATGCGCGCATCGCGAAGGCCGGCGGCACTATCAAATTCAACAGCGATGTGGTGACCGACGATCTTGAAGGCATCGTGATCGATTGCCGCGGGCTTTCTGCACGCGACACCCAGCCGGACCTGCGCGGCGTCAAGGGCGAAATGATCATCGTCGAGACTGATGAGGTGGAGCTGTCGCGCCCGGTGCGGCTGATCCATCCGCGCTGGCCGCTCTATGTGATCCCGCGCGGCGACGGCCGCTTCATGCTGGGCGCCACCTCCATCGAATCGGAAGACAGCGGCGTCAGCGTGCGCTCGGCGCTGGAGCTGCTGGGTGCGGCCTACGCGGTGCATCCGGCGTTTGCGGAAGCGCGCATTGTCGAATTCGGCGCGGGCCTGCGCCCGGCGTTTCCCGACAATCTGCCGCGCATTGCGATCGACAAGGAAAGGATTTCGGTGAACGGGCTCTACCGCCACGGTTTTCTGCTGGCGCCTGCGCTGGCGGAGCTGACGCTTGGCTATGTCGAGCGCGGCGTGATCGACAATGAGGTGATGCAATGCGCGTGATCGTGAACGGCGAGCCGCGGGAGATCAATTCGTCCCGCGTCGATGCGCTGCTCGGCGAGCTCGAATATCAGGGCACGCATTTTGCGATTGCGGTGAATTACGACGTGGTGCCGAAGAGCCGCTGGGCCGAGACCGCGCTGAAGGCCGGCGACGAGATCGAGATCATCACGCCGCGGCAGGGAGGGTGATGTGGTGAACGTACACTCTCACCTCTCGTCGTCCCTGCGAAAGCAGGGACCCATAACCACCGGCCGGTGTGGTTACGAGAGGTATCTGCCAGTGTGCCTCAAGAGACATCACGCGGTATGGATCCCGGCTTTCGCCGGGATGACGGAATGGGGCACGCACGCGCCTCACACTCCGCCGTCATCGCCCGGCTTGACCGGGCGATCCAGTACGCCGCGGCTTCTCGATTCGATCGCGCGGCCTCTGGAATACTGGATCCCCGCCTTCGCGGGGATGACGACTGTGGGTGGGATGACGACCTGTGTTGCTGAAGGACTTTGATCGATGCTGAACTTCTACGGCAAAACCTTTTCCTCGCGCCTGTTGATCGGCAGCGCGCTGTATCCCTCGCCCGCGGTCATGCAGGCGGCGATACGCGCCTCCGGCGCGGGCATCGTCACGGTGTCGCTGCGGCGGGAGGCTGCGGGCGGCAAGACAGGCGATGCGTTCTGGTCGCTGATCCGCGAGCTCGATGTCACGGTGCTGCCGAACACGGCCGGCTGCCGCAGCGTGCGCGAGGCGGTGACGACGGCAAAGCTGGCGCGGGAATTGTTCGGCACGCCCTGGATTAAGCTGGAGGTGATCGCCGACAACGACACGCTTCAGCCGGATGTGGTCGGCCTCGTCGAAGCCGCCAGCATTTTGATCAAGGACGGCTTTGAGGTGTTTCCGTATTGCACCGAAGACCTTTCCGTCGCGATGCGGCTGGTCGACGCCGGCTGCAAGGTCGTGATGCCGTGGGCGGCGCCGATCGGCAGCGCAAAAGGCATCATCAACCGCGATGCGCTGAAACTGCTGCGCGACCGCCTGCCTGACATCACGCTGGTGGTCGACGCCGGCATCGGCGCGCCCTCGCATGCTGCCGAAGCGCTGGAGCTCGGCTATGACGCGGTGCTGCTCAACACCGCCATCGCAAAGGCCGCCGACCCCGTCGCGATGGCGAATGCGTTCAAGCTCGGCATCGAAGCCGGCCGCGCGGCCTATGAGGCCGGGCTGATGGAAGCCCGCGATTTCGCCTCCCCTTCCACCCCTGTCATCGGGACACCGTTCTGGCATGCCGTATCCTGATAAATTCTACCCGGTCGTCGACAGCGTCGCCTGGGTGACGCGGCTGACAAAACTTGGCGTCGGCACCATCCAGTTGCGCGCCAAGGAGCTGAACGACGCCGAGGCGCTACAGATCGTGACCGATGCGCTGGAGGTGACGAAGGGCACGAACACGAAACTGGTCGTGAACGACTACTGGCGCGCAGCGATCGTCGCCGGCGTAAAATATCTGCATCTCGGCCAGGAGGATTTGGCCGACGCCGATCTCGGCGAAATCCGCAAGGCGGGCCTCAATCTCGGTATCTCCACTCACGACGATGCGGAGCTTGCGACGGCGCTTGCCGCAAAACCGGACTATGTCGCGCTCGGCCCGATCTTTCCGACCACGCTGAAGGCGATGCGCTTTGCGCCGCAGGGCGTTGCAAAAATCACCGAATGGAAAAAGCGCATCGGCGACATCCCGCTGGTGGCGATCGGCGGCATCAAGTTCGAGCAATCAGCGGAGATCTTTGCCGCCGGTGCGGATTCCATCGCTGTCGTTTCCGACGTCACCCAGAACGCCGACCCCGACGCGCGGGTGCGGCAATGGCTGGGCAAAAGCGCGGAGGCGGCGTGATGGCACACTCTTTCCTCGTCATTGCGAGCGAAGCGAAGCAATCCACCTCTCGGCACGGGGATAGATGGATTGCTTCGTCGCTTTGCTCCTCGCAATGACGGCAGCAACAACACACCGGAATGACAGAGAAATCGAACGGAGGATAACATGAACATTCGCTCCAATCCGAAAGACACCCTTCCCGCCGTCACCACCGGCCCCCTTCCCTCCTCGCGAAAAATCTTCGCGACGCCCGAGGCCGCGCCGGACCTGCGCGTGCCGCTGCGCGAGATCATCCTTTCCGAAGGCGCAGGTGAGCCGAATCTTCCCGTCTACGACACCTCCGGTCCCTACACCGATCCGGCCGTCACCATCGACGTCAATGCCGGCCTGCCGCGCAATCGCATCGCCTGGGTGAAGGAGCGCGGCGGCGTCGAAGAGTATGAAGGCCGCACCATCAAACCGGAAGACAACGGCAATGTCGGCGCCTCGCATGCCGCAAAGGCCTTCACGGCGCATCACAAGCCGCTGCGCGGGCTCGACGGCCACAAGATCACCCAGCTCGAATTCGCCCGCGCCGGCATCATCACCAAGGAGATGATCTACGTCGCCGAGCGCGAAAACCTCGGCCGCAAGAAGCAGCTCGAGCGCGCGGAAGCAGCGCTCGCCGACGGCGAAAGCTTTGGTGCCAGCGTGCCCGCCTTCATCACGCCGGAGTTCGTTCGCTCTGAGATCGCGCGCGGCCGCGCCATCATTCCCTGCAACATCAACCATGCCGAGCTCGAGCCGATGATCATCGGCCGCAATTTCCTGACCAAGATCAACGCCAATATCGGCAACTCCGCCGTGACGTCGTCGGTGGAGGAAGAAGTAGACAAGATGGTGTGGGCGATCCGCTGGGGCGCCGACACCGTGATGGACCTCTCGACAGGCCGCAACATCCACACCACCCGCGAGTGGATTCTTCGCAACGCGCCGATCCCGATCGGCACCGTGCCGATCTACCAGGCGCTGGAGAAATGCGAAGGCGATCCCGCCAAACTGACCTGGGAGCTCTACAAGGACACGCTGATCGAGCAGTGCGAACAAGGCGTCGACTATTTTACGATCCACGCCGGCGTGCGCCTGCCCTACATCCACCTCACCGCCAACCGCGTCACCGGCATCGTCTCGCGCGGCGGCTCGATCATGGCCAAGTGGTGCCTGGCGCATCACAAGGAAAGTTTCCTCTACACGCATTTCGACGAGATCTGCGACCTCATGCGCAAGTATGACGTCTCATTCTCGCTCGGCGACGGCCTGCGCCCCGGCTCGATCGCGGACGCCAACGACCGCGCGCAGTTCGCGGAGCTGGAGACGCTCGGCGAGCTGACGAAGATCGCGTGGGACAAGGGCTGCCAGGTGATGATCGAGGGCCCCGGCCATGTGCCGATGCACAAGATCAAGATCAACATGGACAAGCAGTTGAAGGAATGCGGCGAGGCCCCGTTCTACACGCTTGGGCCGCTGACCACCGACATCGCGCCGGGCTATGACCACATCACCTCGGGCATTGGCGCCGCCATGATCGGCTGGTTCGGCTGCGCCATGCTCTGCTACGTCACGCCGAAGGAGCATCTCGGCCTGCCCGACCGCAACGACGTCAAGGTCGGCGTCATCACCTACAAGATCGCAGCCCACGCCAGCGATCTCGCCAAGGGCCACCCCGCCGCGCAACTGCGCGACGACGCCCTCTCCCGCGCCCGCTTCGATTTCCGCTGGACCGACCAGTTCAACCTCGGCCTCGATCCGGACACGGCAAGAAACTTCCACGACGAAACCCTGCCGAAGGAGGCCCACAAGGTCGCCCACTTCTGCTCGATGTGCGGCCCAAAATTCTGCTCGATGAAGATCACGCAGGACGTGCGGGATTACGCGGCGACGCTGAACGATCCGGCGGCGGTGGGGATGAGCATGGCCGGCACCATCGAGGACGGCATGGCGAAGATGAGCGAGAAGTTCAAGGAGATGGGGAGCAGCGTGTATCTGGATGCGGAGAAGGTGAAGGAGAGTAATCGGGTGTTGTAAAATGCAGCACCCCACCAAACGAAAGGCCGGGCGCTCGCCCGGCCTTTTCTCTTTGCGAAGAGCGAAAGTGGGAGCGTCATCGGCGGCCTTTTCAACGTAGCGGATACACTTCGCTAACCTAGCCTGCGAACTCCTTACCTCTATTGGTCGTGTCCCCGCC
Source organism: Bradyrhizobium lablabi (assembly GCF_018129385.1). Classification (GTDB taxonomy): domain Bacteria; phylum Pseudomonadota; class Alphaproteobacteria; order Rhizobiales; family Xanthobacteraceae; genus Bradyrhizobium; species Bradyrhizobium lablabi_C. Next base: position 32,539 of record NZ_JAFCLN010000007.1, read on the forward strand.
CGATATTGATGTAAGCTGATAGAGCAGGACATTGTGCGGGGCGGAAACGCACCTTTGAAATATGCATTGCACGGCCTGATATTTTCTCTCCTTCTCGCCGGAACGTCAGTCGCGCCGGCGCAGGAACAGCCGCGCGTGGTCGCCCCCGCGGAGGTTGTGCTTTACATCCAGTCAGACCTGAAGCGCACCGAGTTCGTTCAGCCGCTGGTTTGCGCGCTTCAGCGCGTGCTCGCCGCACCCGTCTCTGTGCAAACTCTGGACCTTCCGCTCGGACCTGAATTGCTCGCAACGACCACTCAATTCGAGGCCGCCAAGGTGGCGGACCGGTTCATCGAGCGAACGGCGGGCGAAGCAAACGCGCCTTCGTTCAGGTATCTTCTCATTCCGTTCGATCTAAAGGTTGAGGCTTGGAATTGGCGCTATGCGTTTTCTACGAGCTTTGGCGACGAAACGACATCCTACCACGTCGGCGTCGTCTCAACTGCACGGATCGCCGCCGGCAATTGGTGGCTGCAATCCCCATGGGACCACGAGATCACGGCGACCCGCGCTTACAAGCTGATTCTCAAATCAATCGCGCGGATCACAGGCCATCGCGATACGGGCGGCTGCATTCTCACAACTTCGCTTAGCCTTGAGGAATTGGATCGAAAATCATCCGAGTTTTGCCCGGGTGACCGGGCCGCGCTTGTTGCCGCCGGCGTCCTCAAGGAAAAAGAAGAGCAGAATGGCCCTCGCTGCATGACCGTTGCACGGCGATCGCTTCCGGCACCGCTTGTGACAGCACGCAGGATGTTGGACGATTGGTGGGTTAGGCTGCGCTAACCGGCCCTACGCTCCCCTCACCGCATCGTAATCGCCAGCCCGCTCAGATCCGCATTCGCCATCAGCCCCACCTGATGCCCGGTCAGCTCCAGCACGGCGCCCTTCTGGTTGGTCAGCACGATGGCGCGGGCGCCGCGGCCGACCGCGAGGCCGGCGCCGGCGGCGCCGTAGACGCCGGCGACGTCGCTGGCGCGCCAGATGTTGCTGACGCGGCCACGCAGCACGGTTTTGGAGCCGCCGAACACAAGGCCGTAGTCGAGGCCGCCGGTGGAGAGGCCATAGGAGCGGCCGCGGAAGGTCAGCACGCCCGAGCCGCCGGAGCCGCCGATGATCCAGCCGGCCTTGTAGATCGTCAGCGTGACAAAGCCGTCGTCGGCGCGGGCGGAGGAGACGCCGGCGAAGGCGATCAGCGCAACGAGGGCGGCACGGGCGGCGGATGCAAGCTTCATGGAAGAGTCTCCCGGGATGGTGCGAGCAGAGGGGGCGGCGGCTCGACGAATCACACGGGCGAATCTAGCCGATGCCGGTACATGCGAGAAATGCGCAGGGGTACGCGGCGGTTTGAAGGCGGACGCGCGGCTCGCGGCCGGCGCACGGAACCATGCCTTTGCGGCCATCGCGCGGCGCAATAGAGTGAGGCATGCAATCCGCGCGCGGCACCGCAAGATGACAACCGATAGGGCTGAAGCCGCGAACGGCGCGGCCGACAGGCTGCCCGACATGCTGCGGCAAAACCTGCGGCTGGTGTTTGTCGGCACGGCCGCCAGCACGCGCTCGGCTGCGATGGGGCATTACTACGCGCATCCTGGCAACCGCTTCTGGCGTGCGATTTTTGAGGCCGGTCTCACACAGCGCCGCTATCAACCGGACGAGTTTCGCGCGCTACTGCCGCTCGGCATCGGCTTTACCGATCTCAACAAGTCGCAGGCGGGCATGGATCATCAGCTCACGACGGATGCGATCGACGTCGCGGGGTTCAGGGCGAAGATCGCGCGCTTTTCTCCGAAGGCGATCGCCTTCACCAGCAAGAAGGCGGCGAGCCTGTTCTACGGCAGGCCGACGGGCACTATAGCGTTCGGCAGGCAGCCATTGCCGGAAGGGCACACCGAAGTCTTTGTGCTAACCTCGCCCTCCGGCGCCGCGTCCGGGCATTGGAGCCTCGAGCCCTGGCGCGAACTGGCAACATGGTTTTTGTCGAGGGAGCAGACGTAGCGATGTCCATCAAGCATTTTCCGCCGCCGCCCGGCATCAAGGCGCCCCCGCTGTCGTTCGCCGCGCGCAGCGGCGACCTCTTGTTCATCTCGGGCATTCCCGGCTTCGATGCGGCAGGCAACCTGCCCGATACGTTCGAGGCGCAGTTCGCCAATGTCGTCACCAACATCAAGCGCATCCTCGACGAGGCCGGCGCGACCATGCGCGATCTCGTCAAGGTCAACGTGCTGCTGACGCGCGCCAGCGATGTGGCTGCGATGAATGCACTCTATGCCGGCGCGTTCGGACCGGCGCCCTACCCGGCCCGCACCACCTGCGTCGTGGTGGCGCTGCCGAACCCGGCGATGCTGATCGAAATCGAGGGCGTGGCGTCGCTGGCGAAATAGCCGAGGCTATTGCCGCAGCAAATTTCTGAGCTTGATGGTTTGAGCGATTCCTTCCTTCCCCGGAAAGATCGTGCCGTGATGTATTCCCATCAGGATCAAATCTTGGAGTGCGGTTCTGCATTCTGATCTCGGTATTTCCAATCTGACCAATGCGGAGCCCAAATTGACTGCCCTGCTGGTCAAATATTCCTCCAGTGACCCTTCATTCGTTTTCAGGAATGTGAACAGCCCAAATTGATTGCCCAACCGATTGTTCTCATGGTCCTGCACCGAGATGATTTGCAGCTGTCCTCCCGGGGCCTTTGCTTCGACCTCACCCCTATTGAGCACCCAGATCGCGACGTTACCGCCTCCATCCCTCTGCTCGAAAAGAAACCATGAGAATGCAAAGTAGGCAGCAACATACGGGCTAAATGACCAATCAAGGAGCCTGGTCGGCAATCCGTGATGTTGCGCCATGGCGAGCACGCGGGGATCATCGAATGAATAGCGCCATGCAGAATAACGTTCGCACTCCTCGTAAAACTCCGTGATCAGTTCTTTCGCGAGCCTGTCCCTGTTTGCCGCCTGCTTGTCGGAATATGTCCGGTCGAATGAAGATTTCAGCGGCCAGTTTGCATTGCCTTGACCTCGAAAAATGTACCGCTTGTAGACGTCATAATCGTGAGCCCCGGGGAGTTCATCCCGAATGCCGTGCTTGAACTGGTCCCAAGTCTGGAAAACGCGAACTCTAAACCCGCGCGCAAACGCTTCGGTCGTTGTTCGCGCTGCCAAACTCGCTCTTTTACCCGCCCGTCTCGCCAAGGTTGCGCCTCCTGACTGACCTGATCCAGATTAGGCCGCGCCACGAAAAGTTGCAAATTTGACGTTTATCAACCGCGCAGCGGATCGACAGCGCGGATTGGCGTTGGAGCAATTCCTCCTTTCGCGGGGGGCATAACGGTGGGTGACGCTGTGGGCCTTCGTTTGTGAGAGCTTTGGCGGACGCCGCCCGGCTAACCCACCCTACACCGCTGACCCTTCGGGCAGGAAATCAGAAAAATTTCCTTTGAACCTGCCCGCCCTTCCGATGACTTATCAGTGTCAAGGCGCGACAGCCCGGAGGGCTTTCGGATGGCCTATTTCAAGTACATACCGTACGAGCGATTCGCGAATTATCGCGAAGGGAAGATTCGTTTCACGCAGCCCGGCGCATTCAACGATCCCTTCGAAATGCCGGCGTTCAAGGCGAGGGATGCGGAAGCTGCGCGGCTCGCAGGCCTGGCCGGACTTTCGACCCAGACCGGCGAAATCCAGGCCGGCCTCACGCAGGGCCGTATCCCGGAAGCTGCATTCACCCTGCCGATCTTCTATTTCATGGGCATGATGCCGCAGCAGCGCCAGGAAAAGGCCATCCCCTCTGCCGATGCCGTGGAGAAGCTGAGAACGATCGACCAGAAGTTCGGCATCCTGTCGCTCTCGATGACGGCGGACAATCTGCTGCTGTGGGCGCATTACGCCAATGAACATCGTGGGCTCGCGGTGGAAATCGATCCCGGCAACAGAGAATTCAACAGCCGCGCCAGCGATGACAACTTCCAGCTCGCCGAGCGCGTCAAATATTCCGCGATGCGCCCGAAAATTCCGGAGACCGAGGAAATCCTGTTCGAGCATTTCTTCGTCAAGAGCCGCGAATGGTCCTACGAGCAGGAATACCGGATCGTCCGCAACCTCAAATCATCGATCGAGAAGAAAGAGGGCGAGCCTCCGATCCATCTCTATGCCTTGCCGCCCGCGGCGATCCGCAAGGTCATTTTCGGATATCGGGTCACCACCGATCAAGCGCGTGCGCTGATCGCCGCGACCAAAGCCGATCCGGCCTTTGGACATGTCGCGTACGCCAAGGCGGTGCTCGACCCCGGCCAGTTCAAAATCCTGATCCGCGATTACGAGGAAACGCCGGAGCGACCGAACGTCGAGGTCGTGGATCTCCAGGGAAATGTCGCCCGACCCTGAAGCGAACCGCAGGTCATCCCATTCCCGTTGAACCTTGCTCCCTCCCCCGACACCAACCTTAGCCGGGCATCAACGCCCTTTTGCCTCCGCAAATTGCATTGCGGAGCGCAGTTTTTTGACCCCTCAGGAGAACCCTTTCCCATGCGTCGTTTGTCCCTTTTCGCTGCCGCCGCCGTCTTTGCCGTTTCTGCACTCGCGGCGTCCAGCCCTGCGGAAGCCGCCTATCATCTGATCCGCTGGGAGGACTCCGGCTTCTGCCAGATCTGGGACGAGAACGTCCCGACCTCGCCCTGGCCGACCAACTACACCATCGTCAGCGAACAGCTTCTGACCTTCGGCGATGCGCTGGTCTACAAGGACGGGTTGCTGCGCAGCGGCATGTGCGCGTTCTGATTTTTGGAAGCACTGAAAACAAAGGCCGGCGGCTTTTCCCGCCGGCCTTTTTGTGCGCGCCGTTTGAACCAATCACGATTTGGCCACACTCAACCAATGCCCGGCCTATTCTGATGCGGGCGCCGCCTCCCAACCTTCCCCCCGCGGAGGCCGGCCAGACTTTTCCCAACAGGAGCTACTCGATGCGTATTTTCGCCCTTTGCGCCGCCGCCGGCGTTGCCTTGTCTGCGCTTGCCGTGACCGGCTCGGCCAATGCCGCGCCCTTCCACCTCATCAAGTGGAGCGGCAACGATCTCTGCCAGATCTGGGACAATGGCGTTCCGACCCAGCCCTTCCCGGCCAACTACACGGCCATCAGCAAGCCGGTGCCGAGCTTCGACGCCGCAATGGCCGTCAAGACCGGCCTGATGAAGAAGGGCGTCTGCAAGCTCTGAGCGATTTTCGCTTGTTATGAGCGGCCGGTGAGCACATTCTCGCCGGCCTTTTCATTTTGGGGGCATCATGCTGACGCTCTACTCCTATCCCACGCTGTTCGGCGTCGCCGACAACAACGGCTATGGCCTGAAAGTGTTCGCGTTTCTGCGGCTGGCCGGCGTGCCCTTCACGCATGAGCACATCTTCGATGCCTCGAAGGCGCCGCGCGGGCAACTACCCTATATCGTCAACGGTGAAGATACGGTCGGCGACAGCGAAACGATTTTGGCCTATCTCACACAGAAATACCGGCTGACGATCGACGCGCAGCTTTCGAAGGCCGAGCGCACGACCAACTTGCTGGTCACGCGCACGCTCGACGATCTCTACTGGGTGATGTCCTATTCGCGCTGGAAGGACGAGCGCTACTGGCTCCTGTTCCGCGATGCGCTGCTGCGCGAGCACCCGAGCCTGACCGTGGATGGTCTTGCGAAGGCGAAGGAGTTCAACGCCCAGCGCTATTACTACCAGGGCATCGGCCGGTTCGATCCCGATGCCGCGATGGCGCGTGGCCTCTCCGATCTGCGTGCGATCGCCGATTTGATTCCCGCGCAGGGCTATGTGCACGGCGAACAGCCGACCAGCATCGACGCGGCGATCTATGGCTTCATCGCAAATATCTATTATTACGACATCGATACACCGCTGAAGCAGTTCGTGGTGGCGCATGACAACATCGTGCGGCATTGCCGCGCGATCCATGATGCGGTGAAGAGCACGTAGTGAAATCGTAGGATGGGTAGAGCGCAGGCGAAACCCATCGCGGCAACCATGTGGAATGTGATGGGTTTCGCTTCGCTCTACCCATCCTACGAGTGCTAATGCGCTTTCATCAGTGCGTCGCGCGCGGCGGCAAGCTCCAGGAATGCGCGCTCGCTGCCGCCGCCGTCCGGATGCGCCGTCTTGGCGGCGCGCTTGAAGGCGCGATGGATCTCGGTGGCGGCAAGGTGCCGGCCGAACGGTAGCCCCAGCAACTGGCGATAGCGCTCCTCCAGTGTCATCGGCTTTGGCTCGCTGCCGCGCCTGCCGAACTGCGGCGCGGTCAGCGTGTTCAAAACCTCCAGCACGATGCCGAGCCGGCGCCGCGCGATCAGCCTTGCCTCGCCATCCGCCCATCTGGACGTCGCATTGCGCAGGCTCGGCATCGACTGCATCGCGGCGAGCCGCAGGGTCGGGTTCTCGCTGGCGCCTGATATCGACGTCACCAGCCGCACGACCTCGTGCCAGTCGGGCGTATCCGCCGCGAAAAACCGCTCGGCGGAAAGCTTCCAGTCCTTCAGTTGCTGATCCATGGCCATGACCCCGAACGGATAACAGCTCAAACGGAATACCAGCACCGCGCTCGCCTGTATCACATTCCAGATCGGGAAATTTTGATTTAGCCTGATGTCTCCAATTAAAATCAAAATGCGAGGAAATGCCCATGCCGCTGCTTGAAAACCACATCGCCGTCGTCACCGGCGCCGGCTCCGGAATCGGCCGCGCGATCGCCGCCGGCTATGCCCGCGAGGGCGCGCGCGTGGTGGTGCTCGACGTCAACCAGCCGACGGCCGCCGAGACGGCGCAGGCCATCCTCAATGCCGGCGGCAAGGCCGAGAGCTTTGCGCTCGATGTGACCAAGCGCGGCGACTGCATCGCGATGGCCAGGCAGGTGGCCGACAAGGTCGGGCCGGTCTCGATCCTCGTCAACAATGCCGGCATCGCGCGGCGCAACGGCATGCTCGGGGAGAACGAGGCCGTCATCAAGGACTGGGAAGACATCATCGCGATCAATCTCTCGGGCGTGTTCAACGTGACGCATGCGTTCCTGGCGCCGCTGCGCGCGAGCAAGGGCCGCATCGTCAATATCGGCTCGATCCAGTCCTTCCTGCATCTGAAGACGCCGAGTTCGCCGGCCTATACCGCCTCGAAACACGGCGTGCTCGGCTTCACCAAGGCGCTCGCCGCCGAGCTCGGCAGGGACGGCGTGCGCGTCAATGCGATCGGCCCGGGCTTTATCGAGACGCCGCTAAACGAAAAGGTGCGCGCGTCCAATCCGGAGCTGGCAAAGACGTTTGTCGCGCATACGCCGCTCGGCCGCGCCGGCAAGGCCGAAGACATCGTGGGGCCCGCAATCTTCCTCGCCTCCGATCTTGCCGCCTATGTGACGGGTACGATCCTGATGGTCGACGGCGGGTATCTCACAGTGTGAGCCGTGTCATCTAGTTGTTAATCGATCTGCCTCGTGCTGTGCCTGCAATTGAAGCTGTCATGCAGGGCCGATAAAACGGCCTGACATTTTTCGTTGGAGTTTTTCAGGTGGCAGACGAAACGATCAGGCAGGGACGGTCGGGACCACAGGGGCCGCGCGGAAAGCCCGGCGAGCCCGGACGTGCGGGCCCGCAAGGTCATCCCGGCAAGCGCGGGCCCGATGGCGCGCGCGGCAAAGCCGGCCCGCCCGGACCGCCGGGTAAGCCCGGTGTTCAGGGCAAGGCTGGCTCGCAAGGCGCGCGCGGCGAACAGGGGGCGCGTGGCGAGGCCGGACCGCAGGGACCTGCCGGACCGCAAGGCGAACCGGGACCGCCCGGCCAATTGCCGTCGATCGAGCAGGTGATGCCATGGCTGCATCTGATCTTCGATGCCTGGGAAGATCACCGCCGGATGCGCGAGCGCGAAGCCGCCGAGCGCGCCGCGCAGGAAGCGGCCGCGCTGGAGGCCGCCGAATTCGACGATGACGATGACGATGATGATGACGACGATCGCAAGAAGAAGAAAAAGCACAAGCATAAACACAAGGACAAGGATGACGACTAATCCTTGAAGCAGCTTCAGGCGCAAACCTCCCGGACCGGAGTGCGCCTGAAGCTATTATTTGGCAGTCGTGCCCTGGGGATTTTCACGCGCAAGCATGCCCATGCGGCGAAACTGCCAGCACATCAGGCGATACCAGAGATAACCGGCGGCCGCACCGCAGATCGCCAGGATGACGATGTTGGCGGGTCCGAAATCTCCGCTCCACCAGATCATCCAGCCGGTCCACAGAACAGCGAAGGCGATCGAGCCCCATTTCAGGCGGGTGATGGCATCGGCGATCGAATTCATGGCGCGTCTCCACGGCCGGGAAAATCTCCGAGATCATGGGCGCCGCCGCATCGCTGCACCGTGAGATGCATCACATGCGCAAAGTCATCCAAACCGAGCCCGCGAGCGTTCCCTCGCCTTCTCCGCTTCGACGTCGCGGTCGCGCGGCGGCGCATTGGTTTGCAACGAAGCCAGCAGACGCCGGGCACTGTCCGAGACTTCGGAGACGGCGCGGTTGAACGCCTCGGCATTGGCTTGCGAGGGCGAATTGAAACCGGACAGTTTTCGCACGAACTGCAACGCCGAGGCGTGGATTTCGGCATGGGTTGCCGGCGGCTCGAAATTGAACAGCGTCTTGATGTTGCGGCACATGATCTTCTCCTGGTTCCCGGGCGCAGCACTTTGCCTGAGGACGAACGGCGGATGCGAAATCCGACACCCGCGCAGCATCTTGGCACAGGATGTGCGACGAAGGCCAACGACAAGCGGTTCGGCAATCTCGTGACGACGAAATGAGTGCGTGTTAGGCTTGCTGCAAGCGGCCCGGCAAAGCGGCTGCATTCGGGGAGACCAGCCATGAAGTTTTCAGCCGCCGCGCTGTCGGCCGCCTTCATCCTCACCTCATTCGCCGCCGGCGCCGCGGATTATCCCGCGCCGAAACAGGGCGAGTGGATCGCAAAGGATTTCAAATTCCACACCGGCGAGACGATGGGTGAGTTGCGACTGCACTACACCACTGTCGGGGAGCCGACCGGCCAGCCGGTGCTGGTGCTGCACGGCTCCGGCGGCTCCGCAGCCAGCATGCTGACACCGGGGTTTGCGGGTGAATTGTTCGGCGCCGGCCAGGCGCTCGATGCCACAAAATATTACATCATCATCCCCGACGGCATCGGCCACGGCAAATCATCAAAGCCGTCCGACGGCATGAAGACCGCGTTTCCAAAGTACAATTACGAAGACATGGTCGACGCGCAGTATCGCCTCGTGAAGGAAGGCCTCGGCATCAAGCATCTGCGGCTGGTGATGGGCAATTCGATGGGCGGCATGCATAGCTGGATCTGGGGCACAAAGTATCCGAATGAGATGGACGCGCTGGCGCCGATGGCGGCGCAGCCGACCGCGATGGCTTCGCGCAACTGGATGCTGCGGCGGATGATGCTGGAGACCATCCGCAACGATCCCGACTATGTCAGCGGCAATTACGTCACCCAGCCGCGCATGATGAAATATGCGATTCAGGCCTTTGGGCTCGCAACGTCAGGCGGCACGTTGGCCTGGCAGGCACAGGCGCCGACGGCCGAGAAAGCGGACAAGATCGTGGACGATCGTCTGGCGGCACCGGTCACCGCCGACGCCAATGATTTCATCTGGCAGTGGGAAGCCTCGCGCGATTACGATCCTTCGCCCGGCCTCGAGAAGATCGCGGCAACAACGCTCCTGATCAATGCCGCCGACGACGAACGCAATCCGCCGGAGACCGGGATCACCGAAGCGGCGATGAAGCGCGTGAAGAACGGAAAGCTCTATCTGATCCCGGCAAGCCCGCAGACGCGCGGCCATGGCACCACCGGAGCGGCATCGTTCTACACGCAGCCGCTGCGCGAATTGCTACAGAGCGCGCCGCAGAAAACGATGTGAATTTCCGCGGCGGATTTTGCATCGCATCAAGGGCGATTGAAATATCGCTCATTATTTGAGCGTGCATCCGCGCGCGGGCTCGGGCCTAATCGCGTCCAACGAGATTCGGCGCGCAGCGCTCATGCGGCGCAAGACCGGCCACGCGGAGGATCGCATGCAAAGACTTGCGCAAGCCGGGTTGCTTGCAGGCCTGATGGCGCTCGGGAGCACCGCATTCGCGATCGACAACGGCCAGTACGATCACGTGCCGCCCGAGATCCGGGCCTGGTTCAAGAGCGTGATCGCGCCGAACGGCGTGCCTTGCTGCGACATATCGGACGGCCACCGCACGGAATATGACGTGCGCAACGGCGCCTATTGGGTGCCCATCGAAGGGACCTGGATGATGGTGCCGGAGCGCGCCGTGATCCGCGACCGCGGCAATCCGGTCGGCGAAGCCGTGGTCTGGTACGTGCACCATCGCGGCAGCATCATCATCAACTGCTTCGTGCCGGCCGATGCGGCTTAGACCGTCTCAAGGTGACGGTTCCGTGACGCGGTGATAGTGTTCGCCGACACAGCGCCGGAGAAAGCCCGTGACCGATCTTGCCGCCAGCGACCTCGCCGCAATCTATGCAAAGCCGACACCGCGCGTCATCGCAAAAGCGCGCCCGGAGATCGATGTTCATTCGAAAAAATTCATCGAGATGTCGCCGTTCTGCGTGCTCGCCACGTCGGGCTCCGACGGCAGCGTCGATGCCTCGCCGCGCGGCGGCAATCCCGGCTTCGTGCATGTCGCCGGACCCAACGAGCTCTTCATGCCCGACCGCTCCGGCAATAACCGCATCGACAGCTTTCGCAACATCGTCGAGGGCACCGGTCTGCTGCAACTGATCTTCTTCGTGCCCGGCATCGATGAGACGCTGCGCGTCGGCGGCAAGGGCACGCTCACCACCGACCCAGCGTTAATGAATTCGATGATCGAATTCGGCAAGCCGCCGCGTGCGGTACTACGGATCGAGGTCGGGGAAGCCTATTTCCACTGCGGCAAGGCGCTGATGCGCTCAAAGCTCTGGACGGCGCAGCGCGTCGAACGCAGCGTGATGCCGAGCATCGGCGAGGTCATCCACGACCAGACCGGGCTTGGCGAACGGGAAAGCCAGGAAGCGATCTACGAGCGCTACAAGACGCAATTGTAGGACCGTTCAACACCGGCCGTCATACCCCGCGAAGGCGGGGTATCCAGTACGCCGCGGCTTCTCAGATCGCTCGCTGATCTCTCTGGAATACTGGATCGCCCGCCTTCGCGGGCGATGACGACTGCATGTGGTGGCGTGAGTGCGCCCGCTCAGTCCTCGGCCTCGAGATGGCCGACATGCTTCTGCGTGTAGAGTTCCAGCCCGATGCGCTGGATCAGGTCGAGCTGGGTTTCGAGGAAGTCGATGTGGTGTTCCTCGTCCTTCATCAGGCTCTCGAACAGGTCGCGCGAGACATAATCCTTGACGCCGTGGCAGTAGGTCGCCGCTTCCTGGTAGAGGTTGCGCGCGCTGTGCTCGGCGGCGAGATCGCACTCGATGATCTCCCTGACGTTCTGGCCGATCCGCAGGGGATCGAGTACCTGCATGTTCGGGAAACCGTCGAGGAACAGGATGCGGGCAGTGAACTTGTCCGCGTGCTCCATCTCCTCGATGCTTTCCTTGCGCCAGACCTTGGCCATGTCCAGCAGACCCCAATTGTCCAGGATCCGGTAGTGCAGCCAGTATTGGTTGATGGCGGTGAGCTCGTGACGCAGGCCCCGGTTCAGATAGTCGACGACTTTGGGATCGCCCTGCATGATTTCACTCCGGAGTTTGCGCCGGCTCGGCGCCGGCCAGAAACTAATTTAGAATACTTCTAAATCAGATTCCGGGCAGGAGCAACCCTCCTGCGGCAATTGGCGAAAGGCGCGGGAAAATCAGCCGGTTTCAGAGATTTTCAGGATGCGGCGAGGGCGAACTCGGCGTGGCCGAAATGCTCGTCGGCCCGGTTGTCCTCGGCCCGGTTGTCTTCATCGTCTTGGGCATGGCTGTGCGGGCAGCCGGCACAGCAGGCCTTGGCGCAGGGACCGAGCGCCTCCTCGATGATGGTCTTGATGGTTCGCGCGCAGCGGCCGCATTCGGCGCTGCAACCGAGGCAGCCATAGAGCTGCTTGGCATTACGCGGCAGATCTCCGGCCGCTTGAACGGCGCTGCGGACATCATGGTCGCTCAGGACATTACAGGAACAGACGATCATGAAGCTCGGCAGGGCCCAACAGTGATGCTTACCCATCGATATGGAAGCCGCCTTGCCGATGCAAAGGGAAAAACTGCGTTTTGAAGCAATTCCAAACTGAAGCCCGACCTAAACTAGAACGACTCTAAAAGAGTCGGACAGCCGCAAACGGGGAGCTAATCGCCGCCGCCTCCACCGCCGCCACCACCACCATCTCCGCCGTCGCCACCGCCGCTGCTACTGGAATCGCTGGAGGAGCCTGAGTCGTGCGACGAGGAGCTGTGGCCGCCAAGCCAACTGGAAAGGCTCCAGCCATCGCCACCACCGCCGGTGCCGCTCGCAAAGCCGCTGTCGGTGGCGCCGTCATAAGCGGAACGCCGGGCCGCCGGCCGCTGGCTTCCGAGGCGCGTCATCATCCAAAAGACGATCGCCGAGACAATTCCGGCCGTAACAAGGAACCAAGCCATCGGGTTCATCGCCTAATCCTCTCTGGCAGACTGCTCCCAACCCTACAAATGGAGGGCATCTGCTTTTCCGCAAATTCGTCGCTCAAGCAGGCTAGCCCGTTCATTGAAGGTTCAAGCGGAATATGGAACCTTTGGCGAGGACAGCCGCTCCGCTGTCGCTTTTGCTCCACGGGAAAGGTGAAGCCATGAAGAAGACCCTGATGGCAGGCGTTGCCGTCGCTACTTTGGCTGTTTCGGCTGTGGCGGTGCCCGCCCCGGCCCAGGCGCAGCGCGGCGTTGCCGCCGGCGTCGCGGCAGGCTTGATCGGCGGCGCCATTGTTGGCGGCGCGATCGCCTCGCAAAATCCCTACTATTACGGACCCGGCTATTACGGTCCGGGATACGGCTATTACGGCGGCGGCCCAGCCTATGTCGCCGAGCCGGGTTACGACTGCGGCTGGGAGCGCCAGCGGTTTTGGGATGGCTACGCTTGGCGGGTCCGCAACGTGCGCGTCTGCTACTGATCCGTTCACCTTCATTAATTCGGCATGGCGCCCCGGGAAACCGCTGGTTTTCCGGGGCGCCTTGCGTAAGGGGCCATAAAAAACCGCTTTTTTCCGGCCACTAGCGACCGCCGTTTACTTTCGGTTGACCGTTCTGCGCTTCCCTTTTGCGAGACGGCCAATCTGAAGACAACGTGCGAGCTAAACCCGGCGCCGGCGGGCGCCACTCCAGGAGAGTTCAAGACATGAAGAAGACACTTGCCGCCCTGGTGGCGGTCGCAACGGTTGCCGGTTCGCTCACCGCGACGCCCGCCAGCGCGGGGGGCCGCGGGGTTGCCGCGGGCGTGGCAGCCGGCCTGATCGGCGGCGCGATCATCGGCGGCGCGATTGCCTCCAGCCGCCCGGCCTATGCCGCACCGGCGCCGGTCTATGTGGACGAAGGCCCCTACCCGGCCTGCCATATGGTCCGCGAGCGGTTCTGGGACGGCTACGCCTGGCGCTTCCGCCGCGTCGAGGTCTGCGACTGATCTCAAGCCGCAGCGGCGCTTTCTTACAAACCCGGCCGAGACCATCGGCCGGGTTTTTGTTTTCGTCCTCGTCCTCGGGCTTCGTTTTCCTCATCCTGAGGAGCGGCCACTTGGCCGCGTCTCGAAGGATGAAGGCCCGGCTGTGGCCTCATGGTTCGAGACGCGCCAACGGGTCCGCGCGAAGCGCGGCCCGATGATAAACTCCGACGCGCTCCTCACCGTGAGGAGCGCACAGTTCTCTCAGCGTCCCGCGCTCATCGCGCGCAGCACGGCTTCGCTCGGCCAGCAATCGACCTTCAGCCCGGCGGATTTCTGGTATGCGCCGAGCGCCGAACGGGTCAGCATGCCGGCCTTGCCGTCGAGCTTGTCCTTGTAGAGGCCGATGCGCGTCAGATGCCGCTGCATCGCCTCGACCGAGGCGGTACGCAATTGCGTCGAGGCCGACCATGGCGTTGCGAAGGGTTGCGGGCTCGTCATGCGGTCGGCGAGATGACCGACGAACAGGACATAGAGATCCGAGAAATTGTATTCCTTGATGACGAAGTAGTTCTTCGTCGTCAGGAATGACGGGCCATAGATGCCTTCCACCTGAAGCAGCGACGCCGGCTGCGCCTGTTCGGAGGCGCTCAGCTTTAGTCCGCGCACCGGGACGAAACCTGCGCGCAGCCATTCGCCGATCGGCTTCTGAACTTCAGGCACGCCCATGGTGCAGTCGACATTGTCGGGCGCACGCACCTCATAGGCCCAGCGCAGGCCCGGCTGCCAGCCCTTGTTGACGAGTTGCTTCGCCGCGGAAGCGAGCGCATCCGGCACCGAATGCCAGATGTCGATCTTGCCGTCGCCGTCGAAATCGACGCCGTGCTTGTAGTATTCCGACGGCAGGAATTGCGTGAGGCCTGTGGCGCCGGCCCAGGAAGAGCGGAATTCCTTGCGCGTCACCGCGCCCTCGCCGAGGATCTTCAGCGCGAGGATGAACTCGCCGCGATATTGATCCTTGCGGCGGCCGACATAGGCCTGCGTCGCCACCACGCGCAGCGTGTCATAGGGCAGCGAATAACGGCCGTAATCGGTTTCGCGGCCCCAGATCGCCAGCACGATGGTGGCGGGCACGCCGAACTGCTTTTCGATTTGATCGAGCGCCGCGCGATGCTTTTGCATCAGCCGCTGCCCCTCGCCCGCCAGCCGCGCGATCGAGGCTTCCTTGATGTAGTCCTGCGGCACCTGCACGAATTCGGCCTGTGACGGCGCGCCGGTGGCGGGGCGTCCCGGCAGGATCAGGTCAGGCAGCTTGTAGTCGGGCTCGAGGCCGCGCGTCTCGCGGTCAAAAGTCTCGCGCGAGACGCCGGCGGCCTGCGCCTCCGGCCAGAGCGAAGCAATGAACTGCGTGAAGGCGGCGTCAGCGGCGCGGGCGGGCGATGCGCCGAAGGCGATCGTCATCGATACGGCTACGGCTATTGCATGCTTACGCAGACCCATAGCCCGATCGATCCCTCAGTGCTCGGCGGCGCGCTTGGCCTCGTCCTGCGCGATGTTCGAGATGCGGTCGACATAGGCGATGCCGATCGCCGACAGGATGAAGACGGTATGGATGATCGTCTGCCACATCACGCCGGTTTCGGTGTAGTTGGTCTTGCCCGATGTCAATGCGCCCGCTTCGATAAAGGTCCGCAGCAGGTGAATCGACGAAATACCGATGATGGCCATCGCGAGCTTGATCTTCAGCACGCTGGCGTTGACATGGCTGAGCCACTCCGGCTCGTCGGGATGCCCCTGAAGGTTGAGGCGGGAGACGAAGGTCTCGTAGCCGCCGACGATCACCATCACGAGCAGGTTCGAGATCATCACCACGTCGATCAGCCCGAGCACCGCCAGCATGATCTGCTGCTCGCTGAAATCGACGGCGTGGGTGAACAGGTGCCAGAGTTCCTTGACGAACAAAACGACATAAATGGCCTGCGCCACGATCAGCCCGACATAGAGCGGCAATTGCAGCCAGCGCGAGCCGAAGATCAGCATCGGGATGGGACCGAGAGGCTTGGTCCTCTTCGGCAAGCGCGATTCGATCGTGGCGGACATTTGGAGAGACTCGCGAAAGGGTTTGGTTGAGGATGCCCCTATCTACGCAATCTCGGCAAGCCGAGAAGTGACAACTGGCCGCAGCCATCCGCCATAAAGTTGTCGGATGGCGGCGCGGTCAGGATGCCGGAATCAGCGCGTCAGCTTCTTGTACTTCACGCGGTGCGGCATGATGCTGTCCTGGCCCAGCCGGCGCATCTTGTCTTTTTCGTAATCCTGGAAATTGCCCTCGAACCATTCGACATGGCTGTCGCCTTCGAAGGCCAGGATATGCGTGGCGATGCGGTCGAGGAACCAGCGATCGTGGCTGATGATGACGGCGCAGCCGGCAAAATCCTCCAGCGCCTCTTCCAGCGCGCGCAAGGTATCGACGTCGAGGTCGTTGGTCGGTTCGTCCAGCAGCAGCACGTTGGCGCCGGACTTGAGCATCTTGGCCAGATGCACGCGGTTGCGCTCACCGCCGGAGAGCGCGCCAACCTTCTTCTGCTGGTCGGCGCCCTTGAAGTTGAAGGCCGAGCAATAGCCGCGCGAATTGACTTCCTTCTTGCCGAGCAGGATCAGCTCGTTGTTGCCGGAGATTTCCTCCCACACGGTCTTCTTGCCGTCGAGCGCGTCGCGCGACTGGTCGACATAGCCGAGATGCACGCTCTCGCCGACGGTGATGGTGCCTTTGTCCGGCTTTTCCTGGCTGGTGATCATGCGGAACAGCGTGGTCTTGCCGGCGCCGTTGGCGCCGATCACGCCGACAATGCCGCCGGGCGGCAGCTTGAAGGTGAGGTCATCGATCAGCACGCGATCGCCATAGCCTTTGCTAAGGCCCTCGAAATCGACGACGTTCTGACCGAGCCGCTCGGCAACCGGGATGATGATCTGCGCGGTCGTGGTCTGCTTCTCGCTGGCTTGCTTGAGCAGCTCCTCGTAGCGCTGATAGCGCGCCTTGGACTTGGCCTGGCGCGCCTTGGGCGAGGACGCGATCCATTCCTGCTCGCGCGCCAGCGTGCGCTGATGGGCGGCCTCCTCGCGGCCTTCCTGCTCCAGGCGCTTCTGCTTCTGCACCAGCCAGGAGGAATAGTTGCCCTCATAGGGAATGCCGCGGCCGCGGTCGAGCTCGAGGATCCAGCCGGTGACGTTGTCGAGGAAGTAGCGGTCGTGGGTCACGATCAGGATCGCGCCGGGATAGTTGCGCAGATGGCCTTCCAGCCATGATACGGATTCCGCGTCGAGATGGTTGGTCGGCTCGTCCAGCAGCAACAGTTCCGGCTGGTCGAGCAGCAGGCGACACAGCGCGACGCGGCGGCGTTCACCGCCCGATAGTTTTGTGACGTCGGAATCGTCGGGCGGGCAGCGCAGCGCGTCCATCGCCTGGTCGACCTTGCTGTCGAGATCCCACAGGCCCTGCGCCTCGATCTCGTCCTGCAATTTGGTCATCTCGTCGGCGGTCTCGTCGGAATAGTTCACCGCCAGCTCATTGTAGCGGTCGAGAATCGCCTTCTGCTTGGCGACGCCCTCCATGACGTTCTCGCGCACGGTCTTGCTCGGATCGAGCTGCGGCTCCTGTTCGAGATAGCCGACGCGGGCGCCCTCGGCGACCCAGGCTTCGCCCGTGTACTCCTTGTCGAGGCCGGCCATGATCTTCAGCAGGGTCGACTTGCCGGAGCCGTTGACGCCGAGCACGCCGATCTTGGCGTCGGGGTAGAAGGACAGATGGATGTTATCCAGCACCTTCCGGGTCGGGTAGCTCTTGGTCAGACCCTGCATGAAATAGACGAATTGGCGCGCCATCGCGATCCCTTGGAAAGTGTTGGATTTATCGGAAATTTTGCTGCCGCTCACATAGCGGCGCGGGGACGAAAGGGCAACCGGGGGAACCCGTTTTCCCTTTCTTCACCACGGATGAATACGGGATGGTCACCATGTGTGCGCGGGCACACCCTTTGTGTGCCCTGGATCACGACAAATGAAACCAACTTTTAATAAATCGGGCGAAAACTCGTTTTCAGCGCGACAAAAAGCGTGATCAAGGCGGCAAAAGCCGCGACGAACACACCGGGCCTTGCGTCATGGCTATGATCGATTCCGCAACCCTTCATGTCCCGGCCGTCAGCCGCGCCGCGAAGGCCATTGCCGAATTCAAGGCCTTCTGGCGCGCCTTCTTCCTCAGGGCGTTCGACCCGTACCGGCCGGAACTGCACTATATGCGCGGCCCCGGTCCCGCCTGGCGCGCCAAGCATACGACGCCTTCGTCCCACTGAAGGCCGGCTATCTAACCCGACATAGCTGGTGATGCTTCCCGGACGCTTGCGCGGGCCCCGAAGGCGCGCGACCATGGCGGCCCTTCCCGGACGGCACGCTCGAAGCGCCGTCACCCCTACCTGATCGGACCTCCCCATGACGCGGCTGCGCTGTGCAATCCCGGACGACTATTTTGACATCGCTCTCTCGGTGGCGGACTGGTCGACAATCCGCGACCGCGTCGACATCACCGTGTTCAAGGAGCCGTTTGCGAACGAGGCGGCGGCCGCGGATATGCTGAAGGATTTCGAGATCATCTGCGCGATGCGCGAGCGGACGGCGTTTCCGCGCTCGCTGTTCGAGGCGCTGCCGAAGCTGAAGCTCTTGATCACGTCGGGCATGCGTAATGCTTCGATCGACTCTGAAGCGGCCAAGGACCGCAACGTAGTCTATTGCGGCACCCAATATACCCGCGACCCGACCGCGCCGCTGACCATGGGCCTGATCCTGGAGCTGACCCGCGGCATCGGCCGCGAGAACGCGCGCATGCATGCCGGCGAGCCCTGGCAGGTCTTTGCCGGCACCGAGATCGAAGGCAAGACGCTTGGCGTCGTCGGCCTCGGCAAGCTCGGCAGCAAGATCGCCGGCCTCGCAAGAGCGTTCGGCATGAACGTGATCGCGTGGAGTCCGAACCTGACGCCGGAAAAATGCAAGGAAGCCGGCGTCGGCTATGCCAGCAAGGAAGAGCTGTTTTCAACTGCCGACATCGTCACCATTCATGTGGTGCTGAGCCAGCGCTCGCGCGGCCTGGTCGGTGCCGCCGATCTCGCGCGGATGAAGCCGACGGCGTATCTGGTCAACACCGCGCGCGGGCCGATCGTCGACGAGGACGCGCTGCTCGAGGTGCTGAAGCAGAAGAAGATCGCCGGCGCGGGCGTCGATGTCTTTTCGGTCGAACCGCTTCCGGTCGACCATCCCTTCCGCAAGCTCGACAACCTCGTGCTGACGCCGCATCTCGGCTACGCGACCAAGGAAAGCCTCGGCATCCACTACAGCCAGATGGTCGAGTGCATCGACGCCTTCACCAAAGGCGGCGAGCCGCCGCGGCGGCTGGCGTGAGTTAGGCGGGCGGCGCAGGCTTCTCAAAATATCGAAAACAACCCCATGCACAGTAGCCGATTACCGCCGAGGGGGCCCGGTCGCGGTATTTGACACGTCGGGCAAATCAGGGGCATTGCGTCACCATCGCAATCCGTCAGCGCCACCCGCAACAACTTCACGGGCATCCCGCGCAGGCTGGCGCGAGATCGCCGCTCAAGCTGCGATCCTGCGCTCGACCGGTTGCCTTGCGGCCTCGGCAAATCCCCGCCGCCAGGACGGATATGCCGGCTGCCAGCCGAGCTCCTGCTTGGCCCTGTCGTTCGAGGCTGCGCGGACCTGCGTCATCATCGAGACCATGTGCTCGCCGGCGAGCAGCCGGCCGACCCAGGCCGGGATGTGGATCGGTGGCTTCGCGCCGAGGATCCCGGCCAGTGCCGGGAGCCACTCGCTGACCGGCGCCGGATCGTCATCGACAATGTTGTAGATCTCGCGGGGCCTGCCGCGCTCGATCGCCGCCACGGCCGCGGAGGCGGCATCATCGACATGCACGAACGACCACCAGCCGGCCCCGGTGCCGATCAGCGGCACGCGCCGATGGCGCACCTCATCGGTCATGGCGCGTGAAAACATCCCGGTGCCGGGCCCATAGAACGATCCGTAACGCAGCACGACGCCTTCGGGCTCCATCGATGTGGTTACGGTCTGCTCGAGATAGCGCAGCGCGTTCAGCGTTCGCCGCAGCTCGCGCGGCGGATCAGGATCGGGCGCGTCGGTCCCGGTTTCGATCGCGTCGCTGTCCCGACCGAAAGTCCAGCCGCAAAAACTCTGCGCGATGAAGCGCTTTGCGCCGGCCTCGCGCGCGGCGGCCAGCAGATGGTCGGTCCCGTCGGTGCGCAGGCGGTTGGTGTTGGCAAACGCCCGGTCGAAATGCCGCAAATCCGTCGCGGTGGCCAGATCGGTCATTTGATCGATGACGACGTCCGGTCTTGCCGAAATGACGGCGGCACGGACCGCCCGCGCGTTGAGGCCATCGGCCACCACGGGTTCCGCGCCGGCCCGCCGGATGGCGCCGGCCTTTTCCGGCGAACGCGTCATGCCGATGACGGAATGGCCGGCGTCAACCAATGCAGGAACAAGCGAGCGCCCGACGGCACCGGTCGCGCCGGCAACGAAAATGCGCATGCGAACCTCCCGGTTTTCTGGAACTGCGGCTTGGGGCCGACCAAGGTAATTCCCGATGCGCACAAAAGGTTGCTTAGGGCGGCGGAAACGCGATGAGGCGGTTATTTGCCGGCGCGAAACGCCCTGATCTGGTCGACTGCATTCTCGATCTTCAGATCGAGATAGATTTTTCCAAGTTCAGCGGAGGCCAGCGCCGGCGTGCCCTGCACGCCGGTCTGCTCGCTGGCAGCGGCGATCTGGTCCTTGCGGATCCATTTTTCGGCATCGAGGAACATGACTGCGGATGTATCCGAAATGCCGGCATGCAATTCCTTGCTCGTGATGCCGCGCTTCGCCAGCACCTCGTCGAACTGCTTGTCCGCCCTGGTATAGAGATCGCCGACATAGAGCACGCGGGCGCCGCTTCCTTTTGCGAGCGCGCTGAGCGCCTGCGCGACGCGCGCCATTTCTTCCTGGCCGCCGCCATGGTCACCCATCAAGGCGACGAGCTTGAACCCCGCCGCCAGTGCGCTCTGCGCGACGTTGCGCACCACGCCGGAGAACACGTCGGACTGTAGCGTCACCGAGCCGGGAAAGCGCATATGCGCGGTCCTGGCAGTGGCATCGCCGGTGATGGCGAAGGGAATGACGGGATAGACCAGGGCGTCGCCGAGCTTGGCGGCGATCTGCTCGGCGCAATAGCGGGCGATGAAATTGTGCTTACCGATCGCCATGTGCGGGCCGTTCTGCTCGCTGCTGCCGACGAAGATGATCGCGGTGCTTTTTCCGGCGGCGATGGCGTCGCGCACTTCCGGCCAGGTCAGATCGTCGATCCAGACTGAACGCGTCTGCGCGGTGGCGGGCAGCGCCGCGGCCAGGAAGATGGCGCTCGCCACCACCATCCATTGCAATGTTTTCACAGGGCGCCCTCCGGCCGATGGAATCGCCGCCAGCATAGGCGAGGCATCCCGGGCGCTCAAACTCCTCGCCGCTCCAGCACCCAGCGAAAGGCGCGGCGCAGCTCCGCAGAGCCGTCGCGCTCGTAGCAGCGGCCGTGCGCGAGAATGATCCGTTCCGGATTCCAGCGGATCAATTGTCCGACGGCCTCCTTCAGCGCTGCGTTGTCTCGCGAAAAGCTCACCCGCATATCGCGCGGCGTGCTGCCATCGGGATCGCGAACCCCGCCGATCCAGGTGAGAAGCCGCATGGCGTAACCCAGCTTGTGCGGCTCGAAATTCTCGATCAGGTCGGTCAGCACAAGTGTGCGCGAGGCGCGATGGAAGAACACGACTTCGGTCATGTAGCTTCCCTCGATCGGCAGCGTCGCGATCCCGTCATCCCAGGGATAGCCGGATTGCCGGTCAAGCGCCGCGCAGGCGAAATCCAGCCGGCCACCGGCCTGCTGCTTCACTTTCGGCGCAAGATGGATTTCCGCATCGGGCCAGGCCGCACGCCAATCCGGAATCCACCAATAATGCAGCCGGTTGGGCCCGACGATCCATCGCGGCGTTCCTATGGCTGCAATTGCGGATTTGAGCTCGGGTACGATCGGCGTCGGCGAGTGGACGAAAAGGTTTTCCCCGGCGAGGCGGATGATCGTCGCCCGCGTGGAAAACGGCGCCTTGAACCAGCCGACGCCAAAGCGAATGACGGGGCCGTCGATAATCCAGACGTCGCGGGCGACGGGCTTGAGGGTGTTAAGCGGCGGATAGGTCAGATGCGCATCGCGAGGCATGGCTGCTGTCAACGCGCGCCGCGCGAAGGTCGTTGCAGTCCGCTCAAACGCGAAAGGCGCGCAGATGCGCGCCTTTGCAGTGAATTCGCCGAAACGTGATTACCGGATCGTCGTCGCGGGCGGCAGCGGCGGCACCACGGTTGGTCCCGTGCCGGGCACCGGGGCCGCAGCCTGGGCCTGCGGCGGGGCAGCAGTCGCAGGACCAGCCGGCGGCGGCGCCGCGGATGCGGTCGCGACCCCCGGCGGCGGGCCGCCGGGCATCACCACGACGCGGGTGCCAACCTTGGTGCGCTCGAACAGGTCGGAGACGTCCTCATTCAGCATGCCGATGCAGCCCGACGAGACGAACTTGCCGATGGTCGAAGGCTGGTTGGTGCCGTGAATGCGGTAGACGGTCGAGCCGAGATACATCGCGCGCGCACCGAGCGGATTGCCGGGGCCGCCGGCCATGAAGCGCGGCAGATAGGGCTGGCGCTCGATCATCTCGCTCGGCGGGTACCAGTCCGGCCACTCGGTCTTCTTGGTGATCTTCTGCACGCCGGTCCAGGTAAAGCCCTCGCGACCGACACGGACGCCGTAACGCATCGCGCGGCCGTTGCCGAGCACGTAATAAAGATAGGTGTTCGGTGTATCGACGACGATGGTGCCGGCCGGCTCCTTGGTGGGGAAGGCCACTTCGGTGCGGCGCAGATGCGGCGGCAGTTGCACGGGCGCAGCATCCGGCTGCTCTTCCGGCGGCAGCGCGGACAGCACGATCGGCTTGCCGTCGGCGCCGACCTGCGGCTGCGGCGACTGCTGCTGAGGCACCGCGCCGGTGACGGTGGGCGGCGCCATGCCGACCGCGCCGGGCGGACGCGGGAAGTCTTCGTTCGAATTGACGCCGCCGAGGCCGGGCATGCGGCCATCGCCCGGGGCGGTCGCGGGCGGACGGTCGGCATAGATCACCGGCGGCGGGCCGGCGGGACGGCCATAGCGGGGATCGTCGGGCGACAGGATCGGACCGGTGGGCACGCCGGAATAAACCGGGCGGCCATCCGGACGCTGCTGGTAATCGGGACGCGCGTAGCGCGGATCGGTCGGCGACAGGATCGGGCCGGGCGGCGGCAACGCGGTCGCGCTTTGCCCGTTCGGCGCCTCGTCGTCTTCCAGATCATCGAAGTCGGGCGCCGGACGGCGGCGCTCATCGACGATATAGCCGCCCGGCGGATAAGGCGGCGCGGCCGAATAGACTGAACCTGGAGGCGGCGGATAGCCCTGCTGAGCCTGTGCAAGCGAGGTTTCCGCCACGGCGAGGGCCGCGACGGCGGAGGCCGTCAGAATGCTTTTGATCATCATCGCTCTTGTATAGTCCCCAAGCCACACCGGACCGTTAACGGCTGATGGCGGAAGATAGCGGCACATTCAAGACAAATCCGCGAAATCCGGCCCAGTTCGGGCATTTTGTAGTTCCCCCGGAAAGACCCGGATAGCTCAGATGAACGGCCGAGCGGCGCGACGTTTCGGCACGGATCAAGCGTTTTCGGACGCAACTTTTGTAAGAACCAGATCGGGCGCATTTGCTGTATTCTGGATTCAGCCTGATTCGCGGCGGCGAAGGGGGCTAATTTCAGTGGTCACCGCGTTCCCATAGAGCCCCAACACGCCTGCCCAAAGGCGGAACTCGAGCGCATGCTCCCCGGCTTTCGTTTTCTCCTCGCCGCGATCGTGCTCACCATGTCGGTCCTGATCTTCGGATTGGGCGCGGCGGCACTGTTGCGTGCCTCGCACGAACAATTCGCCAATAGCCCGGCGCGGCGGACGCTGCCTGAGCCGGTCTTCGCCCAGCAGCAGCCCGTGTTCCCACAGCCAACCGAACCGCCGGCTGCGACGCTGGCGATGCTGCGCATCGAGCCGCCGGTCGTGGAGAAGGCGCCGGAGGCGTCACCGCCAACTGCGATCGCGCCTCCTGCCGAGCCAGCGCCTGAAGCGGTGCCGATGCCGCCGGTCGAGACCGAACGTCTCGCCGCGTTGAAGGTCGATGACCCCGTGCCGGCCGAGGCAGTGAAGCCGGAGCCTGCTGCGAAGCCGGAAGTGCCTGCTGCGAAACCGGAAGTCGCTGCCGGGCCGGAGCCGGCACTGGCAGCGGAAACGTCACCGCCAGCGGAAACCGCGCCGGTAGAAGCTGCGCCAGTCCAGACCGAACCGCCGGCCGCTGCCGAGGAAACCAAGGTTGCGGCGATCCAGGAAGCTGTGCCGCCCGCCCCGGCCGAAGCCGTTCCCGCTGAACCCGCACCCGCGATCATGCCGCCGGCATCCGAGAACACGCCAGCGCCAATCACGACCGCGGCGCTCGGCACTCCTGCCAGCACTGTCGCGGAGCTGGCGTCGGCCAAGCCGAAGAGCGCGGAGGCGGACAAGGCCGCTGCCCGGAAACGGCTGCGGGCGCAGCGGGCGAAGGAGCGCCGCCGGCTGGCTGCCCTGCGGGCACGGCAGGCGCGGCAAGCGGCCGCCATTCAGCAACAAGCGACGCCGTCCGATCCGTTCGCGGTGCAGCCGACGATCACGACGGCAACGACCCGCAGGCGCTGACGCCCGTGCCGGACTTACGCCGGCCCGGTCGCGATCGGCGGGCCATTGGCCGCGCCCCATTCGGTCCATGAGCCGTCATAGAGCGCGGCGTTCTCGATGCCGAGGCGGTACAGCGCGAGCGTCAGCACGGCGGCGCTGACGCCGGAGCCGCAGCTCGTGGCGATCGGGGCATCGAGCTTGACGCCCGCGCCGAGGAACGCGGCCTTCAACTCGTCGAGCGATTTCATCGTGCCGGTCGCCGCATCGAACAGCAGGTTGTACGGCAGGCTGAGGCTGCCCGGGATGTGGCCGGAGCGAAGGCCCGCCCGGGGCTCCGGCACCTTGCCCTGATAGCGCTCATTGGCGCGCGCATCGATCACCTGCTCGGCGCGGCTGGCGACGTTGTCGATCATCTGCTGCATGCTGCGCACGCGGCGCGCGTCGTACGTCGCCTTGAAGGTCGCGGGCTTCGGCGTTACCTGCCCGCTCTCGGTCTTGTGTCCCTCCGCGACCCACTTCTTCAGGCCGCCATTGAGGATGCGGACGTCCTTGTGGCCGAAGGCGAGGAACATCCACCACACGCGCGCGGAGGCGACCCAGCCGCCGGCATCGTAGAGCACGACGGTGTCACCGTTGCCGATGCCGAGCGCGCCGACATCGCGGCCGAATTGGTCGGCCGAGGGAAACATGTGCGGCAGCGGGCTGGAATGATCGGAGACGGCGTCGACATCGAAGAACACGGCGCCCGGGATGTGCGCGGCGAGATAGTCCTCCTTCGGCAGCGGCAGCACGCCGGGCATCTTGAAGGTGGCGTCGACCACCCTGACGTTGGCATCGCCAATGTGCGCGGCAAGCCATTCGGTGGAGACGAGCGGGTCGGTGGTGGCGGTCATGTTATCTCCTTCCTCTCGTCATTCCGGGACGCGCCGCTTGGCGCGGGCCTGGAATCCATACGCCGGGGCCGTAGTTGTTTCGAACATTGGTTGACGGCTTTCTTTGAACCAACGACCGATCGTGGTTATGGATTCTCAGATGCGCAATTGCGCATCATAGCTCGCGACTTTGTCGCGCCCGGAATGACGGCCTACTTCTTCTTCGGCTCCCATTTTTCCACCGGGCCGCCGGCGTCGCGCCAGGCGGCGAAGCCGCCGCCCATATGCGCGACCGGCTTCAGGCCCATATCCTGCGCGGTCTTGGCGGCGAGCGCCGAGCGCAAGCCGCCGGCGCAGTGGAAGACGAACTTCTTGTCTTCCTGGAAGATCGGCTTGGCGTAGGGACTCGCCGGATCGATCCAGAATTCGAGCATGCCGCGGGTGCAGGGAAACGCGCCGGGGATGCGGCCGTCGCGCTCGATCTCGCGGGGGTCGCGGATGTCGACGATCACGACATTCGGATCATTAGCGAGCTTGATGGCGTCCTTGGCCTCGATGGTCTCGATCGCGGAATTGGCCGCATCGAGCAGCGACTTGATGCCGGTGTGGATGGTCTGGGGCATTCTCACTCCCTTTCCTCATCCTGAGGAGCCGCGAAGCGGCGTCTCGAAGGATGCAGGCCCGTCTGTGGCCTCATGGTTCGAGAAGCGCTTCGCGCTCCTCACCATGAGGGTCTTTCTCTATCCATCGTCGCGCTACGCGCGCCCCGGAACGACGGCGATTACCGCACCAGTTCCTTCATCGCGTTTTCCAGGCCCTCGATGGTGATCGGGTACATGCGGTTGGAAAACAGGCGCCGGATGATGGTGGTGGATTCGGAATAGTCCCAGTGTTTTTGCGCCACCGGATTGAGCCACACCGTGTGCGGATAGGTGCGGATCACGCGATCGAGCCAGACCGAGCCCGCCTCTTCGTTGACATGCTCGACCGAACCGCCGGGCACCATGATCTCGTAAGGGCTCATCGACGCGTCGCCGACGAACACGACCTTGTAGTCGTGCGGGTATTTGTGCAGCACGTCCCAGGTCGGCGTGCGGTCGGTGAAGCGACGCTTGTTCTGCTTCCAGACGCCTTCATAGAGGCAATTGTGGAAGTAGAAATACTCCATGTGCTTGAACTCGGTCTTGGCCGCCGAGAACAATTCCTCGACCTGCTCGACATGGGAATCCATCGAGCCGCCGATGTCGAAGAACACCAGCACCTTGGCCGCGTTGCGCCGCTCGGGCCGCATCACGACGTCGAGATAGCCGTGATTGGCGGTTTCCTTGATCGTGGAGTCGAGGTCGAGTTCGTCCGGCGCGCCGGTGCGCGCAAACTTGCGCAGGCGCCGCAGCGCGATCTTGATGTTGCGGATGCCGAGTTCGACATTGCCGTCGAGATCCTTGAACTCGCGCTTGTCCCACACCTTCACGGCGCGGTTGTTGCGGTTCTTCTCCTGGCCGATGCGCACGCCTTCGGGATTATAGCCGTGCGCACCAAAGGGAGACGTGCCGGCCGTGCCGATCCACTTGTTGCCGCCCTGATGACGGCCCTTCTGTTCCTCGAGGCGCTTGCGCAGCGTTTCCATGAGCTTGTCCCAGCCCATCGCCTCGATCTGCTTCTTCTCTTCCTCGGTGAGGTATTTTTCCGCCAGCTTCTTCAGCCACTCGGCCGGAATGTCCGCCTTCTCCATCGCGTCGAGCAGGCTCTCCAGCCCCTTGAACACGGTGCCGAACACGCGGTCGAACTTGTCGAGGTTGCGCTCGTCCTTCACCAAAGCCGCGCGCGACAGATAGTAGAAGTTCTCCACGGTCTGATCGGCGAGGTCGGCGTCCAGCGCCTCCATCAGCGTCAGATATTCGCGCAAGGTCACGGGGACCTGGGCATCGCGCAAGGATGTGAAGAATTGCAGGAACATGACGTACAGATTGCCCGCCGGACCCGCGCCGTCAAGGGCTTGCGGCCGATTTGCGGTGAGAGCGGGATGACTTTTCTTCGAAACGTCATCCCGCTCTATCTTTCTGTTTGAGCATGATCTTCTCGGAAAACCGGTATCCACTTTTCCGGATCATGCTCCATTCCGCAGAGCGGAAGCGAGGCGCCTCATCTCGGCGCTGGACCGGAGGGGTTTTTCAACTAGAATTGCGCCCATCTGGGGTAATTTTTCAGTTGGGGGTTCTCCATGAGCATCATTGCAGCGCTGATCATCGGCGCGGTCGCGGGCTGGCTTGCCGGGCTGATCGTGCGCGGCGCCGGTTTCGGGCTGATCGGCAACATCGTGATCGGCATCATCGGCTCGCTGCTCGCAAGCTGGCTGCTACCGCAGCTTGGCGTCAACCTGGGCGTCGGCTGGGTGCGCGACATCATCAACGCCACCATCGGCGCGGTGATCATCCTCGTCATCCTTTCGCTGATCAGACGCTGACGCATCCCCCTATTCCGGCAACGAAGGCTGTTTTGGCAGGATTTTCCTGTTAAGCCAGAGCTGCGCCTGGCGCGCCCAACCACGGATTTTGAGGCCCGATGAAATTTACCGGTACCAAGGACTACGTCGCGACCGAGGACCTCAAGGTCGCGGTGAACGCCTCCATCGTGCTGGAGCGCCCGCTGCTGATCAAGGGCGAGCCCGGCACCGGCAAGACCGTGCTGGCGGAGGAAGTCGCCAAGGCGATCGGCGCGCCGCTGCTGACCTGGCACATCAAGTCCACCACCAAGGCGCAGCAGGGCCTCTACGAATACGACGCGGTGTCGCGCCTGCGCGACAGCCAGCTCGGCGATAGCCGCGTGTCCGACATCTCGAACTACATCAAGCGCGGCAAGCTGTGGGACGCCTTCACGTCCGAGAAGCGCCCGGTGCTCTTGATCGACGAGATCGACAAGGCCGACATCGAATTCCCCAACGACCTGCTGCTCGAGCTCGATCGCATGGAATTCTTCGTCTACGAGACCGGCGAGAACATCAAGGCCAAGCTCCGCCCGATCGTGATGATCACCTCGAACAACGAGAAGGAATTGCCGGACGCATTCCTGCGCCGCTGCTTCTTCCACTACATCAAGTTCCCCGACGCCGACACCATGAGCCGGATTGTCGACGTGCATTTCCCTGGCATCAAGAAGCGGCTGGTGGAAGAAGCCCTGCGCATCTTCTTCGAGATCCGCGAAGTGCCGGGCCTGAAGAAGAAGCCGTCGACTTCGGAACTATTGGACTGGCTGAAGCTGCTGCTCAACGAGGACATGACGCCGGAAATGTTGCGCGAGCGCGATCCGCGCAAACTGATCCCGCCGCTGCACGGCGCGCTGCTCAAGAACGAGCAGGACGTGCATCTGTTCGAGCGGCTGGCGTTTTTGAGCCGAAGGGAAGTTTGAGATTCACGCCTGCCTACTCCTCATGGTGAGGAGCCTGCTACGGGCCGCGCGTCGCGCGGCTCGTTGCGGGCGTCTCGAACCATGAAGGCCCGGCTACCGCCCGTGGCCATCCTTCGAGACGCCGCGAAGACGCGGCTCCTCAGGATGAGGGCCGTGGGTGCGGCGAGTTATCTTTGAGCGTAGCGGCGATCACGTCGAACAGTTCGATAAGCGCCCTGAGGCCAAGAACATAGTCGCGGTCGCTGCTGCAATAATCGTAAGATGCAGCTCCTGGCACAAACCGCTCCAGAACATGAGGGCCTTCGACGTCTAGCGCGAACTTCGGTTCATCCACATGATGGATGTGAAACTTCAAGCGGCCCCATATACGAAACGGATTGCCACCGAGCCACACGCCAATCTCGAAAACGAGACCACCACCTGTCTTTTTCCGCCAACGATTGCGAGAGCGGCCTTCAAAGCCCCGCGCGCTGCAAAATTGTTCGAGGAAGGGGATGACATCCTTTTTCTCCTTCAATCCGCCTCGCGTGTCGATACCCAATCGCTCGGCTTCCGATGCCTGAGCGCGCTTAAAGGCCAAGTTTCGACGCTCCCGGAATTCCCGATCTGTATCGATTTTCTTGATGTGCTCGAGCAGACAACCGAGAAGCGGTGGACCTCGATAAGGCGGCTCAATTGGGCCTCTGACGGCGAAGAGTTCATCCAGAAAAGATGAACGATATCGAGGTTGAGCAGCGAAGTATCTTTCATCGGAGTCGCACTGTCCCATAGACCTCATGGCCTCCATGGCGACTTCGTCCCAGTATCGGTTGATCAATCCTGATTGCTGCTCACCGCAAAACTGGATGATCTCGTCCTGCCAAACCTTGTGCAGCGAGAAACCAAGCGCCTCGAATGCGCGCTGTGTTGGACCCCGACCCGGCCATTTTGATACCGCATCCAGAAGCGGATGTTCTGCGGTCAGCTCGGCTTCATCCTCCTGGCGCATCAGCGATCTTCACGCATACGCCGCGAGCTTCACCGCTTCCATCGGCGCCTTGCCGCGGATCATGTCGCTGGCCTTGTCGGCGATCATCAGCGTTGACGCGTTGAGGTTGGCGGAGATCATGCGCGGCATGACGGAGGCGTCGATCACACGTAGCCCCTCCATTCCATGCACGCGGAGTTGGTCGTCGACCACAGCCCATGGCTTGTCTGATGTGCCCATGCGGCACGTGCAGCCAGGGTGGAAGGTGGTGGTGCCGCGCTCGGTGGCGGCTGCCAAAAACTCATCGTCGCTTTGCACCTTCGGGCCCGGGAAATCCTCGTAGGCGTAGTACGGCGCAAGGGGTTTCGAGGCGAGCAGCCGCCGCGCCAGCTTCATGCCGGCGACGACGACGCGGCGGTCGATTTCTTCCACGAGGTAATTGGTTTGGATGATCGGCGGCTCGAATGGATCGGACGAGCGGGCGCGGACATAGCCGCGGCTCTCGGGGCGCTGCTGCCAGGACGCGACGGTCATGCCGGGCTCATCCTCGAGCTGACCCTGCACGCCTTCCTTGTAGCTCGCGGGCGTGAAAGTGAGCTGGAGGTCAGAGCTTTCATGCGTCTCGCCGGAATGCCAGAAGCAGTAGACCATGGTCGGCGACAGCGACAGCAATCCGCGCCGCGTAGTCGCCCATTTCAGCGCCTCGACCCAGAGGCTCAGGCCGCGCCGAAGCTCGTTGATGGTCTTGATGTTCTTCACGCGCGCGACCGAGCGCGGCGCGTAATGATCCTGAAGGCCTTCGCCGACGCCGGGCAACGCGTGATGCACCTTGATGCCGAGCGAGTTCAGAAGCTCGGGCGAGCCGACGCCGGAAAGCTGGAGCACTTGCGGCGAGTTATACGCGCCGCCGGACAGTATGACTTCCTTCGAGGCGCGCACTTCGACCGGCGTGCCGCCGCGGCCGCCCCTGAGATAGCGCACGCCGACCGCGCGCTTGCCCTCAAAAATGATGTTGGTGACGTGGGCATGCGTGCGGACATCGACATTGCCGCGCTTGCGCGCCGGATGCAGGAAGGCTTTTGCCGCGCTCATGCGCAGGCCGCCCTCGATGGTGCGCTGGCAGTAGGAGACGCCTTCCTGGATGCCGCCGTTGTAATCGGGATTCTTGGGAATGCCGAGGCTGACGGCGCCTTCCATGAAGGCTTCGCAGAGCGGGTCCTGCCAATCCATGGTGGTGACGGTGAGCGGGCCCTCGCGGCCACGGAAGGTATCCTCACCCTCGCCGACCCGGCGCTCCATGCGCTTGAAGTAAGGCAGCACGTCCGGATAGCTCCAGCCGCGATTGCCCATCTGCGCCCAGGTATCGAAATCCTGGCGCTGGCCGCGGTTGTAGATGTGGCCGTTGATCGAGGAAGAGCCGCCGAGCGTCTTGCCGCGCGGCGCGTAGATGCTGCGCCCGCCGGTCCATGGACCGACCTCCTGCTGGTAGGCCCAGTTGATGCTCTTCATGTGGAACGTCTTGATGAAGCCGGCCGGCAAATGGATATAGGGATGCCAGTCGCTCGGCCCCGCCTCCAGCACGCAGATTTTGGTGCCGAGGTCTTCGCCCAAGCGGTTCGCGAGCACGCTGCCTGCGGAGCCCGCGCCGATGATCACATAATCGAACGTTTCCATCTCGTCTTCTTTTGTTTGAGCATGATCTCTTCGGAGAACCGGTATCCACGTCTCCGGATCATGCTCGCGGACGCTATCGCGCCTTCTCGTTCAACTGATAGTTCAGATGCGCCTTCACCGTCGGCCATTCGCCGGCAATGATGCTGTAGACCACAGTGTCGCGCAACGTGCCGTTGGGCGCAATCTGGTGGTTGCGCAAAATGCCGTCCAGCTTGGCGCCGAGACGTTCGATGCCGCGGCGGCTCTGGTGGTTGAAGAAATGCGTGCGGAATTCTACCGCAATGCAATCAAGCTGTTCGAAGGCGTGCGCCAGTAACAGCAATTTGCACTGGGTGTTGAGCGCGCTGCGCTGCACGCGTTTGGCGTACCAGGTCGAGCCGATCTCGACGCGGCGGTTTGGCGTATCGACGTTCATGTAGGTCGTCATGCCGGAGATTTGACCGGCGGCGTCGAACACCGTGAACGGCAGCATCGAGCCGGCCTTTTGCAGGCCGAGGCGGCGGTCGATCTCCTTCGTCATATCTTCCGATTTCGGGATGAAGGTGTACCAGAGCTTCCAGAGCTCGCCGTCCTTCACGGCTTCCACGAGACCATCGCGGTGATCGTGCGACAGCGGCTCGAGGCGGGCGTGCTCGCCGCGCAGGGTTACCGGTTCAAGCCAGGGCATTTACCTACTCCGATCTCTCCTCGTCATTGCGAGGAGCCACCGGGTCGGCGCCAAGCGCCGCCCGATGACAGGCTCCGTGACGAAGCAATCCAGCCTTTTGTTGCAGCAAAGCTGGATTGCTTCGCTTCGCTCGCAATGACGGGGTTGTAGCTCACTTGTTCAGAAAATTCAGCGGCAGGCCGGGGCGCGGCCAATCCATCGCGATCAACTCGCCCTTGCCTGACAGCGTGATGTAGGCCGTCTTCAACTCGGGTCCGCCGAACGCGATGTTGGTGGTGACGCGGTCGCCGGTCGGCACCTGCTCCACCAGCGTGCCGTCGGGCGCAATCACCGAGATGCAGCCGGAGATCAGCGTCGCGACGCAGACATTGCCGTTCGCTTCCACCGCCAGCGAGTCGAACATCTGGTAGCCGCCGAGGCCCTGGATCGGCTTGCCGCGTTCGCCGCGATAGATCACGTCACGCGGCTTCAAGGTGCCGGGCTCGGAGAGTTCGTAGGCCCACAGCCGCGCGGTCGGCGTCTCCGCGATGTAGACGGTGTTTTCGTCCGGCGACAGGCCGATGCCGTTGGCCGGCAGCACGCCGTGCACGACCTCGACGATCTCCTTCAGGCCCGGCTTGAGATAATAGAGGCCGCCGACATCCATCTCGCGGTGGCGGCGCTTGCCGAGCTCGGAGAACCACAGTCCGCCATGCCTGTCGAAGACGAGGTCATTGGGTCCGCGCAGGCCGTGCTCGCCGCATTTGGCAACGACGGTCTCGACCTTGCCGCTTTGCAAATCGACGCGCTGGATCGAGCCGCCGAGATAATCGTCCGGCTGCGGCCCCGGCATGATGGTGTTGCGGGTCGGAATCCAGGAAAAGCCGCCGTTGTTGCAGATGTACATCTTGCCGTCGGGTCCGAGCGCGGCGCCGTTGGGCCCGCCCGGAATCCTGGCGACCACTTCCTTGCGTCCGTCCGGCCAGACCCGCGTCAGGCGCTGTCCGCGGATTTCCACCAGCACGACCGAGCCGTCCGGCATCACCACCGGACCTTCAGGAAATTCGAGATCGGTGGCGAGAACGCGGATATTGGCCATGAAATCCTCCCAGCTTTTTGGCTGCTGGCGGATTCCAGATTTGACCCCCGCACGCGCAACATTTGGTTGCGCGATGTTATGGCAAAGAGGATCACCCTTGCCAACCCGAACAGCTGCGCAGCAGGTATTACCGGGTCGGACGGCGGCGCGACGTCTCGCCTCAAAGCAAAGGCGAATACACTTTGTCAGCTTACTCGTACAAATACCCGACCGGCTTGCCTTCATTACGCAACGGACGAACGTCCCTCCGCGTAATGATTTGACCGGCCAGACCGTCAATTTCGTCGCGCTGCGTCGGCGTCCAGCTGCGAAGATTCTCGATGCCCTTCAGCAAGCCCAGCCGGAGGATCTGGGTATTTTCGCCCAGCCCCACCAGATCTATCGTGTTCTTGCCCGCCGTCACCGTATCGCCGGTCACAAGTTCGAAATTTTCCCCCGCGCTGTTAGCGAATTCGGCTGTGCCGCGAATAACGCGATAGATGACAACCTCGCCCTTCCCAAGGAATGCAGCGTCCGCCGCCACGGAGGCGCTCTTCGGCAACAGCGACTGGCCGCGCGGATCGGTCGCGATGATATGTCCTGTTGTAAGGCGGCCGCTCGGAATCTCGATCCCGATGTCGCGCACGAAAACGGGCCCGGTGGATTTGATCGGCGAGCCGGCCGGCAATGGCTTGAAGAGGGCTTCCAGCTCCAGCGGATCCTGTAGCCAGAAACAGGCATCGGCCGGACGGTCATGCAGCGGATGGCTCCACGCTACACGGGGCGTTTCCTCTTCGTTGATGTGATCGTGATCCACCACCGTCGGGTTGGGGAAGGTCGTGGGATCGGTGATGAAGGCTTCAAGAAATTTGCCGGAATAGCCCATCGACATCGGATCCGGCACCACGGTCTGCGGCGTCTTTAGGTTTTCTTCGGTGGGCAATCCCGACCAGGTGTAGAAGAGCTGGCGATGCACGATCGCGCTCTGGAGCATCACCGAACCGGGACCGACGTAGTAGAATCGGCCATCGTAGTCGAAGGTGAACACACCTGATGTGACCAGTACGAGTTGGTAGCCGCCGGGCGGAAGGTGAAGATGGAAATCGGTGGGGCCTGTATCGGCGCGGTAGATCGGCAGGTTTGTCGAGACTTCATGGAGAAGGAAGGTTTCGTGGTTCGCATGAAAGCCTTCGTTCGCGCGATTGTAGAGAGCCTGCGGGCGATAGGTCGGCTCGTGCGACGCATTCCGATCGCGATCGATGGCCACGAAATTCTTGCTGTTCAGGCGAAGGGGATCGCCGTTCGGGCGAGTAAGGCCAGGCCATTTTGGATCAACCGCGGCATGTATGTTCATGGCACCTTCCAATCCCTGAGTCTCAGCAAGGCCTGAGGGCTGCTCAATTTGCTGCTCAGCTTGGGCAGACGCCCGGACTCGCCTGATAGTCCTTATGCTGCAATGCGAATTCCGGGCCAGTCCTGGCACCGAACATCGCATCGCCTCCGAGGGGAGTCTTCGGGGCCAGCCCATCGAGAAAGAATTAGGGGATACAAGATGTTAGGCGGCCGTCGCCCGACGCTGCCTCATCCTTCATCGCCGGCTTCGCACTTACTGACGCGAACTGCCTTGCGCAAATTGTCAGCAAAAGCTGCCAGGAAAGACGCAGTTGAATGCCGCACGGCCGATCAGCCGCAAGGCCCTGCTTTGGTTGGCCATGCGACCGAAGGGAGCCAGCGAGGGTTCATGCCCAGCGAGCCGTCCTACTCCCGCACCGGCACCCAGATTTCCAGCCCGCCATTGCCGGTGGCAGCGTCGAACTTTTCGTCATAGCGCTCAAAGTTCGGCGCATCCGCAACCTTGAGGCCGGACTGCGGCAGCCACTGATTCCAGATCGCACCGACGGTGCGGCGAATGGTCGAGATATGTTCACTGTGCGTGAACACCACATAGCGCTGCGCCGGGATTCGCACACGGGAAAATTCGCGCGGAAGATCGGAGAAGTCGGAGACTTCGACGCCGGCGATGTAATCGAAATTGCCGGAATCATCGCCGTTGCAGCAGACGCCGTAGGCGAGCTTGCCGGCGATGTTGGGAATTTCGCCGACCTTCTGGTGAAGCAACTGCCACTGGTTGGGAATGTTGGCGCCGCCATTGTCGCAGTGGTTGTAGCGTTCGCCGACGCCGGCGACGAGTATCGTCTTCGCGGTCTCGAAGCGCGGCGGATTCAGGTGGGTGGTGGGCGTGGAGTCCATCATGATCGGCTCCTGTAGCTTGAGCTTGTCGAGGCACGTTGCAGCGCGCACCTGCTCCGGCGTGACGCCAAAGTGGTCGCGGAACGCGCGGGTGAAAGCTTCGTGGGAGCCGTAATCCGCCTCCAGCGCCAGCGTGAGGATGTCGGGCGCGCCTTTGGCGAGCGCGCGCGCCGCCTTGGTGAGGCGGCGGGCGCGCACATAGCGCATGACTGACATGCCGGTGGCTTCCGCGAACGCCCGCACCATGTGGAAGCGCGAGACGCCGCCGACGGAAGCGATCTCGTCGAGCGTCAGGCTGTCCGCGAGATGGCTCTCGACATACCACAGCGCCTTCTGGGCCGGATTCATGGACAACGATTCTCCTTCGAAGCGCCACTATCATGCCCGCTGCGACGGCGGCGCGTTTGACAGTCCTTGCTCTCGCACGGCGGAACCATGCATCCTGCAACAGAACCAATCGCCTCATCGACAGTGGCGAGGGAATACCAATTCGGGAGGCGCAAAACCATGCTGATCCGCGACATCAGGGCACACCACATCCGCATCCCCTATGACGCCGGCGTCGCCAGCTTCAAGCAGGGCGCCTCGGCCATCTCGGCCCTCGACATCGTCATGATCGAGGTCACCACCGACACCGGCCTGACCGGCTGGGGCGACGCCTTCAGCTATGTCTGCCCGCGGACAAGTTTTGCCGCGATCAACGAGATGATCGCGCCGCAGGCGAAGGGCCAGCAGGTGCCGGATGCGGAAGGCATCCCGGCCTTCATGGAGCAGATCCAGCGCAACCTGCATCTGTTCGGCCGCTACGGCATCACGATGTTTGCGATCTCGGCGCTGGATATCGCGCTGTGGGACCTTGCCGCGCGCGCCAAAGGCGTGCCGCTGCACAAGCTGCTGGGCGCGCAGAAACGGCCGAAAATTCCGGCCTATGCGAGCCTGATGCGGATCGGCAATCCCGATTTCGTTGCGAAGGATTGCGAGACGGCGCTGAGCCTTGGCTATCGCGCCATCAAGCTGCACGAGACGACTTCGCCGCCGGTCTTCGCGGCGCGAAAAGCGATCGGCGACAATATCCCGCTGATGGTCGACATGAACTGTCCGATGGATGGCGCGGCCGCAACCGCCTTTGCGCATGAATGCCGCGAAGCAACACCGCTATTCCTGGAAGAGCCGATATGGCCGCCGGAGGATTTTGCGACGCTGGCGGAAGTGCGTAAGGCTGGCGGACTCGGTGTCGCCGCCGGTGAGAACGCCTGTACGGCCTACCAGTTCAGGCAGATGATGGACGCGGGCGCCGTGAGCCACGCGCAGCCTTCCGTGACAAAGGTCGGCGGCATCACGGAATATCTGAAGGTGGCGGCCCTTGCCGATGAACGCGGCGTTCGGCTCGCGCCGCATTCACCCTATTTCGGGCCGGGATTTCTGGCGACGCTGCATCTGATGTCGCTGCGCGACGACTCAGGCTTCATCGAGGTGTTTTACATGAAGCGCGAGGCGAGCCTGTGGGGCGGACATGTCGATGTCGACAGCAGCGGCAATGTCGCGGTGCCCGACGGCCCCGGACTCGGCATTGAGCCGGACCGCGATGTCATGGAGCGATACCGGGTGGCGTGAGGCTCGCCGCTATTTCGTGCCCTCTTTCGCCGCCGGCGCCGCATCGGTCTTTGCGGCCGGTGCCGCCGGCGGCGGCGTCTTCTTCATTTCCTCGATCGCTTTCTTCTGCTCCTCGACGAGTTTTTCCAGCGAGGCGACGCTCGCCTTCAAGGCTTCGATCTGACGATTGGATGCATCGATCCTGCGCTGATAATCGCCCGCCGCCTTCGTGATGGTCTTCATCAGGAAGTCGACATTGCTTTGCAGGCAGCCGGTGCGCCGCTCCATGGTCTTTTCGACCGTGCAGATTTCGATGCCGGGAACATCCTGGGCGAAAGCCACGCCCGAGGTGAGCGCGATGCACGATACCGTGAAGACAAGAAGAACGGTCCGCCCTGTCATGAAAACCTCCCAAGTCCTTCGTCGATCACGCCAATTTGCGCGATCGTTCCGCGCCGCGCGACAGATACCACACTGATACCGCATTCATCCCGTGAGGTCGCGCTGTGGCGCGGGGATTGTTTGGTGGGTGCGGAACTCCGCACGCCCGATGGTGGAGATTAGAGATATGGCAACGCGCGAAAAACGGCTGGCGCAATTCGATGGCAACGGCGCGCCGCCGGCGGATTTACCGGTTGAGGTGCTTTGCGAGGATCACAGCGGAACGTATCAATTGCCTTTTGCCTGCCGGCTGGTCGAAGGCCGGTGGCACAATCACGAGTCGGGCGGGCCGGTCGAGGCCAATGTAATCGCCTGGCGGATGCCGCGCGTCAAACAAACCAACGTGGCCTGAAGCGCGCGGATTTGTGTCAAAATGCAACGGGCGCAAGCGCACCCGTTAACAACAGGAACGCGTTTCGAACGAATCGCGTCCGAATCACTGATGCGCCGCCGTACTCACTTGTTCACGGCTAGATATCGACACGGCCTTGAGGCGGCGCACCAGATACAGCACGGCCACCACCGGCCGAAGCCAGCGGCCGACGATGTAGGTTAATTCCTCCGGGGATGACATGGCGTCACTTCCACGGCGTAACCGGCGGCACTTTGCCGGTGGCCGGCGGCATGTCGCCGGTCTTGAAATCCGCAGGGCTGTCAATCTCGATGTATTTGCCGACGGCCGCGAGCTTGTTCATTGAAGCCTCCATGTTCTCATCTCGTGAGCGCGCAAGGAGGCGGGCGTCCAAATTTTCGGCAGCGGCGCGTCGTTGCGGTCACGGCTGAAATGTTGCTATGCGAAATTCGCGCCAGACGCGCTGCGCCGCATCATGCTGGTAATTGCAGGCGCAAAGCGCGGCTTCGAAAGCGAATCCGGGAGCGTCGCCGCAGCGGACGTGCAATCGAAGCAGATGCGCCATGTGTGAGATGGCACGCGCTTGAGCAAAAGCTGCCCGCGGCCTGCGCCCGTCAAACGGGCAAGCCCGGCAATCCACTGCCTAATATTCGACCTCGAGCTCCTCGATGTCGGCCGGCTCTTCCCTGGCGGCTTCGATCCACTCGACCATCTCCGGCATGGTCATGATGGTCTTCGCATAAGCCGCAAGCCGCGGTTCGAGCTTGACGTCATAGGTCATGAAGCGCGTCACGACCGGCGCATACATCGCATCCGCCATGGTGCGGCCCTCGCCGAACAGGAATGGGCCGCCGGACTTTTCCAGGCACTCGCGCCAGATGGCGCAGACCCGGTCGATATCGGACTGCGCGCGCGACCAGATCTTGAAGCCCGGGAAATGTCCCTTGAGGTTGACCGGCAGCGAGGCGCGCAGCGTCGCAAAGCCGGAATGGATTTCGCCGCAGATCGAGCGGCAATGGGCGCGCTGGATGCGGTCAGCAGGCAATAGCCCGGCGTTCGGCCTGATCTCGTTGAGATACTCCGCGATGGCCAGCGTATCCCAGACGGTGGCGCCCTCGTGCCGCAGGCACGGCACCAAAATCGACGATGACAGCAGGAGGATTTCCGCCCGCGCCGAGGCGTCATCCGATGCGGTGATGAGCTCCTCGAATTCGAGGCCCGCGAACTTTGCCAGCAGCCAGCCGCGCAGCGACCATGAGGAGTAATTCTTGCTGCTGATGGTCAGTGTCGTCTTCGCCATATGGCCTTCCCTCAACGCCTAACGCCTTCACGCATGTCTGAACCGGCCGGCCTGCCGCCTGCCCGCTGCCTATGCATCCTGCATTTTTAGCAGCAAGCCACGTGCCAGTTTTCCGGGCCGTCGGGCCCCGCCTTGGCTTCGATATTGCATGGCAATACCGGGCAAGGGCGGAAGTGAATGATGTCAATGATCTACCAAGCCTACCAAAACCACATGGACCTGACCGCGCCATGGCGGACAGGGGCTTCCGCCGCGCTCAGATATCTCAACCTGGTGCCGCAGGGGACTTCGGACCGGTTCGTCGGGCGGATCGCCGCAGCGCTCGAACTGATCTCCCGCTCGGCGCTGACCTACACCCGTCCCGCCTACGGCATCGACAGCGTGATGGTGGGCAACCGCGAATTGGCCGTCACCGAAGAGGTGGTTTATTCGACGCCATTCGGCTCGCTGCTGCGCTTCAAGAAAGAGGATGTGCCGGGGCAGCCGAAAATGTTGCTGGTGGCGCCGATGTCCGGCCATTTCGCGACGCTGTTGCGCGGCACCGTGAAGACCCTGCTACAGGACCACGACGTCTACATCACCGACTGGCACAATCCGCGCGACATCCCGGTCGACTATGGCGGGTTTGGGCTCGAGGACTACACCGATCATCTGATCAGCT
Source organism: Bradyrhizobium lablabi (assembly GCF_018129385.1). Classification (GTDB taxonomy): domain Bacteria; phylum Pseudomonadota; class Alphaproteobacteria; order Rhizobiales; family Xanthobacteraceae; genus Bradyrhizobium; species Bradyrhizobium lablabi_C. The sequence continues at coordinate 72,321 of NZ_JAFCLN010000007.1, forward strand.
TCCTGACCGTGCTCGGCCCCCGCTCGCACATGGTGGCGATCTGCCAGCCCTCGGTGTCGGCGCTGGCCGCCGCGGCGATCATGTGCGAGGACGATCATCCGGCGCGGCCGGCGACATTGACGCTGATGGCAGGTCCAATCGACACCCGCATCCAGCCCACCAAGGTCAACGAGTTTGCCAAGAGCAAGCCGATCACCTGGTTCGAGAGCAATCTGATCAACTACGTGCCGGTGCAGTGCAAGGGCGCGTTCCGGCAGGTCTATCCCGGCTTCGTGCAGCTCACCGCCTTCGTCTCGATGAATCTCGAGCGCCACATCAAGCAGCACATGGATCTGGCCCATCACCTCGCCAAGGGCGATAAGGAAAAGGCCGACGTCATCAAGACGTTTTACGACGAGTACTTTGCCGTCATGGATTTGCCCGCGGAGTTCTACATCGAGACCGTGCGCGACGTGTTCCAGGAGCATCTGCTGCCGCAGGGCAGGCTGATGCATCGCGGCCGGCCCGTGAATCCCGCCGCCATCCGGCGGATGGGCCTGATGACGGTGGAGGGCGAGAAGGACGACATCTGCTCGATCGGCCAGACGCTGGCGGCGCAAGACCTTTGCACCGGCGTGCGCGCTTATCGAAGGGTGCATCACATGCAGGCCGGCGTCGGCCACTACGGGGTGTTCTCGGGCCGGAAATGGAACAACGAGATCTATCCGCTATTGCGGGATTTCGTGCATGTAAATTCGTAAGGGGCGCCCTCCCCTTCGCAGACCATGCATGCGATCTGACTTATAGCCGCAGGGAGGCAGGGGAATCCGCAACCCACGCCTTGGCGTAACGCCTATAATGCCGCTGGATTCGAGTTCCAGGCAGGTGCAATGGCGAGGCGAGAGATATCGTTCGGGCCGTTTCGATTCGACGCGGCGGCCCGTACATTATGGGATGGAAGCGTCCCGGTCAGACTTGGCTCCCGAGCGTCGGCAATCCTGGGCCTCCTCCTCGAAGCACCCGGCGAACGCGTCAGCCGGGATACCCTGATCCAGCGCGCCTGGTACGGCCTGCACGTTGATCAGGCCAACTTGCGGGTCCAGATCTCGGGTCTCCGAAAAGCTCTGCGGGAATTTGGCGGCGCAATCCGGGCCGATCCATCTCAAGGCTACCGTTTCGTCGCCGATGTTGTCGTGGCGGAGCCGGCCAGCCGCCCCTTCGAAAGCCAGAAGCGGTTCCGCGTTCCCGGAATGGTCGTAAAGCCGATAGGTCGCGAAGCGGAAGCGGCCGGCATTCATGAGCTGTTCAAGAGCCGCCGCCTTGTGACGATACTTGGCCCCGGCGGCATCGGGAAGACAACCATTGCACTGCAAGTCGCGAATGATCGGGCAGCGAAATACGCCGATGGCGTCTGCTTCGCCGATCTTGGCCGGGTATCCTCGGCTGATCTGGTCTATTCCGTTGTGGCGAATGCAATCGAGCTAGGGCTAAGAGAATGGCCGCAAATCGACCATATCGTATCGGCACTGCGCGACAGGCGGATGCTTCTCGTCCTGGACTGTTGCGAGCATGTGCTCGATCCGGTAGCCAGGCTTGTCGAGAGCCTCCTCTCCAAAACGTCCTATGTGGATATTCTCGTTACGACGCGCGAGCCCCTGCAACTTGAACAAGAGGCAGCCTGGCGACTGGCGCCGCTGGCGGTCCCTCCAAAGGCTGTCGAAACTCTTGCTGACGACATCAAGGCATATTCGTCGGTTCAGCTATTCCTGAAATGCGTCGATCAGCGGGGGACAAACCTGCATTTCGATGATCGCGCGGCCGCCGCTGTATCGGAGGTATGCCGACGACTCGATGGCATCCCGCTGGCAATCGAGATCGCAGCTTCCATGACTGCCGTGCTTGGCTTCCAGCAAGTCCTGCGCAGCCTCGACGAGCAATCATCGCTGCTCAATATCAGGCTCGATCGCCGAAGCGCCGTTCCCCGTCAACGATCGCTGTTCTCGACGATAGATTGGAGCTACAGCCTGCTATCCAAGGACGAGCAAGCCGCGCTCCGGCGACTGGCGTGCTTTGCCGGCGCCTTCTCGATCGACGCCGGCATCGCCGTGACAAGCGACGATCACCGCAGCGCAAATGATGCACGGGAAGTCATCCTGGGATTGTCTCGCCGCTCGCTTCTGTATTTCGATTCCCACTCAACGCTCACAGAGTATCGTCTGCTGGATACGACGCGAGCGTATATAGCCCAACTGGACGCTCCCGCCGGAGAGCTGGACACGGCGCAACGACGCCATGCGGAATACTTCCTTCGACTGCTCGACGCTATCGACTGGGACCTCCATGACGCCCAATCCGAGAACGCGAAGATGCGGGCTTACCTGGACGAAGTTCGCGTCGCCCTCGAATGGGCGTTTCGCAGGGATCCCGAGCTTGGCGTGCGACTTGTACTTGCCGCGGAAAAGCTCTGGCTGGCGCTCACGTCGCTGGTTCAAGGCGTGCCTTACCTGACGAAAGCACTGCAATTCGTGGAGAACAAATCGAATGTCGATGCCGCGGTGCGGTGCCGCTTGCTGGTATCGCTTGCATCCGCACAGGTGTACCTTCCGGGGTTCGAGGGCGCGAACCTGTACGAGCGTGCCTGGCAGGCGGCGCAACACGCAAAAGACGATTTCGCGGAGCTGCGAGCCCTCTACGGCATCATCCAAAATCTGCTTCTGACCCGGCGCCCGGCGACACCTCATCTTCACGCCTTGGGCCAGGCGGCCGAGCGCTCGGACGATCCCAACGTGCATTACCTGCTTCAACGGATATCTGCATTCAACGATTTCGAAACCTCCGCCATACGGTCGGCCCACCAGAAGTTCGAAACGTTCCTGCACGACTGTCCGTCGATCTCCAGAAGCTCCTACTTGTATTTCGGAGGCATCGACTCGTTCATCTCCTGCAAGATCGGACTGGCTCTCGCCAAATATTACATGGGGTATTGTGAGCAGGCATTGTCGCTTGCAAACACGGCGGTCGACGAAGCCGAGGTGCAAGGACATCTAACGACCAACTATTTCGTACTTGCGCAAGGTGCCTTATGGGTGAACGTCGCCTCGGGAGAATTTGATCGCGCACACGGCTATCTTCAACGATTGAATGAAATCTCGCGGCTCTATCGGCCGTGGCACGCCGTCGCGGAGGCATTTCGAGCCCTTCTCCTCAAATATGCCTCCGGCGATGCCCAAACCTGCGCGCGCATCCTGACTGATTGCCTGGCAGACGAGTTCATCGTCAAGACCGGTTCGCTTCATCCGATTCTGTGGGTCGAACTGGCGGACTCGCGGCGCATCATTGGCGATCTGGACGGTGCAGATTCGGCACTCGAAAAAGCAATGAGCCAGTGCCTTGGGCCCTCCGACGTTCGTCTCATCGGCAAGCATAATGCAATCCTCGCCCGGGTTCTCATGGCCCGTAATCGCCCGGGCGATCTTGATGCGGCACGCGAACTGCTCAGACACGCCATCGATCTGAGCAGGCAATACGATTTCTATCTCTATGAATGCGAAGCGACGGTTGGACTTGCCGAACTCGAACGCCTCGCGGGGCAACCGTCAGCGGCTCGCCATGCGCTTATCCATCTTCTATCCAACGTTGGGGACAGACGGCAGGTACCGTTCCTTGCCCGCGCGCGAACCATCCTGATTGAGATCGACATTTCCGCGCCTTCCGGCAGCGTTTCGACGTAAGCCCTCAAGCAGTCGGCCGGCCGGATCGTCAAGATTGGTCGATCCATCGGCGCCCGGCGTCGGGTCGAACACGCAGAACTCCCCGTGCGGAACCGGCGAACGTGCCGCCGGCGGGCCAAGGGCAGCCCGGCTGGCCCTTCCCCGTAGAACTTAACATCTTTTTACAGGCGATTTGGCCGTCGCCGGGTTACTCCGTTTGTCACCTTGAACGGCTGATATCAGACGAGGGAGCTATCGAAATGATCGAGCTCACGGTCAACGGCACCAAACACCAGGTCGACGTTGTTCCCGAGATGCCCTTGCTTTGGGTGCTGCGCGACGAACTCGGTATCACCAGTCCGAAATACGGCTGCGGAGTCGCGCAATGCGGCGCCTGCACCGTTCGGATCAACGGAAAGGCCGTCCGTTCCTGTCAGGCGTATATCGGCGACGTCGCCGGCCAATCCGTCGTCACGATCGAAGGGTTGGATAACAGGGACCAGCACCCGGTTTTGCAGGCCTGGATCGAACATCAGGTCCCGCAGTGCGGCTATTGCCAGACCGGCCAGATCATGCAGGCCATCTCGCTTCTGGAACAGATCTCCAGGCCTACCGACGAGCAGATCAATCAGGTGATGTCCGGCAATCTATGCCGCTGCGGCACCTATCCGCGCATTCGCGCTGCGATCCATGCGGCGGCGGCAAAAAAGATGGCGGAGAAGTGAGATGGGCGACTTGCAGCGCATTTCCCGCCGGGCTTTTGTTTTCGGCTCCGCCGCCATCGCCGGCGGCATCGCTTTCGGCTCCTACAGCAATGCCGAACCAGCGGCCACGACGGCCGCGAACGGCAATCCATTGGCCGCCGGCCTCGGGCCCAACTCGGTGAGCTTCAATCCCTGGGTCGAGATCAGCCCGGAGAAAATAACGCTCATCGCACAACACGCCGACATCGGTCAGGGCGTCGGCTCCGTGCAGCCGATCATGATCGCCGAAGAGATGGATCTCGATCCCGGCCAGTTCGAAATCCGGTTCGCAGGGCCCAGCCCCGCCTACTTCAACACGGGTTTTGCAGACGAGCTGGCGCCGTTTCTGGCGGCAGACCAGAGTCACGCGGCCGAAGAAGCGCGCGCCGCCGCGCTCGAAAATCTCAGAAAGTCCGGCCTCCAGATGACGGGCGGCTCGAGCACGATCCCGGATACGTACGAAAAGCTGCGCATGGCCGGCGCGGTCGCGCGCGAGACATTGAAGGCCGCGGCGGCCAAACGTTCCGGCGTTGCCGTAGCCGACATTCGCACCCGGTCCGGCCAGGTGATCCTGCCCGACGGGACAAAAATCCCCTACGTCGAACTCGCAGCGGAAGCCGCCAAGATTCCACCGGTCCTCGACGCCAAGCCCCGCGATCCCTCCAAATGGCGAATGCTGGGCAAGCCGATGACGCGCCTCGATATCAGGTCGAAGGTGATGGGAGAGTTGAAGTTCGGCATCGATCTGAAGATGGACGGCATGCTGTTCGCATCCGTCAAGCTCAACCCCAACAAGGGTCAGCCCCTCAAATCGTACGATGCAAGCAAGGCCCAATCGATGCCGGGGGTCAAAAAAATCCTCGAAATCAAGAATGGCGTTGCAGTGGTCGCAACCAATAGCTGGTACGCGATGCGGGCGGTCGAAGCCATCGATTGCAAGTGGGCGCCCTCGACATATCCCGCCGAGCAAGCCGACCACTGGAAGATCCTGGAAGCATCGTTCAAGCCGAAATTCCTGGGCAAGGAATGGCGAAAGATCGGCAATGTCGATGCCGGTTTGAAGGGAGGCACACAGCTCAAGGCGGAGTATCGCGCGCCCTATGTGGCGCATCAGCCCTTGGAGCCGCTGAACGGGATTGCCATCGTCTCCGATAAGGGGATGGAAATCTGGGTCGGCCATCAAAGCCCTCAGGCCGTGCAGTACGTCGCGGCGACGGCGATCGGCCTCAAGCCGGGACAGGTGACCTTTCACAATCAGTGGACCGGCGGAAGCTTTGGGCACCGTCTCGAATTCGAGAACGTTCGTGTCCTGGCCGAGATCGCCAACCAGATGAAGGGAACGCCGATCAAGCTTGTGTTCTCGCGCGAGGAGGACTTCCTCCAGGATATTCCGCGGCAGATTTCAGTCGCGCGATACAAGGGTAGCGTCAAGAACGGGAAGATCGTCGCGGCGGACTTGCAATTGGCGGCAACGGCGCCGTTGAAAGGGCTGCTCGAGCGCATGGGCGCGCCCTCGAAGGATCCGGACGCTCAATTGGCCGCCGGCCTGTGGAATGTCTACTACGACATCCCGAATTTTCGGGCCACGAGCTATGAGGCGCAGGGACTATCCCCGTCCACGACCTGGCGGTCGGTCGGCGCCTCGACAGCCGGTTTCTTCACCGAGAGCTTCATCGACGAACTCATCCATGCGGCGGGCCTTGACCCGATGAAGGGGCGCATAGAAATGTGCACGGTCCCGCACTACCGAAAGGTGCTGGAGACGGTCGCCGAGATGTCTGACTGGAAGGGACCGCTCGGCAAGGGCAAGGGGCGCGGCGTGGCGTTCGTCGAATCGTTCGGGACGCCAACCGCCGAAGTCGTCGAAGTGACGATGACCGACAGAGGCATCAGGATCGACAAGGTCTGGGTCGCGGTTGACGTCGGAAAGGTCGTCGATCCCATCAACTTCCAGAACCAGGTGCAGGGAGGCGTCGTCTGGGGCCTCGGCCACGCCATCAACTGCGAACTCACTTACGCCAAGGGCGCGGTGCAGCAGACCAATTACCACCACCACGAAGCCATGCGGCTGTACCAATGTCCGGAAATCGAAGTCCGCGGGCTCGAGAACGATCCAAAAGTGAGAGGCGTCGGAGAGCCGCCCGTTCCTCCCGCGGCCCCCGCGCTGGCCAACGCGATCTTCGCAGCGACCGGACGACGCATCCGCGAAATGCCGTTCAACAAGTTCATCGATTTCGTGTGAGGGTGAGCCATGAAGGCATCTCTGATCGCGATAGCATTCGCCGTCACATCGATCGCGGCCCTCACCGGGATTGTCGTGGCCAAGGACCAGAAAGATGCGCTGCCGCCGGGAAGCGTCAGCCGCGCCAAGGGGCTGGAGGCCTGGAAGAGAATTGAAGCCGTGGTGACCCATCCGCGTTGTGCCAACTGCCATGTCGACGCCAAGGCGATTCCGATCTGGACGCCGGCGGGCGAAAGCAAGCCGCGGGTGCATGGCATGGACATCCATGGCGGAGAGAGCCGCATCGGGACCGAGACAATCCATTGCTCGACTTGTCATATGACCTCCTCCCTGCCCAACCTCCCCGCCCCGGCGCCGCTGCGTGCCGGCATCGACTGGCAGCTCGCCCCGGTCGATTTCATCTGGTACGGCAAGAGCGGCGCCGAGATTTGCGCGCAACTGAAGGATCCCAAGCGCAATGGCGGCCGCGACGCCGTGGCTCTTCTCGAACATCTGCGGCACGATGCATCGTTAAACGGGTTCATCCCCCGCGCCTGGGAGCCCGGAGCAGGCCGCACGAAGCCGCCGGGCACCTTCGAAGATCATGTCAAGGACATGGCGCTGTGGGGAGCCGCGGGGCAGCCCTGCCCGAATTGACGCCTTCGTAGTCGCCGCAAAGGGTGACGGCAGCCTCATTCAAGGCGTAACCTCGACGGCGAAGACGGCCCCCAGAGCCCGTCTCCGGAGGAACCGTCATGCAGTTTTCAACAAGCGTGCGCGCGCTCGCAGGTGCCCTGTTCGCCCTGCTCCTTCTCACCGACAGCGCCGGCGCCGCCGAAATCCGGGTGATGATTTCTTCCGGGTTCTTCAGCGTCTACAAAGAACTCGGTCCCGCGTTTGAAAAGTCGACGGGGCACAAGCTCGTTACCACGCGCGGTCCTTCGGTTGGCGATTCACCGGAAGCGATTCCGACGCGTTTGGCCCGTGGCGAGGAAGCAGATGTCGTGATCATGGACGGGATCGGCGTCGATCTGCTGGAACAACGCGATCTGGCTCGTCCCGGCAGCCGGCTGCCCCTTGCGGAATCATTCATCGGCATGGTCGTTCGAGCAGGTCAAGCCAAGCCCGACATCAGCACGATGGATGGGCTGCGCAACGCACTGCTCGCAGCCAAGTCCATCGCGGTTTCGGACAGTTCGAGCGGCACATATTTATCGACAATCGGATTCAAGAAGCTCGGCGTCGCCGACGATATTTCCGGCAAGACCCGCAAGATTCGCGGACCTCCTTCGGGCGAATTGGTGGCCGCGGTCGTTGCCCGCGGGGAAGCGGAAGTCGGTTTTCAGCAGGTCCCCGAACTGATCCATGTCCCGGGTGTCGATTTCGTCGGCACGGTACCGTCAGAAGTTCAGCCGCCGACCCTTTTTGTCGGCGCGTTGCCCAAGAATTCCCAACATCCCGACACCGCGATCGCGCTGATGCGCTTCCTCTCCTCTGCCGAGGCCGCTGAAGTCATCACCAAAGCGGGATTGAAGCCATTGCAGCCACGTTGACACTTAATCCCACTAACGATGCCCGCCGTGCAGCAGCGCCAGCAGCACAATGACCGTCAGTGCAAGCACGACCGTCGTGCTCTTCCAGAACAACAGCGGATTGCGCTCCATCAGCGGGGCGGCTGACGTGTTGACATAGTTCGCATTCGGCGTGCGCAGGTCGAACAGGAATTCCGACAGGCTGTCATATCGCTTCAGGGGATTGGGATGCACGGCGCGCTCCAGCGTGCCGTCGACCCATACCGGAATGTCGCGGCCGCCGTGCGAGGCGGGCCGATAACGCAGCTTGCCGAACTGGGCGCGTGTCCTCGCCTGTGCGGCCTGCGCGCCATAGGGCAGCTTCCCGGTCAGCATCTGATAGGTGATGACGCCGAGCGAGAACAGGTCCGAGCGCGATGACGACGGCTCGCCGAGCAGATATTCCGGCGCCATGTATTGCAGGGTGCCGAGAATATCGTCGCGCAGGCCGGAGGACGCGGCTTCCGCGACGCCCTTGATGCTGGTCGAGCCGAAATCGATGATTTTCACCGTGCCGGTGTTGTCGATCATGATGTTGTCCGGGCGCAGATCCTGATGCAGCATCTCCTTGCGGTGGAACGCGCGCAGGCCCTTTGCGATCTGCTCGACGACGTCGCGTACCGTTTCCAGCGCGGGCGCGGGATTGTCGATCATCCATTGCGTCAGCGTCTGGCCGTCGATGTACTCCATGACGACATAGAGAAAGTTGCGTTTGCGCGACGGCAGGCAGGGTTTCAGCACGTGCGGGCTGTCGATCCGCCGCGCCACCCATTCCTCCATCAGGAAGCGCTTCAGATAGGCCGGATCGTCGCGCAGATCGATCGACGGGATCTTGAGCGTGACCACGGTATCGGTCTCGATATCGACGGCGAGATAGATGTGGCTGCGGCTCGAGCCGTGCAGCTCGCGGACGATGCGGTAGCCGTCGAACACCATTCGCGCTTCCAATAACGGCGGCGGCGGCAGCTCGCTCGGCTGGCCGAACACTTCGCTAGCCGCGCTCTCGGGCACCTCATCGACGCGGATGATCTGGACGGTGAGATTGTCCTCGCTGCCCGCCTCGAATGCCTGATCGACGATCGCCCTGGCGGCCGCGTCGAGATCGGCGCCGCCGTCGTTCACCGCCCTCGCGATCCGGCGGGCATTGAGATGCTCGTAGATGCCATCGGTCGCAAGCACGAAGATGTCGCCCTGCTCGACGCGCAGCATCTGATAGTCGATCTCGACCTGCGGATTAACCCCGAGCGCCCGACCGAGATAGCTTTGCTGCGAGGAAATGACGACGCGGTGATCGTTGGTGAGTTGCTCCAGCGTATGGCCGGACAGCCGGTAGATACGGGAATCGCCGACGTGGAAGATATGTGCTGACGTTGACTTGAGGACGATAGCGCTTAGCGTGCAGACATAGCCGCGATCCCTGTCGAAACCATACTGGCTGCGCGTCTGCGAATGCAGCCAGGAATTGGTCGCTTCCAGCACGCGCTGCGCCGAGGTGCGCACCGACCAGGATTCCGAGGTGCAGTAGTAGTCGGTCAAAAATCCCTTGACCGCCGACTCCGCGGCAACACGGCTGACCTTGCTGGTGGAGATGCCGTCGGCCAGCACAATGGCGATGCCCTTGAGGCCGAGCAGCGGCTCATCCGGGATCAGGACGCCATGAAAATCCTGATTGGTTTCCTTGGCTCCCTTATCGGAAAATTGTCCGACCGATATTTTCAGCGCGCGCGGCATTCCGGCTTTCACGGCAATGGGCCTCTCCCCTGCGAGGAGAGACCCATCCGCACCGCAAGATCAAGCAGCCAGGCGCGAGGAAGCCGGCTGCTGCGAGGCAGCCCGCTTCGGCGCCGTCTTGACGTGGGTCGAGTACAGCGTGAGCCCGGTGAAGGCGAGGCCTCCGACCAGGTTGCCGAGCACGGTCGGGATTTCGTTCCAGAACAGGTAATCGGCCACGGTGAAATGGCCGCCGAGAAGCAGTCCCGCAGGAAACAGAAACATGTTCACGATCGAGTGCTCGAAGGTCATCGCAAAAAACAGCATGATCGGCATCCACATCGCCAGCACCTTGCCGGTAACCGTAGTGGAGATCATGGCGCCGACAACGCCCGCCGACACCATCCAGTTACAGAGCATGCCGCGGACGAACAGCGTCAGCATGCCGGCTGCGCCGTGCGCGGCATAACCCACGGTGCGACTTTCACCGATATGGCCAAGCGCGATGCCAACCTTGTCGGGCGGCGACGAGAACCCGAACGTAGTGACGATCGCCGCCATCACCGCGACAGTGAACGCGCCGCCGAAATTGCCGATGAAGACGAGACCCCAGTTGCGCAGTACGCCGCCGAGCGTCACGCCCGGCCGCCGGTCGATCAGCGCCAGCGGGCAGAGCACAAAAACGCCCGTCAGCAGGTCGAAACCAAACAGATAGAGCATGCAGAAGCCGACCGGGAATAGCAGCGCGCCGATGAGCGGCTGTCCCGTGTTGACGCTCATCGTGACGGCGAACCAGGCCGCCAGCGTCAACATCGCGCCCGCCATATAGGCGCGGATCACCGTGTCGCGCGTGGACATGAAGATTTTGGATTCTCCGGCGTCGACCATCTTGGTCACGAATTCCGAAGGTGCGAGATAGGCCATTCCAGTTCCCCTTTGCGAGACAGCGTTGAGCGCCGGATGCCGTGCAGCCGTGCATCGATTAAGCGAAAATGTTCGCCGTCCTCGCGCGCGACTGTTCTGCGCCGCTTGCAGCGGCACAGACGACGCGGTCACGCCCGATCGGGACAAGGGATGTGCAAGCTATCGTGGAAACTGTCCTGATGACTGCTCCAAGCGCCTCACGAAGGTCGCTTGATCCCAGCGCCGCTGGCCAGCATTGGCCTTGGCAATCCGAAAGGACGGCAGTCGTCATTGACTATGGAAGGTAAAGCAATCGATGTGCCACGAGCGCCGTTGCCGCAAGATACGGAAATCTCTCAGGATTCCCCGGCCCACCCCGTAGACGACCGGATAACGCCGATGCTCTGAATTTGTGCAGTTGCACAGATGGCGCGCAGGCTCCCCGCGCATCATTCCGGGGCGCCGCGTAGCGGCGCGCCCGGAATCCATACACCGTGACGGTCGTGGTCTCGCGAGCTAATCAACGAGCCTTCCTTGAACCGGCAACGGCCTGTGGTTATGGCTTCCGGGCTCTCGCTTCCGCCTTCGCTCTTCGAGCTACGGCGGACAAGTCGCTCGCCCCGGAATGACGGCGGAGGCTACTTCGTCTGCGTCCGGATCGGCCTGTCCTTCAGGCCATTGTTGTCATAGGCCTTGCGCAGCATTCCGTTGGCGGTGGCGTCGTTCATGAATTTCACCACGAAGGCCAGCGCCAGCGGATGGTTCGGCGGCACCGCTACCGCGGTAACGGTCTGCTTGAAGGTCTCGTCCAGCACGCGCGTGCCCGGAATTTGTTTCGCCATCGCGTTGAGCTGGTCGCGCGACAGCGCGAATGCATCGATCTCGCCGTTCTTCAGGAGATTGAAGATCTCGTCATAAGTCTGGTAGCCCGTGACCTTGGCGTTCTTCAGATGCGCGATCGCGCCGCGCATGGTCGTGGTGTTGTTGACGGCGGCGACCTTGACGCCAGGCTGGTCCAGCGTGGCGAAGTCCTTGATCGGCGAGCCCGCCTTCACGATATAGGTGGCGTCGGCAACTTCGTAGATCGGCCCGAACGACATCCGCCCCTCGCGCTCGGGATCCTTCGGCAGGAAGGTGACATCCCAGACGCCCTTGCCGACGGCATCGACGATCTGTCCGGAGTTCGGATAAGGGACGTACTCCACGGGCACGCCAAGCTGCGTGGCCATCTCCTTGCCGAGATCGACCGGCACGCCGGCATAGCCCTTCTCCGTCTTGGTGGACCAATACGCGCCGCCGGCCGGGCTGATCCCGATCGCCACGCGCAATTTGCCGGTGGGCGCGATTTGATCCTTCAGCGCGTCGGCGCCGGCGAAACTGGTGGTCATGACAAGAATTCCCAGAATGAGGCCGGCAAGGTGCGGCATGGATCGTTTGGACATGGGATACCTCCCGGTGGCTCTTGTTGGGGCGAGCCCTTCACGGGATTATTGTGGTCGATCGGACGGCGGCAGAAAACCCAAAAATCCGCATGGGCGAATGAATTTGCCGGGGAATAGCGCCCCGGTTTGACTGGCCGATATCAATGAATAATCCTCTCTGCACCTCAGGTAGCTCGCCGAAAACTCATGAGTTCGACCACTGCCTTCATCGCGTCTTTCATTGCCATCCTGGTCGGGGCCGCCGGCGCCATGTGGTTGCGGCGGCATCCTTCGGTGGCGGCGCTCGACACCGGCTCAAGGGACCTCATCCGCCTCGGCGCCGGCTTTCTCGCGACGCTCGCCGCCCTCGTGATCGGCCTGATGATCGCGTCGGCCAAGAATTTCTACGACAGCCAGAGCATCAACATCCGCCAGTTAGGGGCCAATGCCGTGCTGGCCGATCAGATGCTCGGCAAATACGGGCCGGAAGCGAAAGCGGCGCGCAGCCTGCTGCGCGACGGCACAACGCAGGCCGTCGCGCGCATCTGGCAGGAGAACCGCGGGCACGTCGGAGGATCGACCTTCGTCGTCAGCGAAACCGGAGAGCGGTTCTACAACGCGATCGAGGCGCTAAGACCTGTCAACGACGAGCAGCGTTCGCTGAAATCGCCCCTCGGCCAGGTCACCGGCGATCTCGCGCGCACGCGGCTGCTGGTCTTCACCCAGAGCGACAACGCGATCCCGATACCGTTCTTCATCGTGCTGGTGTTCTGGCTAATAGTGATCTTCGGCAGCTTCTGCCTGTTCGCACAGACAACCAGGATCGTGAATGCCACGGTCGTTGTCTTCGCGCTGTCAGTTTCGAGCGCGCTGTTCCTGATCGTCGATCTCAGCCATCCCTTCGAAGGGCTGATGCAGGTCTCCGACCATCATCTGCGCGTGGTGCTGCCCGAGCTCGACAAGTAGCTCTCGCCACGCGGCCTATTTGACCGTGATGGTGATTTTCTTGGAGACGACCGGCGGGTTGAACGGATAGTGCTTGTGATCGCCCAGCACCAACTGCAGGGTATGTTTGCCGGGCGGCAGTTCGATCCGCGCCTCGGTCTGGCCCGCGCCGAAGTGCAGGTGGGACTTATCCGATGGTATCTCCTCATTGGGATTTAGCGGCGCATCGACGTCGATAAGCAGATGGTGGTGGCCGCTGTTCGCATAGTCGTCGCCGGCATGGGTGATGCCCATGTTGCGCAAGCCAAAGCGGGCCCAGAACGCGCCCTTGATCACCGCCCCGTTCTGCGGCCAGACAAAATACAGCACCGCATCCTTATGCGCCGGCCTGCCCTGCGCGTTGGCCGCGCCCGGGATCAATGCCAGGATCATCGAAACGAGAACAGCGTGAACAATCCTCATCGCCCCTCACCTTTTTGTTTGAGCATGAGCTTCGGGTCGAGCCCAAACGCATGCTTTTCGAAAAACCGGTGCCCACTTTTGCGCTAACGCGGCCCTCCGGGTGGGATCATGCTCTAGGGTGACAGCGCGATCCGGAAGCCGTGGGTCGGATAGCGGACATTCGTGTCGTAGCTGTCCCGGTTGGCCGGCCGCACATAACGCGCATCGTTCTTCCACGAGCCGGAGCGGAGGACGTGCGACGAGCACTCCCCGCCGGCCCAGACCGAACCGTCGGCCGGCGCGCCCTGGTAATTCCGGTGCCAGCAATCCTCAACCCACTGATCGACCCCGCCTCCCATGTCGTAGAGGCCGAACGGATTGGGCTTCAGGCTGCCGACCTTGGCCGGCTGCTCGGCATCGCCGCAGTCCTTGCAAATGGCCATGCCCGGCTGCATCTGATCGCCCCACCAATACTTGGTCTGTGTACCGCCGCGCGCCGCAAATTCCCATTCGGCTTCACTCGGAAGCCGGTAGGGTTTCTTCGTGGCCTCGGCGAGCCAGGTCACATACTTCTTGGCATCACTCCAGCTGATATTGGTGACCGGTGCATCTTCGTTGCCCGTCGCCGTGAAGCCGCATGCCTTGGCCTCGGCGCAGGCGTTCCACTCGCGCACGGTGACCGGGTATTTGCCGATCGAGAATGGCTTGACCGTCACCCTGCGCACCGGCCGCTCCGAAGGATCGTCATTGCTGCCCATCGAGAAGCTGCCGCCCTGCAGCGCGACCATGTCCGGTTCGCGTACCGACGGCGCCGGTTGCGCCGCAGTCGGCGCTGCGGCCGGACCGGGAGACGGCGCCGACTGAGGTTGCGGTGACGTTTGCTGTGACGGCTGCTGAACGGTCGGCGGGGGAGATGGCGCGGGCGCCGCCTGCTTCTCAGCGGGCGGGGCCGAAGGCGCCGCCTGCTTTGCGGCGGGCGGGCTCGGAGGCGTCACCGACGACGGCGATACGACCGGCGGCGATACCGGGGGAGCCTGCGCCTGCTCGCCTAGCTTGGTGCGCGATTGCTGGAGCATGTACCAGAGGACGCCGCCGGCGATGATCGCGATGGTGAGGCCGAGCAGCGTCAGCAGGACAGTCTCGCGCCGCCGGCGTGTCCGGTTGTAGGCCGACGCGTCCGGCAGCACGCGATAGACCCGGATCGGATCGGTGATGTTCTTGACCTTGCGATCGCCGAGCGACTCGTAGCCGCAGACCAGCTTGTGCTTGATCTGCTCGTAGATGCCGCCGGAGATGAAGACCTCGCCAGGCTCTGCGATCCCTTCGAGGCGGGAGGCAACGTTGACGCCGTCGCCGTAGATGTCGTCGGTCTCGATGATAACGTCGCCGAGATTGACGCCGATCCGATACTCAATCCAGAAGTGTTTTGGAACCGCCGCGTTGCGGCCGACCATGTTTTGCTGGATCACGATGCTGCATCTGACGGCCTCGACGGGACTGTCGAAGATCGCGATGAAGCCGTCGCCGGTGGTTTTCACCAGCTTGCCGTGATGTTCCAGGATGGTGGGCTCGACGAGGTCGCGCTCGATCCGCTTGACGCGGACATGCGTGCCCTCTTCATCGAGCTGCATGAGACGGCTGTAGCCCGAAATATCGCCCGCCACGATCGCGGCAAGGCGCCGCGGCGCTATTTCGCCCGGCGGCGGCTTTCCAGACTTGCCCGATTTGAAATCGCGAAGTTCGCCCATGGCTCGGAGGTCTCCACTGACGCAAACAGCAGTGTCGAGACGCAACCGGCGCCTCACCCCCCAACGAGTCGGAACTCAGCCCGGCCGAAAGCTATCACAGCTCATATACGGAACAAAGTGGCCGAGATCACAGTCTGCGCACGCGGCCGTGAGCTTGCGCCGGAAATGACGCAGCGACGGCTGCCCGCGTCAATTCGCCTGCGCCGCCGGCGCCTTGATTTCGGTCGGCAGGATGATCGCACCGAGGATCACCAGGACGCACAGCGCGCCGAAGGTTTGCAGCATGGTGACGAAACCGCCCTGCTCGTACAGCCACGCCACAAGGCCGACAGAAGCGCCTGCCGCCGTAAAGCCGATGAAGTAGCGGATCGAATAGGCGCGGGAGCGCCACTCCTCGGCGGTGTATTTGCCGACCATCGCATCGTTGACGGTGACCTGGCCGAACGCGCCCATCACGATGCCGATCGAAGCCAGGATCAGCGGCAGGTTCGACAGCGTCGCGGCCATGTACAGGAACGGCGCCAGCACCAGCGACAGCGGCAAGGAGACGGCTTTCAGCGAATAGCGGTCGATCAGTTTTCCGATGGTGTATTGCGTCATCGCGCCGAACACGTAGACGCCGGCGGCGATCACGCCCAATGCCGCGGGGCTTTTGGTCAGGTCCGCGAGACGCTCGGCGAACAGCTTTGGCAGCGCCACCGTCACCGCGTTGAAGGTGGTGGAGATCGCGATCACCACGATGAACAGCGCGAGGATCACCCGCCACATGTCCTTCTTCGCGACCCGCGCTTGAGCCGCAGCCTGCTTGCTGCCGCTGCGGTCCTCATGGACCACCATCATGGCAAAGGCGATGCCGATGCCGATGGTGACGATGCCGGGAATGATGAAGGCCGCGCGCCAGCCGAGATATTGGCCGATCACGCCGGTGACCAGCGCCGAGGAGGCAACACCGAGATTGCCCCACACGCCGTTGATCCCCATCTCGCGGCCGAGCTTTTCGGCGTAGGACACGATCATGGCCGTGCCGACGGGATGGTAGATCGAGGCAAAGATGCCGATGGCGAGCAGCGCCGCCCCTAACTGAAGCGGCGTCTGCACGAAGCCGACCGCGATCATCGACAGCCCGATGCCGACAAAGAAGATCACCATCATGTGCCGCCGGCTCCAGCGGTCGCCGAGCCAGCCCGTGATCAGCGAGCCGGCGCCGAAGGCGACAAAACCCGGGGTCGCGTAGGGCAACAGCTCCGAATAGGCCATGCCGAGCGTCGGACCCATGATGATGACCGCCGCGGCGAAGATCAGCATCGCATAATGGTCGATGAAGTGGCCCGCGTTGACGAAGGCAATGACCCGGCTGGGGCTGTTCATGCGGCGATTCCCGTAAATTCCTGAAATAGGTTATATGGTCTTGTCCTGACGGGATGTGGCCAATGACTATCGTGGAAACGCCATTAACTGACATCAAGGGCGGGCATCACCGGGCGACCGGGGACGGCGTCCATCTGGTCGCGCGCAACTACCGCAAGGGCACGAGGCTCGACACCCACATGCACCGGGAGGCGCAGCTCGTCTATGCCGCCCGCGGCACCATGCAGGTGACGACCCCAAAGGGCCGCTGGCTGGTGCCGCCCGACCGCGCGGTCTGGGTCCCTGCCCGGCTCGAACATTCGATCGATGTGCTCGCCGACATCCAGATGCGGACGCTGTACTTCGATCTGGCCTGGCTCGGGCGCGAGCAGCGCAGCGCCAGCCTGGATGCGGAATTCGTGGTGCGGGTATCGCCGCTGCTGCATCAGGCGATCCTTGCCCTGTTCGACAACAGCGACGAGCCTGAACGCACCGACCTCCTGATCAAGCTCGCGATGCTGGAATTGCCTCAGGCCGAGGATTCCGCGACCTTCATTCCGCTGCCGCACGAGCCGCGCTGCCGCCGCGCCGCCGACATCGTGCTGGGCGATCCGACCGGTGAGCATGAGATCGAGACGCTGGCGCGCGAAGTCGGCACCTCCGCGCGGACGCTGTCGCGGCTGTTCTCCGCCGAAACGCAACTGAGCTTCAAGAGCTGGTGCCAGCGCGCCCGCATCGCGGCGGCAATCGAAAAGCTGTCGGTCGATGCCAATGTGTCGGTCAAGCAACTGGCGGCCGACCTTGGCTATGCCAGCGTGCCGGCCTTTTCCCACGCCTTCCGGCAGGTGACCGGCAAGACGCCGACGGAGTTTGCGGAGAAGGAATAGGCCTAACACAAAACCGTCATTACCCGCGAATGCGGGTAATCCAGTATTCCAGAGACGTCTGTTGCTAAGCCGAGAGGCCGCGGCGTACTGGATGCCCGCCTTCGCGGGCATGACGTCCGATGGTCGCGCTTGATTGTGGCGGCGGCCGCCATAAATCTATGGCACCGTCCGCCGAACCCCAAAGGATTCGACGACCGACATGGCCAACGCGTTCTTCTCCGACCTCCTCGCCACCATTTCCGAGCGCGGGCGCACGCTGCTGCGCAGGGGTGAAGAACCCGACGGCAAGCAGGACGCCTCCGACCTGATCGAATTGTGCGAAGCGCTGCTGTCCGGCCGTGGCGAAGCGTCCGGCACCGCGATGGCGCGCGAGGTGCTCGACGGCTATCACGAGCTCGACTCCACTGCGCAACTGACCTTCTTCGAATATCTGGCGCGCCATTACGGACCGGACCGCGCAAAACTGGCGAAAGCAATTGAAAGCTGGCGCGCGGACCCCTCCGACGACGACGCCAGCGACCTGCACTTTGCCTCCGAGCCGCGCCGGCAAGAACTGTTCCGGCGGCTCAATCGCGCGCCGGGCGGCACCAGCGAACTGGTGCGGATGCGCGCGGACCTGCTGGGCCTCGCAAAAGGCCGCAACGATCTCGACGGGCTCGACCGCGACATCGTTCATCTGCTCTCTTCTTGGTTCAACAGGGGATTCCTCGTGCTGCGCAGGATCGACTGGTCGACGCCAGCCAACATTCTGGAACAGATCATCCGCTACGAGGCGGTGCACGAGATCCGCGACTGGAACGATTTGCGCCGCCGCATCGATCCGATCGACCGCCGCTGCTACGCGTTCTTCCATCCGGCGATGCCGGATGCGCCGCTGATCTTCGTCGAGGTGGCGCTAACGGAGACAATCCCGAACGCGATTGCGCCGCTGCTCGCCGAACAGCGCGAGCTCACGCCGATCGAGCGCGCGCGCACTGCGGTGTTCTACTCCATCTCCAATACGCAGCGGGGGCTGGGCGGCATTTCCTTCGGCAGCTTCCTGATCAAGCAGGTGGCCGAGGAATTGCGTCGCGAACTGCCGAAGCTCGACACCTTTGTGACGCTGTCGCCCGTGCCGGGATTCATGCAATGGCTGAAGACGGCCAACGACGTGCCGGTCAGCGAGGAAGAGCGTGAGCTGCTGCAAAATCTCGACAAGCCGGACTGGTTCGAGAACGCCGAACTGACTTCACAGCTTCGCGCGGTGCTGGAGCCCCTGGCCGCGCATTATTTCCTGAGAGCGCGCACGCCGAAGGGACGGCTGATCGACTCGGTGGCGCGCTTCCATCTCGGCAACGGCGCGCGGCTGGAGCGGATCGACTGGCTCGGCGACCTCTCGCTGAAGGGCTTGCGCGAGTCCGCGGGGATCATGGTCAATTATCTCTACCGGCTGGACGACATCGAGAAGAACCACGAGGCCTATGCCAATGACGGCGAGGTGGTTGCGTCGAGCGCGGTGAAGAAGCTGATCAAGGGCGAAGGCCGCCGGCTGCTGGATATGCGGCTGGGGTCGTAGCAGACCAGCACATTCCGTTCCGTCATGCCCGGGCCTGACCCGGCCATCCAGCTTCACGAATGACTCTTTTGAAGATTGATGGATGCCCGGGTCAAGCCCGGGCATGACGAGTTGACGTCAGATCTTGTATTCGTAGAGCAAGCGGGCGCGAATGGTGCCCTCCAAAGCCCGGATATCTGCCAGCACACGCTGTCCGTCGGCCGCGGAGGCATCGGCATCGAGCACCACATAGCCGACGTCGTGGGCGGTCTCGTAATATTGCGCGGCGATGTTGACGGAGTGGCGCGCGATCACGTCATTCAGGCGTCCCAGCATGCCCGGCAGGTTGCGCTGGACCTGAATGAACCGCGTGCCCGATGGCCGCGCCGGTAGCTGGACCTGGGGGAAATTGACGGCGCCCATCGTCGAGCCGGAATCGCTGTAGTCGACCAGCTTGCGCGCCACCTCGGCACCGATGCGTTCCTGCGCCTCTTCGGTCGAACCGCCGATGTGCGGCGTCAGGATGACGTTTTCCAGGCCTTGCAGCGGCGACACGAAGCGCTCCGCATTCGAGCGCGGCTCGACCGGAAAGACGTCGACCGCAGCGCCGCGAAGCCTGCCTTCGCGCAGCGCATCAGCGAGTGCCTCGAGGTCGACGACGGTGCCGCGACTGTTGTTGATGAAATAGGCGCCAGGCTTGATCGCGGCAATCTGTTCGCGTCCGATCATCCCGTGTGTCGCCGGTGTTTCCGGCACGTGCATCGTCACGACATCGCTCTGCGCCAGCAGCTCATGCAGGGTCGTGGTCGGCTCGGTGTTGCCGTGGCGAAGTCTGTCCGTATGGTCATAGAAAATGACCCGCATGCCCATCGCTTCGGCGAGATTCGAAAGCTGCGAGCCGATATTGCCGTAGCCGATGATGCCGAGCGTCTTGCCTCTCACTTCATAGCTATCGCTGGCGGACTTATCCCATTGGCCCTGATGGGCCGCGTTGGAACGCGCAACGATCCGGCGCAGCAGGATGACGATCTCGCCAATCACCAGTTCGGCCACGCTTCGCGTATTGGAAAACGGGGCGTTAAACACGGGAATCCCGCTCCGCCGCGCGGCGTCGACGTCCACCTGATTGGTGCCGACGCTGAAGCATCCGATCGCAATCAGCCGGTCCGCGGCCTCGAGAACATCGGGGGTGATCTGCGTGCGGGAACGGATACCAAGGAGATGCACGCCCTTGATGGCCTCCTTGAGCGCATCGCCCTCCAGCGCCTTGGCAAGGCGCGTCGTGCTGGAATAGCCGGCCGACTCGATCAGTTCGACGGCGCTGTCGTTAACGCCTTCGAGGAGCAAGACCCGGATCTTGTCCTTGGCGAGCGAGAGTTGGGGAAGGGAAAGTTTGCTGGTCACGATCGCGGCGTCCTTTGGAGATCAATGATCGGTAAAACGATAGGCCGGAGACCGCACTCAGGCCGCCAGCGCCTTCATTTCCTTGTAGAGATCACTCTTTCCCTCGAACCCGATGCCGGGCAACTCCGGCATCACGATGTGCCCGTTCTCGACGCGCACGCCGTCGGGGAAGCCGCCATAGGGCTGGAACAGGTCGGGGTAGCTCTCGTTGCCGCCGAGGTCGAGACCCGCGGCGATGTTGAGCGACATCTGGTGGCCGCCATGCGGGATGCAGCGGCTCGGCGACCAGCCGTGGGTGTGCAGCACGGCCAGCGTGCGCTGATATTCGCAGAGACCATAGGACAGCGCGCAATCGAATTGCAGCCAGTCGCGGTCGGGACGCATGCCGCCGTAGCGGATCAGATTTTGCGCATCCTGGTGGCTAAACAGATTTTCACCGGTCGCCATCGGCGCCGGATAGAACTCTGCGAGCGCGGCCTGGAGCGCATAGTCGAGGGGATCGCCGGCTTCCTCGTACCAGAACAACGGATAGTCCCGCAACATTTTTGAGTAGGCGATCGCGGTCTCCAGATCGAAACGGCCGTTGGCGTCGACCGCAAGCTGCGCATCGTTGCCGATCTCCTTCAGCACGGACTCGATGCGCTCGCGATCTTCCGCAATCGGCGCGCCGCCGATCTTCATCTTCACGACATTGTAGCCGCGGTCGAGATAGCCGCGCATCTCGGCGCGCAATGCCGAGAGGTCCTTGCCGGGATAGTAATAGCCGCCGGCGGCATAGACGAAGACTTTTGGATTCGCGCTCCGGCCGTGACGCTCGGCCAGCAAACGAAACAGCGGCTTGCCCGCGATCTTCGCCACCGCATCCCACACCGCCATGTCGATGGTGCCGACCGCGACCGAACGCTCGCCATGGCCGCCCGGCTTCTCGTTCGCCATCATGGCGGCCCAGACCTTGTCGGGGTCGAGATTGTCGCCGCTGCCATCGAGCAGCGATTTCGGATCGGCTTCCAGCAGGCGCGGCGCAAAGCGCTCGCGGATCAGGCCGCCCTGCCCGTAGCGGCCGTTGGAATTGAAGCCGTAGCCGACCACGCGCTTGCCGTCGCGCACGACGTCGGTGACGACGGCGACGAGGCTGGTCGTCATCTTGGTGAAGTCGATATAGGCGTTGCGGATCGGCGAGGAGATCGGCTTGGTGATTTCGGCAACGTCGGTGATGCGGACGGACATGGTGGAAAACCTTCGTAAGAACGCTCGGGGTCTCTATTCGTCATTGCGAGCGAAGCGAAGCAATCCAGCTTCCTTCGCTGCAAGAAAGCTGGATTGCTTCGTCGCTGCGCTCCTCGCAATGACGGTGGGGGCCAGAGCGTCTACGCCTTGTCGCGGAAATACGGCTCGACGGTGCCGTGCACCTTGATGGTCAGCGGATTGCCCCGACGATCCTTGGCGTTGCCCGCGGTGACGCGGACCCAGCCCTCGCTGATGCAGTACTCCTCGACATTGGTCTTCTCGACGCCCTTGAAGCGGATGCCGACGTCGCGCGCCAGAATCTCTTCATTGTAATATGGGCTGTTCGGATCGACCGAGAGACGGTCGGGGAATACGTCGCTTGCGGGCTTGTCGTTCACAGCAGGGCCTCGATGTTTTTCTTCAGGGCTTCGGGACGGTCGGTCGGCGCGTAGCGCCCGACCACCTTTCCCGAGCGGTCTATCAGGAATTTGGTGAAATTCCATTTGATTGAGGCGCCGAGCAGGCCCGTTTTCTGGCTCTTCAGATATGCATACAGCGGGTGCTCGTTACGGCCGTTGACGTCGATTTTTGCGAACATCGGAAAGGTGACGGCGTAATTGGTCTCGCAGAACGCCGCGATCTGGCTGGCATCGCCCGGCTCCTGCGCGCCGAACTGGTTGCAGGGAAAGCCGAGCACGGCAAACCCGCGCGGCGAATATTCCTTCTGCAGCGCCTCCAGTCCATGATATTGCGGCGTGAATCCGCACGCGCTCGCGGTGTTGACGATCAGCAGCACCTGACCTTCAAACCGTTTCAGCGGCACCGCCTCGCCAGCGAGCGAGTTGGCGGTGAAATCATAGATACTCGGCATCGACTTCTTCAGCCCGCGGGATCGATAGCGGCCGATGGCGTGCCGCCGGCTTCAATCGCCTCGCCTGCGGCAAGGCAAAGGTCCTCGCGGTAGCGGCCGGACACGACCTGCACGCCGACCGGGACGCGACCGACCAGGCCCGTGGAGACCGTCAAGCCCGGCAGCCCCATGAAGGGAATGGCGATCTGCGGCAACTGCGCCTTCCACACCCGCGTAAAGGATGCATCGTCCTTGCGGTCGAGATGGTCGGGGAACGGCAATTCGCCCGATACCGGCATCACCACAACGGCGTATTTTTCCAGGAACAGCAGCCATTCGCGCGCCAGCGTCGCTCGCCGCGTCAGCGCCTTGGAGAACGCGGCGGCATCGAACGGAAACACCTTTGACCTGTTGCCGTTGAGGCAAGCGAGCGCGCCGGGATCGCCCTCGCGTTCGGCAGCGGCAAGCTGCGCCTCGTAGCTGTCGCCGAGCCAGAGTTTTGTCTGCCAATCGGCGGCCTCGCGCAGCGGCGGGGTATCAGCCACTTCCTCGACCGTCCAGCCGGCGCGCGCGAGCCGCTTGCCGGCATCGGCGACCGCGGCCTTCACCTCCGGCACGGGATCGAGCCCGTCCGGATTGAGGCAGAGCGCGGCGCGCTTTTCGCGCGGCGGCCCTTGCAGCGGCGCCGGCACCCACCAGGGATCGCGCACGTCAAAACCCGACATCGCTTCAAGCGCGATGCGCAGATCGGCAATGGTCCGCGCCAGCGGGCCGGAGACCGCCGAGATTTGCGGTCCAATGGTGCGCTCCGGCAGCGCCGCGTTGAACGCTGCGATGCGGCCGACCGTTGGCCTCAGCCCATGCACGCCGTTGGCATAGGCGGGATAGCGGATCGAGCCGGCGATATCGGTGCCATGCGCGATATGGCCGATGCCGGCCGCGACCGCCGCGCCCGCGCCGCCCGAGGAGCCGCCGGGCGTGATGGATGGATCGCGTGGATTTTTGGTGTCGCCATGCACGAGGTTGGTGGTGAACCAGCGATAGGAAAAAGCCGGACAATTGGTGCGGCCGAGAATGACGGCGCCTGACTTACGCATGTTGTCGATGACGGGGCTGTTGTCTTTCGCGATCGCGTCCTTCTGGATCTTGAGCCCGTTGGTGGTGGCAAAACCCTGCTGGTCGATATTGACCTTGACCGTAACAGGCACGCCGGCCAGCACGCCCGGATCCTCGCCGCGCGCGATCTTCGCATCGATTGCGGCTGCTTCGGCCAGCACCTCGGCGGGCCTGTGATCGACCACCGCATTGATTTTCGAATTGACCGCATCGAGCCGCGCCAGCGCCGCGGTGGCCGCCTCCTTGGCCGAAACCTTTCTCGATTTGATCAGCCCGGCCAGATCGGTCGCCGACAGACGCCAGAGGTCCTGCATTACCAACTCCGTTTCCTTGGGGTCTTGTAGCGCCGGACGGGTGGCATGGCCAGCGGGGGGACGTCAGCGAACCCGGGCGAGATAATAGGCGAGATCGCCGATCTGCTCGGGCGTCACAGCCGCCATCACGTCGGCCATCGAGGCGTCGTAACCGGGGCGGACGTTGCCCTTGTATTCGGTGAGCGTCCTGGCGAGGTAATCCTCACGCTGGTTGGCGATGCGCGGCACGTTCTCTTTGCCGGAATAATCCGGGTTGTGGCAGGTATTGCAGCGGTGCTGCTGCGCCGCCGCCTGCCCGCGCTGCATGCGCGCGGCATCGCCGGCCTCCGCGGGCGGCGCGGGCTTCGGCAATTTGGCGATGAAGTCCGAGAAGGTTCTGAGGTCGTCGTCGCTCAGCGGCTTTGCCATCTCGTTCATGATTTCGTTGGCGCGCAGCTTTTCGCGAAACATGTAGAGCTGGATCAGCGTGTACGGCGCCTGCTGGGCGCCGAGCGAGGGCGTATTCTCGGTTTCGGATTGTCCCTTTTCGCCGTGACAGGCAAGGCACGGCGCGACGCGCTCCTCGAAGGATTGCGCATGGGTGGCGGATGCGATGAGAGCAAACGCGAGGGCGGTGATGATCTTACGCATGAACTATACCCTCATCATTGCGAGGAGCGCAGCAACGAAGCAATCCAGTGTGCCTGCACGGCTCTGGATTGCTTCGCTACGCTCGCAATGACGGCGGTGGGTGTGGTGGCTACTTCTTGTCCGCCACCTTCTGCTTGCCGTAGGTGACGCGATAGACGGCGCCGTTATAGTCGTCGGAGACCAGCAGCGAGCCGTCCTTCATCTGCATCACGTCCACGGGACGGCCGATATATTTGTTGTCCTCGAGGAAGCCGGTGATGAACGGCTCGGTCGACTTCACAGTACCGTCCTTGTTCAGCTTGACGAGGAGAACGTCGCCGCCGACCTTCTTACTCCTGTTCCAGGAGCCGTGGCGCGCCACGATGATGGCGTTCCTGTAGGCGGCCGGGAACATCTTTCCGGTGTAGAAGCGCATGCCGAGTGCGGCCGAATGCGGGCCCAAAAGCGTGACCGGCGCGGTGTAGTCGGAGCAGGATTTGCCCCAGCCGAATTCGGGATCGACGATGTTGCCCTGCAAGCAATAGGGCGCGCCAAAGTGCTCGCCGACCTTGGTGATGCGGTTGAGCTCATCCTCCGGCACGTCTTCCGACATCCAGTCGCGGCCGTTGTCGGTGAAGTAGAGCTGCTTGTTTTCCGGATTCCAGTCGAAGCCGACGGTGTTGCGGACGCCGCGCGCGATCACTTCGCCGCCGCTGCCGTCGAGATTGATGCGGCGGATCTGGCCGTGCGCGTCGCTGTGCAGCACGTTGTTGCCGGGCTGACCGACCGGAATATAGAGCTTGTTGTCCGGACCGATGGCGATGAACTTCCAGCCATGGGCCTCGTCCTTCGGCAGATTGTCGTAGATCGTCGCGAGCTTGGCCGGGCCTTCGAGATTGTCCTCGGCCTTCTCGACCTTGGAGATCTTCGACAGTTCGGCAATGTACAGCGTGCCGTTCTTGAAGGCGACGCCGTTCGGCCGGTGCAGACCCGAGGCGATCGTCTTGACCGTGCGTTTGCCGTCCTTGTTGCTGATGGCATAGACATTGCCGACCAGGCGCGAGCCAACGAAGATCGTGCCCTTGTCGCCCTCGGCGAGCGAACGCGCGTTGGCGAGACCGGAGGCGTAGACCTCAATGTTGAAGCCGGGCGGCACCTTAAGCTTGGCCGTGGGCAGCTTGTCGGCCGCGGCCGGAATCGGCGGCGGCGCGATCGGCGCCAGCTTGGCGGCGGCTTCACTGTTGTCGGGACGGCCGATCAGCGGCGAGCCCGGAGGCAGCGGCGCGGCGGCGGCCGGCGGGCTTGCCGCGGGCGGCGATGCCGCCGGCTGTTGTGCAGCCGCACCAATGGTAAGGGCACCGAAAAAAGCGCCGGTCAGCAACAGGCTGCGCGACGCAGATGAACAGTTCAGCATTGGACGTTCTCCCTGGCGGAAGCCCGATTTCCACGCGCAGGCACGCGATGCCGGCCCCGGGGGCTTTCCGAAGTTGCAGTCTGTGATATTTGCCCGCCGATACGCAATCGGAAATCAGATCGCGCGTGTGAAGCACGTCATTCCGATTTCGCCGATTTCGGTTCGCGCGCCCGAAATGATTGCAATCAATGCCGCGTGGCGGATCGATCGTCGGGCATGTCGAGCAGCGCTTCCGCAAACGGAAACTCCAGCACGATCTCGCCTTCGTCGTCGGTGACTTCGACCGTCGCATTGAGAAGGCGCTCGTCGGTCCCTTCCGTCTTCAGCAGTTCGCGGATCATGGCGCGCGCCATTTCCCAGGCGCGATCGGGATTTCGTAACTCTTCCCCTTCCGGGTCGGCGATCAGCTCGTCGCCGATCCGGGTGTTGAAAAAGTATCGTGGCATGGGCGGAACTGACTTTCTTTGGGGGCTGCGGCCTGTGGGCCCACAGCTTCTTCTCCGGAACCGGGCACGCCCGAAGCATGGACACATCGGCCTTCGCGGGGTTGCAAGCAACTGCGAAACCGTTGATCTCACGCTGTTTTGAGCTAAGCCCCGGTTCATTCAATGCATTTTCCTTTCGCGCCGCAGCATGCGCAACGCAAATTTTATGGCGAAAGATTTCACTGGCGAACTTTTCTTTCCGCGCTACCTTAATGAGCAGGGCGGAAGTTCGTCCGGTTCAAGGGAGAGCCATAATGGCCTGGAAAGCACCGAAGATCGTAGAAGTGCCGGTCGGCATGGAAATCAACATGTATGCGTGTGCGGCCCGCAAGTAAGCCGACCGCGATTTCTCCACGTCTATCGAAGGTGGACATCCGGGTGTGATGCAATCCCGATTTCGGGAATGTGTCCGGCGCCGGTGTCCACCTCGAAACGTTTTGGGCCCAGTTCAGCGTTCGAATTGCAGAATTCGAGCTTTTCCGGAGTGACGGATCATGCTTCGCGTCGTCGTCCTGGGCGCCGCGGCAGGTGGTGGTGTTCCGCAATGGAATTGCGGGTGCCCGGTATGCCTGAAGGCGCGAAGCGAAAATCCGGAACTGAGAAGCACGCAATGCTCGATCGCGGTCAGCCGCGACAATGAGCACTGGTTCCTCGTCAACGCATCGCCCGACCTGCGCCAGCAACTGATTGCCGCGCCGCAGCTTCATCCAAAGCGGGGCCAGCTTCGGCACAGCCCGATCGCGGGTGTGATCCTGACCAATGGCGAGATTGACGCGGTCGCAGGCCTGCTGTCGATGCGGGAGGGCTCGCCCTTCACGATCTATGCGCACGGCCGCGTGCTTGCGATCCTGCAATCCAACAGCATCTTCAATGTGCTCGGCGAAAAGAACGTCAGGCGGCAGCCGATCGAGGTAGACCGGCCTTTTTTGCCCGCCCTGCCCGACGGCTCACCCTCCGGCATCGAGGTGCTGCCGTTCGAAGTTCCCGGCAAGGGCGCCTGGTATCTCGAGGGCAAGGCGCATCCGGCTGGCGGCGACGGCGTGGGCGATACGCTGGGCCTGCGCATTGAAGACAAAGCGAGCGGCAAGTATTTCTACTTCATCGCCGCTTGCGCACGGGTGACCGACGCTCTGAAGGCGCGGCTGGACGGCGCGCCCCTGGTGTTCTTCGACGGCACGGTGTGGCGCGACAATGAACTGATTGCGGCCGGGCTTGGGCAAAAGACGGGACAGAGCATGGGACATATTTCGATGTCGGGCGATCAGGGCGCGATCGAAAGCCTCGCCGCTCTCGACATCGGCAAGAAGATGTTCTTGCATATCAACAACTCCAATCCGGCACTGCTGAACGGCTCGGCCGAGCGGCAGAAGCTGGAACAGGCCGGCTGGCATATCCCGGCCGATGGAACGGAGATCGTGCTGTGAACATGGTGCCCACGAGCGGAATGACGGCCCTGTCGATCGGCAAGGGCATTTCGCTGAGCAATGCCGGTGAGCTGGAAGCGACGCTGCGCCAGATCGGCGCGACGCGCTACCACAGCCTGCATCCGTTCCACCGCCTGCTGCATGGCGGCAAGCTTAGCAAGGGTCAGGTGCAGGCCTGGGCGCTGAACCGTTACTATTACCAGAGCACGATTCCGCTAAAGGACGCAGTGGTGATTTCGCGGTTCCGCGAGCGCCATATCCGGATGGAATGGCGGCACCGCATCGAGGATCATGACGGCGACGTCGGCAGCGAGGGGGGCATCGAGCGCTGGCTCAAGCTCACCGAAGGGCTCGGGCTCGACAGCGCCTATGTGGAATCGACCGAAGGCATTTTGCCGGCGACGCGCTTTGCGGTGGAAGCCTATGTGCATTTCGTCCGTGACCGGACGCCGCTGGAGGCGATCGCCTCTTCGCTCACCGAATTGTTCGCGCCGAACCTGCATGAGGAACGCATCTCGGGGATGCTGAAGCACTATGATTTCGTCAACCCCGACATCATGAGCTATTTCAGCCGCCGCCTGACGCAGGCGCCGCGCGATGCCGGATTTGCGCTGGAATATGTCAAGGAGCACGCCACGACGCCGCAGCAGCGCGAGGCGGTCTGCAATGCGCTGATCTTCAAGACCAACGTACTGTGGGTGCAGCTCGACGCGTTGTACCATGCCTATGTCAACGGCTTCATTCCGCCGGGCGCGTTCGTGCCGAAAGAGAATTGAGATGGCGAGCCGCAACATCCAGGTCAATGAAACGAGCCGGCCGATTCTGCCGCGGCACGCCAAGCTGCGTTTCGACGAGACGCGGCAGGTCTGGGTGATCCTCGCGCCCGAGCGCGTGCTGGCGCCGGACGAGATCGCGGTCGAGGTGCTAAAGTTGTGCGACGGCGCGCGCAGCGTCGCCGATGTGGTCGAACTGCTCGCAGCCAAATACGCCGCGCCGCGCGAGGCGATCGTGACGGACGTCGTCGCCATGCTACAGGATCTTGCCGACAAGGGGTTTCTGACCGAAGCCCGCGAGAAGACGCCATGAGCCCGACCCTGACAGATGCCGCGTCAGTTGCCAGCAGCCCCACCGACGGGCTCGCGGCGCTGGAGCGGCGCGGCTCGACGGCGGAAACTTTTGGCATTCCGCTGGCGGTGCTCGCCGAGCTGACCCATCGCTGCCCGCTGCAATGTCCCTATTGCTCCAATCCGGTCGAGCTGGATCGCGCCGGCAGCGAGCTCACCACCGACGAGTGGAAAAAAGTTCTTTCCGAGCTTGCCGAGATCGGCGTGCTGCAAATCCATTTTTCCGGCGGCGAGCCAACCGCGCGCAAGGATCTGGTCGAACTGGTGCAGCATGCCAGCGATGTCGGGCTCTACACCAACCTCATCACCTCGGCGGTGCTGCTGACAAAGGAAAAGCTTTCCGCACTGGCCGATGCCGGGCTCTGCCATGTGCAGATCAGCTTTCAGGGCAATGAACCCGTCGTGGCCGACCGTGTCGCGGGCCTGAAGAAGTCGCACGAAAAGAAGATCGAGGCCGCGCGTTGGACGCGCGAGCTGGACCTGCCGCTGACGGTCAACGCGGTCATGCACCGGCAAAACCTGCATCAGCTTTCCGACATCATCCAGATGGCGGTCGATCTCGATGCCGACCGGCTGGAAGTGGCCAATGTGCAGTATTACGGCTGGGCGCTGAAGAACCGCGCCGCGCTGATGCCGACGTTCGAGCAGATCGAGGAAACCAGCCGTCTCGTCGAGGAAGCCCAAGTGCGGCTGAAGGGCGTGCTCGCGATCGACTATGTCGTGCCCGACTACTACGCGCTGCGGCCGAAAAAATGCATGGGCGGCTGGGGCCGGCAGTTCTTCAACATCTCACCCTCGGGCAAGATTTTGCCGTGTCATGCCGCCGAGTCCATTACCGGACTTGAGTTCGAGTCGGTGCGCTCCAATCATTCGATTGCGTGGATCTGGCAAAACTCCGAGGCGTTCAACCGCTATCGCGGAACGGGGTGGATGCCCGAACCGTGCAAATCCTGCGAATATCGCGAGCAGGATTTCGGCGGGTGCCGCTGCCAGGCGTTTGCACTGACCGGCGATGCCGGCAATACCGATCCGGCCTGCACACTGTCGCCGATGCACGAAGCGATCTTCAGGCAGGCCGAGCAGGATGCCGCCTCGGAGCAGACGCGCTTCCTCTATCGCAACTTTGCCGGCGGCACGCTGGAGACGGTAGACGATCATGGCGCCTGACGCCGACGCGCAAAAATCCACCAGACGCGCCGATCCCTTTGCACCGCTGACCTCGGAAATGTTTTCGGTCGGCGACGGCCACGAAATTTATGTCGAAAGCGTCGGCCGCGCCGACGGCATCCCCGCGGTCTATCTGCATGGCGGCCCCGGCAGCGGCTGCCAGCCCGATCACCGCCGCCTGTTCGACCCCGAGCGCTTTCACGCCATCCTGTTCGACCAGCGCGGCGCTGGCCGCGGCAGGCCAAAGGGCCTGCGCGAGAACAACACGACACAGCTCCTGATCGCGGATATGGAGATGATCCGCGAAAAATTCGGCTTCAAGCGCTGGATGGTGGTCGGCGGCTCCTGGGGCGCGACCTTGGCGCTGGCGTATGCAGAGGCGCATCCCGAGCGCGTGAGCGGCATCGTCCTGCGCGCCACCTTCCTCGGCACGCGCGAGGAAATCGAAAACGGCTTTCTCTCCTCGCTGCCGCGTTTCTACCCGGGCCTCTATGAGGATTTTCTGAGCGTGCTGCCGCCGGAAGAACGCGCACAGCCGATCGACGCCTATTTCCGCCGCATCCTCGACCCAGATCCCGCCATCCACGGTCCCGCCGCGCGCGCCTGGGGCGAGACCGAGCGTATTCTTTCCGAGCATGCGCCAAACCGCACGCGCCTCAACCGTCAATCGCTGCATTCGGGCGCCCTGCCCGCAACGCCTTTTATGGAAGCGCATTACTTTCAGAACAACAGTTTTATGCGGCCTGACCAGTTGATCGCGGAAGCCGGGAAACTCGCCGGCATTCCCGGCATCATCGTGCAAGGACGTTACGACCTATTATGCCCGCCAGCGACCTCGCATGCACTTGCCGCGGTGTGGTTGGATGCAGAAATCCGCATCGCCGAAGGCGCGGGCCATACGTTGTATGATCCCGGCGTGCGCAACGCGGTGATGAAGGCGGTTGCGGATGTGGCTTCGCGGATCACCCGATAAGGAAATCTAGAAAATGCCGATCGCCGGAAAGGGCATGCTGCTGACGTCGATGGACATCGATGCCGCGCACGAGGCCGAGTTCAACCGCTGGTACGATCGCGAGCATCTCGAGGAGCGCGTTGCGATCGACGGCTTCCTCGAGGCACGGCGCTACGTCGCGCATGACGGCAAGCCGAAATATCTCAGCCTTTATTCCACCGTGACGTTCGACGTGCTGGACAGCCCGGCCTATCGCAAGGCGCTGGCGAGCCAGACCGACTGGTCGAAGGCCAATATTGCCCGCTTCAAAAACATGATCCGTTCGGTGGCGCGCATCACCATCAGCCATGGCGTGGGCCGCGGCGCGGCGCTCGGCATTGTGCGGGTTCGTCCGCCCGAAGGCGGCGCGGAAAAATTGCGGGCCGCGCTGGGCGAACTGCTCGATCCGGCAAAGCTCGACGGGATCATCTCGATGCACCTGATCGAGGGCGATCCCGTACTTTCACGGCCGCTGACGGACGAGGCGGCGGCATCGAATCCGGGCGCCGGCGATTGGTTCATTTTGATCGATGGCACGGATGTGAGCGCGATTGCTGCGAATGCGGCGCGTTTTACCGACAATGCCGCGTTGAAACCGCTGGTGATTTCGAGCGGCATCTATCGATTGCTGTTCGATCTCGCAAAAAGCGATCTTCCCGACGCCTGACATACCACCGCTGCACTGCACATGCTGCATTGCCGCATTCGATTTATGCCGTCATTAACGCTGCAACCCAGCTCCGCTCACGAAAACTGGAGATGAGACAAAAAGGCCTTTGTGCGGGCTCTGGAATGGCTCTAATAAGGTAAGCCTATGATGCAATTCAAAAACCACAAGAACGCTCGGTAAGCGTTCGTCGGCAAAATGAGGCCGCGCGCCTTTGCTACGTTGCCCGCGCGGACAAGGTAGGAATGAAACCGACTGACATCTCGGCGCCCGACTACTTCCACAAAGTGGTCGACTGCCAATGGGCTTGTCCCGCGCACACCCCCGTCCCCGAATATATCCGGTTGATTGCTGATGGGCGTTACAGCGACGCCTACATGATCAATTGGAAATCGAATGTGTTTCCCGGAATTTTGGGACGCACCTGCGATCGTCCGTGCGAGCCGGCCTGCCGGCGCGGCCGGGTCGAGGAAAATCCGGTCGCGATCTGCCGCCTCAAGCGCGTCGCCGCCGACTTTAAGGACAACGTCCAGCATCGCATGCCGAAGCCTGGGCCGAAGAACGGCAAGCGCATTGCGCTGGTCGGCGGCGGCCCCGCTTCGCTGGCGGTGGCACGCGACCTCGCGCCGCTCGGCTATCACTGCACGGTGTTCGATTCCGACCCGAAGGCCGGCGGCATGATGCGCAGCCAGATTCCGAAATTCCGGCTGCCCGACTCCGTGATCGACGAGGAGACCGGCTACATCCTGGGTCTCGGCGTCGAATTCAAAGGCGGACACCGCGTCGACAGCCTGAAGAAGCTGCTTGCCGAAAACTACGACGCGATCTTCGTCGGCTCCGGTGCGCCGCGCGGCCGCGAGCTCGATATTCCCGGCCGCAAGGAAGCAGCCAGCAACATCCATATCGGCATCGAATGGCTCGCCAACGTCTCGTTCGGTCACGTCGACAAGATCGGCCGCCGCGTCATCGTGCTCGGCGGCGGCAACACCGCGATGGACTGCTGCCGCACCGCCCGCCGCCTCGGCGGCAGCGACGTCAAGGTCGTGGTGCGCTCCGGTTTTGAGGAGATGAAGGCCTCTCCCTGGGAGAAGGAAGACGCCATGCATGAGGATATTCCGATCCTCAACTTCATGGTGCCGGTCGCCTTCATCCACAACAACGGCAAGCTCACCGGCGTCACTTTCCAGAAGGTGAAGGCGGAATACGACGCCAAGGGACGCCGCAATCTGGTGCCCGCGGGCGAGCCGGACCAGACCATTCCCTGCGACGACGTGCTGGTCGCGGTCGGCCAGGAGAACGCGTTCCCCTGGATCGAGCGCGATTGCGGCATCGAGTTCGACAAGTGGAACATGCCGAAGGTCGATCCCAAGACCTTTGTCTCCACCAACCCGAAGGTGTTCTTCGGCGGCGACGCGGCGTTCGGCCCGAAAAACATCATCTGGGCGGTGGCGCATGGCCATGACGCCGCGCTGTCGATCCACAAGCTGCTCTCGGGCGAGGACATCAACGAGCGCCCGCTGCCGGAGGTACATGTCTCTTCGCAGAAGATGGGCATCCACGAGTGGAGCTATGACAACGACATCTCCGCCGACAAGCGCTTCAAGGTGCCGCATCGCGACAAGGTGATCGCGCTGAAGGATATCCGCGCCGAGGTCGAGCTCGGCTACGACGTCAAGCTCGCGCTCGGCGAGGCGCAGCGCTGCCTGAACTGCGACGTGCAGACGGTGTTTTCAGCACCGCTCTGCATCGAGTGCGACGCCTGCGTCGACATATGCCCGATGGACTGCATCACCTTCACAGAGAATGGCGAGGAAGATGATCTGCGCCAGCGGCTGAGCGCGCCGTCGCCGCATCACGACCAGGCCCTCTATGTGCAGGACGGGCTGAAGACCGGCCGCGTCATGGTGAAGGACGAAGACGTCTGCCTGCATTGCGGCCTGTGTGCCGAGCGCTGCCCGACCGGCGCCTGGGACATGCAAAAGTACCTCATCGACATGACTTACGCGGGATCCACATGCCAGACCAAAGCCCGATCAGCAGCGTAAACGACTTCGTCGTCCGCTTCGCCAACGTCAACGGCTCGGGTTCGGCCAGCGCCAACGAGCTGTTCGCGCGCTCGATCCTGCGCCACGGTGTGCCGGTCAGCCCTCGCAACATCTTCCCCTCCAACATCCAGGGCCTGCCGACCTGGTATGAGGTGCGCGTCACCGAGGACGGCCATCTCGGCGCCCGCGGCGGCGTCGACATGATGGTGGCGATGAACCCGCAGACCTGGGACAAGGACGTCGCCTCGATCGAACCCGGCGGCTATCTGTTCTACGATTCCACCAAGCCGATGCCGACGTCGAAATTCCGCGCGGATATCACTGTCATCGGCGTGCCGCTGACCGCCATCACCAACTCGACCTATACCGATCCGCGCCAGCGCCAGCTTTTCAAGAACATCATCTATCTCGGCGCGCTGTCCGCCCTGTTCGACATGGACTACAAGCTGATCGAGCAACTGATCGGCGAGCAGTACAAGGGCAAGGAGAAGCTGCTGTCCTCCAACGTCCATGCGCTGCATCTCGGCCGCGACTGGGCATTGCAGAATTTGAAATGCCCGATCGGGCTGCGGGTGAAGAAGGCCGACAAGGTCGGCGAGCGCATTTTCATCGAGGGCAACAGCGCCGCTGCGCTCGGCGCCGTCTATGGCGGCGCCACGGTCTGCGCCTGGTACCCGATCACGCCGTCGTCGTCCGTGGCGGAGGCTTTTACCAGCCATTGCAAGAGGCTGCGTCACGATCCGGAAACCGGCAAGGCAAAGTACGCCATCGTGCAGGGCGAGGATGAACTCGCCTCGATCGGCATCGTGATCGGCGCCTCCTGGAACGGCGCGCGCGCCTTCACCGCGACTTCCGGTCCCGGCATCTCCCTGATGACGGAGTTCATCGGCCTCTCATACTTTGCCGAAATTCCGGCCGTGATCATGAACATCCAGCGCGCCGGCCCCTCCACCGGCATGCCGACGCGCACCCAGCAATGCGACATCATTGCGTGCGCCTATGCCTCGCATGGCGACACCAAGCATGTGCTGCTGTTCCCCGAGGATCCGGCCGAGGCGTTCGAATTCGCGGCGCACTCGTTCGACCTTGCCGAGCGGCTACAGACCACGATCTTCCTGATGCTCGATCTCGACATCGGCATGAACCACCGCCTCTGCCGTCCGCTGAAGTGGGACGACGCAAGGCAATATGACCGCGGCAAGGTGATGACGGCGGAGATGCTGGAGGAAGGCCGCGATTTCGGCCGTTATCTCGACGTCGACGGCGACGGCATCCCCTACCGCACCTATCCCGGCACGCATCCGACCAAGGGCTCCTATTTTACCCGCGGCACCTCGCGCGACCGATATGCGCGTTATTCGGAAGAAGGCGCCGTCTATGCCGACAACATGCAGCGCCTGGTGCGCAAGTTCGAGACCGCGCAGGATCTGGTGCCGCGGCCGCTGCAGGCCAACGCCGGCAAGCCGACCAAGTACGGCGTGATCTATTTCGGCTCGACCTCGCCTGCGATGGACGAGGCGATCGGGCTGCTGGAAGCGCGTGGCCATCATCTCGACCGCTTGCGCATCCGCGCCTTCCCGTTCCATTCCAGCGTCGCGAGCTTTATTGCCGACCATGATTTTGTTTACGTCGTCGAACAGAACCGTGACGCTCAGCTTCGCTCGCTGATCGTCAACGAGAACGGCATCGATCCGGTGCGGCTGGTGCCGATCCTGCATTATGACGGCACCCCGATCACGGCGCGCTTCATCGCGAATGCGATCGGCGACCATCAGGACCATCTCAAGGTGACCCCACTCCGCAAGGCCGTGTCATGACCTATATTGCGAAACCGAAATTCCATCATCCGGGCCTGCCGAAGAACGAGCTGGGCTATACCCACCGTGATTACGAGGGAAAAATCTCGACGCTGTGCGCCGGCTGCGGTCACGACTCGATCACCGCCTCGATCATCGAGGCCTGCTACGAGCTGTCGATCGAGCCGCACCGGGTGGCGAAGATCTCCGGCATCGGCTGCTCGTCCAAGACGCCGGACTATTTCCTCGGCAATTCGCATGGCTTCAATTCGGTGCACGGCCGCATGCCGTCGGTGCTGACCGGCGCCAACCTTGCCAACCGCGACCTGATCTATCTCGGCGTCTCCGGCGACGGCGACTCCGCCTCGATCGGCTTTGGCCAGTTCGCGCATTCGATCCGGCGCGGCGTCAACATGACCTATATCGTCGAGAACAACGGCGTATACGGCCTGACCAAGGGCCAGTTCTCGGCCACCGCCGATTTCGGCTCGAAGTCGAAGAAGGGCGTGACGAACACCGACAATGCGATCGACCTCGTGGCGATCGCGCTGCAACTCGGCGCGACCTTCGTCGCCCGCAGTTTCTCCGGCGACAAGACCCAGCTCGTGCCGCTGATCGCCGCCGCGATCCGCCACAAGGGTGCATCCTTCATCGACGTGATCAGCCCCTGCATCGCCTTCAACAACCATGCCGGCTCGACCAAGAGCTTTGATTACGTTCGCGAGCACAACGACGCCGTGAACCGGCTCGACGTGCTGGTCGGCCGCGAACCGATCGCGGTGGACTATGCGCCGGGCACCGTGCAGGTGGTGGAGCAGCACGACGGCACCAAGCTCGCGCTGCGCAAGCTCGATGCCGACTACGATCCGCATGACCGGCTGGGTGCGCAGAATTTCCTGCAAAAGCATGCGGCCAAGGGCCAGATCGTCACCGGGCTGCTCTATGTCGATCCGGAAGCCGAAGACCTGCACGCCCATCTCGACACCGTCGAGACACCGCTGAATACGCTGGACGAGAAGGCGCTCTGCCCCGGCTCCGCGGCGCTGGACAAGATCAACGCCAGCTTGCGCTGAACAGCGCAAGCCTCACTCGATCACCTCGTCGGCGAGCAGCAGGAACGATTCCGGGATCTTGAGTCCAATTGCGCGCGCCGCCTTCAAATTGATGATCAGGTCGAATTTTACGGGCTGCTGCACCGGAATGTCGGCGGGCTTGGCCCCCGCAGGATTTTATCGGCAAAGTCGGCGGCACGCCGAAACAGGTCGGAAAAATTCGGCCCGTAAGACATCAGGCCGCCGGCATCCACGAATTCGCGGAAGCCGAAGACTGTCGGAATTTTCTCAGCCGTGACCGTTTCGATGATCTTGGCCTTGTAGGCATTCACAAGCGGTTCGCTCAGCACATAAAGCGCATCCGTACCCTTGAGGTTTGCGAGCGCGGTCGCGATATCGTCAGAGGTGCGGATCTCGAAGATCTTGGCCTCGATACCGAATGCGGCAGCCGCCGTTCGGATTCCCTCGGCCTCCGAAAAATTGGTGGAAGCGACATTGGTCAGCGCCGAGAGGCGGCGGAAGTTCGGAATGATCTCGCGCAACAGACCGATGCGCTTGCCGGCAAGATCGCTCGGCTGAACCGTCAGGCCTGTGGCATTGCCGCCCGGTCTTGCCAAGCTCACGGCCAGCCCCGCGGCGACGGGATCGCCGAACGCGGCGAACACGATCGGGATACTGGATGTCGCTTGTCTTGCGATTCGGACGCCGTTTGCCGAGCTGACGATGACGTCAACCTTGCGCTGAACGAATTCGGCGGCGAACTCCGTCATGCGCTGGTTATCGCCTACGGCCCACCGGTGTTCGATCGTGATATTACGGCCTTCGCTCCAGCCAAGTTCTGACATCCGCTGTCCGAATGCCGCAACCCACGCGCCGTGCGAAGCTTGCGAACCGGGTACCAGAAAGCCAACGACCAGAATCCTGGTCGATTGCTGGCCCCGAGCGACGACGGGCCAGGCGGCAGCCGCGCCGCCGATTAATTGAATAAATTCACGCCGCCTCATCCGATAGCCCCCGGACCGACGCTCTAGTTCAGCGCATCGTACCGGCCTGCGCCGTCAATGGGAAGCGACGCAAGGGGTCGTCCCGATGGCTGCCGCCCGATGCGCCGAGCCGCCTCGTGCGTGCGTACTTTGGCCGTCAGGCCGCCGGCTGCAACAGCCCCTTCCATTTCCGGTCGAGGCGCGCCAGCGCGTCGGCAAGCGGCACCGCTATCAAGCCGTCGCCGGTCTCGACGACAAGGTCATACTGCCTTAGCCGCGACAGAGCGTGGTCGACGTCGAAATCGGCGGAGATTCCGATCATGCGAGCCAGAAGCTCCTCGATGCGCGTATCCAGCAATTCGCGTGCAATAGGCGCGGCTTCGGTCAGCAGGCCGTAGTACGCCAGCAGCGTTTCCTTCCAATCCTGATCCTCGGCTTCGCCGATCAGATAGCTGAAGATGCCGGAATTATTGTTGACGTTGCGGTAATAGACATTGTCGGTGAGCTGCTTCTGATGGACCAGCGACTGGCGGTGGAAATTTCCCCATTGCCGCAGCAGGAACGCGCCGAGTGCCAGCAGTCCGCTGAGCGCGGCCAGCGCCTGCTCCACGTCCTTGTCGTGGATCGTGCCTGATAGCCCGAGATAGAAGCCGGCGACCAGAAACAGCACCGTCATGGTCGACGCCAGCTTGATGAGGATCGGCACGCCGCCGAGAATCGCCGGCACGCCCAGCGTGAGGTGATCGATCAGGCTCCTGACCACGCGGACATTGGGAAACAGCGCCTTGAGGTCGGCGCGCGCGATGTGGCGGAAGTATTTTAGCAGCATCGCGCCGCTGCGGACTTTTTGTCCGCCGCGCCTTGCGCTCAGCAGGGCCAGCCGGTTGTCGGCCGCGTCCATGCCGTCAGGCTTGGTTGCGACCATCAGCACGACGTCGTCATAGACCATGATCTCCAGCGGCCGCCGGCGCAGGCCGAACCAGGCCGGCACCTTGATCGTCTCCATGTGAGAGCCGCGGCGGAACATGCGGACGTCGCGATAATCCTCGACCGGCGCCTTGATCTTCACCCTGACACGGGCGCCTTCGGCGAAGGCTTTCGTGATCTCCGCATGCGAGACCTCGATGAAGTTGGCGTCCGTCAATACGCGGACGAATTCATCGGTCAATTCCCGATAAGCCGCGTTCAAATCCTTGGCCGAGCCGAACTCGTGCGGATCGATCTCGGGATCGAAGTAAAAGTAGGTCTCGCGCAGCCGATCGAGTTCTTCGAGATAGTCGTAATGCAGGATGGCGCCGAGCATGCGGGCCAGTTGCCTGAACCTCGCCTGGTCAGCTTCGTCGAGCCGGCCCTCTGCAATCAGCCCGTCGATGACATCCGACTTGCGCAGCGGAATGACACGGTCACGCTGCTCTCGCGGGGCGATTCCGCGCACCGGCGCGTCCATCAAGAACCGCTCGCCAGCATCATGACAACCATCGGGAACGCTTTCCTGCGGGATCGATCCGGAAGTAAAAACAGGCCCCCCTGCCATAGCAGACCGGACCGGCTCGGGGAAATATCGCGTCCCGAGCCGGAAGTCGACGGCTTGGCCGTGCCGGCCGATGCCTGCTCGCCCGCGCTATGCCGCGACCGGCTCGTACTCGTGGTTCCTCAGCCGCAACGCCGGCGCGATGAAGGTGATGCCGAACACGATCGAATAGGCGGCGATCGCCCAGATCAGCCCGAGCGCACCGGCGCCATCGGGCACGATGCGCGGATGGGCGATAGCGGTGAGCAGGACGTGCGTGCGATCCGCGAATGCGAGTACCACGGCGGGATGCAGGATCGCGCAGCGGCGGCTACCGCTCAACAAAAGCCCGATTGAACTGCTCGGTGATGGGCTTGAACAGATAGCTCATCATCGTGCGGCTCCCGGTCTGCATGAAGACCTCGGCCGGCATGCCCGGAACGAGTTGTAGGCCGCCGAGCCGGCGACGCTCGTCATCGGGCAGCACGACCCGGACCGAGTAATAGGACGCATTGGTCTGAGAATCGTGCCTGATGTCGGCCGATACCAGCGACACCGTGCCGGCGAGCTGCGGTGTAGTCCGCTGATTGAACGACGAGAAACGGACGAACGCCTGCTGCCCCGGGCGGACCTGGTCGATGTCATGCGGCTGAAGCTTCGCTTCGACAAGCAGATCGTCCGCGTCGGGAACGAGCTGCATGATGACGTCGCCGGGACGGATCACGCCGCCGATCGTATGGACGGAAAGCTGGTGGATCGTGCCCGACGTCGGCGCGCGCAGCTCGATACGGTTGAGTTGATCCCGGGCGGCAACGCCACGTTCGATGAGTTCGGCTTCCTTGCCCTGGGTCTCGCCAAGCTCCTTGACCACGTCGGTGCGGAAGTCCTGATCGAGCCGGGCGATCTGGAGTTGATTCTCATCGACCTTCGTTCTTGTCTCGGCGATCGAGGATATCAATTGCCCGCGCTCGCCTTCGATCCGGGCGGTTTCGCGCTGCAACGTCGTCAGGCGCGCCAGCGGCACCAGCCGCTTGTCGTAGAGATCCTGCACCCCCGTGAGCTCGCCGGCGATCAGGTCGAGCTGCTTCAGCTTGGAAGAAACCTGGGCCTCCAGCCCCGACGTTTCCTGGCTGAGCTGCGTGATCTTGCTCTGCAAGAGATTCTTCTGGCTCGCGCGCCCCTCCGAACGGGCCTTGAACAAGGAGGTCTCCGAATTCAGCAGGCCGCGGACGTTGGCATCGCCTGCGCGCGCCGTCAACACGGCGGGAAATTCAACCTGGGCGAGGCCATCCCGCTCGGCAGTCAGCCGCGCAATCCGCGCGCGGACCTCGTCGAGCTGCTTGCTTACGATCTGAAGGCTGGCCTGCACCTGGGTGGCGTCGAGCCGCAGCAGGAGATCACCCGCGGCTACCCGCGCGCCGTCGGTAACCTTGATTTCCGCGACCACGCCGCCGGTCGGATGCTGAATCGATTTCACATTGGACTGCACGACGAGATTTCCCGGCACCACGACGGCGCCTGCGAGCGGAGCCAGCGCAAGCCAGCCACCGCCCAAGAGGGTGACGACGAGCAGAACACGAAGGCCGGTCCGCAACTCGTTCTCATACGACCGGCCGGCGCGTGTCAGCAGGCTGGCATCGGCGGCATCAATCGCGCCGGCGTGGCCATTGCGCCCGAGCAGGAATGACGTTGCCGCGACCAGACTGACGCCGCCAACGCGCAGCATGCGTTCAACGGACTTCGCGGGCGTCAACGACGGCGAAAGGTTCACTCGTGGCGTATCGATTGCCGATGCGGATTTCGTCAGGTCCATCGTCAATACACGACGAGACACAAGGCCATCGCCTGTTTGGCGAGGTGCAATTGGAATCTCATCCTGCGCGATGCCTCGCTCGATGGCGGGGGATTTCAATCCGAACTGGACGAGACAGAAATCGATGACGCGTCCCAGCCTGCTCTTTTTCCTGCGCCTGCTCTTGCCGGCCCGGCGATCAGAGGATCGCACCGACGCGTCGGACTGCGGGCGCCGCCCATGCGAACCGGCATGATGCCTGCGGATCTCGCCGTCGAAGGCGCGGCGCAGACGCTGTAGCTCGAGCACCAGGGCGGCGCCCTGCGGTCCGTGCGCATCCGAATTTGGCGTGCGGGTCACGCCTGCCTCTTCCGATGGTCCCGTTGCGAGTGTGGGCGGCATGGTCAGGCGGTCTCGGTAATCGCGGCGCGACGCATCGCGCGGACGGTCCGCGCGGCGGCCGGATGCATTGCGGCCCCGGACTTGCCCGATCCCGCCTCGATTCGTGCAAAGATTTCCTCGCACGTCCCGAACGCAATCGTCTTCCCTTCAAACAGCACCATCGCCATGTCCAGCACGGCGAGCGCGCTCGGACGATGCGATATGACGATCACGATGCTGCCGTTGCGGCGCAAGGTGTGAATGGCGCCACCCAGCGAATTCTCGCCGTCGGTGTCAAGGTTCGCGTTGGGCTCATCGAGCACGATCAGGAACGGGTCGCCGTAGACCGCGCGCGCAAGGCCAATCCGCTGGCGCTGGCCTGCGGAGAGCGACATGCCGCCCTGACCGATGCGCGTCGCGTATCCCTGCGGCAGACGCAGGATCATGTCGTGCACGCCGGCGATCCGCGCAGCCTTCAGGATTGCCTCTGACGTCGCCTTCTCGTCGAACCGGCAGATATTCTCGGCCACCGTGCCATCCAGCAGCGACACCTCCTGCGGCAGATAGCCGATATGGCGGCCCAGTTCCGCGCTGCCCCATTGATCGATTGCCGCGCCGTCGAGCCGAACGACGCCCTGTGCAGCCGGCCAGATCCCGACCAGCGCTTTCGACAGCGAAGTCTTGCCGGATGCACTGGCGCCGAGCAGCGCCAGTCCCATGCCCGACTTCAGCGAGAACGAGATGTCGGACACGATAGGCTTGTTCATGCCGGGGACCGCGACGCAGAGATTTTCCACCGTAAGCTCGCGGCGGGGACGCGGCAGCGCGACCGGCGGCGCCGGCGGCTTTGCCGTCAGCTTGCAGATGTCACGCAGCCGGATGAGGCTCTGGCGCGCCGCAACCAATTGCTTCCAGGTGCCGAGTGCAAGCTCGACCGGCGCCAGCGCGCGTCCCATCATGATCGACGAGGCGATCATGATGCCGCCAGAGGCCTTGTCGATCACCACGAGGTAGGCGCCGATCCCCAGCATCCCCGACTGTAGCACGTAGCGCAACAGCTTCGCACCCGATCCGAGATTGGCATAGATGTCGGTGGCCCGGATGTTTTCGCGTAAGTAGCGCTCGTTGGTCTGGGACCAGCGCGCCGTGAAGCGATCGGTCATGCCGAGTGCCTGGATGACCTCGGCGTTGCGTTGGGTGGCGTCGGCCAGCACCTGCCTGCGAGCGCTCAGGTCCATCGCGATCTTGGTCGCACCGCGCGAGAGCCGCTCCGTCACGAGCGTCATCGCGATGATCGCGATTATTCCCACCACCGCGGTCATGCCGATCGCAGGATGGAACAGGAACAGCGCAATCAGGAAGATCGGAATCCAGGGCATGTCCAGAAACGCCGTCGGTCCCAGTCCCGACATGAAGCTGCGCACCTGGTCGAGATCGCGCAGGGGCTGCTGTAGCGTCATCGGGCCCGCGCCACGAAGAGGCAGCGTGGCCAGCGCGGTATGAATCGATTCCTGCAGGCTGACGTCAAACAGTGTCGCCACCCGGCACAGCATGCGCGAGCGCAATGCCTCGAAATAGCCTTGGACGAGGTAAGCGAACAACACCATCAGCGAGAGGCCGAGCAGGGTCGCGAGGTTGCGGCT
The DNA here is from genome assembly GCF_018129385.1 of Bradyrhizobium lablabi. Classification (GTDB taxonomy): domain Bacteria; phylum Pseudomonadota; class Alphaproteobacteria; order Rhizobiales; family Xanthobacteraceae; genus Bradyrhizobium; species Bradyrhizobium lablabi_C. Next base: position 115,475 of record NZ_JAFCLN010000007.1, read on the forward strand.
CGGGATCACCCTGTCGTAGACCTGTAGCATGTAGAGCGAGCCCGACAGCATCAGGACGTTCACCACGCCGCTGAACCCGGCGATGCCGACCATCCGTCGCGCGCTCGCGCGCAGGCTCACGCCAACGGGATCATCCGCAGGCGCCGCCGGCACCGCGTCCTTCACGTTGAAGGACGGCATCATGCCCATCTGAACGAACCAACTCTCATCGGTTGCGGTCCCCTCGTACGATCATGCCAAGGTTCCATGATGACGGATGCTGACGAATTGCTGACAGCATTGCGGCCCTCGCGTGTCTGCCAACAGAACCCACCTACCCCAAAAGAGGTAGGTGAAAAGAGGTAGGTGGCCGTCGATCCCTCTGCCTCAGCGAGGCAGAGGCTCCACTGAAGTCCAAACTTCGCCCCATCGGACCGCGCTCGCCAAGGAAGCAGGCGACGGCGCTGGGGCGTTGGCGTCACCACAAGTGCGAATAATGGTGATGCAGGTCGTGAGTATGATCCGCACTCCAGTCGGTCGCGACGGGTGCCATCGTCGCAGTAGTGCTGCTCGCGGCGGTAGCCTTGTCGAACTTGTGCCACCAATCGTTTTGAGACGTCGTCGTTTGAGTGTCGGCAATCGGCGTGGTGGTACTGGTGGTCGTTTCGAGCGAACGCACGGTCTGACCAGGCAGCACGCCGTCGTAGTCAATCCCGTCGAGATCGAGATGCGTGACATAGGACCCGAAGCCGTCATTCGTGGCCTTGGCTTGAACGTCCGCGATCTTCTTCGCACTGTTCACATATTCGATGACCACGACCGGCTTGCCAGCATCGACAGCCTTTTGCAGGTTTTCGACCGTGTACTGCGTCTCGGCGAGAGGCTGCTTCCTGCCGCTGTCCGTATAATACACCTCCTCCTTGAACATGCCGTCGATGGCGTTCACGTAGTTGGCGTGATCGAGCAGCTCTTCGGCGCCGTTGACCCACACCTTGAAGCTCGGATCCTTCGACACCGCGTACTGCTTGAGCGATACGACGAGGTCGACCATGTCCTGTTCGGCATTCGGATCGTTTTTCTTCGCCCATCTCGCGTAGAACTCGTCGACCACGTCGAAATAGATGCCGTCGTAGCCGGCAGAGATCATCTGATCGATGGCCTTCTCCGCAACCGCCTTCCATTCCGGCGTCCAGTAGGCAACGTGGAAATTGCCCGGCCAGTCCCGGTCCTCGGGGCCGATGATGGACTTCGACAGCGTGCTGAAATAGTCCCGGTAATTCTCGGCCTCGCCCAGGTTGAAATAGCCGAGCACCTGGCTGCCGCCGCTCTTCATCAGCGACACCTGAGACGCCGTGAACGGCACACCGGAATCATTCTCGGTTTCGACCACCTGAACGTCGAACGGTGCCTTCGCGATCTCCGCGGGATCCACCCCTTGCAGTACGTAATCCGCCGTGATCGGCCCATACGAACCGCCCGAGCTGGTGCCACCGTCCGTGCTTCCGGTCGAACCGCCGGTGCCATCGGTCGTACCGCCGGTGCCGCCCGTCGTGCCGCCGGTGCCGCCCGTTGTGCCGCCGGTGCCGTCAGTCGTACCGCCGGTGCCATCGGTCGTGCCACCGGTCGATCCGTCGATCGGATGCACCGTCTGCCCCGGAAGTACGCCGTCGTAGTCGATCCCGTTGAGATCGAGATGCGCGACATAGGACCCGAGACCGTCACGTGTGGCCTGCGCATGAACATCGGCGATCTTGGTCGCCCCGCTCACATATTCGATGACCACGACCGGCTTGCCGGCATCGACAGCCTTTTGCAGGTTTTCGACCGTGTACTGCGTCTCCGAGACAGGCTGCTTCTGACCGCTGTCGGTGTAGTACACCTCCTCCTTGAACATGCCGTCGATGGCGTTCAAATAGTTGGCGTGATCGAGCAGCTCTTCAGCGCCGTTGACCCACACCTTGAAGCTCGGATCCTTCGACACCGCGTACTGCTTGAGCGACACGACAAGGTCGACCATGTCCTGTTCGGCATTCGGATCGTGGTTCTTCGCCCACGAGGTATAGAACTCGTCGACCACGTCGAAATAGATGCCGTCGTAACCGGCAGAGATCATCTGATCGATGGCCTTCTCCGCAACCGCCTTCCATTCCGGCGTCCAGTAGGCAACGTGGAAATTACCCGGCCAGTCCCGGTCCTCGGGGCCGATGATGGACTTCGACAGCGTGCTGAAATAGTCCCGGTAATTCTCGGCCTCGCCCAGGTTGAAATAGCCGAGCACCTGGCTGCCGCCGCTCTTCATCAGCGACACCTGAGACGCCGTGAACGGCACACCGGAATCATTCTCGGTTTCGACTACTTGAACGTCGAACGGCGCCACCGCGATCTTCGCGGGATCCACCCCTTGCAGCACGTAATCTGCGGTTACCGTCATTTGCATTTCCCCTACTTTATTGTTCCCAAGCGTGTTGCTCCGGAGGAAACGAGGCCGAATAAAGGTCGCTTCGGGAAAAGTTGGCGGCCAGCTTGGAGCGGCTTTGGAGCACTGTTGGAGCGCTCTATTGATATTATTTGATTATCAATCTGAACGTGCACGACGTTCCTGAAATTATTTCCGCGGCCGTCAGCAGCACAATCCGTCGATGCTTCCTCGTCAGCGCGCAGCAGCGCCGACAAAATAGGATCATCTTCTCTTGCTGTCGCTCACGCGCGGCGCCGCCCTGTGGCGCATCTCGAACCATAAGGCCGAGCACATTCACAGCCTCCAAAGTCCACCAGCGCGTACCCTTGATGGTGGAATTTCGCTTTCCGGCCCAAGTAGCGATTTTCTAACTTGCATTAGAAGACCTTCCGACGGCGCCCGCGAGGCAGACCTGAACTAAGGCGCACTTCCAGGCGGGCCTGGCAATTGCGGACGCAAATCGGCGATGATGCGCTCGATCCGCGCAACATCCTCGGAAGGCATCGACGACTCCATTCATCGCCAACTTCCCCGCGATGATACGAGCATCGAGAGGATGCCGTCAAAGGTTACGCCGCGACCGGCTCGTGCTTGTGGTTCCTCAGCCGCAACGCCAGCGCGATGAAGGTGATGCCGAACACGATCGAATAGGCGGCGATCGCCCAGATCAGCCCGAGTGCGCCGGCGCCCGGAGCTATCAGCACGATCAGGCCGAACAGCACCGAGATGACGCCGGAGAGGATCAGCATCCACTCATTGTCGATCTCCTTGCGAAGCTGAATGGCCCCGATGATCTCGAAGATGCCGTGCACCAGCGCCCAAACGCCGATGAATATGATCAGCAGCAGCGCGGTGATGCCGGGCATCAGGAAGGTGACGATCCCGGCCGCAATCCCGAGCAGGCCGACGATGACCAGCCACCAGGTCGGCGCCGGCCTGCCCCCGCCGCCGGAGAAGGCCGCGATAAGCGCGATCACGCCGTCCACCAGCGCGAAAGCGCCGTAGAACAGCACCAGCGTCACCAAAGTGAGGCCGGGCCAGACAAAGGCCAGCACGCCGAACACGATGGAAGCGATGCCGCGGAGCAGTAGCAGCCACCAGTTCTTGGCGAGCGCGTGCAGCATCGGGCGGGGAAGAAGGGTCATGGATGGAGTGGACATGGCGATCACCTCTCGAAAGCGAGCGCTCACGAAGGCCGCGGCGCTCGGAAGTCGCTCCGGTCTCAACGGCAGGTAGCACCCGGCAAGAATACCGGATTGATCTGGATCAGTCGACTGGCCGGGATGTGACGGAAACGGAAAGCCGGCCCTGCCGGGCCTTGAACGCCAGGGCGTCCGGAAGCGACTAATCGGGGGTCATCACCCATTTTCGCGGGCAACCCCATGATATCAGCGCGTATTCTGTTTGCCCTGTCGATCGCGGCACTCGCTTGCGGCACCGCCGCCGCCCAGGAAGAACAAGGAGAAATCGACAAGGCCAAGGCCGCCACTTTCGACAAGCGGCTGTTTGCAGCGCCGCTGACGCCTGACATCACCTACGCCTGCTTCGTACGCGTCTATGATGCCGAGCATCTGGCAAAGCATCCAAAGCAGAAGGTCGCGGCGATGAAACTACTCGTCAGCGCGGAAAATCCACCGGACGAGAAGATCACCAACTACTCCTTCCGCCTCGGCGTAAAATTTCGCCATCGATCGGGCCAGTTCGACTCCTCCGGCTCGTGCAGTCACGTGATCGCGGAAAATACCGATGGCGAAATCCGCCTGGGCTGCGGCGTCGATTGCGACGGCGGCGGACTCCAAGCCGCAGTCTCGAAGGACGACAAATCAGCGGTCATCCGGCTCGAGCGCGTTCGCATCTGGCAGAACAACAAGCCGGACGACGAGGCCGATCATTCGTTGACCGCGGGCGCCGACGACGGGATATTCCGGCTTGATCGCGTCGACAACAGGGAATGCGCCTCGCTCGTGACCGACCGCAAGGTGCTCGCCGCGCTTCGACGCAAGTGATGGAGAATGCCATGCATCGACGCAGCCTGCTATCGGGTGTGATTGCCGCGATCGGCGGTGCATTCGGAGCCTCTCGTGCCAACGCGGCAACCGAGACGCCCGCGGCAAGGAAGCTCAAGGTGGTCTACCACCTCAACGACCTCGACAAGGTCAATTTCGTCCTCGGCAATATCCAGAATCATTTTGACGGAGTCGGCGGCCCCGGCAATGTCACCATCGCTCTGGTCATTCACGGCCAGGCGCTGAAGGCATTCCATGCATCGTCCGCCAATCCCGATATCACCAAACGGGTCGGGCAATTCTCCAAGGCCGGCCTTGAGCTTGCCGCCTGCGGCAACACCATGAAGTCGCAGAATGTGACCGTGCAGGATTTGCTGCCCGGCTTTGTGGCCGTGGAACAAGGCGGCGTGGTGCGCATCGCTGAATTGCAGTCGCAGGGATACCTCTACCTGCGGCCCTGATAGCTGCGGCCCCGGGTGCGGCGCTGTCTGTCACAAAATTGCGGTCTAATCACCGGCGTCGGCCACGGATCGAACGGATTTGAATGGCGTTATCCCCTTGGGAAGCGCAGATTCTCCCTATCTGTATCCTGCCCGTGTTGACAATCCCCGCTCCCGCCCGAAAGCTGGAACCCGCATTCCACGCTGGCTCGCGCCAAACCAAGCAGAACAGGCATCATGAATCCCGTCAAAGCACTCGAAAACCACGGCCAGGCGGTCTGGCTCGATTTCCTCGCCCGCGGCTTTGTCGCCAAGGGCGACCTCAAAAAGCTGATCGAGACTGATGGCGTGAAGGGCGTCACTTCCAACCCCGCCATCTTCGAGAAGGCGATCGGCAGTTCCGATGAGTATGACGGCGCCATCGCCAAGGCCCTGAAGCAGAGCGACCGCTCGGTGGCCGATCTGTTTGAAGCCGTGGCCGTCGAAGATATCCAGAATGCCGCCGATGTGCTCAGACCCGTCTATGACGCGACCAACGGCGGCGATGGCTTTGTCAGCCTGGAAGTATCGCCCTATCTCGCCAACGATACCAAGGGGACGATTGCAGAAGCGAAGCGGCTCTGGAAGGACGTCAAACGCAAGAACTTGATGGTGAAGGTACCGGCGACCGACGAGGGCCTGCCGGCCATCGAAGCGCTGATTGGCGAAGGCATTTCGATCAACATCACGCTGTTGTTCTCGCAGGAAGTCTACCGAGATGTCGTTGAGGCTTATCTTGCGGGGTTGGAAAAATACGTCGCCAAGGGCGGCGATCCCTCGCATGTCGCGAGCGTCGCCAGCTTCTTCGTCAGCCGCATCGACAGCGCGGTCGACAAGCAGTTGCTTGAGAAAATCGCGAAGGCCAACGATCCAACCGAAAAGGAGCGGCTAGCCAACCTGATGGGCCACGTCGCCATTGCTAACGCCAAGATGGCGTATCAGGATTACAAGAAGCTGTTCGCGGGCCCACGTTGGGAAAAGCTCGCCGCCAAGGGCGCCAGGCCACAGCGGCTGCTATGGGCGTCCACCGGAACCAAGAACAAGGAATATTCCGACGTCCTCTACGTCGAGGAATTGATCGGCCCCAACACGGTCAATACCGTGCCGCCCGCCACACTCGATGCGTTCCGCGATCACGGCAACGTTCGCGACTCCCTGGAAGAGGATGTCGAAGACGCCGCCCGCGTGCTGGAGGAACTGGAAAGAACCGGTATCTCGCTCGACGCGATCACGGCCGAACTCGTCGTCGACGGCGTTAAATTGTTTGCGGATGCTGCCGACAAGCTCTACGGCGCGGTTGCCTTCAAGCGCGCAACGTCGCTTGGCGAGAACATCGACGGCCAACAGCTCGCCCTCGGTGAGAGCCTCGGCAAGACCGTCGCGAAGAGCACCGAAGAATGGCGCGCCTCGGCGAAAATTCGAAAATTGTGGCAGAAGGACAAATCGGTCTGGACCGGCGATGACGAGAACAAGTGGCTGGGCTGGCTCGATAGCCCGGCAAAAGCCGACATTGCGGATTACGAAGACTATGCGCAGCGCGTGAAGGGCCAGAATTTCACTGATGCCGTCGTGCTCGGCATGGGCGGATCGAGCCTTGGTCCGGAAGTGCTGGCACAGACCTTTCCGAAGAAGGCCGGCTTCCCGAAACTGCACGTGCTCGATTCCACCGACCCGGCGCAGGTGCGGGCGATGGAGGCTTCCGTCGATATTGCCAGGACGGTATTCATCGTCTCCAGTAAGTCCGGCGGCACCACCGAGCCGAACGCGATGAAGGACTATTTCTTCGACCGCGTCTCAAAGGCGATCGGCAAGGACAAGGCCGGGCATCGCTTCATCGCGGTGACCGATCCCGGCTCGTCGCTGGAGAAAGTCGCAACGAAGCAGGGTTTTGCGCGTATCTTCCATGGCGAGCCCAGCATCGGTGGACGTTATTCCGTGCTGTCGCCGTTCGGTCTCGTACCCGCCGCGACCGCCGGGATCGATGTGCGCGGCCTGATTGGGCTTGCGCTCTCGATGGTGCGCTCCTGCGGGCCGGACGTGCCGCCGCATGAAAATCCCGGCGTACAGCTCGGCCTCGCCATGGGCCTCGCCGGGCTCGAAGGCCGCGACAAGGTGACGATCTTCTCGTCGAAGGCCGTCGCGGATTTCGGCGCCTGGACCGAGCAATTGATTGCGGAATCGACCGGCAAGGAAGGCAAGGGCTTGATTCCGATCGACGGCGAAACGCTCGGCGATGCCGTGCTCTACGGCGATGACCGCTTCTTCATCGACCTGCGCACCGAAGGCGAGGACGATGCCGCGCATGACGAAAAGCTCGATGCGCTGGAAAAGGCCGGCCATCCCGTGGTGCGCATTGTCATGAAGTCGATCGACCATCTCGGCCAGGAGTTTTTCCGGTTCGAGATGGCGACCGCGGTGGCGGGCGCGATCCTCGGCATCAACCCGTTCAACCAGCCCGACGTCGAATCCGCAAAAATCAAGACACGGGAATTGACCGGCGCGTTTGAGAAGACCGGCACATTGCCGGCCGAAGAACCGGTGGTGTCTTCGGACGAAGCCGATCTCTACACCGACGAGCAGAATGCCGAGGAGTTGCGCAAGGCCGGGGCCGACGGCACGCTCGGCTCCTGGATCAAGGCGCACCTTTCCCGTGCCGGCCGCGGCGATTACGTCGCCCTGCTCGCCTATATCGAGCGCGACGGCGAGCATATCGATGCCCTGCAAAGGATGCGGCTGGCGGTGCGCGACCACAGGCATGTGGCAACCTGCGCTGAGTTCGGGCCGCGCTTCCTGCATTCGACGGGGCAAGCCTACAAGGGCGGCCCGGACAGCGGCGTGTTTTTGCAGATCACGGCCGACGAGAAAAAGGATCTCAAGGTGCCCGGTCAGAAGGCGAGTTTCGGCATCATCAAGGCGGCGCAGGCGCGCGGCGATTTCGACGTGCTCACGGAGCGCGGCCGTCGCGCGCTGCGGGTGCATCTCAAGGGTGATCTTGCATCAGGCCTGAAAGCGCTCGATGCCGCGATCACCGAAGCTCTCAACTAGGAAGAACCAGGATGCAGCTCGGCATGATCGGCCTCGGCCGGATGGGCGGCAACATCGTCCGCCGGCTGATGAAGCACGGACATAGCACCGTCGTGTACGATAAGGATTCCAAGGCCGTTGCCACGCTTGCGGCCGAAGGCGCGACCGGCGCCGCTACGCTGGAGGAATTCGTCGCAAAGCTCGAGAAGCCGCGCGCCGCCTGGGTGATGCTGCCGGCCGGCAAGATCACGGAAGCGACTGTCGAGACGCTGGCAAAGCTGATGCAGGCCGATGACGTGATCATCGACGGCGGCAACAGTTTTTGGCAGGACGACGTCCGCCGCGGCAAGGCGCTCAGGGAGCGCGGGCTGCATTATGTCGACGTCGGCACCAGCGGCGGCGTCTGGGGCATCGAGCGCGGCTATTGCATGATGATCGGCGGCGACAAGAAGGTGGTCGACCGGCTCGACCCGATCTTTGCCGCGCTAGCGCCGGGCATCGGCAATATTCCTCGAACCGAAGGCCGCAGCGGGCGCGATCCCCGCATCGAGCAGGGCTACATCCATGCCGGTCCGACCGGTGCCGGGCATTTTGTAAAGATGATCCACAACGGTATCGAGTACGGCCTGATGCAGGCTTATGCCGAGGGTTTTGACATTCTCAAGAATGCCAATATCGAGGCGCTGCCGCCCGAGCATCGCTTCGACCTCGATATCGCTGATATCGCAGAAGTGTGGCGCCGCGGCAGCGTGATCCCGTCATGGCTGCTCGATCTCACCGCATCTGCGCTCGCCGAGAACCACACACTGGATAGTTACTCCGGCTTCGTGGAAGATTCCGGCGAAGGCCGCTGGACCGTCAATGCCGCAGTCGATGAGGCCGTGCCGGCGGAGGTGCTGACCGCGGCGCTGTTTGCACGCTTCCGCTCGCGCAAGGATCATACCTTTGCGGAAAAAATTCTTTCCGCGATGCGTGCCGGCTTTGGGGGCCACAGGGAACCAACCAAGCCGAAGGCTTGATACGAATGGCAATCAGCACATCAGTCCAGAAGAAGCCCGACCCCTGCTCCTTCGTCATCTTCGGCGTGACCGGCGACCTGACGCATCGCCTCGTGATCCCCGCCCTCTACAATCTCGCCGCCAGCAACCTGCTCCCCGACAAGTTCTGCCTCGTCGGCGTCGCGCGCAAGGGTACGACGAGCGAGAAGCTGCGCGCAGACCTGATGCAGGGCCTGCGCAAATTCGCCACCCGTGCGGTCGATGAGGCAATCGCCAAACGATTGCTGGATTGCGTGACGGCGATCGAAGCCGACCCGAGAGAACCCGAATCCTTCGACACGATGCGCGACCAGCTCGACAAGCTCGAGGCGGCGCGAGGCACCGGCGGCAACCGGCTGTTCTATCTGGCAACGCCGCCGGGCGCGTTCTTGCCGATCAGCCGCGAACTCGGCCGCACCGGCATGCTGAAGGAAAACGGCATGTGGCGGCGGCTGGTGGTGGAAAAGCCGTTCGGCACCGATCTGGCCTCGGCCAGGGCGCTGAACGGCGCGCTGCTGCAACTCATGGACGAACACCAGATCTACCGGATCGATCACTATCTCGGCAAGGAAACGGTACAGAACATCCTGGTGCTGCGCTTTGCCAACGGCATGTTCGAGCCGATCTGGAATCGCAACCATATCGACCACATCCAGATCACGGTCGACGAAAAACTTGGCGTCGGCCACCGCGGCAGCTTCTACGATTCCACGGGCGCGCTGCGCGACATGGTGCCGAACCATCTGTTCCAGTTGCTGTCGCTGGTGACGATGGAGCCGCCGGTGAAATTCGACGCGCATTCGGTGCGCTCGGAAAAGGCGGAGGTGCTCTCCGCGATCCAGCGCCAGAGCGAAGCCGACGCGCTGAATAATTCCGTGCGCGGGCAATATCTGGCCGGCAAGATCGGCGATACCGACCTCGAGGACTACCGCAAGACCGAAGACGTCAAGCCGGGCAGCACCACGGAAACCTATGCCGCGTTGAAGCTGACCATCGACAACTGGCGCTGGGCCGGCGTTCCCTTTTACCTGCGCACCGGCAAGGCGCTGTGCGCCAAGCGCACCGAGATCGCCATCAAGTTCAAGCAGGCGCCGTTTGCGATGTTCCGCGATACGCCTGTCGATCGGTTGTCGCAGAATTTCATGATCATTTCGACCGAGCCGACCGAAGGCATCGAGCTACAGTTCAACACCAAGGTGCCGGGCCCGACCATCAATATCGACGGCGTCGAGATGAAGTTCCGCTACAAGGATTACTTCAAGGCCGAGCCGTCCACCGGCTACGAGACACTGATCTATGACTGCATGATCGGCGACAACATCCTGTTCCAGCGTGCCGACGGCGTGGAGGCGGGATGGCAGGCGGTGCAGCCGTTCCTCGATGCCTGGAAGAAGGCCGGCGCCGACGGCCTGGAAAACTACAAGGCCGGCAGCGAGGGCCCCGCCAAGGCGGAAGAGCTGCTGGCGCGCGACGGCCGCAGCTGGCGGAAGCTCGGCTGACCATGGGCTCGCTCAGCAAGCGCAAGATCATCACGGTGGCCGACCCGGCCGCGCTGGCCAAATCCGCGGCAGACCGGCTGTCGGCGCGGGTCTCGGAAAACAACGGACGCATCGCGGTGTGCCTGACCGGCGGCTCAAGTCCGCGCCAACTCTATGCATTGCTGGCGACGGATGCCTATCGGGGCAAGATCCCCTGGGATCGCGTGCATTGGTTCATCGGCGACGAGCGCTTCGTGCCGGCGGACGATCCGCGCAATAACATGAGCGCAGCGCGGCAGATTTTCCTAGATGAGTGCGCGCCGACCGAGAATGTGCACGCCATTCCAACAGATGCCGACGATCCCAACGCCAGCGCCGAGCAATACGCAGAAGAACTGAAGTCGTTCTATGGCGCCAACAATATCGAGTCAGACCGTCCCCTGTTTGATCTTGTGCTGATGGGCGTCGGCCCCGACGGGCATACCGCCTCACTGTTCCCGAGCTATCCGGCGCTTGAAGAGACGTCACACTGGGTCGTCGGCGTGCCCAAAGCCAATGTCGAGCCGTTTGTGCCGCGGGTAACCCTCACCCTTCCCGCGCTGGGCTCGTGCCGCGAAATGCTCTTCGAAGTAGCAGGCACCGACAAACGCGCCATCCTGACCCGCGTGTTCGGCGGCGAGAACCTGCCGGCCAACCGCGCGCGATCCGCGGGCGAGACCGTCTGGCTGGTGGACCAGGCCGCGCTTCCGGAGAGCTTTCGTGGACGATGAAAAAGTCCCTCGTACGGTTCTTTGCGCGCTGATCGTGATGGGCGTGTCCGGCTCCGGCAAAAGCACGATCGCGGAGACGCTCGCAGAGCGGATCGGCTGGCGTTGCGAGGATGGCGACAGGTTTCACCCGGCAAGCAACATCGCCAAGATGAGCGCAGGCCAGCCGCTCACCGATGAGGACCGCTGGCCCTGGCTCAAGGCCATCGCCGATGAAATCGACCGCCTGCTCATGAAAGGCGAGCGCGTGGTGGTAGCCTGCTCGGCGCTGAAGCGCGCCTATCGCAACGTGCTTGTTCACGGGCAAGACGACATCCGCATCGTCTTTCTCGACGGCACGCAGGAACTGATCGCCGGCCGGCTCGCCGCCAGGCGCGGCCACTTCATGCCGCCGGGCCTGCTGGACAGTCAGTTCAAGACCCTCGAACGGCCAACCGCAGATGAACGGCCGATCGTGGTTTCGATCGACGCTACGGTGGATGCCGTCGTCGACGACATTGTCAGCCAATTGGAACTGGACCCCGTATGACCCGCATCAAGCTCGTTGTCTCCGATGTCGACGGCACGCTGCTGACGAAGAACAAGACCCTGACGGATGCGAGCAAGCAGGCCGCACGGCGGCTGCACGAAGCCGGCATCGGCTTCACCATCGTCTCCAGTCGCCCTACCATCGGCATGGGATTTCTGGTCACCCCGCTTGCGATCACGCTTCCGGTCGGCGCCTTCAATGGCAGTTCGATCGTCGATCCGCAGCTAAAGCCGATCGAACAGCATCTGATCCCTCCCGATACGGCCCGGCGCGCCCTCGACGTGCTGACGGATTTCGGCGTCGACATCTGGCTGTTCACCAACGAGCAATGGCTGACGCGCAATCCCGATGGCGAATATGTCGGCCACGAAAAACTCGCCATCAAGCATGATCCCGTGATCGTTGCCGATTTCGCGCCGTATCTCTCCCGCGCCTGCAAGATCGTCGGCGCCAGCTCGAACGCGGAACTGCTGGTCCGGTGCGAGGCTGCGATGCAGGCCGCCGTCGGTACGCAAGCCACCGCGGTTCGCTCGCAGACCTATTATCTCGACGTCACGCCGCCGGGCCGCGACAAGGGCACGTTTGTCACTGACATAGCAAAGCGGCTCGGCGTCCCCCTGTCCGAAGTTGCCACCATCGGCGACATGCAGAACGATCTGCCGATGTTTGCCAGAAGCGGCGTTTCGTTTGCGATGGGCAATGCGAGCGACGACGTCAAGAAGCGCGCGAAGCATGTCACGGCCTCGAATGAGGAAGACGGGTTCGCGAAGGCGATGGATGTGATTTTGGCTAAGTAGTGCCACACCATCACCGTCGTCCCTGCGAACGCAGGGACCCATAACCACCGTTGCCAATTGTTGGAAGAGGAAGCCGCTGCCGTGCCTCGAGAGAGGCCGCAGCGTATGGGTCCCTGCGTTCGCAGGGACGACAATTATTTTGACCGCTGCACCGCCGGTTTTTCGGTCGTCCGCTTCGCGCTGCTGAGATTGTGCGCAGTATTGATCAGCGCGATATGGGTCAGCGCCTGCGGGAAATTGCCGGTCTGCCGGCCGGCTTGCGTGTCATACTCTTCCGCCAGGAGGCCGAGATCGTTAGCTACCTTCACCACCTGGTCGAACAGTGCCTGCGCCCTGTCGATGTTGCCGGCCAGCACATAGGCATCGGCCAGCCACAGCGTGCAGGCGAGGAATGCGCCCTCGATCGGCTGCGTTTCCTCCGTGACCTCGCGCGGGTCGTGCCGCAGCACGAAGCCGTCCCGCATCAGGTATTTTTCGACGGCCGCCAGCGTGCCCTGCACCCGCGGATCGGACGGCGGCAGAAAGCCCACCGCGGGCAGCAGCAGGATGCTGGCATCGAGCATTTTTGAATCATAGGACTCGACAAAGGCGTTGAGCTCGCGGTCAAATCCCTTTTCGCAGACGTCGCGATGAATGATCGCGCGCAGATCGCGCCACTTTTCGAGCGGCGCCTTGAAGCCGAATTTTTCCACGCTCTTGATGCCGCGGTCGAACGCCACCCAGCACATGACTTTCGAGAACACATAATGCCGGCCGTCGCCGCGCCGCTCCCAGATGCCGTGATCCGGCCGGTCCCACACGCCCGAGAGATGCTCCAGCACGGAGCATTCGATCGCCCAGCTTCCTTCGTAAAGCTGAAGCTTTTCCATCCGCGACTGATGGAACGCGTCGATCAACTCGCCGTAGACGTCGAGCTGCAACTGCGCATGCGCGGCATTGCCGACCCGCACCGGCCGCGCGCCCTCATAGCCGGCGAGCCACCCGGCCTCCCACTCCAGGAGGCGCCGCTGGCCCATGATGCCGTACATGATCTGCATCAGGGCCGGCGATCCCGCGACGGCGCGCAATAGCCAGTTGTGCCAAGCCAGCGCTTCTTCGGTGTAGCCGGAGTTCATCAGAGCCAGCAGCGTGAAGGTGGCGTCGCGCAGCCAGCAGAAGCGATAATCCCAGTTCCTGGCTCCGCCCAGTTTTTCCGGCAACGATGTCGTGGGTGCCGCAACGATGCCGCCGGTTGGGGCGAACGTCAGCGCCTTCAGGGTGATCAGCGAGCGGAGCACGAGATCGCGGCCCGCCCCTTCATAGGTGCAGCGGCTGCTCCATTCGGCCCAGAAATCCTCGGTGTCCTCCAGCGCCTGAGCCGGATCGATCGGCTTTGGCACCGCCAGATGCGACGGACCATAGGTGAGCACGAACGGCACGGTCTCGCCCTCGCCGATCTCGAAATCCGCGATCGTGGTCAAATCCTCGCCCCGGGTCTCGACCGGCGTGCGCAGCACCGTCATGTCCTGCCCGCAGATCGCGAGCAGGCCGTTCTCGTGCTTCCTGACCCAGGGAATGTCGGCGCCGAAGCCGAAGCGGATGATGAGCTCCATCCGCATCTTGACGCGCCCGCTGATGCCGCGCACCAGCCGCACGACGTCCGATGCGTTGCCGCGCGGCGGCATGAAGTCGATGATCGCGACCGTGCCGTCGACCGTCTCGAACTGCGTTTCCAGGATCAGCGTATTGTCCCAGTAGCGGCGCGAGATCTTTGTCGGCTCCGTTGCCGGCGCGATCAGCCAGCGGCCGTTCTTGCGGGTGCCCAGCAGAGCGGCAAAACAGGCATCGGAATCGAAGGCAGGCCAGCACAGCCAGTCGATCGACCCGTCCCGGCCGACCAGCGCCGCGGTCTCGCAGTCGCCGATCAGTCCATAATCTTCGATTTTGCAGGGCAAATTTTCGTCACCGTCAATATGCCCCGCCCGTTATTCAGCCGCTTGCGACCGCACGCGCGTCGCAGCCCGGAGCCGCTTCACGTCGATCGATCCCGCAATCTCGTCGATGCATAGCGGCATGCGCCGCCGCCAGTTCGGATGTTCGTGCACCGTGCCGGGCACGTTGGGCTGGTCGACCACGCCCAGGAGATCCTCCAGCGCGATCGCCATCAGCCGCGACTTCGTTCGCGCGAGGAATTCGGCAATCGCATAGAGCGTGTTGTTCCCAATGCCGTTGTGCCGCAGCACATTGTCCAGCATGGTCAGCGCGTGCCAGCGCGCATCATCGCTTTCGCCGGGATCGATGCCGAGCGAGCGCTTGAGCTTGAGGTCGCCGAACGAGCGCCAGCCGGCATAGGTCGACAGATCGTGGGTGTTGAAGGTGACGAGCGCGTTCGGCAGGTAATAGTCGATGTCTCGGAATGCGCCCTGCTCGTCGCGCTCGAACATCATCACAAGGTACGACCAGATGCCCCAGTCACGGGTGCGGTCGCGAAAGCCCGCCGGCACGGTGCCGAGGTCTTCGCCGATCACCACGCAGCGATTGGCGACGCTCTCCAGCGCGGTGACCGCCAGCATCGCCTCGAACGGCATCGGCACATAGACACCGTCGGCGGCGCCAAAGCCCCGCGGCACAAGGTACAGACGCTTCAGCCCCATCACGTGATCCAGCCGGGCCGCGCCGGCATGGCGCATCGAGGCCTGTAGCATCTGCCGGAACGGCTCGAACGAGCGCTGCTCCAGCCCCGCGGCATTGAAGCCGGCAAGGCCCCAATCCTGGCCCGCGGTGTTGAGCGGATCGGGCGGCGCGCCGACGCCAAGATGGCGCGAGATCGCATCCTGCTCGTTCCAGGCATCGAACCCGTTGGATTGAACGCCGACCGCGATATCGAGATAGAGCCCCACCCGCATGCCGAGTTCTTTGGCCAGCGCGCTGCACGCAGCCAGTTGCCGGTCGGCATTCCATTGCACGAATTCGACGAATTCGATCTCGTTAGCGTCCGCGCCCTCGCGCAGTTCGGCGCATTTGCCGTCGTCCGGCTGCCGCCATTCCGCCGGCCATTCCCACCAGGGCGTCTTGAACTTGTGCCGGAGCACCTCGAAACAGGCAAAGTGCGACAGCAGCGCACCTCGTTCCGCGCGGAATTTTGCGAAATCCTCTTTCCGCTCGAGGCTTGCCTTGCTCTTGAAGGCGGCAAATGCCGCCTTCAGCGCGCGCCATTTCAGCCCGGCGACCGCGACATAGTCGACGGTCTCGCTTTGCCGCAATCGCGGCGTCAGCTCCATGCTCTCGGTCAACGCACGGGACGGAAGCTCGGGAATCCGTTCGACGTCGATATAGAGCGCGTTCAGGAACAGCCGGCTGTTCGGCGAATAAGGGCTGCAATCGCCGGGCTGGTCGTCGAACAGCACGTGCAGCGGATTGAGGCCGACCCCATCGGCCCCCAGGTCGCTGGCGAGTTCGATCAGGTTTTCGAGGTCGGTGAAATCGCCCATGCCCCAGTTGCGAATCGAGCGCACGCCGTAAAGCTGAACGGCGAGCAGCCATCCGCGGTCGAAATCGCCGGAAAATGCCTGGTGCGGGGCGACGACCAGCGGCACATCTTCGATGGTTGAAGCCGCATCCGCCAGCGAAGCCCGGTAGATGCCGAACGGCAGACCGTCGGGCCAGGCGATGATCCGGTCGGACGCCTTACCCTTGGCGATGGTCTTGCCGTCGGCAACAATCTTCCACTCCACCGGCAGCTTGGCGGCCTCTGAAAGCTCGCTCGTGCCGGGCAAACCGGACCGCAGTACCACAGGCTCGGAAAGCAACGCCCGTATGGGCTGTAGCGGCAGCGCCTCGAGGATGGTTTTGAGGGCCGCCGCATCCGTCACGCGGCGGTGGCCCTGTCCGTCGAGGAATTCCGTCTGGATTCCCAGGGATTTGGCTTTGACAAAAAGGTCCATTCGGCACGCGGTTTGCACGCGACAGGAAGGCAATGTCGCGAAATTGTCCAAATACAGGAAGGAGATAGGAGGTGATAACGCTTCGGCGCGTCGGCTGTTCCCGTGGAACCAACGCCCCTTGAGCGGCTTTTCTATATCATCCGGGGCGCCTCCTTCCCGCAAGCGGGGCGTCATTCCATGTCAGTGGCGGCATCACCGTGACCAAAACAAGTCAAACTGTCGAGAGTGCCCGCGGCACTTTCTCTACCGGAAATGTTTTTCCGTCGGCCATGGACTGGCGCGATCCGGCAGGCCATATCGTTTCGCTACTGCGCACAGTCGCCCTGCCTTGCCGCCTGGCGTAAGGGAAAACGCCATGAATGTGATGTCGTCCGTCGATGCCAAACGGCTGGTCGCAACCGAAGGCGATGACCAACTCTGGTACAAGGATGCGATCATCTACCAGCTTCACGTGAAGGCCTTTGCCGACAGCAACAATGACGGCATCGGCGATTTCGCGGGACTGACGGAAAAACTCGGCTATCTACAGGACCTCGGCGTCACCACGCTGTGGCTGCTGCCGTTTTATCCCTCCCCCGGCCGCGACGACGGCTACGACATCGCCGACTATGGCGACATCAATCCCGATTTCGGGACGATGAAGGATTTCAGGCGCTTCATTCAGGAAGCCAAGAAGCATGGCCTGCGGGTCATCACCGAACTGGTGGTCAATCACACCTCCGATCAGCACCACTGGTTCAAGCGCGCCCGCCGCAGTGCGCGCGATTCCAGTGCCCGCAACTGGTACGTCTGGAGCGACAGCGACCAGAAATATCCGGGCACGCGCATCATCTTCACCGACACGGAAAAGTCGAACTGGACCTGGGATCCGGAGGCCGGCCAGTTCTACTGGCACCGCTTCTTCTCGCATCAGCCGGACCTGAATTTCGACAATCCGCGCGTGGTCAGCGCGATCGTGCAGGTGATGAAGCGCTGGCTGGATACCGGCGTCGACGGCTTCCGGTTAGATGCCATTCCCTATCTGTGCGAGCGCGACGGCACCAACAACGAGAACCTCCCGGAAACCCACGCCATCATCAAGCACCTGCGGCAGGAGCTCGACGCCTATGCCAAGGGCAAGGTGCTGCTGGCCGAGGCCAATCAATGGCCGGAGGACGTGCAGGAATATTTCGGCCGCAGCGATGAATGCCACATGGCCTATCATTTCCCGCTGATGCCGCGCATCTACATGGCGATCGCGCAGGAAGACCGCTTTCCGATCACCGATATCCTGCGGCAGACACCCGACATTCCCGCCGACTGCCAATGGGCGCTGTTCCTGCGCAATCATGACGAGCTGACGCTCGAAATGGTCACCGACGTGGAGCGCGACTATCTGTGGTCGACCTACGCCAACGATCCGCGCGCCCGCATCAATGTCGGCATCCGCCGCCGCCTCGCGCCGCTGATGGACAACGACCGGCGCAAGATCGAACTGATGAATTCGCTGCTGCTGTCGTTTCCGGGTACGCCGATCATCTATTACGGCGACGAGATCGGCATGGGCGACAACATCTATCTCGGCGACCGCAACGGCGTGCGCACACCGATGCAATGGACGCCCGACCGCAACGGCGGTTTCTCGCGCGCCGATCCGGCGCGGCTCTATGCGCCGATGATCATGGACCCGGTCTATGGCTATGAGTCGGTCAACGTGGAAGCGCAGTCGCGCAGCCTGTCCTCGCTGCTCAGCGCCACCAAGCGGCTGATCGCGGTGCGCAAGTCGACGCTCGCCTTCGGCCGCGGCACCATGACCTTCATCCGTCCCGAGAACCGCGCGGTGCTCGCCTATGTGCGCCAGCATGACGACGAGGTCATTCTCTGCGTCGCCAACCTGTCGCGATCGGCGCAGGCGACCGAGCTCGACCTGTCCGCGTTCAAGGAGCGCATCCCGCTGGAGATGCTGGGCCGCACGCGGTTTCCCGCGATCGGCGAACTGCCCTACATGATCACGCTGGCGCCTTACGGCTTCTACTGGTTCGAATTGCAGGAGCGCGGCAAGTCGGAGCCCGTGCGGCAACGCGCCGTGGGAGAGTTCGAGACGCTGGTGGTGCCGCTGAACTCGACATGGATGACGCTGGCCCGCACCCGCGGCGTGTTCGAGCATGACGTGCTGCCCGGACATCTGGCGCGCACCCGCTGGTATCCCGAGCATCAGGCCAAATCGATCCATCCGACGCTGACGGCGGCGATTCCGTTCTGCGACATCGGCGACAACCGCCCCTACCTGATATTCTTCGATGCGACCCAAAAAGGCGAGACAGGACGCTATGTGTTGCCGATGCAGATCGAATGGGTGCGTTTCGATCGCGAGCACTACAATCCAAAGGCGTTCGCGGCGGTACGCCAGGGCGCGCGCGAGGGCACCCTGCTCGACGTCGCCAACGACCACATCTTCACGGGCCTGCTGCTGCGCAACCTTCGCGAAGAGCTGACGGTCGATGAGCCCGATCACGGCATCCAGCTCGAATTCCGCCCCACCGAAAAGTTTGCCGAAAAGACGGTCCGCGAGCCGAAGCACATTCGCGTCATCGAGAACGACAAGTTGAGCAGCAGCGCCATTGTCGACGAGGACTACTTTGTCAAGATTTACCGCAAGCTGGACGCCGGCACCCATCCCGAAATCGAGATGGGGCGCTTCCTTACCGAAGTTGCCGGCTTTGCCAATACGCCCGCGCTGCTCGGCAGCGTCGAGCTGATGCACGGAGAGCAGCGGAGCGCGATCGGCATCGTCAACGCTTTCGTCATGAACCAGGGCGACATGTGGACCGTGTCGGCCGCCTATCTCGACCGCTTTGTCGAAGAGCAACGCCTGCTGTCGTCCGGCGAGGGTGTCAAGGAAAGCGAAGAGCAGGTTTCATATCTGCGCTATATGTCGCAAGCCGGACGTCGCCTGGCCGAGTTGCATATTGCACTCGCCGGCAGCAAGGGGATGCCCGATTTCGAACCCGCCGCGGTCGTGCCGGATGATTTCGAACTCTGGCTTGACGACGTCCTGGTATGCGCCGGACGTGTGTTCGACGCTCTCCGTCACCCGCACAAGGCGTTCAACGAGATGGAGCGTCCGCTGGTCAACCAATTGCTGGCCGAGCCGGCGCAGTTGCCGGATCGGCTGCGGGCCTTGCTCCCGCGCGAGATCGACTGCCCCAATATCCGTCATCACGGCAACCTGCATCTCGGAAAATTGCTGATCGTCAAGGACGACGTTTTCATCATCGATTTCGAGGGCAATCCCGCGCGCAGCATCGCCGAGCGACGGCGCAAGGCACCGGCGGCGCGCGACCTCGCAGGACTGATCCGGTCCATCGATTGCTCGACCACGGCTACGCTGGAGCGTGGGCTGAAGGCGACGCCGGACGCGCACGACAGACTCGCCGCGGCCCTGGAGGGATGGCGGGACCGCGCCACCGAGGCGCTGCTGATTGCCTATAGCGAGACCATCGACGGACACGGGCTTTGGCCGTCGCGGGCCGATACCGCCGAAAAGCTGCTCAACTTCTTCCTGATCGAAAAAGCGTTCCATGAAATCGAGCATGGGGTGACCAAGCGGCCCGACTGGCTCCACGTACCGCTCACCGGTATGCTGCGTCTTCTGTCGCATTTACCCTTCGAGGCTTGATGCCGAAATTACCCGCCGAGGCCTATGCGATCATCGAAGGGCGTCATTCCGACCCCTTCCACTATCTCGGACTGCACACCGAGGGCGACAAGAGCGTCGTGCGCGCGTTCCTGCCGGAAGCCTCGAATGTCGAGGCTGTCGGCGAGCATGGCGAAACCGCGCCGCTGAAACGCATCCACGATGCCGGCCTGTTCGCCGGCGCATTGCCGAACGGCTCGCAGCGCTACCAGTTGCGCGCCCGTTTCGGCGATCATGTCGTCGACCTCGATGATCCCTATCGTTTTCCACCCGTGCTGGGCGATATCGACCTCTATCTGCTCGGCGAGGGCACCCATCAGCGCATCTATGACAAGCTCGGCGCCCACCCGATGACGCTCGATGGCGTCGAAGGCGTCGCCTTCGTGGTGCTGGCGCCGAACGCCCGGCGAGTCAGCGTGGTCGGCGATTTCAACTTCTGGAACGCGCGGCGGCATCCGATGCGGGTGCGCGGCAACGGCTATTGGGAGCTGTTCATTCCGCATGCGCGCGAAGGCGACCACTACAAGTTCGACATCATCGGCCCCAACGGACAGCATTTGCCGCTGAAATCCGATCCGGTCACCTTTGCCGCCGAGGTACGGCCGAAAACCGCCTCAATCGTGCTGGACGTAACCAAAATTCCGTATCCGCATCCGGCGCCTGACGGCATCAACGCGCTCAGCGCGCCCATGTCGATCTACGAGGTTCATCTCGGCTCATGGCGGCGCAAGGGCCGCAACGAGTGGCTGAGCTATCGCGATCTTGCCGAGCAGCTACCTCGCTATGCCCGCGATCTCGGATTCACCCACATCGAATTCCTGCCTGTCAGCGAGCATCCGTTCGATGGCTCCTGGGGCTATCAGCCGACCGGGCTGTTCGCGCCGACCAGCCGGTTCGGCCCGCCGGCCGATTTCGCTCATCTGGTCGATGCCTGCCATCGCCAAGGCCTTGGCGTGTTGCTCGACTGGGTGCCCGGGCATTTTCCCGACGATCCGCATGGCCTCGGCCATTTCGACGGCACCTCGCTCTACGAGCACGCCAATCCGCTACAGGGCCGGCATCTCGACTGGGGCACGCTGATCTACAATTACGGCCGCACGGAAGTGACGAATTTTCTGGTGTCCAATGCGCTGTTCTGGCTCGAGCGCTACGGCATCGACGGCCTGCGCGTCGATGCGGTGGCGTCCATGCTCTATCTCGACTACAGCCGGCCCGCCGGCGGCTGGATCCCGAACCAGCATGGCGGGCGCGAGAATCTCGAAGCCATCGCCTTCCTGCGCCGCTTCAACACCGAAGTATTTGCCCGCTTTCCGCAGGCCACGACGGCGGCGGAAGAATCGACCGCCTGGCCGCAAGTCTCGCGCCCGCTCGAATTCGGCGGCCTCGGCTTCGGCTACAAGTGGAACATGGGCTGGATGCACGACACGCTGAAATATATCGGCAAGGATCCCATCCACCGCCAACATCACCACGGCGACATCCTGTTCGGCCTGCACTACGCCTTCTCGGAAAACTTCATCCTGCCGCTGTCGCATGACGAGGTCGTGCACGGCAAGCGCTCGATCCTCGGTCGCATGCCGGGCGACCAGTGGCAGCGCTTTGCGAATTTGCGCGCCTATTACAGCTTCATGTTCGGCCATCCCGGCAAGAAGCTGCTGTTCATGGGCTGCGAGTTCGGCCAGGAGCGGGAGTGGAATCACGACCATTCGCTGGATTGGCATCTGCTCGGCGACCAGAAGCATGCAGGCATCCAGAACCTGATCCGCGACCTCAACAGGCTGTACCGCTCGCAGCCGGCACTTCACCAGCTCGACTGCGAGGAGGCTGGCTTTGAATGGGTGATCACGGATGATGCTGGAAACAACGTGTTTGCCTGGATACGTAAAGGCCGCGATGCGCATGCGCGCTGCCTCGTCGTCGTAAACTTCTCGCCCAACGTCTATTACAATTACCGTGTGCGCGTGCCCTTTGGCGGAAAGTGGCGCGAGGTGTTCAATTCCGACTCCGCACATTATGGCGGAACCAATGTCGGGAATGTCGGCGAAGTACATGCATCGGGACCGGCACCCGAACTCAACCTCACCATCCCACCGCTGGCCGCGATCTTCCTCGTGCCGGAAGGCTGAATGATGCGACTGACTGGGGGCACGTCCTCGCGTCTGGGTGCAAGCTGGGACGGCAGGGGCACCAATTTTGCGCTGTTCTCCGCCAATGCGGAGAAGGTCGAGCTATGCCTGTTCGATGCCCAGGGCCGCCGCGAGCTCGAGCGCATTGAGCTGCCGGAGCGCACCGAAGACGTCTGGCACGGCTACCTCAACGACGTTTCGCCCGGGCAGCTCTACGGCTATCGCGTCTATGGGCCCTACGCGCCGGAGCGCGGCCACCGTTTCAATGCCAACAAGCTGCTGCTCGACCCCTACGCCAGACGGCTCGCCGGGCGGCTGGTGTGGAGCGATGCGCATTTCGCCTACCGCACCGGCAGCGCCCGCGAGGACCTTTCGTTCGATCGCCGCGACAACGCGCGCGGCATGCCGAAGGCGGTGGTGGTCGACGAGAGCTTCAACTGGGGCCGGCGTGAAATTCGTCCGAACATCCCTTGGGAAGACACCATCATCTACGAGGCCCATGTCAAGGGCCTGACCCAGAAGCGCGAGGACGTGCCGCCCAACCTGCGCGGCACCTATGGCGGCCTCTCCTCGCCGGCGATGATCGAGCACCTCAAGAACCTCGGCGTTACCGCGATCGAACTGTTGCCGATCCACGGCCTGATCGACGACCGGCGGCTGGTCGAGCTGAAGCTCGCCAATTACTGGGGTTACAACACCATCGCCTTCTTCGCCCCCGAGGCGCGCTACGCACAGGACAATCCGCTCGATTCGTTCCGCACCACGGTGGCGCGGCTGCACGATGCCGGCATCGAGGTGATGCTGGATGTCGTCTACAACCATACGGCCGAAGGCAACCATATGGGTCCGACGCTGTCGTTCCGCGGCATCGACAACGCATCCTATTACTGGCTGAACAAGGAAAACCCGCGCTATTACGACGACTTCACCGGTTGCGGCTCGTCGGTCAACCTGACCCATCCACGCGTGCTCCAGATGGTGATGGATTCGCTGCGCTACTGGGTCGAGGTCTGCCATGTCGACGGCTTTCGCTTCGACCTTGCCACCACGCTGGCGCGCGGGCCGAACGGGTTCGACCGCGGCAGCGGCTTCCTCACCGCTGTCAGGCAGGACCCGGTGCTCGCCACCGTCAAGCTCGTTGCCGAACCCTGGGATCTCGGCATGGGCGGCTACCAGGTCGGCGCATTCCCCTCGCAATGGTCGGAATGGAACGACCGCTATCGCAGCGCGATGCGGCGCTACTGGAGCGGCGAAGGCAGCCTGATCGGCGATATCTCGAGCCGGATGACGGCGTCATCCGACCTGTTCCATCATGACAACCGCGCCACGCGCGCCGGCATCAACCACATCACCGTGCATGACGGTTTTACGCTGGCCGATCTCTTCAGCTACAACGAAAAGCACAACGAGGCCAATGGCGAGGAAAATCGCGACGGCTCCAACGACAATCACAGCAACAATTGCGGTGTTGAAGGTCCGACCGACGATCCAAAGATCCTGGCGCTGCGCCGGCAATTGCGCAAGAACCAGTTCGCCTGCCTGATGCTGGCTCAGGGCACGCCGCTGCTGCTTGCCGGCGACGAAGTCGGCAATTCGCAATCCGGCAACAACAACGCCTATTGCCAGGACAACGAAATCGGCTGGGTCGGCTGGGACAATCTCGGCAAGGATGGCGAGGATTTTACCGGCTTCATCGGCCATCTGACTGCACTGCGCCGGCAATTTGGCCAGATCCGCTGCCAGCGCTGGCTCGACGGACGCCGCACCGACGGCTCCTATGGCGTGCTCTGGCTCACGCCCTCAGCCGAGGAGATGAAGGAATCCGACTGGAAATTCCCGGAGGGGCGATTTCTGTCCTACGTGCTCGGCCCGATGGAACAAGGACAGGCGCCGATCTTTATCGTGCTCAACGCCGCCCCCGAAGAGATCGCGTTCAAGCTGCCAAAAATGACCGAATACAAGAACTGGCAACAGGTGCTCAACACCACCGGCGAAGAGCCGGCAAGCGTTGCGTTCCCTTCGGGCGCCGACACCAAGGCGCCGCCCCGCTCGGTGCTCGCCTTTGCGGGTTCGGCATGAATGAGCGGCAGTTCGGTCCGGAACTGACGAAAGATGGCACGCTGTTCCGGCTATGGGCGCCGGCGGCCAAGCGTGTCGATCTGCTGCTGGACAAACCGCATGCGATGACGCGCGGCGATGGCGGCTGGTTCACAGCCGGGATTTCGGGCGCCGGTGCCGGTACCCGCTACAAATTCCGCATCGATGACGAGGTCGACGTCCCCGATCCCGCATCCGCCTTCCAGCCCGACGATGTGTTCGGCCCCAGCGAGGTGATCGATCATGCCGCCTACCCATGGCGCGCAAAGGATTGGCGCGGAAGGCCGTGGCAAGAGGCGGTGGTGCTGGAGACACATGTCGGCACGTTCACGAAAGAAGGCACCTATCGCGGCATGATCGACAAGCTCGATCATCTGGTCGAGACCGGCATCACGGCGCTCGAGTTGATGCCTCTGGCGGATTTCGCCGGCAGCCGTGGCTGGGGCTACGATGGCGTGCTGTTGTATGCGCCGGACAGTGCCTACGGCCGTCCCGAAGACCTCAAGGCGCTGATCGATGAGGCGCATCGGCGCGGCCTGATGGTGATGCTGGATGTCGTCTACAATCACTTCGGCCCCGAGGGAAATTATCTCGGCCGCTACGCGCCAAACTTCTTCACGGACGCGCATACCCCGTGGGGCAGCGCGATCGACTATCGCGTGCCTGAAGTGCGCAGCTTCGCGATCGGAAACGCGCTGCATTGGCTGCGCGATTACCGCTTCGACGGGCTTCGACTAGACGCCGTCAACACCATCGTCGAGGCCGGCGAAGTCCCGATCCTGAACGATATCAGCAGGGCAGCCGGCAAGCTTGCGGGCGAGACCGGCCGCCACATTCACCTCGTGCTCGAAAACAGCGACAACCGTGTCACCCTGCTCGACGCCAACGAGGATCCGTTGCGCGGCAAATACCGCGGACAATGGAACGACGACTATCACCACGTCTGGCATGTGATGATGACCGGCGAGGCGCAAGGCTATTACGGCGATTATCAAACCTCGCCGCAGCGCGATCTGGCCAAGGCGCTGGCGTCGGGTTTCGTCTATCAGGGCGAGGTTTCCGAATTCTGGGGCGGCAAGCGGCGCGGCGAACGAAGCGGGAAATTGCCGCCTACCACCTTCATCAACTTCCTACAGAACCACGACCAGATCGGTAACCGCCCTTTTGGCGACCGGCTGGAAAGCATTGCCGATCCCGCTGCGGTCGAAGCGGCGCTGGCGGTTACGCTGATCGCGCCGATGACGCCGATGCTGTTCATGGGCGAGGAGTGGGGCTCAAAGGTCCCCTTCCCGTTCTTCTGCGATTTCAAGGGCGATCTCGCGAATGCGGTGCGCAAGGGGCGTCGCAGCGAGTATGAATGGGCCTATGCGAAGTATGGCGATGAAGTCCCTGATCCCCTCGACAAGGCCACGTTCGATTCCGCCGTGCTCGACTGGGAGGCGTGCAATGTCGAGCCGGGCCGAACACGGCTGAGACTGGTGCGCGACCTGCTTGCGGTCCGCCGCCGCGAAATCGCACCAAGACTTGCGGATTCGAGCTTTGGCGAGGCCTACGCGACCGACGATGGTTTTGTGACGGCAAACTGGCGCATGGGCGACGGCAAGACGTTGCACCTGCTGGCCAACCTGTCGAATCGCGATCTCGCCATTTCGCCGGGTGAAATAAAGGGAACCCTGATCTGGGGCAATGAGTTGAAAGGAACTGTGCCGCCGTCAAAGATCAAGGCTTGGGCGGTGTCCTGGCGCATCGGATGACAAAATGCCTCCGGCGATACCGATTGCGACCTACCGCCTGCAACTCACAGCAGATTTCGATTTCGACGCGGCAGCGGCGGTCGTTCCCTATCTGAAAGCGCTCGGCATCACGCACCTTTATGCGTCGCCCTTCATGAAGGCGCGCAAGGGCTCCACGCATGGTTATGATGTCGTCGATCACACCAAATTCAACCCGGAGCTCGGCGGCGAGGCCGGCTTCGAACGATTGAGCGCGGCGCTCCGGCAGCACGATCTCGGCCTGATCCTCGACTTCGTGCCCAACCATGTCGGCGTGCATTTTGACGACAATCCCTGGTGGCTCCATGTACTCGAATGGGGCCCGGCCTCGCCGCACGCCGCATCGTTCGACATCGACTGGGATCAATTGCCCTATCGCTCGCGCGGCGGCGTGTTGCTGCCGATCCTCGGCTCTTCCTACGGGCAGGTGCTGGAGCGCGGCGAGATCGAACTTCGTTATGACGCGGATGAAGGCAGTTTTTCCGCCTGGTATTATGAGCACCGCTTGCCGATCGCGCCGGAGCGCTACGGCGAGGTTCTGCGCACGATCGTCAGGGAAGCGGACGCGAGTGAAACCGCCGCCGGGAAAGAACTGCTGGCGCTGGCTTCGCAATATCCCGGCCTGCGCCATCCAAACCGCGAGGAAGCTCCCGCCTTCAAGGCGGCGCTTCGGGCGATCCAAGGTGGCGGCGACATCATCGAACGCGGGCTCGCCGCCTATCGCGCCGGAACAGATCGCGCGTCCCAGACGCTGACGCTGCACCATCTGCTCGAACGCCAGCATTACAAGCTCGGTCACTGGCGGCTGGCCTCCAGCGACATCAACTATCGCCGCTTCTTCGACGTCAACTCGCTGGCGGGCCTGCGGGTGGAGGATTCCCGCACCTTCGATGCCGCGCACGACCTGGTTAAGAAGCTGATCGCCGAAGGCAGGTTGCAAGGTCTCCGGCTCGATCACATCGACGGCCTGCGCGATCCCGTGCAATACTTTCAGCGCCTGCGCCGCCTCGTCCGCGACGCACATGGCGGCAAGCAGAAGCCGTTCTACATCCTGATCGAAAAGATCCTCGGCGAGCACGAGAAACTTCACGTCTTTGCCGGCGTTCACGGCACCACAGGCTATGAGTGGATGAATGCGATCACGCAGGCCTTGATCGACGGCAACGGCCTGGCGCCACTCGACGAGGTCTGGCGCCAGGTCAGCGGCCAGTCGCCCAGGCTGGAGCCGGTGCTGCTGGAGGCGAAGCGCCGGGTGCTGGAAACGCTATTGACCAGCGAATTCACAGTGCTCTCGCGGCTGCTCGCACGGATCGCCAGCGGGCATTATTCGACACGCGATTATTCCGCCGACAGTCTGCGGCGCGCGCTCGAACTCTATGTGCTGCATTTCCCGGTCTATCGCACCTACCTGACAGCGGCCGGGCCGACCGCGCATGACCGCGCACTGGTCTCGCGGACGATCGAGAAAGCGCGCGCCGACTGGTTCGACGCCGACGAAGGCCTGTTCGATTTCCTGCGCGATGCGCTCACCATGGATCTGCTCAAGCCGGGACGGCCTCCCCACAGCGCGCCCCGGGTCCGGCGATTTGCGCTGAAGGTGCAGCAGTTCACCGGCCCCATGATGGCAAAGTCGCTCGAGGACACGGCATTCTACCGCTATCACCGGCAACTGGCGCTGAACGAGGTCGGCGGCGATCCTGCGGCAAAAGCCCTTTCCATCGATGCCTTCCACGGTTTGATGCAGAAGCGCGCCGCGGAATGGCCGCACGGCATGACGTCGACCGCGACGCATGACACCAAGCGCGGCGAGGATGCCCGCGCCCGCATCATGGCGTTGGCGGAGATCCCGGGCGAATGGACCTCGGCGGTCGCGCGCTGGAAGGTGCTGAACGCGCCGCACATCGTGCTCGACGGCGAAATGCGCGCGCCCTCGGTGACGTTCGAATACATGCTGTACCAAGCCCTGCTCGGTGCGTGGCGCCCGGAGGACGCTTCTTTGCCGGAGCGGCTGCAAGCCTATGCCTTGAAAGCAGCACGGGAAGGCAAGCAGGAGACGAGTTGGCTCAATCCGCATATGGCCTATGAGGAAGGCGTGAAGACGTTCATCGAGCGGATGCTCGATCGCTCGATCTCCAGTGAGTTCCTCAATTCATTGGACACGCTGGCGAGGCGCATCTCGCTGCTGGGCGCGTTGAACTCGCTGAGCCAGATTACGTTGAAGGCGACGATGCCGGGCGTGCCGGATTTCTATCAGGGCACGGAGCTTTGGGATCTTTCCTTTGTCGATCCCGATAATCGCCGGCCAGTCGATTTTGCGCCGCGTGCATCCGCACTTTCATCCGTCGAGTCGCCAGACTGGTCTCACCTGGTGCAGGGTTGGCCAGGCGGCCAGTTAAAATTCGCCTGGACGCGGCATCTCTTGAAGCTGCGAAGCGACATGGCCGATGTCTTCACTGACGGCGACTATCAGCCGCTGCAAGCGACGGGACCGCACCGCGATCACGTCATCGCCTTTGCGCGGCGACACGGCCGCGATGCCGTGATCGTCGCGGTGGCAAGATCGTTCGCGCCGTTTACGGATGGCGGGCGCATATGGCCGACCGCGGCAGCTTTTGACGGCGCCATCGACATCGCCGGCTATTCAACGGAGAAGGGCGGACGCATGTTGGCTCTTTCGGGCCTGTTCGAGCATCTTCCGGCCGCAGTGGTGAAAGCAAAGGTGCAGCGCACGGCAAGACCACGGCGCAAGCAAAAGGAAGAGGCCTAGAGCGGGATGACTTTTCTTCGAATCGCCATCCCGCTCTATCTTTTGTCTGAGCATGATCACCGCGCAAACGCTTCGCGTTTGTCGCGAGGGAAAACCGGTGTCCACTTTTCCGGATCATGCTCCAGAAACAGCGCGGCCGTCCGGGATCTTTGGGCCGGACGGCCTGGCGGTGATCGTGCCGATTCGAGAGATCGGTTCCCTACCCCGCGCAGCAGAAATACTCCGGGAAATTCGTTGCCAGCAAGCTAACAATCCGTCGATCCGGATTCTTGCAGCATCGTTGCTGTGGCGCAGCAACGATGCTGCAACTGCGAATCAGCGCTTTGTCAGCAAGAGCTTGCCGCGCTGCTTGATTGCGGCCTGCGCGACTTCCGCAAAGCGCTGGAGCAGCCACGGCAGCACCACTTCAACCTTTACATGATCTTCTTCAACGTCGACATGACCGTTCGCGGCCTGGCCCAGCGCACGCACGCGAAAATTCATGCGGTTGTCTTCCCAGCGCTCTTCATCGACGGCCAGCACCGGCACGCTGGAGGCCGCACGCGAGAGCCCGTTCTTGAGCCGGCGCATCGCTTCTTCGCGGCCGAGGCTGTGGGGAATCGAAACAACGAGCGGCGCGGGCATCGCAATATCCTCTGTTGGCCTGACTGGATGTAATCGCAAGCGGCTCAAAAGGAAGAGCGGCAAGCATTATCGCGCCGCAAAAACGGAACTATCACGATTCCGGTTTGTTGCCCCGCCGAAGGCAGACACAGGCGCCCCGTCATGGGCTGAGGAGAGGTCTTATGTCTATCGGCACAATCATCCTGATCATTCTGATCATCGCGCTGCTCGGCGGATTTTCCGGTATCGGCGGCGGCCCGTTCTACGGCACCGGCTATTACGGCGGCGGCGGGCTCGGGCTGATCATTGTCATTCTGTTGATCCTGTTGTTGCTGGGTAAGCTGTAAGCCAAACACATGTCGTCATTCCGGGATGCGCCCTCTTGGGCGCAGGCCCGGAATCCATAACCACCATCGTGAGTATGGATTCCGGGCTCGTGCTTCGCACGCCCCGGAATGACGGTCGTGTTGTAGCCGCTACAGTTTCCCCGCCAGCTTCTTCATCGCCGGCTTGATGGGGCCGGCTGCGTCTTCATATCCGTCCCACGCCTTGCTCTTGCCGAGCAGCGCCGGCACGCTGCGTACCGTATAGCGCTTGGGATCGAGATCGCCGCGCACTTGCGCCCAGGTCACCGGCATCGAGACGGTTGCGCCAGCGCGCGCACGCGGCGACAGCACGCCGACCGCGGTCGACATCCGGTCGTTGCGGAGATAGTCGAGAAAGATTTTTCCCTTGCGCAGCTTCTTCGACATGTTGAGCAGATAGCGATCGGGATCGTCATTGGCCATCCACTGGCAGACGCCTTGCGCGAACGCTTTCGCTTCCTTCCACGTCACCTTATCCTTGGCGCCATGCAGCAGCGGCACGACCACATGCAGCCCCTTGCCGCCGGTGGTCTTGCAAAAGCTTTCCAGACCGACCGCCTCCAGGCGCTGGCGCATCTCCTTGGCCGCCTCGATCACATCGGCGAATTCGACATTTGGTGCGGGGTCGAGATCGAACACCAGCCGGCCCGGCACGTCGGGGGCATCCGGCGCGCAATTCCAGGGATGCAGCTCCAGCCCGCCGGATTGTGCAACCGCCGCCAGCCCTTCGACACGGTCGATCTGGATGTAAGGTTTGCGGTCGCCGGAAACCTTGACCAGCTCCAGCAGCTTGGAGGTCCCCGTCATCGCATGGCGCTGGAAGAACGTCTCGCCATTGATGCCGTCGGGCGCGCGCACCACCGAGCAGGGCCGGCCCTTTAGATAGCCGATCATCCATTCGCCGACTGCTTCGAAATAGTTTGCGAGGTCGAGCTTCGTCACCGGCTCACCATCGCCGCCGTCAGGCCACAGCGCCTTGTCCGGATTGGAGATGGCAACGCCCATCACCGCGGCGCCTTTTTGGGCCGGCGACTTTCCGGCAACGGGTTTTGCGACCTTGGCCATGGTTGGCTTCTCCGCTTCCACGTCGCTTGCGGGTTTGTCTTGCCGAAGCCCCTTGAAGGCTGCCTGCCGGATATTGCCGCCCTCGGTCCAGCCGGCGAATTCGATTTCGGCGACCAGTTCCGGTTTCAGCCAGTGCACGTCGCGCGTCTTCTTCGGGACATTCTCTCCGCTGAACGGATTCTTGTCTGACGCTAGCGCTTTGAGCTGTGGCATCAGTCGACGGACCTTGTCCGCACCAAAACCGGTGCCGACGATGCCGACAAAGGCCAGATGCTTGCCACGGTAGACGCCGGCCATCAGCGAGCGGAATTTTCCCTGCGTGGTCTTCCAGCCGCCGATCACCACTTCATGCCCGGCGCGCACCTTCGCCTTGGTCCAGCTTTCCGTGCGGCCCGAGCGATAGGGCGCATCGCGCCGCTTGGAAATGATGCCTTCGAGATTGAGCTTTTGCGCCGATTCGAGCACGGTCTCGCCGTCCTCTTCGAAATGATCGACATAGCGGACCAGCCTTGTCTTGCCCCTGCGGCTTTCGAGCAATTGCTTCAGCCGTTCCTTGCGTTCGACCAGCGGCAGCGCACGGAGATCCTCGCCAGCCGTAAACAGCAGGTCGAATGCGAAGAAGATGAGATTGCCGGTCTTGCCGTCGGCGATCGCCGCCTGTAGCGCCGAAAAGTCGGGCAATCCCTGCTTGTCGACTGCGACGATCTCGCCGTCGATCAGCGCATCGGGCAACCCGCCGCCTTCTTTCACGATCGCCGGAAACTTGTCGCTCCAGTCGAGTCCCTTGCGGGTCTTCAGCACTGCCTCGCCATCCTCGACGCGCAACTGCACGCGGTAACCGTCGAATTTGATCTCGTGGCACCAGTTCTCGCCGCTCGGCGGGCTTTCCACCGTGGCGCAAAGCTGCGGCGCGACGAAGTCCGGCATGGCCGAAATCTTTTTCGGCTTTGCCGTCGCGGCGCGCGAGGCGCCGGCCTTGCCGTTTGTCCGCGCTTCCGCCGCCATGCCGCGATTGGAGTGCCACACCGCATCGGCTTTGCCCTTGCCGTTCTTCGCCAGCATGAACGGCTTTGGCGCCCGGCCCTTGCCCGCCGCGATCTGCTCCATCGACCGGCCGGAGGCCACCGAACGGTCTTCGTCCAGAATGTCGTTATCTTCCCCTTCCTTGACGTATTCGTCGCGGTGCTTGATCAGCAGCCAGTTGGTGCGCTTGCCGCCATAGCGATCGCCCTTCATCCGAACCAGCACCCAGCTTCCGTGCAGCTTCTCGCCATGCAGGACGAACTTCAGGTCGCCTTTCTTGAAGCCCCGCTCGGGATCATCCGATTCCCAATAGCCGCGATCCCAGAGTTGTACGGTGCCGCCGCCATATTCGCTTTCGGGGATGGTGCCTTCGAAATCGCCGTAGTCGAGCGGATGATCCTCGACCTCCACCGCCAGCCGCTTGTCATGCGGATCGAGCGAGGGGCCGCGCGTCACCGCCCACGACTTGAACACGCCGCCGAACTCCAGCCGTAGATCGTAATGCAGCCGCGTCGCATCGTGTTTCTGGATTACGAAACGCCGCTGTTTCGCGGGCGCCACCTTGACGTCGCCGGAGGGCTCCTCGGTTTTCTCGAAGTCGCGTTTCTTGCGGTATGTGGCGAGGCGATTGAGAGGCACGGCTGATCCTGTGGCTGGCCTGCAACAGTATTCCGGAACGAAAACCAGCGCCAGCCGTTCAAGTTCCAAACCGCAGCCCTTACTGGAGATTGGTCATGGCTCCCCGCGCCTATTGGAAAGGCTCCCTCAAGCTGTCGCTCGTGACATGTCCGGTGGCGCTCTATCCCGCTTCAACAGCGGTCGAGAAAACCCGCTTTCACATGATCAACAAGGAGACGGGCAACCGGCTGAAGCAGCAGATGGTCGACGCCGAGACCGGCGACGTCGTGGAAAGCGATCAGAAGGGCCGCGGCTATGAACTGCGGAAGGGCGAGTATGTCGAGGTCGAGAGGGAGGAGCTGGAGGCGGTCCAGATCGAGAGCAACCACACCATCGAGATCGACAGCTTTGTGCCGAAGGAGGAGATCGACAAGCGCTATCTCGACCGGCCCTACTATATCGTCCCCGACGGCAAGGCCGGGATGGATGCCTTTGCGGTGATCCGCGACGCCATGAAAGACCAGGATCGCACCGCGCTGGCGCGGATCGTGCTGACCAACCGCGAGCACGTGATCGCGATCGAACCGCTTGGCAAGGGCCTGCTCGGCACCACGCTGCGCTACCCCTACGAGCTGCGCGACGAGACCGACTATTTCGACGACATCAAGAGCCCTAAAATATCGAAAGACATGATCGAGCTTGCCGGGCACATCCTCGACACCAAGGCCGCCCATTTCGATCCCTCGAAATTCAAGGACGAATACGAGACCGCGCTGAAGGCACTGGTCCGCCGCAAGGCCTCCGGCAAGCCGCCGAAGACCGTCGAGCGGGAGGAGAAGCCGGACAATGTCGTTAGCCTGATGGATGCGCTGAAGCAGAGCCTGAAAGGCAGGAAGGCCGCGGCCAAACGCGGCCGCTCCACCGCCCGCCGCGCCCCGCAGCGTCGTCGCCCGGCGCGAAAGGCGCATCGTTCGGCGGCGCGGCACCGCAAGGCGAGCTAGTCACTCACGGGTGGCAGACCGTTCACCACCTCTTGTGAGCGTCTTCTGAGGTGTTCAATACCCCTCGACCGCCGCTTGCATTGATATCGCCCCGAAGGCATTTTGCGTTCCGAGGACCGCCTGAACACAAGAGCGGCCGGGAGGACGAAATGGCTTTGACGATGTCGTATGTCGCAGGACCCACCACGCCTGCGGTAAGGGAAATGACGTTCGGCGACCTGTTGCGCCAGGCGGCGGAATCCGCGCCCGACCGCCTCGCCCTGATCGCGGGCGTTCCGGACCCGGCACAACGGCGGCAATGGACCTACGCGCAGTTCTACAGAGAGGCTGAGCGCACCGCCCGCGCGCTGCTGACGCGCTTCAGGAAGGGCGAGCGCATTGCGGTGTGGGCGCAAAACCTGCCGGAATGGGTGATGCTGGAGTTCGGCGCCGGCATGGCGGGGGTAGTGCTGGTCACCGTGAACCCGGCCTTCCGCGCCAACGAGGTGCAATACGTGCTGAAGCAGTCGCGCGCGGCCGGCATCTTCGTGGTCAACAATTTTCGAGGCAATCCGATGCTGGAGACGGTGCAGGCAGTGAAACAAAACTGCCCCGAGCTGCGCGAGGTTATCTGCTTCGACGACTGGGATTCCTTCATCGCCGCCGGCGACGACGAGAACATCGAGCTTCCCCCGGTCAGCCCCGACGATCCCGTCATGATCCAGTATACCTCGGGCACGACAGGCTTTCCGAAGGGCGCCCTGCTGCGCCACCGCGGGCTGCTCAATAACGGCGCGGACACCGCCGACCGGATGGGGGTCGATCCCGGCGACGTCTTCATCGTCACCATGCCGCTGTTTCATACCGGCGGCTGTGTCTGTTGCGTGCTCGGCGCGGTCTCGAAAGCGGTAACGCAAGTGTTGATCGAAGCGTTCGATCCCGCGCTGGTGCTCGAGATGATCGGAACCTACCGCGGCAATGCCATGCTCGGCGTTCCCACCATGCTGATTGCGATGCTGGAGCACCCGAATTTTCCGTCCACCGACCTCTCCCACATCAAGGCGATCTGCTCCGGCGGCTCTACCGTGCCGGCGCCGCTGGTGCGGCGGCTGGAGGAAAAGCTGGGTGCGCCCTTCACCATCGTGTTCGGCCAGACCGAATGCTCGCCGGTGGCGGCGCAAACCCGTACCGATGACAGCGTCGAGGACAAGGCCGGCACGATCGGCCTGCCGCTGCCCAACATGGAGACCAAAATCATCGATCCCAACACCGGCGAGACCGTGCCGGTCGGCACCATCGGCGAGTTCTGCACCCGCGGCTATCACGTGATGCTCGGCTATTTCGAGATGCCCGAGGCGACCGCCGCCGCCATCGACAAGGATGGCTGGCTGCACACCGGCGACCTCTGCGCCATGGACGAGCGCGGCTTCTGCACCGTCGAGGGCCGATTGAAGGACATGATCATCCGCGGCGGCGAGAACATCTATCCGCGCGAACTGGAAGAATTGCTGTTCAAGCACCCCAAGGTCGGCGAGGTCGCCGTCATCGGCGTGCCCCATGAGCGATGGGGCGAAGAAGTCGCGGCCTTCGTCCGCCCGGCGCCGGGCGCCTCGATCGACAAGGAAGAGCTGATCGACTACATGCGCACCGCGCTCGCACCGCACAAGACGCCAAAGCACTGGTTCATCGTGGACGCCTTTCCACTGACCGGATCGGGCAAGATCCAGAAGTTCAAGCTGCGGGAAGCCTGGACCAAGGGCGAAATGATCGCGATCTAGGTAGGCGTGCATTCGCGCCGTTTGACCTCTCGCAGCCGATCGGCGTCCCGGGCTAGGTTGCATTTGATATATTTGACTAGATTGTAGTTAACCATTCAAACTACCTGTCGATGCGCGCCCCATCATTTCTTTAAGGGATCGTCGTATCGGTTGCGCATGAGCAACGATACACGTCCTCTCGCTGCGCATTCCTCGGCCCGCAGCCAATCGCCGACTGAACCGCAACTGCTCGGCCCGCAGCAGCTGCTGCGGCCCTCCGCACTCGCGGCTGGCGCGACCGTGCTGATCGCGGCATTCACGGCTTACCATTTGCTCAGCGAGCTGAAGCCCGGCGCCGACAATGATTCGCGCGATCTCACCAAAGAGGCCGTGCTCACCATTCCCGCCGACAAGGCGCACGGTGCTTTCACGGTGCTTGCCTCCAACTTCCAGCAATCGCCCGGGAGCGTGCTGGTCCAATTGAAGATGTCGGAAGCGGAGAAGCAGCGCCTCGCCGAAAAGCTCGCCGACGGCTCGGTTCGCCTCGCCGCCGTGACGGTATGGGACACGATGGATGAGGACGGGGACATCGTCGAGATCAGCGCCGCCGGCTTCAGCCAGCGGGTGACGATTATGCACAAGCCGGCAACCTTCTTTCTTCCGCTTCATCCGGGCGGCAACGTCACCATCAGGGCAGTGCGCGACGGCTACGGCGGCATAACGCTGGGAGTCCGTACCATCACCGGCAACCTGCCGTTGCCGCGGCTAGCCGTCGGTCAAACGTTGGAGATACCAGCGCTATGATGGCGATGCCGCTCGGTCCGCTGATGTCAATCCTCTTCAGCATAGCCTTCATGGCGATGCTGGCGAAGACCAGCCCCACGCTGGCCCTTCTTGCAACCGCGTTGAGCGCAATCCTCGCTCTCATCATCATCTCTTACACAGGCCGTTACCTCCCGAGGTGGATCATGGATGTTCTGGACAGGCTCACCAACAAGGCTTCGCTCGAGGCGTCCTACGGAGCCCGCTCGCGAAAGCTCGTCACGATCGACGCCGGGCTTCTTGCCAGTCGGCTCAAATCGCGCGTCATCGGCCAGAACGCCGCGATTGATTCGATCGCGGTGCAATTGCGGCGTCGGCTTGCGGCGCAACGTTCCGACAAGCCGGTCGCGGTCTTTTGCCTCGCGGGTCCGCCCGGCGTCGGCAAAACCCATCTTGCCAAGGTTCTTGCTGACGAATTGTACGGTGACAAAGGCCATCTGCATTTCTTCGACATGAGCCAGTTCGGACAGTCGCATGCCGCAGCCAGTCTGTTCGGCCAGGCCCGGGGCTATGTCGGCTCTACGAGTTATGGCTCACTCACTGCCGCCTTGCGCGATACTCCGAATTGCATCGTGCTGCTGGACGAGTTCGAGAAGGCTCATCCAGATGTGCACAAGCGCTTCCTGACGGCCTGGAATGACGGCTTCGTGACCGAAACCAGCGACGGTGCGCGCGTCTCCACGACGGAAGCTATCTTCATCATGACGACCAATGCGGCGTCGCGTCGTATCGGAGAAATCGCCAAGGAACATGAAAGCGATCCGGTCGAGGCGGACCGCCTGATCAAGCGCGCCCTGTCGGATGCCCAGTTCGCGCCCGAAGTATTATCGCGCATCGACACTGTGTTTGCCTTCAAGCCGCTAAGCGGCCTCGATATTGCGCGTGTAGTCGCGCTGGAAACCGAAAGCCTTTGCAAGCAATACGCTCTTCTGATCGAAGACGGTGGAATCGACCCGGCGATCCTGCTGCGCGCAATTGAAGCAATGCAAAAACAATCCGATGGCGGCGTGCGCGACATCGCCCGTGCGATCGAACGCCAGGTCACCGACGGCCTGCTCGAAGCACGGGAAAACGGCGCAAGGAGCATTCGCCTGTTTGCGGAAGGGCAGAACGTTCGCGTCGAGATCGCAAGCTTTTTGGCCACCGCCGAGCGCAGCGCAGAGGTCGGCTGATGGCAGCCCCGCCCGTGCAGGCGATGCTTCCGGCGGACAACAGGCGGCCGTCGTTCTTCTCTCACGCCGTCAGCCTCTACCGGAGCAACCTGTTGCTTCGGGGACTGATCGACCTCGCCTTCGCTGGCGTGGTGATCCTGACGTTCAGCGGTGATTTTAAGGCGGCCTGGCGTCCCGTCGATGCTGCCATCAAATCGCTCACTCGCGGACTGGACCGCCCGATCTCCGAGATCAGGGCGGGCAGCGGCAAGTCGTTCACGACGGCGACAAGCGGCCCCGGCCATGAGGTCATTGACGGCTTGAAGCCGCCGACTATCCCGGTCGCTATCATCGAGAAGATGCCCGCGGCAACGGCGGCCGTGTTGAAGGACGCGCGCTCCAAACTGCTGGCCGGCCGGCCGAGCGACGCACTCGACGTCCTGCAAACGGCTGCCGAAACCGACCCGGCCATCGCTTATGCAAAAGCCGTCGCGACCCTCAACTATCCAAGCAAGGACCAGGCGATCACGGCGCAGCGCCTGCTGCGCCAGGCGACCCAGAAGGCGTTTGCGCCTGCGTTCACGCTGAATGGACTGGTCTTGTACCGGCTGCTGGCTCTGGATGAGCGTGGAGAGCTTCCCTATTCGGATCGCGTGACGCTGGACGGCTCGGGCCGGACCGTGAACGTGACGAATACGCAACTGGCTTCGGAGGCCATGTTGTGGTGGCAGCGGGGTGCGGCCTTCCACGATCCCGAGGCCATGCGCCTGCTCGGCATGGGCGAAGCGAGGGGTTTCAACGGCAAACCCAACCTGTCAGCCGCGATCGCCTACTGGCATGACGCAGCTCGTCGCGGCGACGCGCTGGCGCAGCTCGAACTGGCACATTTGTATTATCAGGGCGCCGGCGTTGAAGCAGATTCCGAGAAGGCAATTGCGCTGTTCCGGCAGGCAGCTGATCAAGGACTGTCCCGTGCCGCGCTCGGGTTGGGCGCGGTACTGACCGGCAAAGGCATCACCGGCGATCTCGACGCCACGAGAGATGCCTTGCGGGTGCTCGACACTGTTGCACGGACTTCCACATCGAAGGAAGAGCGCGCGCTGAGTCAACTGGTGCTCGGCCGCCTCCTGAGCGAGGCTGCTCCGCCCGCCTTGCGTGATCCCGCGCGGGGGCTCGAGCATTTCCGCATGGCCCTTCGTCTTGGCAATCGCTCGGCTCGCGCCCCTCTCTGCCGTGCTTATGAGACGGGGGTTGGCGCTCCGCAAGACCTCGTGCGCGCCGCGAACTGCTTCATGGCTATGGGCGGCGCCGACATATCCAAGGACGTCGCGAGGGTGGTCCAAAATCTCAATGAAGCCGACCTCGCACGCGCCAAGGCGCTTCAGACATCGGAGGATCCGCCCCCGGAATTCCTCGCCGAGTACACGCCGCGGACAAGCGCTCCGACGTTGCGGTTGACGCGACCTTCCGAGACGGTGAAGCCTTGACGACGTTTGGTAGACGCACGGCACCGCTGTTGGCCGCATCTTCAGGCGGAGCTACTGCTCCGGCAATTCCGACGCCCATGATGCGTTGGGTCGCCATCGCCGCGCTAAGCGCCGTTGCGATGCTTGCGACGCTGCACGTTTGGTTCAACGTCTTTCAAATACCGCTGGAGTTTCCCCCGGCGCTATCCCTGTTCGAGCAGCCGCGAAGCTGGACGGGCCTGGGAGACTCACGGAAAGCCGGCTGGATGGCCTGGTATGTGCCGGTATTGACAACCGCCTTCTTCGCCTCGGTCGTGCTGGCTCGCCTCACTCGGCAACGGACCCGCTGGAGCGTGCTGTCAATGGCGATTGCCGGATGCATTGCCGTCCTGGTTGGCGTGATGATCGCCTGCTGGGCTGAGCATAACGGCTTCATATGGTACCACCGAACCGAAATGACGCTGCGGATGCTGCTCGGAGTTCAAGGTCAACTGCTGACCTTTTCGTTCTGGGAGTCGGTGAGGTTTCTCTCCGGCCAGTGGCCGCT
Source organism: Bradyrhizobium lablabi (assembly GCF_018129385.1). Taxonomy (GTDB): domain Bacteria; phylum Pseudomonadota; class Alphaproteobacteria; order Rhizobiales; family Xanthobacteraceae; genus Bradyrhizobium; species Bradyrhizobium lablabi_C. The sequence continues at coordinate 154,787 of NZ_JAFCLN010000007.1, forward strand.
TCTGGTGATCGGGGCGGTCGTGGGCGCTGGATGCGCATTTCTGGCAGGGGCTCCGTTGAGGCGGCCCCGTGCGGGCGCGTTCGCCGAGGAGACCACCGTCGAGCCTCTAGACGGGCGGACAGACCTGACGGCCCGGATCGTCTCGACAATCGTCCTCTTTATCTTCAGCCAGACGGGCAGCACGTTCGGACACCCGTTTTTCATGCTTGCGGCCGGCACCTGCATTGCCATCGCGTGGTTTACGGTTGCGTTTCCGAAGGTCGAGTTCAACCTCAAGCGCCTGTTGCTGGGCGGTTTGATTGCATCGATCGCCGGATCGCTCGTTCAAACCGTGCTGTTCGCCAAGAAAAATCCCCTTGCGGTGACGTTCGCTAAAAATCCATTCGTAGGGGAGATCATCTTCGCCCAGAACGTGCAGGCTTTCGTGATGATCTTCATCATGTACCTCATCGGCCTGACGTTGATCTTCATGCTCTTCGCGAAGGTAATGGTTGCCCTCTGCCGACGCCGCACGTCCCCATAGCGTACGCCATCGTCTACTCGATCACCTCGTCCGCGCCGCTGACGAGCGCAGGCGAAAACTCGTGGCCGAGGAATTTGGCCGTCTTCAGGTTGATGACGAGTTCCACCTTGGTGACCAGTTGGACCGGAAGATCGGACGGCTTTTCGCCCCTGAGAACCCGTCCGGCATAGATGCCCGCGCGGCGGTGCGATTGCATGAAATCTCCGCCATAGCTCATCAAGCCGCCGGCCATGGGGAAATCCCGCGTTTGGGTGATCGCGGGTACGCGATACTTCATGGCAAGATCGGCCAGCCGCCGGCTGCGAAATGCAAAATAGGGGTCGGAGGTGAAGACAAGTCCACCCGCCAACTGCTGGGTCACCGAAGAGACCACAGACTCAAACTCCTCTTCCTTGCTCGCATTCAATGTCTGTAGCTGGACCCCCAGCGTTTCGGCTGCGGAGCGAAGTTTCTGCAATTGTGAATTGGCGGTGGGGCTCGTGGGGTTGGCGACGACAGCCAATTTGCTTGCCGCCGGCAGCAGCTCATGCATCAGTTCGAGCCGCTTCGGCGACACGTCGACGCTCAGGCTCGAAACTCCCGTGATGTTGCCACCCGGCCGCGACAGGCTGTCCACCACGCCGAGTTGGACGGGGTCGCCGCCCATCTCGAAGATGATCGTCTTGGAGGTGCCGGAAGCTTTCGCGGCAAGTGCGACTTGAGCGCCGCCGGACGCAACAACCAGATCCACATTGCGAGCGACCAGTTCGGTCGCGAGGGCCGGTAGCCGGGCGTACTGCCCACGGGCCCATTGATATTCGATCGCAACATTGCGCCCTTCGACAAAACCGGCTTCGCGAAGTCCCTGGTGGAAAGCCCTCAGCCGGCTGTCAAACAGCTCCGGTGTTTCCGGGCCAAGATAGCCAATGACCGGCATCGACGGCTTCTGCGCATACGCAGAGGTCGTCCAGGCGGCGGCGCCTGTCATCAGCAAGAGGACGTCACGCCGCCTGACGCCTCCGTGGGGCGCTGCTGCGGTGTGGTTAGCGCGTCTCATCCTTCAATCAACCGGCTGCCATCCGTTGTCGATCGGAGCATATCCCATGATGCTCCACCCGTCGCCAGCGGATTGTGCCAGATGCGGCATCAGCTAAGACGCATTGAAGGAAATTCCGAATACCGGAATGGCTTCATCAAAACCCTTGATTTGACGGCCTCCAAGATCATCCAGTAGCCGCTTGCCCCTGACGCTTGCGGCGACTTCGGCGTCGATCAGGATTTCCCGGTCTGCGGCAGATGCGCACAGGCGCGCGGCGAGATTCACAACGCTGCCGATGGCGGTGTAGTCGAGCCGGTCCTCGTAGCCGATCCGGCCGACAGTTGCCGGTCCTTCGGCGAGACCTATTCCGAAACCAACGTGGTAGCCGCGCGATCGCCAGCCGGCGATGAGTCCTTGCACGATCTTCTGCATTTCGATGGCGAGATCGACGGCTCGCAAGGCCGGTTGTTCGACCGGGACAGGTGCGTTCACCAGCACCATCAGGCCGTCCCCGGAGAAGCTGATGAGCGTTGCTTCAAACTGCGCAATGACCCTGCCAAGCGCCTCATAATACTCCGAGAGCACGCTCATGACTTCCTCGGGGGCAACGCCTGCGGAAAATGCGGTAAAACCTCGCAGATCGCAGAACACAACGACGACGTCGGTACGGCGGCCGTCCAGCACGCTGTCGTCGCCGGTTCGATCGACAAGATCGGCCACCTGGGGCGCGAGGAATCGCTTGAGCTTCGCGATGCGTTCCTGGTGCTGCTGCGCGAGCGCCAGCTCACCAGCCATCCTGTTAAAGCTGTTTGCAAGACGCTGAAACTCATCGCCGGTCTGGATCGAAATGCGGTGGTCGAAGGAGCCGGCGCCGATCCGTTCCGTCCCCTCCTCGAGGAGCTTGATCGGATCCGTCATTCGGTGCGCCAATGCATAGGCGAGAAACCCTGCGAATATGGTGCTGATCAAGAGCAGCGTTGCGGTCCGCGATAACGCCGCATAGATCGGCGCGTAAGCTTCGGATAGCGGCTGCTCCACCACGACGGTCCAATCGGGACCCGGTACCGGAGCCGCGCTGGCGGCAACGGCGCGTCCCTGTGCATCCCGGCTGGTTGCGAAGCCGCCTTCCGGGCCGATCGCGTCTCGTATGGTACGGAACGGTCCGGAGGTTGCTTCTTCCGCCCCGCGGAGGACGAGGCTGATATCGGGATGGGCAATCAGGCGGCCCGGCTGGTCCAGCACGAAGGCAATGCCGGTCTTTCCGACCTTGATTGACGATATCACATCCCAAATCAGCTTGAGATTGACCTCGGCGACGACTGCGCCAACCGCCTGGCGATTACCCACGATCGCAACCGTCAGGTATGGCTCGGAGCCTCGATGGTAGCTTACGGTGCTGAACCAGATCTGGGTGGCTCGGGCCCCCACCAGCGCACGATCGGTCGACCAGTCTGCGCGGCTTTCAATCCGGTTGAGACCGATTCGCGAGACGTAGAGACGCTCCAGGCCATTATTGTCAAGCAGCGTCAGACTGACGATGGCGGGCGCCTGCCGAAACAGGCGTAACGCGTCGGTCCGCCGCCGCTCGTCCGGCTCGTCGGTCCACGAAACCTGGACCAGCCAACCGAGCTGGTTGGTGATGCCATAGATAAAATCATGGATTTCGGCGGCAGCGGCCGTCGCCTGAACGCCAAGCAACTGGTCGACCCGGGCGCGCTGGTCGCGATAGCCGAACCAGGCTTCGATGGCGCCGTTGATGACGAGCGGAATCGCGACAGCCATGAACAGCGCGAGCAGGTATTTCTGGAAAAGGCCGCGAAAGCGTTCTTGGGCAATCATGCTTCTGGTGCTTGTTCAATCAGAATAGTACAGGGACGCACTATAGCACCTGCTTCGCAGGCCCAGCGGCGCTCGTTGTCACATATTCCGAAGCATGCAGCCCTTTTCCAGGGCTTTGAGCCGTTTGCCGAACCGTTGCGGAAGGCGCCCTAATCCGCCGCGCGCAGGCGATAGCCGATCCCTGTCTCGGTCAGCACGAATTGCGGACGCTCCGGATCGGCTTCGATCTTCTGGCGGAGCTGGCGGACATAGACGCGCAGGTATTGCGCGTCGGTCAGTTCGTCCCACAACTCCCTGAGCAGGAAGCGGTGGGTCAAGACCTTGCCGGCGTGCTGCACCAGCACGCGCAGCAGGTCGTATTCCTTCGGCGACAGCTTGATCTCCTTCTCGCCGACCTTGACGATGCGGCGCACCAGATCGACCGAGAGATCGCCGGTGCGAAAAACCGGCCGCTCGCCCTGCACCTGCAATTGATGCCTGAGCGCCGCGCGCATCCGCGCCAGCAATTCGTCCATCCCGAACGGTTTAGTCAGGTAATCGTCGGCGCCGAGGTCGAGCGCCTGCACCTTCCCGGCCTCGTCGCCGCGGCTCGACAGCACCACGATCGGCACGTTCTCGTTGCGGCCGCGGATCATGCGCAGGAGATCGTGGCCCTGGATGTCGGGCAGGCCGAGATCGAGGATGATCAGCGCGGGGCTCTCGGCCAGCTTCTCCAGTCCGATCTTGCCGTTGGAGGCTTCGATGATGTCGTAGCCCTGCGTGCTCAATCCCATCCGCAGCAATTTGCGGATCGGCGGCTCGTCGTCGATGACAAGGACCTTGATGGCGCTGGCGTTCATGCGGCGGTATCCAGCTTGTCTGCCCCGGCCGGCACCGGCAGGCGAATGGTCATCACTGCGCCGCTGCGGTCGGTGCGGTTACCGGCCGAAATCGTGCCATGCATCGCCTCGACAAAGCCGCGCGAGATCGCGAGCCCGAGGCCGGTGCCCGGACGGACGTGATCGCCCTTCTGCGCGCGATAGAACTTGTCGAACACGCTGTCGAGCTCGTCAGGTGGAATGCCGCTGCCTTCATCCATGATTTGCAGCGTGATCGCATCAGCCTCGCGCCCACCCCGGATCGATATCGTGGTGTCACGGGGTGCATATTTTGCCGCATTGTCGAGCAGATTGAACAGCACCTGCTCGAACAGGACGGCGTCCAGCTCGAGCATCGGCAAGTCAGCCGCCAGTTGCAGCGAAACCTTGTGATGCACCAGAATCTTGCTGGCGCGCCGCAGCGCGCTGCCGACGATCTCGCCGATGTCATGCCGCGCAGTGTTGGGCACGATGGCGCCGGATTCCAGTTTTGTCATGTCGAGCAGATTGGCAATGAAGCGGTTGAGCCGTTCGGATTCCTCGATCACGGTCGCGAGCAGTTCGCGCTTCTCGGCATCGCTCAAGCCGCCGCCGAGGTCGCGCAAGGTGCCGGCCGCGCCGAGCACGGAAGCCAGCGGCGTCTTGAGATCGTGCGAGATCGACGTGAGCAGCGCGCCGCGCAGCCGGTCGGATTCCACCGTGCGTTTGACGCGGTCCATATCCTCCACCAGCAGCACGCGCTCGATCGCGAGCGCGCCCTGATCGACCAGCGCGTCCAGCAGGCGCCGCTGGTCCGGCGTCAGCAGCGGCCCGGTCCGGTCGTCGTCGATGCCGATCACGCCGGTCAGGCCGCGCCCGGTCCGCATCGGCAGGAACAGGCGCTTTGCGCCGGGCAATGTATCCGCGCCGCGACCGGCGGGACGATCATTGCTCCAGGCCCAGCTCGCAGCGGCCAGGTCCGCCTGATCGAGCTGATCTTCGGGCGGATAGCCCGTCATAACCGTCAGCACGCCGTTGTCCGGGAGCAGCAGCACCACCCTCACCTTCAGCATCAGCGCGATCTGGTAGGCGGTCGCCCACAACACGTCGTCCAGGGTCGCCGTGCCAGCCAGCTTGCGGCTGAACGCATAGAGCGATTCCGTCGTACGTACCCGCCCGATCGCGGTATCGGCTTGCAGGCGCACGCGTGCTGCGATGTTGGAAACCAGGAAGGCGATCAACATGAAGAAGAAAAAGGCGGCAATGTTGGTCGGATCGGTAATGGTGAAGGTATAGACCGGCGCCAGGAAGAAGAAATTGTAGCACAGCGAGGCCGCAAGGCTGGCCAGCAGCGACGGCCACAAACCATATCGGGATGCGACGACGATCACGGCCGTGAGGAAGACCAGATCGACGTTCTCGGTCCCGAACACCGGCTGAATCAGCGCGGCCGTGCCCAGACCGATCGCGACCAGCAGCAGCGCCATCAGATAAGGCCGCGGATTGAACGGCTCGCTCCGCGCGGCGGCGCGCACCTCGGGTTTGCTGGCCGGCGGTTCCTCGCCGGCAATCACATGCACGCTGATATTGCCGGCGCTCCGCACAAGCTCATATACGACAGAGCCGCGCGTCAGCTCGAACCAGCGCGAGCGGGTGGATTTTCCGATGATGATGTGCGTCACGTTGTTGGCATGCGCAAAATTGAGCACGTCGTCGGCGATACGGCGGCCGACACCGGGGATCGAGATGGCCTCGCCGCCGAGCGCCTCGGCAAGGCGCATGGTATCGGCCAGGCGGTCGCGCTCCTCGTCGGTGAGTTGCAGGCTACGGCGCGTGTCGATTGCAATCGCGGTCCACGGTGCATGCAGGCGGTCGGCGAGGCGCTTGGTGTAACGCACGAGCCCGGCGGCACGTGGATCTTCGCTGACGCAGACCAGGATGCGCTCGCCCGCCGCCCAGGGGCCGGCGATCGCATTGGCCTGCATGTGGTTGAGGAGCTGCTCGTCAACGCGCTCGGCGGTGCGCCGCAGCGCCAGCTCGCGCAGCGCGGTGAGATTGCCCGGCGAGAAATAGTGTTCCAGCGCGCGCTCGGCCTGCTTCGGGACATAGACCTTGCCGTCCTTCAGCCGCTGGATCAGGTCATCGGGCGTGAGGTCGATCAGCTCGATGGCATCGGCGCGGTCGAACACCGAATCCGGCACCGTCTCGCGCACCCGCACATGCGTGATCTGCGCGACGACGTCGTTGAGGCTTTCGATGTGCTGGATATTGACGGCGGTGTAGACGTCGATGCCGTGCGACAACAGCTCTTCAACATCGAGGTAGCGCTTGGGATGACGGGAGCCCGGCGCGTTGGTGTGGGCGAGTTCGTCGACCAAAGCGAGCTGCGGGCGGCGCGCGATCAGCGCGTCGATGTCCATCTCCTCAAGGGTCTGGTCGCGGTAAACGATCCGCTTGCGGGGGACGACCTCGAGGCCCCTGAGCAGCGCTTCGGTCTCGGCGCGCCCATGGGTCTCGACCACGCCCACCACCACATCGACGCCGGCCTTGAGCTTGGCCTGCGCGTTCTGAAGCATTTCGTAGGTCTTGCCGACGCCGGGCGCGGCCCCGACAAAGATCTTCAGCTTGCCGGTGCGGCCGTCCTCTCGCCGGGCCGCTTCCAGCAGCGCTTCCGGCGAGGGACGCAGGTCTGTGTCTCGGCGCTCATTGGCCATGCCGTAATATAGTTACCCCATGGCCCAAGCCTAGGCTACCTGGCCGTTGCGGTATCGAGCGCGAGGTTGAGCGCCAGGACGTTGACGCGCGGCTCGCCCAACAGCCCGCCGAGGCGGCCCTTGGTGTTGTCTGTCACGAGCTGGCGGACGCGGTCCTCCGGCAGGTTGCGCGCCTTGGCGACGCGCGGCACCTGGAATAGCGCGGCTTCCGGCGAGATGTCGGGATCGAGCCCGCTGCCCGAGGTGGTGACGAGGTCGACCGGCACCGGCGCATTGGGATTCTCGGCCTTCAGCTTCTCGACGTCCTCCTTGAGACGGTCGGCCAGCGCCTTGCTGGTTGGGCCGAGATTGGAGCCGCCCGAATTGGCCGCGTTATAGGGCGCGGACACGGTCTTGCTGGAGTTGGCCGGATCGGGTGCGAGGGTCGCCGACGGACGGCCATGGAAATATTTGTCCTCCTTGAACTCCTGCCCGATCAGCGCCGAGCCGATCACCTTGCCGTCCTTTTCGATCAGGCTGCCTTGCGCCTGGCCCGGGAAGAGAACGCCGGCGATGCCGGTCATCGCGAGCGGATAGGCAAGGCCGGTGATCAGCGTGAGCACGAGCAGGACGAGGATCGCGGGGCGAATTTCTCTGAGCATTTCAAGTCTCCTTCGGTCGTCAATGCGAGGAGCGAAGCGACGAAGCAATCCACACTTTGTTCGCGGGGATACTCATGGATTGCTTCGCTGTGCTCGCAATGACGGTTAAGCCAGGTGCAAGGCGGCGACGGCGAGGTCGATTACCTTGATGCCGATAAAGGGAATGATGATGCCTCCCAAGCCGTAGATCAGCAGGTTACGGCGCAGCAGCGCACCGGCGCCAATTGCGCGGTAAGCCACCCCCTTCAGCGCCAGCGGAATCAGCGCGATGATAACAAGCGCGTTGAAGATGATCGCCGACAGGATCGCGCTCTGCGGGCTCGCCAGGTTCATGATGTTCAGCACCCCAAGCTGCGGATAGAACGCGAGGAACATCGCCGGGATGATCGCAAAATACTTTGCGACGTCGTTGGCGATCGAGAAGGTGGTCAGCGCACCGCGGGTCATCAGGAGCTGCTTGCCGATCTCGACCACCTCGATCAGCTTGGTCGGGTTGGAGTCGAGGTCGACCATATTGCCGGCTTCGCGCGCAGCCTGGGTGCCGGTGTTCATGGCTACCCCGACGTCGGCCTGCGCAAGCGCCGGCGCGTCGTTGGTGCCGTCGCCGCACATCGCCACCAGCTTGCCCTTGGCCTGCTCGTCGCGGATCAGCTTCAGCTTGTCTTCGGGCGTGGCCTGGGCGAGGAAATCATCCACGCCGGCTTCCGCCGCGATGGCGGCTGCGGTCATCGGGTTGTCCCCGGTGATCATGATGGTGCGGATGCCCATGCGGCGCAGCTCGGCAAAGCGCTCGCGGATGCCGCCCTTGACGATATCCTTGAGCTGGATGACGCCGAGCAGGCGACCGTCCTTCGCAACCGCAAGCGGCGTGCCGCCCTCTTTCGCGATCTCGTCGGCGATGACCTGCAACTCGCGGGCCGCGTCTGACGTGACTGAAGGCTGGATGGCACGAACGGCATTGCCGCTCGCCAGCGACTGCGCCGTGCCGCCGCCGATATAATTGAGGATCGCTTCCACCGCGCCCTTGCGGACCGAAGAACTGCCGGCATCGATGCCGCTCATGCGGGTTTGCGCCGTGAACGGCACGAAGGTCGCGGCCAGCTCGTTCATGTCGCGGCTGCGGATGCCGTACTTCTCCTTGGCCAGCACGACAATGGAACGGCCCTCCGGCGTCTCGTCGGCCAGCGAAGCAAGCTGCGCCGCATCGGCCAGCTCCTGCTCGGTGACGCCCCGCACGGGCCGGAAGGCCGTCGCCTGGCGATTGCCGAGCGTGATGGTACCGGTCTTGTCCAGCAGCAGCGTATCGACGTCGCCCGCGGCCTCGACCGCGCGGCCGGACATCGCCAGCACGTTGAAGCGCACCAGGCGATCCATGCCGGCGATGCCGATCGCCGAGAGCAGCGCGCCGATGGTGGTCGGTATCAGCGTCACGAACAGCGCCACCAGGACCACGACCGAGATCGAACCGCCGGCATAGCTGGCGTAGCTCGGAATCGTCACGGTCGCGAACACGAAGATGATGGTAAGGCCCGCCAGCAGGATATTGAGCGCGATCTCGTTCGGCGTCTTCTGCCGCTCGGCGCCCTCGACCAACTTGATCATGCGGTCGATGAAGGTCGAGCCCTGCGCGGCGGTGATGCGCACCTTGATCCAGTCCGACAGCACCTGCGTGCCGCCGGTCACCGCCGAGCGGTCGCCGCCGGATTCGCGGATGACGGGAGCGGACTCACCGGTGATGGCGGCCTCGTTCACGGAAGCGACGCCCTCGATCACCTCGCCATCGGAAGGAATGTTGTCGCCGGCCTCGACCAGCACGACATCGCCGACCTTCAGGCTGGTGCCCGGGACGAGCCGATAGTTGCTGGTCAAATCCATCAACAGCTTGGCCTGGCTCTCGGTGCGGGTCTTCTTCAGCGATTCCGCCTGCGCCTTGCCGCGGCCTTCCGCCACCGCTTCCGCGAAATTGGCGAACAGCACCGTGAACCAGAGCCAGAGGATGATCTGGAGGGTGAAGCCGAGATTGGCATCGCCGGTGACGAGATCGCGGATGAAGATGACGGTCGTGAGCGTGGCCACGATCTCCACCACGAACATCACGGGGTTCTTGGCCATCAGCCGCGGATCGAGCTTGGTGAAAGACGACCAGATCGCGGGCACGACGATCTTCGGATCGAGCATCGTCGACGCGGTCGTTTTCTTTTGCAGTTTCATGGTTTCCATGGAGGTTACTCCGAATACGATCAGAACACGGTGTTGGCGTTCATCGCGAGGTGCTCGACGATCGGGCCGAGCGCCAGCGCCGGGAAGAACGTCAGGCCGCCGATGATCAGGATCACGCCGACGACGAGGCCGACGAACAGGCCGCCCGTGGTCGGGAAGGTGCCAACCGATGCGGGAATCGACTTCTTCGCCGCCAGCGAGCCTGCGATTGCCATCGCCGGCACGATCATGAAGAAGCGGCCGACGAACATCGAGACCGCAAGCGTCAGGTTGTAGAAGAAGGTATTGCCGGTAAGGCCGGCGAAGGCCGAGCCGTTGTTGGCGGTCGCCGAGGTAAAGGCATAGAGCACCTCGGTGAAGCCGTGCGGGCCGGCATTGGCCATCGAGGCAACCGCCGGCGGGAACACGACGGCGACCGCGGTCCAGCCGAGATACATCAGCGGCAGCACCAGGATGGCAAGCATCGCCATCTTGACCTCGCGGGCCTCGATCTTCTTGCCGACATATTCCGGCGTGCGTCCGACCATCAGGCCGGCGACGAAGATCGCCAGGATCACGAACAGCAGCATGCCGTAGAGACCGGCGCCGACACCGCCGACGATGATTTCACCGAGCTGCATGTTGATCAGCGGGATCATGCCGCCGAGGGCCGTGAAGCTGTCATGCATGGCATTGACCGCGCCGCAGGAGGCGGCTGTCGTGATGACGGCGAACAGCGAGGACGCGACGATGCCGAAGCGGACTTCCTTACCCTCCATATTGCCGCCGGTCAGGCCCAGGCTGCTCAGGGTGGAGGTACCGTGAGCTTCAGCCCAGTAGGTGACCGCGACGCCAGCGATGAACAACACGCCCATTACGGCGAAGATCGCCCAGCCCTGACGCTGGTTGCCGACCATCCGGCCGAACACGTTGGTCAGCGCCGCGCCGAGCATGAAGATACAAAGCATATGGATGTAATTCGTAAGCGCCGTCGGGCTTTCGAACGGATGCGCGGCATTGGCGTTGAAGAATCCGCCGCCATTGGTGCCGAGATGCTTGATCATCATCTGCGAGGCGACAGGACCGACCGCGATGGTCTGCTTGGCGCCTTCCAAGGTTGTTGCTTCGACATAGGGACCGAGCGTCTGCGGTACGCCCTGCCACACCAGCACCAGAGTTCCGATCACACAAATCGGCAGGAGGACATAAAGAGTCACCCGCGTCACATCGACCCAAAAATTGCCGATGGTGCGCATCGAGGCACGCGAGAACCCCCGGATCAGCGCCACGGCAAGCGCGATGCCGGTCGCCGCCGACAGGAAGTTCTGGTGGGTCAGGCCGAGCATCTGCACGAGATAGGACACCGTGCTCTCGCCGCCGTAATTCTGCCAGTTGGTATTCGTCAGGAACGAGATGGCTGTATTGAACGAAAGATCCGGCGCCACCGCGCTCTGCTCAGCAGGATTGAAAGGCAGAAATGCCTGCAACCGCATCAGGCCATAGATGATGAGGAAGGCGCCGACATGGAACAGCAGCATGGCGACCGCATAGGTCAGCCAGTGCTGCTCGCGCTTCTCGTCGACGCCGCCAATCCAGTATATGGCGCCCTCGACCGGGCGCAGCACCGGCGACAGGAAAGTGCGCTCGCCGTTGAATACTTTGGTCATGTACCAGCCGAGCGGTTTGACCAGCGCGGTGATGATCGCACAGAAGAGAATGATTTGGATCCAGCCAATGGCGGTCATGGGTTCAGGCCTTTCGAATTTTCTTCGAACGCAAGAGGAGGGCCAACAGGCCAAACAGCGCCGCGCTCAGGGCTGCGAACGCGAGCAAGAGTTGGACAAGGATGAGCATGGCTCTAGAAGCGTTCGGGGCGCAGCAGGGCGTAGGTGAGGTAGAACAGCAGACCGAGCGAGACGAGGCCGGCGAGCGAGTAATCGAAGATCATTTCACCCTCCTCACAACCGTTCGCAGACATAGGCGTAGCCGATCCCCGCTGCGAACAGGCCGGCGGTGATGGCAAGCATGAGAATGTCGAGCATGGGATGTTCCAGTGCGCCAAAATGCGGGCCGCACGCACGGCCCGCTTCATTCGCAGGCTGAGATGCCACCCGGGACATAGGTTTTCGAGGCTGGAGCCCGGCCGGTCTTATAGGAATCTCATAAAGACGGTTTGCCGCGGCAAACCGGCCAACCCTGTGACATCAAAGATAGTTCCGCCTGACTTCGCGGTCTTGCGTGCCCGTCACGGCCTTTCCGAAACGCACGTTTGTGAGAGTCCCACGCCTTCTGCATTTCACCGCGCCGGCCGCGAGCGTGAACGGGGCAGCGGCATTTGCCGGCCTTATGCGGCGCTTATGCCGTCGTTCCGGCAGCGCCCTCGAATTCATATCCGGCCGGGAAGATATTCAGCGGCGTGAGTGAAGCGGCCTTCCGTCAAACGAGGCCACGGCCTTGCAGAGGTCCGCCACTCCACCATTGAAAGGGAATACCAACGTGAAGCTCGTCGAACCTCCATCGTGTAGTTCACCGTCTACCATCGTTTTCATCGGCCGTAACAGCCGCGGCCAATGGGTCGCCCAGGAACAGAACGGGCTGTTCGGCGGTCTGTTCGTGAACCGCGCCCAGGCCGTCAAATACGCGCTGTTCGAGAACGGCCATCATCCCGAAACCATCATTGAACTATCGCGCGGCATTGAGCTCGATATGAGCGGCAACAAGCCGGCGCCCGCCATCGCCTTTGCGACGTCCGCCGCCCGCCGCGCGCGCTGACTGGGCGGCTGTTACAAATCTCCGGGAGTACCCATGATGCAGGCTCATCCCAACACAGATCGCGAGCAGGTGATCGACACCATGATCACGCTCACGCGGTTGTCCAACCTGCATCGTGCCATCGTGGCCGGCGACGACAGCATGGAGCTTTGCCTCGCGTTGCGGCAGCGCGGCTTTGTGCGCGTCGCCACACCTGCCACGCCACGCCTGGCCCGCGGACAACGCACCATCGCCCTGGTCACGGCGCGGCAATCGCCGTCCGCGACCGAGGCGGTGCTGATGCAGGTCTCGCAGTTCCTCGCCGCCAACGCGACGATTACCGTCCTGATCGATTCCCGTGACGGCAATACCTCGCTCAAGATCCGCAGGAAGCTCGAACAGATTGGTTTCCGGATCGAGGCTGGGGTGCGTTGCCACGAGGGGCTGGTGCTGTCGGCCTATCGCCAGGCCTTTGCCCAGATGGAAAATGTGGCGTGAGGTACAAGATGTCACCGGCGATCTCTGTTTCTTCCTCCACCCCTTCCTCCATTTCCTGGCTCACGGGCTATATCCCCGATCTGCCGACCCCGTTCGATGAAGCCGATCGCATCGACTTGCCGGCCTTCACGCGGCTGTGCGAACGGCAGATCGCGAACGGGGCTTCCGCCGTCGTGGTCTGCGAGACCGGCGGCGAGGCCTCCACATTGTCGCCGGCCGAGCAGGGAACGCTGATCCGCGCCGCGGCGGCCACCGCGCGTGGCCGCGCGCGCATCATCGCGGGTGCCGGCTCGAATTCCACCGAGCATGCGATCGAACTGACGCGCCTTGCCGAGGTCGCGGGCGCCGATGCCATCCTCACCGTCGTGCCTTACTACAATAGGCCGATGCAGAGCGGCATCTTTGCGCATTTTCAGGCCATCTCCGTTTCAACCGGACTGCCGGTCATCCTGCACGACATCCCCTCGCGAACCATGCGCGAGCTGGCGGACGAAACGATCGCGCGGCTGTGCCGGTCCAATCGGTTCATCGGGCTGCGCGATGGCAGCGGCGACATCGCCCGCCCCATGCGCTTGCGCGCCCTGGTGCCGCAAGGATTTCGTATCCTGTCCGGCGATGATGCGACCGCCCTCGCCTGCATCGCCGCCGGCGCCGATGGTTGCATCTCCGCTGTCTCCAACGTCGCGCCGGATCTCTGCCGGACGATCTTCTCGAATCTGCAACAGGGCCGGATGCAGACCGCGCGCCTCCTCAGCAAGCGCCTGTCGACGCTCGAGGCTTGCGTGGCCCGGCAACATCCCGCAGCCGTGAAGTATGCGCTGAGCCTGCTCGGCTTGATGGATCCTGCCGTCCGCCTGCCGATTGTCGAACTGGACGATGCCGCAAAGGCCGAGGTCGCAAGAGCCGTCAGCGGCATGGCCGACGAGGATCTGGCCGTCGCGATCCAGGCGTGATGCCGGTTCAGGCCAGCCGATCACGAAAGCCTCTCAAATGAGTCCGCTGGGTTCTGAACGCCACGCCGGCCTGCTGCGCGCCTGGCATCTCGCCGTCCTGCGTTTTGCACTGACGCGCGATAACGCCGACCGGCTCGGCGTGCTCGCCATAGCAAACGAAATCGACAGGCTGGGGCACCAGCACCAGGTCGAGCCGCCCTTCAGCTTCTTCCGCCGGACAAGCGCGGAACTCTGCGCGGCCATGATGCGGCAACAAACGGCAAACGACGACATTCTCAGCCGCTATCTCGCGCAAATCGAGGATGTTCGTCTCCATCGCGCCCTCTCCGCCGCGCTCGGAATTCCGCAACAGGAGCCGGACTCAACGAAGAAGCGCATCAAGCCGAAACATGATCTCTGGAAGGGACTGCCGTCGCGAAGCAACCTCAGCCGCTTATGAGATCCCTATATTTCCGCAGCTTCCCTCCTCTCGTTTTCAAACGGCGTTTTGACCACTTTTGCAGTGCGGCCAAAACTTCAAGCCGCCTGTTATGTGAGTTACCGCCATGTCACTCATCTCTCTCCCCCAAAATCCCGCCACGCTCGTCGAACGTCTTCAGGATGCGCTCTCCGTCACGCCTTCGCTGATTGCTGACATCATCCGCGTGGCCTGCCGCCGCCTTCCCTCGCAGGTCCAGGCCGGCAAGACCGAACGGGTCGAGCACCTGATCAAGATGGGCGCCTGGACCGACGCCGCGCTGGCGCTGATCGAACTAGAGCTGCCGCAATGGCAGGTCCGCCGCATCGCCTATGATAGCGGCGAATGGTACTGCGCCCTTTCGCGTATCCACGAACTGCCGGACTGGCTCGATGAATCCGTCGAGGGTCGCCACACCGATCTGGCGCTCGCCATCCTCAGCGCGTTTGTCGAAGCACAGCATGACAACGCATCCTCGAATCGGACCAGCGTTCCGCGAACCGGAGAGCGCAAGAACGCGCACTACGAACCCGTTCTTTGCGACAACTTTGCGTAAAGCCGGTGCCGCGCTGCTGCCGAAAGTTCACGCGTTGAGTCAGTCGAAAAAGCTGCCGGAATCTGCCCGGCCCGCCCGAATCGTGATGCGCTTCCTGGTGCGCCTAGCGATCCTTTTGCTGTTTGCGGCCTTCAGCGGTGCCGGCTTCGTGAAGGGCATGGTGGCGCTGCTGTGGATGGCCGCTATCCTCTGTGCAGCAACCGCCGTCTTTCGGGGAGAGCCGCCGCTCGACGGCGACCTCAACAACTGGGATGAAGCGGCGGCCTATCTCGCCGTGTGCTGCCTCGCCAACAGCTTTATGCTGCACGCTCCGGCGTGAATGCGGTGCGGGGCGATCCAAGCTGATTGAGTGAACTGCGATCAGCCCCGCTGTTCAGCAAATGCTTCTCCCGCCATTTCGGACCGGGGCCGCGCATATAGTGCTGTTCGGGATGGTACGCCTTGTCCGGACCGATGGCGGCGCGGACGAGCCAGGCCATGGCGCTCGCTGCGATGGAGAGTGCTTTCCTGGTCAACGGGATATCGAGGTGGGACATGACGAATGTCCTAAAAATCCCATTTGTCGCCCAGGATCAGCGGGCGCTGCGGGAACTTTGCGGCGTCGAATTCCGCCGGCGCATGCGCGCTACGGTGAAACATCAGCTCATGCCGCAAGCGCCGCAGCTTTGCCGCAACGATCGCACGATGAATCGCCCGCAGGGCCACTGTGATTTTTCGCGTGATGCGCCCAGCCGAGAAGCGGCTGCCGCGACGCAAGCCGCGCGAGCCGATCGGCTCGCCGCGATGAATGGGAAACAGGGTCATAACCGTCTTCCAGTCGCCGGCGCGAACCGCGCCGGATCAGCCGGAAGATGCGAAGGACGGCGTAGGAATTCGAGACGGGCGGACGCCGTCTCGCATAGGCGCGCTATGAAGACAGCGGGTCGCGGCTACTCCGCCGCGACCTGCTGCTCGGCCTTCTCCGCCTTGACGGCGCAGAACTTGAACTCAGGAATCTTGCCGAACGGATCGAGCGCCGGGTTGGTCAAAAGATTCGCCGCCGCTTCCGCGTAGCAGAACGGCATGAACACCATGTTCTCCGGCACGTCGCGGTCGGAGCGCACTTTCACCTCGACCGCGCCGCGACGAGTCATCAGGCGGATGAAATCGCCCGGCCACACTTGCAGCCGCCGCATGTCCCTGGGCGACATGAACGCCACGGCCTCGGGCTCGATGCTGTCGAGCACCTGCGAGCGGCGCGTCATCGAGCCGGTGTGCCAGTGTTCGAGCACGCGGCCGGTGGAGAGTACCATGGGATATTCCGCGTCCGGCAATTCGTCCGGCGGGATCACATGTGCCGGCACGATCTTGCCGCGGCCGCTTTCGGTCGGAAAACCCGTGGTGAAGATGATCTCGTTGCCGGGCTTGTTCGGATCATCCGCCGGATAGGTGACGGCGCCTTCGCGCACCAAACGTTCCCAGCTGATGTTCTTGAGCGACGGCATGAGCTGCGCCATCTCGGTGTAGACGTCGCCGGGACCCGAATAATTCCACGGCAGCCCCATGCGCTTGCCGATCTCCTGGATGATCCAGAGATCCTGCCGCGCGTCGCCCGGCGGCTTGATCACCTGGCGCGCGAGCTGCACGCGGCGATCGGTGTTGGTGAACGAGCCCTCCTTTTCCGCGAACGCGGAAGCCGGCAGGATGACGTCGGCGTGGAACGCGGTTTCCGTGACGAACAGGTCCTGCACGACGAGATGATCGAGTTTCGCCAGCGCCTCGCGGGCATGCTGGAGATCGGGATCGGACATCGCGGGGTTTTCGCCCTCGATGTACATGCCGGTGATTTCTCCGGCGTGGATCGCGTTCATGATCTCGACCACGGTCAGGCCGCGCACGGGATCGAGTTCCTGCTGCCACAGCTTCTCGAAGTTGCCGCGCATGTCGTCGCGGCTGACGGGCTGGTAGTCCGGAAGGAACATCGGGATCAGGCCGGCGTCGGATGCGCCCTGCACGTTATTCTGACCGCGCAACGGATGCAGCCCGGTGCCGGGACGCCCGACCTGGCCGGTAATCAGTGCGAGCGCGATCAGGCAACGTGCGTTGTCGGTGCCATGGACATGCTGGCTGATGCCCATGCCCCAGAAGATGATCGAGGATTTCGCACGAGCATAAGTCCTCGCGACCTCGCGCAGGGTTTGCGCCGGGATGCCGCAGATCGGCGCCATCTTCTCCGGCGTGAACTCCTTGATCTTCTCCTCCAGGTCCTGGAAGCCCTCGGTGTAACCCGCGATATACTGGTCGTCGGTGAGACCTTCGGTGATGATCGTGTTGATCATCGCATTCAGCATGGCGACGTCGGAGCCCGGCTTGAACTGCAAATGCTTTGTCGCGTGACGCGACAGCGTCTGCCTGCGAGGATCCAAAACGAAGAGCTTTGCGCCCTTCTTCGCAGCGTTCTTGATGTAGGTCGCGGCGACCGGGTGGTTCACTGTCGGGTTAGCGCCGATCACGATGATGACCTCGGCGTCCATCGCCGCTGCGAACGGTGCCGACACCGCGCCCGAGCTCAGACCTTCGAACAGCGCGGCCACCGACGAGGCATGGCACAGCCGCGTGCAGTGATCGACGTTGTTGGAGCCGAATCCGGTGCGCACCAGTTTTTGGAACAGATAAGCCTCTTCGTTGGAGCCTTTTGCAGAACCGAATCCGGCGAGCGCCTTCACGCCCTTCTCGTCGCGGATCTTGACGAGACCCCTGGCGGCGATATCGAGCGCCTCATCCCATGACGCCTCGCGGAAATGCGTAAAGGGATTGGCGGGATCGACCTGGTCGTTGGCATCCTTCTTCGCATTCGGCAGCCGCACCAGCGGCTTTGTGATGCGGTGCGGATGGTGGATGTAGTCGAAACCGAAGCGGCCCTTGACGCAGAGACGATTGTGATTGGCCGGGCCGTCGCGGCCTTCGGCGTAAATCACCTTCTCGTCCTTGACCTGATAGGTGACCTGGCAACCGACGCCGCAGAACGGGCACAGCGAGTCCACTTTCCTGTCGGCATAAGTGACGCGGGTCTGCTGCTCGTCCAGCATCACCGCGGGCATCAGCGCGCCGGTCGGGCAGGCCTGCACGCATTCGCCGCAGGCAACGCAGGTGGATTCTCCCATCGGATCGTCGAAGTCGAATACGATCTTGGCGCCGTGATTGCGATAGGCCATGCCGATGACGTCGTTGACCTGCACCTCGCGGCAGGCGCGCACGCACAGGCCGCACTGGATGCAGGCATCGAGATTGACGCGCATCGCCGGATGGCTGGCATCGGTGTCCCAGCGCTCGGCCGCGGGAAAGCGGCTCTCGGTGACGCCGGTCTTTTCGGCCCAGTTCCAGAATTTCGAATCCGGATCGTGCGAGGTCTCGCGCGCCGGCTGATCGGCAACCAGGAGCTCCATCACCATCTTTTGCGCCGCGACCGCGCGCGCGCTTTCCGTCTTCACCTTCATGCCGACGGTCGGCGTGCGCTTGCAGGACGCGGCCAGCACGCGCTCGCCCTCGATCTCGACCATGCAAGCGCGGCAATTGCCGTCGGGCCGGTAATCCGGCGCCGGCGAATAGCAGAGATGCGGAATCTCGCGGCCCTGGCGCTGCGCGACCTGCCAGATGGTTTCGCCGGGAGCGGCCTCGACCTGTTTGCCGTCGAGCTCGAATTGCACCTTTGTCATTCCGCGGCTTCCTTCGGCACGAACTCTTCCGGAAAGTATTTAATCACTGACGTGACGGGATTGGAGGCTGCCTGTCCGAGACCGCAGATGGACGCATCGCGCATGGCTTGGCTCAGTTCATCCAGCAGCGCGCGGTTCCACACCGGCCGCTGCATCAGGATCGCCGCCTTTTGGGTACCAACCCGGCACGGCGTGCATTGGCCGCAGCTCTCATCCTCGAAGAAGCGCATCAGATTCAGCGCCGCCGCTTTCACGCTGTCCTGCTGGGACATGATGACGACCGCGGCCGAGCCGATGAAGCAGCCGTATTTTTCCAGCGTGCCGAAATCGAGCGGGATATCGTCCATCGATGCCGGCAGTATGCCGCCGGACGCGCCGCCCGGCAGGTAGGCGTGGAAGGTGTGACCGTCGGCCATGCCGCCACAGAATTCGTCGATCAGTTCGCGCACGGTGACGCCCGCCGGCGCGAGTTTCACGCCGGGATCCTTTACGCGGCCTGAGACCGAATAGCTGCGCAGTCCATGCCGGCCATTGCGGCCCTGGCTGGTCCACCACGAAGCGCCCTTCTCAACGAGATCACGCACCCAGAATAGCGTTTCGAGATTGTTGATCAGGGTGGGCATGCCGAACAGCCCGACCTGGAACGGATAAGGCGGCTTGTGCCGCGGCAGGCCGCGCTTGCCTTCGAGGCTTTCCAGCAGCGAGGATTCCTCACCGCATATGTAGGCGCCGGCGCCGCGACGAAGATGAATTCGTGGGCCGCCGGGCGGTAGCTTGGCGATCTCGATCGGCAGCAACTTGTGCGCCGCCGGATACTCATCGCGCAGGTAGATATAGACGTCCTCTGCATCGATGATGTGCGCACCTATCAACATGCCTTCGAGGAAGCGGTGAACGTCGCGCAGCAGATAAAACCGGTCCTTGAACGTGCCGGGCTCACCTTCGTCTGCGTTGACCGCCATCACCCGCGGTCCGGGCTCGCCGAGCACGGCGCGCCATTTGCGGCCCGTAGGGAAGCCGGCGCCGCCGAGGCCGCGCAAGCTGGAATCGTCGAGCACCTTGAGGATGTCTTCCTTGCTGACACGGCCGGCCCTGAGATCGCCCAGCAGCTTGTAGCCGCCATCCTTTACGTAGGCGTCGTAGTCGACGAACGAGGGAATGATGGGATGAACCTCGCCGCGCGCGGCGGTGTCGAGCACATCGGAGGCCTTCGCGTTGAGAACGTAGCGATGCCCGACCTCCGCGACCGGGGCGCTGTCGCAGAAGCCGACACAGGGCGCCCGCACGACGCGAACGTCGGGACCGGCTTTGTTTTGCAATTCCGACAGCAACTGCTCCGCGCCCATCATGGCGCAAGTCAGGGAGTCGCAGACGCGGATGGTCAGCGGCGGGATGTCCTTCTCGCCCTCCTTCACCACGTCGAAATGCGCATAGAAGGTCGCGGTCTCGAACACTTCCGCAAACGACAGACTCATCTCGTCGGCGAGCGCGGCAAGATGCGCGGCGGATATCTGGTGATACTTGTCCTGGATCAGGTGCAGGAATTCGATAAGGAGGTCGCGCCGGCGCGGCCGGTCGCCGAGCAGAAGCTCGATCTCGTGCGCGGCGGTCGGATCGACCTGACGGCCCTTTGGTGTTGCCTTGGCGCGACGGCGGCCCTCGCCAGGGTGCTCGAATGCGCGGACCTTATGGACGTCGTGACTCATACAGTCGTCTCAGCCAGTTAGTACGGTTTAGATCAACTCTAATACCTTGGCATACCAGATGCCAAGAGAATTATCGCGTCTGAATAAGTATTTAAGCGCAGGCGGCCGGCCTTCCGAGATCGCCGGGACAGCGCTTTGACTCGCGCCAGGTTCGCCTTCGCCGAGAGGGAACGAGACCGGGAATCCGCCCCGAAATCAATAAAGGCATCTTATGCTGCGATAGCGAAAGCCTATCGATGCCAATCCGCGGGCGGACGCCGCGGGGTGAAGTGCCCGCGGCGCCTTGCCTCGGTCAGATAATCTTGACCGCGCTCTCCAGCGTCTTCCAGACGCCCCAGAGCAGGGGAATGCCGACAAAGGCCCAGAACAGTGCGGCCTTGGCGTCAAGCCCGCCAAAACCGATGCCATAGGATCCCGAGGCGCCCCTGGCGTCGGCGCCGGCGGTCACCGCCTGAAGTTTTGCGACCTCTTCCTCGCTCATGTGCCACTTCTTGTCGACCGGCTTGACCAGGAAGTTGCAGATCAGCCCGGCGATCAGCATCGCGCAGAGGATGTACATGGTCGTGTTGTAGAGCTGGTCGCGCGGAACGCCGGCCGCGAGCTGGAACTCGCGGATGTAGTTCACCACGACAGGACCGATGATGCCGGCGGTCGACCATGCCGTCAGCAGGCGGCCATGAATGGCGCCGACGAACTGGGTGCCGAACAAATCGGCGAGATAGGCCGGCACGGTGGAGAAGCCGCCGCCATACATCGACAGGATGATGCCGAAGCCGAGCACGAACAGCAGCTTTGAGCCCATGGCCGCAAAGGTCGGGGCCAATGCGTAGAGCGCGATGCCCAGGATGAAGAACGTGTAGTAGGTGTCCTTGCGGCCGATCTTGTCCGACAGCGAGGCCCAGAAGAACCGGCCGCCGATGTTGAACAGCGACAGCAGGCCGGCAAAGCCCGCCGCGATACCCGCGATCGTCGCCTTCTGCGCGGCGTCGAGCTGGTTGAAGCCGACATCGGGCAGGCCGATCAGCTTGCCGGCAAAGATCTCCTGAAGCATTGGCGAGGCCATGCCGATCACGCCGATGCCGGCCGAGACGTTCAGGGTCAGCACCCACCAGACCAGCCAGAACTGCGGCGTCTTGTGCGCGTTGTCGAGATGGACGTTGTACTGCGAGATCATCGCATTGGATTTCGACGGCGCCGTCCAGCCTTCGGGGCGCCAGCCGGCCGGCGGGATGCGATAGCGGAACGCGCCGATCATCATGAAGACGAAATAGATCACGCCCATCGCGACGAAGGTTTCCCAGACGCCGACCGAGGTCGGGGTCTTGAAATAGTTCATCAGCAAATTCGCCAGCGGCGCGCCGATCATCGCACCGCCGCCAAAGCCCATGATGGCCATGCCGGTCGCCATGCCGCGGCGGTCCGGAAACCATTTCACGAGCGTCGAGACCGGCGAGATGTAGCCGAGACCCAGACCGATGCCGCCGATCACGCCGGACCCGAGCCACATCAACCAGAGCTGATGCGTGTAGATGCCGATCGCGCCGAGGAAAAGCCCGCCGCACCAGCACAGCGCGGCAACGAATCCCGCCTTGCGCGGGCCGGCGCGCTCCAGCCAGCCGCCCCACACCGCGGCGGAGATACCGAGAACGACGAAGAACAGGGTGTACATCCAGCCCATGCTGGCGACCTTCCAGTCGCAACTGGTGGTGAACAGTTCCTGTAGCAGCGACATGTCCGGGCATGCCTTCGGTGCGGTGACGCCGAGCGCACGCGACAGCGGCAGCCAGAACACCGAGAAGCCATAGGCCATGCCGATGCAGAGATGGATACAAAGGGCAGCCGGCGGCACCAGCCAGCGGTTGAAGCCGGCGGTCGCAACTGTGTGCTCCTTGTCAAGGAACCCAAGCGCTCCCGGCTGGACAAGTGTGACGTCGGCAGTTGTCATAGGCATTACCTCCTGAAGTTCGGTGGCCGTCGCGGCTCATCCGTTAAATCGTGATGCTGGATTGAAAGGGCGCGGCCGCTGCATGGCCGGTGCCGGCCAAAGCTGGATGGAAGCGGCGCGCTGCGGGCGCGTATCCGGGACGATCGGCGTCGATCGAACAAACTCGCACAGTCGCCAACGTTGCGACCGAACACCCGGTCATGCGCCCTCCCGCGTCCCCTTTAGCGTGAGATCAGCAATCCATGTGCCAAATGGCGTGATACCGGGAATCAACTACTTGCGGAGGCAGCCGCGCTTTCCTTGGACAAAATGTCCGGACTGTGCAGCGCGGCGATGGACAAAATGTCCAGTCAGTCTGCGGCTTCAGGCAGCCATACAGTGAAGGTACTGCCTTTTCCTATCGCGCTTTCTGCCGTGATCCGGCCACGCTGTCGCTCAATCAGTGTCTGACTGATGGAGAGACCAAGGCCTGTACCTTCGCGCCGCTTGGTCGTGAAGAAGGGATTGAAGATCTTTTCGATCACGTCTTCGCTCATGCCGATGCCCGTATCGGCGACCTCAATGGCGATGCCGGGACTGCCGTCGCGATCGGAATCGAACGAGCGCAGCGTCAAGGTACCGCCGTCGGGCATAGCGTGGATCGCATTGACCATCAGGTTGATCAGCACCTGTTGTAGCTCATTGCGATTCATCGCAACCAGGCGGCTGGCGCGATCCTCTCTCACCACCGAGATATCGGTCTTGTTCAAGAGGTGCTGCACCAGCGGCAGGCAATCCGAAATGACGTTCGCGGGCGCATGGCGCTCGACATAGCCGGCGAACTCTTCGGGCCGCGCAAATTGCAGCAGCTTGGTGACGATCTGGCTGATGCGATGAATCTGCTCGTCGACCAGACGGAATTCGACCTTGGCCTTGTCGGCTTCCGCGCCGATCACGCTGCGGATGACATCGAGATTGCCCTGCATTACCGCCACCGGATTGTTGATCTCATGGGCGACGCCGGCGGTGATCTCGCCGATCGCGGCCAGCTTTTCCGACATGATGAGCTGCTTGGTGGTCGCTTCGAGCTTCAGATTGGCGATCTCGAGATCGCGCGTCCGCTCACGGACCCGCAGGTTCAACTCCTCGTTCCATTCGCGCAAGCGCCGGTCGCTCTCCTGAATCTGATCGAGCAGGGTATCGAGGTGAACCGCCACACGGCCGATCTCGTCACCCGCCGCAGGCAGCCTTGTGCGGGCGGAAAGATCGCCCTTCTCCACTTCGCCGATCGTTGCGGTGACGCGCTCGAGCGGCATGAAGATCGAGCGCGCCCAGCGCAGGAAGATCGGCACCGTCGCCGCCGCGATCACGACGAACGCAAGCGTGATGATCAGCAGGGTCTGATACTTGGCCGCGCTGAACGGCTTTTCCAGGAACCCGACATAGAGCATGCCGACGCGTTTGCCGTAGGTGTCGACCAGCGGCTCGTAGGCCGAGATGTACCAGTCGTTGACCACGAATGCGCTGTCGAGCCAGGTGCGCCCTTCATCCATCACGGCGGATCGCACCGCCGCCGACACCCGCGTTCCCAGCGCGCGCCGGCCCTCGAACAGCCGGACATTGGTACTGATGCGCACATCGTCCAAAAACAGCGTCGCCGTGCCCTGGCTGCCCTCGGGCAGGCTGGCGGCCTGGTAGACGAGGTCGTTGATGGTATCGATGAATTCGAGGTTCTGGTTGAGCAGGATGCCGCCGACCAGCGCGGCCGTCCCGCCATCCGGCGTCGTCGCGGGGCTTGCCGCATGCACCACCATGCCATGGGTTTCCGTGCCGCGGTCGGTCGGAACGGCGTTCGGCGTCGGCACGAGTTCGAGACGCGCGCGCCTGGCAAGATCGGGCGAAATCGCCGCCAGTTCGTCATTGGTGAAGATGTCGATTCCGGTCGAAGCGGGCGCACCCGACAGCGCAGCGCCGATGATCGGCCAATCGCTTTTCAGCCGCCCCTTGAACGGCGGTGACGATGCGATGATCTGGCCATTGCGATCGACCAGATAGAGGAAGTCGAGGCCGATTTCCTTGCGCGTCTGATCGAGCAGCTCGGTCACGGACGCGTCCTTCTCCATCGCGTTGCGGAAGTTGGAAGAAAGGCTGAGCGCACGGACCTGCGCGCCGGTTTTCTCGAGGATACGCGCCAGATACTGGTGGGCGATGGTGAGATCGCCATTCACCTTCGAGATCAGCGCGGCGTCGAATTTCGCATTCCAGCGATAGATGGCCACCCCGAGCAACAGCGGGAGAAAAACCAGCATGGGCAGAAGCGCGATGGCGAGCAGCCTGAAGCGGACGGATTGCCCGCGCGGGGGGGCGTCGGTGCCCGCCCGGTCAGACATTCCATAACGCGAATTTGCGGTCGATGGTCTTGCGCGAGATGCCGAGCCGGCGCGCGGCTTCCTCGCGGTTGCCGCCGACCTCCTTCAGCACCGCCATGATGTGCCGTTGTTCCATATCGGCCAGGCTGTCGACGGCTCCGAGCTGCCCAGAGCTTCGCTGCCCGGCGAAATCGTCCGGGAACGCGCCGAGGATCAGCGTGCGTTCGATCAGATTGCGCAACTCACGCACATTGCCGGGCCAGTCGTAGCTCGCCAGCGCAGCCCGCACCGAAGCATCGATCGCCACCGGCGGCATGCCGAGCTGCATCGAAAGCTTGCTCATGAAGATGGTGGCGAGTTCCTGCACGTCGTCGCCGCGGTCCTTCAGCGGCGGCAGATGAATCTGCATCACGTTCAGGCGATAATAGAGGTCGGCGCGGAAGCGTCCCTGCTCCACCAGCTTCTGTAGATCGGCATTGGTCGCAAACAGGATGCGCAAATCGACCGGGACCTCGCGTTCCGAGCCGACGGGGCGGACGCGGCGGTCTTCCAGCACGCGCAGCAGCTTGCTCTGCATCGGTAGCGGCAGTTCGCCGATCTCGTCGAGGAACAACGTGCCGCCATGCGCGTACAGGAAAAGGCCCTCGCGCCCGCTGTCCGCGCCGGTGAAGGCGCCCCTGATATGCCCGAACAGCTCTGCTTCGATCATGTCGGCCGGAATGGCCGCGCAGTTGACGGGAACAAAGGGCTTTTCGGCGCGGTCGGACAGCGAATGGATCGAGCGCGCGGCAACCTCCTTGCCGGTGCCGGATTCGCCGGTGAGCAGGATCGAGGTCGGCAGACGCGCCACGCGCGCGATCGTTTCGCGCACGCCGCGCGCCGCCGGCGACTCGCCGATCAGATTGTCGCGCAGAAAGGTCCGGTCGGACGAAGCGCGCAGCGCGTAACGCAAGATGTAGTTCTCGCGCTGCAACCGGACGCGATCGAGACAGCGCGCAACCGCATTGAGGATCTGGTTCGAGCGGAACGGCTTCAGCACAAAGTCGACCGCGCCCGCGCGTAGTGCTTGGATCGCCGTGTCGAGATCGGCATAGGCCGTGATCAGGATCGCATCCGCAAAGAAGCCGACGGCGCGCTGTTCGGCCAGCCAGTCGACGCCGTTCTTGCCGGGCATGATGTTGTCGAGGATGACGACGTCGAACCGGTTCAGATCGAGCTTACGCGAGGCCTCATCGGTGTCGGCCGCCTGCTCCACGAACTTGCAGCGCGGGCCGAGGGTGCGCATCAGGAAATTGCGCATTCCGGGTTCGTCGTCGATGATCAGGATCGAGGCTTGCGCCAGTGCGCTGAATTCGGGACTGCCGTTCGGTCTGCCGGTCTTGATCGCCGGTTCATTGCCCACGGGGGCCATCAGTCGATTTCTCTATCAGGAAAACGATGCGGCTGCCGTTGCGTTCGGTGATCTCGACCTTGTCGCCGGTTTCGCGGATCAGATTCGGGATGTCGATCACCGACAGCGGATCGGTGCACAGCACTTCCAGCCGGTCGCCGGGCGGAAGCATCTTCAGCGCCTTTCGGGTCTTGAGCGCCGGCAGCGGACATTTCAGTCCGGCAAGATCGAGTTTGATCGTCGTTGTCATGGGCTGAACATGGCGAACGCAGTTCGCAGCGTCAATTTATCAGATGGGCGTAGGAGAGGAACCCGACCACCTGTCCGGGCGTGACTTGCGTGACATCTTCGCCGAGTTCGACCAAGCCGTCCGTGTCGGCCAGCGACGACAACAGCCCCGCGCCCTCGCGCGGAAACTTGACGGCCTCGAGCACGCCGTCGCCGCCCCGTCGCAAGGATACGCGAACATATTCGCGGCGCGCGATCTTCTTCTTGTAGCTGAAGGCGGCGCGCACCGGCATCGGAACCAGCGGCTCCTGCGCCGCGCCGGAGAGAGCCAGGATGATCGGCCGCACCACATGGACGAAAGTGACGAAGCTCGCGACGGGATTGCCCGGCAGCCCGATCAGCGGCGTGCCCGCGACGATGCCCATCGCGACGGGCCGGCCGGGCTTGATTGCCAATCGCCACAGCACCAGCGACCCGGCGCTCTCCACCGCGGCCTTGACGTGATCTTCTTCGCCGGTCGACACGCCGCCGGTCGTGAGCAGAAGATCATGCTGGCCCGCAACCTGCTTCAGCGCGCCGGCGAGCGACGCGCGCTCGTCGCGAAAAATACCGGCGTCGCTGACCTCGCAGCCGAGCCGGCGCAGCATCGCCATCAGCATGAAGCGGTTGGAATCGAACAGTTGCGATGCGCCGCGCGTATTGCCCGGTGAAACCAGCTCGTCGCCGGTGGAGAACACTGCAACGCGGATACGCCTGATCACGTCGACATGCGTGAGCCCGAACGCGGCCATGACCGCAATATCCTGCGGCCGCAGCCGCCGGCCGGCCGTCAGCACCGCATGGCCGAGCGGAATGTCTTCACCTGCCGGGCGCACATTGGCGCCGGGTTTCAGGCCAGCGGGCAGGACGACTTTTTCCTCTTCAAGGCGGACATCCTCCTGCATGAAGACGGTGTCGGCCCCCTCCGGCATCGGCGCGCCGGTGAAGATACGCATGGCGTGGCCCGGCTCAATCGGCTTGCCGGCCGAACTGCCGGCGGCCACGCGTCCCGTCACCTTAAATGCCTGCTCTGTGGTTTTCGGCAGATCGCGGCTTGCGACCGCATAGCCGTCGACGGCGGAGTTGGTGAACGGCGGCAATGGCAGGGGCGCGGCTATATCGCGCGCCAGAATGCGTCCGTCCGCGCCGGCGAGCGGGACGGTCTCGACGCCTTCGACCTTGGCCACCCGCGAAGCGATGATGCCGACGGCCTCATCGACCGACATCATCGGGCCGCCAAAGGCAAAGCAGTCGTCGGACAATTGCGCCATTCGGATCCCGTGCCCTAAACCGCCGCTTCCGAAAACAGGTCCTCGAGCGAGATCGCCGATCGCTTGATCAGGGCTGCGACCGCATCGATATCGTCAAGATGGACCACCGGCAGCCTCGTCTCGACGGCCGCGTCCGTGACGACACCGACAATGCCGGGATCATCGGGAAACAGCCAGGGCTTGCCGTTGGCGGCGCGATGCACCTCGATCTTGCGATGCGGCTCGCGCTTGAAACCCTCGACCACGACGAGATCGACCGGCGCCATCTTGGCCAGCAGTTCCTGTAGCCGCGGCTCGGCGGCGCCGCGCAGCTCATGCATCAACGCCCAGCGCCGCGCCGAGGACACCAGCACCTCGGTGGCTCCGGCCTGACGGTGTACCCAGGAGTCCTTGCCGGGTACGTCCACATCGAACTCGTGGTGAGCGTGCTTGATCACGGAGACGCGCAGGCCCTCTTTCAACAAATGCGGCAGCGCGCGCGACAGCAAGGTGGTCTTGCCGGCGCCGCTCCATCCCGCGAGGCCAATCACTTTCATCGCATTCTCCGCCGCCTTGCCCGGACCGGGCTAGGCATTCTCTATTCGTGCTTTATATCGGTCTTCAGGGAAAGTCATGCTAGCCTCCTGATATGATGAAGATCGACAAAACCCCGGTCCCCCTGATCGTCCCCAATCCGGACGATCCGCGCCTGACGCAAGCCGTCACCGGGACCGACCAGACCGGCGCCGCGGTCGAGATCCGGGTGCCGATGGAGCGGGCGCTGACGCTGTACCTGAACGCGCAGGAAATCGTCACCATGATGACGATCGGCGACTATCCGGAATATCTCGCGCTCGGCTATCTCCTGAACCAGAATATGCTGAAATACGACGACGTCGTCACCGAGGTCGAATATCACGACGATCTTCAGGTGGTGGTCGTGCGCACCGAACACCACACCAATTTCGAGCAGAAACTGAAGAAGCGCACCCAGACCTCCGGCTGCGCCCAGGGCACGGCCTTCGGCGACCTGATGGAAGCGATCGAGAGCGTTGCACTGCCCAAGGCAGAGCTGCGCACCTCCTGGCTCTACCAGATGACGCATGCCATCAACACCATGCCTTCGCTGTATCTGGAGGCCGGCGCGATCCATGGCTGCGTGCTCTGCAAGGAAGGCACGCCTGTCTGCTACACCGAGGACGTCGGCCGCCACAACGCCGTCGACAAGATCGCGGGCTGGATGTTCCGCCACAATGTCGATCCCGCCGACAAGATCCTCTACACCACGGGACGGCTGACGTCGGAGATGGTGATCAAGACGGTGCGGATGGGCATTCCGATTCTTGTATCGCGCTCGGGCTTCACCGCCTGGGGCGTTGACCTCGCGCGGCAGGTGGGGCTGACGCTGATCGGCCGCACGCGCGGCAAGCGTTTTATCGCGCTATCCGGCCAGGAGCGCATCGTGTTCGACCAGAACCTCGACTATGTCGAGGACGAATCTGCACGCCACAAGCGCAAGGGCGAAGCGCGTGACGAATAGGGCTGCGCCACGGAGCGCGCCCGAGATTCCGGG
The DNA here is from genome assembly GCF_018129385.1 of Bradyrhizobium lablabi. Taxonomy (GTDB): domain Bacteria; phylum Pseudomonadota; class Alphaproteobacteria; order Rhizobiales; family Xanthobacteraceae; genus Bradyrhizobium; species Bradyrhizobium lablabi_C. The sequence continues at coordinate 183,946 of NZ_JAFCLN010000007.1, forward strand.
CGTCCTGCTCGCCGGCGGCCTCGCACGCCGCATGGGCGGCGGCGACAAGCCGATGCGTACCATCGGCGGCCGCACCATTCTGGAGCGCGCGATCGCGCGCCTCGCTCCGCAATGCGACGGGCTGATCCTCAACGCCAACGGCGATCCCGCGCGCTTTGCGGCGTTCGGACTGCCCGTTATCGCTGACGGCGTCGCGGATTTTCCCGGCCCGCTCGCCGGCATCCTGGCGGCGCTCGACTGGGCCGCGGCGAACAGGCCCGAAGTTGAATTCGTCCTGAGCGCCGCAGCCGACTGCCCGTTCCTGCCGCGCGATCTGGTGGCGCGCCTGTACCAGGCGCTTGACGAGCAGAACGCGGAGCTCGCGGTCGCCGCCTCCGGCGATCAGTCGCATCCCGTGATCGGGCTATGGAGCGTGGCCCTGCGCGACGAACTCCGCCATTCACTCGTCGTCGAGGATATCAGGAAAATCGACCGCTGGACCGCCCGCTATCGCCTGGCCACGGTCACCTGGTCCAGCACGCCGCTCGATCCTTTCTTCAACGCCAACACGGTCGAGGACATCGCCGAAGCCGAGCGGCTGGCGGTGCTGGATGGCAGCTAGCGTTGCTCTCTCCGCGGTGCCCCGGAATGATACAGACCGTGCGATCACGCTGCTGGCTGCCTGAACCTTCTCGCCTTTGGCCGCGACAAAGCAACGCGGCAACCGTTCAGGATTTCCCAATGGCCGAGTTTCTCTGGAGCACTGTCGGCCTGATCCTCAAGGCCGTCGATTTCGTGCTCGACATGACGATTTTTATATCGCGGCTGCGATTCCTCGCGCGGGCGTGGACCGGCAGCGACCGGCTCGTTGCGGTCCCCGCGGACCCAAAAGCACTTTCACCCGCCGCCCGACGCGCCCTCGCCGAGGCCGAACGGCGCCGCGACGGCGCCTCGTTTATCGACAAGTACGTTCGCGAAGCCTCGAGATAAGATGTGGCCCGCTCTACGCCGCCAGCGGGGTAGTCCACGCATCATAGCCATAGACCCAGTCGCCGTCGGTCCTCTGCTTCAGCCAGGTATTGGCGCGCGATGTGGCCTGCACGCGCGAGGTCCGCTCCTTGCGGGTCGCCTCGAAGCGGTGGAACGCGTCCGCGACACCGTCGCGGTTGACGCCGTCGAGACAGCGCGACAGCACGGCGGCATCTTCAATGGCCATCGCCGCGCCTTGCGCCATGTAAGGCGTCATCGGGTGGCAGGCATCGCCCAGCAGCGTGATCTTGCCTTCCGCCCAGCGGTCGAGCGATTCCCGGTCGACGATCGCCCATTTATGCACGTCGGGGCACGCGGCCAGCACATGCTCGACCTGGCGATCGAAACCAGCGAATGCCTTGCGCAACTCCTTCACATCGCCCCTGGACGACCATGACTCGATCCGGAATTCCGGCTCGGGCTGGCTGGTGACGAGATAGATCTCGCTGCGGTCCGGCTTCACGTAATAGATCACGATGTGGCGATCCTCGCCCCACCATTTGGTGCAGTCGTCGATCTTTTCGCCATTGAGCAGAGCCGCCGGATAGGTCGTGCGAAAGGCGATGCGGCCGGTGTACTTCACCGGCGGCGTATCGAACAGGATGTCTCGCACGACGGAATGCACGCCATCGGCGCCGACCACCGCATCGGCGACCGCTGTCGCGCCATCGGCGAACGTAAGACGCACGCCGTCGGCCACCTCGTCCAGGCCAACCAGCTTATGGTTCAGCCTGACACATTCTTCCGGCACGGCGCTCGCGAGTGCCTCGTGCAGATCGCCGCGATGCGCCAAGAGATACGGCGCGCCGTATTTGGCTTCCGCGCTCTCGCCAAAGATCATGTCGAACTTGACTTCGCCCGTCTGCCAGTCGCGATTGTTCCAGGAGCGCGGATAAAAGGATTGGCCGCGCATCCGCTGCTCCAGCCCAAGCCCGCGCAGCACCTTCATCGCATTGCAACCCACCTGAATGCCGGCCCCTAGCCGCGCAAATCCTCTCGCCTGTTCGTAGACGGTGACGTGGATGCCCACCTTGCGCAGTGCAGCCGCGGTCGCGAGCCCGCCCATGCCCGCGCCAATGATCGCCACGTTGAGAGGCCTTGGCATCTGCTCCCCCAATTTCTTTGAGCGCGATGACATCGCGCTCTAGGCGGGTCTGAAGCCCGCTTGTTCCAGCGCCTTGCGGCCCGCCTCCGATGCCAGCGCTTCGAAAAACGCCTGCACCGCCGGTCGCCGCTTGCGCGCCGTCACCAGTGCAAAGTCATAATGCTCTTCCGCCTGCGGAATGAAACCGAGCCCGGATGCATGCGCCACCGGCGCAATCGTCATACCCCAGTCGGCGCGATGCTGCGCCACGGCCGCGGCAACCGCATTGTGCGAGCGCGGCTGATTCCAGTAACCGTCGGGCCGCGCTTCTCCCAGCAGGCGGTCGATCAGGATGCGCGTGCCCGCGCCCTGGTTGCGGTTGACCATGATGCAGGCGGGATCTGACAGCGCGGAGCGCACCGCTTCCTGCGCAGTCAGCCCCTCGAAACGTTTATCGCCCTTGCGGAACACGATGCCCTGCATGCGCCGCCAGCCGGGCACCAGTTCGAGGCCCTCGCCGAGGAACGGCGTGTTGTAGGTCTCGGTCTTCTCGTCGAACAGATGGATCGGCGCAAAGTCGCATTCGCCGCGCCTGGCCGCCGCCAGCCCACCAAGGCTGCCGACCGCGATCGAGCGCACCACCAGACCTGCATGCGCGAGCGGCGCGGTGACGAGATCGAGCCCGGTGCAATGGCTGCCGACGATGACAAGATCAGGCACACGCACATGCGGCGTGAATAGCGTGACTTCCGTTTGCGAGCCCGCCGGCATCTGGTCCGCCAGCGCCTCGATCTTCAGAAAACCGTCGGCCTGCGCGAACGAGGTGATTGCGCCGCTTCCCTTGCCGGTGGGATAGGCGATCAGGCCCTCAGTGCCTTCCACCAGCGACACCATCACGAATTCGGTGCGGCCGAGTTCGGAAGCGATCCGCACCGGCACCCTCGCCGTCACCTTGGCATCCGGGCGCGGCGGCAGGCCCGCCATCCGGCGCAGCACCGGCACGATCATGTCGTGAAAGGTGAACATCGCCGAGGTCGGAAAGCCCGGCAGGATGATCACGGGCTTGCCGTCACAGACCGCAAGACACAGCGGCTTGCCCGGCTTGAGCGCCACGCCATGGGCGATGATGCCGGGCTTGCCGAGCTGGCCGATGATGCGATGAGAGACATCGCCTGCGCCTTTTGAGGTGCCGCCGGACAGCACCAGCATGTCGCTGGTGGCGAGCGCCTCGCGCATCGCTGCTTCCAGGGCCGCCTCGTCATCGGGGATGGCGCCGAGAAATGCGGCCTCGCCGCCGTTCTCGTTGATCGCCGCCGTGACGATCGCGCCATTGGTATCGTAGATCGCGGCGGGGCGGAGCGGATGGCCGGGCTGCACCAGTTCGTCACCGGTGGAAATGACGGCAACGCGCGGCCGGCGCGCGACGGAAATTTGCGCGATGCCGCACGCGGCCAGCATGCCGATCTCACGCGAGCCGATAACAGTGCCAGCGCGCAACAGCGCCTCACCGCGCGCGATATCCGAGCCGGCATAGGAGATGAACTGCCCCGGGGATGCAGCGCGGCGGATTTCAATCGCGCGCGAGCCTGACGGCTGGGTATGCTCGACCATCACGATGGCATCGGCGCCGCGCGGCACCGGACCGCCGGTGGCGATCGGTGTCGCGGTGCCCGACAGCACAGGGCGCGTCGGCGCGATGCCGCAGGCGATCACCTCGTCGTTCAGGATCAGCCGAACCGGCGCAGCCTCGCCCGCGGACGCGAGATCGGCAGAGCGCACGGCAAAACCGTCGACATTGGAACGGTCGAACGGCGGCACGTCGATCGGCGCAAAGATATCCTCCGACAGCGCGCAGCCTAGCGCATGCGCGAGGCTTCGTTGCTCGCCCGGCACGGGGCGCGGAAACAGCGCGGCCTCAAAGCGCACCAGCGCTTCCTCACGCGACAAAATCGTCAGGAACTGGTCCTGATCGATGCTTTCGCGGTTGTTGGACGCAGGCGCCTTCGCGTTGGTCATGGCAAACTCTTGTTCACTCCCGCAGCATATAGGCATCGACCGGCGCGTTTGCCGCAAAGCCTTCCGAGCCGCCGGGAACCACCAGAAAAGCTTCGGCGCGAGAAATCGTTTCCAGCGACAATTCGCCCGTCGCCAGCGGCACCCACATGCCTCGGTTTTGCTCCAGCAGCACAATCTCGGCGATGCCGACGCTCGACGCAACCTTGCGCGCCAGCGGCAAAGTGAGCGTCTCGCGCGGCCGACAACCCGACAGGCGATCGAGCACCGGCAGCGCCAGCGTCCACCACGCGGCGCATGCCTGATCCGGCGCCCCCGGCAGCGCGATGACAGGCGTCTTGCCGATCCTGCCGACCGCGGTTGTCCGGCCCGGCTGCAGCGCGATGCCATGCGCGATCACCTCGCCGCGCTGCGCCAGCGCCGCAACAGCCGCGTCGGTGCGGCCAACGCCACCTCCGCCGATCGTCAGCAGCAGGTCGCACGCGCCGGCATCGAGCGCTTGCGCGATCGACGCCGCATCGCGCGCCACCGCCTCCATGCGAGAAACCTCGGAGCCCGCGGCGCGAGCGCCTTCCGCAATCAAATCCGCCGTGAGCGTGCCGCCGGGCACGTTGACGATGCGCAGGCGCGGCCGCCGCACGCGCAGCTTCATCAATCCCGCCGCGCGCGCGATCAGGAGATCGCGCGGCGAGACGAGTCTTCCGGCGGCGACGGCAGGACTCCCTTCGCCGATATCGCCGCCGGCGCGGCGCACGCTCTGACCCGGGATGGCTTCCGCCAGCACCTGAACGATCGGGCTGGATCGATCGACCGCGTCGGCATCGAGTACGCAGTCGCACCCCTCCGGCATGGCGTCGCCCGCCTCGACCCAGACCAGCGAAGTCGTGAGCGGCAGCGGCGCATAGGACGAGGCACCGACCAGATCGCGCGCGCGGAATGCAAAACCGTCACTGGCAGCGATGTCCCGCCGCGGCAGCGCGCGCAAGGGCGGCATGTCGGCAGCGACGACGCCGAGCGCCTCGGCCAGCGGCAGCTCCACTGGCGCCACCGGCTCCAATCCGTTCAGCAATGCATCGCGCGCCACCTCGAGGGGCGTGAGCGAAGCCGGCAGGCGCTGGGGTGAGATCATCTTCCGCCTATGCCCTGAATCGGCTTCGAAATACAGAACCAAATACCGCTATCACATTGCGGCATCATCCCTTTGACTCGTTGACGGAGAAGAGAAATAGTTGCAAATGGAACCAATCAGAGCGGCACAACCGCCAACGGCCGAGCGCCGGTTCTCCAGGGAGGAACAGAATGCTTGCCAGGAAATTTGCCGTGCTTGCGGCCTGCGCCGGAGCGATGCTCGCATCATCAGCGGCGCTCGCGCAGGTGTCGGATGATGTCGTCAAGATCGGCGTGCTGACCGACATGAACGGCCCGGCCTCGACGCCGACCGGCCAGGGCTCGGTCACCGCCGCGCAGATGGCGGTCGACGATTTCGGCGGCAAGGTGCTGGGTAAACCCATCAGCGTCATCACCGGCGATCATCAGCTCAAGGCCGATATCGGCAGCAGCCTTGCGCGGCGCTGGTACGACGTCGATCAGGTCGACCTGATCGTGGACGTGCCGGTTTCCGCTGTTGGGCTCGCGGTGCAGACCGTCGCCAATGAGAAGAAGAAGCTGTTCATCACCCACTCCACGGGTTCAGCCGACTTCCACGGCAAGTTCTGCTCGCCCTATGCCATTCAATGGGTGTTCGATACGCGCGCACTGGCGGTCGGCACCGCGCAGGAAGTCGTCAAGCGCGGGGGCGATAGCTGGTTCTTCATCACCGACGACTACGCCTTCGGCCATTCGCTGGAACGCGACGCTTCGGCCGTCATCACCAAGAACGGCGGCAAGGTGCTCGGATCAGTTCGCCCGCCCTTTGCAACGCCGGACCTGTCGTCCTTCGTGCTACAGGCGCAGGCCTCCAAGGCCAAGATCATCGGCATTGCCGCAGGTCCCCCTAACAACATGAACGAGATCAAGACCGCCGGCGAATTCGGCATCTTCAAGGGCGGCCAGCAGATGGCGGGCCTCCTGGTGCTGATCACCGACGTTCACGGTCTCGGGTTGCCGGCAGCGCAGGGGCTTCTGCTCACAACGTCGTTCTATTGGGACATGGATGAGAAGACCCGTGAATGGTCAAAACGCTACTTCGCCAAGATGAACCGGATGCCGACGATGTGGCAGGCCGGCGTCTACTCCTCCGTGATGAACTACCTCAACGCCATCAAGGAGTCCGGCACCGACGAGCCGCTGAAGGTGGCGGCGAAGATGCGGGAAAAGCCGATCGAGGATTTCTTCTCCCGCAACGGCAGGCTGCGCGAGGACAATCTGATGGTGCATGACCTCTGGCTGGTGCAGGTCAAGAAGCCGGAAGAGTCAAAATATCCGTGGGATTATTACCAGGTCCTCGCCAAGATCTCGGGTGAGGAAGCGTTCGGTCCGCCCAATCCGGAATGCTCGCTGGTGAAGAAATAAGTCTCGCGTCCCGGACGCGGTGCAGCGTTCTTCACGCTGCTCCGCAGAGCCGGGACCCACAACGCCGCAAAGGTGGACCCCGGATCAGCAGCGCATCACTTCGTGCTGCGCAGCATCCGGGGAACGCCCCAAAGGGCGAGCGTTACTTCGCCACCCCGATTTCCCGAAAATACTTCATCACGCCCGGATGGATCAGCTCCGCCTTCGGCGCCGCCGCTACCGTATTCGCCGCCGTCGTCTCGCAGGCCTGCGCCAGCTTCTTGCACAGCGCGCCTTCGGCTCCATGCAGCGCGCGCGCCAGCCGGTAGGCGACATCGTCCGGCAGGCTTTCGCGCACCAGCACATAACTCCACGAGCCGATCGACGGAAGCGCCGCGGTCTGGTTCGGATAGCTGTTCGCCGGCACCGTCAGCGTCTTCAGGAACGAATGCTTCGCCACGACGCGCGCAATCTGGCTGGAGTCAGGCGCGATGAAGCGCGCACCACCGGGGCTTTCCGCCATGGCCTTGAACCCCGGCCAGCCGACGCCGGCGCCCCAAAGCGCGGCGGCGCGGCCGTCCTGAACCATCGCGGGACCATCGCCGGCGCGGTCGAGATAGATCGACTGAAAGTCCTCGTCCTGTTTCAGTCCGATACCGTCGAGCATGTAGCGCGACATGATCGGCAGGCCGGAGCCCTTGGCGCCGAACACCACCGGCTTGCCGACAAGGTCCTGGATCGTCTTGTACGGGCTGTCCGCACGCACCACGAACATGCCCGGACTTGAATAGATCGCGGTCAGGATCTTGATCCTGGTCGCCGGCCGTCCGATCCCCATGAAGGCTTCATAGGCCGGCTCGCCCGCCACCAGCGCGATATCGAGCTTGTCGTTCTCCAGCAGCGGAATGTTCTCGTTGCTGCCCTTGGTGTTGCGCGGCTCGATCGCAACCTGCGGATCGGCTTCGTTCATGACCGCGGCAAAGGCATCGCCATAGAGCGGAAAGCCGCCGCCCGGCGTTGCGGTGCCGAGACTGATCGTGGTCTTTGAAATGGCCTTGCCTCCCTCTTGCGCCGCAGCAGCGCTTGTCAACAACATCACACCGGCACAAACGACATGAGCAAGTTTCATTCTGAGGCTCCCGGGCATTGTATGCGGGAAGTGACCAATGATCGTGCAGGACTGCTTGTAGGCAAAGTGGAATTTTTGTGAAAGCATCCCACCACCGCAACGACAAGAAAATGGGAAACAGCATGAGCGGACTTTTGCGTACTTCGATTTTTGCCCTGTTCTGCCTTTTCAGCCTCGCTTCCCCCTCCTCAGCCGCCGACTACCCCAACCGCCCCGTAAAGTGGGTGATCGGCTTTGCCGCCGGCGGCCCGGTCGACATCGTGGCGCGCATCATGAGCCAGTGGCTGTCGGACCATTTCGGCCAGCAGTTCGTGGTCGAGAACCGCACCGGATCCGGCGGCAATATCGCCGCCGCCGCGGCCATCTCCTCGCCGCCCGATGGCTACACGCTGCTGTTTGTGGCGCCTAACAATGCGATCTCGACTTCGCTGTACAAGAAGCTGCCGTTCGACTTCCTGCGCGACACCACGCCGGTCGCGAGCATCATGCAGCTCACCAATATGCTGGTGGTCTCCAACGAATTTCCGGCGAAATCGGTGAAGGAGTTCATCGACTACTGCCACGCCAACCCCGGCAAGATCTCCTACGCTTCATCCGGCAACGGTACCTCGGTGCACATGTCGGCCGAGCTGTTCAAGGCGATGACCAAGTGCGACATGCTGCACGTGCCCTATCGCGGCTCGGCGATCGCCTTCCCCGACATCATCTCCAACAAGGTGCAGTTGATCTTCGATAACCTGCCTTCCGCGCTGGAGCAGGCCAAGGGCGGCAATGTCCGCGCGCTCGGCGTCACTTCGCCCAAGCGCTGGCCGACCGTGCCCGACGTTCCCGCCATCGCGGAAACCGTACCGGGCTTTGAGTCGGTCGGCTTCTACGGCATCTCCGCGCCCAGGGGCACGGCGCCGGAAATTGTCGATATCCTGAACAAGGCCGTCGCCAAGGCGCTGAAGGATCCGAAGCTGATCGCCCGCCTTGCCGAAGTCGGCGGCATCCCGAGGGAAATGGCCCCGGCCGAGTTCGGCAAGCTGGTCGCAGACGAGACCGAGAAATGGCGCAAGGTGGTCGAGTTCGCCGGGGTTTCGGTGGATTAGCAAAAAACGCGAAAACAACCCCATGCACAGTAGAAACGGCCCCGGCATTGCCGGGACGCGCCCATCCCTGTAAACGGTCCCGGCACCGCACGCGTGCCGCCGGCCGGCGGCCGCCCCGCGGCGGGGCCTGTAGCTCAATGGTTAGAGCCGGCCGCTCATAACGGTCTGGTTGCAGGTTCGAGTCCTGCCGGGCCCACCAACAAATCAATCACTTAGCCGACCTACATTCCGCCGTCCGCCAGGGTACCGCACCAGAAACACCGTGTGTTGTCCCTCATTGCCGCCTTCAAGTGCTCTCAAGCTAGCGCTTCACATTCGATCTGGCCATCGTGTCTCACTCTTGATCGCAGATTCGGCGGTGTTATCGCGCGGACCGGCTAAACAGCGCTTTTCGCCCCTGTCGTTGAACGGTCCGTTAACGGTCGGCATATTTTGGAAGTGTCCGACCTGGCACAAAACAGCCTTGCGTCGCGACCATTCCTGCTTTCGCTCTGATGAGGTTACCCGGACGGCTGGTGATGGTCATGCCAATGTCGCGCGATCTCGCTCCGGCGACAGATCCAGACGCGGTCGTGTCGATTCACATGGTCGAGAAACCGTTCCAGTCCGACCGCACGTCCGGGATGGCCGACGATTCGAAGATGCAGTCCGACCGACATCATCCGAGGCGCGACTTCCCCTTCGTGGTACAACATGTCGAAGCTGTCGCGGAGCATCTCGAAATACTCGTTTGCTGTCGCGATCGATCCTCGGATGAACTTGGCGTCATTGGTAACAAGGCTGTACGGCACGACCAGGTGCGGCCGACCTGCCACGCGCACCCAGTAAGGAAGCTCGTCATTGTAGGCATCGGAGTCGTAGAGAAAGCCGCCCTCCTCCGCTATGAGCCGCCTCGTGTTGGGTCCTGGTGAATAGCGGCAATACCAGCCGAGCGGGCGCTGTCCCACAGCTCGCGTGAGACTTTCGACGGTACGGGCGATCCGATTTCGCTCTGTTGTCTCGTCGAGCTCCGCATGGCGTTCCCAGCGCCACCCATGGGCGCAAACGTCCCAGCCGCGCGTAACAATGTCGGCCGCTGCTGCCGGATTTCGCTCCAGCGCAAGGGCACATGCCATCGCCGTCGCGGGCAGGTTTCTCTCGCCGAGGATGCGCGACAGGCGCCAGTACCCGACGCGGCTGCCATACTCAAACATCGATTCCGCCGCGAGGTCGTGTCCGCCTGGACTAGGAGCGTCTATCAGACCGCCTTCGCTGTCACTATCGCCATCTGCGATCGATGGCTCGGATCCCTCCTCGTAGTTGACCACAAAGTTCAGCGCGAGGCGAGCGTCACCCGGCCATCTCGGATGCGGCGGCCGGCCGCCATAGCCGATGTAATCGCGCTCGCGCCCGACAGGTGTGCTCATGGCATCTTCTCCGATATGGCGGCGATGGTGACGTGGCGGTCGACTGGAAAGGTTACGGTATCGTCGGCGCAGCCCTTGGCAAGGGAAACGACGAAGTCCGCCGCGCTGCCAAGGGCGACCATCGCGTGATGCCAGACATTGCGACGGTAGACGATGCCTTGATCGCCCCGCGCAATGAAGGCCGCCGTTAAATGCATGTTCGGCTCCCCGCTTGCACGACCAGGGCACACAACGACGAGGAATCCGCGGCAGGCGAGCGGACTGAACAACTGCGCTGAGTGCGGGTGCCGCTCCATCGCCATGACGCGCAGCGGCAGGCTGCTCGGCTCTGCCAGACGGTAGGTCCACAGAAGCCGCTCGGGAGCCAGACCATCCGTCTCGAACGCGGACGCAATCATGCGCCGCGGCGACGTGCCGGCGTGTTCGATGACTTCGCCGAATGGCGCGAAGGCCGCCGCCGAGAGCGGACGTGGCCGGATGACGAGTTCGCGCGACATGCGACCTCCGGGTCTGACCGCGATTGGCGGGCCTATACGGCCCCTCCGGCTGTCGCGATGAATTTCTCCGCGAAGATCGACGACGCGGGGGCACCGAACTCGGTGACGATCGTCCGCGCCCGCTCGGTCATCGCCGGGGGGCCACAGAGATACACATCGGAGTTTGCGGCGCTCTCGGCGTCGATCAGATCCGTTACGAACCCACAATGCAGATCAGGCTTGCCGGTCCCCTCCGCAACGGCGATTCGAAAATCGAAGCTCGGGAGCACCTGTCGGAACTTTGCGAGTTGATCCAGGAGAAACAAATCGTCCGTGCGGTTAACGCCAAAGCAGAGCGCGACAGGCCTGTACTCCTTCGATGCGATCATCTGCGACAACATCGACGTCATGGGCGCGACACCCGTGCCGCCCGCTACCATCAGAACCGGTCGCTCGCCGCTGCGCAGATAGAAAGTGCCTTGTGGACCCCGGCATTGAATGACATCGCCGGGCGCCGCGCGCTCCGCCAGATAACGCGACATGATCCCGTCATCCAGCAGCCGAACGAAGAACTCCAACACGCGCTGCTCGCCAGGCGCATTCGCCATCGAATAGGACCGCCATTCCGACGTCCCGGGCACCTGGAGATTAACGTACTGCCCCGGCAGGAACTTCAACGCGCTCAATCCCAGCATCCGGGCGGAAATGCCGACCACGGAACTGCTTAGGCGGTCGATGCGCTCCACCTTGATCGAGAACGGCTTTGCCGCGATCAGCTTGCCGCGTTCATAGGGAAGGTGAACCTCGAGATCGGTCGCAGCCGCGGCGACGCAGGGCAGAATTTCACCTGCCTCCACTTCGCCGGGGCTGAGCGAGATCGAGGACAATTCGTCGTACTCGATCTCGCCGGCAAGACAGGTCGACCGGCAGGTCTGGCAGTCCCCGATTTCGCAATCGGAGGCTAGCGCGATGCCGGCGCGCCGTGCCGCCGCGAGGATTGTCTCTCCGCTCCTGGCGGCGAACACCGCACGGTCGCCATCGGCAAAGCTAAGCGTTACGGTCGGCATGCATTCGGCTCCTCTCGAAGAGCGCGCCTTAACGGGCGAGTGCGAACTTGCCATCCTTGACCGTGAGCAGAACGACGCTGTCGGCCTTGGCGCCGAAGTGATCGTCCGGTCCGTAGGAGTAGACGGCGGTCACTCCGACATACTCTTTTAGGCCCTCGATGGCGTCGCGGATCTTGGCGCGGTCGGTGCCGCTCTTGCGGATCGCCTCGGCAAGCATGTTGACCGCGTCATAGGCGTTGCCCGCGAAGGTGGCCGGCGGCTTGCCATATTTGGCCTGATAGTCGCGCACGAAGGACGAGAGCGGCGATTTCTGCGGATCGTTTTCCTTCAAGGAATCGATCACGTAGATCTTCGATGACGGGATCAGGATGTCTTCGGCCGACCCGCCAGCCAGCCGCAGGAAATTGAAGTCGTTAGCGGCGTGCGACAGATAGAGCGGCGCGGTCAGGCCGAGCTGCCGGTAGTTCTTCACTGCAATAGCCTGCCCCGGACCGGTCGCCCAGACGACGACCGCATCGGGGTTGGCGCTGCGGATCCTGGTGAGCTGTGGGGTCATGTCCTTGTCGTCATTGCCATAGGCCTGCTGCGTCACGATCGTGATGCCGAACGAGGCGGCGTTCTTCTCCAGTTGCTCGCGACCGCTGGTGCCAAACGGGGAGTCCGCGTTCAGTAGCGCGACGTTCTTGACGCCACGCTGTTTCATATCGGCCATCATCACGCTCTGGACGAGGACGTCGGTCAGGGGCGACAGGAATATCCACTTCTTGTCCTGCGGCGGAAGCACGATCCCGCGCGAGCCCCCGTTTGAGATCATTGCGGTCGAAGCCCTCTGCACCGTATCGATGATCGCGTAAGAAGAGCCGCTGTTCATCGGCCCGACCAGCCCGACCACCTCGTTCTGCTCCAGCAGCCGCTTGGCCGCCGTCACTGCCTTGGTGTTGTCGCCTTCGGTATTGAGGTTGATCAGTTCGAGCTTCTTTCCGCCGATACCGCCCTTCGCGTTGATCTGCTCGACCGCGAGCATCGCGCCATCGAGACCGGGCTGGCCGAGCGAAGCGATCGGCCCCGACGTCTCCAGAAGACCGCCGATCTTGATGGTCTCCTGTGCCTGCGCAGTCGAAATCGCCGTCATCACGAGCAGCGAAGCCAATACGGACTTGATCATGGTCACCCCCTCTTTCGTAAGGTCAGATTCAACTCAAGCGTCGTGATCGCCGTGGCGAACAGGTCGAGCGGCGGACGATAGATGCCACCGCCGATGCGGCCGCCTTTGCCGCTGCGATCGAGAATGCCAAGGACGATGTCGGGAGCAGCTCCCTGCTCGGAGATACTTCGCGCCGGCATGCCGAGGCGGACGCGGCTCTGCTCGAACGCGGGGTGCTGCATCGGCAGAAGGCCCGCAAGTCCACTCGGCACCGAGCCGGCGCTGGGCAATGACACCGATGTCATTGCGCCGAAGCCCATCGCATCGACCAACGCGCTGTCGCCTACGGCGCCGAGCCGGTCTTCTTCCTGATAGCCGGACAGCAGGCTACCCGAGGGTGGCGTCGCCGGGGCCACGAACCATTGCCCGGTCCGGCCACCCAGTTGCAGCCCAACCTCTGTGCCGTTGCCGCCAAGCGCAGTGATCACGCTGCTGTGCTCGCCCTCGCCCGCTCGCGCGATGCATTTGACGGCAGCCATCCAGAGATTGAGGAAGAAGCCCGATGCCTTGTCGAGGAAGCGTCGCTCCGGCGTGTCGCCGCCGAGCCGCGGCGCGAGCACCTGTACCAGCCGGCTCGTCGCCGCGGCCGTCCGCGAATGACAGTCGTCTCCATCCGTCAGTGCCGCGTCGGCAATATCGATCAGCGGAACATCGCGGTCAGCGATGATCTCCAGCGTGGAGGCGAGATTGCCGTTGATCCATCGCAGATGCGACAACACCTGCTGGCCACGCAGGCCAAGGCGCTGCGCGAGCGCCATGCCGCCGTTGAGCGGGCTGAAGGCAACGTTGTCCGGGTCTTGGGCGTCCGCGACGATCTGAACCGCCATGTTGGGTGACAACACGGCGGCCAGCGGCACCATCGCACCGTGGTCCTGTGCAGGCAGGAGCTTCACGTCGCCGCGCTCGAGCATCGCTGCCGCCGAATCCACATCCCTGGCCCAGCCTTCATACAAGATCGCCATCACAGCGCTATTGACGAGCGGCTGCGCGATCCCACCGGGGCGGACAGGCGGTCCCGCGTGCAGGATAGCGCGGCCGGGAAATGCAATGACGTCGCTCGCCAGCGTGACGCCGCGCCAGACTGGGCGGACCGCATGCATTCGCTGCAGCGCATCCCGGTCGGCGGGATGAAGGTCGGATTGGGTCGCGCCGGAGGTCGATGCTGCGAGATGTTGCGTCACATCGACCTCCTTACACCGCCACCGCACGGACGCCTTGAGCTGCGCGTTCCAGCTCCCGATCGCCTGATCCGAGATAGGCCTCGGTGATACGGGTGTCCTCGAGCAGTGAGCGTCCGGAGCCCTGCGCTGCGACCCGGCCGTTGGCAAGCACATAGCCGCGATCGGCGATGCCAAGCGCCGCCGACACGTTTTGCTCGACGAGCAGGATGGTCAGCCCGTCGTCGCGCAGCCTTTCTACACAACGCAGGATTTCGGCGAGAACCTGCGGCGCAAGACCTAGTGATGGCTCGTCGAGCATCAGCAGGCGCGGTTCGCCCATCAGCGCGCGGCCGATTGCCAGCATTTGCTGCTGGCCGCCACTCAGCGTGCCTGCAAGCTGCCCGGCACGCTCCTTGAGCACGGGAAAAAGCTGATAGACAGCCTCAAGCCGCTCCGCGAAAATCCGCCGCTCGGTCGCGCTACGCCACATCACATGCCGGAATCCTTCGGCGCGCCGGCGGGCGTAACGTCCGGCGGCGAGGTTCTGCAGCACGGTCAGGGACGAGAACAATGCGCGCCCCTCCGGCACCAGGTTGATCCCGCGCGCCACCGCACGATCTGCGGATTCGCCGCGCAGGTCGACATCGTCGAACGTCATGCGGTCGGCACGGGACGCCTCGACCCCCGCAATCGCGCGAAGCAGACTGCTCTTGCCGGCACCGTTGGCTCCGACCAGTGCGACGATCTCGCCCTGCCCGACGCCAAGCGAGACGCCGTCAAGCGCTGCCAATCCGCCATAGCTGACGCTGAGATTGGAGACGTCGAGCAACGGCTTTGCGGCCACAGCCCGGGATGGCGCTGTCCTGGCCGGTACGACGCCGCGCTGGCCGAGATAGGCCTCGAGCACGCGCGGATTGCTCCTGACCGCAGCGGGCTCGCCGTCCGCGATGATACGCCCTTGGTCCAGCACGAGGATGCGGCGCGCGATCCGGCTCACCAGCGGCATGTCGTGGTCGATGAACAGGATCGTCTTGCCCGAGGCGGAGAGCGCCAGGATGATATCGCCGAGCACACGCTTCTCGATGTCATTTAGCCCTGCGCCGGGCTCGTCCAGCACCAGCATCTGTGCGCCGGATGCCAGCGCCCGTGCGATGCTGAGCAGGCGGCGTTGGCCGGCCGTCAGCACTGATGCCGGTTGACCGGCTAGCTCGGCCAGCCTGACAGTTGCGAGATGCTGATCGGCCTCGGCACGAAGCACGCCGTGGTCGAGCAGCGCGCGGCCCCGCCCTAACAGCGACGGCAGCAGGCCAAGCTGATGATGAGACACACCGCCGATCATGACGTTCTCGCGCACGGTCAGGCGCTGGAAGGGTTCCGCAGCCTGGAATGTGCGCACCAGTCCATCCGCCACAATGCGGTGCGGGGCGTTGCCGGTGATGTTG
This sequence comes from Bradyrhizobium lablabi, assembly GCF_018129385.1. Taxonomy (GTDB): domain Bacteria; phylum Pseudomonadota; class Alphaproteobacteria; order Rhizobiales; family Xanthobacteraceae; genus Bradyrhizobium; species Bradyrhizobium lablabi_C. The sequence continues at coordinate 199,516 of NZ_JAFCLN010000007.1, forward strand.
CGGCCGCTGAAATGGACGGTTCCGCCCTGCGGGGTGATCTCTCCCGACAAGACATTGAGCAGCGTGGTCTTGCCGGCGCCGTTCGGGCCAATCAGCGCCACCAACTCATTCGGCTGAATGCTGAAGCCGACATCGGTCAGCGCCTTGAAGGCACCGAATCGGACGGACGCGCCATCCACCGTCAGGAGGGGCTCGGTCACGGCGCACGCCCTACATTCACGATCCGCAGACCGCGCCCGAGCAGCGCTGACAGGCCGTGCAACAACCCGTTCGGGCAATAGATCACGCTGACCACCAGCAGCACGCCATAGGCGACGACATCGTAGGCGCCGAGCGGCTTCAGGAGTTCGCCAAGCAGCGTGATGAAGATGACGCCAAACAGCACGCCCCAGACGTCGGCGAAGCCGCCGATCGCAACCATCAGGAGCAGCTTCACCGAAAAGCCGACATCGAACGGCCCGGGGCTGAGGTAGCCTACATAATGGGCGTAGAGGCTGCCGCCGAGTGCGCAACAGAGCCCGCTCACCATCATGATCAGACGCTTGATCGACTGCACGTTGTTGCCGACCGAGCCCGCGACGCGTTCATTCTCGGAGATGGCCCGCATCGCGAGTCCCGTCGGCGAAGCGATCAGGTTCTCGGCGCAGACGATCGCAATGATCGTCACCACCCAGACTGCCGGCAGGAAGACGAAGTCGCCATTGAGCGTATAGCCGAACAACGCCAGCGGCGGGATTCCCGTGAGCCCGTTCGGGCCGCCCGTCACATCGTGCAGTTCGACGAATCCGACCTGCACGATGATCCCGAACGCCAATGTCGCCATCGCGAGGTAATGGCCCTTGAGGCGGAAGACGAGCCAGCCGATCGCCCAGGCGATGACGGCCACCAGCGACGTTGCGAGGATGACATCGAGCCAGGCGGGAACGCCGAACCATTTGCCAATCAACGCCGCGCCATAGGCGCCGAGCCCGTAGAAGGCGGCATGTCCGAGCGAGATCTGACCGGTATAGCCCGCAATCAGAGCGAGCCCGATCGCCGGCAGAGCCTGCAGGCCGATCACAACGAGAAGGCTGACAAGGTAGCCGCTGCGGGAGGCCGCGCAGAGTACGAGCAGCGCAATCAGAGCCGGGATGCGCCAGCTTGTCATGCGCGCACCCGTTCGTATTCGCCGAGCAGCCCGCCTGGCCGGAATAACAGGAAGCCGAGCAGCAGCGCAAAGGCGATCGCATTCTTGTATCCCGAGCTAACATAGCCTGCGGAGAACGCCTCGAGCACGCCGAGCACGATTCCGCCTAGCGCAGCGCCGATTGGACCGCCGAAGCCGCCGACGATGCAGGCGACGAATCCCTTGATCCCGAGCTGCAATCCCGTGTCGTACTGCGTGAGCGCGATCGGCGCCACAACGATACCTGCGATAGCCCCAAGCGCGCCGGACATCACGAAGCCGACGAGGCTCATGGTCTCGACCTTCATGCCGACGAGCCGCGCGGCGAACGGATTCATCGCGCAGGCGCGAAACATCTGGCCGAGGTATGTCCTGCGGAACAGCAGGTCGAGCGCGACCATGGCTACCGCAGCCGTGCCCAGCACCCACAATGACTGCGGCATCACGGTGGCGCCGAACATATGGAGAAGCTTTTCACCGGAGAAGGCCGGCAGCGGCTGCGCGTCCGTACCCCAGATGATGGCGGCTACGCCCTGCAGAACGACGCCGACACCGATCGTCACGATAATGCCGCGCATGACGTCGCCGCGCACCGGCTGGACGGCGCTGCGCTCGATCAGCACCGCAACGACGCAGGTGATCAGGATCGCAAGGATAATGGCGAGCCACATCGGCGCGCCCGCGCTCTGGATCGCGATGGCGCTCATCGCGCCAACCATCGCGAAATCGCCCTGCGCGAAATTGACGATGCCGGTGACATTATAAATGCAAGTGAAGCCGACGCCGATCAGCCCGTAGATGCTGCCGACGACCAGTCCACTGATGAGAAACTGCAATGCGTCGGACATCGGGCCCCCTTTCGCTAGACCTGCATCCAGGATTCGGAAAACGCCAGGAATGCCGTGCTCTTGCGCGTGCCCGCAAAGTCGCGTTGCACGACCTTGCCCGACAGCGGCCGACCATTGAGCGTGACCGAGCCGTCTCCCGCATCGAGGAACAGGCTGTACATCTGGTGGATCTTGGTCGGCCCGTTATCGGCCGGCATGTCGACCGCATAGGGAGTGCCGAGATTCTTCCAGGTTGCGACGACCTCGACGTCTCTGGCGCGCACAATCTCCGAGTAGGTCGATAGCGTGCTGCCCTCGCGGCGGCACTCGGTCAAAGGCAGATGGGTGACGGCCTGGATGCCCGGAGAGACGCGGAAGGAAGCGAATGTCGAGAAGAACTCCGCGATCAGATACCGCGCCAGGGGCTCGTTGTCGCTGATGCAGAAATTGGCGACATTGGGAAAGCCCTGCGCGACACCGGGCTTGTCGAGCACGACAATGCCGCTGCCCATGCCATGGCTGGAATAGAAGATGCGGAAGAAGCACATCAGGCCGGTCCAGGGACCGTCCTGAGTGTCCTTCAGATAGATGCCGGGATTCTCGCCGGTCCAGGCGACCGGGCCGGGATGGATAGGACTCCTGTTCGCCACAGCGACTTCTCCTTGTCTCTGGTCAGGCCGCGGCTTGCGACACGACCGTGCGCTCATACTCGCCCAGCATATTGCGCACGGTCGCGAGCCTATCGTCGGAGGTGTGGTGGCTGCCTTCGACGACGATCTCGGTGACGCGCCGACCGACCTCTTCCTGCAATTCCAGGTCGTCGATACCGGTGATCGGCGGGATCGCGAGCACGGTATCGTGGCAGTAGGTCGGGATCAGGCCGCCCGAGCGAAGCGTCGAGGCCGGGACCTCCTCGCCTGCGGCGAGCTTGCGGATATCCCGGCGCAACAGCTTGCGCAGCATCACCACGCCCTTGTCGCAATAGGTTAGGTGCTCCAGGGCATGCCGTGCGATGGGGCGCTGCGAAACGATGGCGTCGTAGTCGCCGGGCAACCGCTGGCGTTCTTCGAATGACTGGCCAACGCCCTGCCCGTAGAAGTCGACCTTCTCCAGGCCACACTCTTCTTCCTTGCCAATGCCGCGCGGATTGACCTCGGCATGGAAGTGGCGCCATCCGATCACCTTGCAGGTTGTGTTGTCGATCGGCGTCGTCCAGCGCGTGATGCCGACGCGCGCAAACTGCTTGGTATCCTGGCCGTCCTCCCAGATGTGCCCGACCTGAGCAAGGTTCGGCATAATGATGTCGTTGGAACGAACCCAGACCTTGTCCTTCCAGCGACGAGTCGTGACGTAGATCATGCCCGTGGGCGTTTCGACGAAATCCATCACCGGCAGTTCGCCCCAAGTGTCGGAGAAATGCGAGAAGGTCACGCGCGTGTGCAGGAACACCGCATGCGCGGGATCCATGACGTTTTCCTGCACCTGGAGCCAGTTGCAGGGATAGGTGATGCAGTATGGAACGAGCTTATCGTCCGGATATTCGTAGCTGTCGTAGATCGGGAATTCGGGAATGCTCGCGGGCGGGCCGAAATAGCCGAAGATCAGGCCCTTATATTCCTTGCAAGGATAGGCACCGTGAAACAGGCGGTCCTTCAATGCGCTTCCCGGTGGATCGCCGGGCGTCTCAAGTACGCGCCCGTCCACACCGAACAGCCAGCCGTGATAGCAGCAGCGCAGCCCCTCCCCCGTCGGCAAGCCGAATTCGAGCGAGGTGCCGCGGTGGCTACAGTGGCGATCGAGGATACCGTACTCGCCCTTGGTGGTGCGGAAGACCACGAGATCCTCGCCAAACATCCGGAACCCAAGCGGCACTTCACCGAGTTCAGACGTCAATGCGATCGGTTGCCAGTAGCGTCTCAGCAGGTCTCCGCCCGGTGAACCCTTCTCGACATGGGTCAGCTCCGCATTCTCGGCCGGTATCTCCTGCTTGAGATACCCGCCATACGCGGTGGTGAGGAATTGCTTCTGAGCAACCATCGCCGGCTCCCTGCCCTTCTGGCGTCAATGCGCCGCGTCAAATTCTCCTTGTTCGACTATTGCTTCCGGTCCTGGTTCTGCCAATAATAATTAGTTGCTGGTTTAGTTTGGTTTTTTTGAACTGCTCACAGATCGACCGGAATTGCTGAAAGGAGTTGCAGCTTTTTGCGCGAATGATGGGCAATTCAAACGCGACCATCTCGCGAAAAGGAACGACGTGAGTCCCGACAAGAACCAGGACAAGCTCGAAGTGGGAGAGACCGTTCCGAAGCTCTCGCTACGGCAACTCACCTACTTTCTTGCGACCGCCAACAACGAGAGCGTGTTGCGGGCCGCAGAAACGCTCAATGTGTCGTCTGCGTCGATCTCAACCGCGATCGCCCAGATGGAGGAGTTTCTCCAGCTCCAGCTTTTCGTCCGTCGACATGCGCGAGGGTTGGTGCTGACCTCGGCGGGTCAGGACCTTGCTGCCCACGCCCGCAACATCCTCCTTCATGCGCGCGAGATCGAATCGGTCGCACAACGAGGTCCCTACAAGGCAGTTGGACGACTCAACATCGGCTGTCTCGCTACCATCGCTCCGTATCTCATCCCGCTGGTCCTGAAGGAGGTGGCGGAAAAGTACCCCGAGATCCAATTGCGTTGGCGAGAGGACAAGCACGAGGCGCTATTGGATGCGCTGCACGGCGGCGGGTTCGATCTCATCATCGTCTACGACTACGACATTCCGACGACGCTTCACGTGGCCCCATTGCGATCGATGCCGGTGCAAGTGGTACTGCCGTCGTCCCATCCCCTTGCAAACAGCCAGACATGCTCACTGAAGGACCTGGTTGACGAGCCGATGATACTTCTCGATCAGCCGCGGACGCGCGATTATTTTCTTTCCCTGTTCGGTGGCAAAGGGTTGAGCCCAACGATCGCCCACAGGACCGAGTCCTTCGAAATGGTTCGGAGCCTTGTTGCGAATGGCTTTGGATACGCGCTCTTGAACTTTGTTCCACCTTATAATGTGGATGGGCACGGCAAGCTGGTTTCGCGCCCTCTGGCTGATGTCGATCGTCCACAAAATCTGGTGCTCGGCAGACTCTACCGCTTCCGGGCACCTCGACTTGTCGATGAGTTGTTCAAGTCCGTGAGCGCTGCCGTCCAGAAGCTTCAGATCTCAGCGACGTGAATCGCAAGCGCGAGACGGCTCGGTTGTCGGCGAAGGCCATCTAACCGAAGGTCGTTGCCGGTTCTCCAACTGGGATATCGAGCGGTTCGAGTCCGAACGAAGGATTTCTACTTACACCCTTGCGCGGACTCTCAGGCGTTCCGTTCCATCGGCAAGGCAAAACACCGGGTACATCGATCTTGAGCACGCCAACAAATCCAGCCGTACTTGCGGAAAAAATCCTTACTGTCGGCCATTCCAACAGGTCGCTGCCCGAGTTTGTCGAGGTTCTGCGTTCCGCTGAAATCCAGACACTAATCGACGTGCGCCGATTTCCGATGTCGCGCCGGCACCCTCACTTCAATATTGGACCGCTAAGAGACGAACTTGCCTCGATCGGCGTCGCCTATCGTCATCTTCCTGAGCTTGGCGGCTACCGCGAGTCCCGCGGCACTCAATGTCAAAGCCCGAATGATGGTTGGCCTTCGGGGTTCCTGCGAAATTACGCCGACTATGCCATGACAGAAACATTCCAGGCCGCACTTACCGCTTTTCGGCAGTCCCTTCGGCCTCGAAGCGCGTTGATGTGCGCAGAAAAATCATGGAGAGATTGCCATCGACAAATCATTTCCGACTATCTTATGGCGAATGGCCATCAGGTCACACATTTGGTTGACGCGGAAATCCACGAGGATGGAAGGCTTACTGCCTTCGCCCGGTTGCTGGACAAGAACACTATCCACTATCGCGCAAATCCTGCCCAGCTTCGGCTGGACGTCTGAAAAAGAGGCTCATGGAACTTTAGTGCTAACCGCGGGCTTCTGACAAAACCGGCGCCCGCCGCCGTTCTGTCCCGTCGGGCTTTCCTTTTTTGTCCAACGTTCCGCTGCGAAGCTGGGGCGCCGCCGAAGGAAGCCAGGTGATGTCCTCGATCACGATGGCTCCCTCGGGACAATTGGTCGGAGCGGTGTAAATTTTTCTCGACCTCAAACGCCATGAGTGCGTCGCTGGCCTGCCGGCTGTTCTTGAATTCGTCGGGTTGAAGCCGTTCGGGCACAACCACGATGTCGCGCCAGGCACGGTCGTGACCGCACCAGTTTCGCACCAGAAACGACGTCATCGAAACACAACAAGAGCAATCGAACTCGAACGAAATCGCTGGAAAATCAACGAAACTGACCGCTATCTCCCGCCCATAACGGTCTGGTTGCAGGTTCGAGTCCTGCCGGGCCGACCAGTAAATCAATGGCTTAGCTGTTTTTCATTTCGAAGCTTGTTCGCTACCGCATCAGAAATGCTTGCTTCGTTACTCTCACATGGTGCTTCGGCGGTCCACGAGGTACTTCTCCGGCTTCGATCCGCCCACGATCTCTCCACGCGATCGTAGATTCGGCGGCATTTTCGCAACGTGAGTGCAAGCAGCGGCTTGCTTTTCTGTGATCGGAACAGCGTCGAGGGTTGAGAACCTGCGGGCGGAACGTGCAGATCGGCGATGTCCGCAGAGGCGGATGCAAATAGGCCGGTCAATGTCGGTTATATATTGAGGCGTCAAGCCCTCCCGGCAACGGAAGCGCGCCGCGCTTCGGCACCGGGAAACGGCGCCTGTTTTTCCCTAACCACAGGTAGCGCCGAGGCTTTATCCGCGTTGATCTCGATCCACTCGAGCCGATCGTCCGTGAGATTAAGATCCTCGGAAATCGCTGCGACAGGACAGAGCGGCACACAGGCACCGCAATCGATGCACGCGACCGGGTCAATATAGACCCGGTCGTCGTCTCCATGGAAACAGGAGACCGGACATACGGTCACGCAATCCGTGAACCGGCACCCGGTGCAATTCTCGGTAACGACGTGCGGCATCAAGCGTGCTCCGCGATTGCGGCGCGACGAGCACCCATCGAGAGAGCCTCGATCGCTTCACTATCGACCTTGGCGACCTCGACGAGGTTATCGGAGAATGTTGGAGCGCGCCCCATGTTGGCAGCCCGGTCGGAACTGATCGAATTGACGGCGCTCTTGGCCCGCGAGTCCGTTCCCCAATGCCCCAGATAGCTCGCGACCACGCCCCGTATCGTGTCGGTTGATAGGATCGCCGCACCGATGAACGCACCTCGGTCGTTGAACACCTTGACGGTGTCGCCGTTGCCGATTCCACGCGGCCGGGCGTCCTCCGGGTGGATGATCAGGATGGGATCGCCCTGCCGCTTTCGTTGCTTGATCTCGTTCGCGTACTGCGAATTCAGGAAGCCGTGCGCCTTGGGACTGATGATGTTGAGCGGGTATTTCGCCGCGATCTGAGGCGCGCTGTCCCGCGACTCAAATGGCGGGATGTAAGTCGGCAGCGGATCGATATAGCTGCCGTCCTGCATGGCCTCGTAGCCCGCCCTGAACGGCGACGGAACGAAGTCGCCCTGCTCCGCCAGGCTTGACTTGAACTCGCATTTTCCCGAGGGCGTTGGGAAATTACCCTCGGCGTGTGGGGCACGAGCGTCCTTGTCACCTACTGCCGTCCGCATGTAGCCGTTCTGCTGCAGGGCCTCGAAGCTAATCCCCTGCATCATCGGCGACTCCCAATCAATGAAGTCGCGGATCATCTCCTCATCGGTTCGACGCCACTCCGGCTCGTTGAATCCCATTGTTTCCGCCAGAAGCCGGAATAGTTGAGTATTCGGCACCGCTTCGCCGGGAGACTCGATCGCCTTGTTGTTGTAGGTCCAGTAGAAATGCCCCCACGAAAACATCAGATCGGTTTGCTCCGCCTGCATCGTCGCGGGCAAGATAATGTCGGCATATTTGGCCGTATCCGTCACGAAGAGATCGCTCACGACCAGGAAAAGATCCTCGCGAAGCAGACCCTTTTTAATGCGCTCCTGGTCCGGCGACTGCACGAGGGGATTGTGGTTATAGACCATCAACGATTTGATCGGCGGGTCCGACGTTTCAAGCAACACCTTTCCGAGATTATTGAGATTCAGGACGCGCGGATCTTCCTTGATCCAGTCGGGCCGACACATGGCATCCCATTTCATGGCGAAGGCCGAGAGGGTCAAACCGAGGTAGCCTCCGCCGACATGTCGCCACGCGCCAACGAGGGCCGGCAAGCAATTGATGGCACGAGATGCCTGGCCACCGTTGCGGCTACGTTCGATCGCAACCCCGAGCCGGATAACCGCCGGAGCCTGCGTGGCATATTCGCGAGACAGAGTGAGAATATCCTGCTCGGGTATACCAGTGATCGCCGAAACCAGCTCTACAGGGTACTCGGCTGCGCGCGCCGCAAGCTCGTCAAACCCAACGGTGTATCGCTCGACGTAGTCACGATCGAACAGCCCCTCGGAAATGATGATATTCATCATGCCGAGCGCCAGCGCCGCATCGGTTCCGGGTCGAATCGGAATGTGCCAGTCTGCTTGTGTGGCTGTCCTACTGCGAAGGGGATCGATGGCGACGATCTTTGCGCCCCGTCGCTTTGCTTCCGCGATGAACGGCCAATGGTGATTGCCCGTGCTGAGCGTGTTGACCGCCCACAGAACGATATACCGGGAGTGAATCAGGCTTTCGGGATCGACCCCCGTGGAGGGACCGATCGTGAGATGCGTTCCGACTTCCCTGCCGACGCCACAGAAAGTCTTTTCCGCGATCGTCGAGCCGAGGCGGTTGAAGAAGGCGTCACCGACAGTCAGTCCGTTGAGGACCCCTTCTTGTCCCAGGTAGCTGCACGGCATGATCGCCTTGGACCCGAACTCGTCGATAATTCGGGCCCATCGATTTCTGATCTCGCCGAGCGCCTCCGCCCAGCTGATGCGCTCGAACTCGCCGGCACCTTTCGGCCCTACCCGCTTCATCGGATAGATGAGACGGTCCGGATTGTAGTGGTGCTTCGCGAAATCGTTCAGTTTGGTGCAGAGACGTCCCTGCGTTACGGGATGCTTCGGATCTCCCTGAACATCGATCAAGCGTCCGTTTTCAACGGTATAGATAAACGCACATGTGTCCGGGCAATCCTGCGGGCACGCACCCTTCACCGTCGTCTTTTCGGGATTCATCTTCACGCTCCATCGATTAGAGAGATTGGATTCCTCGCTACGTCACATCGAATAAAGTTTACTCGTGATCTTCCACGTGCCGTCGATCCGGGCGAGAGCGAACACGTCGGTCCCCGTGAACTCGTCGGAGCCCAGCTTCAGGACAAACGGCACATGGACGCTCGCAACCGGCCCCGTAATCGCCACGATCGGATTGGTGTGAAATTCCTCTACGTGCCCGTTCTTTTTGTGCAGGTCGTCGACCAGTTCGAGGAACATCGGCAGGGTTGACACCGCAATCTTCTCGTCGGCGATCGAGCAGTGCGAAACATTGGCTGTTTCGGCAAACGCCTCGTGAAAAAGGCTCTTGTCGGCCTTGTGCAAGGCCTTCAGATAGGTTGCGATCGTGTCGAGAACGAGCTTTTCGTCGTTCGAAGCGGTTGCGGCTTGGGGCATATGCGTTTCCTTTTTGCTTGGTCGAAGAACAATTGATGGATTCTTATCGGTGGTCGCACGCGTGGCGGTCATTCCATTCCGAGACGATCTCCTTCGCTGTCGAACAGATGCAGCCGCCTCTCATCGAACACGACCGATCCGCCGTGGTCGTCAGGACCGTCGAGCTGACCCGAAACCCTGATCTTGATCAGCTGGCCGCCGAGCGTCGCGTTAACGATCGTGTAGCCGCCAAGCGGCTCGATTGAATTGACGGAGATACGGAAGCGGCGCGTCGCATGATCTCCCGCCCGATGGATATCCTCCGGACGTATCCCCAACGTTCCCTGCTCTCCGGCGGGAACGTCCCGTATTCCGGCGACGGCCACGACGATGTCGCCGCATTCGAAATGTCGTCCATCCGCGCTAAAGCGACCTTGAAACAGGTTCATCGGAGGAGATCCGATCACTTGAGCGACTGACAGCGAATTCGGCTTGTTATAGACGTCGTCCGGGGCGCCGACCTGGGCCACACGACCATCGATCACGACGGCGACCCGATCGGCTATCGCCATCACCTCTTCTTCGTCATGCGAAACATAGACGAAGGTCTGGTTGTTCGTTCGCTGAAGGCGCTTGAGCTCAACGCGCATTTCCTCGCGCAAACGGGCATCGAGCGCGGCGATCGGCTCATCCAGAAGGATCGCACGGCTGTCGGCGATCAAGGCCCGCCCCAGGGCGATGCGCTGCCGTTCTCCGCCGGACATCTGCGCGGGGTTCTTGTGAAGAATATGCCCGACATGGAGAACGTCGGACACCGCATCAAGACGCGCCGCGATCTCCTTGCTGGAGACGCCTCGTTCGGTCAGCGGAAACGCGATGTTCTCACGGCCGCTCATGTGCGGAAACAAGGCAAGATTCTGAAACACCATCGAAATCTGCCGCTCCGCAACTTCCATCTCGTCGCTGTTGGCCCCGCCGATCAGGACCTTGCCCCGGTCCGGCTTCACGAGGCCGAGGATGAGCTTCAAGATGCTGGTCTTGCCCGCCGATGGCGGCCCCAGAATTCCAAACAGCTCACCCCGCTCCACGCTCAAATCGATCGGACCAAGCGTAAATTTTGGATACTTCTTGATCGCTCCTTGGATGCTGATCGCGTTCACTGCAGCCGCCCGCCGAGCCGGTCGCCCGTGGCCATGTCGAATGCCAGGCTCTTCTCCGCAGTCAGGTAGAAGGCGATTTCGTCGCCAGGCCTCAGCCGGTCCTGTTCATCGACGGACAGAAACCGCGTCTCCTGGACCTGCAGATAGGCCAGCCGTGTCGGCCCGACGCGCTCGATTTGTTCGACATGGCCCTTCATCTCCATGTCGTCGGCCGAGCGCCGCTCTCCCGCATAAATGTGCTGCGGCCGAATGCCGAGCGAGCCCTTCTGCGTCGACTTCGCCTGGCCGAAATCGGCAGCTGCCTGCCCGGCCAAGGGGATTTCAGCTCCACCCGCGAGCACGAGCCTAAGGCGCCCGGCTTCATGCTTGAGGTCACCGTCGAGCAAATTCATCCGCGGGCTACCCACGAAGTTTGCGACGAAACGATTGCGTGGGTCGTTGTAGACCTCGAGGGCAGCGCCGTATTGCATCAAGCGCCCCTTGTCGATAATCGCAATCTTGTCGGCAAGGCTCATCGCTTCGATCTGATCATGTGTCACGTAGATCATGGTCTGACCGAACTCTCGCTGGAGCACTTTCAGTTCCGCGCGCATATAGGCGCGAAAGCTTGCGTCGAGGTTCGAGAGCGGTTCATCAAGCAGGAAAACACGGGGCTCCACTATCGCGGAACGCCCTATCGCCAGTTTCTGCATCTCGTTCACGGAAAGCCTGCCGGCGGATTCGTCCAACCGATCGAAGAGCCCCATCCGTTCGGCCATTGCCCGCGACTTTCGGTCGACTTCGGACCGCGCGACACGTCGCACTTCCAGGCCATAGGCCAGATTTTTGTAGACAGTCAGGTGGGTAAATATGGCGTAGTTCTGGAACACGAAGCCGATGTTGCGATCCTGCAACCGCATTCCCGACAGATCGCTGCCGTCGAACGAGATCGATCCTTCGCTGGGGTCTTCCAACCCGGCGATCATGTTCATCGTCGTGGTCTTGCCACAGCCGGACGGCCCCAGAAGCGCGACAAACTCGCCTTCGGTTATGTCGAGCGTCAAATCGTCGACTGCGACAAATTCGCCAAAGCGCTTGGTGACGTTATTGATCTGAATGGATGTCACTGCCTCATCCCTTCCTCTTGGCTGCGTAGGACAGGCCACGCGCGGCAATAAGACTGAGCGAGAACAGGATCGTCAGGCCGATTGCGGCAACATATGACCAATCCAAATCGGCAAATGTCTTCTTGTATAGAAACAAGGAGATGGTTTCGGTCTCGACGCCTGGACCACCCTTGGTCATGACGAAGATGACGTCGAAAATCTTGAAACATTCGACCGAACGAAGTACCAGAGCGATGGCAATGACAGACTTCATGCGCGGCAGAACGATCTTGCAAAAATTCTGCCAGTTGGATGCGCCCAGCAAGCGACCTGCTGTCAACTGGTCCGCCGGAACTCCTAACATTCCCGCAAGCAGGATCAGGAACATCAACGGCGTCCACTGCCACGTGTCTGCGATGATCACGGCAAGCATGGCGCGATGCACGTCCGTCAACCACGCAAAGCTAGTCGGCAATCTCAGCGTGTCGTTTACCGGGCCGGTGCCCTGGAACAGCAGGAAGAAGATCAGGCCGACGACTGCCGGCACGATCATCATCGGAGTCAGGAGAATGGAGTAGAAGAACTTGCGGCCGACGAACTGCTCCATGAACAGATACGCCAATCCAAGGCCAAGCAGGAACTGCGCCGGAACGGCGATCGCCATCAGCAAGACAGTCCTGCCCAACGCTGCCCATAATGCGCCGTCGGTCAGCAAGCGCGCATAATTATCGCCGCTGTTGAAGCTTTCATAGGCGCGATACCAGCGAACGCCATCGAGCGGCGTCCACCAGGTGAGGCTGAGATAGAGCTGCATCGCCAGCGGAAAGACGACGATGAACAATAGCAAGAGTACGGCGGGAGCGACGAACCAAAAGCCAAGCTTCCGGCTGTCGTGAGCAACGCCCGCCCAATATCCGCGACTGCGCCGGTTTGCCTTCGCAGACGCCGGCTCAGCGGGCGTGTCCGTGATCGTCTCGGCTGTCGCGTCGGTCATTGCTTGAGCGCTCCGAACGTCAGTCCTCGGACGAGGTGCTTCTGAATCAGTAGTCCGAAGACCACCGGCGGAATTGCCGCAATCAATCCCAGTGCAGCTTTCATGCCGTACATCTGGCCGCCCATGGGCGAAGTGAGGGTGGACATGTAGATCGGCAGCGTGACCCAGTTCTTTTGAGTCAGCAGCAATGCCAGTAGGTAGTCGGACCAGTTCAGGATGAATACGAACAGCGCGCAGGTGGCGAGCCCCGGCTTCACGATCGGCAGCGTGATGCGATAGAAAACCCGCCAGTAGGAGCAACCGGAGACGCGCGCAGCATCTTCAATCTCGACAGGAACCTCGTCGAAGAACGTCTTCATCAGCCAGAACGCGAACGGCAGTGTCACGATCCCGTAGATCAGCGACAATCCCCACCACGTGTCGACCGCGCCGATGAAGGCCCACATCACCATGACCGGAATCATGACCGCCAGCGGCGGAAACAGCCGCAATTGCAGCACGGACAGCGGCAATAACGACATGATGCCGAAGCGCGCGACCGCGTAGGAGGATAACGTCCCGGTCACGACGGCCAGCGCCGTGCCGCAGATCGACGTGATCAGGCTCGCCGCCAAAGGCCCGACGATACCGCGATCAAGGCTGACGACCAGGCCCTGCGCGTGCCCGAAGATGACGAACTCGAAATTCTGCAACGTCGGCTGCTTCGGAAACCACGTCATGCCGGTGCCGGTGGTCCACTCGGGAAACGGCTTGAACGCCATGGTGATCATCCAGAGCAGCGGATAGATCACCACCGCACACGCAAGAATGACGAAGGCGTATCTGATCACCAGGGCTCGAAGCGGTGTCCGCACGTTTCAACTCCTCTCCGCCGGACCCGCCTGATGCGAGTCTGGCCCGGTTTCGTCAAAGTCAGGCCGGATCTCCACCCATCGGCCAGGTGGCACGGCTCGCCTTGATCGCTTCGATGATGCCCTTGCCGCGCTGGCGACGGATGATCTGCTCCCACTTGCCTTGTGCCGCATCCATCGCCTGGCGCGGCGTCTTCTGCTTGGTCAGCGCCGCCTGCAGTTCTTCGTCCAGCGCGTTGTCCATCGCGGTTTGACCGCCGAAATTGAGCGACGGCACCGATCGTGCGATGGAGTACGGGATCGTCTTCATCGCGTAGGGTTGATAGTTCGCGGCGACCAGCGGCTCCTTGAAGTTTGCCTGCTGGAACGGATCGAAGAATCCGGTCGGGCTCGCCATGATCAGCGTGAACGTTCGGGTCGAGCTGAGCCACTGCAGGAACAGGTAAGCAGCTTCTGCGTTCTTCGACTTCGGCGATATCCAAGCCGTGACGCTGTAGTACATCACGGCACGGCGGTTGATCTTGTCGCCGAACCGGCGGCCGACCGGATTGTGGGACCCCATCAAGCCCGTCGCTTTCGACTTCGGGGTACCATCAGGCTTCAGCCCGTCGCCGTACTTGGCGATCGCGGTATATGTGCAGATTTGCGGAACCTGCAGCTTCCAGAGCGAATTCCAGCCTTCCAGGAAGGTGAAATTCAACGCATCGGGCGGCGACCATTCGAACGAGCGGACGTGCTCTTCCGCACACTGGACGCCCAGGTCGGTATTGAGATTTGGATTGCCCTCGTCATTGAAGAAGTAGTAGTTCGGGAACGCCATCGACGCGAAGCGCATATAGAACGTCGGAAGCCCCCAGAACCGGCTCATCAGACAGCCGTTGCCGTACATCTTGCCGTTGCCGAAATCCTTGCCGGTGAAGAATTTCGAGATCGCGTCGACCTCTTCCCAGGTATTCGGCACGTCGATAGGACGCCCGGCCTCCTTCAGGAAGGCTTCCTTGACCTCGGGCTTCTCATAGAGGTTCCGTAAGTAGTACCAAACCAGCGTATCGCCATCGAGGCCGATCATGTAGTTTTTGTTGTTGTAGGTATAGAGCAGCTTTTCGAACGCATCGTCCGTCACGCCGCGCTCTCGATCGTTCCAATCCGGCTTGTACTTCTTCACGAAGTCGGAGCAATCGATCGCGCCGCCTGATGCGACAAGATCGCCCGTCGAATTCCAGGGTCCGGTATAGACATCGAACGCACCGTCGCCGGTCGTGACGTCCTGCATCACCTTCTTGAAAATATCGTCCGGAGTTCCGCCGATCATCTCGATCTCGATACCCGTCTCGCGCATCCACACGTCCAGCGGCGACATCGCGCCCTCGCGGAACGGCTTCCGTATCTGGTCGATAGTGCCGTCGAGCAACAGGACCGTCAGCTTTTTCGGCGCTTTTCCTGCCGCCTTCAACGCCTTGATGCCGTCGATCGCGCGGCCTTCCGACATGCTGCTGTTGTACTGGAAGCGTTCAGCACCGTCGAAGCCCAGTGGGCCGCCCGTCATGCCCGGCGCGTACTCGGCCGCTTGAAGCGGCAGGGAAACAAGAGGGCCGCCACCGCCGCCCAGCGCAGCCGCGGCAATTGCTCCCGTTGACGTTTTCAAGAACTCCCGGCGAGTCGAATTCAGCTTCTCAATTGACATTTGATTCAGCTCCCCTTGGCCTGTGGCTGTGCCACGTTGCCGTTGTCCAGACTTCGCGATAGTTCGACTGTGGCTTCAAACGAGCGTTTGCTCCGAAGCTTTCAGCATTGCAGGGACCCTCGTCAGTTTTTCGCGCGGCTTGGCTTTGGCTGCGCCAGCCGCCCGCTCCAGCGCGTCGATCCTGCGCCACCCCGGGAAGTCGATCAGCTTGCGTGATTGTCCGTGAAGCGCGCTACGAAACCGGTCACGTTGGAAGTCCAGCGCGCCGAAGCTCGTCTTCTTCAAGTCCGCCAAGATCGATTCGACCGTTTCGATAGCGCACGCGCGGTTGGTTCCGATGATTCCGCTCGGTCCACGCTTGATCCACCCTGCGACGTACAATCCCCGAACGGTTTTGCCATCGCTGGCGACAACCCGCCCTTCCCGCTGCACAATCGTCGCCGAGCGTTCGTCGAAGGGCACACCCGGAATCGACAGGCCGCGATAGCCGACGCTGCGAACGATGAGGCCTGCCGGTATGCGTACATACTCGCCAGTTGGCGTCCCCTTCTGGCTGCCTGCCGGTCCGGAGAGGTTCAATTTCTCGAACTTGACGCGCTCGACCGCCCCGGTCCCCTCGATCGAAGCTGGTGCGAGCGAGAAACGGAAATGTATCCGCTTCCGCTTGAGCGCGCTCCCCTGACGGCTTGCGAATACTCGCAGGATTTCGAGATTCTTCGCGGCGGAAGCCGAGCATTCGATTTCATCGTTCGAGGCGGCGTCAAGCTGCAGATCGGCTGGATCGACGACCGGCTGCGCGTCTTGAAGCTCGCCGAACTCACGGAGTTCCTTCGCTGTGAACTTGGCCTGCGCCGGTCCCCGCCGACCTATAACGAAAACGTCCGTGATCCTGCTTTCGGCAAGCGCATCCAGCGCATGCTCGCAGATATCGCTGCGCTTGAGCTCATCGACGCTTTTCGCGAGGATTCGGCATACGTCCAGGGCGACGTTGCCGTTTCCGATCACGATCGCCGCCGGATGCGAGAAATCGAAGATCTTGTCCCGGAAATCCGGATGGCCGTTGTACCAGCCGACGAGTTCGGTCGCCGAGACGCTTCCCGGCAAGTCTTCGCCGACAATGTCGAGCGGACGATCGGCGATCGCTCCGGTGGCGAGAATCACGCCGTGGTAAGCCGCCTGAAGCTGCGATACCGGCACTTCCCGTCCGATATCCAGGTTGCCGACGAACGAGAAATTGGCGTTGTCGGCGATCTGCTCGAAGATCGCCGTGACCGCCTTCAGCTTCTGATGGTCAGGCGCGACCCCGTGACGGACAAGCCCGAAAGGCACGGGCAACCGGTCGAACATATCGATACGAACCGGCCGATCGGAGCGTAGCAGTGCTTCTGCGGCGTAGAACCCGGCGGGGCCGCTCCCAACGATGGCAATATTGAAGACCATGGCGCAGAAGCTCGACGCTTGTTGTCCCTCGCGCCGGGCCGACCGAATTGGACCTCCCGCCGCGCAGGATTAGAGAAGCGCCAAGTCTTGGTTCTGAAAAGTACCAAAACCTCGTAACTCCATGGCTCCAATGCGACGATTGTTTAAGCAGACGAACCACGGCAACGATAAAAAAATAGTCAGAAAACGCTGCGTTTTGGCGCGGTTTCCGGCGAGTCGCACCGACGATGCCTGCCAAAACGTTACGGCTCGCGTGTCGTTGGCCTGGCGCGCGCGCCGAATCCTCGTCGAGTGCCTGCGCGAATGCAAATGTCCTGACGATAGATCGCATGTGTGGAGTCGTTTCGGTCGAGCCGCGATACAGGCTCAGAGCTGAAGCGCGCTTCAAGGAATGTTCAGGCCGGCATCCTGGGAGTTCATCACGCGCAAGATGCCGTGCAGCTTCTCTACAGCTTCGACGATCCTGCTTTCCGTCAGCGACGCATAGCCGAACATCAGCATGTCGTCCGGCGCCGTACCGTCGAAGTCGAAAGCGCCACCGCTGGACAAGGCATACACGCCTATCCCGGCGGCGCGCGCCTTCATCTGGATCGTAACCGCATTCGGCATGCCCTTGGGCAAGCGCCATACGAGATGCAAGCCGCTGTCCTGTCCTGAAATAACCGGATCGCGAAATCTCTTGCGAAGCGCGGAAATCAGCGCATCCCTGCGGCTCTTGTAGAGCTGGCGCAGCTTGCGGACATGGCGATCGAAGTGGCCGTCACTGACGAACTCGGCAAGTGCGCATTGCTCGAGCCAGGATTGACCGTTGCTCATCTTGGCCTTCAGCAAGCGGGCATCGTCCGAGAAGATTCGCGGAACGACGGCAAAACCGAGACGCAAGCCTGCCCCTACCGATTTGGAGAAGGTGCCGACATAGAGAACACGCCGTCCCCTGTCCAATCCGGACAGCGCCGTGAGCGGCGGCCCGTCATAGCGGAAATCGCTGTCGTAGTCGTCTTCCATGATGTAGCTGTCGGTATCATCAGCCCATCTAAGCAATGCGAGGCGCCGGCTCAGAGTCATCACGACGCCCGTCGGATATTGATGCGAGGGCGTCACATAGATCAGGCTGCGCTTCTTGTTGGGAAGGCAGTCCGTTCGAATCCCTTCCGAGTCGACCGGCACCGGCTCAATCGGAAGCGTCTCGCTTTGAAAGATCATCGACGCGCCTGCGTAGCAGGGATTTTCAATGCACAGCTGCTCGGTGTGACCCCGCAAAAGATTCATGACGAGGTTGAGCGCGTCCTGCCCTCCCGCCGTGACGATGATTTGATCCGTCGTCACGTGCATTCCGCGGGTTCGTCCGAGATGATCAGCGATGGCCTTTCGCAGCGGCGGAATTCCGGCAGGATCGCAATAGTCGGTCAGATATTGGGACTCGCCGGACAAAAGCCGTGTGACGATCCGGCGCCAGACCTGAAGGGGAAAAGCGCTCGCCGCCGATCGTCCCACCCAGAAGTCGATGGTCGGGCGATCTGCCCCGCCTCCCGGAGAGCCCGCAAAGCAGAGCAGAGGTTCACCGGCTTGAGATGGCGGCGGCCCATTTGGACGCAAAGGGTCTGGCGGGTTGCTGACCAGCAGGAGATCGTCAGGAGGGATCGACGTAACGAACAGCCCGGATGTCCCCCGGGCTTCGACATAACCTTCGGCAACCAGACGATCGTAGGCAATTATGACCGTATTGCGGGACACATGATATCGCTCGGCCAGCAACCGCGTCGGCGGTAGCGACATCCCTGCCTGAAGGCGCCCATCCAGTATCAGCGACCGAACCTGGTCGAATATCTGGGCCTGAAGCGATTTGTCCGCGCTCGTCTGAAGCGTAAGTGCCAGTTCCACAAGTCGACCTTTTTCAGCGCTCGCAGGTTAGCCTTTCCAAACTGTATGCATTCAGCTGCGTAGCACTGCCTTTCGAGCTGCCAAGGAAGCAAGATTTCCCGGTCCTTGTCGAGTCAGCCGCTCGCCAGGCAATGCATCTCGAATTCAGCGAGACGGACAACGACAATCGCCCGGCTCGACGCCAACTACGAGTCGGGCAACCTTTCGACCAGACCGGCAGCTTGCTGCAGTTGCAATCTGCGGATCGTTCACGAGTTCGTCAAAGCGGACGCACGACCGACTGCTTACGGTAGTAATCCTCGAGCGTATCGGGACCAAGGACGCCGCCTCCGCATCCACTCAAGTTGCACCCTCCGTATGACACGCCATGCGGAAACAGATTATGCGCGTTGATCCAGGAATTTCCAGCGACGAGCCGCTCGGCGACCCGCGTCGCCCTCGCAAGGTCAGTTGACCACACGCTGTTGGCGAGTCCGTACGGGCTGCTGTTGACCAACGCGATCGCCTCTTCCTCGTCTTGAAACGTCATCACGTAAGCGACAGGCCCGAAAACCTCGTCGCGCGCGCAGATATTGCCGGGTGCTCCACCGAGGAGTGCAGGCTTGACGTAAAACCCGTCCTGATAGCCGGACACCTCCGCAACGCCGCCGGAAAGATAGGCCTCCGCGCCCTCCTTTACGGAGCGCGCGACATATCCGAGCACGCGGCGGCGCTGCTTCTCGCTTACAACCGGACCGATCTGCGTCGACTCATCACCGCCATAGCCGATCTTCATTCCGCCCATCGTCGATACAGCTTTGCTGATAAACGCATCGGCAACTTTCTTGTGCACCATCCAGCGGGTTGCCGTGCAGCACACTTGCCCCGCATTCAACGTTACTGCCGACGCAAGCGACTCCGCAGCGCTTTCAACCGCGGTATCGTCGAAAAGAACAGCGGCACCCTTGCCGCCAAGCTCCAGTTTGACAGGGACCAGATTGCGTCCACAGGCCTCGGCCACGAGCCTGCCGACTTCCGGCGAACCCGTGAACGACATGCGATTGATGCCAGAATGAGATGAGAGCGCTGCGCCGGCGGTTTCGCCCAGTCCAGGGACGACATTGACGACGCCGGGCGGAATACCTGCCTGTTCCGCGAGCCTGGCAAAAAGAAGGGCAGACAGCGGCGTGTCCTCTGCCGGCTTGATGACAATGGTGTTGCCCGCAGCGAGCGCCGGCGCCACACCCCATCCGACCAGCAAGAATGGAAAGTTCCAGGGAAAGATGAAGCCGCACACTCCATATGGCTGCCGCACCGACCAGGCTTCGTTTCCTGACACGGCAAAGGGCTCGCGTTGGCGCGCATTTGCGCTCAGATCGGCATAGTAACGGAAGGTCTGCGCCGCGTGAGGGATGTCAAAGGCTGACGCTTGCGCACGTGGCTTGCCAACGTCCCGCGATTCGATTTCGGCGAGCAACGCCGTATGCTGATCAATCAGATCCGCCAGCCGGTGAAGGAGGACAGCGCGATCTTTCGCCGGCATCGTTCGCCAGGGCGTGGTGTTGAACGCCCGGCGCGCAGCCTCAACCGCGGCGTCGACGTCCGCGGCTTGGGCCGCAGCAACCGTTGCGAGGTGCTTGCCAGTACCGGGATCCAGCGTTTCGAAGGTTCTTCCGCCGGATGCAGCAACTTGCTCGCCGCCAATGTGCATCTTGATTGGCTGGGAAAGGAATTCACTGACAGCGAAAGCTTTCGTGTCGATCATATTCATGGCCGTTCCTCCGGTTTCAACATTCACGCTTGGGCTGCCGCCGCACGCCAGTTGATCTGGGAGCGTCGTGCATCTGCGCGATGTCGCGATTATTCTTCACGTTCCGACTTGCCACCGGACCGATTGCGTCCATCCGCTTTCGACACCGTTGGTCTTGCTCTGAAAGAACATCGAAGGTTGGTTCTGAAAAGGACCAACGTCTTCACGCTGGATGGTACCAACGTGCAGATTTTCAGACCTGGCGATGATCAGGTTAGTGGCGTTTGTTTGGCCGCAGAGAGCTCACAAACGAGCCGCGCGAGATCGCTGATCGCGTCCGTTCGCGCCTACGAAGCCGCTTTCAGCCACACAGCGGTATCGTGGAACGCCGAGCCGCCATTCGGCGGGACAGGGTCGCCACCGATCAGCCTGTTGATGCAGGTCTTTTCCTCGAACGCGTCGGCCGGCCAGATGCCCTCCACGACCAGCGTGTCGGGCTGCTGCCCGCTGTCGAACTCGGCTTCAAGCACGACGGATCCGCGATCGTTACCGATCCGGACGCGCGCGCTTTCGCTGACGCCGTAGCTTGCGGCCGCGGCGGGATGGATTCGTACACGCGGACGCCGTTCCTTCTGAAGCGCCGTCGGCGTCTCGGTGAAGGTGCTGTTAAGGAAGTTACGCGCCGGTGGACAGACGAGCTTGAACGGCACGGCCTCTGTCGCGCGTTCGAAGTCCTTGCTGTGATCGACCATCTCAGGCATGCGCGCATGCTGCGGACCGATGCTCTTCCAGTCGGCTTTGAAGTGGAAGCGGCCGTCGGGCTGTGGAAAGCCGTCAAGGAAGTGGGCCTTCTCGAACGAGACTGCACGATCGATCCAGCCCAGTTGGCTGGTCTCTTCGATCCCCGGCAGCCCGGCGCGGCGCAAGCCGTCGTCGAGCAGTTCGTTCGGCGTCATGTCGAAACCCGGATGCTGCGCGCCGAGACGCCCGGCGAGCGCGCACACCACGTCATGATTAGACCGGGCTTCGCCAAGCGGCTCAATCAGCTTCGGGCCGTAGGTCAGCATGGTGTGGCCGAGTCCGAAATACATGTCGTCGTGTTCGACGAAGGTGGTAGCTGGCAGCACGATGTCGGCATAGCGGGCTGTGGGCGTCAGGAATTGTTCGTGCACGACGAGAAAAAGGTCCTCGCGCGAAAGGCCGCGCGCGACCTTCGCACTGTCGGGCGCAACAATCGCAGAGTTCGCGTTCTGCATCAGCATCGCGGTGACAGGCGGGCCACCGCGCAGCGCCTCAGTGTCACCGGTCAGAACTGCCCCGATGCGCGACTGATCGAGGATGCGCACCTTCGGATCGATCGCGTCGAGACCATGCAGGATCTTCGTATCGATACCCCAGTAGCCCATATCGTAGGCAAGGAAGAACGCGCCGCCCCCCTTGTATTGCCATGCACCGGTGATCGCCGGAAGGCATGAAACGGCATGCATCGCAGCCGAACCGTTGCGCGTGCGAGTAAATCCGAAGCCGGCACGGATAAAGCTTTTCTGCACGCGGCCGTAGAGACGCGCAAAGTCGATGATCTCTTGCTCGGCGAGGCCGGTGATCGCGGCGGCCCATGCCGGCGTGCGCGTCATGATGTGCCGCTCGGTCGCCGCGTCGAAATCGGTATAGCGCGCCAGATATTCACGATCTGCAAAACCTTCGCTTAGCAGCACATTCATCATTGCGAGCGCCAGGGCGCCGTCCGTGCCGGGCTTGAGGATGAGCGCGATGTCCGCCGCCTCGACGGTCGGCGTGCGGTATACGTCGACCACCGCGAATTTCGCGCCGCGCTGCTTTCGCGCGCGGGATACGTGCGTCATCACATTGACTTGTGTCGAGACGGGGTTACCGCCCCACGAGATGATGAGATCGGATTCGTCCATCTCGCGCGGATCGACACCGGCTAGCTTGCCGATTCCGGCCTTCCAGCCAGACTCCGCCGGCGTCACGCAAATGGTGGTCTGCTGGCGGCTGTAGCGCATGACGTTGCGCAGCCGGTCGAGGCCCCACCGCTGCACGATCCCCATGTTGCCGCCCGAGTGATAGGGCCAGACGGCTTCCGTGCCGTCGCGTTGCGCCGCTTCCTTGAAGCGTCCAGCGATCTCGTCGAGCGCCTCGTCCCACGAGATCGGCGCAAACGATCCCTCGCCCTTGCCGCCGGTGCGGCGCAGCGGTTGCGTCAGACGATCCGGGTGATGCACGCGCTCGGCGTAGCGCGCGACTTTCGCGCAGACCACGCCGGCCGTGTATGAATTCTCGGCGGAGCCCGAGATGCGGCCGATGCGATTGTCCGGCAGCACCATAACTTCCAGCGAGCAGGCGCTCGGGCAATCGTGTGGGCAGGCGGACTTGCGGGATTCGGGTCGGACAAGCATGGCTGGATTTCCTCCGCGATTTAACCAGCAATCACCGTGCCAGGCGCATCGCCGCTGCGATCAGGCGCGGGTGATGACCACCAGCACGCTCGCTTCCGGCGAAGTCCGGCGCACCTGGTGCTGCAGGTGACCGGGGAATTGAACCGAGTCGGACGCATCGAGCGCCAGCGTGCGATCGGCGAAGCGGATCTCGACGCTGCCCGAAAGAACAAACAGCAATTCCTCGCCGCCATGTTCGGCCCGCATGTCGTCGAGAAACTCTTCCGGCGGAAAGAAGACAAAGCCCTCAAGACCTTCGCGGCCCTGGCCGGTCGTGAGCGCCTCGGTGCGGTAGCCGGAACCATCCTCGCCAACGGGGCCCTTGCGCAGCGCGCCGCGCGAGACATGGATCAGGCTTTCGTCCACACTGTCGCCGAACAGATGCGACACCGGCACTGAAAGCGCGCCCGCAAGCTTCAGCAGCGTCGCGATCGACGGAACTTTCAATCCGCGCTCGACCTTCGACAGATAGCCCTTGTCCAATCCGACGGTGGTCGCGAGCTCGGCGAGGGTCAGGCCACGCGCGATGCGGGCAGCCTTAACTTGCAGCGCCATCGCGGCGCTTGCCCCCGGCCGCCGCAAGGTCTCCAGTTCTTTCAGCATGCGTAGCCCCGCTCGCGATGCGAGATCGCGCCGTTGATTCGGTTGCCCTAAAGGCAAAATGATCGACTTGCAGTTGCACTGTCAAGCCGGCGGCGTATCTGCCGCCCACCACCAGTGGCACGGATGATGCATTCTTCCCAGCAGATTGGGCACTCCTCGCGAAAGCTTGGGGAATCTGCTCAACAAACGGCCGCTTGGGCAACTTGTTGCCCAAAAGGCAATCATTGGGGTCTTGCGCGTCCGAGTGATGGCTCGGTGCGTTCGCAGCAGGAGTGATGCCATGCCCGACCACGCTTTTTCTCCCGACCGCCGCCAGTTTCTCGGTCTCTCGATCGGAGGCGCACTCACCACTGTGCTTGCCGCACCGGCCTACGCTGCGTCCTTTGACTACGGCATCGCCAGCATCGATCCGATCTACACGGCGGCGTATGTGGCGCTGAAGAAGGGCTTCTTCGGCAACTCGGCGAGCATCAACTATGTCAACACGCAGAGCGGCCCGCGCGGCAAGCAGTTGCTCGCTGCCAAGCAGATCGGCTGCTCGACCTCCGGCTCGAACGACTCGGTCGCGCTGTCGCTCGCCGGCAAGCAGTCGGTGCTGGTCTACACGTTCGACGTACGCGTTCCCTTTGCGAACATCATGATCAACAAGGAGGTCTACGACTCCGGCATCAACTCGCTGGAGAAACTCGGCGGCCGCTCGGTCGGTATCACGGCGCCGCAATCGGCGACCTGGCTGATGGCGGTCTATATGGCGGAGCGCGCCGGCCTCAAGGACAAGGTCAACATCCGCCCGCTCGGCGACTTCGCCACCATGATGGGAGCGGTGAAGACCAAGAGCGTGGACGCCTGCATGGCCACCTACGCGATGCTGGAAAAGGGCAAAGAGGAAGGCTGGGGCGTCCCGCTGTTCGAGATCGTCGATGCGGCGGCCTGGGAGAAAGTGTTCGGCGGCCCGGTTCCCGGCGCCACGGCCTACGTTCTCGCCGATACGATCGCGGAGCGGCCGGACGATGTTCAGGCGCTCGTCAGCGGCCTTTGCAAGGGCACCGACTTCATCTTCGCAAACTCCTCGGAAGATGTCGCGGATCTGATCCTCGCCGACTATTTGACGGGCTTCTCCAAGGCATCCGTGGTCTCCGCAATCTCCACCTTCAAGAAGGTGTGGAGCAAGGACAACATGATCATGCCCGAGACCTATGCGCGGCTCGCGAGCATCATGTCCGACCGTCAATACCCCGCGGCGGAAATGGCGACGGCGACCTACGAGAAGAACGTCGACATGAAATTCGTCCGCAAGGCCCGCGGTCTCGCCTGACGAGGACTGGCCATGCGGTCGATGATCGAACTTAGCGGCATCAGTAAATCCTATGGCACTGGCGCCACGCGCGTGCCCGCGATCGGCAATGTGAGCTTCTCGGTTGCCGCGGGGGAGTTTGTTTCGATCGTCGGTCCTTCCGGTTGCGGCAAGTCGACGATCCTCAACATGATTGCCGGCTTCCTTCCCCCGACGTCCGGCACGCTCTCGGTCGACGGCATCCCCGTTGCGGCGGGAAGCGTGCCGCAGGGGCTCGGATATATCTTCCAGAAGGACACGGTGCTGCCCTGGCTCACCGTCGGCGACAACATCGGGCTCGGGCTGCGCTACCGGCATGAGCAGAAGCTGCGGATCGAGCGCAAGGTCGCGGATCTGCTCGCGATGGCCGGCCTCTCCGGCTACGAGAAGCTCTATCCGCACCAGCTCTCGGGCGGCATGCGCCAGCGCGTCGCGTTGCTGATGACGCTCGCCTGCGACCCGGCCGTATTGCTGCTCGACGAGCCGTTCGGCGCGCTCGACACCCACACCAAGATCGTCCTGCACAAGGAGCTTTTGGATATCTGGCGCCGCCTCAAGCAGACCATCGTGATGGTGACGCACGACCTCGACGAGGCCGTGACGCTCTCCGACCGCGTGATTGTGCTCTCGGCCCCGCCGAGCCGCCTGATACTCGACCACCGGGTGTCCATTCCTCACCCGCGCGACGTCTTCTCGGTGCGCGAGCAGGAGGCCTTTGCCGGCAACGTTCGCGCCGTCTGGCATGTGCTTGGCGACGAATTCAGGCGCAACCAGGCGTTCGACCGTATCGTGACCGGGAGCGCGGCATGACGGACGCAGTAGTGGCAGCTCCCGCACAACCCAGCCCCCGCGCCAGACTTCCGTGGCGGCGGATTGGCATCATCGCCGCGCAGCTTGCCCTGCTCGGCATAATTCTCGCGATCTGGCAGATCTGCACGGGCATCGCCTGGTTCCGCACGAATACGTTCCTCGATCCGTTCTTCATCAGCCGCCCGAGCCTGGTGATCCAGAAGCTTTATGACTGGACGGTCGGCGCGCAACGCGGCTTCCTCTGGCCACATCTCGTCTCGACGGTCGGTGCGACGCTGCTCGGACTAGTGGTCGCAGTCATCACCGGCTTCTTTGCCGGCCTCGGGCTCAGTCAAAACCGCGCACTCGCAGCAGTATTCAACCCATTCATCGTCGCACTCAACTCGCTGCCGCGCATCGCGATGGTGCCGCTCATCACGATGATCTTCGGACTGGGC
Source organism: Bradyrhizobium lablabi (assembly GCF_018129385.1). GTDB lineage: Bacteria > Pseudomonadota > Alphaproteobacteria > Rhizobiales > Xanthobacteraceae > Bradyrhizobium > Bradyrhizobium lablabi_C. The sequence goes on from NZ_JAFCLN010000007.1 coordinate 225,624, forward strand.
CTTGTTTCGAAGGTCGTGACCGCGTGGTTCATCGTGTTCTTCCTGATATTCTTCAATGCCTTCAAGGGCGGCGTGAACATCGAGCAGCACCTGATCAATTTCTGCCGTACGCTCGGCGGCTCCAACCGGCAGATCATGTTCACGGTGCGTATTCCCAACTCGCTCGCATGGACCTTCGCGGCGCTGCCGAATGCCGTCTCGTTCTCGCTGATCGGCGTGGTGATCTCCGAGTTCGTTGGTTCGACGACCGGCATGGGCTATCTGATCGTCACCTCGCTTGGGACAATGAATGCGACCGACATGTTCGCCACCATCACGGTGCTGGGCGTGATCGGTCTCGTTCTGGTGAGCGTCATTGGCGTGGTGGAGCGCCGGCTACTGCACTGGTCGCCGGAATTCCGCAGGACCTGATCACGTGGAGTGAGAGACTGGCGATGGCCAACGACAGGATCGTTTACTACTTCTGGACCATCTCGGACTGGGCCTATTTCGGGCAAGAGCGGCTCGAGGCGCTGGCGCGGAAGTACAACGTGGCGATCGATTATCGCCCGGTCGACTTGCCGAAAGTCTATGCACGGACAGGCGGCATCCTGCTCGGCCAACGTTCGAAGCAGCGGCAGGACTATCGTATCGCCGAGCTCAAGCGCTGGAGGAAGCGCCTCAGTATTCCGCTCAACATCGAGCCAAAATATTTTCCCGTGAACCAGGATGCTTCGTCACGCCTCATCGTCGCGGCCAAGCTTGCTGGACTGCCACTCGGAAATCTCACCTTCACGATCATGCGCGGCATGTGGGCCGACGAGGTCGACATCTCGGACGAAGCGACATTGCGCAAGATCGCGGCGCCGCACGTACCTGATGTCGACGCGCTGCTCGCAGCTTCGAAGACGCCGGAAGTGCAGGCTGAATATGATCGCTACACCGATCAGGCACCGGCCGACGGTGTATTCGGCTCACCGTTCTATCTCTATGGCGGCGACATCCTGTGGGGACAGGACCGGCTCGAGTTCCTCGAGGAGCTTCTGGCCGAGAAGCAGGGCAAGGGATAGCGATGCGGTCAGCGCTCGGAGGCTGGAAGCGCTACGACGAGCAATACCTCCGCGCGGTGCCGGCCGAGACTGCGCACCTCGTGCGGCGTCTCGCCGGAGAAATACAGGCAGTCTCCCTTCGCGAGCCGCAGGTCCTCGCCGTCGAGCTTGATCGAGATCGCGCCGCTGACTACGAACAGCATCTCCTCGCCGGCATGCGATACCCGTGGCGCGGATTTGAGCGGCGGCTTGATGAGGAACGGTTCCATCATCTTGCGTGCGCGACTCGCCGCCAGCGCCAGCAAATGGAACCCGTCCTCTTCAACGCCAGCTGCGCGCTCATTCTGCCGGAACAGCGTGTAGCGCGCGGCCGGGGCGGCGTGTGGATCGAACAGATGGGTCACGCTCACGTCGAGCGCCTTGGCAATCCGCAGCAGCGCCGCGACGGACGGTGTTTTCAGCCCGCGCTCGACCAGCGAGATATAGCCACGCGTCAACTCGCTCCGGCCTGCAAGCTGGTCGAGCGTCAGCCCCTTGGCGGTGCGCAGTTGGCGCAGATTGAAGCCGACCGCTCCCTTGCTCACATCAAGCACATGCGTCCTCCCTCACCTCGCCCCGTGGTGGCGCGAAACGCAGGCGCGCGCAACCGCGAATTCGATCTGGCCGGAACATTCTGGCGCCACGGCAGCGGCGCAGTGTGTATTCTATAAGTAAATACCATGCATCTATTTCCGGCGGTACGCGCTAACAAAAAATGCAAATCGGGTTTTCTACGCGGCATTCTGACATCAGTATAGGCATATCTACTGCCTGCCGCTTTCCGCGCCGATGCCTGCACCTCACTTGAGCTTGATTGCTCTCAGTAAACATGGTCGGCTTACGGTCGACCTTCAGGAGCGTGGAAACCACGTCGTCGTACGTCGGTTTCGAGCCGGCACCACCGCGAAGGCAATCGGACAACGCCCGGAGGGGCGGCGTTCGCCGCGTCAATTTTCTCGGAGGAGCAAACATGACAATTGCTGAAGGAGTCGCCGGTCCCTTACCGATCGTGAACGTTACGGCGGATTCGTCAAGCCTGCGCCGTATCGTGTGGTCAAGCGTTATTGGCACTGCGGTCGAATGGTACGACTTCCTGATCTACGGCGCCGCGACCGCGCTCGTGTTCAACAAGATCTTCTTCGCGTCAGGAAACTCCACGGCCGCGACCATCGCAGCATTCGGCACATACGGCGTCGGCTTCTTCGCCCGGCCGCTCGGTGCGGCGATCTTCGGCCACTTCGGAGACCGTGTCGGCCGCAAGGCGATGCTGGCGATCACCATCATGGTGATGGGGCTCGGGACATTCCTGATCGGCCTCCTGCCGACATACGAGCAGATTGGCGTTGCCGCTCCAGTGCTGCTTGTCGTGCTACGGTTCCTGCAAGGCATCGGTCTCGGTGGCGAATGGGGCGGCGCCGTCCTAATGGTCGTGGAGAACGCCCCGGTCGAGAAGCGCGGCATGTTCGGCAGCATGGTCCAGGTCGGCAATCCGATCGGCAACCTCGCAGCGATCGGCATGTTCGCCCTGGTATCGCAGCTCGGCGATGCGAGCTTCATCACCTGGGGGTGGCGCATCCCGTTCCTGATCTCGATCCTGCTGGTTGGCGTCGGGCTCTACATCCGGATGCGCATGGAGGAGACGCCGGCATTCCGCGAAGTCAAGGCGGCAAATCAGGTTGCGAAGCTCCCGGTCGCCGAGGTGTTCAAGTATCACCGCAAGCCCTTCTTCATTGCGGTCGGCCTCAAGATCTCGGAGATCGCCTACGCGAGCATCGGCGGCGTGTTCGTGATGTCGTATGCGACGCAACAGCTTGGCCTCTCGCGCAGCCTCGTCCTGAACGGTGCTTTCATTGCGTCCTGCGTCGCGCTGTTCGCCATCCCGCTGTTCGGCTGGCTATCGGACAAGGTCGGGCGCAAGACCATGTGCTACGCAAGCTGCCTGTTCTCGATCGCATTCGCGTTCCCGCTGTTCTGGCTGCTCGACACCAAGAATCCGGCGATCGTCATCCTCGCCATCGTGGCGGCGATCACGTTCGGCCAGATGGTAATGTTCGGCATCGGCGCCCCCTGGTACTCGGAGTTGTTCTCCGCGCGCCTGCGCTACAGCGGTGCCTCACTGGGATTCCAGGTCGGCGCCGCACTGAGCGGCGGTCTAACGCCCTTGATCGCCGCCTCGCTGATGGCGTGGGCCGGCGGCCTTACCTGGCCGGTGTCGGTCTATCTCATCGTCTGCGCACTCATCACGGCGACTGCCGCCTTCGCGGCGCCAGAAACCGCCAATAAGGAGATATCGTGATGCGCGGACGCGGTGGGAACTGAACCATGCTCGACACTGCAACAGTCGACCGGGCGTCGACCTTCGCTCCTACGTGGAGCGGCGTGATCCGCCATCTACACATTACGCCGCGTGCTTTCCTGCCCATGCGCTCGATGCCGGAGCTCAACCTGGTTGCAGGCAAGGGCATCGAAGGCGACCGTTACATGATCGGCCGCGAGGAAGGCTACTATTCCAGCAAGCCGGAAGAAGGCCGGCAAGTCACGCTGTTCGAGATCGAGACACTGATCGCGCTCAAACGTGACGCCGGCATCGACCTCGGACCGGAGGAGCATCGGCGCAACGTCACGACCGAAGGCGCGCCCCTCACTCATCTCGTCGGCAAGCAGTTCTGGCTCGGCCAGGTGCTGCTGGAGGCGACGCGTCTCTCCATTCCGTGCCGCCATATCGAAGAGGTGACCGGCAAGTCGATCTTCGATCCGCTGATCAATCGCTCCGGGCTCAACTGCAAGATCCTGAAAGGCGGGACGATCCGCGTCGGCGACGCGGTGCGGAACGCCTGATGGCCGGCCTGCCTGTCCGCGGCATCAAGACCGTCGTCGAGGCCATCGAGGATGGTGGCCCCGGCATCAAGGTGTACACCTTGTGCGATCCGGACCGTTGGGAGCTTCCTCCCTTCAAGCCGGGCGCGCATATCGACATATATTTGCCTGGTGGCCTCGTCCGCACCTACTCGCTCTGCAACGATCCGGCGGACGACAAGCGCTATGTCGTAGCGGTCAAGCGTGAGGCGGACGGCCGAGGCGGATCAATCGCCTTCCACGACGGGGTAAAAGCCGGAGACACACTCGTCGTGTCGCTGCCGCGCGGCGGCTTGCGCATTGACGGAGCGCATCATGTCACGTTCGTGGCGGGTGGAATCGGCGTTACGCCGTTCCTGTCGGCTGCTGATTACCTAGCGCGACGCGGCGGAGATTTCACGCTGCATATCATTGCGCGCGGCGAACCACCGCTCGCAGCCATGCTCGCGCCGCATCGTGCGAGCGGCCATGCGATCATCCACGATACCCGCGTCTCTGCCCGCCCCACGCTTGACGCATTGATCGACACCGCACCGCAGAGCGCAATGCTTGCGTGCTGCGGGCCGCTCGACATGCTCGATGCCTTCGAGCGGGCAACGCAAGGATGGCCGGCCGAGCGGGTACACGTCGAGCGTTTCGTCGCGCCGGCGCTGCCTATCGACCCCGAGGCCAGGCCCTTTCAGCTTGTGCTCGCACGCTCGCAGCGCGAGATCGAGGTGAGGCTCGGCCAGAGCATGCTCGACGCGCTGCTAAAGGCCGGCATCGACATTCCGGCCTCGTGCTGCGGCGGCATCTGTGGCGCATGCCGCATCGACTGGCTGGAAGGCACGCCTGTACACCGCGATCGCGTGCTTTCGCCGGCCGAGCGAGCACGCAGCCTCATGGCTTGCGTAGCGGGCTCTGCGGAAGAGCGGCTGGTCGTGGATCTCTAGTAGAGCCCGCGCTCGGCCATCACCTGTGTCTGCCGCTCGTTCTCTTCGCGCGTCAGTCCTCCGACGTGGTCGAGCAGCATTTCGGGATAGCTCGGCAAGATCGCACGGTCGATGTGCTTCGCCGGGTTCCAGAGTTCGGAGCGCACGAGCGCCTTGGCGCAGTGCAAGAATGCCTCCTCGACCGTCACGATCAGTCCAATCTTGGGTGCGTGGTTCTGCATGGCGCTTGGCGTCAGCAGCCGTGCGTCGTCCGTGATGCGCGCGGTACCATTGATGCGCAGCGTCTCGTTCATGCCGGGCACAAGGAAGAGAATTCCGATGCGCGGATTGACCAGCAGATTCGACATCGCGTCGAGGCGATTGTTGCCGACCCGGTCGGGCACAAGAAGTGTGCGCGTATCGAGGATGCGAACGAAGCCGGGCGGGTCCCCACGCGGCGAGACGTCGGCGCCGCCCGGTCCCTGGGTGGAAACCACACAGAACGGCGACAGTTCGATGATCCGCCGGCAATGGGCATCGATCGCTCGCAACACCTTGTCGGTCGCACGGCTCATCGGCGCATGATGGCGCGCTCGCAAGGCGGTCTCGTCTGTGATGAAAGTTGTATCGCCAGGCAGCACAACGCCCTCACTCGTTTTCGCGGCTTGAAGAAAGCACGAAGCGTGCCAGTCGCTCAATCACTGGGATTCCAGGTTAATTTCGTCATCGAAAGCTTGGAACCTTAGAGGACTGGGATCGTTCCAGCCAACAACCCAGACATCTTGGCTGACACTCGGAATGTCAGCTCTGGGTCCACGGGCGGAAAAGCTCAGCTGAGCAGATCACTTCCGCTTCTCATCCGATGTAAACCCTCTTCGAGTGATGGCGCGTCGGCCTTCCGTTAGAACCGGCCAATCGACTGACGACCGCGGCCGCACAAGTTTCGCACCAGAAAGGGCTTGAACAAACCAGAACGAATGCAATCAATTTCAAACGAAAGCTCAGCAAAATCAACAAAGCTGATCGATATTCCGCCGCTCATAACGGTCTGGTTGCAGGTTCGAGTCCTGCCGGGCCCGCCAGCAAATCAATTCCTTGCCGCGTTTTCGTTTTAACCGCCGCTGGGGTACCGCACCAGAAACGGCTCGTTTCATGCCTCATCGCTTTAGGTTCTACGCTCCTCAAACTACCGCTCGACATGCGATAGCGCTACGGTTTTCCGTAACAATCGTAGATTCGACTGCGATATCGCAGAAAAGGCACAACGGCGGTTTGCACTCCTGCCGCGTAGAGAAATGTAAGCATGAAGGATAACGATCGTCGAATGCGCGATCAGGCCGCCGGCTTGAGGATCACACGGTCGCGCGTGCCGTTGCTCACGACAGCATAGGCGCGCGCAGCATCGGTCAGCGCGTAGACCGCGTGCGGCACTATCGGAAACGGCCGCAGACGGCCGCTGGCAAATCCGCCCGAAACCTTGCGCAGAGTCTCTCCGCTTTCGATCGAGGACATCGCGAGCGTGTCGATCCCGACATAAGTGTGCCGGCCGCGATAGAATTCGAGGATGTTGAACTGCACGATGCGATCGATCGCTGCAATCAGGATCTGCCGTCCCGCCAGCGCAAGCGACTTGTGAGCGTCCTGAAAATAGGGATCACCGACCGTATTGAAGACGATGTCGGCACCTTTCCCGCCGGTGAGTTCGCGCACGCGCTTGGCAATATCCATGCCCTGCGCATTGATCATCTCGACCGGCGCGGCCGCATAGCCGTCGTAACGGTCACTGCGCGCCACACCGATCACCCGCGCGCCGCGAAGCGCAGCAAGCTGCGCTGCCGCCTGGCCGACCTTGCCGTTGACGCCCATGATCAGCACGGTCTCGGATGCCGCAGGCTCGCCGGCGCGGCGATAGCCTTCGATCGCGGTGACAAAGGGAACGCCGATCGCGGCCGCTTCGTCCATGGAGATATTATTTGGCTTCTCCACCAGCGCCGCAGCTTCCACCGCGAGATGGGTCGCATGCGTCCCGTCGCGGCGGATGCCGAGATCGCCGGACGTTCCGAACACCTGCTTGCCGAGCCATTGCGACGGCCCGTCGACCACGATGCCGGCGAAGTCGCGCCCGGGCGTGCGGGGGAATACCGCATAGGGCATCAGCCCGGTTGCCGCCTTGACGTCGGAGGGATTGACGCCGGCCGCCCGCACCTCGACGACCGCATCGTCCGCGCCGCGCCGGAGTACGCGCTGCTCGAGCACAGACACGACCGATGCCGTATCGACCGCCTTGGCATTGAGCCGCACGCACGTTGCCTCGAACGCCGCAGTGGTCCTCACCTTTGTCATGCAGGTCCCTTGCTCCCTTAGGCGGCGCGCGAGCCGGCGAGCCGCTGCGGCAGGCCGACGATGTCACGCGCCTCGCGCGGCGAGGCGATCTGGCCGCCGAGATCTTCGACGATCCGCCGGGCCTTCTCCACCATCGCCGCGTTCGACGGCGCGAGCTCGCCCTTCGACAAATAGACGGCATCCTCCAGCCCGACGCGGACATGGCCGCCGGCGAGATAGGATTGCGCCACCGCGGTGAACGCCACCTTACCGATGCCGATCGCCGTGAACTCGGCGCCCGGCGGCAGCATGTCGCGCGCATAGAGCACAGTCTCGGGCGACGGCTGAAAGCCGTAGCGCACGCCCATCACGAACGAACAGAGCGGCGGACCTTCGAGGCTACCGTCGCGCAACAGGTCGTGCATAAGCGCGATATCGCCGGAATCGAACAATTCGACCTCCGGCTTGACGCCGGCCTCGCGCATCACCTTGGCCATGCGACGAACGTTGCCGGGCGTATTGATCACCACCTCCTTGCCGGAGTTCATGGTGTTGAGGTCGATGGTGCAGATTTCGGGCTTCAGCACTGCGATGTGCTCGACCCGCTTCTCCGGCACCATCAGCGTCGTGCCGGGCGCCGCCACCCGCGGCTCGTCCGGCGACGGCACGAAACGGCCACCAGGTCCGGTCGTGATGTTGAGTATCAGTTGCGTGTTCCTGGCACGGATGTGCTCGACCACGTCGCGGTAGTAACTGAGCTCCATCGATGGCTTGCCGGTGCCGGGTTCCCGCACGTGGATATGCACGATCGCAGCGCCCGCCTCCGCCGCGCCGAGGCAGGCGTCAGCGATCTCTTTCGGCGTGATCGGCAAATGCGGCGTCTGCTCTGGCGTGGTGAGATTGCCGGTGACGGCGCAGGTGATGAAAATCTTGTCGCGTGGTTCACGCATGGGGTCCTCCTCGAGGGCCCGAAAAGGGCCGCAGGATTCATTTGATCGGCGGCACCGGAAGCTTGGCTTCGCCCGCTGCCATCACGAAGGCCGCATCGAGCGTGAACCACGGCGTTTTGACATCGGCCGCAGGCGGCGTGCCGCTGTCGTGCCTGCGGAATTCGCCGACAAGGGCGCGCGTCACACCGAACACGACGTCGGATTCCAGGTTCTCGTCATCGTCAACGAATATCTGCGTGACCAGCGTCTTGAAGCCCGACCTGTAGATCAGGAAATGCAGATGCGCCGGCCGATACGGATGGCGCTTCTGCGCACGCAGCATGTCGCCGACCGGTCCCTCGGTGGGCACAGGATAGCCGGCCGGCTTGACGGAGCGGAAACCGAAGCGGCCCTCGGCATCCGTCGTGAACTTGCCGCGCAGGTTCATGTCGGCCTGACCGTCATCCTGGTTCTCGTAGAGCCCGACCGGCGAGGACTGCCAGACATCGACTTCGGCGCACGCAACCGGCTTGCCGCCGGTGTCGCGCACCACCGCGGACACGAACAGTTCGGGCCCCGGCGTCGGCGAGCGCACGATCGAGCCGCCGCTTGCCGTGCGCGGCGAGTTCATGCGCCAGAACGGCCCGAGCAGCGCAGACGCGGTTTCGCTTGCGCCGCCGGCGCCATTATTCAGCAGGCAAACCAGCGTGGAGAAGCCGATCGCGTCGGCGAACAGGATTCCCTCATTGTGGGAATCATGGGTAGCCTGCCCGATCCGGTTCACGAAATCGATGCCGATGTCGTACTCCGCCTCGGTCAACTTCACCTCCCGCGCAAAGGCGTGCATGTGGCGGACGAAGGCGGCGGCAACCTCGCGCAGCCGAGGATTTGGGGTGTCCTGCATGGTGGCGAGCACCACCGGCGTCACCTCGTCGGCTGAGCCGATGATGCCGGAACGCTGATTTGCTTTCTGGTGCATGGCAACTGGCCCTTTACGGCAACTTCTTTATAATGTGCAATCGATTGCATAGGTTGATTTCGACTATGCCGCTTCGCGTCTTCCGTAGGGCGCGAAAACACAAGGACGACAGGTGAAGCTGAAGGCGCCAGCCACGCTCAAACAGATCGCAGCGCTTGCGGGCGTGCACACCTCCACGGTGTCGCGGGCGCTCGATCCGGAGAAGCGCCACCTGGTCGCCGAAGACGTCGCCCAGCGCGTCGCCGAGCTCGCGCGGTCGCTCGCCTACCGGCCGAACCGCGTCGCTACCACGCTGAAGACCGGCCGCTCCCGCCTGATCGGCGTGCTGTTGCCCGACATTGCCAACCCCGTGTTCGCGCCGATCCTGAGCGGCATTGCAGAAGCGCTCGCCACCGACGGCTACGCACCGATCGTAGTCGATGCCGGCAACGACGCCTCGCGCCAGTTCGCGTTCGTCGAGAACCTGCTGGTGCAGCGCGTCGAGGGGCTGATCCTCGCGACCGTGTCGTCGGAGGATGACGTGGTGGCGCATTGCGTGCGCCGCGGCCTGCCGGTGGTGCTGGTCAACCGCTCCGAATTCCGCAACCGCGTCTCCTCGGTCGTCTCCGACGACGAACGCGGCATGCTGATCGCGGTCGATCATCTGACTTCGCTCGGCCACCGCCAGATCGGCCATATCGCGGGCCCGCGTAACACCTCGACCGGCGTGCTGCGCAAGGAAGGTTTTGCCAAGGCGATGGCGCGTCATGGGTTGAAAGGCCCGACCGAGGAGGCCGAGCGCTTCACGCGCGACTGCGGCCTTGCGCCGGCGCGCGCGCTGATCCGGAAGGCCAAGCGTCTCACGGCGGTCGTCGCCGCCAACGATCTGCTTGCGCTCGGCGTTCTCGACGCCCTGCACGAAATGAACCTGCGCTGCCCTGATGACATCTCCGTGGTCGGCCATAACGACATGCCGCTGGTCGACCTGATCTCGCCGCCGCTCACCACCGTCCGTATCGAACACCGCGCCATGGGGCGCGAGGCCGCCGGCCTGCTGCTGAAAGAGCTCGGCGCCAGGAAGACTGCGAGCAGCCGGCTGGTGCTTGAGCCGCAACTGATCGTGCGCGGCTCGACCAAAGCGATCGCCGCCGTTGCCACCGCCGGCCGTCAGCCAAGCCGGGTCTAGCGCCGTCGTAATCATCGCCTGACACCCGCGGCAAACGGCAACGCATAGCCGGCCTCGTCCGACAGTCGCTGCACCGACTCGATCAGGCGTGCGCCGAGTTCGCGCCGCTTCGCCGGATCAAACAGCAACTCGCCGCCGCGCTTGCGCACGATGCCGTCGACGATCACGGTATCGACATTGCCGCCATGCGACTGCTCCACCACGGAGTAGACGGGGTCATGCACCGGGAACAGGTTCAGGTCGTTCGACCGTAACATGATGATGTCGGCCTTCATTCCGGGCTTCAACGCGCCGATCTCGCGCTCCATCATCAGCCCCTTGGCGCCCGCGGTCGTCACCCACCGCAGCGCCTCGAGCGACGGCACCATCGGCTTGAACAGCCCGCGCTTGAGGTTCTCGATCCGCGCGAACAGAAGCGCGGCCTGCATCTCGCGCCAGAGATCGCCCGCGATCATCGCCTCGACGTCGACACCGATCGACGGCGTCGCGCCCAGCGCCAGCACGTTCATCATGGCGGTCGGATGCGGATAGTCGTGCAGCTCGTTCATGTTGGTGCAGGTCACCGAGCAGCCGGCATCAAGCAGGCGCTTCAGTTCGTCAGTCGCCAAATGATTGCAGTGAACGAGGTTGTGGTCGGGACCAAGCAGGCCCATCGATGCCAGGCGGTCGTAGCCGTCGGGCACGATGGCGTTCTTGCTCGCCTTCGTGACATGCGACGAGGCGATCAGGCCGAGATCGCGCGCCAGTTTCACGTTGTGCAGCGAGGCGTCCCAGTCGGCCCAATGCGGCCCGGCGATGCCGAGCCCGAGCTTCACCCTGCCTCCTTGCGCAAACCGGCTCTTGACCAGCGCCTCGACGCGATCGCGTGGATGCGGCCGTGAAGCCGGAAACTGCCCGGGCTTTGCCGGCTCGCGCAAGCCGTCACCGTGGGTGTAGAGCGCCCGGATGCCGGATTCGATCAATGCATCCACCGAGCGCTCGGCCTGCGCCAGCGAGCGGATGTTGTGGGAATAGTCGAGCAGCGTCGTGACGCCGCTGTTGAGCTGGTTGAGCGCGCCGAACAGCGTTCCCAGGTAATTATCCTCCGGCAGGTAGCGCGTCGCGATGTCGCCGTAGAAGATCCTGAAATAGTCGGGGCCGAGCCACTCCGAGCCGGCCGCGCGGAAACCGGCCTGGAAGGTGTGCAGGTGCATGTTGATCAGCCCGGGCATCACGATCATGTCCGAGGCGTCGATCACCTCGTCGGTGCCTTGCGGAAGTCCGGCGTCGATCGCAGCGATCCGGTCGCCTTCGATGAGGAGATCGACATTGGCGCGCTGGCCGATTTGATCGTCCATCGAGATCAGCCGGCCGCATCGGATGAGAGTGCGCTTCATTCAGGCGGCCTTTCCAAATGGCCGGTAGCCGATTTCGCCCATCAGCCGTTCGGCGGAAGAAACCAGCTCTTCCTTGCGACGCCGCAGCACGTCGGCAGGGAATGTCAGCTTGCCGTCACGCTTGCGCACGACGCCGTCAATCACGACTGTATCGACATTGCCCTGATTGGCTTGCTCCACAATCGCCAGCACCGGATCATGAACCGGGAAGAGATTGAGGTCGCTGCCGTCGAGCAGCACGATGTCGGCCTTTTTGCCAGGAGTCAGCGAGCCGATTCGGCTTTCGAGACCGAGCGCGCGGGCGCCACCAAGGGTGGCCCAGGCAAGCGCCTCTCGCGAGCGGATCGGCACCACGCGGAACGGCTCCTTGCCGTCGCGCGCGTTTTCACGCTGGCAGACGGCCAGCGCATGCAATAGCGCGACCTGCATCTCACGGAACATCTCACCCGAGACGCGCGGCTCGACATCGACGCCGAGCGCCGGCATGTGGCCGAGCGCCCGCACCCGGTTCACCAACGGATCGGCGGCATAGCCCTTCAACTCAGTCTGCACCGAGGAGCACACGCTGACGCCGAAGTCGAGCAGACGCTTCAACTCCTCGTCGGAGAGATAATTACCGTGAACGATGGTGTGGTCGGAGCCAAGCAAACCGTCGTCCATCAGCTGCCGATAGCCTTGGGGCGCTATCGCCAGTTCGCTGCGCTTGGTGGCATGCGACGACGAGCGCAGCCCCATCTCGCGCGCAAGGCCGATATTGATGCGGTTGGGCTCGATCTCCGACCAATGCGGCCCGGATACCGCGAGCGCCATGGTGACCCGCGCATCGTCGCTGGAAAGCCGTTCTTTTCGGAACAGCTCGACCCGGTCGCGCGGATTGATCCGCCGCTCGAACGGGTCGACCTCCTCAAGGTCCGGCGGCAGCTTGCCCGCGCCCAGCGAGAACACCGCGCGAATGCCGGAATCCTGCAATGCATCCAGCGAACGCTCGGCCTGCTCGGTGGACGTGATGTTGTGGCAGAAATCGTTGAGAGTGGTGACGCCACCGTCGATATGGTTCAGCGCCCCGACCAGATTGCCGAGATAATTGTCCTCGGGACGATAGCGCGTCGCCATCCCGCCATGCAGGTAGGTGAAGTAGTCGGTGTGCGCCCACTCGCTTCCGATGGCGCGCAGGCCCGTCTGCCAGGTGTGCAGATGCGCATCGACAAGGCCGGGCATCGCGATCATGTCAGGGCCGCCCAGCGCGGCATCATGGTCGCCGCCAAGATCGCGGCCGACCGCGACGATCCTGTCACCCTCGATCAGGATCCGACCGCCCTTGATGTCCCCGATCGCGGGGTCCATCGAGACGATCCAGCCGCACTCGATCAACGTCCGCGTCATGGCTGGCTACGCCGCCTTAAGCGCGAAGTCGCCCTCGCGCATGATACGCTCGACTGAGGCGATGAGCTCGGCGCGGCGCTGCTCGAGCACCGCCTCGGGAAAAATCCGCTTGCCGTGCCGCTTCCTGATGACGCCGTCGATGATCACGGTGTCGACATTGCCGGCATGCGCTTGATCAGTGATCGATAGCAAGGGGTCATGCACCGGGAAGAGATTAAGGTCGGTAGCTCGGAGCATGACGATGTCGGCTTTCTTGCCGGGGGTCAGCGATCCGATCTGATCCTCGAGACCGATGGCGCGGGCATTGCCGATCGTTGCCCAGGCCAGAGCCTCCCGCGACTTGATCGGAATGGTCTGCGGCGGCGGATTGCCGGCCGCGGCGTTGTCGCGAAGCGAGGCCCAGCGCGCATGCAACAGCGCCCCCTGCATCTCGCGGAACATCTCGCCGGTAACGATCGGCTCGACATCGATACCGATCGACGGCATGCCGCCAAATTTGCGCACCCGGAGCGTGACGGGTTCGGCGACGTGTCCGTGCAGTTCGGTGAGAACGGTCGCGGTAAAGGACGCACCGGATTCGACCAAAAGCTTTAGCTCCTCATCGTCGATGTAGTTGCCGTGCACGAGATTGTGGTCGGGACCGATCAGGCCCGCCTTGGCAAGTTTGGTGTAGCCGCCCGGCGCGATCTGGTCGGCCGGTTTGCGCGTGGCGTGCGATGTGGACAACAGATTCAGTTCGCGCGCGAGGCGGATGTCCTGCTCTGCGACCTCGTAGGTCCCCCAGTGCGGGCCGAGGATCGCCATCGCCAGCGTAACCAGACGATCGTCGCTGGCAAAGCGGCCGTTGCGCAGCGCCTCGATGCGGTCGCGGGGATGCGGGATATGGGTATACGGTAATTCGCCCGGCTTGGTCGGCGGCTTCGCCGTACCATGGGCGAACACGGCTCGAATGCCTGACTCTTCAAGTCCATCGACCGACCGCTCGGCATGTTCGAGCGAGGTCAGGTTGTGGCACCAGTCGAGGATGGTTGTGACGCCGCCGTCGATCTGGCCGAGCGAGCCGACGAGGTTGCCGAGATAATTGTCTTCAGGACCATAGCGCGTCGCGAGATTGGCGTGAATGTTTCGATGATAATCCGGACCCAGCCATTCCGAGCCGATGGCGCGAAGCCCGGCCTGCCAGGTGTGGATATGGGCATCGATCAGGCCCGGCATCACGATCATGTCGCGCGCATCGATCGCCTCATCGACCTCGGCTTGAAGGCTCTTGCCAACCGCCGCAATCTTGTTGCCTTCGATCAGGACCTGCGCATCGCGGAAGTCGCCAATGGCGTCGTCCATGGTGACAAGCCAGCCGCACTCGATCAGGGTCCGTTTCATCATTTGCTCCAGCATTATCTCGCACGCCAGCGGTCAACGATATTTCCGATGCGATCCTGCGCCTTGGTCAGGGCGATGCCCATCACGGCGAGCAGCAGAAGGATCGCGAACACCTGCCCCGTCTCCAGCACCTGCCCTGCAAGCTGAAGCTTGGCGCCAAGGCCGTAACGCGCAGTCTGCATCTCGGCGGCGACCACCAGGATGATGGAGATGCCGAGCGCCAGCCGCAGGCCACCGAAGATCGCCGGCACCGCCGCAGGCAGCACCACTTTGCGTTGGATTTGCAGCTGCGTGGCGCCGAGATCACGCGCGGCGAGGATGAGGCCTTCATCGCATTGGCGCACGCCGATGATGGTGTTGATCAGGATCGGAAAGATGCATCCGAGCGCGGACAACGCGATCTGGAAGGCGTTGCCCGTTCCGAGCCAGATCACCAACAGCGGCAGCAGCGCGATTTTCGGCACCGGGTAGATCGCGGCGATGAAGATGTCGCAAATCGCGTAGATCCGCCGCGACATGCCCATCAGCAGGCCAAGCCCGATGCCGATGATGGCTGCCAGGACAAAGCCGCCGAAGATACGGTACAATGTCACCACGAGGTCGTAGGCGAGTTGCTTGTAGGCGAAGAGTTCATAAAGCGTCACGACCACGAGCGACGGACGCGGCAGGAACACTTCCGGTACATTGCCGACGCGGACGCCGACTTCCCAGAACACGAGGAAGAGCGCCATCGCGACCGGGCCATACCACCAGGTGTCGTCGCGCAGGCGGACCTCCGCCTTCTGCATCGATTTTGAGGTTTCGGCCTCGGCGCGGGCTGATTGTTCGACCTGAGTCATCTCGGCGCCTCAGCTCAACATCGACTTGCGCACTTCGTCGCGCAGCAGCCCGTAGATTTCGGAGAACAGGTCGCCGAATGCCTTTTCCTTCTGCACCTCGAAGCTGCGCGGACGCGGCAGGTCGATGTCGAGGGTAGCCGCAATCTTGCCCGGCCGCGCCGTCATCACCACCACGCGGTCGCCGAGGAAGATCGCTTCCTCGATCGAGTGCGTGATCAGGATGACGGTCTTGGCGCTCCTCTCGACCAGTTCGGCCAGCTGTTCCTGGAGGTAAAGCCGCGTCTGCGCGTCGAGCGCGCCGAAGGGCTCGTCGAGGAACAGGATGTCGGGCGACATCACGATGCCGCGCGCGAGCCCCACGCGCTGCTTCATGCCGCCGGAAAGCTGGCCCGGATAATGCTGCTCGAATCCGGCGAGATCGACCGCCTTGATCGCGGAGATCGCGCGCTCGCGCCGCTCAGCGACCGGCACGCCCTGCAGTTCGAGACCGAATGCGACATTGTCGATGACGGTTCGCCACGGCAGCAGGTTGAAGGACTGCCAGACGGTCGCCATTCGCGGGGCGGCACCCGCGGTCAGCTTGCCCGATCCGTTGCCATAGAGGAAACGCACCTTGCCGTCGGTCGCCTCGACGAGACCGCGCATGATCAACAGCAATGTCGATTTGCCGCAGCCGGATGGGCCGACGATCGACGTCACTTTCCCGGCCGGGAATTGCGCCGACACGTCATTCAGCGCCACGGTCGGCGAGCGGTTCTTGCTGAGGAACCGGTGCGACAGTCCCTCGATGGAAATGGCCTCAAACTGCATCGCTTGGCGGACTCCAGAAAATCCCGGCCGATGAAGCGGATTACTTGAACGGGTTCTTCTCGGACAGCCGCTGCCAGGCCTCCTTAATCGCACGATCATCGAAGATTTCGTTCTCCGGCACGGCCTTGGCCAGGAGATCGGTGCGCTCGCGCCAGAACTTCTGTTGCGCCACGATCGAGGGCATGTTCGGAATGCCGTCGGGGTTCATGTAGGTCCAGCGCGGCCGCGTCTCGTCGATCACCTGCGTGGTCAGGCCGGTGTTCTCGGCGATGATCTTCAACACTTCCGGGTTACCGGATTTTGCGGCATCCATGAATTCGATGTTGGCTTGCATGATCGCCATCGAGAAGCGAACTGCGGCGGAATGCTGCTCGCGCAGGAATTTTCGGCTCGCGACCGAACATGCGAGCACGAAATCGGGAGCAAGCTCGTCGCTCCAGGTCGCGACCTTGCCGATTCCCTTGCTCTGCGCGGCATAGGCGCCGGGCAGCGGCAAATTCATGATGTCGAGCCGGTTCTGCTGCATCAACGGCAGGCTGACCTGGGGCGTCAGCCCCCATTGCCACTCCGCATCATCGACCTTGAGGCCGGCCCGCTCGAGGCCGACGGTGTGCAGATAATGCGCGACGCTGCCGCGCGAGGAGATGCCGATCTTGGCGCCCTTGGCGAATTTGTAGCCGTCGACGTTGCGGAAACCTTTCTCCCACATCTGGTTGGACACGAGGATAGCGTTGGAACCCCAGCCCGGCGCTTCGCGCCCACGCTCGAAAAACAGGCGGAGATTCGTGCCCTTGGCCATCAGGTTGAAGAGACCCGCACTCAGCGTGGCACCGGTGATGTCGAGTTCCCCCGCAGCCAGCGCCGGCATCGACAACGAGCCGTCAACATGGCTCGTGGGCACGACCTCGACCTTCAGCTTGTTGAAGTAGCCCTTGGCCTGCGCGATGTAATAGGGCCCCGCGGAAATGTAAGGCGCATAACCCATCCGGATGCGCACCGGCTCCATGAAGTCGGACTGCGCGATCACATAAGGAGCGTGGAAGACGCCCGCGGCTGCCGCCGCAGAGCCAGCCAAGAATCGACGTCGACTGAGCGCAGTCATGTTACCCCCTATTCGAATTTACCGGCTTGCAAACGATTGCAACCACACCTCTATAATCCTGTCAACCGGGACGCCGTCAGGTAGCCGCATCAGATCGTATGCGCCACAACTCACTCGCGTCCCATGACTGCTCAGGGTTGCAAGCGAAGTCTCGATTCGAACAGATGATTTCCGATTCTCACGCGACGGCGGTAGCGCGCTGCCTGTTCGCCAAGGGCTGCAACCTTGGACCGCACCAGCTTCGCACCAGAAACGGCCTTGTCGAAACAGAACAAACGCGATCGGCGGCAATTTCGCATTGGGGCACAAAGCAAATCGCCTGCTTTGGCTGGTCGTCGCGGCCTTTCAGCCGGTCCAGAGCCTGCGAGCGGAACGTGCAGTTCGCCGCTGTTTAAAAGAGTCGGGTGCATATGAAACCAACTTCTCAACTCTCGTTCTCTTAGTCCGCCATGACAAACAGAGCGGAAGATGCGGAGATGACCCGACCGCCGTGAACGGATCTCAAGGTTCACCGGTCTGATTGAGAGCATCTTTGGCAGATCTTGTTGACCTCGATTTTGAAGCCCCGATCGTCGGATATCAGTCTGCCGACTGTGACGAACTGGGCCAACAGTTTCGGGCTGCGATAGATAGTGCCGTGTTCGATGGCAGTCCGGAAGGACTGCAACGCGTGTCTTCTGCATGCCGACGTCCGTGATGGGGATGCATCTGAAAGCTAAAGAGCCAAATGAGCCTTTCGGTCCAATGGTGGCCTGGGCTGACAGACGCAGGTTTGCGGTTCCTATCGATTTTAACGGGGAACCGCTTGATGTGCTTGCCGCAGATAGCGCCGCATGCGGAGCATCCAGTGCTGCGCGCACGGCTGCCGACGTGTGCTGGGCCGATATGAGTGCGCGCGAGTTCGTTGCCGACCTACGGAGGACGTCATTGAAAAGCGGTTATTGCACCAACTTAGCATGGTTGTTCATCGTTAGAACGACACAGGCGCATCGTGCCGAACGAGCATGAGCAATGGGTCCTCGGTCTTACAGTTCAATAGGGACTCCGGGAGACGATCCACGGAGACTGAGCTGGACTGGCCTCCTTGAGATCGCTCATCTCGCCGGCGCAATATGAAGCGGAACAGGCGCCGCAAGGCCCCCATCCTCGGGCTAGTCAGAATGGAGATAAAGCATTGAAAAATCTCGCGGCATTTCTTGCATAGTGAGGTGCCGTCGCAAGCAGCTCTTCTCGCTCCTGTTCCGTGAGTATGCGGCGCAGCTTCGCGGGTGCTCCTGTCCAGAGCTCTCCAGCAGCTATCCTCTTGCCTGCTGTAAGCAAACCTCCCGCGCCGAGAACGCCACCTGTCTCGATTATTGCTCCGTTCATGACGACGGCACCCATACCCACAAAGGCTTTGTCGTGCAGGCAACAGCCATGAATGATGCAGGCATGCCCAATAGTGACATCGTCGCCAATGATCGTGGAGAACTCGCCGGGATCAACGTGAACGATCGTTCCGTCCTGGATGTTCGTACGTTTTCCTATCTGGATGAAATTGGCGTCCCCGCGCAGCACGCAGTGAAACCACACTCCGGATTCCGCGCCGACCCTCACGTCCCCTATGATCGCTGCGGTGGGTGCGATCCATGCCGTCGGATCGATCGTCGGCTCGGCATCGCCAAGCCGGAAAATCGGCGATCCTGGTTGAGCTGCCGTCCTTCGAAAATTCACGTTCATTATCGTATCCTCAAAGGTAGTAGCTCTTGTGAATGATCTTCCACTCACCCTGGCAGAGAGCGAGATTGAACAGATCCTGGCCGTCCATGGTCCGCGGGCCCATGACGAAGCTGAAGGCTACTCTTACGCTTGCAAGGTGGTCGACGATGCTGATCTCGATCTCCCGTGCCTTTTCCTCGGCATTGTCGTATTTGGCGTGGAGTGAACCGATCGATCCGACGAACTCATCGAGCGTGATCGTCTTGATCTCGTCGCCTTTGACGTAATAGTGCTGAATATTCGCCTTGGGGTGAAACGTTTCACGAAACGATTTCTCATCCCACGTTCTGACCGCCGTCAAATACTTCGAGATCACTTCCCCTACGGCCTGTTTCCTGTTTTCGATTGTTGCGCTTTCGCTCACGACGCTTCTCCCTTGCGATCCCAGTGCTAGATGGCACGACCCGACGCATTCCAATAATGCGCCCGGATATCTTTCTTCAGGACCTTCCCGACATTGCTGCGTGGGAGCGCGTCCCAGATCGCAACAGTCTTGGGCGTCCTGACGCTCCCAAGCCGATCCTTGCAAAGTTCGATGAGCTCACTCTCGCAAACGTTCGCGCCCGGCTTCAGCTCGACAACGGCCGTGACGGCCTCGCCCCATTTCTCGTCGGGGATACCGATGACAGCGCAATCCTGGATCGCCGGATGCGTCCACAAGACCTGCTCCACTTCGCCGGGATAGACGTTGAAGCCGCCGCTGATAATGATGTCCTTGCTGCGGTCGACGAGATGGACATAGCCCAACCCATCCTTGACGCCGATATCGCCGCTCCGGAACCAGCCATCGCGAAATGCTGCGGCGGTCGCCTCGGGATTGGACTGATATCCTCCACACAGGTTCGCGCCGCGGCAAACGACTTCACCCCTCTCCCCAGGTCCGACGAACCGGCCCTCCTCGTCTTGAACATCGATCATGACGAGGGGGCTACCTCGGCCGATGCTGCCGAAGCGCGATGACTGAAGCGCTTCCGCGTGTTCGTCCGGCCCCATGATTGAAACGGTGCTGGTCGCCTCCATCAGTCCATAAAGCTGGGTCATCACCGGGCCGAACACGGCCCACGCTTCGCGCAGTTTCTCGAGAGAGATGGGTGCGGCGCCGTACATCAGATGCCGCAGCGATCCGAAGTCGTACTTCCCCGGCACATTTCGCGCCAACATCATGTAGAGAAGCGTTGGCGGGACAAACAACGTTGTTATCTTGTACCGCTCAATCGCTTCCAGGATATGATCGGGATTCGGCTTGGACAGAATGACATTCACGCCACCCTGAGCGAAGACCGCATGGGCGACCTCGCCGGCAACGTGAGAGAGCGGCGTAGCGACGAGATTGACGGGCTGGCTCTCGGCAAACAGTTTCAGCCGATAGTTCACGATCAGGGTCAGCCAATTGGCGCTCACGCGCATGACGCCTTTCGGACGGCCAGTCGACCCGCCGGTGGAGATCAGCGTCACCGTATCAAGGGGCGCAATGTTGATATCCTGAGGAGCCGCCGAAAACGATCCGCAAAATTCGTCAAGGGATGGGCAGTCCGACATGCTGCGGTTCAGGACAACGATCCCTCTAAGGCTGGGCACCTTCTCCCGCAGGAAATCAATGTGCTCACCAAATTGCTCGTCGATGAATAGCCATTCCGCGCCGAACGCCTCCATATTCGCCGCGCACTCCGAGGCGATCGAGCGGAAATTGATCGGCATCCAGACAAAAGGCGTACGGTGGATTCCAAGCTGAACAGAGAAGAACAAGGGATTGTTCGGGATCCAGCTCGCAACCTTGGCGCCAGGGGCAAGGCCCGTTGCCAGCATCGCGGCCGCTATCTTGCGGCTCTCTGCCTGGATCTGGCCATAGGTCGCGACTTCGTCCGCATAGATGACAGCCGGCGCGTCGGGCCGCAGGTCAGCTTGCTTGTCAAAAAAGTCAAACAATCGCATAGCTGTTCTCTCCAACCCGCGTGGATCCGCTGTCGACCGCCTCAATAAACGTCGCAAAGCTGTCGACCGGTTCGCGCTCGGTCGCGAGTTGGTTCGCAGGTGCGCTGCTGTCGCCGTATCCAAGCGACATGCCGCAAACGACGATTTCGTTCTCGGGAAGCTTGCAAATCGGACGAATGATGTCGTGGTAGTGGCGCCACGCTGCTTGCGCACAGCTATCCAGCCCGACATCGCCAGCGGCGAGCATAAGCGATTGCAGGAAGATACCGTAATCCAGCCAGCTGCCCTGTTGTAGGCTGCGGTCGATGGTGAAAATCAGACCGACGGGAGCGCCAAAGAACTCGAAATTGCGGCCGGCGATCGACCAGCTGGCAGCGCGGTCGCCCCGGGCTACACCCAGTAACTGATAGAGCGCAAACCCTACCGTTCGCCGTCGCGTCAGATAGGGTTCGAACAGCGGCTCTGGATTATAGTCGTATTCGCCGAACGGCTTTGGAGGCCTTTCCCGCTCCGGTTCCAGCTCACGTTTTGCAAGCACCTCCCAGACAAGCCGGTCTTTGGCCTCGCCCGTGAGAACATAGACCCGCCAAGGCTGCATGTTCGTTCCGCTCGGCGACCGGGCCGCCGCGTGCAGAATTTCACGGATCAGCTCTTGCGGCACCGGCTTCGGCAGGAAGCTGCGCACGGATCGCCGGCGGTGGAGAAGTTCAATGACACTCATGTTCGCCTGACCATTCTAGAGCCCTCCGAGGAACGTCTTGCGCACGGAGGGATTCGACCTCAGCTCCGAGGAGGCGCCTTGCAGAACCAATGTGCCGACACGGAGAACGTAAGCGCGGTCAGTGACCTCGAGCGCTTTCGTCAGATTTTGCTCTGCCAGGACGACGGCCGTACCGGCTTTGGCAATCTCAGGAATTCTCCAGAGAACCTCGTCGGTCAGCTTTGGCGACAGTCCAAGCGACGGCTCGTCGAGGAGAAGTAGCCGCGGCTTGCTCATCAAGGCCCGGCACACGGCCAGCATCTGCTGCTGCCCCCCGGAGAGCGTCCAGCCGAGCGAACGCTCCTTTTCCTTCAGCGCAGGAAAGATCGTGTACATCTGGTCGATCAGGCGTCGCGTCTCCGCTGCGTTCGAGAACGACGCAACTTCCAGATTCTCCCGGACCGACAGCCCGGGAAATACCCTTCGCCCCTCCGGCGAGTAGCCGATTCCAAGGCGCGCACGCAGGTGAGCCGTCACGGCCCGCACGTCGGCTCCGTCGAATAGAAGCTCGCCTTGACTGAGCGCAAGCAGACCGATGATGCTTTTGATGAGCGTGGTCTTCCCCGCGCCGTTCGCTCCAACCAGCGCAACGGCCTCGCCTTGCTCGACGTACATTGTGAGTTCGTTCAACGCGGCAATCTCGCCGTAGCGAACGCTGAGATTCCGAGTTTCGAGAATGTACTTCACGCGGTGGCCTCCGCCGCCTGCCGCCGGCCGACATACGCCTCGATAACGCGTTCATCCTGATAGATGGCGCTTGGCCGCCCGGAGGCAATCAGTTCGCCGTAGTCCAGGCAGACCATGTGCGTCGCCAAATTCTTGAGAAACTCCATATTGTGCTCGATGATCAGCAAAGTGAGGCCGCGCGCAGCCAACGCCTCGAGTAGCCGCGCGAGCTCCGCCTGCTCGGTCTCATTGAGCCCTGCAGCCGGCTCGTCGAGCAGCAACACCGCGGGATCAAGGCAGATGGCGCGAGCAATTTCGACGAGCCGCTTGGTGCCGTGGGCAAGCGATGCGCAATTGACGTCCGCAGCGTGCTCCAGACCGACGCGCCGCAGCACGCGCAAGGCGTGGGATCTCGCTCGCGACAGCTTTTCATCACGGCGACCGATGAGAAACGATTTCCCCAAGGTCGCTGCTTCGGCGCGGAAGCGTGCAACGGCGACGTTGTCGAGCACGGTCATGTCGTCGACAAGCCTCAGGTTCTGGAACGTGCGGCCGACCCCCCGCGCCGCGATCTCGTCCGAGCCAAGAGCCCCGATTTCGCCGCCGCCCAGGAGGATCGCGCCGCTGTCAGCCCGGTAGTTGCCGGTAATGCAATTGACCAGGGTGGTCTTTCCACTGCCGTTCGGCCCAATGACGGCGGCTATCGAGCCACGCATCAGCGAAAAGCTGACATTGTTGAGCGCATGCACGCCGCCAAACGTTTTGGTCAGTTCGCGGACCGCAAGTATTGGCGTCTCGGAAGGCATAAGGACGCCATCGCTCGTCCTGTCCTGGATGGGTGACAGTCCATCACTGTCCGGCGATTTGGAACGCTGCGGCGGAAGCAGCCGATCGACCAGTCCGGCGAGCCCCTCCGGCGCGACAATGAGGATGGCGATGAGAACGCTGCTCGTGATGATCAAATAGCTCTGCTGGAAGCCGCGCAGCCATTCCGGCAGATGCACGACCAGAAGGGCGCCGGCTATGGCGCCCCAAATGTGCGTACGTCCGCCGATGACCGCCATGGTCAGGCACGCAATCATGACCTTGAAGTCGAGGCCTTCCGGAGAGACGATGCGGATCGTATGCGCATGCAGCGCGCCCGCGACGCCCGCCATCGCGGCGCTGAGCAGAAACATCGCAAACCGGATGGAGTCGGGGTCGATCGCAAGCGAACGCGCGGCGACCGCATTCTGCCGCACCACGTGACAGGCAAGTCCATAGAGCCCGCGCTTGACCTGGAACGCCACCATCGCCGCAAGCGCGACAAAGCACCAGACGAATAGCAGCAGAGGCCAGCCCCGCGCCACCTGGACTCCAAACAGCTTTGGAAGCGGCACACCCGAAAGTCCGATCGCGCCGCCCGTCAAGGACTGCCATTCGATCGCAACCAACAGAAGCACCTGGCCGACGCCCAGGGTCGCCAAGGCGAAGTAATGGGTCGAAAGGCGGAGAACAGGTATCGAGACGAGAACCGCCAGCAAAACGCAGACAATGATCGAAGCGGCAAAGGATTGCGGAAAATCGGCTCCCGCCTTCACGGCCAGGATGCCGCTGACGTACGCGGACAAGCCGAAGAAAGCGCCTTGTGAAAGCGAAAGCTCCCCCACATTGCCGAAGATGAACTGGTAACCGATCGCGAGAATGGCGAAAACGCCGGCGAGCGTGAACAGCCGCAGGTCATAGGGCGACGACATGATCAATGGCCAGGAGGCCAGCAAACAGAGGCCAACGGCACCGAGTAGCGGCCGGACATGGGCTGACCGAGACATCAGGCGCGCTGCTGAACGGCTTCGCCGAACAGTCCTTGCGGGCGGAAGAACAGAACGACGAGAAACGCAAGATAGAGCCAGATCGTGGAGGCGATCGGAGAGAACAGCGCTTCAAGCGACGGAAGGGCACCGACCAGAGACGGCATCGCGAGCGGCAATGAAGGCACCAGCACTTCGAAAGCGGCGACAAACAGGGCCCCCACGATGGCTCCGCGAAGACTTCCCCACCCGCCCATGGTGGCGGCGACGTAAGTCTTGATCATGTACGCTTCGCCGTCGCCCGGCGTGATGTAGAAGGTGTTGGCGAACATCAAGCCGGCTGCGCCAGCGAGCGCGGCGGCAATCCCGAACGTGATGACGATCATGGCGTTCACGTTCATGCCGAGCGCCCGCGCCATCTCGCGGTCCTCGGCGACGGCGCGAAGGCGCTTGCCAAGAACAGTCCGCGAGAAAATGACGTATTGAGCAGCCACCAGAACCACGGCAAGCAGCACCGTCGAGAGCGACTGTACATTCAGGGCGACGTCACCGACCTGAATCGCTCCTGACGAAAGGATCGGTGGGCCCACCCGCGGTGACGGACCGAAGATGAGAAGCGTAGCGGTCTCGAGAATGGCGCTCATCGAAAGCGTCGAAATGAAGACCGACACGGCCGGCCGGTTCCGAAGCGGATAGTAGGCGATGAGCGAGAGCAGGCCGCCGATGATCATCATTCCTGCCAGCACGATCGGCAGCACAACCGCGCCCGGCAGCTTCAGCCAGGAACCAAGGCCGGCGGCGAGAAATCCGCCGACGACGACAAAGCTTCCATGGGCCAGGTTCACGGCGCCCGTGGCATTGAGGACGAGAACGAAGCCGATTGCGAGCAGCGAGTAGGCCGCTGCAAGCGAGAGCGTATTGAACAGAAGCTGGATCATCGTTGCACTGCGCGCTCAGAAGCCGGCGACGTTGTCGTAACGCTTGACGAGCTTCGGATTGAGCGACGCACCGTCGTAGCAAACGATCACGACGGAATGGGCGAGATTGCCTTTCGCGTCTGCTTTGTATCGCATCGCGACGCCCTTGTACTCGGTCGTCGACATGTATTTGCGGACGTCTTCGGTGGATTTCGCACCGCCCTTAACGGCGACCAGCGCCATCATCAGCCCGTCGTACTGCTGAATGGCGTAAGCGTCGGGCATGGCTCCATGCTTCGACACATAGTCGTTGATGAACCGGTCGGTCGCGGCATCGGCGCCCTTCTCAAGCCACGACGCGCTCTCCGCACATACACCCTTGAGCTCGGAAGGCTGGAGCAGAGAGGCCGTTGCCGGCATGGCGATCGTTGTGTTCCCAACGACCGGGATTTGAATGTTCGCGGCTGCCAGTTGCTTGACGACCATTGCGATGGAAGCGCTATGCATCTGGATGAGCACGACATCAGGCTTCGCAGCCTTCAGCTTGGCGAGCGTTGCGGAGATTTCCTTGGCGCTGAGATCAACCCCTTCAGAGAAGATCACCTCCCCGCCGACCTTGGTGAGGTATTCCGACATGTATTTGAAGCCGCTCTGCCCATATCCCGTGGTGTTGTAGAGAATGGCGGCCTTCTTGAGCTTCAACTCCTCCACGACGTATCTGATGTGAGCGGCCTTTGAGACCGCGTCGTGCGGGTAAAGCCGAAACATGTACGGATTGCCCTGCTCCGTTACCGGTCCTGTCCCCGTCGGCGCGAGGATTGGTATCTTGTACTCGAGCGCGACGGGAAGCATCGCGAGGACCTGGGTTCCGAACAAAGGCGCAACCGAGAAATATGTGCTCTTATCGCCCGCAACCCGTTCAAGTGCATTTGCGCCGCCTTCAGCAGCGGTGCCGGAATCGATGACCTGGCTCTTGATCTTCAGTCCGGCCGGCGCGTGAGCAATCGCCATATTCGCGCCGTTCAGTTGAGATGTGCCCTCGAGCGCGAGCAGCCCGGTGATCGGCGCAATGATCGGCACGGTCAGGCTCGTTTCCTGCGCCAGGGCGCTCGACGACAAAAGCGCAGTAGCTGCCAACATGATCCTGCGGGCGAATCTCATCCTGCCTCTCCCCAAGTTGCGAGGCAAACTTCGCCTCTGATGTTGGAAAGCTGGCACGATCCTGCGGCAACGCACCAATACTGATTTCCGACGGCAGCCTTAGATTTTTCTTTTGTCAGTCATGACTAGAGATGCAGAGCACCTGCCACAGGCCATATGATTGCGTGCGGCGAGCTCAAGCCAAAAAGGAAGCGAGCGCCTACGCACTCAGGCTGTAGCGCTGTCGTGTGATGCTCCGGGGCGCCGTAAACTCGCCGGCAAGCTGCGAGAGCAGTTCGACCACCGCGTTGATCGACCGGCAGTTGGGTCGGTTCGCGCCTCGAACGATGTAGCTTTGCAGCGCAAGCGGCGGGTCGACGATCGGCCGGTAGTCCACTGCGCGCTGAAACAGCGGCGCTTCGCCGACGCAAGGAAAGATGCTGTAAGCGTTCCGCGCTGCCACGAAGTCGTAGAGCAGCGTGATGGAGTCGATCTCGGCGATGATATTGAGGTCAACCCGCATTCTGTTCGACATGCTATCGAGCAAAAGACGACAGGCATGTATCCGCGATGTGTGATGCAGAGGTATCGTGCTCAGTTCGGCAAATCGGATCGGCTTGCCAAGTTCCGTCCCGCCTATGATCGGTCCAAGCAGATAGAGCTGTTCTTTCACAAAGGATATCGCTCCGGACACGTTGTGCCCTTCCGGAAGATAGAGAATCGACAGGTCGAAACGGCCATCGGCATGCCAAGCCGTAACCTCTCCGCTCAACGCTTCGAAAATTTTTACATCGAGCTTCGGGTAAGCTCGTTTTGCCCGCTCCAGCAGCTTCGGAGCCACAACGTTGGCTATCGTTGTCATCATGGCGATCGTCACGCTGCCCGAAACCTCGCGATCAAGTTCGGCCACCGCGCTTCGCGCCTGATCGATACGGGCCAAAATGTCGCGACCGTGCTCGAGAAACAGGGAACCGGCGGCGGTCAGCCGCACCCCTCGTGCATGCCGTATCAAAAGCTCGGTGTTCAGCTCGGCCTCAAGCTGCCCGATCTGCGCGCTGATTGCCGGCTGCGAGATATGCAACTTCTCAGACGCTTTCGCGAAACTCCCACTGTCCGCGACAGCCTGAAAATAGGAGATTTGCTTGATATCCATAGGAAACACCAAGCAAATTGCATGCCGCCGCATGACGGCATCTCGCACCCTGAACTCATTGAGAAAACGAGCCGGGGGCGGTGCTCCAGGGGCGGTGCTCCACGATCTAGGCGTCTGCCTTCGCCCGCCAGACCGGGAAGCAGTCTTTTTCATCGTAAAGGCGCGACGGGTCCGGCGACGGCCGAGAGACGGTCAAACAGAAGTCGAGCCGCTTTTTGAGGTCGTCTTGATCAAAATCGACGCCGATGAAGACCAATTCCTGCTTTCGGTCGCCGTAGCGGGGATCCCACACCGCATCCAGGGCACTTCGCCACGCGGGATCCTTGGGCCACCGCGCTTGATCAACCGCGCTCCACCACCAGCTTCTTCCGCTGGTTCGGAGCAGTGCGCCGGAGTGGCTCAGCTCGCCGACCCACCTCGGACGCGTTGACAACCAGAAGAAGCCCTTTGCGCGCAGTATCCCGCCCCACGAGCTCGACAAGAATGCAGAAAACCGTTCCGGATCGAACGGCTGTCGTGCCCGATAGACAAAGCTCGAAATGTCGTATTCCTCGGTTTCCGGCACATGTTCCTTGAAACCTTCGAGCTCCTTTTTCCAAAGCGGATGAAGCGCTGCCTTTTCCGGATCGAACCGGTTCACACCAATGATCTGCGGCAGATCCACGCGCCCGAAATCGGTTTCGTAAATCTCGGCATCAGCGTTGAGCCCCCGAATGACGGAATAAGCATGCTTTCGCTGTTCGGCGGTAGCCGAGGAGATCTTGTTGAGGATGATGGTGTCCGCGAACTCAACCTGGTCGACGAGCAATTCAACAATTGTTCGCTTGTCTTCAACCGACACATCCTTCTGCCGGGACTGGAGGAAATCCCGTGACCAGAAATCGTCTGCGATCCGCGCCGCATCGATCACAGTCACCATGTTGTCGATATAAGCCGCATCCTCCAGGCTCCGGCCATAATCATCGCGGTACGAAAATGCCGTCGCTATCGGCAACGGCTCCGAAATGCCGGTTGCTTCGATAACCAGATGGTCAAATCTTTGTTCGGCACAGAGCTTTCGCACTTCCTCAATCAGGTCGCCTCGAAGCGTGCAGCAGATGCACCCATTGCTGAGTTCGACGAGGCTTTCTTCGGTACGGGATAGCCGTGCCCCTCCGGTCTCGACGAGCACCCTGTCAATGTTGATCTCGGACATGTCATTGACGATGACAGCGATGCGCCGGCCGACCCGGTTCAACAGCAACTCGTTCAACAGGGTCGTCTTGCCGGCCCCGAGAAACCCCGAAAGGACCGTGACCGGCAACTTCCCGCTACCGCCTCTTGGCATCCACTACCCCGTGACTTACACCCGCGCCCGCAGAAGCTGATCGACAGCTGCTCCGGGCCAGCCCTCGCAGTTAACGGAAAGGTCCATCGGGCGCCCCGGAAGACAAGCTATTCCGCGGCGATTGCCGTTGGGACTGCCGCGACATCCTTGAACACAGCCGTGCTGTTGGCGGTCTCGGCCATCACGGGGAAGATGAAGCCGCACTTCGGACAAGGCTCTGCCAGCGCGGCCTGCTCCATGGCGACATCGAACGCCGTATCCGAGATATGCGCACAGGCAGGGCACACGCGGATGAGGCGCGCATTCTTGTATTCAAAATTGACGACGATGTCCTCCATGATGGCGCCGGTGCGGACCGCCCACTCCTTGGCGTGCTTATGGTAGGTGTCCATGTGCCAATCCTTGAGGGCCTCGAAACTCGTCCAGAAGCTTACTTCGTTGTACCAATGGGGATCATCCGGATGCACCCACCAGGTCAAATGAAGAAAGCCCGGCAACTTCTTCAGCTGGTGGCGCACATTGGCAAACACGACCTGAAATTTCTTGTAGCCGTCCTCGCTCGAGAACCGCACCCTCTGCATGCTCTGATACACAGCCATTCGCTCGCCCTCACCTGTCACGCGCCCATTGCGCTGGTGAAGCCAAGATTAGAACGATTTAGAAATGGTGCTGGGACCAGTCCAGCATTTTTCGATTGATCCACGAAACCTGGCAGGTGTGCGCGAAGGCCGGGCTGGTGAATGACGCGAAAGCGCTTTACGCAAACGAGCGCCTTCGGCAGTCGACCGGAGACGTCGTCCTGATATCAACGACCAGCCGCGGAGCGAATGCGCGTCCGGCTGGCCTTTGCGGGCTCGGCCGGCATAAGGTCAGATAATGCCGAGCTGTCCTTCGGCATCTTTTGCGCCGATGTTGAAGGCGGCCTCCCAGACCGCAAGCTTGCCTCCCCGCAGCTGCCAGATTTCGACACCGTGGCCCTGCATCATTTCACCGGTCTGAGAATCCTCCCACGTCGCGTTCCAATCGATCGCCAATGTCGAGCCAGCCATCGCTCGAATGTTCTTTTTCAGCCGGTAGTTCTTCTGCCTCTCACTGCGTTTGTGGAAAAACTCTCTGACGGCTTCACGGCCTCGCATTTCCGGAAGCAATCCAAAGCGGGCGACACAGTCTTCGGTGAAACCGGCGGCCATTCCCTCGACATCCCAGGGCATGCACAACTGCTCGACCTGACGGACAAGCGCCTCCGCTTCCTGAAGCGTCCTTGGATTGCCTTCAATTTCCATCGTGTTCATCGCAACAAACCTCCGCGTATCGGAGCCTCGGACCCACGATCCGACTCGAGAACTGAACATTTCCGGGGCATATCTCCGTGGATCCAGATCGAGAAAAAACGATGGGTCCATGCGTCCAACGCTGCGCCTGGAGGCGATCTTTGGTAACCTGGTGGCACGTGCATTGCTTGAAATACCCTCATGCAATTGCCTATCGATATAAATGCGGCAGGGAATGGCCATCTCCAGCACCGGTTGGTCGACCAGGTGCGAGGACTTATCAGCCGTGGAATTTTGCCGCCCGGCACACAGCTTCCGTCGACCCGCGAAATGGCCACACAATTGGGCGTCTCGCGGCGTACAGTCGTTCTGTCCTACGAGCGCATGATCGACGACGGCTTGATTGAAACGAGGCCGGGACTAGGCACATTCGTTTGTGATCAACTGCCGACCGCGTACGTCCGCATCAAGCAAGTCTCGCTGGCCCGCACCGCATGCCAGATGACTGGCCCTCGGGCAGTGCCTCATGTCGACGGGATGGAGCTCTTTCAGAAGCCAGGCGAACGATTGCCGTACGACTTCAGGATC
Source organism: Bradyrhizobium lablabi (assembly GCF_018129385.1). Lineage (GTDB taxonomy): Bacteria > Pseudomonadota > Alphaproteobacteria > Rhizobiales > Xanthobacteraceae > Bradyrhizobium > Bradyrhizobium lablabi_C. The sequence goes on from NZ_JAFCLN010000007.1 coordinate 256,045, forward strand.
GGCAGGCCCGACGCCGGGCTTTTCCCACGTAATCTCTGGCGAAAGCTCACCATCGAGCACCTGGATTCGTTCACAAAATTGATCAGCGATTATACGGACCCGGCCGGATATCTGCCTCTTCGCGAGGCAATTGCAACGCATCTGCGCACCGCTCGTGGCATACTTTGCCATCCTGATCAGGTGGTGGTGACGGCCGGCGCCCAAGAGGGACTGAATCTCGTAGCGCGGCTGCTGTTGCAGAAAGACAAGCCCGTTCTTCTGGAAGATCCTTGCTACGACGGGGCGGTCCGGGTTTTCACATCACTTGGAGCCCGGCTTGTGTCGGTGCCTGTCAGGGAGGACGGGCTGGATACCGAGTTGCTTCCGCTGGATGGCGCGTGCATCGGCTACGTAACCCCCTCGCACCAATTTCCTCTGGGCGTCACTCTTTCCCCCGAACGCCGAAATGCGCTGATCGCATGGGCGCGCCAAACCGGCACCTTCCTCATCGAAGACGACTATGACAGCGATTTCAGGCATAATTCCTCGCCGCTTGTCGCACTCCAGGCGCTCGCGCCGGAGTCGGTCGTGTACCTCGGAACATTTTCGAAATCGATCAGTCCCGGACTTCGCTTGGGCTATGCGGTGTTTCCCGCGGACCTTGCGCCTTCGGCCCGTAGCCTGAAGTCGATCATGAACAACGGCCATCCGTGGCTCGAGCAATCTGTTACCGCCGATTTCATTTCGTCCGGTTCGTTCGAGCAACATCTCGTGCGAATGAGGACCTGTTATCTAGAGCGCCGAAACACGCTGATGGACAGCGTCGCATCGCTTTTCCCACAGAGCGAGATGAGTGGCTTCGAAGGTGGCATGCACCTCGTCTGGATGCTTGATTCGAGTTTACCCTCTGCAGCCAAGCTCAAGGAGATGGCCAGGACCTGCGGCGTGGGCGTCTACGCCCTACAGGCCAGTCCCGCGCATCATCTGCGGCCGCGTCCTCAAAGCTCCCGCCAATTGCTGCTGGGTTATCCATGCCTCGATCCGTCACAGATACAGTCCGCGATCGAGTTGGTTCACCGTGCCGTCTCTAGAAGGACGGCTTCGCCACACGTCCTCGCTCAATGACATAACCGTGGTCGACCAGATCATCGCTATGTGTACCGTCTGACTCGGATACCAGTACGCTCAGCGCGCTCTGCCGGCGAAGATCGGAGAGAATATCGACCAATCGCTGCACCAAGGCCGGCGCAACGCCTTCAAATGGCTCATCCAGGATCAGCAAATTGCTGGCGGCCATCATGGCGCGCGCCAAAGCCACGAGCTTCTGCTGGCCTCCGCTTAGTTGCAGAGCCTTTCGATCGCGAAAATTTGCGACCTCGGGGATTTGCGCATAGATTCGCTCGAGCTTGCTCTCTACGTCTTGTTTGCGGCTAGCCCATGATGGCAACCTGATATTTTGCTCGACGGTCCAGTCTGGCACCAGGCGACGATCCTCAGGCATATAGCCGACCCCGCGGCGCGATCTTGTATGTGCCTCCAGGCGGGTCACGTCCTGGCCATCGATCTCAACTCGCCCTGACGAAACAGCCAACAATCCCATAATCGCGCGCATGAGCGTTGTCTTGCCAGCACCATTTCGGCCGACCAAGGCGACAAACGATTTGGGCTGCAGCTCGAGAGACACATCCCGCAAGATGTCGGCACCTGCAATCTTTACGCTCACATGCGACAGCCTAAGCATGTCCGGCGCTCCCGTCGCGGGTCCCGAGGATGAGGCGCTTTACCTCAGGATCTGCGAAGACCGCGTTCGCCATGCCGTCGGCAATGACCCGTCCGTCATAGAGGGCAATCACGCGCGACGCATACTCCCGCACGATCTCCATGTCATGCTCGATAAAGAGGACAGTCATCGCGTCCGCCGCGAAGCGCTTCGCCAATCCTTTCATGAGATCATGCTTTTCTTCGCTGCTGACTCCACTGGTTGGCTCGTCCAGCAGTAACAGCTTGGGCTCGGCACAGGTCGCCATGGCGATATCAAGCAGTTTGCGAACGCCTTGAGGCAGATTGCCTACGACCGAATCCGCATGTCCGGTCAGCCCGTAGGATTTTAGGACGATATCGGCCCTCGCCTCCAGGTCCCGATCACCGAATGGCCGCAGCAATGCGGATCGAGGCTCACACAGCAGGGCAAGAGCCAACATCATGTTTTCACGCGCCGTCGACCTGACGAATAGTTGCGGAATCTGAAATGACCGCGCAATCCCTCTTTTCGCCAACACGCGAGGAGGCGTGCCCGTGATATCGGCACCGCGAAAAAGTACCCTGCCCGCACTGGGTGTGAGATAGCCGGAGACGATGTTGAGCAGCGTCGTCTTTCCTGCCCCGTTGGCGCCAATAATGCCGACAATCTCGCGTTCAGAGATGGAGAGATCGATGCCTTGCGTTGCGAGAACACCGCCAAAACTCTTCTTGATATCAACGCATTCAAGTACAGGCGTCATGGCCGCGCCGTTTCTTCGTTCATCGCTGCCGGAACGACGGTGCGGCCGCGAGCTTTCCAGCGGGCGCCGAGGGCGATGAATATGTGCCCGAGACCCTTTGGAACAAACAACACAATCAACAGCATGATCGTGCCAAGAACCATCTGCCATGCATCCGGGAAATTGGCCGCCGCGAATGTTCGCAGGACCTCGAGCGCGAACGCGCCGAAAAAGGGACTGAGCACACTTGCTTGACCACTTAGAATGACGATGAAGACAAAGTCGCCTGCCGTCGTCCAGTACGCAAAACCGGGATCAACGTGGCGCGCTGAAAGTGCCGCGAGTACACCGCCCGCGCCCCCGAGTGCACCCGCCAGAACGTACGCCGCATGGATAGAGCTTCGAACCGACGTTCCCAGATATTCCAGGCGAACCTCGTTGTCCTCGATGGCTTCGATCACCTTGCCGAGCCGCGACCGAAGAAACAGATGAGCTACCATTGCCATCAGGCCCGCCGTCCAGATGCAGATCAGGAACATGGCAAGCTGGAGGTCGGGGCCCCGGTAGCGAAAACCAAGAATAGAGATCAGCCCAATGTTCAATCCGTCACTACCGCCGAACAGGGATACCTTGACGGCAATACCGTAGACCAGCATTGATATTGCAAGCGTCAGCATTGCAAAGAAAATGCCGCGGTAGTTTGAGATGAAGAACCCGATCGCCGCTGCAACGCCCCCGGAAATCGCGATGCTGAACAGAATCAGCAGAACCGCTTCGTTCAGACCTAGATACTTGTAGGACAAGGCTGCGGTATAGGCGCCGGCGAAATAGAAGAGTCCCTGGCCAAACGACAACAGGCCGGCCCGCAGCAACACCATCGCGCCGAGAGACGCCAGCGCTGCGGAGATTGCCATCTGGCTGATAAAGCGAATCCAGCCCGGAATCCACCAGGCGCCGATCGAAGCTCCGATCGCCAGGAGAAGTAGAACAACGATCGTCGTATCGGGCTTTCGAAGAGTCATATTTTGCGTGCCTCTGGTCGCGCAAAAAGTCCCTGCGGTCGAACGGCGAGGACGACTGCCATCGCTGCGTACACGGCAAAGAGTTCGATCTGTGGAAAGAGGTGCGCCGTAACGGCTCGGGCCATGCCCACAATTACAGCGCCTGCCATGGCGCCACCGATGCTCCCAAGCCCACCGATGACAGTGACGGCGAAGGCAAGAACAATCACGTCGACGCCGATGCCCGAGCTGATGGCGATTTTTGGCGCTGTCAGTGCTCCCGCCAGCGTGCCAAGCGCCGCTCCGACGAGAAAGGTGCCCGTCATAATCCGATTGACGTTAATGCCCATCGAGGCACTCATTTCGCGATCAAAGACGACCGCGGTCACGCACCGGCCGATACGCGTAGAGGAGAGCGTGAGTGACACTGCAACGGCCAAGAGAATAGCGACCAGGACCATGGCGAGGTCGTAAACGGGGTAAATCAATTCTCCCAACCGGATCTGCCCGAGCGCATCACGCGGAGCGTTGGCGTAGCGGGACTGTCCGCCCCAGAGGAGTTTCGTGGCATCTTCGAAGATGAGGAACACCGCGTAGGTCGCGAACAGCACCAAGACCTCTGGATAGCGGTAGAGCCTCCTGAGGACCGTCCATTCAATCAGGATTCCGAGCCCCGCCCCGCAGGCGACGGCAAGCGTCGCTGCAAAAAGGAGCTGCGCGCCGGCACCAAATCCGTTGGCTGCCGCAGCGCCAATGGCATAGGCTGCCAGATAGGCGCCGACGGCGTACATGCCGCCATGCGCTATGTTCAGAATACGCAGGACACCAAAGACAAGGGTCAGTCCAACGCTGATAATGAAGAGCCAAGCTGCGTACGAGACGCCATCGATAACGATCGTCGCAAGATGACCCAGCAACTGCATGCTCCCTTCCAGCGCAAGCGCCATCACTTCAAGACTTTTGCTTGGCAGTTACCACTCAAGGAAGCTCGAGAGCCACTGGTCAGCATTTCGCGCCTTTGAAACCGGACTTGATCCAATCCACGGCCTTTATGCCGTCAGGCGGATTTACGCATTCCGCGGGGTAAATCCTGATGTCGCGGAAAATGGCGGCATTCTTTTCCTTGTCCCAACCGGCAAAGGTGCCATAGGCAGTTGCCTGGATGCCCTGGTGCCCGTTCGCCAAAGCCATTGTAATTGGAAAGCCGTTGGCCGTTTCGAAGGTGAGCCCGCGAAGAGCCCCCACGACGGATTCGGTCTTCTGCTTGCCCGGCTTGCCGTTGGCAGCTTTCTCGTAAGCTGCCTTGATGCCGAATATGCCTTGCGCGGCAGCGTAAGCGCCTAACGGAGGAACACGTTTATAGGTCGCCTGATATTCGCGCAGAAACCAGTCTGAAAGAACAGAGCTCTTCGCGAGGTATCCATGGGGCCCTCGAGCGCCGAGATATGATCCTACGATAGCGTTCTCGGCCAGAGTGTCGACCGTGCCTGTGCCCACGGTGAGAACCATCTTTGACTTCTCAGGCAGTCCGCGGGCCTTGGCCTGAAGAGCAAATGCATCCGCATCGCCTCCCCAGAAGCTGGAGAAGACCACGTCCGCAGGATCGCTCAAAAGCGAGCTGATTTCGGCTCCATACTCACCTGCACCAAGACTGGGAAACTTTTCGTTCTTGAATGCGACGTCCGGCTTCAGGGCTGTCATCGCGGCCTTGAATTCGACCCATGCATCCTGGCCCCAGGAGTAGTTTTGGTTGATACCCGCGACGCTTTTTACACCGGGCATCCGATCGACCACATAACGAGCCGCTCCCACCTGATCCATTGTGCCATGCGGCGCGGTACGCACGGAATATTCGGGCTTGGTGATGATTTCCTCGAACAACTGCGGATTACCGCAATGGAAGAAGTTTGTGAGTACAGCGAGTTCTTCGGCGACAGGAGCGATCGCGTTGCAATCGGCGCTCGAGTTGTAGCCGATCACCATATCGACCTTTTCGCGTTCTACGAGCCGGCGGTATTCGGCGAGCTGCTTCTGCGTACCGCCTGCCTCGTCGGCCCAGACCGGTTCGATCTGCACGCCGTTGAAGCCAACCTTGTCGTAAGGTGCCGGGACCTTGCCCGCGTTCAGGGCCTCGACGATCAGCTTTGCGCCGTCGCGCGCGTGGCTTCCGTAGGCCGCGCCGGGACCGGAAAGAAAAAAGACAAAGCCGATTTTGATTTTTTCCTGGGCCGCGACCTGCGCCGTGAACCCCAGTTCATGGTCGATAAGACCAACTGTCGCAGCAAGGCCAAGCAGCGCCCTTTGAACGAACCGCTTCATCATTCCCCTCCCCCTAAACCGCTAGGTCAACAACCCTTCCATCGCGCCTTTCGCACCGACGGGGGCTGCGTTGAAGGCGCCCTCCCATACGGCGATCTTCCCGTCGCGCATCAGCCAGACTTCACAGCCGAACCCCGCCATCTTCTGGCCGGTAGCGGCGTCCTCCCACTGCCCCTCCCACGTGTTGCAGATCGTGTCGTTCATCAGCGATTTGAGCGTCTTGACGAGGGTGTAGTTCTTCTGGCGCTGGCTGCGGGCCGTGAAGAATTTCCTGAGCGACTCTTGTCCTTTGAATTCGGGAAGATCGCAGAACCGGATGACGCAGTCCGGCGTGAAGCCGTCGACAAGTGCGTCCACATTCCAGGGATTGAAGAGGGATTCGACGTACTTCACCATGACCCGCGCCTCCTCCATGGTGCGAGGGTTACGGTCGCCTGATCTCGCGAGCGGTTGAACGTTCATCGTCTGTCTCTCCGGTTGAATAGTCCGCATCGGTTTCCCCAGTCTGGACCGGGAGAATGAAGGCTGGACAGAACCACGGGCGGGAATTTCCTTGGATCCACCGGCAATCGATTGTTCAGGGTCGTCTGGAGGTCCAGCGCCGGATGTGTTTGTCTTTGCCGCGCAGGAAACGAACCGGGACAATCATGCAACTACCTATAAGCATCGACAAAAATCTAAGCGCGTCGTTGCAGGATCAGCTCATGACGAAGGTTCGCGAGCTCATCCTGCATCGCGGGCTATCGTCGGGTTCCAAGCTACCTTCTTCGCGCGATCTCAGCCGCCAATTGGCCATATCGCGAAACACGGTCATCAACGCCTACGATCGGCTCATTTCAGAAGGCTACCTGGAGGTCAAAGGCAAAGCAGGAATTTTTGTCAGCGAGCAGATTCCAGAGACGGCGCTCAGCATATCGACCGCAAGCGTCGATGCGGAACAGCGAGCCTTCTCGGTCACGTCCAACAAGATCATGCCGCTACGTCACAGGAGCCCGCTTCTCTATCAGCGTCCGAAGGAAAGGCTCGAACTGGACTTTAGAATCGGACGCCCCGCCGCCAGCTCCTTTCCTGAACGGTTATGGACCAGACTGATCGTTGAGAAGATGGCGAGCAGCGGCCGCCGAATGACGGAGTATGGCAACCCAGCCGGCCTGGAGGAATTGCGCGTCGCGATCGCAGCGCATCTCGCAACAGCTCGCGGTATTCGTGCACATGCGGACCAAGTGATTGTCGTTGCCGGATGCGAAGAGGGCCTGAACCTCATTGCAAAGGTTCTGAGCCCTCCCGGCTCGACGGTCTATGTCGAGAACCCCTGCTACAAGGGGGTGCCATTCGTTTTTGAAAGCTACGGCGCATCCATCGTCCCGATTTCTGTAGACGATGAAGGTCTGTGTGTCGACGAGCTTGTCGAGCGTGAACGAGGCATAATCTGCGTGACACCGTCACACCAATTTCCATTGGGAGTGACGATGTCTCTGAGCCGGAGACTGAAAGTTCTTCAATGGGCAAACAGCATGGGCACGTATGTCGTTGAAGACGACTACGATAGTGACTTCCGATACGATGGCTCACCTCTTCCAGCCCTGGCTGGCCTGGATAAGAGCGGATCCGTCATCTACATCGGAACATTTTCCAAATCGATCGGAGCCGGTCTGCGGGTTGGCTATCTGGTCGTGCCCGAAGAACTCATAGGTCCGGTTCGAGAGGCCAAGGCGCTTCTCAACAACGGAAACCCATGGCTAGAGCAGGCGGTCATCGCCGAATTTCTGTCCTCCGGCGGCTTCCGCAGTCATTTGCGGCAGATTCGGCAAACCTACCTGAAGCGACGAAACACGCTGCTCGAGCAGTTACGAGCACACTTCAATGAGATCACTATCATGGGTGAAGGCGGTGGCATGCACCTGACCTGGATACTACCAGACAGCATCTACAATGCACGGGCGCTGCAGTATGAATGCCTTCATGTAGGGGTCGGCATCTACTCTATCGACGATAGTCCGGCGATTGACTTCAATAACATGCACTTGCGAGAACGAGCGATCTTCTTCGGCTATCCATGCTTGTCTGAAACCGAAATCGTCACGGCCTGCAAGCGCCTGGCTGCTGCGGCAACCAGAGTGCTGCGCTAGAAGCGCCAGCGATTGCGCCGCTCGGTCGTAGCACTTCAAAGCACTTTATCCAGCGCCTTGCGGAACGCGTTCTTCTTCGTGACCAGATCGCCCCGAAATTCAAGCAAGTCGCAGCCGGCGGTTCGCACCTGCTTGCCGGTAGAATCGCTCGCGACGAAATCCCACTCGAAAGTCCCAATATCGCCCGAAACGACCACTTTCAGGTTCTCAAATCGGCCATCCGGAAAACGTTCGAAAAACACCTTCGCGCCTTCCCTCACTTTCCCCCGTCCTACGAACGTCTTTCCCAGGTGATCAGGTCCGACAGATGCATGATAAACCCCGTCTTCGGAAAAGAAGCTTGCTATCAGGTCCGGGTCACGGCTGTTCCAGGCGCTTCCAAACTCTGTGGCGCGTTCGAGGGTCATCTTCTTACTCATAGCTCTCCTGACAGGCATCGTTCGTTATGGCGGTACCGTGCTCCAACCTGACGCAAGTTGTCTGCGGTGTCACGAGTCCACCCGGACGAAAACTTCTAGGTCCAACGGCTCGGCTGGTCGGCCCAAACGCACGGTTTTGATCTTGTCGCCGCGCTGCCGGGTTCATGTCTCTGCAGGTTTGCCGTGACTGTTCGCTACGCTATCCCGAGGCGGATGGCCGAGACTGAGACCGCTGCTCAAGTGAAGCGAACGACTGGGGCTGACCGGGAACGTCAGATCTGTCAGGGTGTGTGGCCGACACGTTCTGAACAGGTTTTGCAGGATCGGATGTCCCCTGCTCAAAACCTTGTCTGCCATGACTTGCGGCCAATTCGCCAAGCAATATGTGAAGTAGCATCTTGGGCACCTTGCAGCGGAGCCCATGCACTCAACTTCGGACATCGATGTATAGAGCCAGCTGGCAAACAATCGATGGGGCCACTCAAGAGATTGCCGGCGAACTACTCGGCCATGCCGAGCTTAATCCTCACGCCCGCGTGCCGGTCGCCTCCTTCCCCGCTGACGCTGGACCGGAGCCTTTGAGGGGCCAACACCGGCCGCACCAGTTTCGCACCAGAACGATCTCAACAAGACGCACCGAACGCGATTGATATCAATTGAAAACGCAGCAAAATCAACGAACCTGATCGATATTCCGCCGCTCATAACGGTCTGGTTGCAGGTTTGAGTCCTGCCGGGCCCACCACTGAATCGATGGCTGTTTTTCATTTACAGCCTGCTTGCTGGACACCGCACCAGAAACGCCCCGCTTCCCCCAGTAGTTCTTCAGGGTGGACGCGCCAAGGAGCTTCGCGCCACTTCGGCTTGGGGCGATTGAGGGTCTTTTTTCAGAACGGGACGCGTAGCTTGTCTTTTTGATATGGCGAACCCACAAGCACACAGCATCATCACACGATCAGATCGTGCATCACATGATGATGGCCGCCTTTGGCGTGATCACCGGCGGTTTGCTCCGCAAGTGATAGCCAAGCCGGTTCTGCATCCTGGATAGACGCCAAAGCGTCTTGTCCGGCAGCGTCCCGGGCATGCGCGGCCGACGCCGGACCGTGGCCCATCTCCGCCAGGTCAACAGCGTCCGAATGTCTGGAAGCGGCGATCTCGTTCTTGAATTGTAGAGAATCTTCGAATTCCGGCGCGGCCGCCATTTCTGCGTGACCGGCGGCGGCGAGCAAGAGCTGGTTCTTGCCTGCAGTGCTCAGGTTCGATTCAGAATCCGAGTCGTTGGACGGGTCTGCAGACACTGTGTGCAAGTCCGGCTGCGATTGGCCGGGATCAGCACCGTTCCTGGATGCGGCGTCCCGCGCCACATGCTGCTCGGCGGCTGGGGGACCGTCATGAGCCGCCGCCTGCAAATCGCGCCGCGATGGGTCGTGATCGGCATCACTCCCGGGTGCTGCGTCCTGCGCCCCATGCTGCTCGGCCGCTGGGGGACCGTCATTAGCAGCCGTTCGCAAATCGCGCCGCGATGGGTCGTGATCGGCATCACTCCCGGGTGCTGCGTCCTGCGCCCCATGCTGTTCGGCGGCTGGGGGACCGTCATTAGCAGCCGTTCGCAGATCGCGCCGCGATGGGTCGTGATCGGCAGCCCCCCCGGGTGCTGCGTCATCCCTCGCATGCTGCTGGGCGGCCGGGAGACCGTCATTAGCAGCCGCCTGCAGATCGCGCCACGATGGGTCGTGATCGGCAGCACTCCCGGATGATGCGTCATCCCTCGCATGCTGCTGGGCGGCTGGGGGACCGTCATTAGCAGCCGCCTGCAGATCGCGCCGCGATGGGTCGTGATCGGCACCACTCCCGGGTGCTGCGTCCTGCGCCTCATGCTGCTCGGCGGCCGGGGGACCGTCATTAGCAGCCGCCTGCAAATCGCGCCGCGATTGGTCGTGATCGGCAGCACCCCCGGATGCTGTGTCATCCCCCGCATGCTGCTGGGCGGCCGGGAGAACGTCATTAGAGGCCGTTCGCAAATCACGCTGCGATGGGTCGTAATCGGCATCACTCCCGGGTGCTGCATCCTGCGCCCCATGCTGCTCAGAGGCTGCGGGACCGCCTTCAGCGGCCGCCTGCAAATCGCGCTGCGATTGGTCGTGACCGGTAGCTCTCCCGGATGCTGCGTCATCCCCCGCATGCTGCTCGGCGGCTGGAAGACCGTTATTGGACGCCCTGTGCGAATCGCGCTGCGATTGGCCGTGATCGGCGCTCCCGGGTGCTGCGTCATGCGCCACATGCTGCTCGGCAGCTGCGGAACCGTCTCCAGAGGCCTGGTGCAAATCGCGCTGCGATCGGCCGTGACCGGCGTCGCTCCCAGGTGCTGCGTCGTGCGCCGCATGCTGCTCGGCAGCTGCAGAACCGTTATCGGAGGCCGTGTGCAAATCGCGCTGCGATTGGCCGTGATCGGCGCTCCCGGGTGCTGCGTCATGCGCCACATGCTGCTCGGCGGCTGCGGAACCGTCTCCAGAGGCCTGGTGCAAATCGCGCTGCGATCGGCCGTGACCGGCGTCGCTCCCAGGTGCGGCGTCATGCGCCGCATGCTGCTCGGCAGCTGCAGAACCGTTATCAGAGGCGGTGTGCAAATCGCGCTGCGATTGGCCGTGACTAGCAGCGCGCCCCGGTGCTGCGTCGTGCGCCACATACTGCTCGGCAGCTGCGGAACCGTTATCAGAGGCGGTGTGCAAATCGCGCTGCGATTGGCCGTGACTGGCAGCGCTCCCCGGTGCTGCGTCGTGCGCCACATGCTGCTCGGCGGCTGCGGAACCGGCTCCAGAGGCCCTGTGCAAATCGCGCTGCGATTGGCCGTGACTAGCACTCTCGGGTGCTGCGTCATGCGCCGCCTGCTGCTCGACGGCTGCGGGACCGTTATCAGAGGCGGTGTGCAAATCGCGCTGCGATGGGTCGTGACTGGCAGCGCTCCCCGGTGCTGCGTCGTGCACCACATGCTGCTTGGCGGCTGCGGAACCGCCTTCAGACGTTGTCTGAAAAGCGCGCGGCAACTGGCCGGAATCGACAGCAATTGGCGGTGTTGCGCCTTGCTCGGCGAGCTGCGACGTTGTCAGTGCGACGGCGAGTCCGCCAGGATCGATCGTGGCTCCTGAAGGCGTTGCGACCGCATCGCTGGTCGTCGTTGCGAAGGCACCTGCGTGGATCGGTTGCTGATCGAATGTGAAATGAACCTCCATCAGTTGGGTCCCGGGAAGCTCAATCGAAGGCACGCTGGCGAGCTTAACGGAGTCATCGCCGCTGTCTTCCGTCGCATGCTCCGGAGCTTTGTCGAGACTGGCCCGGGTGGAATCGGTTAGGTCGACCCGATCTCGCGCGAAATGGAAGCTGAAGCTCTTATCGGCTGTGGTCCAGCCGCTGCCTGTGACGCTCGCGCTGTCGGTCGCTTCGGCGCTACTCTCCGCTAGAACATCCAATGCCGCCATTGCGGCCAGGGCAGGATCAATCGACTCGCTGGCGGCAGCGACGGTCGCGGTTGCGGGCTGATAGACGAAATCCGCCTCTTGAACGGACGCTACCCCCTGCAAGTGAATCTCCAGGAGGGCCGGATGCCCGATATCAAGGGCTCGATCGGTCTGATTCACGTACACGATGACTTGATTGTTCGCGCTGTCGTAGATCCAGGCGACGGTGTGCGGGGGCACGGACGTCGCTGTCGGAGACAGCGCCATGAACGCCAGAGCGCCAAATGCCGCCAGATTGAGCCTGTCAAACCCCGATGCGAAATCGGTAATAGTATCGAGCTGGCCCGAGTTGGAGTCGGCCACGGCCAGATAGACGAATGTGTCGTTGCCGTTGCTCCCCGTCAGCCTGTCGCCGCCAAAGCCGCCGATGATGCTGTCGTTGCCGTTATTGCCGTTCACGGTATCGGTCCCGGATCCTCCGTAGATCGTGTCATTGCCATCATTGCCCTTGATCGTATCGTTGCCGGATCCTGCATAGAGCGTGTCATCCCTTCCGGTGCCGTTGACGATATCTTCGCCGGCGCCCGCATAGACGATTTGAAACTCATCGCCTCCTCCCGCGATATTCTCACCTTGGGGAGTTCCGTAGACGAACGGCGGATCAGATACTTCCTCGGGTCCCGGAGCGAGGTTGTCGAAATCGTTGGGATCGGCATCGCTGCTGCCATGGATGGTGACCGTCACCACTTGGGTGGTGCCGTCCGCCGTGGCCACAGTGAACGTGTCGGTCAGGGTATCGCGGACATCAAGCGCCTGCACGGCGCTATTGGCGTTGTCGAGCGTGTAGGTCCACACGCCCGACGCCGTCATCGTGAAGGTGCCGTAGCCTTCGTCGCTCTGCGTCGGTGAATTGACCGCCGTGAACGTGTTGACTGTGTTGTCCACGTCGATGTCGGTGAGCGTGCCGGTAGCAACGGGGGTGCCGGCCCCCGTGCCGTCGGCTTCGATCACCGAGCCACTCGCGGTGCCGGAAACGACGGCTGCATCGTTGCTGCCGGTGATGGTGACCGTGACAACTCGCGCGGTTCCGTCCACGGTTGTCACCGTGAAGCTGTCGGTCAGCGTGTCACCGACATTGAGTGCCTGCACTTCGTCGTTGGCATTGTCGAGCGCGTAGGTCCATACGCCGGAGGCTGTCATAGTGAACGTGCCGTAGTCCTCGTCGCTCTCGGTCGGAGTATTGACCGCCAAAAAGGTGTTGGCAGCATTGTCCACGTCGATGTCGGTGAGCGTGCCGGTCGCCACCGGGATGCCGGCCGCCGTGCCGCCTGCCTCGGTCACCGAGCCGCTCGCGGTGCCGGAAATGACGGCCGCGTCGTTGCTGCCGGTGATGGTGATGGTGACCACTTGCGCCGTGCCGTCAGCGGTGGTCACCGTGAAGTTGTCGGTCAGCGTGCCACCAAGATTGAGTGCCTGCACCGCGCTGTTGGCGTTGTCGAGCGTGTAGGTCCACACGCCGGACGCCGTCATGGTGAAAGTGCCGTAGCCTTCGCCGCTCTCTGTCGGCGAGCCGACAGCCGTGAAGGCGTTGGCAGCATTGTCCACGTCGATATCGGTGAGCGTGCCAGTCGCGACGGGGGTGCCGGCCCCCGTGCCGCCGGCCTCGATCACCGAGCCGCTCGCAGTTCCGGAAATGACGGCTGCGTCGTTGCTGCCGGTGATAGTGACCGCGACAACTTGCGCGGTACCGTCCACGGTGGCCACCGTGAAGCTGTCAATCAGCGTGTCACCGGCATTGAGCGCCTGCACCGCACTATTGGCGTTGTCGAGCGTGTAGGTCCACACGCCGGACGCCGTCATGGTGAAAGCGCCGTAGCCTTCGTCGCTCTGCGTCGGTAAGTCGACCGCCGCGAACGTGTCGGCCGCATTGTCGACGTCGATGTCAGTTAGCGTGCCGGTCGCAACGGGAGTGCCGACGCCCGTGCCGCCGGACTCGATCACCGAGCCGCTCGCGGTGCCGGAAATGATGGCTGCGTCGTTGCTGCCGGTGATAGTGACCGCGACAACTTGCGCGGTGCCGTCCACGGTGGTCACCGTGAAGCTGTCAGTCAGCGTGTCACCGGCATTGAGCGCCTGCACCGCGCTGTTGGCGTTGTCGAGCGTATACAACCATGCGCCGGCTGCCGTGATCGTGAAGGTGCCGTAGCCGCCCGTGCTCGGCCTCGGCGAGGTGATCGCCGTGAAGGTGTTGGCCGCGTTGTCGACGTCGGTGTCGGTAAGCGTGCCGGTCGCGGTCGACTCACCCAGCAGCCCATTGGCGATGCTGCCGGCTTCGACTACCGAACCGCTTGTGGCGCCGGATATGATGGCCGCATCGTTCATGCCGTTGATGGCGACCGTAAAGGTCCGGTTGGCCGAGAGCGTGCCGTCTGAAACGGTGATGGTAAAGCTTTCGGTCGTGCGTGCCGTTAGTGCATTGACTGCGTCATTGTCGGGAACGTAGGTGTAAGCGCCGGTCGCGCTGTTGAGGTAAATCGTGCCGTAGCGACCGGCCCTCCACACATCGTAGGTTATGCCGTCCCACACAATCTGGCCGGCAGTGCCGTCGCTGATGCCATAGGTCAGTGCGGCGGCCTCGCGAGGACTGCCGCCGACGAAGATTCCGTTCGATGTTGCGAAAGTGTCGAACACTGCCGTATCCACCAGGATCGGGCCAGCCGCTGCATTCAGCGTCGGCGGCGCGGGCGGTGGAGGGGGCGGCCTGACGATGGTGATCTCCAGTACCGGGCTTGGAGCCGACTCCAACGGCGGAAGAGAGGCTTGCGTTGCTGGACTGCCGGGCGGGACATAGTTGATCGGTTGCAGCAGCTGCGGATTGAAATAATACGGCGTGCTGGATCCGTATGGCCCGTAGCCCTTCGCCAAGTTGGCGAACACGGCCTTCTGGGCCGCCTGCAACTCTTCCATTCTGGCGGTAGAATTCGTGGCCCGGCTCACGCTGATCGAGGAGCCAACCCTGTTGAGTTCGACCGTCTGTCCGGGATCATCAACAATAATGCTTCGCGGAATCGCCTCCTTGGTCCAGAGCTCGAATACGCCGTGTTCGAGATCCTGATATGCGATGCTGTCGTCATCGAGGAATGTGGCATCCGGATCCGCAGCCTGGACGTCGTCCGGCGCTATGGCGGTCAACACTGCAAGCAACAGCGCGCCGAATCCGCCGTATCGTTGTGATATGGCGAGCGCCGCGAGCACCGTCCGATTCCGGATTTCAAGCTTCTGATATATGTGGTGGAGGTGCACCTTGATGGTGCCGTCGGAAATGTTGAGCCGGCGCGCAATTGCCTTGTTCGACAAGCCTTCGGCCACCAAACGCATGATTTCGCGCTCGCGCTCCGTCAGCACCGCCAGCACATTTTCGATATTGGCAACGTTTACTTCCTTCCCCGTTGGCGTCGATTCCGACGACGATTCCGGTAGTAAACTGACGCCCTCCGCCACCAACCTCAGGGATCGCAGCAACGTTTCGTTGTTTGCGTATTTCGAAATCACATTGCAAGAACCGGCCGCGATTGCCGCGGCGAGATCGCTGTCTTCGACTGCCGCGGTGAAGAAAACCAGCTGGATGGGAACGTTCTCATCGTCGGCGATCGCGAGAATTTCGGATGCCGTCACGTCAGGAAAAGAATCCCCTAGAAGCGCGATATCGGGCGCCAAATTCCGGATCGCTTCGAGGCAGCTTGTTCCGCTGTTGCACCGTGCGACAATCTCGAAGTCGCGCTGCGTCGCGAATACTGACGTCAACCCCTGCAAAACGATCGGATGTCGATCCGCAATCACCAATCGGGTTCCACGCATGAGCGTTCCCTGCCCGTCCCCCTAAAAACTCCGCGCCCAAGCAATATTTTCAGAGTCGTAGCTTCTTCAAAGGGTTGGTAGTAGGCAACCTAATCTACGGTGCACCGACATCCATCGTTTGGGGTAGTGACGCATCCGTCGTTTGGGGTAGGGGCTATCCTCTTTGGGGTACGGGCACCCAGAGACGCCCACCTTTCGGGTTAGAGACATCCATTGTTTGGTGATCGCTGCCGCACGGCTTGTTTATAGCCAACGGCATATAGGGGCATGGCCAATTCGCATCTAAACTTAGGCTAAGTCGAAAGGCCGCGATATCGACAAGAGGATGCCGCAAGTTCCATCCAGTCGACACAATATCTGCACTTTTGAATCTGCACTTTTGAGCAGATCGCCAAATGGGAGAGTTGATAAAAGTTTCAACCGCTACTCAACGTTGATCAGAGTTTGGGAGTATTGTCATGCTACGGCAGCGATTTTTTTCAGTCGTCCTTATTGGAAAAAGCATTTTGCTTAGGGAAGGATTGGCTAGAATCTTACGTGCAGCGAATTTTCGCATCCTGGCATCGGTATCATCCGCAGTTGATTTGCGGCAGAGCAAACCTACGCATGGTTTGCCGCTCTTTCTAATCGTCCATACCGGCGATGATTTTGAATACGTAGTCGAGCTAATCGAAAATTTCAGACGCATGCATCCAGATGGACGCATCGCGGTCGTTGCCGACCGTTATGGGCTGAAAGAAATGAGTTCGGCATTCCGCGCGGGTGCCAACGGATACTTCGCCAACGCCATTACGTGCGACAGGTTCACAAAATCAATGGAGCTTGTCATGATGGGCGAAACGATTTTCCCACCGGCATTCCTGTCACGCGTACTCGATCCCAAAAGCAGTCAGACGGTTGAGGCCACGGCCGATGATCGGATGGGCGAGCCAATCCTCGTCGCGGAAAAAGATACTCCCCCTTCGCTGCTCTCCCCGCGCGAGAAGCTGATTTTGCGCTGTATCATCGGGGGTGACACCAACAAATGCATAGGCCGGAAAATCAATATTGCCGAAGCAACCGTCAAAGTCCATGTCAAGGCGATCTTTCGCAAGATCGGGGTCCAGAACCGGACGCAGGCCGCGATCTGGGGCCTCAATAATGGATTCCCACACCCTGGAAGACGGCAAATGCTGCCATCGATTTCAAACGGGTCATTTTCAGGTCACGTCAAGACAGTCTCCGAGGAGAAGCAACCTGAGGGGCTGGTACCTCCGTCTAGGCGGCCATCATTCAGCCTCTAAGCAGCAACGCCAGACGACGTTCCGGCGCGCGAGGACTCGCGAGCAAGAACCGCTCCTTCCCCGCCAGGTCGCGACTCGTTGTCTCATCTCAGATTGCCTGAGGACTGGTGGCCCATAGGCAGACGCAGACGATTGCGGCCTCCGACGGACTATTCGACCGTCACGGACTTCGCCAGATTGCGCGGCTGGTCGACGTCGGTACCCCGGACTACCGCGGTGTGATAGGCCAAGAGCTGCAGTGGCACCGCAAAAACCAGCGGCATCACGATCTGCGGCATGTCCGGTAGCTCCAGCACAGACCAGGCGCCGGGTGCCGCCAGTGAGGCGCCTCTCTGATCGGTCAACAGGATGATACGGCCCCCGCGTGCGATCACTTCCTGCATGTTCGACATGGTCTTCTCGAACGCCATGTCGCTGCCTGGCGCGATCACGATCACGGGCAGATCCTTTTCGATCAGCGCGATCGGTCCGTGTTTGAGCTCGCCGGCCGCATAGCCCTCTGCGTGGATGTAGGTTATTTCCTTGAGCTTGAGCGCCCCTTCCAGCGCAAGCGGATAATTGGTGCCGCGGCCTATGAACAGGGCGTCGCGCGCCGCGGAGATCTTGCGCGCGAGCTGGCGGACTTGCGGCTCCAACTCAAGCGCTCGGGTCATGTAGCGTGGGATATCGGCAAGCGCCCCGACCAGCAAGTTTTCGTCTTCGGTCGCCAGCACACCCCGATCGCGGCCCGCCGCGATCGCAATGCAGGCCAGCGTCGCCAGCTGGCACGTGAACGCCTTGGTGGACGCGACCCCGATTTCCGGGCCTGCCAGCGTCGGCAATACGATCTGGCTGGCACGTGCCATCGTCGACGTTTGCACGTTGACAACGGAAAGCACTCGCTGACCATGGGTTTTTGCGAACTCCAGCGAGGCGAGCGTGTCCGCCGTCTCGCCGGACTGCGACACAAAGATCGCCAGATTACCCGCGCCGAACGGCACGTCGCGATAGCGGAATTCCGACGCGATGTCGATGTCGACTGATAGCTTGGCGTAGCGCTCGAACCAGTATCTTGCGATCAACCCGGCATAGAATGCCGTACCGCAGGCTGTAATCGACACGCGATCGATTTCGCGGAAGTCGAGACCGGAGTGCTTTGGGAGTCTGATTGTACCGCTGGAACGGTCCATGTATTGCGCAAGCGTCTGGTCGACCACCTTCGGCTGTTCGTGAATTTCCTTTGCCATGAAATGGCGATGCTCACCCTTGTGAATGACCACGGCCGAACCGGCGATCCTGGCCGGCGCCCGGCGCAGGTGCTGGCCTGTCACATCGAGAAACTCAATTCCCTCTCGCGTAATGACCGCGAGGTCCCCGTCCTCGAGGTAACTGATCATGTCAGTCAGCGGCGCAAGCGCTATCGCGTCGGAACCGAGAAACATCTCGCCGTGCCCGTAGCCAACGGCGAGCGGTGAGCCTCTTCGGGCGCCAACCAGGAGATTATCGTGCCCCTCGAACAGGAACGCGAGCGCAAACGCGCCGTTCAGCCGCGGCAATGCCTTGCGCACCGCCCCAACCGGTCCGCATCCCTTCTTCAGTTCGCGACTGACGAGATGCACAACCACCTCTGAATCGGTCTCGGTGGCGAAGCGCGCACCAGCCTCCTTGAGTTCGTTGCGCAACTCTCGATGGTTCTCGATGATCCCATTGTGAACCACCGCGACGCCGTCGATGGCGTGCGGATGCGCGTTGTTCTCATTTGGACGTCCGTGCGTTGCCCAGCGGGTATGACCGATGCCAATCCGCCCGGCAAGCGGCTGCGAGGCAAGCCGGCTCTCAAGGTTGACGAGCTTGCCGACCGCGCGACGCCGCGTCAGCAAGCCGCCCTCGAGCGTCGCAATCCCGGCGGAATCATATCCGCGATACTCCAGCCGCTTCAGCGCGTCCAGAAGGGGAGCAGAAGCCGGGCCCTGCCCGACGAAACCGACGATTCCACACATGGCCCCTCCGAAAATCTATGATGCGCCGCGCGAAGAGTGAGGATTGCTTGCAGGCGAACGCAATCCGGCGACGGTTAGGACCAGGGGAGCGACGCTGTGATCTTCGTCCGCAGGAGCTGACGTGCGTGCTTCGGCATGACTCCCAAACCCGTACTCCTGTCGGTCCGTTCGCTTCTCGAACATCGCCGACAGCAGAGAGGCGAGCGGAGATTTCTTCTTCAGCGCATCGATGTCGACGACGCGGATTGCATGTCGGCTCTCGCGCTCGATCAGACCGCTGTCGCAGAACCGCATCATCGTACGGCTCAACGTGTCGCAGTTGATCACGAGATAGTTGGCAATGTCGGTGCGTGACATCGGAAGTTCGACGGACACGCAGCGCGACTCCTTGCCCAGCTTCCTTAGCGCGAGCGCCAGGATGAACGAGGCAACGCGCTGCTCGGTCTCCAGACGCCCGGTCAGCAATTGATGAATATTGGCACGTGCTAGCTGCGTGTGGCAGCGCATGACCAGGAAGGTCCAGTAATCATGCGGCGGCACGGTCCGATTGACGGGAGGCGGATCCAGGGACACCAGCGAAGCGGGAGTGATTGCCCGCAACGAAACGCCGGGGGCGGGAAGGACCGTCGCGGCTGACAGCACGTCGTGCGGAAGGAGAAAGTCCAGCACCTGCAGCTTTCCCTTTGCCGGCATTGCATCGATTGCCAGCGTTCCTTCCCGCAGCACCACCACCTTGCCCGGCTGGGGAAGCGGAACGCGCTGCTGCGACCGAAGATGCAGGCAGTCGCCATGAGCACAGATGTATTCGACAAATCGGGCAAGCTCAGACTCGTCGTGCGACGCGTTGACCGTGGATGGGTACGTTTGCGTCGGGGAAAGATCATCTTCGATATATGGCTTGTGCCGGAACATCATTGCGGAGCCCTCGTGAGCCTCGGCACCGACGTCGCGGCCAGCGGCGAATGCTCGAAAAGAAATAAATAAGGTAAACAGTATCTAGAGCGCCGACCTTAGCAGTTTCGTCAAATTGATCGTACGTTAATGAGAGGTAAGCCTTTGAGCTGCATTTTCAGGTCGAGAAATATCCTTTGGAGGTAACTCGCAGATCGCAACGACCGCGCCAATGCGCTTGTCACGTCGACGCATCTTTCGGGCTCATGCCGACGTCATGGTGACCGCGGCTTTCAGACGCGAGCGCGAGATCCTCGAGCGACCCATGCATCACATCGGCTGATTGCATACGTGGTGAACAGCGTGATGGCGCCGCTCCTCCGGAAGAGGTTCGCGAAGCTCACCGGAGCTTCAGCGGCGGCGTGAGGTACTCAGCAATGACCTCTGTACCTTATCTCGCCAGCAAGTGCAGGACAGGACCACCCTCACCGTTCGTTCGACGTGTACGTGCGATTCGGACCGGGTTCAGACTGTGGCAAGGGAGCGAGCACGCCGGGCACGACTGGAGACGTCGTCTTGGCGATCACCTTGAGCACATCGCCCGGCATCAACGAGGACATCTCCGTCGCCTGGCGCTTCTGGGGACCTTCCCTGGATTGACGCACGATTTCGTAAGATTCCGCCTGCGGTGCGCCATTCGTCTTCTGAAGAACCACCGCAAGCGCCCTGGCCGAGGTCATGGTCTCCTGGGCTGCCGCAATCTCCTTGTCAATGGTCGCAATAGATTTCGCAAGGTTCGCCGCGTCCTCCGAGAGCAGTCGCGGACCGGCTTCTTCCGCTTCCGCCAGCCGCGACTCGGCCTGCGCGATCTGCGCGAGATAGTCTTGCCGGCGCGCCTCGATGTCAGACAATTCCGAGCGCAGCGTGACGACGTTATTGCTCGTCACCCAACCGCGGTCCTTGAGCTTTTGCAGCTCGCCAAGGCGCTCAAGCCGCATATCCCTCTGGGCATCGACCTGCTCGAGCTTGCGTCGCAACGCCTCCATCTCGTTGCGCGCGGAATCCGCTTTGGAATTCACTTCCCGAACCTGCTGCATGCGCCTGGCCTGCTCGGCGCGAAGGATCGTATTCTCGATGGCAATCAGCCTGCGGGCGACCGCCTCCTCGCCGGCCAGCGAGGCCAGTTGCAGCGGAACCGACAGCGACGAGGCGCCGTCTCGCTCCGCTTCCAGCCTAGCACGGCGGACCAGCAAATGCTTGACCTGAACGGTCGCACTGCGCAGTCGCTCCATCTCCCGCGCGCCTTCGATCAGACTGGCCAGACTGCCTTCGCCACGGTCCAGGCCGCCGGCGAGCGCGACTGCATGAAGCACGATCATGCCGGGCACGTGCTTGTATGACCCCGGATTCTTCACAGAACCGAGGACGTAGATCGGCGCACGCTCGGCGATCTTGATTTCGATGTTTGCGCTGCGGCCCATCACCGACATGAACGAGACCGCGATATCGGCCCGTAGCTCGTCAAGGGCGCGCTTCTCGACCGCGAAGCGGCCAAGCAGAGGGATCGAAATCGCGCCGTCCGGCTCGACCGTGTAATCGCCACCCAGGTCCATGCGCTGGTAGAAAGTTCGCAGCACGCCCTGCGGTTCGGCCCGGTCACGGTTTCCCTGCTTCGCGGCCCCGACATCGATCGTTTCGTAGAACGAAATCTTGAGCTTATCGCCGACTTCAAGCGACGGCTCGCCCGGTGACGCTGCTCTGGCGGCATCGGGAGCGCCCGGCTGCGGCGGATTGGTTTGACCGAGAGCCACGCCGCCCGCCAAAGCGACGGCAACCAAAATCGTAGCACAAATTCTGACGATCGCGAGCATCGGACTGCTCCATTCCTGCAGTGGCCCAGCACCCTCCTGGGTCTCCGATAGTCGCATCTACCCGCCACACGCGAGCAACTCGGCACGAAAACACGGGTTGTGGCCACGCAACAAACTGACGGGTTGCGATCGGCAAAGCGAGTGTAAAACACTGATCTGCATCAGCAACGATACAGACGCACGCAACGGAAAGTAAATAATGTACGCCACTACCTTGAAGCGTGTCCGTCGGGTTGATACCTGACGGAATTCCAGATCCGGTCGTGGATTCTGATTCGCCCTTGTTTGACCGCTTCATCGGCGAACTGGGGAAGCAATTCCGGAGGCAGGCGTCCCTCGCTCCACAGCGTCGTCAACCGCGTGACCACCTCGGCGTCGGTTTCCAGGCGATGCAGCATCGTCAGCCATTCGGTCGACCGTTCAGCCGACAACTGCGCTGGTTCAACCCGGGCCAGGAACCAGCGTGCCATCTCACTGTTACCTTCGAACAATGAAAGCTCTGCGGCAAACAGCGGCCGTGTGAGCAGCGCCTCGTTCGACAGAAACGGCCGGATTGCAGCCAAGGCCGACTTGCCAAACGCATTCGCCACTTCTTCGGCCAACTTGCCTTGCGCGTTCAGGTCAGAGCCGCTGCGCACAAGCTGCGCCATCTTGGTCAACGGAGCACCGACATCGCCGACCAGCGCTGACGCCTGAACGAACGCGCGCAGTTGCTGCCCGTCCGGCCTGGACATGCGGTCGCCCCAGCGCAGCAACATCCGATGCGCAAGCCCCTGCCGGCCTTTGCCAGCGAGATAATGGATCATCTCCGGCGCATCGTCTGGCATCAGCTCCACATAGTGTGATGCCAGTTCGGACGCTCCAGCATCGAGGCCGGACCGCGCCAGTCTGAGAATCAACTTCGCGCACAAGAAGGGGCTGCGCCAGGCCTTCATCCAGGCCCGCGCGCGTTCGGTAGCACGGTCGTTCTCCTTGGCCTGGATCAGCAGCTCAAGCAGCAGAAGACGCCCGGCACTGGCGGCAGCCGGAGCCCGTCGGTCGGCCAATTCCAACCACTTGCGCGCCTCGCGCCAATTCCCGCGTTCGGCGAGGATCGTTCCCAGCCGCTCGAGCTGCGATTCATCCAGCATCCCCCTGCGCGCATAAGTCTGCAACGTTGCCAGCTCGTCCGCTTCGCGTCCGTGCAGACGGAAAAGCTCTATCAGCCGGCTGACACTTGCGGGAGACGGCTGTGCTGCGACCAGGCGCGCTTGAACGTCGAGATAACGATCCCTTGATCCGCCCAGCAGCAGGAGCTCTGCCTCACTCCGCAGCGCCGCCGCATCATTCGGACGCATCGCTAGATACGCATCGAACGCTTCGACTGCACGCGGCAAGTCGCCGAGCGCGGCATGGGAGCGGCCAAGCGCCGCGAGCGCGTCCGGGTCCTTGGCGGAACCAGCTGACTGACGCTCGAGCAGAGCAATCGCCTCCTCATGTCGCCCCTCGCTGGCAAGCATGGCGGCATGTTCTTCGCGCCGGGGCAACAACACAACGGCCGCAACACCGAGCGCGACAACCACCATGAGGACGAATTGCCGCGATGTCTTCATTTCGACACCTCGTCGGGTACTACCACCTGAGACATGTCATCGCGTGACGCACTGCGGCCAGCCACTTACCGGACATAGCTTTCCACCTGGCTGCCCAGCGAATGCGTGCGGAAAAATGCAATAGTCCGCTGCAAGCCTTCATCGAGCGATACCGTGGGCGTCCAGCCCATGATCTCTCGCGCCCGGGTGTTATCCGAAACCAGCTTCATGACCTCGCTCAGTGCCGGACGCAACCGCGCATCGTCCTGGACGAGCCGTTTGTTGACACCCATCAACTTGAGGATCCGTTCGGCGAACCAGCCGACCGAGTAAGTCTTGCCAGTGCCGAGATTGATCGTCATCCCTTCGAGTCCCTGCGTTGTCCCCGCCGCCATGAAACCGGCGACCGTGTCGCTGACGAGCGTCATGTCCCTTTCTGGGGTGAGCGATCCGAGCAGGATCTCGTCACGCTCGAGTGCCTGCGAAATGATGGTTGGAATGAACGCGCGCGCGCTCTGGCGAGGCCCGAACGTGTTGAAGGGCCGCACCGTCGTGACCGGTGTCCCGAACGACCGGTAATAACTCTCCGCCAGCTTGTCGGCCGCGATCTTCGTCGCCGAATAAGGCGACTGTCCCTGCAACGGATGGTTCTCGTCGATCGGCGTCCTGAGCGCGGTGCCGTAGACTTCGGAGGTGCTGGTATGCACCACCCGTTCGGTGCCGCAGCGACGGGCGGCCTCCAGCACATTCAGCGTGCCCTCGACATTGGTGCGCACATAGCTACGCGGCGCCTCGTAGGAGTAAGGGATGGCAATCAGCGCGGCGAGGTGGAACACGACATCCTGCCTCTCGACCGCCCGGTTGACGAAGTCGCTGTCCTCAACATTCCCGCTGACGATCCGTATCGCGTCGCGCGTTCGCGCATCGAGAAACGCTAGATTGCCGATCGACGAGGAAGAGTTGTATCGAACCATGGCGGTCGTAATCGCCCCCGCCTGAGCCAGCGCCTCAGCCAGGTGACTGCCGATGAAGCCACCCGCACCAGTAACCAGAACCTTCCTGCCCTTCCACATGATCTACCTCCTCCGCTCCGGAATCGCGCACGTGATGAAAATTTCCGTACAACCGGCAAACGAGCTGCCGTAGAATGAAATTGCGTTTCTCGCTGGCTCCCTCACAACGACGGATTGTTGGTGACGAAGGCGTGGAAATGCAACCAGGACAATTCTTTCAGGACGAGGCTGAAGCCCACCAGAAGGCTGGCGGCCGCCGCGATCATATTCCCGTAGCCGTAGAAATCCGGACCGAGCGGCAGGAGCGCCAGGGTCAGGGCGGCATTGAGCACGAGGAAGCTCAGCACGGTCAGCAGCGCCGGCCGACGCAGGTCGAGGTGGAGCAGGAATGTGAAGCAGAACATCGCGCTGGTGTAGAACGCCATCGAGCACAGTGAAACGCGCAGGATACCCATGTAGGCCGGACGGAGGCCGAGTTCCGGCATGAATGCCAGCGAGAGCATGATCATCATTCCGGCAACGATGCCGAGCGCCGAGAACAGGCCGAACATGCTCGACAACACGTAAGTCCCGACGCTGCTGACGATCTCATTCAGCTCTCGCAGCGTCGCGCGCTGTTGCATTCGCGTATGGTAGTTGTGGGTCATGACGGAGAACCGTGTCTCCACATGAACGAAGAACACTGCGATGATCGGAATCGAGGACAGCTGCGCCCAAAACATCGCTGTGTCGTAGCTCGGCATAGTCTTCAGCGCGCCGGCCGCCACCAGGCCGCCAGACGGCGCGGCATGCCACATGATGATCTTGTCGATCCACAATCCGAGTGCGTATACGAAGCCGGCCGCCGGCAGTTCCCAGTGTCGCATCAAGCTGGCCCGCAATTTGTGATCGACTACGATCTTCGTACCGAAGCGATACACCACATTGCCGAGCAAGATCAGGTTGGTGATCGCGAAGCTGCCGTTAAAGGCCAGCAGAAGCGTTGCCGCCTGCGGCTCGTGCAACGCGCTGCCGAAAAGCAGCATTGAGACGGCGCCGGTACCGAACGCCACCAGCACGGCATTGTAGGCGCGCACTCCACCGAGGAACGGAATCAGCAACCACGAGCAGCCGATCATGATTGCGTTCTGGATACTTGCCACCTTCTCGGCATCGTCGAGAGTCGTTGCATAGATATAGAACGGCGCAACGCTTGCGAGAGTGAGCAGGCCGAAGGCACCAACCGCAAGGACGAGGGCGTGAAAGATGGCATCGCAGCATCCGCGCTCCACCTGCTCCGAGACAAACCGTCCGCAGAGGAAGGCCAGCGGGCTCGTGACGATCAGCGCATACATCGAATTGTAGATGACGATGGACCGGAAGATCGTCAGGTCGATGCAGTTCCCCGTGCACGCGGCGCCGAGACTGAACAGGCCGAGCACGGTAAAAATCCAGGGGCCGGCGACAAGCAGCGCGGCGTATGTGTAGGCGCTGAACACGCCCGCCAGCGTCCCGCGCCGTGTCATCGCCTCAATTGTGATATTGATGCCGGTCATCGTTCTGGCCATAGGTGATGGATCGCGCGGCGAGATCGGAGTAAAGCCCTTCATAGAGAGCTCGAACGCGGTCCTTGTGGTAGTAAGAGGCAACGCGGCGGCGCATTACGTTCGCCATCTCCGCCTGCATGTCGCGATCACGCAGGATTGTGGCCAGCGCTTCGGCCATCGCCGTCGGATTGCAGGGCTCGACAACGAAGCCTCCACGACCCTTGACCGGATCCCCATCGAAGCCCTCTAGGATCTCGCGACACGATCCGACATCGGTCGACACAATCGGTATCCCAACCGCGGCCGCTTCCAGCATCGCGATTGGTTGGGCTTCGCTGATGCTCGATAGCGCCAGCACGTCGGCTGCGCCGAGGTAAGTCAGGACGTCCGGCACCCGGCCCGGGAACTGTATCGACGAGGCGACACCGAGCTGATCGACGAGCCGATGACAGCTTGTCGCATACTCGGGATCCTCATCCTCCGGTCCGATCAGGATGGCCACGACGTCAGGCACGCGCTCCTTGAGCAGCGCGACCGCCATGATGAAGCTTCTGACATCCTTGATCGGAACGATGCGACCGATCATCAGTACTGTCGGTGATCGCGGCGCCGTGCTTTTCGGCACCGCCGCGAATTTGGCGACGTCGATGCCATTGGGGACGATCCGCAGCTTCTCGTCGGGCGCGCCGTCATGGCGCTGGAAGTTCTGATTGGCGCGGTACTGCGTGGTGATGATATCGGCGAAATCGTAGCTGATCTTTGAGAAGGATTTGAATGCTTCCAGCCAGGTCGACCGCAGCTCGATCGGCTCGGCGGTCACGTAACCTCCAGCGCCTGAGTCGAACAGCCAGTCCGACACCGCGAGCTCGATCCGGCGCTCGTTCGTGTAGATCCCGTGCTCGGTCAGGAGTAACGGCGCTTTCGCGGCTACCTTCGCGTAGCTACCCACGATGCCGGCGAACCCGGTCGCCACGGCGTGAAACACGTGAGCTGATGGCAATGGAGTGCTGATCACGGCGAGCACGCTGCTCACAAGGAAACGCCATGACCAGAAGAAGTCGAGGAGAGGGCCGTTGGGCAGAAGGCTTTCATATGCCTCCTCCATCGCGCGCCAGCCTTCCTTGGAATCCAGCAAGGCCGCCCGTCCCAAGCCTGTGATCCGCACGAGTTCAACCAATTCCGCGAACTCGTCTCCCTTTCCAGTGGTCAGCGCTCCGCGCAAACGCTGGAAGATTCGCTTCATGCTCTCTCCGTCGCGAGACGTCGGAATGCGTCCGCGAGGACAGACGTCGAGGAGGATGTCGGTGACGCCGAGCACATTGTTGGGAAGCACAAAACTGCGACGCCGTGGCTGACTTGAAATGCTGATCGCAATGACGTGGAACGTCAGGTTCGGCGAAGCGCGCATCAACGCGTCGGACCATGACGCCACGCCACCGAGAGTATAAGGGTAGCCGCCCTCGACGATCAGGCAGACGTCAGCCGTCCGCTCCGCAATTGCCTGCTTCGTATCGGCCTGATGCTCGGACGGCGACGGCAACATCACGTCCTCCAGGCTGATAGTTGTCGCCGCGCGGATTCCTGGTGACCGGCACACGCCAGATCTGCAGGATCCAGTTCCTTTGCACGCGACAAGTCACCGACGGCAGACTCGATCTGTGTCCGCGCCTGCTCGCCTTCGAGCAGGCCGCTCGCAGCATAGGCAAGGCGGGCTTGCGCGAGATTGCACCAACTCTGCGCTATCAGCGGATGCGCGGCCGCTGTGGCCTGACAGACGCCCACCTTGCCGACAAATATGGCGTGCAGCTTGGACATGACAGTCGCCGCCAGCACGCGAACCGACGCATCGGAGTCGCGCAGGCCGCGTCTCAATACGGCAACCAATCCCGTCTCGAATTTCCGATAAACAACGCCCAGAGCCTCGAGCTTTTCCGGTTGTGATCCCTCAGAAATGACGTCCATCAGCGGATGGATACGGGAGGCCCCTTCGATACGGATGCGGTGGTCGAGTAAGGCGATGTGAACGCGCTCGCAGAGTTCGACCTCGTCATGCTCTGTTGTCGTGCGCGCAACGCCTCGATCGCGCGCGATCCACGAATGGATCGGTGACGAGAACGCAATAGCCATCGCAACGAGCGTACCGAACGGCCCCGCCACGGCGGACCAGGCCACGATCTGCAACGCCGTGAAGTAGCGCTCCCGATTCCGGGCGTGGCGTGCGCGCCATACTAGAAGGGCCGCCAGCGCCGCGCAGCCAAAGACATCAACGACGATGTAGGTGCCTAGCTGAATCTGCCCGTTAAGTAGCGCGCTGAGCAGCGCGGTTTGACATCCGAGCAGCGCGACAGCAAGACTGGAACGCCAGCGCGTCAGTACGGCAAGGCGGCGGAAGCGCCGCACGAGCCGTGCAATCTCTCTTCGACCGAACACGAGTGGCAGGGCCGCGGCGGACGTCATGAGCGCGTCTCCAACGCCACATCCGGGCATGCGTGCAGAATTGTCGCAAAGGCGCGTCCCATCTCGTTCGAGCGGCGGTGAAACTCGCTTGCATCCCTCGATGCATCGAAGTCGCAAACGATCACCGCCAACTGCTCCGCAGCATCACCGGATGGAGGCACGCGGACCACAGCACGCTCGACGCGCGGCTCGCTATCGGTTGAGTCTGGCGGGAGTTCGCGTTTGGCGTCTCCAGCCATCATCGTCTCGACTGCGAGGCCGGTAAGCGCCTGCATCGATCCCGTGGGGCGGACGCTGTCGTCCGCGATTGCCCACACCGGCACGTAACTGCCGTGGTCCTCTAGATAGATCGTGATGGTCGAGACGCCGGTGGCGACCCGGAACAACTCGCCACAGCTCTGCGCCGCGGCTCGCCGATTGCTCAGATCGATCAGCGCGAGGGCTCGCGAGAACGCCGCCGCGCTGCCGGTTTCAAGCGCCAGCCGACGTTCGAGCGCGTAGATTTCGATTGCGGCACGCTCGACGCCGCCGCTGAGGTCATTGGCACGGCGACGCATGGCTGCAAGCTGGTCGGTCAGTTCCTGGAATTGATGAATATGCAGGTTGCGCAAGCCGCCGAGAACCAGGGCGGTTGCCAGCCAGGTGGCCGGCTGGACCGCGACCGTCCGCGCGTACGCGTAGTAGTCCTGGACCGCGGAAGCGGGCGACAATTGAGCAAAATATATGACGGACGCCGCAATGCTCGCGACGAGGCCGCCGTTGACGCCGTATTGGCACGACGCCAGAAGCACAGGAAGCCAGTAAGGATGCGGCAGCCCCAGAACGTCGGCGGTGCCAAACAGCCAATGCTGGAAGGCCGTGATCAGGCCAAGCATAAAGAACGTCTCGAGGAACAGCCTTCGCCATTCCGTGAGCAAAAGAATCTCGAGTAAGGGCAGATCCCGGTGCGCCACGCCGTCGTCGCCCGTCTTCGCACTTCGATCCTCACGGCGGTTGCTCGCGGGCGCCGGGACCGCCAGATCACCCTTGATCGAAGTGCTCGACATGACCGGATACTCACTAGAGGGCGCTCGCGGCCTGACGACGCAAGCTCCCTTTTTCAGGCCGCATGCAATCTTCGCGCAAAGCACGCACCGGACGGCACATGCGCGCGCCTGTCGACTGGTGTAACCGCTGACTTTAGGCAACGCCAACCAAGAACCCTGATCTGCATCAGATCGACGTCAGCGCTGTCGGTGGCCAGTATTTCTCTCGCGGCTTTTTCGGAAATCAGCGGCTCTCGGACACGATCCGGTCCAGCGATCGCGTCGCGACGTAGGGGTGATGACCAAATTCGCGTTCCCGACGATAGATTTCCGCCATCGTGCTCGTGTCATCGGGATTCCAGTAGTCGAGGCTCAGAATCGGCAATGGCGGATTTCTGCGCGTCGCGGGCTGAAGCAGCGCCAGCTGCTGGTCGAGCTGGTGACGATCCACCCAAGTAAAGCCTTCGCCGAGCGGCCCGGGCGAGGTCATCAGGCTCTCGGCAATCACAGCGTCGATCTGTCCGGCGATATCCGGCAACAGGGCATAACCCCTGTTCATGATCAGCATCATGTCCGGCCAGCGGGTGCGGATAGACGCCACCAGCTCGATGGCGGCAGCACGCATCCCGCGATAGCAGACCTGGTTCAGTTGTTCGAGATACGGGGGCGAGTCGAGGGTATCGAGCATCAGGCCGGTGAAACCCTGCGCCGCAATAGCCGGGATCCGGACGTCGAGAATGAGCGATCGCCATGCCGGATGCCTGATATCGACGCGATGGATCCCGGGCCAATCCGGGTTCTCCGGAAGCAACGCCGCGGGATCGAGCTGCGCCACGAGCGCGTCCGACATGCTGATTTCGCCGAGGCTGAGATAACCGCAAACCCTTGCGCCGCCGCTGGCGACCACGCTGATCGAGCCTCGAAAGGCCGGGTCCAGCACCACAATATCGTAGCTTGCCAGTACAGCCTCCTCGGCTGCCGCTCCGTAGAATGCCAGCCAACGGATGGGCTTCCGCGCGACGGCGCTCACTCGTATTGAGCCGGCCGCTCTGGTGGTCGCAGACAAGAACGCTGCACCCGCAGCGAGGAATCCCCGACGTGTCGACCGCCCCCAGCCGGCGGCCAGTCGGTCGATAGAGGACCCTTCTTCGATCATGACAACAGCGTTGCGCCTTGTTCCATCTCGCGAGATATGCGCGCGATCAGGCCTTGGAAGTCAGTCGGCGGAGGTGGACAGCCGAGCGTTTCGAGCAGATCGGTACTCCCGATGATGGTGCGTGGCTCGTTGCCTCGCACCCTCGACCAGTCCACCTCGATGTCCACCTTCCGGCCGGAGAACTCTATCAGCATCTCGACCAGATCGCGCAAAAGCGGCGCCTGGCCGCTACAGATATTCACGACGCCGCGGGCATCCAGTTTGTCCGCGAGCTGGCACAGCAGCGTGGCAATGTGCTCAACGTCGATCATGTCACGCCGCACATCAATATTGCCGACATGCAGCGTGCCGCGGTTGCCTGGCATGGACGCGATCTGGCTGGCAAAGTCCCCGATCGCCAGATGCGTTGGCATATTGGGGCCCAGCGCATTGAAGATGCGCGCCACCAGCACGGGTGTGTCGGTTGCATCGCCGTAAGCAAGCGCCGCGCGGGTCTGGGCCTGCTTGCTGATGCCATAGGCGGAGAGCGGTGCGCAAGTCGCCGTTTCGCGGACGGGTTCGCCGTCCTGAATCGCACTGCCGTACTCCGCGGCACTGCCGGCGATGATCAATCGAGGCCGCAGGCCTGTTCGTTTGAGCGCGCGAAACAGGGCGCGCACCAGATCGCCATTGATGTGCGCAAGCTCGGCTGGCGTTCCGCGCGCCTGCCCTGCGAGATGAAAAATGCAGTCGGGCTCCGCATCTTCGAGGATCCAGTCGAGAGCCAATGAATCCCAAGACGCCTCATCCAGAACAGCATGCGTCACGTCGGCGGAAGGCCTGCGACCAATCGTCGTGACTGCCACGCCGCGCTGGCGAAGCGCGTCGACAAGATGTCGACCGATGAAACCCCGACCGCCAGTTACGACGGCGCTACGCATGACCCAGAAAAGCCTCGCGATCTTCCTCAAACATCTTCTGCGCAAGTGCAAAGTCGTCGGGCCGTCCGATATCAAGCCAGATGCAATTGTCCTGGTAGCAGACGACGTTGCCATTGCCGCCTTTGATCTTCAGCAAGAGATTCGGCATGTCCAGATAGTCGACGTTGGACACATGGGGCCGCACGGCCTCCCGTTGGAGGATGTAGACACCCATGCTGACGTGATACTTGCTGGTCGGCTTCTCGCGGTAGGCGCACATCCGATTCCGGGCGTCGAATTCGATCAAGCCGAAGTCGATCTTGTTCTCGCGCTCATAGACGCCGACCGATGCATCGGCATTCTCGGCGAGATGGCGCAGCGCCATATCCCTGAGGTTCATCGTGGTCAGGAGATCGCCGTTCGTCACGAAGAACGTATCGTCCAGGTGAGGGAGCATGTTGCCGAGCGCGCCCGCAGTACCTAGCGGCTTGTCCTCGTCGCTGTAATACAGTTTAAGCCCGAGATCCGAACCGTCGCCAAAGTACACTTCAATCAGATGTCGAAGGTGATTGACGGCGATGATCACCTCGCGCACTCCAGCCGCTCTCATCCGCCGGAGAAGGAGCTCCAGGATGGGCATGTCACCGAGCGGCATCAGGGGTTTCGGGAACAGCGCCGAATAAGGATGGAGGCGCGTACCCTTGCCTCCTGCCATGACGACCGCCTGACGGACGATAACAGGCGGCGGTTCGCAGATGGGATAGGCGAGACTGTTCGCAGACCGCGACCCGGGAAAAGAAAGTTCATTCATACGCCGTCTCCATAATTGCGGCGACGGTCACCCTCACGCTTGCTATCAGAACGGGTACCGCCGCATACCGATGACGCAGCGCCGAAAACAGAGTAGCGCCAGGTATCCAGAAATTGCATTTCTGTAGCCAAGAAGTATTGATGTCATGGACTGTAACTTATCGAATGCATCAACAGCCAACGCCAATATCTGATTTGCGTCAGATGAACTTTGAGGGCTCGATTTCCGTTGCCCGCATCGTTCTGCAACCAGCAGAGAGCTGGACCATCCAATCACGACCCCACCGTGCTTACCTGAGAGACTATTGCTGAGGTGCGAGAACGGAGCCGACGCAATCCATCTTGATCTCGACCGCATCTCTCGCGGTTGCCGGAACGACGAACTTCAAATTTCCGGCACTATCGGCTTGTGCAGTCTGCTGCCAGATATCCTCGCCTGCCCGAGCCACCTTGATCGTGTAGTATCCGGGGACGGCGCCCGACCAGAGAAACGAGCCACTACCGTAACCGCGCGCCGCGAAACTCGCCGTACATGGGCCTTTCACGAGGTGACCGACGCGCCATCGGCTCTCGACGAGAGTCATGCTCGGAGCATCCGTGCCGGAGTGGGCCAACGGGCGAAGAACGACAGTGGCCTGCTCGATCGCCTCGTCGAGCGCGACATAGAGCGTGGTACCGGCTCGCTTCTGCCCTACGACACCGACGCTGAGCTGAATGTCCACTTCGCGATCTTCGGCGCCGTCGAACCGGATCGTCTGTAGTGCGCCACGATTGCTAATCCGCCAGGCCGCGCTGCCGACGCGATCTATTCGCGCGTGAAAGAATCCATCGACTATGGCCGCATACCCGTCCACGGACACGGGGTTAAGGGCGCCATCATTCGCCTCGCGCAGCACCTCCTTCACCGAGCGCAGCGGGGCCGGATATTCGCCCACATAGGCATGGTAGCCGACGGCGAACGGCTTGAGGCGACGTGGTGCCTCGGTATTGAGAATGGATTGCTTCAGCGCAACGAACCCGTTTTCACCGACCGGCCCCTCCTTGTTGTAGTAGCTATCATCACTGATAGGCATATTGATGAGTTGATCGGGCCCCGCGGCGGTCAAAGGCGCAAGGTTTGAAATCGACGGATGCTCCGCATCGAACCGTGAGAGCGTCGCGCGCAGGCGGCGCAACGGCAAATCGACGTTGCTGGAGGCCAGCAGGCGTTCTTGCAGGATTTGCGCCTGTCTGCCGCTCCTGCCGAAATTCGTGGCAGCCTCCTCGCGAAGCTCGACGGTCGTCGGCAGGTCTTTGAACGGCTCGATCAAGTCGCGCAGGACGACCTCGCCAGCCACCAGTGAATTGTTCCGGGCGTCCTTGATCTTGCTCGATCGGGTCCAGCCTTCATTGTCGAGCACACCGAGGAACAGCCGATTGCCCGATGCGGTGGTGGTGTCCGGCACCGGCTGGCCGTTCGCACCCAAAGCCTCAGCAAAGAACGCAAACGGATTGATCAGCCACCTACCCTGGTACAGCGGGGGTCGTTGATGGCAGAACTCGTAGCCGAGCGCGGCATATCCGCCTCGCCCACCGATCGCCACCAGAACCGCCGGCCGCCTTCCGTCAGAAGGCGGTGTTTCGAGCATCAGTCCGATGTGCGTACCGGGCGCGTTCGCAGCAATCACCGGATAGTCGGGGATAACCGAGTCAAGGCGGCATTCGAATTCGATCAGGCCGGAATCCTTGTACGCAACGCGGGTTCCCAGCGTCGGCCCGATGTAATCACCGGTGTGACGGATACCGAGCATGCTGAGCAGCCGGTTCACTGCCAGAAGATTGGCCGAGCCGGGCACGACACCGATATCGCCCAGAACCACATAACGCAGGCTCCGGCCCGCGACCTGGTTGGCCCAGGCGAGATAGGCGTCGCTATCCGCAACCGGCCCGGCGAACCAGGTGATCACGCCGCGGTACCGCTCCATCTCGGCCGGACTCGGCAACCCTCTGCCAATGTCTCGAAATCTGACGATGAAGCCGAGATGATTGAGCGGCAGTTCGGCGAAGCGATGAATCCGCGAGTGCTCGGCACCGCCTTCCTGCGCACCATCATAGAGCGCAAGAATCTCGCGCTTGACAGGCACCGGCTCCTGCGCTGCAGCCGCCAGCGCGCCACAATCGGCAAGAGCGACTAGCAGACCGGCTGCGAGCAGCCTCCAGCGAAGACGGTTTGATACGGCCATAGCCCGTTTCCATAACATCCTGTGCCACATCGCATTGAGCGACATACTCCGTTGATCAGGCGACGCTTTTCCTCCCCCTTGTGGTCCGCCAATGTTCATCCAGGTCAGCCATCAGACCAGGTGGAAGTCGACAGATGCGCCTGCCTTGAGCGTTGCGAGCGACACATTGCTGAGCGTGATCGAGTCAGTCGGATCGATCGCGATCACGACATTGGCGCCCTGCTGCGTCACGGTGACGAGTCCGCCTGCGGCGTTATGGGCAGTGCCGTTGACGAGCGAGTTCACGGTGGTACCGGCCGCGAACATCGACGCCGATAGCTGCAGAACGTCGTGGCTGGTGTTGGTGCCGGTAGCGAGAAAGTCGGTGATCACGTCACGACCGAAGCCCGCAACGTATGCGCCGTTGATGGTGATCGGATTGACCGGCGCGAAAACGAAAGTGTCGCTGTTACCGCCGCCGCTCATCCGATCGTTGCCGGCACCACCGATCAGCCGGTCATTGCCTCCCTCGCCCAGGATCGTGTCGTTTCCGGCCCCCCCGGCGATAGTGTTCGCCAGGCCGTTGCCGTCGCCGACGAAGTTGCCAGATCCGGTGTAGGTCAGGTTCTGGACGTTGTTGTCCAGTGAATAACTGGACAGCGAGGTCATCACCTTCGAATTTGTCGCCCCGGCTGCTTCAACCACCGTGGTCTGGGCATTGCTGACGGTAAATGTATCCGCGCCGCCGCTTCCCCTGAGCGTAACGTTGGCGAACCCGCCGTCGCCCAGCTGATCCGCGCCCGCCCCTCCGGTGATCGTTTGCCCTGCGCCCGTTGCCGTCGAGCTGAAGCTTCCGGATCCAGTGTAGACCAGCCGCTCGACATCGGTGTGAAGTTGCAGGCTCGACAGAGTCGTCTGCACAGTGTCGGTGCCATCGTTGGGATTCTCGTTGATCACGGTCCCCGCATTTGTGACAACGAAGGTGTCGTTACCGGCATCGCCCCTCAGGGTGATGCCGATCAGGCCGTTGTCCCTCAGGATATCGGCGCCGGCGCCGCCATTCAGCGTCTGATTTGCGGCTCCAGCCGTCAGGGTATCGGCTCCTCCCAAACCATTGATGATCGCACCTGGCGTTGTGCTGGTCAGGTTGTCACTCGATCCCGTTCCGTTGACGAGCACTGCCGCGACAAGCTGCGCCGCCGTCACGACCAGACCGTCGCTGAACCGGAACATCTCGACACTGGAGAACGTGGCCGTGCCATTCGGCGTGCCCGATCGCGTGTCTGCGAGCGTGATGCTGCCATCCGCATTGGAGGTCTTGGTATATTGGCCAAGCAGGCCGCTGAATACGGCCGTGTCGGTCCCGTCGCCGCCGTTGATTCTGCTGGTCCCGTCAAAGCCGCTGAAAGTATTATCCGACGCGTTGCCGGTAACAGTCGTGCCGGTCGTGGCCGTGTAAATGAAGTTCTCAACGTAATCGGGCATCACGAAAGCGGCGAGAGCGGTCCGGATCGTATCGATGCCTCCGGTTGGCTGCTCGATGATAATGTCGTTTGTTCTGGCAACGATATAGGTGTCGTCGCCGTCCCCGCCTTTCATGGTGTTGACGATACTGCCGGCGGCGGCCCCGCCCGCATCGCGAAGCGTGTCGTTGCCGTCACCTCCGTCGAGAAGGGTGTTGCCACCAATGCCAGCCGTGAGCGTGTCATTGCCGCCGAGGCCAAGGATCGTCTCGCCCGGATTCGCCGTGGAGGAGCCGGTCAGAGTGTTATTGCCCGAGGTACCGATGATGAAGCGGCCATCGACACCCTGGATGTTGATCGTCAGCGCTGCTGACGATTGGCTGCCGTCCGCATCGTTGATCGTGTAGTGCAGCGTGAAGTTCAGATTACTTCCCGACGCCAGCGCCGCCGTTGCGGCACGGTTGCTGTCGAGCGCATAGCTCCAGCTGCCGTCATTGTTCTGCACCAGCGTGCCGTAGGTGTTCAGCGCGCTGATCGCCGCCGCATCGTCCGCTCCCCATGACACGAAGCTCATCGGCGCGTCCGCCCCGGAAGCGTCATTGGCGAGCACGTTGCCCGTCAGCGGGCTGAGGCTGCCTTCCACCACGGTGTCCGGGCCATCATCGGCTGCCGTTGGCGTGTCGTCGACTGTCCGGATCACGAGGCTATCGCTAGCCGCGATGCCGGTGGATCCATGCACTGTCAGCAGGAGGCTGTCGTTGAACCCGTTCGCATCGACCGTGTCGGCGTCCGAGGGCACCTTGCTGTCGTTGTCGATTGTCGCCGACAACGTGTAACTGAAGCTCACCGTACCGCCGTGACTATCGCCAGTGTAACCGGTCAGCGTCAGAATGCCTTCGCCTGTATTCACGTTTCCATTGGTCGAGCCGAAGGCCTGGATCTGCTCTAGCGAGAAAGTCGTCCCGCCGACCGCGATGTCCTGGATCCCGTCGCTTGCCGAGATTGTGAAGGTGCCCGTCGTCGTCCCGGCACTCGAGCCGAGCCCGGCCTCAGACACCGAGGCGTCCGGGCCGATCGGCTGCGCCGTCACCACCGATGCGGTGCCGTCCGCACCCGTGATGGTGATCGTCAGCGCCACCGACGATTGATCACCGTCCGCATCCGCGATCGTGTAGTTCAGCACGTTGCTGAGGACATCAGCCGACGTCAGCGCCTGCGTTGCCGGACGGCTGCTGTCCAGCGTGTAGGTCCAGGTGCCGTCGTTGTTCTGAACCAGCGTACCGTAGCTGTTCAATGCGGCAATCGTGATTGCATCGCCTGGATTCCACGCGACGAAGCTGGTCGGCCCATCCGCACCGGAGGTGTCGTTGTCCAGCACGTTGCCTGACACCAAGCTGGCGCCGTTCTCCACCACCCCGTGCGGACCATCAGCGGCCGCGGTCGGCGAGTCGTCAACCGCCCGGATCACCAGGTCGTCGCTGGCCATCGCGATTCCGCCGACGCCGTGGATTGTCAGCACGATGCTGTCGTTGAACCCGGTCGCATCGACCGTATCGCTGCCGGCCGGCGCCTTGCTGTCATTGTCGATCGTCCCCGACAGCGTGTAGCTGAAGTTCACCGTGCCGCTGGAGCCGTCCCCGGCGTAACCGGTCAACGTCAGAACGCCTTCGCCGGTATTCACGATCCCGTTGGTGGTACCGAAGGCCTGAATCTGCTCCAGCGAGAACGTCGTCCCGCCAACCACGATGTCCTGGATCCCGTCAATTGCAAGGATGGAGAAGCTGCCCGTCATTGTCTCCGTGTCCGCGGGCGCGCTCGAGCCATCCGGATTCAGCCCGGCCTCGGAGACCGACGCATCCGGACCGGTGGGTTGCGCCGTCACCAGGGCGGCGCGGTTCAGTAACTGGGCCTGAGTGAACGTCGCCCCGTTGCCGAACCGATAGAACTGGATGTTGGCGTCGGTATCGGTGCCGTCGGGAGAGCCGGCACGCAAGTCGGTCACGGTGAGGCTGCCGTCGGGGTTTTGCACGAAGC
>NZ_JAFCLN010000008.1 GCF_018129385.1 Bradyrhizobium lablabi
CGCCTCAAATGCCTCGGCTACCAAGCTCCCATCCAGGCTCTTGCCAATCCCACGGGACCGAACACGTTCGCAGGGACCCATAACCACAGTTCTTGGTTTGGTTCTCGCTGGAGCTCCAGTCCCTCAAACAACAGACATCGGTGGTTATGGGCCCCTGCGTTCGCAGGGGCGACGAGAGAGTTAATCCCTGCTCGCCGGCGTTTGAATAAAGCCGCGGTTGTGGGTGGGGCTGATCAGGATTTCGTTGATGCAGACGCGCGACGGCATGCCGGCGACGAAGGCGATGGTGCGGCCGCAATCTTCCGGCTGGAGCATTTTGGCCTGCTCTTCCGCTGACGGCACGACGGGGCGCAGTTTCAGGATTGGCGTCGCCACTTCGCCGGGCGAGAAGCAGCAGGCGCGCAGGCCGTTGACGCATTCGTCCATGTTGAAGGAATGGGTCAGCGCCAGCACTGCATGTTTCGTCGTGGTGTAGGCCGGGCCCGGCATCTTCGAGACGTGGCGTCCGGCCCAGGAGGCGACGTTGATGATGGTGCCGTCCTTTTGTTTCCGCATGGTCGGCAGCACCGCGCGCATGCAATAGAGCACGCCGTTAAGGTTGATCTCGACCAGCTTGTCCCAGCCTTCCAGCTCCATGTCGGCCCAGCTTCGCTTCGGCACGTTAATGCCGGCGCTGTTGACGAGGCAATCGATCCGGCCATGTTTGGCGACGATCGCTTCGGCCGCCTTGTTGACGCTATCCTTGTCGCTGACGTCGAGCTGGATCGCCTCGGCCTTGCCGCCGTTTTTGGCGATATTCGCCACCACCCGGTCGAGCTCCTGCTTGCGGCGGCCCGAAACCACCACGGTCCAGCCGTCGGCCGCCAGGTGCTCCGCCGCGGACTCGCCGATCCCGGTGCCGCCGCCCGTCACCCAGGCCACGCGTTTCCCATCATTTGACATGCAAACTGTCTCCGTTGCTTTTTGAAGGGCGTTTTTGCTAATCCAGCCAGCGGAATTTCCCCAGCCAGCGCCCGCCCCTTCAGGGAATGTTGCATGAACACGACCGCTAATGCCAATCTGTTTTCTCGCCTGTTCGACAACCTCGATGATCCCTCGCGGCTTGCGATCGAACAGCTCGACGGCACGCGTATCTCCTATGCCGACCTGATCGCGCTGGCCGGAAAGACCGCGAACGTGCTGGTCGCGCGCGGCGTCAAGCCGGGCGACCGCGTCGCGGCGCAGACGGAAAAATCGGTGCCGGCGCTGGTGCTTTATCTCGCGACCGTGCGCGCCGGCGCGGTGTATCTGCCGCTCAACACCGCCTACACGCTCAACGAGCTCGACTATTTCATCGGCGATGCCGAGCCGTCGCTGGTGGTGTGCGATCCCTCCAAGGCCGAGGGCATCCACGCCATCGCGGCCAAGGTCGGCGCGAAGGTCGAGACGCTGGACGCCAACGGCAAGGGCTCGCTGACGGATGCGGCGGCCAAGGCGCCTGCGGAATTCACCACCGTTCCGCGCAAGAACGACGATCTCGCGGCGATCCTCTACACCTCCGGCACCACCGGCCGCTCCAAGGGCGCGATGCTGACGCAGGATAATCTCGCGTCCAACTCGCTGTCGCTGGTCGACTATTGGCGCTTCAGCAAAGACGACGTGCTGATCCACGCGCTGCCGATCTACCACACCCACGGCCTGTTCGTGGCGAGCAACGTCACGCTGTTCGCGCGCGCCGCGATGATCTTTTTGCCGAAACTCGACACCGACCTGATCATCAAGCTGATGGCGCGCGCCACCGTGCTGATGGGCGTGCCGACTTTTTACACCCGCCTGTTGCAGAACCCGGCCCTGTCGAAGGAATCGACAAAACACATGCGCCTGTTCGTGTCCGGTTCGGCGCCGCTGCTCGCCGACACCCATCGCGAATGGTCTGCGCGCACCGGACACGCCGTGCTCGAGCGCTACGGCATGACCGAGACCAACATGAACACGTCGAACCCCTATGACGGCGAGCGCGTGCCCGGCGCGGTCGGCTTTCCGCTGCCCGGCGTCTCGCTGCGCGTCACCGATCCCGAGACCGGCAAGGAGCTCGCGCGCAACGAGATCGGCATGATCGAGGTCAAGGGCCCGAACGTATTCAAGGGCTATTGGCGGATGCCGGAGAAGACCAAGGCCGAATTCCGCGACGACGGTTTCTTCATCACCGGCGATCTCGGCAAGGTCGACGACAAGGGCTATGCCCACATCGTCGGCCGCGGCAAGGATCTCGTCATCTCCGGCGGCTTCAACGTCTATCCGAAGGAAATCGAGAGCGAGATCGACGCCATGCCGGGCGTGGTGGAGTCCGCCGTGATCGGCGTGCCGCATGCCGATTTCGGCGAGGGCGTCACCGCGGTCGTAGTCTGCAACAAGGGCGCCGATGTCAGCGAGGCTTCCGTGCTGAATGCGCTCGACGGGCGGCTGGCCAAGTTCAAGATGCCCAAGCGGGTGTTCATCGTCGATGAACTGCCGCGCAACGCGATGGGCAAGGTGCAAAAGAATATCTTGCGCGATACTTACGGGAAGATCTACGCGAAGTGAGGTGGGCGACGCTACCGCGGCAATTTCGGTGTCGTCCCGGCGAAAGCCGGGATCCATAACCACAGGCGATCGTTGTAGAAGCAAAGCCGTCGACCACCGTTTCCAAATAATTTCCGCCGCGGCGTATGGGTCCCGGATCAGCGCTCGCGGAGCCTGTCATCGGGCGGCGCTTCGCGCCGACCCGTTGGCTCGTTTGTCCGGGACGACGTGGGGAGAGAGCGTGCGCTCGCGATCTCGCGGCATGGTTTCGCCCGAGCTTTTCAAAATTCGTCGCGCCTCTTCAAACCAGAGGGCGCAGGGAATGCCGGGTGCGCGCTGCACCCGCGGTCTCGTGTGCGCTGCTTGCGCAACAAAAAGGTGCACACGAGCATACAGGTGAAGCGGTGAACACGCCGACATCCCCTGCGCAATGGCTTTACGGCTTATAACGTGATCTCCCCGGTGAGAGCGCTTTGTTGTCACCGTCGGCTCGTGGATTGCTCCGCAAGACTTAACGCCTGCATAGCGGCGCCAGGACCACACGACTTCGCCGTACGCTCTGGGCGTTTTCGTCTGGTGAAGATTCACCACGCCAAAGCGTCCACCGCATCTCATCCCAACGCTTGGTGACGATGGCCAACGCCCCTCCTCGGGGATGAGACGGCGAAGCTTATAATTCTGATTTTCAGAATCGGCAAGCGAAATATTTTTGCGCAGCGGTCTGGACAGGTTTTTGCTGATTTGCCCGTCGTGTTGAATAGGTCACATATTAGCGGCCGTCGTAGGATGGGTAGAGCGCAGCGAAACCCATCAACCGCTGTTGCAACGCTCCCGGAAGATGATGGGTTTCGCTTCGCTCTACCCATCCTACGAGCTGTGGCTCCTATTCGATCACCCGGTCGGCAATCACGATGTATCGCTCCGGCACCTCGATGCCGAGCGTCTTCGCCGTCTTGAGATTGATGAACAGGTTGAACTTGGTCGGCTGCTCGAACGGCAGCTCGGCGGGCGCGGCGCCTTCGAGCACGCGTTTCAAGAGCCGCGCGACGCCCTGATAGGCTTCCTTCGAATCGCGCGAATAGGCGAACAGACCGCCGGCTTGCGCGAACGGTTCGGTGAAATTGCTGAAGGCGGGTACGCGCGCCGCCAGGGCGCGGGCGATGATCGGCTCCGACAATCCGAACAGGCTGTTGTCGGAGAGCACGAACACCGCCTTGGCCGGCTGCTGCGACAACTCGGCGAACACGGTCTCCAGATCGGCCGGCGCGGTGACGTTCACGGAATCGATGACGAGCCCGCCTTTATCGGCCTGCGCCGTCAACGCCGCGAGCATCGCGGGGTGCGCGGGATTGGCGAGGTTGACGATCGCCAGCACCCGCCGCGCTTCCGGCAGCGTCTCGCGCAGCATCTCCAGCAGCTTGAGCTGCGTATCCTCCGCCATGGTCGAGACGCCGGTGACGTTGCCGCCGGGACGGGACAGGCTCGCGACAAGGCCGACAGCCACCGGCGTGTTCAGCCCGGTGCCGACGATCGGCACGGTGCGCGACAATTTCTGAACGGCAAAGGCCGCGGTGTTGGTCGAGACCACGACGGCGCGCGGATGCTTCGCAAGCAACTCCGCCGCGAGCGAGGGAAACTGCGCCACGTCGCTGTCGGCCCAGCGGAACTCGAACGCATAGTCGCGGCCCTCGACGAGACCGGCCTCGCGCATGCCCGCTTCGAGTTGCATCATTTGTAGCTTGCTGGAGGCCGCCTCCGGCGTGCCGCTGCCGAGGATGGCGATTACGGGCACGCCCTTCTGCGCGCGCGCCGCTGACGGCACGGCCGCAGCCGCTCCCAACAGCGTGATGAATTCGCGCCGCCGCATGCCGGAATCTTCCCAGGCCCGCTTTTCTGTAGGCAGCCCCATCGACTGCACGGCCGGCTTACCACAACGCGGCGGTTCGCGGTATCGCCCCGGCCCGTCACTCCATCACCTCGTCCGCGGTGGCGAGCAGCATCCGCGGCAGATCGATCCCGAGCGCTCTGGCCGCTTTCAGGTTGACGATGAATTCGAACTTGTCCGGCTCCTGCACCGGAAGTTCGGCCGGATTGGCGCCCTTGAGAACCCGATCGATGTACGCAGCCGAGCGCCTGAAGATGTCGGCGGTATCAGGCCCGTAGGCCATCAGGCCGCCTTCCGCGGGGAACGGGCGATAGACCGATATCGCCGGCAAGCGGGCCTGCTGCACCAGCCGGGTGATCTCCTTGATATGGACAATGGTGAAGGGATCGGGACCGATCAAAAGGCCGCCGCCGGCGGTTTTCGCAAAGTCATTGATCGCCGGCGCGAGTTCGGCGGCCGAGGCAATCGGCATCGGCACCAGCGAGGGCGCGCCGGGCTGGCGCGCTGCTTCGATCTCGGGCATGAAATTCCGGTAGAAGGGCGCGGTGGCGGGATTGAACAACAGCGCCGTGCGGCTCACGCCGGACTGCAACTCACTGAGCAGCCCCATCCATTTTCCGACCAGGGCGGGATTGATGTAGGTAAAGCCCGTGATGTTGCCGCCCGGCCGCGACAGCGACTTTACAAATCCAAGACCGACCGGATCGTTCGTCAGGGCAAAGACGATAGGAATCGACGTCGTGAGCTTCTGCAAGGCAGCGACGACCGGCGTGCTGTTGGCAAGGATCACATCCGGCGCCAGCGCCACCAGCTCTTCCGCGTATTTCCGGATCAGATCGATCTTGCCCGCCGCCCAGCGATATTCGATGCGGACGTTCTGTCCATCCTTCCAGCCGAGGTCGGCAAAGCCCTGGCGGAACGCGCCGATACGCTTCTGGCTGTCGGCATCGCTTTCGGCGACCGTCATCAGCACGCCGACGGTGCGCGGCTTTCCGCCCTGCTGGGCCCTCGCCGGGAGCGCCGCCATCGGCAGCACAAGCGGAGATGCCGCTGCGCCGCCGAGCAGCGTGATGAACGCGCGCCGTTTCATGAACGTGTCCCCAGACCCGCGCCGGGTTTGATGCCCGGTCCCGCTTTCAATTTCTAGTTGGCAATTATGACCCGCTCAACAAGCTTATCACGAACCGGCCGCCGACGATGAAGAGATAGCAACCGAAGGCGAGTTCCAGCGTGCGCTTGGACATCGCATGCGCGACCCGCACGCCAAGCGGGGCGACCAGGAGGGCGGTCGGCATCACCAGCAGCGCGCCGATCAGTGAGACATAGCCGAGAGCGAACGGAAGCTGGAGCGCGGCGACTTCGGGGAACTTCGACGCGGCGGGCCAGCCGGCATAGACATAGCCGAGCGCGCCGGGGATCGAGATCAGCACGGCCAGCGCCGATGAGGTCGCGACCGCCTGATGGATCGGGCGGCCGTAGAACGTCATCAGCAGATTGGCGAACAGGCCGCCGCCGACGCCCATCAGGGTCGAGAGCAGGCCGATGAAGAAGCCGTAGACGCGCATCAGCAAACCGGTCGGCATGACGTCGCCAAGCTTCCAGTTGTCGCGCGCCAGGATCAGCCGCGCCGCGGCCGACCACGCCACGCCAACGAACACGATCTTGAACAGCCGCTCCGGCGCGTAGCGCGCCGTGACGCTGCCGGCGACGACACCGATCACCACCGGCAGCCACCAGGACTTCAATATCTCCATATCGACCGCGCCGCGCTTATAGTGGGCGCGGAACGAACTGATCGAGGTCGGGATGATGATCGCGAGCGAGGTGCCGATGCAAAGCGGCATCCGCACTTCCAGCGGAACGCCCGCCAGCCGAAAGCATTCGTAGAAAACCGGCACCAGGATCGCGCCGCCGC
Organism: Bradyrhizobium lablabi; assembly: GCF_018129385.1. Lineage (GTDB taxonomy): Bacteria > Pseudomonadota > Alphaproteobacteria > Rhizobiales > Xanthobacteraceae > Bradyrhizobium > Bradyrhizobium lablabi_C. Next base: position 6,342 of record NZ_JAFCLN010000008.1, read on the forward strand.
CGATGCCGAAAATGCCGGCGAAGAAGCCGGACAGCGCGCCGACCACAACCAGCATCAACGCGAGTTCGACGACCTCGGTGACGCTGAGGCCAGCGACTGTCATCTGACGGTTTCCTCATGGCGAACGCTGCCATCGCAAACGTTCATGAATCGTGCTTCAGGTATACCAGCAATCGGCGGTGCGCCGGATGATGTCAACGCCTGCAAATGCAGGGCTCATGCGTAGGTATGAACCATCATTCGCAAGGGATGGTTTTCGTCATTGCGCTGGCTGTTTCGACTCAATAAATAGAATTCCTCTACACGATCCATCGGGGCCGGCATTCGGCCCCTGAAAACTCTTAAAAGCCGACATGACCGCCAGGATCGATCGACCGCTTTCGCCCCATTTGCAGACCTATCGCTGGACGCTGACGATGGCGCTTTCCATTGTCCATCGCGGAACCGGCCTTGCGCTGTATTTCGGCACGCTGCTGCTGGCTTGGTGGTTGATCGCGACCGCCTCCGGCCCGGGCGCCTATGGCAATGTGCAGGCGTTCACCTCGAGCTGGTTCGGCAAGCTGGTCCTGTTCGGCTACACATGGGCGCTGCTGCATCATCTGGTGTCGGGCCTTCGCCATTTCGTCTGGGATCTCGGCTACGGCTTCAAAGCCAATGAGCGCGAGGCGTTGACCTGGGGCGCGCTGATCGCCGGCATCGCGCTGACGATACTGGTCTGGATCATCGCCTATGCCATTGGAGGCGCCCGATGAGCGACCGCTCCTCCATGCGCACGCCGCTCGGCCGCGTCCGCAATCTCGGCTCTTCGCATTCCGGCACCAAGGATTTCTGGCGCCAGCGCCTGACCGCGGTGGCGATGACGCTGCTGATCGTTCCCGTGATCGTCATCATGCTGATGCTGGTCGGACGCAACCAGGCTGGCGCGTCGCAGATCCTCGGCTCGCTGCCGATCGCGATCATCCTGCTGCTCTTCATCGTCGCCAGTACCTGGCACATGAAGATCGGCATGCAGGTGGTGATCGAGGACTATGTCCATAACGAGAAGCTGAAACTCGCCAGCGTCATGGCTAACAACTTCTTCTGTATTGCGGTGGCATTGGCGTCGATCTACGCCATCCTTAAATTGTCATCGGGAGTCTGAACTATGGCTTCTGAAGCTAACGGCAAGGCCGCGAACGGCGCGGGACCTGCCACCAACGGAAAAGCCTATCCGATCGAGGATCACACCTACGATGTCGTCGTGGTAGGCGCCGGCGGCGCGGGCCTTCGCGCGGTTGTCGGCTGTAGCGAAGCGGGCCTGCGCACCGCCTGCATCACAAAGGTGTTCCCCACTCGCTCGCACACCGTGGCGGCGCAGGGCGGCATTTCCGCTTCGCTGGGCAACATGCACCAGGACGACTGGCGCTGGCACATGTACGACACCGTCAAGGGGTCGGACTGGCTGGGCGATCAGGACGCGATCGAATACATGGTGCGTCACGCGCCGGAAGCCGTCTACGAGCTCGAACATTGGGGCGTGCCGTTCTCACGTACCGAGGACGGCAAGATCTATCAGCGGCCGTTCGGCGGCATGACCATCGACTACGGCAAGGGCCAGGCGCAGCGCACCTGCGCCGCCGCCGACCGCACCGGCCACGCCATGCTGCACACGATGTACGGCCAGGCACTGCGGCATTCCGCCGAATTCTACATCGAGTTCTTCGCCATCGACCTGATCATGGACGACCAGGGCGTCTGCCGCGGCGTGATCGCGCTCAAGCTGGATGACGGCACGCTGCACCGCTTCCGGGCGCAGACGACGATCCTCGCGACCGGCGGCTATGGCCGCGCCTATGCCTCCTGCACCTCGGCGCACACCTGCACCGGCGACGGCGGCGGCATGGTGCTGCGCGCCGGACTGCCGATGCAGGACATGGAATTCGTCCAGTTCCACCCGACCGGCATCTACGGTTCCGGCTGTCTCGTCACCGAAGGCGCGCGCGGCGAAGGCGGCTATCTCGTCAATTCCGAAGGCGAGCGTTTCATGGAGCGCTATGCGCCGTCGGCGAAGGATCTCGCCTCGCGCGACGTGGTCTCGCGCGCGATGACGATCGAGATCCGCGAAGGCCGCGGCGTCGGCAAGAAGAAGGATCACATCTACCTGCACCTCGATCATCTCGATCCAAAGGTGTTGCAGGAGCGGCTGCCGGGCATTTCCGAATCGGCCAAGATCTTTGCCAATGTCGACGTCACCCGCGAGCCGATCCCGATCCTGCCGACCGTGCACTACAACATGGGCGGCATCGCCACGAATTATCACGCCGAAGTGCTGACCAAGAAGAACGGCGACGACAATGCGGTGGTGCCGGGCCTGATGGCGATCGGCGAAGCCGCGTGCGTCTCGGTGCACGGCGCCAATCGCCTCGGCTCCAACTCGCTGATCGACCTCGTGGTGTTCGGCCGCGCCGCCGCGCTGCGCTGCGCCGAAAAACTCACCGCCAACGGCAAGCAGCCGGAGCTGCCGGCGGATTCCGCCGAGCTCGCGCTCGGCCGGCTCGATCATTACCGCTACGCCGCCGGCGGCACGCCGACCGCAAAGCTGCGCGATTCCATGCAGCATGTGATGCAGAACAATTGCGCGGTGTTCCGCACCGGCGATCTGCTTCAGGAAGGCAAGAACCTGATCCACAAGGTGCATGGCGGCATCGGCGATATCGCGACGTCGGACCGCTCGCTGGTGTGGAATTCCGATCTGGTCGAGACGCTGGAATTCGACAATCTGATCGTGCAGGCGGTGGTGACGATGGATTCGGCCGCCAACCGCACCGAAAGCCGCGGCGCCCATGCCCGCGAGGATTTTCCGGACCGCGACGACAAGAACTGGATGAAGCACACGCTGGCGTGGATCGACCATGGCGGCAAGACCGCGATCGACTACCGCCCGGTGCACGACTACACGATGACCAACGACGTGCAGTACATCCCGCCGAAGGCGCGGGTGTACTGAGCATAACAACGACCCGTCATTCCGGGATGGTGCGCCAGCACCAGACCCGGAATCTCGAGATTCCGGGTTCGATGCTTCGCATCGCCCCGGAATGACGAAAGGCAAGGCAAATGGCTGATTTCGTGCTTCCGAAGAATTCCAGGATCACCGGCGGCAAGACGTGGCCGAAGCCGGCGGGCGCGACCGAGACGCGCGAGTTCCGGGTCTATCGCTGGAATCCGGACGACGGCAAGAATCCGAGCGTCGACACCTATCATGTCGACATCAACGATTGCGGCCCGATGGTGCTGGACGGGCTGATCTGGATCAAGAACCACATCGATCCGACCCTGACCTTCCGCCGCTCCTGCCGCGAGGGCGTCTGCGGCTCCTGCGCCATGAACATCGACGGGCAGAACACGCTGGCCTGCACCAAGTCGATGCATGACGTCGGCGCGGGCGGCGCGGTGAAGGTCAACCCGCTGCCGCACCAGCCGGTCGTGAAGGACCTCGTTCCCGACCTGACCAACTTCTACGCGCAGTATGCGTCGATCGAGCCGTGGCTGAAGACCACGACCCCGACGCCGCAGAAGGAATGGAAGCAGAGCCACGAGGACCGCGAAAAGCTCGATGGCCTCTACGAGTGCATTTTGTGCGCCTGCTGCTCGACCTCCTGCCCGAGCTATTGGTGGAACAGCGACCGCTTCCTCGGGCCCGCCGCCCTGCTACAGGCGACGCGGTGGGTCACCGACTCGCGCGACGAGGCCACCGGCGAGCGGCTCGACAACCTCGAGGACCCGTTCCGGCTCTATCGCTGCCACACCATCATGAACTGCGCCAAGGCGTGCCCGAAGGGTCTTAACCCCTCGCAAGCGATCGCCGAGCTCAAGCTGAAGATGGTCGAGCGGCAGATCTAGGTCCAGCGGAAGACGTCGGGCGTCGGCGCACGGCCACAGGAATCGCACGACAAATTCTCCTGCTTGGAATCGCTCTAAGAGCTATTCCAAGTTTTCCCGACGATCACTGATGCTATGGCATCGCGGCGCGACGCGGTGTCGCACGTGTTTTGTCAGGAGAATTTCATGAAGGCGCTCATCAGGGGTTGTGCGGTTGCCATGGCGTTCGGCGTATTCGCCGCAGCGCCGGCATTGGCCGACGGCTACAAGGACTGCACCAAGATCGACAAGGCTTCCTGGAAGCCGGCGAGCGAGGCGGAAGCCAAGGCCAAGGAAGCCGGCTACGAGGTTCGGCGCTCCAAGGTCGAAGGCTCCTGTTACGAGGTCTATGGCGTGAAGGGCGGAAAACTGTTCGAGCTGTTCTACAGCCCCGAAGACCTCAGCCTGAAGCACACCATCGCCAAGTAAGCCGGCCCGCTTGCAGCAGCCCGTCCAAGCGTCAGTCGACGCGGCCTCACCAATGCCGGCGCGCCCGCGCGCGCCGGACATGGTGCGGGTGTGGGATCTTCCGCTGCGCGCCACGCACTGGGCGCTGGCCATCTTCGTGCTGGTCGCCTGGTTCACGCCCAGCACCTACGACCGCTTGCACCGGTTCGCCGGCTACACCGTGCTCGGCCTGCTGGTGTTCCGGCTCGCCTGGGGGGTTTTCGGCACGCGCTATTCGCAATTCCGTACGCTGCGGCGCCGGCTGCGCGCCACGCCGCAATTCCTCTGGAACCTGCGGCGCGGCAAGACCGGGCGTTATCTCGGGCTCAACCCGGCGGGCGCGGCGATGCTGGTGGCGATGCTACTGCTGCTTGCGATCTCGACCATCACCGGGTGGATGTCGACCACGGTGACGTTCTTCGGGGTGCCCTGGGTGGAGGACACCCACAGCTACGTCTCCGACGCCGTCATGATCCTGGCCGTGCTGCACGTGCTCGGCGTCCTCGCGATGTGTGCGTTGCAGAGAGAAAACCTGGTGCGGTCGATGTTGTCAGGCTGGAAGCGGCGTCACGCCTTTCCGCACAAGCGGGACTGAACGGCCCTCCGGGGAGCCATGCGGTTCCATCGCACCGCCCTGCTTTGTTCTCACGACAGTTTGACGTAAGGTTGCAGCGGCCGAATTCGGAGCGCCCGTGCACCCCGCACAACGCAATTCGTTAAAATTGCTGCAATGGATGATGGCGGCCTCGCTGGCCCTCCCGCTGGCGCTGTTCATTTTTGCCTCCACGGTTTCCTGGATTTCGATCAAGGAGGCCGCCGACCGGGAAATCGGCCGCACGCTCGATGTCGCGCATGAGCACGCGCTGAAAGTGTTCGAGACCATCGACCGCGCCAATTCGGAAATCGCGGAAGTTATCCGCGGCATTCCGGACGAGGGCATCCGCTCGCGCGAGGAAGCGCTGCATCAGCGGCTGAAGGAAATGGTCGCTTCGCTGCCGCAGGTGAAGTCGACCTGGATTTTCGACGCCAGCGGCCATGCGCTGGTCAACAGCCTGGTGTCGCCGCCGCCCGAGATCGACTTTTCCGACCGCGACTATTTCAAGGCGCATGTCGCCGCCGATATCGGCACCTTCATCGGCGCCGCGCTGACCCCGCGTCCGCCCTATCAGGGCGCGCCGTTCTTCGGCGTCAGCCGCCGCCGGCCGAGCGAGAGCGGCAGCTTTACCGGCGTGATCCAGGCCTCCGTCTATCCGGAATATTTCGAGAATTTCTACGCGCGGATCGGGCGCGAGCCCGGCAGCTTTTTCGCATTGGGCCGAACCGACGGCATGGTGCTGGCCCGCTTTCCGACGCTCGATCGCGGCGTCCAGCTCGACCGTGACGGGCCCGTCGGCAGGAAGATGGCCGCCAATCCCGAAGGCGGCCTGATCACGGTGACGTCGCCGACCGACCAGATCGAGCGCCGGATCGGGTACAGGCGGCTCGCCGGCTATCCGATCTATGTTAGCGCGGGTCTCGAGACTTCGGCGATCCGCGCGCGCTGGCTTTCCACCGTGAGCCAGCATCTGGTGTTCGGCCTGCCGGCCACCGCGCTGCTGTTCGTATTCCTCGCGTTGGCGCTGCGGCGGACGCAGAATTTCTATGCCGAAACCGCCAAGCGGCAGGAGGCGGAGGAAGCATTGAAGCACGGCCAGCGCCTGGAGGCGCTGGGCCAGCTCACCGGCGGCGTCGCGCACGACTTCAACAATCTGCTGACCGTGATCCGCGCTTCGGCCGACATGTTGCGGCGGCCGCATCTTTCCGACGAGCGGCGGCAGCGTTATGTCGAGGCGATTTCCGACACCGTCAACCGCGCCGCGAAGCTGACCGCGCAACTGCTGGCGTTTGCGCGGCGGCAAACGCTCAAGCCGGAACTGTTCGACGTCGGCGAAAGCGTGCAGATGCTGAGCGAGATCATCCGCACCCTGACCGGCGCGCGCATCGAGATCGTCACCCGCGTCCCGGGCGGGCCCTGCCTGATCAATGCCGATGCCGGCCAGTTCGAGACGGCGATGATCAACATGGCGGTCAACGCGCGCGACGCCATGGGCGGCGAAGGCCGGCTGACCATCGCGGTTCGCACCGTGGCCGAACTCCCCGGCCCCGCGCCGCATGCAACACGCGCCGAGGGCTATGTGGCCGTCACCGTCGAGGATACCGGCAGCGGCATTCCGCCGGATCAGCTCGGACGGATTTTTGAGCCGTTCTTCACTACCAAGGAAGTCGGCCACGGCACCGGGCTCGGGCTGTCGCAGGTGTTCGGCTTTGCCAAGCAATCGGGCGGCGAGGTGACCGTCGACAGCGAGCTCGGCAAGGGCAGCGCCTTCACGCTGTATCTGCCGCGCGTCATCGGGGCAGAGCGTCCGCTACAGGCCACGCCGGCGGAATCGTCGGCAGCCGACGGCCACGGCATCTCGGTGCTCGTGGTCGAGGACAATGCCGAGGTCGGACGATTCGCGAGCGATGCGCTCACTGAGCTCGGCTACGACACCACCATGGTCGGCAGCGCCGTCCACGCGCTGGAAGAGCTGTTCAACGATTCCAGCCGCTTCGACGTGGTGTTCTCCGACGTAGTGATGCCGGGCATGACCGGCATCGAGCTGGCGCAGGAAATCCGTCGGCGCGGCTATGACGTGCCGATCGTGTTGACCAGCGGCTACAGCCATGTGCTGTCCGAACAGGGCACGCTCGGCTTCGAGCTGCTGCAAAAGCCCTATTCGGTCGAGCAGCTTTCGCGCGCCCTGCACAAGGTGGCGCGGCGGCGCACCGCGCGCGATGCGGCGCCGGCGGCATCCTGAGCCCGTATTCCCCGTCATTGCGAGCCACCCGGTCGGCGCAAAGCGCCGCCGGATGACAGGCTCCGCGAAGCAATCCATCTGTCGCTTTGCCGAGCTATGGATGCCGACGGCTTCCAGTCCGGTGGCATGCCCTCGCCGCAGCCGAAGCGGCGATACTTCTCTGCCGTCTAAATTAGCGCTCACGGCTCCACGGGAAGAGCGAGGCAGGGAAGTCCGCCGCATACCGGTGTCCTATCGGCAGTCGGGACTCTTCTGGCGGAGGATTCGGATCTGGCTCCACGACCTTCCGATAAAGATGCCAACTGGCATGGCCGAGCACAGGCAGAACGACGCAGAGGCCGACGAAGGCCGGCAGTGAACCGATCGCGAGCAGCGCCGCAACGATCACCCCCCACGCGGCCATGGGAATTGGATTCATCCGCACCGCCTGCAGCGACGTCCGGATTGCGTCTATCGCAGTCGCATGCCGGTCGAGCATCAGTGGAAACGACACGACGCTGATGCACAGGGCAGCCACGGCGAAAAAGAAGCCAACGCCGCAGCCGACGATGATGAGCGTCCAGCCTTCCGGCGTCGTCAACACGCGCGTTGCGAAATCAGGGATGCTCGCAGCCGCAGCATAGCCAAAGGTTGCAACATAGATGGCGTCCGCGACGGCGATCCAGACCCCGAACAGGACAAGGAGTATCGCGCCGAGTCCGAGGATGGCGCCGAAAGACGGTGCCCGCAGCACGTGCATTGCGTCCATCGCAGAAGGTTCCTCGCCGCGCTCGCGGCGGCGGCTGAGTTCGTAGAGACCGAGCCCGGCAAAGGGACCTATCAGCGTAAAGCCGGCAGCCAGCGGAAAGAGCAGCGGCAGCAACGAAGCGCCGAGGACCATTCTGAAGATAACGAGACCGAGAACGGGATAGATCAGGCAAAGCACGACTGCGTGAGTTGGTATGGCTTTGAAGTCTTCCCAGCCCAGCCGCAACGCGTCGGTCAAGTCGGAAAGGCCGATTTTCCGAACGACATATTCGGTGGTGACGCCGAACAATTGCAGTTTCGGTCTTGCGAAAATCGTTATGGCCATGGTCCCGCCTCCTTGCTCGTGATCGCATGGACAACCACGCTCCCTGGAGACGCGCGTACCGCCTCATGCGCGAAAATCGCGATCGAGCCCGGCAAACCAATCGCTGAATGGACGTTGCCGGACGGAACGTGTCGCGACCGGTCGAGTGAACTTTAGCTCGGCAGACGAATGACAGCGCTCACGGTTGGGTGAACTGTGCATTTGCGACGATCTGCACGATTCATGACATAGCGCAGCCGATGGCACGCTAAGCACGATCTTGAGCACGCCATATTGACGTCGGGCCATATCAAGATCATGCTGAGTCCCACACGCCCACTTCCGATGAGGTTGCGGTCTAGCGACCGTTGAACGGGCGAAGCAAAGCCACCACGGTGGCGAATCTGAACCGTCACCGCAGCAGACCTATGCTCCGCCCTGATCGTATCCGCAGCCTTCAACGGCAAGGATGCAAGAGGGATGGCTGTAGCAATCATATTGCTCCTGGTAGCGGTCGCCTCGGTGCTGTTTCACATCTACAGCCCGTGGTGGTGGACGCCGATCGCTTCCAACTGGCGCTACATTGACGACACGATCAACATAACATTCTGGATCACCGGGGCGGTTTTCTTCGCAGTCATCGCGTTCATGGCGTATTGCGTCTTCCGATTCCATCACAAGGAAGGAAGACGAGCAGCCTACAATCCGGAAAACAAGAAGCTCGAATGGTGGCTCAGCATAGGGACGGGAATCGGGGTCGCAGCCATGTTGGCCCCTGGGCTGATCGTCTGGCACCAGTTCGTCACAGTTCCGGCCGATGCGACCGAGGTCGAGGTCATGGGACAGCAGTGGCAATGGAGCTACCGGCTGCCCGGAAAGGACGGCCGGCTCGGAACCTCCGACGCCCGTCATGTCAGTTCCGAAAATCCCATGGGGCTAAATCTCGACGATCCCTACGGAAAGGACGACGTTGTCATTCAAGACGACTTGCACCTCCCGGTCGGGAAACCGGTGAAGGTTTTGCTGCGCTCAATTGATGTCTTGCATGATTTCTACGTGCCCGAGTTCCGGGCGAAGATGGATATGATACCGGGCGCGGTCACATATTTCTGGTTCACACCAACCCGTACCGGAACCTTTGAGGTTCTCTGTGCAGAACTGTGCGGCGTTGCGCATGCGCAGATGCGGAGCAAGGTCATCGTTCAGGAAGAGAGAGAATATCACGCGTGGCTGGAGAAGCAGCGGACGTTCGCCGAACTGTCCGAGCAGCGCGGCGTCGCGAAGGCAGCTTACAAGGCAGACAGCGAATGAAGATAGCGAGGAGCGCCGCGTAGCGAGAGGCGACTCGCAGCAGGGGGAGACCAGGGAGGACAGTTCGATGGTCGATATCCCGTATCAGGAAGTCACAGGCATCCCGCCGGCAGAAGTAGCTGACGTCGAGCTTTATCATCCAAGAAGCTGGTGGACGCGATACGTATTTTCGCAAGACGCCAAGGTCATTGCCGTCCAGTATTCGATCACGGCAATGGCCATCGGCATGGTTGCGCTGGTGCTGTCATGGCTGATGCGGCTGCAACTCGGATTCCCCGGCACGTTCTCGTTCATCGATCCGAGCCAGTACCTTCAGTTCATCACCATGCACGGCATGATCATGGTGATCTATCTCCTCACCGCGCTGTTTCTGGGAGGTTTTGGAAACTACCTCATTCCGCTGATGGTGGGCGCGCGCGACATGGTTTTCCCCTACGTGAACATGCTGAGCTACTGGGTCTACCTGCTCGCAGTCATTGTGCTGGCCGCGACCTTCTTCGTGCCCGGCGGGCCCACTGGCGCCGGCTGGACGCTGTACCCGCCCCAAGCGATCCTCTCCGGCACCCCCGGGCAGGATTGGGGCATCGTTCTCATGCTGGCCTCCCTGATCCTGTTCATTATCGGCTTCACCATGGGTGGCCTGAATTATGTGGTGACGGTGCTGCAGGCGCGCACACGCGGCATGACGTTGATGCGTTTGCCCCTGACGGTATGGGGTATTTTCACCGCCACCGTCATGGCGCTGCTGGCCTTCCCGGCGCTGTTCGTCGCCTCGGTGATGTTGCTGCTCGACCGCCTCCTGGGAACCAGCTTCTTCATGCCCACGCTGGTCGAGATGGGCCAGCAACTGAAGTATGGCGGTGGCAGCCCGATCCTGTTCCAGCACCTGTTCTGGTTCTTCGGACATCCTGAAGTCTACATCGTCGCCTTGCCGGCCTTCGGCATTATTTCCGATCTCATCAGCGTTCACGCGCGCAAGAATATCTTCGGCTATCGCATGATGGTTTGGGCCATCGTGGCAATCGGCGCGCTGAGCTTCGTCGTATGGGCGCACCATATGTATGTAAGCGGCATGCACCCGTATTTCGGGTTCTTCTTCGCCACGACGACACTCATCATCGCGATCCCGACCGCCATCAAGGTCTACAACTGGGTGCTCACCCTTTGGCGCGGCGACATTCACCTCACCGTGCCGATGCTGTATGCCCTCGCGTTCATCATCACGTTCGTAAACGGCGGCTTGACCGGCCTGTTTCTCGGCAACGTGGTCGTGGATGTTCCGTTGTCCGACACGATGTTCGTCGTGGCCCACTTCCACATGGTGATGGGCATTGCGCCTATCATGGCCGTGTTTGGCGGGATCTATCATTGGTATCCGAAAGTCACCGGACGAATGCTCAATGAGGCGCTCGGAAAATTCCACTTCTGGGTTACGTTCCTCGGCGCCTATGCGATTTTCTTCCCCATGCATTATCTGGGTCTGCTGGGCGTGCCCCGCCGCTATCACGACATCGGGGAAACGGCCTTCATCCCGGCATCCGCCCACGACCTCAATGCGTTCATGAGCGTGGCGGCCTTGATTGTCGGCTTCGCGCAGCTTGTGTTCGTGTTCAATATGATCTGGAGCCTGATGAAAGGAAAAGAGGCTGGCGGCAATCCCTGGGGGGCCACCTCGCTGGAATGGCAAACACCTGAGACCCCGCCGGGGCACGGCAACTGGGGCAAAGAGCTCCCCGTCGTCTATCGCTGGGCCTACGACTACAGCGTGCCCGGCGCCACCAGGGACTTCGTGCCGCAAAATGAACCGCCAGCCGGATTGATGGCGCAGGGAGTCCATCCGTGAGCGCCATCATACTGTACATGGCTGGACTAGCGGCCATTGCGGGATGGTGGCTCTCGCAGCAGCGACTGGCAGCCAAACCCTGGCTGGAGGAAGGCGTCATTGCCGATTCTCGCGGCGAGGCCCTGCCGTCGGCCAAAGTTGGACTGGGCGTATTTCTCGCGGTCGCCGGCTCGTTGTTCGCGCTCCTCATCAGCGCCTACTCCATGCGCATCAACATGGCGGACTGGCGGACGCTGCCGGTGCCGAGGTTGCTGTGGTTCAACACGGGCGTCCTGGTGGTGAGCAGTGTCGCGCTGCAATGGGCGTACATGGCAGCGCGCCGGAACGACCTCGAGGACGTGATCGTCGGCTTGCTCGCAGGGGGAGCATCCGCCGTTACATTCCTGATTGGGCAGCTCCTGATATGGCAACAGTTGAACGTCACGGGGTATTTCCTGGCGTCCAATCCGGCCAATGCCTTCTTCTACCTGATCACCGCTGCGCACGGGCTGCATCTGATCGGTGGTCTTGTGGCCCTCGGCAGAACCACCGCCAAAGTGTGGCGCGGCGTCGAGATGATCCGGCTGCGCCTGAGCGTAGAACTCTGCGCTATCTATTGGCATTTCCTGCTGTTGGTCTGGCTGGTCTTGCTTGGCCTGCTGACAGGCTGGACAGACGACTTCGTCGATATTTGTCGCCGGTTGCTCACCTAGGAAGGGCCAGGACCCGATGGCAGAGACTACGCTCGCAACTCCTGAACAATCACGTCCGCTGATCGCAGGTTGGCGTGGCATCGCTGATGACTGGTCGTCGGATCAGCGCGCTTTCAAGAATGTCTCCTGGGGGAAGGCCATGATGTGGATCTTCCTCCTGAGCGACACCTTTATCTTCAGCTGTTTCCTGCTGTCGTACATGACGGCGCGGATGTCGACGACCGTGCCTTGGCCCAACCCCAGCGAGGTCTTCGCCCTCAACATCGCAGGACACCACATCCCGCTCATCCTGATCGCCATCATGACGTTCGTCCTGATCAGCAGCAGCGGGACGATGGCGATGGCCGTCAATTTTGGCTACCGCCGCGATCGCGTCAGAACCGCAGCGTTGATGCTGGTCACCGCGGCACTTGGCGCAACGTTCGTCGGAATGCAGGCCTTCGAATGGACCAAGCTGATCATGGAGGGCGTCCGGCCCTGGGAAAACCCGTGGGGCGCGGCGCAGTTTGGATCAAGCTTCTTCATGATCACCGGCTTCCACGGCACTCACGTGACGTTCGGCGTGATCTTCCTGATCGCCATCGCGCGAAAGGTCTGGCGCGGAGACTTCGATGTCGAACGGCGGGGCTTTTTCACGAGCAGGAAGGGCAATTACGAGATCGTCGAGATCATGGGCCTGTACTGGCACTTCGTCGATCTGGTGTGGGTGTTCATCTTTGCCTTTTTCTATCTTTGGTGAGGTCGGCGCATGACAAACGTAGCGGTACAGATCGAAGCACGACAACCTGCATTACACATTCATGCGCCAGACGCAGTCGTTTCTGGCGCCACGCACGCAAAGGGGCAGCAGCACCCGATCAGACTTTATCTCGTGGTCTGGGGATGGCTGTTCGTTCTCAGCACCGGCTCCTATCTCGTCGACTACTTCGGCTTGCAAGGCTATCTCAGATGGTCGCTGATCCTGCTGTTCATGGTGTTGAAGGCCGGCTTGATCGTCGCCGTCTTCATGCACATGGCCTGGGAGCGGCTGGCCTTGGCCTATGCCATCCTGCTGCCGCCGGTGCTGGTGTTGGTGTTCGTGGCCATCATGGTGTTCGAGTCCGACTACACGCATCTCCTCCGGGTCGTGTTTTTCGCGGCAGCGACGTAGGAACCAGGAGACAGTCGGATGCGCCGTCTCGCTCTCGTGCTGGGATTCGGAATCTTCGCGATTGCCCCTGGATATGCGCAGGACGTGGCTTCGGGCGAGAAGATTTTCGTCCAATGCAAGGCGTGTCACCAGATTGGCGAGAACGCAAAGAATGCCGTTGGTCCGGTGCTCAACGGGCTGTTCGGGCGAAAGTCCGGGACGATTGAGGGCTACAGCTATTCCCCCGCGAACAAGAATTCCGGAATCACCTGGGATGAAGCCACTTTCCGCGAATACATCAAGGATCCGAAGGCCAAGATACCCGGCACCAAAATGGTTTTTCCGGGCTTGAAAGATCCGAAGCAAATTGACGATATCGTCGCCTTTCTCAAACAGTTCGATTCTGCGGGAAAGAAGGCGGGATTGTCCCTGCCGGAAGAAAGCTCGCGAAGATTCAGTAGCGGCGCAGTCGACGAAACTGGGTCTGCCGCCTTTCGGAGACTGCCTGACAGGAGTGTTCTACAACCGATGGCTTTTTTGAGTATCGACTGAAAGACGTCGCCATGTCGCTTGCAAGACGAGGCATTAATCTCATGCAAATCAATCGTTCAATTCTCCTTCGCGGGCGCTATGCCAGCATCGGGGACTATGTCGCGCTGACGAAACCGCGCGTTATGTCGCTGGTCGTCTTTACCGCACTAGTCGGTTTCATGGTCGCACCGGGCGGCATCGATCCCTTTGCCGGTGTCGCTGCGCTTCTTTGCATAGCTGCCGGAGCTGGCGCCGCAGGTGCGCTCAATATGTGGTACGACGCCGACATCGATGCGGTGATGGCGCGTACCGCCACGCGTCCAATTCCTGGCGGCCGTGTATCCCGCTCGGAAGCGTTAGTTTTCGGACTGATGCTTGGCATGTGCGCCATTGTGGCCCTCGGCATGCTGAACATGGCCGCGGCTGCACTGCTTGCTTTCACAATTTTCTTCTATGTCGTCGTCTACACGATGTGGCTCAAACGCCGAACACCGCAAAATATCGTCATTGGCGGTGCGGCTGGCGCACTCCCTCCGGTGATCGGCTGGGTTGCGGCCGCCGGACATGTTGGGCTCGAACCGCTCATCCTGTTCCTGATCATCTTCCTTTGGACGCCACCCCACTTCTGGGCGCTGTCGCTCAATCTTGCCGGAGAATATGCCCGCGCCGGTGTGCCGATGTTGCCGGTCGTAGCCGGCACGGCCGAAACAAAGCGCCAGATTCTTCTCTATAGCGTTCTTCTGGTTCCGACCTCACTGATACCCTGGGCACTGGGGTTCGCGGGGGCTATCTATGGCGCGACTGCGGCGATGCTTGGAGCGATCATGATTTTTCTCTCCTGGCAAGTACGTCGGAGCAATGACAAGGAAAGGCGGCACGCTCGTCGCCTGTTCGCGTTTTCGATGCTCTATCTGGTCCTTCTTTTTGGTGTGCTGCTGATGGATGCTGCACCCTACGCTCAGTCCCACTAACTAGACACATTTGAAGGGCCGATTCTAACGGTGAAATCGCGGAAGGCAAATCGGCTTGGCCTAGAGCGGGATGACTTTCTTCGAATCGTCATCCCGCTCTATCTTTTGTTTGAGCATGATCTTTTCGGAAAACCGGTACCCACTTTTCCGGATCATGCTCTAGCGCAAGCCTCAATAGCAATTAGCAAGCGTGACGGGTCATCCTGGCTAGGATTGCTTCGTCGCGGAGCCTGTCATCGGGCGCGCATTCGCGCGACCCGTTGGCTTCTCGCAATGACGGAAGCGCCCCCGACCTGTTCCTGCTTCATCCGTCCCAACCAGCGTTCACATGCGGGACCGACCATTGGGAGACGGCCATCGGCTTGAGCACGGGTGATCCGAGGAACGGCGCCGACAAACAATACAGGCCCGCATGCGTCGATATCCAGATCAGGTTGCGATCCCACTCGATGAAGACCGCTTCGGTCGTACCGCGGCGCCAGCTCAGATAGTTTTCCATCTCGCCGTCG
The DNA here is from genome assembly GCF_018129385.1 of Bradyrhizobium lablabi. GTDB lineage: Bacteria > Pseudomonadota > Alphaproteobacteria > Rhizobiales > Xanthobacteraceae > Bradyrhizobium > Bradyrhizobium lablabi_C. Next base: position 21,563 of record NZ_JAFCLN010000008.1, read on the forward strand.
CGCGGCGGAACGAAGTACGCAACTTCCTTCGGCTCGGTCGGGTCGGCAATGTCGAACAGGCGCAGGCCGGCATTGAGATAGGACAGCGCGACAACATCCGGACGCGCCTTGCCGGGCGCAATCCAGTGCTGCATGACGCGCGAGCTGAAGCGCCCGCGCGCCATCGCAAAGTCCTTGTAGGGCGCATCCGGATGCGGCATCGGACGCGGGAACAGACCGATGATGCGCGGGTTCGCCGGATCCTTGACGTCGACCACGTAGCTGGTGTGGAACGGCTCGCGGCAGTCGGCCTCGAGCGACTCCGGTACCGCGATGACGATGTTTTGCAGCTTGGGAAAGCGCGCCGGATCAGCCTGCACCGGCACCACGTGGTGATACGGAATGGCGCCGATGGCCTCGAGCGGATGCGTGACCTTGCCGAAGACTTTGGGATTGCGGATGTCGGTGAGGTCGTGGACATACATGCCGAAATGGCCCCAGCCGCCATAGCCGACCTTGCCGCCGTCCTCGACCCTGACCGGCACGATGCAGGGCGTGCGGTTGCCGGTCCATGAACACTGGTCGCCGGCGAACGGATAGGTCGTGCGATAGAGTTCTTCCTCGTCGAGCCGTTGGCCCGGAACCCACCAGCGCGACACTTCCTTCACCTTGGACGGATCGGTCATGTCGACGATCATCAGGCCGTTGCTGTAGACGCGCTCTGTGCTCTCCATGCGCAACTGGTCGTCCCAGCCCGCCGCCAGATAAGCGTATTTGCCGCCGTCATAGAACGGCAGGTGCACGCCAAAACCGGTCTTGCCGGTCTCGAATTCGTTCAGCAGTACGGTCTTTTCCGGATTTGTCACATCATAGGTTCTGATGCCGCGAAAGCCGGGATCGTCGATCGACTTCTTGGCATATTCCGGGTGATATTTGCCGCGCGGATATTCCGGAATGCCTGGCGTCAGCGGCATCGAATGCGAGATGACGCGGATCCACTTTTTCAGATCCTTGTTGTACACGGTGCTTTGAAACACACCGAGATTGGGCTCGCCGATCACCGTCGCCTTGGTGGGCTCCGTGATATCGATCCAGCCGTCCTTGTAAGCGATGAGCCGGCGGTTTCCCTTTGCCCACATGCAGGAATGCTCGTCGCCGAAGATCGTGATCTTGATCGACGGGTAATAGGCGACGACCTCCATGTTGGAGATGTACTGGTTGCGGTCGAGATAGTTCAGGGCGCCGGCGGGCATCCGGAATGGCACCACGCCGCCGCCGGCCATCACGCTGTAATTTCTGTCGGCAGCAGCGGCGGGTTGGAAGTTGGTTATTTGACCGTCATTTGCCATTTGCTGATCTCCTTAGGTGCCAGTTGTTCACTTTTCTTGCCGATGCGATTAGGTCCTGACCGGCGTCATGGCCGATCGGCGCGTCGCGCCCGCGACGGCGATCAGGATCATGGCGATGAGGGCGAAGCCCGATGTCTGGAGAATGCCGGCCGTCGTCCAGTTCAAGGCTTCCTTCAACTGCGCCAGCAGAAAGCCTGCAAAGGCGGCCGGGATGTAATAACTCGCGATGAACAGCCCGGACGTTTGCGCCGTCTTGGCGGGCCCCATCGAGCTGATGATGATCGCTGATAGATTCGAGTAGAGCAGGCTGAGCACGGCGATGCCGAAAGTGCCGGCGACCATCGCGTGCAGGATCAGCGACCGCTCCAGTTCGGTGAAGGCGAGCCCTCCCGACAGCGCCGTGAGCGGAAGCGCCACCATCAGTATCTTGTGGTAGCCGATGCGATCGCCGAGCCATCCGCCGAGCGGCGCCAGGAAGCCGCCGGCACCCATCGCGCCCATCACCAGCGCGGCCTGCTGCGGCGTAAATCCGAGGGCGCTGCGCAGATAGGTCGGATAAAGACCGCCGAACCCAAACACGGCGAGGCCGGAACAGACCGATGCCAGCCCCAGCGCGATCGTGGTCGCATTCCAGATCGTCTCGTTCGCATCTGACCCTGCGAGATTGCCGCGATCATTACTTGCCTGCTGTTCGTTGGCCCTGCTCTCGCTGAACCATGATTTGACGCATATCGCGACGACAGCCATCAGAACGAAGCCGACGAGACCGAACACGATGAACGGCATTTTCCAGTCAAACGCCTTCAACAGCGCGGCCGTCATGCCGGGACCGACGAACGCCCCGACGCCATAGGCGAACGACACCGCGCCCGTCATCAACGCGCGGCGCTCGTGAAAATAGCTGGCGCCGATTGCGATGATTGCCGTCACCTGCATGGCTTCGCCAAGACCCGACACGAAGCGATAGGCCAGAAGATCCGGCAGCCCCTTCGCGTAAGCCGTCAACAAGGTGGCCACCGAGAAAATGAACAAGCCCAGCAGCACAACCGCCTTGCGCGACATGAAGCTGAGCAGATAGCCGGTCGGAATGCCGGCGAGCCCCATGCCGAGCGTAAAGACCGTCGAGGCGAGGCCGACCTGCGGCAACGACAGGCTCATGGCTTCGCGCACCTCGATCACCAGCACCGCAAAGAGCTGACGATCGATCGAGTTCAACACGTAGGACACAAGCAGGACGAAGAACATCGCCATCGCGGCGTGGTGTTTCTGCAAGATCGCCTCCGTTTATTGGTTTTGGTTGTTTGGTTGGCTTTCAGGTCTTGCGATCGTCAGCGGGCGCGAACATTCATTTGGCGTTGGCGGTGGTCCGCTGCTGCGTGGCGCGCGTCTGGTCCAAATACCAGTCGAGAATTTCCGCACCCGTCCACATCACCACCTCCTGGTGCGACAGGATGTGGTCGTAGAGCATCTCCAGATACTTGATGCGATGCGGCACACCCGTGAGATAGGGGTGAATGGCGATCGCCATGATCCGCGGCGCCCTGGCGCCATCGAGGTACAGGCGGTCGAAATGGTCGCGGCCCCGCCGATAGATTTCGTCGGACGCCTGCTGCTGAACGGCGCTGATGACGACGTCGTTGATCTCGACCGTATACGGAACGGAGACGATGCTTCCGTTCCGCGTCTTCAGCGACAGCGGCTGCTCGTCCAGCACCCAGTCCGCCACGTATTCGATGCCGGCCTCGGCGAGCAGATCGAGTGTTTCGTCGGTCTCGGTCAGCCCCGGGCTTTCCCATCCGCGCGGCGGCGCGCCGGTGATTTTCTTGATCGCCTGGATCGTACCCGATATCGCCGCGGCCTGGTCGCTGGTAACGTGCATCGGCTGCTGCACGTAGCCGTGCCCCATGAATTCCCATCCGCTGCGATGCGCCGCCAGGCACGCTTCCTCATACTGCGTACACGCTGTGCCGTTGACGGCAAAGGTCGCCTTCAAATTGCGGGCGCCGAGAACGTCGAGAAAACGCGAGAAGCCGACGCGCATCCCGTATTCGTGCCACGCCCAGTTCGGAATGTCGGGCAACAACGGCTGCCCCATCGGCGGCGGCAGGACCGCGCGCGGCATTGCCTTGAGCGGGCTCCAGCTTTCGACATTCACGATCGTCCAGACGGCGACACGCGCCTTCCCTGGAAGCGTGAGCGGCGGACGAGAATCGATGAGGCTATAGGGGATGCGATTGAGGACGCTGTTGCCGACGTTTTGCATCGCGTCGATCTCCATTATCGTTTCTTATTGTTGCGCGATGCCGAGCTCGCGGATCAGGCTGGACAACCGGTCGTAGTCGTCTTTCCAGAGCCGCGCGAAGTCGGCCGGCGTACCCGGAGCCGCATCGATGTAGAGGTTCTTGGCCTGCTTTTCCGTTTCGGGATTGGCCATCGCGCGGTTCACCGCCGCGTTGATCCGATTGATCATCGCAGGCGGCGTGCCTTTCGGAGCAAAGAAGCCAAACCAGCCGAGCATCTCAAGACCAGGCACGGTTTCCGAGATGGTCGGCAAGTCCGGGGCCGCCGGATTGCGCGCGCGTCCGCTCATCGCAAGGCCGCGCAGGCGCCCATCGCTGATGTAGGACAGTCCGTTCGAAAAGCTGAGCGAGCCCGCTTCAATGCGTCCGGTCACCAGGTCGGGCGCGATCTGGACGCCGCCACGGTAGGGGATGTGCGTGTAGTCGAACCCGGCCTGCTTGCGCAACATTTCGAACATGAGATGCGGGAAGCTGCCGGTGCCGACCGTAGCCACCCGTATGGCTCCGGGATTAGCTTTCGAATAGGCGATAAGCTCTTGCAGCGAATTCACCTTGAAGTTCGGCGCCGCGAGGATCATCACGTAATTGGTGTAGGTGAGCGCCACCGGCTCCAGGGTCGTCCTGACGTCGAGCGGCCACTTGTTCATGACCGGCGTGATCGCCATGTTGCCGAGCTGGCCCATCGCGAGCGTATGACCGTCCGGCTCGGCGCTCGCCACTGCCTGCAAGCCGATCAGGCCGGAAGCGCCGGGGCGGTTGTCGATGACGATGGGCTGCCCGAGATCCTTGGCCATGTCATCGGCGAGTAGCCGCGCGATGATGTCCACGAGATCGCCGGCGGGAAACGGGATAATGACCTTGATGGGCCCCTTGTGCTGGGCTTGTGCGAACGCGCTGCTACCGGGCGCCCCCGCCAACACGAAGAGCGCGAGGCAAAGAAATCTCATTCCACGATGCAGCATCGTTGCTCCTCATCGCCCTTGGCTGATCACAAGTTTCGATGCGGTCCGGTGGGAAGTCAAAACAATCCGGTTTTAGATTTTTCAATATGTGAAATACGTGCATTGATTGCATCGGCGCGCTCTTGCGCGCGGAGCAGGCCTGATTTTTCTACAGACCGCTGAAAAGTGGGTCACGACAGGCAGGGCAATCCAGGCCGGCTGGATGTGTATCGCCAGTTCCGGCACCAGCTTTCCCAATATGTGAAATTTGTGCCAACATCGCGCCAGTGGTTTGCGGGAGCGCCGGGCAATGAGCAATGCAGCAACATCAGCACAGACGGTGCAGCGCGCGATCAGCCTTCTGCGATTGATCGCATCGAGCAATACGCGCGATTTGCGGCTGATCGATCTGGCGGAAGGAAGCGGATTGAACAAATCGACGGCCCATCGTCTCCTGCAATGCCTGCTGGAGGAACGCATGCTGACGCGCAACCGGAACAGCCGCGGCTACCGGCTTGGGCCGCTGCTCTACGAATTCGGGCTGGCCGCCCTGCCCGGCAAGAGCATCAAGGAGATCGCGCATCCGCACCTGTGCACCGTCGCCGAGATGACCGGCGACATGACCTTTCTGGTGGCGCGCAGCGGATATGAAACAGTTTGCCTCGATGCCATCGCCGGCCACTTTCACGTGCAGACGATGACCTCGGGAGTCGGCGATCGGCATCCGCTAGGTATCGGTGCCGGAGGCCAGGCGATCCTGGCCGCGCTCGGCGATTCCGAGATCGAACTGGTGTTCGAGGCCACACGGCATCAGCTAAGCAACTATAATCAATTCTCCCGGCAGTCGCTCCTGAACGATGTCGCGCGCTGTAGAAGGCGCGGCTATTCGCTGGATGAGAACATGGCCGCGGACGGCATCACCGCGATGGGAAAGGTCATCTGCCTTCCCGGCAATATTCCCTTCGCTGCTGTCTTCATCGCGACGCTTTCTTCGAGGATGCACCAGACGCGACGGTCCAAGCTGGCACGCCATTTGGAAACATGCGCGACGGCCATCGAACGCCACATGGTTTGACGGCTCAAATCGGGAACCGCGCGGGAACCTTTTGATTTCCCTGCCGTTGTGGCGGCATGGCCAGTTCCGCAGCAAAGCCGAAGCGATCAGCAAAGGACGCGAAAGCTTCGTCCGGCAAAAGCCCGCCCATTGTCGAGATCGACGCGGAAGGCGGCGATCCGATCGAGCCGCCACCGCCCGAACTGGTCGAGCCGAAACAGGAGATGACGCCGGAAGAAGCGGAAGAAGCGCGCCGGAGCTATCTGCTCTCCCGGTTCTGGACCAGTGCCCGCGGCTACTGGAGCAGAAGCGGCGATCGCCTGGCGTGGCCTTTCACGATCGGACTGTTGCTGCTGATCGTCGTCCATGTCGGTTTTCAATACGGCATCAATGTCTGGAATCGCGCGATTTTCGATGCCATCGAGAAGCGCGACTCGGCAACGGTGTTCTATCTCAGCGCCGTGTTCTTTCCGCTGGCGATCGGCAGCGTGGTGATCGGCGTCGCGCAGGTGTTCGCGCGGATGGGCATCCAGCGCCGCTGGCGCGCCTGGCTGACCAGCGCAGTGCTGACGCGCTGGCTCGCCAACGGCCGCTACTACCAGCTCAACCTCGTCGGCGGCGACCACAAGAATCCGGAATATCGCATCGCCGAGGATCTGCGCATCTCTACGGACTCGCCGGTGGACTTTGTCGCCGGCGTCACCTCGGCGCTGCTCTCGGCCGCCACCTTCATCGTGGTGCTCTGGACCATCGGCGGCGCGCTGACGGTGACGCTGGGCGGATCGACCGTCACCATTCCGGGCTTCCTCGTTATCGCCGCCATCCTTTATGCCGCGATCGCCTCCGGCGCGATCACGGTGATCGGACGGCGGTTCGTGCAGATATCGGAGGAGAAGAACCAGGCCGAGGCCGAATTCCGCTACACGCTGACACGCGTGCGCGAGAACGGCGAGAGCATCGCGCTGCTCGGCGGCGAACAGGAAGAGCGCGACGGCATCGACAGGAATTTCTCCAACGTGCTGCGGCAATGGGCGCGGCTGGCCGGCCAGCACATGCGCACCACGCTGGTGTCGCAGGGATCAAACCTGATCGCGCCGGTGGTGCCGCTCCTGCTGTGCGCGCCGAAATTCCTCGCTGGCGAAATGACGCTGGGCCAGGTGATGCAGGCGGCCTCCGCCTTTACCATCGTGCAGACCGCGTTCGGCTGGCTCGTCGACAATTATCCGCGCCTTGCCGACTGGAACGCCTGCGCGCGCCGCATCGCCTCGCTGATGATGTCGCTCGACGGGCTCGAGCGCGCAGAAAAAGGCGACGGCATCGGCCGCATCCAGCGCGGCGAGACCGAGGGCGAAGCCATGCTGGAGCTGAAGGATCTTTCGGTGACGCTCGACGACGGCACCGCCGTGGTCGGCGAGACCGAAGTTGTAATCGAACCTGGCGAGCGGCTGCTGGTGGCCGGCGAATCCGGCACCGGCAAGAGCACGCTGGTGCGCGCCCTCGCCGGCCTCTGGCCGTGGGGCGGCGGCGACGTCAACTTCCACCCCGACCGCCGCCTGTTCATGCTGCCGCAAAAGCCCTACGTGCCCTCCGGCACGCTGCGCCGCGCCGTCGCCTATCCCGGCGCCGCCGAGGATTGGACCATCGAAAGCATGGGCGAGGCTCTGCACAAGGTGGGCCTCGATCATCTCAAGGAGAAGCTCGAGGAAGACGCGCCGTGGGACCAGACGCTGTCCGGCGGCGAGAAGCAGCGGCTGGCCTTTGCGCGCCTTCTGCTGCACAACCCCGACATCGTCGTGCTGGACGAAGCGACCTCGGCGCTCGACGAGAAGAGCCAGGACAAGATGATGGACATGGTGACGAAGGAGCTGCCCAACGCCACCATCGTCAGCGTCGCGCATCGTGCGGAGCTGGAGGCCTTTCACAGCCGCAAGATCGTGCTGGAGCGGCGCAAGGGCGGTGCAAAGCTGGTCAGCGACGTCGACCTCATCCCGCGCAAGGGCAGGCGGCGATTGCTCGGGCGATTTCTGCGCGGGCGCAGGGCGGAGAAGAAGGCGGCCTAGTTCTGCGAACGAGGCTTTTGATGCCTATTGGCCAGCGCCGCGATCGCCCATCCGAAGATCGCGGCGGCGCCGATCCAGATCAGAAAATCGCTCCAGCGGCCGGCGATGCCGAGGGAGAGACCCGGCAGAAACATCGCTGATACAAGCAACCAGCGCAGGCCAGGCCGCGCGGGAGCGACGCCGCGCCGTTTCGGATCGGCCGCTGCAAGCAACGCGATGCAGCCGGCGCTGACAAGCGCGCCGCATAAACCGAGCCAGCCGAGCATTATCATTCGGCGGACTGCATGACGGGGCCGGCGGCGAAGGTGGCCGGCTCGCGATGGCGCAATGCCATGGCGGCGGACACCAGGCAGGCGATGCCGCAGAGTGCGACCAGCACGTCCATCGTCGGCACCGCGTTCTGCCCGGCCGAGAGCGCCGCGCGCCAGGTGGGGCCTCCGACCGCGGCGCGCAGCAACGGCAGCGCGATCAGCAAGATTCCGGTCGCGCCGAACAGCAGCGAGGGCAGCCGCTCGACCGACCGCATCAACAGTGCCGGGACCAGCGCGAGGGCTGCGGCGATGAGAAACGCTGCCGGAGTCCAGAACACGGTCGTCAGCGACGGCAGGCTGACGAAATAGGCGACGGCCGCCGCCGCCATCGCGAATGGAAGTCCGCCGCCGACCCAGGCCGTCATGCGGCCGAGCGCGCGCCAGCCGCGCTGGTCGAACCGCCGACGGATCCAGAGATTCAATCCGCTCCAGGCGACATAAGCGCTCGCAGCGCCGAGCGCGAACCACACCGCGCGCGACCACCAGCCGGCGAAATTGCCGAAGTGGACCGGACCGATCAGCGCGAGCAGCGACGCGCCCATGGAGGGCTTCAATCCGACAATCGGCCGCTCGCGGATCAATTCGCCGGTCGAGCCGTTGTAGATCAGGCGCATTGCGGTCAGTTCGCCGCTTCGCGGCGCCGGAAATACGGTGATGCGCGAATCGGTGCGGCCGCGGTTTTCCCACGCGGCACTCAGGAGCGGCGCACCGGCGCGCTTGCGCGCATCGGACAGCATGGCGTCGATATCGGCGATAGCCGCCGGTCGCGCATCGACCGTGTTCAGCCCATTGAGCGTCGTGACCATCGCGCGCACATCGCCCTTGAAGGCGATCTTCGCCAGCATCGGGAGCGCCACGGCGATGGCGAAGCTGAGATAGGCGCCGGTGAACGCGAGCACGAAGGCGTGCGGCAGGGTCCACGTTCCGGCAACGGAATGCAGATCGCGCAGGCCGACCACCCGATCGCGTCCGCGCAGCAGGAAAATGTCCCGGAATAAATGCCGGTGCATCAGGATGCCCGAGACCGCGGCCACCAGCATCGCCAGACCAAGGATGCCGGTGAGGATCAATCCCCAGGGATTGGGCACATGCAGCCGCACATGCAGGTCGACGTAAAAGCGCCCGAGCGCAGTATAGGGATCGCTGGCCGAGAGCTCGTTGCCAAAGCCTTCCTGGCGCGAGACGAGGCGGCCGTTCGGCCCGATCGTGTAAAGGATGCCCCGCTCGCGGCGGGCGCCGTTGACCATCTCATCCGCATGGAAGAACGCCAGCACATTGCCGGCAGGCGTCGCCCGCAAGGCAAGATCGTCGCGGAACTCCTTTGGCGTTTCCGCCTCGAGCCGCGCCAGCACGGCGCCGAGCGGCTGGCTCAGCGGATCGTTCATGCCGAGCAAACCGCCCGACCAGGCCTTGATCTCGTTCGAGAACACGGCTGCCGTGCCGGTGACGATCACCGCATAAAGCAAAAGCCCGAGCACGGCGCCGGCCCAGCCATGGACCGCAACCAGCGTCTTGGTTTCGCGCGCTTTCAGGTTGATCACGGCAACTCCGCGGCTCGAAGATCGTCTCAGCCGGCCAAAATACCTCTCAATGCGATCGCGTGAATGACGGCGAGGACCGTCATGACGATCGCGACGCGAGCAAGGCTCCGGTCCAGCAGGGCATAGAAGAAGATGATGCCCCAGATCGCCGGCATGAAGAACAACGGAAATGCGATGTGGTCAACTCCGCCGGTGCCCTTCGGCACCCAGAACGGCATGACGGCCATGATGAGCGCGGTGAGCGCGAGCGCGCACGGCCCGGCCAGCAGCGCCCGCAGCCACGGGCGAAGACGGCCGGGTTTTGTAGCGCTGGAGTTGACAGCCGCCACGTCGCCCGCCCGTCAGAAGTTGAACGTCGTCGACACGAGATAGGTGCGTGGCGCGCCGAGCGATACCGCGCTGCTGACCGTGCGATAGGAGTTGTAGTACGCCTCGTTGAAGACGTTCTCGACGGCGGCGCGGATCACGATCGGCTTGCCGTTCCACGGCGACGGGAAGGTATAGCGGGCGCCGAGATCGACGCGCGTCCACGCCGGCAACTCCAGCAGATTTGCGTCGTCGGCGTAGCTCTCGCTGGTATAGATAACTCTGCCCGTCAGCGTAAGACCGTCCACGAATGGCGTATCCCATTCGGCACCGATATTGGCGTTGACCGTCGACACGCCGACCGGCGTTTTGCCGTTGTAGTTGATGACGCCGAACCCGGGGTAGGTGTACGCTTGCGAAACCACCTCGCCATTGATGAAGGTCACACCGCCGAGCACGCGGAACCAGGGCGCCAGTTCACCGAACGTGTACAGTTCAATGCCGCGATTGCGCTGCTCGCCGGTAAGCCTTCGGGCGGGCAAGGCCTGCCCCAGCACCGGAACTGCCGTCGCGTTCGGGGCGGTGATATCGAAATAACTGCCCGTAAAGGTGATGCGGCCCATATCGATCTTGGCGCCGGCTTCCATTTGCTTGGTCTGAGCAGGCGGAAGGATCTCGCCAACGTTGGAATAGGTCGTCGTTCCGGCAACGATCTCGGGCAACTTGAGGCCCTCGATGTAGTTCGCGTAAAGCGAGACATTTTCCACGGGCTTGACGATGACCGCATAGCCTGGGCTCCAGACTGATCGGTCGATGTGCGTGAGGCTATTCGGAACGGTCGCGAAGTTCTGGCTATCCGCCCCCACGGACTGCCGCCTGGCGCCGACGATCAGTTGGAGCCTGTCGCCGAACATCGACATCGCATCGGCGATGCCGACGCTGCTCATATTCGTCTGGGTGTTCAGGTTCTGGACGATCTGGGTGAAGTTCGGCAGCGGAATCGGCAGCGGGTTGTACAGGTTGGAACTCACGGTCCCGCCTGACCTTCCGAACGAGATGTAATCGCGATCGAAGGTCGAGTAGTTCACGGTGAAGAGATGATGGACGGGACCGGTGTGTCCGGAGACGCGAAAGCCGATATCGCTCGCATAGTTCTCGTAGTTGTCGTATCCCTTCAAAGCCGGATTTGACCAGTTTCCGACGACCCCGCCAGCATTGGTGATGCGGGGCGACACATACTGGTAACTGACCTCGCTCCTGTGATAGCCGCCCGAGGCGTACATCGTGAGCCAGTCGGTCATGTCGACTTCGGCGCGGGCCATCACGAATGAGTCCCTTGGCTTCCAATAGGCCCAGTCCGGCATGTAATTGGTGCCGGGGCGCGGCACAGGTGGCACCTGGATGGCCTGCGCAGGGGGAAAGGGCGGGCTGGTCGTGAACGTCAGGAACCGCTGCGGCGGGTTGAGGTTTTCGGCCTGATAGCCCATGTCCACGGAGACGCGTGCGCGCTCGCCGCGATAGTCCATGTTCAGCACGGCATCGCCGAACTCATCGGTCTGCCGGTCAATCGGGGTTTGCCCGCCGCGTCCTCCGCCGTTGAAGCGGATGCCGAATTCCTTGTGCTCGCCGTAGCGGCGCGCCACGTCGACAAACGCTCCGAACTGGGACTTGGATATGTAGACACCGGTCAACTGCGTGATGTCGTAGTCGGGCGCCCGCTTCGTCACCAGATTGATGCTGCCTCCGATGGCACCGGCGGGTGGCATGCCGCCGAGCATGACGCCCGGCCCCTTCAGAAGCTCGACACGTTCGAGATAGTTCGCCTGCGTCGAATAGGCCGGCGCCATGCCGTAGAGGCCGTTCATGGCGTAGTCGCCGCTGTCGTAATAGAAGCCTCTGATGTAAAGGCCGTCGACGCCGTTGCCGGAGGGCGTCTTGCTGCGAACCGAGGGATCGTTGGCCAGGACATCCGCGACCGTGCGCGCCTGCTGGTCCTGCATCAGCTTCGCGGTGTAGCTGACCTGGTTGAACGGCGTGTTCATGACGCCGCGATTGCCGAGAAATCCGAGCTGGGCGCCCGTCGCAACCTGCCCTCCCGCATAAGGTACCGGCGGCGCGCCGAGCGCACCGGTCGACGGCGCCACATAAGGGACCGGCTCGACCTGACGAAGCGCCGGCGAAGCGACGCGGCGTTGCGCGGTAGCGCGCTGGGCTCGTTGAGTTGCGGGCCGCGCTCTCGGCGCGGTGGGCTTGGGCGCGTCGACATTGACAGGCGGCAAGGCGCTTTGCGCGAGTACCTGGTCAACACGGCCCTGAGGATCCAGCATGAGTGCAAGATAGCTCACCGCTCCCAACGATACCGTACGCAGAAAACTCCTGCCCGAAAACATAAACGCCATTTCATCAGCCCTACTTATTTCAGCCAGTCGGGGCTTATCATGGCGATGATCGCGATCATCTCTTCAGCAATTAGAACCACTCGAAACGAACGACTCTCGAATCATGTGTTGCGCCTCTGCTACTAAATGAAATCAATCGTGCGTCGCAGAGACGTACGACCAACGTTCGACAAGCACTCGGACTCAACGAGCGATCAACTGTCGCGAGCAATCTGCAATCAACGAGATGCAGTCTTAGAATTAGAAAGATTAAAAAGAGAGTCGTTGGTGTCCTCGGCAAAACGGGCTATGCCTGTGCCGCTTTCCAGGGGAACCTTGCTTGAAGCCTGACAACGATCCTTCGCCGCCGGCATTCGGCGCGTTCGCTCCCAACGCCGCGCAGGCCGCGATCATTTCGCTGGCCCGGCGCACGGGCTTGAAGCGCGGCGCGTTCCGTCCATGGATGTCGCGGCTGATCGACCTGCTGCGATCAGGCCCACTCGACGTGCAGTATCAGGGCGCCTCGTTCCGCTTCTATCATCAGGCCAGCGCCACCGAGCGCGGCGCGCTGCTCAATCCCGACTACAACATCGAGGAGCTGGATTTCTTGCGTAAGCACACGCCCGGCGGCGGCGTGTTCGTCGATGTCGGCGCCAATGTCGGCACCTATGCCATGCCGCTGGCGCGCCATGTCGGCGAACGCGGCACCGTGATCGCGATCGAGCCGCATCCGGTCACCCATGCGCGGCTGGCGTTCAACAACACCGCCTCGCGCTTTTCGCAAGCGAAGCTGGTGGCGGCGGCGGTCGGCGAGTCCGACGGCGAACTGATGATCGAGACCGACGGCGACAATCTCGGCGCCAGCCACATCGTGACCGGCGAAGCTTCCGGCAAGGCGATCAGGGTGCCCTCGCTGCGCCTCCAGCGCATCCTCGAACAGGCCGGCGTGACGCATGTCGATGCGCTGAAGATCGACATCGAGGGCTATGAGGACCGCGCACTGATTCCCTTCTTCAAGGAGGCGCCGCAAACACTGTGGCCCCGCGCGGTCGTGATCGAGCATCTGTCGAAGGATGAATGGCTCGCCGACTGCATCGCCGACATGCTGGCGCGGGGCTATGCGCAGGCGGGGCGGACCCGCAGCAACACCTTGCTGGTGCGCGGCTAAAAATCTTCATGTTGGCGGGTTAGGGATGGGCGGCCATCCCGAAGCGCAGGAGATTTTGATGATCGACCACATCGGTTTCCCGGTTTCCGATTACGAGCGCGCCAAGTCGTTTTACCTGAAGGCGCTGGCGCCGCTCGGCTACAGCCTGATCATGGAAGTGAAGCAGGAAGAGAACGACAACGCGCTCGCCTGCGGCTTTGGCGCCGGCGGCAAGCCGGATTTCTGGATCGGCGGCGAAGGCGGATTGAACAAGCCGCTGCATGTCGCGATCGCGGCCAGCGATCGCGCGGCCGTCGATGCGTTCTATGCGGCGGCGATCGCCGCGGGCGGCCGCGACAATGGCGCGCCCGGCATCCGCGCGCATTATCACCCGAACTATTACGGCGCCTTCGTGTTCGACCCGGACGGGCACAATGTCGAAGCGGTCTGTCACGCGCCCGGATAATCCGTTTGCCGTTCTCCGGCAGGGAACTTTGTCGGGGCGGTTTCGTTAAGCGGGATGCCTATCGAGCCGCCGGAAGTTCCACCCGCCACGCCCGGTCAGCCGACCGAGCCGCCGCCGGGGATCCCGCCCGGCAATCCGAATCCAGAAATTGCTCCACCGGTGCGCGAGCCCGGCGCGCCGCCGCGGCCGGATGAACTGCCCGGCAAATTTCCCGACGAGATTCCGGGGCGCGGTCCGGGCCGGCCGCCTGCGCCCAATCCCGCAACGAATGCGCATGAGCGCGCGTCGCCCGCAACGGCACGCCGCAGGGGACAAGATGGAACCGAAGGGAACTTCGATTTGAAACTGCCGCCTGAATGCGCCATGAACGGGGGGCTCATGTAACCCGTTGTGCTGCTAAAATAAAAAGCCACCTGCGTTTTCCAGACGCCACAATCCGGCCTAACGGCTGACTGTTCATCGTCCGGCCGAGACGTTCGGCAGACAAGAACCTTCCTCGCGAACCTTCCCGGGATTCATCATGACAAACCTTCGTCTCGTGCTGCTTGCCACGACCGCCCTCACGGCCATGCAATTCACAAGCGTGCCGTCGCGCGCACAGACCGCGCCGATCGTGCTGGCGCAAGCACAGACAGCGCCGGAGCAAGACAAGTCGAAGCAGCCGCCGGCCAAGGGCGCTCCGCCCGCTGCCGCGCCCGCACGTCCAGGACCGCCGCCCGCAGCCGCGCCGCCACCGGCAGCAGCTCCACGCCCGCAGGCGCCGCCGCCTGCCGCAGCACCTCCTCCGGCGCGTCCGCAAGCGCCGCCGCCCGCAGCAGCGCCGCCTCCTCCGGCAAGACCCACCGCGCCTCCGCCGCCACCCGCGGCTGCGCCAAAGGCTCCGCCACCACCGCCCCCGGCGGCTGCGCCTGCACGCCCGACCACGCCCGCTCCGTCGCCCGCGCCGCGAACGGCACCGGCAACCACGCCGCCTCCGGCAGCCGCTCCGCAAGCGCCAGCCCCCGGCCGCACGCCGCTTCCGCCGCCTCCGGCGGCGACGCAGACACCTGCCGCGCCGCCGGCGGCAGCACCGCCGGCAGGTCAAAAGGCTCCGCCTCCCGGTGCCGGTAGGCCGACGCCGGGCGCTGCCCCCGCAACACCCACGCCGGCACCGCAAGCCACGCCGACCACACCGCCGCCTCCGGCGGCAGGCGGCGCAACCACCCCGCCACCGGGCCGTACGCCGGGCGCACCACCACCGGCACCAGGCGCTGCCACGCCGGGCGCGGCGACACCGGCACCCGGTGTTGCGCCTGCGGCTCCGGCCGCGACGCCAACTCCGGGCCAGGGTGCCCAGACGGCACCGCCCGGCGCCGCGCCGCAGCTCGTGCGCCGTCCGCCGCCGCAGGTCACTGCCCCGCTACCCGCCGCTCCGCCACCGGCGGCCGCCGACCTCAGGCCGATCGCGCCGGGCGCGGCTTCGCAGCAGCCGACCAGGATCGATGCCTTCCGCGGCCAGCGCCGCGAGGAGCAGCAGGGCGGCCGCACCGTCATCACCGAGCCGGGCCGCGTCATCATCCGCGATCCCAGCGGGCAGTCCTTCGTCCGCCACAACGAGGTGGACCGCTTCCGCTACGGCGCGCGTGATATTCGCACGCAAACGGTGGGCGGCGAGAACCGCACCATCGTGGTCCGTCCCGACGGCACGCAGATCATCACGGTCACCGGCCGCGACGGCGGATTGCTGCGCCGAATCAGGCGCGACGACCGCGGCCGCGAAGTCATCATCATCGACAACAGCTTCCGCGATCGCCGTTCGATCGGCGGCTTCTATGTCGACCTGCCGCCGCCGGTCCTGCGGATTCCGCGCGACCGCTACATCGTCGCGGCGGCGACCGCTGCGCCGGCGCTGATCTACGAAACCATGATGGCGCCGCCGGTGGAGCGGATCGAGCGGCGCTATTCGCTGGACGAGATCCGCTACAGCGCGAGTGTGCGTCAGCGCATGCCCAGCATCGATCTCGACACCATCAACTTCGAAACGGGTTCGTGGGAGATTCCGCCCGATCAGGCGGCCAAGCTCCAGGCGATCGCCGACGGACTCAACCAGGCGATCCAGGCCAATCCGCGCGCGGTATTCCTGATCGAAGGCCACACCGACGCGACCGGCAACGACGTCGACAATCTGTCGCTGTCGGATCGCCGGGCCGAGTCGGCCGCGACCCTGCTGACCCAGCAGTTCAACGTGCCGCCGGAGAACCTGACCTCGCAGGGCTATGGCGAACAGTATCTGAAGGAGCAGACGGACGGACCGAGCGAGATCAACCGGCGCGTCACCATCCGCAACATCACCCCGCTGCTCAACGGCGGCCAGGCCTCGCTGCCGCCCCCACCGCCCGGCACCGCGCCGCCGCGCTGAGCGGAACGACGAAAATGAAAATGGCCGGGAGCGATCCCGGCCATTTTTGTTGGGTTCGGTAACGGTCCCATCGAGTCCGAAACCAAAATTGCGAAAACAACCCCATGCACAGTAAAGGCAAAGGTAATTTAGTACCTTGACCGCTGTGCCGGAGAAGGGTTGTGTTTGCCGTCATGGCGTGGGCTCGGCCCGGCCATCCACGTCTTCCTTGCGGCAATACGGTCAAGACGTGGATGCCCGGGACAAGCCCGGGCATGACGAAAATCAATAGTCACCGCCCCATTTGCTTCGGATCGTAGAAGAAGCGTTCCTCGACCACCTCTTCGCCGCGCCAGGTCTGTAGCGCCATCTCCTCCATCGCCCATTTGCTGCCGTCCTTGCGGGTGAATTCGAACCGCCAGCAGATCGCCGAATGGTCGCCGTCGAGAAACAATGGCGCCAGCCGCGTGGTCTCGACGCCCGCCATCGACGCCAGCACGCGGCGTTCCTTTTCCGCCAGCGCGTCACGGCCTGCGAGCGGCGGATTGTTGTTTTCCCGGGTCTGCGCGTCCGGCGCATAGAACTTTTCGATCGCGCCGACATGATCGTTGGATTCGATCGCCGCGGCGAACGCCTGCAATGTCGCAAGAGAGGGCATCGCAATCTCCTTTACTCGATATCGATGTTTACCGACCGATCTTCGGAAAGTCACCGCCACGCCGTCCGTCATCTGCTTGATGCATTAAGCGTGAAATGAAGCTAAGAGATTGCAGATTGCCGTCGCAATCCGAGGAAAAGCCGATGGCCATTTCGTCCGACGAAGTGCGCAGCCTGTTCCGGGGGCTCGAGCGCGGCGATGGCGAGGCGTTCTTCGCCCATGTCGCCGACGACGTCGACTGGATCGTGGAAGGCACGCATCCGCTGGCCGGGCACTACCGCAGCAAGACGGAATTCATCGGACATACGTTTGCGAAGCTGCACAAGGTCTTGCCTGGCGGCGCGCAGCTCCGCGTCACGAACGTGCTCACCAGCGGCGACTGGGCGGTGGTCGAACTGCAATCGATGGCGACTGGGAAGAACGGCCTGCGCTTCGACAACCGCTATTGCTGGGTGGTTCGGTTTGATGGCGGCAAGATCGTCGAGGTGCGCGCGTATCTGGATTCCGCGATGGTACAGCGGTTGTTCGATGAGAATCCGATTTAACGTCGTCCCTGCGAAAGCAGGGACCCATAACCACCGAAGCCGATGAATAGCAAAGATGGCCAGCCGCGTGCCAAAAGATGGGCCGCGGCGTATGGGTCCCTGCTTTCGCAGGGACGACCACCGCTTACTGTCCCGCCACCAGCCCGAGCGCGTCCGCCATCACGCGAAACACTTCGGTATTGTCCATCGAGCCCTTGACGCGTTCGCTGCCGGGGCCGGTCGCGGTGAGGATGACGTCTTCACCGGAATGCACACTGGCGCCCATCATCGCCGGCAGATTGCCGGGCCGCAGCACGGCGCCGGGGACGTCCTTGAATTTCTCGTTCGGCTTGAACGTTCCGGAATCGTCCGCCTTCACGGTCGGTTCATTCGGATTGTCGAGTTTCGGGCGGAAGGTCTCGTAGTGGTCGGGCAGGCTGGCCGAGAAAATCGCGATACGGCGGCTGACGTCGACGCGCGAGGGATAGCCCTCGGCATCGGGCGCGGGGTAGTTGGGGAAGCCGGCCTTCTCGTAGACGCCGACACGCTCGCGCATGGGCACGTTCGGCGTCGTGCTCATGTCGTCGTTGACGGTGCCGACCAGGCCGTTGGGATGGTTGTGGTCGGACACGACGAGGATCAGCGTATCGTCGCCGCGCTTGGCCGCCCAGTCGCGGGCAAGGCGCACCGCGTTGTCGAGCATGATGGTGTCGTAGACCGCACGCTCCATGTCGAGGGCATGGGCGTATTTGTCGATCAATCCCGATTCCACCATCAGGAAGAAGCCCGCTTCGTTCCTCGACAACACGTTCAAGGCGGCCTGCACCTGTTCGGTCAGGTCAGGCTGATCGGGAAATTTCTTGACGCCGCCGCCCTTGAGGAACTTGCGGTCGAGCACGCCATCCATGTTTCCGGTGGCGAACAGGCCGAGCAACTGCCGCGTGCCGGGTTTTGCCGAAAGCGCATTGAGTTCGCCCGCGGTGGTCGCGACCGGATAGCCGGCCTCGCGGAAGCGGGCGATGTAATCGGTTTCATCCTTGCGCTTCGATCCCGGGGCGCCCTTCGGCAGGAAGTTCGCGCTGCCGCCGCCCAGCAACACGTCAGGCCTTGCCGCAAAATACTGCTCGACGATCTCGTCATAGGCGGCGCGGCGGCGCGTGTGCGCCACCATCGCGGCGGGTGTGGCGTCCTCGATTTCGGTGTTGCTGACGACGCCAATCGCCATGTTGAGTTTGCGCTTTGCAAGGCTCGTGATGGTCTCGACGCGGGGATCGTCGAACGGGTCTTTGGTGCGGTCGGCATAGACGCCCATCGCGTTGACGGCGCTCTTGTGGCCGGTGGCATAGGCGCTGGCCGAGTTGGCGGAGTCAGTGATGATCGAATCCGAGCCCGCGGTCGCCACCAGCGCCATATGCGGCATGTCATCCATCGCGAGCTTGCCGCGGCTCTTGCCCTCCGCGATGCCCTTGGAAAGCAGCCGCGCTGCTACGCGATGGGAGAGCGACATGCCGTCGCCGATGAACAGGATGACGTTCTTCGCCTTGCGCGGGCCGGTGTCGTAGACGTTCCATGCCACCTTGCGGCTGCGCGTGCCGTCACTGGCCTCGACCACGACCGCCCCCGGCGCGCTCAGCGTGACGTCGCGCAGCGTCAAGGCCGATTGATCCTTGCCCTCCTCGCGCTCGACAAACGTTCCCGCCCGGCCGAATGCGCTCGCATAGTCCTGGCCATTGACCGTCACCTTCATGTTCGCCGGGTCGACCTTCTCGGAAAATTCGACCTTGAAGTCGAACTTTGCGCTCGACAGGATTTCGGCGCGGTCGATCGGGTAGACGGTCTGGGCGAAAGCGGATGAAGCCGGGAACAGAATTGCGATGGACAGTGCAGCGGCAAGTCGAGTCATTGATCGGGCTCCGCGTCAGGCAGGCGTGGCGATGGTCGTCGCAAAATTTGCAGAAAGCAAACCTATCCGCCCCGGATGACGTCCCGGTAACGCGCCCGGAGCCGTAGGTGGGTTAGCGAAAGCGTAACCCACCGTTATGGTTGCCGCGGAGGAATGGTGGGTTACGCTACGCTAACCCACCCTACGAGCCTTCGGGTCAATCCTTGTCGTTTTCCAGCTTGAGGATGTCGGAGCCCTCGCCCATCGACAGCAAGCCGGTCTCCGCATAGAGGCTCAATTTCGCGCGGGTGTCCGATATGTCGAGGTTGCGCATGGTGAGCTGGCCGATGCGGTCCGCCGGCGTGAACGCGGCGTCCTCCACCTTTTCCATGCTCAGCCGCTCGGGCGCATAGGTCAGGTTCGGGCTCTCGGTATTGAGGAGCGAGTAGTCGTTGCCGCGGCGCAATTCCAGCGTCACCTCGCCGGTGACGGCGCGCGCCACCCAGCGCTGGGCGGTCTCGCGCAGCATCAGCGCCTGCGAATCGAACCACCGCCCCTGATAGAGCAGCCGGCCAAGCTTCATGCCGTTGATGCGGTATTGCTCGATGGTGTCCTCGTTGTGAATGCCGGTGACGAGGCGCTCATAGGCGATGTGCAGCAGCGCCATGCCGGGCGCTTCATAGATGCCGCGGCTCTTGGCCTCGATGATCCGGTTCTCGATCTGATCGCTCATGCCGAGACCGTGGCGGCCGCCGATGGCGTTGGCTTCGAGAAACAGCGCGACCGGATCGTCAAAATCCTGGCCGTTCAGCGCGACGGGCTGGCCTTCCTCGAAACGCACGGTGACCTCTTCGAACTTCACCTTGCAGTCGTCGCGCCAGAACGGCACCCCCATGATGGGATTGACGATCCTGATGCCGCTGCTCAACTGCTCGAGATCCTTTGCCTCGTGCGTCGCGCCCAGCAGATTGCTGTCGGTCGAATACGCCTTTTCGGCGCTCATCTTGTAGGCAAAGCCATGGGCGGTCATGAAGGCCGACATTTCGGCGCGCCCGCCAAGCTCGTCGATGAACTGCTGGTCGAGCCACGGCTTGTAGATCCGCAGGTTCGGATTCGTCAGCAGACCGTAGCGATAGAACCGCTCGATATCGTTGCCCTTGTAGGTGGAGCCGTCGCCCCAGATGTTGACGCCGTCCTCCTTCATGGCTGCGACCAGCATCGTGCCGGTCACCGCGCGGCCGAGCGGCGTGGTGTTGAAATAGGTGAGGCCGCCGGTCGAGACGTGGAATGCGCCGGCCTGGATCGCGGCAATGCCCTCGTGCACCAACTGGGTGCGGCAATCCACCAGCCGGGCCTTTTCGGCGCCGAACTCCATCGCCTTGCGCGGGATCGCGTCGTAGTCGCTCTCGTCAGGCTGGCCGAGATTGGCGGTGTAGGCAAAAACCTTCGCGCCCTTCTGCTTCATCCACAGCAGTGCTGCGCTGGTGTCGAGGCCGCCCGAGAAGGCGATACCGACTTTGTCGCCCTTGGGCAGGCTCTTGAGGATCGTACTCATCAAACTTCCAATCGGTCGAAATGGCTGATTTCGTGTTGCTTGAGGGCGCAAATAGCAGCCGCGGGCACGGGCGGACTATAGGCGGAAGGGTCGCTCGCGCAAGCCGTCGAACGCCTTCAGTCGTCCGGATGGTGCCCGATGATCCGGTCCACGAAGGTGGACTTGCGCGAGCTTGCGAAGCGCCGCCGCCACAGATAGCCCGGCCAGGCAAACCTCGTCAGCGCGGCGTCGATGCCTTCGTCGGACAGCCGGGTGGACGGCCAGCGGTAGATGTAGCCGTAGGCGATCCAGATCACCAGGAACGTCACCAGCCCGGCGGCTGCAACGTCCGTGAAGAAGTGACCGCCGAACGCCATTCTCAGCCCGCTCGTCAGCACCCCGAACACGGTCGCCGCCGCATAGGCGAGCGGCCGCCATGGCGGCGGCGCCAGCGCGGCCGGAGCGTAGGTCCAGAACGCGGTGGCGCCCTCGCCGGAGAAGAAGGAGCAGTTGCGTCCGCAGGTGCCGCGCGGATCCCACCACGGCACAAATGCCTGCTGTCCATTGAACTCCGTCACCACCACCGGGCGCGGCCGGCCCCAATAGCTCTTGAAGCCGAGATTGGTGAGCACGCCCGCCGACAGAATCATCGTCACCAGCAGGAAGACGATCGTGCGCCCCTTCACCAGCAGCGGCTTGTTCGGCCAGATCATCTTGACCACGAGGGCGACGATCGACGGCAGCACAAATCCCCACGCGATCCACATCGCGGCATCGCGGAAAAAGCCCGCGACCGCGTTGACCTTCAGCGGAAAGGTCTTGTTCGCGGCATCGTAAAACAACGCCGCCAGCTTCAGATCGAGTTCGGGCCAGACTCCGAACAGCAGTCCGACGAAAAGCGACAGGCCGAGTGCGATGAAAAGTCCGGTTCGATTCATGGCGCGCGGTTTAGCCGAGGGAAGCGGGGATGGAAAGGCTGCGAAATGCCTCGCCTTTGTTTGAGCATGACCTTTTCGGAAAACCGGTGCCCACTTTTCCGGGTCATGCTCTACAGCGAGGGCGGCCGCAGGTTCGACGGCACGGGCGGCGGCTTGCGCGGGCGCGGCGGCGTGCGCCATGCGCCGGCGTTGCGGCCGGCAATTAACCAATAAATCAAACCGGCGACGATGCCCGCCCCGGTCATGATTTCGAGGTGCCGCCGCACGATGCCGTCGAAATGCATGGTCTGCGGATCGAACGGGATCAGGCCGAGATAGCAGGCGAGCCCGACGAGGCCGCCGCCGACCGCATAGGCCAGGATGCCCCTGATGTAAAATGCCTCGGTGATCAACACCACGATCAGCGCCGGCAGCAGCGCAAAGCCGGAGATGAAGATGAAGCCGAAGCCGAGCACGACGTTCAGGGCACTGGGATCAATAGGCCCGGTGCCGAGATCGGTGAACTCCGGGAACAGCACCGCGCCGACCACGATCATGCCTGCGGCAATGCATGCGAACAGGAAGGCGAACAGGATGACGAAGAGGCGGCCGATCAGGGCCATGGTGCTGGGCTCGCTTTTGCCATCATTGCGAGCGGAGCGCAGCAATCCACCTCACCGCTCGGGGATGGATGGATTGCTTCGCTTCGCTCGCAATGACGGTGAGAGTGAGGCACCGCTTCATAAACACTCAATCCGTCATCGCCATCGCGCGCAGCGCCTGCCGCTCGCGGGCCGACAGTTTTTCGGTCTCCGATTTCAACTGGCCGCAGGCGGCAAGGATGTCGCGGCCGCGCGGGGTGCGCACCGGCGAGGAATAGCCGGCGTTGAAGATGTATTCGGAGAATTTTTCGATCTGGTCCCAGTCCGAGCATTCGTACGCCGTGCCCGGCCACGGATTGAACGGAATGAGATTGATCTTTGCCGGAATGCCCTTGAGCAGCTTTATCAGCAGCTTTGCATCGTCGAGCGAATCGTTGACGCCCTTGAGCATCACGTATTCGAAGGTGATGCGGCGCGCGTTCGACGCGCCGGGATAGTCGCGGCAGGCTTGCAAGAGTTCGGCGATCGGGTATTTCCGGTTCAGCGGCACCAGCTCGTTGCGCAGCTCGTCGCGCACCGCATGCAGCGAGATCGCCAGCATGACGCCGATCTCTTCGCCGGTACGCATGATGTTCGGCACCACGCCCGAGGTCGACAGCGTGATGCGGCGGCGGGAGATACCGATGCCTTCATTGTCGGCGACGATCAGGAGCGCATCGCGCACCGCGTCGAAATTGTAGAGCGGCTCGCCCATGCCCATCATCACGATGTTGGTGACGAGGCGGCTGCCGTTCTCGCGATCGGCCCAATCATTCAGACGATCGCGCGCCACCATCACCTGGCCGACGATCTCGCCGGCGGTGAGGTTGCGCACGAGACGCTGGGTGCCGGTGTGGCAGAACGAACAGTTGAGCGTGCAGCCGACCTGCGAGGAGACGCAGAGCGTGCCGCGGTCGGTCTCGGGAATGTAGACGCACTCGACCTCATGCGCCTTCTGGAACTGGTCGCCGCTCGGCAGCCGCAACAGCCATTTGCGCGTGCCGTCGTTGGAGATCTGCTCGGCCACCACTTCGGGACGGTCGACGGTGAAATGATTCTCCAGCTCGGCGCGCATCTCCTTCGAGACGTTGGTCATCTCGGCAAAGGTCCTGGCACCGCGAAAATACATCCAGTGCCAGAGCTGCTGCGTGCGCATCTTGCGCTGCGCGGGCGCGACACCGATCTCGCCGAGGCGGTCGGAAATCTCCGCGCGCGACAGCCCGATCAGCGACGGCTTGGCCGGCGGCACGTAGGTCTCGAGCGGCACTTTCTCCAATGGCGCGCCTGCGCCGGAGGGAGCCTCGGCCGGGGTGGTCGTCATGTCGGTCATGGAGCATCAAATAGGCCTTCCAGCCTGCACTGGAAAGGCAAGAAATGGGTCAGTTTGGGGCTATTTCTTATTTGAGCATGATCTCCGCGCAAACGCTCCGCGTTTGTCGCAGGGAAAACCGGTGTCCACTTTGCGCTGACGCGGCCCTTCGGGTCCGGATCATGCTCTAGCGCCGGCAGTCCTGCGCCAACCGGTCAAGCGCCTGCGACAGGCCTTTCAGTGAAAACGTATCGGTCGTCTCGGTGCCCTTGGCGGAGATGCCCTTGACCGTGACATCGGCCGCCTTGCGCATGGCTTCCACCATCCGTTCTTCCTCGGCGGCGTTCTTGATCCAGAGCCCGTCGCCCTGGGTGTACATCGCATAGGATGCGCCGCCGACCTCGAGGCTGGATTCCGAGCCCGGCTTGAGCGTGTAGCCGATCATGATCGAGACTTCGTTCACGACCTTTTCGGACGGCCGGGTCGAGACGAAGGCATAGGCCGGATCGCGCGGCCGGTTCGGCGGATTGGTCTTCGACGAGGACGGCTTGGCCAGCGCAAAGCACACCTTCTTGCCGTTCGGCGTCGCCGTGTAGGCGCCCCAGGTGCCGTACTGGCCGATCAGCGTCGGCTCGGCGCCGCCCACCGCGGCCGGAGCCGCAGGCGCATTCTTGGCCGCACCCTTTGCGTCTTTCGCATCTTTCTTGGCCGCAGGCTGCTGCGCCTGCGCGAGACCCAGAGTCCCGCAGAAAAACGCTCCCGCAATCAGAGATGAAAGAATCTGCCGCACCATGATCCGGTTGGTTCCCCCATCATTGTGACTGGAAGATGGCCCCGTTCCCTGTCACGCCAGATGGATAACCGGGAAACGCTTTTTTGGAAAGGCAGTTAGGATGCCTGCCGCGGTGCCGGCGGCTTGACGTCACAGCGCGGCCTCCGCCTTTGGGTCTCAGCTTTTGGCGCGCGCGGCGCGCTGCTTCTCCCACTGCGCCTCGGTCCATTGCAGGAGGTCCTCGGCGCCGGAACTGCGCAGGTGCGCACCGCCGTCCTGCACCACCATCTCGCCATTGATATAGCCGGCCTGATCCGAAATCAGGAAGCTCGCGAGATTGGCCAGCTCGCTGTGCTCGCCTACCCGGCCGAGCGGATTGCGGGACGACCAATTGTCGTCGCGCCCCGCGGGCCGGAGCTGGCCGGTGGCGCCGGGAGTCGGGAACGCGCCGGGCGCGATCGCGACGGTGCGGATGCCCTTCGGTCCCCACTCCACCGCCAGACTCCTGGTCATCGCCAGCACCGCCGATTTCGCCATCGCCGAGGGCACGGTGAAGGCGCGGCCGGTGATGGTCGAGGTCGAGAGGATGCTGAGCACCACGCCCCGGTGCTTGCGCTCGATCCAGCGCTTGCCCGCAGCTAACGTGCAATACATCGTGCCGTGCAGCGTGGGGCTGAGGATCGCATCCGCGGCGCGGAACGACAGATGCTCGGTCTGCGCGATGAAGGTTGCGGCCGCATTGTTGACCAGCACATCGATCGGCGCGTTACGAAAGATCGCGTCCATCATGGCATCGACCGCGGCGCCGTCGCGGATGTCGCATCTGACGGTCGCAACCTTGCCGCCGAGATCGCTGCGCATTTTTTCCGCGGTCACTTCCAACAGTTCGAGCCGGCGGCCGCAGATGATCAGCTCGGCGCCGAGCTCGACAAAGCGGCGGCCCATTGCCGCGCCAAGCCCGGAGCCGCCGCCGGTGACCAGGATGCGTTTACCCGCTAGCAGGCCTTTTTCGAACATTGTCCCATTCCTCCCGGCGTATTGTCGCCCACGCCCAAATCCGGCAAAAGCGTTCGACCCTCTTTCTGCGTCCGAAAATCAGGTGTGTCCATGAAAGCCATTCTCTGCTCGCAATATTGCCAGCCCGACGATCTCGTGCTGGCCGACATTCCCGATCCGGTCGCGGGTCCCGGCGAAGCCGTGATCGCAATCAAGGCGGCGGCGCTGAATTTTTTCGACATCCTGATGATCCAGGGCAAGTACCAGATCAAGCCACCGTTCCCGTTCTCGCCGGCCGCGGAAGTCGCCGGCATCATCGAGAGTGTCGGCGAAGGCGTGACCAACGTGAAGGTCGGCGACCGCGTGGTGGCCTCCTGCGGCCATAACGGCGCGCGCGAGAAGATCGCGCTGCCGGCGGCTTCCATCGTGAATATCCCCGACAATCTGGATTTCGACCGCGCCGCCGGCATCATCATCATCTACGGCACCGCGCTGCATGCGCTGGAAGACCGCGCCAGCCCCAAGCCCGGCGAGACGCTCGCGGTGCTGGGCGCGGCCGGCGGCACCGGCCTCGCTGCCTGCGAGCTCGGCAAGCTGCTGGGCCTGAAGGTGATCGCCTGCGCCTCATCGGACGAGAAGCTCGAATTCGCCAAGGCGCATGGCGCGGAATTGACGCTGAACTATGCGAAGGAGGATTTGAAGGAAGGTCTTCGCAAGCTCACCGGCGGCAAGGGCGTCGACATCATCTTCGATCCTGTCGGCGGCAGCTATGCGGAAGCAGCGCTGCGCGCGATCGCCTGGGAAGGACGTTTCCTCGTGATCGGATTTGCCGCCGGCGACATTCCAAAGATGCCGCTCAATCTGGCGCTGCTGAAAGGCTGCGACATCAGAGGCGTGTTCTGGGGCGCATGGACGCGGCTCAACCCGGAGAAGAACAGGGCCAATCTCGAAAAGCTCGTGAAGTGGACGGCCGAAGGCAAGATCTCATCGCATGTCGATCGTACCTTCCCGCTTGCGCAAACGGCCGACGCACTGAAGGTGCTCGCCGGACGAAAGGCGATGGGCAAGGTGATATTACATCCTTAAGGTTAATGCGCGGCGCGTCATCATTCCGGCGATGTCGGGTGACGCGCACGCGCGTTCCGGCTATTTATTGCAGTGCTTTCATGGCACTTGCCGGCTAACCGACTCATTTCACAAATCTTTTAAACAAGCGTCTTTGCCTCAATCAAAACAAAATATCTCCTGATTCGCGCCGAAACGCGTCGTTTTTTCATCCCATTCGCCATGCGATTTAAGGGCGAGTAAACGGGTTCCTGGCCGTCAGCAAAAAGCAAGAAACACGATGCCGGGGCAGCCCATGTTGCGTTGGGTAATGGGGAAGCATCGTCATGGTGGAGAGCACAAGGCAGGTCCAATCGAGAGATCCGTTCGATCGGTTTAACGAGGCCATCAACGATCCACGGTTGTATGAAACTTACGAGCGAGCCGATCTGCGGACCAACCTCGCTCCCTATGAACGGAACGAGCACAATCAGCTGGCAACGGTCGAGCAGGAACCGGTGCCGCTCTTTCTCTCCGACTATGACGATCGGCGCTACGAGGAAGGCCCCGACTATGCCTTCGGCAAGCAAAAGCCGCCGCTGCGCAGCGGCTTGCGCATGTCGCGCATCGTCGCCGGCGTGGTTGCGCTGGCCGCTGCCGCCGGCGGCGCCGCATTGTTCTCCATGGATTCAGTCAATAACGCCGTCGTCAACACCAAGGCTTCGCTGGCCGGCGTCGCGCCCGTTTCCATTGCGGTGACGCCGCCCGAAGCCGCGCAGCAGCCGCGCGTGGCCGCGGTCTCGCCGGTGACGCCCGCCGAGCCTGCGGCGGCAGCCGCGGCGCCCGCGCCCGAAGTGCAGGTAGCGCGCCGCTCGCAGCCCGGCGCGAGCACATCGGCCTCCCCGAGCCGCGAGGAGATCACCGCGGCCTATCAAAGCGCGGTCAAGAACCGGGTCGTGGCGCTCGAGCCGGCGGTGCGCGAGGCTCCGGCCGCGCCGCCCGCCCCCGCCGTTCCGGCGGCCCGCCGCATCGATGCGGATGAACTTGCCCTGCTCCTGAAGCGGGCGAAGGGCCTGCTTGCGATCGGCGACATCACCTCCGCCCGCCTGCTGCTCGAGCGTGCCGCCGATGCGCAGGAAGTGGAAGCCGCGATGATGCTGGCAGGCACCTACGATCCGCAGGTGCTCGGCACTCAGGACCAACGCAGCATCACGCCCGACCCGGCGATGGCACGCGCCTGGTACCAAAAGGCGGCGCAACTCGGTTCGGCCGACGCCAAACGACGTCTCAGCCAGCTTCAATAGACCTCACGCAACAACGCATCACAAACGACGCATCACACGTTACGACCAGACATCACCAAAGAACCAGCGCAGGGGACAACATGCGACGTCTGATTGGATTGGCAGTTCTTGCCATGGCGATGGCTTGCGGCCTGACGGCCCGCGCCGCCGATGAAACCGAACTCGATCCGGCCAAGGTGAGCGACAGCCTCAAGGCCATTTTTCAGTTTGGGTCCACTTCCACAAAACAGGCACTGAACGCGAACACGGTGACGCTGATCTCGGGGACGATCGGCGGCACCTATGTTCAGTTCGGCGCTGACCTCGCTTCCGTGCTCGACGATGGCAACAAGTTGCGCGTACTGCCCATCGTCGGGCGCGGTTCCGTCCAGAGCGTGGCCGACATCCTGTTCCTCCAGGGTGTCGACCTCGGCATCGTCCGCGCCGACACGCTCGACTATCTCGAGCGCAAGGGCTTTGCGAAGGACATCAAGAAGCAGTTCACCTATGTGACCAAGCTCTACAACGAAGAGATGCACGTCATCGCTTCGAAGTCGGTCCGCAGCCTGCGCGACCTCGACGGCAAGACCGTCAGCGTCGACCTGCCCAATGGCGGCACCTTCGTCACCGCGCTGACCGTGTTCGAGCGGCTCGGCATGAAGCCGAAGGTCGTCTACATCGAGCAGCGCATCGCCATGGAGAAGATGAAAGCCGGCCAGATCGACGCCGTCATCGTCGCCGGCGGCAAGCCGTACCGCTCCGTCAGCAACTTCAAGGACGACCGGTTCCATCTGGTGAACGTTGCCTACGAGAAGCCGCTCCAGAAGGACTATTTGCCCGCAACCCTTTCGTCGAAGGACTATCCGAACCTGATTGCGGAAGGCGAGAAGGTCGACACCATCGCGGTGCCGGCGGTGCTCGCGGCCTATAACTGGGCGCCCAACACCGACCGCTATCGCAAGCTGTCGCAGTTCGTGGATGCGTTCTTCACGAAATTCCCGACGTTCCAGAATCCGCCGTTCCATCCGAAGTGGAAGGAAGTTTCGCTGTCGGCGCCGCTACAGGACTGGATCCGCCTGCCTGCCGCCGAGCAGTGGCTGAAGAACAACAACATCGAGGCCGTGACGCGCGCCCGGTTCGACGAATTCCTGAAGCAGAGCCCGACCACGGCTGCCAAGGTGCAGAACGACGGCGACCGCGAAGCCCTGTTCAGGCAATTCCAGGCCTGGGAAGCGGATCGCAACGCGCGGGCGCAGGCGCCGGCACAGCCCAAGCCGCAGCGCTGAACCACATCGCCGGCCAAAGCAAAAATGTCCGCTTCAACCGAAGCGGACATTTTCATTTCTGCCTTTATCCGTCGTCCCTGCGAACGCAGGGACCCATACCGCGTTGTGCCCTCGGTTGAAGCGAGGGCGCAGACGCCATCGCAAAATAACAAAGGCCGCGGCGTATGGGTCCCGGCTCAAGGCCGGGACGACGGCTGTGTTTGAGGCGCGAGCGCTGGCCTAATAATTCGTCGACGTCAGTTCGTTCGGGATGCCGTCGATCGGGCATTCGTCGGTGCCGGCCGTTGAGCGGGTCATGGCTTCAACCATTTCGCGCGTCCCTTCGGGATCGGCGATCCACTTCGAATAGAAATCGTAAGGACAGGCCGCAACGCCCTTCGGGCTCTCGCCGGAATTGATCTTGCCGGTGTAGCCGCGATGCAGCAGCTTGTAGAGGTGGTTCTGCGACTGGCCATGCTTACGGAAGTCGCGGATCATGTGCTTTGACAGCGCCGCGTACTGGATGCCGTTCTCCTCCTCGCCGGTCTCGCCCAGCGTGCGGCCGTCGAACCCGATGATGGCGGAATGGCCGAAATAGGAATAGACGCCGTCGAAACCGGCGGCATTGGCGACCGCGACATAGACGTTGTTGGCCCAGGCCATCGCCTTGGAGATCAAGACCTGCTGTTCCTTGGCGGGATACATGTAGCCCTGGCAGCGCACGATCAGCTCGGCGCCCTTCATGGCGCAGTCGCGCCAGATTTCCGGATAGTTGCCGTCGTCGCAGATAATCAGGCTGATCTTGAGGCCCTTCGGGCCCTCGGAAACGTACGTGCAATTGCCGGGATACCAGCCTTCGATCGGCACCCATGGCATGATCTTGCGATATTTCTGCACGATCTCGCCCTTGTCGTTCATCAGGATCAGCGTGTTGTAGGGCGCCTTGTTCGGATGATCCTCGTGGCGTTCGCCGGTCAGCGAGAACACGCCCCAGACCTTTGCCTTGCGGCAGGCTTCCGCGAAGATCGCCGTCTCTTCGCCCGGAACGACCGAGGCGGTCTCGTACATCTCCTTGGAGTCGTACATGATCCCTTGCGTGGAATATTCCGGGAAGATCACGAGATCCATGCCGGGCAAGCCGGCCTTCATCCCGATGATCATCTCCGCGATGTTGCGCGCGTTGGCAAGCACCTCGGCCTTGGTGTGCAGGCGCGGCATCTTGTAATTGACGACGGCCACGCCGACCGCGTCGTTGCTCGAGGAAATGTCACCGTGAAGCATTGGGTCGTCTCCTGTTGTCTTGGTTGCCTTAGTGGCTGATCATCCAGGGGCGCGCGGTCGGAAAACCTTTCGCGCCGCCTTTTGTCTTCGTCATCAAGCGCGCCGGCTTCCTGGCTGTGCCGGAGCAGCAGCCGCAGCCCGGGCCGTGCGAGGCCTTGTACTGATCGAGCGTTTTTGGCGCGTGGCTGCTTTGCTCGTTGGTGGCGTGGGCCTTGCGCTTGTCCGACGGCATGCAGAAGAAATTCGGCGCGGTCAGGATGACGCGCGGCGAGGACTCTTCACATTGCGGACAGTCTTGCGGCAGGTCGCATTCCGCCATCGGCCGCAGGTCGGTGAACGGACCGCAATCGTTGCAGAGATATTCGTAGACGGGCATCGTTTCCTCACGCGAGTGATAGTGAGCAGCGGTGGATGCGGGGCGGCAGATACGCACCGTCCCGCATCCTTCGCGCAGGGATCACTTGTCCGGCGAGAGCGGCATCTGGATGTCGCCCTTGATATGTTTGATGGGTCCGGCCGCCGACGGCATGATGTCGAAGTCAAAGATCTCCGTCGGCAGCCACAGCGTGGCGCAGGCATTGGGCACGTCGACGACACCGGAGATGTGGCCCTGGCACGGCGCAGTGCCGAGGATCGAATAAGCCTGCGCGCCGGAATAGCCGAACTTCTTGAGATATTCGATCGCGTTCAGGCAGGCCTGGCGGTAGGCAATGTGGACGTCGAGATAGTGCTGCTTGCCCTCCTCGTCGACCGAGATGCCCTCGAATATCAAATAGTCCTTGTAGTTCGGCGTGATCGGCGACGGCTTGAACACGGGATTCTTGATGCCGTATTTGGCAACGCCGTCCTTGATGACGTCGACCTTGAGATGCAGCCAGCCCGCCATCTCGATGGCGCCGCAGAAGGTGATCTCGCCGTCGCCCTGGCTGAAATGCAGGTCGCCCATCGAGAGCCCGCCGCCCGGCACGTAGACCGGGAAGTAGATTTTCGATCCGCGCGACAGATCCTTGATGTCGCAATTGCCGCCGTGCTCGCGCGGCGGCACGGTGCGCGCACCTTCAGCGCCGATCTTGGCCTTGATATCGCCCTTGGCCTGGCCGGCATGCGCGGTCGGCGCGAAGGGCGGATTGGCAAGGCCCGGCACGCGCGTCGGGTTGGTCGCAATCAGCGCGGTCTCGCGCTCATTCCATTTGGACAGCAGCTTTGGATCGGGCAGACAGCCGATCAGGCCGGGATGGATCAGGCCGGCAAAGCTGACACCGGGCACATGGCGCGAGGACGTGTAGAGGCCGTGAATGTCCCAGATCGACTTTTGCGCCAGCGGGAAATGATCGGTGAGGAAGCCGCCGCCGTTCTTCTTGGAGAAGAAGCCGTTGAAGCCCCACAGGCTCTCCTTCAGCGGGCCGACGTCGAGCAGATCCACCACGAGCAAGTCGCCGGGCTCGGCGCCCTTGACGCCGATCGGGCCGGACAGGAAATGCACGATCGACAGATCGATGTCGCGCACGTCGTCGGCGGAATCGTTGTTCTTGATGAAGCCGCCGGTCCAGTCATAGGTCTCGATGATGAAGTCATCGCCCGGCTTGACCCAGGCCACGATCGGAACGTCCGGATGCCAGCGGTTATGGATCATGTCGTTATCATAGGCCGATTTGCTGAGATCGACCTTGATCAGTGTCTCTGGCATCAGAAGCTCCCCTTTTTACCAGCTACGTTACGTTTCACTTCCCCGGACTCCTAAACCGACAGGTATTTCGATATCTGTGCGGCATCGACGCCGTCGCGTGGATCGTCGCGAACGATCTCGCCGTTCTCGATCACGAGCACGCGGTCGGCGACGTCGAGCGCAAAACTCAGCACCTGTTCGGAAACGACGATGGACAGGCCGCGCTCGTCGCGGATGCGCTTGAGCGTGCGCGCCATGTCCTTGATGATGGATGGCTGGATGCCTTCGGTCGGCTCATCCAGCAGCAGCACCTTCGGCTTGGTGGCGAGCGCGCGTGCAATCGCGAGCTGCTGTTGCTGGCCGCCGGAAAGATTGCCGCCGCGGCGATTCTTCATTTCAAGAAGCACCGGGAACAGTTCATAGATGCTGCCGGGTACCTCGGATTCACCGTTCACGACCAGCCCGGTCTCGATGTTCTCCTTCACCGTCATGGTGGAGAAGATCATGCGGCCCTGCGGCACGTAAGCGAGCCCTTTGGCGACGCGCTGAAAGCTCTGCATCGCACTGAGCTCGGCGCCGTCCATTTTCACCGAGCCGCTCTTGGTGGGCAGAATGCCCATCAGCGATTTCATCAGCGTGGTCTTGCCCATGCCGTTGCGGCCCATGATGGCCACGATCTCGTTGGGTGCGACGGACACGTTGAGGCCGTGCAGCACTTCGCTCTGGCCGTAGGCAACATGAAGATCGGAAATAGCAAGCATGGTGGCTCCCCTCAGTGCCCCAGATAGACTTCGATCACCTTCGGATCGTTTTTCACCTTCTCCATCGTCCCTTCGGAGAGGATCTGGCCCTGGTGCAGCACGGTGACCTTATGGGCGATGTCCTCGACGAATTTCATGTCGTGCTCGATCACCAGCACCGAGCGGTCCTTGATGATGCGGTTGAGCAGTTCGGCGGTCTTGGCGCGCTCGCTCACGCTCATGCCCGCGACCGGCTCGTCGAGCATCAGCAGGTCCGGGTCCTGGATCAGCAGCATGCCGATCTCCAGCCATTGCTTCTGGCCGTGGCTGAGCTGATCGGCATAGGTGTGAAGGCGATCTTTCAGGAAAATCATCTCTGCGACTTCTTCCACCCGCGCCTTCACGGCGGCGTCACGCTGGAACGTGAGCGAACCGAACACCGTGCGACCGCGCGGAAAGGAGATTTCGAGATTCTCGAACACGGTGAGGTCCTCGAACACCGACGGCGTCTGGAATTTGCGGCCGACGCCGGTCTGGACGATCTCGTTCTCCTTCAGCTTGGTCAGCTCCTTGCCGCGGAACTGGATCGAGCCTGATGTCGCTTTCGTCTTGCCGCAGATCAGGTCGAGCACGGTGGTCTTGCCGGCGCCGTTCGGGCCGATAATGACGCGGATCTCGTTCTCCTCGACGTAGAAGGAGAGATTGTTGACTGCCTTGAAGCCGTCAAAAGACACCGTGAGCGCTTCGACCGCGAGCAGGAATTCCTTGGGCTGGTGTCCGATTAACATGACCTGTCTCCTTACTCCGCGGGAGCGCCGGCGGCGACGGAACTATCCGCCCCATTGCTCATCTTCGATTTGCGCGATGCCAGCAGGCGGTCGATGCGCGGCTGCACATAGTCAGCCCACAGTCCGGACAGCCCGTTCGGGAAGGCGAGCACGACAGCGATGAACAGCGCGCCGAGGCCGAACAGCCAGAGCTGCGGGAAGGATTCCGACAGGCTGGTCTTGGCAAAATTCACCAGCATCGCCCCCCACACCGCGCCGAAGATCGACATCCGTCCGCCGACCGCGGTGTAGATCACCATCTCGATCGATGGCACGATTCCGACAAAGGACGGCGACATGAAACCGACATTGAGCGCGAACATGGCGCCGCCGATCGCGGCGAACACCGCGGCCATGCAGAAGGCAAAGATCTTGAAGTTGGCGACGCTATAGCCGGAGAAGCGGACGCGGTCTTCCTGCTCGCGCATCGCCACCAGGATGCGGCCGAGTTTGGTCAGGCGGATGAACTGCGCCAGGAGGATGCAGCCGAACAGCAGGAATACTTCAAAGAAGTAGAGAATGACCTTGGCGTGGTCGGGACGGATGTCCCATCCCTTCAGCGTGCGCAGGTCGGTCATGCCGTTGATGCCGCCGGTATAGCCCTGCTGCCCGACGATCAGGATGGTCAGAATGGCCGCGACGGCTTGCGTGATGATTGCAAAGTAGGTGCCGCCGACGCGCCGCTTGAACATCGCGGTGCCGATGATGAGGGCGAACAGGCCGGGCACCAGGATGATGAGGAGGATGGTCAAGGTGAGACTGTGGAACGGCTGCCAGAAGAACGGCAGCGCCGTGATCTGATTCCAGTCCATGAAGTCAGGGATGCCCGGCGTCGACTGGATCTTGGTGTTCTCGACACTGGAGGCCTCGAGCTTGAGGAACATCGCCATGCAGTAGCCGCCGAGGCCGAAGAACACGCCCTGCCCCAGGCTCAGAATGCCGCCATAGCCCCAACACAGCACGAGGCCGATCGCGACGAAGGCGTAGGTGAGATATTTTGCGACGAGGTTGAGGCGGAACACATCCAGCGACAGCGGCAGGATCACGAACAGCAGCGCAGCCAGCGCGATGAAGCCAATGAGCTCGGATCGATTGAAGAAGCGCGAGTTGATGATCATGACTGTGCCTGTTCTTGTTATTTGCGGACCTTGAGGGCGAACAGACCCTGCGGACGCAGCATCAGGATTCCGACGACCGCAAGCAGCGTCAGCACCTTGGCCATCGAGCCCGACATGAAGAACTCGAGCGTCGACTGGGTCTGCGAGATCGAGAAGGCAGAGGCGATGGTGCCGAGCAGGCTGGCGGCGCCGCCGAACACGACCACAAGGAAGGTATCGACGATGTAGAGCTGGCCGGAGGTCGGCCCGGTCGAGCCGATCATGGTGAAGGCGCTACCGGCAACACCGGCGATGCCGCAGCCGAGACCGAAGGTGTAGCGATCGACCTTCTCGGTATTGATGCCGACGGCGCCGGCCATGATGCGGTTCTGCACGACGGCGCGGACCTGGCGGCCCCAGCGCGACAGATAGAGGACGTAGGCAACGACGACGGTGATCAGCACCGTCAGGCACATCACGAACACGCCGTTGATCGGAACTTCGATAGTGTCGGTGACCTTGAGCGAACCCAGCATCCACTGCGGCAACTCGACGCCGACTTCGCGCGCGCCGAAGATCGAGCGATAGGCCTGTTGCAGGATAAGGCTGAGGCCCCAGGTTGCAAGCAACGTATCGAGCGGGCGTTTATAGAGGTGGCGGATCAGCCCCCATTCGACCAGCATGCCGAGCGCACCGGAAGCGAGGAAGGCGAGCACCATCGCCAGAAAGAAGTAGCCGGGAAACAACGACGGCAGATATTCCTGGAACGCGTTCGACGTCAGCCAGGTGACGTAGGCGCCGAGGATCATGAACTCGCCATGGGCCATGTTGATGACGCCCATCTGGCCGAAGATGATCGCAAGTCCCAGCGCCATCAGCACGTAGACGGAGAACAGGATCAGGCCCGCAAAGCCCTGCATCACGAAGATCGAGCCGAGATCGCCAATCGAATAGTCGCCGAACATCAATGTTTCTCCGCCGGGAGGAAATCCCCGCGTCGCGTGCCGGAACGCGACGCGGGGCCGTCAAGCGTGGATTGACGGTCCACGCCAGGGAGCTGTGTTGTTGGAGAAGACGCGAGAGACGTCGCGCTTACTGGTAGCCCTTCGGGAACGGATCGGGCTGGACCAGATCGGCGGTCTCGAACACCAGCTCGAACTGACCGTCCAGCTTTGCCCTTCCGACGCGCGTCTTCGACCAGAGGTGATGGTTCTCGTGGATCCGGACGTAACCCTCCGGTGCACCCTTGAACTCGATGCCGGGCGAGGCCGCCGCCACCTTGTCGACGTCGAAGGAGCCCGCTTTCTCGACGGTCGCCTTCCAAAGCCACGGGCCAAGATAGGCAGCCTGGGTGACGTCACCGATCACGGTCTTGTCGCCCCACATCTTCTTGAACGCGGCAACGAACTTCTCGTTGTTGTCGTTCTTGAGCGACTGGAAGTACTTCATGCAGGCATAGGCGCCGGCGATGTTCTCGCCGCCGATGCCGTCGATCTCGTCTTCGGTGACCGAGATGGTCAGCAGCGCCTGTTTCGACAGGTCGATGCCGGCCGCCTTGAGCTGCTTGTAGAAGGCGACGTTGGAGCCGCCGACGACGTCGGTGAAGATCACGTCGGGCTTGGTCAGCTTGATCTTGTTGATCACCGAGTTGAACTGGGTGCTGCCCAGCGGGAAGTATTCCTCGCCGACGACCTTCAGCTTCAGGAAGTTTTCGATGTGCTTGCGCGCGATCTTGTTGGAGGTACGCGGCCAGATGTAGTCGGAGCCGATGAAGTAGAACGACTTGGCATTCTTCTCCTTGGTGATCCAGTCGATGCCGGCAAGGATCTGCTGGGTCGCTTCCTGGCCGGTGTAGATCACGTTCTTGGACTGCTCGAGGCCTTCGTAGAAGGTCGGGTAATAGAGCATGCCGTTGTACTGCTCCATCACTGGCAGCACCGCCTTGCGCGAGGCCGAGGTCCAGCAGCCCATGATCGAGGCCACCTTGTCGTTGACGAGGAGTTTCTTGGCCTTCTCGGCAAACGTCGGCCAATCGCTGGCGCCGTCTTCCTGGATCACCTTGATCTTGCGGCCAAGCACGCCGCCCATGGCGTTGATCTGCTCGATGGCGAGCTTTTCGGCCTGGATCGATCCGGTTTCGGAAATTGCCATGGTGCCGGTCGCCGAGTGCAGGATGCCGACCGTGACTTCAGTGTCGGTGACGGCAAGGCCCGTCGTATTGACCGCCGATGTCGCCGGTCCGGCGCCAAAGGCCACGCGCGGCAATAGCGCCATCGCAGGTAGAGCGGCCGCTCCCATGAGCAGCTTACGGCGAAAAGGAGACTGTAAACCCCGTTTGTTCTCGTCTGACATGAGCACCCCATTTTTTGGTTCGTGGACACGCTTGGTCAGGTGAGGTTGGCCCGGATTGTGCAGCGCACAGATACGCAAGATCGCGTATATTGCACCGCAAAATAGCGACGTAGGTTAGTGGCGTAGTCCGGGTACGGGGGAGTTCCAGGCAAGTGGCAGGGCGACAGCGGATAGACCGCGTCAGGCGCCAATATAATCAATGGGTTGCCAACCAGACGCTGGAAGACTACGCGCTGCGCTTCACGGCCAAGGCCGCGCGGCGATGGTCCGCCGCCCGCGTCGCCAACACCGCCCTTGGCGCGATCTCGTTCCTGGCGCTGGAAGCCATCGGCGGCACCATCGCGCTGAACTACGGCTTCACCAACGCCACCGCCGCGATCCTGGTCGTCAGCGTCATCATTTTCGCCTGCGGCCTGCCGATTGCGTACCATGCCGCCAAATGCGGCATCGACATCGACCTGCTCACCCGTGGCGCGGGCTTTGGCTATATCGGCTCGACCATCACCTCGCTGATCTACGCGTCCTTCACCTTCATCTTCTTTGCGATCGAGGCGGTGATCCTGGCGAGCGCGCTCGAAATGTGCTTCGGCATTCCGCGGCCGCTCGGCTACCTCATCAGCGCTGTCGTCATCATCCCGCTGGTGACGCACGGCATCACGCTGATCAGCCGCTTCCAGCTATGGACGCAGCCGGTGTGGGTCGTGCTGCACATCCTGCCGTTTGCGGCGATCGCCTGGGCCAGTCCTCATTCGTTCAGTGAATGGCGGAAGTTCGCGGGTGAGCATGGCGATCCCTCGGGCCACCTCGACCTCCTGATGTTCGGGGCCGCCGCCTCTGTGGTGTTTTCGCTGGTGGCGCAGATCGGCGAACAGGTCGACTTCCTGCGCTTCCTGCCGCGCGATCGCCGCACCTCACGCGCCTCCTGGTGGACCTCGCTGCTGATCGCCGGCCCGGGCTGGATCATTTTCGGCGCGCTCAAGCTGCTGCTCGGCTCGTTCCTCGCGTTCTTCGCGTTGAGCCACGGCCTCACCGCCGAGCAGGCCGCCGAGCCCGCGCACATGTATCTCGAAGCGTTCCGCTATGTGCTGTCGCAGCCGGACATGGCGCTGGCGCTGACCGGCGCCTTCGTCATCCTCTCGCAGATCAAGATCAACGTCACCAACGCCTATGCCGGCTCGATCGCCTGGTCGAACTTCTTTTCGCGGCTGACGCACAGCCATCCCGGCCGCGTCGTGTGGCTGGTGTTCAACGTGCTGGTCGCGCTGCTGCTGATGGAGATCGGGGTCTACAAGGCACTGGAGCAGACGCTGGCGCTCTATTCCAATGTCGCGATCGCCTGGGTCGGGGCGCTGGTCGCCGATCTCGTCATCAACAAGCCGCTCGGCCTGCGGCCGCAGCACATCGAGTTCAAGCGCGCGCATCTCTGCGACATCAACCCGGTCGGCGTCGGCGCGATGCTGATTGCGACCATCGTGTCGATCTCTGCGTTCTACGGCCTGTTCGGGCCGACGGCTAAGGCGCTGTCGGCTTTCGTCGCGCTCGCCGTGGCATTCATCACGGCGCCGCTGATCGCATGGGCCACCGACGGCAAATACTACATCGCGCGCAAGCCGAAGCGGAGCTGGCAGAATCTGCAGTCGATCCAGTGCTGCATCTGCGAGCATTCGTTCGAACCGGAGGACATGGCCTCCTGCCCCGCCTATGCCGGCCCGATCTGCTCGCTGTGCTGCTCGCTCGATGCGCGCTGCCACGATCTGTGCAAACCGCATGCGCGGATCGGCGCACAGGTGTCGGAGACGCTCGGCAAGATGCTGCCGCAGCCGATCTTCGCGCGGATCAATTCGCAGTTCGGGCATTATCTCGGCGTGTTCGCGATATCGGCCGGTCTGGTGGCGCTGACGCTCGGGCTGATTTATCTGGAGACATCGGCGACCGCGCAGTCCAACACGCAGCTTCTGTCAGACGTGCTGTGGAAGGTGTTCTTCGCGCTCACCATCATCATCGGCGTGGTGGCATGGCTGTTCGTGCTGGCGCAGCAGAGCCGGCGCGCGGCGGAAGCCGAGACGCGGCGGCAAACCACGCTGTTGATTCAGGAAATCGACGCGCACAAGCGCACCGACGCCGAATTGCAGCGCGCCAAGGAAGTCGCCGAATCCGCCAACCTCGCCAAGAGCCGCTATGTAGTCGGACTCAGCCACGAATTGCGCTCGCCGTTGAACGCGATCAGCGGCTACGCGCAACTGCTGGAACAGGATGCGAGCCTGCTGGCAAAACCGCGCGACCAGGTGCGCGTCGTCCGCCGCAGCGCCGATCACCTTTCCGGCCTGATCGACGGCATTCTGGATATTTCCAAGATCGAGGCCGGACGGCTGTATCTGTCGCGCGACCAGGTCCGCTTCAGCGATTTCCTCGACCAGCTCGTCGGCATGTTCCGCCTGCAGGCCGCGGCCAAGGGAGTTGAGTTCATCTTCAAGCGACCTGCGGTGCTGCCGGTCGTGGTCTATGCCGATGAGAAGCGCCTGCGGCAGATCTTGATCAACCTGCTGTCCAACGCCATCAAGTTCACGCAAGCCGGCAGCGTGCAGTTCGTGGTGCATTACCGCAGCCCGGTGACGGAATTCGAGGTGATCGACACCGGTCCCGGCATTCAGCCTGATGATCTCGAGCGCATCTTTGCGCCATTCGAGCGCGGCGCGATCGGCGTGTCGCAGCCGCACACAGGCACCGGTCTCGGGCTGACCATCAGCCGCCTGCTGGCGGGCGTGATGGGCGGCGACATCAAGGTGACGTCGACGGTCGGCAAGGGCAGCACGTTCCGGGTAAAAATTCTTCTGTCGGAAGTGACCAACCCGACGCAATCCGCGCCGGTCGATGCCCCCGTGTTCGGCTATCACGGCCCGCGCAAGACGATCCTGATCACCGACGACGATCCGACCCAGCGCGATCTGTTGCGCGAGGTGCTGGCGCCGCTCGGCTTCATCCTGCTCAGCGCGCCCGACGGGCCCGGCTGCCTGGCGCTGGCGCAGCACTGCCGGCCCGATCTGTTCCTGCTCGACATCTCGATGGCAGGCATGGACGGCTGGACGGTGGCCGAGACATTGCGCGCCAACGGCCATCATCAGGCGCGCATCCTGATGGTGTCGGCGAGCGCGCTCGAAGCGCACGGCGCGCCGCTGGCGCAGCCCTATCACGACGGCTACCTGATGAAGCCGATCGACATCCCCCGCCTGCTCGAAACCATTCGGCAGTTGCTCAAGCTCGAATGGCAGTATGAAGCCGAGCATGCGGTCGCGGCGCCGCGATGGCGGCCGGACACCGGTTCGCGCCCGCCGGTGAAACATGTCGAGGAGCTGATCCGCCTCGGACAGCTCGGCCATATCAGAGCCATCCAGCTCAAGCTCGACGAAATCGGCAAGGAATCTCCCGTACTCGCCGATTTCGTCTCGGAAATGCGCTCATTGATTGATCGATTCGACCTGGATCAATTCATGGCAGCGCTGAAGACCCTGTACAGCTATGATCACTGAACTATGATCACTGAACCCAAGAAGCGCGACGTCGCACTGGTCGTCGACGATTCCCCGGAGACGCTGCGGTTATTGACCGACGCGCTCGACGGCGCCGACATGACCGTCATGGTCGCGCTCGACGGCGCCAGCGCGATGCGGATCGTCGACCAGATCACGCCCGATATCGTGCTGCTGGATGCCGTGATGCCCGGCATGGATGGATTTGAGACCTGCAAGCGGCTGAAGCGCGACGCCGGCCTTGCCAATGTGCCGATCATCTTCATGACGGGCCTTGCCGAAACCGAGCATATCGTACGGGGTCTGGAGGCCGGCGGCGTCGACTACGTGACAAAGCCTATCGTGGTTCAGGAGATGCTGGCGCGCATCCGCGTGCATCTCGCCAACGCGCGGATGACGCAGAGCGCGCGGGCCGCGCTGGATGTTTCCGGCCGCTATCTGCTCGCCGTCAGCGGTCGGGGGAAGATCCTGTGGGCGACCCCGCAGGCACAAAAGCTGCTGTCGGCGACCTTTCCGGCCAGCGCGAATGACGACTTCGAGCTGCCCGAGCCATTGCCGCAATGGCTGGATCAGGCGCAGGGCGGCAAAGCTCCGTCCAAGGCACCATCGATGTTGCTGCCGGGCGAGGAGCCGCTGCGGCTGCATTTCATGGGCAAGCTCGCGCCGAACGAATTCCTGTTGCGGCTCGCAAGGGACGCCGGCGTCGACACGCCGGTGGAGTTCTCCAGCGAACTTGGCCTCACCACGCGCGAGGGCGAAGTGCTGTCATGGCTCGCCAAGGGCAAGACCAACCGCGACATCGCGCAAATCCTGGGGCTGTCGCCGCGCACGATCGACAAGCATCTCGAGCAGATTTATTCCAAGCTCGGCGTCGAAAACCGCACCGCCGCAGCGGCCATTGCGGTCCACGCGAGGAACCGGAAAACCTGACGTCTATTCGGATGCGTCAGCCGGCTCGACGCCGCGCTTGAGCGCGGCGCGGGCGGCCTCGCGGTGCTCCGGCGTGATGTGGGTCGTGACCAGGCGGATGGCGGTCGCCAGCACGGCGGCATCGTCGGTGAAGCCGAGGATCGGCAGCACATCCGGCATGAAGTCGAATGGCAGGACGAAATAGGCGATTGCCCCCAGCAGCGAGGCCTGCACATGCCGCGGTGTCTGGCGGTCGAATGCGCAATAATAGGCGGCGAGCAGGTCCTCGGCGAACGGCAGCTTTGCCATCACCTGCTTGAACTTGGATTTGAACCGCCGGCGCACGCTCTCGCGGTCCTGCGCCAGCCGGTCGGCGGGCTCAAACCCCACGCTGTGTTCAAACGTTGCCATCAACCTCTCCCCTCAGCCGGCGCGGCGTATCGCCACGCGGCCGGTATTTCAATTGGGGATGACGACCTGTCACTGCAAGCACGCTTTTGTCGGCGCATGATCTTTTCGAAAAACCGGTGCCCACCTTTCGCGGATCATGCGCTAGCTGACGCCGAACTGCCTGGCGATGGAGTTCATTGCCTTGGCAAGCTCGATGTCGAGCCGGGTGACGCCGCCGGCGTCATGGGTCGCCAGCACCACTTCCACGGTTTTGTAGACGTTGCGCCATTCCGGGTGATGGTCCTTCTTTTCGGCGACCAGCGCGGCGCGCGACATGAAGCCGAACGCTTCATTGAAATCCTTGAAGGTGAAGGTTTTGGTGATCGCCTCCCGGCCGGACACCTCGCTCCAGCCGGACAATTCCAGCAGCGCCGCCGTTCGCGCCTCCGCCGTCAGCCGCTCCAACATGCTCGCCTCCACCTTTCACGGGAACTTTACCCTAACACCGAACGCCGGCCATCCGATCCATGCCACAATATGGCAGCAAATCCGGTCCATTGCGGCCCGCTAACCATGAAGCGGCTGAGCCGGCCGAATCGGCAGGGAATTTGCTAGAATGCGGGCATAGTCCGCCTATTCGGCAGCAGCACATTGAACCTCGGCCCATTATTTCAGAGATCGATGACCGGACCGGACACAACCGAACCGACAGTCCCGCCGTCGCCCCGCTCGGCGAAACGGCGACTGATGTTCGTCGTGCTGGCCGGCTTTCTCGCGATCATCGGCACGCTGGTGGCCGGCTATTATTTTGCGATGCGGATTGAAAGCCTGCGTATCGCGGTCGGTCCCGCCAACAGCGACGACCTCAAGGTGGCGCAGACGCTGGCGCAGGCCTTCAGCACCCAGAAATCCAGCCAGATCCGCCTTCGCCTGGTTCCGACCGACGGCGCCGTCGCCAGCGCGCAGGCCTTGGCCGACGGCAAGGCCGATCTCGCCATCATTCGCGGCGACCTCGAAGTGCCGAGGAACGCGCAGGCCGTGGCGACGCTGCGCAAGAATGTCGCCGTGTTGTGGGTGCCGCCGCAGCCGAAAGTCCGCGGCAGGAAGGCCGCGCCAAAAATCACCAAGGTGGCGCAGCTCGCCGGCCATCGCATCGGCGTCGTGGGCCGCACGCAAGCCAACGTCAACCTGCTGAAGGTGATCCTACAGCAATACGGCGTCGATCCCGCCAAGGTGACGATCGTTCAGTTTCCCGCCAACGAGGCGGTCGAAGCGATCAAAAGCCAGAAGGCTGATGCATTCCTGGCCGCCGGTCCCGTCAACAGCAAGATCACGACCGATGCGATTGCGGCTTCCACCCGCGACGGCGGCAAGCCGACTTTCCTCGCCATCGATCTGGCCGACGCGATCGCGCAAAACCATCCGGCCTACGAGGCCTCGGAAATTCCCGCCGGCTCGTTCGGCACCGACCGGCCGGAGGACGAGGTCAAGACCATCAGCTTCACGCACCACATCGTGGCGCGGCGCGGCATCTCGGAATCGACCATTGCCGCCTTCACCCGGCAGCTTTTCGCCATCCGGCAGTCGCTGAAGAACGAATTCCCGCTGGCGGCCAAGATCGAAACGCCCGACACCGACAAGGACGCCACCATTCCGGTTCATCCGGGCGCCGCGGCCTTCGTCGACGGCGACGAAAAGACGTTCCTCGATCGCTACAGCGATTTCATCTGGTGGGGCCTGATGGCGCTTTCCGCCATGGGCTCGGCCGGCGCCTGGTTCGCGGGCTACCTGAAGAAGGACGAGCGCCAGACCAATACCTCGCAGCGCGAGCGCCTGCTCGACATGCTGCGCACCGCGCGCCAGTGCGATTCCATCGAAGAGCTCGACCGCATGCAGGCCGAGGCCGACGACATCCTGCGCGACACGCTGCAATGCTACGAGCACGGCGCGATCGAGCAAGGCACGCTCAACGCTTTCAACATCGCGCTCGAGCAGTTTCACAACGCCGTCGCCGACCGCAAGACACTGCTCATGAGCATGCCGCAGACCCTCCAGCGCACCAGCGCACAATTCCGCGCGGCAGGCACCGCATAAAGAGCAACTTCTCTTTATCGAGTCGTCATACATTCGTTCTAAGCCGTCATTGCGAGCGAAGCGAAGCAATCCATCTTGCGACTCGTAGCGCTATGGATTGCTTCGTCGCTTCGCTCCTCGCAATGACGGAGAAGCGGCGAGGCCCTTATGACCATCAAATTTTCCCGCCGGCGTTTTCTCTCCTCCGCAGGGGCCGGTGCGCTCGGCGCGATCGCGATGCCCTATCTCAGCCGCGCCGCCGACCGGCCGCAAATCACCTGCGGCGTGCAATCCGGCGACGTCAGCACCGATGGCGGCGTGGTCTGGGCCCGCGCCGACCGGCCCTCGCAGATGATGGTCGAGGTCTCCACCACCGAATCCTTCGCGCAAGTGCGCGCGCTGCCGCCGATCGCCGCGCTGCCCGAGAGCGATTTCACCGCAAAGATGCTGCTGGAAAATCTCCCCGCCGGTCAGGACATCTTCTATCGCGTCAAATTCCGAGACCTGTCCCATCCGGGAATCCTGAGCGAGCCGGTCACCGGCCGCTTCCGCACCGCCCCCAGC
This sequence comes from Bradyrhizobium lablabi, assembly GCF_018129385.1. GTDB lineage: Bacteria > Pseudomonadota > Alphaproteobacteria > Rhizobiales > Xanthobacteraceae > Bradyrhizobium > Bradyrhizobium lablabi_C. Next base: position 66,023 of record NZ_JAFCLN010000008.1, read on the forward strand.
GACCGGCGCGACGTCAGCTTTGTCTGGGGCGGCGATGTCGCCGGACAGGGCTGGGGCATCAACCCTGATGACGGCGGCATGTTCACCTTCGCCGCCATGCGCAAGCACCGGCCGGACTTCTTCCTGCATTCCGGCGACACGATCTATGCCGACGGCCCGATCAAGCCCGAGGTGGATCTCGGCGGCGGCAAGGTGTGGAAGAACCTCACCATTCCGGAAAAGGCCAAGGTTGCCGAAACGCTCGACGAGTTCCGCGCCGCGCACAAATACAATTTCCTCGACGACAATCTTCGCGCCTTCAATGCCGAGGTGCCGATCTTCGTGCAATGGGACGACCACGAAGTCACCAACAACTGGTCGGCGTCGAAACAGCTGCCCGCCGCCTACAAGGAGCGCGACATCGGCCTGCTCGCGGCGCGTGCCGCCCGCGCCTTCCACGAAATGTATCCGATGCGCGAGAGCATTGTCGAACCCGGCCGGCTCTACCGCACCATCCATTATGGTCCGCATCTCGACGTGTTCGTGCTGGACGAACGCAGCTATCGCGGGCCGAACGGACCCAACGACCAGACGAGCTACGGTCCCGAAAGCTATTTCCTGGGCCCGGACCAGCTCGCCTGGCTGAAGCGCGAACTGCTCAATTCGCGCGCCACCTGGAAGGTGCTCGCCTCAGACATGCCACTTTCAATCATCGTCTATGACGATGCGGCGAACAAGAAAGGTTCGGAAGCCTTTGCGCAAGGCGACGGCCCGCCGCGCGGTCGCGAGCTGGAGATCGCCGATCTCCTGCGCTTCATCAAGGCATCGGGCGTGGTCAACACGGTTTGGCTGACGGCCGACGTACATTACAGTGCCGCGCACTACTACAATCCCGACAAGGCGCAATTCCAGGAGTTCGATCCATTCTGGGAATTCGTCTCCGGCCCGCTGCATGCCGGCACCTTCGGCCCGAACGAGCTCGACAACACCTTTGGGCCCGAGGTGAAATTCATCAAGGCGCCGGGGCCGGACAAGCAGAACCTGCCGCCATCGGCCGGTATGCAGTTCTTCGGCCATGTCAAAATCGACGGCACGAGCGGCCAGATGACCGTGACCCTGCGCGACCGCGCTGACGTGGCGCTTTGGTCGACCACGCTTGAACCTAAGCCTGTGTAACGGCGACCTAAACGGCTGAAACCCTTGTTTTGGTCGTGCGCCCGCTCCGGGCAGGAAGCAGCCATGAAGTTTGGCAGGTTGATGGTTGCCGGCGCGCTGTGGCTCGCCGGCGTGACGACGATGGCGCATGCGCAGTCGCCGGAAGAATCGCGCGCCGAGATTCCTTCGCTGGTGCGTGGAGCTTTCGATTCAGCGTACGGCAAGGCTTTGGTCGCTGAACTCGGCAAGTCACTGCGCAAGGACGCCGATCCGGCATGCCTGGCCGCAAAGGGCATTGCGCCGGAACAACTCGAGCAGCGAGGTCGGGACCTCGTCATCAAGTGGGACGAGAAACTATTGCTTACCCTCAACGATTTCATCGATCCCAAAGTCTACGAGGAAAAATTCACAGGCGCTGCCGGCCGTGGCGCCGGCGCCGAGTTCAAACGGCTGCGCAACGATCCGGCCGTGAAGAAGAGCCTGGAGCTCGAGCTGCCGATCCGGCAGGCAAGCGTGCTGGATGCATTCTTCGAACAGTTCGATCGCTATATGCTGGTCAAGCGGATCAAGCTGATGGCCGTTTCGCCGCTCGGGACCGCCAACGAGGCGTTGTTGAAAATGAATCCGACGGACGCGGCGGAAGCCGCCGTCGATAAATATCTCGCGACGAACAAGTCGGCCGCGCTGACGAAATTCGTCAAGCTGTCGGAGCAATCCGCGGCCGCGAGCGGCGCGGCGGCCAAGCTCGAACAGATGGCCAAAACAGGCCCGCTCGAATTTCTGAACGGCATCGATGCCGACCTCGCCGAGCTCTGCATCGGCCCGGCGAAATAGCTATTCGCACCGCGATCGTGGCCGGAGTGCCGCTCGCAACGTATCGCTGGAGCACGGTTTTGGCAGCAGCGGCATTTTCGAGAATACCGCCGGCAATTTGGCTTCGCTGCCATAGCCGGTGATGAAGACGAACGGAATCTTCAGCGCATCCAACCGCTCGGCGATCGCAAAACTGTTTTCCCGCACCAGGGCCACGTCGAGCAGCGCGAAATCCGGCGCCTGCTTGTCGATCAGCGCGAGCGCACCGGCCACGCTCCCCGTGGCACGCACACTCTTCACGCCGAAGCCGAGGATCCGGTCCTCGAAATCGAGCGCGATGAGGGGATCATCCTCGACAATCAAAATGTCGCTGGGCATTCCGTCGGAATCGGCGGGTTTCATTTTGCTCGTTTCTGATGACCGAGTGCCCCCGGCGGACGCACGGAGGAGGCCTGATGGCCGGCGCGTCGCCCATAAGGCACCGGCAGTTCCCGAAATGAAACCACCACATCGGGCGTCTGCTGTCTGTTCACTTGTGAACATTCAATTGGAACCGGATCGACTACCGTGACTTGGTAGGGACAGGGAAGTTCCAATGCTGACGCGATCTAACCGGACTGCCGAGGTCAACGACCGGCCGTTCAACAATCTGCTGCGGCGACTCAACGCCGCTGACCACGAGTTGCTGGCACCGCACCTGACGCAGGACGAGGCCAAGTCGAATGCCTTGCTGTACAACGCCGGCGATGACGTCGAGACGGTGTATTTTCCCTGCGGGCCCAGCCTCGTCTCTTATCTCGTTACAAACGAGGACGGCCGCGATGTCGAAACGGTCCTGATCGGACGCGAGGGCGCGGTCGGCGGCATCGTCAGCCAGGGCTTTTTACCGGCCTACACCCGCATCGTCGTCAAGTTCGGCGGACCATTTGCCCGGCTACCGGTTTCCCGGCTCGAAGCGGCCAAGCTGAAGTCGCCGTCGTTGCGCAACATCTTTGCCCGCTACGCCGATTGCATGCTGGCGCAGATCTTTCAGTCCACCGCCTGCAACGCCATCCACTCGATCGAGCAGCGCACGGCCAAATGGATCGTCTCCGCGATGGAGCGCACCGACGGCGAGAACAGCGTGCCGCTGACCCATGAGCAGCTCGCCACCCTGCTGGGAGTCGGCCGCTCCTATGCGAGCCGCGTGATCCAGACCTTCAAGGCCGAGGGCGTGCTGGAGACCCGGCGGGGCTCGATTCTGGTGCGAAATCCCCCGGCACTGCGCCAACGGTCATGCCTCTGTAATGAAGCCGTCAAAAGCCACTTCGAGGAGGTGCTGCGGGGGGTCTATCCGGACCCGGAAAAGGACAATTGAGCGGCGCTGGTGCCCGAAAATGGGCTAACCAAACCCCAAACAAACCATTGTTTTTTAGCGTTTTCTGAATATATTGCGCCGCAACGCGTAAGGTGTGCCCGGTCCTTTTGACCGGGCTTCCTTTTTGGGGCGATGAACGCCCTTCAAATTTCAGGTTTTAGAGCGCGATCCGGAAAAGTTGGGTCCCGGTTTTCCGGTGAGATCACGCCACCGCACGACCAGAAGAAGAGCCATGAACCTTCGTAACGTCGCCATCATCGCCCACGTCGACCACGGCAAGACCACCCTCGTCGACCGCCTGCTCCAGCAGTCCGGCACCTTCCGCGAAAATCAAAAGGTGGCCGAACGCGCCATGGACTCCAACGATCTGGAGCGCGAGCGCGGCATCACGATTCTGGCGAAAGCCGCTTCCGTGCAGTGGAAGGACACCCGCATCAACATCGTCGATACCCCCGGCCACGCCGATTTCGGCGGCGAGGTCGAGCGCATCCTCAACATGGTGGACGGCGCGCTGGTGCTGGTCGACGCCGCCGAGGGCCCGCTGCCGCAGACCAAGTTCGTGGTCTCCAAGGCGCTGAAGGTCGGACTGAAGCCGATCGTTGTGATCAACAAGGTCGACCGTCCCGATGCGCGCCCGACCGAAGTCATCAACGAGGTGTTCGACCTGTTTGCCGCGCTCGATGCCTCAGAAGAGCAGCTCGACTTCCCGATCCTCTACGGGTCGGCCAAGCAGGGCTGGATGGGCGACAGCCCGGAGGCCTCGCACGAGGCCGGCATGCAGCCGCTGTTCGACCTCATCCTGCGCCACGTCGCTCCGCCGAAGGTGGAAGAGGGTCCGTTCCGCATGATCGGCACCATTCTCGAAGCCAACCCCTATCTCGGCCGCATCATCACCGGCCGCATCACCTCGGGCTCGATCAAGCCGAACCAGGCGGTGAAGGTGCTGAGCGCCGACGGCAAGCTGATCGAGAGCGGCCGCCTGACCAAGATTTTGGCCTTCCGCGGCATCGAGCGCACACCGCTCGACAGCGCCGAAGCCGGCGACATCGTCGCCATTGCCGGCCTCACCAAGGGCACCGTCGCCGACACCTTCTGCGATCCCTCCGTCGATACGCCGCTGCCCGCGCAGCCGATCGATCCGCCGACCGTGTCGATGTCGTTCATCGTCAACAACTCGCCGCTCGCCGGCACCGAAGGCGACAAGGTCACTTCGCGCATGATCCGCGACCGCCTGATGCGCGAGGCCGAAGGCAATGTCGCGCTGCGCGTCACCGAGGCCGCCGACAAGGATTCCATGGAAGTGTCGGGCCGCGGCGAATTGCAGCTCGCGATCCTGATCGAGACCATGCGCCGCGAGGGCTTTGAGCTCTCGGTGTCGCGTCCGCGCGTCGTGCTGAAAAAGGACGAGGCCACCGGCCAGTGGCAGGAGCCGGTTGAGGAAGTCGTGATCGACGTCGACGAAGAGCATTCCGGCGTCGTCGTGCAGAAGATGAGCGAGCGCAAGGCCGAGATGATCGAGATGCGCCCCTCCGGCGGCAACCGCCTGCGCCTGGTGTTCTACGCGCCGACCCGCGGCCTGATCGGCTATCAGGGCGAACTGCTCACCGACACCCGCGGCACCGCGATCATGAACCGCCTGTTCCACGGCTACGCCAACTTCAAGGGCGATATCCAGGGCCGCCGCAACGGCGTACTGATCTCCAACGACCAGGGCGAGGCGGTGGCCTACGCCATGTTCAAGCTGGAAGACCGCGGCCCGATGATGATCGAGCCCGGCTGGAAGGTCTACAAGGGCATGATCGTCGGCGAGCACACCCGCGACAATGATCTCGAGATCAACGTGCTCAAGGGCAAGCAGCTCACCAACATCCGCACCACCTCGAAGGACGAAGCGGTGCGCCTGACCCCGCCGATCCGCATGACGCTGGAAAAGGCGCTGGCCTATATCGAGGACGACGAGCTGGTCGAGGTGACGCCGAAATCGATCCGTCTGCGCAAGAAGTTTCTGGACGCCAACGATCGCAAGCGCGCCGAAAAGGCCAAGGAAGCGGTGGCCTGATTTTCGTACCCCGGACGCAGTGCATCACGAAGTGACGCGCTGCTGAGCCGGGGCCCATTGTTTCCGCAGCCGGGGTCCCGGCTCTGCGGAGCAGCGTTTACACGCTGCACCGCGTCCGGGACACGCAAGCAGTGATTCCTCGCGTGATGGCGGCCATGCGCCGGGCACCTTCAGCCCCTCATGCGAACGTGCTACAGCCCTCGCATGAGCTCCCTCCCCTCCAATGTGGACGTCGCCATCATCGGCGCGGGCGCAGCCGGCCTCGGTGCGGCGAACGCGCTGAAGAATTCCGGCCTCTCCGTGCTCGTGCTGGAAGCGCGCGACCGCGTCGGCGGCCGGGCCTACACCATTCAGGCCTCGCCCGAGGTGGTGTTCGACGTCGGCTGCGGCTGGCTGCACTCGGCAGACCAAAACACCTTCGTCGGCATCGCCGAAAAACTCGGCTTTGAGATCAACAAGAGCCTGCCGCCCTGGCGCGAGCGCGCCTATGGCAAGGCGTTCCCGATCGATGACCGCGCCGACTTCATGGGTGCGCTCGACGAATTCTACGATCGTGCCGAGCGGGCTGCGCTGGAGGCGGAGCGTACCGGCCGCGACGAGCAGGCGAGCCTTTATCTCGAGCCCGACAACCGCTGGAATCCGATGATCAATGCGATCTCGACCTACATCAACGGCGCGGAGCTCGATCGCGTTTCCATCCTCGACATGGACGCCTATGAGGACTCAGATGTCAACTGGCGCGTCCGCCGCGGCTACGGCGCGCTGGTCACCGCTTACGCCGCCGGTTGCCCGGTCGCGCTCGATTGCGCGGTGACACTGATCGACCACTCCGCAAAAAATATTCGCATCGAGACCGCCAGGGGCACGCTCACATCAGGCAAGGTGATCGTCACCGTGCCAACCAACCTGATCGCCGACGAAGCGATCCGCTTCCACCCTGCATTGCCGGCAAAAGTCGCCGCCGCTCGCGGCCTGCCGCTGGGCCTCGCCGATAAAGTCACCCTCGCCCTCGCCGATCCCGAAGCGCTCCCGAAGGAAGGCAATCTGCGCGGCGCCAGCATGCGCACCGAAATGGGCACCTATCATTTGCGTCCGTTCGGCCAGCCCTGCATCGAGGGCTTTTTCGGCGGCCGCTACGCCCGCCAACTCGAGGACGCCGGCAACGGCGCCATCACCGCCGCGGCGATCGACGAGGTCGTCGGCTACCTCGGCAACGATTTTCGCCGCAAGCTGAAACCGCTCGCCGAATCGCGCTGGGCGCATGAGCCGTTTTCGCGCGGGTCGTATTCGCACGCCCTGCCGGGGCATGCGGGCGACCGCGAGATACTGGCCGCGCCGGTGGACGGCCGGCTGTTCTTCGCGGGAGAAGCGACCTCGCCGAATTTTTTCTCGACAGCGCATGGGGCGCGGGATTCGGGGGAAAGGGCGGCGAGGGAGCTGCTTCACGCAATCAACAGGTAACGCTGTTGCACGTTACCCGCCATGTCTTATGCTACGCATTCGATGCTGTCGGAGGTTTGCCGTGAAGAAGTCCAATGACAATTGGGCGTGGAAAGAGATTAGCTTCCCTAGATGGCGCAACGCTGTGGATCGGCGCCTTAAGGATATTTACGTCATCACAATTGACGACGCCGGTATCGATGACGAAATGCTGAACTCGCACTGGCGGATGAAGCAATCGCCGTACAAATTCGTCGAATGGTTTGGGCTCAAGTACGATCTTGATCCAAAGAACGCGCTCGGTCTTTAGCCTTTAAAGACTTGGTCCCGATGAAATTTCAAGAAATACGCGTTGGGGTAAAGAGTTTCGTCTTTCGGTAAGTAGATCGCGCCATCCTTATTCAGGAGGCGGGCCGCATCTTCGGGAACATGATTCTTTGCTATGAGTATTTTGTAGTCGTCTCCAACGGAGATAAGTCCTCGATCAAACATCCAATGCACTGTACCAGAGAGCGCGAGACCATTACGAACCGAGTCGGGTCCGCTTGCTGCTACAGGCTGGATATGCGCTGCCTGAACTTCAGGGCGACCACCTCCATTAATAAGACGTAGCCCAGTCATTGCGCATCGGTTCGCGTAGGCGGCACGCACATTGTACATGAACGACCTCTCGCGGAAGGGACGAGTTACCGTTACCTCGACCATTGGCCGCTCGAAAGGAACACTTGGTTCCGATATCTCATTCAAAGGCAAACTGGGAACGATCGCAGCATCTTGACCGATGATCGGCGAAAACCCTGCCTTCAATATTTTATTGAACTCGTTGTCAGACAGTAGTCGCACAGCGCTGCCGAACGCTCCTTTGTTTGTACTGCCGTCCTCCTTTTGAAGTGCACTTTCGTAATACATTGAGCCGTCTGCGAATGGCACGGGGCTCGCAAAATCTTGATAGTCAGCGATGTGAGCAAAGTAATGATCAGGAAGGTCCGCGTCCTCGACGATTTCCGTTACGCGTGCAAACCCAAAGTACGCTTGTCGCCCACCGGAGCTTGACAACTCGGATGTCGATCGACGCGGTTCGTAGTAGACGATGTAATCGCCCACAGTTTGCTTAGCTCGATCGAGATATCGACGAGGAAAATGGTACTGGAGTTCTGGCAAGTCCTTATAGCTTGGGGTTACCTTGGTCGTAAAAACTGCGTTAGCCATTGGTCTGCGAACTCGCTCAAGCGGCTAGATATCTCTTAGCGTAGAACAACCTCTGGGGGTTTGGATAGCCCATCTATTCCAGCACCCTGTCCCGCATGTCCGCATCCGGCACGAAACATTCGTCGTACTTCCCGAAAATCCGGTAGCGATTGCGCGCGACGAGGCTGTAGACCGCATCGCGCAGCGGTTTTGGCACTGTTCGCAACACCTGCACCCCGCCCCAGCCCGGCAGCGTGCCGAGCACCGTCAGCGCCGCATCGGATTTGAAGTACGCGACGCCACCGTGGATTACGGCATTGGTGTCGGGATCATCCGGGTTGATACCAAATGCCTGCGCGAGACGTGTGCCGTAGGGCGACTGGATCGCGGTGAAACGAAAACGTCTTGCCGTGTCGCGGGTGGCGACGAAGCGGACCCAGCGGGAGCAGAAGACGCAGACGCCGTCGTAGAGAATCACGTCGTCGTCGGGCCACGTCGTCATCAGGATTCTCTTTTCTTGACGCGTTTTCTTCACGCGAACCGGTCCCCACTTCGCTGGAAAACGCTATCTATTATCCAAAGTGAGCAGCGCGACCAGCATCAGGACGATGGCGGGGCCGGTCTTCACCAGCGCGCCGAGCGGCTCGATCCAGAGATCCGGCGTCAGGATCGCCGTCCCGGCCATGTAGCCCAGCGACAAAACGATACCAGCCGCCAATCCGGCAGCACAGGTGCGGCGGAAAGCGATCAGCACTCCGATCGACATATCCATCAGACTGGTCACCACGGTGAAAGGCCCGACCAGTGCGGGTGGGAAATTGTGCGTGCGCAGGATACCGGCGGCGGCGTCATACGAGATCACCAGCGAGATGAAGCCGGAGACCGTCCAGAACAGGGCAAGGCTCACGATCACCAGCGCCTTGACCAGGAACAGCCTCGCAAACCATTTGTCCTGAATGGCGGCAGATCGCCGGCCGACCATCTGCTCGATCGTCTTCGGCGCGATGCCGGTGGCGGCCATCCAGCCTGCGGGGTCGCCGCTGACGCCGCGGAGAAGTTCTGACATCGCGGTGGTGCGCATCGGCGGCATCCAGCCGAGCAGGCTTGCGAGATCGCCGAGCCTCGCGCCGAGATCGAGCAAGAAGGCCGGCATCGCAATGCGCGGCCATTTGGTAGTGCCGAAGGCGCGGCGGAATTGCGCGATCACACCGCCAAGCGTGACGGGCTCCGCCTGCATCAGCTCCCATGTGACGGCGGGCATCGCGTCAACGTCGCGCTCGGCGAACCAGGCAATGGTTGCGGCGATGTCCTCCGCCGCGACAGGCTGAAAGGGCGTCGCCGCCTCGCGCGCGGGCAGATCGAACGGCAGCGCCGCCAGCGCCCGCAGCATCGCGCTGCCGCCATAGGCCGCCGGCGCCACCACGAAACCCGGGCGCAGGATCGCGTGAGGAATGCCGGATACCGCGATCAGCCGCTCGGCCTCGCGCTTGGTCGTGGCGAAAGCGGTGCCGTCCGTCTCGGCCGTTCCGGGAATCGAGATGTGAATGAGGCGAATCGGGCGGCCGGATTCGCGGATGGCCAACAGCAGCCGCGCGACGAAATCGCGATGCACCGCGCCGGTGTCGCTGCCGGGGCCGTCCTGCAACACGCCGAGGCAATTGACGATGACGTCGATCGCGTGGTCGCGCAGCAGGGCCGCCAGCGCCGCCGCATCCATCGACATCACGGGCAATTCGAGATCGAGCTTGCCGCCTCCTTGCGAAGCGGAGAATTTTCGGGCCACGCCGACCGTTTCAAATCCGCGCACACGCAGATCGTCGGTGACGAAGCGGCCGATCAGGCCGGAAGCGCCGAGCACCAATATCCTGCGTGTCCCGGCCATCGTCGCTCCCTACGGCTTTGCAATCATCAGCCAGAGGATCGCCATGATCGATCCGAAGCCGGGAATGCCGAACAGGAACCAGCGGCGGAACAGCACGGAATAGCGCAGCGGCAACGGATGATCCTGCGCATTGGCCTTTCGGGCGAGATCGCGCATCTCGATCTGCATGAAGATCACCGGCACCCAGAACAGGCCGGCTACGGCGTAAAGCCCCAACGACAGGATGATCCAGGGCTCACTGAAAGAGGTCGACGACAGCATCATCAGGGCAAAACCGGTGACAGGCTGAAGCAGCACCGCCGTCAGGGTGAACAGCATGTCCGCGATCACGACGATCCCCGCGGTGTGCGCAATGAGAGCCGTATCGCGGCTGCGATGCGCCATCAGCATGAAGAAGGCGATGCCCGTACCGGTGCCGAGGATGACGATGGCGCCGAGCACGTGCAGATATTTGATCGCGAAATACAGCGTCATCGCTTTTTCTTGGCCGGGATCTGCGCCTTCAATGCGCGATCGAGATCGCTTGCGGCCAGTTTAACGCCGGTTTCGCTTTCGGCCAGCCAGTGGCCCTCGCCGCCATGCGCCGGCAACTCATGAAAATCCACTTTACCGCCACCGGAGCGAAAGGCATCGGCCAGTTGCCTGGAAAACGCGGGCCAAAAATATGTGTCGTTCGCGGCGACCAGCCATGTCACCGGCACGCGCGCGCCTTGGCCGAATTCCTTTGCCGCCGCGACCAGCGTGTGCGGCGCGCAGACCTGGTTCGGAAAATCATTGGCGCGGCCGCCGCGTCCGGCGGCGAACACGATGATGGCGGAAATTTCCTTATCGTCCGCCAGCGCCAGCGCGCCCCAGCCGCCGGCGGAATGTCCCAAAATCACTGTGCCGTCCGGCTTGATGAAGGATTGCCTGCGCATGAAGTCTGTAGCCGTAGCGATCTCGTCCGCGGTGGCGCGGCCGGAGCGAGAATAATCCGCTTCATCGCAGCCGCGCTGATCCTCGAGATATTTTCCGCCTGTCGCGCCGTGGCCCGGGCGCTCCGGCACCAGCACGGCAAAACCGCGCGCGACGAGCCAGGCGGCGAGCGCGCGATATTCGGGCTGCGGCATTTGCGCACGACGCAAGACGTTTTGCGTGGTGGCATGCGCGATCACCGCGAGCGGAAACGGCCCTTCGCCCGGCGGTCGAAACAGCACGGCGTGGGAAAGAATATCTGCCGGCGTCGGGACCAGCCATTGCTGCATCCGATTCGGTTGCCCCTCACCGCCCTGCGGGCCGGGGTTCGTCTGCGCCACCGCGGCGTGCGGCACCTGCAAGGCAAGGACAAGCAGCGCGAAAAACACTTTCAGCGAGGGCATCTGATGGCTTGGCGGGCGCAGGTAAGGGATCGGATTCGCCAGCAGAATACCGACAACGAATCACATTGCGGAGATTTTCCGTGATCGAACCCTTCGCAATGCGCGCAATCTTTCCGTTTTACCCGGCGCTGCACCGACAAAATTCCCGTTGAGGTAGTGCATTGTCCCCTTTCGGCACATGGTTAATGGAAAACTGATGCAAAAAATCCACAGGTTAACCGATAATTAACGATGCATCTTGAAGCGAGCCCGCTGACTTGCTTTGATCCGGATCATGAGCACAACGCTAATCGAGGTCCGGCCGGCCAAAGCTGCTGACGCAGCCGCGGTAGCGTCTACCCATGACGAAGCCTGGCGCTCGGCCTATCAGGGCATCATCCCCGGCGCCGAACTCGAAAAGCTGATCAATCGCCGCGGCCCGCATTGGTGGGACAGCGCGATCCGCAAGGGCAGCCGCGTCAGCGTGCTGGTGTTCGGCGACAAGGTGGCGGGCTATGCCAATTATGGCCGCAACCGCGCCCGTACCCTGCATTTCGAAGGCGAGATCTACGAACTCTATCTGCGCCCCGAGTTTCAGGGCCTCGGTTTTGGCCGCCGCCTGTTCACGACCGCCCGCCGCGACCTCATGCAGAGCGGGCTGAAGAGCATGGTGATCTGGGCGCTCTCCGACAACGAGCCTGCGACCGAATTCTATCGCGCGCTCGGCGGCCGCATGGTGGCGCGCTCCTCGGAAAAATTCGGGGCAAAGTCGCTCGACAAGGTCGCCTTCGCCTGGACCAACTGAGGTTCGGACTCGTCATTGCCGGGCGAAAGCGCGAAGCGCGTCTTCGATATAGCTTGACCCGGCAATCCATCTTTATCTAAAGCGCTTTTTGCAAGTGCGATGGATACGCGGGTCAAGCCCGCGTATGACCAGTTGCTATCCCTGCACCAGCGGAGCCCTTCCCATGCGCATCGACGCCATCTCGATCGGAAAAAATCCGCCGCACGACGTCAACGTCATCATCGAGGTGCCCGTCGGCGGCGAGCCGATCAAGTACGAGATGGACAAGGAGGCCGGCACGCTGGTGGTCGACCGCTTCCTCTATACGGCGATGCGCTACCCCGGCAATTACGGCTTTATCCCGCACACGCTCTCCGGCGACGGCGACCCCTGCGACGTGCTGATCGCCAACACCCGCGCCATCGTGCCGGGCGCCGTCATGAGCGTGCGCCCGGTCGGCGTGCTCTTGATGGAGGACGAAGCCGGCGGCGATGAAAAAATCATCGCGGTGCCGACGTCAAAACTGACCCAGCGCTATGACAAGGTGAAAAACTACAACGATCTGCCCGACATCACGCTGCAACAGATCCAGCACTTCTTCGAGCACTACAAGGATCTCGAAAAAGGCAAGTGGGTGAAGGTCCTGAGATGGGGCGACGCCGCCGACGCGCAGAAGCTGATCATGGAAGGCATCGAGCGGGCGAAGAAGAAGTGAGGATCAAGCGCGCGGCGCGCTGTTCCTCATCCTGAGGAGCGGCCTCTTGGCCGCGTCTCGAAGGATGCAGGCCCGTCTGTGGCCTCATGGTTCGAGACGCGCGAAGCCGCGCTCCTCACCATGAGGGGATAGAGTTGCATGCGCCGTTTCTTCAAAATCATCCGCAACATCTTCCTCCTGCTGGTCGCCGCGTTCGTCGCCCTCACCGGCGTTCTCGCCTTCAACACCTTCACCCACCACTCGCGGCAGCTCCAGGTCGCCGCCATCCCGCGCGCCGAGATCGATGCGAAGGCCGCAGCGGCGCGGCTTGCCGAGGCGATCCGCTTCCGCACCATTTCTAGCTACGAAAAACCCGACCAGCACGCCGACGCGCTGCGCGGCATGCAGGCGCATCTCGAAAAAAGCTTTCCGGCGTTTCACGCCGCGGCCAGACGCGAGATCGTCGCCGATTACAGCCTGCTCTACACGTGGGAAGGTTCTGACCCGAAGGCGCAGCCGATCGCGCTGCTGGCGCATCAGGACGTCGTACCGGTCGCGCCGGGCACCGAAAAGGACTGGCAGCAGCCGCCTTATGACGGCGTCATTGCCGATGGGTTCATCTGGGGCCGCGGCGCCTGGGATGACAAGGGCAATCTCTATTCGATGCTGGAAGCCGCTGAGGCGATGGCCAAAGCCGGCTTCAAGCCGAAGCGCACGATCTATTTCGCGTTCGGCCATGACGAGGAAACCGCCGGCACCAAAGGCGCGAAAAGCATCGCGGCGCTGCTCGCCTCGCGCGGCGTGAGGCTGGATTTCGTGCTCGATGAGGGCCTGCTCATCACCGATGGCATGATCAAGGGCCTCGAAAAGCCGGCCGCGCTGATCGGCGTCGCCGAAAAGGGCTATGCGACGCTGGTGCTGAATGCGCAGGCCACGCCCGGCCATTCCTCGATGCCGCCGAAGCAGACCGCGATCGGCATGATGGCCGCGGCGCTGGCGCGGCTCGAGGACCATCTGCTGCCGATGCAGGTCCGCGGCACGGTGTCGGAAATGTTCGACACGCTAGCGCCGGAGATGACCGGTTTCAATCGCGTGGTGCTGTCGAACCTCTGGCTGTTCAAGCCGCTGCTGCTGCGCGAATTTGAAAAGAGCGGCCCGACAGAGGCCAGCGTGCGTACCACCACGGCGCTGACGATCTTCAACGCCGGCGACAAGGACAATGTGCTGCCGGGCCATGCAGAGGCGACCGTCAATTTCCGCCTGATTCCCGGCGACACCCAGGCGAGCGTGACCGAGCATGTCCGCAGCACGATCAACAACGACCGCATCACGATAAAGCCGTTTCCCGGCAATACCGACCCGCCGCCGGTGACGGGCACGGCGAGCCCGTCGTTCCAGATGCTGGGCCGCACCATCCGCGAAGTCTTTCCCGATGTGATCGTGGCGCCGGGCCTGATGGTCGCCGCCACCGACTCGCGGCACTATGTCGGCGTCACCGACAAGATCTTCCGGTTCTCGCCGGTGCGCGCCAATTCGGAGGATTTGAAGCGGTTTCACGGCACCAATGAGCGGCTGCCGATCGAGGGCTATGCCGACATGATCCGGTTCTATCGGCGGCTGATCGAGAATTGCGCGGGGTGATCCCGCTCTCTCCTCCGTCATTGCGAGCGAAGCGAAGCAATCCAGCTTCTTTTGCCTGCTACAGGAAAGAAAGCTGGATTGCTTCGTCGCTGCGCTCCTCGCAATGACGGTCGGGGTAGCGTTCGCGCTCTAAACCCCCGGCGCCGGCAGTCCCTTGATCGCACACGCCGCACGCAGCGTATTCACCAGCAGGCACGCCACCGTCATCTGCCCGACGCCGCCGGGCACCGGTGTCACCGCACCCGCCACCTTCATCGCCTCGTCGAACGCGACGTCGCCGACCAGCCGCGGCTTGCCGCCCGGCACGGGAATGCGGTTGATGCCGACATCGATCACGGTCGCGCCCGGCTTGAGCCAGTCGCCGCGGACCATTTCGGGCTTGCCGACCGCGGCATAGACCAGATCGGCCTGCGCGCAGAGTTTTGGCAGGTCGCGCGAGCGCGAGTGCGCGATCGTCACCGTGGCGTTTTCGTTGAGCAGCAATTGCACCAGCGGACGGCCGACCAGGTTGGAGCGGCCGATTACGATCGCGTTCATGCCTTCGAGCGAAGGATGCACGCTCTTGCTCAGGATGATGCAGCCGAGCGGCGTGCAGGGCGACAGCGCCGCAAAACCGCCGGCGAGGCGCCCGGCATTGTTCGGATGCAGGCCGTCGACGTCCTTGGCCGGATCGATGGCGTTGATGATCGTTTCGGTATGGATCGATTTCGGCAGCGGCAGTTGCACGAGAATGCCGTGCACGGCGGGATCCGCGTTGAGCTTGGCGATCAGCGCCAGCAGATCGGCCTGCGCGACATCGGCCGGCAGCTTGTGCTCGAACGAGGCCATGCCGGCGGCCTGGGTCTGCGTATGCTTGCTGCGGACATAGACTTCGCTGGCGGGATCGTTGCCGACCAGCACCACGGCGAGCCCCGGCGTCAGGCCGTGCTGGCGCTTGACGCGCTCGACTTCGGTCGCGACGCGGGCACGAAGGTCTGCGGCAATGATTTTTCCGTCGATGATGCGGGCCGTCATTTCAATCCTTCTGTTCGCTCTTGCCGGCGGTCAGGCCACGCAGGGTTTCACCGAGCGCTTTGGGGTCGCCATCGACCGCAACCTGCTTCAGGCGTGAGGTCACGCCGGACAAAATTCTTACCCGCGCCTTGGGCACGCGAAGCGCTTTCGATAGCAGCTCGATCACCGCCCGATTGGCCTCGCCTCCGTCGGCGATGGCGCGGACCCGCAGCTTGACCACCGAACGGCCGTCGGCCAGCGTTTCGATGCCGTCGATCTCGTCGCGCCCGCCCCGCGGCGTCACGCGCAAGGCGATGCTGATGCCGTCCGTGGAGTAGCGCCAGGGAACACGCGAAGCTTCAGTCAATGAGCCCCGCCCGCGGTCAAATCACGTTGGGATAGATGTAGTAGGTGATCACCCGCTGGATGAACATGATGATCAGGATGACGATGATCGGTGAGATATCCAGCCCGCCAAAGGCAGGGATGAAACCGCGGATCGGCCGTAGCACCGGCTCGGTGATCCGGTACAGGAACTCGGCCACCGCCGCGACAAGCTGGTTGCGCGTGTTCACGACATTGAAGGCGATCAGCCAGGACAGGATGGCGGAGGCGATCAGCAGCCAGACGTAGAGGTCAAGGATGATGATGACGATGTCGAGAACGGCGCGCATGGCGGGAGGGGCTCGCGGAGGTGTGATGCACTGGAGCGTGTCTGAGCGTGATCCTCCCGGAAAACCGGTGCCCACTTTTCCGGGATCACGCTGTAGATATCGGTTCGGCCTGCCTCAAACAAGGGAAGTTCCCGGCAAAATTGCCCCAAAACCCGAGCCTTCACCGTTCTTGACTTGCCGTGGGTGCGGACGGTAAATGGCCCCAATTGTCGGTCGCCCTGTTAGGGGACCGCGACGGGGCCATAGCTCAGCTGGGAGAGCGCGTCGTTCGCAATGACGAGGTCGGCGGTTCGATCCCGCCTGGCTCCACCACGCTTCGCCCTTCGGGCTACGCGTGGCGCAGCCACGAGTTGCCTGAGGGGTGAAACGTGGTGCCCGGCGAAGCCCTCTTGGGCGAAGACGGGCTGTATCCGATAAGCCTCCCCCCTCACTTCCCCGTAAACCGCGGCGGCCGCTTCTCCATAAAACTCGCCACGCCTTCCCTGAAATCGCTGCCGCGCAGCGCCACGATCATCTCGCGGTTGGCGTCGATGGTGGCTTCCGCCAGCGTCTGGAACGGCACGTCGTAGAGCTGGCGCTTGATCACGGCGATTGCGCTCGGCGAGACGAGATCGGCGAGATCGCGCGCATAGGCAAACGTCTGCTCGCGGAGCTGATCGGCCGGATAGAGCCGGTTGACGAGGCCGATGCGCAGCGCCTCGTCGCTATAGACGCGGCGCGCGGACATCAGGAGATCGAGCGCATTGGCATGGCCGACGATGCGCGGCAGCATCCAGCTAATGCCGTGCTCGGCGATCAACCCGCGGCGTGCAAACGCCGTGGTGAACACCGTATTGTCGGCGGCAAAGCGCAAATCGCAATACAGCGCGTGCACCAGGCCGATGCCGGCGGTGGCGCCGTTGAGCATGCCGATCACCGGCTTGGCGATCGATGGGTAATAGCCGTAGCGCGTCTGCCAGTCCGGTCCGCGGTTCATGTCGAACGGCGGAAGCGTCGCGGCGCGCCTGATATCGTCAGGATCAAGCGTCTTCAGCGCATCCATGTCGGCGCCGGCGCAGAAGGCGCGGCCGGCGCCGGTCAGCACGATCACCCGCACATTGTCATCGGCCGCCGCGCTCTCCATGGCGTGACGCACGTCGCGCTCCATGATCGGCGTCCACGCATTCATGCGGTCCGGCCGGTTCAATGTGATGGTCGCGATCTTGTCGGCGACCTCATAGAGGATGTGCTGATAGTCCACGTTGCGCCTCCCATTTTTTCTTATGGGAAGACACTAACACATCCATGGATCGGGAAAGCCGCTTCACGCGAAGCGGATATTTTGCCTCGCGGATTATTCCGCGGCTTCCGACATCACCGAGCGCGGCATGCGCGCGAGCCATCCGTCGATAAAATGCTTGAGCCAGGCGCGCTCGGCAACATCGTACATCGCGCGCGCTTCGAAATGCCGGTGGCGTGCCTGCGCGCCCGGCGCATCCAAGCGGTCGTAACCGCGCGTGGTCCAGCAATGCATCATCGCCCAGGTCACGTCAGGATGAAACTGGAAGCCGAAGGCGTGGCCGCTCTGGAACGCCTGCACCGGAAAATCATCGCCGGCCGCGAGCAGCTCGGCGCCGGCAGGCAGTTCGAATCCTTCGCGATGCCAGTGATAGACTTCTGCCGGCCAGTGCGGGCAGACCGCCTCGCCCGCTGCGGTCGGGCGTATCGGGTAATAGCCGATCTGGGTCACGTCTTCCGGATGCGGCGCCACGCGCGCACCCAGGTGCTTCGCCAGCAATTGCGCACCGAGGCAGATGCCGAGGAACGGCCGCTGCTCGCGCAAGGGCACGCCGATCCAGTCGATCTCGTGGCGGATATAAGGGTCAGGATCGTTGGCGCTCATCGGTCCGCCGAACATCACCGCGCCAGCATGATGATCGAGCGTTTCCGGCAACGCGTCGCCGAAGCGCGGCCGGCGGATGTCCAGCCGGTGGCCGAGCGCCCGCAGCGCATTGCCGACCCGGCCCGGCGCGGAGGTCTCCTGATGCAGGATGATCAGTACCGGCAGGGGCTGCTCAGCGACCGGTGCGACGGCAGACGTCCTGCGGCCCGGAAAGGGCAGGACGTGGGAGCCATCGATGGTCGAGCGGAACGACATTTCCTTCAGGGCTTATTCAAAACGTCATGGTACTCAGTGGGGGTTAATTCCGCGTGAGTTCACGCACACTTGGCGAAATCCAAGCAATTGTCGCGCCAGTGTGATGTCTGGACGTTGCAGAGCGTTTCGCGCGAGAGCCTGCCCCGGACTTGATCCGGGGCGGATACCGGTTCGTGGGAAGAAAACGCGTCAGAACAAAAGGATAGAAGCCGCTCCATTCGAAGCGGATTCCATCGCCGTTTTCAGCGTTTGCGGAGCTGAAAGCCCCCGACCGCCGCCAAAATAAACGAGCGGGGAAAGAACCGCAGCATGAACGGCACCATCTTGATGCCGATGCCGGGCAGCACCGCCCGTTTGTTGGCCATCAGTCCCTCATAGGCCTGGCGGGCGACCTCGGCGGCACTGACGTTCAGGATTGCGGAATCGAAGCCGGGATTGAACCCGGCCCGCGCCTGGAATTCGGACGGCACCGGACCCGGGCAAACCACAGTGACGCGGACGCCATGCGGCCCGAGTTCGGCGCGCAGCGCTTCCGTGAATGACAGCACATAGGCCTTTGAGGCGTAGTAGACCGCCATCCCCGGCCCCGGCAGAAAGCCGGCAATCGAGCCGAGATTGAGGATGCCACCGCGATTTTTGATGAGCTGCTCGGAGAACCGCAGCGACAGATCCGTCAGCGCGCGGATGTTGACCGTGATCATGTTCAACTGCTCGGCGCGATCGCGCTTGATCGCATAGCCGAACAGGCCGAACCCGGCATTGTTGACGACATATTCGACTTCTGCGCCGGCAGAGGTAAGCGCCGCCTCGATCCTGTCGCCGGCGTCGGGCTGCGTGAGATCGCAGGCAATGACGATCGGCGCGGCGCCGCCGGAAGCGGCAATCTCGGAGGCGAGTTGCGTCAGGCGATCCTCACGCCTTGCCACCAACGCCACGCGATGGCCCTTGGAAGCAAAAATACGCGCCAGTTCCGCGCCTATGCCTGCCGAGGCACCGGTAATCAGCGTTACGCGCTCAGTCACGATCGAATGCTCTGAATGCCCCAAGTCTTGATATCTCAAGTTCTGTGGACGAGAGCATAGGCCTGCGGTGCCGCGCAAGCCACGCACATGGCATGTCGTCATGCCCAAAAGGCGAGCAACATCCGCATTTTGTTCAAGTATCGGGAAAACGCCGCCGGCCCGCCCGGCACCTTAAATTTTGGTCATGTCGGGGTGCTGTGGAAACAGCATCTCACGTGGCGGCGTCGGCCTTGTCTGCGCTGTCCTTGACCGCGCCTTCCTGCCTCGCCTGCACCCGGTGCTTGAGCTCGATTCGATCGCGCCCGGAAATGCCCAAAAGATCGGCAGCGCGCCACAATACATTGTCCTCGAACTCGCTGACCTTGCCGTCGGCAAAGACCATCTCCCACATCATCTCGACGATCCGCAGACGGCCGGCCTCGTCGACCTCGCGCATGATGACGCTGGTGAAGCGATAGAGATCGACCGCATCACCTTCCGCGCGGGTGGCGGAGGCGATCAGTTGGTCCGCCGTGCCGGGATCGAGGCTGAAACGGGTTTCGATCAGGCTGTGCAGTTTGCGCTTCTCATTCGCGGACGGCTCGCCATCGAGCGAGACGACGTGGATCAGCAGCGCAGTCGCGGCGAGGCGATAATCGCTCTCGTCAAACGCGCCCTTCTCTATATCGGGGGAAACGATATCGGCGATGAATTGGCGAAGTCCGTCCAGCATCAATTCTCTCTGTCGAAAGGGGGAGCCGCATTGCCTGAAATATATGGGCCGGAATATCGGCCCCCGCAATTGGCGAGCCGAGGCACAGAAGCATTACGTTTCGGCAATCTAGTCCGTCAATACCGTCATTGCGAGGAGCGTAAGCGACGAAGCAATCCATCTATCCCCGAGTGGAGAAGTGGATTGCTTCGCTTCGCTCGCAATGACGTGGAGAGGGTTGCGCACGCATCAAGGTATCTCGTACACCACCATCTTGTCGGCGATGCCGCGCAAGGCCGCTTCCTTGCGGATCGGCTTGATCGCCTCGCGCTCGATGATGGCGGCGACTTCCGGTGCGCCGATCACGGGCTGGGTGATATGCATTTCCTGATTGGTCGAGAGGCTCTGCACGCGCGCCGCGACGTTGACGGTCTGGCCAAAATAATCCTGGCGCTCGTTGAGCATCACGGCGAGGCACGGCCCTTCGTGCAGCCCGATCTTGACGACGAGATCCTCGGTGCCGCGCTGCCTGTTCAGCTCCTGCATGGCCGCGCGCATGCGAAGGCCCGCCGAGAGCGCATGCTCCGGACGGATGAAGGTCGCCATCACGGCATCGCCGATGGTTTTTACCACCGCACCCTTTTCGGAGGCGATGATCTCCAGCAGCGCATGGAAATGCGCCCGCACCAGATCGAAGGCGGCGAGGTCGCCGACCCGCTCATAAAGCGCGGTCGAGCCCTTCAGGTCGGTGAACAGGAAAGTCAGCGAGGTGATCTTCAGCCGCTGGTCGATGTTGAGATTGTCGGCCTTGTACAGATCGCGAAAGGTCTGGTTGGAGAGAATTCGCTTGGCCGTCAGGATCGGCTTGCGTTTTCCCAGCAGTTCGTGCAGCGCGTCGCCGGCAATCCAGACGCCCGGCAGCACGCGCACATCCGACTGGTTGTCGAGGGTCAGGCGAATTGGCCCCGGACGCATCACCGTCGTACCGGTCGGCGCATGCACCTTGTTGAACACCATGGAAAGCTGCTGGCGCTCCCTGGTCGGCTCGCCCTGCACGTCGATGAAATGCGCCGAGTGCGTCACCGGCTCGAACACGATGATGAACTGATTTGGAAGTTGCAGCGACAGAACTGCCTTTTCGCCGGGCGGCAGTTCGATCGACTCCAGTGTGACCTCCTCGGTCAGGGTCGCAAACGATTCTTCGTTCAGATCAACGCCTGAACTCCAGAACATCTGCCGATAGTATTCCCAGAACGGCAGCGTGTGGGGATCGTGCGCGCCGATGCGGCGGACCCGCGGGCTGACCGTGAAAGCAACCTCCACCATTTCGTCGACGGAAGCCTCGTAGCCCGCGGCGCACATCGCGCAATGATAATCGTCATGGCGCAGCGATTTCAGCGTGGCATGGGCGTCGAGCACGCCACCACAGCCGGGGCACAACACGTTCCAGCTCAGATCGAACAGGCCGAGTCGCGCCGCGTGCAGAAAACCGGAGATCACTTTCTCTTCGTCGAGGCCGGTGTTGCGCGAGAAATCGAGCAGGTTGATCCGGTTAAGATCGCGGTCTTGCCCCTTTTCGATCAGACTGCCGATCGCATCCGCTACCGCGGGATCGGCGGTCTGCTTCAGGACGGAGAAGTGGGCCTGCGTGTCGCTCATGGTGCCCGTCTAGATGAGATTAAGAAGGACTTCCTGCAAGAGTTTCGTTCCTTTGCCCGCTTTCGTTACACGAGCCGGGAACCCCCGGGCCACGTTCTCGGCAGGCTTTGGCGTGAAAACGCGGCTCTTTTTGTTTGAGCATGATCTTCTCGGAAAACCGGTGGCCACTTTTCCGGATCATGCTCTAGCGCGGCGTGATCGCAAACATCGGCGAGCGATCGGGCTGGGTTGTCACCACGCCGACCGGCATCACCGGCGCCTTGTCGACCAGCGAGATCCGGAACGCGCCGATCATTTTCGCCAGCGCCAGCGTTGCCTCCACCAGCGCGAAATGCGCCCCGATGCAGATCCGCGCGCCGACGCCGAACGGCAGATAGGCAAAGCGGTCGGGCGGCGGCGACGGCGCCATGAAGCGCGACGGCATGAACACGTTGGGATCGCGCCAGAGCTTTTCGTGCCGATGCAACAGCCACGGCGAGATGAACACCATGTCGTTCTTGCGAACCGGCATGCCCGCAATCGTGTCGCGCTGTTCGGCGGCGCGCGCGATCAGGAAGACCGATGGATAAAGCCGCATGGTCTCGTCCAGCACCGCGCGGGTGAATTTGAGCCGCTCGAGATCGAAATTGCCGTTGGCGGCGCGCACCTCGGCCGCCAGCTCTTCCTGCACGGCGGGATCGAGCGCGAGCAGATAGAGCGACCAGAACAGCGCGGTGGCGGTGGTCTCATGTCCGGCAAGGATCATGGTCGCCACTTCATCGCCGAGTTGTTCTTCCGTGAAGGCATGCCCGGTTTCCGGATCGCGCGCGTCGAGCATCAGTTCGAACAGATCGCGCGGCGGCGCGCCCTCGCGTTTGCCGGCAGCCCGGCGCTCGGCCATCAGCATGTCGATGAACTTGGTCCAGCGCTTGCGGAAACGGCGCCGCGCAAAATCCTGCGGGGTCGGCCAGTTCAGCGGGAAGACCATGTCGAGGAAACGCGGCCGCGCCAGCCGGTCACCATAGTCGGTCACGAAATCGCGTAGCGCCGGCCCGTGACGGTCCATACCGAAAGAGAACATGGTGCGCCCGGCGATCTCCAGCGTCATGCGCTGCATCGCCTCGCGCAAATCAACCGGGCCGTTGCTCGCGGCCTTCAGTTTCGCGATGGTCTCGTCGGTCGCCGACACCATGTGTGGAATCAGCGTGGTGACGGCGCGCGGCGTGAACGCCGGCGCCAGCGTGCGCCGCTGATGTTTCCAGGGTCGGCCCTCGGCCACCAGCAGGCCCTCGCCGACTATGGGGCGCAGCACGCGCATGGCAAAGCGGGTGCGGGTGTAGTTCTCGTAATTGTCGACCAGCACATGCTTGATCGCATCGGGCGTGTTGAGGATGAAACTGCCGCGCCCGAAGAATCGGCCGGTGACGATCTCTTCCTCATAGGCGCGCTGGGTCCAGGCGCCGATCGGGTTCTGGCGGATCGCCCGCACCTGCTGGAAGGCGGTCATGTTGTCGGGCGCGCGGGGCGGGGCCGGCGGCACCAGCGGTTTCAGCGAGACCGGCGTATCATAGGCTTCGGCAATGCTCATCAGCGCCTCGCTAGAAAAGAGGATCCAAGCCGTCCGAACCCGGCGCCGTCAAGGCGCCCGTCTTAGCACAGCTAATAGGTCAATTCGGCAACCGCAATTCGGTTTTCGGACGCCGGCCAGGCCCGCGCCACGATCCGCTCGCCATTGAACATGGCCACGACCATCCGTCCGGTCTCCGCGGCGGGCAGCCGCAGGGTTGTGATGGAATCGGTCGGCACGCCCGGCTTGACGTCCACCGGCTCCTTGCCGTCGAACAGCACCACATCGCGCGGCAGCCCGAAATAGCCGCGCGGCCGCGACATCAGGACGACGGCGCCGGCGCCCGCATCGGCCTGTCCAAACGGACGCGCCGCGCGCAGATGCACCACCTCCGAGGAACGCGGGAATGGTGAGCGGTAGAAATGCGTGGTGGGCGAGCCGGCCGAAATGAGCACCATCTCGAGATACCAGGATGGATCGACATTCGCCGGCCCCCAGCGCCCGTCGGCGCCGGTCTGCGAGGCATGAACCGGGCCGCCGAGGCGCTCGCCGGTGTAAGGAGAGACGCGATAGATTTCAACCGTCGCGCCTTCGACCGTTCGATTGGTCGGCACACCTGCGGGCATACCCGTCACCAGACCGCTCAGCTTCACCTCGGCTTCAGGCGCGATCTCGATTCGCGACGGCTCGCGCCCGGCGATGAATTTGTAGATCTCGCGGAAGGCGCGCGGGCTGAACGCGGTCTCGCGGTGATCGATCGCGCCGAGCGCGAGATTGGTCGCGCCCTTCAGCGCCGGACCATCCGACGTGATGTTTGTCGGCACGCCCGGCTTGCCGACAAAGCGGCCGTCGGGCTGTGCGAACTTGTCGTTGCCGTCGCTGCGCAGCGTCAGGAAGGCAGTGCCGGGTGTAACCTCGTTCTCGCCCGCGTTGAGCACGCGCAGGAACGGACCGCGGCCGTTGAATTCATTGCCGGGATTGTCGTCCCAATCATAGACGCCGTGATTGGGCACGCCGCACAGAACGGCATGGCTGACATCGGCGCCGCCCCCGTTCCTGATGTAATTGCGGATCGAATAGCCGCCGCGCGAATTGCCGACCAGCGCCACACGCGAGCTCCCCGTCCGCGCCTTCAAGTCCTTGATCGCTTCCGCCAGCTCCCGGCGCTGGTCTTCGGTTGATGACCGATTGGCTTGCTCGGCCTTGTCGTCGGCCCGCGCCAGCGGATAGGCAAAGTTGATCGCGAACATCCGATCGCGCGGCACGCCGTTGGATTCCATCCGCCACATGGTCGTGATCCACAGCGCCGCATGATCGCCGTTGCCGTGGGCGAACAGGATCGGCGGGATTTCCGCGACGCTGGCGCCCGTGGCAGCGGTTTGGGCGAGCGCCGAAAAGCCAAAATTCCCGGCCAGCAAAGGCAGGGCTCCGGCCCCTTTCAAAAGCGTCCGCCGCGACAGTCCCATGATAATCTCCCCTTTATTTTCAACCTTTTAGCGACACCGCAAAAGCCCGGAAAGCGCCTTTAGGCACTGGACAGGACACGACATTCGCAGGCATCACTGACGAAATCTTCCGGTCTGCCATAGCAGGCCAAACGGAACGGGATATGACTGACGCGCCGAAATCCGCCGCCGCCGACCACAGCATCACCGCACCCCTGAAACACTCGGTGTTCCGGCGCATCTGGCTGGCGAGCCTGCTCTCCAACCTTGGCCTCTTGATCCAGGGCGTCGGCGCGGCCTGGGCGATGACGCAGATGACGTCGTCGGCCGACAAGGTCGCGCTGGTGCAAACGGCCTTGATGCTGCCGATCATGCTGATCTCGATGCCGGCCGGCGCCATCGCCGACATGCACGATCGCCGCGTGGTGGCGATGGTCGCGCTGGCGATTTCGCTGGTCGGCGCCACCGCACTGACTGTGCTGGCGTGGCTCAACCTCGTCACGCCCAACCTCCTCCTGGTGTTCTGCTTCATCGTCGGCACCGGCATGGCGCTGATGGGGCCGGCCTGGCAATCTTCCGTCAGCGAACAGGTGCCGGCGGAAACCCTGCCCGCGGCGGTCGCGCTCAACGGCATCAGCTACAACATCGCGCGCAGCTTCGGCCCCGCGATCGGCGGCATCGTGGTCGCGACCGCCGGCGCGGTGGCGGCCTTTGCTGCCAACGCCCTGCTCTACCTGCCGCTACTGGTCGTGCTGTTCCTGTGGAAGCGCGTCAGCGAGCCGTCACGGCTGCCGCGCGAGCGGCTCAACCGCGCGATGGTTTCCGGCGTGCGCTACATCACCAATTCGCCCTCGATCAAGATCGTGCTGCTACGCACGCTGGTGACCGGCATCATCGGCGGCTCGGTCTCGGCCCTGATGCCGCTGATCGCGCGCGACCTCTTGCAGGGCGGCGCGCAGATGTACGGCATCATGCTGGGTGCCTTCGGCATGGGCGCCGTGATCGGCGCGCTCAATATCGGCGAGGTGCGCAAGCGCCTCTCCGGTGAGGCCGCGATCCGCGCCTGCACGCTGTCGATGGCGGGCGCCATCGTCGCCATCGCCCTGAGCACGGAGCCGGTACTGACGGCCGCCGCGCTGGT
The DNA here is from genome assembly GCF_018129385.1 of Bradyrhizobium lablabi. Taxonomy (GTDB): domain Bacteria; phylum Pseudomonadota; class Alphaproteobacteria; order Rhizobiales; family Xanthobacteraceae; genus Bradyrhizobium; species Bradyrhizobium lablabi_C. The sequence continues at coordinate 91,660 of NZ_JAFCLN010000008.1, forward strand.
GGTTGCCGGCGCGGTGTGGATGCTGGCGGTGGCGCTGTTCAATATCGGCGTGCAGCTTTCGGCGCCGCGCTGGGTTGCCGGCCGCTCGCTGGCGGCATTCCAGGCGGCGATTGCCGGCGGCATCGCGGTCGGAAGCTGGGGCTGGGGCCATCTCACCGACTATGCCGGTGTCGAGATCGCGCTCTTGGTCTCCGCCGGACTGATGGCGCTCTCGCCGCTGCTCGGCATCTGGCTGCGGATGCCGCCGGTCGGCGCGCGCAACGAGGACGCCGCCGAACTGCTTGCCGATCCCGAGGTGCAATTGCAGCTCACGGGGCGCAGCGGGCCGCTGGTGGTCGAGATCGAGTACCGCGTCGCGCAGGAAAGCGCGCGCGCCTTTCACAACGTGATGCAGGAAGTGCAGCTCAGCCGCCAGCGCAACGGCGCCTATGGCTGGTCGATCGCACGCGACATCGCCGATCCTGAATTGTGGACCGAGCGTTATCACTGTCCGACCTGGCTCGACTATTTGCGCCAGCGCAACCGCGCCACCCAGTCCGAGCGCGAGTTGCACCAGCGGGCGATCGCCTTCCATCTCGGCCCCGAGCCGATCCGCGTCCGCCGCATGCTGGAGCGGCCGTTCGGCTCGGTGCGATGGAAGGAAGAGACGCCGGATCGTGCCGCCAACGAAGTGTTGCCCGTGGTCGCGACGGCGGCGGGCAGCAGTACGTAATTTGCTGCCGTCGTTCCGGGCATGCGAAGCATGAACCCGGAACCTCGAGATTCTCAGGTGCGCAATTGCGCACCATAGTTCGATGCTGACGCATCGCCCCGGAATGACAGCGATAAATTACCGCCCGTGCGCCGCCAGCGTCGCCTGGCACGCCTTGCTTAGCCGCCCGCGGTTCTGTTGCAGGCAAGCCAGCACCACCTGATCGCCTTGATCGAGATATGCGCGGCAAAACCGCGACGCATCGCGCCCGCAGGCATCCTGGCCCGGCCGCTGCTGCGCCGAAGCGCTGGCGGCCATCAGGACAAATGAAATGGCGAGAAGAAAACGGGTCATTGTATTGAGCCTTCGTATCCGGCGATGAAGGCGTTCTAGGCCGCGGAACCGCGGGCGGCAACGCATTTATCTGCAAGTAGCGAGGGAACAAACGCGGCGATGCGGCGCAGGCTGTTTTCCTGCGCCGCATCGGAGCCGAACAACAAGCTTAATCAGCCGAGGAAACCTTGCGGGTCTTCGCGGCCGCGAGGTCGCGGTCCATCACCGAGCGGCAGCCAGCGGAAAGCTGCGAGCGGTTCTTGATCATGCAGGCGGTGATCTTGGGAATATTCGGAATCTCGCTGCTGCACAGGCGGAACGCATCGCCCGTGCACTGCTGCTGAGCCTCGGCGCTATAGGCGAAGCTCGCGGTCGAAGAAATCGCGGAGAGCGAAGCCGCGAAAGCCAGAGCGATACTGGCGTTGCGGATGGTCTTGGTGGAGGTGGTGGTCATGGTCGGCTCCTGTTGAAGCGAGCCCGGCGGGCTCGTTGTCTGTTGGTGCCACCATGCGCCAATGGGTTCCGGACGGCTGTGAGAGACATCACACAAACATCACACAGCGATCCTGTGCGGCCGAGTTCAGTTCAGACCATTGAGAAAGCTGTACTATTTCCAAATTTCCTCCGAAGGCCGGAGGGGTGCGGCAAATTTTCTTTGCCCGAGAGGACGCCCTGTTGGTGGGGCGTTAAGACCTCGTTCGTACTAATGCGCCGTTACTGTGTGAGTAGGAATTGTAACGATGCGTAATGCGTTCGGCCTGATGGTGGCCAGTGTTGTTGCGGCGGTCGTGATCGCCGGAGTTTGGTTCTGGACCTCTTCGCCGCGCGCTGACGCGGCTCCCCCGCAAACCGTCGCCGCCCGCAAGGCCGAGCCATTGCCGCCCGCCGCCGCTGCGAAGGCCGCAAAAGATGACGTGCAGACGACGGCCGCGCTCAGCATCAAGCCGGCTGCTGCGCCCGCGCCGGCTGCTCCGCCGCCCCCGCCGGTCGTTGCGCAAAAGCCTGTTTCCACCTGCGCCAATCCCGATGCGCTCGGCGTGTCTCGCACCGTCACGGTCGACACCACGGGCGGACCCGGCTTCGGCTTCGAGCATTTCAAGCAGCTCGACTTTTTGCAGGACAAGGAAGTCGTGCTGACCTTCGATGACGGCCCGTGGCCGGTCAACACGCCGGCCGTGCTGAAGGCGCTTGCGGAGGAATGCACCAAGGCGGTGTTCTTCGCGGTCGGCAAGCATGCGACCTATCATCCGGAGATTCTGAAAGCCGTTGCCGCCGCTGGCCACACCGTGGGCACCCACACCTGGTCGCACGTCAACCTCAACAGCAAGAAGCTGAACGAGCAGCAGGTCAAAGACGAGCTGGAGAAGGGCTTTTCCGCGGTGAAGATGGCAATCGGCACCGCGCCCGCGCCGTTCTTCCGTTTTCCCCAGTTGCAGCACAATCCGGGCGGCATGGCCTATCTCGGCAGCCGCAACGTCGCGATGTTCTCGACTGATCTCGACTCCTTCGACTTCCGTTCGAGCGGTCCCGATCAGATCATCAACACCGTGATGACCAAGGTCGACAAGCTCGGCAAGGGCATCATCCTGATGCACGATTTCCAGAAGCACACGGCCGAGGCGCTGCCCGCACTGCTGCGCCGCCTGAAGGCAGGCGGCTACAAGGTCGTGCTGATGAAGGCGAAGACGCCGTTCGACACGCTGCCCGAATATGACGCGATGATGGTGAAGAACGACAAGCTGCCGGTGATCTCGAGCCGCCCGGTCAGCAGTGTCGTGCAGACGGTGACGGATTAGTCTTCGCTCATTGCGAGCGAAGCGAAGCAATCCAGAGTCGCGGGCGTGACCCTGGATTGCTTCGTCGCTTTGCTCCTCGCAATGACGGGTATCGCCGCGCCTTACCAGCCGCCCCAACCGCCGGCCATCACGCCATAGCGGTAGAGTTCGCGCATGATCCGCGCTTCATTCCAGTGCTGCGAGCGCTTGCGCCGCGGCTTGTCGGCTTTCGCGGTCTTCTGCTCCGGCTTGTTCTCGGCCGCAGGCTTGTCCTGTGTCTCGACAGCCGCGCTGTCCTTGGTGGCCGCTGGCTCTTTGACGGCAACGGGCTCCTTGGCCGCAGGCTTCTTGTCCTCGAAAGTGACCTGGCCGTCCCTGTTCGAATTTGCCCGGCTCGGCTCGGCTTTCTTTCCAAGCGCCGGTCGCGTGACGAATTGCGGCGCAGGATCGGCCTTCGGCTCCTCGGTGGGCTTTGCCGTCTCCGCAGCCTTGGGAGTTTCCGGCGGCCGCGGCGGATCCGGCGGCTTCGGCGCTTCGACGATCTTTGGCGTTTCCGCAGCCTTGCCGAGCGCGGCCGGGATTTTCTCGTCAACGCCCGCCAGCGACAGGCTGCGCGAATCGCCGGCCAACGCCGACGTCGCGGAGGCAGCAACTATTGCTGCGAGCAAAATGAATTTGCGCATGTGGATCTCCCAATAATTTGTGAGACATCGCACACAGGTGGAAAGTTCACTGTGACCTGGATCACGGAAGCTTTCGCCGACTTCAGCAGCCCCGGCAAATGCTGAACTTGCCGTCGATCTTCCTTTCGCGCGGGCTGGCCTTGCCGCGAGCGCGATGGCTCCGAGCCGGACGCTCCTCGCGTATCTCGGCCTGACGCAGCGCACGCACCCGCGGGGTGCGCGCGCCCGTTCGCGGCGTCAACACCGTGTTGCCGAATCCGGGCGAAGGAGGCGGTTTCGGGATCGCCGCCTGCGACGGCAAGGCCGGCATCCGGCTCGCATTGCCGATGCCGCTCGGATCATACAGCGTCGGATTGTTGGCCGGCCCGGGCGGGATGCCCGAGATCGAGGAATTGCCGGCGCCGGCCGAGCCGGCCGGCGGCGTGAGCTGCGCCCACGATGTCGCGGGCGATAGCACGACGAGCACTGCAACCAGCGGCAACGCGCGGATCATCGAAGTCTTCTCCAAAGAAGGACAACTGAAAGATGGTGCTGCGGGTTCCCCGAGATCTGGCTTCAGTGGTTCAACTGTCGTCGCGATACACCATGACGAGGTAAGGCGGCGCCACGGCCAACGCCGGGCCTCGAGCCGTCTTAACTTTCCCATCCGTGGTTATCTTGATGTCCTGCGGCAGCCAGGCATTGCCGTCGAAATAGTTGTACCAGATGTCGCTGCTGCCACCGCCTCTGTAAGCCATGTACAGCAGGTTGTTGCACACGGCGAGCGCCGGTGTCGCGCTGGTCTTCGTGTGGCCGCCTTGCGTGATCTTGATGTCCAGCGGCAGCCACGCGCTGCCATCGAACACGTTGTACCAGATGTCGGTGGAGCCGCCGCCCTTATACGCCATGTACAGCTTGCCGTTGTACACGGCCAGGGCCGGCCCCTCGCTGCTGTATGTGTGGCCGCCTTGCGTGATCTTGATGTCCTGCGGCAGCCACGCATTGCCGTCGAAATAGTTGTACCAGAGCTCGTTGCTGGTGCCGCTCTTGTACGCCATGTACAGTCTGCCGTTGTACACAGCAAGCGCGGGACCTTTGTTAGTCTTGGTGTGCCCGCCCTGGGTGATCTTGATATCCTGCGGCAGCCAGTTCGTGCCGTCGTACACGTTGTACCAGATGTCGGTCGAGCCGCTGCCCTTGTACGCCATGTACAGCTTGCCGTTGTACTCCGCGAGCGCCGGCGCCTCACTAGTTAGCGTGTGGCCATTCTTCGTGATCTGCTTGTCCTGCACTTGCCAGCCGTTGGCATCAAACCAGTTGTACCAGAGATCGTTGTCGCTGCTCGCCTTGTAGGCGGTGATCAGCTGGTTGCCGAACACGGCGAGAGCCGGCGCGTGACTGGTTCGGGTGTGGCCGTCTCGCGAGATTGGAATGTCGGGAATGACCCAACTCGTGCCGTCGAACGCGGTGAACCAAATGCGCGCGGATGGGCCGGAGAAGATGCTGTCGATGAGCCAGCCGATGAACCCGCCGATGAGTCCGCCTAACAACGCGCCGAGGTAGGCGCCGATGACTGCGCCGAGCGGGCCGCCGATCAAGCCGCCGATGATTCCACCGATGATCCCGCCCACGACGATTCCGATGCCGGAACCCCACGCGCCGCCGGTGTTGCTGAACCCGAAGACGGAGAAGACGCCTGCGAGGAGCGTGATGGGCCAATTGAGGAGCGAACACCACGTGCGCCCGACGCTGCTCTCGGTTTTCACAATGCCGGAGGCCTTCAACACATCGACATAGGATTGCGTGCCGATGGGGTTCGGTGTCGGCCACGGAGGCAGTTTGCATTTGCACGGCGCGTTGCCGCCGGCCTGCATGTTGACGAAATCCTGGACTTGCCCGTTGCCGCTGCATCCGCCGTCGGAGAAGTCATAGGCCTCCTTCTCCAGCTCGTTTTCGCACTTGGAGCCGCGCCCGGCGCAGCCCAGCCAGTGCGACATGTAGTAGGCCGCCCAGGAACCGGGGATATGACCGCCGCCGATCATGCCCTGGATCTGAACGGCGTGCACGAGCTCGTGCGCGATCGTCAGAAAGGTGTCTATCGAACAGGGGAAGTAGTCGCGGATGTAGATATTGATGTCGGGGCCAGGCCCGCCGGCCGACATCGTGAAGCCCTTCGGGCTGCCGGCGGCAGCCGGCATGCCTTCATAAAAGGTGATGCGGGAGAAATCGAGGTTGGGAAAGAGGACCTTGCAGCAGCTCATCAGGCACGGGGGCAGGGCAATGGGCGAGGGCATGTGACCTCCACGACAGCTAGCGCGGCGCATTGCAGCGCCGCGCGACGAACCGGTCATCTGAGTCTTGGTATTTTCGCTCCCGACGCGGCCCAATTGTCTTAGCTGCGGTCCGATTCGTGGTTGATCTAGGTCAACGGACCTCTGGAGCGGGCAGAACGCTGTTGAAGCGCACTGCTTTCAGTGCGCTGCGCATTCAAAACGAACAGTGGAGAACGGCGGAAGGGAAGTGGTGCCGCAAGAGGGATTCGAACCCCCGACCCCGTCATTACGAATGACGTGCTCTACCGACTGAGCTATTGCGGCGGACCAAGGAACACGCGGCCGAAGCGGCCGAACGCGTGCACCTGATACTTGGCACCGCCCAAATTGGCAAGGAAAACGCTGCCGCCGCCCGCGGGTTCAGCTCCCCCAGCGCGCCCAGAATCCGCGCCAGCCGCCAACTTGCGCCTTTGGCGTGCCGATTTGCTCGGAAAACTCGTCGGGAGCGGCCTCTTCGTCGACGCCCGGATCGTCCGGGGCGCGGACGATGGGGATCACCTGCGGGATGCTTTGGGGCGGGGCCTTCGGGATGTCCTGGCGGGCACGGAACAAGGGCGCGGCCACGGCCGGTACCGGCTCTGGCTTTTGCGGCGGCGCGGATGCGGCAACGGGAGCCGGCGCGGGCTCCGCGGCGGGTGCCGGAGCCGGCTCCGCAGCAACCGCGGACGGCGGGGAATTGTCCTGTGTGGCCAACGGTACGGGTGACGGCTCTGGCGCCTTCTGTGGCTCCGGCACAGCGGCAGCCGGCGGTTCCGGCAGGGCTGCGGGCGGCGGCTCCGTCAAATCCTTGGCCGGTGGTGCCTCGACCTGCTTCGGCGGCGGGGCGGCGAGCATCGCCTCCTCGAACGGCGAGGATTCGATTGCGGCGCCCTTGTCGGAGGGCAGGCTGGCCACCGGCGTCTGCCACTGGAACGCATCGAGCCGGCCGGTGACCGGCGACACCGGACGCCAGCGGTCGCTGACATAACCGTCCGCGGTCCAGACCGGATCGTGCAGCGCGCGCACGGCGCGCAAGGTCCAGGCCCGGGCGCGGCCGGAGTCGCCTTGCTCGGTACGCTCGATCTCCGCCATCAGCAGCGCAACGCGCTGGGTCGGCCGGTCGATGAACGGCGCCAGCGCTTCGCGCGCGCGCGCAAATTCCGACGCGTCGATCGCGGCGCGCGCGATCGCCAGCGCGCCCTCGATATGGCCGGGCGTCTTGGCGGCGAGCGTCTCCACCCGCACCAGGCGCTGCCGCGCGGAGTCACCGAGCCTGACATGCGCATAGGCATCCGCCAGATCGGGATGCGGCTGCGCCAGCCACGCGGTCTCGACGATCCGCATCGAACGGCGCACCTGATGCGCCTCGCTCTCGAACTTGCTGGCGAGCACCGCGGCCGGCACCAATGTCGGCGCCAGCTTCACCGCCTCCATCGCGCTCTCGCGCGCGCGGTCGCGGTCGACCTTTTCCAGCTCCAGCGCGCGCGCCGTCAGCAGCACGCCGCGCTGGCGGCGATAAGTCGCCTTGTCGAGCAGGCCGGACGATTGGTTGCGGTCGAGGATCGACAGCGCCCCATCCCAGTCGCCGCGCGCGCAGCGGAAGCCGAGCACGGCATGCGAGGCCCAGGTCGACGACGGCGACAGCTTCAGCGCCTCATCCGCGATCATCACCGCAGACAAGGGATCATCGGCGCGCTGCGCCTCGACGAACAGTCCGCGCAAGCCCAGCAGCCTCGTATCCTCGCGCTCGGCCATCGCGCGGAACGCGCGCTGCGCCCCTTCGCGGTCGCCGTCGAGCTGCGCCGATTGCGCCGACAGCAACAGCGCCAGCGGATCATGCGATGCATGGCGGCGCGCGTCATCGGCGTGACGGCGGGCGGCGGTGGGATCGCCATGGCCGATCGCGAGCAGGCCTTGCGTGATCGCCTGCCGGCCGCGGGCCTGCCGGCGCTCGTGGCGCCGGCGGCGGAACTGCGCCGGCATTTTCCAGAACCCGTGCAGCATCGACCACAACATGACGCCGGCAACGACGGTGAGGCCGAGCGCGAGCGCGAACACCGGGATCGTGGTCTCGACACGCCAGCCGCCCCAGGACAGCACGACGTCGCCGGTCTGGTCGGCCACCCACGCCGCGCCTGCGGCCGCCAGCGCGATCAGGCCAAGGAACAGAATGATGCGGATCATGAAAACCCTATTGCCTGGCTTGAGCGAGCGCCGCCATCGCGTCGCTGGCGAATTTGCGGGACGCGGCCAGCGCCGCATCGCGGGCATCGGCCTTGTCGAGCCAGGCTTGCGCCGGCGCGCGATCGGCCGGCGACAGCGTGTTCAGTTGACGCCGCGCTTCTGCAAGATCGTTGCGCAGCGCCGCCGCGGTGACGCGCGCCACCACGCTGCCGCGATCGTCGCCGGTCGCGTCGGCGCGCTGGATCCGCACCAGCTTTGAGGCGCCGGCCTGTAGGCGGTCGACGATACCCGTACCGGTCGTCGCCGCATTGTCCGCGGCGGGCGGATTGAGATTCGGCACGATCGTCACCAGCTCGCGGCACAGCGCGTTCGCATTCGGCACGCCAGTCGTTGCAAAGCCTTCGAGCGGCTTCAGCGCAGCGGCATTGGGGTCAAGCGATTTCGTCGTCGCCAGCGCCGCGGCGAAGGGATCGCCGACGCGGACCAGCACATCGAGCAGGGACGCCGCCACCAGCCGCCGCAACGGCAGATCGTCCGCCGGTTTTGCGTCGGCAGCCTTCGCTTCCGCCGCCCTGACCTCGGCGATCCTGCCGGACTGCTGCGCGACCTCGCGCTCGATGGTGGCGATCCGCGCGTTGACCTCGGAAAGATCGACCGTCGGCGCAGCGGCCGCCTCGCGCGGCGCGGCTTTCACCTCGTTGACGGCCGAGGCAAGCTTGTCCGCCTGCGCGCGCGTGGCGGCGAGTTCGCCGCGGAGGCCGGCGAGCGATTTTTCAATGCCTTCGATCCGCGCCGCCGCGGCCGGATCGGCGGCAGGCTTGCCTAGCTTGGTTTCAAGGCCGGCGATGCGGCCGGTGAGATCGTCGAGCGCGGCCGCATTGAGCTGCGGCGCGGGCTGGGGTGCCTGCGCCGCCGGCCATCCCAGCGCCCAGCCGACCGCGACGACCAGCGCCGCCGCCACCGCGCCCGAGATGGGCGCAACGAGCCAGGGAGAGGCGGGCCTTGAGACCGGCTTCTCGATCGGCTCGGAGATTTCGGGAGAGGCCGGTTCCGGCGAAGCCTCGCTTTCGGCCTGCGCCGGCTGCGGATCGGCTTCCGCCGTCACGGTCTGCTCGGCGGTCTCCTTGGCGATCTCCTCGGCCGGCTCCTTCGGCGTCTCGGAAACCTCGGTGGCCTTCAAATCGATGGTCGGCGGTTCGCGCTTCGGCCTGCCGGAATCGCCCAGCGGTCCTTTTTCCTCGGGCCTGTCATCGACCATCGCAAGTTCCTCGATTTCGAACGCCACACCATACCAGAATCGACCCGCCGTCTTAGAGCATGATCCGTCGCAGGCGGCACCGGTTTTCCGCCGAAGGGCCGCTTAGACCATGGAATCAGGCCCGAACGGCCCGGATCAGGGCCTCGAACAGGGCATTTTCGTCAGGGTTCTCGGCGACCGCGACCTGGGTGGCACCGGCCTCGCGGACGATCGCCGCCACCGCCGGCGAGATACAGCATTGCGGCAGCGCCAGCGCCGTTATCTCGACACCGCCGCCGCGCGCCGCGTCCAGAAAGGCCCGGGCGCTGCGGGCGGAATAATGCAGCACCGCCTCGATCCCGCCGGCCACGAAGGCCTCGCAAACTTCGCGCGGCAGGTCTCGTGCCGGAACCATCTTGTAGGTGGTCTGCGTCACCACCGAAAATCCCTTTTCACCCAGCTCGGCTTCGAGATCGCGCGCAAGATCGGCGCCGGCGAGATACAGCAGCGGGCTTTTCTTCTTCAGCTTGCCCGATTTGGCACGCTTGGCCACGAGATCGCGCAACGCGGACGCATCGCCTTTGGCCGACTTCACATCCGTAAATCCGGCCTGGCGTGCGACGTCGGCGGTATGGTCGCCGACGGCAAGCAGTGGCAATTCCAGCAACGCACTGCCAGCGAGTTGCGGCCCGATCCCGCGCAACGCATTGGCGCTGGTGACGACAACCGCGCCGTATTGTGTGTCATCCGCATGAAAAGGCAGCGGCTCGAACCGCAGCATGGGCGCCGACATGACCTCGAATCCGCGTGCGCGCAGGCCGGCCGCCGTAGCCTCGGCATCCGGAAGCGGACGGGTGACGAGAACAGCCATCGGTCAGGCTCCGCCCAGCAAGAATTCAGCCCTACCGAATGATTGCACTTTGAGACCTCGCAATGGTACCGAAACGGGGAACCGGTGACGCCGCGGATTAGCACAAGGACGCCCCCTTGGATAACGACAAGCCAATGCTGGTATTGGGGATCGAGACCACCTGCGATGAAACCGCAGCGGCCGTGGTCGAGCGCCAGAGCGACGGCAGCGGCCGGATCCTGTCCAATATCGTGCGCTCGCAGACCGACGAGCACGCCCGCTTCGGCGGCGTGGTGCCGGAAATCGCCGCGCGCGCCCATGTCGATCTGCTCGACGGCATCGTCGACCGCGCGATGAAGGAAGCTGATGTCAGCTACGCGCAGCTCTCGGCCGTCGCCGCGGCCGCGGGTCCCGGGCTGATCGGCGGCGTCATCGTCGGGCTGACGACCGCAAAGGCGATCGCGATGGTGAACGATACGCCGCTGATCGCGGTCAACCATCTGGAGGCGCATGCGCTGACGCCCCGGCTCACTTGCGCGCTGGCGTTTCCCTATTGCCTGTTCCTCGCTTCCGGCGGCCACACCCAGATCGTCGCGGTGGCCGGCGTCGGCAAATATGTGCGGCTCGGCACCACCGTCGACGACGCGATGGGCGAAGCCTTCGACAAGGTCGCAAAGATGCTGTCGCTGCCTTATCCGGGCGGGCCGGAAGTCGAGCGCGCCGCGCGCGGCGGCAGCGCCACGCGATTTGCATTTCCCCGCCCGATGCTCGGACGCACTGACGCAAACTTCTCGCTGTCGGGCCTGAAGACCGCTGTGCGCAACGAGGCAAGCCGCCTGACGCCGCTGGAGCAGCAGGACGTCGCCGATCTCTGCGCCGGCTTTCAGGCAGCGGTGCTGGAATCGACCGCGGACCGGCTGAGCGTTGGCCTGAAACTGTTTCGCGAACAGTTCGGCCCGCCCCGCGCACTGGTCGCGGCCGGCGGCGTCGCCGCCAACCAGGCCATCCGCGGCGCCTTGCAGGATGTCGCAGAGAAGGCCGAGACCACGCTGATCATTCCGCCGCCGGCGCTCTGCACCGACAATGGCGCGATGATCGCCTGGGCCGGCGCCGAGCGGATGGCGCTCGGCATGACCGATGCGATGGACGCGCCGCCGCGCGCGCGGTGGCTGCTCGATGCCAACGCCACCGCGCCCAAGGGATTCGCAAACACCCGCGCGGGATATTGACGGATGCCGCCCCTCAAGTCCGTCGCGGTGATCGGCGCGGGCGCGTGGGGAACCGCGCTGTCGAGCGTCGCCTCGCGCGCGGGACGTCATGTCACGCTGTATGCGCGCAGCTCCTGGAGCGCCTCGCGCATGAAGGCGACGCGGGAAAATCTCCGGCTGCCCGGCATCCGCATCGAGCCTGGCGTTGGGATCACCGGCGATCTGGCGCAGGCCGCGCGCGCCGATGTCATTTTGATCGCAACGCCTGCGCAGCAGTTGCGCGAGGCCGTCACTGCGCTGGCGCCGCATCTGAAGCAGCCCAAACCCGTCATCGCCTGCGCCAAGGGCATTGAGCGCGGCACGCATAAATTCATGACCGAAATTATCGCCGAGAGCGCGGCGAATGCGATCCCGGCGATTCTCTCCGGGCCGAGTTTTGCTGATGACGTCGCAAAGGGCCTGCCGACCGCGGTCACGCTGGCGGCAAAGGACGAAGTGCTGGCAAGCGCGCTGGTGCAGGCGCTGGGCTCGGCAACGTTTCGGCCTTATCACACCACCGATGTGCGCGGCGTCGAGATCGGCGGCGCGGCGAAGAATGTGCTGGCGATTGCGGCCGGCATTGTCGCGGGGCGAAAACTCGGCGCTTCCGCGCTGGCCGCACTCACCACGCGCGGCTTCACTGAACTGGCCCGCCTCGGCCGTGCCTGCGGCGCGCGGCCCGAGACGCTGTCCGGCCTTTCCGGCCTCGGCGACCTCATCCTGACCTGCTCCAGCCCGCAATCGCGCAATTTCGCGCTCGGCATCGCGCTCGGGCGCGGCGAGGCCCCGCAACAGGGCAAGCTGGCGGAGGGCGCCTTCACCGCGCCGGTGCTGATTGAACTGGCCGCTTCGCAAGGCGTCGATATGCCGGTATCACAGGCGGTCGCCGCCATCCTGGCTGGCCGGATCACGATCGATGCCGCGATCGAGGGCCTGCTGACGCGGCCGTTCAAGGCGGAGGAATGACAATGGCGTACTGGCTGGTGAAATCCGAACCCTCGGTCTGGTCATGGGACATGCAGGTCGCCAAGGGGGCGAAGGGCGAAGCCTGGACCGGCGTGCGCAATTTCACCGCGCGCCAGAACCTCGTGAACATGAAGAAGGGCGACAAGGCGTTCTTCTACCATTCCAACGAAGGCAAGGAGATCGTCGGGATCGCCGAAGTGATCAAGGAGGCCTACCCCGATCCGACCGACAAGACCGGCAAATTCGTCTGCGTCGACATCAAGGCCGACAAGAAGCTGCCGCAGCCGGTGACGATGGCCGCGATCAAGGCCGACAAGAAACTCGCCGCCATGGCGCTGGTGAAATATTCGCGGCTGTCGGTGCAGCCAGTGACGGCGGACGAATGGAAGATGGTCTGCAAGATGGGCGGGCTTTGACGGACCTCATCCTGAGGAGGCGCGTCAGCGCCGTCTCGAAGGATGGCCGCGTCGGGATCGGGGCCACATGGTTCGAGACGCCGCTTCGCGGCTCCTCACCATGAGGAGATACTAAGCCGCCGCGGCCAGCACGACCTGCGCCAGAAGCTGCTCGCGCTTCTTTTGCGTGCGGTAGCCCTTCATCGTCGCGGCGAAGCGCTCGAGGATGCCGTCCTCGAACGCGGTCACGATGGTGTCGTGCACATAGCTCTTGCGGCAGATCGCCGGCGTATTCGACAGCTCATCCGCCGCGGCACGCACCGCTTCCAGCACCTGCTTCTTGCGGCCGCGCTCGCTAGCCGCCGGCGTGATCCGCGACAACGATTCCAGGACCACGGCCGAGGCCATCAGGGTGCGGAAATCCTTCAGCGAAATCTTGATGCCAGCGATCTCGCGCAGGAACGCATTCACGGTCGTGGTCGAGGCCGCGCGCACCGTGCCGGAGGCGTCGCGATACTGGAACATCCGCTTGCCCGGAACGCTGCGCAAGATGCCGATCGCGCGCACGAGTTTTGCGGCGTCGCATTCCTTGCGCACGGCCTTGCCACCCTTGGCCTTGAAGGTCAGCACGACACAATCGTCCTCGATGGTGACGTTGGACTTCAAGAGCGTGGTGGCGCCGCGGGTGCCGTTGAGGCGGGCGTAGGATTCGTTGCCGGGACGGATTGCGGTGCGCGCGATCAGCTCGATCACCGCCGACAGCGCGAATTCACGCGTCGGCTCATCGCCCGACAGGTGCATCGAAACGTTGCGCCGGATCCTTGGCAGCGCCGCGACAAGCTTGGCCAGCCGATGGGCCTTGCGCTGCTCGCGCACCTTTTCCCAATCGGCATGGTAGCGGTATTGCAGCCGCCCCGCGGCATCGACGCCGACGGCCTGGAGATGGGAATCCGGGTCGGGCGAATAGCGCACGTCGCGATAGGCCGGCGGCATCGCCATCCGGTTCAGCCGGCGGATCGTACCGGCCTGGCGGATCACGCTGCCATTGGCGCGAATGAATGAATAACCCTTGCCGCGCTTGATGCGGCGGATGGTGAGCTGGTTCTGCTCGCCGAGCTTGAGCCCAAGTTCTCCAGCGAGGTCCTCAACCGAGGTTTTTGCGACAACCGGCTTCAGTTTTTCAGCCGGCTTCGGCAGTTGCCCGAGCATTTCGGCGAGTGCAACGGCAGGATCGGCGGAAACGGGCCGCGTAGCCTCGAAATTCACCTGATCCGTCATTGTTCTAGACGCCTTGCTCCGCCTGTTTGTCGCTAATGCCCGTTATTGGGCTTGGGTTCCTTTGGGGGCCTCGGGCCCCGGGGTGGCCATTTAGGGGGTAACGGCCGCCATTGCGAGTCCCGAATCAGTTAATGATGGTTATTAGATACCGGTCATAGGTCCCATTCGTCCGATAACGTTGATTTTGGACTGCGGCAAAACGCGATCGTGATCGCTTCCGCCAGCGGCGGGGACTGCTTTAGGCCTCAGCCGACCAAGGTTGGAGGCGGTGGAGCCTTGTCCCGTCACGGCCCGGCGAAGATAATCACCGGAACAATCGAAGACGGCCGGCGATCTCTGTGCACGGCGGGCCGCGAGTTGTGTGGAGGGGACGATGTCCGAGAAAATTTACGACGTATCGGCGGATTGGTCGAAGCGCGCATGGATCGATGACGCCAAATACCGCGAGATGTATGCCCGCTCGGTGTCCGACCCCAACGGCTTCTGGGGCGAGCAGGCCAAGCGCATCGACTGGATGAAGCCTTTCCACAAGGTCGAGAACGTCTCCTTTGCCCCGGGCAACATCTCGATCAAATGGTTCGAGGATGGTGTGCTGAACGCCGCCTGGAATTGCATCGACCGTCACCTCGCCAAGCGCGGCGACCAGACCGCGATCATCTGGGAAGGCGATGATCCCTCGCAGTCCAGGCACATCACCTATCGCGAGCTCCACGACGAGGTCTGCCGGATGGCCAACATCCTGCGCAACCGCAACGTCAAGAAGGGCGACCGTGTCACCATCTATTTGCCGATGATTCCGGAGGCCGCCTACGCGATGCTGGCCTGCGCGCGCATCGGCGCCATCCATTCGGTGGTGTTCGGCGGCTTCTCGCCCGACAGCCTCGCCCAGCGCATCACGGACTGCCAGTCCAAGGTGATCATCACCGCCGACGAAGGCGTGCGCGGCGGCCGCAAGGTGCCGCTGAAGGCCAACGTCGATGCGGCGATCGCAAAGGCCGGCGGCGTCGACTGGGTCGTCGTGGTCAAGCGCACCGGCGGGGCCGTCGACATGAACCCGACGCGCGACGTCTGGTATCACGAGGCCGCCAAGGTGGTGACAACGGAATGCCCGTGCGAGCACATGCATGCGGAGGATCCGCTGTTCATCCTCTACACGTCAGGCTCGACCGGCCAGCCCAAGGGCGTGCTGCACACCACCGGCGGCTATCTCGTGTTCGCCTCGATCACGCATCAATACGTGTTCGACTATCACGACGGAGATATCTACTGGTGCACGGCCGACGTCGGCTGGGTCACCGGCCATAGCTACATTCTCTACGGGCCGCTCGCCAACGGCGCGACCACGCTGATGTTCGAGGGCGTGCCGAACTATCCGGACAATTCCAGGTTCTGGCAGGTTATCGACAAGCACAAGGTCAACATCTTCTACACCGCACCCACCGCCATTCGCGCCCTGATGCAGGGCGGCGACGAGCCGGTGACGAAGACGTCGCGCGCTTCGCTGCGGCTGCTCGGCTCGGTCGGCGAGCCGATCAATCCGGAGGCCTGGGAGTGGTATTACCGCGTGGTCGGCGACAGCCGCTGCCCGATCGTCGACACCTGGTGGCAGACCGAAACCGGCGGCATTCTGATCACGCCGCTGCCCGGCGCGACCAAACTCAAGCCGGGTTCGGCCACGCGGCCGTTCTTCGGCGTGGTGCCCGAGATCGTCGATGCCGACGGCAAGACGCTGGAGGGCGAAACGTCAGGCAATCTCTGCCTTACGCGCTCGTGGCCGGGCCAGATGCGCACGGTCTATGGCGATCACGCCCGTTTCGAGCAGACGTATTTTTCGACCTACAAGGGCAAATACTTCACCGGCGACGGCTGCCGGCGTGACGCCGACGGCTATTACTGGATCACCGGCCGCGTCGACGACGTCATTAACGTGTCAGGCCATCGCATGGGCACCGCCGAAGTCGAAAGCTCGCTGGTCGCGCATGAGGCCGTGTCGGAAGCCGCTGTCGTCGGCTATCCGCACGACATCAAGGGTCAGGGCATCTACGCCTATGTCACGCTGATGACGGGCACGCAGCCGACCGAGGATTTGCGCAAGGAGCTGGTGGCGTGGGTACGCAAGGACATCGGCCCGATCGCTTCGCCCGACCTGATCCAGTTCGCGCCCGGTCTGCCCAAGACGCGCTCCGGTAAAATCATGCGCCGCATCCTTCGCAAGATCGCCGAGGACGATCCCTCGAGCCTCGGTGACACCTCGACGCTGGCCGATCCCGCCGTGGTCGACGACCTCGTCAAGAACCGGCAGAACAAGAAGGGCGCGGCGGCGTAAAGCCGACACCTAAAAGTCACAAAAGCAAAAGGCTCCGGCGCGCGCCGGAGCCTTTTTTGTAAGGCTTTTCATACGCCTCACGCAGCCGTGTCCGCACTGTGTCTTTTTCGGGACGAGTGTTGTTTTCAAGTCATTTACTTTAATCCGAACTTTTCATTTCTTCCCCTCATCGAAACGCACCCCGTGGCCGGCGCGGAAACCGTCCGGTGAAGGGGCGCGGTTAAAAATGCGTGCGTGAGGCCGGCAAGACGCGTGTTTCGGGCGCGATTGGCCGGGCGGGCCCCGCCAGGGGCGGCTGAGGAAGTGGAGAGCTTGATGTCGGTGCGGATTGCGGTGGCGCTCGCCGCCACCATCGGGGCAGGTATTTTGATGTCGTCGGCCGCCGAGGCGGCGCCCAACATCGTCGGGTTCCGGGGCGATTATTCGCCGGGCACGATTGTGGTGAAGACCAACGAGCGGCGGCTTTATCTCGTCGTCGAGCAGGGCAAGGCGGTTTCCTACCCGGTCGGCGTCGGCCGCGCCGGCAAGCAATGGGCGGGCACCACCCGCATTGACGGCAAATACCGCAATCCGGCCTGGTCGCCGCCAAGTGAGGTCAAGCGCGACAAGCCCAACATGCCGGACGTGATTCCCGGCGGCTCGCCGAGGAATCCGATGGGCGTGGCGGCAATGACGCTCGCCGGCGGCGAATATGCCATCCACGGCACCAACATGCCGGGCTCGGTCGGCGGATTCGTGTCCTATGGCTGCATCCGCATGCTGAACGACGACATCACCGACCTCTACCAGCGCGTATCGGTCGGCACGACGGTGGTGGTGACCCGCTGATCTCTGTAAATCGTTTCAGGACGGAGAGAGCCGTGCATACGCGCGGCTTTTTCTTTACTGGCGCGCTGCGTTGGCGCACCAGCCATTGCGGTGGCCGCCATTGTAGCTGCGCACATGGCCCGCGCCGATCAGCGCCGCTGAAACATTGACGGTGCGTTTGGTGGCGACATCGGCGACGATGCGGCCCTGATATTTGTCCGGGCCGATATTGTAGATCGCAACGTCGCCCTGCCGGAGCAGATCGCGCAAGGCGCCGGTCGCGGTCTCCGCCATCCGCAATTCCTCGGGGCAAGCCCCCTTGAGTTCCGGCGCATCGATGCCGCGCAGGCGGACACGTGTCATCACGTCCTGGCCGGACGCGAGATGCACCCGCGCCTCGAACGTGTCGCCATCGATGGTGCGGATCACGTCGGCCTGATGATGCCGGGCGAGATCGCCGGCCTGCCGCCAGATTGTTTCAAATTCCTGCGATCGGCCGTCGTTCCAGTGCGGCCAATGCAGCCACTGCCGGATCGGCAATGCGCCGACTGCCAGCAGCGCGAACGCGAAAATCCAAGGCAAGACCGACGAAAGCCGGCTCGTGCGCCCGACCGGCGGCCGATAGGAGTTTGATCGCTGAAATAACATTTCCGGGAAGCTGAACTGAGTCGGCTAACCCGGCAAGAGTCCGTGCTTCGCTAAAAGTCCGATGCGATGCCTTTGTTCTCCCAATCGCCGTAGCGCGTGGGTTCCGGGCCCTTCGGCCCCTGAAATTCCTTCTCCATCGGCTTTGCACTGGCCGCGGCGAGTTTTCGGCGCTCTTCCGCTTCGGCAAGCGCACGCTGCGCCGCCGGCGTGAGCGGTTTTCGCGCGGCAGGTTTCGGCAGATCGTCACTCATCGCAAAAGCTCCTGCCATTGTAGGTCCGTATCTATTATTGCCCGTACTCGAACGCGAGCCATATCGGCGAAATCACAATCGCGAAATCCGCGTCAGTGATTCTTACAATTGGCATATTCCCATGCCACACGTTCATTTCATGACGATGGCATGAGCCGATATTATACCCATCTCAGCCTAGAGAACATTTCCGCGCCATGCCTCCGCAGCGATTTGCCGTACCTTCCGAAGTGCCCGGTCTTGCGGCACGGCGGATCGCCGCCGACATTCTGGACGGCGTGCTGCACAAGCATCGTACGCTCGATGATCAGCTCGATGGCGCGGGCGCGCATCCGGCGCTGAAAACCCTTTCTGACCGCGACCGTGCGCTGATGCGACGGCTGGTGGCGACGATCCTGCGACGGCTCGGCACGCTCGGGCATGTGCTGTCGCGCCTGCTCGACCGCGGCATTCCAACCGATGCGCCGCGCGCACAGAGCGCGCTTCTGATCGGCGCGGCCCAAATCCTCTGGATGGATGTTCCCGATCACGCGGCTGTCGATCTTTCGGTTCGGCTGGTGCAATCGGACCGGCGCGCTGCAAAATATGCCGGCCTCGTCAACGCGGTGCTGCGGCGCTGCGCGCGCGAGGGCCAGGCGCTGATCGAGGACATCAAGACCCAGGCGCTCGATGTTCCGCCATGGCTGCTCGCGCGCTGGACCGCGCATTACGGCGAGACCACCGCAAAGCAGATGGCGATTGCGATCGGCCACGAGCCCTCGCTCGATCTCACGGTGAAATCCGACGCCGCGCAATGGGCGAGCCGCCTGCACGGCGAGACGCTGCCGACTGGAACCGTGCGCACGCTGTTGCAGGGTTCCGTGACGATGCTGCCGGGCTTTTCCGACGGACAATGGTGGGTGCAGGACGCGGCGGCTGCGCTGCCCGTGCGCCTGTTCGGCGCGATCGAAGGAAAACACATCGCCGATCTCTGCGCCGCGCCGGGCGGCAAGACCGCGCAGCTCGCGCAATCGGGCGCACACGTCACCGCGATCGACCGCTCGCCGGCGCGGGTGGCGCGGCTGCGCGACAATCTCACCCGGCTCAATCTACGGGCCGAGGCGATCGTGGCCGATGCCGTCGAATGGAAGTCCGATGGCGAGTTCGATGGTGTCCTGGTGGACGCGCCCTGCACCTCGACCGGCACCATCCGCAGGCATCCCGATGTCGCATGGCTGCGGCAGGAGGCCGATATGGTTCCGCTCGCCGCCTTGCAGAAGCGGCTCCTGCAAAAGGCGGTCAGCCTGCTCAAGCCCGGCGGTACGCTGGTCTACTGCACCTGTTCGCTGGAGCCCGAGGAAGGCGAACGCGCCGTGGCTGCGCTGCTGGCTTCCGAATCAGGCATGCGGCGGATCGCCGTCGAGCCGGACGAGGTCGCGGGCCTTGCCGAAATCATCACCGCTGACGGCGATTTGCGTACCCTACCCTGCCACCTCCCGCACCATGACCCGCGGCTCGGCGGGCTGGACGGCTTCTATGCTGCCCGGTTGGTTAAATCCTGATTCTGCATCGATTTTCCGGTCCGACAGGCTGATTCGGGCGGTTTCAAGATAGTGTCTTGGCAGGCTTTCCCGGATAAAAAGGATTCGCGAGAATCCCCCTCCCACAAGGCACGGCGTGTCGGTCGCTCAACGCAGACGAATCTCGACGCTGATCATGGGCCGTTTTGCCCGGAGCGCGATGGCGCGCGCCAGCGGCAGCACGGTCGCGTTGTCGCGGCTGTGGCCCGGCCGCACCGACCGGCTGATCATCGCGCCGCACGATTTGCGCACGGCGGACGCCACCCGCGCCGCCGAGATCTATGCCGGGCGTTTCGTGTTCGCCGGCAAGATCGTGACCTGCCACGGCCGCTCGATCTTCGACCTCGAGCCGCCGTCGGAAGACTGGGAAGTCGCGCTGCTCGGCTTCGGCTGGCTGCGGCACCTGCGCGCCGCCGATACCGCGCTGACCCGCGCCAATGCCCGCTCGCTGGTCGACGACTGGCTTTCCAACCCGACGCGCAAGCGGCCGCTGGAGCGCCGCGCCGACGTGATGGCGCGCCGTGTGATCTCGCTGTTGTCGCAGGCGCCGCTGGTGCTCGGCGACACCGACGGAAAATTCTACCGGCGCTATCTGCGCGGCCTGACCCGCGAGATCCGTTATCTGCGCTACGCCATGCTCGACATCGCCGACGGCGTGCCGCGGATGCAGGTGCTGATCGCGCTGTGCTACGCCTCGCTCTGCCTTGCCAACCAGGCCAAACACATCCGCAGCGCCACCAAGAAACTGTCCGACGAATTGCAGCGGCAGATCCTGCCCGACGGCGGCCACATCTCGCGCAATCCAGGCGCGCTGGTCGAACTGCTCAGCGATTTGCTGCCGCTGCGGCAGACTTTTGCGGCGCGCAACATCGCCCCGCCGCCGGCGCTGCTCAACGCGATCGACCGCATGATGCCGATGCTGCGTTTCTTCCGTCACGGCGATGGCAGCTTTGCCTTGTTCAACGGCATGAGCAACGCGCCGAACGATCTGGTCGCAACGCTGCTCGCCTATGACGACACCCACGGCGTACCGATGTCGAACATGCCGCACACCGGTTTCCAGCGGCTCGATGCCGGGCCGATGACGCTGATCGTCGACACCGGTCCGCCGCCGCCGCCGAGTGTCAGCCATGACGCCCATGCCGGCTGCCTGTCGTTCGAGCTGTCCTCCGGTCCGAGCCGGATCGTGATCAATTGCGGCATGCCCTCGACCGGCCGCGACAACTGGCGCCCCTTTGCGCGCGGCACCGCGGCGCATTCGACGCTGGTTTGTCACGACACCTCGTCCTGCCAGTTCGTCGAATTGTCGGCGATGAAGAAACTGCTCCAGGGCGCGCCGATCGTGTCCGGCCCGGTCAATGTCGAGAGCTATCGCGAGGTGGTGCCGAACGGCGAACTTTTGACGACATCGCACGACGGCTATCTCGGCCGCTTCGGCGTCGTGCACCGCCGTGTGCTGATGGCAGCGACGGACGGCTCGCGGCTCGACGGCGAGGACACGCTGTCGCCGGCGCCGGGCGGCCGCATCAAGAACAATGAGAGCGACTACGCGCTGCGTTTCCATCTGCACCCGTCGGTGAAGGCCAGCCGGCTTTCCGACGCGCGCGGCGTCATGCTGGTGCTGCCGAACCGCGATGTCTGGACCTTCGAGGCGCTCGACGACAAGGTCGATCTTGAGGACAGCGTGTTCCTGGCCGGCAATGACGGCCCGCGCCGCACCGCCCAGATCGTGATCCGCCAGGACTCCCGCCAGGCCGCTTCGGTCCGCTGGAGTTTTGTGCGCTCGAGCACATCGGCCGCCCAGACCAATGCGCGGCGCAACGCCCGCCGCGAGCCGGAACTGCCGCTCTGACCGTCATTGCGAGCCAACGGGTCGCGCGAATGCGCGCCCGATGACAGGCTCCGCGAAGCAATCCAGCTTTGCTACAGCAAGAAAGCTGGATTGCTTCGTCGCTTCGCTCCTCGCAATGACGAGAAATGGTACCGAGCCGGAACTGCCGCTGTAACTTCTTCTGCGGACAGCGTTATCCATCCCCATTGAGACCTGCGCCGAAAGCTGCTAACCAGCCCGCGCTTGCGCGACTGGCGACTTGGATGGAGCACCATCGGGAAGCGCAAGAGCAATCGCCGCGCGCCTGGGCAGAAGCTTCCCTTTTCACAAGAGGACCTTGCCCATGACCGATACCACCCGCCGCGTTTCCCGCGCCCTGCTCTCCGTTTCCGACAAGACCGGACTGATCGAATTCGCCAACGCGCTGGCCGCGCGCGGCGTCGAACTGGTCTCGACCGGCGGCACGGCGAAGGCGATCGCCGCCGCCGGCCTGAAGGTGAAGGACGTCTCCGAGCTCACCGGCTTTCCCGAGATGATGGATGGCCGGGTCAAGACGCTGCATCCGAACGTGCATGGCGGCCTGCTCGCGATCCGCGGCAACAAGGAACATGCCGCGGCGATGAAGAAGCACGGCATCGCACCGATCGATCTGCTGGTGGTCAACCTCTACCCGTTCGAGGCGACCGTCGACAAGGGTGCGGACTTTGCGGAGTGCATCGAGAACATCGACATCGGCGGTCCCGCGATGATCCGCGCCGCCGCGAAAAACAATGATGACGTCGCTGTTGTCGTCGATGTCGGCGATTACAAGGTCCTGCTCGACGAGCTCGCCGCCAACAACGGCGCCACCACGCTCTACCTGCGCCGCCGCCTTGCCGCCAAAGCCTATGCCCGCACCGCCGCCTATGATGCCGCGATCTCGAACTGGTTCGCCGCGCAGAATGTGACGGACGCGCCGGACTATCGCGCTTTCGGCGGAAAACTGATCCAGTCGCTGCGCTACGGCGAGAACCCGCACCAGAAAGCCGCATTCTATGCGACGCCGGACTGGCGTCCGGGCGTCGCCACCGCACGGCAGGTGCAGGGCAAGGAGCTGTCCTACAACAACATCAACGACACCGATGCGGCCTATGAATGCATCGGTGAGTTCGACACCGCGCGCACCGCCGCCTGTGTCATCGTCAAGCACGCCAACCCCTGCGGCGTCGCCGAAGGCGCCGATCTGCTGTCCGCCTATCGCAAGGCGCTGGCCTGCGATTCCACCTCGGCGTTCGGCGGCATCGTCGCGGTCAACCGCAAGCTCGATGCGGACGCCGCGCGCGCCATCACCGAGATCTTCACCGAGGTGATTATCGCGCCCGATGCGACGGACGAGGCCATCGCCATCGTCGCCGCCAAGAAGAACCTGCGGCTCTTGCTTGCCGGCGGCCTGCCCGATCCGCGCGCAGCGGGCCTGACCGCCAAGACCGTGGCGGGCGGCCTTCTGGTGCAGAGCCGCGACAACGCCGTGGTCGATGACATGGCCTTGAAGGTCGTCACCAAACGCGCGCCGACCGACGCCGAATTGCGCGATCTCAAATTCGCCTTCCGTGTCGCAAAGCACGTGAAGTCGAACACCATCATATATGCAAAGGATCTCGCGACCGTCGGCATCGGCGCCGGCCAAATGAGCCGCGTCGATTCCGCCCGCATCGCCGCGCGAAAAGCGCTCGATGCGGCGAAGGAATTGAAGCTCGCCGAACCGCTGACCAAGGGCTCGGTGGTCGCCTCGGATGCGTTCTTCCCCTTTGCCGACGGCATGCTCGCCTGCATCGAAGCCGGCGCCACCGCCGTGATCCAGCCCGGCGGCTCCGTGCGCGACGACGAAGTGATCAAGGCCGCCGACGACCACGGCATCGCCATGGTCTTTACGGGGACGCGGCATTTCCGGCATTAGCCGCTCGCTATCCCCACATCGCGCTGTCGTCCCGGCGAACGCCGGGACCCATACCGCGTTGTGCTATCGGTTGGAAAAGCCGGCTGACGCGGGTGCAAACCACCAAAGGCCGCGGCGTATGGGTCCCGGCTCGCGCTTCGCTTGGCCGGGACGACGGGAGGGCTATTTCTCCCGCACCATCATCAGCAGCACCATCCCGACCGAGAAAAACAGCACCAGCACGGCCATGCCCGCCTTCTGGTTCTGCGTCGCCGCGGTGATCGCGCCGATCAGCAGCGGCCCGATGAACGAGGTGACTTTCCCCGTTAGCGCGAACAGGCCAAAATATTGCGCGATGCGATCTCTTGGCGCGAGGCGGATCAGCAGCGTGCGCGCGGCCGCCTGTAGCGGCCCGCCAGCGGCGCCGATCAGGCATCCCAGCACGAGATAGGCGCGCTCGGATGCGGAAGCGAACAAGCCGCCGCCGGGAACCGGCGGCGCGACCTCGATGAAGAAGATCGAGTCCTTGTCGACCAGCAGGATCGCGACGACAGCCGACAGCAGTACGATCATGCTGCCCGCGATCACGCGTTTCGGTCCAAAGATGTCGTCGAGCTTGCCGCCGAACCAGGCGCCGAACACGCCGGCGACTGCCAGGATGATGCCGAACGTGCCGATCTGGATGGTGTGCCAGCCGAAGGTGGTCGCGGCGTAGATGCCGCCGAAGGCGAACAGCGAGACCAGGCCGTCGGTGTAGATCATGTTGGCGAGCAAAAAAATCGCCATCGATCTCTGCTTCGGCAATTCGGCGAGCGTTTGCTTGAGTTCGAGCAGACCTGCGCGCAATGCCTCCCGCACCGGACGTTTTGCCGGATAATCCGGCGTCAGCAAGAACATCGGCAGCACGAAGATGATGAACCAGAGGCCGGTGAGCGGGCCGGTGATGCGGTCGCCCTGGTGCGTGACGGGATCGAGCCCGAACAGCGGCGTCAGTCCGAACAGCGTGCGGCCGGTTTGCGGACTCGCGGCGAGAAAGCCGAGCACCAGGATCAGGCTCACGATGCCGCCGAGATAGCCGGTGGCCCAGCCGGTTCCCGACAACCGTCCGATCCGTTCCGGCGGCACCAGCGTTGGCATCATCGCATTGTTGAATACGGTCGCGAATTCAACGCCGACGCTGGCGACCGCATAGGCGATCAGAACCGGCACGATCACGCTGGGATCGCCGGGCTTGCCGATCCACATCGCGCTCGCGCCGATCACCAATAGCGCGCCGAAGCCAGCGATCCACGGCTTGCGCCGGCCGCTGGCATCGGCGATCGCGCCAAGCACCGGCGACAGCAGGCCGATCGTCAGCCCCGCGCCCGCGGCGGCAAATCCCCACATCGCCTGCCCCGCCGCCGGGTTCGGCGCGATGAAATTGGCAAAGTAGGGCGCGAACACGAAGGTCGTGATCAGCGTGAAATAGGGTTGCGCGGCCCAGTCGAAGAGAATCCAGCTAATGACGGCGGAGCGGCGCGGATAGGCCGGTTTTGCATCCATGCCATCTACCGCCAAAACCGTCGCCGTCATCAAAAGCCGCCCATCCAGATCACAAACAGGCGTTTTGCCCGCCGCACCGAAACCCATATAGCATCCATGGATACGATGACGCTTCACGTTGTCGCATGGCGCTCATGACAGGCATTTGATGACCCCAATGACCAACTGGCGGAAAATTTTCGCCGCTGCGGCGATTGTCATCGCATTCACGACTCCTGCGAGTGCGCAGGAGCGCCGCGTCTATTCACCACCCGCCTCCGCTCATTCGGTCCGCGGCACCTCCGCCGAGAACGGCATGGTGGTGGCGCAGGAAAGACTGGCAACGCAAATCGGCGCCGACGTGCTGCGCCAGGGCGGCAACGCGGTCGACGCCGCGGTCGCGGTCGGCTTTGCGATGGCGGTAAGTTATCCGCGCGCCGGAAATATCGGCGGCGGCGGTTTCATGGTGATCCATTCCGCCGAGCGCGGCCAGGACGTCGCGATCGACTTTCGCGAGACCGCGCCGGCAGCGACCAAGCAGGACATTTTTCTCGGCCCCGACGGCAAGCCCGATCCGGCAAAGTCGCGCGATTCGGCACTCGGCATCGGCGTGCCCGGAACCGTCGCCGGACTCGCGCTGGCGCTGGAAAAATTCGGCTCGGGCAACTTTACGCTCGCGCAAATCATCAAGCCCGCGATCGACCTCGCCCGCGACGGATTTGTCGTCACCGACGACACCGCCGACACACTATCCTTTATGTATCAGCGGATGGCTCGCTGGCCGAATTCAGCCAAATCGTTTTCGCGCCCCGACGGCACCCCGCTCCACGAGGGCGACCGGCTGATCCAGAGCGATCTGGCGGCAACGCTGACCGCCGTCGCCGAGCAGGGCCCGCGCGGCTTCTATGAGGGGCCGGTTGCGGAAAAACTCGCCAAGGCCGTTCGCGATTCCGGCGGCATCATGACGGCAGACGATCTGAAATCATATCAGGCCGTGATCCGCGCGCCGGTGCGCGGCTCCTATCGCGGCTACGACATCGTCGCAATGCCGCTGCCTTCCTCGGGCGGCACCGTGCTGGTGGAGATCCTGAACATCCTCGAAGGATTTGCGCTCGCCGACATGAAGCAAAACTCCGCCGCCTCGCTGCATGTCATGATCGAGGCGATGAAGCGCGCCTATGCCGACCGCGCCCGCTACCTCGGCGACCCCGCCTTCATCAACGCGCCCACCAACATCCTGCTGTCCAAGGACTACGCGGCCAAACAGCGCGCCACTATCGATCTGGCGCGCGCCACGCCATGGGCCGATGCGGCGCCGAAAGCGCCGGCGCGCGAAGGTTCCAACACCACGCATTATTCGGTGGTCGATGCCAGGGGCAATGCGGTCAGCACCACCTACACGCTGAATTTCCCCTATGGGGTCGGCCTCGTCGCCGAAGGCACCGGCGTGCTGCTCAACAACGAGCTCGACGATTTCACCGCGGCGCCCGGCGCCTCCAACGCTTTCGGCCTGGTCGGCTTCGAGGCCAATCTGCCGGGTCCTGGCAAGCGGCCGCTGTCGTCGATGTCGCCCACCATCGTGCTGAAGGACGGCAAGCCTGTGCTGGTCACGGGCTCGCCCGGCGGCAGCCGCATCATCTCAGCGGTGACGCAGGTGATCGTCAACGCGCTCGACTACAGGATGGACATCGCGGCCGCGGTCGCCGCACCTCGCATGCACCATCAATGGCTGCCCGAGGATGTCCGCTTCGAGCGCGGTTTTCCGGAAGAGGTGCTGTCGGAGCTGAAGGCTAGGGGCCACAAGGTGGTCGATCAGCTCGGCCAGACCTCCGCCAATTCGATCGCCGTCACGCCGCATGGCTGGGAAGGGGCCCCCGACCCGCGCACCCGCGGCGCCTGGGCGGAAGGGTATTAGCGCAGGAATCGTAGAGCGGGCCAAGCGACAGCGTGCCCACCGTTCCATTCACAATCCGGAACGATTGGTGGGCACGGCGCAATGCGCCTTTGCCCACCCTACAGCGTCGGCGTAGATTGCCTTTGCATGCGACCGCAAAGGAGCCCTCCCATGTCATCCCTCAAAGGCAAAACGCTGTTCATCTCAGGCGCGAGCCGCGGCATTGGGCTGGCGATCGCGCTGCGCGCCGCGCGCGACGGCGCCAATGTCGCGATTGCCGCGAAAACCGCCGAACCGCATCCGCGGCTGAAGGGCACCATCTACACCGCGGCCGACGACGTCCGC
Source organism: Bradyrhizobium lablabi (assembly GCF_018129385.1). Classification (GTDB taxonomy): domain Bacteria; phylum Pseudomonadota; class Alphaproteobacteria; order Rhizobiales; family Xanthobacteraceae; genus Bradyrhizobium; species Bradyrhizobium lablabi_C. Next base: position 118,687 of record NZ_JAFCLN010000008.1, read on the forward strand.
GCCGCCGGCGGCAAGGCGCTGCCGATCGTCTGCGACATCCGCGAAGAAGCTCAGGTGATGGACGCGATCGAAAAGACCGTCACCGAGTTCGGCGGCATCGACATCTGCGTCAACAACGCCAGCGCCATCAGCCTCACCAATTCGCAGGCCACCGACATGAAGCGGTTCGACCTGATGATGGGCATCAATACCAGAGGCACCTTCATGGTGTCGAAATACTGCATCCCGCATCTGAAGAAGGCGGCCAATCCGCACATCCTGATGCTCTCTCCGCCGCTCGACATGAAGCAGAAATGGTTCGAGCATTCGACCGCCTACACCATGGCCAAATACGGCATGAGCATGTGCGTGCTCGGCCTGTCGGGCGAATTGAAACCGGCGGGCGTCGCCGTCAACGCGCTGTGGCCGCGCACCACGATCGCGACCGCCGCGGTGGGCAACCTCCTCGGCGGCGATGCCATGATGCGCATGAGCCGCACGCCCGAGATCATGGGCGATGCCGCGCATGCGATCTTCACGCGGCCCGCGCGCGAGTTCACCGGCAATTTCTGCATCGACGACAAGGTGCTTTACGCCAGCGGCGTGCGCGACTTCGAGCATTATCGTGTCGACAAATCGGCGCCATTGATGTCGGACTTTTTCGTACCCGACGATGACGTGCCACCGCCCGGCGTCAGCGTGCAGCCCCTGCCCTCGGTCGGCGCCGCGCAGACGTCGCGCTAGATGTGATCCGGACCCGTAGGGCCGCGTCAGCGCAAAGTGGGCACCGGTTTTCCCTCGCGACAAACGCGAAGCGTTTGCGCGGCGATCACGCTCAAACAAATAAGCAACGCCGGAGAACTGCGTGACTGCCTGGAAGTGGATTTTCGCCGCGACGACTACCCTGTTCCTTGCAACGCTCGCGGCGCTGAGCATCCATTTCCGCCCCGACCGCGCCATCCGTGTCGGCACCGGCGGCCTCGCGCATATCATCTGCTCCAAGACGTTCGTCTCCGGTCTCGATCCGCAGGAGGTGTTCGCAGCGACGCTGGAGCGCCCCGGCTTCCGCCGCTTGCGTCATGCACTGAGTTTCCAGATCGACCGAAAGACAAAGACCGTCGAAGCATCGGTGCTCGGCTTCTACAAAAACCGCGCCTTATTCCACGACGGGCTCGGCTGCGTCGAGCAGCACGGAACGAAACAGCCCTATGTCCTGAAGAACGACGTCGAGGCATTGAAGGTGCCGAAGACGCCCCCGCTATTGCCCGAGATTGCCGGGCCTGCCGTCGTCGAGCCGGCCGATTCCGCGCTTAAAACTGCGCTCGACCATGCCTTCGAGGAATCGGCCGCGCCGCCGTTCCGGCGCACCAAGGCGGTTGTCGTGGTGCATGACGGCAGGGTGATTGCCGAACGCTATGCGCCCGGCATCGGCATCGATACACAGCTCTCCGGTTTCTCCATGACAAAGTCGCTCATCAACGCGCTGATCGGCGTGCTCAACCAGCACGGCCTGACCTCGCCGTCGATCCCGGCGTCGATTCCGGAATGGCGCAACATCGACGATCCGCGCCGCGAGATCGAAATCGAACATCTCATGCGCATGACCACAGGCCTCGATCTCGACGAGACCAATTCCGGCTTCGACCGGTCGAGCCAGATGTATCTGGAGGATGATCTGTCCGCCTACGCGGTCAATTCAAGAATGATCGCCCCGCTCGGCACACGCTTTCATTATTCCGGCGCGACCACGCAGATCCTGGCGCGCGTCGTTCGCGACCTCACCGGCGGGCCGGAGCAGACGCTCGCCTTTGCCTGGCGCGAATTGTTCAATCCGCTCGGCATGCGCAACGTCACGCTGGAATTCGACGGCGCCGGCACGCTGCAAGGCGCCAACTACATGCTGGCCAGCGCGCGCGACTGGGCCAAGCTCGGCGTGCTCTATGCCAATGACGGCGTCGTCGGCGGCAAGAAAGTCCTGCACCCGGATTGGGTAGACTTTTGCGCCGCCGCCACCCTCGGCACCGACTACGCCGCGGGCTTCTACACCAACCGCAGCGATCATCCCGATGCGAAAGGACGCGTGCTATCAGGCATGCCCCGCGACTCCCTTCTTCGCGTCAGGCCTTCTGGGCCAGCGCATCGTGATCGTCCCGTCGCACAAGCTCGTCGTCGTGCGCCTCGGCGATACGGTCGAGCCGACCGGCGACATCAGAGGCGTCGCGCGGCTGGTGAAAGAAGTGATCGCCGCGATCGGGCATTGAACTGACCCCTCTGCCGTCATTGCGAGGAGCGAAGCGACGAAGCAATCCATCTTTCCCAGTGCCGTACTATGGATTGCTTCGCTTCGCTCGCAATGACGTAGAGACTACCTTCCCACCTCATACGGCCCGCCCTTTTCCAGCGCCCGCTTGTAGGCCGGCCGCGCATGAATCTTCTCCAGCCACGCCATCGCCTTTGGATGCCCCTGCTCCAATCCTGCGCGCGCGGAAGCCGCTTCCAGCGGAAAGCTCATCTGGATGTCGGCGGCAGAAAATTCATTACCGGCGAACCATTCGCTTTTCGCAAGCTCGCTTTCCCAATAATCCATGTGCTGCTTGAGCTGCGGATTGACCAGCGTGGTCAGCGCCTGGTTCGACACCTTGCGCACCAGCGGCCGCAGCAAAGCCGGCGCGCGCTTCGGCATCAGCGTGAACAGCAATTTTAGCAGCAGCGGCGACATCGCCGAGCCTTCGGCGTAGTGCAGCCAATAGGTATAGCGCAGCCGTTCCGGCGTGTTGGGCGGCGGGACCAGACGGCCGTTGCCGTAGGTCGCGATAAGGTATTCGGCGATCGCGCCCGACTCGGCGATGGTGTTGCCGTTGTCGGTGACAACAGGCGATTTACCGAGCGGATGGATCGCGCGCAGCTCCCTCGGCGCGCGCATGTCCGGCTGACGCTGATAGCGCACGATCTCGTACGGCACGCCCAACTCCTCGAGCAGCCACAGCACCCGCTGCGAGCGCGAGTTGTTGAGATGATGAACCGTCAGCATGAGCGTCCCCCTCCACGAATTTACGGTGCTCCCGTATCAGGCCTCGGCGGGTTTTGCGACGTGGAGGCGGGTCGGCGGACCATCTCGACAATTTATTATCCGGGTAATATTGACTCCATGAATATACCCGGGTATAAATACCCCATGTGGCCCTTTCGGAAACGCAAAATGACTCAAAGCTTTACCGCCTTCGAAGGCGAGCGTCGCCTCGTTACGGGGTCGCTCGCCGAGGTTGCCCTCGCCATCAAGCGTGCCGGCCGCCGGGCCGAGCCGGTCCTCATCTTCAACGATGCGAGCGGCCGCTCGCTCGATCTCGACCTGCGCGGCAGCGATGACGAGATCATCGCAAGGCTGCCGCGCACCGCACCTGCAACGCCTGCGCCCGAGGCCGACCCCACCGAACCGCGCGGCCGCGGCCGTCCGAAGCTCGGCGTGGTGGCGCGCGAGGTAACGCTGTTGCCGCGGCACTGGGAATGGCTCAACGCCCAGCCGGGCGGCGCGTCGGTGGCCCTGCGCAAGCTCGTGGACGAGGCCCGCCGCGTCAGCGGCGACCGCGACCGGCTGCGCGCCGCGCGCGATGCGGCCTACCACTTCATGTCCGCGATGGCCGGCAACTTCGCCAACTTCGAGGAGGCTTCGCGCGCTTTGTTCGCTGATGACCTGCGGCGCTTTGCCGGCCTGGTCGCCGACTGGCCCGTGGACGTCCGCGATCATATCGTCAAGCTCGCCTATAGCGACCAGGCCGGCCAGCGAGCGTAACCTCCCAAAAGGACGGGGCGGAATGACACCCTCATTCCGCCCGTCTGTTGATCCCGCGTCCCCGACCCGCTAGGAATGATAGGGATCATATAAGAAAATGCCGGGAGGATGCCGTGAGCCAAAATCCGCAATTCATGTTCGATTTCGGCAGCCCGAACGCGTTCCTCAGCCATGAGGCGATCCCGGCGATCGAAAAGCGCACCGGCGTGAAGTTCGAATACATACCGATCCTGCTCGGCGGCATTTTCAAAGCCACCAACAACAAATCGCCGGCCGAGACGCTCGCCGGCGTCAAGAACAAGCCCGAATTCCACGCGCTGGAAACCGAGCGGTTCGTCAAGCGCTTTGGCGTAAAGCCCTACACCTGGAACCCGTTCTTCCCGGTCAACACGCTCAACCTGATGCGCGCGGCGGTCGCCGCGCAATTGGAGGGCGTGTTCGAAAAATATGTCGAGGCCGCCTTCCACCACATGTGGGTCGAGCCGAAGAAGATGGACGATCCGGCGGTCGCGGCGAAGGCGCTTTCCGATTCCGGCCTCGATGCTGCAAAACTGCTCGCCCGCGCGCAGGAGCCCGAGGTCAAGGCCCGGCTGATCGAGAACACCCAATTCGCCGTCGCGCGCGGCGCGTTCGGCTCGCCGACCTTCTTTGTCGGCAACGAGATGTTCTTCGGCAAGGAACAGCTCCGCGAAGTCGAGGAGATGGTGTCGGGCGGATAATCACTACCGTCATTGCGAGGAGCGAAGCGACGAAGCAATCCATCTATCCCCGTGCGGAGACGTGGATTGCTTCGCTTCGCTCGCAATGACGGAATTCGGAGAGCCACATGCAAAAACGAAACGCCACCTGCGCCGTGATCGGGGCCGGCGATTACATCGGCGCCGAGATCGCCAAGAAATTCGCAGCCGAAGGCTTTACCGTGTTCGCCGGCCGCCGCAACGGCGAAAAGCTCGAACCGCTGGTGAAGGAAGTGGAAGCCGCCGGCGGTACCATTTTCGGCCGCTCGCTCGATGCGCGCAATGAGGAGGAAACCACCGCCTTCCTCAACGACGCCGACAAGCACGCGCCGCTGGAAGTCTGCATCTTCAATGTCGGCGCCAACGTCAATTTCCCGATCCTGGAAACCACCGACCGCGTCTTCCGAAAAGTGTGGGAGATGGCGTGCTGGGCCGGCTTTGTCGCGGGCCGCGAATCCGCGCGGCTGATGGTGCCGCGCGGCCAGGGCAATATCTTCTTCACCGGCGCGACCGCTTCGCTGCGCGGCGGCAGCGGCTATGCCGCCTTTGCCAGCGCCAAGTTCGGCCTGCGCGCGGTGGCGCAGGCGATGGCGCGCGAGCTCGGCCCGAAGAACATCCACGTTGCCCATCTCATCATCGATTCCGGCGTCGACACCGCTTGGGTACGCGAGCGCCGCGCCCAGATCTGGGGCAAGGAAGCGCTCGACAATCCGGACTTGCTGATGCCGCCGGCCTCGGTCGCAGCATCCTACTGGCAACTCTACCAGCAGCCGCGCAGCGCCTGGACATTCGAATTGGAGATCAGGCCGTTCGGCGAGAAATGGTGATGCATACCGTTCATGCGTCATGGCCGGGCTTGACCCGGCCGTCCACGTCTTACTTTCTATCCCAACAAGAACGCGGATGCCCGGGACAAGCCCGGGCATGACGAAGAGCAAATTCGGAGACTTGGATATGCGCACTCTCGTGGTCGGCGCCGGCGCCATCGGCGGTTACTTTGGCGGACGGCTGCTACAGGCCGGCCAGGACATCACCTTTCTGGTGCGGCCGAAGCGCACTTCCGAGCTCGCCAGGGACGGCCTCGTCATCAAGAGCCCGGGCGGCGACGTCACGCTGAAGAACCCGCCGACCGTGCAGGCCGACAAGCTCAACGAAAAATTCGATGTGGTGCTGCTGAGCTGCAAGGCGTTCGACCTCGACGATGCCATCAAATCGTTTGCGCCCGCGGTCGGACCTGACACCTCGATCATCCCGCTGCTCAACGGCATGCTGCATCTCGACGTGCTCGACAAAAAATTCGGGCGCGAGCGCGTGCTTGGCGGCCTCTGCGCCATCGCGGCGACGTTGAACGAGAAGCGCGAGGTGGTGCAGCTTGCGCCGATGCAGTCGCTCGGCTTTGGCGAGCGCGCCGGCGGCATGTCGGACCGCGTCAGGAAGATCGCCGACGTCGTCGCCAAGGGCAATTTCAACGGCGCGCCGAGCGAGAACGTGATGCAGGACATGTGGGAGAAGTGGGTCTTCCTCGCCTCGCTCGCGGCCTCGACCTGCCTGATGCGAACCTCCGTCGGCAACATTCTGGCGGTGCCCGGCGGCAAGGATTTCCTGCTCGGCATGCTCGACGAATGCAGCGCGGTCGCCTCGGCCGAAGGCTACGCGCCGGGCGGCCCGTTCTTCCAGCGCACCCGCGGCCTGCTCACGACTGAAGGTTCCCCGCTGACCGCCTCGATGTTCCGCGACGTCAAGGGCGGTTTTCCGGTCGAAGCCGACCACGTGATCGGCGATCTCGTTGCCCGGGCGGATGCAGCAAAAATTCCGGTACCGAAGCTCAGGACGGCGTATACTCACCTGAAAGCTTACGAAAAACAGCGCGTGGGCTAATCCGGAATTTTTGAATGAATATCAACGTGACAGAAGCCCAGCACCGCACGATTCCGCGGGCCGATTTCGGCCGCGTCACGGTGTTCTTCGGCGACAAGAACGGAAAATATCCCGATGCCAACCAGGTGATCGTGCGCGGCACCGATGCGCAGGCCGCCTTCGATACGCCGATCGTCGCCAACTATATCGGAGAGCAGTTCGAAACCAGCGATCTGGTGATCCTCGGCCATGTGCACGAAGATCACATGGCGGGGCTGCATCTTCTGCCGAAGGCGCCCGTGCATGTGCATGTCGCCGATCTGCCGGCCGCGCAGAGCTGGCCCGGCCTCGTCGCCGCCTATGGCAGCGACGACAGCTATGTCGACGCGATGCTGCAAAGTTTTCAGCGCAAATTCTTCTATGCGCCGCGGCCGGACGCGATCGGCTATGCCGACGGCGCAGTGTGGGAGCTTGGCGAGACGCGCGTGCGCGCGATCCACGCGCCCGGCCATACCGCCGGCCACAGCGTGCTGCTGGTGGAGCCCGAGGGCGTTGCCTTCATCGGCGATATCGACCTCTCCGGCTTCGGCCCCTATTACGGCGATGCCTCCTCCAGCCTCGCCGATTTTCGCGAGACATTGAAGCGCGTTGCAAATATTCCGGCCAAGGTGTGGATCACCTCGCACCACCGCGGCGTCTACACCGACCGCGAACATTTTCTGCGTGACCTTGCCGCCTACACAAAGGTGCTCGACACCCGCGAACAACGATTGCTGGAATTGCTGCGCGCCTCGCCGAAAACGCTGGAGCAACTGGTCGAGTGCCGGCTGCTCTATCCGCCCGGCCATCAGGACTATTGGGTGGTCGATGCCGAGACGCGCTCGATCTCGCGCCACCTTGAAGAGATGCTGGCCGACGGCAGCGTGCAGATCGACGAGAACGGCGCGTATCGGCCAGGCTAGGGCGAGTATTCATAAATCTGCCACGTCCGCTTTACCTTGAAAACGGACGTCCAAGGCTCCAGCAGGCCAAGTGGGGATCGTGCGGGATTTGGCGGAACGTGTAGGGCTGAGAGAGCTTGCGCGGTCGCTGACAGCAGTACGTGGACGGCACGGCGCGCCGGATCCTACAGGGCTTGCCTGCACAGGTGATCCAAAATATCGTGCGTTACTCACTCGATATTCAGAAAGTGAGGATGCGTCGCTCCGTGGGGCCAGGCGGGATCTTCACGAGTTCTGGTTCAATCAGTCTGCGATGGATACCGATATCTGGAAAGTCACCAACGTGGCTGGGCCGCCGTACCCTCGGGGGGAAGAGATATGTCACTAAGCTTTACTGTATCCGTCACCGACACGACCGGTGCTTATGGCGCCTATACGTCGCTGATACAAACGGATGTGATTTACGCCGGCTTTGTTTGGGCCTCGTCCATCAATAGCAACGCCTCCATCGAAGTTCAGGTCAATATTGCCCAGACGCCAAGCGATACGGCCAACGGCACTGCGGCCACCTCTACTTTCCTCTCCAGCAGCAACGGGTTGGATTACTGGCGTTTCGGAACGATCTCCGAGATGATAACTGGCCAGGACCCGAACGGCGCTGCTGCAGACGTTATCATCAACGTCGATCCGGATTACATCAATCAGTGGCTCTGGTTCGATCCCAACCCCTCGCCCAACTCGGTCGTTCCAGCCAACAAACTCAATGCGGTCGAGGCCTTCGAACACGAACTCGGGCATGCCTTCGGATTTAATGGATTTCTCAACTGGTCTACGGGCTTGCCGACACAGAATGATTATTCGACATTCGATACGTATGTCACCGTAATAAACGGCGTGCCCTATTTCACCGGACCCGCGGCCGAAGCCGTCTATGGGGGAGCGGTCCCCCTGACAATCGGAAATCTCTATCACGTCGGCAACAGCGCGGGGCAACCCGGCTCCGATCTGCTAGGTGACCTGATGAACGGGGTCATCGGGTTTCTCGGCAACGGCCCGGGAGTTAGCGCGCTCGACCTCGCTATCCTGAAAGACATTGGCGTGCCGATGCTCGCTCCGACCGCGGGCACCGAAACGCGCCACGACTTCAACGGCGACGGCAACAGCGACATCGTCTGGCGCAACGACGCCGGCGCCACGTCGATCTGGGCCATGAACGACGCCACCATTCTTCACAGCAGCTCGCTCGGCACGATGCCGGCCGCCTGGACGCTCGCCGGCACCGGCGACTTCAACGGCGACGGCATGAGCGATTTGTTGTGGCGCAACGAGGCCGCCGGCACAGCCCAGATCTGGGACATGAATGACGGGGCCATTCTCCACGCCAATTCGCTGGGCATCATCCCGTCGAACTGGCATGCACTCGGAGTTGGTGACTTCAACGGCGACGGCATGAGCGACATCGTCTGGCGCAACGATGCCGGCGCCACCTCGATCTGGGCCATGAACGACGGCGTCATCGACCACTCCAATACATTGGGGACGGTGCCGTCGACATGGACGCTGGCCGGCACCGGCGATTTCAACGGCGACGGCAACAGCGACCTGTTGTGGCGCAACGAGGCGGCCGGCACTGCGCAGATCTGGGACATGAATGATGGCGCCATCCTGCACGCCAATTCGCTCGGCGTCATACCGTCGAACTGGCACATCCTCGGGGTCGGCGACTTCAACGGCGACAACATGAGCGACATCGTCTGGCGCAACGGCGCCGGCACCACGCAGATATGGGACATGAACGACGGCGCTATCCTGCACACCAATTCGCTGGGCGTGATACCGGCCAACTGGCAGCTCGAAGGCACCGGCGACTACAACGGCGACGGCAAGAGCGACCTGCTGTGGCGCAACGAGACCGCCAGCGCCGCGCAAATCTGGGACATGAATGACGGCACTGTTTTGCACGCCAATTCCCTTGGCGTGATTCCTGCGAACTGGCACATCATCGCCTAGACGCTTAACACAGCCAGACTTTAGACAGCCCCGGATTTGAAGCAGCTCAATCAGCAGGAAGGGGTCGTCGATCTCATTCCACCAGCGTGAACTGTAGCAGCAGGTTGCGCTGGATCATGGAAAAGTTGTCGTCGGAAACCATGGTGATGACGGTTTCGCCTTCCGGCGTCACGTGCGAATCGATCCCCTCCATGTTGTCGACCTCGTTGCCGAGATCGGCGAGGAAGATCACGGGACCATCGACGACCGCGCCCGGCGCCACCGATCTGATGGGGATGCTGCGGATTCGGATGCCGACGCCGCCGATAAAGGAGAACTTCCGCTCCAGCACCAGCAGCTCGCCGGATGAGAGCAGCGCTGCGTCGCTCACATCGAATTTGTCGGTGCGGCGCAGGCTGAATTGACCCGGCGTCTTGCCGCCGATCAGAAAGCCCAGAATGTTGCCCTGCGCATCGAGCCCGCGTTCGGAGATCGCGATCAGCGTGCCCGCGAGCGGCTGGCCCTTCGGCACCATCACGAGGGCTTCCAGTCCCTTGTTATACGGCAGCTTCTTCGCCGCGGCCGGCAGCGGCACCACTTCGCCGAGCGAGCGCGTAAAACCTTTTGAAAAATCGAAGCGCAGGAGCTGATTGACGCGCTCCAGGCCGACATAAACCAGCGAGCCGTCGAGCGCGAGCGACTCGGTGTCGAACCAGCCCTGCGCGGTGATCGGCTTGCCGTCTGGCCCGAGGATCGGCGAGGCCTCGACGTCGTCGAGGCCGATCATTTCCCGCCCGCGATATCGGATGCGGCCGGTGAACCAGCCGGCCTTGTCGCTGATCGCGATGAAGCGCTCGCCCTTGGCGTCGAGCCGCAGGCCCGACAGCCCGCCAAAACCGCGGAAGGAAGAAGTCAGGATCAACCCGCTGCGATATTCCAGCGAACCGAATCGCGTGCGCGACCGTTCGCGGTTGTCGAACGAGGGAATCGGCCTTGCATGGACTTCGATCGAAACCGGCGCAGTGACGGAGAACTCGTCCGGCTTCGGCTGTTTGGGCGGCCGCTCCAGCGCCGTCTGCGCCGATGCGACCGCAGGCAGCGCCGCAGCCGAAAGCCCCGCCGTCGATTTCAGGAAGCCGCGGCGGGTAACCTGCGCGCGCATGTTCCTTTACGAATGCAATCGCCGCGGCCGCCCGGCGGCAGGCGCCGGGCCGTGAGTCTCGCTGAACAGTTCCGCGAGCTTTTCCGTGATGGCGCCGCCGAGCTCTTCGGCGTCCACGATCGTCACCGCGCGGCGGTAGTAACGCGTCACGTCGTGGCCGATGCCGATCGCGATCAGCTCGACCGGCGAGCGGGTCTCGATCTCCTCGATGATGTGGCGCAAGTGCCGCTCGAGATAATTGCCGGGATTGACCGACAGCGTGGAGTCATCCACCGGTGCACCGTCCGAAATCATCATCAGGATGCGGCGCTGCTCGGGCCGGCCGAGCAGGCGCTTGTGCGCCCAGTCCAGCGCCTCGCCGTCGATATTCTCCTTCAGGAGCCCCTCGCGCATCATCAGCCCGAGATTTTTGCGCGCACGCCGCCACGGCGCATCTGCCGACTTGTAGATGATATGGCGCAAATCGTTGAGCCGTCCCGGATTGGCCGGCTTGCCCGCGGCGAGCCACGCCTCGCGCGACTGCCCGCCCTTCCAGGCGCGCGTGGTGAAGCCCAAAATTTCCACCTTGACGCCGCAACGCTCCAGCGTGCGCGCCAGAATGTCGGCGCAGGTCGCCGCCACCGTGATGGGACGGCCGCGCATCGAGCCGGAATTATCGAGCAGCAGCGTCACCACGGTATCGCGGAAGGTCGCCTCCTTCTCATGCATGAAGGACAGCGGGTGATAGGGATCGGTGACCACGCGCGACAGCCGCGCCGGGTCCAAAATGCCCTCTTCGAGATCGAACTCCCAGGCGCGGTTCTGCTGGGCCATCAGGCGGCGCTGAAGCCGGTTGGCGAGCCGCGCCACGATACCCTGTAGATGCGCGAGCTGCTTGTCGAGATAGGAACGCAACCGCTCCAGCTCGTCATGGTCGCAGAGATCTTCGGCCGCGATCACCTCGTCGAACTTCGGCGCGAAGGCATGGTATTCCGGCCCGCGCGGCTCGTTGCGTCCGTGCGTATTCGGCCGCGTCGCCTCGCCCGGCGTCTCGTCGTCGCCGAGTTCGCCGTCGTCGAACGTATCGCTCGTGGAGGCCTGCGCGCTTTCCATCGCGCTGTCGGACATTTCTTCGGTGGTCGCTTGCGCCTGGTCGGCGCTCATCTCCTGCGCGGCGTCGGAATCGGGCGAACCTTCGGCGCCGGACTGGTCGTTCTCGCCGTCGCTGTTCTCGTCCTGATCGTCGTCATCGTCCATCTCGGCATTGCGGTCGTCACCGAGATCGAGCGCGGACAAGAGGTCATGCACGAGGTCGCCGAACTTGGCCTGATCCTCGGTGACCCTGGAGAGCTTGTCGAGCCGGGTGCCGATCTTGTCCTCCAGCACCGGGCGCCAGAGATCGACCATCTTCTTGGCCGCTGCGGGGGGCGCCAGACCAGTGAGCCGCTCGCGCACCAGCATGGCGAGCGCATCCGACAGCGGCGCGTCGGCGCGGTCGGTGATCTCGTCATACTTGCCGCGGTGAAAATGATCGTCGAGCATCGCGGTGAGATTTTTGGCAACGCCGGCCATTCGCCGCGCGCCGATCGCCTCCACCCGCGCCTGCTCCACCGCCTCGAACACGCCGCGCGCCTGCGGATTGCCCGGCATCAGCTTGCGATGCACCTTTGGATCATGACAGGCCAGCTTCAGCGCAATGGAGTCGGCATGGCCGCGCACGATCGCGGCATCCCGCTTGGTCATCTTGCGCGCTGGCTCCGGCAATCGCGCCTTGCCGGGCGCCAGGCCCGGGCGTTCGGCGGCGAAGCTGACTTCCAGCTCCGGCGTCTTGGCGATCGCCTTCAGGCAGGAAGTCACCGCGCGCTTGAACGGCTCGGTCGGCGCTTCCTTGGAACTGCGGAATTTGGAATTGGATATGCTGCTCATAGCGCTTTCGTGAACCAGTGGCGCGTCACGCCGTCAGGATAGCCTTCGATCGAACCGAACTCTTTGTAGCCGCAGGAGCGATAGAAGCCGGGCGCCTGAAAGCTCATCGTGTCGAGATAAGAACGCGTCGCTCCGAACTTTTTCGCCTCGTCCTCGATCGCCCTGATCAGCTTCGTCCCGAAATCCTTGCCGCGGTATTTTTGCTCCATCCAGAAGAACTGGATGAACAGTACCGTGGTCCAGACCTCGCCCACGATCCCGCCGACGATCTTGCCGCGCTCGCGCAGGGAGATGGCAAAGCGCTTGTACTTCTGCTTCCCCATCTTCTCGGTGTTGTAGCCGATCAGCCCGCCGAGCACCGCCTTCTTGGTCGTCCCAATGGTGCGCTCGACGGCGATGGAGGGCATCGGTCAGCTCAGCGCCACGTTCACCGAGGATTCGGCGAGCTCCTGGTTGAAGCAGCGTTGGTAGAATTCGGCCACCAGCGGCCGCTCCAACTCGTCGCACTTGTTGAGGAAGGTGACGCGGAACGCAAAGCCGATGTCGCCGAAGATTTCGGAGTTTTCCGCCCAGGTGATCACCGTGCGCGGGCTCATCACGGTCGACAGATCGCCGTTGGCAAAGGCGTTACGCGTCAGATCGGCCAAACGCACCATCTTGTTGACGATATCGCGGCCCTCTTGCGTGCGGTAGTGATGCGCCTTCGCCAGCACGATCTCGACTTCCTCGTCATGCGCCAGATAGTTCAGCGTCGTGACGATCGACCAGCGGTCCATCTGGCCCTGGTTGATCTGCTGGGTGCCGTGATAGAGGCCGGAGGTGTCGCCGAGGCCGACCGTGTTGGCGGTCGAGAACAGGCGGAAGGCCGGGTGCGGCTTGATCACCTTGTTCTGGTCCAGGAGCGTCAGGCGGCCGGAGACTTCCAGTACGCGCTGGATCACGAACATCACGTCGGGACGGCCGGCGTCATATTCGTCGAACACCAGTGCGATATTGTGCTGTAGCGCCCAGGGCAGGATGCCGTCGCGGAATTCGGTGACCTGCTTGCCGTCCTTGATCACGATCGAATCCTTGCCGACCAGATCGATACGGCTGATATGGCTGTCGAGGTTGACGCGCACGCAGGGCCAGTTCAGCCGCGCGGCGACCTGCTCGATATGCGTCGACTTGCCGGTGCCGTGATAGCCGGTGACCATCACGCGGCGGTTCTTGGCAAAACCGGCGAGGATCGCGAGCGTGGTGGCGCGGTCGAAGCGATAATCGGCGTCAACTTCCGGTACGTGCGGGTCGACTTCGGAATAGGCCGGCACTTCCAGATCGCTGTCGATGCCGAACACCTGCCGCACCGACACTTTCATGTCGGGCAAGCCGACGATTTCTTCTTTGTTCATGGCGGCGGTCGTCATCAATCCTCCGAGGCCTCGGACATTTTCCGAAACCAGATTTGCTGAATGGCTGCGGATGGGGGCTGGAACAAGCCTAGCAGAGTGCAAGGGCCGGCAGAAGCCCGCCGCTCAATCAAAGTTCCGCTGCGTTATCATTGAGATAGGAACCGAACCCGGTTTTTGAAAGGCTGCCCTGCGAATCACGCCGCACTTTTGCCTGATCTGCCCGGAGCGGACCTTTCAAGCCCGCCCGCCAGTTGTTAGGTCTGCGTGCCGGGCCCGCGGGCAAAACAGGAAATCTGTGACCGACCTTCTCAACTCGTTCATTACCTTCGTCTCGGCCCATGCCTGGCTTGCCTATCTGACGCTGTTCCTGGCCGCGCTGCTGGAGGCGGTTCCGGTGGTAGGCTCGGTAGTGCCCGGCACGACCGTGATCCTGGCGATGAGCGCGCTGATCCCCGGCGGGGAACTGCATCTTGCGCCTGTATTGGCCGCTGCGATTGCAGGCGCCGTGCTCGGCGACGGCTCGGCCTACTGGGCCGGCCATCGCCGCCAGCGCGAGATCCTCGGCACCTGGCCGCTCGCCAATTATCCGCACGTGATCGAACAGAGCGAGACATTCTTCAACCGCTGGGGTCCGCTCGCCGTGTTCTTCGCACGGTTCATCGCCCCGATTCGCGCCTTCGTGCCGATCACCGCAGGCGCGCTCGGCATGCCGCCGCCGCGCTTCTACGCCGTCAACATCCCTGCGATTGTTCTCTGGGCGCTCGCCCACATCCTGCCCGGCGTATTCGCGGTCGAGGCGCTGCACCGGTATGGCGGCTTTCTGCATCACGAACACGGCGGCAAGCGCCTCTGGATATCGGCCGTCATCGGCGGCGCGCTGCTTGTTGGCTTCGTGGTCTGGATCATCCGCCGCCGTAGCGGAGGCAACTGGATCGAGCCGAGGCCGAAGAAGCCGCGCTAGTTCTTGCCGCGCCCCGGCGCCGGGCCGACATAGCGCGCCCGCGGGCGGATCAGCTTGCCGTGCTGCAATTGCTCGCTGGCATGGGCGATCCAGCCGACGCTGCGCGCCATCGCGAACAACGCGAGTTCGCTGCCGGCAGGCATCCGCAGGGCAAGCACCAGCACCGCGAGCGCATAGTCGATATTGACGAATTCGCCGGTCGCTTCCGCAATTCTTTCGGGGATTTCCCGGGTGAATTTCCGCGGCGCACCGGCACGGGTCAGCTCGTTCAATAGCGAGATCGCGCGGGGATCGCCGCGCTTGTAGACGCCATGGCCAAAACCCGCAAAACGCTCGCCGAGCGCGACCCGCTCGCGGATGACCGGCTCGACGTCGTGATCGACCAGCGTCTTCACCAGCCGCGAGGCCAGCACGCCGGCGCCGCCATGCTTTGGGCCCTTTAGCGCCGCCAGTCCGGCTATGACGGCATCATAAAGGTTGAGCCCGGTGGAGGCGGCGCAGCGCACCGTGAAGGTCGAGGCATTGAGCTCGTGATCGGCTAGCAGTACCAGCGCGCGGCGGATCAGATCGGGCGCATGCTTGTTGTCCGCCGCCCATCCTTGCGCGATCTGGAGGTGCAGCGGTTCGGCCGACGGCGCGCGGCCCAGCATGGTCGCAACCAGCAACCGCACGATGCGCCCGCCCACCATCGCGCGACCGTCAGGCGCGCGGGTGAACGCGCGCGGATCGGCGCTTGCCGCCAGCGCCAGCACCGCAATGGCGCGATCGATCGGCGCGGCGCGCTGTGCCGCTTGCGCGATGGTCCGCATCGCGTCGGAGATTTCCGGGCAATTGTCCGGCGCAAAGGGATCGGCGCTGGTGACGTCCCACAGCAGCGTTGCGGTGTGCTCGAGCGTGTCCTTTACCGACAGATCGACGCAGTTCACGCCGCGATAGATTGCGCCTTCCTCGGTAATGGTCGCGATCGCCGAATCCATCACCGGCAGGTCCGCGTCGAAACTGCGCAGGCCGCGCGGCTCCGGCGGCGGCGTACGCCGCTCCTTCAAGCCTCGCACGTCCTCGGCCCGGTAGCGATGGCTGCGCGAGTCCTGCGACGGCTCCGATCGGATCAGGCCGCGGCTGACATAGGCGTAGAGCGTCGCCGGCGAGATCGCCAGTTCAGCCGAGGCCTCGCGGGCCGACAGGTAGAGCGGGTCGGATTTTTTCATATTGATTTACATAATCAAGATTGATCAATCTGTCGAGTCGGCCGACCATTCCGGGAAAGGAAAGGAAACCGGCCATGAACATCCAACTGACCAAAAGCCAGATCGGTCTGGACGGCGTGCCTGCCGCCGAGACCATGTTGAGCCATGTCGACGGCGAGCGCGGCGAACTCATCATCGCGGGCGAGCACGTCAAAAACCTCGTGGGCAAATCGAGTTTCGAGGGCGTCACCGCCCGTCTCTGGAACGCTGCGGCGGGAAAGACGCTCAGCGAAGCCAATGTGCGCGCCAGCCTGGGTGCCGCCCGCGAGCGCGCCTTCGCCCGGCTGCCCGACCTGTTGCCGGCGACGCGCGGTATGTCCGTCGTCGACGGTTTCCGCGCGGCGGTCGCGGGTTTGCGCGCGGAAAGCGGGCTCGAGCATGAATCGACAATCGTCGGCGCCTTTCCTGTCATCGCCGGCGCCCTGGTGCAGCGTGCGAGGGGCAACGACCCCGTCGCGCCGGATCCAAATCTCGGTCATGCCGCCGATACGCTGAGAATGCTGCATGACCGACGGCCCGAGCCGCGCGAGGTCACGGCACTCGACAGCTACCTCGTCACCGTCAGCGATCACGGCATGAACGCCTCGACTTTTGCGACGCGCGTGGTCGCATCGACCCAGGCCGACCTGTTCGCCGCCGTCACCGCCGGCTATTGCGCGCTGACCGGCCCGCTGCATGGCGGCGCGCCGGAGCCGGTGCTGGAAATGCTCGATGCCATCGGCACCCGCGAGCGCATCAAGCCCTGGGTGGACGATGCGCTTTCGCGCGGCGAACGCCTGATGGGATTCGGCCACCGCGTCTACCGGGTGCGCGATCCCCGCGCCGACGTGCTGAAGGCCGCAATCCAGCAATACGCCACGGACGCCGCCGATCTTCCCTTCGCCGGCGAGGTCGAGGCCTATATCCGCGCGGCGCTGCGCAGGAAGAATCCCGACCGGCCGCTGGAAACCAATGTCGAGTTCTTCACCGCCATCCTGCTCGATGCGCTGAAGATCCCGCGCCAGGCTTTTACCCCGATCTTCGCGGTCGCCCGCGCCGCGGGATGGACCGCGCACGCGCTGGAGCAGCGCCGCACCGGCCGCCTGATCCGGCCGAGTTCGTCCTATGTCGGACCAAGACCCGCGGATTAGGATTGGCGCAAGCTAGCCGCTGGACAAACGGACGAAGACCGACGGGCATTTCAGCGATCCGACCCGCTGGAGAAGCGTCGCGAGACCATCGCGGCGCGGAGCGACTTCGTTACCGACTTTCGCGCTTTCATTTCTGCCGAAGTTGCAGGCGCATTTGACGGGATCGTCCGCGTTGTCTCCACCGGTCTCCCGGTTATTCACCGGTAGCTGCCCGGAAGATCCACTTCGTCCACATCAAAACACAATCCAACTCTTTGACTTTGCGAGAACGTCCATTTTATCGAGCTGATTTTGCACTCCTATTGACAATGCGAGCGAAGAAGCGACGCCGATTCCTGGTTGCTTCAAGCAGAGCTGCGCTGGCGTGGTGATCTGACAGTGACGCTGTCGCAGATCGTGCATCTATACTTGCATCGCATACCTGACCCGGACGCAAATTTCGCAAAGCCGCGCCGCCTGATTGCCTGTGCATCGATCCTCCGACCCGAGTGTGCAGCGCACGGATGATTTTCGCAAAGGCGTCGCAAGCAGGAATGGAATGAGACGATGAAGTACAAAGATCGGATCAGCGAACGCGACCGCCTCGCGAGCGTGCTAAGAATCACCTTCAACACACAACTGCGGCCGCTGCGGTCACTCGAGACCGCAACCAAGAAGCGGAGGGCGCAGAAAAAGAAAGCGACAAACAATTCCGGGGTCACGGAATCAGCGGCGAAGGCTTCCGGCTAGAGCGGCAACTCGCGTCGCTTGTCGCTCGTCCACCACCCGCGCAGGCTTGAAGCGGCTCCTGCTTCGACCCACGACAGGAGAATGAAGTCGGCCATTAGGCCTAAGCGGGCGGCCGGGGCTTGGGCCGACGACAGCTTGCGCTGCCGGTCACGGCAATGCGAAGCCGGCCGGACTTGTCGATCACGTCCGATCGCCGTAATACGGGCTATCGGATAAGAAAAACTGATCGATGATCTCGCTCAAGCAGCTCCGCTATTTCGACTCTGTCGCCCGCCTGAAGCATTTCGGCCGGGCGGCGGAGCAATGCGCGGTGACGCAGCCGGCGCTGTCGATGCAGATCCAGGAGCTGGAAAGGGAGCTCGGCGTCCAGTTGATCGAGCGCAGCCGCAGCGGCGTCTTGCTCACCGAAGCCGGCCGCGAGATCGCGCGCCGCGCCAGCCGCGTGCTGAGCGAGACCCGCGACATCGTCGACTTCGCGCGGCGGCAGGGCAATCTCCTGTCGGGGCCGCTGCACCTCGGCGTCATTCCCTCGATCGCGCCCTATGTGCTGCCGGCGCTGCTGCCGCTGGTGCGCGATAAATTTCCCGACCTCGACCTGCATCTGCGCGAGACGCAGACCGATACGCTCGTCGACGAGCTGTTGGACGGCGCACTCGACCTGTTGCTGCTGGCGCTGCCGGTGGAAGATCCCGAGATCGAGACGCTAAAACTGTTCAACGACCGCTTCCTGCTGGCGATGCCGAAGTCGCGGCGCATCACCAACCGCATCCGCGCCACACCCGATCTCCTGGAGCAGGACCGCCTGCTGCTGCTCGAGGAAGGCCATTGCCTGCGCGATCAGGCGCTCTCGTTCTGCAACCTGCGCCGCGTCGACAATATCGACACCTTTGGCGCCTCGAACCTCTCGACCATCGTGCAGATGGTGGCAAACGGCCTCGGCATGACGCTGCTGCCGGAACTCTCCATCAAGCTGGAATGCCGTCACGACGACATCAGGCTGATGCGCTTCACCGACCCGCAGCCGCGCCGCGTCGTGGGCCTTGCCTGGCGCAAGAGCTCGCCGCGCAAAAGTCATTTTGCCGAACTGGGGAAGCTGATTACCGAGGCGACCTCCGGGCAGATGCTCGCGTCGGAAGCGGTGTAGGGTACGGCGAAAACACCCACCACACGTCGTCCCTGCGAAAGCAGGGACCCATAACCACCGTCCTGAATTGTTACGAAGGCAACCAGCTCCAGCGCATCGCGGAAAAGCCGCGGCGTATGGGTCCCTGCTTTCGCAGGGACGACACCGAGCTACCCCTCCTTCACCACCGTCTTCAGATAATTATACGCCTTGATGATCTCGATCAGGCGGTCTTCGGTCGAGCGGTCGCCGCCGTTGGCGTCCGGGTGGTGCTGCTTCACCAGCGCCTTGTACTTGGCCTTGACGATTTCGAGCGTCGCGCCGGGGGCAAGCCCCATCACCTGGAGCGCCTTGCGCTCGGCGTTCATCACCTTGCGCGTTTCGGCCTTGGCCTGCGACGCGCCCGGACCGGGGCGCCAGCGGCCGCGGCCGTTGAGCTCCGAGAACATATGGAAGGGATCGGCGGCGCCGTCGAACTCTTCCGCCGCGCCGGTCTTGCCCTTGGCGCTGGTGTTGGCGCCCATCTTCCAGGTCGGGCGATGGCCGGTCAGCGCATCCTTCTGGTAGCGCGCGACGGCTTCGGCATTCATGCCTTGGAAGAAGTTGTAGGACTGGTTGTATTCGCGGACGTGGTTGAGACAGAAGTGCCAGTACTCGCGCGAATTCTCGCGGCCCTTCGGCGCGCGGTGCGGGCCCTTGTTCTGGCAGCCGGCCCATTCGCACATCGCGGATTCTTCGTTGGCGCGCGCCTGCGCCTTCGCGCTCAGCTTGTTCGGCTTGATGCGGATAGAGTCGAAGAACTTTGATGAATCGATCGCCATATCTGACTTTGACTACGCAATGGCCAAGGCTTCAAGTCTTGACATTGCGATTCCTTCGCTTCGGGTAACGCCATTGACGAAATCAGGTCACGGCCGTAATGCCGCAGCCATGAGAACCAAAGACGTTATCATAAACAAGTTGCGTGAAGCTTTCGTGCCGGAAAGCCTCGACGTCACGGATGAATCACATCTGCATGAGGGCCATGCCGGCCACAGGCCGGGCGGCGAGACGCATTTCAGGGTCTATATCGTATCTCCGGCCTTCGAAGGGAAGAGCCGGATCGAACGGCACCGCATGATTAATGCGGCGCTGGCGGCGGAACTGGCCGGCTCCGTGCACGCGCTGGCGATCAGGGCGCAGACCCCGGGCGAAGCCGGGGGGTAAGCGCCTATCGCTTAGCTCAGCCGTCATGCCCCGCGAAGGCGGGGCATCCAGTACGCCGCGGCCCCTCGGCTTAATCACGAACGCCTCTGGAATACTGGATCGTCCGCCGGAGCCTGTCATCGGGCGCGCATTCGCGCGACCCGTTGGCGGACGATGACGGCACAGCGTTCTAGCGAGACCCTATTCGGGGTGGCCGGCCATGCCTGCGCGATAGTCGTTTTCCCGGGCATCAACAGGGATTGCGGCCCCGTGCACAAGATCACAGAGACGATTCGGCGGATTTCATTTATGTAATACCATTATCCAGGCGACGGGTGGCACTCCCGAGAACGCGGTGCGTTCTCGGAGAGCGCGGGGCCGGCTGGCCCGATTTCCTCGTCGATTGATTGAGGGCCGTCCGATGCGTCATTGGGCACGACTTAGATTGATCGCAGCCGTTCTTGCCGCGATCGCGATATCCACGGCCAGGGCCCCTGCGCAGGGCATGCCGAGCCCCTTCGTGCAGGAAGTGCTGGTCAAGAGCATCCTGCTGACGCTCAACGATGCCGTTGCGGCCGACAACTTTACGGTCATGCACGCCAAGATCTCAAAGCCGTTCCGCGAGCAGTTTCCGCCCGACAAGCTGCGCGCCGTGTTCAAGGACCTGATCGACAAGCGCGCGGTGTTCGACGCCGTGGTGGCCAAACCGATCGTGCCGGATGGGGATGCGAAAATCGACGAGAACGGCGTGCTGCGGCTGAAGGGCCGTTTCGAGACCACGCCAAAGCAGGTAAAATATCAGCTCGGCTTCATCGCCTCGGACGGGCAGTGGAAGCTGAGCGGCATCACCATCGATATTGAGTAACATTTTCCGGGGGAAGACCAGATGCGTTTCGCAACGATTGTATTGTTCGCACTTGCCTCATGTGCCGCCGCGCAGGCGACGCCGCTCGCGCCGGCGGACAAGGACGCGCTGACCAAGGGCACCAACAATTCCTGCCTCGAAAACCAGGTCAAGGACCCCACCAACAAGGCAATTACCGTCGGCCAGCTCCAGACCTACTGCAACTGCTACGCCATGGCATTCGCCGAGGCCATGACGGTCGAGGACCTCGACAAGAACAAGGACTTCCTGACCCCCGAGATTTCAAAGAAGGCCAGCGAATTCTCGCAGAAGTGCGCGGCAAGTTCGCTGAAGAAGTAGGAGCGTCTCTTCTCCCTCTCCCCGCAAGCGGTAGGGCTATCGCATTTGGCCAGACTTTGGCGTTGCGGCCATCCTTCGAGACGCGCGCGATGCGCGCTCCTCAGGATGAGGTTCCGACTTGCGGCGAAATGCTAGACCCTCATGGTGAGGAGCCCGCAAAGCGGGCGTCTCGAACCATGCAGGCCGAGCACGTTCTCAGCCTTCAAGCGCCACGCGCGATCGCCCTGCCCACTGACTAAAACGCCGTCCCCGCCCGTTTCGGCTTCGGGTCTTCCTTCTCCGCCTCGCGCGCCAGCGGGGTGATGCGCAGCGCGGTGATGCGGTTGCGCTCGCGGCGCAGCACGCGGAAGCGGAAATTGTAGAAGGTAAAGCTCTGGCCGCGATCGGGGATCGAGCGCGCCTCGTGGATGACGAGGCCCGCGACCGTGGTCGCCTCCTCGTCGGGCAGATGCCAGTTCATCGCGCGGTTGAGATCGCGGATCGGCACCGAGCCGTCGACGACGACCGAGCCGTCCGGCTGCGCCCGCACGCCGGCCACCACCACGTCGTGCTCGTCGGAGATGTCGCCGACGATCTCTTCCAGAATGTCCTCCAGCGTCACCATGCCTTCGACTTCGCCGTATTCGTCGACGACCAGCGCGAAGTGGGTCTTGCGGCGGCGGAACGCCTTTAGCTGCTCGGAGATCGGGCGCATTTCCGGCACGAACCAGGCCGGCCGCATGATGGTGGAGACATTGATGCGTGAGGTGTCGCCCTCGGAGGCGCGGATCGCGCGCAGCAGGTCCTTGGCATGCAGGATGCCGACGATGTTCTCCGGCTTGTCGCGCCATAGCGGGATGCGGGTGTATTCGGTCGCCAGCACCTCGCGCACCAGTTCGTCCGCCGGCAGGTCGGCGTTGATCATCACCATGGCGGTGCGGTGAACCATGACGTCGGACACCGCCAGATCGCCGAAGCGGAAGACGTTCTGGATGTACTCGGCCTCGCCGCTTTCGATACCGCCGTGGGAAGCCGATTCCTCCACCAGCCCCTCGATCTCGGAGTCGGTGAGGATTTCGTGCTGCGAGGATTCCTGCACGCCGAACAGGCTCAGTATCCCGCGCGAGGCGGAATTGAGCAGCCAGTTGAGCGGATAGAGAACGAGATAGGACACATAGAGCGGATAGGCGATCCACTGCGAGACCGGCGTCGGCTGGCGGATGGCAAACGTCTTCGGCACCTGCTCGCCGATCACGATGTGCAGCGAGGAGAACACCAGGAAGCCGACCAGGAACGAGGTGAAGTGCAGCGCATGTTCCGACATGCCGAGCGGCAGGAGCAGCGGGCTGAGCAGCTCCGAGACGGTCGGCTCGCCCACCCAACCGAGGCCGAGCGAGGCCATGGTGATGCCAAGCTGGCAGCAGGCCAGATAGGCCTCGATATTGCCCATCATGCTCTGGAGGAGATGGGCGCCGAACTTGTTCTCCTCGACCATCGCCTTGACGCGAAAGCCGCGGCTCTTCACCAGCGCAAACTCGGCCGCGACATAAAACGCATTGGCCGCCAGCAGGAGAATGGCGAGCAGCAGATTGATCGAGATCGAGCTCATGTTGGCCTTGCGACTGTCCCCGCCTTCGCGCGACGCCCAGCCGCGCAAGACAATCCAGCTACTTTCCGATCCTACTATTTTTCCGACAACTTTTGTTGCAGGAAGGCGCGCACCAGCGACGGATCGACATCCTTCGCGATCACGGCACGGCCGACCGCCTCGAGCAGGATGAAGGTCAGCTTGCCGCGCTTGACCTTCTTGTCCTGCGCCATCAGCGCCAGCAGCGCATCGGCGTCGGCAAGACCTTCCTGCGCAAAGCCCGCGATGTCCTGTAGCCGCGTGGGCAGGCCGACATCAGCCAGATGACGCTTGACGCGCGCCGCGGCGTCTTCGGGAATCATGCCGCGCTGTGCGGAAAATTCCGCGGCCAGCACCATGCCGACCGAGACGCCCTCGCCATGGAACAGCCGGTCGGAAAAGCCGGTGGCCGCTTCCAGCGCGTGGCCAAAAGTGTGGCCGAGGTTGAGCAGCGCGCGCTCGCCGGTCTCGCGCTCGTCGCGCGAGACGATCGCCGCCTTGGCGCGGCAGGAGGTGGCGATCGCATGTTCGCGCGCGGCGCCGCCGGCAAAGATGTCGGCATGGTTCTTTTCCAGCCAGGTGAAAAAGGCCTCGTCGCCGAGCACGCCGTATTTTGCGACTTCCGCATAGCCGGCGCGGAACTGGCGCGGCGGCAGCGTGTCGAGCACGGCGGTGTCGGCAATCACCAGGATCGGCTGATGGAACGCCCCGATCAGGTTCTTGCCCTGCGGCGAATTGATCCCGGTCTTGCCGCCGACGGAGGAATCGACCTGCGCCAGCAGCGAGGTCGGCACCTGCACGAAATCGACGCCGCGGCGCAGGATCGCGGCCGCAAAGCCGGCGAGATCGCCGACCACGCCGCCGCCGAGCGCGATCACCAGATCGTTGCGCTCGATCTTGGCCGCGACCAGCGCTTCGCTGACCTTCTCCAGGCCCGCATAGCTTTTGGAGCCCTCGCCTTCCTCGACGATCACGCGCGAGGTCGGCACGCCGGCCTGCGCGAGCGAGGCTTCGGTCGCCTCCAGCCAGTGCTTTGCCACCGTGCGGTCGGTGACGATGGCTGTGCGGACGCCCGGCCGCATCGCGGCGATGCGCGGTCCCAGGGTTTGCAGCACGTCGCGGCCGATCACGATGTCATAGGCGCGCTCGCCGAGTGCGACGTCAACGGTGATCGGATCGGAATGCTTGAGCGGCGCGGTCATGAGCTGGCGCTTACCTGATCCGAGGTTTCGGCGGCAGAGGTCACGCTGCCGCACAGCTTGTCGTGCAGCGCCGCCAGGCATTCGTCGACGATCTTCTCGTGCGGCACGTCGCGCGACCAGATCGTGATGTCGGCCTGCTGGTACACCGGCTCGCGCTCCCCTAACAGGCGGGCGACCGTCCCTTCGGGATCGGCATTTTGCAGCAGCGGCCGGTCGGAGCGGCGGCGCACCCGCTTCATGATCACGTCAGTATCGGCCTTGAGCCAGATCGACACTGCCTTGCCGCGGATGCGGCCCCGCGTCTCCTCGCGCATGAAGGCGCCGCCGCCGGTCGCGACGACCAGCGGGCCGCCGTCCAGCAGGCGCGCGATCACCCGCGCCTCGCCATCCCTGAAATAGGCCTCGCCATAGGTCGCAAAAATGTCCGGGATCGACATCCGGTGCGCGGTCTCGATCTCGGTGTCGGCATCGGTGAACGGCAGCCGCAGCCGCGCCGCCATGCGCCGGCCGATGGTGGATTTTCCGGCCCCCATCATGCCGACCAGCACGATGCACCGTGTGCCCAGCGCCGCCGCGATTTCCGCGTCCTGGGGGCCAATCGGTGCCGGTGAGGCAGGTTCAGACATGGGCGGTTTCGCTCGAAAAATTGCCGTGTTCCGGCCACCTATACTACCCCCACAGATACCGTTGCCAGAGCGACTTGCAACATTCCGGGGAACATGGTGCTACT
This sequence comes from Bradyrhizobium lablabi, assembly GCF_018129385.1. Lineage (GTDB taxonomy): Bacteria > Pseudomonadota > Alphaproteobacteria > Rhizobiales > Xanthobacteraceae > Bradyrhizobium > Bradyrhizobium lablabi_C. The sequence goes on from NZ_JAFCLN010000008.1 coordinate 143,555, forward strand.
CAGGCCTGCCCGGTTTGGCTTGATTTGAATGGTTAATTCGCCGCCATGCCCAGTCTGTTCCGCTTCCTGACGGTGGTCGGCATCATTGCCGGGATCGGCTATGGCGTGCTGTTTGCGCTGGCGAATTTCGTCAATCCAAAGCCGCGGGAAATGACCGTGACCATCCCGCCGGACAGGTTCCTGAAGAAGTGATGCTTTTGCGCAATAGGGTTCCCTAAGGAATCGGCGCTACGCTCCCCCAATGCGTGGCAAGCCCTCCGACGAAAAGCTCATCAACCTGTTCCTCGACATGCTCGCGGCCGAACAGGGTGCGGGCGACAACACGCTACAGGCCTATCGCCGCGACCTCACCGACTTCTCGGAATTTCTGACCCGCGCCTCGCAGAGCTTCACCAGCGCCGATACCCAGAGGCTGCGCGACTACCTCGCCGATCTCGATGTCAGAGGCTTCAAATCCTCCAGCGTGGCGCGCCGGCTGTCAGCGATGCGGCATCTGTTCCGCTTTCTGCTCAACGAGCGCATCCGCAAGGACGATCCCGCCGCGATTCTCTCCGGCCCCAAGCGCGGTCGCGGCCTGCCAAAGGTGCTGTCGATCGCCGATGTCGACCGCATGCTGGCGAAGGCCAAGGAGCTGACGCTGGCAGGCGAGGCTTCGCCGCTCAAGCGGCTGCGCGCGATGCGGCTCTATTGTTTGCTCGAAGTGCTCTACGCCACCGGCCTGCGCGTCTCCGAACTGGTGTCGCTGCCGATAACGGCCGCGCGGCGCGATGCCAGCATGATCGTGGTGCGCGGCAAGGGCGACAAGGAGCGCCTCGTGCCGCTCAACGATGCCTCGCGGCAGGCGATGGCGGACTATCTTGCCGCGATGGCCGAGCTGACGGCGGCGAAGAAGAAAAGCATCGCCAGTTCGAAATGGCTGTTTCCCTCCTTCGGCGAAAGCGGACATTTGACGCGCCAGCATTTTGCCCGCGACCTGAAGGAGCTCGCATCCGCCGCCGGCCTTCCGCCGCGGCTGGTCTCCCCGCATGTGCTGCGCCACGCCTTTGCCAGCCACCTCTTACATAACGGCGCGGACCTGCGCATCGTGCAGACGTTGCTCGGCCACACCGACATCTCGACCACGCAGATCTACACGCATGTGGTCGAGGAGCGCCTCAAGAGCCTGGTGCGCGACCTGCATCCGCTGGCGGAGAAGTAGTTCACAATCTCTTGCGTCATTGCCAGCAGCGAAGCAATCCATAGCGCGGCAGGCGGAGAGGTGGATTGCTTCGCTTCGCTCGCAAACCGGGACCTCATCCTGAGGAGCGCGCATCGCGCGCGTCTCGAAGGATGAAGCCGCCGAAGGTCACTTCAAATTCGCCAGGTAATGCGCGAGTGCGACGATCTCTTCCTCGTGCAAGGGAAACGCGACCTCCGCCATCGCAGCCTGTCCGCCGCCGGAGCGCAACCCGCCCTTGTAGTCGCGCAGCGCCTTCAACAGATAATCCTCGCGCTGGCCGGCGAGGCGGGCCACCGCCTTGGTGCCGGCGTAGCTGTCCAGATGACACGACGCGCAGCGCCGGCCGGCCGCCGACTGTGCGCCTTTCTTCGATAGCTCGGGATCGTCATCCGCCTTTTCATTCTTCGGCGGCGGCAGCGAGGCAAAGTAGGCGCCGAGATTGCGGATGTCCTCGTTGTTGATCTGCTCGACGATCGGCTGCATCTGCTCGTTCTTGCGCGCGCCGGCGCGGAAATAGACGAGCTGCCACTGGATGAACTGGTCGGGCTGCCCCGCCAGCGAGGGCATGTTCTCCATCTGCGAGATGCCGTTCTCGCCATGGCAGCCGACGCAGAGCTCGGCCTTTTCCTTGCCGGCCGCGATGTCGGCCGCGTGGGCGGGAAAAATTGCAAGCAAACCTGCAATGAGAGCGAAGACGAAACGTGTGGGCATTTTTCGGTATTCTCTCGCCGCCTCCGTCATTCCGGGGCTCGCCGAAGGCGAGAGCCCGGAATCCATAACCACAGGCCGCTGTTGATTCAAAGAAAGCCGTCTACCAGTCCCCGAGACAACGACGGTCCCAGCGTATGGATTCCAGGCTCACGCTTCGCGTGCCCCGGAATGACAGGAAGGCCGCGGCTGCTCCTTCAAGCAACCGCAGCCTCCAATGGTTCCCTCGCCTACTTGCTGTAGCTGATGCGGTAGATCGCACCACCCCAGTCGTCGGCAATCAGGAGCGAGCCGTCCTTGGCAACCACGATATCGGCGGGACGGCCGAGATAGCCCTTGTCGCCCTCGATCCAGCCTTCGGCGAAGATCTCCTGCTTGGCGTTCTTGCCGTCGGGATCGGCGATCACGCGCTTGATCCGGGCACCCTGGTATTTATGCCGGTTCCAGGAGCCGTGCTCGGCGATGAAGATGTTGTTCTTGTACTCGGCGGGGAACATGTCGCCGGTGTAGAACTTCATGCCGAGCGGCGCCACATGCGCGCCGAGCTTGACGACCGGCGGCGTGAACTCCTCGCACTTGTGCCCCATGGCGAATTTCGGATCGGGGAAATCGCCCTGGTGGCAATAGGGATAGCCAAAATGCTCGCCGATCTTCGAGATCATGTTGAGCTTGTCGCTCGGCATGTCGTCGCTGACCCAGTCGCGCGCGTTTTCGGTGAACCAGTAGCGCCCCGTCCGCGGATCGACGTCGCCGCCGACGCTGTTGCGCACGCCGAGCGCCCAGATTTCCGCATTGCCGGTCTTGGGATCGACTCTTCGGACCTGCGACACGCTGGTCGGCGGAATGCCGATATTGAAGGGCGGGCCGAATGGCAAATAGAACCAGCCGTCCTTGTCGACCGCGATGTATTTCCAGCCATGCGCGACATAGGAGGGCATGTCGTCATAGACCACCTTGCCCTTGCCGAGATTGTCGATGTTGGCTTCGGCGTTTTCGTATTTGTACAGCTTGTCGATGTCGACGACATAGAGCGCACCGTCGTGGAAGGCGAGACCCGTGGGCATTTTCAGCCCCTTGATCACGGTCTTGACCTCGCGCTTACCGCCCTTGTCGGTGATGGCGTAGATGTTGCCGAGATCGAACGTACCGACGAACAGCGTACCCTTATCGCCCCAGGCCATTTGCCGCGCCTGCAACACGCCCGGCGCCCAGACTTCGATCTTGAAGCCGGCCGGCAGCTTGATCTTCTTCACGGTTGCGGCGAGTTCGGCCTCTGAGGCGCCGGTCGGCGGCCCCGAAGGCGGCGCGAGCCCCTTCTGGGCTTCGGTCTCATCGCCGAGGAACCAGTCGGGCGGCGGATTTTTCCAGAAGTCGGGGGTGCCCGACTCGTATTTCTTCAGTGCCCTGCTGTCCTGCGCGACGGCGGATCCCGCCGTCGCAACCGCAAAGGCCGCGGCAAGCGCAAGTACACATCCATTGATAGCGGATTTCATCGCGTCACTCCCCTAAGCGGCCCGAAGGCGGGCCTTTATTTATTTTGAAGTCGAAAGACGAAACATCAGTGATCTGCGGCGAGCAGACCGCAAAAGCCTAGCACATCCCAAGTGCGTGAAAAGCAAGCGCGCTGCGCCCTGCCGAATCAAAAAGAGACTGAGAGAAAAATCCTGCGCCGCGATTTTGCCGGAGATGAATTTTTGCGGCGCCGATTGCAGCGCAATATCCGGTAGCGAATGCGTTGATGTGGGCACGCTTCCACATGCGAAGATCCATTCTCCGTTTCGCGAGATCAGCTTCGCGCAGTCGCTTGCCGGAAATCGTTCAGCGCGCCCGTGCCGCTTACCCGGCCACAGGCAAGCCGCGCGGCACGGCGGAGCCGCGAACTCCCCCCACAAACGAAAAGCCCGCCAAAGCGGCGGGCCTTCGTCAGATTCATCGTGAGGAAGAAAATCTGGAGCGGGCGAAGGGGCTCGAACCCTCGACCCCGACCTTGGCAAGGTCGTGCTCTACCACTGAGCTACACCCGCATCCGGATGGCGGCGACTGGTCGCCGACAACGGCGAACCTATGCCAAATGCGAACAGTGAATGCAACACTTCTGCGAACCGTTAAAATTCGTCCCCCCGGGTGGCGATTTTTTGCCAAATCGGCGCCAATGGCCCCAAATCGGCCCCCGCCGCGGGGTTCCCGGCGATTGAAAATACCGTCCGCCAGCGCCAATTAGGGCCAATCGGCCCCACACCCAATCGCAGCCAGCCGTGCTAGAAGGGGCCGGCTTTCGAGACACCCAGGCGAGGACATCGTGACCATCGTAGAGCAGGGCGGCGGAGCGCCGCAGGCGGCCCCCGACCTCATCAAGGAAACCACTACCCAGTCCTTCATGAAGGACGTCATCGAGGAATCGAAGCGCCAGCCGGTGCTGATCGACTTCTGGGCGGAGTGGTGCGGCCCGTGCCGCCAGTTGACGCCGATCCTGGAGAAGGCGGTGCGCAACGCCAAGGGCCGGGTCAAGCTGGTCAAGATGAACATCGACCAGCATCCGGCAATCCCGGGCCAGATGGGCATCCAGTCGATCCCGGCGGTCATCGCCTTCGTCAACGGCCAGCCGGCCGACGGTTTTATGGGCGCGGTGCCGGAAAGCCAGGTCAACGCCTTCATCGACAAGATCACCAAGGGCATGCCGGCCCCGGGCGAGCCGAACATCGCCGAAATTCTGCAAGAAGCCGAAGCCGTGCTGGCCGAGGGCGATGCCGCCGGCGCCGCGCAGATCTATGCCGAGGTGCTGGCACACGATTCCACCAACATCCCGGCGCTAGCGGGCCTTGCCAAATGCTACGTCACTTCGGGCGCGGTCGAGCAGGCCAAGCAGACGCTGGCCATGGTCCCGGAATCGAAGCGCAATGACGCGACCGTGAAGGCCGTGCAGGCCGCCATTGATCTGGCCGAACAGGCGCAGTCGGTCGGCCCGGTCGCGGAGCTGGAACAGAAAGTCGCCGCAAACCCGCTCGATCATCAGGCCCGGTTCGACCTGGCGACCGCGCTCAACGCCCAAGGCAAGCGGGCTGAAGCGACCGAGCAATTGCTTGCCATCGTCAAGCGCGACCGCAAATGGAATGACGATGGCGCGCGCAAGCAGCTCGTGCAGTTCTTCGAGGCGTGGGGCGGCGCGGATGAGGCAACCGTCGATGGACGCAAACGGCTGTCGACAATTCTGTTTTCGTGAGTTCTCTCTGTGAGCTAGTCGGGGCCGCCGCATGCCGATCAATGCCGAATACCGCGGACCCAGCGAGCTTCCCGAAGTGATCCCGGTATTTCCGTTGCCGGGGGCGCTGCTGCTGCCGCGCGGCCAGATGCCGCTCAACATCTTCGAGCCGCGTTATCTCGCCATGGTCGACGATGCCTTGCGCGACGGCCACCGGCTGATCGGCATGATCCAGCCGGATGTGACGCATTCGCCCAGCGAAGCAAAGCCTGTGCTGTTCAAGGTCGGTTGCGTCGGCCGCATCACCCAGCTCGCCGAATCCGGCGACGGCCGCTACATCCTCGAGCTCACCGGCGTCGCCCGCTTCAAGGTGGTCGAGGAATTGTCGGTGCTCACCGCCTACCGGCAGTGCAAGGTGGACTTTTTCAGCTTTGCCGACGATTTCGTCGCCCGCAAGGGCGAGGAGGATGTCGACCGCCAGGCCCTGCTGGACGTGCTGACGGATTTTTTGAAAGCCAACAATTTGAAGGTGGATTGGGAGGGCGTCGAGAGCGCCCCCAACGAGGCGCTCGTCAACGCACTGGCGATGATGTCGCCCTATGGCCCCGCCGAAAAGCAGGCGATGCTGGAAGCGCCTGATCTGAAGACCCGCGCGGAAATCCTGATCGCGGTGACCGAGATGGATCTGGCGAAAAAGCGCACCAGCGGCGAGCCCGGGCTGCAATAAAGCCGCGGCAGCGCGCCAGCGCCCTTACCAGCCCCGCCCGATCAAGCAGCGCAGCGCGTCTCGGCCGTATGCCGCTGGAGCCAATCCTTCCACGACAACGTACCACGCACCCCGCGGCTGACGACAAAGCCCATGCCGCGCGCAGCCTTGTCGGAGAGATGGACCGGCATGATCGTGCGATGCATGCCGCGGGCCTCCTGATATTGCCGGGCGAATTCGACCAGGCTGAGATCCTCGGGGCCGCCGATCTCCTCCCGCACGCCACAGCCGCGATCGAACGCGCAATGCACCAGATAGTCGGCGACATCGGATGTATCGACCGGATTGCACACCGTCCTGGGGACCGGCCAGACCGGAAGCCAGACAAGGCCCGCGAGCATGCTTTCGAGCAGATAATAGAACGGCATCGCCCGCACGATGGACCACGATAGCCCCGATTCGCGCACCATGCGTTCAGCGGCAAGCTTGAGGCGCCCATAGGGCAACGACGCCTCGTCCAGTCCCACGATCGAGACATGGAGAAAATGCTGGACCTGCGCCTGATGGCAGAGGTCGAGCAGACGCTGCGTGCCCTCCGCATCCACGTCGGAGGGTGACCTGAAGAAATCGACCGGCCGTATGCCGCCGCGCCGCGCGATCGGCGAATGCGTCGCGGCATGGATAACGGTGTGCACGCCGCGCAGCGCATGCGCCAGCCCCTCGCCGGTCGCGAGGTCGCCCATCGCCCATTCGACGTCGGCCCGCGATTTTTGCGACCGCGCGAAGATGCGCACCTGGTGTCCGCCGCGGACCAGCCGATCCACAAGATCCTGTCCGAGATGGCCCGTGCCGCCGGTAACGAGAACAAGAGTCATTTGCCTGCTCCTTCTGTTCCCAGCCGCCGGTGAAGAAAAGTACCGGCCTATCAACTGATGGGAACGAGCACGGTTTCGCCGGTTGCGACCAGCGAGGTACCCTTTTCGTCTTCGGCAAACAGTTCCGCCCTCGCAAACACCTGCCTGCGCCCGGCACGCATCGTGGTTCCCTTCGCGATAAAGCGGCGGCCGACGGCCGGTTTCAGGCAGTTCATCGAGAAATGCGATGCGGTGACGGAGCCGGCCACCGTCGCGGCGGCAAACCCGCAGGCGGTATCGAGCAGGGCGGCAATCATGCCGGCATGGAGATGCCCGGCATATTGGGTGAGGTCGTCGCTCCAGGTCATGTGGATTTCGGCCTCGCCGTTTCCGGCCGCGATGACTTCGAATCCCGCGCGGCGATTGAAGCTTGCCGACGCGTTGGTAGCGATCAGGTGCTGGAGGTCCATTTCTGCGGTCGTCACGGTAGGCTCCACTGCGGCAGGGAATTTTCAGGACGCATATCGGCAATGCCGCAGGCGATGGCTGGGTGAGCGCGCACACGCACGACTAATACCCCGCAATCGCCAGCGCGACCGCGGCGCTCATTCCGATCCAACCCGGATGGACCGCCCGCGTTGCCAGCGCGTTGCCGATCGCGGCAACGCCGAACACCACCGAAAGCGTCGCGATGATCCAGTGGCGCGCGGCATCCGACCCCATCCAGGGCGCGGCGATCATCAGTACGCCGCCGGCGATCCAGGCCACCGTACCGGCCTGCCACACGAGGCGAAGCAGCGTACGCATCCGCGGCGGCTGGATGGTGGCGCGCGCAAACACTTTGGTTTCGCCGAGCACGCCATGGGCGATGCTGACGAGGATCACGATGACGCCCGCCCCTACCAGCAAGAGATCGCGCATGTCGGCCTCCATACAGTACTGTATGGTTATGGCGGCGATGCTGGCGCTTGTCAATACACTAGTGTATGGTCGGAACCCGCATGACCGACCAACTCTCCGCAGGCGACTGGCTCGACCAGGGACTGAAGGTACTGGCGCAGCGCGGTTTCACGGCGCTGAAGGCCGATCCGCTGGCCAAGGCGATGGGTGTCTCGCGCGGCAGTTTTTACTGGCATTTTACCGATATCGGCGCGTTCCACGCCGCGATCCTCAAGCGCTGGCGCGAGGTCGCGGCCGAGCAGGTGATCGCCGGCCTCGAGGCCGCCTCCGGTGAGAACCCGATGTCGCTGTTGCTCACCAGCGCGCTTCGCAACCGGCAGGCACTGGAAAAGGCGGTCCGAAGCTGGGCCACGGTCGACGCAAAAGCGCGGTCCGCCGTGCAGGCAATCGACCGCCGCCGGCTCGACTATCTCGAACACATGCTGCGGCAATCCGGCGTGAGTGCAGATATCGCCGCCGCCCGCGCGCAAATCCTGTATTGGGCTTTTCTGGGCCATGTCCTGTCGGACCAGACGCTATCAGCCGCGAAGCAACAGGTGGTCATCGACGAATTGCTCGCCATGGCCACGCGATAATTTCGCACCTGCGCCGGGTATGCTACAGCACCGCCGACAAGCCGGAGAACCATGCGTATGAACGCCGCCCCTGAACGCCTTGAAGGCACCGTCGATCCAAAGCTGCTGGAGATCCTGGTCTGCCCGCTGACCAAGGGACCGCTGGAATACGACGCGGCGAAGCAAGAGCTGATCTCGCGCTCCGCAAAACTCGCCTACCCGATCCGCGACGGCATTCCCATCATGCTGCCGGAAGAAGCGCGGAAGATCGATTAGTCGCCGAGGTTTTGAAGTGGGTAGAGTGAAGTGTCTGTCCTGCGATGCGACGCCAGCAGACTGCCTGCGCTGCCGTTCAACGAGAAGGCGTTGCTAAAGCAAGACGCGACTCCGCCGGATCCCCTTCACACGCAAAGGTACGCTTGACGCATCTTTGCTATTTCCTGTATTTCCTCCCACGTCATCTTGCGGGCGGCAATAACCTCAACCGTTCAAGCATCGCTGTCACGCAGCGGCGCCCTGCTTCGGTCGGAAATCAGCCCGCGCGTGCAAAATCGCGGGCCAACAATCGAAGCGAAATACCACTTTAGGCAACCGATCTCTCGTAGCCAGCAGATCGTCTAAGGAGTTTATGATCTTGTTTATCGGTGCATTCAAATCGACCTACGCCATCACCCGCGTCTCGACCAGCGCGGCGGGCGCACAGGGCAATTCCGACAGTTTCAATCCCGTGTTCTCGCCCGATGGCAGCAAGATCGCGTTTAACAGCATGGCCACGAACCTGGTGGCGGACGACACCAACTTCTTCAACGCCGACATCTTCGTCAAGGACCTTGCAACCGGCGCGATCACCCGCATCTCCGTTGGCGCCGACGGCACGCAGGCCAATGGCTCCAGTTCAAGTTTCGTGTTCTCGCCCGACGGCGGCAAGATCGCGTTTCAAAGCGACGCATCGAATCTGGTGGCCGGTGACACCACCGGCTTTACCGATATCTTCGTCAAGGACCTCGCTACCGGCGCGATCACGCTGGTCTCCAGGAGTGCGGCCGGCGCGCAGGGAGACTACACCAGCTACAATCCGGTGTTTTCGCCCGATGGCAGCAAGATCGCGTTTGAAAGCGAGGCCTCGAACCTGATCACCGGTGACACCAACCATTCCGGAGACATCTTCGTCAAGGACCTTGCGACCGGCGAGGTCACCCGGGTCTCCGTTAGCGATTCCGGCGACCAGAGCCATTTCGAAAGCAGCAATCCGGTGTTCTCGCCCGATGGCAGCAAGATCGCGTTTGTAAGCCGTGCCTTGGAATTGGCAGGCGGTGTCTTCAACGGCAACACCGACATCTTCGTCAAGGACCTTGCGACCGGCGCGATCAGCCGCGTCTCCGTCGATGCCGCCGGCACGGCGGCCAATTCCTGGTCAAACGCTCCGGTGTTCTCGCCCGATGGCAGCAAGATCGCGTTTTACAGCGAGGCCTCCAACTTGGTGGCCGGCGACACCAACAACGACGGAGATTTCTTCATAAAGGACCTCGCAACTGGTGCGATTACCCGAATCTCCGTCGATGCCGCCGGCGCGCAGGCCAATCAGGGCGGCGTCGGAAAGTTGGCGTTCTCGCCGGACGGCAGCAAGGTTGCGTTTGTCAGCGGTTCCTCGAACCTGATAACCGGCGATACCAACTCCGCGGAAGATGTCTTCGTCAAGGACCTAACGACTGGCGCGATCACCCGTGTCTCCGTCGATGCCGCGGGCGCACAGGGCAATAGCTTCACCTTTGACAGGGCAGTATTCTCGCCCGACGGCAGCCGGATCGCTTTCTCCAGCCATGCCTCTAACTTCGTGGCCGGCGACACCAACAGCGATAACGACATCTTCATCAAAAATCTGACCCCCGATCCCGAGGACCCCGCCATCTATCGCGGAAACGCGGCGCCCGTTCGCGTCAACACGGCGCCGGTGACGATCTCCGACGTCGACAATTCGGCACTCCCGGGCGGATCGCTGACGGCGGCGCTGACCGCCGGCAACCATGCTGGCGATGCGCTGACGCTGATCGCATCGCAAACGCCGGGTACGGGGATCGAGGTCTCCGGCTCGACCGTAAAATACAACGGCACCGCAATCGGAACGCTGTCCGGGAGCGGCACGGCGAGTCTGTCGGTCACGCTCAACGCCAGCGCCGACGTTGCGGCTGTCGAGGCGCTCGCGGGCGCAGTCAGCTTCTCCGCACTTGGTAGTGCGCCGAGCACGGATACGCGCACGGTGACGTTCACGCTGGTGGACGGCCCCAGCGGCACGGACACCGGCTCTTTTACTCAGGCCGTTCAGGTGACATCCGCACCGCAAGTGCACAACGACTTCGACGGCGACGGCAAGAGCGACATCGTCTGGCGCAACGATGCCGGTGTAGGGCAGATCTGGGATATGGACGGTGCGACCATCCTGGAGACCAATTCGCTGGGCACAGTGCCGACCAACTGGAAGGTCGCCGGCATCGGAGACTTCAACGCCGATGGCAATACGGATCTGCTCTGGCGCAACGATGCCGGCGTCACGCAGATCTGGAAGATGGACGATAGCGCCTTTGCCAACACGCATAACCTCGGCGTGATCCCGGCCGTCTGGAAGCTCGCGAGCACCGGAGACTTCAACGGTGACGGCACCACGGATCTGCTCTGGCGTCACGACAACGGCACCGTGCAGATGTGGGACATGAACAACGGCGCCATTGCCGACACGCATAACCTCGGAATGATCCCGACGGCGTGGAAGCTCGCAGGCACAGGCGATTTCAACGGTGACGGCAAGACCGACCTGTTGTGGCGCAACGATTCCGGCGTCGCCCAGATCTGGGACATGGATGGCGGCAACATCCTGAGCGCCACTTCGCTCGGCTCGATCCCGACCACCTGGAACGTGGCAGGCATCGGCGATTTCAACGGCGACAGCAAGAGCGATATCCTCTGGCGCAATGACTCCGGAATTACGCAGATCTGGAACATGAATGACGGCGCCATCGCCAGCACCCGTGGACTCGGCCTGATCCCGAACGACTGGAAGGTGGGTAGCGTCGGCGACTACAATGGCGACCTCAAGAGCGACATCCTGTGGCGCAACGATTCGGGCCTGGCCCAGATGTGGGAGATGAACGACGGCACCATCACCCAGGCCACCTCGCTGGGCATGATACCTGACAACTGGCACGTCATCGCATAGGACCGGACCGGCGTTGACGGCCTTGCGACCGATTTCGTAATGACGGCAGAGCCGGATGTGACAAATTCGACACGTCGGGCAAATCAGCCGAAACCTGTCCAGCCCTCGGTGCAAAAATATTCCGCTTCACAATTCTGAAAATCAGAACTATAAGCGGTGCGTCTCATCCCCGAGGAGGGGCGTCGGCCGTCGTCACCGTTCGTTGGGATGAGATGCGGTGGACGCTTCGGCGTCAGCGCGATTTTTTCGCGCGGACGAAAACGTCGAAGCGTACGGCGAAGGCGTGTGGTTCTGGCGCCGCTATGCAGGCGCTAAGTTGGCGGGAAGTTCCGCCGATGACGGTGACAACAAAGCGCTCTCACCGGGGAGATCACGTTATAAGCCGTAAAGCCATTGCGCAGGGGATGTCGGACTGCCTCCGCTTCACCTGTATGCTCGTGTGCGCCTTTTTTGCTTGCGCATCAGGCACACGAGACCGCGGGTGCAGCGCGCACCCGGCATTCCCTGCGCCCTCTATCTCCGGAGGCGCGAAAGAATTTGAATAGCTCGGGCACAGTGTGTCGCGAGAACGCTACTACATATTTACCCGTCATCATCCGCGAAGGCGGATGATCCAGTATTCCAGAGGCGTCAGTGATCGAATCGACAAGCCGCGGCGTACTGGATCGCCCGCCTGCGCGGGCGATGACGAGCCTTGATGATTGCGACTACCTGACTCCGCAGAGAGGCTTGAGAGGAATCTACAACGCCTCGCCCTTCAACAGCCGCGGCACTTCACCCGTGAGCCCCGCGGCCTGGCGAATGAACAAACTCTTCAGCGGCGGCGCGCGGTCGACGAGACCGAGGCCGATATCGCGCACGGCGCGCAGCAAGTTCGACTCGTTGGAGAACAACAAATTCAGCGAATTGGTCGCCACCCCCATCGCCATCGTGTCAAACCGCCGCCAGCGCTGGTAGCGCTCGAGCACATCGGCTTGTCCCAAATCCATGCCGAGGCGCGCGGCGTCGACGATGACTTCGGCGAGCGCAGCGACGTCCTTCAGGCCCATGTTTAACCCCTGCCCCGCAATCGGATGAATCACATGGGCGGCGTCGCCGACCAGCGCCATCCGTTCGGCGATAAAGGAGCGCGCAACAAAGTAGCCGAGCGGAAAGGCGCGCGGCTTGTCGAGCGCCTTGATCTCGCCGAGGTGCAACCCAAAGCGCTTCTCGAGTTCGTCGTGAAATTCCTCTTCGCTCAATGCGACGATACGCGCAGCCTCGCTCCGCGTCTCCGTCCACACCAGCGACGAACGCTTGCCCGTCAGCGGCAAAATCGCAAACGGCCCCGCCGGCAAGAAATGCTCTTCGGCACGGCCGCCATGATCGCGTTCATGGCCGACGGTGACGACGATGCCGCTTTGATCGTAGTCCCAGCCATGGGTCACGATCCCCGCCCGCTCGCGCAGCTTCGAGCGCGCGCCGTCGGCGGCGACCAGGAGGCTTGCCTCGATGGTGGAGCCGTCGGCGAGCGTCACATCGATGCCATCGGCGCGCGCATCAAAACTGCCGACCGCAGTGGCGCGCAGATCGACGCCTTCCTTCCCGGCGCGCGCGGCGAGCGCATCGATCAGATAGCGGTTCTCGACCATGTGCGCGAACGGCTCGCCCGGCTCGACATGACCGCCAAAGGTGAGGAATACCGGGCGCGTGGCGTCTTCCAGTTTCGAATCCGTCACGACCATGTCGAGGATCGGCTGTGCGGTCGGCGCGACCTCGTCCCACACGCCGAGCGCCTCGAACAGCCTCCGGCAGGCGGCGACAATGGCGGTGGCGCGCGGATCGCGGCTCGGCCGCATTGCCAGCGCCGGATCGGCGACGATCACGGGAATGTCGGGACCGAGGCCCTGGCGGAACGCAACGGCCAGCGCCAGTCCGGCAAAGGCCCCGCCGCAGATGACAATGCTTCGCTGTGCCGACATACCGCTTACTCACACCCTTGCTACCTGACTATAGCTGGGCGAAACAGGTTTGAGAAACAAGCCCCAACGCCGTCATTCCGGGGCGCGCCCCTTGGCGCGAGCCCGGAATCCATAACCACGATCGTGAGTATGGATTCCGGGCCTGCGCCTCACGGCGCATCCCGGAATGACGACGATGGCGGGCTCCACGACTCGAAAGCATCCAAAATGTCCAACGGCCTCATCGACCTCATTTCCATCCTCGATCTCGAGCAGCTCGAGGTAAACCTGTTCCGCGGCAACAGCCCGAAGACGAGCTGGCAGCGCGTGTTCGGGGGGCAGGTGATCGGACAGGCGATGGTCGCCGCATGCCGCACCGTCGAGGGCCGGCTGCCGCACTCGATCCATTGCTATTTCATCCTGCCGGGCGATCCGCAAATTCCGATCATCTACCAGGTCGAACGCTTGCGCGACGGCAAGAGCTATTCGACCCGCCGCGTCACCGCGATCCAGCACGGCAATGCGATCTTCTCGATCATGGTGTCGTTCCATGCGGAGGAAGAAGGCGCGTTCAATCATCAGGAAAAGATGCCCGACGTGCCGCCGCCGGAAAAACTGACCGCGGAAGAAATTTCCAAGCAGCCGATGTTCAAGGAGATGCCGGACTTCATCCGCCGCTACTACGAATCCGACCGGCCGATCGAGCTCCGCCCCGTCGAGCTCGGCCGCTATTTTGGCCAGAAGGTCGAGGACGGCCGCATCCATGTCTGGATTCGCACCGCCGCGAAATTACCCGAGGATCCGGCGCTGCACATGTGCGCGCTCGCCTATGCCTCGGATTTCTCGCTGCTGGATGCGGTGATGGCGCGCTACGGCCGCACGCTGTTCGACCGCCGCATGATGCCGGCCAGCCTCGACCACGCGATGTGGTTTCACCGCCCGTTCCGCGCCGACGAATGGCTGCTCTATGCGCAGGATTCGCCGAGCGCGCAGGACGGCCGCGGGCTGACCCGCGGCCTGATCTTCAAGCCCGACGGCACGCTGGTGGCTTCCGTGGCGCAGGAGGGATCGGTGCGCCAGCGGAAATCCTAGCGATCAGGCATTGGCCATCGCGCCGCGCTCGACCAGTTTGGTTTGCGACGCCATCCACTGCATGATCCAGCGATACACCCACGGGATCGGGATGATGAACATGAAACCGATCACCGCCACGATCGAGCGCCAGAGAAACTCCAGCCCGGTACCGGTGAACACCACTTCACGCCGCGTGCCCTGGATGTTGCGGCAGATCCACCGCATCATCGCCGAATAGACCCATGCCCAGCCGATGATGGTGATAACGGAGATGACTGCCAGGATGGACCATCCGGCGTAAGCCCAGACCGAGCCGGAGAAGGAAAGCCCGAGCGATTGCCCGTTCGACGCCAGGTTCGCCACCAGCCATTTGAGGAACAGCCAGTAGAGGACGATTTGGACGATGTAGATCAGATTGTTGAGCCACTCGATCTCGGTGAAAGCGCCGATGATGGCGATGACGATCACAAACGCGATGAAACCGAAATACCAGATGGCAACGGTCATTGCCGTTCCGGTGAAGCTGAGGTTCGGCCGTCCCGGCACGTGAATGCGGGAAACGATCCACTTGTTGTACCAAACCAGGACCCATGGGGTCGGGATGATGAAGGCGAGGCCGATCAGCAGGACGAGGCTGCGCCAGACGAACTCCCAGATGCCGAAGTCGATCGCGAGCGAGCCGCCGCCGGCTGGGCCGGCGTATCCGCCGGGATAGGCCGGAGGACCGCCCGGTTGCGCGATCGACGGCGGGCCGGGCGGCATCGACATCAGGCCCGGGATTTCGCCGGCCTTCTGCCAGCCGGCCATGCCCTCGGACCAGACCAGCGTATCGGCCCGCACCGTCCCGCGGGCGATCAGGTCGCGTAATTGCTCTTCCGGGAACGGGCCCTGCTGTTGGCCATTGGCGGCGTAAAACCAGGATCGGCTCGGCATGTTGTTTCCTCAACTAATTTTGGCGGTCAAAGAAAGTAAGCCGGGGCTGGCGGGCGACCGAAGATGTCCCGGCCGGGAGAAATCGCATTCTGGCGGACGTTCCCGTCACCTGTACAGGGAGCGCGGCGGCTTCATCGCAATGTTTTCTGCAAAACCTGCAACTTTTTTGTGCCATTTGCTCAGAAAGATGCCAGATTTGCACCGGCGTCCACCACGCGGCAGGCAAACTGCCACATGCTGCATTAACTGAAGGCCCGCTCATGAAACTTGTCGTCGCGATCATCAAACCCTTCAAGCTGGACGAGGTGCGCCAGGCGCTGACCGCGATCGGCGTCCACGGCATGACCGTGACCGAGGTCAAGGGCTATGGCCGCCAGAAGGGCCATACCGAGATCTATCGCGGCGCCGAATATGTCGTGAACTTCCTGCCGAAGCTGCGGATCGAGATCGCGGTCGCCTCCGAACTCGCCGACAAGGCGGTCCAGGTCATCACCTCGGGCGCCCGCACCGGCCAGATCGGCGACGGCAAGATCTTTGTGACGCCGATCGACCATGCGCTGCGCATCCGCACCGGCGAGACCGACAGCGACGCGCTCTGAAGACATTGAGACCGAGCAGCGCGGCAACACGCCGGCGCTGCGATCGACAAGATTGTAAATGCCGGGGGACATCATGGGGATTCATTCGCGCGCCGCGACCTGCGCGGCTGTATTCGGGTTGGCAACGCTGGCGACGCCGGCCTTTGCCGATGATGCGGCCATCAATTCCGCCGACACCGCCTGGATGATCGTCGCCACCGCGCTGGTGCTGATGATGACGATCCCGGGGCTGGCGCTGTTCTATGCCGGCATGGTGCGCAAGAAGAACGTGCTCGCCACCATGGCGCAGAGCCTCGCTGCCGTTGGCCTCGTCTCGATCCTCTGGGTCGCCTTCGGCTACTCGCTGGCCTTCGTCGGCGACGGCCAATGGATCGGCACGCTCGACCGCTGGTTCCTCGCGGGGATGACGATGGACTCGGTCAACCCGGCGGCGAAGACGATTCCCGAGGCGCTGTTCATGCTCTACCAGATGACCTTTGCGATCATCACGGTGGCGCTGGTGGCGGGCGCGGTGGCCGACCGCATGCGGTTTTCGGCCTATCTGCTGTTCTCGATCGGCTGGTTCACCTTCGTCTATGTACCCTTGGCGCATTGGGTGTGGGGCGGCGGCTTCCTTCAGACCATGGGCGTGCTCGATTTCGCCGGCGGCCTTGTCGTGCATCTGTCGGCCGGCATCGGCGGGCTGGTGGCGGCCAAGGTGCTCGGCAATCGCCATGGCTATGGCGCCGAGAATCTCGCGCCGTTCGACCTTTCGCTCGCGGTGATCGGCACCGGCATGCTGTGGGTCGGCTGGTTCGGCTTCAATGGCGGCTCGGCGCTCACGGCGAGCCCACGCGCGGTGATGGCGATCACGGCGACGCATCTGTCGGCTTGCGCCGGCGCGCTGACCTGGGCCGCGCTCGAATGGTCGACACGCCGAAAGCCGTCGGTGCTCGGCATGATCTCCGGCGCCGTCGCGGGCCTCGGCACCATCACGCCGGCCTCCGGCTTCGTCGCGCCATGGGCCGGCATCGTGATCGGCGTCGCCGCCGGCGCGGTCTGCTTCTGGGCCTGCACCGCGCTCAAGGTGCGCCTCAAATACGACGATTCGCTCGACGTGTTCGGCGTCCATGGCATCGGCGGCATCACCGGCACGATCCTGTGCGGCGTGTTTGCGGCGACCGCGATCGGCGGGACGTCGGGCCTGATCGAGGGCAACCCGCAGCAGGTGCTGATCCAGCTCGCTGGCGTCGGCATCACCCTGGTCTGGACGGCGGTCGTGACCTTCATCCTGCTCAAGCTGGTCGGCGTGTTCGCGCCCCTGCGCGTATCGCTACAGCAGGAACTCGAGGGCCTCGATATCTCCCAGCATGGCGAAGCGTTGCAGTAATTACCGCATTTTCCCGATCTAATTACCTCTGAACTGCCCGCCCGGTGGGCACGATCTTGGCAAGAGCCTGTCGTGCCCAGCAAATGGGCTGGTCTGCTTAGACATTAGGCGCGACCGAATGGCGCAGTTTTGGCCACATCCGCCAAAACGCAAAAACACCCGGATTCATAAACCGTTAGGGAATGCCGCCGTTCTGGCACGGCATTTGATTCTACGGGGCGAGGCTGTGCCCGCGTAGTGAACTACCTCTCCGCGTGGTGAACCTCAGTCGAGAACGCCCGGCCTTTGTCTGAGCCGGGCCCAAGCGGGGATAGGACCCATGAAAATTGTTATGGCGATCATTAAGCCATTCAAGCTGGAAGAAGTCCGGGACGCCCTGACCGCCATTGGCGTTCACGGTCTCACGGTGACGGAAGTCAAGGGATATGGCCGGCAGAAGGGCCACACGGAAATCTATCGCGGCGCCGAATATGCCGTGAGCTTCCTGCCCAAGATCAAGATCGAGGTGGCTGTCGCCTCCGAGCAGGTCGACAAGACCATCGACGCCATCACGTCCGCGGCCAAGACCGGACAGATCGGCGACGGCAAGATCTTCGTCATGAACCTCGACCATGCGGTCCGCATCCGCACCGGCGAGGCCGATGCCGCTGCCCTCTGATTTCGCGCACACCCTTACCACTCAGGAGTAATACAAAATGACGTTCAAACGTCCCTATAGCGCGGGACTGGCGGCCCTCGCAGTCGGCCTGCTCGCCGCAACCGCGGCCCATGCAGAGCCAACGATCAACAAGGGCGACAATGCCTGGCTGATGACATCGACGGTGCTGGTGCTGTTGATGACGATTCCCGGCCTTGCGCTGTTCTATGGCGGCCTGGTGCGCTCCAAGAACATGCTCTCGGTCCTGATGCAGGTGTTCTACACCGTCTGCATCGTGGTCCTGTTGTGGGCGCTGTACGGCTACAGCCTCGCCTTCACCGGCGGTTCCGATTTCATCGGCGGCTTCTCGAAGGCCTTCATGATGGGCATCACGCCCGACTCCAAGGCCGCGACCTTCAGCGTCGATGCCAACGTGACCGAGATGGTCTATCTCTGCTTCCAGATGACCTTCGCGGCGATCACGCCGGCGCTGATCGTCGGCGCGTTTGCCGAGCGCATGAAGTTCGCCGCGGTGGCGCTGTTCATCCCGCTCTGGGTCACCCTAATCTACTTCCCGATCGCCCACATGGTCTGGTACTGGCCGGGCCCGGACGCGATCCAGGATGCCGCCAAGGCGCTCGCCGCTGCGGCTGACGGCGCGGCCAAGACCGCGGCGCAGGCCAAGCTCGACGAGATCAACGCCGACGCCGGCTGGATCTTCAAGAAGGGCGCGATCGACTTCGCGGGCGGCACCGTCGTGCACATCAATGCCGGCATCGCCGGCCTCGTCGGCGCGCTCCTGATCGGCAAGCGTGTCGGCTACGGCAAGGAGCTGATGGCCCCCCACTCGCTGACCATGTCGATGATCGGCGCCTCGCTGCTCTGGGTCGGCTGGTTCGGCTTCAACGCCGGCTCCAACCTCGAAGCCTCCGGCGGCGCCGCGCTCGCCATGACCAACTCCTTCGTCGCGACTGCGGCGGCGGCGCTGTCGTGGATGTTCGCGGAGTGGATAATCAAGGGTCACCCCTCCGTACTCGGCGCGATCTCCGGCGCGGTGGCCGGTCTCGTCGCGGTCACGCCCGCGGCCGGTTTTGCCGGCCCGATGGGCGCGATCGTGCTTGGCCTGGTGGTCGGCGTGGTCTGCCTGTTCTTCTGCACTGTGATCAAGAACGCGCTCGGCTATGACGACTCGCTCGACGTGTTCGGCGTGCACTGTGTCGGCGGCATCGTCGGCGCGATCGGCACCGGCATCCTGGTGAACCCCGCCCTCGGCGGCGCCGGTATCGTGGATTACACCGCGGTTCCGCCCAAGGTCGCCGACTACGACTTCGCGACGCAGATGATCGCGCAGCTCTGGGGCGTCGGCACCACGCTGGTGTGGTCCGGCATCGGCTCGGCGATCCTCTACAAGGTCGTCGATGTCATCGTCGGCCTGCGCGTCAACGTCGAGGTCGAGCGTGAAGGCCTCGATGTCACCGAGCACACCGAGCGCGCCTACAACATGTGAGTTCTCCCGGGGCGCGATCCCTTAGGGGTCGCGTCCACAACTCCGGTTCGGGCACATACCCGGCAATGCCCTGACCGTTGAGGGGCTCCAGCGCAAGCTGGGGCCCCTTTCTTTTTCACCCACCGAAATTTGACAGCCCCGCACCCGCCGCGCGCGTGTTGACGCGGGCGGAAATGAACTGTTTCTTTCCGTCTCCGTCGCGAACGGTGGCCGGGCGAGGTGAATTCCGCCTCCCGCAAAAAACAAGAAGCAGCAAGGGGTGAGATACGTTTATGGAAGCCCACGCCAGCAATGCATCCACCTCCAGCGCCAAGTGGTCGCCCGCCCCTGACGCCAGCGACGTCATCAAAAGCATCCATGCGATGCTGCACCCGCGCAACATCGTGCTGGTCGGCGCCACCGACAAGCCCGGCAATTATGCCGAGCGGATCTGGAACAACCTGATCAAATACAAATATGAAGGCGGCCTGTTCCCGGTCAACGCGAAGCGCGAAACGATCTGGGGCGTCACCTGCTACAAGGATTTTGCCAGCCTCCCCGAAAAGCCGGACCACGTGCTGGTGCTGGTGCCGGCGCGCTTTGCGGTGCAGGTGATCCGCGATGCAGCGGCGGCCGGCGCGCGGTCTGCGACCATCGTGACGTCGGGGTTCAGTGAGTTGCAGGACGAGGAGAGCCAGCGGCTTGCGGTCGAGCTGAAGCAGGCGGTGAAGGAAACCGGCCTCGCCGTCACCGGCCCGAACTGCCTCGGCAACCTCTCCGCCGGCGAAAAGCTGTTCACCAATATCGACGACCGCATTGTCACCATGGAACAGGGTGCGGTCGCAGTTGCCGGCCAATCCGGCGCGATCGTGATGGCGATCCGTCAGGCGCTGGAAGATCGCGGCGTCGGCGTCGGCTACATGGTCACGACCGGCAACGAGACCGGCCTAGAGACACCAGACCTGATGGCCTATTTCGCCGCCGATCCCTCGATCCGCGTCATCGTGGTGTATCTGGAGGGCGTGCGGAACACGAAAGTCTTCCGCGAGGCCTGCAAGGCCGCGCGCGCCGCCGGCAAGCCCGTCATCGCGCTGAAACTTGGCGCTTCCGAAGGCGGCCGGGCGGCGGCGATGGCGCATACCGGCGCGCTCGCCGGCTCGATCGAAACCTTTGACGCGATCTCGACCCGCGAAGGCGTGATTCGCGTACGCGGGCTCGATGAATTGATCGAGACCACCGAGTGCTTTGTGCATGCCGACCCGCCGAAGGGCAATCGCCTGGCAGCGGTGTCGCTGTCCGGCGGCAAGCGCGGCCTGCTGATCGACGCGTTCTATTCGGCGGGGCTCAACTTTGCTCCGCTCTCCCCCAATGCCTCGCAGCAACTGGCAACAATGCTCGGCCCGGGCAGCATCGTGGGGAATCCCCTGGATGCCGGCTTCGCTGCGGTGGTCGATCCCTCCGTCTACATGAAATCGATCAAGATCATGATCGACGATCCCGACACCGACATCGTCATCATCGATTCCGAACTGCCGAAAGCGCCGCACGAGCTGCGCGAGCGCAACTTGCGCATCGTCAACGAAATGGCTGCTGAGGCCAACAAGCCCGTGATCTACATCAGCGCGATGTCGATCGGTTTTACCGAGTTCATGAAAGGCTTGCGAAAGACGCTGCCGCATGTCGCGGTACTGCAGGGACTGGACCGCGCGGTCGGGGCGATCAAGTCGCTGATCGAATATGCCTCGCTGCGCAAGGAAGTGCCCGACATCGTCTCGAGCTCGAAGGCATCCGCGCGCGCCGTGCTGGAGAAAGCGCTGAAAAGCGCCAATGGCGCTGCGGCGCTCGACGAGGTTGCCTCGAAAAAGCTGCTGAAGGCCTATGGCATCCCGATCTCGAAGGAGGAGATCGCCCAGAGTGCGGCCGAGGCCGCCAGGATCGCGAAGAAAATCGGCTTTCCGGTCGTGGCCAAAGTGGTCAGCCCGGACATCCTGCACAAGTCGGACGTCGGCGGCGTGGTGCTCAACCTCAACAGCGCAGCCGAGGTGAAGAAGGCATTTGAGGACATCACCAGGCGGGTGAAGAAGATCAAGGGCAAGCCGAAGCTCGAGGGCATCCTGATCGCACAACAGGTCAAGGCCGACCTCGAGCTGGTGGTCGGCGCATCCCTTGATGCCGAGATGGGGCCGGTGGTGCTGTTTGGCACCGGCGGCGTCGATATCGAGCTGATGAAGGATGTCGCGCTCGCCGGCGCGCCGCTGGATGCGGATGAGGCGAGGCAACTGATCCACAAGACCAAGGCCGGCGTGAAGATCAAAGGCTATCGCGGCAAGCCGGCGCTGCACGAGGCATCCGCGGTGAAGGCGCTGGTCGGCCTGTCCAACCTGATGGCCGATGCCGACGGCCGCATCGCCTCGATCGACGTCAATCCGTTCCTGATCAACAGCAAGGTGGGCGTCGCGGTGGACGGGCTGATCGTCCTCAACAATGCGGCGGCCAACAAGGCCGCCGCCAAACACTAGGGAGAGCGTCAGATGAAGCTTTCAGGCGGATGCTATTGCGGCGCCGTGCGCTATGAGGCCGAGGGCGAGCCGATGATGAAGGCGCAGTGCCATTGCCGCGAGTGCCAGTACATCACCGGCGGCTCGCCCAACATGTTCGTGGCGATGTCGCCCGACGGCTTCAAATACACCAAAGGCGCGCCAAAACAGTTCGCACGCAAGGATCTGGAAAAGCCGGTGACGCGAGAATTTTGCGCCGAATGCGGCACGCATATCGTGACGCGGCCGCAGCGGCCGGTCGTCGTGATCAAGGTCGGCACGCTCGATCAGCCGGCCCTGATGATGCCGCAGGTCGCGATCTACACCGTCGACAAGCAGCCGTTTCATATGATTCCGGAAGGGATGCCGGCGTTCGAACGGCTGCCGCAGCGATAGCGGCACACCGAATCTGCAAAACAACCCCATGCACAGTAGGATCCGTCCCGATTCGTGGGGGTTGTCTGGGGACAGAAGACGGACGTGGATGGCCGGGACAAGCCCGGCCATGTCGACAGCAAATGACGGAAGCTCGGCTTCAGGCGGCGGCGAGCGAGAACTCGTCGGCGCGCTCGACGCGGTCGCGGCCGCGACGCTTGGCCAAATAGAGCGCCTGGTCGGCCACACGCATGATCCTGGCGAGCTCGGTTTCGCCGCGCGAGACGGTGA
This sequence comes from Bradyrhizobium lablabi, assembly GCF_018129385.1. Taxonomy (GTDB): domain Bacteria; phylum Pseudomonadota; class Alphaproteobacteria; order Rhizobiales; family Xanthobacteraceae; genus Bradyrhizobium; species Bradyrhizobium lablabi_C. Next base: position 166,207 of record NZ_JAFCLN010000008.1, read on the forward strand.
AGCCGATGCTGATCGTCACGTGCTCGGAGATTCCGCCGCTGGAAATTTCGCGGGCCGAACAAGCCTTGCGGATTTCCTCGGCATGCAGCTCGGCCTGTTCGCGGCTGATGCCGATCATCAGCGCGGCGAACTCTTCGCCGCCGTGCCGTGCCACCAGCGCACCATGCGCCCGGGAGAAGTTGCGCAGCACGTCGGCGATCTCGATCAGCGCCTTGTCGCCGAATTCGTGGCCGAAGCGGTCGTTGATCGACTTGAAGTGGTCGATGTCGCACATGAAGATCACGGCCGGCTGGCCGGCATGATAGGCCGACCGCAGCGCGGAACTCGCCGCATCGTCAAAGCCGCGGCGGTTCAACAAGCCGGTGAGCTGATCGGTCTGCGAGATGCGCGACAATTCGCGGCGCGTCAGCGTCAGCTCCTGCATCAGCAGGGCCGAGCGGTAGATCATGATCCCCGAAAGCACCGCCGAAATCACGGTGGCCGCACAGACGCTCATGATGATGACGTCGCCGACGCGGACGGCAGCAGCCGCATTGGCGCCGAGATGCATCAGCGCGGTCGCCAGCGTCATGACGAAAGTCAGACCCACCGCGATCGAAACGTGTCTTGCGGTGTATCGCAGCACGTCCTTGTGCGTGACGATCTGAGTGGTCATGGCCTGCCCTGTTGGGCAATGCCGTAGCATCCGAATGGACTGCAAATCGCTAAGGCCGAAGCATTCCTCGCAAGCCGGTTAACAACAGGCAAAATTGTCAGGCGAAAAGATCGGGAGGCAATTCCTGCAAAGCTAACTCTCCTTCGGCGCTATGATCGTGATTGCTGGAAAATAGCTTTGGTAGCGCCGTCCATCACGCGTCAGCAACGGCAGCTTTTCGGCGGCGGCATGCGCGCCGATGAAGAAATCGGACAGGACGCCGGTGCGAATGCCTCCGCTGGCCCGGTATCGAAGATATGCCTTGCCAGCCAGAAAGAGCGCTGATCGCGGGATCGGCGCGACTTCGATGCCCATGTCGAGCAACACTGCTTCGACGGCTTCGATCGAAATAAATCGCGCCGAGACTTCCGCGTAGACGACGTCGTTGATGAGAAGCGGTCCGTTCAGCGCCGCCTGTTCGAGTTGAGCTTGCGACCAGTCAGCCCAAGCCTCGCCATCCGTCACCAGATCAAGCAAAACACTGGAATCGACCAGCGTCATTCCGGATCGCCGCGGAGCAGGGCCATTATCTCGTCGGTGGTCATGCCCGGACCTGCCGACCCACGAAGCCTGGCAAACCGGCTCGGTTGTTGCGGGCCATCGGCCTTCTCGATGAGAATTCCGCCATCGGCACTTCGTCGGAAGTCCACTTTGCTGCCCGGACCAATCCCCAGATGGTCTCGCACCGACTTCGGAATGGTAACCTGACCCTTTCTGGTAACGGTGGTAGCCATTGTCGAACCTCAGGAGTAATACTGACTTAGAATATGGTAATACCCTGCAAATTGTCCACTGCGGCCGATGGTTAATCGCGTCTTAACCTCGCCGTATCTATGGTGGTTTCATCGGGGTCTTTCGGCCGGCGCACCTTGCCCGGCCGCATTGAAAGTGCTGGCGTTTCTGACATGGCAATGACCGCCTCTTCCGGCCTGGCGCAGGACGCCGGCAGCAACAGCGCTGCCGGTCAGGCCGAGCGCTCGCCGTTTGTGCGGACCACCGAATTGCTGACGCCCTACCAGCCCGGCAAGCCATTGATAACATTGTCATTAGGCGAGCCACAGCACCCCGTCCCGGCATTCGTCGGCCCGGTGCTGGCAAAATACACTGCCGACTTTGGCCGCTATCCGCTCGCCAAGGGCATCGAGCCGTTCCGGCGGGCGGCGGCGAACTGGCTTTCGACCCGCTTCCGCCTGCCCCGCCCGGTCGATCCCGAGACCGAAATCCTGGTGCTGAACGGCAGCCGCGAAGGGCTGTTTTTTGCGGCGATCACCGCCGCGCGGCTTGCAAGTCCCCGCAAGGGCCGGCCGGTGATCCTGATGCCCAATCCCTTCTATCCCGCCTACGGGGCCGGCGCGCGCGCGGCCGGCTGCGAACACGTTTACCTGCCGACGACGCTCGCCAACGGATTCTTGCCCGACCTCGATTCGCTCGACGAAGCGCTGCTGTCGCGCACGGTTGCGATGTTCATCGCCTCGCCGGCGAACCCGCAAGGCTCTGTAGCCTCGCCTGAATATTTTGCGCGCTTGAAACAGCTTGCCGACCGCTACGGTTTTTTCATCCTCAGCGACGAGTGTTATTCGGAGATCTACACCAAGCAGGCGCCGGGCAGCGCCCTGGAATGCGCCGGGCCGGACTTTGCCAACGTGATCGCGTTCCAGTCGCTGTCAAAACGCTCGAACCTGCCGGGCATGCGTGTCGGCTTCGCCGCCGGCGACAGGAAATTCCTCGCGGCGTTTCTCGAGCTGCGTAACGTCGCCGCTCCCCAGGTGCCGGTGCCGCTCCAGCACGTTGCCGTCGCGGCCTACAGCGACGAGACTCATGTCGAGGAGAACCGCAGGCTGTACCGGATCAAGTTCGATCTCGCCGACCAGATCCTCGGCAGCCGCTATGGCTATGTCCGTCCTGCCGGCGGCTTTTGCGTCTGGCTGGACGTATCCGACCGCGGCGGCGATGAAGCCGCGGCCGTCAGGCTCTATCGCGACGCCGGCGTTCGCGTGATTCCCGGAAGCTATCTGGCGCGGTTGCAGAACGACGGCAGCAATCCCGGCGCCGGCTACATCCGGCTGGCACTGGTATCGGACAGTGAATCAACGGCCGAGGCATTGCACCGGCTGGTCGAAATTCTCGAATAATCGCGAGGCGCCGCATCACCATGCCAGCGATCGAACGTGTCATTCCCCTGGTCGGCCACTTGCCCGCCTCGATCCGCGACGCGCTGGTGCGGCGCTTGCGCGAGCTCATGGGCCTCGGCCTGATCTCGCTGTCGGGCGTCGCGGCCGCCGCGCTGATGACCTGGTCGGTGCAGGATCCGAGCCTGAGCCACGCCACCTCGCGCGCGATCCGCAACGTGCTGGGCTATCCCGGCGCGATCGGCGCCGATCTGTCGATGCAAATCCTCGGGCTCGGCTCGATCATGCTGATCCTGACGGTCGCGGTGTGGGGCTGGCGCATGCTGACCCATCGCGCCTTCGATCGCGAAGCGCTGCGGCTCGGCTGCTGGATCCTGTGCACGGCGATCGCGGCCGGTTTTGCGAGCTGCTTTCCGCATGGCGGCGCCTGGCCGCTGCCGACCGGGCTTGGCGGCGTGGTGGGCGATGCGCTGGTACGCGCGCCGGCCGTCGTGTTCGGTCCGCCCGGTGTCGTCTATCGCCTCGTGCTCGGCATCATCCTGTTCGCCGCCATGATGGCCGCCTTCCTGTTCGCCTGCGGATGGGGCGCGCGGCCGCGCGAGGACCAAGAGCTGACGCCGATCGAGGACGATGACGCGCCGTTCGTGGAGGAGGAAGAAGAAGGCCGCAGCTCGGTTTCGCTGGGCTGGCTGTTCCACGCCATCATGAGCGCCAAGGCGCGGATCGGCTGGTTCCTCGCGACCGCCTATCGTTCGCTGGTTTCTTCCGGTCCCGCGCCAAAACTCTCCTTCGAACGCCAGGAGCCCAATCTTGACGGACGCCGCGCGCCCTCGATTGCGCCGCAGGACGATGGCGAGGAGGAATACGAGGAAGAAGACGAAGAGGACGAGGAGGAGGAGCCCGTCGTTCGCGCGCCGCGCAAGAAGGCCGAGCCGCGCGTTGCCAAAAAATCCGGCAAGTTCGAACTTCCCTCCGTATCGGTGCTCACGGCGCCGAAGGCTTCGGACCGGCAGCCGCTCAGCAAGGCCGAGCTGGAAGCCAATTCGCGGTCGCTGGAAGGCGTGCTGGGCGACTTCGGCGTGCGCGGCGAGATCGTCAAGGCCAATCCGGGCCCCGTCGTGACTCTATATGAGCTCGAGCCCGCGCCCGGCATCAAGTCCTCGCGCGTGATCGGCCTTGCCGACGACATCGCGCGTTCGATGAGTGCGCTGTCGGCGCGCGTCGCCGTGGTCGCCGGCCGCAATGCGATCGGCATCGAGCTGCCGAACGCGCACCGCGAAAAGGTTTACCTGCGCGAATTGTTGACGGCGAAGGAGAGCGCGGACTCCGTTGCAAAACTGCCGCTGTGCCTCGGCAAGACCATCGGCGGCGACCCTGTCATCATTGATCTGGCGCGCACGCCGCATATGCTGATCGCCGGCACCACCGGCTCCGGCAAATCGGTTGCGATCAACACCATGATCCTCAGCCTGGTCTACCGGCTGCGGCCGGATCAGTGCCGCCTCATCATGGTCGATCCGAAGATGCTCGAACTCTCAGTCTATGACGGCATCCCGCATCTGCTGACGCCGGTCGTGACCGATCCGAAGAAGGCGGTGGTTGCGCTGAAATGGGCCGTGCGCGAGATGGAAGAGCGCTACAAGCGGATGGCCAAGCTCGGCGTGCGCAATATCGACGGCTACAACACCCGTCTCGTTGAAGCCAAGGGCAAGGGCGAGGAACTCACACGCACCGTGCATACCGGCTTCGACAAGGAGACCGGCAAGGCGATCTACGAGGAAGAAAAGCTCGATCTCGAGCCGCTGCCCTATATCGTGATCATCGTCGACGAAATGGCCGACCTGATGATGGTCGCCGGCAAGGACATCGAAGGCGCGGTACAGCGGCTTGCGCAGATGGCGCGCGCGGCGGGCCTGCATGTGATCCTCGCAACGCAACGCCCGTCGGTCGACGTCATCACCGGCACCATCAAGGCCAACTTCCCGACCCGCATCGCCTTCCAGGTCACGTCAAAGATCGACAGCCGCACGATCCTGGGCGAGATGGGCGCCGAGCAATTGCTCGGCCAGGGCGACATGCTCTACATGGCCGGCGGCGGCCGCATCAGCCGCGTGCACGGACCGTTCGCCTCGGACGAGGAAGTCGAAAAGGTGGTGCGCCATCTCAAGACGCAGGGCGCCCCGGAATATCTCGAAGCGGTCACCGCGGAAGAGCCGACCGACGAGGACGGCGCCGTGTTCGATGCCACCGGCATGGGCGGCGATGGCGGCGGCGACCTGTTCCAGCAGGCGGTCGCGATCGTCAAGCGCGACCAGAAGGCCTCGACCTCCTACATCCAGCGCCGCCTGCAGATCGGTTATAATCGCGCGGCTTCGCTGATGGAGCGCATGGAACTCGAAGGCATCGTGGGCCCCGCGAATCACGCGGGCAAGCGTGAAATCCTGGTCGGAGAAGAAGAGGGCGGGTTCTGATTCGAGCCGAATTTTGCATCAACTTTTCACGGAAAAACGATACCTCATCGAGCTGAAATCGCGATAAAATGGCCGTTGGCTGCGGAACGGCGCGTATCGAACGAAAGTCCTGAAATTCGAATGGCAAAGCAATCCATGATTCGCAACCTGCGTGCTGCTTCGGCGCTGTTCGTTGCCGCTTCGCTCGCGGGCGCAGCCACGCCATCTTCGGCGCAGACCGTTCCGGTGCCCAAGCCCGCGCCCAAAGCGCGCGACAATACGCAGATGAGCGCCTCCGAACAGCAGAAGCCGCCGCTGACGACGGGCACCACGCAGACGCCGCCGAATCCCGTTATTCCCGATCCGCGGCGCAATCAGCCCGCCAATATCTTTGCGACGTTCGATGCAAACCAGAAGGCACAGGCCGCAAAGGTCTCGAGCTATCTTTCGTCGCTGCAACAGCTGAGCGGCAATTTCGTGCAGGTCGGCCCGGACGGCAGCAAGACCAAGGGCGACTTCTACATCCAGAAACCCGGCAAGGTGCGCTTCGAATATGATCCGCCGACGCCAATTGCGATCGTCGCCGACGGCTCCTCGCTCGCGGTGCGCGACCGCAAGCTCGCCACGCAGGATATCTATCCGTTGTCGCAGACGCCGCTGCGCTTTCTGCTGTCCGACCGGATCGACCTGTTGAAGGACACCAACGTCGTCAGCGTGACCGCGGACGACGTCTTCATCAGCGTGACCATCGAGGAGAAGCAGGCCCTGATCGGCACCAGCCGCCTGATGCTGATGGTCGGCGCCAAGGACGGCCAGCTCAAGCAATGGACCGTGACCGACCCGCAGGGCTACGACACCACGGTCGCGGTCTACAATCTCGATGCCCAGAAGAAGGTCGATCCCGGCCTGTTCAAGATCGACTTTACGAACTACTCGCTGCCGCCGGGCTAGCCGGTCAATTCCTGCAATGTCGTCATGCCCGGGCTTGTCCCGGGCATCCACGTCTTATGGTGCCAAAGAAAGACGTGGATGGCCGGGCCAAGCCCGGCCATGACGGGCAGCAAAGCCTGCTACACCGTCCCCATGCGTTTCTCCCTGACAACCTGGAACATCAATTCGGTCCGCCTGCGGATCGATCTCGTCGCAAAATTCATCAAGGCGACGCGGCCGGACGTGCTGTGCCTCCAGGAGACCAAGTGCATCGACGATGCCTTTCCGCTGAAGCGTTTTCGCCGGCTCGGCTATGAGCATATCGCGCTGAACGGGCAGAAGGGCTATCACGGCGTCGCCATCATCTCGCGGCTGCCGTTCGAGAACACCGACATCCGCACCTTCTGCGACAAGGTCGATTCCCGCCACATCTCGGTTTCGTTCGGCGAGAAGGCGCAGCTTTCACGGCCGCTGGTGCTGCATAATTTCTATGTGCCCGCCGGCGGCGACATCCCCGATCCCGCGCTCAACGAAAAGTTCGATCACAAGCTGCGCTTCCTCGACGAGATGAAGGCGTGCGAACCGCTGCATCCGCGCGGCGACGACCGGCATATCCTGGTCGGCGACCTCAACGTGGCGCCGCATGAGAACGACGTGTGGTCGCACAAGCAGTTGTTGAAGGTGGTGTCGCATACGCCGATCGAATGCGAAAAGCTGCTGGCGGCGCAAACCCACGGCGAGTGGTTCGACGTCGCGCGCGAAAAGATACCGATGTCGGAAAAAGTCTATACCTGGTGGAGCTATCGCGCGGCGGACTGGACCGCCAACGACCGCGGCCGCCGACTCGACCATATCTGGGTGTCGCGCGCGCTGAAGGACCATATCAGCGATTTCCGCATTTTGCGCGATGCGCGCGGCTGGGATCGGCCGTCCGATCATGTGCCTGTGACGGCGACGCTGGAGGTGTGACCGTCGTCCCTGCGAACGCAGGGACCCATACCGCGTTATGCTCGTGGCGAGAAAAGGCTGGCTGAGGCCATCGCAAGACAACAAGGGCCGCGGCGTATGGGTCCCGGCTCGCGCGGAGCCTGTCATCGGGCGCGCATTCGCGCGACCCGTTGGCTTGGCCGGGACGACGGCTAGGTGCTCAACTTGGCGCCGGCCATCAAAATGTCGCTGGCGAGCTGGCTGGTGCGGGTGGCGAATTCGTCGCGCAGGCGGTGCGCCGCGGCGGGGTCGCTTTCGAGCACGCGCTGGAACAGGCTGCGCGCGATCCGGATCGCGGAAGAACGCTCCAGCGCAACCGCCGTCGAGGGCCGCCGCATCGCGACCACAAGCGCAAGCTCGCCGATCAGCGTCCCGGGGCCGACGGTGATTTCGGCGGCAACGCCGTCATCGATGCGGAATGCGCCACGCTGGACGATGAAGCCGGAATCGGCTTCCTCGCCGGCCTGGAAGAGGTAGTCGCCGCGTTCGAAGTTGCGCTGTTCGGAGCCGATCGCCAGCATGCGCAGGGACGACGACCCCAGCAGGCGCAGGGTCGGCACGCGCTCCAGCAGGGCTACATCGTCTTCGATCGACATAAAGGACCGGTGATCGGTGTCCGTGAGCTACGAATCGCTAAAGGCGAATCGTATCACGGCACCAGCTTGTAGCCACCGGCTTCCGTCACCAGGATCTCAGGATTGGCCGCATCTTTCTCGATCTTCTGGCGCAGCCGGTAGATATGGGTTTCGAGCGTATGGGTGGTGACGCCGGAATTATAGCCCCAGACTTCCTGAAGCAGCGTCTCGCGGGAGACCGGGAGCTGGCCGGCGCGGTACAGGAAGCGCAGGATCGCGGTTTCTTTCTCCGTCAACCGCACCTTCCGGGCGTTGGCACCGGTCAGCATCTTGGAGCCGGGACGGAAGGAATACGGGCCGACCGAGAACACCGCGTCCTCGCTGGCCTCATGCTGACGGAGCTGGGCCCGGATGCGCGCCAGCAGCACCGCGAAGCGGAACGGCTTAGCCACATAATCGTTGGCGCCGGATTCAAGGCCGAGGATGGTGTCCGAATCGGTGTCGTGGCCAGTCAGCATGATGATGGGAGCCTTGAAGCCACCCTTGCGCAAGCTGCGTACGACCTCACGGCCATCGGTGTCGGGCAGGCCCACATCCATCAGCACGAGATCGGGCGAATCAGTCTTCGCGGCGCTGGCGCCCTTGGCGCCGGTATCGACGGCGGAAGCCTCGAATTCATCATGCAGCGATAGTTGCTCAACCAGCGTGTCGCGGAGATCGGTGTCATCATCGACGATCAGGATCTTGCGGGCATTGGCCATTGATACGATCCTCTTGGAAGCTCAGGCAGCGGACACAAGCGGAAGCGCTTTGGCCGAGACTTGATAGACAGACCCGAAGTGCCGGGCATTAATTCGTATTCAGGTAGGGGATAGTTACAGATTCACAAGCTGAGCCGTATTCTACTCCAGAATTTGCGGTCTTTTTGGTGAATGTCGTTCGATTGCGTCAAATAGGACATTCGGGGCCTGGGAGGCAAGCCCGGGAACCCCGCGGCAGGATGGGAAGGTTCAAGATTTCAATCACTTATGAGACAAGTCCGCGTGATCGGCCGCTCTCGGCGATCACCGTCCACGCTGCCGCCGGCGACATCAGGCGCGGCTGGCTGACGGCGGACGGCTGGACCGTACCGGTCGCGTTAGGCCGGGGCGGCATCAAGGCCAACAAGCGGGAAGGCGACGGCGGGACGCCGCGCGGCACGTTTTATCCGCTGCGTTTGTGGTGGCGAGCAGATCGTCACATCAGGCCAAAGACGTTTTTGCCAATTCGCACGATTCGTCGCGAGGACGCCTGGTGCGAAGACCCGGCCGACCGTCACTACAACCAGCCGGTGCGGCTACGCGACGGCGAGGGCGGCGACCGGTTGACGCGCGAAGATCATCTCTATGACTTCATCGTCGAGATCGACCACAATGCCGCGCCGCGCATTGCCGGCCGCGGCAGCGCCGTGTTCCTGCATCTGGCCCGCACCGATTTCTCGCCGACCGCGGGCTGCGTATCGATGACGCGATCGGCGATGTTACGCCTGCTGCGGCGGATGGGGCCGCAGACCAGGATCATTATTGGATGAGCATCATTTTGGGGACCAATCATGCTCGAGAAAAACCAGATCGTATCGGCGTCGCAGATCCTGCATGAGCATTGGCGCGCCGGCACCAAACTCGCCGCGCTCGACGACTGGATGCGTCCAACCAATCGCACCGAAGGCTACGCCATCCAGGCCGCGCTCGAACGCTTCTCCACCACGCACCTGTTCGGCTGGAAGATTGCGGCCACCAGTGAGGCCGGGCAGAAGCACATCAATGTCGCCGGCCCGATGGCGGGACGCATTCTGGCCGAAACGGTGATTGCCGACGGCGGCATGGCCTCGATGGCCGGCAATGAAATGCGCGTCGCTGAGCCCGAATTCGCCTTCCGCACGAAGACCGATCTGCCGGCGCGCTCGACGCCCTACACCGTGCAGCAGGTGCTCGACGCCGTCGACACGCTGCATCCGGCGATCGAGATTCCGGACTCGCGCTTTGCGGATTTCGTCGGCGCCGGCGAAGCGCAACTGATCGCCGACAATGCCTGCGCGCATCTGTTCGTGCTCGGGCCCGCGACGACGGCGGACTGGCGTTCAATGGACCTGATCGAGCATCGCCCCGTCACCACGATGCGCGGCCAGCAGTTCATCGGGCACGGCAAGAACGTGCTTGGCGACCCCCGCGTCGCGCTGACCTGGCTCGCCAACGAATTGCGCCAGCTCGGCGTGACCTTGAAGGCGGGAAGGGTGGTCACCACAGGCACCTGCCATCCGCCGCTGCCGATTGCGGCCGGCGATTTCTGTGCGGCGGATTTCGGCGTGCTGGGAAAGGTGTCCGTGGGGTTTGGGTAGACTCTCATCCCGTCATTGCGAGGAGCCCGCGACAAAATTGCGGAGCAATTTTGCGCTGAAGCGACGAAGCAATCCATCTTTCCCCGTGCGGATGCATGGATTGCTTCGCTTCGCTCGCAATGACGGCGAAGGACGACGAATCACCGATGCCCGAAAATCGCCGATCCCACGCGCACATGCGTCGCACCGAACTGAATCGCGGTGACGAAATCGGCGCTCATGCCCATCGACAGATTCTTCAGCCCGTTGCGCGCGGCGATCTTCGCGGTGAGGGCAAAGTGCGGCGCCGGCGCCTCGTCAACCGGCGGGATGCACATCAGCCCCGCGATCGTCAGGCCGTATTTCTCGCGGCAGGCCGCGATGAAGGCATCGGCCTCCGCCGGCGCGACGCCGGCCTTTTGCGGCTCCTCGCCGGTATTGATCTGAATGAACAGTTCCGGCTGCCGCCCCTGTAATTTCATTTCCTTGGCTAACGCTTCGCAAATACTCGGACGATCGACCGAATGGATGGCGTGAAACAGCGCGACCGCTTCCTTTGCCTTGTTGGACTGTAGCGGCCCGATCAGATGCAGCACGATGCCGGGGTAAGCCATCATTAACCCTGGCCACTTCGCCTTCGCCTCCTGCACGCGATTCTCGCCGAAAACATGCTGTCCGGCCGTGATAACCGGCGAAATCGCTTCCGCATCGAACGTTTTCGACACCGCGATCAGCGTCACCGACGTGCGGTCGCGCCCCGCATCCTTGCAGGCGCGTGCAATCTCCTGCTCCACCGCGGCCAGGCCGTTTGGTGAAGACGAAGTTACCGGCGCAGTCGTCTCGGCCGCCATGTCATCTCCAACGCCGCGAATTTGCCTGGTTTGCTCTAATTTTACCAAGTTCGGGAAAGGGATTTTGAACCCTTGCCGTTACCTTGCCACGGGGCAGGGCAACGAATGTCGCGCGTTATTTTCAGCCGCAACAGGGTGAAACTCAAGAAGCTTCTTGGCATCCGCACGCGCCTTGCGCTGCTGGCGCTGATGCTGGTGGCGCCCCTGATGCTGGAACGCGTTCGTTCGCTGGAGGAAACGCGTACCAAGCAGCTCGCGCAGACCTCCGAGGAATACAAAAGCCTGGTCCAGCACAGCGCCGACACCCAGCGCGAGATCATCTCATCGGTCGAGACGATCCTGAAATCGACGGCCTATATCCGCGCCGCCGGCGGCATCGGCCGCAGCTGCGACGTCATGCGCGCCAGCCTGCCGAGCAACCTGCCCTGGATCCGCAGCGTGATGATCGTCGGCAACGACGGCCGCATCCAGTGCTCGACCACCAACACGTATGTCGGCATCGACGTCAGCGACCGGCCTTATCTGATCAAGGCCCGCGAGACCCGCAATTTTGTCTTCTCGGATTTCATCCTGGCGCGGCCAACCAACACGCCGCTGATCATGGCGGCCTACCCGGTATCGGCGATCGATCCTGATTCGGACGCCGTGATTCTTGCGAGCATCAATATCGACTGGATGTCGAAGATCATGGCCAATCTCGGCGGCCGGCCCGGCATTTCCTCCGTGCTGGTCGACAGCAGCGGCACCGTGCTCGCAGCTCCCGCCGACCAGGCCAGCCGGATCGGCAAGCCGCTGGATTCGGTGCCGCTGTTGTCGGCGATCGCTCACAAGGCGCTGGTCTCCGGCGCGCCGTCAGGGTCGATCGCCTTTGCGGCCGCCGACGGCTCAAACCGCCTGGTGAATTTTGCCCAGATCCCCGGTACGCAGTCGCGCCTGATCGTCAACATCGACGAGGCCAAGGTGACCGCGGCGATCAACCGCGAGATCCGAACTGCGCTGCTGCAACTCGGCTTCGTCTGCCTGTTCGTGCTGTTCGGCGCGCTGGTCGGCGCGGAAAAGCTGATCATCCAGCCGATCGAGATGATGACGGGAATGGCCAAACGCTTCGGCGAGGGCGAATGGTCGGCGCGCGTGGGGCGCAGCAAGCTGCCCGCCGAATTCGTGCCGCTGGCGCGCGCCTTCAACGCGATGGCGGCCCAGCTCAGCCAGCGCGAACGGGAGATGGTCGCGACCAACGACCGCCTCACCGTGATGGCCTCGATCGACATGCTCACCGGCCTTGCCAACCGCCGCGGCTTCCAGAGCCGGCTCGATTTCGAGTGGATGCGCTCCCAGCAATACGACAGCGAGCTGTCGCTGATGATGATCGATGTCGATCACTTCAAGCTCTACAACGACACCTACGGCCATCCCGAGGGCGATGCCTGCCTGACCCGGCTGGGCGAGACGCTGTCCGGCATCGCTGCCGACAATATGGGCTTTGCCGGCCGCTATGGCGGCGAGGAATTTTGCCTGCTGCTGCCCAACACCGATGCCGCCCGCGCCTCGGAGATCGGCGAGGTGATCCGCGCCACGGTGCAAAGCCTCGGCATCCCGCATGCGACCTCGAGCCACCGCTCCGTCACCGTCAGCATCGGCATTGCCTGCACCCTACCGAACGAGACGCAGCGCCCCGGCGATCTGATCGAGGCGGCGGACGCCGCGCTCTATGCCGCCAAGCACCGCGGCCGCAACACCGTGGTCGAGCATGGGTTTGTGAAGCTGGTCGACGAAGCCGGCATGGCGCTAGCGAGTTGAGCAGCCCCGCCATCCGCTCAAGCCGTTGACCCCGCAGCCGCTTTTGTGGCCTAGTCCGCCGTCCTCTAGAGGACCCGCGAATCCACCAAAAGCCCAGCGATTTCATGACCTCCGAACGCTACAACGCCCGTGAAACCGAGCCGCGCTGGCAACGCCAGTGGGACGAAAAGGCGATCTTCGCCTCCAAAAACGACGATCCGCGGCCGAAATATTATGTGCTCGAGATGTTCCCCTACCCGTCCGGGCGCATCCATATCGGGCATGTCCGGAACTACACGCTGGGCGACGTGCTGGCCCGCTTCATGCGCGCCAAGGGCTTTAACGTGCTGCACCCGATGGGCTGGGACGCCTTTGGCCTGCCGGCGGAGAACGCCGCGATCGAGCGCAAGGTGGCGCCGAAGGCCTGGACCTACGACAACATCGCCGCGATGAAGAAGCAGCTCCAGTCGATCGGGCTGTCCCTGGACTGGTCACGCGAGTTCGCAACCTGCGACCCCAGCTACTACAAGCATCAGCAGAAGATGTTCCTGGATTTTCTGCGCGCGGGCCTCGCCGAACGCGAGAAGCGCAAGCTCAACTGGGATCCCGTCGACATGACCGTGCTCGCCAACGAGCAGGTGATCGACGGCCGCGGCTGGCGCTCCGGCGCCGTCGTCGAGCAGCGCGAGATGAACCAGTGGGTCTTCAAGATCACGAAATACTCGCAAGAGCTGCTGGACGCGCTCGACGGCCTCGACCGCTGGCCCGACAAGGTGCGGCTGATGCAGCGCAACTGGATCGGCCGCAGCGAAGGCCTGCTGATCCGCTTTGCGCTTGATACGGCGACCTCGCCCGCCGGTGAGACCGAGCTGCGAATCTTCACGACGCGGCCGGACACGCTGTTCGGCGCAAAGTTCATGGCGATCTCGGCCGATCATCCGCTGGCGCAGGCCGCTGCGGCAAAGAATCCGAAGCTCGCGGAGTTCATCGCCGACATCAAGAAGATCGGCACTGCGCAGGAGATCATCGACACCGCCGAGAAGCAGGGCTTTGACACCGGCATCAAGGCGATCCATCCGTTCGACCCGAGCTGGAAGCTGCCGGTCTATGTCGCGAACTTCGTGCTGATGGAATACGGCACCGGGGCGATCTTCGGCTGCCCGGCGCATGACCAGCGCGACCTCGACTTCGTCAACAAGTACAAGCTCGGCAACGTCCCGGTGGTGTGCCCGCCGGACGCCGATCCCAAGACCTTCGTCATCACGGACACCGCCTATGACGGCGACGGCCGCATGATCAATTCGCGCTTCCTCGATGGCATGACCATCGAGCAGGCCAAGGAAGAGGTGGCGAAGCGGCTGGAAACCGAGACCCGCGGCAATGCGCCGGTCGGCGAGCGGCAGGTGAACTTTCGCCTGCGCGACTGGGGCATTTCGCGCCAGCGCTATTGGGGCTGCCCGATCCCAGTCATCCATTGCCCGAAATGCGACGTGGTGCCGGTCCCGGACAAGGACCTGCCGGTCACGCTGCCGGAGGACGCCACCTTCGACAAGCCGGGCAACGCGCTCGACCATCACCCGACCTGGAAGCACGTCACTTGTCCCAAGTGCGGCGGCAAGGCGCAGCGCGAAACCGACACCATGGACACCTTCGTGGATTCGTCCTGGTATTTTGCGCGCTTCACCGACCCCTGGAACGAGGCGGCGCCGACCACACCAAAGATCGTCAACCGGATGATGCCGGTCGACCAGTATATCGGCGGCGTCGAGCACGCAATTCTGCATCTGCTCTATAGCCGCTTCTTCACCCGGGCGATGAAGGCGACCGGCCACATCGACATGAAGGAGCCGTTCGCCGGCATGTTCACGCAAGGCATGGTGGTGCACGAGACCTACCAGAAGGCCGACGGCACCTTTGTCACGCCGGCGGAGGTGAAGGTCGAGGCGATCGACGGCATACGCCGCGCGACGATGATCTATGGCGGCGACGAGGTCACGATCGGCCCGATCGAAAAGATGTCGAAGTCGAAGAAAAACACGGTCGACCCCGACGACATCATCGCGACCTACGGCGCCGACGTCGCCCGCTGGTTCATGCTGTCGGACTCGCCGCCCGACCGCGACGTGATCTGGAGCGACGAGCGGGTGCAGGGCGCCTCGCGCTTCGTGCAGCGGCTGTGGCGGCTGGTGAACGAATCGGCTGACATTGCCAGGTCAGCCCCGGCGGCGCGGCCGGCCTCATTCGGTCCCGAGGCGCTGGCGCTGCGCAAGGCCGCCCATGGCGCGCTGGACAAGGTGTCCGGCGGCATCGAGCGGCTGCATTTCAACGTCTGCCTCGCCCATATCCGCGAATTCACCAATGCGCTGGCCGACGTGCTGGCCAAGGGCGACAAGCCGGCGCCCGACGTCGCTTGGGCGATCAAGGAGGCCGCAGTCATCCTTGTGCAACTGATTTCGCCCATGATGCCGCATCTGGCCGAGGAATGTTGGGTGGTGCTGGGCCAGCCGGGGCTGGTTTCGGAGGCCGATTGGCCGCAAATCGAACGCGATTTGCTGGTTGAAGACACCGTGACGCTGGTGGTCCAGGTCAACGGCAAGAAACGGGGTGATGTAACCGTGCCACGGGGCGCCCAAAATCCGGAAATCGAGGGTGCAGTTTTGGCGCTCGATGCGGTAAAACAGGCCCTCGGGGGCAAGCCCGTCAAAAAAGTGATCGTTGTTCCCATGAGGATCGTGAATGTCGTTGGCTAGGGGAAGGATTGCCGTTCGGCTACTGGCCGTGGCCGCCTTGGCCGCGCTGACCTCCGGCTGCTTCCAGCCGATGTATGCCGAACGCACGGACGGCACGCCGGCCCTGCGCGAAAAGCTGATGGGCGTCGAGCTTCCGCCGGTCGACAAGCCGAACGCCTCGCGCGAGGCTCGCATCGGGGTCGAGGTCCGCAACGCCCTCGCCTTCAAGCTCTATGGCAATGCCACCGGCATGCCGCCGACCCATAAGCTGGTGCTGCGCTTCACCACCTCGCGCTCCTCGCTGATCCTGGATCCCCTGACGGCACTGCCATCGACCGAGAACTACGGTATCGATGCGCAGTATGCGTTGATCGAGCTTAACAACAACAAGCAGGTCATGACGGGCTCGACGTTCTCGCGCGTGTCCTACGACATCCCCGGTCAGCTCCAGCGCTTCGCCCGTAGCCGCGCGCTCCGCGACGCGGAGGATCGCGCCGCACAGGAGATCGCCGAAAATATCCAGACGCGGCTGGCGTCGTTCTTCTACGCCGGCACCTGACCTTCCGTCATTCCGGGGCACGCGAAGCGTGAACCCGGAATCCAGAGATAAGAGAATTCGATCGAGATTCCGGGTCCACGCGAAGGCGCGTGTCCCGGAATGACTCCGAGAGACTTGGCAATGGTCGCCCTCCGCGGAAAAGACATCGACGCTTTTCTTGCCCGGCCCGACCCCGGCCGCCCCATCATCCTGCTCTATGGCCCCGATGCCGGTCTGGTGCGCGAGCGCGCCAATGCGCTGATGGCCTCCGCCGTTGACGATCCCAACGATCCCTTTTCGCTGGTGCGGCTTGATGGCGATGAATTGTCCGCCGAGCCGTCGCGGCTGGTCGATGAAGCGATGACGGTGCCGCTGTTCGGCGGCCGCCGCGCGATCCGCGTCCGCGCCGGCTCGCGCAATTTTGCCAGCGGTGTCGAGACGCTTGCAGACTCCGCAGTCAAGGATTGCCGCATCGTGATCGAGGCCGGCGACCTCCGTGCGGAATCGCCGCTGCGCAAGGCCTGCGAGCGTGCCAAGACCGCGGTCGCGATCGGCTGCTATCCCGACACCGAGCGCGACCTGGCAAAACTGATCGACGAGGAACTGGGGGTGTCAAAGCTGCGCATCGCGTCCGACGCGCGCGCCGTGCTGATGGGTTTGCTCGGCGGCGACCGCCAGGCCTCGCGCAACGAGCTTCGCAAGCTCACGCTGTTTGCCCATGGCGCCGGCGAGGTCACGCTCGACGACGTGATGACCGTGGTTTCCGACGCGTCGGAACTGAAGCTCGACCCGATCGTGGACGCCGCGTTTGCCGGCAACGCCGCGACGGTCGAAAGCGAATTCGCCAAGGCAATGGTGGCCGGCACCTATCCCGGCGTGATCGTCGCGGCCGCGCAGCGTCAGGCGGCGTGGCTGCACAAGTCCGCGCTTGCGATCGCCGACGGCACGCCGGCTTCGGCGGTGCTGGAGGGCGGATATCCGCGGCTGCATTTTTCGCGCAAGGGCGCGGTCGAGATCGCTTTGCGCAATTTCAGCCCGGCGCGGTTGGTGACGATCATCGACCAGCTCGCCACCGCAGCCTTCGACATGCGCAAGCAGACCGGACTTGCGGCGGCGATTGCGCAACGCACGCTGCTCGCGATCGCGGCCAATGCGAAGCGGCGGGGATGACGCTGCATCGATCGAAGATGTTGGGAAGATCTCACCACCGTCATTGCGAGCCAACGGGTCGCGCGAATGCGCGCCCGATGACAGGCTCCGCGAAGCAATCCAGCTTTGCCGCAACAAAGAAAGCTGGATTGCTTCGTCGCTTCGCTCCTCGCAATGACGAGGAGAGACGTGGTCGAACTAACTAGCCGCTCCGCGCCAGGCGCCGCATCACCTCGTCGAGCTGGTCGAGGCTGCGGTAGCTGATCTGGACGCTGCCGCCGGGATCGCGGTGACTGACGGTGACGTTCAGCCCGAGCGCATCGCTCACCCGCTTTTCGAGCGCGATGGTGTCGGCATCCTTGGTCTTGCCGCCACCGCTAGCGCGCGCCTTCTGCGGCTTGCGCTCGGGCACGCCCTCCTCATGCGCCAGCGCTTCGGTTTGGCGGACCGTCAGTCCCTCCTCCACGATGCGCTTGGCCGCGCCGAGCGGATCGGGCACGCCGATCAGCGCGCGGGCATGGCCGGCCGACAATTTGCCCGATGAGATCAGCGACTGCACCTCGGCCGGCAGTTTCGTCAGCCGCATCATGTTGGCGACGTGGCTGCGGCTCTTGCCGACGATTTTTGCGATGTCTTCCTGGCTGCGTTTGAATTCATCCGCGAGCGCGTGATAACCCTGCGCTTCCTCCATCGCGTTGAGGTCTTCGCGCTGCACGTTCTCGATGATCATGATCTCGAGCGCGTCTGATTCGCTGACCTCGACCGGAACGATGGGTACTTCGTGCAGGCCCGCGAGCTGCGACGCCCGCCAGCGCCGCTCGCCGGCGATGATCTCAAAGCGGTCCTGCGAACCCTTCACCGGCCGCACCACGATCGGCTGGATCACGCCGTGCTGCTTGATCGAGTCGGAGAGCTCGTTCAGCTCGACCTCAGTGAATGCCTTGCGCGGGTTGCGCGGATTGGGTTTCAAAAATTCGATCGGCACCTTGCGCTGGTTGCGCGGGCGCTCGACATGTGCGGCCTCACCGCCGACGTCCCCGATCAGACTTGCAAGACCTCGGCCCAGTCGCGAACGAGCTTCTTCGGCCATCGCCAGCTCCCTAAAATTCACCTAGCGGTACTCCAGCATCAGCATTTCAGTAGGATGGGTAGAGCGAAGCGAAACCCATCGCGCTTGTTGTGATGGGTTTCGCTGCGCTCTACCCATCCTGCGATTCCGCATCAATGCGTCTTGAGCTCGCGCTCGCGCTGGATCACTTCCGTCGCAAGCTTCAGATACGCTTCGCTGCCGACGCATTTGAGATCGTAGACCAGCACCGGCTTGCCATAGGACGGCGCCTCGGAGATGCGGACGTTGCGCGGGATCATGGTGTTGTAGACCTTGCTCCCCATGAACTGGCGCACGTCGGCGACGACCTGGTTCGACAAATTGTTGCGCGAGTCGAACATGGTGAGCACGATGCCGTGGATCGACAGATTCGGATTGAGCGTGGTCTTCACCTGCTCCACCGTCTGGAGGAGCTGCGACAGACCTTCCAGCGCGAAGAACTCGCATTGCAGCGGCACCAGGATCGCATCGGAAGCCGCCATCGCATTGACGGTGAGAAGGTTGAGCGAGGGCGGGCAGTCGATCAGCACATAAGTGTAATCGCTGTCCGGCGTGGCGTCGGTGTTGAGCGCCGCGATCGCATCGCGCAGACGGAAGGCGCGGCCGGGTGTCGTGCCGAGCTCAAGCTCGAGGCCGGAGAGATCCATGGTGGAGGGCGCGATGTGCAGCCGCGGCACCGCGGTCGCCACCACGCCTTCGCGCAGCTTGGCTTCACCGACCAGCACGTCGTAGGTCGAGCAGTTGCGGTTGCGGCGATCGATGCCAAGCCCGGTCGAAGCGTTGCCCTGCGGATCGAGATCGACGATCAGCACGCGCTCGCCGATCGCGGCCAGCGCCGTGCCGAGGTTAATCGCGGTGGTGGTCTTGCCGACGCCGCCCTTCTGATTGGCGAGCGCCAATATGCGCGGGTGGCCCGGCGGTTTTGGCGCTCTATCTTCTTGATAAACCTGATCAATTACGCTCATGGCCTGCCGTCCAAAAAGGTCGCGGAGGGATTTTGGTGCTCGATATGGTCGAGTTCGACGATCCAGCCGTGTCCGCCCGTCCGGCTGGGATGAAGCTTAGGCTGGACTTTCCAATATTTAGTGGCTTCGGTCAACTCAGCCTCTACATCTTGGCCCTTGAGAAACAGGGCTTTTGCGCCCCGTCGCACCAATGGTTCTGCAAAGCCGATAAGCTGGTGTAACGGAGCCAGCGCGCGGGCCGTAACGCAATCGACTGAGTCTGCGAACCTATCCACAATATCTCCGATGTCGGCGGGATGCACCGTTCCCGGAGCTCCCGTGACGCGAATGGCCTCGCGCAGGAAAGCAGCTTTCTTGCCGATTCGCTCGACCAGATGGATCATCGCGCCCGGTGTTTCGGCCAGCGCGCAGGCGAGCACTACACCTGGAAAGCCACCGCCGCTGCCGAGATCAACCCAGGTCTTTGCCGACGGAGCCAGGCTGAGGAGCTGGAGCGAATCGGAGATGTGGCGGGTCCAGAGATGTGGAAGCGTGGAAGGCGCGACCAGGTTGGTCTTGGCCTGCCACTCCAGGAGCAACGCGACGTAGCGGTCGAGCCGCGCTTCCGTTTCACGTGAAATGGGGGTGAGGGCGAGGGCGGCCGCTTTGTCGGCGGCCGAAGTCGGGGAAGCGGATTTGTCAGCTTTGCGCATTGGAAATCATTGTGGCCGTCATTGCGAGCGAGCGAAGCAATCCATCTTGCCGCAAGGAAAGCGTGGATTGCTTCGTCGCTTCGCTCCTCGCAATGACGAGATGGCGGCCAGCCGCCTGTTTCACGTGAAACGTTATGCGATCGCCCTCGCCGCCTTTCGCCGCGCCTCGCGCCGAAGATAAGCCGCCAGGATCCCGAGCGCCGCTGGCGTCATTCCGTCGATACGGCCCGCCTGCCCCACGGTTCGCGGCCGGGCGGCCTGAAGTTTGGCGCGGGCTTCGTTCGAGAGACCGGGAACATCGGCATAATCAACGTCCGTCAGCAACAGCCCCTCATCGCGCCGGAAAGCGTCGACATCGGCGGTCTGGCGCTTGAGGTAGACGTCGTACTTGGCGTCAATCTCAAGATGGACCGCAATCGCCGGGTCGATGGCTGAGAGCTCCGGCCAGATGCCGCAGAGCGCGGTCCACTCGATCTCCGGATAGGCCAGCAGCTCAAAGGCCGAGCGGCGGTTGCCATCGCGGTTGAGGGCGAGTCCATGCCTGGCCGCTTCGTTGGGCGTGATCGCCAGCGATTTTGCCAACGCCTTTGCGGCTTCAAGTGCGGCCATCTTGGCGGCGTGCCGCTCCGCCCTCGCCTGCCCGACACATCCCAATGCGATGCCCTTGTCGGTCAGGCGCTGGTCCGCATTGTCGGCCCGCAAGGTCAGCCGATACTCGGCGCGCGAGGTGAACATCCGATAGGGCTCGGTGATCCCCCGGGTGACGAGGTCATCGATCATCACGCCGAGATAGCCGTCGGCGCGGTCGAACACGATCGGGTCGGCCCCGCCCGCCGCCAGCGCGGCGTTCAGCCCGGCCACGATCCCTTGGGCAGCGGCCTCTTCATATCCCGTGGTGCCGTTGATCTGTCCGGCCAGGAAAAGTCCCGGCAGGCGCTTGGTCTGTAGCGTCGGATCAAGTTCGCGCGGATCGACGTGATCGTATTCGATAGCGTAGCCTGGACGAACCATCTTGACCCGCTCGAGACCCCGGATGGTCGCCAGGATCGCGAGCTGCACCTCCTCCGGCAGCGAGGTCGAGATGCCGTTGGGATAGACGGTGGTGTCATCGAGCCCTTCCGGCTCGAGAAAGATCTGGTGGCCGTCGCGGTCGCCGAAGCGGACGATCTTGTCCTCGATCGAGGGACAATAGCGCGGGCCGGTGCTCTTGATCTGGCCGGAATACATCGGCGAACGATGAACGTTGGCCCGGATCACCTCATGGGTGGCGGGCGTGGTCCGGGTGATGCCGCACTGGATCTGGGGCGTCGTGATGCCGTCCGTCATCACCGAAAACGGCTCCGGCGGGTCGTCGCCCGGCTGCATCTCGACGGCCGACCAGTCGATGGTGGTACCGTCGAGCCTGGGCGGCGTGCCGGTCTTCAGGCGGCCCAGTGTAAAGCCGGCACGTTCGAAAGAGGCCGACAGGCCCATCGCCGGCGCCTCGCCGACCCGTCCCGCCGGCCAGTTCTTTTCGCCGAGATGGATCAGGCCCCGCAAAAAGGTGCCGGTGGTGATGACGACGGCCGCGGCCGAAAGCGTCCGGCCGTCGCCGAGCCGAATCCCGGCCACCCGGCCATTCAAAACGATCAGTTCGTCCGCCTCGCCCTCGACCACGTCGAGATTGGCGGTCTGGCGGATCGCGGCCTGCATCGCCGCCGCATAAAGCTTCCGGTCGGCCTGCGCCCGCGGCCCGCGGACAGCCGGGCCCTTGCGGCGGTTCAGCATCCTGAACTGGATGCCGCCGGCATCGGCGACCCGGCCCATCAGACCGTCCAGGGCATCGACTTCCCGGACCAGATGCCCCTTGCCCAGACCGCCGATCGCGGGATTGCAGGACATCGCCCCGATGGTCGCAAACCGATGGGTCACCAGCGCCGTCTTGGCACCCATCCGCGCCGCCGCGCTGGCGGCTTCACAGCCGGCGTGGCCACCACCGATGACGATGACGTCGAATGAGCCCGAAGATGCGATCATGGGCGGACTTCTATCGCGAGCTGGGCAAAGCCGGAAGCGGTAAGTTCAGTCGCAGAAGTGTTTCACGTGAAACAGGGCAGGTTCCGCGGCGCCGGAATGTTTCACGTGAAACACTCCGTTAATGCCTCGAACAAAGGAATATTACTTCCCTATACAGAACTCCCGGAAAATGACGTCGAGCACGTCCTCGACATCCACCCGACCCAGGAGGCGCCCAATAGAGAGCGCCGCGGCTCGCAGGTCCTCAGCAACAAGTTCGTCGCCCTTCCCGACCGCATCCAGACTTCGCCTCAGTGACTCGGCGGCCTCCCGCAAGAGAGTCCGCTGCCGCTCGCGCGTGATCAAGCCCCCCTCGCCCGTGCCAAAATAGCTCTGCGCGAAATCCACCAAAGCGGCGATCAGTTCGGGGAGGCCGGCGCCGCTCCTGGCCGAAATCCGGAACTCGGCCATTGGCCGACCTTCGATACCGGCCGTGCTCGCCCTGACGAGATCGATCTTGTTGTGCACCAGCCAGACCGGCGCCGTGCCGTGATGCTCGACCGGCGCGCCTGCGGTATCTGCGAGCCACAGCACGAGATCCGCCTCACCTGCCCTCGCCCGCGCGCGACGCACGCCCTCCTGCTCCACGGGATCGCTGGTCTCGCGGATGCCGGCCGTGTCGATCACGGTCACCGGATAGCCGTCGAGATCGAGCTGCACCTCAATCACGTCGCGTGTGGTGCCGGCGTGCGGCGACACGATCGCGACGTCGCGGCGCGCGAGCTGATTGATCAGCGTCGACTTGCCGACATTGGGCGGACCGGCGATCGCGACGACAAGTCCGTCGCGCAACCGCTCGCCCTGGCTCTGCGCTGCGAGCACGGTTTCGATCTCGCTCAGCAGCGTCCTGACTTTCGCGAGCGCCGGCGCGATCAGCTCCGCAGGCACGTCGCCCTCGTCGGAAAAATCGATGCCGGCCTCGATCAGCGCCGAGGCTTCGATGATCTGCGCACGCCAGTCGCGCGCCTTGTCACCGAGCATGCCCTTCAACTGGCGTAGCGCCTGGCGGCGTTGCCGGTCGGTGTCGGCATGGATCAGATCGTCGAGACCTTCGGCCTCGGTGAGATCGAGCTTGCCGTTCTCGAACGCGCGGCGGGTGAATTCGCCGGGCTCGGCCGGCCGCACATTTTCAAAACCTGACAGCGCGGTCAGCAGCGAGGCAAGTACGGCGCGTCCGCCATGAATATGTAACTCGGCGACGTCTTCGCCGGTCGCGCTCGCCGGTCCCGGAAACCACAGCACCACGGCATCGTCGATCGGCCGCTGGCCGACATCATGCAGCAACGCGCGGGTGGCCGTCCTTGGCGCCGGCATTTTTTCGGCGAGGGCCGTGAGCACGGTGCCCGCCTCGGATCCTGACACACGCACGATCGCAATCGCACTTGGCGGCCGGCCCGACGACAGGGCGAAGATAGTCTGATCCCTTGGATGCATCGCCTATTTGTTCGGAGGCCTTTGAAAAGGCAAAAGCATTTTCAAGCTGCGGCGGCCGCCGCAACACTTATGCTGCAAAAATGATGCAGCGACGACGGAGATACCTTCCGCTCCAAGCTAAATATATTATTTTTCAATGGCTTATATGGTTACCGGACGGTAAACGCCCGGCACGGCGCAATGCAGTTCCGCTGCAGCAAAACGTGCAATACGACATCACCAATGAAAAAGGGCGCCGTCCAGGCGCCCTCTCCGTCCGAGCCAACCGGCTCAGGTGTTCATGGAGTCGAAGAACTCCGCGTTGTTCTTGGTGTTGCGGAGCTTGTCGAGCAGGAAGTCGATGGCGTCCATGGTGCCCATCGGATTGAGGATCCGGCGCAGCACGTACATCTTCTTCAGCACCTGCGGATCGGTGATCAGCTCTTCCTTGCGTGTGCCGGAGCGCGAGATGTCGATCGCCGGGAAGGTCCGCTTGTCGGAGACCTTGCGGTCGAGGATCAGTTCGGAGTTGCCGGTACCCTTGAACTCTTCGAAGATCACTTCGTCCATGCGGCTGCCGGTATCGACCAGCGCGGTCGCGATGATGGTGAGCGAACCGCCCTCCTCGATGTTGCGCGCGGCGCCGAAGAATCGTTTCGGCCGCTGTAGCGCGTTGGCGTCGACACCACCTGTCAGCACCTTGCCGGATGATGGCACCACCGTGTTGTAGGCACGGCCGAGGCGCGTGATCGAATCGAGCAGGATGACGACGTCGCGGCCGTGCTCGACCAGGCGCTTTGCTTTTTCGATCACCATCTCGGCGACCTGGACGTGACGTACCGCCGGTTCATCAAAGGTCGAGGACACGACCTCGCCCTTCACCGAGCGCTGCATGTCCGTGACTTCTTCCGGACGCTCGTCGATCAGCAGCACGATCAGATAGCAGTCGGGATGATTGGCGGTGATGGAGTGCGCAATGTTCTGCATCAGCACGGTCTTGCCGGTGCGCGGCGGCGCCACGATCAGGGCGCGCTGGCCCTTGCCGATGGGAGCAACGATGTCGATCACGCGTGCCGAAAGATCTTTTCGCGTGGGATCGTCGATCTCCATCCGGAAACGCTGGTTCGGGAACAGCGGCGTGAGGTTGTCGAAATTGACCTTGTGCTTGGCCTTTTCCGGATCCTCGAAATTGAGGGTGTTGACCTTCAGCAGCGCAAAGTAGCGTTCGCCTTCCTTCGGGCTGCGGATGTGGCCTTCAATGGTATCGCCGGTGCGCAGGCCAAAGCGGCGGATCTGCGAGGGCGAGACGTAGATGTCGTCGGGGCCGGGCAGGTAGTTCGCGTCGGGCGAACGCAAAAAGCCGAAGCCGTCGGACAGCACCTCGACGACGCCTTCGCCGATAATATCGGTTTCCGCGATCGCAAGCTGCTTGAGGATAGCGAACATCAGCTCCTGCTTGCGCATGGTGCTGGCGTTTTCGACCCCGTTCTCTTCCGCGAACGAGACCAGCTCGGCCGGCGTTTTCGATTTAAGGTCTTGAAGTTTGATTTCCCGCATTGGGGTTGGTCCTGTGGGGTATTCGTAGGGAAGGGGTGCGAGGTGGCTTTAGAAAAAAGCGGACATGAAAGAAGGAAGGTCCGCAGGTCTAAGCAAGGAAAGCGCCGGGAAGGCTTCAAACCTGATGCGGCGGCCGGTCCAACTTAAGGCCCGGAACGCAACCACATCCGCCTGCGAGGGTGGGGATTTCAATAATATAGAAAATCGCTTTTCGCTCCGCAAGCCGGTGTGATGCCCGGACTGTTGACGCGCGGTGGCTCAAAACGGTTTGACGATCACCAAAATCACGATACCGATCATTAACGCTGTAGGTACCTCGTTGATTATCCGATAGAATTTCTGATCCCGGGTATTCCGGTCGGCGGCGAAATCTTTTACGCAGCGGGACAAAAAGCCGTGCACGCCGGACATGATGAGGACCAAGACGAATTTGGCGTGAAACCAGGGCGACGAATACCAGTGGCCGGCCCAGACCAGATAAAGCCCGGCAAGCCAGGTCACGATCATCGCCGGATTGATGATCGCTTTCAAAAGCCGCCGTTCCATAACCTTGAAGGTCTCGGACTGCTTTGATCCGGCCTCGGCCTCGCAATGATAGACGAACAGCCGCGGCAGATAGAGCATGCCGGCCATCCAGGAGATGACCGCAATCACATGCAGGGCCTTGATCCACTCATACATCGGGGCATCTCACCTTTGGGCACGCAGCGGCAATTCAATGCCGACTGGAACTACCGCAACGACTCTCACATTGCTGAGCAGCCTTGCCGGCGTGGGACGAACACATATCCGCAAAGCCGGTCTCCTCTAAACTAATAATTTTAGATTCTAAGGGTTTGAGTCTTCTTGATCGTGATTTGGACTCACGAATCGCTGTCCGCATTTTCTTCAGCGCCTGTCCACATTCCTCAACAATTCGGTAGGCTACCCCTGCCATCCCGATAAGGGCTTCCGCATCAGCGACTTGCGCGCCGTTCGGGACAGCTTATGCAGAGACAAGCCAACAACTTCTCACTATCATCGCGGCAAGCAGTTGGACTTTTCCTTTTGGGAGGCGCTGTGAAGAAAACTGCCGGTTATCCCGTCGCCGATGACCGACAGCAGATTCACCGTCCCAGGCTCCACAAGGATTCACAGGATACACAGGGGTCTTAGTGCCGACGTCAGGCAATTATTTTCATCTGCATCTGGTCTCGGATTCGACCGGCGAGACGCTGATCACGGTGGCGCGCGCGGTGGCTGCGCAATACGCCAACGTGACGGCGGTCGAGCATGTCTATCCGCTGGTGCGCAGCCAGAAGCAGCTCGATCGCGTGCTCGACGAGATCGAGGAGGCGCCCGGCATCGTGCTGTTCACGCTGCTGGAGAAGGATATCGTCGCCAAGCTCGAGGCCAAGTGCAAGGAGATCAACGTTCCGAGCCTGTCGATCATCGGCCCGGTCATGCAGTTGTTCGAAGCCTATCTCGGCGCCGCCACGCAGGGGCGGATCGGCGCGCAGCACGTCCTCAACGCGGAATATTTCAAGCGCATCGATGCGCTGAACTACACGATGATGCATGACGACGGCCAGCACGTCGAAGGGCTGGAGGAGGCGGATGTGGTGCTGGTCGGCGTGTCCCGCACCTCGAAGACACCGACCTCGATCTATCTCGCCAACCGCGGCATCCGCACCGCCAACGTGCCGCTGGTGCCGGGCATTCCGCTGCCGCACCAGCTCGAACATCTGAAGAAGCCGCTGGTCGTCAGCCTTCATGCCACGCCCGAGCGTTTGATCCAGGTCCGGCAGAACCGGCTCCTGAGCATGGGCGACCGCGACAACGAAACCTATATCGACAAGCAGGCGGTGGCGGACGAGGTTGCATTCGCGCGGCGGCTGAGCGCCAAGTTCAACTGGGCCTTGCTGGACGTGACGCGGCGCTCGATCGAGGAAACCGCCGCGGCCGTCATGAAGCTCTATGCCGACCGGCAGCGGAACAGGCCTGCGGAATGATTTTCGACCCATGACCATCTGGCGCGGAAAGGACCCGTTGATCCTGGCTTCGCAAAGCCGCGCGCGGCAATCGTTGCTCGCCAATGCCGGCATCGCCTTCGAGGCCGTTCCAGCCGATATCGATGAGCGCGCCGTGCAGGGGAACTCTGGCCTCAGGGCGCCGGACAACATCGCCTTGCTGCTCGCGCGTGAAAAGGCGCTGTTCGTTTCAGCAGGATATCCCGGCCGCGTGGTTGTCGGCGCCGATCAAACCCTGGCACTCGGCAACAGGCTGTTCAGCAAGCCTGCCGGCCGCGCGCAGGCGAGCGAACAATTGCGGGCGCTTGCCGGTCAAACTCACCAGCTGTGCTCCGCCGTTGCGGTGGCGCGTGACGGAAAGATATTGTTCGCCGAAATTTCCATTGCACGCATGACGATGCGGCCATTGAGCGGCGATGAAATAAAGTCCTATCTGGATGAAGCCGGCGAGGCCGTCACGACCAGCGTCGGCGCCTATAAGCTCGAGGGATTAGGAGTGCACTTGTTCGCACGCATCGAAGGCGATCATTTTACCATTCTGGGTCTGCCGCTCTTGCCGCTGCTCGCATTCCTGCGCAGCGAGCGGCTGCTCGGCGTTTAGGGCGATGCGACCCATGCTAGTCCTTGGACTGACCGGCTCGATCGGAATGGGGAAATCGACCACTGCAACCCTGTTCGAGGAGGCCGGCGTTCCCGTCTACGACGCGGACGCCTCGGTGCACCGATTGTACGAAGGCGAGGCGGTTCCTTTCATCGAGGCGGCATTTCCGGGCACGACAGCAGGCGGCAAGGTGGACCGCGCCAAACTTTCCGAGCGCGTGGTTCACGATCCCGAAGCCATGAAGCAGCTCGAGCAGATCGTTCATCCGATGCTGAGCGCCGGCAGAAAGAAATTCTTCGACGATGCCGAGCAGTCCGGCATCCCCGTTGTTGTGGTGGACGTGCCGCTGCTGTTTGAGACCGGCGGCGAGAAGCGCGTCGATGCGGTGGTCGTGGTGACGACCTCGCCGGAACTCCAGCGTGAGCGGGTGCTGGCGCGCGGCACGATGGACGCCGCCAAACTCGACTCCATCATCGCGCGGCAAATGCCCGACGCGGAGAAGCGCAAGCGCGCCAATTTCGTCGTGGATACCTCACACGGGCTTGATCCCGTGCGGGCGCAAATCAAGGACATTTTGGCCGCGGTCGTTAAGATGCCGCAGCGGCGAGTCTGATTCGCCGGCTTGTTGGCTCTTTAGACGCATGCGCGAAATCGTTCTCGATACCGAAACCACCGGCCTCGATCCGCTCCGCGGCGATCGTCTGGTCGAGGTCGGCTGCATTGAAATCTTCAACCGCATGCCGACCGGGCAGACGTTCCACCGTTACATCAATCCCGAGCGCGACATGCCGCTCGAAGCCTTCAACGTGCACGGGCTTTCGACCGAGTTCCTCGCCAGCAAGCCGCTGTTTGCCGAGATCGTCGAGGAATTCCTGGAATTCATCGGTGACGCGCCGCTGGTGATTCACAATGCGTCGTTCGACATCAGCTTCATCAACGCCGAACTCGACCGGATCAAGCGGCCGGCGATCGTGAAGGACCGGCTGGTCGATACGCTGCTGCTGGCGCGGCGCAAGCATCCCGGCGTGTCGAACAGGCTGGACGATCTCTGCTCGCGCTATGCGATCGACAATTCCCGCCGCACCAAGCACGGCGCGTTGCTCGACGCGGAACTATTGGCCGAGGTCTATATCGACCTGATCGGGGCGCGGCAGTCGCAACTGATCCTGGCGTCCGAGGTCCGCGACATCAGGGTAGGGGCGGGCGAAATGCCGCGGCGGCAGCGCGAGGTTCCGCTCGCGCCACGGGTTACCGAGGAAGACCGCCTCGCGCACCGGGCCTTTGTCGCCACGCTCGGCGACAAGCCGATCTGGAATGAGTTTCTGCCGGCCGCCTAGCCAGGCAGAATATCGGCTCGGCTTAGGCTTGGGCCGCCGCCTGCCGTTCCATGTTCTGGCGGTAGAGGCCGACGAAATCGACGGGATCCAGCATCAGGGGCGGGAAGCCGCCATCGCGCACGGAAGTCGCGATGATTTCGCGGGCGAACGGGAACAGCAGGCGCGGGCACTCGATCATGACCAGCGGATGCAGGTTCTCCTTCGGCACGTTCACGATCCGGAACACGCCAGCATAGGTGAGGTCGAAGCTGAACATCACCTTTCCGGCATTTTCGGCCTTGCCTTCGACCTTCAGCGCCACCTCGAACTCGGTCTCGGACAGGTTGTTGGCGTGCACATTGATCTGGATGTTGATCTGCGGCTGCTGTTGCTGCGGCTGAAGCGAGGACGGTGCATTCGGGTTCTCGAATGACAGATCCTTGGTGTACTGCGCCAGCACGTTCAACTGGGGAGGGGCCGTCTCGGGCGACGAACCGTTGCCGTTGGTCATGAAAATCTCTCCTTGGATACGCGGGCCGGCTTTTGGGTCTGATTTTGCGCGTGAAGCTGCGAAAATGCCGTGGTCGGCGCGAGTGGCTATCATAGCCCCGCCTTCTTCCACAAGGACGACAATCGCGCCCGGATGTGAAATCGCGCGCCTTTCCGCCCAATATGGATAATCGGTCACGTCCGGCCGCCCGGTTCATAGCCTAAATTATTGAATACGCGCCATTTCCGGGCCCGATCGGCTTTCCCCCGGCACTGAAAACGCGCTACAATCGACCCGCGCCAAAACGCGCCATTGGCCGGGCCCAATTTCGTGCCTACATGCAGCGGACTCAATCAATGATGTAATCTCTGGCGTTCCCCTTGAGAGCGGAACGCCGCGCCGCCGGACCCGTTGACCGGCGAGAGAAGTGAGAAGAGGCGAAGTGGATATCTATACGATCATCTTCCTGGCGCTGGCGGTCTTTATTTTCCTGCGCCTGCGCAGCGTTCTCGGACAGCGCACCGGGAGCGAGCGGCCTTATGACCGTCCGCCGCGCCCGGTCGCACAGGGCACGCAAGACAACGTCGTTCCGATTCCGGGCAGCGCCGTCGATCAGGCGCCGCTGGCGCCGACTGCTGACGTGGCACCGGCCGACCGCTGGAAGGGGCTTGCCGAGCCCGGCACCCCGCTGGCGCAAGGGCTGGATGCCATCGTGGCGCAGGACCCCTCCTTCGATCCGCGGCATTTCCTCTCGGGCGCCCGCAGCGCCTATGAGATGATCGTGCTGGCCTTCGCCAATGGCGATCGCCGCGCGCTGAAGGATCTCCTGTCGTCGGAGGTCTATGACAGTTTCGAGACGGTGATCCGGGATCGAGAAAAGCACGACCAGAAGACCGAAACGCGCTTCGTCTCGATCGACAAGGCGGAGCTGGTGGGTGCGGAGGCGCGCGATCGCGCGGCCCAACTCACGGTTCGCTTCGTGTCCCAGATGATCTCCGTCACCCGCGATAAGGCCGGCACCATTGTCGATGGCAATCCCGACAAGGTCGCCGATATCACCGATGTCTGGACCTTTGCCCGCGACACCACCTCACGCGATCCGAACTGGAAGCTGGTCGGCACCGGAAGCGCCAACTGACGCGAGCGGCGCCGGGAGAATTGCCACCGCGTTGGTTTTGATAGCTGCCGCGCTGTCGCTTGCCGCGCAGGATGCGCAGGCGCGGCCACGATACTCGGCCCATCGCGCCGCCGAGCCGGCCCCCCGCCACGTGCCTTATCCCGCGCTGGACCTGCCGCTGGAAATCAGCAACTCGCAATATTCGCCCGTCGCCTTCGCGGATGTCATGGGCTGGAACGACGACGATCATCTCGCGGCCTACAAGGCATTTCGCATCAGTTGCCAGCCGATCGCGGTGCAGAACGGGCCGCCCGCCGATTCCAAGGCGCTCGGTACCTCGCTCCGCGATCCCTGCCGCATCGCCAGGGGCCTGGAGCTTTCCGACCGGGCCAAGGCAAAGGCCTTCTTCGAGGAAAATTTTCTGCCGCTGCGCATCTCGCGCCTTGGCGAAGGCGAGGGGTTCGTCACCGGCTATTATGAGCCGATCCTCGAGGGCTCGCGTGAGCAGAACGAGGTTTACACGGTTCCGATCTATCGCCGTCCCTCGAACCATTTCGTGAAGGGCCAGACGCAGGCTTCGGTAGGGTTGCCCAACAAGGGGCCGGTCTATCGCAAGATCGGTCGCCGCAAGCTCGTGCCGTACTGGGACCGCGCCGAGATCGAGGACGGCGCGATCGAGGGCCGCGGGCTGGAAATCGCTTTTCTGAAGAACCAGACCGATCTGCTGTTCGCGCAGATCCAGGGCTCGGCGCGCATCGAACTGCCTGACGGCTCGATGGTGCGGATCAACTACGACGCCCATAACGGCTATCCGTATACGCCGGTCGGCCGCATCCTGATCGAACGCAACATCATCCCGCGCGAGCAGATGTCGATGCAGAAGATCCGGGAATGGATGGAGCAGAACCCGGAAGGCGCCAACGAGCTGCGGCGGCAAAATCGCTCCTACATCTTCTTCCGCGAGGTGAACCTGTCAGCCACGGATGAAGCGGTTGGCGCGCAAGGCGTGCCGCTCACCGCCGGCCGCTCGATCGCGGTCGACAAGGCGCTGCACGTCTATGGCACGCCGTTCTTCATCGAGGGGGAATTGCCGATCGAATCGGCGCAGTCGAAGACGCCGTTCCGCAAGCTGATGATCGCGCAGGACACGGGCTCGGCGATCGTCGGTCCCGCGCGGGCCGACCTTTATTTCGGCGCCGGCGCGGAGGCGGGCAGGGTGTCGGGCCGGCTGCGGCACAATGCGCGCTTTGTGATGCTGCTCCCGAAAAGCCTCGATCCCGTCGCGCGCGGCCGCAAATTGCCGGTGCCGGATGCGCGGCCGTCGGAAAAAATCGCAAAACTGTTTCCGCAAGTCGATCCGCTGAAGGAAAGGCCCAGGGACGCGTCCGGGGCAAAGGAATCCGCAAAGAGCGTCGCGCCTGTTGCCCAGGCGACAACGGCACAGGCTCCAGCCGCAAAGCCGGTTCCGCTTCCGGAGGCGCGCCCGACGACCGCGCCCGCGCGTGAGATGCGCCGGCACCGTCGTTATCACCAGCGATGAAACGTCGCCCTCCGCAAATCCCCGATCTGTCCGCACCGAGGCGGAACCGCAGCCTGAGCGAGGAAGAGCGGGCGTTGTGGGAGAGCGTCGCAAAGCAAATCAAGCCGCTGCGCAAGAAGCCGCGCCTTGCCAAGGCCGGCGCGCCAGCGAAGCCGGAGGCTCTCGTGGCGACGAGGCCCGCCCATGTGCCGCATTCGCCCGTCCCGGTCAGAGCCGCGCCACCCAAACCGCAAGTGCCACCACTGGCACCCTTGGGCCGCCGTGAGCGCGCGCAGCTTTCTCGCGGCAGGAAGGAAATCGACGCGCGCATCGATCTCCACGGCATGACGCAGACGCGGGCGCATCGTGCGCTGTTTGCGTTTCTACAGCGGGCACACGGTGAAGGGCTGACCTTCGTGCTCGTCATCACCGGCAAGGGTAAGGTGGGCGGCGGCGATTCCGAACGCGGCGTGCTGCGCCGCCAGGTGCCGCAATGGCTCGGCCTGCCGGAATTCCGCGCGCTGGTGGTCGGCTTTGAGGAGGCGCATATCGGCCATGGCGGGGAGGGCGCGCTGTACGTGCGGGTGCGGCGGGCGAGGTTCTCGTAGCGTTTTCGAGCGAAGTGGGCACCGGTTCGCGTGAAGAAAACGCGTCAACACTAAAAAGGCCGGACGATCCCGACACGCGGGATCACGGTGACGATCCAGCCGAAGGCGTTCGTGCTCCGCTCTTTCGCCGGTATCGGCGGTACAGTCCTGGCAGCCGGGAGCATTTTCACCGCGTGCAGGATCAGGAACACGCACACCGCCCAGTTCGAGATCCAGCGCGAGTAATCGAACACGATCGCGAACATGACGAGATAGCCGGCGGTCACGATTGCGAGCGCCGCCATCACGATGCGGCGATGCGTCTCGCGCGCGAGCGCGTCAATCAGACGGGAATAGTATTGCCACAGCGGCGTGTGCAGCCAGATCAGCAATGCGAACACCGGCACGCCGAGGATGTTCGACGGCAGGCGCTGCCAGGTATCCTCGATTTCCTTCGTCAGCGGCTGGAACCAGATATAGGCAAAACTCAGCAGGCGCTCTTGCGAGGGGTCGGTCATCCGGCCCTGGAGGTAGCCGACGAAATCCTGCTGCGGCACTGCGGCCGTGCCGTAGAACTGCACGGCGATGAACAAGGGCCCGGTGATGACCAGCGCCGCAATACCCGCAATCGCATTTTGTCGTGTCACGCCCTGCACGAGGTAATGGCGCAGAATGACGATGACGGCGATGGTCGGCACATACATCAAGAGATGAATGTGGTGGATCAGTACGAGCACGACCGAGAACGCCGCGGCCAGCAGCACGTAAGCCACTGAGCGTGCCGGGATCAGCAGCAGCACGATCGCAAGCGCGCAGCCATAGATGTCGAAATGGCCGAGCGTGTGCATGAAATTCTTCAGGAAGAACGGCGAGCCGGCCATGAACACGAACAGCGGCAGATGCTCGTCGTCGAATCCGAATGTCTTGCGGAACAGCCGGATGAACAGGCCGAGCGTAATCAGCCATGTCACCCCGCCGAGCGCGAACACCAGCCACACCGGCACTTTCGACGTGAAGAGGCCGATGGCCGCGCCGATCAGCGCGCGCTTGGTGAAGCCGAAATGATAGTCGACCAGCAGATGGATATAGGGGACGTAGGGCGGCAGCGTGATCTTGTGCAGGAAGACGCCGAGGAACACGGCGGCATTGACGGCAAGCATCAGCCGCCAGGGATTTTGCCAGACCCGGAGATTCATCGACCACCCAAGAAAGATCAGGCGGCGTTATCACATGGCGGCCGTGGGGGAAGCAACGTGCGATAGGCCCGATGTCGTCCCGGACAGGCCAACGGGTCACGCGAACGCGTGCCCGATGATAAACTCCGCGCGATCCGGGACCCATACGCCGCGGCTGAAATGGTTGCGGCCGGTACTCGCGACCTTTTTCAATCGAGAGCACAACGCGGTATGGGTCCCGGCGTTCGCCGGGACGACAACGGTCAGAGAATGAACCGACTCAGATCAGCGTTCTTCGCCAAATCGCCGACGTGCTTCTGCACATAGTCGGCGTCGACCTTGATGGTTTCGCCATGCCGGTCGGGCGCGGCAAAGGAGATTTCGTCCAGCACCCGCTCCATCACGGTCTGAAGCCGCCGCGCGCCGATATTTTCCACCGTCGAGTTCACGGATACCGCGATATCGGCCAGCGCGTCGATCGCGCTGTCGGTGATGTCGAGCGTCACGCCTTCGGTCTTCATCAGCGCGACATATTGCTTGATCAGCGACGCTTCCGGTTCGGTCAGGATGCGGCGCATGTCGTCGCGGGTCAGCGCCGAAAGCTCGACGCGGATCGGCAGGCGGCCCTGCAACTCCGGCAGCAGGTCGGAAGGTTTTGCGATATGGAAGGCGCCGGAGGCGATGAACAGGATGTGGTCGGTCTTGACCGCGCCGTGCTTGGTCGAAACCGTGGTGCCCTCGATCAGCGGCAGCAGATCGCGCTGCACGCCTTCGCGCGAAACGTCGCCGCCGACGCGGCCGTCGCGCACGCAGATCTTGTCGATCTCGTCCAGGAACACGATGCCGTTGTTCTCGACCGCGCCGATCGCTTCCTGCGTGAGCTGGTCGGTGTCGAGCAGCTTGTCGGATTCCTCGTTGATCAAAAGCTCGTGGGAATCGGCCACCGTCAGTCGGCGGGTCTTGGTGCGGCCGCCCATCTTGCCGAAGATATCGCCGATCGAGATCGCCCCCATCTGTGCGCCGGGCATGCCCGGAATCTCGAACATCGGCATGCCGCCGGAGGATTGGGTCTCGATCTCGACTTCCTTGTCGTTGAGCTCGCCGGCGCGCAATTTCTTGCGGAAGGAATCACGGGTCGCCGCGCTGGAATTGGCGCCGACCAGCGCATCGAGCACGCGCTCCTCCGCCGCGAGCTGGGCTCTGGCCTGCACGTCCTTGCGCTTCTTCTCGCGGGTCTGCGCGATCGCAACCTCGACAAGGTCGCGGACGATCTGCTCGACGTCGCGGCCGACATAGCCGACCTCCGTGAATTTGGTGGCCTCGACCTTGAGGAACGGCGCGCCGGCGAGCTT
Source organism: Bradyrhizobium lablabi (assembly GCF_018129385.1). Lineage (GTDB taxonomy): Bacteria > Pseudomonadota > Alphaproteobacteria > Rhizobiales > Xanthobacteraceae > Bradyrhizobium > Bradyrhizobium lablabi_C. The sequence continues at coordinate 201,327 of NZ_JAFCLN010000008.1, forward strand.
TGCCAGCCGCCGTGCGATCTCGGTCTTGCCGACGCCGGTCGGCCCGATCATCAGGATGTTTTTCGGCAGCACTTCCTCGCGGAGCGAGCCGGTCAATTGCAGACGGCGCCAGCGGTTGCGCAGCGCGATGGAAACCGCGCGCTTGGCGTCGGACTGCCCGACGATGAAGCGGTCGAGCTCGGAAACGATTTCGCGGGGGGAGAAGTCTGTCATGGCCCTTAGCTAGGGTGAAAAGCCGTACTCGGCAAGCGGCGTCAGAGGATCGGCGGACCGGCCTGCCATTGCTTGATCGCCTCGAACGGGTGGATCAGCATGATGATGTTAAGCGTCAGATTGTCGCGAATGTGGAGGAGCATCGCGATCTCGAAAATAACGCCGAGCGCCACGGTCGCAGCGACAGGCAGTTTCCTGGCCAGCAGGAAGCCGATCACCATCCAGAGCGTATCGGACACCGAATTGACGATGGTATCGCCGTAGTAATCGAGCGAGATCGTGGCGGCGCGGTAGCGATCGATCACCCAGCTTGAATTCTCCGCCAGCTCCCACGTCCCCTCGATCAGCATGGCGATGATCAGCCGCGCCGGCCATACCAGCTTCGGAAAGGCGAGGAAGGTCGCACCATAGAACAACAGCCCATGCAGGATGTGCGAAAAGGTGTACCAGTCGGCGATGTGCTGCGAGTTCTCCGAACTCTGCACCGCGCCGTGCCAGAATTTGACATAGCCGCAGGCGCAGATCGGCAGCCGGCCCATGCCGTAGAGCAGCGCCGCCTGTAATACGAGCAGCAGTGCTGCGATCAGGAACCATTGCGCTGTCGTGATACGAGTGGCGACGGGGAGGCGTTGGTCGAGCGTCATGCGTGGCGCACCATCAGGAGGGCGATGCCGTCAGGTGTATCGACCAAATGGACTTTTTCAAAGCCCGCCTTTTCATAGGCGCGGATCGCACGGGCGTTCTCGGGGTCGGGATCGGTGATGACGCGCGGCGCACCATCGGCCAGCACGCGCTCGATGAAGGCGCGGATGAAGGCCGAGCCGTGGCCGCGGTCGACCATATCAGGCTCGCCGATGAACTGATCGACGCCGCGGGTACCCTTGGGGTGCTCGCCCAGCCCATTGTCCGGCCAGACCAGGGGATCGTAACACTGGATATAGGCGAAGGGGCGGCCGCCGGTCGCCACGATAAACTGGTCCATCGCCTCGACTTCGAGGTCACCGCTGACCAGTTCGAACTGTTCGTGGGTGTCGCCCCACCATTGCACGACATGCGGCTGCTTCAGCCAGTGCAGCACCAGCGGCAGGTCGGCTGATGTCATCGGGCGGAAGTCGTATGTCTCGCTCGTCATGCGTTGCGGATCATCAGCAGCGCAGCGCCGTCGGGCGTGACGATCTCGCGCTGCGGCACGAAGCCGGCTTTTTCATAGGCGCGGATGGCGCGCGGATTGCCCGGATGCGGATCGATCACGATCCGCGGCACGCCGCGCACGAACAGTTCGTCGATGAACGCACGGATGAAAGCCGAGCCGTGGCCGCGTCCGAGCATGCCGGCTTCGCCGATGAACTGGTCGAGACCGCGCGTGCCCGCCGGCTGCGGGCCAAAGCTCTCGTGCCATTCGCCGATCTGGTAGCACTGTAGATAGGCGAAGGGCCGGCCATCGAGGCTGACGATGAACTGCGCGAGATCGAAATGATCGAGGTCGCCACTGACGAACTCCAGCGTTTCGGGATCATGCCACCATTCGGCGACATGCGGCTCGCCGAGCCAGCGCCTGATCAGCGGCATGTCGTCCGCATTCATCGGCCGGAAGACGTAAGGCGCGGTCACCGGCCCGCCTCCTACAATGTCTCGATGGTCACATTGCGGTTGGTATAGACGCAGATGTCGGCGGCGATATCGAGCGAGCGGCGCACGATGGTCTCGGCATCCTTGTCGCTGTCGACCAGCGCGCGGGCGGCGGCGAGCGCGTAATTGCCGCCGGAGCCGATCGCCATCACGCCGGCCTCCGGTTCCAGCACGTCGCCGGTGCCCGTCAGCACCAGCGAGACATCCTTGTCGGCGACGATCATCATCGCTTCCAGCCGCCGTAGGTACCGGTCGGTGCGCCAGTCCTTGGCGAGTTCGACCGCGGCGCGGGTCAACTGTCCCGGATATTGCTCCAGCTTGCTCTCCAGCCGCTCGAACAGGGTGAAGGCATCGGCCGTGGCGCCGGCAAAGCCGCCGATCACGTCGCCCTTGCCGAGCTTGCGGACCTTTTTGGCGTTGGACTTGATGACGGTCTGGCCGATCGAGACCTGGCCGTCGCCGCCGATCACCACCTTGCCGCCCTTGCGGACCGTCAAAATCGTGGTGCCGTGCCAGACGGCCGGCTCGTTTGGGGATGCTTGCATGAAATACCTCGTGACCGGCCAGATTTAGGGGGTCGGCGCGGCCGTTACAATCGGGGCCGGATGACGCGGGATCCGGTCACCATGGGCCGAACTTCGGCGTTTTGAGCGTCATCCCGCAGTAGCGAAGGTAATATCTCCCTGTTAAAAGACCCGCGATTTCAGGGATTAGAAAGCAGCTTTCATGCGCACGGCGACCATCAAGCGCAAGACCAAGGAGACCGACATCGAGGTTTCGGTGAACCTCGACGGGTCAGGCGTGTCCAGGGTTTCGACCGGGATCGGCTTCTTCGACCACATGCTCGACCTTTTGGCCCGGCATTCGCGCATCGACATCACGGTCAAGGCCGACGGCGATCTCCATGTCGACCACCACCACACCACCGAGGACGTCGGGATCGCGCTCGGGCAGGCCGTGAAGCAGGCGCTCGGCTCGATGGCCGGCATCACCCGCTACGCCTCCATCCACATGCCGATGGACGAGACGCTGTCGCGCGTCGTGATCGACATTTCCGGCCGGCCGGTGCTGGTGTTCAAGACCGAGTTTCCGCGCGACAAGGTCGGCGAGTTCGACACCGAGCTGGTGCGCGAATGGTTCAACGCCTTTGCCATGAATGCCGGCGTGACTTTGCACGTCGAGACCCTATATGGCGAGAACAGCCATCATATCGCCGAATCCTGTTTCAAGGGTCTGGCGCGGGCGCTGCGCTCGGCCGTCGCGATCGATCCGCGCGCGGCCGGCGAGGTGCCTTCCACGAAGGGCTCGCTTGGCGGCTGAGTCCTTCGGAGCATGATCCGGAAAAGTGGGTACCGGTTTTCCGACAAGATCATGCTCAAAAACAAAAAGCTTCGGAGATGACGATGCCGGTCTATACGGTGCATGCCCCGGTAACGAGCAACATCGACCTGTCGACGACCGACAAGTTTTCGTTCGTGCGTGACGGGTTTCACTTCTGGGCCTTCGTGTTCGGCGTGTTCTGGCTCGCCTGGCATCGGCTGTGGCTGGCGCTGATCGGATGGATCGTTCTAATGGTCGCCGTTGACGTGGGTCTGCCGGCGCTCGGCGTCGGCCGCGGTGCCGTCTTCACGATCAATCTGCTGCTGGCGCTGCTGCTCGGGTTTGAAGCCGCCAGCCTGAAGCGCTGGACGCTGTCGCGGCGCAAATGGCGTCAGCTCGATATTGTCGTCGCCGATGACGAAGAGTCCGCCGAGCGGCGTTTCTTCGATCGCTGGACCGAAAGACAAGGCGGCGTGGTGAACAACCAATGGTCGGTCGACCGCGGCGGCCCGCCGCCGACCCGCAACATCCCCGGTCAGCCGTTCTCGAAGCCACCGCCGCCGCTGCCGCAGGGCGGCATCATCGGACTGTTTCCGGAGCCGGGAGGGTCGCGATGAGCGTTGCGATCATCGATTACGGCTCCGGCAATCTGCACTCTGCCGCGAAAGCGTTCGAGCGCGCGGCGCGCAGCATGGAAGATCCGCAGAAGATCATCGTGACGCGCGACCCCGACGCAGTGTACCGCGCCGACCGCATCGTGCTGCCCGGCGTCGGTGCGTTCGCCGATTGCCGCCGCGGGGTCGATGCCGTCAACGGCATGCTGGAAGCGCTGACCGAGGCCGTGCGTGTCAAGGCGCGGCCGTTCTTCGGCATCTGCGTCGGCATGCAGTTGATGGCGACGCGCGGCAAGGAGCATGTCACCACCGACGGCTTCAACTGGATCGAGGGCGACGTCGTCAAAATCCAGCCGCGCGAGGAAGACCTGAAGATTCCACACATGGGCTGGAACACGCTCGACATGGTCAGGGAGCACGCGGTGCTGGAACGACTGCCGCTCGGGCCAAAGGGCCGCCATGCCTATTTCGTGCATTCCTATCACCTCGCCGCCGCCAACGAGGCGGATGTGCTGGCCCGCGCCGATTACGGCGGGCCGGTCACCGCCATCGTCGGCAAGGACACGGCGATCGGCACGCAGTTTCACCCCGAGAAGAGCCAACGCTTCGGGCTGGCGCTGATCTCCAATTTCCTGAAGTGGAAGCCGTGATTCTCTTTCCTGCGGTTGACCTGAAAAACGGGCAGTGCGTGCGCCTCGAACAGGGCGATATGGCGCGTGCGACCGTGTTCAACCTCGATCCGGCGGCGCAGGCGCGTTCCTTTGCTGCGCAAGGATTCGAATATCTGCACATCGTCGATCTCGACGGCGCCTTTGCGGGCAAGCCGATGAATGCGCAGGCGGTCGAGGCCATGCTGAAGGCGGTCACCATGCCGGTGCAGCTCGGCGGCGGCATCCGCGATCTCAGGACGGTCGAAGGCTGGCTGGAGAAGGGGGTCGCGCGGGTCATCATCGGCACCGCGGCCGTGCGCGATCCGGATTTTGTGAAGGCGGCCGCGAAGAAATTCCCCGGCCGCGTCGCGGTCGGGTTGGATGCCCGTGACGGCAAGGTCGCGGTCGAAGGCTGGGCCGAGACCTCGCAGGTAACGGCACTGGAAATCGCGCAGCGATTCGAGGACGCCGGCGTCGCCGCCATTATCTTCACCGACATCGCGCGCGACGGGCTCCTCAAAGGCCTCAATCTCGACGCGACCATTGCGCTGGCCGAGAGCATATCGATTCCCGTGATCGCCTCCGGCGGTCTCGCCTCGATCGAAGATGTGAAGGCCATGCTGATGCCGCGCGCCAAAAAACTGGCCGGCGCCATCGCCGGCCGCGCGCTGTACGACGGCCGGCTCGATCCCGCCGCCGCGCTGGCGCTGATCAAGAGCGCCCGCGCGGCTGCCTAGGAGTTTTCCATGTTCAAGGTCCGCGTGATCCCCTGCCTCGACGTCAAGGACGGACGGGTAGTCAAGGGCGTCAATTTCGTCGACCTGCGCGACGCCGGCGATCCCGTGGAAGCCGCGATCGCCTATGACGCCGCCGGCGCCGACGAGCTCTGCTTCCTCGATATCACCGCCACCCACGAAAACCGCGGCACCATGCTGGACGTGGTCCGGCGCACGGCGGAAGCCTGCTTCATGCCGCTCACCGTCGGCGGCGGCGTGCGCACCATCGACGACATCAGGGTCCTGCTGCGCTCGGGCGCCGACAAGGTTTCCATCAACAGCGCGGCGGTGGCGCGGCGGGAATTCGTCAGGGAAGGCGCCGAAAAATTCGGCGAGCAGTGCATCGTGGTGGCGATCGACGCCAAGCGGGTGCAGCGGGCAGGCGGCTCGGACCGCTGGGAAATCTTCACCCATGGCGGGCGCAAGTCGACCGGAATCGATGCCATCGAATATGCCCAGGAAGTGGTCTCGCTCGGCGCCGGCGAAATCCTGTTGACCTCCATGGACCGTGACGGGACCCGGCAGGGCTTTGACCTGCCGCTGACCCGGGCCATTGCCGACAGTGTCCCCGTACCGGTAATCGCGTCCGGCGGCGTCGGCAATCTCGACCACCTCGTCGACGGCATTCGCGAGGGCCACGCCACCGCCGTGCTGGCCGCCTCGATCTTCCACTTCGGGGAATTTACCATCCGACAAGCCAAGGAGCACATGGTGCGGTCCGGCTTGCCGATGCGGCTCGATCCCTGACGACTCCCTGTCACGAAAATGCTATGTGACGTGCAGATGGCGCCGGGGACGATGGCGCCTACCTAGTTTTTGAGTTGAGTAATGTCGCGTTTCACGGTTCACGATCTGGCCGCCACCATCGATGCCCGCGCCGCCTCCGGCGGGGAGGCCTCCTACACCCGAAAGCTGCTCGACAAGGGCGCGGAGCATTGCGCCAAGAAGCTTGGCGAGGAGGCGGTGGAGACGGTGATCGCCGCGATCGAGAACAACCGCGATCATCTGATCGCGGAAAGCGCGGATTTGCTGTTTCACCTGCTGGTGCTCTTGAAGGCGCGCGGCGTGAAGCTGGAAGATGTCGAGGCGGCGCTCGCGCAGCGCACGGGAATGTCTGGACTGGAAGAGAAGGCTTCACGCAAGCGGGAGTGATACGCGCATGATCCGGACCCGAAGGACCACGTTAGTGCAAAGTGGAACCCGGTTTTCCGAACAGATCGTGCGCAAAAAATAGGGCGCTGCCATGGATATTCGGGCACCGGAACAGCAGTACAATCCATATCGCGTCTTCACGCGCGAGCAGTGGGCTCGCCTGCGCGACGACACGCCGATGACGCTGGAACCTGGTGAGTTCGAACGGCTGCGTTCGCTCCACGATCGCCTCGACCTGCAGGAGGTTGAGGACATCTATCTGCCGCTGTCGCGCCTGTTGTCGATCTATGTCGATTCCACCACCCGCCTGTTTCAGGCGCAGCGCCAGTTCCTCGGCATCCGCGACCGCAGCGTGCCCTACATCATCGGTGTGGCCGGCTCCGTCGCCGTCGGCAAATCCACCACCGCGCGCGTGCTACAGGCGCTGCTGGCGCGCTGGTCGCCGCGGCCCAAGGTCGAGATGGTGACGACCGACGGCTTTCTGTTCCCCAATGCCGTGCTCGAACGGCAGGGCCTGATGCAGAAGAAGGGCTTTCCGGAAAGCTACGACCTGCCGACGCTGTTGCAGTTCCTCTCCGATATCAAGGCCGGCCGCCGCCCGGTGCGCGCGCCGGTCTATTCGCATCTGACCTACGACATCGTGCCCAACGAATTCATCGAGGTCGACCGTCCCGACATCTTGATCGTCGAGGGCGTCAACGTGCTACAGACCGGGCGGCTGCCGCGTGACGGCAAGGCGGTGCCTGTTGTCTCCGACTTCTTCGACTTCTCCGTCTATATCGATGCGGACGAATCGGTGCTGCGCGCCTGGTATGTGAAGCGGTTCCTCGCGCTGCGCGACACCGCCTTCGCGGACCCGCGGTCGTACTTCAAGCGCTACGCCCTGCTGTCGGACGACGAGGCTACCGCAACCGCGATCGCGATCTGGGAACGCACCAACCTCGCCAATCTCGAGGACAACATTTTGCCAACCCGCCCGCGCGCGACACTGATCCTGAAGAAGGGCGCGGACCACGTGGTGCAGACGGTGGCGCTGCGGCGGCTGTAGTTTTGGCGCGCAGGGCGCCGCGGAAAACACCGTCATTGCGAGGAGCGTTAGCGACGAAGCAATCCATCTTTCCCCGCGGGGATAGATGGATTGCTTCGCTTCGCTCGCAATGACGGGGCGAGAGCCTGGCTCTAAGCCGCGATATGCCGTGACGCCGTCAATCCCGCCAGCGCTTCGGCGAGCTTTTCCCGATCCAGCGGCTTGATCAAAAAGCCGTCCATGCCGGCTTCGAAGCAGGCATAGCGGTCTTCCACCAGCGTATTGGCGGTCAGCGCCAGGATCGGCGTCTGGCGGCCGGGCTGGCCGGCCTCAAAGCCCCGGATGCGGCGGGTGGTTTCGATGCCGTCGAGCCGCGGCATCTGAATGTCCATCAGCACGAGGTCGTAAGGCGCGCCCGCGGAACGCGCGGCCTGCCAGGATTCCAGCGCCTCCTCGCCGTTGGTGGTGAGGACGGCGCGATGGCCGAGCCGGGCCAGCAGCGAGCGCATCAGAAGCGCGTTGATCTCATTGTCTTCCGCGACCAGGATCGAGAGGCCGCTTGTCCCCGCAGCCTTGGCCTCGGCCTGTTCGGCCTCGACCGGCGGTTCGCCGGCGATGCCGGGCTCGCCTGCGATGCCGGGCGCGACCACTTCCGGCGCCGCCGTCAGCCGGGCCGCCAGCGATGCCGCGCGCAACGGCTTTACGAGGTAGCCGGTAAAGGCGGAAGCCAGCGAAGGCTGTAATTCCTGGCGCGAGGACGGCGTGAACATGACGATGCGCTGCGTCGCGTGCATGCGCGCGGTCTCGCAAAACCTTTCGAGATCGGCCATGCCGAGCGCGTGATCGATCAGGATCGCCTGCCATGGCCGCTCCGGCAGCAGCGCCTCCGCGACCGCGATGTCCGAAACCAGGCAGGTCTGGCCGCCCCAGCGCTCCAGCCGCCGCGCGATCAGCGAGGCCTCGATGCCTTGCGGCGACACCACCATGAACGACTGGCCGGAGAGATCCGGTGCGACAAAGGTCTTTTGCCCGTTGCTGGCGGACGCGGCGAGCGGGATCGACACCTCGAAGGTCGAGCCGGCGCCCGGCTTGCTCTCCAGCGTGATACGGCCGCCCATGCGCTTGACGATGCGCTCGGAAATGCTGAGGCCGAGACCCGTGCCGCCATAGCTTCGCGCGATGCCGTCATTGGCCTGCTCGAACTCGCGAAAAATGCGCTCGCGTGCTTCGGGCGCAATGCCGATGCCGGTGTCGCGCACCAGAAAGGAGATTTCGCCCGGCCAGATGCCGGGCTCGACGATCAGCGCGACGCCGCCGGCCGAGGTGAACTTGATGGCGTTGCCGGCGAGGTTGAGCAGCACCTGTCGCAGTCGCGCCGCATCGCCGACCGCTTCCAGCGGCAGCCGCTCGTCGACATAGGCGGCGATCTCGATGTTCTTGGCCTCCGCGCGCGGCGCCAGCAGTTCCGTGACGTCCTCGATCAGCACCGGCAGCGCAAACGGGCGGTACTCGAGGTCGAGCTTGCCGGCCTCGATCTTGGAATAGTCCAGCAGCTCCTCGATCAGCGCGAGCAGCGCGTCGCCGGAGGTTTTCACCGCCTTGGCGTAGGTCGCCTGCTCGGCGGTCAACTGCGTATCCAGCAAGAGGCCGCTCATGCCGATGATGCCGTTCAGCGGCGTGCGGATTTCGTGAGAGGCCATCGCGAGGAAGCGCGATTTGGCGCGATTGGCAGCATCGGCCTGGTCGCGGGCCTCGGTGAGGGCGCGCTCGCTCTCGGTGCGGTCGGTGACATCGCGGCCGACGCTCTGGAGCTCGGCCGGCCGGCCGGCATCGTTGCGCACAAAGCCCTCGCGCCAGGCGATCCAGCGCGGTCCGACGGCGGTCGCGATCTTCTGGTCGTGCATGCGCGTGCCGTTCGGCTCCAGCGCGCTGTCGCCCTGCTCGAGCACGGTCAGTATGCTCTCGCGGCCGATCAGTTGTTCGCGGGCTGCTCCCGCGAGTTCGCAATAGGCGTCATTGGCGAAGGTGATGCGGCCTTCGGCGTCGCGCAGCACGATCAGGTCGCCCTGCGATTCGAACAGGCTGCGGGCGCGCGCCTCGGCTTCCTGCAATTCCCAGTTCCGGTCGGCCAGCGCCTCGTTGTGCATGACGATCTTGCGCATCTTCTTGCGCACCAGGCGCAGCCGGAAGCTCAGGGTCGCCAGTGCCAGGCACGCCAGCGCGAACAGGAAGCTGGCGCCGATCGCAAAGGCATGGGGATCGTAGCCGGAGTGCGGAGACGTGCTTCCCGCGATGAATCCGTAAGCGCCGCCGAACGCCGCGGAGAAGATCATGAGCGAGCGGACGGCGGATATCAGCAGGGGGTGCCGGCGTGAGAAGCGGCGAATATGCAGTTTGATCCGGAATGCCCGTCGCATCGCGTTTCCCGCTTGCTTGATTTGCCCTGTGCCGCCGCGCGTCACGATGCGGCGGCGACCTTGCGAAGAGTTTGAAGACCGCATCGCCCGCGCGCGGGCGATGAAAACAGGGTTAACGTCTGGTTACAGCGACGCTGCCCGCACCCGCGCCGGCTCGCCGCGCGCGCCGACGATCAGCGCCGCCGCATCGCGCGCCGAGAAGGTGTTCGAATGAACGAAGATCCGGTAGTCGGCGGGTCCCTCGGCCGCGAGATAGATCACGGGTTCGGACGCCGCAGGACTGGCGGAGATCGAGACGAGCTGCGCCGACGGATTGGTCTGGCAGCCGCCGGCCTCGGCATTGTCGATGTCGTCGATCACGGCGAAGTCCGCCGATTCGGCGTTCTCCGTGATCAAAACCCTGACGGTTGCCAGCGCCGGATCATCGGTGAAGGCGACGTGCCGCTCGGCTTGCCAGAACAGGGATGTGAGCTGCACCGACCTGTCGGCCACCGCGATGCAGGGCCTTGACGCCGCGAACAGTTCGCCGCGCGCAAAGAAGGCGACAATCGCCAGGGGAATGGCCGAGGCCAGAACTTTGAAACGCAACATGGGGTACTCGCCAACCAGCCCTGAGGAACGCAAGGGCTTATGGTTGGTGGAGTCTAAAGAAGAGTGGTTACTGCCGCGTTGACGAGCGCGATTGCGATTAGGGAAGTTTAGGCCGCGCGGCGCAGATCGTCGGCCAATGCACGATAGGACAGCGCTTCGGCCAGATGCAGCCGGCCGATTTTTTCCGCGCCGTCGAGGTCGGCGAGCGTCCGCGCGACGCGCAGCACGCGGTGATAGCCGCGCGCGGTCAGATGCATGGTCTCGGCGGCGTCGCGCAGCAGCTTTTGTCCCTGTGCATCGGGTTGGGCAATGGTTTCCAGCAGCGAGGCGGGCGCTTCCGCATTGGTGCGAACGTGCGGCATGCCCGCGGCTTCATATCGCGCGAGCTGAACGTCACGTGCCGCGGCAACGCGGGCCGCTACTTCCGCCGAGCCTTCGCTCGGCGGCGGCAGGATCAGGTCGGCCGCGGTCACCGCCGGCACCTCGATCCGCAGGTCGATGCGGTCCATCAGCGGACCGGAGATGCGCATCTGGTAATCCGCGGTGCAGCGGTCGATCCGGCCGCGCTTGCAGGAATAGCCGGGTTCATAGGCGTGGCCGCAGCGGCAGGGATTCATCGCCGCCACCAGTATGAAGCGCGCCGGATAGGTGACGCGGTGGTTGGCGCGGGACACCGCGACCTCGCCGTTCTCCAGCGGCTGGCGGAGCGAATCCAGCACGCGCGGATCGAATTCCGGCAACTCGTCGAGGAACAGCACGCCCTGATGCGCCAGCGAGATCTCGCCGGGTTTTGCGCGCATGCCGCCGCCGGTGAGCGCCGCCATGCTGGCGGAATGATGGGGTGCGCGGAACGGCCGCCGCGCGGTCAGCGCGCCGTCGCGGATTTCGCCGGCGACGGAAGCGATCATCGACACTTCCAATAGTTCCGACGGCGACAGCGGCGGCAGGATCGAAGGCAGCCGCGCCGCCAGCATCGATTTTCCTGCGCCGGGCGAGCCGATCATCAAGAGGTGGTGCCCGCCGGCGGCGGCGATCTCCAGCGCGCGCTTGGCGCTCTCCTGCCCCTTGATGTCGCGCAGGTCGAGCAGTGCTTCCTCGCGCTCATGCACTTTCGGCGATGGCCGAGACAGCACCTGCGTGCCGCGAAAATGATTGGCAATCTGGATCAGCGAACTCGCCGCAATGATCTGGATGTCCGGGCTCGCCCACGCCGCCTCGCTGCCGCAGGCCGCCGGACAGATCAGGCCTTCATCACGCGAGTTGGCGCCGATCGCCGCCGGCAACACGCCCGCGACCGGTGCGATTGATCCGTCGAGCCCAAGTTCGCCCAGCACCGTGAAGCCGCTCAATGCATCCGGCGGAATGGCGCCGATGGCGGCCATCAGCCCGAGCGCGATCGGCAGATCGTAGTGGCTGCCTTCCTTCGGCAGGTCGGCGGGCGCGAGATTGACCGTGATCCGCCGCGCCGGCAGCGCCAGCCCCGAGGCGATCAGCGCCGAGCGCACCCGTTCGCGCGCTTCCGACACCGCCTTGTCGGGCAGGCCGACGATGGCGAAGGCCGGCAGTCCCGGCGCGACCTGCACCTGCACGTCGACCGCCCGGGCCTCGATCCCCTCAAAGGCTACCGTGGAAACCCGCTGAACCATGCCGCCCCTCTTCCGGAGCGGAAGGTAGCGGAGGCAGCGAGGTTCGGCAAGAACATTAAGAGAACAGAAAATGAGTCTGAAATCAATGACTTACTAAGCACTTGATTCTTATCATAGAATCGGCTATATTGGACTCAATCCGCTGAATACCTGTAAAGGGTGGAAACACCTGTTAAGGGAAACCTTCATCGGAGGGAGAGGGTGTTTCGCCCTCGCCGGGGGCTTCTTAGGCCCCCGTTTCTTTTACGGCAGCCACTTTCGGCCCCATCCGTCAATTTGACCTGTTTTCGGATTCCTAGCGTAGTGTGTCCGATCAAGAATCTCGACTATTCTTTTGCCAAAGGCCGCCTTCATTGGTTCGCCGGTGAAAACGGCCTTAAGGGCCTGATGGCTTGGATTCGCAATCATCTCTACAAGCTGAAGTCCGCAAACATTGTTCGGCTTGGGATCGAATTTCAGCTCATGTGAGGTTAGGCAACGTTGAACAATATTGGGCGGAATGTGCTCCGTTCCATTTCGGTAAATGTACCGAAACGAGTTCTTCAGTGCCTTATCGACCTTAGGGTACCTCGGCTCAGCGACAACGTCGCCGGTGAGATGATGCCGATTGAGCCACAGAACATACCGCTCCACCAAGGTACGCATGCAATAATGGTACGGATTGAAGTGCCATACTTGGTAGCGATTAACGTGTTCGTGCTTGTCGATGATGACCGTATTCGCGATATAGGGCAGGCGCTCGATTAGTTGCAGGATTTGATTCTCCCACGCTGCATTCGTCGTAGGGTCACGTAGGGCTTCGAAGGGTGCTTCTTTTCGAAGAATTTCTTTCCTGTGCAAAATCACCGGATTGTTGATCGGATGGTGATTAAAGAAAGTCGTTTTGATGCGCTCGATCTCTGGCCTAATAATGTTGTCATGACTGCGTACTTTGGTCGTAATCCCAGTAATGCTTAGGAAGCGCTCGGACGGCGTCGTAACGTCGTCATTGCCGACCTCGTCAATGTATAGACGGCAAGTCATGCCAAGGGGCTACGGTGGTCAGCGGAAGCCTTTGGTGGTCTGCAAACACTCGGAATAGGTGTCAAGAACCCACTTCCGATCAGCAGTCGTCCACCCCGAGCTGAGGTCACCGGTATGAAATGCCTTCCGTTCGATCCGTTGTATATCTAACAGCAAACGGTAGGCGACGTGTTCGGGCGAGTTTTCGCCAATGTGAACTACGGGGGCGTCGGCCATGGGAATCTCCAGTTGTTGCCTGAAGGCGTACAACTGCAGCGAGTCGCCAAACCCCTGCAAGCTCCAAAACGCCTAGACGTTTGATTTCGGTGGAGAACACCACGAACCAAAACCAACAGGGAAGGGGGCAGCCTGGCTGCCCCCAAAAGCGTTACCCTAAAGCTGCATCACCATCGCGGCTGGATAATAATGGAATCCGTCACCGGCCTTGGCGATGTTGCCGAAGCCCGGCCAGGCGTAGTGATAGGACATGACCGGCAGCTTGTTGGTCGCGATCATGTCGAGCAGCTTCACCCGCGTCGCCGCTGCCTGTTTCGGATCGGTGTCATAGGAAAACTCCATCCGTGGCTTCTCAAGCAACAAAATGTGGTGGTGCGAGAGGTCGCCGAGGAAGACGAAGGATTTGCCGGCCGAAGACACCGTGAAGATGGTGTGGCCGACGGTGTGTCCGGGGGCTCCGATCGCCTGCACGCCGGGCAAGAATTCCTGGCCGTCCTTGATGAAGACGATGCGATCGCGCACCGGCATCAGGTTCTTGCGGGCGTGAACCACAAAGTCCTTCAAGTCGCTCCCGAGCTTGCCTTCGTCGGTCCAGAAATCGAAGTCGGCCTGCGTGATGTAGTACTGCGCATTCGGGAACAGCGGCTTGCCGTCGTCGCCGACGATGCCGCCGATATGGTCGATATGGGCGTGCGAGCACACCACCGCATCGATGTCGCCGGGCTTGATGCCGGCTTCCGCCATGCTCTTCTGCTGCCGGCCGGTCGTCGGCCCAAACGCTTTCGAGGTGCCCATGCCGGTGTCGAACAGGATCAGCTTGTCGCCGGTGTTGACGATCGGCGAGTTCTGCTCGAGCACGACATTGTTGGGATCGAGGAAGTTGTCGGAGAGCATCTTCTTCACTTCGTCATCGGACACGCCGACGAAGGTGCCCTTGGGCGGACCGAGCGGCAGCGGGCCGTCGGAAACGACGGTGACTTCGGCATCGCCGAGCATGAGGCGATGCCAGTAGGGCGTCTGCGTGCCGAGCTTGGGCGCGCGGGCGAGCGCGGTGCCGCCGAGCATGGTCGAGGCGCCGAGGCCGGCGCCGAGGGCAAGGAGAGAGCGTCGCGATAGTTGGGTCGTCATTCGTTCCTCCACATTCTCGTTTTTCGTTGCGGCGACCGCCCAGCCCCACGCACGGCGCGCGCATCTACATGCTGCGCCCGCCCTGACAAGCTGGCAAGTGGTCTCAGTCTGGAACGAATGCAGGGCTGAGCAAGCCGCCGCGCATGATCAGGCTTTGGCGCGCTTGGCCTCGATGGTATCCCAGATCATTGCCGCCACATCCGGCCCGTTCAGCCGCTGGATCGCGCGGATGCCCGTGGGCGAGGTGACGTTGATCTCGGTGAGATTGCCGTCGATCACGTCGATGCCGACGAACAGGAGTCCGCGCTCGCGCAGGGCCGGGCCGAGCGTGGCGCAGATTTCGCGCTCGCGCGGCGACAGGTCGGTGGCATGCGCGGCGCCGCCGCGGACCATGTTGGAGCGCAGATCGTCCGCCGCCGGCACGCGGTTGACGGCGCCGGCGAACTCGCCGTCGACCAGGATGATGCGCTTGTCGCCATGCTTCACCTCGGGGAGGAAGCGCTGGATCACCCAGGGCTCCCTGAAGGTCACCGAGAACATGTCGAACAGCGAGCCGAAATTCATGTCCTGCGGCATGATGCGGAACACCGCGGCGCCGCCATGGCCATGCAACGGCTTCATCACGACCGCGCCGTGCTGGTCGCGGAACGCGTTGATCTCGTCGAGATCGCGCGAGATCAGCGTCGGCGGCATCAACTGCGGAAAGTTCATGACGAACAGTTTTTCCGGTGCGTTGCGCACGGAAGCGGGGTTGTTCACCACCAATGTCTTCGGATGAATGCGCTCCAGGAAATGCGTCGAGGTGATGTAGGCGAGGTCGAACGGCGGATCCTGCCGCAGCAGGATCACGTCGAATCCGTTCAGCGCCTCGCGCTTCGGCTCACCCAACGTGAAGTGATCGCCGACCTCGTCGCGCACGGTCAGCAATTGCACCGGCGCCACCAGCTCCTCGCCGACCAGCGAAAGCTTGTCCGGGGTGTAATAGGAAATGCCGTGGCCGCGCTTTTGCGCTTCCAGCAGCAGCGCGAAGGTGGAATCGCCGCGGATGTTGATGCGCGCGATGGGGTCCATCTGGACGGCGACGTTCAATTTCATTGGGAAGGGTCCGGCTTGGAGGGAGGTATCTTAGGGACTAGCGTCGAAGGCGGCCAATAAATGGCGCGGCAGGCTTTTCGGCGCAATCAGCATGGCGTCGAAACGCAGCTCGAATTCGGCATGCTCGGGATGCGCCATCAGCCAGGCCTGCGCAGCCGCGATGATGCGCTGCTGCTGGCGCGGCGTCACGGCGTAGGCGGCGTCATCCAGGCTGGCGCGGGCTTTTACCTCGATGAAGGCGACCAAATTGCGCCTCTTTGCCACCAGGTCGATCTCGCCATAGGGCGTGCGGAAGCGCTTTGCGAGAATGCGATAGCCTTTGGCGATCAGCCAGGCGGCCGCACGGCTTTCCGCGGAAAGCCCGGTGCGAAAGGCGGCCACGCGCTCCGGTGAAGCGGTTTTTGCGGCGGGCTTTGGCGGCGCGGCGTCGTCAGTCTTCGCCATGCCCGCCCCGGATTTCTTTCGCGAGCTCGAGCGCGCGGGCATAGACCTCGCGGCGCGGCCGGCCGGATAGTTCAACGGCATGTGCGACGGAATCCTTGACGCTGTCGCGCTGGAGCGAGGAACGCAAGAGATCGTCGAGCTCGCCTTCCGCCATGACTTTTGCGCCGGCGGCGGGCGGGCCGATCACCAGCACGAACTCGCCGCGGGTTTCCAACGTGTCCGCCTTTGCCGCCAACTCGGCGAGGGACGCGCGCAAAATGTCCTCGTGCAGCTTGGTCAATTCGCGGCAGATCGCGCCGTCGCGGCCTCCCATGATGCCGGCGAGATCGCGCAAGCTGTCCTGCACGCGGTTGCCGGATTCGAACATGACCAGCGTCGCGTCGATCTTGGCAAGCTCCGCCAGCCGGGCGCGGCGTGCGCCCTCCTTGGCCGGCAAAAATCCCTCGAAGAAAAATCGATCGGTCGGCAGCGCGGCCACGGACAGTGCCGTCAGGACCGACGAAGCGCCCGGCACCGCGATGACGGCGTGCCCGGCGGCGCAGGCCTCGCGCACGAGCTTGAAGCCGGGGTCGGAAATCAGCGGTGTGCCGGCGTCCGATACCAGCGCGATCGACGCGCCCTGCGCCAGCCGCTCGAGCAGTTTTGGGCGCGCGGTGGCGGCGTTGTGCTCATGGTAAGGCGAAAGCTGCACTGATATCGCGTAGCGCTCGGTCAGGCGGCGGGTGATCCGCGTGTCCTCGCAGGCGATCAGGTCGACGCCGGCCAGCGTCTCCAGCGCCCGCAATGTGATGTCGCCGAGATTGCCGATGGGGGTGGCGACCAGATGCAGGCCGGGAACCGGCTTCGGCGCCGTCAGGACATGGCCGGCAATGGAAAAAGAGCGGGTGGAAGAACCCGTTTCCTCCTCAGACCCGTATATTGATCCGGCTTTTGGGCGCATAATGTCAATCTAGAGGGGAAGGCGCGCTGACGCCATTGGTGTTGGGGGTACAGCGCAGCGGCGGGCAAGGACGGCTCCTGCAATTGGCAACGCGGCCACAGGACCTTATCCTTTTGGCTTGGTTAACCAATCGCCGACACTATGTCTGAATCCATGCCCCCCGATCGTCTGGAGCAGGGAGTCCTGGCCGATCCCGGTCGGTCAAGAGAAGAGATGGAATGACGGATCCGCTCGATCCCAAATCTAAGCCGCCGGCGGCGACCCGGCGTACGGCGATTGGCCTCATTCTCGGTGCGCCCCTGCTCGGGGCCTGCGCCAGCGTCCAGCAAACCTTTAGTCAGTTCGGCTCGCAGCCTGAGGGGCCCGCCGGACCGCCGCAAGAGGGCGTCGCGGTCGGCACTGGCCAGATCAAGGTCGGCCTGGTCCTGCCGCTGTCGGGCGCCGGCAATGCCGGCGTCGCCGCCCAGTCGATGAAGAATGCCGCCGAGATGGCGCTGGCGGAATTCCAGAATCCGAACATCCAGCTCCTGATCAAGGACGACGGCGCAACACCGCAAGGCGCCGGCCAGAGCACGCAACAGGCGCTGAGCGAAGGCGCCGAGATCATTCTGGGGCCGCTGTTCGCGGTCTCGGTTCCCGCCGCCGCGCAGCTCACCCGCACCCGCGGCGTGAACGTGATTGCGTTCTCCACCGATTCCAGCGTCGCCGGCCGCGGGGTGTATCTGCTGAGTTTCCTGCCGGAGTCCGACATCAACCGGATCGTCGACTACGCGGCGGGCACCGGAAAGCGATCCTTTGCGGCGCTGGTGCCTGATAACGCCTATGGCAATGTGGTGGAGGCGGCGTTCAAGCAGGCGGTCGGCCGCAGGGGCGGACGCATCGTCGCGTTCGAGAAATATGGCGCCGACCGTTCCACTCCGGCGCGGACGGTGGCGCAATCGCTCGGTTCCGCCGACGCGCTGCTGATTGCCGATGACGGCGAGTCGGTGGTGGCGACGGCGGATGCGCTGACCGCGGCGGGCGCCAATTTGCGGAACATCCAGTTGCTCGGCACCGGCCTGTGGGACAATCCGCGGGTGTTCGCGAGCCAGTCGCTACAGGGCGGTCTCTACGCCGCGCCCGATCCGTCGGGCTTCCGGGCATTCGCCGGCCGCTATCGCAGTCGGTTCGGCAACGACCCGGTCCGCACCGCGACACTCGCCTATGACGCGGTCGCGCTGGTCGCCGCGCTGGCGCGGACGCAAGGCGGGCAACGCTTCGCCGCGGAAACGCTCACCAATCCGTCGGGCTTTGCCGGCATCGACGGCCTGTTCCGCTTCCGCTCCGACGGCACCAATGAGCGCGGGCTCGCCGTGATGAAAGTGACCACCGGCGGCGGCGTCGCGGTCGCGGGCTCGCCGAAGAGTTTTGGGGCGTAGGCCTCCCCCCCCCCAATTCCTACTGTGCATGGGGTTGTTTTGCGTTTTTTGGTTTGGCCGCCTTGATTCCGGCCCGAATCGGCTAGGCCGCCAGATCCGCCACGACGGCATCCAGCACGGGAAAACCGTCTTTCGTCACCCGCAGGCGGCCATCCGCATCGACGGTGATCGCGCCTTCCTCACGCAGCACGGCGATGCGGCCCGGATCGAGCGAGCGGCCCGACAGCGCCTGATAGCGCCGCGGGTCGATACCTTCGGCCAGCCGCAACCCCATCAGCAAATATTCGTCAGCGCGCTCTTCGCTGTTGAGGCGCTCGTCGGTGACGACGCCGTGGCCGTTGGCCTCGACGCGCATCAGCCAGGATTCGGGGCGCTTTTCGGTCGCGGTCGCGTGGCGGGCGCCTGATATGTCGAGACGGCCGTGGGCGCCGGGGCCGATGCCGGCGTACTCGTCGCCGCGCCAGTAGACGAGATTGTGCCGGCACTCGGCGCCTGCGCGGGCGTGGTTGGAAATCTCGTAGGCCGGCAGGCCGTGCCCGGCGCAGACCTCCTGCGTGACGTCATAGAGCGCGCGGGCGGTCGCCTCATCCGGCGTCTGCAATTTGCCCGCGGCGTGCAGGCCGAAGAACGGCGTGCCTTCCTCGATGGTGAGCTGATAGAGCGACAGGTGCTCGGCGGCTTCCGAGATCGCCAGCTTCAACTCATCGGCCCACATCGTAGGCGTCTGATTCGGCCGCGCGTAGATCAGGTCGAAGGAATAGCGGTCGAAGGCGGAGCGGGCGATCGCGACCGCGTCGAGCGCCTCGCGCGCACTGTGCAACCGGCCCAGTGACTTCAGCGAGAGATCGTCGAGCGCCTGCACGCCGAGCGACACCCGGTTGACGCCGGCGGCGCGATAGCCGCGGAACCGCGTTGCCTCGACGCTGGTCGGGTTGGCTTCCAGCGTGACCTCGACGTCGCCGGCCACGCGCCAGTGTTTGCCGATCGCATCCAGGATCGCGCCGACGGTCTGCGGCTGCATCAGCGATGGCGTACCGCCGCCGAGAAAGATCGAGCTGACTTCGCGCCCCGGTGCGCGGGACGCGGTGGTCGCGATCTCACGCGCGAAGGCGCGGACGAAGCGGTCCTCATCGACGGCAGCGTGGCGGACGTGGCTGTTGAAATCGCAATACGGACATTTCGACAGGCAGAACGGCCAGTGCACATAGACGCCGAAGGCAGGCTTGTCAGCGGCCATCGAGACAGATCTCCGCCAGCTTCACGAAAGCGCGGGCGCGGTGCGACAGGCCAAGGCCGAGCGGCGGCAGGCCGTGCTTTTCGAGGCTGGTCATCTCGCCGAAGGTACGCGTGTGCCCGTCCGGCAGGAAGGCCGGATCGTAGCCGAAACCGGCGGTGCCGCGCGGCGGCCAGACCAGGGTTCCATCGGCGCGTGCCTCGACTTCCTCCAGGTGATCGTCGGGCCAGGCTACGCACAGCGCCGAGACGAAATGCGCCTTTCGTTTTTCAGGCGCGGTGGCGCCGCGCTCTTGCAACAGGCGCTCGATACGCGTCATCGCGGCCATAAAATCCTTGTTCGGGCCGGCCCAGCGCGCTGACAAGATGCCGGGCGCGCCGTCGAGCGCGTCGACCACGAGGCCGGAATCGTCGGCAAAGGCGGGAAGCTTCGCGGCCTTCGCCGCCGCGATCGCCTTGATCGCTGCATTGGCGCGAAAGGTTTTTCCGGTCTCTTCGGGCTCGCCAAGGCCGAGTTCGCCGGCCGAGATCGCCTCGACCCCGTGCGGTTCCAGAAGTTCGCGCATCTCGGCAAGCTTGCCGGGATTGTGGGTCGCGATCACGAGTTTTCCGGTGATTCGGCGGTGCATGGCTGAAGCAGACTACGCCACCGCCATCTTCTGCAAGTCGACCAGACGCGCGACACCTTTGCGCGCCAGCGCCATCAGCGCCAGAAACTCGTCCTGCGAGAACGGGGTTTTTTCGGCGGTGCCCTGCACCTCGATGATGCGGCCATCGCCGGTCATGACGAAATTGGCGTCGGTCTCGGCCTCGGAGTCTTCGGCATAGTCGAGATCAAGCACCGGCGTGCCGTTATAGATGCCGCAGGAGACTGCGGCGACATTGTCGCGCAGCACGTTGGCCTTGATCATGTTGCGCGTCTTCATCCAGTTGATGCAGTCGGCGAGCGCGACCCAGGCGCCGGTGATGGACGCGGTGCGCGTGCCGCCATCGGCCTGGATCACGTCGCAATCGACCGTGATCTGGCGCTCGCCGAGCGCTTCCAGGTCGATCGTGGCGCGCAGCGAGCGGCCGATCAGGCGCTGGATTTCCACGGTACGGCCGCCCTGCTTGCCGGCGGAAGCCTCGCGGCGGGTGCGTTCCAGCGTGGCGCGCGGCAGCATGCCGTATTCGGCGGTGACCCAGCCGCGGCCCTGGCCCTTCAGCCAGGGCGGCAGGCGCTCCTCCAGCGTGGCGGTGACCAGCACATGGGTGTCGCCGAATTTCACCATGCAGGAACCCTCGGCATATTTGACCACGCCGCGTTCCAGCGAGACGGGGCGCAGTTCATCGGGTGCACGGCGGCTCGGCCGCATGGGACTCTCCAAAATCGGGGTAAATCTGCGGCTGCTTGTAGGTGGGGGAGCGCAGCGCGGCAAGCCTGATTCCGGGTGCAATGACAAGCTTGTCAGGCGCCCGCCGGACAGACAAATTAGGGGTATCAGGAGGAGTAAACCGGTTGGCCCACCACGATCCGATTGGCCTGATCACGCCGCATGCGGGGCTTGCCCAGCTCAACGAGCGCTCGCGCGATATTTTTCGTCAAATCGTCGAGAGCTACCTTGCGACCGGCGAGCCGGTCGGCTCGCGCAACATCTCGCGCTTGATCGCGGTACCGCTGTCGCCCGCCTCTGTCCGCAACGTGATGTCGGATCTGGAGCAGCTCGGCCTGATCTATGCCCCGCATACCTCGGCCGGCCGCCTGCCGACCGAACTGGGTCTGCGCTTTTTCGTCGACGCCCTGATGCAGCTCGGCGATTTGACAGAAGCGGAGCGGCAATCGATCCAGAGCCAGCTTGCCTCCGTCGGCCGCGCCCAGTCGGTCGAGGCCGCGCTCGGGGAAGCGCTGACGCGGCTGTCGGGCCTCACCCGTGCCGCCGCCGTGGTGCTGACCGCAAAATCCAATTCGCGGCTGAAACACATCGAATTCGTCCGCCTCGAGCCGGAACGCGCACTGGTGGTGCTGGTCGGCGAGGACGGCCAGGTCGAAAACCGCGTGCTGTCGCTGCCGCCGGGGGTTCCCTCGTCGGCGCTGACGGAAGCGAGCAATTTCCTCAACGCCCGCATCAGGGGTCGGACGCTGGCGGAAGCGCGGCTTGAGCTGGAAACCGCGCTGACCAAGGATCGGGCGGAACTCGATCAACTCACGCAAAAGGTGATCGCCGCAGGGATAGCGAGCTGGTCCGGCGGCGACAATGAAGACCGTCAATTGATCGTGCGCGGCCACGCCAATCTGCTGGAAGATTTGCACGCGCTGGAAGACCTCGAGCGGGTCCGCACGCTGTTCGACGATCTCGAGACCAAGCGCGGCGTGATCGATCTGCTCGGCCGCGCCGAAACCGCCGAGGGCGTGCGGATCTTTATCGGATCGGAGAACAAGCTGTTCTCGCTCTCCGGCTCGTCCACCATCATCGCCCCTTATAGCGACGCCGCGGGCCGGATCGTCGGCGTCTTGGGGGTGATCGGCCCGACCCGGTTGAACTATGCCCGGGTGATCCCGACGGTCGACTACGCCGCGCGGATCGTCAGCAAGCTGCTGGGTGGCTAACTCCACCCGAAGCGGGCCGGTTGTGCTTGATTTTCGTCGCCCAAAGCACGATATCCCCGGCAGCAAATCCCGCAAATTTGACCAGACGCGATTTTCCGAGAAGGCAAGCCATGACCGATCCGAACCGGACGAACGACAACGCCGAGAAACCGGCGGAAACCGGCGAGCCCGTGGTTTCGAAGCCCTACATCATGCCTGACGACCCCGAGGAGGGTTCGGTCGAGGCGCTCCAGAAGGAAGTCGCGGAGGTCCGCGACAAGATGCTGCGCACGCTGGCGGAGATGGAAAATCTGCGCCGGCGCACCGCCAAGGAAGTGGCCGACGCGCGGGCCTACGGCATCACCGGCTTTGCGCGCGACATTCTCGATATCGCCGACAACCTGCAACGCGCGCTGGACGCTGTTCCGGCCGAAGCCAAGGCCAATGCCGATCCCGGCCTGAAGGCGCTGATCGAAGGCGTGGAACTGACCGAGCGCTCCATGCTCAACACGCTGGAGAAGAACGGCGTGAAGAAATTCGATCCGTCGGGCGAAAAGTTCGACCCGAATTTCCAGCAGGCGATGTACGAGGTTCCCGATCCGTCGGTGCCGGCGGGAACCGTGGTGCAGGTGGTGCAGGCCGGCTACATGATCGGCGAGCGCGTGCTGCGTCCGGCGCTGGTCGGCGTTTCCAAGGGCGGCGCCAAGGCTGCGCCGACTACCGAGACTGCGAACTGAAACCCAAGTCCGAAGCGGCGGCCGATTATTCGGCCGCCATCGGCTTCTCGTGCGCCTTGGGCCAGTACGTCCCAAAACTCCAGAGATTGCCTTCGGGGTCGCGGCAGGCGAAATCGCGGCTGCCGTAAGGCGTGTCGTGCAGCTCCATTTCGATCTTCGCGCCAGAAGCCTTCACCCTGGCGTGGAGCGCGTCGGGGTCATTGACCGCGACATAGATCGCATCGGTGCGGCGTCCGCCGAGATCGCCGACCATTTTGCCGTATTCATCGTCACGGGCCTGGCCCAGCATCACGAGCGAGGAACCGTAGGCGAGCTCGGCGTGCTGGATCACGCCGGCATCGCGGTAGACGACATATTCGGTGAAGCCGAGCACATCCTTGAGCCAGCGGATCATGGCCTCAGTGTCCCGGCACCGCATGGTCGGGTAGATGCGCGGGGCTTCGATGGCGCCAGTCATTGGGGATTCCTCCTCGGATGACGTCTCAACAACTAGGCCGAAATCTCGTTCGACTGGATGCGCTTGACGCCGGCCGCGGTCATATCGGCCCAGGCTTTTGCCAGCGATCCCTGTGCGTCGATGCCGCGGCAGGCGTCCTCGATCACATAGGTTTCGAAACCGGCCTTGCGTGCATCGATCGCGCTCCAGGCGACGCAAAAGTCCGTCGCCAACCCCGCGAGGAACACGTTCCTGATATCGCGCGCCTTCAGATAAGCGGCGAGCCCGGTGGTGGTCTTGCCGTCGGCTTCGGTGAAGGCCGAATAGCTGTCGACGTCTTTTCGAAAACCTTTTCGGATCACCAGGCCCGCATGCGGGATCGAAAGATCTTTCGACAGCGCCGCACCGTCGGTGCCCTGCACGCAGTGGTCGGGCCACAGCACCTGCTTGCCGTAAGCGAGTTCGATGGTCTCGAACGGCTTCTTGCCGGAATGCGTGGAGGCGAATGAGATGTGGCCACCGGTGTGCCAGTCCTGCGTCAGCACCACATTGGAAAACACCTGCGCAAGGCGGTTGATGACCGGCACCACCTGCTCGCCGTCCTTTACGGCGAGGCTGCCGCCGGGCAGGAAACAGTTTTGCACGTCGATCACCAGCAGCGCGGACGCTTCGTCAGGTTTGATCGAAGCCGCCCACAGCGCGCGGGGCATCATTGCCGCGAGCGCCATCGTTCCCAAACCAGATAGAATCTGCCTTCGGCCCAGCATGGTGCACCTCCCAGCTTTTCAGAGGAATGCATCAGCAAATCAGGTCGCGGTGAAGGCGTAAAGCCGCTTTTGGATGCGGCCGACGCCTGAATAAAAATCAGGTCCGCGGCTGGATTCCGTCCCGCACGGCGCGGAAGCGCGGAAACGCCTTCGCCCATTGGTCGCGCGGGGAACTGCCGATGATGCGCAGCGAGGTCGCACCGCCGAAGCGCAGCCACTGCACGATCGTGACAGGCGTGTTGTCCTTGCCGCTGACCGCATCGATCCGCGTTTCGTAGCCGGGCTGGCCGTCGATGCGGACCGGTTCGGACATCGTGATCCGGCCTTCGCGCACGCCCGGAATGGTCCCCGCGATCTGCTGGGCAAAGCGGCCGCGATCCTCCGGCGAAGCCGCGGTCTGGCCGATCAGTCCGATGATCATGAAGGGCGCGGCCTCGAATCCGGTCGTCTCGTCGCCGTCGGCGACAATGACGGCCGCGCCCGGCGCCAGCGTACGCACATTCTTGAACTCGCTGAGTTCTTTCATCCTGAACGGCAGCAGGCTGAGCTGTTCGTCGACCGGCACTTCCTTGCGCACGACGGTGGACGCAAACATCTGCCGCACGGCGTCGTCGGTATAAATCTTCGAGGCGTTTTCCGGCACCTGGACCGCGACATAGCCGGAGAAAGCGATGCCGGGCACGATCATCGAATAGCGGCGCACATTGCCGCTGGTCGGGTCCTTGGCGTCCTCGACGGTGTAATAGCCGAGGCCGGCCGCGGTCTCGATGCTCTGGGGCTTGATGCCGCCGGTGCCGCCCGGGTTGGCCTTGAACGCGTTGGCCACCTCGCTATAGGCGTCGGCCGGCAGGTCGGCCACCACGACCTTGACCCCCTTGTCCTCGGTCTCGAATCCGATGAAGCCCCTGGCCGTATTGAGCCCGACCAGCGGGACCATGCCGACCCTGGCGCCGGTTGGGAAAACCGGGTCCGCCGCGAACACGGGGCTTGCGGCAATAACGAGCAGGGCGGCCGCGAACAATCGTCGGAGAGAGCTCATGAGGGAATCTACTGGGTTTGCATGGAGGCCGTTCAGTGTCGGCCGGTGCGGCCCGAGGGCCTGGTCAAGGTTGGGCCGCTTTTAGCCTTTTTGTTGTGCAGGCAACAGTGCGGAGCGTGCTTTCGTTCCTGAGGGGCTGCGCCCAATCGGCGCGGTCTCGCATGTGGTCTGGTTCAGGCAATGTTCTCCGCCCGAACGGGAGAATCGTAGCCGCTTCGTTAACGCGAGCACGGGGCCTGAACCGAAGGCTTTCGTTGCCTGACACAATCTTTCAAACGTCAGGTTTTTCATGGGCTAAGGTTGCGCTCTCTCCTTGCACGCCTTACCCCCCCTCCTATATGAGGCTCACCGTCGCAATATCGCGAGTATTTGAACGCTTGGGGGTTCGGTCCGGAGCGCCGTCAGGGCCCGACCAGCCTGCCGCAGAAAGAAGGGTATGAACACCATGGGAAAGGTCATCGGGATCGATCTCGGCACGACCAATTCGTGCGTCGCCGTCATGGACGGCAAGAATGCAAAAGTCATCGAAAACGCGGAAGGCATGCGCACCACGCCGTCGATTGTCGCATTCAGCGATGATGGCGAGCGCCTCGTCGGCCAGCCGGCCAAGCGCCAGGCGGTGACCAATCCCGAGCGCACCTTCTTCGCGGTCAAGCGCCTCATCGGCCGCCGCTACGACGACCCGATGGTCGAGAAGGACAAGAAGCTCGTCCCCTACAAGATCGTCAAGGCATCGAACGGCGACGCCTGGGTCGAAGCCGACGGCAAGACCTATTCGCCTTCGCAGGTCTCCGCCTTCATCCTGCAAAAGATGAAGGAGACGGCGGAAGCCCATCTCGGCCAGAAGGTCGATCAGGCCGTCATCACCGTTCCCGCTTACTTCAATGACGCGCAACGTCAGGCCACCAAGGATGCCGGCAAGATCGCCGGCCTTGAAGTGCTGCGCATCATCAACGAGCCGACCGCGGCCGCGCTCGCCTACGGTCTGGACAAGACCAAGGCCGGCACCATCGCGGTGTACGATCTCGGCGGCGGCACCTTCGACGTCTCGATCCTCGAGATCGGCGACGGCGTGTTCGAGGTGAAGTCGACCAACGGCGACACCTTCCTCGGCGGTGAAGATTTTGACATGCGCCTGGTCGGCTATCTCGCCGACGAGTTCCAGAAGGAGCAGGGCATCAACCTGCGCAACGACAAGCTCGCACTTCAGCGCCTGAAGGAAGCCGCTGAAAAGGCCAAGATCGAGCTGTCGTCGACCACGCAGACCGAAATCAACCTGCCGTTCATCACGGCGGACCAGACCGGCCCGAAGCATCTGACGATGAAGCTGACGCGCGCCAAGTTCGAGGCGCTGGTCGACGACCTCGTGCAGAAGACCATCGAGCCCTGCCGCAAGGCGCTGAAGGATGCCGGCCTCACCGCCGGCGAGATCGGCGAAGTGGTGCTGGTCGGCGGCATGACCCGCATGCCGAAGGTTCAGGAAGTGGTGAAGCAGTTGTTCGGCAAGGAGCCGCACAAGGGCGTCAACCCGGACGAAGTCGTGGCGATCGGCGCTGCGATCCAGGCCGGCGTGCTTCAGGGCGACGTCAAGGACGTCCTGCTGCTCGACGTCACGCCGCTGTCGCTGGGTATCGAGACGCTGGGTGGCGTGTTCACCCGCATCATCGACCGCAACACCACGATCCCGACCAAGAAGAGCCAGGTGTTCTCGACCGCCGAGGATAACCAGAACGCGGTCACCATCCGCGTCTTCCAGGGCGAGCGTGAGATGGCGGCCGACAACAAGATCCTCGGCCAGTTCGACCTGATGGGCATTCCGCCCGCGCCGCGCGGCATGCCGCAGATCGAGGTCACCTTCGACATCGACGCCAACGGCATCGTCAACGTCTCGGCCAAGGACAAGGCGACCGGCAAGGAACAGCAGATCCGGATCCAGGCATCCGGCGGCCTGTCCGAAACCGACATCGAGAAGATGGTCAAGGACGCCGAGGCCAACGCGGCCGAGGACAAGAAGCGCCGCGAGGCGGTCGACGCCAAGAACCATGCCGACGCGCTGGTGCATTCCACCGAGAAGGCGCTGGCCGAGCACGGCTCGAAGGTTGCCGAAGGCGAGCGCCGCTCGATCGAGGACGCCGTCAGCGATCTGAAGGAAGCGCTGAAGGGCTCCGACGCCGAGGCGATCAAGGCCAAGACCAACGCGCTGGCGCAGGCTTCGATGAAGCTGGGCGAGGCCATGTACAAACAGCAGGCCGAGGCCGATGCGGCCAAGGACGCTGCCAAGGATGACGTCGTCGACGCGGAGTTCACCGAAGTCGACGACGACAAGAACAACAAGAAGTCTGCCTGAGGCGGGCTTGCATCATGGCCCCCATTCCCGAGAACACATCTTGTTTCTCGATGGATGGGGGTCATTTTTCTTTAAGCCGATGGCTGCATCTTTTGAAACGCACCTCGGAATGAAATTCGGGCGGGTTTGACGGATGTCTACCAAGCGCTGCTACTACGAAACCCTCGAAGTCGAACGCACCGCCGACGAGTCGAAGCTGAAGTCGGCCTTCCGCAAGCTCGCGATGAAATGGCATCCGGACCGCAATCCCGGCGATGCCGAGAGCGAAATCCGTTTCAAGGAAATCAACGAAGCCTACGAGATTCTGAAGGACGGGCAGAAGCGCGCCGCCTATGACCGATTCGGTCATGCCGCGTTCGAGCAGGGCGCGGGCGGCGCAGGTCCCGGTTTCGGCGCCGGCTTTGCCTCCTCCTTCTCCGACATCTTCGAAGACCTGTTCGGCATGGCGAGCCAGCGCGGCCGCGGCGGCCGCGAGCGTGGCGCCGATCTGCGCTACAACATGGAGATCACCCTCGAGGAGGCGTATCTCGGCAAGACCGCGCAGATCGAGATCCCGGTCTCCGTCACCTGCGAATCCTGCTCCGGCACCGGCGCCAAGGCCGGCACCAAGCCGAAGACCTGCGCGCATTGCGGCGGCGCCGGGCGCATCCGCCAGGCGCAGGGCTTCTTCACCCTGGAGCGGACCTGCCCAGGCTGTCAGGGCCGTGGCCAGATGATCGAGGATGCCTGTCCGTCCTGCTCCGGCTCCGGCCGTGTCACGCGGGAACGGACGCTGTCGGTCAACATCCCCCAGGGCGTCGAGGACGGCACCCGCATTCGCCTTGCCGGCGAGGGCGAGGCCGGCATCCGCGGCGGCCCGTCGGGCGATCTCTACATCTTCCTGTCGATGACCCAGCATCAGTTCTTCCAGCGCGACGGCGCCGATCTGCATTGCCGGGTCCCGATCTCGATGGTAGCCGCAGCGCTTGGCGGCGAATTCGAGGTGCCAACCATCGACAAGGGCAAGACCAAGGTGAAAATCCCGGCCGGCACCCAGTCGGGCAAGCGTTTTCGCATTGCATCAAAGGGCATGCCGATCCTGCGTTCGCGCCAGACCGGCGACATGTATGTCCAGGTCTCGGTCGAAACGCCGCAGAATCTCACCAAGAAACAGCAGGAATTGCTGGCTGAATTCGAAAAGCTGTCATCGGGCGCAACCCAGCCGGAGGCTGTGGGCTTCTTCTCCAAGGTCAAGGATTTTTTCGGCAACCGCGCCAACTGAGCGCGCTCCCGGCCGCTTGACCACCGGGGCTGTGAGCTATACGTCTTTATGACCGTTTTCTGACATTCACCGCTTTATTGCGGTCCCGCCTGGTAGCGAAATGCCACTGCAATCGTCCGTGCGTGCGTCGAAAAAACCCCGTCTGGACGACGAGGTTCGCTTTCTGCGTTCATGGATCGAGAAGCCGCTGCACATGGGCGCGGTGATGCCCTCGAGCAAGCTGCTCGCCCGCACCATGGCGCAGTATGTCGACGTCGAATCGGAAGGTCCGGTCATCGAACTTGGGCCCGGGACCGGCGCGATCACCAACGCGCTGATCGAACACGGTGTCGATCAAAAGCGTCTCGTGCTGGTCGAATACAATCCTTCCTTCTGCGCGCTGCTGCGCGACCGCTATCCGCAGGCGACCGTGGTGCAGGGCGATGCCTACAAGCTGCGCGACTCGCTCTGGGAGGTCCTGAAGGTTCCGGCCTCGGCCGTGGTCTCCGGCCTGCCCCTGGTCACCAAACCGATGATGACCCGCCTGAGATTGATCCGGGATGCCTTCCTGGCGCTGGCCCCCGGCGCACCGTTCGTGCAGTTCACCTATGCGGTCGTCCCGCCGATCCCGAAATCGCTGCCGGGCGTGTCCACAGAAGCTTCCGAGCGGATCTGGATGAACCTTCCGCCCGCCCGGGTCTGGGTGTATCGCAAGCGCTGAAGTTTTGCGCGGCGCCGTCGCGTGAGGCTTGGTCCTGAACGCGATTTCAAGATATGGCCGCGCTGAAAATCCTCGTGATCCCGGGATCGCTTCGCACAGGCTCGCTCAATGCGAGGCTGGCCGCCGTCGCTGCCCTTGAGATCGCGCAGGCCGGCGCCGAAGTCACCCGCATCTCGCTCGCTGATTTTCCGCTGCCGATTTACGATGGCGATCTGCAGGCGAGGAGCGGCGTGCCGAAACACGCCGTCAATCTCAAGCGCATGATCGGCGCCCATCGGGGCGTGCTGATCGTGACGCCTGAATATAATTCTTCGGTGCCGGCGCTGGTGAAGAACACCATCGACTGGGTCAGCAGGGTGCAGGATCCGCACGAGACCCGCGGCCAGGTGTTTCGCGACCGCACCTTTGCCATCGCCGCTGCCTCCGGCAACCGCCTCGGCGGCACGCGCGCGTTGGCGGCGCTGCGGCTGATCCTGACGGCCTGCCACGCAACCGTGATTCCAAATCAGCTTGCGCTCTCGTTCGCGAATGAGGCCTATGACGACATGGAGCGGCTGAAGCACGCGGCCGACAGCGAAGCGCTCAAGGCAACGGTGCGGCAGTTGATCGATTTTTCCCAACGCACGATGTGAGGTGACATGAAGCCAGCCGAAATCGCCCCCCGCGACCGCCTGATCGTGGCGCTCGACCTGCCCGGCGTTGCCGCGGCGGAGGCGATGGTCGACAGGCTCGGCGATGCCGTCACGTTCTACAAGATCGGCTATCAGCTTGCGTATGCCGGCGGCCTGCCGCTGGTGCAAAAGCTTGCCGGCTCCGGCAAGAAAGTCTTTCTCGATCTGAAAATGCACGACATCGGCAACACCGTTTCGCGCGGCGTCGAGAGCGTCGCCAAACTGGGTGCAACCTTCCTCACCGTGCATGCCTATCCGCAGACCATGAAAGCGGCGGTCGAGGCGCGCGGCGAGAGGCTCAAGATCCTCGCCGTCACCGTGCTGACCTCCTACGACGACGGCGATCTGCATGCCGCCGGCTATCGCCTCAGCGTCTCCGATCTGGTCGAGGCGCGTGCGCAGCAGGCGCAGGTGCTCGGCGTCGACGGCATCGTGTGCTCGCCGGAAGAGGCGGCTCGCGTGCACAAGATCGTCGGCCACCAGATGCACCTCGTTACCCCCGGCGTCCGCCCCGCGGGATCGGCGACCGGCGACCAGAAGCGCGTCATGACGCCGGGGCGTGCGATCGCGGCCGGCGCTGATTATCTGGTGGTCGGACGTCCGATCGTCGAAGCGGCTGACCCCAGGGCGGCGGCCGAGGCGATCCAGGCGGAGATCAGCCAGGCACTGGTTTGAACAGGGAAGGAAAGCAAGATGGCAAAGGCTTACTGGATCGCGCGCGTCGACGTTCACAACGACGAAGGCTACAAGGCCTACACAGCAGCCAATCCCGCGATCTTCAAGAAGTTCGGCGGGCGCTTCATCGTCCGCGCCGGCAAGTTCAGCGCCATCGAGGGAACGAGCCGCTCGCGCAATGTCGTGATCGAATTCCCCGACTACGAGGCCGCGATGGCCTGCTACAACTCGCCGGAATACCAGGCCAACATCAAGGTGCGGCAACCACATTCGCAGGCCGACCTCGTCATCATCGAGGGCTATGACGGCCCGCAGCCCTGAGGGCTCTCTCGCCCGTCATTGCGAGCCAACGGGTCGCGCGAACGCGCGCCCGATGACAGGCTCCGCGAAGCAATCCAGCTTGGCCACGCGCGAGAAGCTGGATTGCTTCGTCGCTATCGCTCCTCGCAATGACGGGTTGGTATGGTTGCCGGAACAGCCTGCGCCCGCTATAGGGCGGGGAGAGGTATTGCCATGGCCGATATGCGTTTAATCGTTGCAGGAGCGGGCGGCCGGATGGGGCGCGCCTTGACGCGTGTCATCTCGGAAACGCCGGGTGCGGTGCTGACCGGCGCGCTGGAAGCGCCGGGTTCGGAGCTGCTCGGCAAGGATGCCGGCGTGCTCGCCGGCCTGCCCGAGAACGGCGTAAAACTTTCCGCCGACCTGTGGGCGCTGGCGGCCAATGCCGACGGCATCCTGGACTTTACGATTCCCGGCGCCACCATAGCCAATGTGGCGATCGCCGCCGAGCGCGGCCTCGTGCATGTCATCGGCACGACCGGCCTGTCGACCTCGGATGAAGCCGTGATCAGGAGCGTCACCAAGCGCGCCATCGTGGTCAAGTCCGGCAATATGAGCCTCGGCGTCAATCTGCTGGCCGCGTTGGTCAAGCGTGTCGCGCAGTCGCTCGACCAGAACTTCGACATCGAAATCGTCGAGATGCACCACAAGGCCAAGATCGACGCGCCCTCCGGCACCGCGCTGATGCTCGGCGAAGCCGCCGCAGAGGGCCGCGGCATCAAGCTGTCGGATCATTCGGCGCGCGGCCGCGACGGCCACACCGGTGCGCGCCGGCCCGGCGATATCGGCTTTGCCTCATTGCGTGGCGGCACGGCCGCCGGCGATCACAGCGTGATTTTTGCCGGCCCCGCCGAACGCCTGACGCTCTCGCATCAGGCTGAGGACCGCATCATCTTCGCCCATGGCGCGCTGAAAGCCGCCCTGTGGGCGCATGGCAAGCAGCCCGGCTTCTATACCATGGCCGACGTGCTGGGCCTGTCCGAGTAATCGAAGTCGGCGTCAGAGAGATCCTGCGATCCCTCGGATTATTTCCCGTGCGGACGCAGCAGGGAGACGCCGGTCATCTCGGCCGGCTGCGGCAACTCCATCAAGGCGAGCAATGTCGGCGCGATGTCGGCGAGCCGGCCGTCCGACAGTGAAACGTCGCCGCCGCCTTGCAGGAACACCGGCACCGGACTCGTGGTGTGAGCCGTGTGGGGACCGCCGGTGGCGGGATCGCGCATCAGCTCGCAATTGCCGTGATCGGCGGTGACAAGCAGCGCGCCGCCGGCCTTCTGAATAGCGTCCGAGATTTTTCCAAGACCGGTATCCACCGTTTCGACCGCCTTGATCGCGGCCGCGAGGCTTCCGGTATGACCGACCATATCGGGGTTGGCATAGTTCAGGACGATCAGGTCGTATTTGCCTGAGTTGATCGCGTCCACCACCTTGCCGGTCAGCTCCGGCGCCGACATCTCCGGCTGGAGATCGTAGGTCGCAACCTTGGGCGAGGGCACCATGATGCGATCTTCACCCGCGAAGGGCTCTTCCCGTCCGCCATTGAGGAAGTAGGTGACGTGAGGATATTTCTCCGTCTCCGCGAGACGCAGCTGCTTGCGGTTTGCGGCGGCGGTGACCTCTCCCAGAATGTTGGGAAACGTCTGCGCCGGGAATATCGTCAGCATGAGCTTGTCGAGATCGTCGCTGTATTGCGTCATGCCGACGGCGGCGGCAAAGCGAAGCTCGCGCTTGCGCGCAAAACCATCGAACGATTTGTCGAGCAACGCCCCGAGAATTTCGCGCACACGGTCGGCGCGGAAGTTGAAGCAGAGCACGCCGTCGCCGTCCTTGACGCCGGCGTAGTTGCCGATCACCGACGGCACGATGAACTCATCGGTGAGATCGCGCGAATAAGCGTCCGAAATCGCCGCCTGCGCATTCGGGAATCGCGCGCCCTGGCCTTCCACGATGGCCTCATAGGCCTTGCTCACGCGGTCCCAGCGCTTGTCGCGATCCATCGCATAGTAACGGCCGATTACGGTTGCGACCGGCACCGATGACGGCAGCGCGGCGGTCAGCTTTGTCAGATATTCGCCCGCGGCTTTCGGCGGCGTATCGCGGCCGTCCGTGAGCGCGTGAACCACCGCCGGTACGCCGGCCTCGGCGAGAATTTTGGCAATCGCTGCCGCGTGGTCCTGATGCGAATGCACGCCGCCGGGAGATACCAAACCGATGAGGTGACAGGTGCCGCCGCTCTTCTTGAGCGCTTCAATGAGCGTACGCAACGCTTCGGCAGTTTTGATGCTGCCCGACGCGATGGCCTCATTGATGCGTGGCAGGTCCTGCATCACGACGCGGCCTGCGCCGATATTGAAATGGCCGACTTCGGAATTGCCCATTTGCCCGTCGGGCAGGCCGACATCCTTCCCCGACGTCCTCAGGAACGCGTGGGGACCCGCGGCCCACAGGCGATCGAAATTCGGCGTTTTGGCCTGGAGAACGGCATTGTCGGCCGGGTCTTCCCGCCAACCCCATCCATCCAAAACTGCGAGCATCACTGGACGGCGTTTCTGCATCGACCGCGCCTTTGCTTCTTGAGATGGCGCGGTTGTCGGCGATCACCACCCGGCCGTCAACGCCATAGCGCGGGCCGCTCGCCTGCTTTCCGGGCATGGTTCCACCGCCTTGAAAGACGGAGCCGGGTGCCTAATGCAGCCCCAACCCTCCCACTTCCTCGTTTCAGCGGCGTTTTTGCTGGCGGCCGCCGCCAGCGTTTGGCAGAATTTCACCGGGCGGGCTGAAGGAATGGGAGAGATGCATGGTGATGTCCTGCAAACTCGAACGCAGCCTGGTGAGCCATGACGAACATGATGTGATCCTGAGCTCGCATCATCCGGAAATCTACGCGCTCGATCTTGCCGGACTGAAGACGCTGCAAAATCGTCTACGGCAGATGCGGGACAAGGAGCGGTCTCTGACGAGGCAGAAGCAGCGCGAGCGGCGCGGCAAGGCCGAGCCGCGAGGCGGCAGCTTTCCGGGGACGGTCGAGCAGCCGCAAAAGCGCAAGCAAATCTTTGCCAGCGCGCTGAAGCGAGTGAACAAGGAGCTTCAGCGAGCCCGCCATCTGGAAGCTCGCGCAGCCAATGTCGACGCCGCCCGGCGTGCGCTTGAGATGCGGCGATCCGCCAATTTCAGGAGCTATCCGGCGGCCGGTGACACGCCGAATCCCGGAATGATTTCGCGGCCAAGCCGGCGCCGCATGACCCGCGTGTCGGGCAAGCGAATCGGCAGCGTCTCGCAGGCGACGAAGGTCGCGCAGGCCCGTCGCGATTCCAGAAGTTAGTATCTTGTAGGGCGGGTTAGCCGAAGGCGTAACCCGCCGATGCCGCGCAAGAATCGCGAAAGAATGGTGGGTTACGCTTCGCTAACCCACCCTACGCTTTACGATTTATTGCAACCCTACCTGCCCCGCTTCCCAGCCGAGCATCGCCTGCTTGCGGGTGATGCCCCAGTGATAGCCGGTTAGCTTGCCGTCCTTGCCGAGCGCGCGATGGCAGGGCACCACGAACGACACCGGGTTGCGGCCGATGGCGGCGCCGACGGCGCGTGACGCCTTCGGGTTCTTGATCTTGCAGGCGATATCCGAATAGCACACGGCCCGGCCCATCGGGATTTTCAGCAGCGTCTCCCACACCCGCACCTCGAAATCAGTGCCGATCAGCACGACGCGCAGCGGCTGGTCCGGCCGCCACATCTTTGTATCGAAGACGCGCTGCGCGAGGCCAACGGTGCCGTCGCTGTCCTCGACATAGGTCGCGTTCGGCCAGCGCCGCTTCATGTCGGCGAACGCGGTGTGTTCCTCGCCGGGATCGGCAAACGCCAGTCCCGCCAGCCCGCGGCCGGAGGCCATCACGATCGCGGTGCCGAATGGTGAGGGATGAAAACCGTAGCGCAGCGTCATGCCGACGCCGCCGTTCTTCCATTCGCCCGGCGACATCGCTTCATGCGTCACGAACAGGTCGTGCAGCCGGCCCGGACCTGACAGCCCCGAGTCGAGTGCCGCATCGAGCACGCTGGCGGAGCCGCGCAGCAGGCCCTTCGCATGGTCGAGCGTCAGCGCCTGCATGAAGGCCTTTGGCGTCAGCCCGGCCCAGCGGCGGAACAGGTGATGGAGCTCATCCGGCGTCACCGAGGCTGCATCCGCCATCGCTTCGATGGTCGGCTGCTCGCGCCAGCGTTCCGAGATGAAGGCGATCGCGCGCCGTACCGAGTCGTAATCCCGGAGCGCGGCGTGTGTCGGACCCGGCTTGGCCAGCCGCTGGTCATGTATGGCGAGTGTCATCATGCTCTCTGATTTAGGGGGCATGCGATGTTCCAACCACCCGATTCCCGACGAGCTTCAGGTTATGGGATTGTAGGTCGGGCCGCGCTTGGCGGCGTGGAGCGCAGCCAGTAAAGCTTTGGCAAAGCTGGCTTTTTCCTCCGGACCCAAAAAGTGCCCGATGCAGATTCGGCGGCCGCGGGAAACCAGATAAAGCCGCTCGATGCCAAATTCCTCATCGCCGGTCTGGTCGAGCCGCACCCAGAGCGGATTGAGCACCCATTCGGCGACATGGCCGCGATGGCTGACCCGGCGCACCCGCAGTTCCGAGTGCGTCACCGTGATCTCCTCGCGCGCTCCCTGCGCGCGCCGGAAATTGATCCGGAAGGCCCACCAGATCGCGAGCGCATCCAGGCCGAAGAAGCCGAGCACCGGCCAGGCGCCCATCAACAGAAACACCATGCCGGCAGCAAAACTGATCGCGCAGATGAAGGCCATCAGCACCAGAAAGCGGGTGCGGTTGAGCGAGCGATGCGGCGTCAGCAGCGCGGAAAACAATTCCGGCTGTGGAGCGTCGGGGTCATATGCATTGCTGGCTTCGGTCATGGCCTGCCAGTATACGCCGATCATGGCCAAAAGCATCCGCAAGCCGACCAAGGCAAAGCCGGCAAAATCCGCCGCGAAGAAGGTCGCAAAAGCCGCGAAATCGAAGCCTGCAAAAAAGGCAACCACACCAAAGCCGTGGACCAAGGAGGAGGTCTACGAGGCCTTCAGCCGGTTCCGGAAAGCAAACCCGGAACCCAGGGGTGAGCTCGAGCACCTCAATCCCTACACGCTGCTGGTTGCGGTGGTGCTGTCAGCGCAGGCGACCGATGCCGGGGTCAACAAGGCGACGCGCGCGCTGTTCGAGGTTGCCGACACGCCGCAAAAGATGGTCGCGCTCGGCGAAGACAAGCTGCGCGACTACATCAGGACCATCGGCCTTTACCGCACCAAGGCGAAAAACGTCATCGCGCTCTCGCAAAAGCTGATCGCCGAATTCGGCAGCGAGGTGCCGCGCACCCGCACGGAAATCGAGTCGCTGCCGGGCGCCGGACGCAAGACGGCGAACGTCGTGCTCAACATGGCATTCGGCGAGCACACCATGGCGGTCGACACGCACGTATTCCGAGTCGGCAATCGCACCGGGCTGGCGCCGGGCAAGACGCCGCTGGAGGTCGAGCTCGGACTGGAAAAAGTGATCCCGTCCGAATTCATGCTGCACGCGCATCACTGGCTGATCCTGCACGGCCGCTACACCTGCCTCGCGCGAGGCCCGCGCTGCGAGGTGTGCCTGATCAACGATCTCTGCCGCTGGCCGGAGAAGACGGTGTGAGCGTAGGTGCCGCGTGCTCCGCCCTCATCCTGAGGAGGCGCGCCAGCGCCGTCTCGAAGGATGGGCCGCGGGCTCTCATGGTTCGAGACGCGCGAAGACGCGCTCCTCACCATGAGGGTCTTACGCCGCCGGCACACCCGTCTTCCGCTCCGGCTCGAGCAACTCCGGCCGCGGACCACTGAGCCGCTTGTGCATGTGTACCATGAACGCCATGGCGAATACCGGCGTCGCCAGATTGACGATCGGGATCGACACAAACGCGGCGATGAACAGCCCGGCGGTGAATATGGTCGCCGCATGGTATTTTCGCATCGCCTTGGCCTCGGCCGGCGAGCGAAAGCGCATCGCGGCCAGCTCAAAATATTCGCGGCCGAGCAGCCAGGCGGTGGCGATGAAGAAGATCAGAAAACCGGCGCCGGCGAACAGCACGAAGGGCAGCGCGACAATATACACGACCAGCGTCAGCAGCGCGGTCTTGATGCCTTCGGGGACGGCGACGCCGAGCGGCAGCGCGTTGCCGGCCCGCTCCGCCGGATAATGTTCGCGCTCGACATGGTCGGCGACATCGTCGACGAACACGCTCGCCACCAGCGAGGTGATCGCCGGCATCAGGAAAATGCCGCCCAGCACGACGCCGAGGCCGGCGGCGATCGAGACGATCCAGGTCAGGACATTGAGCGTGGAGTGGTAGCCCGGCCCGAGCATCGCCTCGGCCCAGTCGGCGCCGTAGACCGCAAACCAGCTAAGCAGCCGTTGCAGCCCGATCGCCAGCACGGTGATGAGCACCAGCGCCAGCCCCATCGATCGCCACAGGATCGAGCGCATCGGCGGCGACAGGATTTGCGAAAGCGCCTTGACGGCGGCGTCCAACATGGCAGTGCAACCTCTCCCGGTAGAAACCCTCGCGAGAGGTAGACATGCCGCGCGGCCAAGGCAAGGGCGCGGGGCGATCCAAACGACTAATGGCTGTGGCCGTGGCCGCGCTTGCGCGCCTTCGATTTCTTCTCACTCGCAGTCGGGATCATCACGACGCGGCCGTACCGGACGCCGCGCTCGGCGATGACGTGCTCGGCCAGATGCTTGACGTCGCCACTCGCGCCCTTCAGCGCCGTTACCTCCATACAGCTATCGTCGTCGAGATGCACATGCAGGGTCGCCAGCGACAGATCGTGATGGCCGTGGAAACTCTGCACCAGCCGTTTTGAGAGATCGCGCGCGGCGTGATCGTAGACATAGACCAGCGCCGCCACGCATTGCCCGGAGCCTTCCGCATTCTCCGCGCTCTGCTGTAGCCCGGCGCGCGCGAGGTCGCGGATGATCTCGGAGCGGTTCTGGTAGCCGCGCGCCTTTGCGGCGGTGTCGATCTCCGCGAGGAGGTCGTCTTCGATGGTGATGGTGATCCGTTGCATCCGAATATTCCGCGAGATGGTGTCGATTGGTATGATAATTCGATTGTATCGTCATACTGTGGCTGCTAGCCTGTTGAGGCGGGCTGGATGTGGTGCAGCCTGTCGAACTGTAGCAGCAAAACATGCGGGAGCATGGCAGTGTGTAGGGCTTTGCTGCGGATATTTTCCGCCACGGCATCGTCTGCCGTCCTGGCGCTGCCCGCAGCGGCTCACGAAATCCCGGTGCCGCACACTCACCTTCCGCCGGTCAACGTCACCGCGCCCGAGGCCAGGCCGCCGAAGCGCATCGCGCGTTCCAAGCCTGTGCAACACCGCGGGACGCGCATCACGACGGCGGCGCGCACGAACCAGCCGGCCACATCAGGCGCCGGCGGCGTCACGCTCGGTGCGTCGTCCGACGGCGCCGCCTCGCTCCAGCCCACCGCCGCCAGCGCCATGCGCATCAGCGGCGCCGAGGTGAATGCCATTCCCTTCGCGCGTCCTGGTGAAGCACTGGAAGCCGTGCCCGGCCTGATCGTCACCCAGCATTCCGGCGAAGGCAAAGCCAACCAGTATTTTCTGCGCGGCTTCAATCTCGACCACGGCACCGATCTGTCGATCAAAGTCGACGGCATGCCCGTGAACATGCCCACCCACGGCCACGGGCAGGGCTATGCCGATATCAACTTCATGATTCCCGAGCTGATCCAGTCGGTGAATGTCCGAAAAGGTCCGTACTTCGCCGATGTCGGCGACTTCGGCTCGGCCGGGTCGCTGTCGATCGACTACATCAACCGGCTGTCGAAAAACGTCGTCGAGACGACCAACGGCGGCTTTGGCTATCACCGTGGGCTGGCGATGGGATCGACGGCGGTCGGCGCAGGCACGCTGCTCGCCGCCATCGAGGGCGTGACATATAACGGCCCATGGGTGGTGCCGGACGATGTGCGCAAGATCAACGGCGTGCTGCGCTACAGCCAGGGCACCGCCACCGACGGCTTCACGGTCACCGGCATGGCCTATTCCAACGCCTGGAATTCCACCGACCAGGTCGCGCAGCGGGCGATCGACCAGAACATCATCGGCCGCTTCGGCACGCTCGATCCGACCGACGGCGGCGTCTCCAGCCGCTTCAGCCTGTCCGGCAACTTTGCGTATTCGAGCGAATACGGCCAGAGCAAGCTCAGCGCCTACGTCATCCGCTCCGACCTACAGCTCTACAACAATTTCACCTACTTCCTCGAAGATCCCGTCAACGGCGACCAGTTCAACCAGCTCGACCGCCGCACCGTCGGTGGTTTCGACGCGCGCCACGCCTTCGACTGGCGGCTTGGCGGGCTCGAGACGCAAACCCGCGTCGGCCTGCAAAGCCGTTACGATGACATTCATGTCGGCCTGTTCAAGACACAACAGCGCAACTGGTTGTCCACCGTGCGCGAGGACCGCGTGCAAGAGGGCAATGTCGGCGTCTGGACCGATTCGACCACGCGCTGGACCGACTGGCTGCGCACGACGGTCGGCATCCGCGAAGATGTTTTCGCCGGACGCGTGCTGAGCGACTTGCCGGAAAATTCCGGCAACGCGCAGGCCTCGATCACGAGCCCGAAGGCCGGCATCGTGCTGGGGCCGTGGGTGAAGACCGAGTTCTACGGCAACTACGGCTACGGCCTGCACAGCAACGATATCAGAGGCGCCACCATCACGGTCGATCCCAACGACCGGGTGACGCCGGCCGATCGCGTGCCGCTGCTGGTCCGCTCGCGCGGCGGCGAAGTCGGCATCCGCACCAAAGCGATCGACGGGCTCACCAGCTCGGTCGCGGTGTTCGTGCTCGATTTCGATTCCGAGCTGCTGTTCGTCGGCGATGCCGGCACGACCGAGGCGAGCCGCCCCAGCCGCCGCGTCGGCGTGGAGTGGACCAACAAGTACAAGCCGCTCTCGTGGCTGACCTTTGATCTCGACGTCGCCTATACCCGGGCTCGCTTTACCGATTTCGATCCTGCCGGCGACCGCATCCCCGGTGCGCCGGCCTGGATCGGAAGCGCCGCGATCACTTTCGGCGAAGAGACCGGCTGGTTTGGCGCGCTGAAGGGGCGCTATTTCGGGCCTCGCCCGCTGATCGAGGACGACAGCGTGCGCTCATTGTCATCCCTGATCTTCAACGCCCGCGCCGGCTACCGGTTCGACAACGGCCTGCGCGTGCAGTTCGACGTGCTCAATCTCTTCAACGCCAAGACCAACCAGATCGAATACTACTATCTGTCGCGATTGCCGGGCGAGCCGATCGACGGCGTCGCGGACCGTCATGTGCATCCCGCGGAACCTTTGACTGTCAGGCTGACGCTGGCGGGGAAATTTTGAGCAAGCGGCAGAATTTGAGCCATCCACCGGAACAAGTTCTTTCTCCCGGCATAGACTCCGCATGGAACGGGAATTGGAAAAGCGCAAAGAGCAGGCCTTGGTGACGGTGTCCGTGAGCACGGGAACCCTGATCGTGTGCTTCAGCATCGCGCTTGCATTGATGTAGGGACCGTTTCAAGCGGGCTCTCTTTTGCGTCGAACGTCCATCGCCCGCTGGGTCAAACGTGGACGTCCCGCCGACGCTCGGCCGAAAAGCCTCGCAAGGGTCAGTTGAAGACTTTCAAAAAATGAGACAGGCTTCTGGCCAAACGAGCAAGGGGAGCCGCACCATGAATAGGGCAGGTTTTTTGGCGTGGATGAGCTTGAGGGTCGCAAGATGGGTGATCTGCGTAGCCTATTTTGCATATGTCGTCCTGGTGATGCTGGATCGGTCGAGCTATATGGATGAGTTCAGCCGGCCGCTTCGTTCCACGGAAGCATGGCTGTTTGGCCTGCCCCTGCTCTTCATCGCCATCGGACTTCTCGAATTGATGGTGCGCGATCGTGCAGGCATTGCGCGCCCGGACTATTTTCGCTTCACGCCACCGAAGCAGCCGGCCTGACTTCATTGATGGCCGGCGAGGCCGGCAGGTGTGGCTCGCTGCATGCCGCGAGAACACGGCACGCCACACTCTATTGGCAATTCCTGAGCCACGAGCGCGCCGAATGGATATTGCCGAAATTGCGGATCTGAATCTCCCGGGCAAGCTGCGATTGAACGGCCCCGATCGCCACTCGTCCAAAGAAGGTCATCGACGTCTTGCTCGCCGCAGCCTTGAGGCCGGCAGTCCGCGCCCGCGGCAGCCATTCACCAACGATCCAGCGTTGGTCTTCCGCATGGATGATTGGCAGTTCCGTGTCATCGCCGAGGATCTTCTCGGCGCTGTACTGCCTGAGCATGAAAAGAATCATCTCGTGGACATATCGTAGCTGCGCACTGGTCGCGTATTTGCGCCAGACCACCTCGATGCACCGCACCTCGGTATCGTAGCCGAGCTTGCATATCGGATTGTCGTGGGGGTTTTGCAGCAAGAGAATGCCGTCATGGGATTCCTGCTCGACCATGCGGCTCAATTCCACCAGAGAAATCCGATCCATTTTTCCCCCGATAGCGTTTAGGCGCAATGGTGCGTCCGGGCGCGGGCACGCACCGGCGGCAACATAAGGCGAAATTCGAGGGGGGCAAAGTTATGCAAAGGTGCGAGAAGAAGCCGGGCTCTGAGCAGTCCGTTGCTCATCTCGTGTTTGGAGCCAACTGGAAGAAACGCGCTGGTCCGGATTTGGTTCCGGCGATGGCGACGTGGGCGCACGTCACCGCGAGCGGATTTGAAAGCCCGGCGCCGTGACGAGCGATGACGTGTGCGAAACTACGCGAATTGAGCCACCCGCGGCCGCATCCGGCGCTCGGGCGGACGTACCGGAATATATTCCACCGCCAGAAAATGCTCGGTAATCCTGACGCGCTCGATCATACTTGCGGCGACGACGACCGTTATTTCTTCAGCCGCAACCGGCGTCGCTTCGTCAGCCTCTTCAGGAACAAGCGACGGCGACCAGACGGCATCTGGAAACACACCGAGCTCGCCCGCTACCTCCTGGAGCGGCTTCTGTTTGTCGGCCCAGTGCAGGGCCGTGTAGTCGAAGCCGTGCACGATGGTGGGTTTGACGATTTCGAAATACGGCGAGATGTCGAAATCGCGCGGCATGTACAGCGAGGAATCGCGGATGTGGAGGATTTCGCGGCGGGCGCGGCGGCTGCCGGCCTGCGTGATTTTGGGCAGGATGGGGTAGCGCACGGCGTCGAACGCCTGCGCGAGCAGCGCCGAGCAGATCATCTTGGTCGGATCGCCTGAGCCGAACGCGATCATGCGCCGCCGCCAGCGCTGCGGCACCGGCAGCGGAATCAGATAGCGCATGAGGTCGACGATGTTCTTGGTGTCGTAGCCGAACCCGACCCGGTTGATGGCATAGCGGCACACCGTAGTGCGGTCCTCATAGGAGAGACCGACCGGGCGGCAGATGCGGGTGTGATACGAAAAGTATTTCGACAGCGGCGCGGTGGCGACGCCTTCGCCGATATTGGCTTCGATCAGCACATGCGGCTCGCCGTCGGGCTCGGAGGCGCCATCGATCGGGCCGACATAGAGCGCGGCATGCGACCAGGTCGACTGCGTCAGGTATTTGATGATGCCGGAGATCCGGTTGTTGCCTTCGACCAGCAACACGTCGCCGGGCTGGATGACGCCGCGCAGATGTTCCGGGTCGCTCGGCGTGAACGGCTCATAGCCCGGAACTTCCTTTTCCAGGTAGCGCGCAATCCACTTGCCGACCGTGTCGAGCATTACGCCCATGAAACTTCCCCCCGGGGACGGCTTCTCGAGCCGCTTTTTTGTTTCATAAGCATGGTCGAAAGCTGTTGCAATTTAGTTCATCGCCGTCACGGATCAATCATGATTGATTCACCATGACGGTTGCTGTCGCCGTGTGAATGCGGCAAGGTTCGCAACATGTTCTCGCAGGCTTCAAGACCCCGGAAACCATGACATGACAATCACGCGCCGCGCTTTCCTGTCGGGGGCCGCGGCCCTCGCGGCGACGCCGGCCCTGGCCCAGCGGGCCGCGGGGCCGTTGCCGCGCGAAGCTGACATTGTCGTGATCGGCGCCGGTGCCGCCGGCATCGCCGCGGCGCGGCGGATCGCGGCGGCGAACCGCAAGGTGGTCGTGCTGGAAGCGGCAAACCAGATCGGCGGCCGCTGCATCACGGATAGTTCGACCTTCGAGATACCGTTCGACCGCGGCGCGCGCTGGATCCACAATCCCGAGACCAACCCGATGATCAGGCTCGCGCGTGCGGCGGGGCTCGACATCATGCCGGCCCCCTCGGGCCAGAAAATCCGCATCGGCCGCCGCTTCGCGCGCCCGAGCGAAACCGAAGATTTTCTGGCGG
Source organism: Bradyrhizobium lablabi (assembly GCF_018129385.1). Lineage (GTDB taxonomy): Bacteria > Pseudomonadota > Alphaproteobacteria > Rhizobiales > Xanthobacteraceae > Bradyrhizobium > Bradyrhizobium lablabi_C. Next base: position 244,807 of record NZ_JAFCLN010000008.1, read on the forward strand.
CACTGGTGAAAGCCAATCGCGCCATCGATGACGCCTCGCGCAAGGCCGACGTCTCCTGCGCGTCGGTGATGCCGAAGGAGCTCGGCGATTGGGCCAGCACTGCCGAATTTGTGCTCGGCGCCAACTTCACCGGCAAGGATCTGAAAGACGTATCCGCGGTCGACAAGGTTCGTGCGCAGGACCGCAACTCGGCAATCGCATGCCGGCAAGGCTTGGGGACATTGGTCGCAAAGCTCGGTGAGGGATTGCCGGTGGCGCTCTCCACGCCGGCCAACCGCATCGAATGGGGCAGCCGCGACGCCGTCGTGTACACGCCCGTCGGCCGGCTCCTCGCGCGCGCCGCCATCGTCACGGTGTCGACCAATGTGCTGGCCGCGGGCAACCTCAAGATCGCGCCGGAGATACCGAAACGCTATTTCGAGGCCGCGTCAAAACTCAGCCTCGGCAGCTACGATCACATCGCCCTCCAGATGCAGGGCAATCCGATGGGCCTTTCCCGTGACGATATCCTGATCGAGCAGAGCAACTCGACGCGCACCGCGATGCTCTACGCCAATATGGGTTCGTCGTCGCTGTGCTCGATCGATATCGGCGGCTCGTTCGGCCGCGATCTCTCTGCACAGGGCGAAAAGGAAATGGTGGCGTTCGCCGTCGAATGGCTCACAAAGATGTTCGGCAGCGATGTCGCCGCCGCCGTGAAGAAGTCGAGCGTGACGCGATGGAACGCTGCGCCTCATGTGCTGGGCGCGATGTCGTCGGCGGTGCCGGGCGCGCAACCCCTGCGAAAAGCGTTGAGCGAGCCGATCGGCTGCATGTATTTTGCCGGCGAGGCCACCCATGAAACGCTGTGGGGCACGGTCGACGGCGCCTGGGAAAGCGGCGAGCGCGCGGCGGAAGCGGCGCTGCGCCGGATCGGCGCGCTGCCGGCTGCGCCCGCCGAATCCGCAAGGCCCGCACCGGCGCGGCGCAGGCGGCAGGCGCCAAGCGCGGCAACGCCGGGGCCGGGCCTGTTCAACTGATGCCGAAGCCGAAAGCGCTGATCTCCTGGTCGAGTGGCAAGGACAGCGCCTTCGCGCTGCATGAGGTCAGGCGCGCCGGCGAGTTCGAGGTGGTCGGGGCGCTCACGACCGTGACGGAGACGTTTGGCCGCGTGTCGATCCACGGCGTCCGCCAGGAAATTTTGCGCGCGCAGTGCAAGGCCGCGGGCCTGCCGCAACGGATCGTGCCGATTCCCTATCCCTGCCCGAACGAAGTCTATGAAGCGCGGATGGGCGAAGCCGTCGCCGACGCCGTGCGGGAGGGCATCACGCATATGATCTTCGGCGATCTGTTCCTCGCCGATATCCGTGCCTATCGGGAGCAAAAGCTCGCGGGCACCGGCATCACGCCGATCTTTCCATTGTGGGAAAGGCCGACGCCCGCGTTGGCGCAAGCGATGATCGCGAGCGGGTTGGAAGCCCACATCGCGACCGTCGACCTGAAAAAGCTGCCGGCTTCATTCGCCGGACGAAAATTCGATACGCAATTGCTGGCCGATTTGCCTGACGGTGTCGATCCCTGCGGCGAGAATGGCGAGTTTCACACCTGTGTGGTGGCCGGCCCAGTGTTTTCCAGCTCGCTTACCGTCGTCACCGGCGAACGCGTCGAGCGCGACGGTTATGCCTATTGCGATCTCATGCTCATGGAGAACGCAACACCCGATCGAGCGCAGGCAGCCCGATGATCACCGCCGCCGCGATCAGCACATAGCAGATCGCGCGAAAAACCGACTCGCTGGCTTTGCCGAACAGCGAAGCGCCGAACCAGACGCCGATGGCGTAGACGGGCCCGACCACCAGCGAGAACTTGATCGCATCCGCATTGATCAGACCACTGACCGCATAGGCGACCGCGGAGAAAAAATCGGAGAAGCCGAAGAACAGCAGGATATTGGCGCGCGCGATCACCGACGGGATCGGTCGGCCCAGCCAGTAGCCGACGATCGGCGGGCCGCCGGTCTGCGCGAGCCCGCTGCAAAATCCGGCGAGGCCGCCGACGCCGACCGACACCGCCGCATACTCCTTGCCGCGATAGCGCCAGCCGGACAGCAACAGCACGAGCAGCGCCGCGACGAAAGCGGAGATGATCCAGCGCGTGGTGACGGGCTCGAGCCGGGTCAGCAAATACGTGCCGATGGGCACGCCGACCAGCGCACCCGCTGCCATCACGGCGGTCGCCTTGCGGTCGGCCTTTTGCCAGGCGTTGGGGAGCAGCGGCAGCGCGGCCACGAAATCGATGATCAGCAGCAGCGCGGCCACCAATTGCGGCCCGGCCATGCTGCTGGCAAGCGGCATGAAGATCAGTGCCGATCCGAAGCCGGAAAATCCGCGCGCGGTGCCGGAGACGAAGGCGATCGCGCAGATGGCGATCGCCACAGATGTGGAGAGGTCGGCCGGGATGAGGCCAGACAGGCTCATGCGTTATTTCTTGCGTATGATCTATCCGAAAACCGCTTCACACTTTTCGGGATCATGCGCGCAACGTGCCGCCGGTCTTCTTCGTCACCTCGGCGACGATCTTCGCCGCCACCGCATCGATTTCCTGATCGGTCATCGTCTTCTCGCGCGGCTGGATCGTCACCGCGATCGCCAGCGATTTCTTGCCGGGATCGATGCCCTTGCCCTCATAGAGGTCGAACACCGTGACGTCGGTGATCAGCTTCTTGTCGACGCCCTGCGCGGCACGCACGAGATCGCCGGCCTTGACGGTGCGGTCGACGATGAAGGCGAAATCGCGCGACACCGGCTGGAAGGCGGAGAGTTCGAGCACCGGCTTGGCGCGCGTCGGCTTCTTCTTGGCTTCCGGAATCCGGTCAAGGATCACCTCGAACGCGATCAATGGGCCGTCGGCGCCAAGCGCTTCCAGCGCGCGCGGGTGCAGTTCGCCGAAATAGCCGAGCACGTTTTGCGGACCGATCTGGATGGTGCCGGAGCGGCCGGGATGCAGCCATTTGGGGCCGCCGGGCACGATCTGTAGCGCCTGCATCGGTGCGCCGGCCGCTGCCAGCACGGCAAACGCGTCGGCCTTGGCGTCGAGCGCGTCGGCCGCTGCCGAGCCGGACCAGTGCCGTCCCATTCCCTTCGTCGAGGCGAAGCCGTGGCGCACGCCGGAGGCGGCGATCCACTGATCTTCCGGCTTGTCGCCGCGAAACACCTGGCCGACCTCGAACAGCGCAACATCCGAAAAGCTGTGGTTGATATTGGCCTGCGCGGCCGCGATCAGGCCGGGCAGCAGGCTCGGCCGCATGTCGGAGAGATCGGAGGCTATCGGATTGGCGAGCGCGAGCTCGGCCTGACCGCCGCCGAACAGTTCGGCCGCCGGTTTTGAAATGAAGGACCACGTCACCGCTTCGACCATGCCACGTGCGGCCAGCGCGCGCTTGGCGCGGCCGGTGCGGAGCTGGATCGCCGTGAGCACGGATTTGCGCGGCTCGTCGCCGCGTTCAAACGGCGTCATCGGCACCTTGTCGACGCCGACGATGCGCACGATCTCCTCGACAATATCGGCCTTGCCCGAGACGTCCGTGCGCCAGGAAGGCACCGCGATCTTCACGACCGGGCCGCTGCCGGCCATCATGAAGCCGAGACGGCTGAGGATGTGCCGGGTCTCGACTAGCGGCACGTCGATGCCGGCCAGCCGCTTCACCTCGGACAGCGGAAAATCGATGATACGATCGGCGCCGAAGGGGTTACCGACCACGATATTCTCGGATGGTGTGCCGCCGCACATCTCCATCACCAGTTTCGTCGCAAGCTCCAGCCCCGGCACCATGAAGGCCGGATCGACGCCGCGCTCGAAGCGGTAGCGCGCGTCCGAATTGATGCCGAGCTTGCGGCCGGTCTGTGCGATGTTGATCTCGTTCCATAGCGCCGATTCGATCAGCACGTCGGTGGTGTTCTCGTCGCAGCCGGAAGTCTCACCGCCCATGATGCCGGCCAGCGATTCGACGCCGTGCTCGTCGGCGATCACGCAGATCGAGGGATCAAGGTTGTAGGTGCGCCCGTCGAGCGCCAGCAGGCTCTCACCGTCACGCGCGCGGCGCACGGTGAGATTGCCCCTCACCTTCTTCGCATCGAACACATGCAGCGGCCGGGCGCGGTCATAGGTCATGAAGTTGGTGATATCGACCAGCGCGTTGATCGGCCGCAGCCCGATCGAGGTCAGTCGCTTTTGCAGCCATTCGGGCGACGGACCGTTTTTCACCCCGCGCACCAGCCGCAGCGCAAAGCCCGGACACAGTTTCTCGTCTTCGACCGTCACCTGCACCGGGCAGGGGAACTCGCCCTTGATCGGCTTGATCGCGGGATCGATAAACTTGCCCATATCAGCGGCGAACAGATCGCGCGCGATGCCGTGCACGCCGGTGCAGTCCTGCCGGTTCGGCGTCAAATTGATCTCGATCACGGGATCGCCGAGCCCGGCCCATTCGGCATAGCCCTTGCCGACCGGCGCATCGGCGGGCAGCTCCATGATGCCGTCGTGATCATCGGAGATCTGCAATTCGGCGGCCGAGCACAGCATGCCGCGGCTTTCGACACCGCGGATGGTGCCAATGCCGAGGGTGATGTTCTTGCCGGGAATGTAAGTGCCGGGCGGCGAGAACACGCTGATCAGCCCGGCGCGCGCATTCGGCGCGCCGCACACGACTTGTATCGGCGCGCCGCCGTCGCCGGTATCGACCATGCAAACCCGCAGCCGATCGGCATTCGGATGCTGCTCGGCCGAGATGACGCGCGCGATCGAAAACGGCGCCAGCGCCTTGGCCTTGTCCTCGATGCTCTCGACCTCGAGCCCGATCATGGTGAGCTTGTCGGCGAGCTTTTCCAGCGGCTCGTCGGTGTCGAGATGTTCCTTTAGCCAGGAGAGCGTGAACTTCATGACGTTATTCCTAGAAAATCTCGACCAGGCGGAAGCGTTCGCACATCAGCATCATGTCGTCGCGAAACTTGCCTTGCCGGCCGAAATAATTGCGGTGCGCGTTGCGCCAGTAGTCGAGGCTGCGGTCGCCTTCGCCTTCTTCATAAGCGAAGGTCTCATCGACCTCACCGAAACGGCGATAGGTCACCTCAGTCGTTTCGATCACGCAGCGCGGTTCGCCTTGCCCATCGAGTACGATCCAGTGCTCGCCGGGTGTCGACGTATTCGGCTCGTCCTCGGTCGAGCAGGTCGCCGTCTTGGCGCCCTTCATCACGAGTTCGAGCAATTCGTCGGCAAGCTCCGGCGCGTCGCCGAACGCGAACGAACGCAAGCCGCGATACTGCGCTGGCACGGCGTTGAGGTTCACGTGCTCAAGCCTCCGGCCAGCGTCGGCGTTTCGAGCGGCTTGAAGCCGTAATGCGACAGCCAGCGCACATCACTGTCGAAGAGCTGCCGCAGGTCGGACATGCCGTATTTCAGCATCGCGATGCGGTCGATGCCCATGCCCCAGGCAAAGCCCTGGTAGACGTCGGGATCGATGCCGCAGGCACGCAGCACGTTTGGATGCACCATGCCGCAGCCGAGAATTTCAAGCCAGTCCTCGCCCTCGCCGAAACGGATCTCGCCCTTGTCGCGCCGGCACTGGATGTCGACCTCGAGCGAAGGTTCCGTGAACGGGAAGAACGACGGGCGGAACCGCATGTTGATATGGTCGACCTCGAAGAACGCCTTGCAGAACTCGTGCAAAATCCATTTGAGGTGGCCGAGATGCGAGCTCTTGTCGATCACGAGGCCCTCGACCTGATGGAATTGCGGCGTGTGCGTCGCATCCGAATCGATGCGGTACGTTCGCCCCGGGCAGATCACGCGAATCGGCGGCTTTTGGCTGAGCATGGTGCGCACCTGCACCGGCGAGGTGTGGGTACGCAGCAGCATGCGCGAGCCGTCGCTCTTCGGATTGAAGAAGAAGGTGTCGTGCATCTCCCGCGCCGGATGGCCTTCCGGGAAGTTCAGCTTGGTAAAATTGTAGTCGTCGGTCTCGATGTCGGGGCCTTCGGCGACGGAAAATCCCATGTCGGCGAAGATGGTCGTGAGCTCATCCCAGACCTGGCTGAGCGGATGAATTCGGCCGGTCTCGGCTGGCGCATCGCGCAGCGGCAGCGTGACGTCGATGGTCTCGGAAGCGAGGCGTGCATCGAGCGCGGCCGATTTCAGGACGTCGCGCTTGGCAGTCAGCGCCTCCGTCACCTTGTCCTTGGCAAGGTTGATCGCGGCGCCTTGCGTCTTGCGCTCGTCCGGCGACATTTTGCCGAGCGTGGCCAGCAGTGCGGAGATCGAACCCTTCTTGCCGAGTGCGGCGACGCGGACGGCTTCGAGGGCCGCTTCGTCGCCGGCGGCGGCGATCTGCTCGAGGATGGTCTTTACGAGGGCTTCGAGGTCGGACACGGTGAAATCTCTGCTTTCAAAAGGCGGCCGGTTGTCGCCGCTCGCGGGCCGGAACGTCAAGCCAAAAGCCGGTCATTCCGGGCTGAAACTGGCTCCCTTTGAACCCGTTCGGTGCGCGGGTTACCAACGGGGAGTTTCGGACAAGGAATCCCTGCAATGCGCTCGACATCCCTTCTGGCGATCCTGGCGACCGCCGCAACTCTGGCCATGGCTCCCGCCCGGGCGGAGGATTGCCCGGCCAAATCGCGCGACATGGACGACGTCATCGCCGCGATCGAGGCGGCGCCAAGTTGCGACCGCGCGATGACGGTGTCCGAGGCCTGCGCGCTGGGCGCCAGCGGCGACGTGCAGTATGCCGAAGCGGTCGAGAAGAGGTGCGAAGCGGACTTTCTCGGCAAGGCGAATGCTTCGAAGAAGCTGGCCTACAAGCGCGAGCTTGGCGTCTGCGACCGCAAGCACCGGAACAAGTCCGGCACCATGTATCAGTCGTTCACGGCGTTCTGCCGGGCGAAGGTCGCCCAGCGCTATGCGAAGCAGGCGCTGAAAGCCGCGCGCTAGGCTTTACGCCGCAAGCGCGGCTTTGGCCTTCTCCGCGATCGCCTGGAACGCCACCGGCTCGTTGATGGCGAGATCCGACAGCACCTTGCGGTCGACGGTGATGCCCGACTTGGACAGGCCGTTGATAAAGACGCTGTAGGTCATGCCGAACGGGCGCACCGCGGCGTTGATGCGCTGGATCCAGAGCGCGCGGAACGTCCGCTTCTTGCGCTTGCGGTCACGGAACGCATATTGCCCGGCCTTCTCCACCGCGGCCTTGGCGGCGCGGATGGTGTTCTTTCGGCGGCCGTAAAAGCCCTTGGCGGCCTTGTAGACTTTCTTGTGCTTGGCGTGTGAGGTCACACCGCGTTTGACGCGAGACATGACGGGTATCCTTGATCAGAAATGAGGTGACGGATCGCCGCGCGAACGCGGCTCGGCTGTACGTGACGACGAACGCTTTAGGCGTTCGGCAAGAAATATTTCTTGATGTTGTCGCCGTCGGTCTTGAACAGCACGCGGGTGCCGCGGAGCTGACGAATCTGCTTCTTCGTCCGCTTGATCATGCCGTGGCGCTTGCCGCGCTGGGCGTGCATCACTTTGCCGGTGGCAGTCACCTTGAAGCGCTTTTTGGCGCCTGACTTGGTCTTCAGCTTGGGCATTTGGCTCTCCTATGGCCGCAGGAAAGACGCGCCCGAGGGACGCTTTCGCGGCTAAAATGCTCGTTAGAGCGTTGAAAGTGCTTGGCTATTTCCGAAATGAAACAACCCGCACGGGCATCGACCACGGCAGCCCTTATCAGCCGGGCGATGAAGGTGCGGCTTATGGCAGAGCGGGGCCGGATTGGCAAGAACGTTCAAGAATGAACCGGAGGGGCCGGTAGTTTGACGAAGGGCTGTCATCAATCGATGGCAGGTTCCTGACGGGTTCCTTGGACAGGAAGAAATGGGCAGATTCACAATGTCTTCCGGATATTTCGCGTCACTCCCGCGCGTTCGCATGCGTTCCCTCCTTGTGGCTGCCGCGGTCGCGGTGACGGCGCTACCCGGCACGGCCGACGCGGCCAGACGGGGCAGCGCCTATGACGGCACCTGGACCACGGTGTTCGCGACCACCCGCGGCAATTGCAGTTCGGGCTACAGCGTACCTTTCCTGGTGACCGGTGGCCGGGTCTCCTCGGCCGGCGGCGGCCGCGTCTCCGGCTCGGTGAACCGCGCCGGCGGCGTTGCCGTGGCGGTCCAGGTCGGTGCCTCCCACGCCAGCGGCGGCGGACGGTTGGTCGGAAATTCCGGCGCCGGCCGCTGGAGCGGCATCATCACGGGCGACCGCTGTAGCGGTACCTGGCAGGCGACGCGCAGCTAGCTGTTCAGAGAAAACGGCCCGCCAGATCGCCTGACGGGCCGCTTGATTCTCACGCCTTGTTTGAGCGTGATCTCCGCGCAAACGCTTCGCGTTTGTCGCAGGGAAAACCGGTATCCACTTTTGCGCTTACGCGGCCCTGCGGGTCCGGATCACGCTGCCGCCGTTCAGCGCGGCGCCAGCACCATCACGACCTGGCGGCCCTCGAACTTGGCGTCCTGCTCGACCTTGGCGATCTCGGCGACGTCGGCCTTGACCTTGTCCAGCAGCTTGGTGCCGATCTCCTGGTGCGCCATCTCGCGGCCACGGTAGCGCAGGGTGATCTTGACCTTGTCGCCTTCCTCGAAGAACCGCTGCATCGCGCGCATCTTCACGTCGTAGTCGTGATCGTCGATCATCGGCCGCAGCTTGATCTCCTTGATCTCGACGACCTTCTGCTTCTTGCGGGCTTCCGCGGCCTTCTTCTGCGCCGAGTACTTGTACTTCCCGTAGTCCATGATCTTGCAGACGGGAGGATTGTTGTTCGGCGAAATCTCGACAAGGTCCATGCCGGCTTCCATGGCCATCTTGATCGCGACGACAGTCTCGACGGTGCCCTTGTTGGTACCGTCCACGTCGATTAGTTGGATCTGTGCATTGCGGATTTCGTCATTGGTGCGCGGCCCGTCTTTGGTCGCAACGGGCGGGGCTCTATTGGGACGGCGAATGGGGTATCTCCAAAGTTGTGAAAGGGAAGGCGTTATTTTGAAGCAAGACGCGGCGGCGGGCAAGCGAACTCGCATTCAGGCGCGCCAAAAACCGGCGATTGCGCGGCATTTCGGTCACGCCCGCCAGATATGGGCGCCCAGCCCTGTTCCGCAAGCGGACCGAATGCGTTAGGGCGTAAGAAGCAAACACTCACCTTGCGCTCATCCGAACCTGAGTACCTGCCGATGAACGAATCTGTCGCACCAGAACAGGAACCGGCTGTTATCGAAGTCGGCACAGGCGACGCTAGCCGCCCGATCGCCGTGCGCGCCCGCGGAGGCGGCAGGCCCGGGCTGTTCTGGCTCGGCGGTTTCAATTCAGACATGAAGGGCACCAAGGCGCTCGCGCTCGATGCCTGGGCGGCTGAACATGGCCGCGCCTGCGTGCGGTTCGATTATTCCGGCCACGGTGAATCCGGCGGCAAATTCACTGACGGCACCATCGGGCGCTGGCTGGAGGAGAGCCTCGCGGTATTTTCGCGGTTTTGTGACGGTCCCCAGGTCGTGATCGGCTCGTCGATGGGCGGCTGGATGGCGCTGCTGCTGGCGCGCGAACTTGCCAGGGGCAATGCCGGGCCCGCGTCGCTCGCAGGCCTGGTGCTGATCGCGCCGGCGCCGGATTTTACCGAAGCGCTGATGTGGAACAATTTTGCGCCCGACGTGCGTGACGAGATCATGACCAGGGGCGTGTGGCACCGGCCCTCACAATATGGCGATCCCTATCCGATCACACGCACGTTGATCGAGGAGGGTCGCAATCATTTGCTGCTGGGCAGCAAGATCGATGTCGGCTGCCCCGTTCGCATCCTGCAAGGCGCGCAGGATCCCGATGTGCCCTGGCAGCATGCCTTTGCGTTGGCGCACCGGCTGCCGAGCGAAGATGTGGTGCTGACCATGATCCAGGACGGCGACCACCGCCTGTCCCGCCCGCAGGACATCGCGCGCATCATCGCGGCGGTGGCGGAGATGGGTTAGCGCACAGCCGTCATCGCCCGGTTTGACCGGGCGAACCAGTATGCCGCGCCCTATCGATTTATCGCACCGTCTCTGGAATACTGGATGCCCGCATGCGCGGGCATGACGATAATGGTTTGGGAAACGCCAATGGACACATCCGCTTTGCTCCGCGCCTTTTGCGACGCTGTCGAACAGCACGACGGAAAAGCGTTCGCAAAGCTGTTCACCGAGGACGGCGTCTATCACGACGTGTTTTACGGCGCGTTCAAGGGACACGCGAAAATCGCCGAGATGATCGACGACGTGTTCTATCGCACCGCGACCGATTTTCGCTGGGACATGCATTCGCCGCTCACCGACGGCAAGACGCTCTACGCGCATTACACGTTCAGCTACCGCTCGACGCTGCCGGAGGCGAAAGGGGCGCGCGTAATGTTCGAGGGCGTGGCGATGATGAAGCTGCGCGATGGGAAGATTCTGGAGTATCACGAAGTGGCCAATACCGCGCCGGCCTTTGTCGATATGAACTTTGCGCCGGAGCGGATTGCGAAGATCTTTGCCAAGCAGGGCGCGGCGCTGAAGTCGCGGCCGGAGATGCGGCGGCATCTGGCCTAACTGCTGCCTTCCGTCATTGCGAGGAGCGTAGCGACGAAGCAATCCATTTTCCTCGCGCGGATAAATGGATTGCTTCGCTTCGCTCGCAATGACGGTTGAGTGTGATTTTCACGGCGGCGGCACGTTCGTCATCGGCTTCCGCTGCGCCAGCGCCGCCACCGTCGATGTTCCGATCGGGCCCTTCTCGTCATAGAGCCAGCATTCGCCGATTGCGATGCCTTCGCTGGCGTGGTGGTTGACCACGTCAAAACCGATCCAGCGCGTCACCGGCAGGCGGTGCAGATACAGTGTGACGTCGCTATTGATATAGCCGAGGCCCTGGTCACCGGCGTTGGCAAAGGGGCTGGCGAAGTCGGCGCCCGTCGCGACATGCACGAACGGCGACATCGGCACGCCTTCGACCAGTTCGCGCACCTCGCTCATCCAGAGCCGGCGCGGGCCGAGCGAGCCCATCCTGCCGACAACGGGGCGCGTGGTCCATTTGCCGTTCATGCCGAGTTTTGGATCGGTCGGCGCGGGAATCGTGTCGGGCAGCGGCGCGTCCCAGGTTTCCGGCGACCAGACATTGCCCGGCGCATTCTCGGTCCGGCGCAATAACTGGCACGACGCGCGCGCCATGGAGGTGCCACCCGAGATAAACTCGGCTTCCACCACCTTGATGCGCATGCCGTCACGGGTCAGCTTGGTGGTGCACTCCACCGGGGTGTGAATGTTCGGCAGCCGGAACATGTCGACCGTCAGCCGCGCCGGCACGAATTCGTCGGAGCCGTGGCGCTCCTCGATGACATGGGCGAGCAGGCCGATCACGACACGGCCGTGCATCGAGTTGGGGTCCCACGGGCCGTTCGAGACCTGGTTGGGGATAAACGCGTCACCGCGCCTGGAGAAGAAGGGCTGGTTTTTCATGGCCGGCGACCATGGGGGAATTAGCGCGATGAAATCAAGGTGGTTATCCTCATGGTGAGGAGGCGCTCTTGCGCCGTCTCGAACCATGTGGCCCGGCTGGGGCCTCGCCCTTCGAGACGCGCGCCAGAGCGCGCTCCTCAGGGTGAGGGTCAGGCAGCATTGCTTGCAATCTGCCACTCCTCGCGGACGAGTTGATTAGCCTCATTATTCGAGGCGGCCGCCAGCGCCGCAAACGCATCGCGCGCCAGCAATTGAGAGCACGCCCACACGGCCGCACCGCGCACCAGCGGGCTTGCGTCGCCGAGCAGCCGCACCGCTTCGCTCGCCAGCGCCGTATCGCCGGAATTGCCGATCGCGATCAGCACATTGCGGACGAAGCGGTCGCGGCCGATGCGCTTGACGGGCGATTTCGCGAACAGCGCGCGGAAGGTGGCGTCGTCGAGCCGTACAAGTTCAGCCAGCGAAGGCGCGCGCAATTCAGCGCGCGCGGCGAGCTTTGCCTCGCGGCCCTCCTGCGCAAACTTGTTCCAGGGGCACACCGCAAGGCAATCGTCGCAGCCGTAGATGCGGTTGCCGATGGCTTTGCGGAATTCGTGCGGGATCGGCCCCTTGTTCTCGATGGTCAGGTACGAGATGCAGCGCCGCGCATCGAGCTTGTACGGCGCCGGGAAGGCGGCAGTCGGGCAAATATCCTGGCAGGCGGTGCAGGAGCCGCAGCGATCGATGTCGGCCTCGTCGCGCGGCAGTTCTGACGCGGTGTAGATCGCGCCGAGGAACAGCCATGAGCCGAATTCGCGCGAGACGAGATTGGTGTGCTTGCCCTGCCAGCCGATTCCCGCCGCCTGCGCCAGCGGCTTTTCCATCACGGCGGCGGTGTCGACGAACACCTTTACCTCGTCGCCGGTCATTGCAGCCAGCCAACGCGCCAGCGCCTTCAGGCGCTTCTTGATGACGTCGTGATAATCGTCGCCCTGCGCATAGGCCGAGATCGCGCCTCGCGTGCGCTGTTCGAGCAACGTGAGCGGATCGTCGCTTGGACCGTAATTGACGCCGAGCATGACGATGGAGCGCACGCCGGGCCACAGCACGCGCGGGTCCATGCGCCGCTCGGGGTTGACGGCGAGCCAGTCCATGTCGCCATGTCCGCCCGTATCGAGGAATCTCTGAAAATGCTTCGCCGCTTCGCCGGTCGCATCCGGGCCGGTGACGCCGATGCAATCGAAGCCGAGAGCCTGCGACTCGCGCGCGAGCGCGCTCTTCAATTCAGAGGGCGCGAGTTTTGTGGTCTCGTTCAGAAGTCGAGGTCCACGTAGGTGCGCGAGGCCGGCACGCCCGCCAGCCACTCGCTCAGCAGCGGACGGAACGACGGGCGGGATTTTACCCGCGCGTACCACGCCTTTGCGGCCTCGTCCTCGCTCCATGGCACGTCGCCCAGATAGTCGATCGCCGAAAGATGCGCCGCGGCGGCGAGGTCCGCGTAAGTTGGCCGGTCGCCCGCCAGAAAATTCCGCGTCTGCGCCAGCCAGCCGATATAGGCCAGATGATAGCGCACATTGGCCTTGGCCGCGCGGATCACATCGGCCGCCGGCGCGCCGCCGCCATTGTCCTCGCTCATGAAGCGCTTGTAGATGCGCTCGGTGACCAGCGGGCTGGATGCCTCTTCGAAGAACTTTTCGTTGAACCAGGCCATCAGCCGGCGCACCTCGATGCGTTCGGCCGTGGTGGTGGGCAGCAGCCGCTTGCCGTTCATCCCCTCGCCATAGGCCTCATCGATATATTCGGCGATCACCCCCGCGCCGGGAATGGCTGGCATGCCCTCGGCAAACAAGACCGGCGTGGTGCCGGCCGGATTGAGCGTCAGAAACGCCTCGCGCCGCTCCCAGGTCCGTTCCTCGATCAGCCGCAGGTCAAGGCCGTATTCGCCGATGACCAGGCGAATGAAGCGCGAATGCGGGCAGAACGGGTGGTGAAACAGTGTGAACATATAGTTCCTGAGGGTGCTTTGGCCCTGACTATTTCGTGGCCTTTAACAAACCATCAACCGCACGGGAAGCGCTGGAAAATACTTAAGGGCAGAAACGAGGCAACCTGTGTTTTGGCGTTTTGGGGATTGCGAGGCAGGAACGAATGAGCGAGAAGGGCGCGGTTTTTCCAGCGGAATGGACCTAAGCGATGATGGCTGACGCGATCAGGGCGGTGATTCTCGGCATCATCGAGGGTGTCACGGAATTCTTGCCGGTTTCCTCGACCGGTCATTTGCTACTGGCGGAACGCTTCTTCGATCTTGGTGAAGGCGAATACTGGAAGAGCTTTGCGATCCTGATTCAGCTCGGCGCGATTCTGGCAATTGTGGCGCTTTATTTCACCAAATTGTGGCGCGTCGCAGTCGGCAGTCTCACCAATCCGGACGATCGCCGTTTCATCGTCGGCGTGCTGGTGGCGTTCCTGCCCGCCGTCGTCATCGGCCTGATCGCCGGCAAATTCATCAAGGGCTATCTGTTCAATCCGTGGGTCGTCTGTTTCACGCTGATCGTCGGCGGCGCGGTGCTGCTGTGGGTCGACCAGCTCGACCTCAAGCCGCGCGAGCATGACGCCACGCGCTTTCCGCTGCTGATGTATTTCTGGATCGGCCTTGCGCAATGCGCGGCGATGATCCCCGGCGTGTCGCGCTCCGGCGCCTCGATCGTCGCGGCCATGCTGCTCGGCTCCGACAAGCGCGCCGCGGCCGAGTTTTCGTTCTTCCTCGCCATCCCGACCATGGTCGGCGCCTTTGCCTACGACTTCTACAAGAGCCATGGCGAGATGACGACGGGCAATCTCGGCATCCTCGCCATCGGCTTTGTGGTGTCGTTCATCACCGCGATGATCGTGGTGAAGACGTTCCTGACCTACGTCACCCGTCACGGCTTTGTGCTGTTCGCCTGGTGGCGCGTCATCGTCGGCACGCTCGGCCTGATCGCGCTGGCGATGGGACGGTGAGCGGATTGCTCCAAAGACGGTGTCGTCCCTGCGAACTCAGGGACCCATGGCCACCGTCCGCTGTTGTTGAATAAAGCCGTCTGCCGTCTCGTCCTTATCATTCCCGCCGCGGCGTATGGGTCCCTGCGAAAGTGTTTGGTCCCTGCTGATTGGTTGGATGGAATCGGTGTAGAACGAGGTGTGGCCTTTGTCAGGGAGCGCCTCGTGTCATGGAACTGAACCTGCACGCCAACGCTACGACGACGCCGAAGACGCGCAGCTATATCCAGCGGAGCAAAAAGTCGGCCGCCCAACTGGCAACCGAGCTCGGGGTCAGTGAGACCACCATCTATCGCTGGCGCGGGCGAACGACCGTCGAGGATCATTCGCACCGACCGAAAAACCTCGTGACCAGCCTGTCGGCTGTGGAAGAGCGGGCAGTTTGCGAACTGCGAACCTCGCTCCAATTGCCGCTGGACGACATCGTCGAGGTGATGCGGCGCTGCATCAATGCCAAGCTGTCTCGCAGCGCCATTCACCGGTGCCTGCAGCGTCATGGCATCAGCCGGCGTCCCAAGCCCGATCGGCCAAAGGCAGGCGTGTTCGAGACCGCCAGCGTCGGCTTCATCCATATCGACCTGAAGCATCTGCCCGCCCTGGAGCGTCGCACGAGCTACGCCTTCGTCGCCATCGATCGGGCCACCCGCTACGTTTATGTCGAGATCCATTCCAGACGGGACGCAGCGACCGCCGTCGGCTTTCTCAAACGCTTCCTCGAGCACTTCCCGCACGAAGTTCATACCATTCTGACCGACAACGGCGCCGAGTTCACCGACCGCTTCGCCGTCGACAAGAAGAGCAAGCCGCCCGGGCAGCCCTCCGGCGACCACCCCTTTGACCAGCTTTGCAAACAGCGCGGCATCGACCACCGCCTGACCAAGCCCTACCACCCGCAAACCAATGGCTTGGTCGAACGCTTCAATCGGCGCATCGCCGAAGCCATTGGCCGCGAGCAAAAACGCGGCAGCGCCCGCCGCACCTTCATCTGCCACGCCGATCGCAATGCCTTCCTCGGCAAGTTCGTCCACGACTACAATCGAACCCGCCTCAAATGCCTCGGCTACCAAGCTCCCATCCAGGCTCTTGCCAATCCCACGGGACCGAACACGTTCGCAGGGAC
>NZ_JAFCLN010000009.1 GCF_018129385.1 Bradyrhizobium lablabi
GGTCCAGGATTTCACCGCGAAACAAGACCTCATCCTGAGGAGCCCGCCAAAGGCGGGCGTCTCGAAGGATGGCCACACGGAAGCCGCCTCATCAAGTTCTTGCTCATATGAGATAGCCAGGACGAGCAGGATGCGAGCAGCCGTGTTGATAGTCCTAGGGGAAATATCGCTGAGCAAACTTTTGGAAATTTTCCATCAGGAACTGATTTGCTCGCCTGCTGATCGGAGCGTCTGGCACCATCAAATCAAAACCATGAAAGGCTCCGTCGAATACCTCGAACTCAACCGGAACGTTGGCCCGACGAAGGTTCTCAACGTAGATTTTCGTTTCATCTCGAAACGGCTCAAGACTGCCGACAAATGTGATCGTCGGCGGCAATTTCGTATAGTCTGTGCAGCGTGCCGCAGCCGCGTAAGGCGTAACGTTCTCCACGCCATCGAGATAACGGGACCATGCCAGCCTGTTGGCTTGTTCATCCCATACGGGCGCGTTGTTTCCTGTGGCGGAGGCGCTGTTCTGCCGGTCATCAATCATGGGATATAGCGGCATTTGAAAGGCTATTTTTGCTTCGTCGGCATCTGTGGCCTTCAGCGAGACGGCCGCTGCAAGCCCTCCGCCTGCGCTATGGCCTGACACGATGAATCTGTCGGCTCTTCCGCCGAGGGAGGCCGCATTGTCCCTTATCCATAAGAGGGTGTCGTAGCAGTCGTTGAATGCAGCCGGGTACGGCGATTCAACGGCCTTTCGATAGTCCGGCGCGACGATGATGCACGGCTCTGTCTCGATGAAGTCCTTGATGATTGAGCCGAACTGCTCGGGCACCCCGTGAACGTAACCGCCGCCATGCAAGTAGAGCATGATCGGCAGTGGTCCAACTGCCGCGGTTGGCCGATAGATTCTCACGCGAATAGGCGGTCCGCCGTTTCTGCTGGGAATGTATCGCTCTTGGCAGACAAGTCCTCTGATGTTCTTTCCCCGCAACACGGCCCCACTGGAACGGAACACGAGCAGAGAGAACCATCTCGTGTGAAAAGAGCGCGCGATAATCCGCCCAACGGCATATGCGCCGCGCAAGTCCTTATCCACCATGTCTCTGGTGACCTTCATCCGGCGCTTCCTGCCCCCAACTCGCAGAACTTCTCCGATCCGACGGGTAGTGTCGGCCGAAGTCCGTTTTTAGCCAATTGGCGACTAATGCAGTGCAACAAATAGCGTCCGATTCGATCACCTCTTCGGCGCGGGCGGGAGTTTTGCCGGATCGAATGCGGCCCAGGCGCACCCGACGCCCACGCCGGCCTGCTGAAGCTGCCACCCCCTCAAATTATTTTTTAATGCCGCGACCCCGGCGCCGGGTTTGCGCCCTCCTGTCTAAATGAATGCGCCATAGCGGCGTGTCACGAACCGGAGCACAGAACCATGTGGTATAGGAAGAACGTTGGCGGGTGGGAGCGCGCGGCCAGGCTGATCGGCGGGGGCTTGATGCTCATCTGCGGCGTGGTTGCGCTGCACGCTTCGCCGCTCGGGCTACTGCTCAGCGGTGCAGGTGTGGTGACGCTGGTCACTGGCGTGTTCGGCTATTGTCCTGCTTGCGCGGTCGCCGGGCGCGAGCCGCTGAAGGGATGACCGCCTTGGCGCGCGTATCAGACGATCTCTTGCTCGCGGCACAGTCGGGCGACCGGCACGCGCTCACACAGCTCCTGGTGGCGCTGCAGCCGGACATTCGACGCTACGCCCGGCGTCATTGCCACCGCACCTCGGTCATCGAAGATGTGGTGCAAGAAGCACTCATCGTCGTGTACCGGCGCGTCGGCACGATCCGCAGTCCAGCCGCACTCGCCGGCTGGTTGGTGACCGTCATCGCGCGCCTTTGCATGCTGCCGGTGCTGATGCTGATGCGCGGAGTCGAGGAACTCGCCAGCCTGGAAGCTTCACGCGAGATCGCAAAGGTCCCGCCGGACGAATTACGCATGGACTTGGTCAATGCGATCGAGTCGCTTTCGCCGTCCCATCGCGAAGTGCTGCTGCTGCGAGATCTCGAAGATCTGACGATTGGGGAAATCGCCGGGCGGCTCGGCGTGACGCGCGAAGCGGCCAAAAGCCGCCTGCGCCGCGCCCGCACATTGGTGCGCGAATACCTGCTCGGCACAACGGACAGCGGACGAGAGGGCACATGAAATACTTTCGTGGAATCGGCATGTTCGGGAGTGCCTTCCTGGGCGCACATCTGATGCGCGGCGCAGCTGCGGCGGCGCTACTCGCGTGGGCCATTGTCCACCAGACCGCGCACCCTTGGCTATCCCTAAGCGCGGGCGTTGCCGCCCTCGTCGCGCTACGCGGATGCCCGATGTGCTGGACGGTGGGCTTGGTCGAGACGCTTTCGCGGGGCCGTCGCGATTCAACGCTAGGATAGTTGTTGGCGTGCATGAGCCGGCGCCTCGATGTCGGGGCCGGCGCGCCGTGGCCGATGAAGATGGGCACTACCTGTTCGCCGTGGCGCTATGATGCAGCGGTTCAATTTTGCCGACCGCCTTGCGACGGGACGGGAAGGAGGTGCCATGCCGAAAACGATCGCGCTATTGGGCTCTGCCCTCTTCTTTGCGGTTGCGCCCACGACGGTGGCCGGTGTCGTGCCGTGGTGGATTTCGCAATGGCGTCTGCAAGCGCCGTTCTTCGATCTCCAGCCTATCCGATGGTTCGGCGTGGCTCTGATCCTGCTCGGCATTCCGGTGTTGGTCGAAACCTTCATGCGATTTGCGCTGCAAGGCGGCGGCACGCCAGCGCCGGTCGCACCACCGCAACATTTGGTGATCACCGGCCCCAATCGTTATGTCCGCAATCCGATCTATCTTGCCCTGGTGGCGATTGTACTGGGCCAAGGACTGATCCTCGGAAACGCAGGGCTTCTGGTCTACGGCGCGCTACTGTGGATAGGCTTCCACATCTTCGTGCTGGCTTATGAGGAGCCGACGCTGCATGAGACATTTGGAGCGGAGTACGACGCCTATTGCGCCAACGTGTCGCGCTGGTTGCCACGCTTGCCCGGCTCTACGTCGGCGTCGTCCTGATCGACCGCGATTTGCGAGTGCCGCGGCCATCGTCGCCGGATCGTGGGCGTTGTGTACGATCACATGCGCCCCAGTCTGAGGGCACCGGTTATCGCAGCGTGGCGATCACCTTTGCCGGGACGGGCGGCCGAAGACCCAGCCCCCGGGAAAACTTCGGACGCTTCGATGCCGGCAATCTTTCCGGAAGCTGTCCGAAATACGCAATGGCTTGCGTCATCGCACCTCTGATGGCCGGCTCGATCTTCGCGCAAATAAACCAGCAGACCAGGACAAGCATGCCGAGCTGGACCCACACGGCCGAGGTGGCATCGAGACCAGCATCGACCAGGACACGAATAATCGCCGTGCCAACGACGTTGTGGGTGAGATAGAGCGGATAGGTGATCAGCCCGAGCGTTCTCCAGTAAGCTGGTGCTTCGGGCGAAGCGGTGGCTGCAGAGCGCCTGTTCCTGTTCGCGCACCAGGCAATAAGGCCCACCGCCGCCGCCCAAACCATGATCGGCACAAGGGCTGATTGACCAGAGATGGCCGGTATGCTCGTCAGAAAGAACGAGGCAAAGAAGTAGATTTCTGCGGCCCCCGAAAGACAGGTGACGGCGACGGCGAGCCGTTCGAGCGCCGTCAATTCCCTGTTTGCCGAAATGAAAAGCCAGATGCCCAGCGCAAAGAAGCAGCCATGGGTCAACAGGAATGCCGCGCACGGCACCCGGAACATCAGAATGACGAGATAGGGCAGGTCGGATGGCGTCGTGCATGACAGGATCAGCAGCGCCACAGCGTTGAACGCCGCGCTGTAGATGGTGAGACCAAAAGCCAGGTGCCGCAGCGTGATCTTCTTCGTCAGCATCGCGCAAAACACGAGCCCATAAAACGCCATCTCGGCGGCCAGTGTCCAATAGACGCCATCGAGCCAGTCACCCGTGACTCCCTTGGGAACGAGCGTCATGGCGTGGATGTAGGGCTGGATGAATTCGGATGCTTTACCAGTGCCAAACAGGACCAGAACGAGGAGAGTCGCGGTGGCGCAAACCCAGACCGCCGGATAGAGCCGGAGAGCGCGGCCAAGAAGAAACTCTGTCGGGGAAGACTTGCTCGCGGAATTCGCTATGACGAAACCGGAAATAACAAAGAAGATCTCAACACCCACCCAGCCGAACCATGTGAAGGGCGCGGCGGCCGGGTATAGAACATCGGCGGCGACGTAGCGCTCGAAACCGGGGACGCCAATCGAAACCCAGGCCCAGGACCAGAACATCTGGTGAAAAATGGCGACGCCGAGGGCAGCCCCGAAGCGCAGCGGATCCAGCAGGGGAAAATGGTTCTTCACGGAAGTGCTTCCAATCCATGAAACGATCCTGTTGCAGATACTGGATCCCTTCATTGGGCTCTTTGAGCTTGGTCACACTTTCGCCGCCCATGGTTCAAATGCGCAGGATCTTCGCGTGCATTAACGAGCGCTATGTCGCCCTGGACAAGTAATCGCGATCAGAAGCCGCATACAGCCATGCGAGGCGCCTTCGCGCTGTGTGATCTTCCTCACGGCGTCAATGAACGTTTGCCCAGAGACTGCGCCGGAAGCGATCGACCGCGCCCGGCTATTCCTTCCCGAACTGATGCTTCAGCTCGACCTTTGCCCGCTCCAGCCGCGCGCGTTGTGTTTTCGGCAGGGTCTTGCCGGCACGGTTGATATAGAAGGTCAGCATCGACAGGGCCGAGCGATAGGCGCCGGATTTGCGGCGCGAGCTTTGCTCCGCGGAGCGCTTGAGCGAGGATGCGATCTTCTTCGCGCTGGTCTGCTTGAAGACGCCTTTCTTGAGATCGAGCGAATCGCTCTCCCGCGTGACGCGTTGCGACCAGCGCTTTGACGGAGCCTTGCGCGCACCGGTCTTTCGCCGGGCGCTTGTCTTGCGTGCGGACGTTTTTCGCGCCGTCTTCTTCGTTGCAGTTTTGCGACGTGCGGCCATGGCGGTCTCCTTCACAACGTTCTGAAACCGCTGCAAAAGCCGATCCGTTCCTATCCCGCAATGCGGGAACCCTTGCAGTGTCCGGACGTTGTCTTGGCGGCAGGCATCATGGCTGTCGCCAAAACAGAGTGAGAACCTTGGGGCAATGGTTCCCGAGGTGCTTGCTCATTGGTTGATGTAATGGATCTACAGGGAAAGCGCCGCGATACGGCATTGAGCGAGGGTGCGCCAGCGCCCGCAACTATCGCTCAGAGCAATGACCGGGTCATCGAGACCAGTATCCCTTCGCGGCTCGACAATCTGCGCTGGAGCGGATTTCACACGCGTGTCGTATTGGCGCTCGGCATCACCTGGGTCCTGGATGGTCTTGAAGTCACGCTCGCCGGCGCGTTGTCGGGCGCGCTGAAGGAAAGTCCGACACTGCAATTCTCCAATTTCGATGTCGGCATTGCCAACAGCGCATATCTCGCCGGCGCTGTGCTCGGCGCGATCGGCTTTGGCTGGCTGACCGACCGGATCGGGCGCAAGAAATTGTTCTTCATCACGCTGGCGCTTTATCTCGCAGCCACCGCAGCCACCGCGCTGTCCTGGAGCGTCGCAAGCTACGCGTTTTTCCGCTTCCTCACCGGCGCGGGCATCGGCGGCGAGTACACCGCGATCAATTCGACGATCCAGGAACTGGTGCCGGCGCATTATCGCGGCTGGACCGATCTCGTTATCAACGGCAGCTTCTGGCTCGGCGCAGCCCTGGGCGCGGTGGCCGCCATCGTGCTGCTCGACCCGGCCTGGTTCGCGCCCGATCACGGCTGGCGGCTCGCCTATCTCACCGGCGCGGTACTTGGACTTATCGTTTTCGTGATGCGGATGTGGATCCCGGAAAGTCCGCGCTGGCTCATGATCCATGGCCGTCCCGACGAGGCGCATGCGATCGTCGACGAGATCGAAAAGTCCGTGCCTGAACGCCTGCAAGCGCAACCGGTAGCGCAGAAGGTCAGAATCAGGATGCGCGACCATACGCCGCTCTCCGAAGTCGCGCATACGCTATTCCATACCTATCGGCAGCGCTCGCTCGTGGGCCTTGTGCTGATGGCGGCGCAGGCGTTCTTCTACAACGCGATCTTCTTCACCTTCGCGCTGGTGCTGACCGATTTCTTCGGCATCCCGTCCAACCATGTCGGCTGGTACATCCTGCCATTCGCGGCCGGAAATTTTTTGGGGCCGCTGCTGCTCGGCCGGCTGTTCGATACGATCGGCCGCCGCAAGATGATCACGTTCACCTATGGCGTTTCCGGCGTGCTGCTGGCGCTGTCGGGTTATCTGTTCTCGATCGGCGCCTTGAGCGCGCAGACCCAGACCATCGCGTGGATGGTGATCTTCTTCTTCGCCTCGCCCGCGGCGAGCGCGGCATATCTCACCGTGAGCGAAACCTTCCCGCTGGAAGTCCGAGCGCTGGCGATTGCGTTGTTCTATGCCATCGGAACGGGGATCGGCGGCGTGATCGGGCCTGCGCTGTTCGGCGTGCTGATCGATACCGGCTCGCGCAACAGCGTATTTGCCGGCTATCTCTTGGGAGCGGCCTTGATGATCGTGGCGGCCGCGGTGGCCTGGCGCTACTGCATCGCCGCCGAGCGGAAATCGCTTGAGTCGGTCGCAAAGCCGCTGGCATTTTTGGAGTAGGATATGACGGATCAGGAAATGGTAGATCAGGACTTGGCTGAGAAACCGATGACGGACGAGTTGTTACCCGAAGACGACGAGGCGCCGGATGCCGTTCCGGTGCCGAGCTCGCTTGTCCCTCATTTGAGCCAGACCGCCGTGCTGCTCGACATCGACGGCACGCTGCTCGATCTCGCACCGACCCCGCGCGAAGTGTGGGTGCCGCCGGGTCTCGCCAAAACATTGCACCGGCTGCATCAGCGCACCAACGGCGCGCTCGCGCTGGTCAGCGGTCGTTCGCTCAACGACATCGATCTGATTTTTGCACCCGACGTGTTTCCCGCCGTCGGCGGTCACGGTGCAGAGATGCGGCTCGAAGCCGATGCCGAAGCGGTCGCTGCCCATGCGCCGCCGATGGACAAGGAGTTGAAGCGGCGCCTTGCCGCGATCGCGCGGCTCAGTCCGGGAATATTGCTGGAAGACAAGGGCTACTCGCTGGCGCTGCACTATCGCCTCGCGCCGCATGCGGAGAGAGCGATCTATGAGGCGGTGTCGCTGATCCGCGCCGATCTGCCGAATGCGCCGATCGAGGTGCTGCCGGGAAAACAGGTCTGCGAGATCAAGCATTCCGGATTCACCAAGGCGACCGGCGTGCGGGAACTGATGACGCATGCACCATTCAAGGGGCGCCGCCCGTTCTTCATCGGCGACGACGTCACGGACGAAACCGTGTTTGCGATCATGCCTGACCTCGACGGCCTTGCGTTTTCCGTCGGCCGTCGCGCCAAGGGTGTCGCCGGGCATTTCGATGCACCGAGCGACGTGCGTGAGTTCCTCGCGCATCTGCTCGACGACGAGCGAGAAATTTTGTCGACCTGATCGCTATCCGTCTGTCTTTCCTCGGTGAGGAAAGGGACGCACCGCTGCCATAATCCTTGCTGGGTTTTTCCATCATCGATTTGAATGCGGTTCTTTTGCGCATGCAAATGCACATAGCGCGAAATTTCTTTTCGTGTGACCACGCGAGTTCCGCTTGCTGCGCCCGAATTTGGTTTCAATTGGCGGAAATCTTGGCCAGGAACCATATTGATGAATGGTTGTTAACACGATGGAATCATCAGGAGGGGACCTGTGAACCTCGTCGTTGTTTCAAACCGCGTCGCGCGCGGAAAACCCAACGAACCCATGACCGGTGGGCTGGCGGCTGCATTGCTGCCGGTGGTGGAGCACTCCGGTGCGATCTGGGTCGGCTCGTCCGGCCGGGTCCGTGATGGGAACTTGAAAGAACCGTTTGCGGAAATCGAGTCGCTGGGCGCGGGTGCGCTCGCCATGCTCGATCTGCCGGCGGCGCATTATGGCGGTTACTACGAAGGCTTCGCCAATTCGGCGTTGTGGCCGGCGTTGCATTCGCGCGCCGATCTGATCCGCGCGACGCAGGAAGACTATGTCTCCTATCGCGAGGTGAACGCCTTCATGGCGCGTGCGCTGCTGCGATTCCGCAAGCCCGATTCCGTGTTCTGGATTCAGGATTATCATTTCCTGGCGCTCGGCGCCGAGCTGCGCGATCTCGGCGTGACGCAGCCGATCGGCTTCTTCCTGCACACGCCCTGGCCCTCGCGCGCGCTGATCGGCGGCGTACCGCATCATCGCGAGCTGATCGAGGCGATGCTTGCATATGATCTCATCGGTTTCCAGACCGAGGAGGACCGTGAGAATTTCCTGTCCTATATCGAGCACGACCTCGGCCTTGAGGTGAATGAAGGCGTGGTGCGCTCGCATCACGGCCGCATGCGCGCCGCGGTGTTTCCGATCGGGATCGACCCGCAAAAATTCGCGCAGCTTGCGCAGAAGGCCATGACGCATCCCGACGTGTCGCGGCTGCGCCGCAGCCTGAACGGCGAAAAGCTTGCGATCGGCGTCGACCGGCTCGACTACTCGAAAGGTCTCGTCAACCGCATCAAGGCGTTCGACCGGATGTGGACCGCGCAGCCGCAGCTTGCGCGCACCATCTCGCTGTTGCAGATCGCTACCCCCTCGCGCGGCGCGATCGAGGCCTACGGCAATCTGCAAAGCGAGGTGGCAAAGCTCGTTACCGACGTCAACGGAATCCATGGCGAGGTCGACTGGACGCCGATCCGCTATCTCAACAAGGGATTTGGTCAGGCGGTGCTCGCCGGCCTCTACCGCACCGCGCAGGTCGGCGTGGTGACGCCGCTGCAGGACGGCATGAATCTCGTCGCCAAGGAATATGTCGCAGCCCAGAATCCGGCCGATCCCGGCGTGCTGGTGCTGTCGAAATTCGCCGGCGCGGCCAATGAGCTCGATACCGCGCTGATCGTCAATCCGCACGATATCGACGGCATGGCCAAGACGATCGCAACCGCGGTCTCGATGCCGCTGACCGAACGGCGGATGCGCTGGGAAGCGATGATGGAGAAGCTCAACGCCGGCACGATCGAGCAATGGTTCAACGATTTCGTCGAAGCGCTGCGCGAGACGCAGTTCGTCAAGAGCGAGATCGGGCCGATCGTGACCGAGCCCGCGCTGTGGCCGGTCCGCTCATCCCAGGGCGCGCGCTATCACTGACCCGTCATTCCGGGGCACGCGTAGCGTGAACCCGGAATCTCGAGATTCCGGGTCTGGTCCTTCGGACCATCCCGGAATGACGTTCGTTAGTAGCAATACGCCACGCCATCGAGCACGGGGCAGCGCGCCGCCTTGGCGCTGGGGTTTTGCATCTGCGTCATGCCCCCTTTGCCGTTGCCGACGAAAACGCCTTGCCCGACAATCACCGAGGACTTGTTGCCGACAATGACGCTCGGGTGCGGCGAGGCGAGGCTCGAGCGCGTCCCGTCGGCCCAGACGATGGCGTCCCCGGTGAAAACGCCGCGCTTGCCGTCGTCGCAGCTCACATCGGTGCCCTGACGGGTGCAGGATTGCGCCATCGCGGGCGAGGCCGTGGCGATCACCGCCGCCAGAATCGAAAAAAGAATTGCCCGCGCGATCATGCCGTCCTCCGCATTTCATGGCTGCCACCGTGAATCGTCGCACCTGGCCGCCTCTCGGTTCAAGCCGGCGGCCCAAATCCAGGCCGGAAATCGACCGAAATTTCCCTTCAAATTCAAGCCATTGGGGAAATTTCCGATCCCTCGCCCGCGCTCCCTTGCCAAATCCATCCCGCCCCTTCAAGAGAGGGCATCCGGAGAGATGGCCGAGTGGCTTAAGGCGCACGCTTGGAAAGCGTGTGTGCGGGAAACCGTACCGTGGGTTCGAATCCCACTCTCTCCGCCAGCCTCATTTTCGAACAGGTTCTCCCCGGGAACTTTGCGATTGCTTTTGGCCTAGAACTGCAGGGTCTTGCCGAGATCTGTCCGTACCATGGAAGCCTCGGTGCGCGCGTTCTGTTCTCTGAATGGCTGCTTTTCTCCAAACCTCTGTACTTTGATTGTTCAGTACGGAATCGATTTTCGTTTCTGAAATAGGTATTTCCGAAGCCGTCCTTTGCATTCGTTTCGATTTGCACTCGGACGGGCGACGCAAGCTCAAATCCAATCAGGAATGCATCCTTCCCGACCTTCGCCGTATTGGCACTGACCTTGAAGCACTGGTCGGCGGGTCAACTGCCAACGTCAGCTTTTGGTCAAAAAGCCGAAATAGCCGGCGGTGGCGCACACGTCCGCTAAGGGCCCAACAACCGACGCTAGCTGGATGGGCATCCCGTCTGATCCGTAGTAGAATGGCTTCTACGTTGGATTGCAGGCCATGGTGCAAGAGCGGCCAGTCCGGGTCGAGCGTAGATTATCGGCGATATTGGCCGCGGACGTGGCTGGCTATTCACGGCTTATGCAGAATGACGAAGAGGCCACGCATGCCAAGCTGACCGCGCTGCTAACGGACGCTGTCTACCCGGCAATCACCGAACACGGCGGCCGCATCGTGAAGAACACCGGCGACGGGTTCTTGGCGGAGTTTCCGAGCGCGGTTGAAGCGGTCCGAGCTGCGATGCAGTTCCAGAACCGTATCCTTGAACTTGCAATGGATGATGCGGAAGACGGACGCCTTGTTTTCCGTGTGGGTATCAACATCGGCGACGTAATCGTCGAGGCGCACGACATCTTCGGGGGCGGCGTCAACATCGCGGCACGACTTCAGGCCGTTGCCGAACCCGGTGGTATCTGCATTTCGCATTCCGCCTATGATGAAGTTCGAGGCAAGGTCGGGATTGAGTTCGCTGATCTAGGAGAGCAAAGCCTCAAAAACATCGCCCGCCCGGTACGGGCCTATGCCGCAATCCGGGATGGACTTGGCGCGCAGATCCAGAATGACAGCGCGGTACCAGCCCCGCTTTCGGCGCCGCATCTGTCAATCGTGGTGCTCCCGTTTGCGAATATCGGTCGAGACCCAGAACAAGATTACTTCGTGGATGGCGTGACTGCGAGTTTGACCACGGACTTGTCGCGCATCAGTGGTTCGTTCGTAATCGCCCGGAATAGTGCGTTCTCATATAAAGGCAAAGCAATCGACGTACGGCAACTCGGCCGCGAATTGAACGTCCGCTACGTGCTCGAAGGCTCAGTGCAGCGCAGCGACAAGCGGCTTCGGGTGAACGTTCAGTTGATCGATGCCGAGAGCGGTAAGCACATTTGGGCCGAGCGCTTCGAGGAGCCCGTCGCCAATCCTTTCGAGTTGCAGGACGAAATCGTACCGAGACTCGCCAATGCGCTGGGTGCCCAACTTGTGGTAGCCGAGGCGAGACGAGCGGAGCGTTCGCTGCATCCCGATGCAAGGGACCTAAGCTTTCAAGGTTTTGGCTGCCTCTACAAGGGGGCGACCCCCGAGCACATGAACCAGGCACGCGGCTTTTTCGAACGTGCCTTGGTCATCGATCCCCGAAGTATCGGAGCGCTGGTCGGCATCGCAATGGTCGATCTTCGAATGGGGGCCGACCTGTTAACGGACGACTCGGCCGCGCTCTGTTCGGTAGCCGAAACGAATGTGATCAAAGCGCTTTCATTGGCCCCGGACCATGCAGGGGCCCACTTGGTTTTGGGTTATGTCTACATCTATACAAACCGTGCCGCGCAAGGGATTGCTGAATGCGAGCAGGCATTAGCACTCAATCGCAATTTGGCCCACGCTCACAGCGGTATTGGTTTTGCCAAGTATTATATGGGTCGCGCAGCCGAGACCGAAGGCCGTGTACTCAAGGCTCTCCGTCTCTCCCCTCGCGATGTCTTTGCCTACCGGTGGATGCATTTTGTAGGCCGAGCCAAGCTACAGCTCGGCGCGGATGCCGAAGCCGCGGCTTGGCACCGACGAAGCATTGAGGCCAACCGCAATTATCCTCTTGCCCATTTTTCGTTAGCCGCTGTCTTGGGGTTGCTCGGCGCTGTAGAGGAGGCGCGAACCGCTGCAAAGGCGGGACTTGCGCTCGATCCAGGCTTTACCATCCGTCGCGTGCGCACCACCAAACGAAGCGACAATCCGACTTATCTCGCTGGGCGCGAGCGCTTCTGTAAGGGCATGCGCCTCGCTGGCGTGCCGGAGGGGTGAAGGTCCGCTTCGGGTCGTCATTTGCAGACATTCGTTTTCCCACCAATTACATCCGCTTTGGAGCTACCAGGGGACGATAGCTGTCACTATCGCGTCGACCAACTTTCAAGCGAGATATGCCCGATGGAGGACACTTCGCATTGCGATGTGTTGTTTTGAATCACAGGCGAGGCAGGCCGACTCAGATAGCAATGCAGTGCATTAGCGGCAGTACGCGTGGGGCCCCCTGGCGATTTTCTTCTCCCGACGCTGGGGGAAACTAGAGCTGCCTTGCTATGGGGGCCGGCAGCTCATTCTTTCGAGTGAGTCCAAGCACCCGGCCGATCGGCGAAGGCCCAAACGACGTGCGTTCGTTCACTTCTTTTCCGCATCAGTCTCACTCCCGAATCCGAGCATCGATCGCTGATCGCGCCAGTCGGCTGGAAACGGGTGCAGCAAGGATTTTAGCTCCAGCGTCCGTGGCTGCCGGTCATCCAGAATGGCTTCGACAATGTCAGGAGCAAGGAGGGTCAGGCGAAGGATGCGGGATAGATAGGACTCGTTGATCTTCTCCGAGCGGGAAAGTTCGGCCGCGGAGTTGTACTTTCTGCTCTCGATGAGCCCGCCAGCGATGGGCTTTGGCGAGCGCCTTGATAAGGCTGTTCTCGCAACGAAGGCGGGCCGGATGCGATGCCGGTTGCCTCACCGGGCGTCGGCTCTAATGGCGATCCAAATTGGGCAGACGACATCGCAATGTTGCGCGTCCTGCCGAATGCTGAAAACATACTTCCTCGAAGTGAAAGCCGCGAGCACACGCTAAATCGCTTTGATGTGCGCTTTGCCCATGCCGAGCGTTTCGCCGCAGCCGAGTCCCTCACCATCCTGGCCGAATAGTCGAGGCCGAAAAGCGTCGCGGGAAATGATCAGCAGCACCAGGACTAAGTGGCGCATCTCCTAGCGGCGATAATAAGATTCACAACATCTGATTTGCGATTTCGACCGCAAGGCCGGCGCGCTGTGTCGGAATCTCGTTTTCCGCCGAGCCGGTATGCCTGCTGCAAAAGACGAAACCGACAACACCTGCATTCAACAAAGTCGATGAGGCCGCCGTCTTTCAACACCAGCGAAATCGTCGCTTTCATGTTCGGTCATTGCTTGTGCCGCGATGACGACCTCCAGACGATTCCGTGCGTTGAGCTTTTGCATCAGGATCGTCATGTAGTTTTTGACGGTCTTCTCACTTATCTTGAGCGCAATTGCCATCTGCTTATTGGTATAGCCGCGCAACAGTAGCCTGACGATCTGATCTTCGCGGATGCTGAATTTTACTGCTTCAGCCGCAACACGTCGGACCGCGGCATTTCGTAAGGCCGCGATCACCTGGCTCGCGAAGTTTTGTGTAATATACGTCTCGCCAAGGCGCACCGCTTCAATTGCCTGGATCAATTCCTGCGCGCTGCTTCCCTTCAGGACGTATCCGTTTGCGCCGGCATCGAGTGCGCGGATCGCGGTATCCACGCCGGTCGCAGCAGTGAACGCAACGATTTTCGTGTTTGGCGAAATCTTGATCGACGATGCGATTGCTGCGTAGACGTCGCCCGGCATGTTGAGGTCAGCGATGATGACATCCGGTTGAAGGCGAGACGAAATATCGATGAGATCTCCGGCTGACGAACCGGTCGACAACACTTCCAAACCCTGTGCGCGCGACAAGAGGGTGACGATCCCTTCAATCATCAAAGGATGGTCGTCAACTAAACCAACGGAAACCATGCGGCCTCCTAACTATGAAAAAAACGCTACAAAACCCAATAATTCAATTCAGATATTGCAAATATAGATCGATTGATCGGCAAATGTAAATGTTGATCTTCATGCAACGTCGATCATGTCGCAACCTCCGCAGCCTTTAACCATAATTGCTCAGCCGCAATTTTTGGTCCATTGCCGCGCGAACCGCCTGGTTCGGCTTGGTCGGACGCTCAACTTATCGGAAGTGCCGCTCGAATCTGGGTGCCGACATCGCCCCGCGATATGAACTCGAAGGTACCTTTGAGGGCTTCCACACGATTGCGCAAACCCGCTACCCCGAGACCCCTTTTCGGCGAACGTTCTTGATGGCCGTCGAAAAATCCTGGCCCGCGATCGCTAACAGCAATGACGATCGTTCGATCACAAACCTGCACCTCAACGCGCTGTTCAATTGCCTTTCCATGACGAAATGCGTTGTTCAGCCCTTCCTGCACGATCCTGTACAGGCAGATTGTTACGGGTAGTGGAATGTCAACAGGCAAGTCCCCGATTTGGCGGCTGACCTTCGTTCCCGTCGTCTCCTCATGATTTCTCACGGCGAGCAGGAGGATTTCATTCGGCGTCAACCCCTGGAGTTCCGGAAGGACCAGACCGGTTGAAATGTTGCGGAGTTCGGTCAAGATCCGTTCTGTCAGCGCGACAACGGTCAAATCATGTGCGCGGCCGTCTCCGGACGCGTCTGATTTCGGAGCCGCGGGAGCCGTTATCTTCAGCATCAAGAGACTAACGAGCTGAATTGGGCCGTCGTGGAGATCCTGCCCAATACGGGCAAGCAGGTTCTCGTTGGAATTGGCGGCCTCGAAGCGGGCATCATCTGCCGCGCGGCGCAACCGTTCGTTCTGCGCAGCGAGATTATTGGCCTCAATTGCATTTCGAATGAGCGATGATTGATAAGCGCTGACGAGGTTTGATGCGCGCCGGATCATTAAAAACAGCACAATCATCATTGGAGCCGAGACCGCCCCAACGATCCCGATGGATGTAAGCTTGATCCAGAACAGGTCGGCTGCAAGCCTCCTGCCGTCGGTGTACACCTCGCCGACAGCGATGACCTGCCGTGTTCCAGTCCGGAAGAGAGGTGCATAGATTTCGACAAGCGGAATGCTCTCTTGTTTCTCGGCAGTATTTTCGGCGTCATTGAGCTGATCGAATTCCCCGGTCGCCTTGCCCGCGACGGCTGCGGTGATGTGAGGAGAAGGAAATCGCTCTCCGAGCGGGCCGTTGCTGGTCGAGTAAACCAGCGTGGCATCGGGCAACCAGATTTTGACGGACCTGACGCGATCGCCAAGTTTTCCGGCGAGGAGTTCGTCGAGCTTCCGCACACTTTCGGCGGACATCCGCCGCGCGGTGCCAAGGTCCTGAGCCGAGGGGCCGAGGAAGACCTCGGTGAAGAGGGCGCCTTCTTCAGCGGCCGTTCGCAGCATGCTTGCTTCGATCCGTTGCGAGATTGCGATCGCAAGCAATCCCATCGACGCAGCTATCGTGATGGCGGCAGCCAGAGAAAATTGGTGAACTAGTTTGAACGAAGAAGGGCTGCTTTTGTCGGACGGCCAAATCATTATGTCTGTCCTTGCGAAATGCGAGGAGCAACGTTCTGAAAATCCGCGGACAAGAGGCCTCCTTTCTGGACCCCTTTCGGTATCAACATTAGGGTATTTCGCCACGGGATTGGGAAATCGGTCCTGTGACAAAATGACGTTTCGTCTGCCCCATTCGGGTGACGCTAGCGATGCGAGCGCTGCAACGAAATTGACCGGCGATGCTTCGGGACTTTGGTCCCGATTTCGCCCGGGACTTTGATCCTGATTTCTCCCGGGACCTTGATCCTCGCGCTTCGTGGGACCTTGTCCCCTTACTGACGCATTCCAAAAAGCCTCAGATGACACGGTAGAGCGGACCACTACGACCGGGGTCCGGACCAACAAACAGGTGAGGGCGTCATGGTTGTCTATATCAAGAGCGATCTGAAATTCATCCTGGACCAGATCAAGATCTCGGAAAATCATTCGCTCTACATACAAAGCAACGGCACGCAGGGCGCGCCGCTGTTCGGGCAAAGCCAGAACAGCAATCCCGCGTCGATCCCCTCTTACAACATCGCCTGGGGCCTGCGGACGGTCGACGGATCCTACAATCACCTGCTGCCTGGCCAGGAGCAATGGGGCGCCTCGGATCGCGAGTTTCCGGAACTCATGGAGCCCGAATATCGTACCGTGACCGCCATGGTCGACTTCGATGGCCCGGGGGGTGCGGATCCAGTGCCGGTTCAGATGCCCTACACTCCCGGGAATGATGTCGATGGACCGGGACCGAACGCCACTCCGGGCGACGTGATCGATCCCTCGATCCGCATCATTTCCAATCTCATCGTCGATCAGACGTTGAGCAACCCATCAGCTATCCTCACCGCGCTGCAGAATGCAGGCGTCGACGATCCCGGTCTGGTCATCACCGGGCAGATTTCGGCGGCTTATGCACCACTGCGTCCGCTCTTCATCGATGTCGCGGAAGCGCAGCGAGCGCAGGCGTCGGCAGCAGCAGCAGCCGCAGCCAATCCGACCAACGGAGATCTGCAAACTGCATTGGCCGAAGCCAACGCAGACCTGGCCGACGCACAAGCTGCGCTTGATGCTGCCGCTGGCGTGCCGGGCGGACTGACCGAATTGCTCGAAGAGCATGGCATCACGCTCGATGGCGCCAACCTCCACATTCCCAACGTTGCTCCGGACGAGGGACTCTCGGCGCCGTTCAACTCATGGTTCACCCTGTTCGGCCAGTTCTTCGATCACGGGCTCGATCTCGTCAACAAAGGCGGCAACGGCTCGGTGATGATTCCGTTGCAGCCCGATGACCCGCTCTACGATCCGACCCCCGGCGCGGCAAACTTCATGGTCCTGACTCGCGCCACGACCTCGCCCGGCGCGGACGGCCACCTGGGCGACAACCCCATGACGCCCGGCGTGGATGAAAGTCTCGATGATGGCCGGCCGGTCAACACAACCACGTCGTATGTCGACCAGAACCAGACCTACACGTCGCATCCTTCGCACCAGGTCTTCCTGCGCCAGTATGTGTCGACGCCGAACGGTCCGGCGGCGACCGGCAAGCTCATCGAAGGCGCCAATGGCGGCATGGCGACCTGGGCCGAAGTGAAGGCGCAGGCCGCCAATGTCCTCGGCATCCAGCTCACCGACCTGGATGTGGGCGCAGTGCCGCTGATGCGGACCGACCCCTACGGCAATTTCATCCCTGGCGCCAATGGCTACCCGCAACTGATCATCGGCATCGGCGCGGACAACATCCCCAATACGTCTGACGACGTGGTGATCGAGGGTAACCCCGCAGATCCGGTAGATCCGCACAACGTCTTCGGCACGACGGAGCCCACTGTTCCCGTGCGGTCGGTCTTTACCAACCACGCCTTCCTTGCCGACATCGCGCACGGTGCGGCTCCGGAAGGACTTGCCGATGGCGACACCGAAATCGGCGGCAACATTCCCGTAGACGGGGAATATGACAACGAACTGCTTGACGCGCACTTCATCGCCGGTGACGGCCGCGCCAACGAGAATATCGGCCTGACCGCCGTCCATCATGTGTTCCATTCGGAACACAACCGGCTCGTCGAGCATACCAAGGAAGTCGTCCTTGCCGATGCCCAGGCCATTCTCGATGGCGGTGGGTCGCAGGCCGAGGCGGTTGCCTTCCTCAACGAATGGCTGGCCGTCGATGTGGCGAACGTTCCGGCAAACGCAACCGGGCTGGTGTGGGACGGCGAGCGCCTGTTCCAGGCCGCCAAGTTCGGCACCGAAATGCAATACCAGCATCTCGTGTTCGAGGAGTTTGCCCGCAAGGTGCAGCCGACCATCAATACGTTCCTGGTGCCCGACGGCTTCGATACGACCATAGATCCGTCTATCGTCGCCGAATTCGCGCATGTGGTTTATCGCTTCGGTCACTCGATGCTGACCGAGTCGATCGACCAGTTCGATCCGAACTTTGCGCCCAACCACATCAGCCTGATCCAGGGCTTCCTCAATCCGACGGCCTTTACCGGCCCTGGCGGCACGATTGATGATGATGTAGCCGCCGGCGCCATCATCCGCGGCATGACCCGTCAGGTGGGCAACGAGATCGACGAGTTCGTGACCAGTGCCCTGCGCAACAATCTGCTCGGCCTGCCGCTCGACCTCGCAACGATCAACCTGGCACGCGGTCGCGATACTGGCGTGCCCTCGCTCAATGAAGCGCGCCGCACCTTCTACGAGGCGACCGCCCAGGACGTCCGGCTCAAGCCCTATGAGAGCTGGGTCGATTATGCCGGACATCTCAAGCATGAAGCATCGATCATCAACTTCATTGCGGCCTATGGCACGCATGAACTGATCGAGGCGGAAACCACGATTGTCGGCAAGAGGGCGGCCGCCATGGCCATCATCCTCGGCGTCGACCAGGATGTGGACGACAACGGCGACGGAATCGTCGACCGTACGATTAGTCCGCCAGCCGACGCCACCGATTTCCTCAATGGTCTGGGCGACTATGCCACTGACCTGGGTGGCCTCGAGAACGTCGATCTCTGGATTGGCGGTCTGGCCGAAGAGATCATGCCGTTCGGTGGCATGCTCGGCGCAACCTTCAACTTCGTGTTCGAAGTGCAGATGGAGATGTTGCAGAACGGGGACCGCTTCTACTACCTGCAGCGGCTCGACGGCCTGCATCTCTTCGGCGAGATGGAGAACAACTCCTTCGCCGCGATGATCATGCGCAACACCAATGCGACGCATCTGCCGTCCGACGTCTTCTCGACTCCAGGTCTGATTCTTGAAGTCGATCCGACCCGCCAGTTCAACGACCTGAATGGCGACGGCACGCTGGAGGGCGGAGACCCCGTCGGCGGCGGTATCCTCACGCAGCTCGTTGTCCGCAACAATCCCGGAACCGTCGGGCCGGACACGAACTATCTACGCTACACCGGTGGGGACCACGTGGTGATGGGCGGCACCGACGGGGAGGACATCATCATCGCCGGTATCGGCGACGACACCCTGTACGGCGACGCCGGCGATGACAATCTTGAGGGCGGCTTCGGCAACGACATCATCAATGGCGGCGACGGCGACGACATCATCAAGGACGCCGGCGGCGACGACAACATCAAGGCCGGCCTTGGCAACGACGTCGTCCATGCAGGTCCAGGCCTCGATCTGGTCATGGGCAATGCCGGCCAGGACTTCATCTTCCTCGGAACCGACGAAGGCTCGGAAGTCTTCGCGGGTGAAGGCAACGACTTCATCTACGGCAACAGGAATGCCGAGCGTATCCTTGGCAACGAGGGTAACGACTGGATCGAAACCGGCACCTTCGACGGCGCTCCCGGCGACAATTTCGACGAAATATTCGCCCATGACGGCATCAAGGGTCACGACGTGTTCCTCGGTGACGGTGGCTTCGACGAATTCATCGGCGAGGGCGGCGACGACATCATGGTCGGCAGCGCCGGTCGCGGCAAGATGGTCGGCATGTCCGGTTTTGACTGGGCAACCTACAAGGACAACACACTTGGCGTGAACGCCGACCTGTCCATCCCGATCATCTTCGACGAGGCGCCCACGCTGCCGCAGAACGCGGCGCTCGACGAGTACGAGTCCGTGGAAGGGCTCTCCGGCACGAAGTTCAGCGACGTGCTCAAGGGTACCGACGACGTGGCAGCGGATCGCGCACCGCTGTTGGCCGGCGGCACGACCGGTTACCTTGGCAGCGTGCTGGATGAGGAAGGCATCGCTCTCATCGCAGGCCTGCAGGAAGTCCTTGGTGGCCTCACGTCCTTCGATGGTGGCGACATCATCCTGGGCGGTGACGGCAGCGATACCATCACCGGCAATGGCGGCGACGACATCATTGACGGCGACAAGTGGCTCGACGTGCAGATCGGCGTCTTTGCCCCCGGCGATGCGGACCACACCGGCACGCCGATCGCCCTCCACAGCTCGATGACGACACTCGCTGCCAGCATGTTCAACGGCTCGATCAATCCGGGCCAGTTGGGCATCGTGCGGACGATCCGCAACAGCACCACGCAGGAAGCGAACGGCGAGACCACCGACAGCGACGGCATCGCCGATGTCGATCGCGTGGTATTCTCCGGCGCCCGCGACGAATACGACATCGACTTCAATCCTGACGGCACCATCACGGTGGCGCACACCGGTGGTCTGGCGACCGACGGTACGGACACCGTCCGCAATGTCGAGGTGCTCGACTTCACCGACCAGGACATCCTGTTGCAGGCGCCGACGCTGGACCTGCATGGGCCGGTGACGACCACCAGCACCGCTTCGGCTCCCCAGGCCTATCGCGATACATTCGACACTGCTGCGCACAACAACAGCAACGGTACGGTGGATTGGACCTTGAGCCCATGGACCGAAACCGGAGACGACAGCGGCGTTACCACTGGAGAGATCCAGATCGACGGGGGAGGCTCGAACGAACTGCGCTTCCTCGGCGGCGACGGTGCTTCGATCACGCGAACTGTCAATCTCGCTGGCCTGACGACCGCGACTTTGTCGTTCAGCTATGATCGAAACAACGGCACCAGCTCGATCGATGCCGGCGAGACCGTTCAGGTACAGTACTCGGCATCGGGATCGTTCACGCCCGGAAACTTCACGGTGCTGCAAACGATAAACGACACCTCCGGAGGATTTGACGGCGCGGATACGAGCAGTTTCAACTTGAACCTCACAGGAGCAGGGGCGAATTCAGCCATACGGTTCGTCTCCACCGGTATCGACGCCGGCGAATACGTGCTGATCAATAACTTCAATATTGCTACGACAACGGTGACGACGACTACTGTTCCCGGCGGCCCCGGCAACAACTACACGACGACCTTCACCGAAGATGGGGGAGCCGTCGCGATCGTTGCTGGACCAGTGGTCACCGATGACGGTCCCACAATCGTCTCGGCCCGCGTGGTCCTGACCAACGCTAGTGCCGGTGACGTGCTCAGCACCGTCGGCGGTTTGCCGGGCGGTATCAACGCAACGATTGACAACAGCGTAGCTGGCCAGATCACCCTGAACCTGACGGGCAACGCATCGCCCGCCGCGTACCAGACGGCCCTGGCGCAGGTGAGGTTTAACAACACATCGCAGAATCCGGACGCTGCGCCGCGCGTCCTGCAAGTTACCGTCAATGACGGCTTGCTCACCAGCGCGGTCGCCACAACGACGGTCACCGTCGTGCCGCAGAACGATGCACCGACCGCCGGCGCCGACACGATACTTACCAACCTGGCGGCGGGTGCCACGATCTCCGTGTCGGCTGCGGCCTTGCTCGCCAACGACACCGATCCGGAAGGACAGGCTGTCACGCTGAACAGCGTGGGTGGCGCCAACGGCCTCGCAAGCGGGCCGACCCTGACGGCCGGCGTCGTCACCCTCAGCGACAACGCTACCGCCAACGGTTCGTTTACCTACGTGGCCGGCGACGGCGCTGCGACTGCCAACAGTACGGTCGGTCTCACCCGCGTCACGACCGCCAATCTCACCGGCGGAGCCAACGCTGAAATCATCATCGGCAACGCTGCTGCCAATGTGATCGCCGGCGCCGGAGGCAATGACAACATCAATGCGGGCGATGGCAGTGACTCGATCACTGGCGGCACCGGCAACGACATCATTGCGGCTGGCACCGGCAACGACACCATCACCTGGAACGCCAATGGTACGGGCGCCACCGATGGTTTCGACATCATCGATGGCCAAGAGGGCGGCACCGACACCTTTGTCCTGAACGGACGGGCCGGCACGGCCGAGACATTCCGGATCTACGCGAGGGCGGAGGCTATCGATGCCGGCATTCCGGTGGTCGGCCTCAACTCGGAAATCGTCATCACCCGCACGGTTCTGGGCGACACGACGGTTATCGCTGAACTCGACAACATCGAGGAAATCAGCATCAACGGGTTGAACACCACGGCCAACAACGGCAACAACCCCAATACGCCTGACGGTGGTACCGCCGACGGCGACACCATCCAGGTGATCGGCAACTTCAACTCTCCGTTCACCAGCCTGAACTTCAGCACCATCACTATCGACGGCAATGCCGGCGACGACACGATCGACATCACCGGTCTCGCTTCCGACCATCGCATCGTGTTCCGCTCCAACGGCGGCAGCGACAGGATCATCGGCACGCTGCGTCCCCAGGACGTGATCGAATTGCCGCAGGGATCGGTTCTCGCAGACTACGTGGTCACCGAGAACAACGACGGGACCAAGACCCTCGCCAATGCGACCACCTCGATCACCTACTCGGGCGAGGGTGCTCCGGAGGTTCGCGTCGCCGGTGCCGGCTCGGACGAAGATGGCACACCGGGGGCGGTTCCCGGGACGGGTACGCCAAACTCCGATGTGCTGGTCGGGACGGCAGGCGACGATAACCTCATCGCCTTTGCGGGAGACGACGTCGCCATGGGCAATGCCGGCGCCGATGCGATATCGGCCGGCGAAGGCGGCGATTTCGTCAGCGGCGGCAGCGGCCGGGACGTGATCTTCGCCGGAGCAGGCGACGACCAGGTGTTCGCCGGCGCAGATGCCGACATCGTCTACGGCGATGCCGGGGCGGATCGCATCTTCGGCGATCAGGGCAACGATCTGATCAATGCTGGAGCCGGGGACGATACGGTCTTCGGCGGCGCCGGAGACGACCTGATCGTGGCGGAAGCCGCCGACGGCAACGACGTCTACTTCGGTGACGAAGGCGGCGGCGGCAGCGGTGTCGACACGCTCGACATCTCGGCGGCGACGGCGAACGTTACCGTCAACCTCGGATCCGGCCCGTTGTCGAACGGCACGGTGGTGAGCTCGCAGACCGGCAACGACACGATCTGGGGCATCGAGAACGTCAATACCGGCTCGGGCAACGACACCATCACCGCGAGCAACGCCGCCAACGTGATGAACGGCGGCTCCGGCAACGATACCTACAAGTTCACATCGGCTTCGGCGGCGAACGGCGACACCATCCTCACGTTCGAGGCTGGTGACCGCATCGATCTGACGGCGATCGATGCCAACCTGGGTACTGCCGGTGATCAGAGCTTCTCACTGGTCACCGGTGCCTTCACCGCAGCAGGTCAGCTCGCGGTGACGTATGAAACCCGCGCCGACGGCAACTTCACTGTTGTCCAAGGCAACATCGGCGGCAGTACTGATGCCGACTTCACGATCGAGATCGCAGGTCATCAGAACCTGACCAACACGAATCTCGGTCTCTAAGGCGTCTCGAAAGCGCTACGGGAGGCAGATGCGTCTGCCTCCCGTGAACCGTTTCTCCCGAACTGTCCAACCTCCGGGCGCATCACATGGCTACCTCAAAAGAGCTGACTCCCGCAAAGCGCCGCAAGCTTGCCGAGTTGACGCGCGGCTTTCGTGGCATCGTTATCTTCCTGTTTCTCATCTCGGGGATGATAAACATACTGGCGCTGACCGGATCGTTGTACATGATGCAGATCTACGACCGGGCACTGACCAGCGGCAGCATTCCCACGCTTCTCGTTCTCTCAAGCCTGGTCATCGGCCTATATCTCTTTCAGGGCAGCTTCGACGTCATCCGCTCCCAGGTGCTGGTGCGAATCGGCGCGCGGCTGGATCGGAAGGTGGCACCGTTGGCGCACCGGGTTGCAATCGACATGCCGCGATTCGGCTTCTCGACATCCGAAGCTCTCGAACGTGGACGCGACGTAGATACGGTTCGCGGCTTCCTCGGCAGTCAGGGGCCGGGAGCCCTGTTCGATCTGCCGTGGATGCCGATCTATCTGGCTTTCGTCTACCTGCTGCATCCGGCACTTGGCGCGCTGACGTTCGCAGGCGCGTTCGTGTTGACCGTTTTGACCGTCGTCAGCGAAATCATGACGAAGCGTCTCAGCCTCTCGACGCGGAAGGCGGCCACTGCGCGCAATACGATCGCCGATAGCAACGCGCGCAGCGCGGAGGTTCTCAAGGCAATGGGCTTCGCCGGTCGGGCCGTGGATCGCTTTAACGATGCAAATCGCGAGCATCTGGAACTGCAGACCAGGGCGAACGACATCACAGGCACTTTCGCCGCCGTGTCACGTGTGCTTCGCATGGTGCTGCAATCGGCGGTGCTTGGCCTCGGTGCCTATCTCACGATCAAGGGCGAGCTCACCGCCGGCGCCATCATCGCTTGCTCGGTGGCTTCTGCTCGCGCTCTTGCGCCAGTGGACCTCGCGATCGGCAACTGGAAGCCGTTCGTTGCGGCGCGCATGGCCTATCAGCGGCTTCGGGACACGGTAGTGGCAATTGCCGCTACCGACGAGCCGATGAAGTTGCCCGCACCCACCCAGCGTCTCAGCGTGGAGAAGATCACGGTTGCGGTGCCTGGTTCCGGTCAGATCATCCTGAGTGAAATTGCCTTCGAACTACAGGCTGGCCAGGCGCTTGGCATCATCGGACCAAGCGCCGGCGGAAAGACGAGCATGGTACGCGCCCTTACCGGCATCTGGCCGGTGCTGCGCGGCAGCGTCCGGCTGGATGGCGCCGATCTGGCTCAATGGCGCGAGGATGAAATCGGAAAGCACATCGGTTATCTCCCGCAAGAAGTCAGCCTGATGGACGCGACGATCGAGGAGAACATCTGCCGTTTCGAGCCAAATCCGGACTCCCAGAAGATTGTCGAGGCGGCGAAGGCGGCCGGCGTGCACGACATGATCCTGAAAATGCCGGACGGATATCGAACCCAGCTCGGCCCGCAGGGCACGGCCCTGTCGGCAGGGCAGCGGCAGCGCATTGCGCTGGCGCGCGCGCTGTACGGCAATCCGTTCGTTGTCGTCATGGACGAGCCCAATTCCAACCTCGATGGCGAGGGAGAGCAGGCTCTTGCCGAGGCGATCGCCGGCATCAGAGCGCGAGGCGGTATCGCAATCGTCATCGCGCACCGTCCGAGCGCGCTTGTCGCCGTCGATCTCGTTGCGATCGTGCAGAACGGTCGCATCACCGCCTTCGGCAAGAAGCAGGACATCATGACGCCGACCGGAATACAGCAGCCCGCGGCTCCGCAGCAGTCCGCGGCTCCGCAGCAGCCGGCATCGCCGCAGCAACCGGTATCGCCTCAGCAGCCGACAATGCGGGCCATGCTCGACCAACTCCAAGCGCAAGTGAGGAGGCCCGCATGATCACAGCCAAAGCATTCAGGCCCGCCTCCCAATCGGCATCCCGACCAACGCGCGAGGACTATGCCGAGTCGGATCAAAAGAAGGGGTCGTTCCTCCCGCTTGCTTTTCTGGTGTTCCTGACCGGATGTGCCGCGTATCTGAAGAGTTTTCTGCCGGTCAAGCTGGAGGCCGGCGAACGGCAACAGGAAGTTAAGCGTGAAGATGCAGATCAGAGCGATGCGCCGCGCGAGGATCAAATCAGCGCCGCGACCGAGGAGGATATAGAGACAGAGTCACGCCACGTCTCCAAATCGTCTGACAACGTTGTCCCGATTCGGCTATTCCGGGAGAGCGACGGTCAGCCGGCGGTTGGCCCTGGGTCCATCCAGCCGGCGTCTGCCGCACCGCCGCGTGTCGCAAACACCGCGACCGCGGACGCTGTTCGGGGTGGCAACGACAATCGCCAATCCGCTCAGCCGAACTCAGGTGGAGAGGGAAACGGCGGTGGCGGCGGCGGTGGTGGCGGCAGTGAAAAGCCGCGCGCGCCGACCGAAGAACCTCGGAACCGCGCGCCGCGAACCAACGGGCCGGTGCAATTGGCGGACGTGGTCGGCTGTCAGACAGTGATGATGATTCCCCTATTGACGCTCCTGGCCGGCACCACCGACCCGGATGGCGACCGGCTGACCATAACGAGCATCTCATCCACATCCGGAACCCTCACGCCCACTGAAGACGGCGGCTGGATCTTTGAACGCGACGACGGCATGCGTGGCGACGTGACGTTGACGTACATGATCAGCGACGGTTCAATGTCCATCAAGCAGACGGCCTACTTCAGCGTTGTAGATGCGCCGCCGATCATCGGAACTGCCAATGACGACAATCTTCTTGGCACGCAATGCAGCGAGACCATCGACGGTCTTGCAGGTAACGACAATATCGATGCCCGCGGAGGCAACGACATTGTCATCGGAGGAGCCGGTGACGATCACATCATTGCCGGTGCAGGCAACGATGTCGTCTATGCGGGAGCGGGCAACGACATTGTGTTCGCAGGTTCGGGCAACGACATCATTTTCGGCGGAACTGGCAACGACCGTTTGTATGGCGAGGAAGGCGACGACATCATCGTGGCTGAGGACGGCGACGATTCCTTGTCGGGTGGTGATGGTGCGGACATTTTACTGGCAGGTAGCGGCCACGATACCGTTCAGGGCGAGGCGGGCAACGACACGCTCGACGGGGGCGACGGCAGCGATAACCTTGCCGGCGGCGCCGGGCGTGACACGATAACCGCCGGTGCCGGCAACGATTTGCTATTGGGGGACGACGGCAGCGATGTACTCGCGGACGGAGCGGGCAGCGACACCGCCCTGGGCGGCGCGGGCAACGACCATGTCCTTGCCGCAGCCGACGCTGCCGCTGATACCTATAATGGCGGTGCCGACCGGGATACGATCGACTACTCGGCGGCCACGGAGAGCGTCCGCGTTGACGTCGGAAGTGGAATCGCTGTGGGCGACGATATCGGTCACGATGAGATCGCGGAATTCGAGGTGGTCATCGGCGGAAGCGGCGACGACGCTATTAATGCGAGCGCGGCGTCCACGGACGTGAGCATGAGCGGCGGTGCAGGAAATGACGCTCTCGACGGCGGCGCGGGAAACGACACCCTTTCAGACGGCGCAGGAGTGGATACGGTCGCAGCCGGCGATGGCGATGATCATGTCGTAGCAGCAATGGACGCGGCCAATGATTCCTATGATGGAGGCAACGGACACGACAGGCTGGACTACTCGACCGCAACGCTAAGCGTCACGGTAGACCTCGGAAGAGGTACAGCCAACGGTGTTGAGGTAGGACACGACCTGATTGCTGCCTTCGAAGAGGTTATCGCGGGATCCGGCAATGACCATGTCGTTGCAGGATCAACGTCGGTTTCGATGACGGGCGGTGATGGTGATGATACCTTCGAATTCCACAGAAAGAACGATGATCACGAGGCGATGACGGTCCGCAAGATTACCGACTTCACGGTCGGGGACCGGATTGTGGCCGCGACTTTCGAGATCAGCTACTCCGAGGACGGTGACTTCGACGAGGCAATTTCCGACATGTTCGAAGATATTTACCTGTCGTCAACCGGAGGCAGAAGACCGGTGCGGTTCCGGTTTGAGGAGACCGACAACGACAAGAGGACGATGGTGGATATTCACGATCGCCCCGATACCGACGAGTTCTTCACGATTGAGCTTTCCGGACACCATAACCTTCAATTCACCGTCGCCGTCAGTTGAGACATCGAGGGGATCGGGAAATGAAACTTTTTGATCTCAAGGAAGTCTCCCTCGACGCACCGCCGTCGAACGTTGCTCAGGCCAATGAACAGTCCTTCCGGCTTTGGCCGAGAATACTCGGCGGATCGGCACTGGTCGTTCTCCTGGTGATCGGCTGCGGCGGATGGGCTGCGATCGCAAGGCTGGAGGGCGCCATTGTCGCCGCTGGTACCGTGAAGGTCGACCAGAACCTGAAGGAGGTCCAACATCGAGACGGTGGGATCGTGAAGTCGTTGTCCATCCGTCAGGGCGATCTCGTCAAGGAAGGGCAGATCCTCGCGACGCTCGACGACGTTCAAATCAAGGCAGAACTTCTGATCGTCAGGTCGCAGTTGGGCGAAGCCCTTGGCCGCCAAGCGCGTCTGATAGCGGAACGCGACAATCTTGCCTCGATAGAGTTTCCAGCCGACCTCGGACGCATATCGACCGCAGCGGACATCGTGGTCCGCGGGGAAAGCCGCCTGTTCACGGGCAATAAATTGGGGAGAGACAGCCAGAAAGAGCAACTCGAACTGAGCGTCAATCAAACCCTGGAGGAAATCAGGGGAATGGAGGCGCGGCTGGCTGCCAAAGAGGAAGAGATCAAGTTGGTCGGCGCCGAGCGCGACAAACTAGACGCTCTCTTCGAGAAAAAGATTGTCGAGTACACTAGGGTCTATTCGGCGCACCGCGATTGGGCCAGA
This sequence comes from Bradyrhizobium lablabi, assembly GCF_018129385.1. Taxonomy (GTDB): domain Bacteria; phylum Pseudomonadota; class Alphaproteobacteria; order Rhizobiales; family Xanthobacteraceae; genus Bradyrhizobium; species Bradyrhizobium lablabi_C. The sequence continues at coordinate 28,238 of NZ_JAFCLN010000009.1, forward strand.
ATTCTAGGCGAGCGCGGAGAGATTTCTGCGAGCATCGCTCGAGCAAAAGTGCGCGCCAGCGAAATCAGGCTCCAAATCATCGCGGTAGATCAGAACGCGAGCACGGAAGCGCAGCGCGATCTTCGAACGGTCGATGCCCGCATCTCCGAACTAAGTGAACGAAAGTTGGCGATCGAGGATCGCTTGTCGCGCACGGAAATTCGGTCACCGGTTTCAGGCTACGTCAACGAACTTTTTGTTCATACGGTCGGTGGCGTCATTACGCCCGCTGCAAAGATTGCGACAGTCGTTCCGCAAAACGCGGAACTCAAGTTTGAAATTCGAATTTCGCCAGCCGACATCGATCAGGTAAAGACAGGTCAATCCGCCCGCGTTCGTCTTACCGCGTTTAACCGCAACACAACACCTGAGATGAAGGGTGCAGTCGTCATGGTTTCTCCCGCCTCGGCGCGTGATCCCACGAATGGCCAGGAGCACTACATTGCATACATCAACCTGCTTCCGACGGAAGATGCGATCGCCAAGCTAAATGGCATCAAGCTGGTCCCCGGCATGCCGGCAGAAGTATTCGTGTCGACCCAGGAAAGAACAGTTGTCTCCTATCTGGCGAAGCCATTCACCGATCAGGTAAATCGAGCCTTCCGCGAGCGTTAGAGATGTGACTGTCGTCGAGCGTTAGAGATGGTGACTGCCGGTCGAGAGGGGGACGTTCGGCATGCTTGGCTCAGTGCAAAGCGAAATTGAAGCTGCCGTTCCTGATGTACATCTAGTTCAACTGACTATGCCTGAGTATGGTTTTGGTCAGACGCTGGATATAATGGTCGAATTTTTTCTAGAGCACGGCGAACAGCTGCGAGTAGGTTGGATGCTGAGGAATTCGGGCCGCGAAGCCCTGCTCTTGTTTTGCTTTCAGGATTCGGCGAATGCAGCCAAATTCGCGCAGCAGTTTCGGGGTGTGATCATCGAGGAACCGTCCCACGATGCGGCCCCCTTCTTTCCATGGCTCTCTTGACCATCAGCCAAGTAGAAGGGCGTTCTTACTTCGCAGCGTTGCCACTTGGTCGGAATGGATACTCTGGAGCTGCGTTGAGATGCTCCGAGAGCGTTGCTTGGGTACGCCGAGTTAGGGGAAGGGCAGGGAAGGCTTATGCGTGGTACCCGACTGGTGATCGCAGATCGGCATCCGATCGTTCTGCAGGGATTGATGTCAGTATTCGCAGCGCAGCGCGACTTTAACATCGTCGCATGGTGCAACAGCGGAACAAGCTGCCTTGAAGCAATCCGGAATTTGGCGCCTGATATCGCGCTTCTAGGAGATTCTTTTCCTGATGTGACGGCATCTGAAATTCTTGCGATTGCCGACGACGAGAACTTTCCCATCCAGCTGGTTTTCTTCACAGCAGCCGTCGAAAACGGCGATCTGGCCGCAGCAATCGCGGCCGGTTCTTGCAATGTGATTTCGAAGTACGCGAACAACGAAACGCTGCTGCGATCCCTGAGGCTGGTGGCGGAGGGAGTCAGCTTACTGCCGGAGCCGTCGCCGGAATTGGCGCCAACGGGGAGGGAAGTAAACGTTGCCAAAATCGAAAACGTGCTGGCGTTGCTGACGGACCGCGAGCGCGAAATCATGCATCTGGTGGCCGAAGGGCTGTCGAACAAGGCGATTGCGCGCCGGCTGAACATTTCCCAAGGCACCATCAAGGTACACCTTCATCACATATATCAGAAGCTTGAAATCCGGAATCGGACGGCGCTCGCGGCGCTCGCATGTCATAACGATACGGCGGTTTCAGCGCGCTTCCGGTCTTATCAGCGCCACGCATAACGATTTTCAGTGCCTCGTCCTGCAAAGGTCGCTGCGGGGCTTTCGCCTCGTCCCAAGGGGCACGCATCCAAACGTCGCGCTCCTCTTCGGTCGCAAGGATGACTGGCATTGCTCTAGGATAAATCGGCTCCGCCACGGCATTCGCTAACGTGGTCAGAAAGCCGTAGACGTCGAGCGGGCCGGGAATTGGCTTAGACTTAGTACCCCGGTCGCCGCGGTACGCGGTCCAGATGCCGGCGAAGGCTGCTAGCGGCCGGTCATCGTTCAGCGCGAACCAGACGACGTCCTTTTTCTTCGTCTCAGGATTGGGCTCTGGTGCGTATTCCGCGAAGATCCGCTTGGCCCTCCCCAACAATGGGCAAATGAATCAGCGGCGGCTTCGGCTGGCTCCAGGTCGAATGCAATCGATGCAAGACCCGAGCGAGCCTGCACGTTCTGCAACAGGCTCCCAAACCAATGCTTCTGCTCCCCAGGAATTCTACGCTGAGGCTGTTGATCTTTTGGAAAGCGCAAGCTGCAGTGCGGCGTGGGTGGTATCGCCAGCCCAGCCGTCAGCCACAAGCTCGTGGGCCTTTTGAAACTGCAACACGGAATCTTTCGTCATTGGCCCGTACTCACCATCGACATCGAGCGGTGGGGTGGCACCGAGGACATTTAGCGCGGTTTGAAGCCACTTTATCCTGATTGGATCAAACATCGTTGAGGCGGCTGCGGCCGGCGCAAACTTCTCATCAATTTCCGGAAATTTCTGTTTCCCGATCTCCTTCAATAAGGGCAGGAGATCACCCGCGTTTTCCTCCACGGCTTTAACGATCGGCGTTCCAATTCGCATCGCCTCCTGAATTTGTGGCGCAACGTTAATCGCTCGGAAGACGATTGGTAATAGTTTGATTAGCAGAGTCATTTCCATGGAATCCTCCGTTCGTCAGTAATCGGAATTGCACCGCAGACGACGGCCTCATCGTCGCATGGGAGCGTCACTTGGTGCTCACGACTCCTTAGCCGAAACCCGTCCATCCGATTCCATCAGCGGCAGCGACTCGACGCTGGACTTGGACGGTACCGGCACGCCAACAGGCCAGCGGAAGCTTAGCGGCCGTTTGGCTGGAAATGGAATGACGCTTACGGCGTCACTCTGGTTGCCACCCAGGCACATCAGGTTGCCTTGCTTATCTCGCCCGACCACGATCGCGATGTGGCCGCCGCCATCGCGTTTCATCGGCGCAAAAGCGCCGACAGCCGGACCAGGAAGCTTCTGCCCCCACTTGTCCCAATCGAGGGCCCACAGGGTCTCGGTGCCTTTGATGCCCACCTTGGTCAGCACCATGTTCGCAAAAAGCGCGCACCACGGGATTTCGTCATGCTTGTACGCCTCGGCGATCGCGCCACCCTCGTCTCTTGCCCATTTGAGGATATCAGGATTTTCGGCCGCCCCGCGGCCCTCCCGTAGGTTCCGCCATTTCAGACCTTCGATCACCCAGAGCGGCCGCGTGTCGGTGCCGGGTAGATTCAGAGATGGCTGCGCGTCGTTCGAGGGCTGCAGCGGACGCGGCGCTCCAGTCACGGCCCCGTCGATCGCTTGCGCAGTCTCGGCCCCGACCTCTCCGTCAACCTCGAGGCCCCGTTGCTGCTGGAAATCTGTCACGGCGGCTTCGGTGGCGCCACCGAAATAGCCGGTCCCGGTCAGGGGGTAGCCGAGTTTTGCTAGCGCGAGCTGAAGTGCAGTCACAACAGATCCCTGATCGCCTAGGCCGAGAACACCGTCTCCGAGCAGATCCGCCAGCGAGCCGGCGGCGGGTTGCGCCGGCTGTGACCTCATAGTCGGGCTGTCGGCTACTGGCGGAGCCCGATCCTGATCGGCCCGAGGCCGAGGCGCGGCGGAGCGCGAGAGCGCATCAAGCGCACGGTCGATGGCGGTGGCGACCTCCGGTCCCACCTCGCCGTCGACCTCGAGGGCACGACGGGTCTGGAAATCCCGCACGGCCTGCTCGGTCGCCGGGCCGTAATTGCCGGTGCCCTTGAGCGGATAGCCCAGCCGGGCGAGCCGAAGCTGAACGGCCTGTACGATAGGGCCTGCATCTCCAACGCGCAGAATCTGATCTCCGACAAGCCCGGCAATCGCAGAGGCGGAAGCGGCGGTTGGCGAACTCCGCTCCGCAAGTGCGCGATCGATCGCTTGCGCGGTCTCCTTCCCGATCTCGCCATCCGCCCCGAGGCCGTGAGCCTGCTGGAAATCCTTTACCGCACTCAGCGTCCTGGCGGCAAAGCTGCCACTTCCGCGCAAGGGATAACCGAGCCTGGCGAGCGCCAGTTGCACTGTACGCACAAGTGGGCCCTCGTCGCCGAGGCGAAGGATTTGCTCGCCCAGCAGGTCGGCAAGCGCACATTGGAGACCTGGCTCTTGGGAGCCCGCCTCCGGTCGAGGCTTGCCTGTCGCTGATGTCTTCGTCAGTTCGGTTGCGGCCTTTTTACGCGTCCTGAACTTGATATCATCGACCAGCGGTCGGACCTTCGCAAACCAAGTGGTGCGGTCCTGCATGCCGTTGGGGATCGTCTTCGACCTGGGGCTGCCGCAGTTGATGGCGCGCGAGATCGCCAGGATGTCGTTGTTGTCGGCGTACACATTCAGCCCCGCTTCAGACCATTCCGCGAGTGCGGGTTTCAGGGCGTGCCGGGCCGAAAAGACCAGATCCGGCTTCTTCTCGAAATCGACGCCGCAGAGTAGGCCCATACGGCGGTAGTTGGCGCGGCCGGTGGTCTGCATGAGGCCGGCGCCGCGGTATTTGAAGCCGTCGCCTGGATCCTTGTTGCCGAGTTCCTGCGCTTTCCGCGCATTGCCGAGGCCATAAACGCGTTCAGCGATCGCCTGCTCGTCACGGGCGAGGCTCTGCGCCTCGGCTGGCGTGATCGCCGCGGAGTGCCTGCCAACGCCAAAGATTTCGAGGAGCCGCTCCGTCCTATACTTCATGCTCTCGCGCTCGAGCGTCAAACCGCCGGATTCGTGCAGGATTTGCGCAAGGAAATGCGCGAGGCGATCGGGGGTGATGATCTGGTGCCGTTGTAGCAACGAGTTCCCGCGCTCGAACGCGGCCAAGTATTTCGGGCTCGCTTTCGGTGCCACTTGCCGCAGAATATCGACCACACGAGCCATGAGAAGTCTCCCGGCCTGCGTTTGCTCCTTTTCTATTTTAGGTTGGTGCGATCCATCTTCGTATGAAAGAGATCACAAATAAGATTCTCGCTTGAGCTGTCGCGGACGTCGGGAAGTGGCGCGTCGCGTCGTGACGTTGTTTCAGATTGATCAGAGCAGCTTCGCGCGGCGTGGTACAGAATCCCGAGAATACCCTCTGTAAGGAAATCTGAATGGGAGGCGTGCCGAAATCACCAACAGAACCGGCCGTCCGGAGGGTGGCCGCCGCATGCGACAGGCTAGTATGGGTTATGCGGGAGAAGGTTCGATCCCAGTTCCTCTCCCTCCGCCATTTGCGCGATTTTGCACGCCAAACGACGATTTCGTGCGCTTGGGTTCGTTACATTGCTGCAGCATTGGTGTGATCGCTCGGCAGGCTGCGCGACCTGGCGCCCGCCTCCCCGCCCTGCAAATTTGCGGTTCGCTTGCTCTCGTTTCCGCCTTCGGTAGCGAAGCGTAATTCATCTGTCGGTCGGCAATCTTCATTGCCTCCGCGAAACGCCGGTGGCCGTTCGACATTTTCGCTTTCTGCCGCGGGAGGCATACCTACTTTGGTGCCGACTCGCTTTCGTTGTCGTCATCCGACGCGGGCGAAATTCCGCGCGAACTGGTTTCAGGCTCTGCCAGCGGTGCGCTCAAGCCGTTTCCGATCAAGCCGGATGCGATCTACACGCTGGAGCGCGCGGCCCAAGCCCATATCGCGTGCTCGGATCCGCGTGTGATCGTCTCGTCTTCCAGCCGTACCAGTGAACGCCATGCATGTCGTTGCGTCTGCCGGCGATTGCCGCCGAACTCCATCGACCAACCTAACCTTCTGGCTCAGCGTGTGCCGCGCACGAACGCGAAGCGGCCGAGCGATGCGCCGCGCGCCTGACCGGGTATGTCGCAGGGAGCAGGCTGCGGCGCGAACCCGCAGTCGGAACGGACAGGTGCCCGCGGAGTTTCGGATGTTGTACGGACTGTTGTGTCCGCGCTTTCCAACAGCCTGCTCAGCAGCGTGCGCAGTCGCCGGTTCTCGGACTGTAATTCCTTCATGGCCAAGAGCGCCGGTGGCGTCAGGCTGCCGTAGCGCTTGCGCCAGCGATAAAACGTCCGTTCGGAAATGTGGGCTGTCCGGCAGATTTCCGGTATTGAAATACCGGCTTCGGCCTCGTGCAACAGATACAGGATCTCGGTGTCGGTGTGCTGCGAGTGGCGCATGGGCTCACGCTTTCATCGTTGCGTAGCTGCAGAACGAAAACCGCCCGCCCGGCGCAACACGCCTGTGCAGTCACCTGCGGCGATTATCATTCGCGGCGTCGACCGTATCGAGTGCGACGCCGTGATGATGCCGAAAAGACTACAGCGAAACGCCGGCGATCCAAAATGGCAAAATTGACATCAAGCGTGTCGGAGAAGCACTTTTGCTGACTGATTAAGCAGCGTTGCAGGTTATTTGGAGTTGCCGCTTCGTCGCCCGCGGCAAACACTCGCGCCACTTCCACTACAGAGGTTGGCACATGAGCAGATTTACGCGGCGTTCGTTTCTTCAGACCACCGGACTTGCAGCGGCAGCGCTGACGTCGCCGCTGGGCGCGCCTTCGATCATCCGCTCCGCACAGGCCGCCGGCACTGTGAAGCTTGGTTGTCTGTTCTCCTCATCCGGTACGATGGCGAATATCGAAGGTCGGCTCAATCACGTCGTGCGCATGGCCGCCGACGAGATCAACGCCAAGGGCGGCGTCAACGGCCGCACCATCGAAGTTGCGGTGTCCGATCCCGCCTCGGACTGGCCACTCTATGCGCAAATCGGCAAACAGATGCTGGAGCAGGACAAGGTTGCGGCGCTGTTCGGCTGCTGGACCTCGGTTTCGCGCAAGTCGGTGCTGCCGGTGGTCGAGCAGGCCAATGGGCTGCTGTTCTATCCGTTGCACTTCGAGGGCGACGAGAATTCCAAGAACGTCGTCTACGTCAACTCGCCGCCAGCCAGTTCCGTGCTGCCCGCGGTCGACTACCTGATGAGCGAGGACGGTGTCAGCGCCAAGCGGTTCTTCATGCTCGGCTCGGACTACGTCTGGCCGCGGACCATCAACAAGCAACTCAAGGGGTATTGGAAGTCGAAGGGTATCCCGGAGAGCGCGTGGAAGGAGGAATACGTCCCGCTCGGCTTCTCCAACTTCCAGACGCTGGTCAATCAGATCCGCGCTTTCGCCGATCAGGGCGGCGGCAAGCCGATCGTGGTGCTGACGGTGGTCGGCTCGTCGATCCCGGACTTTCTGCGCGAGTTCGCCAATCAGGGCATCAAGGCGACCGACGTGCCGGTGCTTGGCCTCGACATGGTGGAAGCCGATCTCGAAGGCCTCAACACCGAGCCGCTGGTTGGCCACCTCAACTGCTGGGCGTATCTGCAGAACGCCAAGGGCGCCGCCAACGCCAAATTCCTCAAGCAGTGGGCGGACTACGTCAAGACGAAGAACGTGCCGTTCAAGGCCGACGTTGCGATCGATCCGATGGTCTCGGCCTACGACGCCGTGCATCTGTGGGCTATGGCGGCTGCCAAGGCCAATTCGTTCGACGTGCCGGAGGTGCGAAAGGCGTTCGCAGGGCTCAGCTTCGATTGTCCGTCCGGCTACAAGATCCAGATGACCGGCGAGAATAACTACGCGTCGCGCGGCGTGTTCATCGGCTCGGTCAACGAGAAGCAGGGCTTCGACGTGCTGTGGCAGTCGAAGGATGCACCGAAGCCGGTGCCGTTCAGCCCATACAGCTGACGATGCCGTGGATGAGCGACTGTCGGCAGGGATCAGGCCGGCAGAATCGGCGGACTTGATGCGGCGCTTATTTCTCATTCTGTTGTTCCTGTCTGCGGCCGTCGGCTCGTCCACGGCCGCCGAGCTGCATCGCGCGGAATTGATCGACCGGCTGTGCGGTGATGCCGCCGCGCTGGGCGAGGCGGGTCGCTCCTTGATGGGTGTCGCCGCTGAGGGCTCCGCAGCCGATCGCGCCTGGGCCGCTCCGATCGCGCGGGCGATGATGGACCGTAAGCTGACATGCGACGGCGCGGGCGCGGTGGCCATGACCGCCGATGGCAGCCGGGATGCGCTCAGCGGCGCGCCGCGCACCGCTGCCGAGAGTGGTCGCTCGCCCTTGCTCAGCCTCAAGAACCGCAGCGTGTTCGAGATGGCCGATGCGGCGCTGGCGCTGCGCAGCTCGTCCGACCTGGGACGGCGCGCGGCGGCGCTTCGCACGTTGGAGCGGCACGCCGTAACCCTGCCGGAGCTCCTGTTCGAGTCCGCGGCCGCGGAGGAAAGCGATCCGGTGCTGAGAGCGCAGATCACCGCGGTTGCGGAAGCCGCGGCGCTCAATTCCGCTGACCCGGCGAAGCGGATCGCAGCATTGCAGCGCATCGCTGCGACCCCGGACCGGCGCGCGCTCGCCAAGGTCGGGCCTTTGACCAAGGACCCCGCCTATGCCGCCGATCCCGCCTTCAAAGGTGCCGTCGACGCGACGGTCAGAAAGATCGAGCGTGGCATCAGGATCGGCGACGTGCTGGCGACGCTGTATAATGGCCTGAGCTTCGCCAGCATCCTGTTCATGGCGGCGATCGGACTCGCGGTGATCTTCGGCCTGATGGGCGTGATCAACCTGGCACAAGGCGAGCTGATCATGATCGGTGCCTACGCCACTTGGCTGGTACAGGAGGCGCTGCAGCGGTTCGCGCCGGCGCTGACCGAATACTACCTGATCATCGCCGCTCCCGTCGCGTTCCTGGTCACCGCCACGATCGGCATCGCGCTCGAAGCGGTCCTGCTGCGGCATCTATATCGTCGGCCGTTGATGAGCCTCCTGGCGACCTGGGCGGTCAGCCTGTTCCTGATCAATATCGTCCGAGTGACGTTCGGCACGCAGAATCTGAACTTTGTCACGCCTTTCTACGTCACCGGTGGCGTGCCGGTGATCGGCGATTTCATCTTCACGTGGAACCGGATGTTCGCGATCGCCTTCGCGGCGGTCACGCTGGGGCTGACCTGGAGCCTTATCCGGCTGACGCCGCTCGGCCTCAACATTCGGGCTGTGACGCAAAACCGCACCATGGCGGGCTGCATCGGCATTCCGGTCCGCCGTGTCGACATGCTGGCGTTCGGGCTGGGCTCGGGGCTTGCGGGGCTTGCGGGCCTGGCGCTGGCGCCGATCTACAGCGTCAATCCGCAGATGGGGCAGAACTTCATCATCGACAGTTTCATGGTTGTGGTGCTCGGCGGCGTCGGCACCATCGTCGGCACCGTGGTCGCGGCTCTCGGCATCGGCCAGGTCAACGTGCTGATCGAGCCGCTGTGGGGCGCGGTCGCCGCCAAGGTGATCGTGCTGCTGATGATCATCGCCTTTCTGCAATGGCGACCTGAAGGGCTGTTCGCCATCAAGGGGCGCCGCAAATGAAGCCGCTGGCATCCGACCGCCCGTTTCAGCTCCTGCTCGCCGTCGTGCTGGCGGTCGCGGCGCTGCTCGCCGTGTCTATGGTCACGCCGCTCGGCATCTCGGCCTATCTTGCGAACGCCATCGGGCAGCTCGCGGCCTTCGCCGTGTTGGCGCTCGCGCTCGACCTGATCTGGGGCTATCTCGGCATCTTGTCGCTCGGCCACGGACTGTTCTTCGGCATTGGCGGCTACATCGTGGCGATGCATCTGCTGAAGCATTCGAGCGAAGTCACCGGCCGGGTACCGGACTTCATGCAGTTCATGGGCTGGTCGAGCTATCCGTTCTACTGGGCCGGGCTCGGCTTCTTCCCGTACGCTTTGCTGGTCGCGGCGGTGGTGACGATTCTGATCTCCGGCGTGTTCGGCTACGTGTCGTTTCGCTCGCGGGTCGATGGCGTGTATTTCGCGATCATCACCCAGGCACTGGTCTATGTCGCCATGCTGCTGATGTTCCGCAATGATACGGGCTTCGGAGGCAACAACGGCATGACTGGCTTTTTGGTGCTGTTCGGCTGGCCGATCGGCGGCAGCGGTGTGGTGATTGCAATGGCGGTGGTCTCCGTGCTGTTGCTTGCAGCGGTCCTGCTTGGCTGCCGGCTGTTACTCGGCAGCAATTTCGGCGTGCTGATGATTGCGACGCGGGACGACGAGGTGCGGCTGCGCACACTGGGCTATGAGACCCTACGGCTGAAGCTTGCGGTGTGGTGCCTGTCGGCGCTGATCGCTGCGCTTGCCGGCATGCTGTACGTACCGCAGGTCGGCATCATCAATCCGCGGCTGTTGTCGCCCGAATTGTCCTTGGAAATCGCCGTATGGGTCGCCATCGGCGGACGCGGTCATTTGATCGGCGCGGTGATCGGCGCCATGTTGGTCAACGCGCTGAAGTTCTGGCTGTCCGCGGCGGCGCCGGAATTGTGGCCGTTCATCCTGTCCGGCCTGATCGTCCTGGTCGTGCTCGTATTTCCCAACGGCCTGGTAGATCTCGCCAAGTTGAAGCTGACGCGGCCAATGGGTATCAAGCGTCTCGCCTCCGAGCCGGAGCTGCGCTGATGGCGGCGGCGCTGCTGATCGACGATGTCACGGTGGAGTTCGGCAGCTTCCGCGCCATCGACGGCCTGTCGCTTGCGATTGATTACGGCGAAGTGCGCGCCGTGATCGGTCCGAACGGCGCCGGCAAAACCACCATGCTCGACGTCGCTTCCGGCATCACGCGCGCCAAACAGGGGCGGGTGGTATTCGACGATACGATCGACATCACCCGGTCGAGCGAATCCGATATCGCGCGCGCCGGGGTGCGCCGTAAATTCCAGAAGCCGAGCATTTTCGAGGGGCTCGACGTACGTCAGCATATCGCGATCGGCGCGCAAGGCGGGCTACGGCGGATATTGTCGCCTTACGCTCTCGCGCAGCGCGTCGACGACGTGCTGGCGGAGGTTGGGCTCGCCGATCTTGCGCTCCGCCCGGCGTCCGAACTGGCGCACGGCCAGAAGCAGTGGCTGGAGATCGGCATGGTGCTGGCCTCCCAACCCAAGGTGCTGATGCTGGACGAGCCGGTCGCGGGCCTCACCGACGAGGAGACCGAGCGCACCGTCGCGCTGGTCCGCAAGCTTCGACGTCCTGATCGCGCCATTGTGGTGGTCGAACACGACATGGACTTCGTTGAGCAAATCGCGGATCGCGTTACCGTGTTGCATGAGGGGAGGACGCTGTTCGAAGGCTCGATGCAAGACGCCCGCGCCGACGCGCGAGTCGTCGACGTCTATCTGGGGCGATGACGATGCGCTTCCGCGTCGAAAGTCTCGACCAGCACTACGGCAGCGCGCAGGTGCTGCGCCGCGTCGACTTCGAAATCGCCCCGGGCGAATGCCTTGCCGTGCTCGGCCGCAACGGCGCCGGCAAGACCACGCTGCTGAAATGCCTGATGGGTGTGCTGCCGGTGACGCGTGGTAAAATCCTTGTCGACGGCACCGACATTACCGGCTGGTCGTCGCATCGCCGCTCAACTGCCGGCCTCGCTTATGTGCCGCAGGGCCGCGAAATCTTTTCGGAGCTGACGGTCGGCGAGAACATCGAGGCCGCGGCGCGCGCGCATGGCACGCTCGGAACGCCGTCCATGGACGAGGCGATCGGGCTCTTTCCGGTGCTTAGCCAGATGTGGCGACGGCCCGGCGGCTCGCTGTCCGGCGGCCAGCAGCAACAACTCGCGATCGCGCGGGCGCTAGTGACGAAGCCGGGCCTGCTGATCCTCGACGAGCCTACCGAAGGCATCCAACCCAACTTGGTTGCGATGATCCGCGACGTGCTGGCCACGTTCAAGGGGCGGATGTCGCTGCTGCTGGTTGAGCAGTATCTCGATTTTGCCGTCAGCCTCGCCGATTCATTCGTGGTGCTCTCGCGCGGCAGCGTCGCCGAGACCGGCCGCATCGATCGTGCCAGCCGCGAAACACTTGCCCGCCATATCTCGATCTGATCCCTGTTTAACATCCCAACGGAGCTATGCGATGTCCCGCCGCCACGAAATTCCAGCGACGCCCGAAAACATGGTGTGGGGCTATCTCGACAGCACTACGCCGCCGGTGCTCGAGGTCGCCTCTGGCGACACCGTGACGTTGCATTCGTTTCCGGCTGGGGGCAAGGAAACGCTGCCGGAAGACCGCAGCATCGTGCCGGCGGACTATCTGAACGCGCTCGACACCATGTTGCAGGGGCCGGGCCCGCATTTCATCACCGGCCCGGTGCACGTGAAAGGCGCCAAGCCCGGCGACGTGTTGCAGGTGGACATCCTCAGCGTCAAAGTGCGCCAGGATTGGGGATTTGTGTCGATCCTGCCGTTGCTCGGTACGTTGCCGGACGAGTTTACCGAGTATGAAACCATTCACCCTAAGGTCGATCACGATCGCAATGTTTGCGTCATGCCGTGGGGTACGGAGATCCCGCTCGATCCCTTTTTCGGCATCATCGCCACCGCCCCGCCGCCGGCTTGGGGCCGGTGCGGCTCGCCGGTGCCACGCGTCTTTGGGGGCAACATGGACAACAAGGAACTGCGCGCCGGCACGACGTTGTATCTGCCGGTGTTCAATGAAGGCGCGTTGTTCTTCGCCGGCGACGGCCACGGCGTGCAGGGCGATGGAGAAGTCTGCATCACCGCGCTGGAGACCGGCGTTACCGGCACTTTCAGGCTGACGGTTCGCAAAGACATGGATCTGACCTGGCCATTCGCCGAAAGCGCCACGCACCTGATGTCGATCGGCCTCGACGAAGATCTCGACGACGCTGCCAAGCAGGCGGTTCGCGAGATGGTCAAGCACGTCTGCGACCGTACCAACCTGTCGCGCAACCAAGCCTACATGCTATGCTCATTGGTCGGCAATCTGCGCGTCACGCAACTCGTCGACGGCAATAAAGGCATTCACATGCTGCTGCCGAAAGCGTATCTCTAAGAGATGCGAATTACAGTTGATTAGCACGCCATCCTGCACGGAGGCTTGAGGCGCAGTTCGCCGCACGGACAGAGACGGTGACCGGCGGCGAGAACCGCAGGTAGGCACTTGCTGAAATGAAAAACGCTTGTACATCAATGGGGATCGACTGACACTCTCTCCGCCAGCCAGATTAGCGGCGCTCAGAACTTGCCTTGCAGCGAGAGAGTCACCGTGCGTCCCGGGGCCGGATAGGTCGGCACGCCCATCGCGTCGACATAGGCCTTGTCCAGCAGGTTATCGACGTTGATGCGGCCGGTCAGATTCTCGTTGAACGCGACCGACATATAGAGGCCGTAGAGCTGGTAGCTCTCCTGCTTGTAGGTCAGCAGCAGGTCCGGGGTGGTCAACGGCACCGTCGGCGCCACGTAGAGCATGCGGGCTCCCAGCGTGACCTTGCGATCGAGGAAGCGGACGCCGCCATCCAACGCGAGCTTCTCCTTCGGCGGCACGAAGATGAAGAAATACTGACGCTCCCATTTCGGCAGCAATGGCAGGTAGGCATTGCCGTTCGGCGGTCCGGCGAAGAAAGGATTGTAGACGCCGTCATAGCGCGTATCGAGACGGGTATAGGTTCCTCCGATATAGGCCTTTCCCGTGTCGTAGGATGCTTCCAGCTCGAAGCCCTTTATCTTGGTCGATGGTCCGAGCAGGTTGACATGCACGAAAGCCGTCTGGACGAGATCGCCAAACGTGCCCGCCTGCGGATAGCGCCCAACCCCGGTGGTGATGAAATTGGTGATGGTGTTGTCGAAGACGGCGGCCTTGGCGCGGAAGCCGTCGCCCTGAAAAAATACGTTGTCGAATTTGAAATTGGCGCCGGCCTCCAGATTCTTCGATGTTTCGGGCAGCAGATTCGGATTGGGCGCGAAAACCACGCCGTTGCCGATGTGGCGTCCGTATTGCAGCGTCTCCATGATCTGCGGCGGCCGAAAGCCCTCGGCGTAGCTGCCGTAGACCTGGAAGCCTTTGACAGGCGTCACCGCAGCAGTGACCTTGGGTGAGAAACGTCCTTCCGACTTGTCGACCGAGAACGGCTGCGTACATTCGGTCGCGAAGGCGCCGCACGCATTGATGAAATTGCCCGAGCCTTTCAGCGAATAAAGATCGTATCGTCCGCCGGCGATCAGTTCGAGCCATTCTCCCTGCTTGAACTTTATCTCGCTGAAGCCGCTCGAAATGTCGCGCATCCCGGCGGGTGTCGGACCCGAGAACCACTCGTTGTCGGAGGGATTGGTCTGATCGGAAATGACGCCCGTCTTGGTCTGGTCCTTGAAGTACTCGAGACCATTCGTCCACGTGACGTTGAACAGCGGAATGTCGAAGCGCGAGGTGTTGGCCAGGCTACCGCCGAAAGAGGTGAGCCCGTATCGCAAGTCAAAAGACCCGTAGGCCGTACGTGCAGGTCGAAACTGATGATTGTCGGTCGATGACCACCATGCCTTGGCGGCGAGATCGATCGCTTGATTGGCCGGCTTCCAGAAATAGTCGGCGGTCGCGGTCTGCGTGAACAGTTGGTTCGTATCGATGAACTCGCCCTGTCCGGTCGAAAAATTGTTGTTGAGCGCGACGTAGCCGAGCTTGAATTTCTGATCCGGCGTCGGTCGCCAGGTGACCTTGCCTAGCCCCGACCAGTTGTCCTGGCCGGTAAATGTCACCGGCGCTCCAGGGCCGACATATTGCAGCGTACCATTCTGACCGGGCAGGTAAGGGCCGGTTTCCTTGCGTGACACCGCCGCGACGACGTCGACCTGGTCGCTCCGTGCGGCGACTGCCTCGCTCGCTGTGTAGCGGTACTCGTTGGATCCGGCGGTGGCGCGCGAGCGGACACCGTAGTTTTTGCCCGGCAAAAGAATATCGTCGGCCTCCAGCGTGCGCAGCGAGACGACGCCGCCGATCACGCCAGCGCCGCCGACGGTCGAGGTAGGACCCTTCTCGACGACGGCGCCACCGATCAGTTCCGGGTCGAAATAGACGAAGCTCGACGCATCATGACCGGCCTGCTGAAAATTCTGTCGCGCGCCGTCGATCATGACGTTGACGCGGCCCTGCTCCTGTAGACCCCGAATGTTGACCGTCGTGCCGGGATTTTGCCGGTCAGTCGCGGTGAACACGCCTGACATGTCCTGGAACAGATCGCTGGAATTGCGCGGCGTCCGCTGCTCGATCTGCTGGCGGCTGAGCACGCTGACCGAGCCCGGCGTGGAGTACACCCAGTCAGGCGTTCCCTGAAAGCCTTTGTCCTGCGACTCGCCGGTCGCGACGGCAGGCGCGGTGACTGGCTGAGGCGCAGGTGCTCTGACTGCCGGCGCGTTCCGCGGACGTTGGGAGGTGACGATTTGCTTCTTCTGTGCGGGGCGAGGCTTTTTTTGCGGGGCGGCCACTTCAATCGGGGGGAGCTCAGAGACCTCCTCCGCGAACGCTGGCGTCGCGACCACCGACACGGCGGCCACGCCAATCGTTCGTCGCACGAAGCTCCAAAAAACTTCGGACCCAGCCTTTGTGCACAACACCTTGATCCCCAGGCCTTCGCGGCATTGCGCGAACCAAGCTCACGAAGCTCGATTCTTGCTGGAGGCTGGCTGGCTGGGAGGTGCTGGCTGGCTAGCTAACGACGCGCCGACAATTGGCAACTATTACATTGAACAATTCGCTGTCAATCCTGAAGCGATTTCATTTGCTTGGCGATTGATTGGAATCTGAATGGATCACAGATCAACCGGCGTAAAATTGGCTAACCAGGCTCTCGACACGTGCGAAGGCGGTTCGCGCGCCAACAGTAACACGTTCTTCTTCGGGCCCGGTCAGGACCACAGCGTCCAGCGCGGCAGTAAAGGTCTTCCAGTGCAAACCGCGTCCTTCCGGCGCTGCCGCAAGATGACGTGCGCCAAAGGCTTCGGAGAGCCCAAGTTGTTGTGCTGCTTTCAGCAGAAAGGCCGCGCCGAGGTTGGAGCCTTCCGAAACATAGAGCCATCCGAAGGCCGTCGGAACGTCCAGCGCGGCACTGTTTGCGAATGTGGGCGTGTGCTTTGAAGAAGGCGCGGCTATTCCAAGATCTGCAAGGTCCTGTTCGATCAGGCCGAAACGACCGCGTTTCGCAAGATCGGGCAACAGCCTGTCGAGCAGCGGACTTGCGTAAAGTCCCGCGATTTCCCGATGGAATTCATGCTGGACCTTCAAGAACAAGCCATAGCGCGCCTGGCTCTCGAACGGCCTCTGCGCCATGATCGACTTGTCGAGCCGATCATGTGTCTCATGTGTTGCGTCTTTCAAGCGCTTGGCGCGGCTGGATTCATTCGTGTCGGAGGTTGCTCGCAACGCATGCATGTCCAATGGCCCACTCACTATAATTTCTCCTTCAATATTGAGGCGCTTGCTTAAACGGTGCAGGCCTTGTCGGTGCGGGTGAAATTCTTTCAGCCAAAGCCGCAGGCACGTCAAGCGTTTGCGGGAGAGGCCGGCGGCGTATCTCGCTCGTCGAAAAAAGATTCACGCGCCGCGCGATTGTCGATGATCTGCGGATCGTTGGTGTATGGCGTGATGTTGAGAGAACGAAGTCCGAGCGCATCCTTGCGGCAGAACGCCGCAAAGCCACCGCAGGAATCCCTGCGAGTCCAGTCAGCACCAAGCTAAGAATAATTCTAAATTCGAGCAGATCGAGAATGGCGACAAACGAGAATCGTTACAAAGAAGGAAGAAAGACGTTGCCCTGTCTCTTGCTTCGATTGTAGCAGAACGCCTGTAACATTTGACGCTAGCCAGCCCTTTGGTAGCCAGCCAACCGCGTCGCAAGTCTCAAGGGGTTGGCTATGGCGATTACGATTACTGCTAATAATTTCAATGCGGACAGCACCGGCATCGACGTATCGGCCTATCTGGCGACCTTCGTCTCTCCAAACTACTCGCCTGCCGGCTTTGGGTATTTTTCCAGCGATCCGAGCGATTTTTCCGGTAATCAATACGCCGTCACGGAGCAGACAAACCTCCTTCCGGATCCGAGCAAGCAGGCCATCGTCTTCGAATCCGGCGGCGGTGGAAATTCGATCGATTATGACTTCGCGACTCACGTCGTGGGCGGCGATCTCGATGCGATCTCGTTCGGCTACGGATTGACTTATACCAGCGGTACCGACAGCTTTCCGCTGTCCCAGCTCGACCTGCGGATTTCGGGGCTTGGCCTCGTCAATCAAACCGGCGCCGACAGCACGGTATCGGAGCTGCTCAACGACGGCAGAATCGGCTCGATCACGCATCTCAGCAGCCTGCTCGCCGCCAATGCGATCAACTTCGTGGGCAGCACGGGCGCCGACGCCTTCACCGGCTATGCATTCAACGACACGGTCACCGGTGGCGGTGGCAACGACACGTTCAACGGCGGCGGCGGCACCAACACCGCGGTCTACAGCGGCAACCGGGCTGACTATACCGTCACCGACAACGGCGGCGGCAACTGGACGATCACCGACAACCGGGGCGGCTCGCCCGACGGCGTCGACACGCTGAC
Source organism: Bradyrhizobium lablabi (assembly GCF_018129385.1). Taxonomy (GTDB): domain Bacteria; phylum Pseudomonadota; class Alphaproteobacteria; order Rhizobiales; family Xanthobacteraceae; genus Bradyrhizobium; species Bradyrhizobium lablabi_C. Next base: position 45,690 of record NZ_JAFCLN010000009.1, read on the forward strand.
CAGCTTCAGGTTTGCGCAGTTCGCCGACCAGACGGTATCGCTGACCACCGTGGCGCCCGTGGCTGCAAATGACAGCGCCACAGCCGGCAAGAACATCAGGGCGACGATCAACGTTCTGGCCAACGATACGGACTCGGATGGCACGATCGACCCGACCACTGTCGCGGTGGGAACCGGTCCGGCCCACGGCTCGGTGAGCGTCAACGCGACGACGGGCGTCATCACCTACACGCCGACGGTCGGCTATGTCGGCGCGGACAGCTTCACCTATACGGTGAAGGACAATGACGGCCTCATCTCGAACGAGGTGACGGTGAACATCAACGTCGCGGCGAAGCTCACGCTGACCTCGGCCGACGAAGCCTTCGTCGCCGATGCGGTCGCAGTCGGGCCCGTCGAGGTCGACGGCGGCGCCGGCGCCGACTATCTCAGCGGCTCCAGCAATCCGATGACAGCGGGCGCCGACAGTTTCTATGGCGGTGAAGGCAACGACGTTATCTTCGGCGCCGGCGGCAACGACTATATCGAAGGCAATGCCGGCGACGACATCCTGCGCAGCGGCAGCGGCAACGACACGCTGATCGGCGGCGCCGGCACCGACACCTACGGCATCCGCATCTTCGCCAATACGGTAAGCGGCACGCTCGACACCGGCACGGTAACGATCATCGACAACGACGGCGTGCTGTGGAATGGCGCGCCCCGTCCGGCAACCATCCCCGCAGGCTGGACCTCGACGCCGCCCGCCAACGCGGGCTACCAGATCCACGGTACCGCGACCGCAGTAAGCGCGGGTGTGTGGGATCTTGCCGTCGTCGACGACAGCGGCGCGACCAAGCACTTCGCGCTGGGCTGGAGCCCCGGCGGCGATCTGACGCTGACTGCCGGCAACGAGGTCGTCACCATCAAGGACTACGTCAACGGCACCTTCGGCATCACGCTGGAAGGCGTGCCGGTCGGGGGCGTGCCGCATGACTTCAACGGCGACGGCAAGAGCGACATCGTCTGGCGCAACGATGCCGGCGTCGGGCAGATATGGGACATGGACGGCGCCACCATCCTCGATGCCAACTCGCTCGGGGGAGTGCCCACCAACTGGAACGTCGCCGGCACCGGCGACTTCAACGGTGACGGCAAGGCGGATCTGCTCTGGCGCAACGATGCCGGCGTCACGCAGATATGGAACATGGACGACGGCGCCATTGCCAGCACGCGCTCGCTCGGCGTGATCCCGACGAACTGGAATGTCCTGGGCGCCGGCGACTTCAACGGTGACGGCCAGGCGGATCTGCTCTGGCGCAACGACAACGGCACCGTGCAGATGTGGGACATGAACGACGGCGCCATTGTCGGCGCCCATAACCTCGGGGTGATCCCGGCGGCATGGAAGCTCGCCGGCACCGGCGACTTCAACGGCGACGGCAACACCGATCTGTTGTGGCGCAACGACAACGGCGTGGCGCAAATCTGGGACATGGATGGCGGCAATATCCTCAGCGCCACTTCGCTCGGCTCGATCCCGACCAACTGGCAGGTCGCGGGCGTCGGCGATTTCAACGGCGACAGCAAGAGCGACATTCTGTGGCGTAACGATAGCGGCGTCACACAGATCTGGAACATGAATAACGCGACCATCGACAGCACCCGTGGGCTCGGCGTGATCCCGACGACATGGGAGGTCGGCGCGATCGGCGATTACAACGGCGACCACATGAGCGACATCGTCTGGCGCAACGACTCCGGCGTCACCCAGATGTGGGAGATGAACGACGGCGCCATCACCCAGGCCACCTCGCTCGGCGTGATCCCGGACAACTGGCACATCATCGCCTGAAGGGGCTGAGAGCTGACGGCATCAGTTGAGCTTGCTGATCCCGCTGAGAAGCCCGACGGACTGACCTGCGCTCAGTGGCCATAGGTCATTGAGGCGCAGCTCCCGGGGGGTCAGGGCGATGCAATCAATCCATTTGCCGTGGCGACGATCCAGCGGTTGCCCCAACGCACGATCGAATCGACTCGCCCAGCTCCGGGCACAGTGTCGCCGACCATTACGGTCCAGATGCCATGCGGTCCCTCGAGCACAGCCGCTCCCCCGCGAACGTCACGAACCATCCAGCCGTCGATTGTAGTCGGTCGTGTCTCCGGCGCTGGCGAAAGCGGATCCCGAGCCGGGATCGAAGCAGTGGTGAGGTCTGCTGAGGAAACGGCAGGAGCCGTTCTTGAACTCTCCACATCCGGACGAGATAAGGCTCCTGTTGGCAGACTCTGAGCTTTAGGCGCATTCGCCGAAGTGCCGAGTGCCATTTGTTTTCGGCCACTTTCAATCTTGTTGGCCTTCAGTTCTGGTCGGCGGGAGGTGGTATCTTTCTGAGCTATTGGGTTTGATGCGACGACCGTCGGAACGCCATACCAGCTTGAGCTGCCGGCCCAGCCGAGCCCAAACCCGAGCGCCAGCGCGCCCGTGACGGCAAGGCAGAGAATGCGCGCCTGACGGACGTCGGGTTTCAGAAGCTGCAAGGCCTCTTCTCGAACGGGACTGAGGTAATCCGACGAGTCCATGCTCTCGGGCGGTGGCGGAAGAAGACTGCCAGCCACGTCTCCAACCGAGCCGATATCGCCGAAGCTGCTTGGTTGCTGGACCTGCATCATTGCGACCCTTCCAGGGTCAACAATGATCACGCTTAGGACTAAAGGAAACCTTAAGAAATTTCCTCTTGCCGGCCTCGTGTTCGATGCCCGCACCATCAGCGATGCCCGCAGCGAGTGCGCTGGGCGTGGCGACGCCCTGGGGCGAGAGGCATCCACGAGACACTCACTTCGACGATCGCCGGACGATGCCCGAACAGAAGGCTCCCGGCTCATCGCTATCGATGTGCGTCTCCGGAAGGAATAACGAAGACTTGGCCGGGATAGATCAAATTGGGATTGCGTATTTGCTCCCGGTTCGCCTTGTAAATCGTGGCGTAGCGCGTGCCCAAACCGTAATTGAGCTGGCTGATGCGCCACAAGCTGTCGCCGCGGGAGACCTTGGTCGTCAAGACCTTGGGCACGACCACCGCAGCCGGTGAACCCTGGTCCGACAGAACCGTTGTCCCGGCGGCGGCCAACTGGGGCTGCTGGGCGGCGGCGATGGCCGGCTGTTTGGCCGCTGCGACCCTCGCGGTCGCGGACGATCCGGTGATATCGCCGGTAGGAACATTGAACGGCACCTCGGCGCGAGCGTGAACCGCGCCGGATTTGGGGTCCACTTCATCCAGCCTGACGCGATAGTTGCCGGAGGAAATTCCCTCATTGATGGTGAACGCAAAACGCCCATCAGCGGCGGCCGTAGCCGACGCGATGAAGGCTTCATTGAGATAGAGCCTCACGGTGCCGCCGGGACGCGCGCGGCCGCTCGCATGGAATTTGCCGCCGGGCTCGATCTCGACCGCTTCCGCAACGACCGTGCCGGGCGTCAGTTTTTGCGGATCCGGCTGCGACAGGACCACCGTGGGCTTGTCCGGTGTCATCAGCGCCACGACGGGCCGGTCGGTCGACCTCGGCTCAATTGCCACTGCCACGCTCTGTTTGGAGATCGACTGCTTGCCGTTCGGCTCCCTGGAGCGCAGCGTAAGATCGTAATTGCCTGAGGGAAGCCTGGACGACGGGACGATAACGAATTGCCCGGATTGATCCGCAACGGCGCGATCATGCAGTTCGCCGTTGCGAAGCAGTTCTACTGTCGCACCCGGCGTCGATCGGCCTGCGATGACGGCTTCGCCCGTCGGTTCGACGCGGGCAACGTCGAATGTCGGTTCGCCGGCGTCGCCCTTCGGGAGTGCGGGCGATCCGCCCAGGCCCGCGATCAAGGCATTTGCCTGGGCTTGTGCCGATTCGAGCGCCGCCGGCTCCGGCTTGGCCGAGGCTGGCGTCAAGGCCGCGGGTCCTGAAGATGCGACTTTGGTCTCGACCGGTGGCTCACGCTGGAGATTCTGAATGACGACGACCACCGTCAACCCGCAGGCCGCGGCAAGCGCTGCAAGAGCTGGAATGGTTCGGCTTGTCGTGAGAGCGATCATCAGGTCCTTCCGGCGCTGAAACGAGAGCTTCCCATATTAGCTTTTTTCGATCGGGTTGTGAGCGCTTTTTAAAGCGCTCAACGCCTTGAACAGTGAATAGGGCGGAGCAGCGCCACCGCTCACGCTCTATGCGCTGACCAATGAACGGCTGCCGCTGCAAACCAAGGTCGGCGCCCTGCTGGACATCTGGCGCAAGAAGCGCTGACATCCACTGACCTCATCCTGAGGAGTTGGGCAACTGCGTCTCGAAGGATGGCCGCGGGTGACACCGGGCTGCATCCTGCGGACTACAGTCAAAAGGAAATTTGATGCTGGGAGTTGGAATTCTAGGTGCGGGCTTTTTTGGCGCCTACCATGCACGCGCGATTGCTGCTCTCGATGGGGCTCGCCTGGCCGCGGTGTGCGCGGAACAATTGTCGCTCGCTGAAGCCTTCGCTGCGGAGCATGAGGGAAAGCCCTACGGTGATTGGCGCGCGATGCTCGACGACAAGTCCGTCGACGTGGTTGCGATTACCGCGCCGCATCACCTGCATTGTGAATTGGCGATGGCTGCGCTTCAGGCCGGCAAGCATGTGTTGCTGGAGAAGCCGATGGCGTTGTCGGTTGCCGAGTGCAGCCGCATCATCGCAACGGCTGAAGCGAGCTCCGGCAAGCTGATGATCGGGCAGATCATGCATTTCATGCGGCCCTGCATCGTCGCGCGCGAGATTCTGGATCGCGGTGATCTGGGTAAGCCTGTCGCCGGGTCAAGCTCCCTGCTGAAAACCTGGATGGAGCCCAACCGGCGGGGGTGGCACCTTGATCCCGCAACAGGCGGCGGCATGCTGAGGACGGCCGGCATCCACGCGCTGGATCAACTGGTATGGCTGATGGACTCTCGCGTGCGCTCTGTTTCGGCAGCAATCAGCACCTCGTTTCATGACCAGAAAGCCGATGACAGCGCCATGATGCTGCTGCGTTTCGCGGACGGACGATATGGGCAGGTCGCAAGCGTCGGCTATCGCAACGGAGCAGGCGTTTTCGACCTGGACCTCGTCTGCGAGAATGGAACGCTCAGGATCGACCTCGATCGCGGTGTTTCGATCGGGCAGCGCGGCCAATGGTCTGAAGTCCCGAACTCGCGCGATCCCGAGTGGATGCAGAACGGCGTTATCAGGGAATGGCAGGCGATGCTGTCGGCAATTGAGAACGATATCGAGGTGCCGGTATCCGGCGACTACGGCCGGCACATCATCGCATGCATCGAGGCCGCGATGATTTCGGCACGCGAGCAAAGGGACGTGCCGGTCGCGGCGTGACGCGCAGGCGGATGGAGCTTGCGGCAGGCAGCCAGGGTCTTGGTATTTGCCCGGGGTTGACCACAAAGCGCCCACCATGCGTCCAAAATAAACCCTCAACGGTCGCCCTGAATGAAGCGGCAACTGTGGACGGGGCGGACATGGAGCACAATTCCGAAGGGTTGTCTCTCGACGCGTTGACGTCGCTTGAAGAACTTGCCGCCGCCGGTCGTGCAGATACCGCGACGCCGATCGCAGCGCATCGCGCGGAGATTTGCATACGACAGTACAGCGATGCGCCCGAGTGCGATGTCATCATTATGTTTCGCGGGCGAGAATTGTCGCTGAGGTGTCGCGATTACGACGAGGCCGTCAAATGGGCCCGAATCGAGTGCAAGTCATACAAGGCCGCGCAGGGGTTTACCGTGGAGCGCAAGGGCGCCTTGATGGCAAAGCTGGCCGCTGCGGCCTGGCGGGCACGCGCATCTCAGACATGGCCTGTCGCCCCGTCCGCGTCATCGATGGAGGCCTCTAAGCCCGTTTGACGCGCGAATTGCGGGTTTTGCTTCCTCTTCAGAAATATCTCATTAATTTCAATATGTTGAAGGCCTTGGCGTCGCCAGGCAGCCGAAGGTCCATTCTACTGTGCATGGGGTTGTTTTCACACTTTTGGATTCAGGCCCTGCACCGTGATCCACGGTCTCGCCCAGCCACCTCGATTCCGGATGGCTGCGCGCCCGGCCGATGCGCCCAAGACAGGTGACAAACCGCAGCCGCGCGCTCTAGAGAGTGTCTAAACAAGCCACGCTCGGAAGGAACGCCGTGTCCACGTCAAAGCCCGTCATCATCGACCGCCATCCAGGCCGCTCCACCCAGACCATCGGGATCGCGCGCGAGCTTGGCACCGATCCGGATCTGATCCACGAGCCGTCGGTGGGCGTGGTCGGCACCAAGGGCGACAGCCAGTGCTACATGGGCGTGATGGCGAAGGTCGATGCGATCCACGCCAGCCTCAAGCGCCGGATCGGCAAGGGCGCGGGCCAGCTCAAGCTGCGCCTGGTGCAGCCGGAATACACCATCGCGACGTCGGACGGCATCCGCAACGGCACGCGCGAGATGCGCTATTCGCTGATCGGGCGCGAAATCACCAACGATGCGCTGTGCGAACATCTGGAAGCCACCGGGCTTGCCGGCACCATCGCGGTCGTCGCCTGCGACAAGCCGCCGGTCGGCACGCTGGCCGCGCTGCTGGAGCACAACCAGCCCGCGATCATCATGTCGGACGGGCCGATCCATCCCGGCACCGATCCGAACACCGGCGAAAAGCTCGACATCGTCAGCGCCTATCAGGTCGCCGGCAACCCGGACGCCGAATTCCGCCACCACATCGCCTGCCATGCCTGTCCCGGCATCGGCAGCTGCGGCGGCATGTTCACCTACAACACGATGCAGACCTTCATCGGCGTGGTCGGCATGCAGCCGCTGCACATGGTCGCGCCGCCCTCCGACGATCCGCGCCGTCTCAAGGAATTCCCGGACCAGCTCGTGGAATACCTCTCGCAGATGATCGCGAAGGGCCTGAAGCCGCGCGACATCGTGGTGCGCGACTCCATCCGCAACGCCGTCATCGTCGCGATGGCGATCGGCGGCTCGACTAACGTCACGCTGCACGCGCCGGAAATCGCGCGCGCCGCCGGCTATGGCGACTTCTGGAAAGAGGTGATGACGCCGGCGGAGTTCAATCACCTGTCGCAGCATGTCGTCCCCGTCCTCACCGACGCGCGGCCGTACGGCAAATATTCGATGGTCGATATCGACCAGGTCGGCGGCGTGCAGGTGATCGTCCGCGAACTATTGGAAGCCGGCCTGCTCAACGGCGACGTGATGACCTGCACCGGCGAAACCCTGGCGCAGCAGGTCAAGCGCCTCGGCACCAAGGCCGTCGACGGCAAGGTGATCTATCCGGTCGCAAAGCCCTACAAGCCGACCGGCGGCCTGCGCGTGCTCGGCGGCAATCTGTCGCCGGAATTTTCCGCCATCCTGAAGCTGGCGGGCGTCGAAGGCGGGCTGGAGAACAACCTGTTCCGCGGCAAGGCGCGCGTGTTCGAGGGCGAGCAGGGCCTGCTCGATGCGCTCGACAAGACGCCGGAGCGTTTTGAGAATCACGACATGATCATCGTGCGCTATGAGGGACCGAGCGGCGCGCCGGGCATGCCCGAAATGCTGGATCCGACCTCGCGCATCACCACGCTGTGCCGCGAGCGCGGCATCGTGGTCGCGTTGATGACGGACGCGCGCTTCTCCGGCGGATCGGTCGGTCTCGTCATCGGCCATGTCGGTCCCGAGGCGGCGCTCGGCGGTCCCATCGCGTTCATTGAAGATGGTGACGAGATCGTCGCGGATCTCAACAAGAACGAGCTCAACTGTACCGCGCTGTCCGATCCTGCCATCCTCAAGCAGCGCAAGGCGGCCTGGGAAAAAGTCGTGGCCGACAACGGCGGCATCCATCCGAACTGCGGCGAAGCGGACACCCGCCTGTTGCATCGTGCGCGGTTGACCGCCGTTCCCGCCACCCGCGGCGGCGGATTGCATCCGAACCGCGAGGTCTGGGTGCGCGAGCCGCGCAAGGCAACGCCGTCGGGATTCGTACCGGCGAACAAGCACCGGCCGGAGACCGCGAAGGCGTTTTAGACGCGGCGATCGACGCGATGGGAGTTCGCAACCGGCAAGGGGGAGGTCATGACCAAACAGGCGGCGGTGCTCAGCGAAACCCAATCGGCAGACGCGATGCTGCGAGAGCGGGCGCGCCGCGTCGTTCCCGGCGGCATGTGGGGTCATCTGAACGCGGCGCGGCTGCCGGCAGGCTATCCGCAATTCTTTGCCTCGGCAGAAGGCTGCCGCGTGCGCGACGTCGACGGGCGCGAATATATCGATTTCATGTGCAGCTGGGGGCCGGTCCTGCTCGGCCACCGGCATCCCGATGTCGAAGCAGCCGTCCGCGCGCAAGCCGCGCTCGGCGACTGCCTCAACGGCCCCGGCGAGGTCATGGTCGATCTCGCCGAGGATTTCGTGGCGATGCTGCCGCACGCCGATTGGGTCATGTTCCAGAAGAACGGCGGCGATGCGACCACGGCTTGCGTAACGATCGCCCGCGCGGCGACCTCCCGCCGCAAGGTGCTGGTGGCGCGGGGCAGCTATCACGGCGCGCTGCCGTGGTGTACGCCGAGCGTTGCCGGAGTCACGACCGAGGATCGCGCGCATCTCCTGCACTTCGAATACAACGACGTGGCGAGCCTGCGCGCCGCCGTCGATCAGGCGGGAAAGGATCTCGCGACGATTTTGGTGACAGCCTTCCGGCACGATATGGGCCGCGATCTCGAACTGCCGACGGCAGAGTTCGCCGCAGCCGTGCGTCACGCATGCGATGATACCGGCGCCGCGCTTATCATCGATGAGGTTCGCACCGGATTGCGCCTCGACATCAGGGGAAGCTGGGAGACGCTCGGCGTGCGCCCCGACCTATGTGCATGGAGCAAGGCGATCGCCAACGGCTACGCGCTGGCTGCCGTCTCCGGCAATGACCGGTTCCGCGAAGCGGCCACAAAAGTCTTCGTCACCGGATCATTCTGGTGCGGCACGGTGGCGATGGCCGCAGCCCGCGCCACGCTTCGGATTGCGCGCGAGACCGACGTTCCCGCGTATATCCGCGCGATGGGCTTGCGATTGCGCGAGGGGCTGGCGTCATTGGCCGACCGGCACGGCATTGCGATCCGGCAAAGCGGTCCGCCGCAAATGCCGCTGATGCTGTTTGACGATGATCCGGAAGTCCGAAAGGGCCGTGCGTTCTGCTCGGCGGCGCTGCGCCACGGCGCGTTCCTTCATCCCCAGCACAACATGTTCCTGTCGGCCGCGCATGGTCCATCCGATATAGACGCGGCGCTGGAAGCCGCATCGCACGGCTTCAAGGCCGTCCGGGAGCTGCGGCCGTAGCGCGCCGATGGACCGCAGCAGTGCTTTGCGCTAGGCAGGAAGATAGAGCAGCATCCTTCCAGTTCCCCCGACATGACAGAACCCAAGAAAAGCAGCCGGCTTTACGATGTCTCCGTGACCATCGGTATGGTCCTCCTGACGCTGATCGGACTGGAGATCTTTCTTCGCGTAGCCAACTTCAAGGAGTTTCGCGAGGAGCTGACCGAGCGCTCGCTCGGCTACCGCTATGACGCCGAACTCGGCTGGATGCCGGTGCCGAATTCGACCGGCGTCATCAAGACGTTCCGTACCACCCAATACAAGCACAACAGCTTTGGCCTGCGCGACGAGGAGTTCACGCTCGATTCGAAGCCGACCATCATGTTCCTCGGCGACTCCTTCGTCTGGGGTCTCGATTCGCAGGCTGACGAACGCTTTACCGAACTGCTGAAGCCCAAGCTGCCGGACTACAAGATCGTGCCGGCCGGCGTTTCAGGATACGGCACTGATCAGGAATATCTGCTGCTGAAGCGCTTGTGGCCGAAGATCAAGCCGGCGGTCGTGGTGCTGATTGTCTGTGCCCAAAACGATCGGCTCGATAACAGCAGCAACATTCGCTACGAGGATTATCAGAAGCCGTATTTCGCGACCGAGCCCGACGGTTCGCTCAAGCTGATGAACCAGCCGGTGCCGCGATCCCAGATGCTCTACATCGTGGAAGACTGGTTGGTGCGAAACCTGTGGCTCGCGCGCATGGCAACCAATGTCTATGTGCGGCTCAGATACCCACGGCTGACCGTGCCCGATCCCACCGAGAAGCTGGTCGGGATGATCCGCGATTTCGTTGAGAAGAACGGCGCCAAATTCATGGTCGGCATCCAGTACCATGACGAGGCGCTGACCCGTTATCTCGAGGCGAACAAGATTCCGCTCGTGCAACTCGGGGGAGCGGATTTCTATACGCAGGGTGGATGGGGTCCGCACTGGACGCCGGAGGGCCAGCAGGATGTGGCGAACCGCATTTTGGGGACGCTGACGGCCAACGGTATCGCCCGTAGCGGCCCGGCTGCGAAGAGCAACTAACCCGTGCACGCTTTGAGAATTGAAAATCCTTTATCTGCAACCTGAATTGAACCATTAATCGCGCAAGTCCCGAACGGGAGTCGCCAAGCTGCTGCGCAGCGAATTCATTGCTGGTCTCGTGTCCTCGACCGTCGCCATTCCGCTGGCGATGGCGTTCGGCATGTTCGCCTTCGTCTCGCTGGGCGACGAATATTTCGCCTATGGCGCGATGGCCGGGCTGATCTCGGCGGTGGTTGCCGGGGTCATTTCGGTGCTGCTCGGCGATCGTTCGACGCGGGTCTACGCCCCGCGCATCACGACGACGTTCTTCCTCGGTCTGCTGCTCTACACGCTGCTGCACCGCGATCCGGCACACCTCGGCGCAACAGACATTTCCGCGCTGCTTCTGGTGTTCTTCGCCATCGTCCTGCTCGGTGGCCTATTGCAGGCGCTGTTCGGCCTGCTGCGGCTCGGCACGTTGATCAAGTTCGCGCCGCAGCCGGTGATGGCCGGCTTTCAGAACATGGCGGCGGTGCTGCTGTTCCTGGTCCAGCTCGGCAACGTGCTTGGCTTCGACCGCAATATCGGCTTCACGCGCGTACTCGGCGCGATGGGGGAGGCCAAGCCGCTGTGCACCGTGGTGGCCGTTGTGACGTTTCTGGCGATGTGGCACGCGCGGCGGATCACGACCAAGGTGCCGCCGCTGCTGGTCGGGCTCGGTTGCGGCATCGTCCTTTATTATGCGCTCGTTGCCATCGGCCTTGGGGATTTGCTCGGCCCCGTCATCGGCGAGCTCACCGCAAGTGCCGCGATGCGCACTGTGCTGGTCGATTTCTCCGGCCTCGCCATGGCGCAGTCGCTGGAGCACTCGGTAACGGTGATCCTGTCGGGCGCGCTGGCGCTCGCCATCATCGCCTCGATCGATGCGCTGCTCTGCGCCAAGCTTGCCAGCCAGCCCGGCGAGCTTCGCGCCGGGGATGACCGCCTGCTGATCCGCCTTGGCATTGCCAATGCGGTGTCGGCCGGATTTGGCGGCATCACCAACGGCATCAATATCGGGCCAAGCCTCGTCAATCGCGCCTTTGGCGGAAAGAGCTTTGTCTCGGTGCTCGTCAATGCCGGTGTCGTGCTGCTGGCGGCGACCGTGCTGTTTCCGCTGCTGGCCTACATTCCCCGCGCGGTGCTGTCGGCCACGATCATGGTGATCGCGATCCAGCATATCGAGCCATGGACCAAGCAACTGGCGGTGCGGCTGATCACACCAGGCACACCGCAGCGCGGCGCCATCGCGCTCGATCTCGGCGTCTCACTGTTCGTTTCGGTGCTGTCGATCACCATCAACATCGTGCTCGCAGTGTTCATCGGCATTGCGCTGGCAGTGCTGCTGTTCGTGGTCCGCATGAGCCGTTCCAACATCCGAAGACTCTATCGCTGCGACACCGTGCGCTCGCGGCGTTACCGTGACCCGGCCGAACTCGAGGTATTGCGCCAGGCGGGGAGTTCCGTGCTGGTGATCGAACTGCAAGGCGCGTTGTTCTTCGGCAGCGCCGAGCGCCTCTCACAGATCGTCGACTGCGAGACCGAAGCTGACACCACCGCGCTGTTATTGGAGATGCGGCGCGTCACCGAAGTAGACTCGACCGGCGCGCGGATCCTCGGCGAACTCGATGCCGCGTTGAAGATCCGGGGCGTCAAGCTCGCGCTGATCCTTTCCAGCCGCACCGAAACCGCGGCCCGACTTGCCGATGTCTTCCAGGGAGATCGCCTCTTCCCTGACATCGACCGGGCGATCGAATGGGCCGAGGATGAATTGGTCGTCAGCGCGAGGGCGGCGCCGTCTGAGGCGCTGCCGCTCGACCGCGTGCCGCTGCTCGACGATTTCGATGCACAACAGGTCGAGCGTTTGCGCGGCTGGCTGGAGCCCGTGTCGTGGTCCGCGGGCGACGTGATCTTCCGCAGCGGCGATCCCGGTTCGGCCCTCTATCTCGTCACCAGAGGCCGCGCCAGCATCCACATCCGGCACGACGGCGGCGATATCCGACTCATCACCTTTGCCGCCGGCGCGGTATTCGGTGAGCTGGCGCTGCTCGATCGCGGCCCGCGCTCGGCGACCGTCACGGCGGATGAGGACATGCAGGGCTTTGGGCTTAGCGAGGCGGCATTCGCCGTGCTGTGCCGCGAGCAGCCGGATATCGCGATCAAGCTGTTGCAAGCGCTCGGGCGCGAACTGAGCGTGCGCATCCGCTACGCCAACCTGACGATCCAGCAACTGGAGACGTGAGTGGCTCAACAGCGATCAAAACTCCAGCGGCGCGTTGTCGACCACTTCCTTCATCACAAAGAAGGTTCGCGTCTGGCGCACACCGGGCAGCGCGATCAGTTGTTCGCCATGAATGCGGTTGAAGTCCTCCATATCGCCGACGCGGATCTTGAGGAAGTAGTCGAAGTCGCCGGCCACCAGGTGGCAATCGAGCACGAACTTCAGCCGGGCGATCGCAGTTTCGAACGAGGCAAAACTCTCCGGCGTGGAACGGTCGAGCACGACGCCGACCATCACGAGGGCGCCTTTGCCGACCCGGCGTGGCGCCACCAGCGCGCGGACGCCGGTGATGAAGCCCTCGTCGAACAGTCGTTGCGTGCGGCGATGACAGGTCGCGGCGCTGACACCAACCATTTCGGCGAGCTCGGCATTGCTGAGCCGCCCGGAATTCTGAAGCAGGCGCAGCATCTTGAGATCGATACGGTCGAGTCGACTGGCCATGGAAGAATCTTCCGAAAATAAGGGAATGGATGGAGAGAATGGTAACATAGGCGGTCAGAAAGATAAGAATAGCGATTACAGGAAGATCCAATAAGAGAGCACATTTCGCCGCATCGATGCTAGGCGCTGGCCCGGAGTTCAGACATCAACGGGGCTAGCCATGCTGGAAAAGTTCGAGCGATATCCGCTGACCTTCGGGCCGACGCACATCGAAAAGTTGGAGCGGCTGACCCAACATCTCGGCGACAAGGTCGAGATCTATGCCAAGCGGGAGGACTGCAATTCGGGTCTCGCCTATGGCGGCAACAAGTTGCGCAAGCTCGAATACATCATTCCCGACGCGATCGCCTCCAATGCCGATACGCTGGTCTCGATCGGCGGCGTGCAGTCCAACCACACCCGCATGGTGGCGGCCGTCGCGGCGAAGATCGGCATGAAGTGCCGCCTGGTGCAGGAAAGCTGGGTGCCGCATGAGGATGCCGTCTACGACCGCGTCGGCAATATTCTGCTCAGCCGCGTGATGGGCGCCGACGTCCGGCTGGTCGACGAAGGTTTTGATATCGGCATCCGCAAGAGCTGGCAGCAGGCCATCGACGAGGTGAAGGCCGCGGGCGGCAAGCCCTACGCGATTCCGGCCGGCGCTTCCGTGCACAAATATGGCGGGCTCGGCTATGTCGGTTTCGCCGAAGAGGTACGGGCGCAGGAGAAGGCGCTTGGCTTTTCGTTCGACTACATCGTGGTCTGCACGGTGACCGGCTCGACCCATGCCGGCATGCTGGTCGGCTTTGCCAGGGATGGCCGCGCGCGAAACGTGATCGGTATCGATGGTTCCTTCACGCCGGCGCAGACCAAGGCCCAGGTGCTCGATATCGCCCGCAATACCGCCGCACTGGTCGAACTCGGCAAGGAGATCGTCGCGGACGATGTCGTGCTGATCGAGGATTATGCCTATCCCGCCTATGGCGTGCCCTCAGAGGAAACCAAGGAGGCGATCCGGCTGTGTGCGCGGCTCGAGGGCATGATCACCGATCCGGTCTATGAGGGAAAATCCATGCAGGGCATGATCGACCTCGTGAACAAGGGTTACTTTCCCGCGGGATCGAAGGTGCTCTACGCCCATCTCGGCGGCGCACCGGCGCTCAATGGATACGCCTATGCGTTTCGCAACGGCTAGCGCATAATCCGGAGATCATGCTCCGGGTTTGCCGGCGACCGCGCGCCTCACTGCACGAACTTGACGCCGTAGGTCCTGCCGCGGCGCCAGACGACTTCGCATTGCCGGTGCATCGAATGATCCTGCGCGAGTGCGAGGCCAAAATGGTCGCGGACCTCGATGGCGATGTCGGCCACGATCTTGGCGCCGCCCGGCGAGACGTCCAGCACGATGCACTGGCGGCGCGTCACTCCATCGTCGACCGTCATCCAGCCCGAATGATGCGGGAGCTGGCGTCGCGGTTCACGCTGTACCTTTACCCTAGGCTCTTCCAGGGTCATGATCATCGCCCCATGGTCGGAATCACCGGAGTGAGATCGCTCCGGAATGCATTAAGAAATAGCGACTGATTAGAAGCCGATTCCGTAAAATCAGACTTAGCGGAATATGTTGAAGTTTATCGGTTTGCACCGTTCGGGGGCCGGGACGAGACGCGGCCTCACACCACCGGCACCCGTTTGGCGGCAACCGCCGCCGGCGAGATCACCTCGATATCCAGCGGCACGCGCCAGCGTTCAGTGAAGCGCACCTGCGGCTCGGCATTCGCCTTGTGCCCGCCTTCCAGCACAAACCCGCTAAAGCCATTGCTCATGACCTCGTTGCACTTCTGCACATAGACCGGAAAGCCGCCGATATAGGGCATGAAAACGCGCGGCCGGCCGGGAATATTGGTCCCGACATACCAGGAGCTGCATGTCGAGCGCAGCGACACGGTGGAGACATCGTTGACGTGTTCGACCCAGGCGTCCTCGTCCGCGCGTGTCGGCTCGATCGACGCAGCGCCAACGTCGCGCATATGGCCGAGGCAATCGGCGAGCCAGTCGACATGCTGCTCGATCGCCTGGATCATGCTCGCCAGCACGGACGGGCTGCCAGGCCCGGTGATCATGAACAGGTTCGGAAAGCCTTCCGACGCAAGGCCGAGATAGGTGCGGGGGCCCGCCTGCCATTTTTCCGCAAGCGTACGCCCGCCGCGGCCAGTGATGTGGATTTTCTCGAATGCACCGGTCATGGCGGCGAAGCCGGTGGCGGAGACGACGGCATCGAACTCATATTCGACGCCGTTCACCTCGAGGCCCTTTGCGGTAAAGCGCTCGATCGGCGTCTTGGAGACGTCGACCAGCTTCACATGCGGCAGGTTATACGTCGCAAAATAATCCGTATCGACGCAAAGGCGCTTGCAGCCGAATACGTTCTCGGGGCACAGCAGCTCCGCAGTCGCGGGATCCTTTACGATGTTGCGGATCTTCTTGCGGGCAAAATCGGCGATGGTGTCGTTGGCGGCCTTTTCGAACAAGAGGTCGCCATAGGCGCCAAGGAACGGCAGGCCGCCGCGCTGCCAGGCCTCTTCATATTGCCGTTCGCGTTCCTCTTCCCGCGCCTCGAGCGCGGGCTTGCTGTTGAACAGGAAATAAAAGCCGGTCGGCCGCGCCCGCGCCTTGGCGCGTAACGCAGGATAGTCTGCTTTGGCGGCCTTGAGAAATTCCGGCGTCAGCTTTTCGTTCCAGGCGGGCACCGACCATGTGGCGGTGCGCTGGAATACGGTGAGCTGCCTGGCCTGCTGTGCGATGATCGGGATCGACTGGATCGCCGACGAGCCGGTGCCGATCACGCCGACGCGCAGGCCGGTGAAATCGACGCCCTCATGCGGCCATTCGCCGGTGTGGTAGATCGGCCCGCGAAAATCTTCGATGCCCTTGAACGCCGGCCGGTTCGGCGCCGACAGGCACCCGACCGCCATGATGCAGAACCTTGCGGTGACCTTGTCGCCGCGGTCCGTCTCAATCAGCCAGGTCTTGCTGCTCTCGTCGAAGGTTGCCGCTGTCACGCGCGTGTCGAATACGATTCCGCGGCGCAGATCGAAGCGATCGGCGACATGATTGGCATAGGCAAGGATTTCGGGCTGCGGCGAATATTTTTCCGACCAGTTCCACTCCTGATCCAGCTCTTCCGAGAACGAGAAGGAATATTGCAGGCTCTCGACATCGCAGCGCGCGCCCGGATAGCGGTTCCAGTACCAGGTGCCGCCAACCCCGCCGCCGGCCTCGAACACTTTTGCCGAAAAGCCGAGCCCGCGCAGGCGGTGCAGCATGTACATTCCGGCAAAGCCCGCGCCGACGACGATGGCGTCGTACACGGTTCCCGTTTCCGCAGGACGCATCGGCCCTTGCGCTGTGCTGTCCGCACCCATGGTCCGCTTCTTCCCCGTTTGGTTTTCTTGCGATTATGGCTGCCCGGTTCGGCACCGCAAGCGGGTACAGGGCAGGCGCGACGAATGGCACCCATGCAGCGCGCCGTTTCGGCGGGAATTATCGCGCCGCGTGGCTGTCCTGCGCCTCGAGGCTGCGGCTGTAACGCGACATCGCAAAGCAGAAGGCGAAATAGATCAGGGCCACGAAGATATAGACCTCGACGCTGAAGGATTGCCAGGCCGGATCGATGATCGCGGTCTTGGCGGTCGTGAGCAGGTCGAAGATGCCGATGATCAGCACGAGGCTGGTGTCCTTGAAGAAGGCGATAAAGGTGTTCACCAGCGGCGGGATGACGTGGCGGATCGCCTGCGGCAGGATAATCAGCCCCTGCTTCTTCCAGTAGGAGAGGCCGAGTGCATCGGCGGCGTCATGCTGCCCCCTGGGAATGGCCTGCAAGCCGCCGCGAATGACTTCGGCAAGATAGGCGCCAGCGAACAGGATGAACGCAATCTGCGCGCGCAGCAATTTATCGATGTTGACGCCGTCGGGCATGAACAGCGGGAACATCACGCTCGCCATGAACAGCAGGCTGATCAACGGCACGCCGCGGATCAGCTCGACATACAGCACACAGAGCGAGCGGATCGCGGGCAGTTTGGAACGGCGGCCGAGCGCGACGAGGATCCCGAGCGGAAAACCGAACGCGAGCCCGAAGGTGGCGAGGATCAGCGTCACCGGCAGCCCGCCCCAGCGATCCTGCGACACGAACGGCAGGCCGGGAATACCGCCCCACATCAACAGGCCGATCAATGCGAGCGCGCCGGCCCACACCAGTGCCAGTTCCTTGCGCCAGGCCCAGCGCCGGCTCGACACCACGAACAGCGCGATGAACAGCAGCACGGCCAGCGCGGGCCGCCATTGCTGCTGGAACGGGTAGGTGCCGAACAGGATGAAGCGGAGCTTTTCTGGAATCACCGCCCAGCAGGCGCCAATGCCGCGGACGGCGCGGCACGCGGCGGTGTTGTTGCTGTCGGGAACGCTCCAGACCGCGTTGAGCCAGCCCCATTGCATGAGGCTTACCAGGCCCTTGCCGAGCACGAGCAGAAGCAGCAGCGTGATGATGGTGGAGGGAATGGTGGCGAACAGGTTGGCGCGCAGCCAGGCAATGGCCATGCCGGCGAACGTCCTGTTCGTGCGGGGACGAGCCGAGGGGAGCGGGCTATCGGGAATGTCGGTCACGACCGTCATGGTTCAGCGCTCCACCAGCGCGATGCGCGCGTTGTACCAGTTCATGAAGAAGCTGATGCCGAGGCTGATGGTGAGGAACACGGCCATGATCAGCGCAATCGCCTCGATCGCCTGGCCGGTCTGGTTCAGCGTCGTGTTGGCGATCGAGACAATGTCCTGGTAGCCGACCGCGACCGCGAGCGAGGAATTCTTGGTCAGGTTCAAATATTGGCTCGTCATCGGCGGAATGATGACGCGCAGCGCCTGCGGCAGCACGATGTGCTGGAGCGCAAAACTGCGGCGCAGGCCCAGCGCCTTGGCGGCGTCCCACTGTCCCCTCGGTACCGACTGGATGCCGCTGCGCACGATCTCGGCGATGAAGGCGGAGGTGTAGGTGACGAGCGCGATCAGCAGCGCAAAATATTCCGGCGCCAGCGTCAGCCCGCCGACGAAATTGAATCCGCGTAGCTCGGGCAGCATGATGCTCCAACTCGCGCCCAGCATGAGCGACAACAGCGCTGGGATGGCGATCACCAGCACCAGCGCATAGGGCCAGCTATGCCGCGGTTTGCCGTCCAGCATCTGCCGCGCGGTGAGCCGCTTGCGAATGAAGAAGGTCACGGCGAGGCCGATTGCGGCCGTGAGCAGCACCCACAGGTTCGCCGTATCGAGCGGGATCGAGGGCAGCACCAGGCCGCGATTGGACAGATAGACGCCCTCGACCGGCTTCCATGCCTGGCGCGCCGCGGGCAGTCCCTGCATCAGCACGTACCAGAACAAAAGTTGCAGCAGCAGCGGGATGTCGCGCAGCATTTCGACATAAACCGCCGCAAGGCGCGACAGCAGCCAGTTGGCGGAAAGCCGCGCGATTCCGACCAGCGTGCCGAGCACCGTCGCCAGCACGATGCCGATCACGGCGACGCGCAGCGTGTTCGATATCCCGACGATGAAGGCGCGCAGATAGGTGTCCTTGGGGCTGTAGGGCAGCCAGCTATCGGCGATCGGCATACCGGCCTCGCGGCCGAGGAAGGCAAAGCCGGTCGAGATGCGGCGTACCGAGAGATTGTGCACCGTGTTCGACCACAGCCACGCGATGATGGCGATCACGATCGCCACGACGAGGATCTGCCAGATCAGTCCGGAGAAATTCCTGTCCTTCAGCGAGATGCGCATTCGCCGGGACGGAGGAGAAGCGGGTTTCGTCGTCACGGCGCGAGCATCCTTGAAACGGTGGCGGCAGCGTGCAGAACGGGATAACTATTTCATATGTTGCAAAATGGTGCAAGATATGAAACAAATGTTTCATGAGCGCCAGACCCTCGCCCCTCAGTGAACTCTGCAGCGCAATTCCGTCGCTGCCCTCGCGGCTACAGCAGGTCGGCCGCTTCGTCGCCGCCAACGATTACGACGCCACCACGCGCTCGATGCGCGAGCTGGCCTCGGTGGCGGGCGCCGATCCCGCCGCGTTCACTCGGCTTGCGAAGGCGATCGGTTATTCCGGCTGGGACGAGTTGCGCGCCGCCCTGACGGAAGCGCGGCGGCCCGAGCAGTCCTCGCCCTTCTCCGGCCGCGCCAGGGGCCGCCGTTCCGGCCCCAATCCCGAGATGTCGCTGATCTCGGACAAGCTGGAGGCGGAAGCCGCCGGCCTCGCACGCATCTCGCCCGGCGCCATCGCCGGCGCGGCCAAGGCGTTGCATGGCGCAAAGCGAATCTGGATCGCCGGCTTTCGTAGTTGCCGCAGCGTTGCCGAGCTCCTCAACTATCAGCTCCGCCTGTTCCGCCCCGACACTGTGCAACTGGTCGGCGGATCGGGGCCGGAAGATCTCGACCTCGGCGCCTTCCGCAGCGGCGATGCTGTCGTGGTGATCGGCTTTGCGCCTTACTCCACTCCCAGCGTGCTCTCCGCACGTGCGGCGCACGCTTCAGGCGCCACGCTGATCGCGATCGCTGACAAGGTTTCCGCACCGATGGCGGAAGGCGCCGATCATCTGCTCCAGTTCGAAGCAGCGGCCTCGCCCGGTTTTTTCCCAAGCCTGACCGGCGCCATCGCGGTTGCGCAATCGCTGGCGGCGGCCACCTTCATGCTCGGCGGCGTCGGCGCCAAGCGGCGATTGGAAGAAACTGAAGCGCGCCTTGCCGACACCTCTCAATATGTTGCCGAAGAAGGCTGACAATCATGGCCCAGCGAACCAGTCGTGTGATGCACCGGAGTCTTCGCCAGACTCCGCCCAGGGCGGTTGGCGGCGAGGGGGTGTGGCTGATTGCCGAGGACGGACGCCGCGTGCTGGACGCCTCCGGCGGTGCCGCGGTCTCCTGTCTCGGACACCAGCATCCGCGCGTGATCGAGGCCATGAAACGGCAGGCCTCGAACCTCGCCTATGCCCATACCGGTTTCTTCTCGTCGGCGCCTGCGGAAGAACTCGCCGAACGGCTGGTCGGCCATGAGCCCGGCGGACTTGCGTACGCTTATTTCGTCAGCGGCGGATCGGAAGCAGTCGAAGCCAGCATCAAGATCGCGCGGCAATATTTCATGGAGCGCGGCGAGCCCGGACGAAAACGCTTCATCGCACGGCGCCAGAGCTATCACGGCAACACGCTCGGCGCGCTGGCCGCGGGCGGCAATGCCTGGCGGCGCGAGCCCTATGCGCCGCTGCTGTCGGATGCCTTCAGCCACGTCACGCCGGCCTTCGCCTATCACGAGCAGCGCGAGGGCGAGACCGAGGCCGATTTCGTCGCGCGGCTGGCGGCAGAGCTGGAAGCGGAATTCCAGCGGCTCGGCCCCGATACCGTGGCCGCCTTCATGGCAGAGCCGGTGGTCGGCGCGACCTCCGGATGCGTGCCGCCGCCGGAAGGGTATTTCCGCGCGGTGCGCGAGATCTGCAATCGTCATGGCGCGCTTCTGATCCTCGATGAAGTCATGAGCGGCATGGGCCGCACCGGCACCCTGCACGCCTGGGAGCAGGAGGGTATCGCGCCCGATATCCAGGCCATCGCCAAAGGACTTGGCGGCGGTTACCAGCCGATCGGTGCGATGCTGGCGAGTTCGCGTGTCGTCGACACGATCCGCGATGGCAGTGGCGCGTTCCAGCACGGCCACACTTACATGGGGCATCCCATGGCCTGCGCGGCCGCGCTCGAGGTGCAGAAGATCGTCAGCGAGGAACGTCTGCTTGATCGGGTGAGGGAGTTGGGCCGCCGCCTCGAACGGCGGCTCACCGAGCGTTTTGGCAATCATCGCCACGTCGGCGACATCAGAGGGCGCGGCCTTTTCCACGCGATCGAACTCGTCGCCGACCGCGCTACGCGCTCGCCATTTGATCCCGCGCTCAAGCTCCATGCGCGGATCAAGGCAAAAGCCTTCGAACTTGGACTTGGCTGCTATCCGATGGGTGGCACCGTGGACGGCCGTATCGGCGATCACGTCCTGCTGGCGCCGCCCTACATCGCGAGCGAAGAGGACATCGACATGATCGTCGACCGGCTCGGCCAGGCCGTCGACGAAGCGTTGAAGAATGTTGGTCACTAGGGAGGGAGTAGCAACATGAAGAGGATCGTCTTCGCGATCGGCGTGCTCGCCGCATCGCTGTCCATGGCGTCGGCGGGCACGCTCGACACGGTGAAGCAGCGTGGTACGCTGGTGTGCGGCGTCAGCGCCGGCTTTGCCGGTTTCTCCGCGCCGGATTCGCAGGGCAATTACAAGGGCCTCGACGTCGACTATTGCCGCGCGCTTGCCGCCGCCGTGCTCGGCGATCCCGCCAAGGTGCGCTATGTCGCGCTGACCGCGCAGAACCGTTTCACCGCGCTGCAATCCGGCGAGATCGACGTGCTCTACCGCAACTCGACGCAGACCTATCTGCGCGGCGTCACGCTCGGCCTGCGCCAGGGGCCGGTCAATTTCTACGACGGCCAGGGGTTTGTGGTGAAGAAGGACCTCGGTGTGAAAGACGTCAAGGACCTGAAGGGCGCCACTGTCTGCGTCGCACAGGGCACCACCCATGAAGTCACGCTCGGCGATTACGGCCGCGCCAACAACATCGACTGGAAGCCGCTGGTGTTCGACCGCATCGACACCATGTATCAGACCTTCTTCGGCGGGCGCTGCGATGCCATGACCCAGGATGCGTCGGCGCTCGCCGGCGCGGTCGCGACCGCATCGCCAAATCCCGCCGATTATCTCGTGCTGCCCCAGACCATCAGCAAGGAGCCGCTCGGCCCGTTCACCCGCAACGGCGACGAGGTGTGGAGCGACATCATCACCTGGCTGCATTACGGCCTGATCGAGGCGGAGGAACTCGGCGTCACCCAGGCCAATGCCGACGAGATGGCGAAGTCGCAGGTGCCGGCCGTGCAACGCCTGTTAGGGGCCTCCGGCGATCTCGGCTCGCGACTCGGGCTCGACAACAAATGGATCCTGCTGGCCATCAAGGCGGGCGGCAATTATGCCGAGATATTCGAACGCAATGTCGGCAAGGCGAGCCCGTTGAAACTCGATCGCGGCCTCAACGCGACCTGGAACAAGGGCGGATTGATGTACGCGACGCCCTTCAAGTAAGGGCACGACAGGCTGGATTCGGCTGGGACACCGCGTCGTGAGACGGCGCGGTGTTTTTCAGCTTTGCATGGTATGACATTTATAATATAAAGGAGAATAAAGGCGGCTGCCAGTTCCGTTCGATCCGGCCGCGCCCAATGCAAGGAGACGGTCATGAGCACGGGAACGTGGCACAAGACGGCCTGCAATCTCTGTTACGTCAACTGCGGCATCGAGGTCCTCGTCGACGACGGGCGCATCGAAAAGGTCCGCGGCGACCGCACCAGCCCGAAATCGCAAGGCTATCTCTGCAACAAGGCCGCGCGCATTCCCTATTACGCGCATCATAAGGACCGGCTCACCACGCCGCTGCGCCGGCGCGCCGACGGCTCCTTCGAGCCCATCGAATGGAACGTCGCCATTGCGGAGATCGCCGGCCGGATGCGCGATCTGGTCGACCGGCACGGCGGCAAGGCGCTGGCGCTCTATGGCGGTGGCGGGCAGGGCAACCATGCCGGCGGCGCCTATGCCAATGCGTTCCTGCGCGCGCTCGGCTCGCGCCACGTCTTCAATGCGCTGTCGCAGGAGAAGACCGGCGACTTCTGGATCAACGGCCACATGTTCGGCAGCCAGACCTGCCATACCGCCGAGGACGTGCACCATTGCGATCTCCTGCTCGTGATCGGCGCCAATCCGTGGATCGCGCATGGTTTCCCGAATGCACGTGATCATCTCAACCAGATCCGCAAGGACCCGTCACGAAAGCTTGTGGTGGTCGATCCGCGCCGCTCGGAAACCGCAGAGATGGCCGACCTGCATCTCGCCGTTCGTCCCGGCACCGACGCGTTCCTGCTCGGCGCCTTGCTTGCGACGCTGGTGCGGTCCGATGCCATCGACCATGACTTCATCGAGCAACACACCGTCGGCTTCGATGAAGTGAAGCAGGCCTTGCTGGCTATTCCGGTGGAGGAATGGGCAGCGGCCGCCGAAATCCCGCTCGCCGACATTGAGCGCTGTGCCGCGATGATCGCCGCCGCCAGGGCGATGGTGGTGCGGGTCGAGCTCGGTATCCAGCAGGGCGTCAATTCGACGCTCAATTCCTATCTCGAAAAGTTGCTGATCATGCTCTCCGGCAGCTTTGGCCGCAAAGGCACCAACCAGTTGCATAGCTGGCTACAGCCGCTGTGGGGCAATTCGCCCGGCCAGAAATTTTCGCCGACCGGCGACGAGGTCATCGCCGGCCTGCTGCCGCCGAACATCTTTCCCGACGCGGTGCTGGGCAACCATCCCGACCGCCTGCGCGGCGTCTGGATCGACAGCTCCAATCCGGCCAACACTGCCGCCAACACCGAAGCGGTCGAACGCGCGCTGCGTTCGCTCGAACTATGCGTCGTCGTCGACGTCGCCATGACCGAGACCGCGCGGCTTGCGCATTACGTCCTTCCGGCATCCTCTCAATATGAGAAGACCGAGTTCACGCTGTTCAACCTCGAATTCCCGACCAATTATTTCCACGTCCGTGCCGGCGTCGTGCCGCCGCTCGAAGGCACGTTGCCCGAGCCCGAAATCTACACCCGGCTGGCGCGGGCGATGGGCCTGCTTCCGGGCGACAATGTGCTGGCGCCATTGCGGGATGCGGCCAAGCGCTCGCGGCCGGAATTCGCTTTGGCCTTCCGCGCCTTTATGGGCGAAAACCCAAACCTCGCGGCGATGGGGGCGCTGGTGCTCTACCACACGCTGGGCCGGACTCTTCCCGACGGAACCGCCGCCGCGGCTCCGATGTGGAACGCGGCGCTGTCATGCGCCAAGCGCTCGCCGCTGGCGGTCCGGCGCGCGATCGGCGCTCCGGCCGAAATTCCCGATGCACAACTCGGCGACATGCTGTTCGATGCGATCGTGTCGGCCCGCCAGGGCACCGTCATCACGCAGCATGAATATGATGAGGTGTGGTCGCTGGTCGGCCATCCCGACCGCAAGATTCGCCTGGCGGTGCCCGGCATGCTGGAATGGCTCTCGAGCCTCGACCCGCGCACCGCCGGCGCGCCAAAGGAATTTCCGTTCATGCTGGCCGCCGGCCAGCGGCGCATGTTCAACGCCAACCAGATTTTTCGCGATCCGGCCTGGCGCCGCGACGATCGCGACGGTGCGCTGCTGATCAACTCGTCCGACCTCGGCGAACTCGGCGTCGCAAACGGCGACTGGGTGGCCGTCGAATCGACGACCGGCCGCCTTGTCGCCCGCTGCAAGGCCGACGACTCCATGCGCAGGGGCCAGCTCGCGCTGCCCCATGGCTTTGGCCAGTCCTATCCGGCAGCGGATGGCGAACGCCTCGTCAATGGCCCGCGCATCAATCTACTCACAGAGAGCGGCAACCGCGATCCCATCGCCGGCACGCCCTATCACAAGCACGTCGCGGTTCGGTTGAAGGCGCTATCGGCCGCGGAAGCCGCCGCTTTCCAGCGCGCGTCAGAGCGTATTCATCAGGGAGCCGCGCCCGCTCTCACCAACGCGAGCAGCTCCTCGCCATAATGCTCGAGCTTCTTGTCGCCGATGCCGGCGATGCCACGGAGTTCACCCAGCGTTGCCGGCCGCGTGGCGGCGATGCCGTCGATGGTGGAATCGTGCAGCACCACATAGGCCGGCACGCCGCGCGCACGCGCGATCTCCGAACGCCAGGCCTTTAGCGCCGCATGCAACGCCGGATCGGCGGCCGCGCCATTCGCAGGCGTGGGCGCAAGCTCGCCGCGTCGCGACTTGGCCCGGATGGCGCGGTTGCGGGTGCTGGGCGCCGCCTCCCGCAGCCAGATCTCGGTCTCGCCCTTCAGCACGCCGCGCGAAGTCTCCGTCAGCTTCAGCGCGCCATACGCCTCGCCGTCGGCGCGCAGATGGCCCATCGCGACGAGCTGGCGCAGCGCCGCGCGCCACTGCTTCTCGTTGAGCTCGCGGCCGATGCCGAACACCGAGAGCTTGTCATGGCCGAATTGCGTGACCTTTTCGGTCATGCGGCCGACCAGCACGTCGATCAGATGCATCGCGCCAAACCGCTGGCCGGTGCGATAGGCGCAGGACAAGAGCTTTTGCGCGATGACCTTGCCGTCGCGCATCTTTGGCGGGGTGAGGCAATTGTCGCAATTGCCGCAGCTTTCCGCTTCCACCGCTTCGCCGAAATAGCCGAGCAGGCGGCGGCGCCGGCAATGCGCGGTTTCGGCAAGCCCGACCAGCGCGTCCAGCTTGCCGATCGAGACGCGCTTGAACGCGTCGGAACCGCTGGACTCGTCGATCATTCGCCGCTGCTGCACGATGTCGGACAGGCCGTAGGCCATCCAGGCGCTGGACGGTTTTCCGTCGCGCCCGGCCCGGCCAGTCTCCTGGTAATAGGCTTCGATGCTCTTGGGCAGGTCGAGATGCGCGACGAAGCGCACGTCGGGCTTGTCGATGCCCATGCCGAACGCGATGGTGGCGACGATGACGATGCCGTCCTCGTTGATGAAACGGTCCTGGTGGCGCGCACGCAACGAAGCATCCAGCCCGGCATGATAGGGCAGCGCTGGAATGCCGGCTTCCGACAGCGCCGATGCGACGTCCTCGACCTTGGCGCGCGACAGGCAATAGACGATGCCGGCCTCGCCCGCGTGACGCTCGGCGATGAAGGTCTTGAGCTGGTTGAGCGAGTTCTGCTTGTCGACGATCTCGTAACGGATGTTCGGGCGATCGAAGCTCGCGACAAAGCACGGCGCATCGGTGAGCGACAGCCGTTCGGCGATCTCCTTGCGCGTCAATTCGTCGGCGGTTGCGGTCAGCGCGATCCGCGGCACCTCGGGAAATTTTTCCGACAGCACCGATAGCCCGATATATTCGGGCCGGAAGTCATGTCCCCATTGCGAGACGCAATGCGCCTCGTCGACCGCAAACAGCGCGATGTCTGCCTGGCCGATCAAGTTGAGGCAGCGCGGCGTCAACAGCCGCTCCGGGGCGACGTAGAGCAGGTCGAGATCGCCGGCGAGCAGCCGTCGCTCGACTTCGGAAGCTTCCTCGAACGACAGCGTCGAATTCAACACCGCTGCATTGACGCCGGCCTCGATCAGGCCTGCGACCTGGTCGCGCATCAGCGCGATCAGCGGCGATACCACGATGCCGCAGCCCTTCCGCAGCAGCGAGGGCAACTGATAGCACAGCGACTTGCCGCCGCCGGTCGGCATCAAGACCAGGCAATTGCCGCCATCGGCGACATGCCGCACGATTTTTTCCTGCTCGCCGCGGAAGGCGGTGAGGCCGAAGACGGAGTTGAGTACGGAAAGGGCGGTGGCAGGGCTTTCGGATCCGCGATCCGGGATCGGTGATGCATACATGGAGGCGTGGTCGTCGAACAGGGGCTGATTAAGCGATGATGGCAGGCTTGGTTGCCATTTAGAAGGGCGGAGATCGTTCCGCGCAGGGAACGATTGTCATTCGGCCTCGAGGCCGCATCCCGTAAGGGCATGGTGGTGAGTTGACGACCCGAGCGTTGGCCCTTGGCGTTGCGGAGAGCGATGGAAAATAATGGCGTCTATTGCGGACCGCTGTTCCTTATGCAACTCTAGCGGGCATTAGGGGAGTAATGCCGCCATATTGCTTGGGTTCGGTCTGCGGCTACGCGCTGGGGAGCCAGATGGCGAAGAAATCCACGCCACAAAAGGGCCGGAAGAGGGCATCGGCTGACGCTGCATCCTCAGAGCCGCCCGTGTCTGTGGAAGATTCATCTGCTGCCTCTCAGGAGCCGTCAGGCACATCTCCGCCCCCGCCAGAACCACCGTCACCTCCGCCGGGGCCGCCACCTCCGTCGGACCCGCCGCCCCCATCAGGGCCACTGCCTCCGCCACCGCCACCTCCGCCGCTGACTCCGCCAAAGCCACCATCTCCGCCGCCGACCGGTATTGATGAAAAGGGCAGGCTGGATGAGGCGACCCTCCGGCGTTTCGTCTTTCAAACATTTGGACGCGCCCGCAGGACGCAGGACAGCCCGGTGATGCCGGATGTCTGGCTTCGCTACATCCGCATCGCGGAAAGAATGGCTTGGGCGCGCATCGATCCGGAGCACCCCACGCCGACCGAGCCGCCGCTCGACCTCCTCGTGACCCCGTGGTCGGGGGTCAGGCCGGGTCAAATAGCCGAATGGCTGCGCGGGCGGCTGAATGAAAATATCCGGCAATTCGGGAGAGGCGTCTGGCCGGCCTTTGCGCGAATCGCGAGCAGCGACAGCCGCGTCGTCGTCTGCGCAAATTTCGACATGCTGGTCTGCTACCTGGTGCCGATGTCCAGCTGGTGGTGGTCGTCGTTGGGCATACCGGGGCAGCAAGACAGCGACAGCGACTTCCGTAGCTTCGATGCGGCCTACCAGGCAATCGTCAATGATCCTGGTGCACCGAAAAACGAGCTGTCCCGATATCTGGCATTGGTCGGATTTATCGAGTTTCTCCGCGCGGCCGACACCAAGGAAGAGTTATGGAGGCTGGCGGGGCTTGCGTACCGGCTGGGGCCGGCCCCCGAGGATAACGACGCCGAGCAAGATCAGCCGCCAGTCTCGCAGGACGATCTGCATGCGTTGTACAAGCTCGCGTGGAACTTAATGCACAACACGAGAGGCATCGACCCCAAGGAAGACAAGGGCGTGTACCTGATCAGCCTGAACAGACCGGCAACGCAGACGCTGTTCGAATCGCGCAACACGGTGAAGGCCGATGCGGCACAGCGCGTGTTCAACATCAACACGACAGGCATCACGTTCGCCGTGATCGACGGCGGCATCGATGCCACTCACCCGGCCTTCCTGAACCTGGCGCACAAGAGATTGGACGACGCCACGAGGGAGCGCTTCAAGGCCGGCACGTATCCTGAGCGGCCGGATTGCCTGAAGTTTTCCAGGGTCGTGAAGACATATGACTTCACGATGGTGCGCGACATCGTCGCTCATGCCGGAAGTCCCGAGGGGGTCGAACCGTCGAAAAAAGCCGCGGTCAATCGCGTGCTTGCCGAGAAGACAAACAAGGATCGGCTGCTGCATCTGAAAATGCGGAGCGAGAACACCCGGGATATCGAGTGGGAAATCGTCAGCCCGCTGATCGAGGTGCCGCATGACGGGAATACGATTATCGTCGACGCACCGGAAGCTGAAGACGGCTATCGTGTCCCCGGCACCGATCACGGCACCCACGTAGCCGGCATCCTTGCGGCGAACCTTCCCAAGGATCGCGATACCGGCAGGGAACTGACCGGCATGTGCCCGCATCTGACGCTGTACGATCTGCGGGTGTTCGACTCCGAGGGCCGCGGCGACGAGTTCGCGATCCTGTGTGCGATCGAGTTCGTCGGATGGCTGAATCGGGACCGGGCGAATCCCGTGGTGCACGGCGTCAACCTGTCGCTGGCGCTGGCGCATGACGTCGATAGCTTTGCCTGCGGTCAGACGCCGATTTGCGAAGCTTGCAACCATCTGGTCGGCGCCGGCACCGTGGTCGTCGCGGCGGCCGGCAATACCGGATTCGAAGGCCAGGGCCCGCAAAAGCAGAGCCTCGGCAACGGTTATCGGGCGATCACCATCACCGATCCGGGCAATGCCGACAACGTCATCACCGTCGGCTCCACGCATCGCCGGGATCCTCACCTCTACGGCGTGAGCTATTTCTCGGCCCGGGGGCCGACCGGCGACGGCCGGCGAAAGCCGGATCTGCTGGCCCCCGGCGAAAAGATCACGTCGACGATTCGCAATGGCCGGAGCCAGCGCATGGACGGAACGTCGATGGCTGCGCCGCATGTCGCTGGTGCGACCGCCATGCTGATGGCGCGTTATCCGGAACTGATTGGCAGGCCATTGCGCATCAAGGAAATCCTGTTGCAGACCACGACCGACCTCAAGCGCGAGTCGAGCTTCCAGGGAACGGGCCTGCTCGACGTGCTGAGGGCGCTACAGTCGGTATAGGAGGAGTTGACCCATGGTGGCTCTCGAGGCGCTGAATGCCCTCTACGGCGATTGCCTCCTGCTGCGCTATCCCGGGCCTGACGGCAAGGAACGATTCTGGATCATCGATGGCGGGCCGCGTGCGGGCGATTCCGGCGGACAGCAAATCTCGGTCTGGCTGGATGTGTTGTTGCCGAGGATCGAGGACATCAAAGACGAAATCAACGCCGATCCGAACAAGCCGTTGCCGGTAGCGCTTGGAATGGTCAGCCATATCGACGACGACCACATCTTCGGCATCATGAACCTGATGCAAAAGCTGGTTGGGGCAACAGCGGCCGACCCCGCGGCGGTCAAGTTTGACCGCTTCTGGTTCAACTCCTTCGAAGGGCTCGTCGGGCCGAAGCCGGCCGGCATGCCGGCGGATGCGCAAACGGCCTCGCTGCAATCGCTGGTCAGCGTACAGAACTTGCCCGGCGTCGCCGATGAGCACGCGCGGATGATCATGGAGAGCGTGGGCCAGGGCATCACGCTGGCGAGCAGTCTTACCACATTGGGCCTGCAAGGTAACGCGCCGGTCCGCGGCCTGGTTGTCGCCAAGCAGGGCCAACAGCCGTTCAATATCGAGGGCGCAAAGGTCACCGTGATCGGCCCGTTGCAGAAGCGGCTCGATAAGCTGCGCAAGGAGTGGGAGAAGGCGCTGCAAAAGCCCACCAAGGAGGCGCGCCAGGCCGCCTTGCAGGAGCTATTCCTGCCGCAGAAGTTGATGGACAGTTCCGTTGCGAACCTTTCTTCGATCGTTGTTCTCGTCGAGGTCGGCGGCAAGAAGCTGCTTCTTACCGGCGATGCCAATGGCAACGACATCGTGACGGCCTGGGGCGAACTTGATCTCGGGCCGGCTCCGGTGCTCGATGTGCTGAAAATGCCGCATCACGGCAGTATCCGGAATTGCTCGGAAAAATTCCTGCGAACCTTCGAAGCCAAGCACTACGTTTTCTCGGCGAACGGCAAGTTCGACAATCCCGACGCGCCGACGCTGGAAGCTTTGATAAAGATGCACGGCAATCGCGACATCACCATGCATTTCACCAACGAGGACGTGACCTGGAAGGCCCCCGGCTATACACTCGAAAAGGACGGCGCCAGGGTGAAGAACCTCAAGGAGATGCTGGAGGCGCTGCGCACCGCCTATCCCGGGCCGTGGAAGGCAAACGCGCGCAAGGCAGCCGAAAAGTCAGTCGTCGTGGAATTGTCCTAGACATTTTATTGCGCTGCAATCGGGGGAATGCATGAGCAAGAACATCATCGTCTGCTGTGACGGTACTGCAAATGAGTTCAAACAGAACAACACCAACGTGGTGAAGCTGTTCTACACTCTCGCGCACGATACGCAGAAGACCTACTACCACCCGGGCGTTGGCACGATGGAGGCCGTCGGCGCCGTCACCACGGCGGGACGCAAGGTGACCAAGCTGCTTGGCCTGGCAATCGGATACGGACTCGAGACAGATATTCGCGATGCCTACGTCTTCCTGATGAACCAGTTCCAGCCGGGCGATCGTGTGTTTCTCTTCGGCTTCAGCCGCGGTGCATACACCGTCCGCGCCCTCACCGGCCTGCTTCACATGTACGGCCTGATCCGGCCCGGCAACGAGCCGTTGGTGCCGTATGCGATCCGGATGATGATGGCGATCACCAAGCTGAGGGAGCGCAAGAGCGACGAGGACGAGATCAAGCGCTATTTCGATCTCGCCGGCGAATTCAAGCAGCACTTCTGCATCGAAACATGCAACCCGCATTTCGCCGGTGTGTGGGATACCGTGAGTTCGGTTGGCTGGATCGAGAATCCGGTCCGGCTGCCTTACTCGGCCAACAATCCGGATATCGCCATCGGCCGTCACGCCGTGGCCATCGACGAGCGGCGTGCATTTTTCCGTACAAATCTTTGGCACCCGACGCCTACCGGCGGACCGAAGGACATCAAGCAAGTCTGGTTCCCCGGCGTGCACTGCGACGTTGGCGGCGGCTACCCCGAAGCGGAGAGCGGGCTTTCCAAACTCGCGCTCGACTGGATGCTCCGGGAAGCAATCGCCGCCGGCTTGCTCGTGAATCAAGCGAGAGTCGATCTGGTGCTGGGCCGGTCCGGCGGCGGTTACGTTCCGCCCAATCCGACGGCCGCAATGCACGAGTCGCTGACGCCGGCCTGGTGGGCCGCCGAATACATTCCCAAGCGGCATTATGACTACAGCACGAAGCAGGAAGGCAAGCGCATGAACCAGTTCCGGCGGCGCACGATACCGTCCGGCTCCCTCGTGCATCATTCTGCTTTCGAGCGGGGACCCGATTATATCAAACTGCTGCCGCCGGACGCAGTGATCGAACATTGATCCTTCGCTATCGGAGCTTCATCGCCCGCTACTGATACGTCGCGACGATATCCGACACCGCGCGCTCGAGCTGCTTTGCGGTGGCGCATTGGCGCACGACGGAGCAGAAGGTCGCATAGCGCGGCATCTCGGAATCGCCAAAGCCCCAGGCCATGCGCCCCTCGGGATTGAGCCACACCAGCCGTTTTGAGCGCTCGCTGATCCGCCGCAAAATATCGGCGCGCGGATCGAGATTGTTGCTGCGGGCATCGCCGAGCACGATCACCGTGGTCTGTGGCGTGATCGCGTTCATCCATTCGTCCTCGAAATCGGCGAGCGAAGAGCCGTAATCGGAAGAGCCGAAGCCGACCTTCGACATGATCTCGGCCATCGCCGCTTCCGGCGATTTCTTCTCGAGGATGTCGCTGACTTCGATCAGGTGGCCGGAGAAGGCAAAGGAGCGGACGTCGTCGACCACTTCGTGCAGGCTGTGGATCAGCAGCAGGAAAAAGTCGGATACCCGCGCGACCGAGCCGGATACGTCGCACAGCGCCACGATCTTTGGCCGGTCGCGATGTTTTCGTTTCCATGCGGTGAGGAAGGGCACGCCGCCCCAGGCCGCATTGCGCCGGAGCGTCCGGCGGACGTCGAGATGGCCGCGGCGCTGGCGCTTGCGCGGCTTGGAGTAGCGCTCGCGCAGGCGGCGCGCGATCTGGCGGATCAGCGCGCGCATCTGCTCGACCTGCCGCGGCTCGATCCGCGCCAGCGGGGCGTTGCGCAGGATTTCGTTGCGCAAATTCTCGGCTTCCTCGCGGCCGTAGAGAAGCAGCGCCTGCGAGACGGTTTCGCGCACCGCATCGCGCAGGCCGTCGGTGGCGGCCGCCAGCCGCTCGGCCAGCCCGGGATTTGACGCGGTCAGATTGTCGAGGTCGTCGCGCAGCCGCTGAATCCCCATCTGGTCGAGGATGCGGGTGGAAAAGATGCCGCGCTGGGTGAAGTAGCGAATGTTCGACAGGGACGCCGCGTTGGCTGCGTTCGCGATCGCCGCTGCAATCGCATTGCGGTCCTGCGAGAGCAGCATCTGGGCCAACGCGCCGAGACCCTCGGTCGGCTGAGCGTCGGCGCCGCCTTCGGCCGGTTGACCGCCGCCCTGCGGCGCTTCGCCGGTCTCCTCATTCTCATCGGTGTTGTCGTTGTCCGGCGCGGACGGCGGCGGCTCGGGCTGGCTGAAGAACAGGTCAAAGCAGTCGCCGAGCGCGCGCTTCTCCTCCTGCGTCTTGGCGAGTGTCAGCAGGAAGGTGTCGCGCAGGATGGCGCGATCGTCGATGCCGACTTTCGAGACCGCCCGCATCGCATCGATGCTTTCGGCGGGCGAGAGCCGGACCCCGGCTCCCCGCGCCGCCCGAAAGAAGCGATGCAGGTTTTCTCTCATCCCATGTCAACCGAAGACGTTTTGACGCGCAGCCTTGGCGATGAAGGTGCTGATTTGAGGCTGAGTTGTCTCGATATCGGCCTCGTATTTCAGGAGCACGTTGAGCGTATCCGTGACGATCTCATGGCCGAGTTCGGAAGCCTGGAGCAACACCAGCACGCGCGCCCAGTCGATGGTCTCGCTCACCGACGGCAGTTTTTTCAGGTCCAGGGTGCGGACCTCATGGATGAAGCCGACCATCTGCTTGCGCAGCACCTGCGAGATGCCGGGCACGCGGCTCTCGACGATGCGCTCTTCCAGTCTCTGCTCGGGAAAGCCGATATGCAGATGCAGGCAGCGCCGCTTCAGCGCATCGCCAAGGTCGCGCTCGCTGTTGGAGGTCAGGATCACCGTCGGCGGCGCCACCGCCGAGACGGTGCCAAGCTCGGGAATGGTGACCTGGAAATCGCTGAGGATTTCCAGCAGCAGCGATTCGAATTCCGCGTCCGACTTGTCGATCTCGTCGATCAGCAGCACGCACCCCGCCGGCTGCTCCAGCGCCTGCAACAATGGCCGCGGCTCGACGAACTCCTTGGAGAAGAACACGTCGCCGAAATCGTGCAGTTGATCGAGCGCGGCATGCAGCGTCGCGGCTCCCCCCAGCACTTCGCCGAGCTTGTCCTTCAGGATCTGCGTGTAGAGCAATTGCTTGGCGTATTTCCACTCATACAGCGCCTTGGCTTCGTCCAGCCCTTCGTAGCACTGCAGACGGATCAGCTTCTGGCCGCGCCAGGCCGCGATCGCTTTTGCAAGTTCGGTCTTGCCGACGCCGGCAGGACCCTCGACCAGGATCGGCTTTTCGATTTGCTGGGCGAGATAGACCGCGGTCGCGATCTGCCGGCTCGCGATGTAGCCCTGCGCCGCAAGGCCGCTTTCGACTGCCTCGATCGAGGCCGCAGGCCGGTTCTCAGCCACGATGTTCAGCTCCGGATGGGTATCGGGTTACAATTGTTCTGCCTGCGTTCCCGGCAAAGGACAAGCGCCGATTGGGTCGCCCGGGCTGACGTTTTGGCATGCGCCAGCGCGTATCGAGCATGCTAGCGCAGCGCCATTCCCGTCGCCGCCTCCAGCTCCTCCAGCGCCTGCGATGCGCTCAGCACCTTGATCGTCGTCATGCCCATGCCACGCGCCGGCTTCAGGTTGACGCCGAGATCGTCAAGATAGACGCAGTTTTTCGGATCGACCTTTAGCGTCTCGACCATCATCTGGTAGATGCGCAGATCGGGTTTCCGCAAGCCGATCTTGGCGGACTCGATGACGTGGTCGAACAGCACCATCACTTCGGCGATGTAGAGCGAGCGGCCGGTGGCACTGCCGATGGCGTTGGCCGGCAGGTTGTTGGTGATGCAGCCGGTCTTGTGCTTCTGCTTGATGCGCTTGAGCGCTTCGACCATTTCCGGCCGGATGTCGCCGGACAAGAGCGGCAGCACGTCCTTGCCGCGGACTTCGGCGCCGAGCGCCCGCGACTCGTCGGCGAACAACTGGTCGAACGCCTCGATATCGACCTCGGCGCGCTCGAATTTTGCCCAGGCATTTTCCAGATGATTGGCGGCGTTGGTGCGGCGGATGATGTCGGCGGGCAGACCGCGCTCGCGCTCGAACCGCGCGAACGCCTCGAACGGCGAAGAGGTCAGTACCCCGCCAAAATCCCAGATCACCGCTTCGATCATTCCACCCTGCCGGTTCGAAAAATTCGTTGGCGTGCGGCTAACACGGAAATCCCGTGCAAGCCAGTCTTTCGGACGCTTGGCGGCATGAGCGCGACCGGCTATTTCTGCCGCATGAAATACGCAAAGCCATTTGTTGTTGCCGCTGCACTGCTGTCCGCCGCACCGGCGCACGCCATCGTCGGCGGCGGCGCGCCGTCCACCGAGGGCGTCGCGCGTTCCGTCGTCACCATCATCGGATCGCGCGGCAATTTCTGCACCGGCGCATTGATCGCGCCAAGGATCGTGCTGACGGCGGCGCATTGCGTGCAGCCGGGTGCGGAATACCGGCTCGTGGACAGCAGCTCGGGCCAGCCTGTCTTGCAGACGCTGCGCAGCGTCGCCATCCATCCCGCCTTCAAGATGGATGCGATGCTCGCGCACCGCGCCACCGCCGACGTCGCGCTGTTGCAGCTCGATGCGCCGGCGAAGGCAAAAATCCCGGCCGCGCTTGGCATGCCAAATATCCCGATTGCGGTTGGCGGCCGCTTCACCATCGCCGGCATCGGCGTCACCTTGCGCGGCGACGGCAAGAGCGGCGGCACCATCCGCGTCGCCGGCCTGGTCGCCACGGGCAGGCCGGGCACGCTGCAAATCCGTCTTGTCGATCCCGTCGGACAGGGCACGCGCGATGGACTCGGCGCCTGCACCGGCGATTCCGGCGCGCCTGTGTTTGAGGACAAGCCGAACGGCCCCGTCATCGTCGGTGTCGTGAGCTGGTCCACCGGGCCGAACGGCAGCGCGGGCTGCGGCGGCATGACCGGCGTGACGCCGCTGACGCTCTATCGCGACTGGATAGCGCAGACGGCGCGGCAATGGGGTGCTGCCCTCTAGGTTTGGCGCAGCGCCATGCGTCCTGTGTGATCCGTGATTGATCTTGTGTGATCTGTGATTGATCGCTACAAAATTTGCGAGCAAGGCTTCACCGTTCAAACAAAGATTGAAACGCATGAACGTCACCGCGCCTTCCCGCACGATTTCCGCCGCGCAGAAAGTCGAGCATTTCGACGTGCTGATCGTCGGCGCCGGCATCTCCGGCGTCGGCAGCGCCTATCATCTGACGAAGCAGATGCCGGGAACCAGCTTCGTGGTGCTGGAAGAGCAGGAGACCTTTGGCGGCACCTGGTGGACGCACAAATATCCGGGCATCCGCTCCGACAGCGACCTGCACACCTTCGGCTACAGCTTCAAGCCGTGGAAGGGCCCGCCGATCGCGACCGCCGCGGAAATCCTCGCCTATATGGGCGAAGTGATCGAGGAGAACGAACTCGCTGGGCATATCCGCTACAACCACCATATCAACTCGGCGAGCTGGTCGAGCGAGACCAATCTCTGGACCGTCGACGTCGTCAACAAGGTCACCGGCGACGCGCTGCAGTTCACCGCAAACTTCCTCTGGATGTGTCAGGGTTATTATCGCCATTCCGAAGGCTACACGCCCGAATGGCCCGGCATGGACAAATTCAAGGGCCAGATCGTCCATCCACAGACCTGGCCGGAAGATCTCGTCACCGAGGGCAAGAGGATCGTCGTGATCGGCTCCGGCGCCACCGCCGCGACGCTGATTCCGAACCTGAAATGCGAGCATGTCACCATGCTCCAGCGTTCGCCGACCTATTTCCGCACCGGCCGCAACGCGATCGAGCTCGCTGAAGAGCTGCGCCGGTTGCAGGTCAAGGAGGAATGGATCCACGAGATCGTGCGCCGGAAGATTTTGTTCGAGCAGGACTGGTTCACCAAGCGCTCCTTCAGCGAGCCGGACGCGGTGAAGAAGGAACTGCTCGGCGCCGTTCGCGCGGTGCTGCCGGAAGGTTATGACGTCGACAAGCACTTTACGCCGAGCTATCGGCCGTGGCGCCAGCGCATTGCCTTCGTGCCGGACGCCGACCTGTTCCAGGCGATCAAGGACGGCAAGGCTTCCGTCGTCACCGACCATATCGACCGCTTCACCGAGAAGGGCATCCTGCTCAAGTCGGGGCAGGAGCTCGAGGCCGACATCATCGTGACCGCCACCGGCTTCAACCTCTGTATCCTCGGCGACATCGCCTTCGAGATCGACGGCAAGCCGCTCGATTTTTCCGACACCGTCACCTATCGCGGCATGATGTTCACCGGCGTTCCCAACATGGCCTGGGTGTTCGGCTATTTCCGCGCGAGCTGGACCCTGCGCACCGATCTCGTCGCCGATTTCGTCTGCCGCATGCTGGCGCATATGAAGGACAAGGGCGTCAGGCGCGTGGTGCCGACACTGCGCGTGCAGGACGACAACATGCCAAAACTGCCGTGGATCGATGAAGAGAATTTCAATCCCGGCTACATGCTACGCCACATGCATCTGTTGCCGAAGCGTGGTGACAAGGCGGAGTGGTCGCATACGCAGGATTACTGGGCCGAGAAGGACGAGATTCCGGCGATTGATCTCGATGACAGTGCGTTCGCGTACGGCTGAGGCGGCGCTACGATCGCGGTGCCAATGAAGTGCGCGCTCTATCCCCGTCATTGCGAGCGGAGCGAAGCAATCCATAGTGCGGCAAAGGGATAGATGGATTGCTTCGTCGCTTCGCTTCGCTCGCAATGACGTGGAGAGAGCGGTGGCTCACGACGCCGCCGCGCTCGCGTCCGTCGGCTTCGACACGTTGAACTGCTTCCGCAACGTCGGCTTGTGGATCTTGCCCGTCGCGTTACGCGGCAGGGCATCGACGAACTCGATCAGCCGCGGGCATTTGAACTTTGCGAGATTGGCGGCGCAGTGCGCGTGAATCTCTGACGGCGTCAGCGTTTGGCCCGGCTTGACCGCGACGATCGCCATGCCGACCTCGCCCCATTGCTCATTGGGCACGCCGATGATGGCGGCCTCCGCAACGGCGGTGAGCTGATGCAGTACGCTCTCGACCTCGGCGGGATAGACGTTCTCGCCGCCGGAAATGTACATGTCCTTCCAGCGGTCGACGATGTAGTAAAAGCCGTCTTCATCGATCCGCGAGGCATCGCCGGTGTGCAGCCAGCCGTCGGTGAAGGATGACTGGTTGGCGTCCGGCCGGTTCCAGTAGCCGGGCGTGACGTTCGGCCCCTTGACCCAGAGCTCGCCGAGTTCGCCGACCGCGGCATCCGTGCCGTCGGGCCGCACGATCCGCAC
Source organism: Bradyrhizobium lablabi (assembly GCF_018129385.1). Taxonomy (GTDB): domain Bacteria; phylum Pseudomonadota; class Alphaproteobacteria; order Rhizobiales; family Xanthobacteraceae; genus Bradyrhizobium; species Bradyrhizobium lablabi_C. Next base: position 83,593 of record NZ_JAFCLN010000009.1, read on the forward strand.
TTCCGTATGCAGCACCGGCTTGCCGGAGGAGCCAGCCTTGCGTCCCGCATCTTCCTTGTCGAGCACCATCACCGACGGCGATGTCTCGGTCATGCCGTAACCCTGTTGCAGGGCGACGCCACGCGCTTCCCACACTCTCAATAGCGGCACCGGCATCGGCGCGCCGCCGACGCCGCCGATCACGAGGCGGCTGAAGTCGGATGTCGCGAAGGCAGGATGCTGCGCCATGAACTGGTAGATCGAGGGCACGCCGAAGAACACGTTGATGCCCTGCGCAGGATCGCTGATCAATTGAAGTGCGAGAGCGGGATCGAAGGCGCGCATGATGTAGACGGTGCCGCCGGCATGCAGCACGGGGTTGGTGTAGCAATTCAGCCCGCCGGTGTGGAACAGCGGCAGCACGGTGAGCAGCACCGAGCTTGGTGAGATATAAGCGGGTCCGCCGAGATTGACGCAGTTCCAGAACGTCATGCCGTGGGTGATGATCGCGCCCTTGGGCAGGCCCGTGGTGCCCGAGGTGTACATGATGGTCGAGATGTCATCGAGGCTGACGTCCTCGAATTGTTCCAACGGCCTTGCATCTGCAATCGCCGCCTCATAGGAGCCGCCGGCCCCGAACAGCAGCGAGGCGGAGACGTTGCAGAGTCTTGCCACCGTCAGCGCGGTCTCGGCGAGATCGCTGTCATGGATCATCACTTTCGGCGATGCGTCGCCGACGATGAACTGCAACTCGGGAACGGTCAGCCGGTTGTTCAGCGGCAGGAAGACGGCGCCCAGCCGGAAGCAGGCGAATTGTACCTCCAGCGTATCTGTCGTGTTCAGCGCCAGCACCGCGACCCGGTCGCCGCGCGCGATCCTGAACCGGTCGCGCAGATGCGTGGCGAGCCGCGAGACACGGGCGTCGAGCTGCGCATAGGAGAAGCGGCGTCCGCTTGCCAGATCGATCAATGCGATCTTGTCCGGCGTGCGGCGGCTGAAATGGGCGATCCAGTCGTAGTAGCGGACGGACAAGGTTGCCTCCTGATGTCTCGCGGTTCTTGCGCCGCCTGGTATCGGCTTCACTTTACGCTATGTCGAATGAGGCGGTCGAATCGCGATATCGTCTTGCGTTGAGTGGTTGTGAACCTGGCTCGGCGACTCTGCGGCGTCAGGTCTCTCTCCACCGTCATCCCCGCCAACGGGTCGGCCGAATGGCCGCCCGATGACAGGCTCCGGCGGGGATCCAGTACGCCGCGGCTTGTCGGTCCTATCACTGCGGCCTCTGGAATACTGGATCATCCGCCTTCGCGGATGATGACGGGTGAGTATGTGGCAGCGTTCTCGCGACGCATCGAGCGTCCGAGTTTTCCAAAATTCGTTGTCCCTCTTCGAAGAGAGGGCGCAGGGAATGCCGGGTGCACGCTGCACCCGAGGTCTCGTGCGCCTGATGCGCAAGCAAAAAAAGGCGCACACGAGCATACAGGTGAGCGGAGGCATTCCGACATCCCCTGCGCAATGGCTTTACGGCTTACTTCGTGCTCATCCCGGCGGAGCGGGCTTGTTGTCACCGTCACCCGCAGGACACCTCCCGCAAGCTTGACGCCAGCATCGCGGCGTCAGATCCACACGACTTCGCCGTACGCGTCTGGCGCCATTCGTCAAAGGCGCATCCGCGTCCACCGCATCCCGTCCCGCGCTTGTGACGATCGCGAAACGCCCCTCGTACCCGGGTCGGGACGAGCCGGGTATATCGCTGATTTGGGGGTGCTGTCAAGAAAAATTCGGAAAATCGGAAGTCGAAAATTGCCCGCCGGGTTGTTTTGCCGTACGTCTCTCCCCTCATGGTGAGGAGGCGCGCAAGCGCCGTCTCGAACCATGCAGGCCCGAATCTCCCCCGCGGCCATCCTTCGAGACGCCGCTTTGCGGCTCCTCAGGATGAGGTCGGTGGGTGGGGCGCCATTCGTAGGATGGGTAGAGCGCAGCGAAACCCATCGCCAGGACCTGCGAGCATGATGGGTTTCGCTTCGCTCTACCCATCCTACGGGCTGCGACGGAAGCGCCCCTCACGATCCCCTTAGCAACTCGCTGATCACCACGAACTGGTTGTCGCGGAACTCGACCATGTAGCCGTCCTTGATCGGGCGGTAGTCGGTCGGTGAGGTGTTGAGCTTGACGCCGGGCATCAGCAGCGGCAGCGACACGTCTTTCAGGTTTGCCGCCTGCTTCATAATGTTGTTGCGGCTCAGGTCGTTCTTGCACTGCTCCAGCACCACCACCAGCGCCTGTGCCACCATGTAGCCATAGCCGGCGGCGAAGTTCGCGGGGTCGACATTGGGCACCCGCGCCTTCATGAAATCGCGATAGGCGATCAGGTCCGGATCCCTGGAGTCGGCCGAGTACGGCTTCAGCGAGCCGACCGACATGATGCCGGTCGCGGCGTCGAGGCCCGCCGGCACCATCACCGTCTCCTTGTTGGCGCAGCCCGAGGAGATGAAGCGCATCGGCCGCCAGCCGGTCTCATGTGCTTTCCGGATCGCCTGCGCGCAGGCGCGCGGCGTCACGCTGTAGATCAGGAAGACATCGGCCTTGGTGTTGGCGAGCGTGAGGATCTGCGAATCCACCGTGGGATCGGCGACCTCGAAGCTCGTGGCCATCGCGATCTTCTTGTCGGCATCCGCGCCGAGCGCCTTCTTCACGCCGGCGAGATAATCCTTTCCGGCGTCGTCGTTCTGGTAAAGGATCGCAAACTTCGCGTTGGGATTTTTCGACAGCGCAAAGCGCACCTCGATGCCGGCTTCCTCGACATAATTCGGCGCCCACGGCAGCGCCATCAGCCAGGGCTGGTTCTGCGGGTCGTTCCATTTCGAGGCCGAGCTGATCAGGAACAGGTGCGGCACCTTTGCGCCGTTGAGATATTTTGCGGTGGCCGAGCTTGGCGCGGTGCCCATGGTGCCGAACATGAAGGCGACGTTGTCGTTCTCGACCAGCCGGCGCGTCGCTTCCACCGTCTTGGGCGGCGAAAAACCGTCGTCGAGCGAGATCATGTTGAGCTTGCGCCCGTTGACGCCGCCCTTTTCGTTGACCATGTCGAAATAGCCGGAAAACGCCTTGCCGGTGACTGATAGCGCCGAGGCCGGGCCGCTATAGGGCATGATATTGCCGAACTTGATCTCGGTGTCGGTGATGCCGGGCTGCTGCGCTGCCACCGGCGCGCACAGGCTGAGGGAAAGCAGGGCAGAAAAGGCGAGCTGGCGCGATCGGATCACGGCGTATCCTCCCCGGCTGATTGCCGATGTATGCTGGTTCTTTTCCGGAAAGGCTAAGGGAGGCGTGCGGAACCGGTCTTGTGTTGACAGGCTGGCGCGACATTGCGGCCGCATCCGTGCGATGATGACGGAATGAAGCGGGCTTGTGCCAGCGGCTTAACGCAAGTGAGCCGCCACCAAATCAAGGCAACGTTAAATGCCTTTCTAAGCCTCTTGGGAGGATACCATGCTGGAGCGCACGAAGGCGCAAAGCCCGTTCTACACGGCGGACCACGAAGCGTTCCGCGACGTGATGCGCCGCTTCGTTGCGCGCGAGATCGAGCCCTATGCCAGCGAATGGGACGAAGCCGGCGAATTTCCGCGGTCGCTTTATGCGAAGGCTGCCGAGATCGGCCTGCTCGGCCTCGGCTTCCCTGAGGAATATGGCGGCGTTCCCGCCGACCAGTTCATGAAGATCGTGGCTTCGCAGGAGCTGGCGCGCGCCGGGGCCGGCGGCGTTTCGTCCAGCCTGATGAGCCACACCATCGGCTCGCCGCCGATTGCGCGCGCTGCCCGGCCGGAGGTGAAGGCGCGGGTGCTGCCGCAGGTGTTGTCGGGTCAGAAGATATCAGCGCTCGCGATCACCGAGCCGAGCGGCGGCTCCGATGTCGCGAACCTGCGCACCAAGGCGCGGCGCGACGGCGATCATTATGTCGTCAGCGGCGAGAAGACCTTCATCACCTCGGGCGTGCGCGCCGATTATCTCACGGTCGCCGTGCGCACCGGCGGCGAGGGCGCCGGCGGCGTCAGCCTCTTGCTGATCGAGGGCGATACGCCCGGCCTGTCGCGCACCAAGCTGAAGAAGATGGGCTGGTGGGCCTCCGATACCGCGACGCTGCATTTCGACGAATGCCGCGTGCCGGCCGAAAACCTGATCGGCGAGGAAGGGCAGGGCTTCAAGATCATCATGCACAATTTCAACAGCGAGCGCATGGGCATGGCGGCAAGCTGCACGGCCTATGCCCGCGTCTGCGTCGAGGAAGCCATCGCCTACGCCAAGGAGCGCAGGACCTTTGGCAAGCCGATCTCCCAGCACCAGGTGATCCGCCACAAGATCGTGGACATGGCGCAGAAGGTCGCGGCCAGCCAGTCGATGCTGGAATTGCTGGCCTGGCGGCTCGGACAGGGCGAAAATCCCGTGGCCGAAATCTGCATGATGAAGAACCAGGCGACGCAAACCATGGCGTTCTGCGCGTCCGAGGCCGTGCAGATTTTCGGCGGCGCTGGCTTCATGCGCGGCGTCAAGGTCGAGCGCATTTATCGGGAAGTGAAGGTCAACGCCATCGGCGGCGGCACGGAGGAGATCATGAAGGATCTGGCGTCGCGGCAGATGGGGTTGTGATGAATGTCCACCACCTTGGCGTCATTCCGGGGCGCGCGAAGCGCGAGCCCGGAATCCATAACCACCATCGGGAGTATGGATTCCGGGCCTGCGCCCAAGAGGGCGCATCCCGGAATGACGAAGGATAGATAGAAAAATGCTCTTCACCGCCGACCATGACGAACCGCGCCGCGCGTTGCAAAAATTCATCGCCGCGGAAATCAATCCGCATGTCGACGAATGGGAGAAGGCCGACATCTTCCCCGCGCATGAGCTGTTCAAGAAACTCGGCGATCTCGGTTTCCTCGGCCTCAACAAGCCGGTGGAGTTCGGAGGCCAGGGGCTCGACTACTCTTACGCGCTGATGATGGCGGAAGAACTCGGCGCCATCACTTGCGGCGGCGTGCCGATGGCGATCGGGGTGCAGACCGACATGGCAACGCCCGCGCTGGCGCGGTTCGGCTCCGACGAAGTGCGGCGCGAATTCCTGGCTCCGGCGATCTCGGGCGATCAGGTCGCCTGCATCGGCGTCTCCGAGCCGGGCGCGGGTTCCGACGTCGCCTCGATCAAGACGCAGGCGCGCGCCGATGGCGACGACTACGTCATCAACGGCGGTAAGATGTGGATCACCAACGGCACGCAGGCCGACTGGATCTGCCTGCTCGCCAATACCAGCGACGGGCCGGCTCACCGCAACAAGTCGCTGATCTGCGTGCCCATGAAGAGCAAGGGCGTGCAGATCGCCCGAAAACTCGACAAGCTCGGCATGCGCTCGTCCGACACCGCGCAGATCTATTTCGACAATGTGCGCGTGCCCAGGCGCAACCGCATCGGCGAGGAGGGCAATGGCTTTACCTACCAGATGATCCAGTTCCAGGAAGAGCGGCTGTGGGGCGCGGCCTCCTGCCTGAAGGCGCTGGAATTCATCATCGACGAGACCATCGAGTACACCGGCAACCGCAAGGCATTTGGCGGCACCATTCTCGACAACCAGGTCGTGCATTTCAAGCTGGCGGAGATGCAGACCGAGGTCGAGCTGCTGCGCTCGCTGATCTACCGCGCCGCCGAGGCGCTGGTCGCGGGCGAGGATGTGACGAAGCTTGCCAGCATGGCAAAACTGAAGGCCGGGCGGTTGGGGCGCGAAGTCACCGACGCCTGCCTGCAATATTGGGGCGGCATGGGGTTCATGAATGAAACGCGCGTCAGCCGCGCCTATCGCGATTTCCGCCTGACCTCGATCGGTGGTGGCGCCGACGAGGTGATGCTGATGGTGCTTTGCAAGATGATGGGTATCCTGCCGGGTGCGAAGAAGAAGCAATAGTGGTTGATCCTCATCCTGAGGAGCGGCCTCTTGGCCGCGTCTCGAAGGATGAAGGCCGATGGTGCCTGCGGCCATCCTTCGAGACGCACGCTAACGCGTGCTCCTCAGGATGAGGTTGGTGGGTGCGGAAAGAAAAGGGAAACGCCTGATGATCACGCTGTATCACTGCGACGCCGCGCGCTCGTTCCGTCCGCTCTGGATGCTGGAAGAGCTCGGGCTGCCGTATGAGCTGAAGATGCTGCCGTTTCCGCCGCGGGTGTTCGCGAAGGAGTATCTCGCCCTCAATCCGCTCGGCACCATTCCGTTCATGATCGACGGCGAGACCAGGATGACGGAGTCATCCGGCATCTGCTATTACCTCGGCACCAAATACGGCCCGACGCCGCTGATCGTCGGGCAGGACGAGGCCGCCTATGGCGCGTTTCTCAACTGGATGTATTTTTCCGATGCGACGCTGACCTTTCCGCAGACGCTGGTGCTCCGCTACAGCCAGCTCGAGCCGGAGGAGCGCCGCAACCCGCAGGTCGCCAGCGATTACGCAAAATGGTTCCTCGGCCGCTTGCGGGCGGTGGAAGCCGCGACCGCGGGTTCCGAGACGCTGTGCGCCGGCCGCTTCACCGCCGCCGACATCGTCATTGGCTACGCCTTGCGGCTTGCCGAAAACATTGGCCTGGCAAAGGATTTCGGGCCGAATGTTGCGGCCTATTGGGCCCGGCTACAGCAGCGCGACGGTTTCAAGCGGGCGGTCGCCGCTGAGCGCAAGGCCGGCGTCGAGCAGAATGTCGCGCCGCGCGTCCGGGCGTGATTTATCGCGCTCTGGCATACCTCGAAATGGGCTTTTGCCGTCCGTGACAGACCCCGATTTTGCGCTATGGTGACCTCGTCGCAGCGGCCAGAAAAGAGCCGCGCGGGAGGGACGAACCATGGACGCGAAGACGAGCGAATCCGGCCATTTGATGCTGATCACGCCCGAGCGGGTGTTTTACGCCGGGCTGCTCGGACGTCCGCGCGAGCGCTGCCAGGGCGCATTCAACATCTATGTCTCGGTCAAGGGCGGGCTGTGGCTCACCACTTCGGAAAGCGGAGACCGCCATGGCGAGCTGCTGCCTGTCATGCCGAATGTCCGGCACACCATCGCCAGCGATCATCGTTCCGCGATCTGCGTGGTGATCGAGCCCGAAAGCGTTCAAGCCGGCACGTTCGAGGAACTGGCAAAGCGATTGTCGGGACCGGAAGCGGATATCTTCGCCGCACGCATTCGCGCCGCCTACACGCTGCTCCGCGAGCGCCAATATGGCGACGATATCACCAGCGCCGAATTCGACGTCATGTGCCTCGGCGAAGCCTTGCCGCGCCGCGCGCTCGATCCGCGCGTGGCCCGCGCGATCGTGCAGATCGGCCGATTTTCGGGCGAGCCGGTCACGGCGGCAAGCTGCGCGACGGAAGCAGGGCTCTCGTCCTCGCGCTTCCTGCATCTGTTCAAGGAAGAGACCGGCATCTCCTTCCGCTCGTTCCGCGCCTGGAAGCGGGCGCGGCATCTCCTGCACTACGCCAACCAGGACATCAACCTGGCGCATCTGGCGCAGGACATCGGCTATCCCGACTCCACCCATTTCAGCCACTCGATCCGCCGCTTCTACGGCTTGAAGCCGCGCGCGATCTTTTCCGGCTCGCGGGATCTGGCGATCTACCGCAGCATGCGCACATCAGGCGATAGCGCGTTGACGCAAGAAGCCAGTTGAGGCGCAACGCACACTCGCGCGATCGAAAGCTTCGCGTGATCCGGAAAAGTGGGTACCGGTTTTCCGAACAAGATCATGCGCAGAAATGAAAGCCCTCCATGAGCGACAAGGCCGTCATCACCTGCGCGCTGAACGGCGTGCTGACTGACCCGAAACAGCACAACGTTCCCGTTACCCCTGAGCAGATGGCGCGCGAGGCAAAAGCCGCGTTCGATGCCGGCGCCAGCGTGATGCATGTCCATCTGCGCCAGCAGGCGCCGGGCAAGGGACATCTGCCGTCGTGGGAGGTTGCGGTCAGCAAGGAAATCCAGCAGGCGATCCGCGAAGCCTGTCCGGGCGTGATCATCAACCACACCACCGGGACATCAGGGCCGCATTACGAAGGTCCGCTCGCCTGCGTGCGCGAGACAAAGCCCGAGATCGCCGCCTGCAACGCCGGCTCGCTCAATTATCTCAAGGTGAAGGCCGACAACACCTGGGCCTGGCCGCCGATGATGTTCGACAATTCGGTCGAGAAGGTGCAGGACTTTCTCGACGCCATGAAGGACGCCGGCACCATTCCGGAGTTCGAATGCTTTGACGTCGGCATCGTGCGCTCGGTCGGGATGTATGTGCAGACCGGCATGTATTCGGGGCCGCTGGAATACAATTTCGTGATGGGCGTCGCCTCCGGCATGCCGGCCGATCCCGATTTGCTGCCGATCCTCATCAAGCTCAAGCGGCCCGAAGGGCGCTTCCAGGTCACCGCGATCGGCCGCGGCGAAATCTGGCCGCTGCATCAGCGCTGCGCCGATCTCGGCGGCCATCTGCGCACCGGACTTGAAGATACGTTCTATCTCGGCGACGGCCGAAAGGTGACCTCCAACGGCCAGTTGATCGAGGCCATCGCGACTTGCGCCCGCAACGCCGGCCGTTCAATTGCATCGCCGGCCGAAGCGCGGCAGATTTTTGGGACCAGGCATTGACCCGTCCTACCGTCATTGCGAGCGAAGCGAAGCAATCCAGCTTCCTTTGCCGCCGCGACAAGAAAGCTGGATTGCTTCGTCGCGGAGCCTGTCATCGGGCGGCGCGTTGCGCCGACCCGGTGGCTCCTCGCAATGACGGTGGTGCGGGACGAGGGCACTAATCCATGGCCATCATCGAAAACACCATCGCCACCGGCAGCGCGGCCTACAAGGCCAATCGCGACGGCATGCTGGCGCTGATCGCGCGGCTGCGCATGCTGGAAGAGCGCACCCGCGCCGCCTCGGCCGCGGCCAAGGACCGTTTTCACAAGCGCGGGCAATTGCTGCCGCGCGAGCGCGTCGCGCTGGTGCTCGATCCCGGCTCGCCGTTCCTCGAATTGATGACGCTGGCCGGCTACATGTTCGACGTGCCGGATGCCGACAAGAGCATTCCGGGCGGCGGCGGAATCGCCGGCATAGGCTTTGTCGCCGGCATCCGCTGCATGGTCAGCGCCAACGATGCCGGCATCGATGCCGGCGCGCTACAACCCTACGGCCTCGACAAGACGCTGCGGGTGCAGGAACTGGCGCTGGAGAACAAGCTGCCTTACGTGCAACTGGTCGAAAGCGCCGGCGCCAATCTCTTGCGCTACCGCGTCGAGGATTTTATCAGGGGCGGCAACATCTTTCGTAATCTGGCACGGCTGTCGGCGGCGGGTTTGCCTGTCGTGACGGTGACGCACGGCTCATCCACCGCGGGCGGGGCGTATCAGACGGGCCTGTCCGATTACATCGTGATGGTGCGCGGACGTACCCGTGCATTCCTGGCCGGGCCGCCGTTGCTGAAAGCCGCCACCGGCGAGATCGCAACCGAGGAAGAGCTCGGCGGCGCCGAGATGCACACCTCGATCTCCGGCCTCGGCGACTACCTCGCCGAGGACGACCGCGATGCGCTGCGGATCGCGCGCGACATCATGGTCAATATGGAATGGGACCGGCCAAAGGCGGAGCAGGGCAATTTTCGCCCGCCGCGCTATGACGCGGAAGAGCTGCTCGGCATCATGCCGATGGACCACAAGCGTCCCGTCGATATGCGCCAGGCGATCGCGCGCTTCGTGGACGATTCCGATTTTCTGGAGTTCAGTCCCAATTACGGCCCGGCCACGGTCTGCGGCCACGCCCGCATCGAAGGGCAGGCGATCGGCATCATCACCAATAACGGTCCGCTCGACGTTCCCGGCGCCAACAAGGCGACCCACTTCATCCAGGCCTGCTGCCAGTCGCGCACGCCGCTGCTCTACATGAACAACACCACCGGCTACATGGTCGGCAAGGCCTATGAAGAGGCCGGCATGATCAAGCACGGCTCGAAAATGATTCAGGCGGTGACGTCGGCGACCGTGCCGCAGATCACGATCTATTGCGGCGCGTCGTTCGGCGCCGGCAATTACGGCATGTGCGGCCGCGGCTTTCACCCGCGCTTCTGTTTTTCATGGCCCAACGCGAAGACCGCGGTGATGGGCGGCGAGCAGGCGGCCGAGACCATGGCGATCGTGACGGAAGCCGCCGCCGCGCGACGCGGCAAGCCGATCGAGAAGGAAAAGCTGGAGGCGATGAAGGCGCAGATATCGGGCGTGTTCGAGGGCCAGATGGACGTGTTCGCCACCAGCGCGCGCGTGCTCGATGACGGCGTGATCGATCCGCGCGACACCCGCGCCGTGCTCTCCGAGGTGCTGGCAATCTGCCGGGAGGCCGAGGCGCGCAATCCGCAGCGCATGCAGTTCTCGGTGGCGCGGCCATGAAAGGTGATTTGCAGAGCAGGCGTTCCTGTGCTTCACAGCGGCCCCTCCCTCCCGCGCCGGCCGGCCGCGAAGCAAACGAGCATCCGATGACTCTGCATGATCATACCGCAACCGAATCCGATACCTTGCGAACCGACTGGACGCGAAGCGAGATCGCGACACTGTTCGACCTGCCGTTCCTCGAACTGATGTGGCGAGCGCAAGAGACCCACCGGAAATGGCATGCGGCGGGCGAGGTTCAGCTCTGCACGCTGCTGTCGGTCAAGACCGGCGGCTGCCCCGAGGATTGCGGCTACTGCTCGCAATCGGTCCATCACAAGTCGGGTCTCAATGCCGGCAAGCTGATGGATGTCGCCGACGTGCTGAGCGCGGCGGCAGAAGCGAGGGCGGCCGGCAGCCAGCGCTTCTGCATGGGCGCGGCCTGGCGCGAGCCCAAGGATCGCGACATGGACAAGGTGGTCGAGATGGTCAGGGGCGTTCGCGCGCTCGGGCTCGAAACCTGCATGACGCTCGGCATGCTGACCGACGACCAGACGCGCCGGCTGAAGGAAGCCGGGCTTGATTATTACAATCACAACATCGACACCAGTCCCGAGAACTACGGCAACGTCATCTCGACGCGGACGTTCCAGGACCGGCTGGATACGCTGGAGCGGGTGCGCGCGTCGGGAATCTCCGTATGCTGCGGCGGCATCGTCGGCATGGGCGAGAGCCGCGCCGATCGCGTCGGCTTCATCCACGCGCTCGCGACGCTGCCGCAACACCCTGAGAGCGTGCCGGTCAATGCGCTGGTGCCGATCAAGGGTACCGTGCTCGGCGACCGCGTGCAGGCGGCAGCCGAGGCGCGGATCGACGATATCGAATTTGTGCGGACGGTCGCAGTGGCGCGGATCACGATGCCGCGCTCCATGGTTCGCCTGTCGGCCGGGCGCGAGAGCATGTCCGCCTCGACGCAGGCGCTGTGCTTCATGGCGGGCGCCAATTCGATTTTCACGGGCGATCGCCTGCTGACATCAGGCAATGCCGGCGCGGCCGCGGATGCCCGCCTGTTTGCGCAACTCGGGCTTGTCCCGCTCGCAGGCGAAGAGCCGGCGCGCACGGCCAAGGCAGGGTAGGTCTGGATGGGGGCGAGACGGACATCGTTTTTCAAGATCCTGATCGCCAACCGTGGCGAGATCGCGCTGCGCATCATGCGCACCGCGCGGCGGCTCGGCTATGGCGTCGTCGCCGTCTATTCGGATGCCGACCGCGAGAGCTTGCATGTGCGCGAGGCCGATACCGCCGTTCACATCGGCGAGGCGCTGCCGGCGCAATCCTATCTCCGCATCGATGCGATCATTGCGGCGGCAAAGGCCAGCGGCGCCAGTGCGGTGCATCCCGGCTACGGTTTTCTCGCCGAGAACGAGGATTTTGCAAAAGCCTGCCGCGATGCCGGTCTCGTCTTCATCGGGCCTTCTCCTGAAGCGATCAAGGCGATGGGCCACAAGGCCGGCGCCAAGGCGATCATGCAGAAGGCCGGCGTGCCGGTCGTGCCCGGCTATCAGGGCGCCGACCAGAGCGACGCCGCGATGCTGGCGGAAGCGAAGAAGATCGGTTTTCCCGTGATGATCAAGGCGGTCGCCGGCGGCGGCGGCCGCGGCATGCGGCTCGTTCACGAGGCTGCGGCTCTTCCCGACGCGCTGCGCAGCGCGCGCTCGGAAGCGCAGGGCGCGTTTGGCGACGCCACCGTCATCCTTGAACGAGCTATCGTGAATCCTCGCCACATTGAAATCCAGGTGTTCGGCGACCGTTACGGCAACGCCATCCATCTCGGCGAGCGCGATTGCTCGGTACAGCGGCGGCATCAGAAGCTGATCGAGGAAGCTCCGTCGCCGGCGGTGTCGCCGGAACTGCGCGCGCGGATGGGGGCGGTGGCCGTGGAGGCGGTGAAGGCGATTGGCTATGAAGGCGCCGGCACGCTCGAATTCCTGCTCGACGGCAGCGGCCAGTTCTATTTCATGGAAATGAACACGCGCCTTCAGGTCGAGCATCCCGTGACGGAAGCGATCACCGGGCTCGATCTGGTCGAGCTGCAACTGCGCATCGCCAGCGGAGAGCCGCTTGGGCTGAAGCAGGACGACATCACATTCTCCGGCCATGCCATCGAGGTCCGGCTCTGCTCGGAGGACGCGAGCCATGATTTTATGCCGCAATCCGGCACCATGGCGCTGTGGCGGATGCCGGAGGGAGTTCGCGTCGAGCACGCATTGCAATCCGGTTCCGAAATTCCGCCGTTCTACGATTCGATGATTGCGAAGATCATCAGCCACGGTGCCAGCCGCGATGAGGCGCGTGGCCGGTTGATTTGCGGGCTTGAGCAAACGGTTGCGTTCGGCGTCACCACCAATCAGGGATTTCTGATCGATTGCCTGCGCCATCCTGTCTTTGCGAAGGGGGAGGCGACGACGGCCTTCATCGCAGAGAACAGCGACAAGCTGCTGGCGCCGCGTGCCAATCAGAACGCGGAAGTCGCGCTGGCGGCGCTGCTGCTCTACGTGACCAATCCACATTCGCCGCCATGGCGCGCCGGCCGCTCGCTCGCCGCAACATTTCCGCTGGCGCTTCGTGTCGATCTTGGCGGGCATATCCATGAGATCGAGATCGTGCGCGAGCGCGACGGCACCTATGTCACGGGCCGCAACGGCGACGAGCGCCGTTTCGAGATCGAGGAACTTGGCCGCGACACCATCCGCTTCCGCAGCAATGGCCTGATAGAGAGCGCAAGGTTTCTGCGGCAGGACAATCGGCTGTATGTCCTCCACACGGGCCTAACGCTTTCCGTCCGCGATCTGACGCTCGCGCCGCCGGAGACTGCGGCAGCCGCTGGTGGCGACGGCAAGGTTCGCGCCGCAATGAACGGCCGCGTCGTCGCGGTGCTGGTCAAGCCGGGCGAGAAGGTCGCGGCCGGCCAGCCGGTGATGATGCTGGAGGCGATGAAGATGGAGCACGTCCACACGGCCGGTGTCGCGGGCACGGTTTCCGCCATCGATGTTTCGGAGGGCGAGCAGGTGACGACCGGCAAAATCGTGGTCGAGATCGAGGCGGCGGCCTGATTGCCGTTCCGGCGGGTTCATCCTCCGGTCAATAACGGCGCGTAAGCATCCTGCTTGCCTCACCCTTGGGAGCCCCGCTTGCCTGTCGACCCAGCCTTCGCCGTGCCCGGCCGTTTCTTCAAGGGAAACATTCACACGCATTCCAACCGTTCCGACGGCGCCCTGTCGCCGGAGGCGGTCTGTGAGGCCTATCGGGACGCCGGTTACGACTTCCTCTCGCTGACCGATCATTTCCTCGGCAAGTACGGATTCCCCATCGTTGATACACGGCGCTATCGTACCAACCGCTTCACGACCATTTTGGGCGCGGAGGTGCATGCTCCCGCGACGTCGCTCGGCGAACTCTGGCATCTGCTGGCGGTCGGCCTGCCGGAAGAGTTTGCGCAGACTCCGGCGGACGAACACGCGCCGGCGCTGGCGCGGCGATGCCTGGAGGCCGGCGCCTTCCTCGCCATCGCCCATCCCGGCTGGTACGCGCTGACCAAGGCGGATGCCGACACCATCGAGGGCGCGCATGCGGCCGAGATCTACAATCACACCAGCCATGTCCGCACCGACCGCGGCGACGGCGGCGCGCTGATCGATCAGCTTCATGCCGCCGGCCGCCGCATCAATATCTGCGCGGTCGATGACGCGCATTTTCATTGCCGCGATTTCTTTGGCGGCTTTGTGATGGTCAAGGCGTCCGCCAACGAGCCGGAGGCGCTGCTTGGGAGTCTGAAGGCGGGGGCGTACTATTCCAGCCAGGGGCCGGTGATCGAGAGCGTTGTGTATGGCGAAGACTCGGTCGAAGTGGCGTGCTCACCTGCCAGCGTGGTGATGGTGCTCGGCCGCGGCTCGCGGGCCAAGCAGGAGCTTGGCGATGGCCTCACGCGCGTGACGCTGCCGCTGGAGACGATAAGGCCCGGCGGCTACGCCCGGGTCGTGGTGGTCGATCGCGAAGGCCGGTGCGCGTGGACTAACCCGGTCTGGTGGTAGCTCGGCTGAGCTGCCCCGTCCCACTACTGAGCCAGCCCATGACTTGATGACCGGGGGCTTCGGTCGGCACGCGACGGCCCTTGCAAAGTTGGGTGCGCTCCGCTGGACACCTCTCGCCTTCGGCACCTTCGCAGGCCGAGAAGCCGAAAATGGAAATAATTTCAGAGCGGTACGTGAGAATTGTCGTGGGCATCATTTTTATCTTGAGCATCGCTCATTTTTAATGTTTATTCTGAGCATTGCTCAAATTTTGTGAAGGCCTGCATGTTGCACGCGACTGATCCCGCCCGAGAGACCGACGGCACGCTGCCCTCAGCGTCTCGCCGACTGCCATTCGTTCCCTCGCACGTCCGCGAAAAATATCTGCTCGCAGCGCTGCTCGCCCTGGTGATGGTGGCGCTCTTCGCGCCCGCGCTGCCCGCGTCCGCCTGGCCCATCCCGCACTATGTCGACACGCGCAACTGGCTCGGTCTCCCCAACATCGGCGATGTGCTGAGCAACCTGGCCTTCCTGGCGATGGGTGTCTGGGGCCTGACGCTGCGTGCCCGCAACGATGCGCTTGTGGGGGCGAACTGCCTCTTCGTCGGCCTGATCCTCACTTGCGCAGGATCGACCATTTATCATCTCGATCCCGAGGCGCCGCAGCGGCTGGTGGCCGATCGTCTCGGCATGGCGGTGGCGTTCGCGGGCTTCCTGGGCATCGCGGCCGCCGAGCGCGTCAGCCTGCGCGCCGGTCGGGTGGTGATGCTGCTGATGGTCGTTGCGGGGCCGCTCGCGGCCTGGGTGGCACGCGAGAACCTCATGCCGTGGGTGGCCGTGCAGTTTGGCGGCATGGCGCTTGCCGTCGGACTTGCGCTGACACGGCCGCGGCCTGGCGCGGTTGGCGTGCCGTTAGGCGGAGTAATATTCTTTTACGTGCTGGCCAAGCTGTTCGAGCTCGGCGATGCGACCGTGTTCGAAGCGACAGGGCACATTGTCTCGGGCCACACGCTCAAGCATCTGGCTGCCGCGCTGGCGGCCTGGCCGGTGATCCGGGCGCTGCGGTCTACTGGCCGCGCCCCGTTCCCTCATTGAGCCAACAGGCCACCTGATGACCGGTGCCTGCGTCCGCCAATACCGGCCGCTCCGTCTTGCAGCGGTCCATCACGTAGCGGCAACGGGTGTGGAAGGCGCAGCCGGAGGGCGGGTTGATGGGGCTCGGCACGTCGCCGTCGACCATCGGCCTCAGCCGCTTCGTCTTCGGATTTGCGACCGGCACGGAGGCCAGCAGCGCCTGCGTGTAGGGATGACGCGGATTGGCGAACAGCTCGGCCTTGTCTGATATCTCGACGATGCGGCCGAGATACATCACGGCGACGCGGTGGCTGATATGGGCGACGACGGCGAGGTCGTGCGCGATGAACAGATAGGAGAAGCCGTTCTGCCGTTGCAGGTCGATCAACAGATTGATCACCTGGGCCTGGATCGAGACGTCGAGCGCGGAGACCGGCTCATCGCAGACGATCAGGCTCGGCCCCAGCGCCAGCGCGCGGGCGATGCAGATACGCTGCCGCTGGCCGCCGGAGAACTGATGCGGGAAGTTTTTCATCTGGTCGGGCCGCAGGCCGACCTGCCGGAATAGTTCTGCGACCCGCGCCTGCTTCTCGTCGCCGGCGGCGAGACCATGTACGGTCAAGGGCTCGCCGACGATGTCGCCTGCGGTCATGCGCGGATTGAGCGATGCGAACGGGTCCTGGAACACGATCTGCATCTCGCGACGGTACGGACGCAGTTCCGTCTTGCTGATACCAGCGATGTCCTCGCCGTTCAGCTTGATCGCGCCGCTGGTCGGCTCGACCAGTCGCAGCACGGTCCGCGCCACCGTCGACTTTCCGCAGCCGGATTCGCCCACCAGCCCCAGCGTTTCGCCAGGCTGAAGCGAAAAGCTGACGCCGTCGACCGCGTGCACGGTGCCGACCTGGCGGCGCAAGATGCCGCCGCGCACGGCGAAATGCTTGACGAGATCGGTGACTTCGAGGAGCGGACGGGTGGCGGTCATACCGGCGCTCCTTCGATTTCAGCCGCTCGCCAGCATGCGGCAAAATGCTTGTCGCCGAACTCGTCCAGCGGCGGATATTGCTCGCGGCAGCGGTCGATCGCCATCTTGCAGCGTGGTGCGAAAGCGCAACCCACCGGCAGATTCGTCAGCGACGGCACCATGCCCGGAATTTCGGTCAACCGCGTATCGTTCCGCGCGCCGAGCGCGATCACCGCCGGCATCGAGGCCATCAGTCCGCGCGTATAGGGATGTTTTGGATTCTCGAACAAATCCTCGACACTGGCTTCCTCGACCTTCTTGCCGGCATACATCACGATCACGCGCTGCGCGGTCTGCGCCACCACGCCGAGATCGTGGGTGATCAGGATCAGACCGGTGCCGAGCTCCTTCTGTAGATCGACGATCAGCGCCAGGATCTGCGCCTGAATGGTGACGTCGAGCGCGGTGGTCGGCTCGTCCGCGATCAGCAGCGCCGGCCGGCAGGCCAGCGCCATCGCGATCATCGCACGCTGGCGCATGCCGCCGGAGAGCTGGTGCGGATATTCACGCGCCCGCCGCTCGGGCTCGGGTATCCTCACCAGCTTCAGCATCTCGACCGCGCGCTTCCAGGCCTGCTTGCTGGTCATGTCCTGGTGCAGCCGCAGCGCCTCGGTGATCTGGTCGCCGATCCGCATCACCGGATTGAGCGAGGTCATCGGCTCCTGAAAGATCATCGACATGCGGTTGCCGCGGATCGCGCGCATCTCGTCCTCGCCAAGCGCGAGCAGGTCGGTACCCTCCAGCGTCACCGAGCCGCCGACGATTCTTCCGGGCGGGTTCGGCACCAGGCGCATGATCGAGAGCGCGCTCACGCTCTTGCCGCAACCGGACTCGCCGACGATCGCCAGCGTCTCGCCGCGCTTGACGTTGAAGGAGACGTCGTCGACCGCCTTGAACAGGCCGGAATTGGTGAAGAACACCGTTTTCAGGTTCTTCACGTCGAGGATCAAATCTTCGGAAGCCGGCGCGTTCATCAGCCGCGCTGCCTTGGATCGAGGATGTCGCGAAGGGCGTCGCCGAACAGATTGGTGCCGAACACCGCGAGGCTGATGGCAACGCCGGGGAAGATCACCAGCCACGGCGCGGTGCGGACATATTCGGCGGCGGATTCGGAGAGCATGCGGCCCCAGGACGGATAGGGTTCGGGAATGCCGAGGCCGAGGAAGGACAGTGAGGCTTCGGTCAGGATGGTGGAGCCGAGCTGCGCGGTGGCGAGCACGATCAGCGGCGCCAGCGTGTTCGGCAGCACATGGCGGATGGCGATGCGGGTCTCGCTCATGCCGATCGATTTCGCGGCCTCCACGAACGGCTGCTCGCGCAGCGCCAGCGTGTTGGCCCGGATCACCCGCGACACGGTCGGGATCAGCGGAATGGCGATCGCGATGATCACATTGGGCAGCGAGGGGCCGAGCGCCGCGGTCATCACCAGCGCCAGCACCAGCAGCGGCAGCGATTGCAGGATGTCGGTGATGCGCTGGAACACGAGGTCGACCCAGCCGGAGAGATAGCCGGAGACAAGGCCGACGATGACACCCAGCGTCGCGCCGAGCGCGGTCGAGCCGATGCCGACCGCAAGCGAAATGCGTGCGCCGTGGATGATGCGGGCCCAGACATCGCGGCCGAAGGAATCGGTTCCCAGCCAATGTTGCCAACTTGGCGGCGCAAGGCGATGGGCGGAATCGACCGTCAGCGGATCGTAGCGCGAGATCAGGTCGGCCGACAGCGCCGTCCACACGAACAGCACCATGATGATGAGGCCGAACGTGCCGAGCACGTAGCGCCGGGCGAGGAATGCCAGCCGCCGCCAGCCATGGGTGGCGTTGGCCCCGGCCCGCCGCAGTTCATTGTCGAAATTGACAGCGGTCATGGGACTCTCTTCGTCTTGAGCATGACCTCCGCGCAAACGCTTCGCGTTTGTCGCAGGGAAAACCGGTTCCCACTTTTCCGGGTCATACTCTAATCCCCGTACCTGATGCGCGGATCGATCGCCGCATAGAGCATGTCGACGATAAAGTTCGCCGTGACGACCACCACCGCGATGAACATCACGAGGTTCTGCACGATCGGATAATCGCGCCAGCGCAGCGCCTCCACGAGGAAGCGGGCGATGCCGGGAATGTTGAACACGGTTTCCGTCACGATCAGGCCGCCGATCAGGAACGCCGCCTCGATGCCGATCACGGTGATGACGGGCAGCACCGCGTTCTTCAGCGCATGGTGATAGTTGACGGACGCTTCCGAAGCGCCCTTGGCGCGCGCGGTGCGGATATAATCCTGCCGCAAAATCTCCAGCATCGAGGAGCGGGTGATGCGCATGGTCAGCGCGGCGCTGCGGAAACCGACGGCCATCGCCGGCACCGCGTAGATCGCAAACGCCTCCGTCCACATCCTCGGGTTCGGGTTGAAGATCGGCATGGCGCCGAACATCGAGACCGACGCCATCAGGATCAACAGGCCGAGCCAGAACGAAGGCAGCGACAGGCCGCTGAGGCTGATGACGCGAAGCGTGTAGTCGAGCTTGGTTCCCTGATGCACGGCGCTGATGACGCCAAGGGGAATGCCAATCGACGCCGAGAACAACAGCGCGAGGCCGGCGAGCTTTGCCGTGATCGGAATCCGCGGCAGGATTTCCTGTAGCGCGGGCTTTTCCGAGACGTAGGAATAGCCGAGATCGCCCTGTAGCAGGCCGCCGATCCATTTGAAGTATTGCACAACGATGGGATCGCTGAGGCCAAGCTCCTTTTCGAGGTTGGCCTTGTCGGTGGGATCGACGAAGCCGGCGGCGTCGAACAGGATATCGACGATGTTGCCGGGCACGATGCGCAGCAGCACGAAGACGATGACCGAGATCCCGAACAGGGTCACGAGCATCAGGGCGAGGCGTCGCACGAGATAGGCAAACACCTTGTGGCTCCCTTTTAGCTGCTCGTAACCTTGGGCCGGCGGACCTTACTTGTCCAGCCAGACGTCTTCGTAGCGGAAACCGTTATAGGAGCTGTTCGACATAATCGTGATGTTCTTGACGTAGGGCTGCCAGCAGGTTCCGCTCCGGCTGTGGAAGATGATGGGGCGGGCGACGTCCTCCTGTAGCTTCTTGTCGATCTCCCACACCAGCTTCTTGCGCTTGTTGAGGTCCGGCTCGGCCGATTGCTGGTCGAACAGCTTTTCGATCTCCCTGTTGCAATACCCGGTGTAGTTCCGCTCCGAGCCGCAGGCATAATTCTCGTAGAAGGACTGGTCGGGATCGTCCACCGCGTTGCCGGTCAGGTTGAGGCCGAGCGAATAGTCCTTGCGTGCCACCTTCGGGAACCATTGCGCAGTGTCGACGACGTCGAGCTCGGCGTCGATATAGATGCTCTTGATCTGGTCGATCAGGACGATGGCGGGATCGCGATAGATCGGAATGTTGCGCGTGGCGATCTTGATCGCGAGGCGCTTGTCCGGGCCGAAGCCGGCCTTCTGCATCAGCTTGCGCGCTTCGTCGCGGTTCTTCTCGATGTCGGGGCCGTAGCCGGGGATCGTCTCCAGCATTTCCTTGGGCATCGCCCACAGGCCTGCCGGACCCGGCTGCATGGTGCCGCCGATATCGGCCTGGCCCTCGAACTGGATCTGGATGAAGGCCTTGCGGTCGAGCGCCAGCGCCAGCGCGCGGCGCACGTCGATATTGTCGAACGGCGGATTGGACGAGTTGACGATGATGTTGGTTGAAACGTTGTTCGGCTCCAGCACGCATACCGCATTCGGCGCCTGCGCCTTGACGTCCTTGAGCAGCGGGATCGTCACCTCGGTCGGGAAGGTCATGTCGAACTTGCCGGAGATGAAGCCCAGCACGGCGGTGGAGCGGTTGGTGATGATGGTGAACTCGATGCCGTCGAGATAGGGCAAGCCCTTCTTCCAGTAGTCGGGATTTTTGGTGAGCTTGATCGACTCGTTCGCCTTGAACTCGACGAATTTGAACGGGCCGGTGCCGACCGGCTTGGTGCGCATGTCGCCCGGCGACACGTGGCAGGGATAGATCGGCGTATAGCCGGAAGCGAGCAGCGCCAAGAGGCTCGGCTGCGGACGCTTGAGGTTGAAGGACGCCTCGTAATCCCCGTTGGCCGTGACGTCCTCGACCTGGTCATACCAGGACTTTCGCGGGTTCTGCCGGAATTTCTGCTGCGACTTGCCCATCAGCATGTCGAAGGTGCACTTGACGTCGGCCGCGGTGAACGGCTTGCCGTCGTGCCATTTGACGTCGTTGCGCAGCTTGAACGTCAGCTTCTTGCCGTCGCCGCTCCAGGCCCAGCTCTGCGCCAGTTCGGGCACGATCGTATCGAGGCTGTTCTGGGCCTTGTGCTGGTCGTACAGGACGAGGTTGTTGAAGATCGGCATGAACGGCACGTTCAGCGAATAGGTCGCGCCTTCGTGGATCGAGGCGCTGCCAGGGCTGTCGCGGTGATAGATTCGGAAGATGCCGCCCGGTTTGGGCTCGGCTGCGAGCGTCGGATCGTAAGCCGTCAGCATAGCCAATATCGCGACGGCAAGCGCTTGCACGCTCCGCATGTAGTCCTCCCTCGATATGTTCGGTCTCAGCGTCCCGATTGGCATCAACGATACCATGACGGCGAGACCGGGCAACCCACAGCGGCTGCGGCAGACTTGCTACTTCGGACTATGAATGCAGCGCGGCATTCCGCGCCACGGCAGTTGTGCAAGGACGTTCGGTCCGGAACCGCCGTCCTGTCGTTCATTTTCACGGGGCAATTCCCGAGCTATTCCGCCGCCTGTGGCGAGGGCAGGCCCATATTGGCGACGCCGTCGGCCTCGGTGGCCGAGATCGTGGTGCGGATCATCAGCCGTGCCTCATGGGCCGGCCACGGCCGGCCGCGATGCATGGTGGCGCGGTTGTCCCACATCACGACGTCGCCCTGCTTCCACTGATGCAGGTAGCTCGTCCCCGGCGCGGTCGCGGCCGCCGTCAGTTCGTCGATCAGCTTTTTGCCCGCGGCGGCATCCATGCCTTCGACGGCGTAGGCGTGCGAGGCCAGATAGACCGCGCCGCGGCCGTTGACCGGGTTCTTCCACACCATGCGCCAGCACACCGGCGGCAACGCCGCCTGCTCCTCAGGCGTCGCAAGGCCCGGCGCGATCTGGCCGCGCGAATGCGCATAGCTGTGCCAGGCAAAGGAGTTTTCGAGCTTCTTCTGCATGCCCTCATCGAGCTTCTCGAAGGCGAGGCGCATCGAGACGAATTCGGTTTCGCCGCCATGCTCGGGGATGGTGCGCGCCGACAGGATCGAGGTCAGCGCCGGCACGCGCTTGAAGGACGAGTCGGTGTGCCAGAGCTGGTTGGCCTTGGCGCGCATTGCCTGCCGGTGATCTGCTGGCACGACCTTTCCGTCGGGGCCGATGGTGGAGAGGATCACGAAGTGCGAGCCCGTTCCCATCGAGCCGACCTTCGTCACCTCGGGCGGGCCGAAGCGGCGCGAGAACGCAAGCTGGATGTCGTCGGTCACCTCCTGGCCGCGAAACACCAGCACCGAATATTCCTCGAACGCGGCGCGCACAGCCTTGTAGGCGTCATCGTCGCTCGCAACATCGGAGAGCGTGACACCGCGGAGTTCGGCGCCGAATCCGGGACGAAGGGGAACGATTTCCATGGAGGTTCTCCCATTTTCTTATTGTCAGAGCGTGCTCACACGATCCTCGACGTCTTGCTGCCCCAGTAGCGGTCGCGGAGCAGGCGCTTGTAGAGTTTTCCGGTCGGCAGCCGCGGCAGCTCGGCCTCGAAGTCGATCGAGCGCGGCACCTTCTGGCGCGACAGCGACTGGCTACAGAAGGCGATCAGCTCCGCGGCGAGCTCGTCGCACGGCGAAATGCCGGGCATCGGTTGCACCACTGCCTTCACTTCCTCGCCGAGATCGGGATTGGGCACGCCGAACACGGCGGCATCGGCGATCTTGGGATGCGTGATCAGGAGGTTCTCGCATTCCTGCGGATAGATGTTCACCCCGCCCGAGATGATCATGAAGGTGGCACGGTCGGTGAGGTAGAGGAAATTGTCGTCATCGACATAACCGACATCGCCGACCGTGCTCATGCTGCCGTCCGCCGAGCGCGCCTCCTTGGTCTTGGTCGGGTCGTTGAAATATTCGAACGGCGAGGCGGTCTTGAACCACACCGTGCCGGGCGTTCCCTTCGGGCACGCTTGCATGTTCTCGTCGAGGATATGCAGATCGCCGAGCAGCACGCGGCCGACCGTGCCGCGATGCGCCAGCCATTCCTGGCTGTTGCAGGCGGTGAAGCCGAGACCCTCGGTGGCGCCGTAATATTCGTGGATGATCGGCCCCCACCATTTGATCATGTCGTCCTTGACCGCCGCAGGGCAGGGCGCCGCGGCATGGATCGCGATCTCCAGCGAGGAGAGGTCGTAGCGCTGGCGCACCTCTTCCGGCAGCTTGAGCAGGCGCGAGAACATGGTCGGCACAAGCTGCGTATGGGTGATGCCCCATTGCTCCACGAGTTGCAGGTAGCGCTCGGGATCGAAGCTCTCCATGATGACGACGGTGCCGCCCATCCGGATGGTGAGATTGACCGCGGCCTGCGGCGCCGAGTGATAGAGCGGTGCCGGCGACAGGTAGATCATGCCTTCGCGGTACTGCCAGAGCTTTTGCAGGAAATCGAACAGCGGCAGTTGCTGCGACGGCGGCTGTTCCGGCAGCGGCCGCAAGATGCCCTTGGGACGGCCGGTGGTGCCGGAGGAGTAGAGCATGGCCGTGCCGTTATATTCGTCGGCGATCGGCGTCTTCGGCAATCCCTTCGTCGCCTGCTCCAGCCCGACGATACGGTCGCTCTCGTCGTCGCCATCGGCGACGATGCAGAGCTCGATCCTGGGGCACTCCTTGATCGCCTCGCGGGCGACGTCGAGCTTTGCCTTCGAGGTGATGAGAATGCGCGACTCGCTGTTGGTCAGGATGTAGGCAAGCTCACCAGGCGTCAGGTAGGAGTTCACGCAGGTGAAATAGAGGCCGGAACGTTCGCCGGCGCCGCAGGCCTCGAGGTAGCGGCTGTTGTTCTCCATGAAGATCGAATAGTGGTCGAGCCGCTGGAGGCCCTGCTTGCGGAACAGATGCGCCAGCCGGTTGGAGCGCGCCTCCAGTTCGCGATAGGTCACGGTCTCACCGGTAGAGGCCATGATGAAGGCGGGTTGCAGCGGACGAAGGTGAGCATGCTTGCCGGTGTACATTGTTTCTCCAGTCTCTTTTATTGGAGCATGATCTTTTCGGAAAACCGGTTCCCACTTTTCCGGATCATGCTCTACGCGGCCATCAAAAGAATCTCACGAAGCTGCGCCGGCCCGTCGATCTTGCGTGGGTTGCGCGGCACCCAGTTCGTGCGCATCGCCTGTTCGGCGATCTGGTCAAAGTGTTCGGGCCCGACGCGGACGTCCTGTAGGCTGCGCGGCATGCCGAGTCCCCTGATGAAATCGTCGAGCACGTCGCCGGCATCCTTGCCGGGATGACCCATTGCTTCCGCGACGATCGCCTGACGCTCCGCATTGGCCGGCTTGTTCCAGCGCATCACGGCGGGCAGCATCACGCAGGAGGTGTAGCCGTGCGGCACGCCGAAGCCGCCGCCCAGCACATAGCCTATGCCGTGGCTCGCCCCCATCGGCACGCCGCCTGACAACGGCGCCATCGAGAGCCAGGTGCCGATCTGGCAATCCAGCCGCGCCTCGATATCGCCGGCGTCGGCCTTCACGCGCTGCAAGCCTTGCGTCAGCATCGACAGGCCCTTGATCGCCTGCGCGTCGGAATAAGGATGCGCCTCGCGGGCGCAGATGCCCTCGACGCAATGATCGACGGCGCGGATGCCGGTGGAGAGGAACAGCCATTCCGGCGTATGCACGGACAGCCAGGGATCGAGGATGGCCGCGCGCGGGATGGTCAGGGCGTGGCGTAGCATCTGCTTCACATGCGTGCGTTCGTCGGTGACCCCTGCGATATGGCTGAACTCGCCGCCGGCGATGGTGGTGGGCACGCTGATCTGACGAATGTGAGGGGCTTTGAGCGGCGGTTCCTCGCCGCCGCGGACGCGGATGGCGTCAATGCCTTCGATGGTGGAGACATCGTTGGCGAGGCAAAGCTGCACGGCTTTCGCGCCGTCGGTGATCGAGCCGCCGCCGACGGTGACGATCAGGTCGGCCTTGGCGGCGCGGGCCTGGTTGGCGGCGGCGATGACGGCTTCGCGCGGCGTATGCGACGGCATGTTGTCGAAGGTGCCGGCGCAGCGCTCGCCGATCGCCTGACGGATCTTGTCGATCTCGCCGGTTTCCCGGTTGAGCGTGCCGCTGACCATGAGGAACGCGCTGACAGCGCCGAGCCGATCGAGCTGCTCGGGGATGGCCTCGGCCGCATGGCGGCCAAACACGACTTCATCCATGGCGCCGAAGGCGACCCGGCCCTTGTGCACGCGCTTGTCCTCCCCGGACATGGCGGCTTGGCTGCCGCCTTGAGGTGAAGGTTAGCGGAGGAAGTGTGCCGCGTCATGCCTGAAGATGCGCTTTGGATGGTGGGATGCCAGCCGGGCGACCAATGATCGTCATCCCACCGACAGGTGGCGGGCCGGGATACGCATCGAGTGTGCGGCAAGCTTTCCGGGTGCTAGATCAGCAGGTCGAGGTGATGTGCGGCGTTGTGGCTGTCGACCAGCATGTTGAGATGATCGCCGGCGATTTGCGCAATGTCCACCCAGGCGTGAAATGGCGCCGTCAGCGCCGAGAAACCGACATGATCGCCGTCGGCAAAATTGTAATTGGCGAGCTGCGGGATCGGCAGCGGTGCTGAAGACGGCGCCATCGCGCCGACGCCAGTAACGGCGAACACAAAGCCGTCGGCGCCCGCGGTGACGGTCAGCGTGCCGCCGGCATGGCCGGCATTGACCGTGCTGATTGTGAGCGCCACACCGGCGAAATCGGCCGGCGGAGCCGGCGCGGTGACGCCGATGTGCTCGAAGGAAAATATCTCCGTGCCGTCGGCCTGCGCCACGTCTGATATCGCCGGCAGCCGCCGTTTGCCATCGGCGAGGCTGGCGTACATCAGGTCGTGAGCGTCCGCCGTGTGGTCGAGCCCGAGTTCGTGGCCCATCTCGTGCATCACGGCGGTCAATAGATCGAGATGGCCGGCCGCGGCGCTGGCCGGGTCCGCGGACAGGTCGGTGCCGGCGGCATTCCCGGCGTGCGCGAATTCGGAATTGTCGTTGGGCGTCGGGTCGATGAACCAGCCATGGCCGGCCGCGTCGGCATCGATCTCGATGTGGCCGGCGGTGTGCTTGCCGAGCGCGTCGCCCGCAAGGTCGGCCACGGTGAAGGCAATGGCTGATAGTTTTGCCAGTTGCGCGGCGGATGCTCCGGCCTGCGCCCATTGCGTGATGGCGGTCGCCACGGCGAAATCGAGTTGGGTCTGGGTCAGGTGGGCTTCACCCGCGGTCGGCGAAGTGCCCTCGACGCCTCCGTCGGCCGCGCGCAGCGGCGTCGGCGCGGTCGGAAGCGGACATAACATGGACTGGGGCCTGAGCGCCGAGATGGTGCCCGAAGCATCCGGATAGGCGGTAACGGCCGCATCTGGCGCAAAGAAAATCGGCGGATAGGGCATGCTGGCGGGCGGGCCAATATAAAGAGAGTGCAACCCTTCGGCGGTGTCGAGCACGAATTGCCCGCTGTCATCGATGTGCAATTTCGGCCGGACCAAAGAGCCGATATACTGCGCAGGAATGATGGTGGGCATGGGCACTCCTCCGCTCGCGTTACATCGCGATGCGTGTACGGTTCAGAACGCTTGTTGATTGGCCGGAATTGGAGTTTTTCGTGGAGTGCGCAGCGCTAGGGCCGGCAACCCAGCCTGCCTTTGTCATGACGCAACACACTCCAACCACCACACACGACGCCAAAGCAATGAATGTTCAAGAAAGCGATCAGTCAAAACGTTTACGCATCAGCAACCATTACTGCGGCGCAAACCGGAGTCAATGTTGAGGCTTTGTTAACGGTCTTTCGACGCGCGTTAACCTTGACGGCGCGGGTGCCGCGCAAGAAGCGGAAGAAGTTTCGTGATCGTCATGGGTCCGTCACATGCGGTTACGGCTGTCATGAGATTGCGATGTCCCGGATTGGATCAGCGTTTGTCATGTCCTGCCATCGCCGTTAGGCGCGCAGCAGGAGACTCGCTTCGTCATCTTCGATGCGCTGCCACAGTGCGCGCACCATGTCCTTCATGACGAGCGCGTCCTGCCAGCGGTCGGACAGTTCGCGCCCGTCGGGGCCGGTGATGGCGTAGGGCGGCGGGCCGAGCTCGCACAAAAATGTCAGCACCGCATCGGGGCCGGCGCGCTTCCGCCAGGAGCGGATGGCGTATTCCCACCAGCCCATGAACAGGTCGACCCAGCCTTGATGCTGCGGGAAACCAAGCGAGATCTGGACCTGCTCGCGGCTCGCGATGCGGCCGTGAATGCCCCAGCTATTGTCGAGGATGCGATGGATCAGGCCGTGATTGACCTCGTCGACCGGCCAGGCGAATTCGCGCCCGACCAGATAGTGCGAGACGTCCGCGGTCAGCCGCAGATCGGGAAACAGGTCGAGCAGATGCAGCGTGAAGAACAGGTCGGTGGTCATGCGGTCGCGATGGGTTTCCACATGCACGGCAACGCCGGCCTCGTCCGCGAGACGACGCCAGCCCTCGATAAAGGGAATGCAGTCCTCGATCCGGTACGGCCGCACGTCCGGTTGCAGGTTGACGTGATCGGCACCCAGCTTCGCCACCAGCTCCAGCACCGGCTTCAGGTCGTCGACATTTTTGGGATAGCACTGCGCCTGCCAGATCATGCCATGCGGGCGCAGGAAGGACGTGACTTCGGTGGCGAAGGCGGGATCGATGAAACGGACGCCGGCTCCATTGAAGCCGGCGTCGCGGATCATCTTCAGTTGCGTCTGTAGCGGCCACTCCGCTTCATCCGCCAGCCGCCGCTCCATCGCCCAGAGCGACTGTAGGATGCGGAGTTTTTGCGCCATTGGGCTCTATCTTTTTTGTTTGCATGTCCTCGGGCCCACCCCGCATCAAGTGCGGGGCAGGCTTTTCCGGATCATGCTCTAGGCCCGCGCTGGCATCGCTGCGGCGTTGAGCGCACCGTCGGCCGTGTTGTCGACGGTGATATTTTCTTCGTAAGTCTCGGGCCCGAACCAGATCGCGATCACGGTTAGCGCGGCCAGCAGGGCCGCGTAGCAGGCGACCGGCCACCAGCTTCCGAACGCCGCCACCAGTGCGGCTGCGACGAACGGCGCGGGTCCGCCGGCCAGCAGCGAGCCGAGTTCGCGCGCGAAGGCAAAGCCCGCGAAGCGCCGCTGCGGCGGGAACAGTTCGGCGAAGTACGCCGCCTGCGGCCCGAACATCGCGGCCGTCACGATAGCACGTGCGCCGATGAAGGCGACCGCGATCCAGATCCACTCCTTGGTGCCGACCAGCCAGAAGAAGGCGAAGGCCCAGAAGATGCCGAACAGCGCGCCGAACATGTAGACCGGACGCCGCCCGATGCGGTCGGAGAGCGAGGCAAAGCCGACGATGGTGAAGAGCTCGACCCCGAAAGCCAGCATCAGCGCGCTGAGCGCCTCGGATTTCGGTATGCCCAGCGTGGTGATGCAGTAGGAAAGGCCGAATACCGGGAAGAGATAGCCGAGCCCGTTCTCGCCAAGGCGCGAGCCGAGCACCACCAGGAAGTTGCGCGGATGGCGCTTGAGCGCTTCCACGGCCGGGTTCTTTTCGATCTTGCCGCGCGCGACCACCGCCTCGGTATAGACCGGCGTTTCCGCCACTTTCATGCGGACATAGATGCCGACCAGGATCAGCAGGAAGCTTGCCAGGAACGGCAGGCGCCAGCCCCACGACATCAGGTCTTCGCGCGGCAGCATCGTCACCAGCGCGAACGCTGCCGCCGCAAGCAGATTGCCGACGGAGACGCCGAGCGGCGCAAAGCTGCCCCAGAAGCCGCGACGCTGCGGGGGCGCATTCTCGACCAGATAAATCACCGCGCCGCCATATTCGGCGCCGGCGCCCAGTCCCTGCACGACGCGCATCGCGACCAGCAGGATCGGCGCCCAGATGCCGATCTGCGAATAGGTCGGCAGCACGCCGATCAGCGTGGTGCCGACGCCGATCATCAGCAGCGTTGCCACCAGCACCGGTTTACGCCCGAGCCGGTCGCCGAGAATGCCGAACAGGACGCCGCCGAGCGGCCGCACCACAAAGCCGACGCCGAACGTCAGGAACGCCAGCAGCGTGCCGACCACAGGATCGCTTTTGGGAAAGAACAACTCGCCGAACACCAGCGCGGCGGCGGTGCCGTACAGGAAGAAGTCGTACCATTCGAGCGCGGAGCCGATGCTGGCGGCAAGGATCACGCGCAGGCGCGAACGGCTGTCATGGGCGGTAATGTCAGTCATGGTCTCCCCCGTTATGAATTATTGTCGTTGTCTTAGTGGTCGTACTCTTTGGTTGAGCATGATCCTTTCGGAAAACCGGTTCCCACTTTTTCCGGGATCATGCTCGGAAAGAGAAACGCGCCCGGGGGCTGGCTCGGGCGCGTCTCGAAAACTCAGGCTGCTCGGGTGAAGTAGGATTTCTTCGAGCTGGCCTGGTTTTCGTAGATTGATCCTTGCCGCTTGGCCGGCGGCAGCGGCATGCGGATCGGCACGTCGGCCATCCGCGGCACGATCACGGGATCGCCCGTCAGGAGGCGGCTGTTGAACTCGTCGAAGTCCTTTACGCCGGCCAGTGGCCAGGCGTCGCTGGCGGCGACTTCATAGAGCAGCAGGTTGCGTGGCCGGTCCGAGGTGTTCTGGGCCGAGCCGTGCAGGGCGCGGACATGATGGAACGACATGCTGCCGGCCTTGCCCATGCAAGGCACCGCGCGCCCGATTTCATCCTTGATGGTGTCGGGGTCGATCAGTCCTTCGAAATAGCCGTCCTCGCCGTGGTGATTCCAGACTTCGCGGGTATGCGTACCTGGGGTCACCAGCATCGGGCCGTTGGCGAGATCGCAATCGTCGAGCAGCACGCCGATCGCGAGTATGTCGTCATTGGTGTGTGGATAGAACGCCCAGTCCTGATGCCACTCGACCGGCGAGCCATACTGCGCCGACTTCATGTTGAGCTTCGATCCGTGCAGCCGCAGGCCCGGCCCGATCAGCTTCTTGAGGATGGCGATGACGGGCTCGCTGCGCACGATCTCGTCGAAGATCGGGTGTACCTTCTGCGGGGCCTTGATGCGGCGGACGCGCGGGTTTTCCGGAGTATGGCCGGGCTCGAGGTCGTAGACGTCGGTGTGTTCGGTCGTCTTGGCCGCGCCGGCGACCAGTTCGGCGATTACCGCGCGCACCCTGGCGAGCGTCCCGGCGTCCAGGACCTCGGGGACGACGATGACGCCGTCGCGCTTGTAGGCCTGCACTTGTTGTTCTGAAATCATTGGCGGTTCCCATGTTTGCGCTAACATTCCATATGATTGCGCTAACATTTGATCCAGATCAAGCCGAATCGTGCATAGCTGACAGGTATTGATTAGGGTTCCGACCGATGAGCAGTACCGAGCCGGACGCGCCTCCTTCCGCCCCGACCTTGTCGGCCGTAGCGAAACTGGCGGGCGTGTCATCCATCACCGTCAGCCGCGTGGTGCGCGTGCCGCACCTTGTCGCGCCGGAGACCCGCGACCGGGTCGAGGCCGCGATGCGGGAGCTCGGCTATGTGCCGAACCAGCTCGCCGGCGCACTCGCCAGCGCCCGCACCCGCTCGGTCGGCGTGCTGGTGCCGACGATCGCGAATTCGATTTTCGCCGATACCGTGCAGGGCCTGTCGGATGAACTGGAGCCGCTCGGCTACGCCGTGATCCTGGCGCAGTCGCGCTACGACGCCGCGCGCGAAGACCATATGCTCGCCGAGCTGCTGTCGCGGCGTCCCGAGGCGATCATCATGGTGGGCTCGCCGGCCACCGAAGACGGCGCGCGGCTATTGCGGCGCGCCAGCATTCCGATCGTCGAGACATGGGAACTGCCTGACACCCCGATCGATGCGGTGGCGGGATTCGACAACTACCAGGCCGGCGTTGCGGTGGCGAAGCACCTGGTGGCGCAGGGCCGGCGGAACTTTGCGTTCATCGGCGGCGACGATCCGCGCGCCACCCGCCGCTGGCGCGGCTTTGCCGACACGCTTGCCGAGCTTGGCGCGAAGCCGCCGCGGCGACTGGTGCTGGAGCGCAATGCATCGGGCAGCGTTGCGGCGCTCGCCGATTTGCCCGACGTGGACGCGGTGTTCGCAGCCAACGATGCGCATGCGATCGGCTTCATGTCGGGATTGCGACATGCCGGCCTGTTGCGCAACGGCCCGGCCGCCGAGCAGCCGGTCGCCGTGATCGGCCTTGGCGATCTGGAAATGGGCCGGCTGATCGCGCCGAGTCTGAGCACGATCCGGGTCCATGGCGACGCCATCGGCCGGACCGCGGCCAAACTGATCCTGACGCGCGAGGGGCCGCGCCACGTCGATCTCGGCTTTGAACTGGTATTGCGCGATAGCGGCTGATATTGCCGCGGTATGCGATTGCCTGCACTCTGCCCACTTGCTTGCACAAAACGTGCAACATTTTGCCAAATCGCACGATCACAAAATCGTATGCTGCGCGTACACTGTAACCCGCAACGATTTTGCTTGATCCTGCCAGCGTCTTGCGGTCACTCATGACCGATCTCATCTAGGCGACACTGTTTGTGGGACTGTTGCCGGTAATGTCGGGGAGATGGAATGAGCGCGGCTGAACAATGGGGGTGTTTGGCGCGAGCAGGACATCCAGGTCTCTCTTCTTCTGTGCGTCTTGGGCTCGCGCCGGTCATGCTTCTGGCCTTTGCGCTGTCGGGCTGCGGGCAGCCGCCGCCGCAGGCTGCGGCGCCGCCGCCGGCCGTCACGGTCGCGCAGCCGACCAAGCGCACCGTTACCGACTGGGATGAATTCACCGGCCGCTTCGAGGCGATGGAAGAGGTGCAGGTGCGCGCCCGCGTCGGCGGCTTCGTCAACAGCGTCGAATTCCGCGACGGCGCCATCGTGCGCGCCGGCGACCTGCTCTACACGATCGATGCCCGCCCGTTCGAGGCGGCCGCATTGCAGGCCGACGGCCAGTTGTCGGATGCGCGCGCCAGGGCGGAACTGGCGAAGCGCGAACTCGACCGCGCGCTCACACTGGTTGTGACTTCGGCGGTTTCGGAGTCGATCGTCGACCAGCGCCGCCAGACCTTGCAGGCGGCCCACGCGGCGGAAATGCAGGCCGAAGGCGCGCTGAAAGCGGCCAGACTCAACATCGAATTCACCCACGTGCTCGCGCCGATGGCCGGCCGCGTCAGCCGCCATCTCGTCAGCCCAGGCAATCTCGTGCAGGGCGCCGAAGGTAATGCCACGCTGCTCACCTCGATCGTCACGCTCGATCCGATCTACATCTATTTCGACGTCGACGAGGCGACCTACCTGAAGAACAACAGGCTGTGGTTCGAGGGACGGCGGCCAAGCTCGCGCGACACCCCGAACCCGGTGCAGGTGGCGCTGACCGGCGAAGCCAAGCCGTCGAAGGAAGGCAAGATGGATTTCCTCGACAACCGGCTCGACGTCTCGACCGGCACGCTGCGCAGCCGCGCGATCATTCCCAACAAGGATTTTTCGATCCTGCCGGGGCAATTCGGCCGCGTGCGGCTGATCGGCTCCTCACCCTATGAGGCGCTGCTCCTGCCCGATACCGCCATCGCCACCGACCAGTCGCGCAAGATCGTGTTCGTCGTGAAGGACGACGACACCGTCGAAGCCAAAGCCGTCACGCTCGGGCCGCTCGATGAGGGCCTGCGCGTCATCCGCGAGGGGCTGAAGGCGGAAGACCGCGTCATCGTCGACGGCATCCAGCGCGCCCGGGTCGGCGCCAAAGTGACGCCGCACACCGCAGCACCTGCCGGTAACAAGTCATGAATCTCGGAAGGCTCTCCATCAACCAGCCCATTTTGGCGATGGTGCTGTCGATCGTGCTGCTGATCGTCGGCGCGATCGCCTATCCGACGCTGCCGGTCTCGGAATATCCGCAAGTGGTGCCGCCGACCGTCGTCGTGACCACGCAATATCCGGGCGCCACCGCGCAGACCGTATCCGACACGGTGGCAGCTCCCATCGAGCAGGAGATCAACGGCGTCGAGGACATGCTGTACCTCTACAGCCAGGCGACCTCGAACGGCAATCTTACCATCACCGTCACCTTCAAGCTCGGCACCGACCTCGACAAGGCGCAGGTGCTGGTGCAGAACCGCGTCGCGATCGCGCAGCCGCGGCTGCCGGAAGAGGTGCAGCGCAACGGCGTCGTCACCCGCAAGAACAGCCCCGACATCCTGATGGTGGTGTTCATGCTGTCGCCGGACGACAGCTTTGACCAGCTCTACATCTCCAATTATGCGCTGCTCCAGGTGCGCGACGAACTGCTTCGCCTCGATGGCGTCGGCGACATCCAGATGTTCGGCGCCCGCGACTATTCGATGCGGCTGTGGCTCGATCCCGACCGGATTGCCACGCTCGGCTTGACGTCTACCGAGGTGATTGCGGCGATCCGCGCGCAAAACCTTCAGATCACCGGCGGGCAGATCGGCGAGCCGCCGATCGCCGACCGCGCGTTCCAGCCCAATCTCACCTTTACGGGACGACTGAAGGATCAAAGACAATTCGAGGACATCGTGGTCCGGGCCGGCGCCGACGGCCGCACCGTGCGGCTGCGCGACGTGGCGCGGGTCGAGCTCGGCGCCTTGTCCTATTCGACCAACAGTTTTCTGTTGCGCAAATCGGCAGTCGCGCTGCTGGTGACGCAGCGGCCGGGCTCGAATGCGCTACAGACCGCGAAAAACATCTCCGACACCATGGAGAAGCTGAAGACGCGCTTTCCGAGGGGGCTCGACTACAATATCGGCTACAACCCCACTGAATTCATTGCGCAGTCGATCCATGAGCTGATCAAGACCATCTACGAGGCGATGCTGCTCGTCATCATCGTCGTGCTGGTGTTCTTGCAGGGCTGGCGGCCGGCGATCATTCCGATCATCGCCATACCGGTGTCGCTGGTGGGCACCTTCGCGGTGATGGCGGCGCTCGGATTCTCCATCAACAATCTCACGCTGTTTGGCCTCGTGCTCGCGGTCGGCATCGTGGTCGACGATGCGATCGTGGTGGTGGAAAACGTCGAGCGGCACCTCGAGCACGGCATGAGTCGGCGCGATGCGGCGCTCAAGACCATGGAGGAGGTCGGCAGTGCGCTGGTCTCGATTGCGCTGGTGCTGTGCGCGGTGTTCGTGCCGACCGCATTCCTCGGCGGCATCTCCGGGCAGTTCTTCCAGCAATTCGCGGTTACCATTGCGGTCGCGACCGCAATCTCCTGCTTCTGCTCGCTGACGCTGTCGCCGGCGCTGGCGTCGCTGATCCTGGTGCCGGGCGAACAGAAGAAGCCGCCGGCGCGCTGGAATCTGCTCGCGCGCGGCTGGAACGTATTTACCGGCTATTTCAACCGCGGCTTCGACTGGTTGTCGCACGGCTATGCCAGCGTCGCCAATTTCGTGATCCGGCATTCGGTGGTGATGCTGCTGTTCTATGTGGCGCTGATCGGCAGCGCCGGCTGGCTGATCGTCACCACGGCGCAGGGTTTCATTCCGGCGCAGGACCGCGGCTACGTCATCGTATCGGTGCAACTGCCGGGGGCCGCGTCCCTGGCCCGCACCACCGACGTTGTGCGTGAGATCGAGAGAACGGCGCTGGATACCCCCGGCATCATCAAGGTCGCTGCGTTCGCCGGCTTCTCGGGCGCGACCCGAACGCAGCAGGGCAATGCGGCGGCGCTCTTCCCGGTGTTCGAAGAACCGGAAGTGCGCCTGAAGAAGGGCCTGACCGCGGCATCGATCACGGCCGAGCTGCGCAAGCGACTGTCGGCGATTCAGGGCGCTTTCATCATCGTCATTCCGCCGCCGCCCGTTCCGGGCATCGGTACCGGCGGCGGCTTCACGATGCGCGTGCAGGATCGCCAGGGCCGCGGCGCCGAAATGCTGGCCGCCGCCAACGATGAACTCGTCAACGCGGCGCGCAAATCACCGCAACTGACGCAGGTGTTCTCGCCCTTCACCGCCAACACGCCGCAACTGTTCGTCGACATCGACCGGGTCAAGGCGCAGAAACTCGGCGTGCCGATTGCAGGCGTCAACGAGACCATCCAGACCTATTTCGGCTCGACCTACGTCAACGACTTCAACATTTTTGGCCGCACCTATCACGTCACGGCGCAGGCCGACCTGCCGTTCCGGAAAGAGGCATCTGATCTGGCGCGGCTGCGTACCCGCAACGCCAATGGCGACATGGTGATGCTCGGCAGCGTGGTGGATTTCCGCGATGTCTCCGGCCCCGATCGCGTCGCGCGCTACAATCTCTATCCGACGGCGGAGCTACAGGGCGAGGCGATGCCGGGCATAAGCTCGACCACCGCTATCAACGTCATGAAGAAGCTGGCGGAGGATACGCTGCCCAGCGGCTTCTCGTTCGAATGGACCGACCTGTCCTACCAGCAGGTCACCGGCGGCAATGCCGGCCTCTACGTATTCCCGATCTGCGTGCTGTTCGTGTACCTGGTGCTGGCCGCGCAATATGGCAGCTGGAGCCTGCCGTTCGCGGTGATTCTGATCGTGCCGATGTGCCTGCTCGCCGCCACCATCGGCGTGCGCATCATGGGGCTCGATATCAATATCCTGACGCAAATCGGCTTTGTGGTGCTGGTGGGACTTGCGGCCAAGAACGCGATCCTGATCGTCGAGTTCGCGCGCGACATCGAGAACGAGGGACGCGACCGGCTGGAAGCGGTGATCGAGGCCTGCCGCCTCCGCTTGCGGCCGATCCTGATGACGTCGTTCGCCTTCATCCTCGGCGTGCTGCCGCTGGTGGTCTCCACCGGATCGGGGTCGGAAATGCGGCAGGCGGTCGGCGTCGCCGTGTTCTTCGGCATGCTGGGCGTCACGCTGTTCGGCCTGATCTTCACGCCGATCTTCTACATGGTGGTGCGGAACCTGGCCGAGGGGCGCAAGCCCAAGGAGAAGCCGGCCGTCGCGGCTTGATTGTAGCGCACTGCCAACTCTGTCCGGTCATTCGGGCGCGCAAAGCGCGAGCATGGAGTCCATACTCCCGATCGTAGTTATAGATTCCGGGGCCCGCGCCGAGGCGCGTCCCGGAATGACGACGGAGTTGTGGCGCGCCCGCGCCCTCATCTCCCCATACTATTGGCCTACCCGAAATAGATGGGCAGCCGCAGGGTTATTAAATATTGTTGCGCGGTTTTTCCGACCAGAAACTTCCGGGAGATAAAAATGAAATCGGGAATGTTGTTGGCGGCCGTTTCGGCCTGCGCGTTGCTGTTCGCAGCGCCGGCGTCGGCCCAGGGCGTCAAGATCGGAATTTTGAACGACCAGTCCGGCGTCTACGCCGATTACGGCGGCAAGTGGTCCTATGAAGCAGCCCTGATGGCGGTCGAGGATTTTGGCGGTGAAGTGCTCGGCAAGAAGATCGAGGTGATCTCCGCCGACCACCAGAACAAGCCCGATCTCGCGGTGGCCATCGGCCGGCGCTGGTACGAGGTCGAGAACGTCGACATGATCACGGAGCTGACGACTTCCTCGGTCGCGCTCGCGATCCACGAGCTGTCGAAGAACATGAAGAAGATCGACATCGTGGTGGGTGCGGCGACCTCGCGCCTGACCGGCGATGCCTGCCAGCCCTACGGCTTCCACTGGGCCTATGACACCCATGCGCTCGCGGTCGGCACCGGCGGCTCGCTGGTGAAGACCGGCGGCGACACCTGGTTCTTCATGACCGCGGATTACGCGTTCGGCTATGCGCTGGAAAAGGACACCGGCGATTTCGTCAAGGCGAACGGCGGCAAGGTGCTGGGCTCGGTCCGCATCCCGCTCAATTCGTCGGATTTCTCGTCGTTCCTGCTACAGGCGCAGGCCTCGAAGGCCAAGATCATCGGGCTTGCCAATGCCGGCCTCGACACCACCAACTCGATCAAGCAGGCGGCCGAGTTCGGCATCGTCAAGAGCGGCCAGAAGCTGGCGGGCCTGTTGCTCACGCTTGCCGAGGTGCATGGCCTCGGGCTCGATGCGGCGCAGGGCCTGGTGCTGACCGAAGCCTACTACTGGGACCGCGACGACAAGAGCCGCGATCTCGCCAACCGCTTCTTCAAGCGCACCGGGCGGATGCCGAACATGATCCAGGCCGGCACCTATTCGTCGGTGCTGTCCTACCTGAAGGCGGTGAAAGCCGCCGGCACCAAGGACACCGAAGCGGTCGCCAAGAAGCTGAAGGAGCTGCCGGTCGACGACCTCTTTGCCAAGGGCAAGGTGCTGGAGAACGGCCGCTTCGTGCACGACCTCTATCTGTTCGAGGTCAAGAAGCCGTCGGAATCCAAGAAGCCGTGGGACTACTACAAGCAGCTCGCGGTGGTGCCTGGCGACCAGGCGTTTCCGAGCGCCAAGGACAGCGGTTGCCCGCTGACGAAGTGATCGCAGCGATCGCCTGATCGCGATTTGATTGCTGCACGCGGTGCTGTCCTGCCGGGACAGCGCCGCGTCTTATTTTTCCACCTTGGCCGCGGCAAGAATGGGCGCCCAGCGCGCGATCTCCGACCGCACGAAACGATCGAATGCCGCCGGATTGCGCTCGGCTTTGGCGGGGATCGAGCCGCCGAGCTGGGCCAAACGCTCGCGGACCGCAGGCTCATCGAGCGCCTTGTCGAGCGCATCGGCGAGCCTGGCGACCACCTCTGACGGCACGCCCTTGGGCGCAAACAGTCCGGCCCAGACGCTCATTTGATAGTTCACGCCCGCCTCTCGGGCCGTCGGCACATCCGGCAGCGTCGTCAGGCGCTCGGCGGCGGAGACGGCGTAGGCCTTGACCGAGCCTGCGAGAGCGGACTCCGCCACGCTGACCGACTGCTCGCACAGGAAGTCGACATGACCTCCCACCAGGTCATTCAATGCCGGACCGGACCCGCGATAGGCCACAAGCGTCGGCTTTGCCCCGATCTCCGCGGTGAACAGCAGGCAGGCCATGTGGGAAGATGCGCCGATGCCGCCATGTGCCTGTCTCACGGCGCCGCCCTGTTGCCGCAGCACCGCAATGAACTCCTTCAGGTTTGCCGCCGGGAAATCCTTGCGCGCGATAACGACCGCCGGTGAATGAGCGGTGATGCCGATCGGCACGAAATCGACAACCGGATCGTACTTGACGTTCGGCGTCAGCACGGGAGCGGCGACATGCGAGCCCATGGCGGCTGCAAGCAGGGTGTAGCCGTCCGGTGCAGCGGCCGCCACACGCGCGCCGCCAACAGTGCCGCCGGCACCGCCGACATTCTCGATGATGAAGGATTGCCCGAGGGTTTTGGACATCTGGTTGGTGACGATGCGCGCCACCACATCGCTCGCGCCTCCCGGCGGGAACGGAACGATCACGGTGATCGGGCGCGACGGATAGTCCTGCGCGCGTGCCGGCAGGATGCCGATAGCGAGCACCATCGCGATGAGGATGGCCGGGGCGATGCGCGTATTTGTTTTCATGACAGGCTCCTGTCCGCGCTTGCGCGGTCACGAGTTTCGATCGGCGTCCAGCATCTCGGCGACTTCGACCCGGCGTCCCTCCCGCGCCGAGAGGATGCCGGCGCGAATGACGGCAAGCGATAGCGTCGCGTATTCGCCGCCGACTTCGTGCTGGCCCTGTCCGCGAACCGCGGCCGCAAACTCCTCCAGCTCCTCGACCAGCGTGTCGTTGTTCGCGCACGCCACCGCAGTAGGCGCGTTTTCGCCGCGCTTGAGGATGCGCAAGCCATTGTGCAGATCGTAATAGGCGGTGGCGTCCTTGCCGTAGATGTTCATCAGGTAATATTCCGACGCCGATGCGTAGCTCGCATTCAGCGTGGAGAGCGCGCCGTTTTTGTGTTCCAGGATCAGGCTCGCGACATCCGGATTGTCGCCGGGCAGCACGAGCTGCGCCAAATGTCCGCGCACCGCATGGACCGGTCCGATCAGATATTCCAGCACGTCGACATAGTGGATGCCGATCTGGAGCATCACGCCGCCGGGCATGCCTGCGGCCTGGTAGCGCCAGGAGGAGAGATCGATCTTGCCGAGGCGGTCGCGGCTGATATTGGCCTCGGCATTGACGAGCTTGCCGAACAGGCCGGCATCGATCTGCCGCCTGATCCAGCGGAAATGGTTTTCGCGCCGCCGCTGATAGCCGAGCGCCAGCACCACGCCCGCCGCGCGGCAGGCCTCGGTGATGGCGTGGCCATCTGTGATGCTGTTGGCGATCGGCTTGTCGAGAAAGACGTGCTTGCCGGCCGCGGCGGCCGCACGGGTGGTGGCCAGATGCACGTCGTTCGGCGTCGTGTTGATGATGGCCTCGATCCCGCTATCGGCCAGAACAGCCTCGTAGCTTTCGGCGGGCCGGCAGCGGTATTTTGCGGCGAAGGCGTTTCGCTTTTCCTCGGAGCGGGTGTAGCAGCTCACGATCTCGAGCTTGCCCGAGCGCTGGATGGCGTCGGCCAGAACATCCGACCACCATCCGATTCCGATGCAGCCGACGCGTAGGGGACCACTACTCACGACATTTCCTTCCGCCGCCCGATTCTTGATTTGATTCGTTTTCTTGACGCGAACCGGTTCCCACTTCGCTTGAAAACGCTCTATGTCCAGCTTGCTCCGATCGATTCGACGGCTGCCTTTGCGATACGCAAATCGGTCTCCCAGTCGCCGCCGCTGACGCCGACACCGCCGATGCATTGGCCGTCGACCAGCACGGGCACGCCGCCTTCCATCGCCGTCCAGCGCTCCGGCCCGGCGGCGAGCGCCAGACCAATGGCATGGCTGACGTCGAGGTCCTGACCGGCCGCTCCCTTTGCCGTGGTCGGGCGGCGGTTCGATGCGGCGCATACCGCCTTGGTGGTGCAGGAATGGACCGTATGGAAGCGGCCGCCATCCATGCGTTCGAGCAGGATCATGTGCCCGCCGGCATCCACGATCGCGCAGGAGATGGCGATCCCGGCCTGGCTCGCCATGTCGACGGCCGCCGTCATGATCTTCTTCGCGCCCTGATGTGTGAGGCGTTTGCTCTCGGCGACATACATTCCAAGAGTCCAGACTGGGGAGGATCGGAGGTTGTATTGTGCGTCAGCGTCTAGCCGCCATCAAGCCATTTTCAGTCCGGGTGCGAAATGCCCGGTGAGGATGGCGACAGACGGCCGGCTCGCGACAAAAGAAAAACGCCGCGCTGTCTTTCGACGGCGCGGCGTTCTTGCCTTGAGGTGTTGCGATCAGAAGTTACGCTGGGCGCGGATCTGGAGCAGGAAGGTGTCCTGGTCCTTGAACTCGTAGAGCGCGGCCGGCTTCGGAGCACTTGCGGCGAACACCGCGCTGCCCGCCATCTTCTGGTCGAGGTGGGTCCACATGACTTCGCCCGAGAACGTCAGGTTCTTGACCGGAGTCCAGCGGGTGACCACGCCGAGCTGAGAGACGGCCCAGTCGGGGTTGCACGAGTAGGTGCCGGTGCCGGCAACGCCGGTCTGGGCTGCCAGACCGCCATGGCTGGCCGCGAAGGCTTGGCAGTAGATGCCGGCGGCCGAGGCGATGCCGCGGCGGTTATCGTCGGCGCCGCCGTCATACCTGACCTGGGAGTAGCTGCCGAAGATGCTGGACGACCAGTAAGGATCCCAGTTGTGGTTGAAGGCGCCACGAATGCCCCAGGCCTTGGTCAGGAGCAGGCCGGAGCCGGAGCCGCCGAGCGGACCGCCGCCGAACGAGCCCGGAGGAGCATAGATGGCGTCAGAGGTCGCGCCGAAGCCGACGCTCTGGTAGCCGAGGCCGCTGCCACCGAACATCGCGAAGCTTGGCGAAGTGCCCGAGGTCGAGATGACGTTCTTGGTGGTGCCGACGGCATACGAAGCATCGATCTTGATGTCGTCGCCCGGACCGGTCGGGATGTTCTTGATCTGCAACGCAGCCATCACCGAACCGCCCCACTTGTCTTCGGGATGTCCGCTGATCTCAGACAGGTTGGTCGGAGCGCCGCCGGCGCCCAAGGTGTTGTACGAGGCGTTCACGAGATGAGCCGCGCCCGACACCTGGAAGAGACCCCAGGCCTGATCGACGCGAATGCGGCCGACGATGTCGGGAGCATGCGTGCCGCCGTAGGACTGGGTGCCGGTGCCGTTGGCGCCGACGCCGAGCGAGGTATTCCACACCTGGGTGCGGTTCCACACGGTCGGGTCGTCGAGACCGATGCTGGCCGACACGCCGTTGCCGAATTCGGCAGTGTACTGGATGTTGTTGACGCCGGTGTCGGTGGTGTGGCCGCCGAGCAGGTTGGAGTCGATGTTGCCGGGAACGCCATGCCAGGGGGTGGCGTAGGCCGAAGCCGACTTACCGAAGGTGAAGCCGGCGAACTGGATGAACACGAACTCGACCGCGACGTAACCGCCGCCGGCGGTGGAGAGCAGCGAGCTGTTGAGGCCGCCCGGGGTGCCGGAAGACGGCGAAGCCGGCGCGACGCCGAGAGCGGCCGGGTTGCTGTTGCCGAAATTGTTGAACTGGAAGTCGCCCTGACCGAAGGTGCGGACCACGCCGTATTCGGTCGCGGTGCGTGTGTCGATCTGAAGCGCGAAACGCGAGCGGCCGACGAAGTAGTCGCGGAAGCGGTTCTGCTGGCCGAAGTCACCGCTCCAGGCCGGCTGGCCGTGAGCGCCGCCGTTGAAGGTGGTGTCGACGCGCAGATAGCCGCCGATCTTGATGCAGGTGTCGGTGCCGGGGATATAGAAGAAGCCGGCGCCGTAGAGCGAGCAGACCTTAACGTATTCGACCGCCTTGGCCTTCACGGGAAGGTCCGCGGCCTGGGCTGCGCCGGTGGCGAGAAGCGCCGCCGCCGAGCCGAGGATTAGTTTTCTTATCGTCATCAGTGACTCTCCGGATTGATATACACGCCCGCTCTTCAAAAGCTTGAACGCATGCGTGCATCTCTTAGCGTGGAAGTCGCTGCGCAACATGACAGGGAAGTGAATTGGGCTACTTCGTGGCTGACTGTGTTTTTTGCGCAACGTGAGAAGTCATGATGGGAATTTTCTTTCCCGCAGGCTGATCAAAGCAGCACAAAATGACGTCCATCATTTCAATCTGCTGCGGAGAAATTCGATGGGAGCGCCGTTATTGAGCGTTTCGATGGAATGAAATCGCCTGCACAAATGGCCGAAGCGGTACGATATGCAGGGGCATCACCGTCTTGTGACGGCGGAAATGAAATGCCCCGTCCGCTTGGAGGTGACGGACGGGGCGACTCAGAGCAAGAGCACCGCGTGGTTCAGCGCGTTGCCTGCCCCATATAGCCGCTCGAACATGATCGGAAAACGACAACGCGATGCCAAGTGCGTGATCGAGGATTTAGATTCGTTCTGCGCAAAGATGCGGTGAGCAAAACTGTTTTCACTCACCTCCGACGCGTCGTGCGTTCAACGCGCGTGTGGAAATCAACCAGCGCGAAAATCATCGGGAAATATCGGCTGTTTTGGCAAGCCAGACAGTGCGGCCGCCGGCCTGCCGATCTTCGATGACATGATCGATGATGTTAAAGCCGTGTCGCATGAGCAGTTGCTCGTATTCGGCGCAATCGAGACTCGCGTGATAGAGCGGATCGCCGCGATAGCTGCCGATCGCTTCGCCGAATGTCGGCCCGGTGTTGAACATCAGGAGAGTGTTTTGGTGCGCATGCGCGGCAAAGATGGAAAACATCGCGCGTTGCGCGCCGGGACTGAGGTGAAAAAAACTATCCCACGCCAGAATGCCGTCGAAGGTTCTGGCAAGCCGCAGGCTGCGCATGTCCGCCACGATCCACTCGTGGTCCGGCAGCCGATCGCGGCACAGTGCAATCAGGCTCGCCGAACCGTCGACCCCGGTGACGCGCACGCCGTGATCAGCCAGATGGCGTGCGACCGGCGTACTGCCGCCGCATCCGAGATCGAGCACTGCGGCTTTATGGCGCAGCAGCGCCAGGAACCTGTCGTGCCACGTCCGGTCGTTCCAGCCGCGGCTTCTGCGATCGGTATCCCAATCGGCGGCGTGGCGTTTCGTAATGCGCGATGATCTTTTCGGAGAGATCGTTCATGGTTGCGGTAACAGGCTAGTAGCCGGTCAGTTCGAGATAGCCGACACCGCGATGGCTGCCGGTAAAACTGATCGGCCCCTCCCAATAGGCGAAGCCGGTGGACATCCAGCTCTTCGGGTTGAGCGGCACGGTCTCAATGTTGAGGCCACGCGCGGGAATAGCCACGCGCCATGCGGTCGGCACCTTGCGTCCCGCGATGTCGGTGAAGCTCGTTGGCGTCATGCTGTTGTCGGCGGCGGCGATCTCGACCGAGCGGCCGTCGGGTGTGATGAAGTTGCCGAACAGGTTGTTGGCGCCGTCTTTCTGGCGCAGGCGATACAGCATCAGCTTTTCGCCGGTATCGAGATGCAGGGAGAACCAGTCCCATCCGCTTTGGTCGGAGGCGAGCGGCTGGCTGCTCCATTCCCGGTCCATCCAGGCAAGGCCGGTGACGTCGGCCGGCTTGTCGTCGATGACGATGCGGCCCGCCGCCTTGAAGAAGGGTTGGCTGTAGTAATAGGAGGCCTGGCCGCGATCCGATTTGCGGCTGAAACCGGCATCGCCTTGCAGCACCAGCGGCCGGTCGGCATCGAGCCGCAGGCTGTAGCTGAAGTCGGTCGATGATGCCGTGAGCTCGACGGGGGCGACGTGGTCGGCATCGAACGCATCGAGGCCGCGCATCCGCCAGTTGTCGATCCAGGCCTGGAACGGCGCGGTCTCGACGCCTGCCTGTCCGACGCCACCCCGCGCGAATGTTTCGGTGGAGCGATGGGTGTCGGCGCGGGTGACCGCGGCGTGGCCCATCCAGGCATTGCGGTTGGCCCAGCCTTCCAGCGCCGGTCCCGGCTGCGTGGCCTGCCGGAACAGGGTCCATTGCGCGCCGTAGGCGGCGCCGGCGGCGTCTTTCAGATTGGCGGTCACATACCACCACTCGATGCGGAATTCCGGGTGCGGGCCGTGATCGGCGGGAAACACAAAGCGCTTGCCGGGCACGACAGCGGCATATCCATCCGCGGTCTCGGAGAGACCGGCAAAGCCTTGCGCAAAGGCCCTGCCACCGAGCAGGGCGAGTGCGCCACCTGCAAAGGCGCGGCGCGAAATTTTTCCGCTAGCGCTCATTGGCAAAAATCCGGATCAGGGCGGCGGGGTGCATGCGGGCGAGGCGGATGACCGGCAGCAGCGCCGCGCACAGCGCCGCGAACAGGGCAACGCCGAGCAACTGCATGAGTTGCAGCGGGAAGACGTGAAACGGTAGCCGCCAGCCGAACGCCTTGACGTTCACCACCGCGATCAGGCACCACGCCACCAATAGTCCGAGCGGCAGCGCGAGCAGGGCGGTAATCAGCGCCACCGACATGGTCCTTGCCAGTTCGATCAGCGCCAGCCGCTGCCGGGTGATGCCGATGGACCAGAGCGGGGCAAGTTGCGGCAGGCGGGAATTCGCCAGTGTCAGCAGGCTGGTGAGCAGGGCAATGCCGGCGACGCCAAGCGTAAACGTGTTGAGCGCCGCCGTTACCGC
This sequence comes from Bradyrhizobium lablabi, assembly GCF_018129385.1. Lineage (GTDB taxonomy): Bacteria > Pseudomonadota > Alphaproteobacteria > Rhizobiales > Xanthobacteraceae > Bradyrhizobium > Bradyrhizobium lablabi_C. The sequence goes on from NZ_JAFCLN010000009.1 coordinate 127,916, forward strand.
AAAGGTGCGGTTGAAAATGCGTTTGGACTCCGCCTTCATCGTCGCCTGATCGGCGAGGTTGCGGTCGTCGAGGCTGAACTGCTCCTTCATCGCCGTCAGCAGCGGCGGAATCTTTTCGGGCGCGACGCGAAGGCCAAATCTGGTTTGCGGCGTGCCGGGAAAACGCCGCGTCAGCGCGGCGTAGTTGACCGCGATCTGGCTCTTGGGATTGCCGTAGTCCGCATAGATACCGATGATCTCGACCGGCCAGTCGCCGCCGGGCGCAGATACCTCGATGCGGTCGCCGATCGAAAGATTCATTCGGCGCGAAAGCTGTTCGCTGATCAGGGCGGCGTCGCCGGCCCGCAGCCGTACCCAGGGATTTCTGATGGACTCCAGCAGCGGCCAGTGGTCGCTGTAAGTCGTGTGATCTGGCAGGCCCAGCACTTCGAGCGGCGCGCCGGCAAACTGCGTATCGGCGCGGCCGCCGGGCAGGACCGCCTGCACCTCGTCCCGGTCGCGCAGCCAGGTTTTCATCTCGGTCGCCTGCCGGTCATTGGCCGCATTGACATAGACGTCGGCGGCGAGGCGGCCGTCGAGCCAGGTGACAAAGGTGCGGCTAAAACTTTCCACCATGGTGCCGACGCCGACATTGACCGCGAGCGCGAGCAAGAGCGCCATCAGCGCCAGCGACAATCCCGACAATTGCTGGCGGCTGTCGGCAAAGAACCATTTTGGCAACGGCCGCGTGGCGCCGCGTTCGCCGAGCGAGAGCACGCGCTCGAGGATCGCCGGCAGCAGCAGTGCCGCGCCGAGCAGCAAGGCGGCGAGCATGGCGAATCCCGCGAGCAGGGAATCGCCGAGCCACAGGAAGCATCCCGCGGCGATGAATACAGCGAGCGCAGCGGCGCTCTGAAACTTCAGCCAGCGGCGCTGCGCCTGGTGCCAGGCCTGCGGTTGCGCGGAGGCGAGCACCGGAAGGCGGATTGCCTTCACCAGGCTGGCGCATGCGGCGATCAGCGCGCCTGATACGGAGATCGCGACGCCCGCGAGCCACCATGCCGGCTTGAGCGAGAGCTGTCCCGGAATTTGCGCGCCGTAGAGTCCGCGCAAGGAAGCGGCGACGTCGGGCAGCAGCGCTGCGGCGATGAAGTAGCCGCAGACGAGGCCGGCGAGGCCCGCCACCAGCGCCAGGGACACCAGTTCGGCCACCAATACCGTGTTGAGCATCCGCGCCGACACGCCGCAGGCGCGCAGCGTTCGCAGCATCGGCAGCCGTTGCTCGAAGGCAAGCCCGATCGACGAGTTGACGATGAACAGGCCGACGAAGAACGACAACAGGCCAAAAGCGGTCAGGTTGAGATGAAAGCTGTCGGTGAGGCGTTCGAGGTCGGTCGCTGCATCCGGCTCGACATAGCGGAGCGCATCGCCCGCGATGCTCTGCAATGACGCGCGAGGGCCGCGGTCCTTGCCGATCAAGAGGCGCGAGAGCTGATCCGGCTTGTTCAACAGTTTCTGTGCGATGCCGATATCGACCACCATGACACCAGGCACGAGTTGCGCCTGCACGCGTAGCGGCGGCAGTTGCGTGCCGTCATTGGCCAGCGGGGTTGCGCCCTCGTAAAGCTTGAGATCGGCCAGCGTTTCGGCCGATACCAGCATCTGGCCGGGCGGAGTGACGAAGGCTTGCAGATTGGCCGTGCCAAGGGTCGGCGCATTGCCGACTTGCGTGGGCATTGTCACCGGCTCGATGCCGAGCAGGCGCAAGCTGCGTCCGCCGATCTGGATGCGCCCCTCCAGCACCGGCGAGACCGGCCAGCCGGCGCGGCGGAGATCGACGAACAGTTTTTGCGGGAAGGTCGCGGCACTGCCGACCAGCATGGCGGTGCGCGTGCCGCCGAAGGTGGCCGCTGCGCGGTCGTAGGAATTGCGCGCCTGCTGGTTCAGCGCCTGCACGCCGCTCCACAACGCGGTCGCGGAGATCAGGCCGATCAATAGCGTCGCGAGCTGCATCGGATGGCGCCGCCAGTGGCTGAGCAGCACGGCGAGCGTCCAGACCGCGCGGCTCATGCGATCAGCCCCGCATGCAGATGCACTTGCCGGTCGAGCGTCGCGGCCAGCCGCGTGCTGTGCGTCACCATCAGAAAACCGCAGCCGGAGCGGGTGACAAGGTCACGGGCCAGCGCCAGCACCTCGTCGGCGGTCTCTTCGTCGAGATTGCCGGTCGGCTCGTCCGCCAGTAGCAAGAGCGGCCTTGGCGCCAGCGCACGGCCGATCGCGACGCGCTGCTGCTGGCCGCCGGAGAGTTGCTCGGGATATCGCCGCAGCAGGTGACGGAGGCCGAGCCGTTCGACCAGCTCATCATGCCATTTTGCATCATGCCGGCCGGCGATGCGCGACTGGAATTTGAGATTGTCCTCGACCGAAAGACTCGGGATCAGGTTGAACTGCTGAAACACGAGGCCAAGCCGGTCGCGGCGCAATTCGGCGCGGCCTGCGTCGGTCAGATCGGAGAGAACGACGTCCGCAAGCCTGATCTCGCCGCCATCGGCGGAATCGAGCCCGGCGATCAGATGCAACAGCGTGCTCTTGCCGCTGCCCGACTCTCCCGTCAGCGCGACGCTTTCGCCGGCCGCGACCTGGAGGTTGACGCCGCGCAGCACGGCAACGGTCTCGCTGGCCGAGCGATAGCTTTTGGTGAGGTTGGAGACGGCAAGCACGGAGGTGGGTTCACTCGTATTTTGCGTTGCGAAGTAGCATAGCAAGGCCGCCGCGGCAGATCACGCAATCGATCCGGCTCCGACATGATCGTGATCCGGTGCATGGCATGCAGCCAGTGCAAATGCCGGGTTGCCTTGGCGGGAAAGGCGTGGCTAGTCTGGTCCAAGGCCGATCTCAAGAGGCCGAAAAAGACGACGGGGAGACTGACATGACCGCGCAACCGGTGCCGAAAGGCGCCTGGAAAATCACCTTCCTCCTGTTCCTGTTCATGCTGGTCAATTTTGCCGACAAGATCGTGGTCGGGCTCGCCGGCGTGCCGATCATGAACGATCTCAAGCTCGATGCCGAACAGTTCGGCACGCTCGGCTCCTCGTTCTTCCTGCTGTTCTCGATCTCGGCCATCATCGTCGGCTTCATCGTCAACAGCGTTCCGACGCGCTGGGTGCTGCTGATCATGGCGGTCATCTGGTCGCTGGCTCAGTTTCCGATGGTCGGCACCGTCAGCTTCACGACGCTATTGATCTGCCGCATCATCCTCGGCGCCGGCGAGGGCCCGGCGTTCTCGGTCGCGGCGCACGCGATCTACAAATGGTTTCCCGACGAAAAGCGCACGCTGCCGACGGCGATCCTGTCGCAAGGCTCTGCGTTCGGCGTGATCCTCGCGGTGCCGGCGCTGAACTGGATCATCGTCAATTATTCCTGGCACCATGCTTTCGGCGCGCTCGGCGTTGTCGGGCTGCTGTGGGTCGTCGCCTGGCTGCTGCTCGGCAAGGAAGGCCCGCTGGTCTCGACCGTGGCGGAAGCTGCGAACGAGCCGCGCATTCCCTATTTCCAGTTGCTCACCTCGCGCACCTTCATCGGCTGCGTGGCCGCAACCTTCGGCGCTTATTGGGCGCTGTCGCTGGGGCTGACCTGGTTCACGCCGTTCATCGTGCAGGGACTCGGCTTCTCGCAAAAAGATGCGGGGTGGGTTTCGGTGCTGCCCTGGGTGTTCGGCGCCACCATCGTGCTGCTGTCGGGCTGGATCTCGCAGGTGATGCTGACGCGCGGCTACACCACCCGCGGCGCGCGCGGCGTGCTCGGCGCGGCGCCGCTGGTGCTCGGCGGCTGCATCCTCGCCGTGCTGCCGCATGTCAACGGCGCGGGGCTACAGATCGCATTTCTGGTGGTCGGCTCTGGCCTGTGCGGCTCTATCTACGTGATGTGCCCGCCGATGATCGGCGAGTTCACGCCGGTGTCGCAGCGCGGCGCCGTGATCGCGATCTATGGCGCGCTCTATACGCTGGCCGGCATCATCGCGCCGCTGGTGATGGGCGCCGTGATCAAGCATGCCACGACGCCGCTCGAGGGCTATATGACCGGCTTCACCATCAACGCGGTGATCATGGCGGCTTCGGGATTGCTGGGGCTGCTGTTGCTGTGGCCGAACACGGAACGCGCGCGGCTGGCGGCGTCGGCGCAGCAGCCGAAATTTGCGTGAGGGTGGCATGGGGCCTCGTGGTTCGAGACGCGCGGCGTTGCCGCGCTCCTCACCATGAGGGACTAAGACCCTCATCCTGAGGAGCGGCGCTTGCGCCGCGTCTCGAAGGATGCAGGCCCGTTAGCCCGCCGCCGCGCCAAATTGCCGTTCGCCCTGCGCGCCGCGCACGAGGCGGCCCGGCCTGGCGCCGGTGGCCTGACCGCCGCGCCGCGTGACGACACCGGAGATGATGGTGGCGTCGTAGCCGTCGACCTGCTGCATCAGGCGGCGGCCGCCGACCGGCAGATCGTAGTGCACCTTTGGCGGATGCAAATGCAGGCGGTCGTAATCGATCACGTTGACGTCGGCCTTGAAGCCCGGGGCGATCACGCCGCGATCGTAGAGGCCGACCGAGAGCGCGGTCTTGCGCGACTGCACCGCGACCACGAACGGGATCGACAGTTTTTCGCCGCGTTTGCGGTCGCGCGTCCAGTGCGTCAGCAGATAGGTCGGAAAACTGGCGTCGCAGATGATGCCGCAATGCGCGCCGCCGTCGGAAAGGCCCGGCACGGAATTCGGATCAGTCAGCATTTCGCGCGTAGCATCGAGATTGCCGTCGGCATAATTGAGGAACGGCACATAGAGCATGCCGCGGCCCTCGTCCGAGAGCATGGCGTCATAGGCGAGCTCTTCCGGCTTCCGGCCCTGGCGGCGCGCTTGCGCGCCGAGCGCGTTCTCCGGCGGTTGCTCGTAGTCCGGGGGATTACCGAGCAGGTACATCTTGTCGTAGTTCGGCCGGAAGAACAGCGGATCGTCGGTCGCGTGCGGCTCTTCGGCCAGGATCGCGGCGCGCACTTCGGGCTGACGCAATTTGGCGAGGCGCTCGGCCAGCGGCAGCGTTGCGATGGCGCGGTAGCTCGGATGGGTCTGGAAGGGATTGCGCGACAGTTCGAGGCCGAGCAGCAGCCCGACCGGGCGCGCGGCGATCTGCGCGGTGATCGACAGTCCGCGCGCGCTTGCCGCGTTGATCTCGTCCAGCGTCTGGCGCCAGCGCCGCGGCGCGCGGTCGTTCTGGGTGATCGAGAACGAGATCGGGCATCTGGTGTTCTCGGCGACCCGCAGCATCATCGGCAGGTCTTCGTGGATGGTGGAAAGATCCAGCACGAATTGCAGCACGCTGCGGCCCTGGCCGTGCATCGCCGCGGCGATCGCGGTCAGCTCATCCTCGCCGGCCTTCAGCGTCGGCGTGAAATCGCCGGTCGAGGTGCGGTGGTTGAGCGTGCGCGAGGTCGAGAAGCCGAGCGCGCCGGCGCGCACCGCCTCGCCCGCGAGCTGCGCCATCGCCTTGTTGTCGTCAGCCGTGGAGGGATCACGGCGCGCACCGCGCTCGCCCATCACATAGACGCGCAGCGCCGCATGCGGCAGTTGCGCGCCGATGTCCATGTCGAAATTCCGCTTCGACAACCAGTTCATGTAATCCGGAAAACTCTCCCATTCCCAAGGAATGCCGGCGCTCAGGACCGGCTCGGGAATATCCTCGACGCCTTCCATCAATTCGATCAGCCGGCGGTGATCGGAAGGCCTGCACGGCGCGAAGCCGACGCCGCAATTGCCCATGATCGCGGTGGTGACTCCGTTCTGCGAGGAGGGCGTGATGTCCTGGCTCCAGGTGACCTGCCCGTCATAATGGGTGTGCACGTCGACAAAGCCGGGCGTGACCAGCTTGCCTTTGGCGTCGATCTCTTCCTTGCCCTTTGCCGAGACTTTTCCGACCTCGCTGATGCGGCCGCCGGTGATGGCGACATCGGCCTCATAGAGGTCGCCGCCCTTGCCATCGGCAATATTGCCGCCGCGGATCACGAGGTCTGGACTGTCGGTCATGGCGTCTCATCCCGGGTGGTAATTTTGTTGCCGGTATCATGAGGCATGGCCGCGCACCGTCAACGTCCGGGAATGAGGTTCTGGGATGCGTTCGGCCCTTGAGGGTCGGTTCGGCGCTGCCAACCTTCCGTCAACAGACGACGCCGGGGTGGCCATTTTTCCGCCCTGACAGGAACAAACCCCTCAACAAATCTAAAATCAGCGGCGCGGCAATAATGGACGATAACCAGGGGAAAGCGTCATGTTGCCCGATGAATGTTCTGTCTACTATCCCGAAGAGCTGTCCTTGTTCGGAACGATCCTGGATGAGGTGATGCAGGCGCTGCCCGCGAATTTGCGGACGGCTTACAATCGCACGGCGCTTGCCATGAACATCCTGGCCTGTGCTTCCACGGGTGAGCGGGATCCGGAAGAGCTCCGGCGGGCGGCGCTGATGGATTCGAAGGTCCGCGCCGCGGCGTGACCTGCCGTGTGAGACATTTTCGCCACTGCGACGACCTCTCGTGCGCCGATCTCGGAATCGCCGCAGGGTTGCTGCGCGTCTGCCGCCGTTCGGTCAAAACCGGATGAGCCCATCGGAGACGATGGGGATGAAACGCCAATAGAGGTAGCCATGCTTTACTCACAAAGCCCGCCGCTTGCGGATAATACCCAGGAAAATTCACCCAAAAATTCGCCCCGCGGATTTTCGCACGGCCATGAGGACCGCAGCGAACCGCGGTTCGGCCGGCGGTCCACGACCGCGTCGATCCATCCGCTGCCTCCGCCACGCCCCCGGTCGATCGGCAGGCGAATGTTTCGTGCGGTGACCCGCTTCGCGATTGCGGTTCTGATCGGCGTCGGCGCCACGCTTGGCTGGCAGGCCTACGGCGATACGGCGAGGGAGACGCTCGCGGCGCGCGCGCCGGAGCTGGCCTGGTTGGCGCCCGCTGCCAGGCCAAAGCCGGTCGCCGCAGCCCCTGCGATTCCGACCGTGCAGCTTGAACCGCTGGCGTCCAGTCTTGAGATCGTGCGGCGCAGCGTCGAACAGCTCGCCTTCAACCAGGAACAGATGGCCAAGAACATCGCGGCGCTACAGGCGATCGACGAGGATATCAGGCAGAAGGTGTCGTCGCCGCCGCCCGCTCCGGTTCAGCCCGCGGCCGCGGTTGCGCCGCAGCCCAAACCCGCGCCGCCAAAGCCATCGGCATCCTCGGCGCCCCGTCCTTCGCCTGCACCAGGGCCGGTCTCGCTCGCGCCACGCTGAAGTGCGCTCGGAGACGGCGTTCGATGCGTCAGCCCTGATCGAGCTGCCTGGCGTCAGGCGCGGCTGCGGCAGTGCGCGGCTTGCGGTCCGTCACCAGCGCCAGCAGCACGGTCAGCAGCATGAAGGCGACGGAAGCGCCGAACACCCAGTGCGGCATGTGCTGGTCCATGATCCAACCGAACAGCAGCGGCGCCAGAATGCCGGAAAAATTGAAGCCGGTGGAGACGATGCCGAAGGCGCGGCCGGCTGCGCCGGGCGGCGCGGCATCGCGCACCAGCATGTCGCGCGAGGGCGCGATCAGACCGCTGAGGAATCCGGCTGATGTCATCAACGCGGTCAGCAGCACCGGGGGCAGCGTGAAGATCGCGATGACGAGAATGAGGCCGGCATTGATCGCAAAGCAGGCCGCGGCGACCTGGCCATGGCGCTGGGTGCGGTCGGCGAGAAAACCACCGGCCAGCACGCCGATCGCGCTGGCGCCGAGAAAGGCCGTCAGCGCCATGTTGGCGGTGGCGAATGGCACGCCATAGCCGCTCATCAGCGCAACCACGCCAAAATTGCTGATGCCGGCGTTGGAGAGGCCGAGCAGCATGAAGAAGATCGTCAGCATGATGATGGCAGGCGTGATGATGTTCTGCTTCTGCGCAGCCGCACCGCCCGCATGGCGATCGGCCTTGCTGGCATCCGGCAGGCTCATCGCCACCATCAGCAACGCCACGATCGGCCCGAGCGCACCTGCCACCATCAGCGCGCCGAGGCCGCCGATGGTCGCGACCAGGCCTGCGATGATCGCGGGCGCCACCGCGCCGCCGAGGAAGCCCGCAAAGGTGTGCACCGAGAACGCGCGGCCCATCCGCGCCTCGTCCATATGGGTCGACAGGATCGCGTAATCGGCGGGGTGATAGACGCTGTTGGCAAGACCGAGCAGCGCCGCGCAGAGGATGAGCGAATTGTAGGACAGATTCAGGCCGAGCAGGATCAGCGACAAGCCGCCCAGACAAAGGCCCGCGAGCAGCACCTTGCGCGCGCCGATATGGTCGGCGAGATAGCCGATCGGCGCCTGAGTCAGGGCCGAGACCAGGCCGAACACCGTCAGCGCAAAGCCGAGCTCGATATAGCCGACGCCGAGCTGTTGCTTCAGGAACGGCAACAGCATCGGCAGCGTGAAGATGTGGAAATGGCTCAGCCAGTGCGCGACCGAAACCGCCGTCAGCGTGCGGATCGCGCCATCGGCTTTCGCGTGTTGCGGCGTGGCCAGTACGTCGACCATATCTGATTGAAAACCCGGTTGAAAACCGCCCGGCAGGGCCCTCGAAACGAGGCCGAAACTATCGGCCAGAGGGGTTATTTGTCCATGAACGGCGCTGCATGGCTGCCTCCTTTTTGGCCCCTCGGAGCTGGGAGACCCCCTTGGGGGCGGGCCATGGCAAAGTCTGTTAGATTACAAGAGATACGCGGAAGACAGGAACAGCGGTGACAAATTCCTTCGAGATGAATCTGGCTCGACTGCAAAATATTAACATGTCGGTTGCGGCCGACGATATTCCTGACGCACACGGAACCGCGTCAGTGATCGTGTCATTTGCGGACGGTACGACACTGAAAACTGCGTATTGGCGATTGATTCAGGACGGGCGTGTCGTGCTGAGCAGCTTTGATCATCAACAGAAGTACGGACTCCCCGCGCCAATCAACGCGAAAGAACAGGTATCCCGCCTGCTGAAAAGAAAAGTGTGCAGCCACGTGCGATTTGATCGTGAAACGGCGGACTTGATCCTAATCTTCAGCGAAACGACAAGGTTCGAAGTTTTCAGCTTCACTGGTTATGAAATCTGGACGATCCTGTTTCCCGACGGCACGGGCCAATATTCAAACCACGCTCTCGGGTGATCAGGTTTGGAGCCACATGATCGATCCCGCACAACAGCTCCGCATCCTGATCCCCGAGGGTTCGTCGACCTCGGGCCGTGAGGCTGTCACCATTTTGGGGCTGGCGGGCCATCATGTGGAGGTCTGCGATCCCTCGCCATGGTGCCTGGCGCGCTACTCGCGCTTCGTCCGCAAATTTCACCGCTGTCCGGGCTTGCGGACCGATCCCGCCGGATTCCTCGCCTTTGTCGAGGGCCTGATCGCGAGCGGGCGCTTCGACGTGCTGCTGCCGACGCATGAGCAGGGATTTTTGTTTGCGCGGGTGCAGGAGCGCCTTGCCGGAAAGATCGCGTTCGCGCTGCCGTCGTTCGAGAGCTATCGCATGGCGCACAGCAAGGCGGGTTTCAGCCGCCTGCTTGATCGCCTCGACCTGCCGCAGCCGCCGACCAGGATTTTGAAATCGCAGAGCGAACCGCGCGGTGCGACGCGCTTTCCGGCGGTGGTGAAGACGTCGGTCGGCACCGCCAGCCGCGGCATCCGCTTCGTGCACAATGAGAGCGAGCTGGCGAGCGCGCTGCACGAGTTGGAAGCCGGCGGCGGGTTTGCGGACGAGGTGCTGGTGCAGGACATGATCGCGGGCACCACCGAAAAGGCGCAGTCGGTGTTTTGCCGCGGCCGGCTGCTCGGCTTCCATGCGTTTCGGCAGGTCGCGCCCGGCATCGGCGGCGGCGAGGCGATCAAGGAGAGCGTGCGCCGGCCCGTGGTGCGCGGCGATCTGGAAAAGCTCGGCGCCGAGCTTGGCTGGCACGGCGGATTGTCCGTCGACTACATCATGCCGGATGACGGCACGGCGCCGCTCTTGATCGACTGCAACCCGCGGCTGGTCGAGCCGTTCAACGCCTTTGTTTCCGGCGTCGATCTCGTCACGCTGCTGCTGCGGGTGTCGCTCGGCGAGGAGCCGGAGGCGTTGCCGGAAGGGCGCGAGCGTGTGCTCACGCATCTTTCGATGCAGGCACTGCTGGGGTTCGCCTCGCGCGGCGGATCGCGGCGCGCGGTCGCGCGGGAGTTTGGGCGGCTGCTGGATCATAGCGGGCCCTATGCGGGGAGTGTCGAAGAGCTGACGCCGCTCTCGCACGATTGGTACAGTGCTGTGCCGTTGGGGACGACGTTTGCCTTGATGCTGGCATCGCCCGCGGCAGCAACGAAACTGGCGCGCGGCGGGTTTGGCGCGCATCTGCTGGATTTGAAGAGTATTCGCGAGATTGAGAGTTGGGATCCGTAGGGTGGGCTAGCCGAAGGCGTAACCCGCCATTCTTCTTCCAAAGCGGTGGGTTACGCTTCGCTAACCCACCCTACGATTATCCACCACCGCCCGACACATCGAACGCGCCGAGCTTGTATTCCTCCTGCGGGCCCGCGGAGAACGTCGGGATCAGCGTGAACGCGGCGTCGGGAAATTTTTGCCAGATCGCAAGATCATCCGCGGTGACGATCACGAAGCCGAACCTGAACATGTAGCGGCCGGGTTCGGTCACCTTTCCCACTTGCGCCCAGCTCACCTTCTGCATGCCCGTTGCCCCGGCGACTAGAGGTTCAGCTACAACGGCTCGTCGTCATTGCCGTAGCGGTCGCGCTTCGGCGAAACGAAGTCGCCGTCCTCGTAGTCGTCATCGTCGGCCCGCTTCGGCGGCGACGGCTTCTTCAGCTTGTCGTCCTCGCTCTTCGGAGGTTCGCTCTTCTTCCTGCCAATCCAACCCATCCTGGTCTCCTCGCGCCCCTCCCATCTTCGTTTGAGCATGATCCGGAAAACCGGTGCCCGCTTTGCACTAGCGGGGCCCTGCGGGTCCGGATCATGCCCTAGCCGTGCTGGAGGGCCTCGTCGTCATTGTCGTCGATAATACCTTGATCGAGGTGTGCAAGCCATGCGCTCAGGGCCGACGACGTCTGTCCCTCAGCCTTCATTTGCCGCAACGCGATGCGGATTCCGGTGCGGCGGTGACGATCTACCGCCGTGCCCGGCGGCGGCTCGCCGGCGGCCACCGCTTCCAATGCGCGCTGCTTGATCGCGACAATTTCGGGATCGCCGCATAATGCCATCACCTGCTGGAAGGCGACATGACGGCCCGGATCGAACGGGTGCGGCTCGCCCAACCCGTTGCGCGCGGGATGGGGTGGATAGATATGCGCGCAGGGAATCCAGCCCGTCGGAATCGGCTCGGTCGCCGGATGCGTCCGGCCGCTCCTGAGCAGTTTTGGCAGCACATGGGTGTGCGGGCCGTCCGGGCTCTTGCCTGACGGCGGCGGGATCGGCTGATAGACCTCGATGCGGCCAATGCGGCTGATGAAAACGCGATGCGGATTGGCGTGCAGGATGATGCCCATCGCGGGATTGCCGGGCTCGAACACCGGGCGGCCGGCATGCGCACGCAATTGCGCGGCGGTTTCCTCGTTGTCGATGCGGACACAGAAATCGGCTTGCAACGCGTCAAGGCCGAGATCGAACAGCAGCCCGTCACGGTCTTCTTCGCGCAGCGCGTCGCGATCCGGCCCGATCTCGGTCAGCGCCGAGCGGCGGCTCATCGCGCAAGCATCTTGCGGCAGGCACAGCGCGACCCGCTGACTCCATCCGGTCTTGGTGATGCCCTCGGAGGCGAACGGGCGGATCGCCGCATCGGGCCGGATCGCGATGCCGCCGCGCCCGGTGACCGCGGAGAGGACGTTTGCCGTCATGCTTAACCGCGCCGGCTCATCCTCATCGCGCGAGAATTCGGCGATCGCCCCGAACGTGCCGAGGCTCCATTGCGTGTCGGGATCGGCCATCGCCTGCCGCAACAGCGCAAGCGTCGCTGCGGCCGGCGTCATGGCCGCGGCTCTCCGCAGGACGCGCAAGGCATAAAAAGGCGTTCTCCCGGCATGGTGCCGGAAGAATACCGTTTGGATGGACGGGAACAAGCCGGTCCGAAGGGCTTTCGGGCCGGCTGTCCCGAGCTAGAACGTCACGCCCGCCTTCAACAGATAGCTGCGGCCCGGCAGCGGATAGGCCGAGAAGCGGCCCGGCGTGAAGGAGCTCTGGATCGCATAGTCGTAATAGAGCGCATCGAGCAGATTGTTGACGGCGAACGACCAGAAGAAGTTCTGGTAGGCGCCGCTCAGCTTGAGATCGATGGTGGCATTCGCCGGGATTGTGCTGCGCTGATTGGCCTGGTCGTTGTCCATGAAGCGGGAGCTCCAGGCCCGCAGCGTGCCGTCCAGCACCAGATAGTTCTGCCAGATGTTCCAGGTGACGCCGGCGCTGCCGGTGTAGCGGGAGACCAGCGGCACGTCGCTGCCGGCGAACGGTCCTTCGCGGAAGACCGCGCGGGTGTAGGCCATGCCGCTGCGGAAGGTGACGGTATCGCTGACGCGCAGCGACGAACTGGCCTCCGCGCCGTAGCGGCGGGTCGGGTCGAGGTTGACGTTGAAGAACAGCGCCGGAATGAAATGGATCTCGTTCTCGAGGTCCATGTTGTAGATGCTGGCCTGCGCCTGGAAGCGGTTGGTCTTGACGCGGAAGCCGCCCTCGACATCCCAGGAAGTCTGCGTCTTCAGCCTGAAGTCGCCGGGGATCGGATTAAAGAATTCGTCGAACGCCGGACCCGAGGCCACTCGTTCCTCGACGTTCGGCGTGCGGAACGCGTGTGCGGCGCGGCCGAACACCGAGAACACGTCGGTGAAGCGATGCTCGATGCCGACATGCAGCGCGTAGTTGGTTTCGCTCTGGTCGAGCGGAAGGGCCTGGGCGCCGCAATTGAAGAAACTGACACAGCCGGGCGCGAAGGGATCGTAGCGATCCCGGGCGTTCAGCCAGGTATTTTGAATCCTGCCGCCGTAGGCGAAGTCGGTCGTCGGCAACAGGCCGATCGTCTGCTGCCAGTATCCGGCCAGCGATTGTTGCGACAGATTGTAGACATGGTCCGGGACAAAACCCTTGAATGCCCCGCGGCTCTGGTCGAAGTCCGCGCTGTAATAATCGATGCCGGTCAGAATTTGCGACGGCAGACCGAAGATCACATTCTTGACGCTCAGGCGCGGGGTGATCGACCAGGTCGTCAGGTCGGCGTCGACATAGGTCGAGGCAAAGCTCGGCAGCGGGTCGGTGCCGAAGAATGCGCCCTGGCTCTTCTTGTTGCGCACGCCGCCATCGACGATCAGGTCGACGCCCTCGATGATGGTCTTGGTGAAGCCGGCTGTGGCGCTCTTGCCCTGCTGGTTGCCGTAATCGAACGGGGTTGCGGCGCCCCTGCGATTGGTGGCGAGCTCATTGAGCCCGATGTTCGGATCGACCAGCCGTCCGCCCGGAAAGCCGAGTTTCTGATCGTCGCCGGTGACGGTGAGGAACGCCTTCAGATCATGCGTCGTGTAGTTGAGGTTGCCGACGCCGCTCCGCTGGTCGAGCGCGTTGTTCTGGCGATAGCCGTCGGACTTGATGGCATAGCCGTAGAACGAGGTCGACCACGGCCCTTGATTGGTGGACACCGAGAGATTGCCGAGCCGCGTGTTGAACGAGCCGACGCCGGCCTCGGCGCGGATCGCGGCCGGCGGGCCGCCGACGCCGTTCTTCAGCACGATGTTGATGACGCCGCCCACCGCGTTATCGCCATAGAGCACCGCGCCGCTGTTGCCGCGGGTGATCTCGATGCGCTCGATCGAAGGCAGCGGAATGGTCGACAGATCGACCTGCGCCATGTCGACGTCGTTGAGCCGGCGGCCGTTGATCAGGATCAGCGTGTTCGACGTCGCAAAAGCACCGAAGCCGCGCAGGTCGACCGAAGTCTTGGCCCCGTTGGCCGGGACGCCATACAGCGTGGTGAGCTGCACGCCGGGCACCTGGCCGAGAATGTCGGGCAGATTGTTCGACGGCGAATGGGCGATGTCTGCGGCGGTGATCACGGTCGAGGACGCGCCGACGATGCCGTTGAACTGGCGGCCGCCGCCGCCGGTGCCACTGCCGTCGCCGGTCCCTGCGCCGGTGCTTACTCCGTCGGCGGTTCCGGTGCCGGCGCCGCGCGAAGGCCGCGCGGTTCGTGCCGGGCGCGTCGCGCCGCCGCCGTCGCTGTCCAGCGGCCTGGCGCGGGTCTTGTTCTGATCGGTGGGCGGGCTGACCTCGACCGGTGGCAGGGTCGTCGGCGGTGTTTGCGCCCAGGCGATCGGACTACTGAGCGCGAGAATGGAGGTGGCTAGCAGAAACGGGCGGCGCCGCTTTGCGGGTTTTGATGTGGCAGACATGGTTCGGGCCTCGGCATGACGTCAGTGGCACGTCACAGCGAACCAGGGCCCACCATCGCTTTGTCAAAAGCTCCGGCGAAGCTAATGTCTGTACTCCCCGACCGACATCTTCGCGTGTGACCACGGTTGACGGCAGGTCTCCTGGCTCGCGGGTCGCTACCCTTCACCGCCTTCCCGGGACCGAGATTCCCAGTGGCATATGGCGAAGGATTCGCCGCTTACAGTTGCGGGGGCAGCCGCGGCATTGGGGCTAACGCCCCGCACCGCATTCCCTTTTGATCCCAATCAAGGAACCGTCACGATCATCTAAGAAGGGTGGCGGAACCGGAGTCAATGCGGGTACGCCTTTTGTTCGGGCTTGCTTGTGCCCGGCCCCATTCATTGCCATGAGATTCTTCGATGAAGCGACTTTCCTGCAACAGGATGATCGATGAGCGTTGAGAGCGTGATGCCGGCGGCCGACATCGCCGCGCGCCGCCGCCTCGGCGTGACCGCCGCCATGGCCGCGCTCGTCGTGCTGCTAGCGCTGGTCTCGCTCGGGATCGGGCCGGTGCGGCTGTCGCCGCTCGCGGTGACGGAGGCGCTGTTCGGCGGCGGCAGCGACGTGTCGCAGGTGATCGTGCGCGAGATCCGCCTGCCGCGGACGATTTTGGGGCTGGCGATCGGCGCGATCCTGGGACTATCGGGCGCGGCGTTGCAGGGGCTGCTGCGCAATCCGCTGGCCTCGCCCTCGCTGTTCGGTGCGCCGCAATCGGCGGCGTTCGGCGCGGTGGTGGTGATCGCGTTCGGCCTTGCCGATGTGCGCTCCTACGCGCTGCCGGTCGCGGCGATCGCGGCGGCCTTCGGCTCGGTATTCGTGCTGCTGTCGATTGCCGGACGCAATGCGGGCTTGCTGATCCTGATTCTGTCTGGGCTGGCGATCTCGAGCTTTGCGGGAGCGGCGACCGCGCTGGTGATGAACCTATCGCAAAATCCGTTCGTGGTGCTGGAGATCGCGTTCTGGCTGCTCGGCTCGCTCGAGGACCGCAGCTTTCAGCACGTGGCGCTGGCGCTGCCGTTCATCGTGCTGGGCGCGATTATTCTTTTCAGTCAGCGCAGCGCATTTCGCGCGCTCAGCCTTGGCGAGGAGACCGCGCAGAGCCTCGGCGTCGATGTCGCCCGGCTGCGGCTCGCGGTGATCCTCGGCGTCGCGCTCGGCGTCGGCGGCGCGGTGGCGGTGACCGGCACCATCGGCTTCATTGGCCTCGTCGCGCCGCATCTGATGCGGCCGCTGATCGGACACGATCCGGCGCGGCTGTTGATCCCGAGTGCGCTGGCGGGTAGCGCACTATTACTCGCCGCCGATATCGCGGTGCGCATCATCCCATCGACATCAGATATCAAGGTCGGCGTGCTGACCTCGATCATCGGCGTGCCGTTCTTCCTCTATCTGATCATGCGCGAACGCCGCGCACTCGGCGGAGGCGTGATATGACGATGCTCACGGCGAAAAATCTGAACGTGGCGTTGGGTGGCCGCATTGTGCTCAGCGATGTCTCGCTGTCGCTGTCCTCGGGTCATCTGGTTGCGCTGGTTGGGCCGAATGGCGCCGGCAAGACCACGCTGCTGCGCGCGCTCGCGGGCCTCATTCCGTCCGAAGGCGCGATCCAGGTCGGCGGCGAAGCGCTGTCGTCGCTGCCGCTGCGCGAGCGGGCAAAACGCTTTGCCTATCTGCCGCAGGGTCACATCGTGCACTGGCCGCTGCCGGCGCGCGACATCGTCGCGCTCGGTCGCTATCCGCATGGCGTCACCGATCCGGCGCGCTTGTCGCCCAGGGATGCCGAGGTGGTGCTGCGCGCCATGCTGGCGACCGACGTGGTGGCGTTTTCGGATCGCCTCGTCACCCAACTCTCCGGCGGTGAACGCAGCCGCGTTGCGCTGGCCCGCGTGCTCGCGGTGGAGGCGCCGGTGATCCTGGCGGACGAGCCGACGGCTTCGCTCGACCCGCGGCACCAACTCGACGTCATGAAGAATCTGCGCGCCGCCGCCGATGGCGACGTGCTGGTGATCGTGGTGACGCATGACCTTGGCCTTGCCGCGCGCTTTGCCGACCATGTGCTGGTGCTCTCGGACGGGCAGCTGGCCTCGCAGGGCGCTCCTGCGGAGGCGCTGTCGGAAGAGGTGATGGCAAACGTATTCCGCATCAGCGCCTATCGCGCGGAGTACCAGCGCGAGGCTGTCATCGTGCCGTGGACGGAAAGCCGATGAGACGGGCGCTGCTTGCCATCGTCACGTTGGCGCTGACCGCCGGTGCATCGCAAGCGGCGGCACCGCGCATCGTGTCGATGAACATCTGTACCGACCAGAACCTGCTGGCGCTGGCGGACCCTGCGCAGGTTATCGGCTTGAGCCGCTTTGCGCGTGATGGGCGTCTGGGCTGGGTCGAAGGCGCGCGAAAATTCCCGATCCTGTCTGGCGGCGCCGAGGACATCCTGGTGCTGAAGCCCGATGTCGTCACCGCAAGCCAGTTCGACAAGCGATCGACCCGCGAGATTCTCAAGGCCAACGGCGTCAACCTGATCGAACTGCCGGTGCCGCGCACGCTTGCCGAGGTGCGCGATCAGATCCGCGAGATGGGCAATATCGCGGGACATCCCGAGCGCGCCACCGCCGAAATCGCCCGGCTCGATGCGGCGATTGCGGAAGCGCGCAAGGCGGCGGGCGGCAAGCATTTTCGCGTGCTGCCGGTCTCGCGCCGCGGCTGGGTGCCGGGCCGCGACAGTTTTGTCGGCGCGATCCTGGCCGAGGCGGGGCTGGCGAATGCGGCCGGCGAGCTCGGCGTCGATTTTGGCGGCTTTGCCTCGCTGGAGCAGATCGTGCAGCTCCAGCCGGATTTCCTGGTGGTCTCCGATGCCGGCGAGCGCGCCGAGGACGACGGCAGCGCGTTTTTGCTGCACCCGGCGCTGGAGCGGTTCTATCCGCGCGACAAGCGCATCGTGATCCCGGGACGGATGACGGAATGCGGCGGCGTGCTGCTGGCCGATGCGCTGGAGGCGCTGACGAGGGAGTTGAGGCGGGTGGTGAAGTAAACTCCGTCGTCGTCCCTGCGAACGCAGGGACCCATAACCACTGGCGGCGATTGTTGAAGCGAAGCCGTCAACCATCCTGCTCTAACAACAGCGCCGCGGCGTATGGGTCCCTGCGTTCGCAGGGACGACGGGATTGCTTACCCCTGCACCACCGGCCCGCCGGCCTTTTTCCAGGCGTCGATGCCGCCTTCAATATGGACAGTGTTGGCAAGCCCCGCTTCCTTGGCGGCCCGCACCGCCATCGCGGAGCGCTCGCCGAAGGCGCAGAAGAACACGACGCGGCGGCCGGTGGCGGCGGCGACTTCGCGCAGCATGCCGCCGGGGCGCAGACTTTCGTCGATGCTTGGATAAGGCGCATGCAGCGCGCCGGAGAGCATGCCGTGCTTGATGCGCTCGCCGCTCTCGCGCAGGTCGACCAGCAGAATGTCGGGGCGGCCGAGGCTTGCGATCGCATCGCGCGCGCTCAGGGCAAGGCCTTCCTTGGCGAGTTCGTCCTGATGCAGGCCGACATGCATGTTGGCCGGGATCACCACGTCCATCAGCTTTGGATTCGGCAGGTTGAGCTTGCCCATCAGCTCGACGTAATCGTCGACCGATTTCACCTGTAGCCGCGGATTGAAGCGCTTCTCCTCGCCGATGGTGGAGACGGTGTCGCCCTTGTAGTCATGGGCTGGGAAGACCATGGTCTCATCCGGGAGCTTCAGCAGCCGGTTGAAGATCGAATCGTATTGCGCGCGGGCGCTGCCGTTCTGGAAATCGGTGCGGCCGGTGCCGCGGATCAACAGCGTATCGCCGGTGAAGACGCGGTCGCCCATCAGGTAGCTGTAGGAATCGTCGGTGTGGCCGGGCGTGTACATCACGTCGAGCGCAAGGCCTTCGATCGTCACCCGGTCGCCGTCGGAGACGCGCATCGAGACCACGTCGGCCTTGCTCTGCTCGCCCATGATGGTGATGCAGTGGGTGCGGTCGCGCAGTTCACCGAGGCCGGTGACGTGGTCGGCATGCAGATGCGTATCCACCGCCTTGACCAGTTTCAGATCGAGCTCGCGCAG
The DNA here is from genome assembly GCF_018129385.1 of Bradyrhizobium lablabi. Lineage (GTDB taxonomy): Bacteria > Pseudomonadota > Alphaproteobacteria > Rhizobiales > Xanthobacteraceae > Bradyrhizobium > Bradyrhizobium lablabi_C. The sequence continues at coordinate 146,456 of NZ_JAFCLN010000009.1, forward strand.
CAACTGGCAATAGCGGTCGGCCTTTTCCAGCACGGGATCGAGGATCAGCGCCTCGCCGCCGGCCCGGCTCGCCAGCAGATAGGAATAGGTGCCGGAGACGCTGTCGAATAGCTGACGGAAGATCATGGCAGGATTTGCTTCCTGATGAAGTATCAGGGCAATAATATTCTATTCCGACCGTGTTCTCAAACCTTTCCTTCTCACGCTAAGGTGCGTTCTGTCGCGTCGTTGCGCCGCTTTTCGCGAGCGGACCTCTCGATTTCGAGATTGCGAGGAGCCAAGCGACGAAGCATCCAGCTTTCTTGCTGCGGCAAAGCTGGATTGCTTCGCGGAGCCTGTCATCGGGCGCGCATTCGCGCGACCCGTTGGCTCGCAATGACGGGCGTGGCGGGGTTACGGCTTCACCAGCGTATAGCCGTTTTCGGTCAGATGCAGGATTTGCGCGACGCCAACCTGCACCGGCGTTGCCACGGACAAAAATTCCGGGCGCTTGCCGGTGTCGCGCTCGATCGTGTCGACGGTGTTGAGGCAGATGTCGACGCGCACGCCCTGGGCCACGATGCTTTCGACCGCCTTGCGGTTCGGGTTATCGGGCTTGAGCAAATCGATGCCGGGGCCGAAGGCCACCACCTCGATCGCCACCTTGTCCGGGTCGTAGTATTTCATCAGATTATTGGCGACCGAGATCACGAGGCCCTGCTTTTTCGGGTCGTTGTCGGAAAGCTGTAGCACGATCTTGTGCTCGGCAAACGGCTTGTCCTGAAGCGGGATCTGCTGGGCCGCGGCGAGCGAGGGCATCAGCAGCAGCGCTGCGATCGCGGCGCGCGGATGTGCGAGAAGGTGGCTCATCCCTGTCCTGCGATGCCCGGATTGTCGTCGACGCCCTTGATGGTGACGCCCGACGGCTGACGGTTCGGCGGCTTGCCCGAGCGCAGATGCTTTGCGACCACGTCCCACACCGGAGCGCCGGTCTGCTCGTTGACCGATGCCCATCCCGCCACCTTGTAGTGCTTGCCCGCTTCGAGCCTGTGACCGCTTTCCAGTTTCAGGTCGGAGATGCGGTGGCCGACGCTCTCGGCCGGCGCGCAGGTGTAGAGCAGCCCGCCGGTGCGAACCATGTCGCCGCCCTGCTGGTAATAGGGATCAGCATTGAAGAGGTTGTCGCAGACATCTTCGAGGATGTCCTTGATCTGGCCGCCGGTCATGCGCTGCACATAGGTGGCGGGATAGGTGACGGCGGTCTGCGCCAACACATCTTCCATCGTCAGCGGCTGGCCGGCGAGCGCGGTGGTGCCCCAGCGAAAGCCCGGCGACAGCGCGATCTCGGCGTCGAGCTCTTCGCGGAGCGCGTCGCAAATCAACAGGTCCATGGTGCCGCTGAAATTGCCGCGGCGGTAGAGCAGGCGGTCGGCGGTGCCGATCTTCTCGCTCCAGGCCATTGCCTGCGCGCCGCGCGTCTTGTCGATCTGCGCCGCCATCGCGGCATCCGGCTTCAATAGCTCCGAAAATACCGGCAGCAGGCGGTAGCGCACATCGGCAACCTTGCCTTTGGATAGATCAAGGTCGAGCACGCCAAGGAATTTCCCGTTCGAGCCGGCATTGGTGACGAGCGTAACGCCGCCCGCATTTCTTACTGCGATCGGTTGCGGCACGGCGTCATGGGTGTGGCCGCCCAGGATCACGTCGATGCCGGTGACGCGGCTGGCGAGCTTGAGGTCGACATCCATGCCGTTATGCGACAGCAGGATCACCGCATCGACCTTGTCCTTGCCGCGCAGTCCATCGACCAGCTTTTGCAATTCTTCGTCGCGGATGCCGAACTTCCAGTCCGGCGTGAAACGCTTGGGGTGCGCGATCGGCACATAGGGAAAGGCTTGGCCGATCACGGCGATGCGGTAGCCGCCGATCTCCTTGATGATGTTGGGCTTGAAGACGCGGCCCGACGCCGGATCGAACGCCTTGGCATCGTTGAAGGCGGCTTCTTCCGTGAGGAACACGTTCTGCGCCAGGAACTCGCCCTTGAAGCGGGCGAGGTTGTCGCGCAGCGCCTTCTCGCCATAGGTGAATTCCCAATGGCCGGTCATCGCCTCGATGCCGAGCAAATTGGCGGCTTCCACCATGTCGGCGCCCTGCATCTCGTTGGAAAGGCCGGTGCCCTGCCAGAGATCACCGCCATCGAGCAGCATCGAGCGATTGATGCCGACGTCGCCGCGCAGCCGGTCGATCAGGGTCTTCAGATGCGCGAAGCCGCCGAGCTTGCCGAAACGGCCCGCCGCCTTTTCGAATTCCAGGCAGGTGAAGGCGTAGGCATCGGCGCTGTCGGGGCGTATGCCAAAGCGGTCGAGAAAGGCTTTGCCGACCAGATGCGGCGGATTGCCTGCCATCGCGCCGATGCCGAGATTGACGCTGGGCTCGCGGAAGAACACCGGCCTGAGCTGCGCATGGGTGTCCGTGATGTGCAGGATGCGCGCGTCGCCGAACCGTTCGATGTCGTAGACGCTGGCGTTGTCGGCGCCGCGGGCGAGGCGCGGGAACCCAGCCGATAGGGTAGCGGCGCCTGTAGCCTTGAGAAAATCCCTGCGCCGGATGGTCATGTGTTGTCTTCTGAGCGAACGAAACAGGCCATTATGTTTGAGTATGACTTTGTCGGAAAACCGGTTGCCACCCCGCGCCAGATGCGGGGCAGGCTTTCCCGCGACAAACGCGAAGCGTTTGCGCGAAGATCATGCTCTAGCGTATTTCCATGTCCTTCCAGAGTTCTTTCTCTGATTTCGCCTGGTAGATCGAGGCCTTTGCCAACTCTTCGGCTTCCCTGGCCGCGTCCACCGCCTTGTCGAAGTCGCCGGCGTCGGCCGCCTTCTTCGAAGCCGCAAGCATTGACGCTGTCGTGGTCCATTGGTTCCTCAGCGCGCCGGCCTCCTTGTTGGCGGCGTCTGCTGCGGCGTAGGCGGCCTTGTAGTCGGCTTCGGATGCCGCGAGCGCAACAGCCGTGCCGGCGAGCAGGAACAGTGCCGTGAGCACGATTCTATGCATGCTCATGGCCGCGCTCCCGGGCCGGAGATCGGCAGGCCGTTGGCGACATAGGAGAGGTAGTACTCGACATTGCGGTATTCGTCGTCCTGCGGGGTCAGCGGCACGCCGCGCGTCTGGCTGTTGCAGGTGACGAAGCGGCGGCTGGTGGTGCCCATGCTGTTCCATTCCGAACGGTAGATCGGCATCGCATTCATGATGCCGAGCGCGGGCGCCAGCACCTCGGTGCGCACGCGCTCGCCCGGGCTCTGCACGTGGCAGGTAGAGCAGGCAAAATTGAGCTGGCCGCGGCGGGTGTAGAAATATTCCTTGCCCATTTGATACGCCTCCAGCGCGCGCGGATCGTCCGGGATCTTGATGTCCATCGGCTTGCCGCGCGAGGTGAAGGCCATATAGGCCGTGAGCGCCGCCATCTCGTCGCGCACATAGTTGTAGGGTGCCTCGCCATTGGCCTCGCGGCATTGGTTGAGCGCCAGCTCGAGCGTGACGACCTTGCCCTGCTTCTCGTCGAAGAGAGGATAGTTCTGGCGGATGCCGATGCCCTTGTTCGGGAAACAGTCCTCATAGGTCTTGCCGTTCTTGAACGGCTTTGTGAACATCTCCTTGCCGAGATCGACGGCGAATTCGTAAGGCGGGAATTCTTCCTTCTCGACCCATTGCTTGTGCAGGCCCTCGTCCATCGAATAGGGCCCGTTGACGAAATCTTCCGGCTTCAGTTTTGGAAATTTTTCGTAGAAGAATTTTTTGAACGCCTTGGCGTCGGCAACGGGATCGATCTTGTCGGCGGCGAGCGCGGGCAGCGAAACAGCCAGCGCAGCCAGCGCCAGCGCGGAAAAGCCAAAGCGGATGGCGGCGCGCAATGTCATCATCCGATCTTCGCCGTGGTCTGGTCGCTGGCGCCCTTGTTGTCGGACCAGCTCACTTTCAGTTCGTCGCCTTTCTTGCCGCCCTTGAACGAGAACTTGATGTAGGGATCTTTCGAGATGCCCCCGCCCCAATCGGCGGCGAACACCGTCTTGCCGTCAAGCTCGAAGGTCAGCTTTTGGATGAAGTGCGGCGGAATGATCTCGCCCTTGGAATCCTTGACGAAGCCGGAATCCATCGGGTGCTGGATCAGCGCCTGCACTTCGGTGATGTCGTCCTTTGAGGTGGCGCGCACGCGAATGGTCGATGCCATCTTGCGATTTCCTTATTGGTTTAGCCGCCGCAGCCGCCGACGGTGACTTTGACTTCCTTGGCGGCGCTGTAGAGCTTGCCGCCGGCTTCGACGACGACGATCACATTGCTGGTCTTCGCCATCTTGATGCGGTTGGCGATGGCCGGCATGGTGCCGGCCGGTATCTTGTACGACGCCACCAGCGCCACCGGGTTCTCGGCCACCAGGAACGAGATCGAAGTCACGTCGGAAAGCGAGGTCGAGACCGACACTGGAACCACCGCGCCGTTCTCGGCGATTTCAGGCGCATCCAGTTTGACCTTGTCGGAGGCTTCGGGCGCCTTGCCGTAGAGCGCCTTGATGGCGTCGGCTTCGTTCTTCGCCTTGAAGGCCTCTTCCGGGTACTTGTCGTTGGCGGCCGCAAGCGCCGGCGCAAGGCCGAAATTGCCGAGCCCGATCAGCGCGACCGCGCCTGCACCTTGCAGGATCAGGCGGCGCGAGAACTGGTGGTTATTGGTTGTCATCCAAATCTCTCCGGGCATCTCAAAGGGTTTGCAAAAAGTCCACGATCGCGTCGATTTCCTTGGCGTTCAGGATGCGGTTGCGTCCGAACGGAGGCATCACGGTCAGCGGATTGCGCTTGGTCTCATCATAGATGATGGCGACGAGCTCCTCGCGCTTGGGATACTTGCTCTTGATGTCGACCAGCTCCGGCCCGAGCGTGCCGGGATATTCGCCGCCCTTGATGACGTGGCAGACCAGGCAATTGCCCTTGCCGCGGTCGAAGGCGAGCTTCTTGCCCTCGGCAACGTTCGACTGGGCGAACGCCGGAGCGGAAAAAGCGGCAATGCCGGCGGCGAGCGCGGCGGTCAGGAAGATTTTTCTCGTCAGCATATCGGTCAAAGGCGTTTCTTCCCGGGATCGTGCCTTACTTGGAAGACATCGTGTCGAGTGGGCCTGACGTGCGCGGCGTCAGGTTTTTGCCCTCGGCCGTGGACGTTATCGCGACATCAGCAGCGCATCCGCTCATGCAGGGTTTCGCTGCCGTATCGGGCCGCGGATCGGTCCAGACAAAATTGTCGCGATTGGGCATTTTGACTTTCGGCAGGCTGTTTTGGTCCGCCACGAACTCGCTTCCGACGATGTCGTTCAGGTGCAGAATATAAGCGGTCAAAGCATAAACGTCATCCGATGACAATGTGTGCGGGGCGGCTATCGGCATGGCGCGGTTAATGTAATCCCAGAGCGTCGGCGCGAACGGCCAGTAGCTGCCCACCGTCAATTCCGGCCGCTCCGCCCGCAGCGTTCCGGCCCCGCCCGCCAGTTTGGGAAGGCGGCCTTCGCCCTCGCCGAAGGTTCCGTGGCAGGATGCGCATTGCCCGGCATAGATCTCGCCGCCGCGCGCCACCGTGCCCTTGCCCGCGGGCAGGCCGGCGCCGTCGTCGCCGCGGATGTCGATGTCCCATCCGGCGATCTGCTCCGGCGTTGCTTTCTCGCCATAGCCGAAATGGCCGGGTTCCGCGGCGGCCGCCAAGCCCGTGCTCGCCATCGTGATGGCGGTGCAAAGCAGCAGGCATCTAGCCGAGCTGAACATCGAACACGCTCCCGTCGCCCTTCACCTGCCAGGTCTGGATCGAGTTGTTGTGATAGACCGAATTCGAGCCGCGCTGCTTTCGCAGCTCCGCGATCGTTGGCTGCACATAGCCGGTCTCGTCGATGACGCGCGATTGCAGCAAAGCGGGCTTGCCGTCCCAGCGCCATGGCAGCGTGAATTTGGTCAGCGCCTTCGACAGCACCGGCTCGTGCAGCCGCGCGCTCTGCCAGTTGCTGCCGCCATCCATCGACACATCGACGCGCTTCACCTTGCCGTTGCCGGTCCATGCAAGGCCCCTGATCTCGTGGAGGCCGGGGCCGGGAAATGGCTTTTCAGGACAGGGAGAAGTGATGACGGATTTGGCTTCCATCAGAAACGAGAATCCGCGCGCGGTGCCGTCCGGCATCAGGTCGGTGTATTTCGAGGTCTCTTCGCGCGAGTACCATGGTTTGTCGCCGAGCTTGATGCGGCGCAACCATTTGATGCTGACACTGCCTTCCCAGCCCGGCACCACCAGCCGCAGCGGATAGCCCTGCTCGGGACGCAGCGCCTCGCCGTTCTGCGCATAGACGAGGAGGCAATCGTCGAGACATTTTGCGAGCGGCAGGCTGCGGTTCATGTGCGCGCTGTCGGCGCCTTCGACCATCACCCAGCGCGCTTCTTTCTTGATGCCGGCTTCTTCCAGCAGCGTCGACAGGCGCACGCCGGTCCACTCCGCGCAGCCGATCATGCCATGGGCGAACTGTAGCGAGTTGAGTTGCGATGTGCGCCAGTGCATGCCGCCATTGGCGCTGCATTCGATGAAGTGCGTGCGCGTTACTTGCGGAAAGCGCAGGATGTCCTGCATCGACAGCAGCAGCGGCCGCCCGACCAGGCCATGGATCATCAGCCTGTGCTGCGCGGGATCGACATCCGCGCGCCCCGAATGATGGCGCTCGTAGAACAGGCCGTTCGGCGTGATGATGCCGTGCAGGTCCTGTAGAGGCGTAAAGCTGACGGAAGATTCCTTGCCGGCGGTGAGCCAGGGCACATTGCGCCTGATGACGCCGGCCTCGAAATCGGAAGGTTTTCCATAGGGCCGGTCGACCACGCCGGAGCCCGCGGTTTGCGACCATGGCGCATCTGCCGGCGGGGACGCGGGTTGCGCGTCGGCTTGCTCCGGTCTTCCCAGCGCAAGACTGCCGGTCAGCGCGGCGCCAAGCCCGAGAAAGCTGCGCCGCCCAAGCAGATGCCGGGATGCCGCAGCCATGCGCCGGAGGTTGGGCCCCATGTTTCCTCGCTTCAAAATCGCGCGACCGCTATCGCGGCCAAACGTTCTTCTCTACTAAGTTAGCCCATACTGAACAATGCGTTGGGAAAATCGATTGCGGCGATCTGAAGCGAGATATTGCCATGGCTGAATTCGTGGTTCAGTTCGGCCAGGACGGCCGTCCGGTCGAGGCGGACGGGCGGCTCGATGCGGCGGCGTTCCACCGCAACCATCAGCCGATCTGGGCCGTGCTGGAGAAGTTCCTGGCGGGCAAATCGGGCGATGTGCTGGAGGCAGGCAGCGGCACCGGGCAGCACGTCGTGCATTTTGCAAGCCATACGCCTGAGGTTACGTGGTGGCCGAGCGATCTCAACGAGGCGCATCTAAACAGCATCGCGGCGTGGACCGCACATGCGGGATTATCGAACATCCGTCCGCCGCTGCGGATCGATCTGACCGAGGCCGACTGGTTTCCGGCAGACGGCCCCGAAAAATTGCTGGCGGTGTTTTGCGCCAATGTCATCCACATCGCGCCCTGGCGCGTGGCGGAAGGACTGTTGGCCGGCGCCTCGCGTTATCTGCGCGATGACGGACGGCTGTTTCTCTACGGGCCGTTCAAGCGCGACGGCAAGCACACCGCCATCAGCAACGCCGTGTTCGACACCAGCCTGCGCGAGCGCGATCCCGAATGGGGCGTGCGCGATGTCGGCGATGTCGAGAAGCTGGCGAACAGCGTCGGGCTGGCGTTGCGAGAGATCGTGCCGATGCCCTCGAACAATCTGATGCTGGAATTCCAGCGTTCAGCTTAGGCGCGCGCCCGCGCATGGGGCTTGTCCATTTGCAGCGGTTGATCGCATGGCTCCCGCTCTCCATAGTGCCGGGAATAAAGAGCCTGCGGGCGGAAATGCCGATGATCGACGTGACAGCGAGCGAGGAGATCGCCAATGACGCGCGGGCGCGCGCCAACGTCGTGCGTCTTGCGGCGGCGCAGGCGCTGACGGGCGCGAACTCCGCCGTGATCTTCACTACCGGTTCGATCGTCGGTGCGACGCTGGCCCCAAGCATCTCGCTCGCGACGGTGCCGCTCTCGATGTATGTGCTGGGCCTCGCCGCCGGCACGCTGCCGACCGGCGCGATCTCGCGGGCCTATGGCCGGCGTGTCGCCTTCATTATCGGCACCGGATGCGGCGTGCTCACCGGCGTGCTTGCGTCCGTTGCGATTCTTTATGCTTCATTTTGGCTGTTCTGCTTTGCGACCTTCCTCGGCGGGCTTTATGGCGCGGTGTCGCAATCCTATCGCTTTGCCGCCGCCGACGGCGCCAGCGCTGCGTTCCGTCCCAAGGCGGTGTCGTGGGTGATGGCGGGCGGCGTGTTCGCGGGCGTACTCGGTCCGCAGCTCGTGCAGTGGACCATGGATATCTGGCCGCCTTATCTGTTCGCTTTCAGCTTTGTGGTGCAGGCGGCCGTTGCGCTGGTCGCGATGGCGGTGCTGGCGGGCGTCGATGCGCCCAAGCCGCAAGCCGCCGATTTGCATGGCGGACGGCCGCTGTTGACGATCGCGCGCCAGCCGCGCTTCATCGCGGCCGCCCTGTGCGGCGTGATCGCATACCCCATGATGAACCTGGTGATGACCTCGGCGCCGCTCGCCATGCAGATGTGCGGGCTGACGGTGAGCGATTCCAATTTCGGCATTCAGTGGCACATCGTGGCGATGTACGGCCCGAGTTTTTTCACGGGCTCGCTGATCGCGCGTTTCGGTGCGCCCGTCATCGTCGCGCTCGGCCTTGTGCTTGAAGCGGCTGCGGCAGGCATTGGCCTGTCCGGCATCACCGCCCCGCATTTCTGGGCGACGCTGATCGTGCTCGGCGTAGGCTGGAACTTTGCCTTCGTCGGCGCCTCCGCGCTGGTGCTGGAAACGCACCTGCCGCAGGAACGCAACAAGGTGCAGGCGTTCAACGATTTCCTGGTGTTCGGCATGATGGCGATCGGATCGTTCTCGTCCGGCCAACTGCTCGCCAATTACGGCTGGAGCGCCGTCAACATGGTGGTGTTCCCGCCGGTGCTGCTGGGCCTTGCGGTGCTGTCGTTCGCATCCTTCGCAAAGCGCCGCGCGCAGTTGCGGGCGGTGGATGAATTTCCCGACCATGGCGCCTAGGCGCTGGTGACATCTGCTGACAGTTCGGTGCCGGTCGAAGCGATTGTCGTCGAAGTTTGTTATTCACCGTCATGACCGACTTGCTCCACCGTCATTGCGAGGAGCGCAGCGACGAAGCAATCCATATGTCCACAAGTCGAGAAATGGATTGCTTCGCTTCGCTCGCAATGACGGATAGAGCAAGCCCGGCCATGACGAATGTGTGCGATACGGAAAGCGGGTGGACACGCGTCCGTTGCGAGAGAACAAGAACAATATGGACGCATCCAGCTACACCCCCGTTCCGGAAACCTCGATCCACTACGACGGCTGGCGCATCGTCGCGGTCTGCTTCCTGCTCGCGACCTTCGGCTGGGCATTCGGCTTCTACGGCCAAAGCGTCTATGTCGCCGAACTACAGCGCCTGCACGGCTGGCCGGCCTCGCTGATCTCCTCGGCTACCACCTTCTTCTACCTTTTCGGCGCGGCGCTGGTGGCCTTTATCAGCGAGGCGATCAAGGCGGCCGGGCCACGCAATTGCATGATCGCCGGCGCGCTCGTGATGGCCGCCGGCGGCGTCGCCATCGGGCAGGTGCGCGAGCCATGGCAACTTTATCTTGCCAATGCCGTGCTCGCGTTCGGCTGGGCCGGCACCAGCCTCGGCATGATCACCAATACGCTCGGGCTGTGGTTCGACAAGAAGCGCGGCATGGCGATCAGCCTGGCGCTCAATGGCGCCAGCTTCGGCGGCATTGTCGGCGTTCCCTTGCTGATTGCAGCTATCGGTCATTTCGGTTTCCCCGGCGGGATGACGGCTGCGGCGATTGCGCTGGTCGTATTGATGGTGCCGCTGGCTTTGATTTTTGTCGGCAAGCCGCCCGTACTGGCGCATGCAGCGGTGGCAGCGGCTGCCGATGCGCCATCCTCGACGCAAATCCGCGCCCGGGCCTTTCGCGACATCGCGTTCCTGTCGGTGTCATCAGCGTTCGCGCTGGTGCTGTTCGCGCAGGTCGGTTTCATCGTCCATCTGATCTCGTTCCTGGATTCGGTGATCGGGCGCGAGCGCGCTGCCGTGGCCGTGGCGTTCCTGACCGCAATGGCGGTGGTCGGGCGGGTGCTGTTCTCCTTCGTGATTGACCGAATGAACCAGCGCTTGGCGTCCTCGTTGTCGTTCATCAGCCAGGCAGTGGCGCTCGCCATCATCATCAATGTGCATAACGACATTGCACTGATCGCGGCCTGCGCGCTGTTCGGCTTCTCCGTCGGCAATTTGATCACGCTGCCGGCGCTGATCGTGCAGCGCGAATTCGATCCGCGCTCGTTCGGCGTGCTGGTGAGTCTGATCACGGCGATCAACCAGATCACCTATGCGTTCGGGCCGGGCGTCGTTGGCCTCTTGCGCGATTTTTCCGGCAGCTATGCCCTGCCGTTCTACTGCTGTATCGCGATCGAGCTCACCGCGGCAGGGTTGATCATGGTCCGCGGGCGAAAAGCCGCGCACTAGTTCGCCCTCTTTTCCGGGCCGATGGCGCCGGAAGCTGCGGCGCGCAGCAGCCGGCGAAAAGTCGGGCATTCCATGTGGCTCGGGGCCGGGCAGGCAGCCGCGTGGCGCAACCCGTCACGCATGGCGTGCAGCCGGCGGATGGTCCGGTCGAGTTCATCGGCCTTGGCCGCCAGCATGCGCCGGTCGATGCGCGGCCGGCCGTCAGGGGCGAACATGCGGGCGATCTCGTCGAGCGAAAAGCCGCCGGCGCGTCCCAATGCGATCAGCGCCAGCCGATCCAGCACATTGGTGTCGAACAGACGGCGCAGGCCGCGTCGGCCGATCGAGGCGATCAGCCCCTTTTCTTCGTAGAACCGGAGTGTGGCGGCGGGAACTCCGGACCGCTGCGCCAGCTCCGCAATATCGATGCAGTTCACGCTTGACCTCAAGTTGACTTGAACTGGCAGGATGCACGCTTCCGTTTCGTAACGCCAGGCAAAAGGAGTTGATCATGGATGGCGCACAGCAGCGCGACGGTGAGCAGGCACTGCTCTGGAACGGCTCCTCGGGCCGGGCCTGGATCGAGATGCAGGACGTGATCGATACGATGTTCCGGCGGTTCGAGAATTTGCTGGCCGGGGCAGTTTCTGCTGCCGGCGCGAGCGAGGTGCTCGAGGTCGGCTGCGGCACGGGAGGCCTCACGCTTGCCATTGCGCGGCAGCTCGAAGCGGGAGGTCGCTGCACCGGCATCGACATTTCGGAAGCGATGATCGCGATGGCGCGCGAGCGTGCGGCGCGCGAAAGTGCGCGGGCGAGCTTCGTTTGCGCGGACGCGCAGGGCCACGTGTTCGATCGCGCAAGCTTTGACATGATCATTTCGCGTTTCGGCGTGATGTTCTTTGAAGATCCGGTCATGGCCTTCGCCAACCTCCGCCGCGCCACGCGAGTGGATGCGGAACTCCGGTTTGTCGCCTGGCGCGATGCCGCAGAGAATTCGTTCATGACGGCGGCTGAGCGCGCGGCGGCGCCGCTGCTGCCGAGCCTCCCGCCGCGACGGCCGGATGCGCCCGGGCAGTTCGGCTTCGCGGACCGCCACCGCGTCCGCGCCATCCTCGAGCAGGGCGGCTGGGCGGAGATCGATATCCGGCCGATCGACGTTGCCTGCAGCTTTGCCGAGAACGAACTGGTTCGCTATCTCACCTGGCTCGGGCCGGTCGGCCGGGTGCTCCAGGATGCCGATGAGCAAACGCGCGCGCAGGTCGTCGACAAGGTTCGCGGCGCCTTCGATCCGTTTGTGGTGGGCGATGAGGTCAGCTTCACCGCGGCGTGCTGGATGGTTCGCGCGCGGGCGCCTGCCGGATGAGCTGCGGGGCTACGTTCCTCGCGCCCGCAACAGATCGTCCAGGTCCAGCCGCTTCGTGAACATCGCGAGCTTGCCGTCCGGGCTGCGCGGCCACTCGGCTTCCGGCCGGTCGCGATAGAGCTCGACGCCGTTTTCGTCGGGGTCACGCAAATACAGCGCTTCGCTGACGCCGTGGTCGCTGGCACCGTCGAGTGCAATGCCGGCGTTGATCACGCGATGCAGCGCATCGGCCAGCGCCGCGCGGGTCGGATAGAGGATCGCCGTGTGATACAGGCCAGTGGTACCGGGCGGCGGCGGATGGCCGCCCTTGCTTTCCCAGGTGTTGAGCCCGATGTGGTGATGATAGCCGCCGGCCGAAATGAACGCAGCGCCCGAGCCGAGCCGCTGCTGGAGCTCGAAGCCGAGCACGCCGCAATAGAAGCCGAGCGCGCGATCGAGATCGGCGACCTTCAGGTGCACATGCCCGATGCGGGTGCCGGCTATGACGGGCGGATTGTCAGTCATGATGCTTCCTTCGCGACTGTTTCCGGGTGAGGGGGTACAGGTCTATCGAGAGATCACGACTCGCGGAGGCAGCCCCTCACCCCAACCCTCTCCCCGTGAAGAACGGGGAGAGGGAGACGTAAGCACCGTCCGCAATTAGGCAAGGTCCGACACTTCTCCCTCCGGCAGTCCGAACTCAAAGGTGTTCAGCGTCATCGAGACCAGTGTGTAATAGCCGCACAGGCCGATCACCTCGACCACGCCGCGTTCGGTGAGAATCTTCACCGCTTCATCGTAAAGACCTTTCGACACGCCGCGGCCTTCGTGCAGCGATTTTGCGAGCTCATAGATCATCTTGCCCCTGGGATCGTCGAAGGTGGGCGTGCGGCGGTCCCGGATATCGTCGATGATCTTGGGATCCATGCCGCCCTTCAGCGCGAGGCGCTTGTGGGCGAACCATTCGTAGTGCGAGGTGAAGTGCCGTGCGGTGACGAGGATGGCGATCTCGGAAAGCTTTGCCGGAAAGATGGTGTTGAAACGCATCACTTCGCCGAGGCGCGTGGCATGCCTGGCCATTTCCGGACTGTTGAGCCAGGCCATCATCGGCGCCGGCGGCGCGCCACGCTTGCCGGCAATCGCCTCGTCATAGGTTTCTTTTTGCTCGGCGTTCATTTCGCCTGGCGAAAGCAGTTTCAGCCGCATGACCGTTTCCTCTTGTTTTTCAATCGTTACCGCAGCTAGCGAATACACCCCTTCGCAATCGATGGCCATCGCGTGGCATGCATGACGCACCCGATGAGATATTGAATTCCGCGATGCCGCGACTAAGGTCGATTCCAACCTGTCAAATCCGGATGGAAACGCCGATGTCCGATCTCGAACAATTCCGAAAAGAGACCCGCGCCTGGCTGGAGGCGAACTGTCCGCCGGAAATGCGAAAGCCCGCCACCTCCGATGGCGATGTGTTCTGGGGCGGCCGCAACGCCAAATTCTCCTCGGAGCCGCAGCGCGTCTGGTTCGAGCGCATGCGCGACAAGGGCTGGACGGTGCCGGACTGGCCGAAGGAATATGGCGGCGGCGGCCTCGATGGGGCCGAGCACAAGGTGCTGCGCGAGGAGATGGCCAGGATCGGCGCGCGCCCGCCGCTGTCGAGCTTTGGCATCTGGATGCTCGGTCCGGCGCTGCTCAAGTTCGGCAATGAGGCGCAGAAGAAGGAGCATCTGCCGAAGATCGCGGCAGGCCTGATCCGCTGGTGTCAGGGCTATTCCGAGCCGAATGCCGGCTCTGATCTTGCTTCACTTCAGACCCGCGCCGAAAGCGATGGCGACGACTATGTCATCAACGGCCAGAAAATCTGGACGTCCTATGCCAACTACGCGGACTGGATCTTTTGCCTGGTGCGTACCGATCCTGCGGCGAAGAAGCATGATGGCATCAGCTTTATCCTGTTCGACATGGCCTCCAAGGGCGTGTCCACAAAACCGATCCTGCTGATCTCGGGTTATTCGCCGTTCTGCGAAACCTTCTTCGACAATGTGCGCGTGCCGAAGTCGCATGTGGTCGGGCAGGTCAATCGCGGCTGGGATGTCGCAAAATATCTCTTGCAACACGAGCGCGCGATGATCTCGGGCATGGGCGAGCGCGGCGTCGGCCGGCCGCTCGGCCAGGTCGCCGCCGACTGGGTCGGCACCGACGAGCAGGGACGTCTCGACGATGCGATGCTGCGCAGCCAGATCACGGCCTTCGAGGTGGATGAAGCGGCGCTGGCCGCGGCCGCCGAGCGCGCCGTTGACCTTGCCAAGGCCGGGCAATCGCATCCGGCGTTTTCCTCGGCGATGAAATATTACGGCACCGAGCTCAACAAGCGCCGCTACGAAATCCTGATGTCGGCCGGCGGCATCGACGCGCTCGAATGGGAGAGCGAACGCTCGCGCGGCGGCGCCCGCCCGCGCGCCTGGCTGCGCACCAAGGCCAATTCGATCGAAGGCGGCACCAGCGAGGTGATGCTCGGCATCGTCGCCAAGCGCATCCTCGATCTGCCGGGGGCGTAGCCTCCAGTCTTACCACTCGTCGTCCCTGCGAAAGCAGGGACCCATAACCATCGCTGTTGAGTATTGAGTATGACGCCAGCTCCAGCTGTATATCGCGGCGCCGCGGCGTATGGGTCCCTGCTTTCGCAGGGACGACGAACCAACTCGTTTCATTTCTAGACCGGAACCATCCTCCCATGGCACTCGTCCTCACCGAAGAACAATCCATGCTGCGTGACAGCGCGCGCGGCCTCATCAGCGACAAGGCGCCGGTGTCGCATCTGCGGCACCTCCGCGACAGCAAGGACGCCACGGGCTTCTCGCGTGATCTCTGGAAAGAATTTTCCGAGATGGGATTTTCCGGACTGCTGGTGCCGGAGCAGTTCGGCGGCAGCGGGCTCGGTGCGGTCGAAGCCGGCATCGTGCTGGAGGAAATCGGCCGTACGCTGATGCCATCGCCATTCCTCGCCACCAGCGTGGTGGCGGCTTCCGCGCTGCTGCGCGGCGGCAGCGAGGCGCAGAAGTCGGAACACCTGCCGAAGATTGCGGCCGGTTCGCTGCTGGCGGCGCTCGCTGTTGACGAGGGCGCAAAGCATCGGCCGCTGAATACCAAAATGCAGGCGGTGCGTTCAGGTAATGGCTTCAAGCTGAATGGAGAGAAAGCGTTTGTGGTCGACGGCCACACCGCCGATCTCCTGATCGTCGCGGCCCGCACCGCGGGCTCTGCCGGTGAAGCCAGGGGGCTGACGCTGTTCCTGGTCAATCCAAAGACAAAGGGCCTCGCGACCGAGCGCACGATCATGGTCGATGCGCATAACGCAGCGCGCATCGTGTTCGACAATGTCGAGGTTGACGCGGACAGCGTGCTCGGCGAGGTCGATCAGGGCGGGGCGCTGCTGGAAGGCGTGCTCAATATCGGACGCGGCGCGGTCGCCTCGGAAATGGTGGGGCTGAGCGAAGAGGTGTTCGGCCGCACGGTGACCTATTTGAAAGAACGAAAGCAGTTCGGAAAGCTGATCGGCGAATTCCAGGCGCTACAGCACCGCGCCGCACAGCTCTATGTCGACATCGAGATCAGCCGCGCCGCCGTGCTGAAGGCGCTCCAGGCGCTCGATGCCGACATCGGGAAGGCGGCTTCCGCTGTTGCGGTCGCCAAGGCGAAAGCCGGCACCACCGCAACGCGCGCCGTGCAGGAGGGCGTGCAGATGCATGGCGGCATGGGCATGACCGACCAGTTCGACATCGGCTTCTTCATGAAGCGCGCGCGGGTGTGCGAGGAACTGTTCGGGGACTCCAATTTCCACGCCGACCAACTGGCGCGGTCGCGGAGTTATTGAGGCGCGCAGCCGCGGCCGCAAAACAACTCGTCATCGCCCGCGAAGGCGGGCGATCCAGTATTCCAGAGACGTTCGTTGTTGAATCGAGGGGCCGCGGCGTACTGGGTCCCCCGGTCAAGCCGGGGGACACGACCCTTGGCAACGCGGGCAGCGTGCGCCCTTAACGAATCGGCGGGGCGTACTGGATGCCGCCGGCGCTCCAGAGCTGGTTCAGGCCGCGCGGGATTTGCAGCTTCGACTCGGCGCCGACGTTGCGGTCGTACATCTCGCCGTAATTGCCGACATGGCGGATGATGCGGGCGGCCCAGTCCTTTGGCAGGCCGACTACTTCGCCGTAATTGCCTTCGGTGCCGACCAGCCGCATCACGTCGGGCTTTTTCGATTTCAGCGCCTCGTCGATGTTCTTCGAAGTGATGCCGAGCTCCTCGGCGTTGATCATCGCGTACAGCGTCCACTTGACGATCATCATCCAGTCGTCGTCGCGCTGGCGCACCACCGGGGCAAGCGGCTCCTTGGAGATGACGTCGGGCAGGATGATGTGGTCGTTCGGCTTGGCGAGGTTGAGCCGCAGCGCATAGAGCTGCGAAACGTCGGCGGTGAAGGTGTCGCACTTGCCTTCGTTGTAGGCTTTGACCACGTCGTCCAGCTTGTTGAACTTCATCTCCTCGTACTTCATGTTGTTGGCCTTGAAGTAATCGGCGACATTGAGCTTGGTCGTCGTGGCTTCCTGTACGCAGATCTTGCTGCCGTTCAGGTCGAGCGCGGAATCGATCTTGCGGGAGGCCGGCACCATGAAGCCTTCGCCGTCATAATAGGCGACGGCCGGGAAATAGAGATCATAATTGGTTTCGCGCGACATGCTCCAGGTGGTGTTGCGCGAGAGGATGTCGACTTTGCGGTTCTGCAATTCCCTGAAGCGCTCGTTGGCGTCGAGCGCGATGAATTTTGCCTTCTTCGGATCGTCGAAGATCGCGGCCGCCACCGCGCGGCAGAAGTCGACGTCGAAGCCGGTCCAGTTGCCCTTGTCGTCGGGGATCGAGAAGCCGGGCAGGCCGGCATTGACGCCGCACAACACCTCACCGCGCTTGACCGTGCGCTTCAGCGTCTTGGTGTCGTAGCGCTCGTAGGTGATTGCGGCAGCCGCGACCGCGATGGCCACGGCAAGCCCGATCAGCAGGCCGCCCGTGAATGTGCGCAACATGATTGTCTCACCAAAATTCTTGAGGGAATGGATTAGCGTCGCAAGGGAGCCTTGCGGTTACAGCTCGGGCTTCTGCCGGATGATCACCTTGGTGCCGACGGGCACGCGCTCGTAGAGATCGGCGACGTCGGCATTGACCAGGCGGAAGCAGCCGGACGACACGGCGGTGCCGATGGTGTCGGGCCGGTTGGTGCCGTGGATGCGGTAGACGGTGGTGCCGAGATACATCGCGCGGGCGCCGAGCGGATTGCCGGGGCCGCCGGCCATGAAGCGCGGCAAATAGGGCTGGCGCGCGATCATTTCCGGCGGCGGCGTCCAGTCCGGCCATTCCGCCTTGCGGGTGATGTTCACGAGGCCCTGCCACGTAAAACCTTCGCGGCCGACGCCGATGCCATAGCGAATGGCGCGGCCGTTGCCCTGCACCAGGTAAAGGTGGCGTTCCGCGGTGACGACAATGATGGTGCCGGGCGCTTCAGAGGTGCGGTAGTAAACCACCTGCTTGCGGAATTGCGGGTCGAGCTCGTAGCTGTCGTCGGCGACGAGCCCGGGTTCGTCCGCATCAGGCCGCTTTTGTGCCTGGCTTTGCGATGTCGAAAACACCAATCCAACCGCGGCAATCAACATCCAGGTCAGGTGACGAAACGTCGTCATGCAAAGCTCTCCTTAAGGGCGTGCCGGCCAAATCAATTCGCGTCTGAGACCATCAAATCTCAGGGCTAGCATATGGCAAGTTCATGGCCAACCTGTTCTCTAGGCCACTGGAAAGTCATCGATTTTCAAGAAGCCAGTTCGCAGCCAGGCGTCGCAAAGCCGTCATTTCGGCGCGATCCAGAGCCGCAATCCATAGGAGATCAGCGTTACTGTGCCGACGCCCGCCAGCCAGAGCGCGGCAAACCAGAACAGGCGCTGCCACAGCGGCCGTGGATCGGGTGGCTGCGGCGTCAATGGTAGCCGTGCTCCGCCTTCACCTTGCCGCGGAACACCCAATAGGCCCAGGCGGTATAGGCGAGGATCAACGGGATCAGGATCGCGACGCCGAACAGCATGAAGAGCTGGCTGTTCTCGGGCGAGGCCGCCTGCCAGATCGTGATGCTCTGCGGCACGATATAGGGATACATGCTGATGCCGAGGCCGGCATAGGAAAGTGCGAACAGCGCCAGCGCCAGGAAGAACGGCTGGTAGTCATATCTGTTGGCGAGGCTGCGCAGCAGCAGCACGGTGACACCAGCCACCGCTACCGGCACCGGCGCGGTCAGGATGATGTTGGGCCAGGTGAACCAGCGCTGCGTGTACTGCACGGCAAGGAAAGGCGTGGCAAGCGAGACCGCGCCGATCGCGCCCAGCATCGCGAACAGCAGCGCCCAGGAGAGGCCGTAGGCCCGGTCGCGCAGTTCGCCTTCGGTCTTCATCACGAGCCAGGTGGCTCCCAACAGCGCGTAGCCGATGACAAGTGCAATGCCGGTCAGGATGGAAAACGGCGTCAGCCAGTCCCACCAGCCGCCGGCATAGACCCGCTCGCTGACACGGATGCCCTGGAGGATCGCGCCGAGCGCAATGCCCTGCGCCAGCGCGGCCAGCAGCGAACCGCCGGTAAAGGCGAGGTCCCAGCGATTTTGCTTGTTCCGCGTGGTGCGCCAGCGGAATTCGAAGGCGACGCCGCGGAACACGAGGCCAAGCAGCATCACGATCATCGGCGTGTAGAGCGCCGGCATCAGCACGGCGTAGGCGAGCGGAAACGCCGCCATCATGCCGCCGCCGCCGAGCACCAGCCAGGTTTCGTTGCCGTCCCAGACCGGCGCGACACTGTTCATGATGACGTCGCGGTCTTCCTTCCGGGGAAACAGCGGGAAGAGGATGCCGAGGCCAAGATCAAAGCCGTCCATCACGACATAGACGAACACGGCGAAGGCGATGATGAAGGCCCAGATGACGGGAAGGTCGATCGCGATCATGGCGTGGCCCCCTTGGCTACGGCGGCGGGTGCCGGCGTAATGCCGGCGGCGCGCGCCGGCACGTCCTTGGCAGGCCCGGGCTCGTCGTGATGCGGCGGGGCGGCCATCAGACGCAGCAGATAGATCACGCCTGCGGTGAATACGATGAAATAGACGATGATGAAGGCGATCAGCGACGACGCCACCGCCGGCGCCGCCAGCGGCGACACTGAATCGGCCGTCCTGAGCAGGCCGTAGACGGTGAAAGGCTGCCGGCCGGTTTCGGTGGTGATCCAGCCCGCGAGCACGGCGATGAAGCCCGACGGCGCCATGGCGACCGCGAACATGTGCAGGAGGCGCGACTCATAAAGCGTGCCGCGCCAGCGCATCCACAGGCTGAGGAAGCCGAGCGCCATCATCAGCATGCCCATGCCGACCATGACGCGGAACGACCAGAAGGTGATATGCACCGGCGGCCAGTTTTCGCGCGGTACGGTGTCGAGACCGGCCATCGGCGCATCCGGCGAATGCTTCAGGATCAGCGACCCGAGCTTTGGGATCTCGACCGCGAATCTCATCTTGCCCGCGGCCTCGTCGGGCCAGCCGAACAGGATCAGCGGCGCGCCGTCCTTGTGGCTTTCGAAATGGCCTTCCATGGCCATGATCTTCACCGGCTGGTGCTCCAGCGTGTTGAGGCCGTGCTGGTCGCCGGCCAGGATCTGGATCGGCGCGACGATCGCGGCCATCCACATCGCCATCGAGAACATCACGCGCGGACCTGCCAGATGGGAATCGCGCAGCAGGTGCCAGGCGCCGACCGCGCCGACCACGAAGGCCGTCGTCAGATACGCCGCCAGCACCATATGCACGAGCCGGTACGGGAAGGACGGGTTGAAGATCACCTGCCACCAGTCGGCTGCCACGAACTGGCCGGCGGCATTGACGGCATGGCCGGTCGGGGTCTGCATCCAGGAATTGGCGGACAGAATCCAGAATGCCGAGATCAGCGTGCCGACCGCCACCATCAACGTGGCGAAGAAGTGCAAGCGCTTGCCGACGCGCTGGAGGCCGAACAGCATGACGCCGAGGAAGCCTGCCTCGAGGAAGAACGCGGTCAGGACTTCATAGGCCATCAACGGCCCGATCACGGGCCCGACCTTGTCGGAAAACGCCGACCAGTTGGTGCCGAACTGGTAGGACATCACGATGCCCGACACCACGCCCATGCCGAAGGCGACCGCGAAAATTTTCAGCCAATAATTGAAAAGGTTGATGAAGACCTCGCGGCCGGTCCACAGCCAGAGGCCTTCCAGCACCGCGAGGTAGCTGGCCAGCCCGATCGAGAAGGCGGGGAATATGATGTGAAACGACATGGTGAAGGCGAATTGCGCCCGCGCCAGCACTACGGCATCCCAGCCTTCGAACATCGGCACCATCCAATACCGTTACGCTGCGGCGATTTTATCCCAAAGGCAGATGCCCGCCTTTCGGGATCGCCCGCCGACGTGAACTTATCACGCCGGCTGTAACGATAGTACTGTACCGAGGGTGTAGTTGGCTCAGCTATTCGCGTTGAGCAGCCTTGCGACGGTGCGGTCGATCTCCTCGTACTGGCCTTCGCCGGCGTGCTGGAAGACGATTTTGCCGTTCTGGTCGACGATGTATTGCGCCGGCCAATACTGGTTGCGCCAGGCATTCCAGGTCAGGGAATCATTATCCTGCGCCACCGGATAGGTGATGCCGTGACGTTTCAGCGCAGCCTGTACGTTCGATGCCGAGCGCTCGAACGGGAATTCCGGCGTGTGGACGCCGACCACGACAAGGCCGCGATCCCTGTATTTCTCGTAGAGCGCGGTGACATGCGGCAGCGTGTTCACGCAGTTGACGCAGCCATAGGTCCAGAAATCCACCAGCACGACCTTGCCGCGCAGGTCGGCCATGTTGAGCGGCGCGGAGTTGAACCATTTGTTGATGCCAACGAAGTTGGGTGCAGCATCCTGGACCGCGGCGACCGCCAGCGGTGCAGTGAGGTCGCGCGGCGGTTCGCCGGCGATGGCGGGCAGAGCGGTGGCGGCGAGACACGAGGCGATCACCGAGGCGGTGGCGGCGAGGGAACGCAGGCTCATCAAAATTCTCCTGAAGAGGATTGGTCAGAGGCCGATCTGGCCGTTGGGGTAGAACGAGGTCAGCCACGCCACGATCAGCGTGTCGTATTGGAAGTAAGAGGCGAGGGCGAAGCCGATCACCACGACGCCAAAGCCTTGCTGTAGTCGTGGCGTGATGCGCGCGAGGCTGCGGACGCGGGTGGTGACGGCCTGGCCGCCATAGGCGATCAACAGCATGGGGATCGCAGCTCCAATGGCGTAGACGACCAGCAGCGCGCTGGCCCATGCGGTGTCTTTCGAGGTTGCGATGACCGTGAGGATCGAACCCAGCACCGGACCGGCGCAGGGTGTCCACACGAGGCCCAGCGTGGTGCCGAGCACGAAGCCGCCGAGCATGTCCTGCCGGGAGGCGGCAGCACCGCCGGACAATCCACCGAAGCGGATCGACAGCCATTCGAACGGTGCCGGCCAGATCATCAGCAGGCCGAAGCCGACGAGCAGGATCGCGGCGGCGCTGCGCAGGACGTTAGGATCGAAGTCGAAGGCGCGGGTGATCGCGCTCAGCGCAAGCGCGACGATCGAGAACGACAGAACGAAGCCGAGCGCGATCATCACCGGCCGCGCCTTGCTGGTCTGGCCCACCGATGCCCCGAGCAGGATAGGCAGCATCGGCAGCGTACAAGGCGCGGCGATGGTGATGACGCCTGCGAGCAGCGCGAGAACGAGATTCAACATTAGCGGAGCTCTTCAGAAGACGTCTCCTGAGGCTCTTCGCATGTTGGCGGGAGGCGTTACGTCACCTCGCGTCACGTGTCCGTGACGTTGACGGCCCGCAGCCTCACTATTCGATGATGATCTCGCCGGTCATGCCGAGTTCGGCGTGGGTCTTGCCGTCGGCGCCCTTGATGTCGCAGCGCAGATCGGAGGCTTTGCCGGCCGCGACCGGCACCAGCCACCATTCGGCAGTGTAGCCGGGATAGACCTCGATCTCGCGCATCGCGCCCTTGAACTCGGCGAGTGTCACGCTCTTGCCGTCGCGCTGCTGCGTGACCTGGGCTTTTCTCGTCCACACCATCTGCGAGAACGCGTGCGAGGTGAAGTAATGCGGATCGTTGCTACTGTTGCGCAGGATCAGCTTGTAGAGCTTGCCGGTCTCGAAGCGCAGTTGCTTCGGCGTGAATTCATGCTTGCCGGGCGCGCCGAGCTCGACCGTCACCTCGATCGGCGTCTGCCGCGACAGATCCCCCGCGGCGATCGCCGCGCCCGAGGCGAGACCCAGAAGGGCGGGAGCGGCAAGCGCCGCGCGATATGAAACGGTCATGACGATCCCCCGGGGCGCGAAAGGAGATCAGATTATGCAAATGCGAATTAGTTGCAATTAATCCGGTAGCGGCAGATCGTCGCTGGGCCGGGATGCCGGGGTCCCAAACGTAGAACGACCCGGCTGGAGGGGGGCATCCCGGCCGGGTCGCTTGGAGGTCACTGGAAGTCTGGTTGAGATCGTCTCAGCGAGGGGCCTCGCTGTCGTAGGTGATCACGCAGACCTGCGTGGGAGATTTCGTGCCGCAATCCACGACCCGCTCGCGGACAATCATCGACCCGGTATCGCGCTGGGCGCGGGGGGCGACGTCCTGGGCCGACAGCGTGGCCAGCGTGGAGATCGCGCCGAGGGGGATGATGAAGTAGCGGAAGGACGGCTTCAGCATTTCGGTCTCCCGGTCGGTTGGCGTTGCGTCAGTGATTGTCTTCTTAAGCAGAGAGTTTTTCCGGGTGATGTCGCCAATTGTTTCAATTGTTTCGTCGCGGGTAACTGCCGGCAGCCAAAAAGGCCCGGTTTCCCGGGCCTTCGCGCTACATAAGATGCTGTAATTGCTTGATTTTACGCGGCGAGGCTGTCGACGCCGGCGCCCTTAAGCAACTGTGCCAATTGCTTGCGGGCGTAGAACATGCGGGTCTTCACCGTGCTCTGGGGAATGCCGATGATGAGGCCGGCCTCCTCCACGCTCTTCTCGTGATAGTAGACGAGGTTGATGATCTCCCGGTGCGCCGGCGACAGCTTTGCCACGCAGGCGCGCAGGATCTCGGAGGTGCTGCTACGGTCGAGCGATGCCTCGGGCGTGTCGGCATCGTCGGCGATTTCCAGCATCTCTTCCTGGTCGATGTCTTCATGGCGGCGCTGGCGCAGCGCGGTCAGCGCCTTGAAACGGGCGATCGACAGCAGCCAGGTGGAAACCTGCGAGCGGCCTTCGAACTGCTTGGCGGTGCGCCAGACATCCAGGAACACCTGGCTGACGAGGTCTTCGGCCATCGTGGTGTCGCGCACGATGCGCAGCACGAAGCGATAGACCCGAACGTTGTGACGCGAATAGAGCACGTGCATTGCGGTGCGGCCGCCCTTGGCGATCTCTGCCAGCAGCATCTCATCCGATGTCGCACGCGCAGCGTCGATGTGCTTGCTGGCTGCGGCGTTGATGGCAATGACGTTCGACATGACAGGCTCCCAGTTCGCCGTTCGGCGTCGTTTCGTTGGGAGCAGTGATAGTCAGGCTGCGTTTCGGGATGTCTGCGCCAAAGGCGGAAAATGGTTTCGCCGGTCAGGGAATTGTTTCGTCAGGTGGCCTGCGGCGAAACATTCGCGGCGGAAATGTGAACGATTTCAATATGCGGAAAATTGGAGGGAGCGGATGCCGCCGGGCGGGAACGATTCTTCGTTTCAACGGTTAGGGGGCACCTTTTTGGATGATGCTATGCCGGTCCCAAAGAGCCGGCGGCGTCCCGCCGGAACGATAATCAAGCCTTCTCGCCGGCAGGCGAGAACAAATAGCCACCGCCTCTGATCGTGCGGATCACGGCCGGCTTGGTCGGGTCGATCTCGATCTTGCGGCGGATGCGCATGATGCGCAGGTCGACCGCGCGGTCGAAGGCTTCGGCATCGCGGGCATTGGCAAGCTCGAGGAGCCGCTCTCGCGACAGCACACGCTTGGGATTGGCCGCAAATACTTTCAGCAGGCCGAATTCGGAAGCGGTCAGCGGATGCTCGTTGCCCTCGTCGTCGCGCAGCGCCTGGGCCTCGAGGTCGAGCCATTTGGTGCCGAACCGCACGAGCTGATCCTTGGCCGACTTCGCGCTTGCCGCTTCCGGCGCTGCTGCCGCCTTGGCCGGCGTGCTCCGCCGCAGCACCGAACGGATGCGCGCCATCAACTCACGCAGCTCGCAGGGCTTTGCTATGTAGTCGTCGGCGCCGAGCTCCAGGCCGACGACGCGGTCGATCGGGCTCGCGGTCGCCGTCAGCATGATGACGGGGACGTTGATCCGGCTCTTGAGGTCGCGGATGATCGAAAGCCCGTCTTCCTCGGGCATGTTGAGGTCGAGCACGACCAGATCCGGCACGCTGGTCTCGATCGCGGCGCGCAGGCTCTTGCCGCCATCGCACAGCGTGACGCCAAAGCCATGCATCTTGAGGTAATCGCCGACCATCTCGCGGGCGGGCGCCTCGTCGTCGACGATGATGATGTGCGGTGACTGGGTCATGTCTCTGTTGCGGGCAATGTAACCGTAAACGTCGAGCCCTGTCCGGGTCCCGCACTATGGGCTGCCACATGGCCGCCATGCATGTCGATGATGCGCTTGACGATCGACAGCCCGAGGCCCGTCGAGCTTTCGCCCGCGGTCGGCTTGGCCGACAGCCGCTGGAAGCGGCCGAACAGCCGGCCGAGGTCTTCGGGCGACAGGCCCGCGCCCTCGTCGGCAATGCGGATCACCGTATTGGTGCCTTCATGCGTCACACCCACCGTGATCTTGCCGCCGATCGGCGAATACTTGATGGCATTGCTCACCAGATTGTCGATCGCTTCGCGGATGCGGTCGGCGTCGCACATGGTGACGAAATGCGGCGGCGCCGAGACCGAAATGCTCTGCTGCTTGTTGACGGCCGACGGCAGGTTGGCATCGGTGACCTCGGTCACGAGGGCTGCGATATCGACCGGCTCGCGACGGATGGTGATGTCGAAGGCATCCGCCATCGCATCCGAAATCAGGTGATCGACCATGTTGGTCAGCCGGCGCGTCGCGTCGCGGATATGATCGACCTGCGCGGTGACGTTTTCCTTGGGCGAGCCGGCGCCGATCAATTCGGTCAGCATCTCGGTGCGGCCGAGGATCACGCCGAGCGGATTCTTCAGGTCGTGGGCGACGGTGCCGAGGATTTCGTTCTTGAAGCCGTTGGCGCGCTGTAGCCGCATCCATTGCGACGAGAGGCGGCGGTTGGCCTGCATCAGCGCGCGGGTGCGCTGCGCCACGCGGTCCTCGAGCTGGGTATTGGCCTCGTGGAGCTGCTGGTAAAGAATGACGTTGTCGAAGGCGATCGACAGGCGGCTGGAAAAGATCTCGACCAGCGCGCGGTCGGTGTCGGAAAGCTGGCGCTCGGCCTGTAGCAGCACTACCACCTCGCGGCCGCTGCCGGTGCGCAGGTAAAGCACGCTGCGGTGGTCGGCGAATTCGTTCTTGCGACGGGAGAATGCGGCTTCCACCATCTCCCGCAAATCCGGATCGAGCGATTTCGAGCTGGTGGTGCCGATGAAGCGGCTATAGCAGCCCGACCCCGCCAGCACCGACAACTCCGAGCCGGCGCCGTCGTCACGCAGCACCAGGATTCCCGCACACTCAACATTGAGCAGCGAGGCGAGCTGGGTCAGCACGCCCTCGGCAAGCCGCTGCATCGACTTGAAGTCGTACAGGGTGGACGCCGCGTCGATGATGATCTCGAGCCCACGCCTTGTCTGCACCATGCGCTCGAGCTGCTGGTAGCTGCGGATTGCCGCGGTCAGCGAGGTGAACAGCTTGTCGGCCGTGAGCTCGGTCTTGGCCTTGTAGTCGTTGATGTCGTACTGGACGATGATGCGGCGTTCCGGCGCCTGGCCGGGCTGGCCGGTGCGCAGGATGATGCGCACGGTCTCGTTCTTGATCTCGTTGCGGATGAACTCGACCAGCTCGAGCCCCGCGACATCGGTCTCCATGATGACGTCGAGCAGCACGGCGGCGATGTCGGGATGCTTGCGCATCAACTCGCGGCCCTCGGCGGCCGAATAGGCCGACAGGATTTCCAGCGTCGCGCCGTTCAGATTGTAGTCGCTCAGCGCAAAGCGCGTGCCTTCATGCACGGCGGCATCGTCGTCGATGACGGCGATCTTCCATTTGCGGGCGGATGCGTCCTCCGGAGCAGCTCCGGTATCGTCGATCAGGTGGAGGACATCGTCCTGTTCGGCCATTGCTGGGTTCCGTCGGCTACTGTGTCAGGGATCGAGGGGGTCCCCCGGGCGACCCTTGGCATAATAATGCGAAAAGTCGTGCCTTGTCCCAGTCTTGACTCCAGCATCATGCGGCCGCCCAGTTGCTGGGTGACGAGGTTATAGACGATATGCAGGCCGAGGCCAGTGCCGCCTTCGTTGCGGCGGGTGGTAAAGAACGGGTCAAAGGCCTGCCGCTGTACGTCCGGCGTCATGCCGGCGCCGTTATCGGCGAAAATGATCTCGACGTCATCGCTGCCGCGCGGCCGCGCCGTGATCGCGATGGTCCCGGAGCGCCCGTCGGCGAAGGCATGATTGGCGGCGTTGAGGAACAGATTGGTTAATATCTGCCCGTAGGAGCCGGGATAGCCGTCGATCAGCAGCCCTTCCGGCACGTCCACCGAGAGCTGGATGGCTGATTTCTTCAGGACCGGCCGCAGGCTCGCCACGATCTGGTCGGTTGCCTCGGCAAGGCTGAACTGGCGGCGTTCGGCGTGCGAACGGTCCACCGCCACCTGCTTGAACGACTGGATCAGCTCGCCGGCGCGGTGCAGGTTGGCCACCAATTGCTGGCCGGCATCGCGCGAAGCCTTGACGAATTCGTCGAGTTTCGAGCGCCGCAGCGGCTCGGTCCTCAATTCCTGATCGAAGATTTCGGCGCGGCGGGCGAAGCTCGATGCCACCGTCAGGCTGATGCCGATCGGGTTGTTGACCTCGTGCGCGACGCCCGCGACGAGGCCGCCGAGCGCGGCCAGCCGCTCGGCATCGATCAGGTTCTGCTGCGCGGTGTTGAGCTCGAGCAGCGCGCCTTCGGCCCGCTCCTTGGCGGTGCGCAGCTCCTCTTCGGTCTTCTGCTTGGCGATGGCGTTTTCGCGGAACACTTCCACCGCGCGCGCCATCGCGCCGACCTCGTCCTTGGTTTTGGTGCCCTGCACCTCGCGGTCGAGGTCGCCGGAGGCGATGGCGCGCATCGCCGTCATGATCTGCTGGAGCGGCAGGCGGATCGACAGTGCGATGATGACGCCGGCGGAAAGGATCACGCCGAGGAAAATCACCGCGATCGACAGCACCCGGCGCGAAATGTCCGACAGCGTGCGATCGAAGGTCGCCTGCGCCTTCTGCTCGCGCTGGCGCATCTTGACCGAGAGATCGTCGATGGCGCCGATCGCCTCGGCCTGGCTGGCGTCGATGGTGTTGCGCAACAATTCGGTGCGGTTTGCGATCTGCTCCGA
Organism: Bradyrhizobium lablabi; assembly: GCF_018129385.1. GTDB lineage: Bacteria > Pseudomonadota > Alphaproteobacteria > Rhizobiales > Xanthobacteraceae > Bradyrhizobium > Bradyrhizobium lablabi_C. The sequence continues at coordinate 174,069 of NZ_JAFCLN010000009.1, forward strand.
AAGCTTGCGCAGGCCCTCGCGCAGCGCGGCATTGCGCAGTTGCAGGCGCTGCAAGGCGAGGCGTTGCAGGTCGTTTTCGGCAAGGTCCGCCATCACGGGGACCGTCTTGTCGATGGTATCGATATTGCGGCGGGCGTCTTCCTCGGCGGAAGCGGCCACCGAGAGATAATAGGCGTTGGCGGCGACCAGCAGCGCGGTGAATGCCTCGCGCGACTTGCCGAGCGCGGGCCAGATCAGCGCATCGCGGTGGCCGGTGGCGCCCTCGATGACCGAATAGAGCCCGGCCATGTCGCGCGTGGGCGCCAGCACCTGCTCCTCATAGGTCCTGGTGATGGTGGCCTGGACCGTGCGCAATTCGCCAAAACCGTCGAGGAATTTGCTGGTGACGCGTTCGAGCTCTTCCACCGAGCCCGACAGCATCGGGTCGGTCGCCGCCCGTGTGGTCAGCGTTCCCAGCACGGCCTCGCGCAGCAGCAGGATCTCGGCGAACAGTTCCGGGCTCGGTCGGTTGATATAGCGGTGGATCAAATTATGCAGCCGGCTGTTCTCGCTTTCCAGCAGCGCGAGGATCTTGTCGGATTCGCGCACCGCGCGGACATCGTCCCAGGCCGAGCCCAGCACCTTTGCGCCGTTCCAGATCAAGAGCGCCAGCACGGCCACCACGGCGGAGTTGAGCAGCGCGATCGACAGGATGCGCCAGCGGATCGGCACCGCACGCACGAGCTGCACGATGCGGACGCGGGCGCGCACGGCAAAGCTCGCCGGGCGTTCCAAGGCATCGTTGCGGGGTGCGGCCGGGGTCAACTTACTCCACCTTGCGAATGCGTTCGATCAATTGCGCGGCGGCGGGATCGCGCTGCGCCTTGACATAGAGGCCGGCCATGGCCGCTTCGAACGGCTTCCTGTCGATGTCGGTCACGATGACAACGCCGGCGCCTTCGGCCTGCTTGCGCGACTGCTCCTCCAGATCGCGCCACTTCTCGCGCATGAACTGGCCGGAACGCAGCGCCGCCTCGCGGAAAATCTTCCGGTCCTCCGCCGACAGCATCATCCATGCCTTGTGGGACATCACGAGAACCTCGGGGCTCATCGTGTGTTCGGTGAGCGAATAGTAGCCGGCATGCTTGTAGTGGCCGGTGGTGACGAAGGAGGGCCAGTTGTTCTCGGCGCCGTCAATCAGTTTCGTCACGAGGCCGGTGAGAACCTGACCATATGGTAACTCGACCGGCTCTGCGCCGAGCGAGCGGATCATCTCCGACATCAGTTCGGATTGCTGCACGCGCAGCCGAAGACCTCTGATGTCGGCCAGCGAGCGCACGGGGTGGACATTGTTGTAGATCGAGCGCGCGCCGGAATCGTAGAACGCCAGCCCCACGAAGCCGTACGGCTCGAAACTATCAAGGATTTCCTTGCCGATCGGGCCGTCCAGCACCTTCTGCATATGTTCGATGGAGCGGAACAGGAACGGCATCGCCAGCACATTCATCGACGGAATGACGTTTCCGATCAGCGCCACATTGGTGCGGTTGAGGTCGATTGCGCCGGCCCGCGTCTGCGCCAGCGTTTCCTTCTCCTCGCCAAGCTGGCGGGAATGGAACACCTTGATATGGTGACGGCCGCCGGTGCGCTCGGAAATCAGGTGACCCATGAAACGCAGTGCCTGGACGGTCGGATAATCCTCGTTCTGGGTGTCCGCAGCGCGGAATTCGCGCGCGTGAGCAGCCGTTGCGGCCGCCGTCAGACACAGCGCAACAACGAACATTACCGTCCGCGATAGGTCGGCGCGGCTGGACACTGGCAAAAAACTCTTCCCCTTGGTGATGGAGTCTGGCGAGACCAGAAAAGGTTCAACACTTTTTAGCAGAAGCAGACGAGGCGTGGCTATCCCGCCCGGAAAGGTTGAAACGGTTTATTGTGCAGCGCGTGCGGGCGTTACCGGATTGCAACCGCGAATGCGGCGTCCTATTGAAGGCGCCGGACGAAAAAGCGCGGAAACGAATCGGAATGGTTTTGTCGTGACAACGGCACGGAAGATGTTGCGGCTCGCCGCATGCGCGGCCGCAATTGCGTTTGCCTCACCGGCATATGCGGTCACCGAAATCCAGTGGTGGCACGCGATGTCGGGCCAGCTCGGCAAGGCGCTGGAAAAACTCGCGGCCGATTTCAACGCATCGCAATCCGAATACCGGATCGTGCCGACCTACAAGGGCAACTACACCGAGACCGTCACCGCTTCCATCTTCGCGTTTCGCTCACGCAGCCAGCCCGCCATCGTTCAGGTCAACGAGATCGCCACCGCGACCATGATGGCCGCGCGCGGCGCGATCTATCCGGTGTTCGAGCTGATGCGCGACCAGGACGTGCCGTTCTCGCCTTCAGCCTATCTTCCGGCCATCACCGGCTACTATGCCGACACCGCCGGCAACATGCTGTCGTTCCCGTTCAACGCCTCGACGCCCATTCTCTATTACAACAAGGACCTGTTCCGATCAGCCGGACTCGATCCGGAAGCGCCGCCGAAAACCTGGCCGGACATCGGCGCGGCGGCCAAGCGGCTGCGCGCGGCGGGCGCCGCGTGCGGCCTCACCACGTCATGGCCGTCATGGATCAATGTGGAAAATTTCTCTGCCTTCCACAATCTGCCGGTCTCGACCAAGGCCAACGGCTTTGGCGGACTCAATGCGGAGCTGACGTTCAACAATCCGCTGATGGTGCGCCACATCGCGCAACTCGCCGAATGGCAGACCACAAAGGTGTTCGACTATAGCGGCCGCGGCCAATCGGCCGAGCCGCGGTTCCAGAAGGGCGAGTGCGCCATCTTCATTGGTTCGTCGGCAACGCGCGCCGACATCCAGGCCAATTCGAAATTCGAAGTCGGCTACGGCATGCTGCCCTACTGGCCCGAGGTTTCAGGCGCACCGCAAAACAGCATCATCGGCGGGGCGACGCTGTGGGTGCTGCGCGACCGGCTGCGCGCCGAATATGCCGGCGTGGCAAAATTCTTCGCCTTCCTGTCGAAGCCCGAAGTGCAGGCCGCCTGGCACCGGAGCACCGGCTATCTGCCGATCACGCGCGCCGCCTTCGACCTCTCGCGCGCGCAGGGTTTTTACGACCGCAATCCGGGGGCTGCGATCTCGATCGAGCAGATCACGCTGAAGCCGCCGACCGACAATTCAAAGGGCATTCGCCTCGGCTCGTTCGTGCTGGTGCGCGACGCCATCGAGGACGAGCTCGAGCTTGTCTTCGCGGGCAAGAAGTCGGCGCAGGCCGGACTCGATGCCGCCGTCGAGCGCGGCAACCGCCTGCTGCGCCAGTTCGAGCGCGCCAACCCGGACCGATAGGTCGCATGCCGTCTCGGCGTTCAATTTCGGAGTCCTCGTCAGGGGAGGACCTCGCACTACTGCGTGCGACAATTTCGCCCAATGAATGGGCTGCCTGAAATTTCGGATGAATAATTAGGCAAATAAGCCTCTTTGTATGCACATGGACCGGATGTCGGGCAATGCCTAATCCGGCCTTTCACAAGCAAAATCATTCGTTTATTCGGAAATTAGCCTTCCGTTAAGGTCTGGCACGAACCTTGCGACATCAGCTCCAAAAGCCGGTCCGTATTTCAGCGTCTTTGGAGCATCACATGAAGCGTCGCGATTTCCTCAAATCTGTTTCTGGTCTGGCTGCCGGCGCCATGGTGCCGGCGCCGGCGATCTGGTCGGCGGCGAAGGCCGATGCGCGTTCGGAGACGCTGTTGATCGTCTCGGAAGGCGGGCCCAACAATCTCGACATCCATGGCATCGGCACCAACGTGCCTGGCTATGAAGTGTCGTGGAATTGCTACGACCGCCTGATCAGCCACGAGATGAAGAGCGGTCCCGGCGGCGTGCCCTATTACGACCGCGACAAATTCAAGGGCGAACTCGCCGAGGATATGAATGTCGGCGACATGTCGGCGACGTTCAAGCTGAAGAAGAACGCCAAATTCCACGACGGCACACCTGTTACCGCCAAGGACGTCAAATGGTCGCTCGACCGCGCGGTGAGCGTTGGCGGCTTTCCGACGTTCCAGATGAGCGCGGGCTCGCTCACCAAGACCGAGCAGTTCGTCGTCGTCGATGACCACACGGTGCGTGTCGACTTCCTCAAAAAGGACAAGCTGACGATTCCCGATCTCGCGGTGATCGTGCCCGCCGTCGTCAATTCGGAGCTGGTGAAGAAGAACGCATCCGAAAAGGATCCGTGGGGGCTCGAATACACAAAACAGCAGACCGCAGGCTCCGGCGCCTACAAGGTGACCAAGTGGACCGCCGGTACCGAAGTGATCATGGAGCGCAACGACGCCTGGGTCGGCGGTCCCCTGCCGAAGGTCAAGCGCGTGATCTGGCGCATGGTGCCGCAGGCCGGCAACCGCCGCGCGCTGCTGGAGCGCGGCGATGCCGACATCTCCTACGAATTGCCGTTCAAGGACTTTCAGGAGATGAAGGCGAACGGCAAGCTGGACGTGGTGTCGCTGCCGTTCTCCAACGGCATCCAGTACATCGGCATGAACGTCACCAAGCCGCCGTTCGACAATCCAAAAGTGCGGCAGGCCGTTGCCTATGCGATCCCCTATCAGAAGATCATCGACGCCGTGCTGTTCGGCCTCGCCAACCCCATGTTCGGCGCGGCCGCGGGCAAGACGACCGACGTCGCCTGGCCACAGCCGACCAAGTTCAATACCGACATCGAGAAGGCCAAAGCGCTGATGGCCGAGGCCGGCTACGCCAACGGCTTTGAGACCACGCTGTCGTTCGACCTGAATTTTGCGAACGTCAACGAGCCGCTCTGCATCCTGGTGCAGGAGAGCCTGGCGCAGATCGGCATCAAGGCGACGATCAACAAGATCCCCGGCGCCAACTGGCGCACCGAGCTCACCAAGAAGGAGCTGCCGCTCTACACCAACGTGTTCTCAGGCTGGCTCGATTACCCCGAATACTTCTTCTACTGGTGCTATCACGGCAACAATTCCATCTTCAACACCATGAGCTACAAGTCGCCGGAGATGGACAAGCTGATCGACGGCGCGCGCACCGCGGCCGCAACCGGCGACACTGCTGCCTACGACAAGGACGTGAAGGGCTTTGTCGATCTCGCCTTCACCGACATCCCGCGCATCCCGCTGTATCAGCCGTTCGTCAACGTCGCGATGCAGAAGAACATTTCGGGCTATCAATACTGGTTCCACCGCCGCCTCGACTATCGTGCGCTTGTGAAGGCGTAACTCCCATGCTGACGATGATCGGCAAGCGGCTCATGTTCGCGATCCCGAGCCTGATCGGGGTCGTCATCGTCACCTTCCTGTTGACGCGTGCGCTGCCGGGCGATCCGGCGGCATATTTCGCCGGCCCCGCCGCGACCAAGGAAGCGATCGAGCAAATCAGGAAGAAGCTTGGTTTCGACCGGCCGCTGATCGAGCAGTTCTTTCGCTACACCAACGATCTCGCGCATGGCGATTTCGGCAACTCGCTGACCACAGGTCAGCCGGTCGCGACCGAGATCCGCAACCGCCTGCCGGCTTCCGCCGAGCTGACGCTGCTCGGGCTGTTCGTCTCGATCGCGATCGCGCTGCCGCTCGGTGTGCTTGCCGCCACCAGGCCGGGATCGTGGATCGACCATCTATGCCGGGTGACGACAACGGCGGGCGTCTCCTTGCCGGTGTTCTTCACCGGCCTCGTGCTGGTCTACGTCTTCTATTTCCGGCTCGGCTGGTCGCCCGCACCGCTCGGCCGCCTCGACGTATTCTACAGCGCGCCGCCGACGGTAACCGGCTTCTATCTGATCGACACACTTCTGGCGCGTGACACCGAGGCGTTCGGCTCCGCGCTCCGGCAATTGATCCTGCCGGCGCTGACGCTGGCGATCTTTTCACTGGCGCCGATCGCGCGCATGACGCGCGCCTCGATGCTGGCGGTGCTGGCATCGGATTTCGTCCGCACCGCGCGCGCCAGCGGGCTGTCGCCCGGCACGGTGATCGTCACCTACGCTTTCCGCAACGCGATGCTGCCCGTCATCACCACGCTGTCGATGGTGTTCTCGTTCCTGCTGGGCGCCAACGTGCTGGTGGAAAAGGTGTTCGCCTGGCCCGGCATCGGCTCCTACGCGGTCGAAGCGCTGATCTCGTCAGATTTCGCGCCGGTGCAGGGTTTCGTGCTGACCATGGCGGTGATGTATGTGCTGCTCAATCTGGCGATCGACATTCTCTACGGCATCATCGATCCGCGTGTGCGGCTGGAAGGGTAGAGCATGATCCGGAAAAGTGGGAACCGGTTTTCCCTGCGACAAACGCGAAGCGTTTGCGCGGAGATCATGCTCAAATCTGAGGTGCAGTCATGAGCAGCGTCACGGCCGATTCCGTCACAACAGCCCCAACTGAAAAGCGCAAGTCGCCGCTCGTTTCGATGTTCGAGCACACCCGATACGTGCTTGGCGAAAACAAGGTCACGGCGTTCGCCTTCGGGCTGCTGGTCGTCATCCTGTTTGCGGCGCTCTTCGGCCCTTATGTCGTGCCGTACGATCCGCTGGCGTCGAACACCGCGCAGGCGTTGAAGCCGCCCTCCGCGGCGCACTGGTTCGGTACCGACCAGCTCGGACGCGACATCTTCAGCCGCGTCATCGTCGCAACGCGGCTCGATACATTCATCGCGATATCTTCCGTGCTGCTGGTGTTTTTGATGGGCGGCCTTGCCGGCATCGCCGCCGGCTATTTCGGCGGCTGGACCGATCGTATCGTCGGCCGCATCGCCGACACCATCATGGCCTTTCCGCTGTTCGTGCTGGCGATGGGCATCGTCGCGGCGCTCGGCAACACTGTGCAGAACATCATCATCGCCACCGCGATCGTGAATTTTCCGCTCTATGCGCGCGTCGCCCGCGCCGAGGCCAATGTCCGGCGCAATGCCGGCTTCGTGCAGGCGGCGCGGCTGTCCGGCAACAGCGAGGGCCGCATCCTGCTGGTTCACATCCTGCCCAACATCATGCCGATCATGATTGTGCAGATGTCGCTGACCATGGGCTACGCCATCCTCAATGCCGCCGGCCTGTCCTTCATCGGCCTCGGCGTGCGGCCGCCGACCGCGGAATGGGGCATCATGGTCGCCGAAGGCGCCGGCTTCATGGTGTCGGGCGAATGGTGGATCGCGCTATTCCCCGGCCTTGCGCTGATGATCGCGGTGTTCTGCTTCAACCTGCTTGGCGACGGCCTGCGCGATATCGTCGATCCGCAGCGGAGGACGTAAATGATGGTCCCGAAGCCATACCCTATTACCGTTTGTCTACTGTGCATGGGGTTGTTTTGCGAGTTTTTGGATGACGCGCAGGCGCGGAGGCCTTCATGACCGCCAAACCGCTGCTCGACGTCAACGACCTCACCGTGGAATTCACCACGCGGCGCGGCATCGTCAAGGCGGTGCAACACGTCAATATCAGCGTGGCCAAGGGCGAGACGCTGGCCATCGTCGGCGAGTCCGGCTCGGGCAAGTCGGTGACGTCCTACGCCGTGATGCGGATCCTCGATCGCGCCGGCAGGATCGCCGAGGGCTCGGTGATGTTCTCCGGCATTGATGTGAAAGCGGCGAGCGAAAGCGAGATGCGCGATTTGCGCGGCCGCGAAATCTCCATGATCTTCCAGAACCCGCGTGCCGCGCTCAACCCCATCCGCAAGGTGGGCGACCAGATCGAGGACGTGCTGCGCCAGCATGTGCAGCAATCGCAGGTCGCCGATCGCGGAGAGAAGGCGATCGAGGCGCTGGAGCAGGTCAAGATCGCCCGTCCGCGCGAGCGCTATCACGCCTATCCGTTCGAACTATCGGGCGGCATGTGCCAGCGTGTGGTGATCGCGCTGGCGCTCGCCTGCAATCCGCAGCTCCTGATCGCGGACGAGCCGACCACCGGCCTCGATGTCACCACGCAGAAGGCGGTGATGGATTTGATTGTCGAGCTGACCAAGCAGCGCGGCATGTCGACGATCCTGATCACACATGATCTCGGGCTCGCCGCGGCCTATTGCGACCGCGTGGTGGTGATGGAGAAGGGAAGGGTGGTCGAGACGGCGACCGCCGCGGACATTTTTGCGAAGCCGGAGCATCCCTACACCAAGAAGCTGATGCGGGCGACGCCGCGGCTCGGGGTGTCGTTACGGGATTTGCTGCCGGAAGAGGAAGGTACGCCCGTCATGGCCGGGCTTGACCCGGCCATCCATCCTTCTTCGCAAGACTCTTCTCTTGAGAAGATGGACCCCCGGGTCAAGCCCGGGGGTGACGACTCAATGGGCGGCGAGGCCAAACCACTCCTCACGGTCGAAAAGCTCGTCAAGGAATATCCCCGCCAGGGCGCGACCGCCGTGCTCGGAAAGCTGTTCTCGCGCAAGCCGCCCGTCGAGCAGGAAATTTTCCGCGCGGTCGACGGCATCAGCTTTGAGGTCGGCCATGGCGAGAGCGTCGGGCTCGTCGGCGAATCCGGCTGCGGCAAGTCGACGACATCGATGATGGTGATGCGGCTGCTCGACCAGACCTCCGGCCGCATCCTGTTCGACGGTGAAGAGATCGGCGCCATCATGCCGCATGCCTTTGCGCGGCTGCCGCTGCGCAAGAGCATTCAGATGGTATTCCAGGATCCGACCGACAGCCTCAACCCGCGCTTCACCGCGGCGCGCGCCATCGCCGATCCGATTATGCAACTCGGCGACATCAGGGGGCGCGACGCGCTGCGCGCCCGCTGCGAGGAACTGGCCGGGCTGGTCGGTCTGCCGGTCAACCTGCTGGATCGTTTTCCGCATCAGCTATCCGGCGGCCAGAAGGCCCGCGTCGGCATCGCGCGCGCGATCGCGCTGCATCCAAAGCTTGTCATCCTCGACGAGCCGACCGCGGCGCTCGATGTCTCCGTGCAGGCGGTGGTGCTCAACCTGTTACAGGACCTCAAGTCGTCGATGGGTATGAGTTATTTGTTTGTCTCCCATGATTTGAACGTGGTGCGTTTGCTGTGCGATCGTGTCATCGTGATGCGGGCGGGACGAATCGTCGAGCAGGGTAGTTCCGAAAAGGTGCTCGGCGATCCGCAGGACGCCTATACAAAAGAGCTGCTGACGGCGATCCCGCATCCGCCGTTGCCGGTGCATTAAGAAGAAACGACGGGGACAAGGCATGGCTAGCGATCCGCTTGACGACTACATCGACGCCGTTGGCAAGGCGATGGCGCTGCCGATGGACGAAAGCTGGCGGCCGGCGGTGAGGGCCAATCTCCAGGTGTCGCTGCGGCTGGCGAAGCTGGTCGACGAATTCCCGCTGCCGGATGAAACCGAGTCGGCCAGTGTCTTCAGCGCCTGATATCGCAATGACCGTTTCCGATAATCTGTCCGCCGCCGAGATCGCGCAAGCGGTCGCTAGCCGCAAGATGTCCGCACTTGAGGTGGCCGAAGCCGCGCTGGCGCGAATCGCCAAGCACGATTCCGTTCTCAATTCCTTCACCGACGTCACCGCCGATCGTGCGCGCGCCGCGGCGCGGGCGATCGATACTGCCATCGCGGCCGGCAAAAGCGTCGGTCCGCTCGCGGGCGTGCCCTTTGCCGTCAAGAACCTGTTCGACGTAAAGGGCCTCTCCACCCGCGCGGGCTCAAAGATCAACCGCGACCTGCCGCCTTCGCCGCGCGATGCGACGCTGATCGAGCGGCTGGAGGCGGCGGGCGCCGTACTGGTCGGCGCGCTCAACATGGGCGAATACGCCTACGACTTCACCGGCGAGAACGTGCATGACGGTCCCTCGCGCAATCCGCACGATACGACGCGGATGACCGGCGGCTCTTCCGGCGGCTCCGGCAGCGCCGTCGGCGGTGCGCTGGTGCCGCTCGCGCTCGGCTCCGACACCAACGGCTCGATCCGGGTGCCGTCGTCGTTCTGCGGCATCTTTGGCCTGAAGCCGACCTATGGGCGGCTGTCGCGCGCGCGCTCTTATCCCTTCGTCGGCAGTTTCGATCACCTCGGCCCGTTCGCGCGCAACGTCGCCGATCTCGCGCTCGCCTATGACGCGATGCAGGGCCCGGACGCCGCTGATGCTGCCTGCTCCGCGCGGCCGGTCGAGCCGGTGACGGCGCAGCTCGCGCAAGGCGTTGGCGGTCTGCGCGTCGCGGTGGCCGGCGGCTATTTCCAGAAGAACGTGTTTCCCGAAGCGCAGGAGGCCGTTGCGCGCGTCGCGAAGGCGCTCGGTGCTACCAACACCATCGAACTTCCCGAGGCTGCGCGCGCCCGCGCCGCCGCCTACATCATCACGACGGTCGAAGGCGCCTCGCTGCATCTGGATCGCCTGCGAAAACGGCCGAACGACTTCGATCCGGCGGTGCGCGACCGGTTTATCGCCGGCGCGATGATCCCGGGGGTTTATGTCGACAAGGCGCAAAAATTCCGCCGCTGGTACCGCGCCAAGGTGCTGGAAATCTTCAAGTCTGTAGACGTGATCGTGGCGCCCGCCACGCCATGCGTCGCGCCGAAGCTTGGGCAGGTCAACTTCGTGCTCGACGGCGTCGAACTGCCGGTGCGCGCCAATATCGGCATTCACACCCAACCGATCTCCTTCATTGGCCTGCCGGTGGTCGCCGTGCCGGTGCCGCTGGAGCCGATGCCGATCGGTGTGCAGATCATTGCTGCGCCCTGGCGCGAGGACATCGCGCTGCGCGCGGCGCATGCGCTGGAAAAGATGGGCGTGGCCGCAGCGCCGGCGCCGCGAGGAATTTGAAATGGAAATCGACCTGCCCGACGTGCTCGCCGAAGTCACCGCGCAATTCGCGCGCTATGAGGCGGCGCTCGTCAGTAACGACGTTGCCGTGCTCGACGAGCTCTTTCGCAATGACAAGCGAACGCTGCGCTACGGCATCGGCGAAAATCTCTACGGCTATGAGGCCATCATGGCCTTCCGCGCAGCGCGATCGCCAGTTGGATTGATGCGCAAGACCGACAAGACCCTGATAACGACCTATGGCCGCGATACGGCAGTGGCTTCAACGCTGTTCTATCGCGACGCGTGGGCCGGCAGCAAAGTCGGTCGGCAGATGCAGACCTGGATACGATTTGCCGAAGGATGGCGGATCGTCGCCGCCCATGTCAGCATCATCGATGAACCGAAGACCTGAGGGCAGGGATCGCAAGGCATGAGTCTCGACGACCTCCCGGCAGGCAGTTTGCAACGGAGCGGCGCAGCGGCCGATCCGGTGGTCCGTCGCGTCGACCGTGCCTCTCCGCAGCAGGCAAAAATCACCCGCGCCGAAGAGTTGCGGTTGCAGCTTGCCGACGAAATCGTCCGTGGCACGCTGGCGCCGGGCGCGCCGCTCGACGAGACCGACCTCGCGCGGCGTTTTTCCGTATCGCGCACGCCGGTGCGCGAGGCGCTGCGGCAGCTCGCGGCGAGCGGGCTCGTCGAAGCGCGCGCCCATCGCGGCGCGGTGGTGGCGCGGCCGACGCTGGACCGGCTGACCGGGATGTTCGAGGCGATGGCCGAGCTGGAGGCGATTTGTGCTGCGCTGGCCGCCGAGCGGATGCCGGCCGCCGATCGCGCGCGGCTGGAGGCGATCCACGAGGAACTGCGCGTGCTGAGCCATGCCGGCAATCCCGAACGCTTCCACGAGGTCAACGAGCGGTTTCACAATGCGATCTATGCCGGCTCGCAGAACGCCTATATCGCCGAAATGACCCTGGCGACGCGCGTGCGCGTGCAACCCTTCCGCCGCGCCCAGTTCCGCAATCTCGGGCGTCTCGCCAAATCGCACGCCGAGCACGACCGCGTCGTGGTCGCCATCATGCGCGGCGACAAGACCGGCGCGGCGGCTGCGATGCGCGCGCATATCGAGCTGGTGCGCGGCGAGTACGAGATCTACGCGGTGTCGGTGTAGGTGTTTCTCTCCGTCATTGCGAGGAGCATAGCGACGAAGCAATCCAGCTTTCTCGCCGCGGAGATAAAGCTGGATTGCTTCGCTTCGCTCGCAATGACGGCTGACGCTACACCGCCGCCTTTTCCTTCATGAACGCGCGCCAGCCGCCATAGGAGGAAATGTCGCGAGCGCCGTAGATCTCGGCGGGCTCGACGATAAAGCCTTTCACCCCGCGGCCATCACTCAGCCTGATCGTACCGATCGACAGCGGCGGCGGTATCGCGGCGACGAATTTTCCGAACGCAGCCGCCGACAGCGCCCAGAGTTCGAGTTTGATCGTCGAGCCCGTGCCTTGCTCGACGCGCAGCATGCCGGGCTTTGGCGGCGTCGTATCGAGCGCGTAGAGCCTGTAATCGGGCGCGGTGCTCGCTTCTTCCAGCAGCCGTCCGCCAAGCGCCAGCAATTCACCGTTCAGCGCCATGCCTGACAAATGCGCGCCGACCACCGCGATCGCGATTTCGTCGTCATGGGCCGCGTTCGGTAGCGGCGCCAGTATTGGTTGCTTCACGCCCCTGGCGCCGACCGGAAGTCCCGTGCCGGCGTGGAACGCTCGGCCGATGCCGGCGAGCATGGCATCCTTGCCGGCGGGCGCCAGCAGTGTGATGCCGAACGGAATGCCGTCGGCACGGATCGAAGCCGGCAATGCGAGGCCGCAGAGATCGAGCAGGTTGACGAAATTGGTGTAGGTGCCAAGCCGGCTGTTGAGCTCGATTGGGTTGGCCAGCACCTGCGCGGTGGAATAGGCGGTCGGCGCGGTCGGCAGCACGATCGCATCGATACCGGCAAACGTGCGTTCGGCGGTCTGCCGCAGCCCCTGCAGGCGATAGAGCGCCGCAAAGGTGTCGGCTGCTGTCAGCCGCGAGCCTGCCGCGGTGATCTCGCGCGTCACGGGATGGATTGCATCGGGCGACGATGCCAGCAGGTCGCGAATGACAAGATAGCGCTCGGCGACCCATGGACCTTCGTAGAGCAGCCGCGCCGTTTCATAGAACGGCTCGAGATCGAACTCGACCAACTCCGCGCCGAGCGAGGCCCAGCGCTTCATCGCTTCGCCATAGGCCTTCTCCGAATGCTTGTCGCCGAAGAAAATCAGTTGCCCGTTGCGGGGAACGCCCAGCCGGAGCTTTGCAGGAAACGCCGTCATTTCCGCGAGCGGCCGCTCGCGCGAAAACGGATCGGCCTTGTCGGAGCCGGCCATCACCTTCAGCGCGGCCATCGCATCGTCGACGGTGAGCGAGAACACCGAGATGCAATCGAGCGTGCGGCACGCCGGCACCAACCCGGCGTTCGAGATCAGGCCGAGGCTCGGCTTGAGGCCGACAATGTTGTTGAGCATCGCCGGCACGCGGCCGCTTCCCGCGGTGTCGGTGCCGAGCGCGAGCGGCACGAGGCCCGCCGACACCGCGACGGCCGATCCCGAACTCGATCCGCCCGGAACGAGATCGCCGCGCATCGGATTCCTGGGAATGCCATAGGGCGAGCGCACGCCGACGAGGCCGGTGGCGAACTGGTCGAGATTGGTCTTGCCGATGACGATGGCGCCGGCCGCGCGCAGTTTTGCCACCGCCGTCGAGTCCTGCGCGGGCATGTAGGAGAAGGCCGGGCAGGCTGCGGTGGTCGCAAGACCTTGCGCGTCGATATTGTCCTTGACCGCAACGGGGACGCCGAACAGCGGCAGTGTTGCGGCATCCTTCTTCGCCAGCGCTTCGGCTTCCGCCAGCGCGTCCTTTTTATCGCGCAGCGAAATGAAGATCGCGGGATCGTTATGGTCGCGGATGCGCTGAAAGCTGCGCGCCACGGTCTCTACGGGCGACGCGGTACCGGCGCGGTGGGCGGCGATAATCTCGGCTACGGTCTCGGTCAATGAACGCCCCTTCAACGCGGAATCTTGCCTGATCAACGAAGCAAGCGATGTGCCATTGTGTACATCGATAGAGCGAAACCGGATTTGTCAAATAAGACAGACTTTACAGCCAATTATCAGAAAAAATGGCACGCGCCGCGCGCATTTCCGCAAGCATGCTTGCACAATTATTCAGCAGAGCAGGCCGGCAGCCCCTGGCTCAGGTAAAGCCGGAGAGAATCCGCAGCAATTGCTCGCGGTTCTCCTTGCCGATCTTCTCGGCGACATGCCGCTCGTGCTCGGCGGCAAGCAGTTTGAACTGCCGCAGCGACACGGTCCCCTGCGCGGTCAAATGCAGCGCATGCGATCGCCGGTCGGTCCTTGAGCGGATGCGTTTCACCAGCTTGCGGTCTTCGAGGCTGTCGAGCAGATGCACCAGCCGGGCGCGCTCGATGCCGAGCCGCTGCGCCACCGCCATCTGGCTGAGGCCGGGATTGGCGCCGATCACCGTCAGCACTGAATATTGCGTCGGCGTGATGTCGACGGCGGCGAGCGTGCGGATGAAATCCTGAAAGATCCAGAGCTGGAAGCGCCGCACCGCATAGCCGGCATGGCCAAGCAGCCCGTCGAGTTCGATCGCGCTGCTGTTGTCCGTCGGACGAGGCTTGCCGCCCGCCCGACGTTTTGCGCCGGAGTTTTTCGGGATTTTCAACGTCGCCTGGGTCGCCCGGTTGGACAAATCATTTCTCCAGCATCGCATCCAATGTAGCGGAGCAGGACGAAGAGGGAAAGATTGTTGCTGACGACAACAATTGTTCGAATGAACAATATGCCCGGAGCGGCCCGCAAGAGGCTGCGACGATGGCTGCACCGCCTGCGGTCATTGAGGAGCACGAGGAGGAAGCCCGATGACGACATCAGCCGTTGTCAGCCGCGACAATTCCGACACGCCGTTCGCAACGCCCTCGATCGTGGCTATCAGCCGCGCCGACGGCAGCATCTTGCTGCGCTCGACGGTGCCGCTCGGCGAATACGCGCGATGCGTCGGCGACTGGCTGGAGCATTGGGCGCGCGAAACGCCGGATCGGGTCTTTCTCGGCGAGCGCGGCAATATCGATACGCCATGGACGACCGTTTCGTACCGGGACACGCTGCGGCAGGTGCGTTCGATCGCATCGTGGATTCTGGCGCAAGGACTGAGCGCCGAACGTCCGCTGGTCATCCTCTCCGACAACAGCATCGATCACGCGCTGCTGGCGCTGGCGGCGATGCACGCCGGCGTGCCCTCGGCCGCGATCTCGCCGGCCTATTCGCTGATGTCCAAAGACTTCGACAAGCTGAAGAGCATGATCGGCCTGCTCGAGCCGGGCGCGATCTATGTTTCCGGCATAAAGCCGTTCGCATCGGCACTGGCGGCGATCAAGCCACTGCATCACGCAAAGATCGTCAGCGGCAATGCCGGCGATGATGATGCCATCCCATTCGCCGCGATTGCTTCAACGCCGGAGACACCCGACGTCGCAAAAGCCTTTGCGGCGGTGACGCCTGATACGATCGCAAAATTCCTGTTCACCTCGGGCTCGACCGGCACGCCGAAGGCCGTCATCAACACCCAGCGCATGCTGACCTCGAGCCAGCAGGCCAAGGCGCAGACGTGGTCATTCCTCGATGCGTCGCACAACGATCTCGTGATCCTCGACTGGCTGCCATGGAGCCACACCTTTGGCGCCAACCACAATTTCAACCTGGTGCTGCGCAACGGCGGCTCGCTCTATATCGACGGCGGCAAGCCGGCGCCCGGGCTGTTTGCAACCTCGCTCGCCAATCTGCGCAGCGTGACGCCGACGGTCTATTTCAACGTGCCGCGCGGTTTTGACATGCTGATCGCGGCGCTGCGGGGCGACGACGAACTACGCCGGAAGTTTTTCGCCGAGGTGAGGTTCGCCTTCTATGCCGGCGCGGCGCTGCCGCAGAATCTGTGGGACGCGCTGGAGGAACTCTCGATCAAGACCGTCGGCCGCGCGCTGCCGATGGTGTCGGCCTGGGGCTCCACCGAGACCTCACCACTGGCGGCCGATTGCCATTTCCTGGCCGAGCGATCCGGCAATATCGGCGTGCCGATTCCGGGCACCGAGCTGAAGCTGGTTCCATCGGGCGATAAGCTGGAAGTGCGGGTGCGCGGGCCCAACGTCACGCCGGGTTACTGGAAGGCGCCGGAGCTCACCGCGCAGGCGTTCGACGAAGAGGGATTTTATCTGATCGGCGATGCCGTGAAATTCGCGGACCCCATGCGGCCCGGGCTAGGCCTGTTCTTCGACGGCCGCGTCGCGGAAGACTTCAAGCTCAATTCCGGCACCTGGGTCAGCGTCGGCACGCTGCGGGTGGCCGGCATCGCCGCGCTGGCGCCGCTGGCGCAGGATATCGTCGTGACCGGCCATGGCGGCGACGAGGTGCGCTTCCTGGTGTTTGCGAACATCGTCGCCTGCCGCGCGCATGCAGGCTTGCCCGAGAGCGCAAGCGCGGATGAGGCGATCGCGCACGAAAAGGTCCGCAGCGCGATCGGGCAGGGGCTTGCGAGGCTAAAGGCGCAAAGCGGCAACTCGTCGGGCCACGCCACGCGCGCATTGCTGCTCGCCGAGCCGGCTTCGGTCGACGGCGGCGAGATCACCGACAAGGGCTACATCAACCAGCGCGCGGTGCTGACGCGGCGGGCCGCTGCGGTGGCGATTCTGGATGACCACAAATCCGCCGCGTGGATCGGCTGCGCGGGCTAATCCTCGTCCGCCCCGTCGCCAACGCCCTTCACGGCATCGAGGTTGCCGTGAACTCGTTGCAGCAGTCCGATCAGCGTGTCGCGCTCCTGCCTGCTCAGGCAGGACAACAGGCGCCGTTCGCGTTCGAGCGCGACCTTGATGACGTGATCATGGGTCGTCCACCCCTTCGATGTCAGCGAGATCGCATGCGTGCGCCCGTCCTGCCCGGGCTTGATGCTGACGAGTCCTTCGTCCTGCATCACCGCAAGCGTCCGGCTGACCGGCCCCTTGTCAAAGCCGATGACCTGGCAGATGCGCGAGGCGGAGATGCCGGGCTCGATCGCGAGCTGTGACAGGATGCGCCACTGCGTGACGTTGACGCCAAACCGCTTCTGGTAGGTCACGGTCGCGCTGTTGGAGAGCTTGTTGCCGATGAAGGTGATGAGGGCCGGCACATAGCGGTCGAGATCGAGGATCTTGCCGCCGCCCTTGCCCGTTCTGCCCGAGGGCGTCCCGCGTGCCTGCCTCGCTCTGCCCATGCCGGTGAACCGCCCCGATTCCGCGCGCCGAATCCGCTCCGGCGGCCTCAAGCAGTGATAGAGACAGGGCCTGCGGTTCGGCAAGGTCCGATTGCGGCTTTACCCCGTCACCTTGCTGCTTCCCTGCGTGATCAGCCGGGCGGCGCGCTGGTCGCGCGCATAAACCCAGAGCCAGCTCAGGGCAACGCTGAGCCGGTGGCGCAGGCCGATCAGGAAGTAGATGTGGGCGATGCCCCAGATCCACCAGGCGATGGTGCCGCGCAGCTTGATCCGCCCGAAATCGATGATGGCCTTGCGCTTGCCGATCTGCGCCAGGCTGCCGGAATGGTTGTAGCGGAACGGGCCGACCGTCGTGCCGTTGAGCCGAGCCTTGATGACTTTCGACACATAGCGCCCTTCCTGCTTCGCTGCCGGCGCGATGCCCGGCACCGGATTGCCGTCGGGCCCCGCAATCGTCACGGTGTCGCCGACCGCGAAGACATCGGGATGGCCGGGCACGGTGAGATCGGGATTGACCTTGAGGCGATGGGCGCGGTCGGCGGGTGCGCCGAGCCATTCGGCCGCGCGCGAGGCGCGTACGCCCGCCGCCCAGATGATGGTGCGGGCGTTGAGCTGCTGGCCGCCATAGGTGACGCCGTCGGCGGTGCATTCGGTGACGGGCTGGCCCAGCACCACCTCGACGCCGCTGTCCTCGAGTGCGCGCTGCGCATAGGCCGACAGATTCTCGTCGAAGCCCGCCAGCACCCGCGGGCCGGCCTCGATCAGCACCACGCGCGCCTTCTGCGTGTCGATGCGGCGGAAATCCGGCGGCAGCGTGTGCTTTGCGAGCTCGGCAATGGTGCCGGCGAGCTCGACGCCGGTTGGCCCGGCGCCGATGATGACGAAGGTGAGCAGCGCCGCGCGGCGCTGCGGATCGGTTTCCCGCTCGGCGCGCTCGAAGGCGACGAGGATGCGCCGCCGCAGCGTGGTGGCGTCCTCCAGCGTCTTCAGCCCGGGCGCAAACGGCTCCCATTCGTCATGGCCGAAATAGGCGTGGCGCGCGCCGGTGGCGAGCACCAGCGTGTCGTAGGGAATGGTCTCGCCGTCCTCGAGCCGCACGCGCTTTTCCTTGGCATCGACGCCGTTCACATTGGCGAACAGGGTCGTGACATCCTTGCGGTCGCTCAGGACATGGCGGATCGGCCAGGCGATCTCGGACGTCGCGAGCGAGGCGGTTGCGACCTGGTAGAGCAGCGGCTGGAACAGATGGTGGTTACGGCGGTCGATCAGCGTGATCTCGACCGGGGCGCCCTTCAGCCCAAAGACGGTTTCCAGGCCGCCAAAGCCGGCGCCAACGATCACCACGCGGTGAGGTTTTGCCGGGGCATCGGTCATGGCATGGGCCTTTCCGTGAATATATCCGCTTCGGTTTATCTAGTGATTTCGCGCATGCGATCCAAGGCGAATTCGCCAATCGATCGATAGCGGACGCCTATCGACTGCGCCTGTCCTGCCATTGGTAATTGCGGCGCTGCCAAAAATATTTCCTCTAAGCCCGAATCTTTCATGCCTGCACAGACGTCATGGAGAGGTTACGCAACGCAAGACCAATGGAGAGAGCGATGAGACGGACCCTGATCAGGTACAAAGCCCGGCCGGAAGCCGCCGACAAGAATGCCGAACTTGTGGCCGCGGTGTTTGCCGAATTGAAGGCGACGAAGCCTGACGGCGTGCGCTATCTTACGCTGCGGCTGGAAGACGACAGTTTTGTGCATCTGGTCGAAACCTCGGCCGAGGACGGATCGAGCCCGTTGCCGAAGCTGGCGGCGTTCCAGGCTTTTCAGAGCGGGATTCGCGACCGCTGCGCGGAGCCGCCGATGCCCCGCGCGGCGGTTGTTGTCGGTAATTATCGCATGCTGAACGAGACGTGATGCCGGAGATCGATCTCGAACGCCTGTTGATTGCGATGCGGCCCAAGCTGCATCGCTATTGCGCGCGCATGGTGGGCTCCGTCATCGATGGCGAGGACGTGGTGCAGGACGCCCTGATCAAGGCGGTGGAAGCGTTCCTTTCCGCCGGTCTGATCGGCAATCCCGAGGGCTGGCTGTTCCGGATCGCGCACAACACGGCGCTGGACTTCCTGCGCCGCCGAAGCCGGCAGGAGGCGCTGCATTCGCAAAGCGAGGTGGACATGGTGGCCGATCAGCTCGATGCGGTTTTGAGCCGTCAGATTGCGAGCGCATCCTTGCGCACTTTCATGCGGCTGCCGGTGGCGCAGCGCGCGAGCGTGATCCTGCGCGACGTGCTCGGCTGCTCCTTGCAGGAAGTGTGCGAGATCATGGATGTCAGCCTGCCCGCGGTGAAGGCATCGCTGCATCGCGGGCGCACGCAATTGCGCGAATTTTCCGGCGAACCGGAAGATGCACCGGTACCGGCGCTGTCCGATGCCGACCGCGCGCGGCTTTCCGCTTATGTCGCGCGCTTCAATGCGCGCGATTTCGACGCGATCCGCGACATGATTGCTGACGACGTCAGACTCGAACTCGTCAACAAGACCCGCATGCGCGGCAAGCTGGAGGTGTCACGCTATTTCGGCAATTATTCCGGCGTCGGCGACTGGCACCTGGTGCCGGGCCTGGTCGAGGGCCGTGCCGCCATCCTGGTGTTCGATCCGAATACGCCGGACGGGCCGCCGAAATATTTCATGCTGCTCGCATGGGACGGGGAGAAGGTCGCGACCATCCGCGATTTTCGCTACGCGCCCTATGCGATCGAGGGCGCGGAGTACCGTATCTGATCCTATCGCGCGGCCTTGCCGGAGACCGGCGGCCACTCGATCGAAGCTTCGATGATCGCAGCCGTCTTCCGGTAATGGTCGGCCAAAAGGCGCACGGCCTCTTCGCTCCGGCCGAGTGTGGCGTCCATGATCTCGCGGTGTTCGGCCGTGGCATCGCGCCGCCGCTGCCCCAGCACTCCGCCGAAATAGTTCGGCAGGCGGTAGCGCTGGGTCTCGACGTAAAGCCGCTCCGCGAGTTCGAGCAGGCGCGGCGATCTGCAATGCGAGATCAGCGCGCGGTGGAAATGATGATGCCGCTCTTCCATCGCGAACAGGTCGGCCGTCGCCACCGAGCCCGCAACTTTCGACTGCCGTTCGACCTGTAGGCTGAGCGCATGGAAGGCGGCGACAATGCCCGCTTCCCAATCATCGTCGCCGTTGCGCATGGAGCGGCGCAGCGCCTCGCTTTCGATCAGGATGCGCGTTTCGGTCGCGTCCTCGATCTCCTCGCGCGACAACGGCGCGACCGAGAAGCCCCGCAGCGCCGTGGAGGCTACCAATCGCTCCGATTGCAACCGCATCAGGGCTTCGCGAAGCGGCGAAAAGCTCAAGCCGTAACGCTGACGCAGCGCCTCGAGCCGCAGCGGCTCTCCGGCCTTGAAAGCGCCCACGACAATGTCGGCGCGCAAACGCTGATAGGCTGCTTCGCCCAGCGTCGCCGGTCCACTGGCGCTCTCGCCGGCCGCCCCGCGCTCGCCGCCCGCGGCTGAAGCATTTCGGCCCGCCTTTCGATGAACTGCCATATTTTCGAAAATTTCCGATTGCTTCCAACGAAGGAATGATTTTATATCATCCTACAGGGAGAGCGGGATGGCAACAGCACGTCGCGAAAACCATCGGGAAAACGTCGCAGGCCGGGCCAATGTCGAGGACACGCCCGAACTGCTTGCCTATTACGATGAGCTGGAAGGCCTCGATGCCGGCGCCTTGTGGACGGTCGCCAACAAGATCGAGCCGTGGCAGCCGAAGTCTTCTTCCGTGCCGGTGCTGTGGCGCTATGAGGATTTGCGCAAGCATGTGCTGCGCTCCGTCGAGCTGGTGTCGCCGGAGAAGGCCGGCCGCCGCGTCATCTATCTGAACAATCCGGGCCGCCGCGACCATGCCGCCGCCGTTGGCTGGCTCTATTCGGGCCTACAGGTGATGCATCCCGGCGAAGTCGCCTCTGCGCACGCCCATTCGGCGTCCGCGCTGCGCTTCATCATGGAAGGTGAGGGCGCCTACACCATCGTCGACGGGCATAAGCTCACCTTAGGCGCCAACGATTTCGTGCTGACGCCGAACGGCACCTGGCACGAGCATGGCGTTTCCGGCGACGGCACGCCCTGCATCTGGCAGGACGGCCTCGACATTCCGCTGGTGAATTGCCTCGAAGCCAATTTCTACGCGGTGCATCCGAACATGCAGCAGACCGTCGGCCATCCGGTCGACGACATGTCGCATGCCTGGGGCGCTCCCGGCCTGCGGCCGGCCGGCGCCGAATGGAGCAAGGGCTATTCGCCGCTCCTGAAATACGAATGGGGCCCGACCTACGAGGCCTTGCAGCGCTACGCCAAGGCTTCCGCCGGTTCGCCCTATGACGGCCTCCTGATGAACTACGTCAATCCCGTCACCGGCGGGCCTGTCATGCAGACGATCGGCGCCTCCATGCAGATGCTGCGGCCGGGCGAGGCGACGCACGCACACCGCCACACCGGCAGCTTCATCTACCAGGTGGCCAAGGGCAGCGGGCACTCCATCATCGACGGCAAGCGCTTCGACTGGAAGGAGCGCGACATCTTCTGCGTGCCGTCCTGGGCCTGGCACGAACACGCCAACGCCTCTGGTAGCGACGACGCCTGCCTGTTCGCCTTCAACGACCTGCCGGTGATGCACTCGCTCGGCCTCCACCGCGAGGAAGCATTCGGCGACAATGAGGGGCGGCAGCCGCTCGCTTCCTAGGAATTAAGATGCGTCTTGTAACTTACCGCGACTCCATCGAAGCCGCCGCGCGCCTTGGCGCCGTTGTCGATGACCTCGTCATCGACGTCGAGAAGATCGGCGCGCATGCCGGGGTTTCGCTGCCTTCCTCGATGCTGGCCTTCATCGATCTGGGGCCGGTAGCCCTGGTTGCTCTGAAGAAGATCCTCGGCGACCGCAACGACTATTGGCCGGTCGGCGCCGCGCTGCCGCTGGCTAACGTCAAACTGCTCGCGCCGATTCCGCGGCCCCGCAAGAACATTTTTGGCATCGGCCTCAACTATGTCGAGCACGTCGCGGAATCGTCCCGCACGCTCGATACGGCAAAGGAATTGCCGAAGCAGCCGGTGATCTTCTCCAAGCCGCCGACCAGCGTGATCGGCCCGGACGACGCGATCGAGCACAACAAGGCGATCACCCGGCAGCTCGACTGGGAGGTCGAGCTCGCCGTCGTCATCGGTCGGACCGCGCGGCGCGTATCGGAAGAAGAAGCACTGAATTTCGTGTTCGGCTATAGCGTGATGATCGACGTCAGCGCCCGCGACAACCGCCGCGCCGGCCAGTGGATCTATTCCAAGGGGCAGGACACCTACGCGCCGTTCGGGCCCTGCATCGTCACATCGGACGAGATCGCAGACCCGCATGCGCTCGATCTCTGGCTGACGGTGAACGGCGTCGAGAAGCAGCGCTCCAACACCCGGCATATGCTGTTCAAGGTGCCGCTGCTGATCTCCGATATTTCGGCCGCGATCACGCTCGAGCCCGGCGATATCATCGCTACCGGCACGCCCGACGGCGTCGGCGCGGGACGCACGCCGCAGGAATGGCTGTGGCCGGGCGATGTCGTGGAGGCTGAAGTGTCCGGCATCGGCCGGCTGCGTCATCCGGTGGTGGCGGTCTGAGGCAGCGAGGCCGGCAATGCTGTTCGACATGGAGTGGATGGAAGCGCAAAACCGCTACAAGGTACTCACCGCCACCGTGACGCCACGGCCGATCGCCTGGGTGACGACCTTGTCGGAAGACGGCGTGATCAATGCGGCGCCCTACAGCTTCTTCAACGTGCTGGGACATGAGCCGCCGACGCTCGCGCTCGGGCTTCTCGCCGGCAAGGACCGCTTCAAG
This sequence comes from Bradyrhizobium lablabi, assembly GCF_018129385.1. GTDB lineage: Bacteria > Pseudomonadota > Alphaproteobacteria > Rhizobiales > Xanthobacteraceae > Bradyrhizobium > Bradyrhizobium lablabi_C. The sequence goes on from NZ_JAFCLN010000009.1 coordinate 197,041, forward strand.
GACACCGCGACCAACATCCTTGCTACAGGCGAATTCGTGGTGAATCTCGTGTCGGAGCAAAACGCCGAGGCCATGAACGTCACCTGCATCGATGCGCCGCCCGAGATCGACGAGCTGGCGCTGGCCGGCCTGAAGCCGGCGCGCTCGCACGCCGTGCGGCCGCCGCGCATCGCGCAATCCCCCGTTTCGTTCGAGTGCCGCGTCCTGACCTCGATGGTGACGGGGCCGCGCCAGACCATCGTGATCGGCCGCATCGTTTGCGCCCATGTCGAGGATGCCTTCGTGCAGGACAGTGAGCGCTGTCACATCGATACGCAAGGCCTGCGCCTGATCGGCCGCATGCACGGCAGCGGCTGGTACGCCCGCAGCAGCGACCTGTTTCAGATGGACCGGCCGACCTGGGCGGAATGGCAGCGCAACGGCGCCGCGAGCCGCCTTGCAGCAGGCGAAACGCCATGACCGCCATCGCAAGCCCTTCGTTGCCGGGCCGCCACTCCCGCCGCCCTCCAACTGCGACATTTGTTGCCCCGGCAACCGGCACTATAATTCTTGCCATCCCCAGCGGTGGCGAATTATGGTTCAGGCTGTCGAAAGCATCGGCCGAAGGTTCTAAGCAAGACCCATCGGTTCATGCTTGCTGCGGGCTGGCGATTTCGCGCACAAAACAGCCACCAAGAGGGCCCGCGATCGGCGCGCCGTGCACGGCCGGACAACCGGCCGGGCACGAACAATTCGATCATTCAGGAGGGGATTGAATATGAGAAAAACGGCATTCTGGCTGGCGGGCGTCACCGCGCTGGCATTCGTGGCGCAGCCTGCGCTCGCGGCCGACACCATCAAGATCGGCTTCGTCTCGACCTTCAGCGGCCCGACCGCTGCGATTGGCAACGACATGCGCAATTCGTTCGAGCTCGCGCTCGACCATCTCGGCCGCAAGATGGACGGCAAGCCCGTCGAGGTGATCTACGAGGATGACGGCCAGAAGCCTGACGTCGGCAAGCAGAAGACCGAAAAGCTGATCCAGTCCGACAAGGTCGATTTCATCGTCGGCTACATCTGGTCGAACGTGCTCTTGGCCTCGCTGAAGACCGCGGTCGACAGCAAGACCTTCCTGATCTCGGCCAATGCCGGCCCGTCGCAGCTCGCCGGCGAACTCTGCTCGCCTTACGTGTTCTCGACCTCCTGGCAGAACGACCAGACGCCGCAGGCCATGGGCCTCTACATGAACCAGAAGGGCGTGAAGTCGGTATTCCTGATCGGTCCGAATTATGCCGCCGGCAAGGACATGCTGGCTGGCGTCAAGAGTACCTTCAAGGGCGAGGTCAAGGGCGAGGAATACACGGTGTGGCCGAGCCAGCTCGACTTCTCCGCCGAGTTGACCAAGGCCAAGAACTCGGGCGCCCAATCGATCTTCGTGTTCTATCCGGGTGCGGCGGGCGTGCAGTTCCTCAACCAGTACGCCCAGGCCGGCATCAAGGCGCAGATTCCGCTCTACACCGCCTTCACCATCGACGAATTGTCGCTGCCGCTCCAGAAGGACAACGCGCTCGGTGTTCCCGGCGCTCAGCAATGGGTCAACGATTTGCCGAATGACGAAAACAAGAAATTCGTCGCCGACTACCGCAAGAAGTATCCCGGCCTGCGCCCGACTTTCTACGGTGCGCAGTCCTATGACGCCGCCAACCTGATCAACAGCGCCGTCGTGGCGGTCAAGAGCGACCTGACCAAGAAGGACGCGATGAAGGCCGAGATGGAGAAGGCCAACTTCAAGTCGGTGCGCGGCCCTTACAAGTACGGCAACAACCACATCCCGATCCAGAACTTCTATCTACAGGACGTGGTGAAGGATTCGGAAGGCCAGCTTGCGCTGAAGACCGTAGCGACCATCGTCAAGGACGCGCAGGACGGTTTTGCCGGCAAGTGCCCGATGAAGTGAGTTCTATCGGCGCATGATTCTTGCAAGAGCTTAAACCTTAGAGAGCTTGCAGGAGTTGATGCGCCCAACAACAATAGGCGGCGGCGCGGCTCGCGCTGCCGCTGTTTTGTAAGTGGGTGCCGGTTTTCCGGTAGGATCAGGCGCAAAGGCTTGAAGGGGTCATGCTGGTCGTTGTCGAACAATGTCTGAACGGGTTGCAGTTCGGCCTGCTGCTGTTCCTGCTGGCGGCAGGGCTGACGCTGGTGTTCGGCATCATGGATTTCGTCAACCTCGCCCATGGCTCGCTCTACATGATGGGCGCCTATTTCGCGGCGACCTTCGTCGCCTGGACCGGGAGCTTCGTGCTCGGCGTAGTGCTGGCGCTCGGCGCCACATTGCTGCTCGGCATACTGCTGGAATCGGTGGCGCTGAGACATCTCTACGGTCGCGACCATCTCGACCAGGTGCTGGCGACGTTCGGCCTGATCCTGTTCTTCAATGATCTGGTGCGGCTGGTCTGGGGACCGGCGGGCCTCGCGCTGCCGCTGCCTTCCTGGCTGACGGTGCCGGTGCAGATCCTGCCCGGTGTGTATTATCCGGCTTATCGTCTCTCCATCATCATCGTCGCGCTGGCAGTCGCGGCCATGCTCTATTTCGTGGTGATGCGCACCCGGATCGGCATGCTGATCCGCGCCGGCGCCTCCAACCGCGAGATGATCGGCGCGCTCGGCATCAACATCAAGCTGCTGTTCACGCTGGTATTCGGCCTCGGCGCTGCGCTCGCAGGCCTTGCCGGCCTGATGCAGGCGCCGATCCTCACCGTGCAGATCGGCATGGGCGAGAACATCCTGATCCTCGCCTTTGTCATCATCGTGATCGGCGGCATCGGCTCGATCCGCGGCGCCTTCATGGCCGCGATCTTTGTCGGGATGATCGATACGCTCGGCCGCGCCTTCCTGCCGGACCTGTTGCGCAAGGTGTTGAGCTCCACCGCGGCCTCCACCGCCGCACCTGCGTTGTCCTCGATGCTAATCTACCTCCTGATGGCCATCATCCTGGTGGTGCGGCCGGAGGGGCTGTTCCCGGCCGCCAAGCGATGAAGCTTTCGTTCAACGCGCGTAATGTCGTCGTCGTGCTGGTGATTGCCGGCCTGTTGCTGCTGCCGGTCTATTCGGCGCTGTCAGGCAAGGTATTCGTGCTGACGCTGTTCACCCGTATCATCATCTTTGCGCTCGCCGCCGCCAGCCTCAACCTCATCATGGGCTATGGCGGCATGATGAGCTTTGGCCATGCCGCCTATCTCGGCATCGGCGGCTATGCGGTAGGCATCCTCGCCCATGAGGGCATCGGCTCCGGCTTCATCCAGTGGCCGGTTGCATTGATCACCTCCGCGCTGTTCGCGCTGGTGATTGGCTCGCTCTCGCTTCGCACGCGCGGCGTCTATTTCATCATGATCACGCTCGCCTTTGCGCAAATGGCCTATTACGTCGCCTCCGGCCTGTCGCGTTACGGCGGCGACGATGGCCTGACCATCTACAAGCGCAGTGATTTCGGCGGATTGATCAATCTTTCCGATCGCGTGCAGTTCTATTATGTGTGCCTCGCCTGTCTGCTCGGCGGCGTCTATCTGATCTGGCGCATCGTTAATTCGCGTTTCGGCATGGTGGTGCAGGGCGTGCGCTCCAACGAGCAGCGCATGCAGGCGATCGGCTTTCCTGCCTATCGCTATCGTCTGGTCTGCTTCGTCATCTCGGGCACCATCTGCGGCCTCGCCGGCGCGCTGCTCGCCAACAACACCGATTTCGTCAGCCCCGCCGTGATGTACTGGACCCGCTCCGGCGATCTCATGGTGATGGTGATATTCGGCGGCATGGGCTCGCTGTTCGGGCCCGTGATCGGCGCCATCGCCTTTCTCCTGCTGGAAGAGTTCTTGTCGCAATTCACCGAATACTGGGCGCTGATCATGGGGCCGCTGCTGCTCCTCATCGTGCTGTTCGCGCGCGGCGGCATCATGGGTATTCTGGGGAGGTTTTCACGTGGCTGAACCCCTGATGCGCGTGCAAAATCTCGTGCGCCGGTTCGGCGGCATCCTCGCCACCGACAACCTCTCGCTCGACGTCATTCCGGGCGAGCTGCATGCCATTATCGGCCCGAACGGCGCCGGCAAGACCACGCTGATCAGCCAGCTGACCGGGCAGTTGACGCCGAATTCCGGCACCATCCATTTCGCCGGCATGGATGTCACGCGGCTGCCGGCGTACCGCCGCAGCCGGCTGGGCCTGGCGCGTTCGTTCCAGATCACCTCGCTGCTGCCGAATTTCACCGCGATCGACAACGTCGCGCTCGCAGCGCAAGCGCATGACGGCCACTCCTTCCGGTTCTGGGGCGATGCGCGGAAGGAACAGCACCTGCGCGAGGCCGCGCTGTCGGCGCTCAGGCGTGTCGGGCTGGAGAAGCGCGCCAATGTCGTCGTCTCCGAGCTCAGCCATGGCGAGCAGCGCGAACTGGAGCTGGCGGTGGCGCTCGCCACAAAACCGCAACTCCTGCTGCTGGACGAGCCGATGGCCGGCCTCGGCGTCACCGAATCCGCCCGCATGGTCGGCCTGCTGAAGGAGCTGCGCAAGGAAGTCACCATCGTGCTTGTCGAGCACGACATGGAGGCGGTTTTCGCGCTCGCCGACCGCATCACGGTGCTGGTTTATGGCCGCGTCATCGCCTCGGGCGGACCGGACGAAATCCGCAACAATGAAGAGGTCAAGCGCGCCTATCTCGGCGACCAGCATGCGGTGACGCGCCGTGGCTGATACCAGGACGGCTGAAACCCTGCTCGAAATCGACGGCATCGAGACCTGCTATGGCCTCAGCCAGGTGCTGTTCGGCCTGTCGCTAAGAGTCCATTCCGGCGAGATGGTCGCCCTGATGGGCCGCAACGGCATGGGCAAGACCACCACCATTCGCTCCATCATGGGCCTGACGCCCGCGCGCGCCGGCACCGTCCGCTTCGCCGGGCAGGACGTGCGCACCTTGCCGTCCTACAAGATCGCACAGCTCGGCATTGGGCTGGTGCCCGAGGGCCGCCAGATATTCCCCAATCTCACCGTTCACGAAAACCTCGTCGCCGCCTCCGGCAACCGGCAGGGCGCGCGCGATCCCTGGACCATCGACAAGATCCACGCGCTGTTTCCGCGCCTCGCCGAGCGCTCGAACAACATGGGCGTCACGCTCTCCGGCGGCGAGCAGCAGATGCTGGCGATCGGCCGCGCGCTGATGACCAATCCGAAACTCCTGATCCTCGACGAGGCCACCGAAGGCCTTGCGCCACTGATCCGCGAGGAAATCTGGAGCTGCCTGTCGATGCTGAAAGGGCAGGGCCAGTCGGTGCTCGTCATCGACAAGAACGTCGGCAACCTGACCCGCATCGCCGACCGCCATTACATGATCGAGCGCGGCCGCACCGTGTGGAACGGTACGTCGGACCAGCTGATCGCCGAGCCGGAGCTACAGCACCGGTATCTGGGGATTTAGCCCAGCTCTCTCGACCGTCATTGCGAGCGCAGCGAAGCAATCCAGCTTTGTTGCCGGAGCGAAGAAAGCTGGATTGCTTCGTCGCGTTGCTCCTCGCAATGACGGAGATATAGCCGGGCCTCGTGGTTCGAGACGCGCGGCGTTGCCGCGCTCCTCACCATGAGGGTCATAGTCTGTCTCAGCCGTCGCACTATCCCCTCATCCTGAGGAGCCGCGAAGCGGCGTCTCGAAGGATCGAGGCCGAACTGCCTCAACCGTCATTGCGAGCGAAGCGAAGCAATCCAGAGTCACGTGCGGGACTCTGGATTGCCGCGTCGCTTACGCTCCTCGCAATGACGAGGAGAGAGCTTCGTCAAAACATCTCGAAATATTCGCGGTGCTCCCAGTCCGACACTTCGGCCTGAAAACGGTCGATCTCGGCATTTTTGATGTGAACGTAGTAGTCGACGAACTCCTTGCCCAGCGTCTCGCGGAAGAAGGGATCGTCGTGCAGTGCGAACACAGCCTCGCGAAGACTCTTCGGCAACAGCGCCGCCTTGGTCTCATAGGGCGTATCCGCTGACGGACCCGGATCGAGCTTGCGGTCGACGCCGTCGAGGCCGGAGAGGATTTGCGAGGCCATGTAGAGATAGGGATTGGCCGCGGGCTCGCCGATCCGGTTCTCCAGCCGTGTCGCCGGATCGTTCGGCCCGCCGAGCACGCGGATCATGACGCCGCGGTTGTCGCGGCCCCAGATCGCGCGGTCCGGCGCCAGCGAATAGGAGCGGTAGCGCTTGTAGCCGTTGATGGTCGGCGTGGTGAACACGGTGGAGGCGCGGGCGTGCTCCAGCAGGCCGGCGAGGTAGCCGAGCGCCAGCGGGCTCAGTGGCTCACCGCCTTCCTTGCCCATGAACGCATTCTCGCCTGTCGTGCGCGACACCAGCGACTGGTGCAGATGCCATCCGCTGGCGAACACGTTCGGCAGCTTTGGCCGGCACATGAAGGTGGCGTGATAGCCGTGCCGCCGCGCGATTTGTTTCACCGCCGATCGGAACAGCACCATATTGTCGGCTGGCGCCAGCCCCCTGGTCGGCGCGAATGTGAATTCGCACTGGCTCGGACCGAACTCGACTTCCACCGAGCGCAGCGGCAGGCCGACCGCAAGCACGTCGCGGCGGATGATCTCCAGCACCGGCTCCATCTGGTCGTAGCGCTGCTCGGTGAGATACTGGTAGCCGTGCGAGAGCAGGCTGACCGCCGGCGGCGTGCCGGGCTGCCCGGCGTGCTCCGGCGCCATCTGCGAATCTTCCAGCTTGAACAGGTGGAATTCGACCTCCAGCCCCGCGACGAAGTCGTAGCCGCGCTTGGCCAGTCGATCGAGGACGCCGCGATAGAGGTTGCGCGTCGCGAACGGCACCGGGCGGCCGTCGGCGAAATAGAGGTCGCACATCAGCCAGCCAGTGTTCTGTGCCCATGGGAGCACGCGGAAGGTGGTGGGGTCGGCCACCATCAGCACATCGGCGGCGCCTTCCATCTCCTTCATGCCAAAACCGCCGCCGGACGTGAACACCGGAAACACCGTGCGGTGCGAGGTGTCCTTGGCGAGCATGGTGGTGGTGATGGAGCAGCCGCTTTCGAGCGAACTGACCGCTTCACTCGCGATCAGCGTCTTGCCGCGCAAAATGCCGTGCTGGTCGGGAAAGGAGAGGCGGATGACCTCGAGTTTTTTCTCCTCGACGATCTTGCGGAGGCGGCCGGCGGCCTCCCTTTGTTCATCCGACCACAGGCCGTGACGCTCGACAAAACTCAACGCTGTCCCCCAATGTATCCGTCATTGCGAGGAGCGAAGCGACGAAGCAATCCACACTTCCCTTGAGGCACGATGGATTGCTTCGCTTCGCTCGCAATGACGGCAACTACTACTCCGCCGCCGTCAGATGATGGATCTTCCCGGAAATCTCCTTCGGCACCGGCGCGGCCCATGGCGCGCCGCGGCGGCGCTTGACGTCGACTTCCATCCAGTAGAGCTCCCAGCCTAACGTCGGCCCGATGCCGTCCATGGTGGCGGGGCCCTGAATGCTGCGCGCATGCGCCTCATCGAGGAACAGCATCGGTTTCTCGCCGCCCGAAACCTTTTCGATCTCGGCGCGTAGCAGGCGGCGATACTGCACGATCGCCTTGTCGCTCTGGCCGAGGTGCTCCTGGGTGCGGTCCTGAATCGCGCCCATCGATTCCACCGCCCACTGGTCGTGCACGTTGATGTCGGTGCCCATGCCGGTGTAGGTCTCGGTCGCCTGCTCGTGCGGATCGAAACCGTAATCGTTGCTCCTGTTCTTGCGCGATTTGTAGTCGGGCAGCTCGTAGAGCTCGAGCCGCTGGTCGCGCATCTTCTTCTTGTCGACCGGCGCCGTGTAGGAGGTGAAGATCGCATACCAGTAGCAGTTCTCGTCATCGACCGGCACGTGCCACTGCGTGATCGTCATCTCCGTGCTCATCGGAATGACAAAGCCGTGCGGGAAAAGCTGGTTGGTCACCCGCACGTGGGTGCGTTCCTCGTCGATCTGGCGCAGCGCGATCAGCCGCAGGCCGTACTCGGTGTGCTCGACATTGATGATCGGGTTGTCGTACTCGCGCAAAATCTTTGTCATCGGCATCTCGGACCCGGCTGACGCGCCGCGGAACTGCTTTCCGTAGGCGGTGGAGGTGTCCTCGTCCTCGAAGAAGCGGTGCAGGAAGGAAGCATGCGCGGGGTCGATGCCGACTTCGAGGGCCTGTAGCCAGTTGCAATTCATGTGGCCCTTGAACGCAAAGGTATGGCTGTCGGGCGCGACAAAGCAGTCGATCTCCGGAAAGGCGGGCGGGGTGCCTTCGCCGAGATACGCCCAGAGGATGCCGCTCTTCTCGATCACGGGATAAGAGCGTTGCCTGATGCCCTTGCAGAGCTGCGAGCCCTTTGGCTCGGCCGGTGTCTCCAGGCACTGGCCTGAGGTGTCGAACAGCCAGCCGTGAAACGCGCAGCGCAAGCCGCCATTCTCCAGTCGGCCGAAGGCGAGGTCGGCGCCGCGATGCGCGCAATGGCGGTCGATCAGGCCGTAGCGGCCCTGTTCGTCGCGGAACAGCACCAGGTTTTCGCCGAGCAATTTCACCGGCCGCACCGGGCGTTCGCCCTGTAGCTCGTCGACCAGCGCCGCCGGCTGCCAGTACATCCGCATCAGCCTGCCGCATGGGTCCTTGCGCGAGGTGCGGGTGATCAGGTCGTTCTGCTCCTGGCTCATCATGGTGGCATCTCCCGCTTGCAAATTTGTTCGTCTATTGAACGAATGTGCGAATTATGCCATGTCTGGATTTGACGGCCAAGCACAATTTTGAACGGTTCGAGACAGCGCGACCCGGAAAGTGGGGACCGGTTTTCCCTCGCGACAAGCGCGGAGCGTTTGCGCGGAGGTCACGCTCAAACTAACGAGACACAGATATGCCAAAGCTGAAGCGCGAAGGCGAGGAGCGCGCCACCGATTTCGTCGAGAGCCTCGACCGCGGCCTGCGGCTGCTACAAGCCTTCGGCAACATCGCCGGGCCGATGACGCTGAGCGACATCGCGCGCGCCGCCGATCTGCCGCGCGCCACCGCGCGCCGCATCCTGTTCACGCTGGCGCATGGCGGCTTCGTCTCGACCGACGGAAAGCTGTTTTCGCTGACGCCGCATGTGCTGACGCTTGCCGGCTCTTACCTCCGCTCGAACCAGATCGTGGCGGTGCTCCAGCCGGTGCTCGACCGCATAGCCGGTGCGGCGCAGGAAATCAGTTCGCTGGCGCTGCTCGACCGCGACGAGGTCGTGTTCATCGCCCGCGGCACGCCGGCACGGATGTTTGGCGGGCTGGATGTCGGCTATCGCCTGCCGGCGTTCTGCACCTCCGTCGGCCGCGCCATGCTCGGCCAGTTCGATGACGCCGATCTTGCGAAGCGATTGAAGGGAATGCGGCGCGAGGCGCTGACGCCCCACACCGTAACCGATCCGAAGCGCGTGCTTGCCGCGATTATCGCAGACCGCAAGCAGGGCTATTCGCTAGTCGACCGCGAGGCCGAGGCGCATTTCCGCTCGATCTCGGTCCCCGTCCGTCGCTACGACGGCACCATCGTCGCCGCCATCAACATGGGCGCCCATGTCGATCGCGTGCCGGCGCGCGAATTGACTGACCGTTTCCTGCCGCTGCTGCGGGAGGGGGCGGAGGACGTCAAAGACCAGTTGCTGTGAAACCGAAGAATGTCTTGGGGTTCGAAAGCCATGGAAATCAGTTTCAATCAGGTCATCCCCATTCTGCGCATCTTCGACATCGCAAAGGCGGACGAATTCTATCTGGGCTTTCTCGGCTTCTCCGTCGACTTCGATCATCGCTTCGAGCCGGGCCTGCCGCTCTATCGCCAGGTCTCGCGCGGCGGCCTGCTGCTGCACTTGAGCGAGCATCACGGCGATTGCAGTCCGGGCGCCCAAATCAGGGTGATGATGCAGGGTGTCGAAGCCTTCCATCGCGAGATCAGCGCCAAGGGCTACGGTTACATGCGACCGGGACTCGAAAAGACGCCATGGGGCACGCTGGAGACCGGCGTGACTGATCCGTTCAGCAATCGCATCCGCTTCTGCGAGCGGATCGAAGCGCCTTAAGCGCTAGCCCGCGGCGCCCTTGATCGCGGTCTCAAAACTCTTTGCATCGAAGGCCGGCATGCTCTGGATCCGTCCCATGCCCTGGGTCGCGTACCAGACGGAGAACGCGAGCATGGCCTCCGGATTGGGGGCATCGACGATGTCGATAAAATCGTAGTAGCCCTGCGTGTAATGGATCGACTCGATCTTGATGCCCAGCTTGTCGAGCTTTGTCTTGGCCTTGCCGATCCGGTCCGATTGCTTGCTCGCCCACTCCGGGCTCAAATTACCAAGCAGCACATATTTCATGGCCACCTCCACGTCACGTTGGTCATTTTCCGCGAAGGACCCCGAAATTATACGCCTTCCAGCGCGCAGTGCCTATGCCGTTCCGCGCACGGAACTACAGGAGTCGAGGTATGAGAAGTGTGGAGGCGTCAGCCCCGCGCGAACATTCGCGCGTCCTGCTCCAGCACCGGCGTCACCGCGTTGAACAGGCGGGCGGCGGCCGCATCCACTGACAGTCCCGCCGTATCGACGACTGCCGAAGCGCGCGAATACAGCGGCTCGCGGCTGACGAGGATGTTGCGTAGCTCCGCCATCGCGGAGCGGTCGTCTGCCATCGGGCGAAGGTCGCCCTGCTTGCGCACGCGCATCATGTGCTCTTCCGGCTCGGCCTTCAGCCAGATGGTGTAGAACGACGACAGGATCAGGTCGAAGGTCAGCGGCTCGGAGACGATGCCGCCGCCGGTCGCCAGCACCATCAATTCCTTGCGCGCCAATAGTTGCCCGAGCGCGGCCTGCTCCATGCGGCGAAAGCCTTCCTGGCCGTAGAGCGCAATGATCTCGGCGACGGACAGCCCGTTCTGCGCCTCGATCTCCTTGTTCAGCTCGACAAAACTCCAGCCGACCTTTTTTGCCAGCATCCTGCCGAGCGTGGACTTGCCGGCGCCGCGCAGCCCAATCAGCGCGATGCCGGCAAAGGACGGCCGGCGCGCGGCGGAGACGGCGTGGCCGGCAAGAATGTCCTTGGCCTGTGCGATCTGGTTTGCGGTCGCCTTGCGCAGGAGATCGCGGATGACGGGCCAGTCCGGTGCGGGCTCGCCGTCGGGAATGAGATCTTCCAGATGCGCGCCCATCGCGTTCGACACGCGGCGCAACAGCACGATCGAGACATTGCCCTTGCCGCTCTCGAGCTGCGCGATATAGCGCTCCGAAATTCCGGAAACTTTTGCGAGCACCTTTCGCGACATGCCGCGCAGCGCGCGCATGGTGCGGACGCGCTGGCCGAGCTGTTCCAGAAAGGTGTCTTCGGGATCGCCCATCTGAGTCGTCATATTTAGGAAACATAGTGCCGGAGAGGATTGACAGCAAGCCGATGCGGTGGTCTTTGTATGAATTATAATTCTGAAGCAAGGGGAAGCGCCGTGACGCGTGTTGGGAGCGGGGCATGATCTACAACGCAGTGACCTGGCTGCTCGACCGCAATGTCGACGAGGGCCGTGGCGCCAAGCTCGCCTTCACCGACACCGTTTCCGAACTGACCTATGGCGATCTACAACGCCAGAGCCGCCGCGCCGCCAATATGCTGCGCCGTCTCGGCGTCCGCCGCGAGGAGCGGGTCGCCATGATCATGCTCGATACGGTCGATTTTCCGGTCGTGTTTTTGGGCGCGATCCGCGCCGGCATTGTGCCGGTGCCGCTCAACACGCTGTTGACGACGGATCAGTATGCCTACGTGCTGGCGGACTGCCGCGCGCGCGTGCTGTTCGTTTCCGAGGCGCTCTATCCCGTCGTCAAGGATATCGTCGGCCGCATGCCGGATCTCGAATGCGTCGTGGTATCCGGCAACAATGCGTTCGGCCACAAGCTGCTCTCCGAAGAGCTCGCGAAGGAAAATGATTCCTTCGTCACGGCGGACACCCATGCCGAGGAGCCGGCGTTCTGGCTCTATTCGTCAGGCTCGACCGGCATGCCCAAGGGCGTGCGCCACCTGCATTCCAATCTCCAGGCCACCGCGGAAACCTATGCGAGCCAGGTGCTCGGCATCCGGGAGAACGATCTCTGCCTTTCCGCGGCAAAACTGTTCTTCGCCTATGGCCTCGGCAACGCGCTGACCTTTCCGATGTCGGTCGGCGCCAGCACGGTGCTCAATGCCGACCGGCCGACACCGGCGCGGATGTTCGAGCTTCTGAACAAGTACAACCCGACGATCTTCTACGGCGTGCCGACATTGTTCGCGTCGATGCTGAACGACGAGACCGCCAGGAACGAGCGTGCGGGCGCAAAATTGCGCATGTGCACCTCGGCCGGCGAGGCGCTGCCGGAATCGGTCGGCAATAGCTGGAAGTCGCGCTTCGGCGTCGACATTCTCGATGGCGTCGGTTCGACCGAGCTGCTGCACATCTTCCTGTCCAATGCGCCCGGCGACATCAAATACGGCTCGTCCGGCCGTCCGGTCCCGGGCTACAAGGTGCGGCTGGTGAACGAAGCAGGCGCCGATGTGGCGGATGGTGAGGTCGGCGAGTTGCTGGTCGATGCGCCTTCTGCCGCCGAGGGCTACTGGAATCAGCGCAGCAAGAGCCGGCAGACCTTTGAGGGCCACTGGACCCGCACCGGCGACAAGTACATCAGGGATGCCGAAGGCCGCTTCACCTTCTGCGGCCGCGCCGACGACATGTTCAAGGTATCCGGCATCTGGGTCTCGCCGTTCGAGGTCGAGAGCGCGCTGATCACGCATCCCTCGGTGCTGGAAGCGGCCGTGGTGCCGGAAGCCGATCCGGAAGGATTGCTCAAGCCAAAGGCGTTTGTCGTGCTGCGCGCCGACTGCAAGACCGACGGCCTGCACGATGCGCTGAAGGAGCACGTCAAGCAGAAGATCGGCCCGTGGAAATATCCCCGCTGGATCGACGTCGTGGAGACGCTGCCGAAGACCGCGACCGGAAAGATCCAGCGCTTCAAGCTGCGCGAGGGCGCGAACTAGAAAAGTCTATCGTCGTCCCTGCGAACGCAGGGACCCATAACCACCGGCCTTCATTGTTTGAGAAGGCTGTCGGCCATCCCCGCTCCGTAACATCTGCCGCGGAGTATGGGTCCCTGCGTTCGCAGGGACGACGCGAGAGTGGAGATTGAAGAGCATGACCCTCGCCCCTACCGGCTTCCTGCGCATCGGCGCATCCGATCTCGAATACCGCATGATCGGCCCCGCGCCCGACAAGGCGCCGACCATCGTCATGCTGCACGAAGGCCTCGGCTCGGTCGGCCTGTGGGGCGATTTTCCGGAGAAGCTCCAGGCCGGCACCGGCGCCGGCGTGTTCGTCTATTCGCGCGCCGGCTATGGCGCTTCCACGCCGGTAAAACTGCCGCGGCCGGTCGACTACATGCACATCGAAGCGCTCGATGTGCTGCCAAAACTGCTTGGCGCCATCGGTTTCCGCCGCGGCCTGTTGGTCGGTCATTCCGACGGCGCCTCGATCGCGGCGATCTATGCCGGCAGCCACCAGGATCACCGCGTGCAGGGGATTGCGTTGATCGCCCCGCATTTCATCGTCGAGGATATTTCGGTGGCCTCGATCGCGAAGATCAAGTCGGCCTATGAGACCACCGAGCTGAAGGCCAAGCTGGCGCGCTGGCACAAGGATGTCGACAACGCCTTCTACGGCTGGAACGGCGCCTGGCTCGACCCCAAATTCCGCAACTGGGATATTTCGGAATACCTCGCCTATATCCGCGTGCCGATCGCGATCCTGCAAGGAGCGGATGATGAATACGGCACCATGCGCCAGATCGAGGTCGCAAGGGAGGAATGCTATTGTCCGGTTGATGTGACCGAGGTCCTGGGGGCGGGCCACTCGCCGCATCGCGAAGCGCCCGGGGCGACGCTGAATGCGATTTCGGATTTCGCAAACGCCGTTTTGCGCGATGACGAAGGCTCGCGCGGACGGGCCGCGTAGGGGGTGAGAATCGTCCCCTGTGCTGTTGAATAATTGACTCGCGTTCCGGCTTTTTGAGGCGCACACTTCGGCTATCACCGCGCGGTCTTTGGCAGCTATCGGTGACAGAGAGACCAATCGCGCTCCCGCCTTCCTCTTGCGGAATGGAGCAGCGCGATGTCACAACACCGCCGCCGTTTCAAACAATCCGATCCCCTGGAAGAACGTCTCGCTGAAGAGGCGAAACGCTTGCGTGAAGAAGCGAAACTGCTTCCACCCGGCACTACCCGCGAGCAAGTCTTGCGGAAGGCCCGGCAGTGCGAAACGGGTTCCCACATCAGCGAGTGGCTGCGATCTCCCGGTCTACAGCCGCCGCGATAGGAACGAAGTCAGCGCCGCGCTCGTTCACCTCTCATCACCGGCACGCGACCCGCAGGCGTCGGTGGCTGAGAGACCTTGCGCTCCCGCCTCGATAAGGAGCGCAGCCATGCCCCTTTATTATTTTGATCTGCGCAATGGGGACCAACTGTCCGCCGACGAAGAGGGAACAGACCTTTCCTCGATGGATGACGTGCAAAACGAAGCAGCCTACGCGCTTGCCGACATGCTGAGGGACGAAGTGAGGGCCACCAATGGTAACCCCCTCGCACGCCACCTGGTGATCGAAGTTCGCGACGGCGGCGGTCAGGTATTGCACGCCAAATTCTTGTTCGAGCTTAAGCGCCTTCAGTAGGGCAGCCCCGATTGGCTCGCCTCCAGGTCAGGCCGTTCTCGACTGGCGCGGGCCCTGCTTTCTTAGGGATGACAATTCTTAGGGATGGCAATGTGCAACAAAATGCATGTTCTCGCGTTTGGGACTAGACGCGCTCCAAAACATGCACTATTGTGCATGTCGAAATAGATCAACGAGATAGATCAAAAAGACCCAGGGTGGCCCATGGCTGGTGAAGATCGCGCGCTCGCAGGCGGCGCGAAGTACATCGATTTTCAGACCGATCCGTCGCGTTACCGGCACTGGAAGCTGGATGTGGCCGGCGAGGTCGCAACCCTCACCATGGACGTCGACGAGGACGGCGGGTTGTTCGAGGGCTATCAGCTCAAACTCAATTCCTACGACCTCGGCGTCGACATCGAACTCGCCGACGCCGTGCAGCGGCTGCGGTTCGAGCATCCCGAGGTGAAGGCGGTGGTGGTGCGCTCCGGCAAGAACCGCGTGTTCTGCGCCGGCGCCAACATCCGCATGCTGGCGGGCTCGACCCACGCCCACAAGGTCAATTTCTGCAAGTTCACCAACGAGACCCGCAACGGCATCGAGGATTCCTCGGAAAATTCCGGCCAGCGCTTCATCACCGTCGTCAACGGCACGGCGGCGGGCGGCGGCTATGAGCTGGCGCTCGCGACCGACCACATCATCCTCGCCGACGACGGCGCTGCCGCCGTCGCGCTACCGGAAGTGCCGCTGCTGGCGGTGCTGCCTGGCACCGGCGGGCTGACGCGCGTCGTGGATAAACGCAAGGTGCGCCGCGACCATGCCGACTTCTTCTGCACCATCGAGGAAGGCATCAAGGGCAAGCGCGCCGTCGCCTGGCGGCTGGTCGACGAGATCGCGCCGAATAGCAAGCTCGAAGCGAAGATCGCCGAGCGGGCGAAGGAATTCGCCGGCTCTTCGAAGCGCAACGGCAACGGCAAGGGGATTGCGCTGACGCCGCTCAAGCGCACCATCGACGAAAACAGCGTTCAATACGAATTTGTCGGCGTCGACATCGATCGCGCCGCGCGCATCGCCACCATCTCGATCAAGGCGCCCGAGGGCGCACCGCCGGCCGACATCGATGGGTTGATCGGGCAGGGCGCCGCGTTCTGGCCGTTGCAGGTCGCGCGCGAGCTTGACGATGCGATCCTGCATCTGCGCATCAACGAGCTCGAGATCGCGATGCTGGTGTTCAAGTCGCATGGCGAGCGCGCCAACGTGCTGGCCTATGACGGCTTCCTCGAAGCCAACAAGGCGCACTGGCTGGTCAACGAGATCAGGCACTACTGGAAGCGAGTGTTGAAGCGCATCGACGTCACCTCGCGCACGCTGGTGACGCTGGTCGAGCCCGGCTCCTGCTTTGCCGGCACGCTGGCCGAACTCGTGTTCGCCGCCGACCGCTCCTACATGCTGATCGGCACGCGCCAGGGCGACAACCGCCCGCCGCCGGCGATCGAGCTGACCGCGATGAACTTTGGACCCTATCCGATGAGCCATGGGCTGACGCGGCTCCAGTCGCGCTTCCAGGCCGATCCGTCCGACCTCGATCGCGCCGAGGCCACCATCGGCACTGCGCTCGACGCGGAAGAGGCCGAAGAGCTCGGGCTCGTCACCTTCGCGCTCGACGACATCGATTGGGACGACGAGGTGCGGGTGTTCCTGGAAGAGCGCACCAGCTTCTCGCCCGACGGCCTCACCGGCATGGAAGCAAACCTGCGCTTCGTCGGGCCGGAGACCATGGAATCGAAAATCTTCTCGCGCCTGACGGCGTGGCAGAACTGGATTTTTCAGCGCCCCAACGCAGTCGGCGAAGAGGGCGCGCTGCGCCGCTACGGCACCGGCCAGAAGGCGCAGTTCGATATGACGCGGGTTTGACAATCTTTGTTGCGTCATGGCCGGGCTTGTCCCGGCCATCCACGTCTTTCGCTCGATGAAAGCAAGACGTGGATGCCCGGGACAAGCCCGGGCATGACGGAAGATGCCTCCAGAGGAGCACGCCATGAATTACATGAACGTCGATTACTCCACCAAGATTCCCAACAACGTAAATCTGTCCGAGGACCGCCAGGTGCTCAAGGCCCTCGAAGGCTGGCACCCCGGCTATATGGACTGGTGGAGCGACATGGGGCCGGAGGGCTTTCAGCAGTCGCTGGTGTACCTGCGCACCGCCTATTCGGTTGATCCGCGCGGCTGGGCCAAGTTCGACTACGTCAAGATGCCGGAATACCGCTGGGGCATTTTGCTGGCGCCGCAGGAAGAGAACCGCGTCATTCCCTTCGGCGAGAATTACGGCAAGCCGGCCTGGCAGGAAGTCCCGGGCGAGCACCGCGCCACGCTGCGCCGCCTGATCGTGATCCAGGGCGACACCGAGCCGGCCTCGGTCGAGCAGCAGCGCCATCTCGGCAAGACCGCGCCCTCGCTCTACGACCTGCGCAATCTCTTCCAGGTCAATGTCGAGGAGGGCCGCCATCTCTGGGCGATGGTGTATCTGCTGCAAAAGTATTTTGGCCGCGACGGCCGCGAGGAGGCCGACGAGTTGCTGCGCCGCCGCTCGGGCGATGCGGATTCCCCGCGCATGCTCGGCGCCTTCAACGAGGCGACGCCGGACTGGCTGTCGTTCTTCATGTTCACCTACTTCACCGACCGCGACGGCAAGATGCAGTTGCACTCGCTGGCGCAGTCCGGCTTCGATCCGCTGTCGCGCACCTGCCGCTTCATGCTGACGGAGGAAGCCCATCACATGTTCGTCGGCGAGACCGGCATCAGCCGCGTCGTGCAGCGCACCTGTGAAGCCATGAAGGAAGCCGGCATCACCGATCCCACCGACATCGCAAAAGTGCGCGCGCTCGGCGTCATTGACCTTCCGACCATCCAGAAGAAGCTGAATCTGCACTATTCGCT
The DNA here is from genome assembly GCF_018129385.1 of Bradyrhizobium lablabi. Lineage (GTDB taxonomy): Bacteria > Pseudomonadota > Alphaproteobacteria > Rhizobiales > Xanthobacteraceae > Bradyrhizobium > Bradyrhizobium lablabi_C. Next base: position 214,683 of record NZ_JAFCLN010000009.1, read on the forward strand.
GTCGCTCGACCTGTTCGGATCGGAAGTCTCGACCAACGCGGCGAACGCCTTCAACGCCGGCATCAAGGGCCGCTACAAGGAAACCCAGATCGACGACGATCACCAGCTCAAGAACGCGACCTATCCGGTGCTCAAGCTGGTCAACGGCGAGGTCAAGCGCGTCGACGAGCCGGCGCTGACCGCGCTCAACATGCGCCTGCGCGACGACTACACCCAGGACTGCGTCAAGGGCATGCTGCGCTGGAACAAGATCATTTCCACCGCCGGCTATCAGTACAAGCTGACGCTGCCGAACGTTGCCTTCCATCGCCAGATCGGCGAGTTCAAGGATGTGCACGCGACGCCCGACGGCGTGCTGATCGACGACGCCACCTGGAATCAGCGCAAGGGCGAATGGCTGCCGTCGACCTCCGACGGCGACTTCATCGCTTCGCTGATGAAGCCGGTGACAGAAATCGGCCAGTTCGCTTCCTGGATCTCGCCGCCCAAAGTCGGCATCGACAACAAGCCCGGCGACTTCGAGTACGTGAAGATCGAGACGTGAGGCGCTGACGCGCGCGGCACCCACGGCCGTCATCACCCGCGAAGGCGGGTGATCCAGTATTCCAGAGGCCGTGCGGCAGGAATCGAGAGGCCGCGGCGTACTGGATACCCCGCATGCGCGGGGTATGACGACTGAGGGCGAAACGGCGAGCCGAGCTCTCCGCCAGAGCGAGCGTCACTCGCTCGCGATCGCCAGCCCCGCATTCGCATACACCACGCCGCCATCGACCGCGATGGTGTTGCCGACCACATAATCGCCGGCCCGCGACGCCAGATAGATCGCAATCCCCGCCATATCCTCATCCGTGCCGATGCGTTTGGCCGGTACGCGCTTGGCCACATCATCGGCATGATCGCGCGCAGCGCGGTTCATGTCCGACTTGAACGCGCCCGGTGCGATCGCCGTGACGTTGATGTGGTCCTTGATCAGCTTGGTCGCCATGCGCCGCGTCAGGTGGATCACCGCGGCTTTGCTCGCGGCGTAGGAATAGGTCTCGCCGGGATTGACGAAGATGCCGTCGACCGAGGCGATGTTGATGACCTTGCCGGGCTTCTCGGCGCTTGCCGCCGCGCGCAGCGGCTTTGCCAGCGCCTTGGTCAGGAAGAACAGCGACTTGACGTTGAGGTCCATCACCTTGTCCCAGCCGCTTTCCGGGAATTCATCGAACTCCGCGCCCCAGGCCGCGCCGGCATTGTTGACGAGGATGTCGAGCTTCGGCTCGCGCTTGATGATTTCGCTCGCAAGCTTGTCGCAGCCTTCGACCGTCGACATGTCGATCGGGATCGCGATGCACTCGCCGTCACAGGCGGCGGAGAGCTCTTTTGCGGTCGCTTCGCAAGGCCCGGCTTTTCGCGCGGTGATGTAGACCTTGGCGGCGCCCTGCGCGAGGAATCCGGCCGCGATCATCTTGCCGATGCCGCGCGATCCCCCGGTCACGAGCGCGACGCGGCCTTTGAGCGAGAACAGATCCTTGAACATGCGTTTCTCCCTGATTTGGCTTCTGTGTGAAGCGGGGAAGAGAGCGAGTCAAGGAAGGGGCTCTTCCCCTCTCCCCTTGTGGGAGAGGGTGGACGCGATGCGCAGCATCGCGGACGGGTGAGGGGTTGTTTCCGCAACGGCAGTGCTTGAGGCTGGCAACCCCTCATCCGGCGCTTCGCGCCACCTTCTCCCACAAGGGGAGAAGGCAGGATCACGCCGCATCGATCCGGCGAAAACCGTTCCATACCGCGGTGGCCGCGCCGGAGGTCAGCACGGGCAGGATGCGTGCCTCCTGGTAATTGCCGTTGAGCGAGACCCGCTGTAGCGCGGTCAGGTGGTCGGCGCTCTCGGGGAAGATCATGCCGGGCCGCGTGGTGACCGCGGTCTTGAAGCCGGCCGCCTTCGCCAGTGCGAATTCGCGCGTGCCGGCGGCGATCTTGTCGCCGTAGGGATAGGCGAGATGGAGCACCTCGCGGCCGATCGCCTGCTCGATGCGCTTGCGGCTTTCAGTCAGTTCGTGCAGCGCGACGTCCTCGCTCTGCTTGGCGAGATTGCAATGCGTGATCGTGTGCGCGCCGATCGTGACCAGCGGATCGTCGGCGAACGATTTCAGCTCGTCCCAGGACAGGCAGAGCTCCCGGCAGATCGCCGTCTCGTCGACGCCGTGCCGCTCGCACAGCGCCGTTATCTCGCGCCGGACGTCATGCTCGCCCGGCAGCACACGCAGCCACTCGTGCAATCGGTCGAACGCGGCTTGCTTGGCGGCCGGGGAAGACGCGTCGATGCGAACCGCCGCGCCGCCGATCTTGACCTCGATCGAATTGGTGTTCGCGATCACCCGCTCCAGCGCCACCCACCACAACCGTCCCGTTCCTTCCGCGAAATCGCTGACGGCATAGACCGTGCAGGGCGCGTCAAACTCGCGGAATACGGGTAGTGCGTGATCGCGGTTGTCGCGATAGCCGTCGTCGAGCGTGAAGCAGGCGAAGCGCTTCGAAAAATTCCGTTCGGAAAGCCGCTGGTGCATTTCGTCGGGCGTGACGATGTCGACCTTGTGCGCGCGCAGATGCGACAGCATCGCACGCAGGAATTGCGGCGCGATCTCGAGGTGGTAATTGGGCTGGAACGCGTCCGCGCGCCGCGGGCGGACGTGATGCAGCATGAAAATCGCCCCGACTCCGGCGAAAATCGGACGCATCAGGTAGTGCGCACCGGAAAAGTAGAGCGCTTCGAGTCCGGCGCGGATGACGGCAGAGCGAAGTTGCTTCATCGGGGGGCGAAAGACCGGTTCATTCCGATTCGACGTTAGCGACAGACCGCTGAACAAACCATTAGTCCGTCGTCTGCCCGAACCCTTACCATTTGGTGTTATTTCGGGTTTGACAGCCCGGCAAGGGTTTGTTTTCTCTGCGCTCCCAGAGGCCGCGGGAACTCGGATGCACGGACTTTTCAGGTGGAGCAGCAAATGGTGGCCGGGCGTCATTCCGCTGGTCGTCTTTTGGGCTTTCGCCGCCTGGACGAGCACGATTCCGCTGGAAACCGATCTGGCCGCGCGCTCAAATGCCGCACTCAAGGATACCGTCCTCGACAAGCAGCGGATTTCCGTACTTGGCCGTGACGTCGGCCTGTCCGCCGAGGCCTTTTCGGAGGAAGGCAGGCTGCACGCGGTAGGGTCGGTCGCGGCGGTGCCGGGCGTGCGGCTCGTCAACGACAACACCCGGCTCGTTCCCGAAGCAAAGCCGTTCGTGTGGTCGGCCGAGCGCGACGTGGCGCGCGTGACGCTCGGCGGCTCCGCGCCGCTGCCGGCGAGCAAGACGCGCTTGCTGGAAACCGCGCGCAACGCGCTTGGCGGCGTTGAAGTCGCCGATCAGATGAGTCTCGCGCGCGGCGCGCCGCCGCGTTTCGACAACGCGGCTGCGCTGCTGATCGACCAGATCGCAAAATTGAAGGACGGCAAGATCACGCTGTCGGACACCAAAGTGAGTCTTGCCGGCATGGCGCGCGAGCTCGGCGGCCGTGAAGCGATCGCAGCCGCCTTGCGCAATCTGCCGGAAGGCTTTTCGGTCGCGGCCAACGACATCAAGGCGCCGCCTTATGTGTTCCAGGCCTACAAGGATCCGGTGGCGTCGACGCTGACGCTGACCGGCAACGTCCCCGACAACAATGTCCACGCAGCGCTGGTGGCCAATGCGGGCCGCAAATTCTTCAGCGAGAAGGTCGTCGACAATCTGAAGGCAAGCGTCGGTGCGCCCGCCGGTTTCGCTCAAGCCGTGGTGCCGGCGCTCGGCGCGCTGTCGCGGCTCTCGACCGGCACGCTGGTGGTGTCGGACCGCGAGGTCAAGCTCTCGGGCGATGCGCTCTATGACGCGGCCGCGCAGCAAATCCGTGCCGGATTGGGCAAGGATTTTCCGCAGGGCTGGCAGTTCAAGGCCGAAATCTCCGTCAAGCCGCAGCCCTCGGCGGTCGACGCCACCGTGTGCCAGCAATTGTTCGCCGACCTTTTGACCAAGGCCCGGATCCGTTTCGAATCCGGAAGTGCCGAGCTCTCGCAGGATTCGCTCGGCCTGCTCGATCGCCTGACTGAAACGGCGATGCGCTGCCCGAACGCCAATATCGAGATCGCCGGCCATACCGATGCCGACGGCGATCCGGCCGCCAACCAGGCGCTGTCGGAAAAGCGCGCGCAGACCGTGATGGATTTTCTGGTGCGCGCCGGGTTGCCCGCGAACCGCTTTACCGCGGTCGGCTATGGCGCCAGCCAGCCGCTCGCGGGCAACGATACCGACGAGGGCAAGGCACAGAACCGCCGCATCGATTTCGTGGTGAAATAGCCAGGACGAAATGGAAATGGCTTATCTTGCGACATTCTTCTGGGGCTGGCTGCTGACGTCGCTGCTGCTCGGCTTTGCCATGGGCTGGATCGCGGTCGTGCACCGCGGCCCGGCGGTATCCCGGCGCCTGGCGCTCTGGCTTTCGGTGCTGGTTGCCGCGCTGCTGGCGGCGGCTTTGGCGCGCATCGTCCCCGGCCGTTACGGCTATTGGCTCGATCTCGGCCTCATCATGTTTGCGCTGTATCTGATCGGATGCGCGATCGGGTCGTGGCTGCGCGACTGGGTCGTTTCGCGCGGCCTGCCGCGGGCCTGAACCGGACGCCAGACCCTCAGTCGCCGCCCGGCAACCCGGCAGGAACGGTGTCCGCCGCCCGGCATTGGTCGCGATCCCGGCCGCCTCGCTGGCGGCCGTCCGAAAATTCGATCTGTGTTTTTGCGGCGTTTGGCGCTAAATCCGCCGTCGGATTCCGCCGCCGGCGGCTTCTTGCGGATATGTCCGTAGTTTGTCGGGGTGGCGCCAATGCAGCAAATCTGTGCATTCGCGGTCATGAACGTCACCTAATATGTTGAAGAATCGCGTTTTATTCTCCGTCAGGTGAATTCCACTCCGGCCCGAAACGCGCTACCACATCGGGCAGGGAGCAAGCGCAGCGGCGGCAGCGGCGGGTTCAACCTATGCCATCGCTGCTGGATCATATTCGAGGGTCTAGATGCTGGAAGCAATACGCAGGGCGATCTCGTTTCTGCGCCAGAAGCAAGTCCTGCATAAGCTCGGCGTTGTGATCAGCATTTCGGTGATCGCCGTTGCCTGCTACGTGCTCTATCACATGCTGCGCGGCATCGACACCAACGAGGTCATCGACGCCATCAAGGGCACCGAGCCGCGCCAGATCGTGCTCGCCGCGCTGTTCGTGGCCGCCGGCTATTTCACTCTGACCTTTTACGACTGGTTCGCGGTCCGCGCGATCGGCCGCACCGATGTCCCCTATCGCATCAACGCGCTTGCCGCCTTCACCTCCTATTCGATCGGGCACAATGTCGGCGCCAGCGTCTTCACCGGCGGTGCGGTGCGCTACCGCATCTATTCGGCATGGGGATTGAACGCGATCGACGTCGCCAAGATCTGCTTTCTCGCCGGCCTGACCTTCTGGCTCGGCAATGCCGCGGTGCTGGGCCTCGGCATCGCCTATCATCCGGAGGCGGCGGCCTCGATCGACCAGCTTCCGGTCTGGCTCAACCGCACGGCGGCATTTGCGATCATTCTCGGCCTGATCGGCTATGTCGCCTGGGTCTGGGTGCAGCCGCGCGGGGTCGGCCGCGGCCCGTGGACCGTGACGCTGCCGGGGGGGCCGCTCACGCTGCTCCAGATCGGGATCGGGATCGTCGACCTCAGCTTCTGTGCGCTGGCGATGTACATGCTGACCCCCGACGAGCCGAACGTCGGCTTCGTCGTGGTTGCGGTGATCTTCGTCTCGGCGACCCTGCTCGGATTCGCCAGCCACTCGCCCGGCGGTCTTGGCGTGTTCGACGCCGCCATGCTGGTCGGGCTCTGGCAGATGGACCGGGAGGAACTGCTGGCCGGAATGCTGCTGTTTCGCGTCCTCTATTATATTACGCCATTTGTCCTATCTGTAATCTTGCTGACGCTTCGGGAGATTATCATCGGCGCCCGATCCAAGCGGCTGCAACGGCTGGCGTCGGCTGCCGACGTTCAGCCGATGGCCGAACCGAGGCACGAAGCCGTCTATGTGCGGGAGCGTAGAGACGGCAGCGCCTGACCAGGCGAAGCGGGTGCCGGTCCGCGCAATGGATGCGTCGATGGACGACCTTCCAAGGGAAGACCTGCAAGGAGTGATCTGGAGAAGACCGGCGCAATGGCGATAGACGACTCTCCCTCTTCCTTTTTCTCGCCATGGCCGGAGCGGTTGCGGCATTCGGCCATTATTCTGCTGGCCGCAGGCCTCGCGCTGAGCGTGCTGGTGGCATTCGGCGAATTCCCGCCGATCGGCGCCGCCATGGTTTTTGCCTGCATCGCTGCCGCTGCGCTGGTGCCGTGGCGGCTGCACCATGTTGCGGCCTCGCACGAGGACGTCCGCGGCGGCAATCCGGTGGAGGCCGCCGCCGTCAGCGCCGTGGTGGCCGGCATGCCGGATCCCGCCGTGCTGCTCGACCGCGCTGGCCGCGTCATCCACCTCAACGCGGCGGCGGCGCAGCTGGCGCCGGCCCTGCGCAAGAACGAGCTGGCGCAATTCGCGCTGCGCTCGCCCGAGATCATCACCGCGCTGCGTGAGGCGATCGCCACCTCCGAACCGCGCCGCACCAGCTATCTCGACCAGGTACCGGTCGATCGCTGGATGGAATTGATCATCACGCCGGTGCCGGTGCCGACGCTGTTCGGCGGCGCCGAAAAATGCATGCTGATGACCTTCCACGACCAGACGCCGCTGCGGCGGGTCGAGGAAATGCGCGCCGATTTCGTCGCCAATGCCAGCCACGAGCTGCGCACGCCGCTGGCGGCGCTGTCGGGCTTCATCGACACGCTCCAGGGGCCGGCCAAGGACGACGCGCGGGCGCGCGAGCGCTTCCTCGGCATCATGCATACCCAGGCCACCCGGATGGCGCGCCTGATCGACGATCTCTTGTCGCTGTCGCGCGTCGAGCTGTCAGCCCATGTCCGCCCGGACACGCTGATCGATCTCGTGCCGATCATCCGCCAGGTCGCCGATGGCCTCGAGCCGCTGGCGCGCGAACGCCAGGTGGTGATCCAGATCGACCTGCCGGAGACGCCGGTGGCGATCGCCGGCGATCGCGAGGAATTGCTGCGCCTGTTCGAGAACCTGATCGAGAACGCGCTGAAATATGGCGCCTCGGGCGGCAAGGTGATCGTCTCGCTCTCCTCGGCAAGTTCCGGCGAAGGCGCGCCGGAATATCGCGTCATGGTGCGCGATTTCGGCCCGGGCATCGCCCCGGAGCACCTGCCGCGGCTCACCGAGCGGTTCTACCGGGTAGACGTCGGCGACAGCCGCAACCAGGGCGGAACCGGGCTCGGCCTGTCCCTCGTCAAGCACATTCTGGCCCGCCATCGGGGCCGTCTGCTGATCGAAAGCGTGCCCAGAAACGGGGCAACGTTCACCGCCTGCTTTCCCCAGGTGAGACCTTCCGTCGCAGGGTGAATGCAAGCGATTTCAATCGCTTAGCTGTGTCATCCAACTGTCATCAAACCTTTATAAAACCGGCACCGACCGCTCCTAGATGGACCGGCGGTGAGCGCGATCGGGCGCGTCTGGCGCTTCGCTCACCCAAATGGAGACCACCCCATGAATTTCATTAAAACGATCGTCGCGGCCAGCTTGGTGGCGGCTTCGACCTCGGCTTTCGCCGCCGATATCACTGGTGCGGGCGCGACCTTCCCGTTCCCGATCTATTCGAAGTGGGCTGACGCCTACAAGAAGGAGACCGGCAATGGTCTGAACTACCAGTCGATCGGTTCGGGCGCCGGCATCAAGCAGATCCAGGCCAAGACCGTGACCTTCGGCGCCACCGACGCGCCGCTCAAGGCCGAGCAGCTCGAAAAGGACGGTCTCGTTCAGTGGCCGATGGTGATGGGCGCGATCGTGCCGGTCGTGAACCTGGAAGGCGTCAAGCCGGGTGAGCTCGTGCTCTCGGGCGAAGTGCTCGGTGACATCTATCTCGGCAAGATCAAGAAGTGGGACGATGCCGCGATTGCCAAGCTCAATCCGAAAGTGAAGCTGCCCTCCGACGCCATCACCGTCGTCCGCCGCTCCGACGGCTCGGGCACCACCTTCAACTTCACCGACTTCCTCTCCAAGACCAATGCCGAGTGGAAGAGCAAGGTCGGCACCGGTACCGCCGTTGAATGGCCGGTTGGCGTCGGCGCCAAGGGCAACGAAGGCGTTGCAGGCAACATCGGCCAGACCAAGAACGCGATCGGCTACGTCGAATATGCTTACGCCAAGCAGAACAAGCTGACCCACACCGGTCTGATCAACAAGGCCGGCAAGCCCGTGCAGCCGACCATGGAAGCCTTCCAGGCTGCCGCTTCGAATGCCGACTGGGCCAAGGCTCCCGGCTACTACGTGATCCTCACCGATCAGCCGGGCGATGCCTCCTGGCCGATCACCGCGGCGACCTTCATCCTGATGCACAAGGATGCCACCGACAAGAAGGCCTCGCAGGAAGCCATCAAGTTCTTCAAGTACGCCTTCGAGAAGGGCGGCAAGATGGCTGAAGAACTCGACTACATCCCGATGCCGGAGCCGGTCGTCAAGCTGATCGAGAAGACCTGGTCCTCGGACATCAAGAGCTAAGTCTGACGTGCGTTTCGGTGGCTGCGGCTCCGGCCGCGGCCACCGGTGTGATCGACGGGTCCGGAATCCATTCTCGCAACGCTGCAATGGAATCCGGCCCGGCGCCTCGCGGCGCCAAGAACTCACAAGACGAGAAAATCGTCGTGCAGATCGCTTCGGGATCGTGGCGGTTCAGGTGGCGTTGAACTAAGAGAGAGGGGATAACGGTGGCAGATATGGCCGTTCAGGGCGACGTAATGGAAGCTGCAGGGCCTTACGATCGCGCCAAGGCGCTCAGCGCCTTCAAGCTCGGAGATATCACCTTTTACTGGATCACGCGCGCCAGCGCGATTTCGGTCCTGCTGATCCTGGGCGGCATCATCATCTCGCTGATCATCGGCGCCTGGCCGGCGCTGAAGGAATATGGCTTCGCATTTCTGACCACGCAACGCTGGGCGCCGTCGGCCGATCCGCCGGTGCTGGGTGCGCTCGGCCCGGTCTACGGAACGCTGATCACCTCTTTCATCGCCATGCTGATCGCGATTCCCGTCGGTATCGGCATTGCGGTGTTCCTCACCGAGCTTTGCCCGCAATGGGCCCGCCGTCCGATCGGCATTGCCGTCGAACTGCTGGCCGGCATTCCGTCGATCATCTACGGCATGTGGGGCTTCTTTGTGTTGGGGCCGTTCCTCGCCAACACGTTCCAGCCGTTCATGATCCGCATCTTCGACGGCGTTCCGATCCTGGGCACGATCTTCGCGGGTCCGCCGTCCTATCTCAGCCTGTTCAACGCCTCGCTGATCCTGGCGATCATGGTGCTCCCCTTCATCACCGCGATCTCGGTCGACGTGTTCAAGACCGTGCCGGCGGTTCTGAAAGAGGCCGCCTACGGCGTCGGCTGCACCACCTGGGAAGTCGTCAAGAACGTCGTGATCCCCTACACGAGGGTCGGCGTGATCGGCGGCGTCATGCTGGCGCTCGGCCGCGCGCTCGGCGAGACCATGGCGGTCACCTTCATCATCGGCAACTCGTTCCGGATCCAGGGCTCGATCTTCGCGCCGGGCACCACGATCTCGGCGGCGATCGCTAGCGAATTCGCCGAAAGCGACGGCCTGCATCAATCGGGCCTGATCCTGCTCGGCCTCTTGCTGTTCGTGCTGACCTTCATCGTGCTCGCCTGCGCCCGGCTGATGCTGATGCGTCTCGAGACCAAGGCGGGGAAATAAGCCATGAACCCGATCTACGCACGCCGCCGCCGCTACGACATCGTCATCCGTGCCCTCTGCTTCGGTGCTGCCGCCTTCGGCGTCACCTGGCTGGCGCTGATCCTGTTCACGCTGTTCTACAACGGCCTGGCCGGGCTTTCCGTTCAGGTCTTCACCGAAAGCACGCCGCCGCCGGGATCGACCACGGGCGGCCTGCTCAACGCCATCGTCGGCTCGATCATCATGACGGTGATCGGCGTCGGCATCGGCGCGCCGCTCGGCCTGTTCGCCGGCACCTATCTCGCCGAATACGGCCGGCACGACAAGCTGACCTCGGTGATCCGCTTCATCAACGACATCCTGCTCAGCGCTCCCTCGATCATCATCGGCCTGTTTATCTATGGTGCCGTCGTAGTGCCCATGCGCGGCTTCTCGGCGATCGCCGGCTGTCTGGCGCTGGCCGTGATTGTGATCCCGGTCGTGCTGCGCACCACCGAGGACATGTTGCTGCTGGTGCCGGGACCGCTGCGTGAGGCGGCGTCCGCGCTCGGCCTGCCGCGCTCGCTGGTGATCAAGCGGATCGCCTATCGCGCCGCGCGTGCCGGCCTCATCACCGGCGTGCTGCTGGCGACCGCGCGCGTCGCCGGCGAAACCGCGCCGCTGCTGTTCACCGCGCTCTCCAACCAGTTCTTCAGCCTCGACCTGACCCGGACGATGGCCAACCTGCCGGTGACCATCAACAATTTCGTGCAGAGCCCCTACGCCTACTGGAAGGAACTTGCCTGGGCCGGTGCACTGCTCATCACTCTCACCGTTCTTGCTTTGAACATTGGCGCACGCATCCTTGGTGCCGAAAGGGCCGCAAAATGAACGATCTTTCTGTTTCCGTGAGTGCAGGCACCCCCGCTCATGCGGTATTGCCCGACGCCGCACCCAAAGTCACCGCGCGTGGTCTCAACTTCTATTACGGCGAGCACCACGCCCTGAAGGACATCAACCTGTCGCTCGGCACCAACCGGGTCACCGCCTTCATCGGCCCGTCCGGTTGCGGCAAGTCGACGCTGCTGCGCATCTTCAACCGGATGTACGACCTCTATCCGGGCCAGAAGGCCACCGGCCAGTTGATGCTGGACCAAACCAACATCCTCGACCCCAAGCTCGACCTCAACCTGCTGCGCGCGCGGGTCGGTATGGTGTTCCAGAAGCCGACACCGTTTCCGATGACGATCTACGAGAACATCGCCTTCGGCATCCGCCTCTACGAAAGGATCTCCAAGTCGGAGATGGACGGCCGGGTCGAGAAGGCGCTGCGCGGCGGCGCGCTGTGGAATGAGGTCAAGGACAAGCTCAATGCCAGCGGCCTCAGCCTTTCCGGAGGCCAGCAGCAGCGCCTCTGTATCGCCCGCACCGTCGCGGTGCGGCCCGAAGTGATCCTGTTCGACGAGCCGTGCTCGGCGCTCGATCCGATCTCGACCGCCAAGGTCGAGGAGCTGATCCAGGAGCTGTCCGAGAACTACACGATCGCGATCGTCACCCACAACATGCAACAGGCGGCGCGCGTCTCCGACAAGACCGCGTTCATGTATCTGGGCGAACTGGTCGAGTTCGACGACACCAACAAGATCTTCACCTCGCCGAGTGATCGACGGACCCAGGACTACATTACCGGCCGCTTTGGCTAGAGCATGATCCGGAAAAGTGGGCACCGGTTTTTGAAAAGCATGCCCTCGGGCTCGACCCGAGGGATCATGCTCAAACAAGGAAACGAGTTCGTGACTGCATCCAGTTGGATCGTGGTCTGAGGAGAGAACACAAATGGTCACTGAACATACCGCCAAGGCGTTTGACACCGACTTGCAGGAACTGACCCGGCTGGTCGCGGAGATGGGCGGCCTGGTCGAGCGCATGATCACCGATTCCGTCGACGCGCTGATCCGCCGCGACGTCGCGCTGGGAAAACGCGTGGTCGCTTCCGATGTCGAAATCGACAATCTGCAACGCACCATCGAGGAGCGCGCGGTGCTGACCATCGCACGCCGCCAGCCGATGGCCGTCGACCTGCGCGAGATCGTCGGCGCCATGCGCGTCGCCACCGACCTCGAGCGGATCGGCGATCTTGCCAAGAACATGGGCAAGCGCGTCGCGGCGCTGGACAGCGATTTCCACCCGCTCAAATTGATCCGCGGCCTCGAGCACATGACCGACCTCGTGCAGTCGCAGGTCAAGGCGGTGCTCGACGCCTATGCCTCGCACGACCTGCCGGCGGCGATGAACGTCTGGAAGGGCGACGAGGAAGTCGACGCCATCTGTACCTCTTTGTTCCGTGAGTTGCTTACCTACATGATGGAAGACCCGCGCAACATTTCGTTCTGTATCCATCTGATGTTCTGCGCGAAGAATATCGAGCGTATCGGCGATCACGCCACGAATATCGCCGAAACCGTGTTCTACATGATCGAGGGTCAGCAGATCCTCGACAAGCGCCCGAAGGGCGACATGACGACCTTTGCCACGACGGTCCCCAATAACTAGGAATCCAAACGCTCATGAGCGCACGCATTCTGGTGGTGGAAGACGAGGAGGCGCTGACAACGCTGTTGCGCTACAACCTCGACGCCGAAGGCTATGATGTCGAAACAGTCGGACGCGGCGACGATGCCGACACGAGACTGAAGGAGCGCGTACCGGACCTGATCGTACTGGACTGGATGCTGCCGGGTCTTTCCGGGATCGAGCTGTGCCGGCGCCTGCGGGCGCGGCCTGAGACGCGGCAATTGCCGATCATCATGCTGACCGCCCGCGGCGAGGAAAGCGAACGGGTGCGTGGTCTTGCGACCGGCGCCGACGACTACATCGTCAAGCCGTTCTCCGTGCCGGAATTGCTGGCGCGGGTGAAAGGCCTGCTCAGGCGGGCGAGCCCGGAACGGCTCGCCACCGTGCTGACCTATGGCGACATCGAGCTCGACCGGGAAAAGCGCCGCGTGGCGCGCTCCGGCCGGCCGATCGATCTCGGCCCGACCGAGTATCGTCTGCTGGAATTCTTCCTGGAGCATCCGGGCAGGGTTTTCAGCCGCGAGCAATTGCTCGACAGCGTCTGGGGCCGCGACATCTACATCGATGAGCGCACCGTGGACGTGCATATCGGCCGCCTGCGCAAATTGCTCAATCCGGGCCGCGAGCAGGATCCGATCCGCACCGTGCGCGGCGCCGGTTACGCGCTGGACGACCGCTTCGCGAAAGCGGAGCCGCAGTAGGAAACCACGACGCCCGACCAATGAGAAATCCCGGCCTTGCAGCCGGGATTTTTCTTTTGCTGACCCTTTGCAAGGGGTGAGCTGCACTCTCGCGCCGAACCCGGCGTCATTTCCGCGACGGGCGCGTAAGCGAGAGCTGGTTCAGTGCACGCTCCTTGGCTGCCTGAGCGAGGCCGGCGCCGATCCGGCCGCGGTCGAGACCGATGTCTCTCAGTTCACGGTCGGTGAAGCGACGCAGGATTTCCAGGTTCGCCCTGTATTCGCGCTGCGCGATGATGGCCGCGAATGCGTCGTGGACGGCGCGGAAAAATCCGCGTGCGAGAATCTGGATCGATCTGCGGACCGCAACCGGCGTCGTGGAATAGTCCGAAAACGTGTTCAACATGCTCATGGTAGTTCTCATCCTTCGAAGAGGCAGGTTTGCTTCCCCGCCTGCACCATGCATGCAGCGCCTGTCGAAGACTTTCAGATACGCGGGATTTTTCCTTGAGATGAGCTTGAGGTGCGCCTGAGACGCTGATTTGCAGGCGATTTCGTGCGGTTTTCAGCTCACGCGCGTCGCACGAATGCGTTATCGCCGCGTGATCCCTGGACGTCGTGCCGTCGCATGAGCCGCGACGCCTCAGCCGTCATTGCGAGCGAAGCGAAGCAATCCAGCTTTGCTCCACGAAGAAAGCTGGATTGCTTCGTCGCGGAGCCTGTCATCGGGAGCGCATTCGCGCGACCCGGTGGCGGGGTATGACGAGCAGCGGAACAGTCGTAAAAAAATCCCGGCTGTGTGGCCGGGATTTCTCCAACTTTGAGATTTTATGACCGGACCTTACCGCGTCGTCTTCGGTGATTGGCGCCGGCGGTCCGCCGCGGGCTGATACGCCACGCGCGAGTGATGCGCGCAATAGGGCAGGCCGGTGAGCGCCTTGCCGCCGCAGAAGAAGAATTCGGGGCTGGCGGGATCGCCGACCGGCCAGTGGCAGGTGGCCTCGTTCAATTCGAGCAGCGACAGGCGCTGGCTCATCGGCACCACATTGTCGTAGGCGATCGGATCGGGCTCCATCTCGACCTCGAAGGCCTGCGCGAGCGCCGTGTTGCCGCGCGACATCGGGCGCGACACCCGCACCATCTGCTGCGCAGGCCGCGCCTTGCGCGGCCGCGGCACCGCCGTGGACGGGCTCTTGGCGCGGCCGGAGAGGCCCAGCCGGTGCACCTTGCCGATCACGGCATTACGCGTGACATTGCCGAGCTCTGCGGCAATCTGGCTGGCGGAGAGGCCGTTTTCCCAGAGTTTCTTCAGTTGCTCGACGCGATCGTCGGACCAGGTCAAAACCGTCATCGCATTCTTCCCTTCGCATCACGCCGGCCAAAAAGGGGCGGCGCTGGCGATGTCAAATCTCAAATATCCCTGCGGACAGAATCCCTTAGCCCTCGCCGGGCGCGAAAAGCGCTGCCCGAACGTTACGCCGAACAAAAGGTACTTAAGGGATCAGAACCGCCGCACGAGATGTCGTACCCGACAGCCAGAACGCTACAATATGCCGTGACTCCCGCGCAAGAGTCCGCGCGGCCAAGTCCACATGTTCCGTCGCTCATGCACCGTTCACCGGAATCCTACGGAAAAAGCGGCTTTTGCAGTGCACGTTGGCGGCTTCATGGCATGTTGACAGCCATCGCGGCGCGCCTAGAATGTTCCCACGTGCCGCCTCCCAAAGGCGGCACGTTTTGTTTTCCGAGCGCTTCGTCGTCGATGCTATCAGTGCAATGCGCAGCATCCCGGCCGGCCTCCAACCGTCAGTGATTGCCATGACCGACAGTGCCACGTCGCATCTGCTCCCCGTCTTCGCGAGGGTCGATCTCGGCTTCGAGCGCGGCGAGGGCGCTTATCTGGTCGCCACCAACGGCGATCGCTATCTCGACTTCACCTCGGGCGTCGCGGTGAATGCGCTGGGGCATGCGCATCCGCACCTCGTCAAGGCGCTACAGGAGCAGGCGACAAAGCTCTGGCACATGTCGAACCTGTTCAGGAGCCCCGACGGTGACCGGCTCGCCGCGCGGCTGTGCGAGCAGAGCTTTGCGGACTTCGTGTTCTTCTGCAATTCCGGCGCCGAGGCGATGGAGTGTGCGATCAAGGTTGCGCGCCGCTATCACGCCATGAAGGGCCATCCCGAGCGCTATCGTCTCGTCACCTTCGAAGGCGCCTTCCATGGCCGCACGCTCGGCACGTTAGCTGCCACCGGCTCGGCAAAATATCTCGAAGGCTTTGGCCCGCCGCTCGACGGTTTTGACCAGGTGCCGCATGGCGACCTCGAAGCCGTGAAGAAGGCGATCGGCCCGAACACCGCCGCCATCCTGATCGAGCCGGTGCAAGGCGAGGGCGGCGTGCGAAGTGCGCCGCATGCCTTCTTCAAGGCGCTGCGCCAGCTCTGCGACGAAAAGGGGCTGCTGCTGATTTTTGACGAAGTGCAGACCGGCATGGGCCGCACCGGCGATCTCTTTGCCTATAAGCGCATCGGCGTGACGCCCGACATCATGTCGCTGGCAAAGGCGCTCGGCGGCGGCTTTCCGATCGGCGCGTGTCTGGCCACTGCGGAAGCGGCAAGCGGCATGACGCCCGGCTCGCACGGCTCGACGTTTGGCGGCAACCCGCTGGCCATCGCTTCGGCCAATGCCGTGCTCGACGTCATGCTGAAGCCCGGCTTCTTCGACCATGTGCAGAAGATGTCGCTGCTGCTCAAGCAGAAGCTGGCATCGGTGGTCGACCGCTATCCCGCCGTGCTGTCCGAAGTGCGCGGCGAGGGGCTGTTGATCGGCGTCAAGGCCGTGGTGCCCTCGGGCGATCTCGTCAATGCGCTGCGTGACCAGAAGCTGCTCACGGTCGGGGCCGGCGACAACGTCGTGCGTTTCCTGGCGCCCCTGATCGTCACCGAAGCCGAGATCGAGCAATCGGTCGCCGCCCTCGAGCGCGCCTGCGTCGCGCTGTCGGGCAATCAGTTGAAGAAGGCGGCGGGGTGATGAGCAAGGCTCCCCGCCATTTCCTCGACATCAGCGAGCTGCCGCTCGGGGAATTGCGCAACATGCTCTCCGCCAGCGTCGCCATGAAGGCGAAGCTGAAGGCGCATGAGAAGGGCAGGAAGCCGCTCGAAGGCAAGACGCTGGCGATGATCTTCGACAAGCCCTCGACCCGCACGCGCGTGTCGTTCGACGTCGGCATGCGCCAGCTCGGCGGTGAATCGATCATGCTGACGGGCACCGAGATGCAGCTCGGCCGCGGTGAGACCATCGCCGACACCGCGCGCGTGCTGTCGCGCTATGTCGACGCGATCATGATCCGCATTCTCAATCACGACGCGCTGCTGGAGCTGGCGGCGCACGCCACCGTGCCTGTTATCAACGGCCTGACGCGGCGCTCGCATCCCTGCCAGGTGATGGCCGATCTGATGACCTTCGAGGAGCATCGCGGCTCGATCGAGGGCAAGACGGTGGCCTGGACCGGCGACGACAACAACGTGCTGGCCTCCTGGGCGCATGCCGCCGAGCGCTTCAAATTCCAGCTCAACATCGCCACCCCGCCCGAGCTCGCGCCGAAAAAGGCCATGCGCGACTGGATCAAGGCGACGCACGCGCCGATCATGCTCGGCACCGATCCGGAAGCAGCCGTGCGCGGCGCCGATTGCGTCGTCACCGACACCTGGGTGTCGATGGGCGACAAGGACGGCGAGCACCGCCACAACCTGCTGAAGCCCTATCAGGTCAATGCCAAGCTGATGTCGTTTGCAAGGCCGGATGCGATCTTCATGCATTGCCTGCCCGCGCATCGCGGCGACGAGGTCACCGACGAAGTGATCGACGGCCCGCAATCGGTGGTGTTCGACGAAGCCGAAAACCGCCTGCACGCGCAAAAGGGCATCCTGGCCTGGTGCTTCGACGAAGTGGCGTAATCCTTCCCCCTTGTGGGGAAGGTGGCGCGAAGCGCCGGATGGGGTTGCGCACGGCAGTGCGCGAGAAATGCCTTGCTTCACTTCGCGTCAACATCGCGGGGTCTCCATTATTCGCGCGCTGCCGCGCGCAACCCCACCCGGCGCTTCGCGCCACCCTAAGAGCGAGCTACGCTCGTCTCGACCCCATAAGGGGGCGGGATAAGCAAGAACCCCTTTCGTTTCGCACTCGCAGACCCCAGATAGAGCGCCATGATTTCACAATCCCCCGAAACCAAAATCACGACACAGCCGCCGGTCCGCGCACCATCGTCGGTTCCCGTCGATGACGCGGTGCTGCCGTTCGAGATCGATGCGCTCGATCTGCGCGGCCGGCTGACGCGGCTCGGCCCCCAGCTCGACGACATTCTGGCGAGGCACGATTATCCCCCTGCGGTCGGCAAATTGCTGGGCGAGGCGATCGTGCTCACCACGCTGCTCGGCTCGTCGCTCAAATTCGACGGCCGCTTCATCCTACAGACGAGGACGGACGGCCCGGTGTCCTTCCTGGTCGTGGACTTTCAGGCGCCCGATCGCCTGCGCGCCTATGCGCGCTACGACGCCGCGCGGCTGAAGGAAGGGCAAACGTCCGGCGCGCTGCTCGGCAAGGGCCATCTTGCCATGACCATCGACCAGGGGCCGGACATGAGCCGCTATCAGGGCATGGTCGCGCTCGACGGCGGCAGCCTGGAAGATGCCGCGCACGAATATTTTCTGCGCTCGGAGCAGATCCCGACGCGCGTGCGCCTCGCCGTCGGCGAGGAGTTTCGCGGCGGCGAATCCGGCCGGCACCATTGGCGCGCCGGCGGCATGCTGCTGCAATTTCTGCCGAAGTCGCCGGAGCGGGCGCGGCAGGCCGATCTGCATCCGGGCGACGCGCCGGAAGGCACGGTCACGCACACGGTGGCGGAGGATGACGCCTGGGTCGAGGGCCAGTCGCTGATCGGAACGGTCGAGGATGTCGAACTGATCGATCCCGGTTTGTCCGGCGAGCGGCTGCTGTATCGGCTGTTTCACGAACGCGGCGTGCGCGTGTTCGCGCCGCTGCCGCTGCGCGCAAAATGCTCCTGCTCGCGCGAGGCGGTCTCCTCCATGCTGAAGAGCTTTGATCCAAAGGACCGCGCCGAGATGGTCAAGGACGACAAGGTCGTAGTGACCTGCGAGTTCTGCTCGTCGGTCTACGAGTTCACGCCGGAAGAGGCGGGGGTGGAGTAACGCTCGGCGTCATCATCCGCGAAGGCGGATGATCCAGTATTCCAGAGACGCCGGTGATTGAACCGAGAAGCCGCGGCGTGCTGGATGCCCCGCCGGAGCGTGTCATCGGGCGCGCATTCGCGCGACCCGGTGGCGGGGCATGACGAACGAAGGTGCGGAGCATGACGCTCGAAGCCTAATGCCCGCTCAACTTCGCCATCGTCTCCTTGATCCAGTCGTAATGCGCCGACAGCGCCACCGCCTTGGTGCGGGTCGGCGACACTGCGACGATGATCCCGACCAGGCTGTGCATGCCGCCGCGATAGGAGAACATCGGCCCGCCGGAATCGCCCGCGCCGCCGCCGGAGGCATCCTCGCCGACGCTCGCCAGCATGACCCAGCCGCGAATGGAGTCGGTGACGCGCAGCAGCACCATGCGTAGCGTGACGCCCGGTCTCGACGTGCGTTCGCCGGTCTTGCCGAAGCCGGCGGCGAGCAGGTCGTCGCCGACGCTCAGCCCGCGCGCGTTCAGCGTGGCGGCAAGGAATCGATCGGGCAGCGGCTTGGCGAGCTTGAGCATCGCCAGATCCGGCGAGCCGCTGTCGGTCGGCTTGTAGAGCGGATGAACGACGATCTGGTCGACGGGGCTGAACAGGAACGCCTGTAGCGGCTGGTCGCCGCTGCCGGCGATGCCGCCGACATTGAGCTTCTCGCCCGGCTGGATGCAGTGTGCGGCCGTCAGCACGATGTCCTGCGCCATCACTACGCCGCTGCACCGTCCCTTCTGGCTGGCGATGACGACGGTGTAGCGCTGCACGGTGCGATCGGCGATGTCGGCGCCGATGAGCGCGTTGGAGTTGGAGGAGAGAAAGGGCAAAATCAGAAGCGCAAGGCTTCTCCGGAAAATGGCTTTACGCACGGACAGCGTCCTCGCGCTAATATGTGTCATGGCCGGACGTCTGTCCTCGACTTGATCAGGGATGATCCGGCCATCCATCATCTTCGAAGAAGCATCATTTTGGAAGATGGATCGCCCACCTACCGCCCGCCCAATCGCTCCTGTGTCTCCTTGATCCAGCCGTAATACGCGGCCAGTGAGACGGCCCTCGTCAGCTTGTTCGAACCGGCGCTGATCAGTCCCACCAGGGCATGCATGCCGCGATAGGTAAACAGTGGGCCGCCGGAATCGCCGGGCGCGCTCGCCGCTGGATCGTCGCCAAACTTCGTCAGGGTCGCCCAGCCCCGATCGGCGCGCGTGACTTGCAGCAGCACCATGCGCAGCACGGGGCTTGCCCTTACTTCATCGGGCGAGGACTTGCCGTAGCCGGCGGCAATCAGATGGTCGCCTTCGGCAAGGTCGCGTGCGCTGAGTGCGGCCGGGCTGAAACGGTCGGGAAGCGGCTTTGCCAGCTTGAGGATGGCAAGATCGGGCGAGCGGCTGTCTTTGCTGTCGAACAATGGATGCGGGACGACCTGATCGACCGTGCTGAGCAGCGATGGCGGAACAACCATCTTGCTCTGCTCGGCTGTACTGATCAGCCAGGGCGGAAGCGCCTGATTTCCTTCCCCGACCCAAAACTTGTCTCCGGACGCAACGCAGTGCGCGGCCGTCAGCACGATGTCCTGCGCCAGGACGACTCCCGTACACCGCGACTTTGGAGCCCGGACGACCACGGTGTAGCGCTGAATGGTGCGGTCGGCGAGATCGGCGCCCACCAGTGCATCGGCGGGATCGGCGCAGAGAACGGATGCGGCCAGAAGCGCCATTGTCGCAGCAAGGATGGCCTTTTTCATTCAACCCGATCCCCGCCCCCGGATGGCCTAATTCAAGACCCGTTTCACGCTCGGGCTGTCGAGCGAAAATGTCGGCACGTCGATTTCAAAACGCTCGCCGGTCTCGCTCACCATCTGGTAACGCCCGGTCATGATGCCGGACGCAGTCGGCAGCGGCACGCCGCTGGTGTATTCAAAGCGCTCGCCGGGACCCAGCACCGGCTGCTCGCCGACCACGCCCTCGCCGCGGACTTCCTGCTTGCGTCCGGTCGCATCGGTGATGATCCAGTGCCGCGTCTTGAGCTGCACGGTCTCGTCGCCGGTGTTGGTGATCACGATGGTGTAGGACCAGAAATACTGCCCCTTATCGACCACCGAGCGCTCCGGCATGAAATTCGGCTCGACGGTGACGACGATCTGGCGGGTAACGGCGCGGTACATGAAATCTTCCGGGTTATTCGGATGAGCATAGCGAAAAAGCCTGAGGGAACCAATCGCCGGCGGAAGGCTTGCTCATCGTGGTTTGAACACAGTTCCGCATTAACGCGCACCCGCGCGGCCAGGACGCCCGTATATTGCATGCAACCTGCGGGCCGATAATATCTTTCCGGACCGTTGCAATCGCGTGATTCAAGGCTGCCGAAAGCGGTACCAGATGACGTCCATTGCCGATCGAATTGAGGGACCGCCGCTGGCGGATGGCGGGACGAAAACCGCGTCCGATACCGCGGCAGTGACGGCAGCGCCCGCCATCACGATCCCGGCGGCCGGCGAGCGCGAGTTGCGGCTCGACCTGTTCCGCGGGCTCGCGCTGTGGCTGATCTTCATCGACCATCTGCCGACCAACATCCTGACCTGGTTCACGATCCGGAACTACGGATTCTCCGACGCCACCGAGATCTTCATCTTCATCTCCGGCTACACCGCCGCCTTCGTCTACGGGCGCGCGATGCTGGAGTCCGGATTTATGATCTCCACCGCGCGCATCCTGCGCCGGGTCTGGCAGATCTATGTCGCGCACGTCTTCCTGTTCACGATCTTCCTGGCGGAAATCTCCTACGTCGCCACCCGTTTCGAGAACCCGCTCTATTCGGAAGAAATGGGCATTATGGATTTCCTCAAGCAGCCGGATGTCACCATCATCCAGGCGCTGCTGCTGCGCTTCCGTCCCGTCAACATGGACGTGCTGCCGCTCTACATCGTGCTGATGCTGTTCCTGCCGCTGATCCTGTGGCTGATGAAGTGGAAGGCCGATGTCACGCTCGCGCTGTCGGTGCTGCTCTATGTCGTAACCTGGCATTTCGACCTGTATCTGTCCGCCTATCCGAACGGGTTCTGGGCCTTCAATCCGTTTGCCTGGCAATTGCTGTTCGTGTTCGGCGCCTGGTGCGCGCTGAGCGGGGCACGGCGCATGGGCAGGATACTGTCCTCGCCGGTCACGATGTGGATCGCCTTCGCCTATCTCGTCTTCGCGTTCTGCGTCACCATGACCTGGCACTTCCCGCAGCTCAGCTTCCTGATGCCGCGCCGGCTCGAGCAATGGATGTACCCGATCACCAAGACCGATCTGGACGTGCTGCGCTTTGCGCATTTCCTGGCGCTGGCGGCCATCACGGTGCGCTTCCTGCCGAAGGACTGGAGCGGCCTGAAATCGATCTGGCTGCGACCTTTGATCCTCTGTGGACAGCATTCCCTTGAGATATTCTGCCTTGGCGTGTTCCTGGCCTTTGCGGGCCATTTCGTGCTGGCGGAGCTTGGCGGCGGCGCCCTGCTGCATTTTGCGATCAGCGTGGCCGGGATCGTCATCATGTCCGGCATGGCCTGGGTGATTTCGTGGTACAAGCATTCCGCCGACAAGAGCGCGAAGAAAAAAGGCGCCGTCGGCAATGCCGATATGGCAGGAGGGGGCTGATGAGGTCAGCCGTTCTAGGCTTGACGCTGCTGGCCGGCTGTTTGGCGGTCCTTCCCGCGCGCGCCCAGGATACTGGCCCCCAAGCTCCTGCCCAAGCTGCCCCTGCCCAAGCCGCCCCGCCGAATTGCGAAGTGCCTGCCTACCTCTTGACCAGCGATAGCACCCTGACCCACGTCGCCGATGCCGTCAAAAGCAAAGGCCCGTTGAACGTGCTGGTGGTGGGCAGCCGCTCCTCCACCATCCTCTCGTCGGAGACCAGCGCCTATCCCGCCAAGCTACAGGCCATGCTCAAGGAGAAGCTGCCGGAGGTGCCGGTCACCCTCTCCGTAGAACTACAGAGCGGCAAGACGGCCGAGGACGTGGCCGGCAATCTTGTTAAGTTCGTGGAAGCAAAAAGGCCTACTTTGGTCATCTGGCAGACTGGAACCGTCGATGCTATGCGATCCATCGATCCCGATGATTTTCGCAATGCCATCGACGAGGGCATTGCTGCGCTGCAAAAGGCCGGGGTCGACGTGGTTTTGATTAATCTGCAATACAGCCCGCGTACGGAGACAATGATTTCCGGCTCGCCATACCTAGATAGTATTCGCGTGGTGGCGCAGCAGCACAACGTGCCCCTGTTCGACCGGTTCGCCATCATGCGTCACTGGAACGAGGCTGGAGATTTCGACCTGTTCAGCGCCGCCCATGGCCCTGAACTGGCCAAACGTGTTCACGGCTGCCTTGGCCGCGCATTGACGAAATTCGTGATCGACGCCGCGCATCTCAGCCCGGCGCAGCAGAATTGATGGGACTAGCGTTAATGAGTTCTCACTACCCTTTTCTTCGTGTGGCATCGCTGGCCGCCTTCGCGGCGGCGGCCGTTGCGCTGGTCCAGCCGGTGGGTGCGCAGACGGCGCAGCAGGCGGCGCTGTCGGGCAGCCTCAAGGCTGAGGCCCCGAGGCCGGAAGCGCCCAGGCCGCCGGAGAATGCGACCGCGGCCGCCGCCCATCCGGGCAACGCCGCTCCGGTCGATCAGGGCAATCCCGCGCAAAAGGGCATCGCCACCAAGGCAATCGAGAAGGCCAGGGAAGTCGCCAAATCGGCCGGCGATATCTTTGCACGCGTGCCCTGCCAGGGGCCGAAAGGCGTCGCGAAATCGATGGGCTCGCTACCGCATGTGGCCAAGAAGCTCGTGGACGGCCAACCGGTCCTGATCATCGCCTTCGGCTCGTCGTCGACGCAAGGCTACGGTTCGAGCGCGCCCGAATACACCTATCCCAACCGGCTTCTTGCACAGCTCAAGCGCAACTACCCGACCGCCGATATCACGGTGCTCAACCGGGGCAAGGGCGGTGAGGACGCGCCCGAAATGATGCGGCGGCTCCAGACCGAGGTGATCGACATGAAGCCGGACCTCGTGATCTGGCAGGTCGGCACGAACGCCTTGCTGCGCAATCTCGATCAGGGCGAGACCGCAAAGCTGGTCGAGGACGGTGTCGCGCGCATCCAGGCGGCGGGCAGCGACGTGGTGCTGGTCGATCCGCAATATTCGCCGCGCGTCAACGAGAAGGCCGAGGGCGCCAGCAAGATGATCAAGGTGCTGAACCGGGTCGCCGAGCTGCGCAAGGTCGGCATCTTCCCGCGCTTCGAGGTGATGCGCGACTGGCACGAGAAGCAGTCGATTCCGATCGACACCTTCGTGATATCAGACGGCCTGCACATGAACGACTGGGGCTATGCCTGCTTCGCCCAGTTGCTCGGCGACGACATCATCAAGTCGGTCGGCGCGATCAAGCTCGGCGTCGCCGTGCCGAGCGACGTGCGCACGTATCGGCCGATGTGAGTTTGAGGTACCGCCACTTCACCGTCGTCCCTGCGAACGCAGGGACCCATACGCCGCGGCGGTTATGACAAATGCGCTGTGGTAGTCGGCTTACCTAACTCACAGCGCCCTGTGGTTATGGGTCCCTGCTTTCGCAGGGACGACGATAGAGTTATTGCCTCACGCCTTCTCCAGCGCCTGCGCAAAATCCTCGATCAGGTCATCCACATGCTCGAGCCCGGCCGAGAAACGGATAAACCCTTCCGAAATGCCAAGCTCGGCGCGCGCTTCCGGCGTCAGACGCTGATGCGTCGTGGTTGCAGGGTGCGTAACGAGGCTCTTGGCATCGCCGAGATTGTTCGAGATGCGCGAAATCTGTAGCGCGTTGAGGAAGCGGAATGCTCCCGCCTTGCCGCCCTTTACCTCAAGGCCGATCAGCGTCGAGCCCGAGCGCATCTGCTTCTTCACCACATCGGCTTGCGGATGGTCGGCGCGGCCCGGATAAAGCAGCCGCGAAATTTTTGGATGCGAAGCGAGCACGTCCGCAATCTTCGCCGCCGTCTCGGTCTGCGCGCGCACGCGTACGCCGAGCGTCTCCAGCCCCTTCAGCAGCACCCAGGCATTGAACGGCGACATCGAGGGGCCGGTCTGGCGCATGAAATTGTGAATGTGCTCGGCGATGAACGCTTCGGAGGAAAGGATCACGCCGCCGAGGCAGCGGCCCTGGCCGTCGATGTGTTTGGTGGCGGAATACACCACGACGTCGGCGCCGAGCGAGAGCGGGCTCTGCCAGATCGGGGTCGCAAACACATTGTCGACGATCAGCCGCGCGCCGCCGTCATGCGCGATTTTCGCGATCGCTCCGATATCGAGCACATCGAGCGTCGGATTGGTCGGGCTCTCCAGAAAACAGGTCTTTGTGTTCGGCCGCATGGCCTTCTTCCACTGGTCGAGGTCGAGGCCGTCGACCAGCGTCGACTGGATGCCGTAACGCGGCAGCAGATCCTCCACGACATAACGGCAGGAGCCGAACATCGCTTTTGAAGCCACCACATGGTCGCCGGTCTTCAGCGGCGCCAGCACGGCGGTGGTCACCGCGGCCATGCCGGTGGCGGTGGCGCGCGCGGCTTCAGCGCCTTCGAGCTCGATCATGCGCCGCTCGAACATGCCGACGGTGGGATTGGAAAAGCGCGAATAGAGATAGCCGGGGTCTTCGCCCTTGAAGCGCGCCTCGCATTGCTCGGCGGTGTCGTAGACAAACCCCTGCGTCAGGAACAACGCTTCCGACGTCTCGCCATATTGCGAGCGCAGCGTGCCGGAATGCACCAGCCGGGTTTCGGGACGATAGCGGGCGGCAGACTTGGACTCAGACATGTGACCTCCGTCGTGACCACCTTAAAAATGGTCACAAAAAACCGGCCTGGAAAAATTCCACAGGCCGGGATCACACTGTCCCCGGCCTGTTTAGCGATTTATTTAACGTGGCTGCAAGCCGGCCGGCTCAAATCACCACGGGATAAGTGATGCTGATATTCGCTCGCGCCCTTTCCGTCAAGGCGGCCATCGGATAAGGCCGTAAATGCGCTAATTTCAGGGGTTTGGATGACATCGGGGCACCCGCCCAAGGACCACGCCGTGCCGTTTTCGCTTCCCACCCACGCCAACGGCATATTGCCGGATCGCATGATCGCGGCGATGGCGGATGACGGCCTCATTTTGCCCGCTTATCCCTTCGTCGAAAGCCAGATTCAGCCTGCGAGCCTCGATCTGCGCCTGGGAGACGTCGCTTATCGGGTGCGCGCCAGTTTTCTGCCGGGACCGGGCGCGACGGTAGCCGAGCGCATCGACGAACTGAAGCTGCATGAGATCAGCCTGGCGGACGGTGCCGTGCTGGAGACGAATTGCGTCTACATCGTGCCGCTGCTTGAAAGCCTCGCGCTGCCGCCAAAGATCGTGGCCGCCGCCAATCCCAAGAGTTCGACGGGCCGTCTCGACGTGTTCACGCGCGTGATCGCCGACGGCACCCGGCGCTTCGACATGATCGGAGCCGGCTATCACGGTCCGCTCTATGCCGAGATCAGCCCGAAGACGTTTCCGGTGCTGCTGCGCGAGGGCTCGCGGCTTTCACAAGTCCGGTTCCGCACCGGCGACGCGGTACTTTCCGCAGGCGAACTTGATGCACTGCATGCCGCAGAACGGCTGGTCGATACGGAAAAGGCCGACCTCACCGGGGGCGTGGCGCTGTCGGTCGATCTCTCCGGTCAAAACTCTGGCGGCTTTGTCGGCTACCGTGCCAAGCGCCACACCGGCGTGGTCGATGTCGACCGCCGCGGCGGCTATGGCGTCGATGAATTCTGGGAGCCGATTCCGGCGCGCTCCGACGGCAGTCTGATCCTCGATCCCGGCGAGTTCTACATTCTCGCTTCGAAAGAGGCCGTGCAGGTGCCGCCGGACTACGCCGCCGAAATGGTGCCGTTCGATCCCTTGGTCGGCGAATTTCGCGTGCATTATGCCGGCTTCTTCGATCCCGGCTTCGGCTATGCCGGCGCCGGCGGGCAGGGGGCGCGCGCCGTGCTGGAGGTGCGCTCGCGCGAAGTGCCGTTCATCCTCGAGCACGGCCAGATCGTCGGCCGGCTGGTGTACGAGAAAATGCTGGCGCGGCCCGACGCGATGTACGGCCAGCGCATCGGCTCGAACTACCAGGCGCAGGGCCTGAAGCTGAGCAAGCATTTTCGGGTCTAGAGCATGATCCGGAAAAGTGGACACCGGTTTTCCAAGAAGATCACGCTCTAACTGAAATCTATTCAGCGATTCGGGACGGCCTGTCCGCTTCGGGAGAAAATGATCGCCATCGCCGAGATGCCGCAGGTAAGGCTCGTTACGCCGGGCCTTCATTGTCTAGTTTCAAGTGGTAACGCGTGTACCTGAGTTCACCCGTTCTGGTGAGAGCGCCTTTAGCGACCAGGTCCTGGAGGTCACGCGTCGCCGTTGCGCGGGGGGCCTTCGTAATGCTGATATAGTTTTCAGCGCTAAGGCCGCCCTTGAATCCATCGATGCCCTCTTTGAACATCCGGGCCATGGCCTTCTCCTGGCGGGCGTTGAATTGACCGCGCAGACGCTCATAGAGTTTCGCCTTCGCAATAAAGAAGTCGACGCGCTTATTGGTGTTTTCCTGCGCTTCGAGGACGGTGCTCCCGAAGTACAGCAGCCAATCGGTTATCTCCATGCCCTTATTATTGTGTTCAAGAGCTTCGTAATAAGCCTTCTGCTTGCGTTCGATCGTATAGGCCAGCGCAATGAGCGTTGGTTGGCCAAGATTTTGGGCTAGAGATTTTTCTGCCAGCGCGCGAGCGATCCTGCCGTTCCCATCCTCGAACGGATGAATGCTGACGAAATACAAGTGCGCGAGGGCGGAACGCGTGATCGCCGGCAGCGGGCGACGACCATCGGGTGCGGTGTCGTTGAACCATGCGACAAACGCAGCCATCTCTTTCGCCATGGTTGCGGAAGGCGGCGCCTCAAAATGAACCTTGTGGTGACCGATGGCGCCGGAGACCACCTGCATGGGTTGCGGATGAGTGCGGTAAGCGCCGATCGTCTTGATGGTCCGGTCGCCACTCATCAGCATGCCGTGCCACCCGAACATGGTCTCGTCGGCCAACGGCTTCGAGAAGTTGAGATACAGGTCGACCATCATTTGCGCGATCCCCCGTTCGGCGGGAGGCACTCCGGCTTGCTGCCCTCCAAGACCGAACTGGTGCCGTAACGACGACTGGACACTGTCGCGGTTCAGGATTTCACCCTCGATCTCGGAGGTCTTCAGGGCCTCATCGCTGATGAGGTCGATGCGCAGGTTCTGCTGATCGCCCGGGCTGACATGCTTGAAGGCACCAATGAACTCCCCTGAGCGGAGCAGGAATTCTGCCTCCAGCGGCTCAAGGGCGGCCGCGTCATAAGTAAAGCGGGGCCAAGTCGGCTGCTCCCAGTTCCACGCCATGAGTTATAGGTCTCCTCTATAACTCATCCTGCGCTATTAAATGAGCTATAGCAAGCGATCCTATGGCTCAGGAGAAACCTCCGGGCACGGATCAGCGTCAGCCCGTGACATGCACGCCGGGCGTCAGGCCGGCATTCCATTTGCCGCCGATTGCGCGCTCGATCTGGGCGGCGAGCTGCAGCAGCAATCCGTCATTGGCCTGTTTGGCCATCGCCTGAATGCCGAGCGGCAATCCGTTCTCGTGCGCGGCCATCGGCAGCGAGATCGCGGGGATGCCGCAGAGATTGGCGAGCGGCGTGAAGGCAAAGTTGCGCCAGAGGTTGGCGAACCAGTCCAGCACCGATGGATTGTCGCTGATGGTCAGGAATTCCGTCGTGCCGACCTTCGGCGTCGGCAGCGCGGTGATCGGCGTGAGAACAATATCCCATTCCGTGAAGAAGTGGCCGAAGCCGCGCGAGGTCGTGTTGAAGACCGCCTGCATGCGGGCGCGTTCGGCAAAGCTGGTGTCGCGGCCGTACTCCCAGATGCGGATATTGATCGGCTCGATGAGATCGGCCGGCGGCTGGTCCAGTCCGCGCGCGGCCAGCATGTTGCCGATCACAACGGCGAAATTGCTGATATAGCAAAGCGTCTGCGCCTCGAACGCCGCGCGGTAATCGACATCGGGAAGGGCATAGCCGACCTGATGGCCGAGACCTTCGAGGAATTTTCCGACGCGCTCCAGCTCAGCCACGATCGGCGCGGTCGCGCCATACTCGCCCCATTGGTGCGAGAGCGCGATGCGCAGACGGCCCGGATCGCGCTTGATCATTTCCGTGTAGGGCTGCGGCGCGGTCCAGAACGGCATGAACTCGCCGGGCGAGGGGCCGCGGCAGGCATCGACGAACGCGGCGGTGTCGCGCACGGTGCGCGACTGGCAGCCCTGGATCGACACCAACCCGGTCAGGTCGGACAGATGCGGCGCAATCGAGAAAACCCCGCGCGATACTTTTAGCCCGATGTTGCCGTTGACCCCGGCGGGAATGCGGATCGAGCCGCCGCCGTCGGTCGAATGCGCGATCGGCACCACGCCGGAGGCGACCATCGCGGCGCTGCCGGCCGACGAGCCGCAGGTGGTGTAGTCGGTATTCCAGGGATTGCGCGTGACATAGACGGCGGGATTGTCCGCCGAACTGCAAACGCCGAACTCGGGCGTCGTCGTGCGCCCCATCAGGTTGAGGCCCGCCTGACGCATCTTGCCGGTCAGGAATGTATCGGCCGCAGCGCGATTGCCGCGCATCAGCAGCGAGCCCATCTCCTGAAGGCGGCCCTGCATGGTCGGGCCGAGATCCTTCATCAGGAAAGGAAGGCCGGCGAACGGACCATTGAGATTGGTGCCGTTCTTTTCCGGCGAGGCGATCGCGTCGTCAAACAGCTCGACCACGCCGGAGAGCTGCGGATCGACCTTGGCGACACCCGCGGCCGCCTGCTGCGCCAGTTCGGCCGGCGTCAGCTCGCCGCTTCGGACGCGCGCCGCCAGCGCCATGCCGTCATGTTGCGCCCATTCGTCCCAGCTCATCGGCAATGTCATCGATCGATCCCTTGATTTGGCGCGAACCATAGTTTCGCGAGGGACCGAGTCAACACGTCGGAGGTAGAAGCGTGGCGCAGCTATCGCACTGCCGCCGAAGTCGCCGCCGGCGTGACGCGCCAGATGGTGTTACCGACATCGTCGGCCACCAGCAGCGCGCCCTGCTTGTCGATGCGCACGCCGACCGGGCGGCCTTGCGCCTCACCCTCGTCGTTGAGGAAGCCAGTCAGCACGTCCTGCGGCTTGCCGGAGGGCTTTCCGTCCTTGAACGGCACGAAGATCACCTTGTAGCCGGAGCGCGGCTTGCGATTCCACGAGCCGTGCTGGCCGATGAAGGCGCCGTTTGCCATCTCCGGCGGGAACAGATTGCCGGTGTTGAAGACGAGCCCAAGCGATGCGGTGTGTGCGCCGAGCGCGTAATCCGGCACGATCGCTTTCGCCACCAGATCCGGCCGCTGCGGCTGCACGCGCGCGTCGACATGCTGGCCGAAATAGCTGTAGGGCCAGCCATAGAAGCCGCCGTCCTTCACCGAGGTCATGTAGTCGGGCACCAGATCGTCGCCGAGTTCATCGCGCTCGTTGACGACGACCCACAGCTCGCCGGTCTGCGGATTGAATGACGGGCCGTTCGGATTGCGCAGGCCGGAGGCGAACACGCGCCATTTGCCGGTGGCGCGGTCGACCTCGAGCACGGAGGCGCGATAGACTTCCTCTTCCATCGTGTTCTCGCCGACATTGCTGTTGGAGCCGACAGTCACATAGAGCTTGCTACCGTCGGGGCTGGCGGTCAGGTCCTTGGTCCAGTGGTGATTGATCGGGCCGCCGGGCAGATCGGCAACCTTGGTGCCCGCGGCGTTGATCTTCGTCGTGCCGGTCTGGTAGGGGAATTTGATGATCGAATCGGCGTTGGCGACATAGAACTCGTCGCCGACCAGCACCATGCCGAACGGCGATCTCAATCCGTTCAAGGCGCTGAGGAAAGTACTGCGCGTCTCGGCAACGCCGTCACCATCGGCGTCGCGCAGCAGCGTGATGCGGTTGGCGCTCGGCACGCCGGCGCCGGCCCATTTCTGCACCTGCTTGTAGATGAATCCCTTGATGCCCTTGGAATCGCCCGGCTTCGGCGGGGCGTTGCTCTCGGCGACCAGGACGTCGCCGTTCGGCAGCACATAGACGGTGCGGGGATGGTCGAGCCCGCTTGCGAACGCATTCACCTGCATGCCGTTCGCGGCCTTCGGTTTGGCGCCGGATGGCCAGCTTGTGGCAGTCGCGATATTGACGGTCGGTATCCAGGAATGTTGCGGCGCCGGCAGGTTGGGCGAGGCGCCGTAGCTCTGCTCGGCGGTCGCGGTGTCCTGCGGATCGCTGCACGCGGTGAGAGCTAAGGCGATAGCGGCGATCGAGATTGCCAACATCAGATTTTTGCGCATGGTGGGAACCCTAAAATGCCGTTGCATCAATGCGGCAGGCAGGCAAACGTTCGAATACGCGCCATGAATTTCGTGTGAAGTGCCTGGCTGCGAACGATAAAATGGGAGCGAAAATGACTGCGGGGCAGGATGCGCGCGAGGCGCAATGGCTGAAATGGCGCAGCGTCGCCGATCTCTATCACGCCTTCTTCACCGGGCTCATCCTCACGGTCGTAACGCGGCGCGGCACCGCCGATGCCGCCGAATTCGTGTTCCGCGTGTTTCGCCGCCAGCAGCAGGAGCGTTTTCTGCCCGGCCTGAAGAAGCTCGGCATCGATCATTTGCCGCCCGCGGTCGCCGCCGCGCAGTACCATTATCTCTCCAACTGGATCGGCGGCGTGCATGTCGAATACACGTACGAGAACGACCGCAAGGCCTGGATCCGCTATCCGCCGCCGCGCTGGATCTGGCGCGGCACCGCGATCTGCGGCGTGCCGGGCGAAGTCTCACGCGCGATGCTGCGCGGCTGGCACGCCAATAACGGTGTCGCGCTCGGCGATCTAAGGCTCGGCTTCGTCTGCACCAAGCAGAGCGTCGACGGGCAGGATGGTCTGGAAGGCTATTACTGCGAATACGATCATCCGCTCGAGCTCGACCAGCGCCTGGTGTTCGCGCGCCATCTCGAGGCGCCGCTGTTCGATCCCGCCACCGCGCCGGCGCTGCCGGTCGAGAGCTGGCCGAGACCGCGGCTGGAAAAGGCCTATCGCAACTACGCGATGGAATATGTGAAGACCGCCGCGCCCGTGATGGTGCAGACGTTCGGCCCCGAGGATGCCGGCTATCTCCTGCATCTCACCGGCAAGCTGATCGGCATGCAGTATTTTGACGAGATCGCCCGCGCGCTGCTCGCCTCCCGCGGCGGCGCGAGAGAGTTTTTGGGCTTCCTGCGCACGCTGTTCGAATCGCAGGACGACGTCGTTGAGATCAGTGAGTCATCCGGGAGTTTCGAAGTCACGCAGAAGACGTGGAAGCTGATGGAAGATGTCAGCGACTATCACCCGGCCTGTACCAAAGTGCTGGAAGGATTATTCGAAGGCCTGGCCGCGGGTTGCGGCCGCCATATCCCCGTGCACCTGATGCCGACACGCGGTGGCAAGCCGCCGTTCGCCTGGTCGATCGGGTAGAGCTCTCTCGTCTCCCTCTCCCCGTCCTTCACGGGGAGAGGGCAGGGGTGAGGGGCTCTCTCCGCACGGGTGGTGCTAACCGTCAGACCTGTACCCCCTCACCCGGATCGCATCTGGCGATGCAATCCGACCTCTCCCCGCGAGCGGCAGGGCTATCGCATATGCCCATTGAGCGTGTGAGCGAGCCCGGCCTTCATGGTTCGAGACGCGCCGCAGGCGGCGCTCCTCACCATGAGGGTT